>NZ_JAFCMB010000024.1 GCF_018130145.1 Bradyrhizobium sp. AUGA SZCCT0176 | reverse complement strand
CTCGCCGGCGGCGTCCACCGCCTCGACGGCCAGCTCATGGTCGTCCTCGATGTCGATCGCGTCCTCGAAATCGTGCCCACCACACTCGCAGCATAGAACGATCGGAATAAGGAGGTCGAAAAATGAAAACATGTCTTGTCGTCGACGATTCAGGTGTCGTGCGTAAAATTGCGCGCCGCATCCTGGAAGAGATGGGCTTTGAAATCACCGAGGCTGAGGACGGTGAGAAGGCGCTCGAGGTCTGCAAGCTCGCGATGCCGAATGCCGTCCTGCTCGACTGGAACATGCCCGTGATGGACGGTTATGAATTCCTCGGGCATCTGCGCCGATTGCCCGGCGGCGATGTGCCCAAGGTAGTGTTCTGCACCACCGAAAACGGCATGGACCATATCTCGCGCGCGCTGCATGCCGGCGCCAACGAATACATCATGAAGCCGTTCGACAAGGATATCGTCGCCGCGAAGTTCCAGGAAGTCGGCTTGGTCGAGCTTTCAGAACCGACTCCGGTTTAAATCTTATCCGCTTGCCCTTGAGAGGCCACCCGTGACCCCGCCAGACTATGAGTATCTGCGTAAGCTCCTGAAGGACCATTCCGGTCTCGACCTGTCCGCAGACAAGCAGTACCTGATCGAAAGCCGCCTGCTGCCGCTGTCGCGCAAATGCGGCCTCGCCGGCATCAGCGAACTCGTGCAAAAAATGAAGGGTGGCGCGTCGACGATTGTCGCCCAGGTGGTCGAAGCCATGACCACCAACGAGACCTTCTTTTTCCGCGACAAGGTGCCGTTCGATCATTTCCGCGATTCGATCGTGCCCGAGGTGCTGAAGGCACGCGCGGCCCGCAAGAGCATCCGGATCTGGTGCGCCGCCGGTTCGACCGGTCAGGAGCCGTATTCGCTGGCCATGTCCCTGAAGGAGATGAGCGCAGCACTTGCCGGATGGCGGATCGAAATCATCGCGACCGATCTCTCCCAGGAAGTGCTCGAGAAATCCAAGGCCGGCATCTACAGCCAGTTCGAGGTCCAGCGCGGCCTGCCGATCCAGATGCTGGTCAAATATTTCAAGCAGAACGGCGAGCTCTGGCAGATCAATGCCGACATCCGCGCCATGGTGCAGCACCGGCAACTCAATCTGCTGCACGATTTTTCGCAGCTCGGGATGTTCGACGTCATCTTCTGCCGCAACGTTCTGATCTATTTCGACCAGGACACCAAGATCAACATCTTCGGCCGTCTTGCCAAGTCGATGGAAGCGGACGGCTTCCTGGTGCTGGGCGCGGCGGAGACGGTGGTCGGCTTGACCGATGTCTTCAAGCCATTTCCGGACAAGCGTGGGCTCTATCGGCCGAACGCAGCGCGTGCGGCAACGGCAGCGCCGAAAATCGCGGCAATGGCGGGGCGTTGAGGAATGACGGAAGAGAACAAGGCAGCCGAGCGCGTCACGTTCAGCCGGGGCTACGACGTCTGCATCATGGCGATTGACGGAACCTGGCGCCGGGATTGCCAACTCAACTCGATCTCCGATACCGAGGCCACGTTGACCGTGGAGGGCTCCATTCAAGGCCTCAACCTCAAGGAGTTCTTTCTGCTGCTGTCGTCGACCGGGCTCGCCTATCGCCGCTGCGAACTGGTGCGCGTCAACGGCACCGACATGGATATTCATTTCCTGAGGGGCAAGCACGCCAAGAAGCGATCCGGCGCGGCGTCGAAGTCCGAAGAGATGATGTCCTGAGCGTCTAGCTTTCGCACCGAACCGCTGGTGAGGCGGTGAAATCGCTCATTGGCAAAAAGCCGAGGCAACGTCCGGGCCAGGATGGCGGCAAACGGCAAGGACCCGCCAATACAGGCTGGCCGGTTCGATGTTCCCAATTTTCAGATGGCCGTATTGGGCGGGCTGCTGCGGCACGGCGCCGCTATTCGCTTACGCGCTGAGAACCGAAAGCGCCGGCGGACTCCAGGCATAATCGCTGGCGCCCTGCTCCGGTGTATTGGACGGTGTCATGGGGTCGAGCAGCGAGTGGAGGGCGATGGCAAGATTGGCGTCACAGGCCTTCAACGCCACGGTCGCCCTGACATAGGGCGGCGTCACATCATCCAGCACAACGACATTGGTGGAGATGTCTTGGCTGCCGGACGCGGTTTCGCGGGCGATCTCCTGTTCGATCAGCCTCAGGCTCGCCTGGACATGCTCGATCAGGGATATGACATCCGATACCACCGAGCGGTACGCGTTATTTCGGTCGTCGGGTTCGATCGCGATGCCGCCGCCTTGGGGGTTCTGCATAGCTGCACTCCTCAGGCCACTTTTTAGGGGCGCGTTGCTACTTGTGCGTTAAGCGAACGTCCCGTACAAATACGGGGGCGTTTTGATGCGGTATGTAGTTGAGTACCGATATCGAGTGCGCGTCACGTTTCACCATGCACGGAAGTTGAAACATGGCTGAGAAAGCCCACTCCCGCGGGGAGATCTTTGTAGTCGATGACGACCCGGCCGTGCGCGACACGCTTTCCATGGTGCTGTCGGCGGGCGGTTATCAGGTCATCTGTTTTGCCGACGGCGCCGCATTGCTGGCCGTTGCAAGAACCCGGACGCCGTCCTGCATCCTGCTCGACGTGCATATCCCCGGCAAATCGGGCCTCGACATCCTGAAGGAACTGCACGGCGAGGACTATCCTGCGCCGATCTTCATGATCTCCGGGCAAGGCGATATCTCGATGGCCGTCAACGCCATCAAGAGCGGCGCGCTGGACTTCATTGAAAAGCCGTTCCGTGGCAGCGAGATCGTCGCACGGCTCGACGAGGCGATCGAGGCCTATGCGCGCCGGCAGGCGGAAAACAACTCCGCGTCCCGGATCGCGACGCTGCATTTTCCCGGACGCGAGCCGCTCACCCGCCGCGAACGCGAAGTGCTCGAGCAGTTCACCGCCGGCGCGTCCAACAAGGAAGCGGGCAGGCACCTTGGGATCAGCCCGCGGACCATCGAGGATCACCGCGCCAACATCATGAAGAAGCTCGGGGCACGCAACGCCGCTGACCTGGTCCGAATCGTGATGACCACTTCGCGTCAGGCGTGAGTGGACGGCGACGGTGCAGCTTTCGCGAGAATGCGCGGCAGCTGTAGGCCGCTAGAGCGTTTTCCAGCGAAGTGGACACCGGTTCGCGTCAAGAAAACGCGTCAAATCTAGAATCTAGAACCCCGTTCCGATTTAAATCGGAACGGAAAAGGCTCTAGTCGCCGAGGGCCTTGCGAATCATGATGGCCATATCCGATTTGCGATAGGGCTTGGCCAGCAGCAGCACGCCCTCGTCGAGCCGGCCGTGGTGGATGATCGCGTTTTCGGTATAGCCTGACGTGAACAGCACTTTCAGCCCGGGTTTGATCTTCAGCATCTCGTTGGCGAGCTGGCGGCCGTTGAGGCCGGGCATGATCACGTCGGTGAACAGCAGGTCGAAGGGGTGGCCGGCGTTGACGATCGCGAGCGCCTCCGTCGCGTTCCCCGCATCCATCGTGACGTAGCCGAGCGAATGCAGTTGCGTCAGCACGTAATTGCGCACCAGCGCGTCGTCTTCGACCACCAGGATCGTCTCATTGCCGCCCTCGACCGTCGGCCCGTGGCTCGGCCCGGCCGCAAGCGACGTGCCTGAGGCCGGCGGCAGGTACATCTTGATCGTCGTGCCGTGGCCTTCCTCGCTGTAGATCATGATGTGGCCGGCGGATTGCTTGACGAAGCCGTAGACCATGCTGAGCCCGAGGCCGGTTCCCTTGCCCGGCCCCTTCGAGGTGAAGAACGGATTGAACACCTTGTCGAGGATGCCAGCCGGAATGCCGGTTCCGGTATCGCTGACTGCGATCAGCGCGTAGCGGCCCGGCCGGACGTCATTGTGCGTCCTGGTGTAATGCTCATCGAGTACGACCATGCCGGTTTCGATGATCAGCTTGCCTCCGTCAGGCATCGCATCGCGGGCGTTGAGGGCGAGATTGAGGATGGCGGTGGCCAGTTGATTGGGATCGACGATCGCCGGGCAGGATTCGTCTTCAAATACCGATTCGATCTCGACATGCTCGCCGAGCGTACGCTGCAGCAGTTTCGCGGTGTCGATGATCAGCGTATTGACGTCGGTTTCCTGAGGCTCGAGCGGCTGCTTGCGGGCGAATGCCAATAGATGCTGGGTGAGGTCGGCGCCGCGCGACGCGGCTTCGTCAATCATCCGCGTGATGGCCGCGAGTTGCGGCTCGTCCTTGACGGCGTCGGCCAGGATTTCGATCGTCCCGGTGATGACGGTCAGGATATTGTTGAAATCATGCGCGATGCCGCCGGTGAGCTGGCCGACGGCTTCCATCTTCTCGGACTGCCGGATGCGGTCCTCAGTGGCGATCTTGTCGGTGAGGTCGCGTATGAAACCGTTGAACACGAAGCCGTTGCGGCGCTTCAGCGCGGTGACACTCAGTTCGACCTTGATCTCCTTGCCGTCGCGTCGCATCGCGTCGATCTCGAGACGGCGGCCGAGGATCACCCCATCACCGGTGCGCAGGAACCGTTCCAGGCCGGCCGCGTGCGCGTCGCGATGGACGTATGGAATGATCAGTTCGCTGAGTTTGGCTCCGACCGCTTCATCCCGTGTCCAGCCGAAGATATTCTCGGCTTGCGAATTCCAGTCCGCGATCGTGCCCTGATCGTCCATCTGGACAAAGGCATCGAGCGCCGTGTTGATGATCCCGCGGGCCAGCTGTGCGCTTTCACGCAAGGTTTCCTGCGCCCGGCGGGTCTCGGTCATGTCGCGGCCGACAAAGAAGAACCGTCTCACCGGTTGGGACCAGACCCCGAGCCAGGACAGCCACACTTCGCGACCGCTCTTGTGGAAGCAACGCGTGTCCGCAATCGTCGGGCGTTGCCCGCGCCGCAGGGCGCGCATTTCCTGGCGCGAGTTCTCGAGATGATCGGGATGGATGAAGTCTTCTCCACTGCGGCCGATCATCTCGCCGGGCCAATAGCCCAGGATGACGGCGCAACTCGGGCTGATCTGGACCACGGATCCCCGTGAATCCGTCACCATGATCAGGTCCTGCGAAGTCTCGAAGACGCGGCGAAGCTCCTCGGCCTGTTGGCGCAGCTCCAGCCGGGTCTTGTTGCTGTCGGTAATGTCGCGGGCAACCTTCGATATGCCGATGGTCGCGCCCGAGGGCGCCTTGATCGGCGAAATGCTGAGCGAAACCTCGACCGGCGTGCCGTCCTTGCGAAGACGCGTGGTTTCGTTGTGCTCGATGCTTTCACCCCAGCCGATCCGGCGCAGGATGTCCTGCACCTCGGGCAGCCGGCCGGCGGGCATCAGGATCGCGATGTTCTTGCCTGCCGCTTCCGCCGCACTGTATCCGTACAATCGTTCCGCAGCCGAGTTCCAGCCGGTGATCGTGCCGTCGAGCGACGTCGTGATGATGGCGTCGTTGGATGATTCGACCGCCGCGCTGAACAGACGCTCGCGCTCGGCGTGGTGGTCGCGCGCCGCGATGGTGCGGCGATGCTCCTGAACCTCCTGCTGCAGTGCTGCGGTCTTCTCGTTGACCTCCTCGATCACGTCAGCGAATGCGCGCGCCAGCACGCCGGTCTCGCCGCGAGCGTCAACCGGAATGGCGACTTTCCCGTTCCGGGCGGCGCCCTGTACGGCGGCGGTCAGGCGAATGATCGGCCGGGTCAGCGACCTCGCGATCAGCAGGGCCAGCACTGCCGCGCACAACACGGCGATCGTTCCGACCAGAAGGGAGGTGTTTCTGATGCTGGCGGCCGGCGCCATGATCACGGCGTTGGGGGTGGTTTCGATCACGCCAACCCATTCGGTACCAGCCAGAAGGGCAGGGGCGAGAGCTATCCCGCCCGAGCGGGCAGCATGATCCGGGACGATTTCGGCGATGCCGCGGGTTGCCCCTGCCTGCGCCGCCAGTTGCGGAAAGTCGGCTTTCCAGTCGTTGGGCTTGCCGAGCAGCGCGCCGAACTCGCGTGAGCGATCGGGATGAATGAGATAGTCGCCCTGCCGGTTGACGACGTAGATCGTCTCGCCCGGCAACATCGACGACCGCACGCGGTCGAATGCCCGCCGCATATCGACATTGATCATGAAGATGCCGAACGGCTTGCCGTCATCGGCGAAGATCGGCGTCGCGATGCGAATCGTCGGCCTGTGCGTCTCCTCGATCAGTCCGTTGCGGCGTCCCAGATCGAGCGGCGAAACGTAGATTTGTCCGGGACCGAGTGCGAGCGTTTCCGTGAAATAGTTTCGGTCGCTTCTCTTCTGCAGTCCCTCTTCGGGAACGATACGAATCCTGTCGTCTGGTCCCATACGGTCGACGCGGACGACCTCGCGGCCGTCGTCATCAAAGCTGATGATCCGAAACATCGCATAGGTGGGCTTGGCTTCGAGTTCCGCTGCAAGGCGAGTCGCTATCCGGTCGCGCCACGTCTTTTCGGAGACACCATCCACCGGATCGACGCCGCCCGCCCTTCGGGCGCGGATCAGTCCCCGCAACGCCGCTGCCGAACGGAAGCCCGCGACATCTCCGGTCGCACTGGCTGCGTAATATTCGAGGTCGGTCGCCACCTGCCGCGAATGCGTCTCGATGCGGTCTCGGGCGCGCAGCAGCAGCGCCTGTTCCAGGCTGCGATAGCTCAGCCAGCCGACCGCGGAAACCGCGAGCGCGACCAACGCAATCATGGCGATGGCAAGCCTGGTTGTGAGCGTCATTTTTTGATTCGTTCGCCCTCCCGTTCATCCCGGGCAAGCGGCTGGGCGAACCCGGTAATGCTATTTCGCATTACGGGCAGGAAGCAACTCCGCCGGGGGCATGGGATGAACTTGACGACAGGCGTTTGGCGGCCTCCAGGCAGTTCGTGACCATCGCCAGCAGGGCCGCCGGTTTGAACGGTTTCTGCAGACTGGAGACGGCGCCGAGCTTGGTCGCCATGGTCAGGAAGTCGGGGGCGGCGCCTTCTTCCGAAGATATCGGCCGTCCCGAGATCACGACGATCGGTATCAGTGGCCGCAGCTGGTGAACCAGCCGCATGGTCTCGAACCCGTCCATTCCCGGCATGAAGATGTCGAGAAACAGCAGATCGAAATCTTCCTTTTCGAACAGCGCAAGCCCTTTACGGCCGTCACCGGCGGTGACCACGCTATGGCCTGCGCGCTCGAGCAATAGGCGGACCGTGGCCTGAACCGCGGTATCGTCGTCTACTATCAATATTCTTGCCAAAAGAAGGTTCTCCGGGCGCCCGCTGGAATCAGGTCAACGGCAGGTTGCGATTTTCGCTGAAACCTTGTTCTCCTGCAACGGTTTCCCGGCTGCAGATGTTCCTGCCAAGAACCGCATATCCGCCTGTTGTCGGGTAGACAGCGAGCAATTTGCTGCCGCAACGGAGCCGATTCGTCCTGATGGCGCGGATTAATCTGCGGCGTTCAGTCGCTCAGATATTCCGGATACCGCGCCCGGATCTGGGCGAGTTCGCTGAGCGTTCCCGACAGATGGGTGCGCAGATGCTTCTGCGCCCCGTCTGGATCGCCGGCGTCGATCGCCTTGGCGATCAGCCTGTGGTGCCGCACGATGTCCTGCGCCTTGCCGGGGGAGGGCAGATGCAGCCGGCGCAGCCGGTCGATATGGCCGCTGCGGCTGCGCACCAGCGCCCAGATGTCCTGCTTGTCGGCCGCCGTATAGAGCTGGGCGTGGAATTCATTGTCGGCGGCCATGAATTTCTCGAACTCGCCGGCCTTGGCGAATTGCTGTTGGCGCACGATTGTTCCATTCAGCTCGGCGACGAAGGCTTCGTCATGGCGGATCGCCAACCCGCGCACGATCTCCAGCTCCACCGCCTGCCGCAGGAAATGCGCTTGCTGGGCCAATCGCACATCGACCCGGCTGACCACGGTCGCATATTGCGGGAACACGTCGACCAGGCCTTCCTCTTCGAGCCGCATCAGGGCGTCCCGGATTGGCGTCGAACTGATTCCGAACTGCCCGGCCAAAGCGGCCCGCGACAGCGGCGATCCCGGCGGCAGCTCCAGCGAAATGATCATGCCGCGCAGGCGCTCGAATACCTGGGGCGCAGCCTGCCGGTCGCGGTCGAGCCGCTCGGGGGAACGCGGTGCGGCGCGGCGGGCGGCGATTGGCGTTGGACCCATCGGAACAACGGTCCTTTCAGAAGGTGCTTGCCTCAAATACACTAATATATTAGTGCATCTCCTTGAGGGCGTCAATGCGTAGAGACCGCCGGAGGAAACCAACGATGAAGAGCATGATGTGGCGCGCCGCTGCAGGCGCAATCGCAGCACTCGGAATGGCGCTGTCCGGCGCGCCCGCGCTGGCGCAACAGAAAAGCGAGATCGCGCTGTCGCGGCAGCCCGGCATTTTCTACATGCCCTCGCACATCATGGAAAAGCAGAAGCTGATCGAAAAGCACGCCGCGGCGCTGGGCCTTGCGGGCATCACCACCAAGTGGCTCAGCTTCAACAGCGGCGGCGCCCAGACCGACGCGCTGCTTGCGGGGGGCGTCGACATCCTCAACACCGGCACCGGCAACCTGCTGCTGCTGTGGGATCGCACCCGCGGCGGCGTCAAGGGTATCGTTGCGACGTCAGCACAGCCGATGACGCTGATCAGCCGCGACGCCAACATCAAGTCGCTGAAAGATATCGGCCCCAACGACAAGATTGCGGTGCCGACCGTGAAAGTCTCGACCCAGGCGATCGTGCTGCAGATCGCGGCCGCCGAATTGTTCGGCGCCGACCAATGGTCGAAGCTCGATCCCAACACTGTGCAGCTCGGCCATCCCGATGCCTATGTCGCGATGACCAACGCCCAGCACGAGGTTCGCAACCATTTCGCGATCCCGCCCTTTACGTTCCTCGAACTGAAGAACGTGCCCGGCGCCCATGTCGTGCTGTCCTCGCCCGACGTGATGGGCGGGCCGCTGAGCCAGGCGCAGTTCTTCACGACAACCAAATTCGCCGACGCCAATCCCAAGATTGTCCAGGCGGTGCGCGATGCCACCAAGGAAGCGCAGGATCTGATCCGCAGCGACACCAAGGCGGCGGTGGATATCTACAAGGAAGTCACCGGCGACAAGACCAGCGCCGAAGATCTGCTGGCCTGGCTCAAGGAGCCCGGCATGATGGAGTGGAACCTGCAGCCGCAGGGCACCATGAAATTCGCCAACCATCTGTTCAAGGTCGGTACGCTGAAGACCCAGCCCAAGGCGTGGACCGAATATTACCTGCCGATGGCGCATGACCTGAAGGGCAATTGACGCGATGACGGCGCTTCTCGACGTCAGCGACGTAACGCTGCGCTACAAGACTTCGAGCGCGGTGGTGACCGCGACCGAGCGGGTCAGTTTTACGGTCGATCGTTCCGATCGTTTCGTGCTGCTCGGTCCCTCCGGTTGCGGCAAGTCGACCTTGCTGAAGGCGGTCGGTGGCTACATGACGCCGAGCGAAGGCAAGATGCGGATCTCGGGCCGCGAGATCACGGAGCCTGGCGCTGACCGCATGATGATCTTCCAGGAGTTCGACCAGCTGCTGCCCTGGAAGACCGTGCTGGAAAACGTCATGTTCCCGCTTCTGATGACGCGGCGGCTGCCGCGCAAGGAGGCCGAGGTTCGCGCCCGCGCCTACATCGAGAAGGTCAGCCTCACCCGCGTCGTCGACTCCTATCCGCATACGCTCTCGGGCGGCATGAAGCAGCGCGTCGCGATCGCGCGCGGCATGGCGATGGAGCCGGATATCCTCTTGATGGACGAGCCGTTCGCCGCGCTCGATGCGCTGACGCGGCGCACCTGCCAGGACGAACTGCTGCAGCTCTGGTCGGAAACCAAATTCACCGTGCTGTTCGTCACCCATTCGATTGCGGAAGCGATCAAGATCGGCAACCGGATCCTGCTGCTGTCGCCGCATCCCGGACGGGTCAAGGCCGAAATAACAGACGTCGATCAGGTCTCCAGCGAAGACGGCAGCGCCGCTCGGCTCGAAAAGCAGATTCACGATCTGCTGTTTTCGAACGCGGACAACGAAGCCGCCGCGGTACATTAGAGCATGATCCGGAAAAGTGGGTACCGGTTTTCCCTCGCGACAAACGCGGAACGCGTTTGCGCGGAGATCATGCTCAAACAAAAGGATTGAGCGCGCGATGGGCGAAGCGAAAATTCTGATGCGCGACACCTCCGCCGCAGCCGCGTCGGTAGAGGTTGAGCGCAAGCTTTCGGTGCTCGAACTGCTGTGGAACGACGGCTTCGTTCGCAAAGCCGTAATCATCCTCTTCCTCGCGGTGGTTTGGGAAGTCTACGGCACTTACCTCGACAATCCGCTGCTGTTCCCGACCTTTCACGACACCATCGTGACCATGTTCGAGAAGGTGCGCGACGGCACGATCCCGCTGCGCGCCTGGGCGTCGCTGAAGGTGCTGTTCATGGGGTACAGCGCCGGCATCATTCTCGCCGGGATCTTCACCATTCTGGCGATCTCCACCCGCATCGGCACGGATTTCCTCGAAACCGTGACCGCGATGTTCAACCCGCTGCCGGCGATCGCGCTGCTGCCGCTGGCGCTGATCTGGTTCGGGCTCGGCAATGGCAGCCTCGTCTTCGTGCTGATCCATTCGGTGCTGTGGCCGGTCGCGCTCAACACCCATTCCGGCTTCAAGAGCGTGTCGAACACGCTGCGCATGGTCGGCCGCAATTACGGCCTGCGCGGGCTGCCTTACGTGGCGCGCATCCTGATTCCGGCGGCGTTCGGCTCGATCCTGACCGGCCTGAAGATCGGCTGGGCGTTCGCCTGGCGCACGCTGATTGCCGCCGAATTGGTGTTCGGCGTGTCGTCGGGGCAGGGCGGGCTCGGCTGGTTCATCTTCGAAAACCGCAATCTGCTAGACATACCTGCTGTCTTCGCCGGCCTGTTGACGGTGATCATCATTGGCTTGATCGTGGAAAACCTGATCTTCCGCACCATCGAGCGCAACACCGTCCAGAAATGGGGTACTCAATCATGAGCAGCAAAAACAAGACCCCCGACCAGCTTCGCAGCGCGCGCTGGTTCGCGCCCGACGATCTGCGCGCCTTCGGCCACCGCTCCCGCGCGATGCAGATGGGCTACGCGCCGGAGGAATGGAAGGGCCGTCCCGTCATTGCGATTTTGAACACCTGGTCGGACGCGCAGCCCTGCCACATGCATTTCAAATCCCGCGTCGACGACGTCAAGCGTGGCATCCTGATGGCCGGCGGTTTTCCGATGGAGCTGCCGGCGCTGTCGCTGTCGGAATCGTTCCTGAAGCCGACAACGATGCTCTATCGCAACATGCTGGCGATGGACGCGGAGGAATTATTGCGCGGCCATCCCGTCGACGGCGTCGTGCTGATGGGCGGCTGCGACAAGACCACGCCGGGCCTTCTGCTCGGCGCCACCAGCATGGGCCTGCCGACGATCTATCTTCCGGCGGGGCCGATGCTGCGCGGCAACTGGAAGGGCAAGACGCTAGGCTCTGGTTCGGACGCCTGGAAATTCTGGGACGAGCGGCGCGCCGGGAAAATCTCCGACAAGGATTGGGTCGATGTCGAGGCCGGCATCGCCCGCAGCTACGGCACCTGCATGACCATGGGCACCGCCTCGACCATGACGGCGATCGCCGAGTCGATCGGCATGACCTTGCCGGGCGCATCCTCGATCCCGGCCGCCGACGCCGGACATATCCGCATGGCCTCGGAATGCGGCCGCCGCATCGTCGAGATGGTGTGGGAGGATTTGACGCCAAACAAGATCCAGACCCGCAAAGCCTTCGAGAACGCGATCACGGTGGCGATGGCGATGGGCTGCTCGACCAATGCGATCATCCATCTGATCGCGCAGGCCCGCCGCGCCGGCCAGGATATCGGGCTCGATGATTTCGAGATCGCCAGCCGCAAGGTGCCTGTGATCGCCAATGTGCGGCCGAGCGGCGACAAATATCTGATGGAAGATTTCTTCTATGCCGGCGGTTTGCCGGGCCTGATGAGCCGCATCAGGGAGCACCTGCACCTCGACGTCATGACCGTGACCGGCCAGACGCTCGGCGAGAACATCGCCCGCGCCGAAGTTTATAATGACGACGTCATCCGCACCGTGAACGACCCTATCTATGCCGAAGGCGCGCTCGCGGTGCTCAAGGGCAACCTTGCGCCCGATGGCTGCGTGATAAAACCCTCGGCCTGCGAGCCGCGCTTTCTCAAGCACACGGGACCGGCGCTGGTGTTCGACGATTATCCCTCGATGAAGAAGGCGATCGACGATCCCAATCTCGATGTGACCGCGGATCACGTGCTGATCTTGCGCAATGCCGGGCCGCAGGGCGGGCCCGGGATGCCGGAATGGGGCATGCTGCCGATCCCGACCAAGCTGGTAAAGCAGGGCGTGCGCGACATGGTGCGGCTGTCGGATGCGCGCATGAGCGGCACCAGCTACGGCGCCTGTATCCTGCATGTGTCGCCGGAATCCTATATCGGCGGTCCGCTGGCGCTGGTGAAGAACGGCGATCGCATCACGCTCGACGTCAACGCCCGCACCATCAACCTCGATGTGCCGGAGGCGGAGCTTGCAAAGCGCCGCGCCGAATGGAAAGCGCCGGAACGCCGGTTCGAGCGCGGCTATGGCTGGATGTTCACCAAGCACATCAAGCAGGCCAACGAAGGCTGCGATTTCGATTTTCTTGAAACCGGTTTTGGCAAGCCGGTGGGGGAGCCGTCGATTTACTGACGCCGTCGTTCCGGGGCGCGCGCAGCGCGAACCCGGAACCTCGAGATTCCGGGTTCGATGCTGCGCATCGCCCCGAAATGACAAGAGAGAACCGATACCAAGCAAAAAACATCCCAGGGAGGACCACCCATGAGCATCACACGACGCAACATCCTCGCCGCAGCCGGCGCCACCGCGGTCACCACGCTTCTCTCGCGTGCCGCAGGTGCGCAATCATTCCCGTTCACGATGAACCAGCGCTATCCCGATCCGTCGGTGCAAATCCTCGATCCAAGCTTTGCAAAATACCGGATCTATTCGTCTACGATCGAACAGGTCGCTACCGGGATGCGTTGGGCCGAAGGCCCGGCCTATTTTCCCGAGGGAGGCTATCTCCTGTGGAGCGACATCCCCAATAATCGCATCATGAAGTTCGACGAGAAGACCAGCCAGACCAGCGTGTTCCGCGCTAACGCCAACTATGCCAACGGCAACACGCGCGACCGCCAGGGCCGCCTCGTCACCTGCGAGCATTCGGTGACCCGCCGCGTCACCCGCACCGAGAAGGACGGCAAGATCACGGTGCTGGCCGACAAGTTCGAGGGCAAGCGGCTGAACGCGCCGAACGACGTCGTGGTGAAGTCGGACGACAGTATCTGGTTCACCGATCCCTTGTTCGGCATCAATGGCGAGTGGGAGGGCAAGAAGGAGAAGCCCGAACAGGCCACCACCAACGTTTACCGCATCGCCAAGGACGGCAAGATATCGGCCGTCATCACCGACATCGTCAATCCGAACGGCCTGGCGTTCTCGCCCGACGAAAAGAAGCTTTATGTGGTCGAGTGGAAGGGAAGCCCCAACCGCAGCATCTGGGCCTACGACGTCAAGGACGATGGCACGCTCGGCAGTCGCAATAAGCTGATCGACGCCGCCGACCAGGGCGCGCTCGATGGCTTCCGGGTCGATCGCGACGGCAATCTGTGGTGCGGCTGGGGCAGCAACGGCGCGCTGCAGCCGGATCCCACTGACGTTGGCGGCCGCAAGGTGTATCAGCTGAAGGGCAAGTCGGAAGACCTCGACGGCGTGATGGTGTTCAACTCGGCGGGCAAGCCGCTCGCCTTCATCCGGCTGCCGGAGCGTTGCGCCAACCTCTGTTTCGGTGGACCGAAGAACAACCGCCTCTATATGACGAGCTGCCACTCCGTGTACGCGCTTTACGTGGAAGCGCATGGGGCGGTGTGATTGATTACCACCGTCATTCCGGGATGGTCCGAAGGACCAGACCCGGAATCTCGAGATTCCGGGTTCACTTCGCGCCCCGGAATGATGGAATAACTGGGATGATGAAACCATGACAAAACTGAGCGACGCCACCCGCAACAAACTCAAAACCGTCTCGACCGCCACCGTCGCCACCGCGCTGTTCAAGCGCGGTTTCCGTATCCAGATGATCCAGGATGTGCATCCGCTCGGGCCAAATCAGCCGGTGCTGGTCGGGGAAGCCTTCACGCTGCGCTACATGCCCGCGCGCGAGGACCTCAACAAGATCGAGGTGTTCCGCGACCGTGCCCATCCGCAGCGCAAGGCAATCGAGGATTGCCCGCCCGGCGCGGTGCTTGTGATGGACAGCCGCAAGGATGCGCGCGCGGCTTCGGCCGGCGCTATCCTGGTGACGCGGTTGATGAAGCGCGGCGCGGCCGGCGTCATCACCGACGGCGGCTTCCGCGATTCGGCCGAAATCGCGGCGCTCGGCTTTCCCGCCTACCACCAGCGGCCGAGCGCACCGACCAATCTGACGCTGCACCAGGCGATCGAGATCAACGTGCCGATCGGCTGCGGCGACGCGCCGGTGTTCCCCGGCGACGTCATTCTCGGCGACAGCGACGGCGTGATCGTGATTCCCGCGCATGTTGCCGACGAAATCGCCGACGAGGCGGTCGAGATGACCGCGTTCGAGGATTTTGTTACCGAGGAAGTGCACAAGGGCCGTTCGATCCTCGGCCTCTATCCGGCAACCGACGAGCAGACGCCGAAGGATTTTGCGGCTTGGCGCAAGGCCAACGGGCGGTAATATGTTCCCCGGACGCAGCGCAGCGTGAAACGGTGCGCTGCAGAGCCGGGGTCCAGATGTCCGTGACACGAGCTCGAAGAAGACACAACAACGGAGAAATCACCCATGCTGATGTTCAACAATCTGATCGACGGCGAATGGCTGTCCGATGGCGCCCGCGCGCCCAACGTCAACCCATCCGATACCAAGGACATTGTCGGCCAGGCGGTGCGCGGCACGCGCGCGCAAGCCGAGGCCGCGATAGCAGCTGCAAAGGCCGCATTCCCTGCCTGGTCGCGGTCGACGCCGCAGGTGCGCTACGACATTCTGAAGAAGGCGTCGGACGAAATCCTCGCGCGCAAGGACGAACTGGGCCGGCTGCTGTCGCGCGAGGAAGGCAAGACGCTGCCGGAAGGCATCGGCGAAGTCGCGCGCGCCGGGCAGATCTTTGCGTTCTTTGCCGGCGAATGTTTGCGGATGGCGGGCGAGAAACTCGCCTCAGTGCGTCCCGGCATCGACATCGAGATCACACGCGAAGCGCTCGGCGTTGTCGGCCTGATCACGCCGTGGAATTTCCCGATCGCGATACCGGCCTGGAAGATCGCGCCGGCGCTGGCCTATGGCAACACCGTGGTGATCAAGCCCGCCGACCTCGTGCCGGGCTCGTCGTGGGCGCTGGTCGATATCCTGCACCGCGCCGGCCTGCCCAAGGGCGTGCTCAACCTCGTGCTCGGGCGCGGCTCCGAAGTTGGTGCGGTCCTGCTGGAGCATCCTGATGTAGCGGCCATCAGTTTCACGGGGTCAGTTTCCACCGGTCAGAAAGTGGCGGCGGCCTGCATCGCCTCGCGGCCGATGAAGAAGTTCCAGCTCGAGATGGGCGGCAAGAATCCGCTGGTCGTTCTGGACGACGCAGACCTGAAGGTCGCCGTGGAATGCGCCGCCAATAGCGCGTTCTTTTCCACCGGCCAGCGCTGCACCGCCGCTTCGCGCCTGATCGTCACCGCCGGGATCCACGACAAATTCGTCGAGGCCCTCACCGAGCGGATGCGTGGCCTGAAGATCGACGACGCCGTCAAGGCCGGCACCGATATCGGTCCCGTCGTCGATCAGAGCCAGCTCGATCAGGATCTCAAATATATCTCGATCGGCAAGGATGAGGGTGCAAAACTCGCATTCGGTGGCGAGCGCCTCAACCGCGATGCGCCCGGCTTCTATCTGCAGCCGGCGCTGTTCACCGACGTGAGCAACACCATGCGGATCGCGCGCGAGGAAATTTTTGGGCCGGTGGCCGCGGTCATCAGGGTCAAGGATTATGCCGAAGCGCTGGCGACCGCGAATGACACCGACTTCGGCCTGTCATCCGGCATCTGCACCACCAGCCTGAAATATGCCAGCGACTACAAGCGCAATTCCGAAGCCGGCATGGTGATGGTCAATCTGCCGATCGCCGGCGTCGATTACCACGTGCCGTTCGGCGGCCGAAAAGGCTCCAGCTTCGGTGCCCGCGAACAGGGCCGCTACGCGGCGGAGTTTTATACGACGGTGAAAACGGCGTACACGTTGCCGTAAATCGACTACGGACAGTGTGCGTTCCCCGGACCCAGCGCAGCGTGAAACGGTGCGCTGCAGAGCCGGGGTCCGTACATCTGTAACTCAAGCGTGGGTCCCGGCTCTGCGGAGCAGCGTTTCACGCCGCACCGCGTCCGGGACACGACTCACATCACACCTCCGCTCTATCCGCCAGCCCCGCCGCCCATAGCGCAAACGCATAGACGATCGCGACCTCGTCGAGCCGGTTGAAGCGCCCCGACGCGCCGCCATGGCCGGCGCCCATATTGGTCCGGAGCAGCACCGGGCCGCCACCCTTCATGGTCGCGCGCAATCGCGCGATCCATTTCGCCGGCTCCCAATAGGTGACGCGCGGATCGGTCAAGCCGCCCATCGCGAGGATCAGCGGATAGTCCTTGGCCGCGATATTGTCGTAGGGCGAATAGGACAGGATGGTGCGGAAATCTCTTTCGCTCTCGATCGGGTTGCCCCATTCCGGCCATTCCGGCGGCGTCAGCGGCAGCGTGTCGTCGAGCATCGTATTCAGCACGTCGACGAACGGCACTTCCGCGACGATGCCGGCGAACAATTCGCCCGCGCGGTTGGCGACCGCTCCCATCAGCATGCCGCCGGCGCTGCCGCCATGGCCGACGATGCGCTTTGCGCTGGTGTATTTGGCCTCAATCAACGCGCGGCCTGCCGTCGCAAAATCGTCAAACGTGTTGGTCTTCTTTTCGCGCTTGCCGTCGAGATACCAGCCCCAACCCTTGTCGGCGCCGCCTCTGATATGCGCGATCGCATAGACAAAACCGCGATCGACCAGCGACAGCCGGTTGGCCGCGAACGAGGCCGGCATCGCCATGCCGTAGGACCCGTAGCCGTACAGCAGCAGCGGCGCGCCGCCGTCGCGCACGAGATCCTTGCGATGCAGGATCGAGACCGGCACTTTGGCGCCGTCATGCGCCGTCGCCATGATGCGCGTGGTGACGTAGTCGGCCGGGTTGTGGCCGGACGGAATCTCCTGGCGCTTGCGCAGCACTCTCGTTCGCGTCGCCATGTCGTAATCATAGACTTCCGACGGCGTCGTCATCGACGAATAGGAAAACCGTAAGTTCGTGGTTTCGAATTCATAGCCGCCCATGGTGTCGAGCGAATAGGCGGCTTCATCGAAGGCGATGGCGTGTTCTTCACCCGTCGTGAGATCGCGGATGATGATCGCGGGCAACGCGTTGGCGCGCTCCAGCCGCACCATGTGGCCAGCGTAAAGCTCGACATCGAGCACATAGATGCCCTCGCGATGCGGGATCAAATCGCGCCAGTTCGCGCGCTCCGGCGCAGCCAGCGGCGCGCTCATCACCTTGAAGTCGATCGCGTCATCGGCGTTGGTGAGGATGAACAGCTCCTCGCCGCGGTCGGCGATCGAATATTGCACGCCCTCCTCGCGAGCCGCGACCAGCCGTGGCGGCGTCTCGGGATACGCCAGATCGATCAGGCGCTGCTCGGATGTCTCGTGGTCGCCGCCGGCGATCACGCAAAAGCGTCCGCTGGAGCTTTCATGCAGATGGGTGAACCAACCGGAATCCTGTTCCTCATAGATCAGCTTGTCGTCCGCCTGCTGGGTGCCTAAGCGATGCCGCCACACCTGCATCGGCCGGTGGTTGTCGTCGAGCTTGACGTAGAAGAAGCTTTGTCCGTCCGTGCTCCAGACCACGCCGCCATCGGTCTCCTCGACGAGGTCGTCAGAGTCCTTGCCGCTGGCCCAGTAGCGCACGCGGATCGAGAAATATTCCGAACCCTTCGTGTCCGCGCTCCACGCCTGCAATTTATGGTCAGGCGAATGCCGCGCGCCGCCGAACTTGAAATAGCTGTGGGATGCCGCCAGCGCATCGCCGTCGAGCACGATCTCAACGTCGCCGCCATCGCGCGGGGTGCGGCCGTACATCTCGTGCTGGCCGCCCTCGCGGAATTTCCGCAGGTAAGCGAACGGGCCATCCGGCGACGGCACGCTGGAATCGTCTTCCTTGATGCGCCCGCGCATCTCCGCGACCAGCTTCTTCTGCAGCGGCGAGGTGTGGCCGAGCAGGCTCTCGGTGTAGTCGTTTTCGCTTTCCAGATATTGCCTGATGTCGCTGTCCAGGATCGAGGGGTCGCGCAGCACCTCCTGCCATTTGGCGTCCTTCAGCCACGCATAATCGTCCGTCACATTGATGCCGTGGGTGGTGAACGAATGCGTGCGGCGCGGCGCCACCGGCGCCTGCATTGAACGGCCTTTGGTCGTTGGTTGGGTCAAGCGATCCTCGTCTGGTTCTGGAAGTTCGTTCGCATCCGCCCTTATATCGGGTCGAGATCGCGAATTGCCAGACGGAAGCCATCAGTTCGTTTGCAGATCGACGCGTATCGGGTGGAGCGCCAGGGCGGCACGCCTTGAGCCGTGCCGTTACGGTGCCTCGACCGCGCCGACAATCGCCCGAATGGCCTTCGGATTCCTGATCATGTCAGTGTGCGTCATATCAGGTACAATGGTAACCGGGATATTCACGCCAAGACGCTGCAACAGCGGGGCGTATTGAGATGCGATCACCTGCTCGTCGGCATCTCCAACCAGCAGCGCGGCGGGACGGCGGATGTTCTGCAGATAGGCCTGATACTGACGTCCTGCGCCGAAATTTGTCGCCAGCCGATACGAATAGCTGTCGGTCAACCAGCGCGCCATCTCGGGCGATATCGCGTAGCGGATGACTGGAAGCCCGTCGAACCAGTGAATGCCGACGCGGCCGAGCAAAGCAATCGTGATGATGCGCGGAACGGCAACGCTTACCCAGCCGCCGGCGTTCGGTCGCAAGGTTGGCGCGTCCGAGAGCGTGGTCGGCGATAGCAGCACATAGCGATTAAACAGCAGGCCATAGCGGCCGCCGGCGAGACGGATGGCGAATCCGGCCCCGGCGGAGAATCCCAGCAGCGTGCGGGTCTCGCCGCTCTTCGCTGTCCCAAGCGCTGCGACGAAGTCGGCGAGATCGTCATCGATCTGCCCGATATAATCGATGTCGCCGCGCCGTCCCGAGCCGCCATGACCTCGTATATCCGGCACATAGACCGTAACGCCGGCGGTGCGGAGAGATTCAGCGAGGATGTGCATGCTGGTCCCGGGGCCCGCCGAGCCGTGGATCAGGATGGCGACTTTCTCAGGTCCCGCAGGGTAGGCGTAGTATTGCAGGTTGGCGCCGTCCCGCGCTCGGAATTGCCGGGGCGCCGGAAAGTCAGAGCTGGCCTGCTTTGACGGCGCCGCCATGGCGGCCATCACCGGCGGGGCTCTCGGTGCGTCGAACGAAATCACGGCAACAGGGATCATCGCGGCCACGACGAGTAAGGCAAGCAGGCCGATGAGCAGCTTGTACATGATGTCTCCGGGGCTTCTACAACGGCCTGATTGGAAGACAGAGCTCGCAGCGCAGGTTCGCGGTAGAGAAATCGTAACCGCGCCGAAGTTCCAGTCGCGGCCTGTCCTCGGGTTGATAGCCGCTGCCTGGCAGCCAGATTGTGTACAGCCTGTCCCACGCCTCGGTGATGACGGCGGCCGAACCCTGAAAGAGCATGACTGCGTATTTGCCGCCGGGCAGGTCGGCCACGTTGATGGCGCGGTCAGGCTTGAAATCGTTGCCGACGATAAGGCCGGCGTCATAGCGCAGCCTGTCCGGTGCAACGATGCTCGGCGCATCGTGGCCGATGCCGACCGTGAGCATCGCGGGGTGCCGCAGCTCGCGGATGGCTGCCCAGCGCATCAATCTGGCCCATAGCGGGGAGATGCCGCCGCTGGTGCCGTAGGGCCCGACGTGACGCATATAGGCGATCCGGTACGGCGGAATTTCCATCACCTTGACCCGCATTGCGCTCCCTTCGGTGCCAGTTGCGGGACGATGCCGGATGCGTTCGATGGATGCTTTGCGATTCTTGCGCTGTGATTGACCTGGTTTGCGCTTCGGCTTTGCCTGTTTGTTCGGACGCCGATGCACCTCCCGCCATTTCCGCCCTTCATCTCCGCGCCACCGTGTTGCGCTCATGCCGAAATGCGCCTTGAACGCGCGCGCGAAGGTCGCGGCCGACGAGAAGCCGTATTCGAGCGCGATGCCGAGAACGTTGGCGTCCGGCGCTCGCAGGAGCGCGGCGGCGGCACGCTCGAGGCGCGTGCGGCGGATGAAGTCAGCGAGAGTCTCGCCGGTGATCGAGGTAAAAACCCGATGGAAGTGGAACGGCGAAAACGCCGCGATATCGGCCAGTCGCTCGAGCGTGAGATCGCCGACAAGGTGGGCTTGCACATGGTCGATAACGCGATTGATTCGCCGCTCGTACTCGCGGAGGCTGGCGGGCGTTTTCATGCGCAGCTTTTCGGTCACATCCACTCCGGCATTGGGCAACAAACGGTCGACCCACGTTATAGCCGATGGACGTCAGCGGCGACGCGCCATTGACGATTTTATCGAGTGTCAGCTATTCCTTAACCGCGCGGCGGCGTTGCCGCCCGGGATGCGGTTGACAGCGAGCACCACCGCAAAGGTGATGATCAGCATCGCGATGCCGAGCACCGCGATCGCGGCGAGGTCGCCGCTTTCGTTGAGGTCGTAGATCAGCACCGACAGCACCTTGGTCTGCGACGTAAACAGCACGATCGCCGCCGATAATTCGCGCATCACGCCGATGAAGATGAAGCACCAGGTCGCGATCACGCCAGTGCGCAGCAGGGGCGCGGTGATCTGGCGCAGCGACTGCAGCCGCGTCGCGCCGAGGATGCGGCTGGCGTCTTCCAGTTCGGGGTGGATGGTCGCGAACGCCGCCTGCAATTGCTGATAGGCCGACGGCAGGTTGATAGTGAGGAATGCGAGCAGCAGGATCCACAGCGTGCCGTACAGCACGAAGGGCGGCCGTGTGTAGCTCAGGAACAGGCCGACACCGAGCACGATGCCGGGCACCGCGATCGGCGCGGTGGCAAGAAAGCCGAGAAAACGATGCCCCGAGATCACGCGCCGCGTCGTGACATAGGCGATCACGAGCGCCAGTAACGTGCCGATGGTCGCGGTCGAGGCGCCCAGGATCACGGTGTTCTTGAGCGCGAGCTGGGTCGACGACAATTCGGTGAACACGAACACGATGTTGTGCAGCGTCGCGGTCGCGGGTGTCACCAGCGTGGTCGCGTTCGGCGAGAATGCGGCGTTGAGCAGCGCCAGATAGGGCAGGAACACGGGGTTGAGCAGCACGATCAGGCAGAATGCCAGCGCCACCCAGCGCCAAGCCTTCATTTCGATCGGGCGTGGTGCGCCATATTTGCCGCCCACCACAGAGTAGCCGCGGCGGCCGAGCAGGAATTTCTGGCCCTGCAGCAGCAGGATCGTCAGCAGCAACAGCGGCACCGCGGCCGCCGCGGCGAGTTCGGGCTTGGGCGGATACTGGAACAGGCTCCAGATCTTGGTGGTCATGGTGTGGAAGCCGGCCGGCAGCGCCAGGATCGCGGGCGATCCGAACAGCGTCATCGCCTGCAGGAAAGCGATCAACGCGCCGGCGACCAGTGCCGGCAGCGCCAGGGGGATCGTGACGCGCCGCGCCGTGGTCCACGCCTTGCCGCCGAGGATGGCGGAAGCGTCTTCGAGCTCGCCCGGCATGTTGTCGAGCGCGTTGGCGACCAGCACGAACACAAACGGAAACGTGTAGCAGGAGATCACGAAGATAATGCCGGTCAGCGAATAGATGTTGAAGAGATGCGTGCCCGATTCGGCGCCGGTCAGGAACCGATAGAGCTGGTTCAATAGCCCGCTGTTCGGCGCGGCCAGCAGTTCCCAGGCCACCGCGCCGAGAAACGGCGGCGTCACGAACGAGGCGGTGACCAGCGCGCGGATGGTCTGCCGTCCCGGCATGTCGGTGCGCGACACCAGCCAGCCGATCGGGGCGGCGATCATGCAGCAGATCGTCGCCGACGTGGTCGCGATGATCGCGGTGGTCAGCAGGGGATCGAGGAAATCCGGATCGGTGAACAGCTTGACGAAATTCTGCAGCGTCGGGTTGCGTGCCTTGTCGGTGAAGGCATACACCGCCAGCCACGACATCGGCATCACGATCAGCACGATCATGACGGCCGCGAACAGCCACAGGATAGGTTTGGTCCAGTCGAGTTTTGTCTTGGCGGGAGCGGTGTCGGCGATGGTCATTTATCTCTCTATCCTGTCATTCCGGGGCGCGAAGCGAACCCGGAATCTCGAGATTCTCAGGTGCGCAGTTGCGCACCGTAGTTCGATGCTTCGCATCGCCCCGGAATGACAACAGCAAATTGGTCCGAACTGGGCCGTCACACCCGAAACAACTTCGCATACCGCGTCTTGATCTCTTCCGTCATCGCCTCGACGCCAACAGCGTCTTCCTTCATCAGCTTGATGTCGGAAAGCTTGCGGCGCCCCGGTTTCGATTGCACCTGCGGATGAACCGAATATTGCGCGGTGTAGTCGACGAAGAATTGCTGGGTCTCGCGCGTGTGTAGCCATGCCTGGAACAGTTTTGCCGCGTTCGGATGGGGTGCGGTCTTGAAGATTGCGGTTGGCCCCGAGATCGTCGGCGTGCCCTCGGTTGGATATAGCGGCTCGACCGGCTGGCCGGCCTCCTTCAGAAGCACGACGCCGTACTCATTGCCGTCGGCCATCACCGCACGTTCGCCGAGCGCGAGCTTCTTCGGTGGATCGGTCGAGGATTGCACCTGCATCACGCGCTGCTTCGATAGTTTTTCGAGATAGCTCCAGCCCAGCTCACGCACCAGCTGGAAGGTCGCGGTCATAATGGTGCCGCTATAGGACGGATGAGCCTTGACCATCTTGCCCGCCCATTTCGGATCGAGCAGGTCCGCATAGCTCTTCGGCGCGTCCTCGGGCTTTACGAGGTTGGTGTTGTAGGCGATCGACGACAAGTAGATACGCGAGGTCGCGGACATTCCGTCGGGATCGCGATAGGTTTCCGGAAAATGCTTGGCAACGTCTTCCGGAAGGAACGGCATCAGCCAGCCGTTTTTCTTCCAGGTGATGATGTGCGAGGCGTCCGACGTGTTGATGATGTCGGCGGCGCGGATGTTGCTGGCGAACTCCTGGTCGATCCGCGTGAACAGCCGCTCCGAGCCGGAGCGCTCGATCTGCACACTGATGCCGGGATAGGCCGCCTCGAACGCCTTGCCGAGCTTTTCGCCGACCGGCAGGTCCATCGAGGAATACAGCACCACCTTGCCTTCCTTTTTGGCCGCTTCGATCAGGCCGGGGTTGATCGCGACCGGTTCCGGCGCCTGGGCGCGCACCGGTGACGCGAACACGGTGCCGAGCGCGAGCGCGGCCGAGCCCTTGATGATATCGCGCCGGTTGATAAGTTTTCGCATCGTGGTTCCCTGATCGTTTCTTGTCGTCATTGCGAGGAGCGAAGCGACGAAGCAATCCATCTATCCATTATGCCGTGAGATGGATTGCTTCGCGGAGCGTGTCATCGGGCGCGCATTCGCGCGACCCGTTGGCTCGCAATGACGGATCAAACACGGAAGATCTTCTGGTAGCGCGCCTTGATCTCCTCGCTCTGGGCCTCGGCGCCCGCGGCGTCTTCCTTCATCAGCTTGATGTCCGCGAGCGGCTTGCGGCCGGTATGTTCCTTCACCTGGGCGTGCAGCGACCGCAGGCCGCCGGCGTCGATGATGATCCGCTGTGCGTCCGGCGTGAAGCAATAGTTCTGGAACAGCTTTGCCGCATTGGGATTCGGCGCCGCCTTGAAGATGCCGTTGGGTCCGACGATGAACGGCGTGCCCTCGATGGGATACACCACCTCGACCGGCTGGCCGGCTTCCTTGAGCAGGAAGATGTTGTACTCGGTGCCGTCGGCCATCACGCTGCGTTCGCCGAGCGACAGCTTCTTCGGCGGATCGGTCGCCGATTGCACCTGCATGATGTTCTGCTTGGCGAGTTGCTCGTAATACTCCCAGCCGATGTCGCGAACCATCTCGAAGGTCGCGGTCAGGATTGTGCCGCTATAGCCGGGATGCGCCTTGACGATCTTGCCCTTCCATTTGGGATCGAGCAGGTCCTTGAAACTCACCGGCGCGTCTTCGGCCTTCACCAGTTTGGTGTTGTAGGCGATCGGGCTCAGCGTGGCGCGGAAGCCGGCAAACGTGCCGTCGGGATCGCGATGCTCGGGCTTGTAATGCTTCGCGACGTCCTCCGGCACGTAAGGCAGCAGGATGCCCTGCCGTTTCCATGCCAGCAGATGCGCGGCATCGGACGAGTTCGCGATATCGACGGCGTGCACATTGCTGGCATATTCCTGGCCGATGCGCTGGAACACGCGCTCGGCACCGGTGCGTTCGACCCGCACCTCGATGCCGGGGAATTTCGCCTTGAACGCGGCCGCGATCTTTTCGGATACCGACAGATCGATCGAGGTGTACCAGACCACCTTGCCTTCTTTTTTTGCCGCCTCGAGCAGTTGCGGCGTGATCGCTTCCGGCGGCGGCGCCTGCGCGCGGGCGGGCGAGGCGAACACGGTTCCGAATGCCAGCGCCGTCGAGGCATTCAGCGAGCCCTGCAGCACCTCGCGCCTTGAGAGTTTTCGCTTCATTGCATCCTCCGCTTCTTGTTCTTTGTCGGCTGATGGCTCTTTATCGGCTGAGCGCCCGGCAGCGGTCGGGCGGCAGGGTGAGCCAGACTTCGGTTCCCTTGGCGACATTGTTCGCGGTCGGCGTGGTGACGCGCAGCGAGGTGCCGTCGGCCACCTCCACCATGTAGTCGCGTGCCACGCCGAGATAGACCTGCCGCGTGACCGTGGCCTTGATCGCATTTAGCGGCGCCGCCGGCGTCTGCGTCGAAAGCTGGATATCGTGCTGACGGATTGCGACCGGCGCGCTCTGGCCTGACGTGAGCGGCGCGCCGACCACCTGCAAGGTCGCGCCCGCGAACGCGACATGATTGCCATCGCGCGCCGTGCCTTTGATCACGTTGCTGGCGCCGATGAAGCGCGCGACGAATTCGGATTCGGGACGCGCATATATGTCCTCGGGCGTGCCGAGCTGGTCGATCCTGCCGCCGTTCATGACCGCGATCATGTCGGCCGTGGTCATCGCCTCCGATTGGTCATGGGTGACGTAGATCGTGGTGTAGCGATATTCGTCATGCAGCCGGCGGATCTCGAACCGCATCTCTTCGCGCAGATTGGCGTCGAGATTCGACAAAGGCTCGTCGAGCAGCAGCGTTTCCGGCTCCACGATCAGCGCGCGCGCCAGCGCCACGCGCTGCTGCTGGCCGCCGGAGAGTTCGCCGGGGTAACGCTGCGCCAGCGCTTCGAGTTTCGTCGTCGCCAGGATCGCGGCGAGTTTCTTTGCGATGATATCGCGATCCAGTTTGCGCAGGCGCAGTCCATAGACGATATTCTCGGTCACCGTCATATGCGGCCACAGCGCGTAGCTCTGGAAGATCATCGACATCTTGCGCTGTTCGGGCGGCAGCGTCCGCGCCGTCGACGACACCAGCCGGTCGCCGACATGGATCTCGCCGTCGGAGGGTTCTAGAAAGCCCGCGATGAGCCGCAGCGTGGTGGTCTTGCCGCAACCCGATGGTCCGAGCAGGCAAACCAGCTGACCATGATCGATCCGCAGCGAGACGTTATCGACCACCGCGAGCGATCCAAATCGCTTGGTCAGGCCGCGCAATTCGACGGACGCCAATCGGAATCCTCCAACGTTTCTTGCACCGGAGTCTGCGCCCGGCTTTCTCTGGCATACAGTATAAGCACTAAATATGACGCGCGGGAAAGCCTCCGCGTCGGAAGTTAGTTGGATTGAATGAAGCGCATCGCCTCGAATCTCTCTCACATTGTGAGAGAGACGGCGTCGAGCGCGCAGAAACCGTGATTAGGCTGTCGCGCTCACGCTTTCGCCGAGCCATTCGATCGCGGCTTCGGTTCCGCCCTTGCCGTGCGGGATGTTGAGGGCGTTGAGTCCGACTTCGATGACGCCGAGCGTGCCCAGGATCATCGGCGCGTTGACGTGGCCCATATGCGCGATCCGGAATGCCTGGCCGGAGAGGTCGCCGATGCCGGTCCCAAGCACCACGCCGCATTTTTCCTTGCAATAGCGCTGCAGCGCGGCGGGATCATGGCCGTTCACCGTCACCGTCGTCACGGTGTTGGAGCGCTCGTTTGCTTCCGCGATGTTGAAGCCGATGACCTGGCCCTCGGCCCAGACCGCGACCGCGCGGCGAACCGCTTCGGCGAGCAGCCGGTGGCGCAGGAAGGCATTTTCCAGGCCTTCGGCGTGGAGCATATCGATCGCCTTGCGCAGCGCGAACAAGAGATGCACCGGCGCGGTGCCGGCATATTTGCGGTAATGCTCGCTGCCTTCGCGCTCGGTCCAGTCCCAATAGGGCGTGCGCAGGTTTGCCTTCTTGTGCACCTCGCGAGCGCGATCGTTGGCGGCGACGAAGCCGAGGCCCGGAGGAGTCATCAGGCCCTTCTGCGAACCGGACATCGCGACATCGATGCCCCAGGCGTCCATCTCGAATGGTACGCAGCCGAGCGAGGCAACCGTGTCGACCATGAACAGCGCGGGATGACCCGACGCCTTGATCGCCTTGCCGATCGCTTCGACGTCGTTATGGGCGCCCGAAGCGGTATCGATCTGCACGGCGACGATGGCCTTGATCTTGTGCTCCTTGTCCAACTTGAGGCGCGCCTCGACTTCGGCCGGGCGGATCGCGCGCCGCCAGTCGCCTTTCAGCACCTCGACCTCAGCGCCCATCGCGGCCGCGGCATTGCCCCAGCCGATCGCGAAGCGGCCGCTTTCCAGCACCAGCACCTTGTCGCCCCGCGACAGTACGTTGGAGAGCGTCGCTTCCCACGCGCCATGGCCATTGGCGATGTAGATGTAGGAGTGGCCCTTGGTCGCGAACAGCTTGGAGAGATCGCCGAGCAGGCTGTGCGTCAGGTCCAGCATCTCTTTGGAATAGATATCGAGCGCCGGACGATGCATCGCCTGAAGCACTTCGTCGGGCATGGTGGTGGGTCCGGGGATGGCCAGAAATTCCCGGCCCGCGCGAACGGTCATTTTTCTTATTCCTTATCGGCGGAACGCGGAATCAAGGCGCCCGAGGTTTGGTAGGACTGGAGCATGACAATAATCGATTGAAACCGTCATTGCGAGCGCAGCGAAGCAATCCAGAGCCGCAAAAAGACTTGATCGCTTCCTGGCGTTGCTCCCTTGCGCAATTGCTCCGAGTTTGTCGCGGGCAATGGCGGCAAATGGCAGCTTATTTTCCCATTGCCCCCGCGATCGCATGCCAGATCTGATCCTTCAGCTCGGTCGCCGGTGGGCTCGGGATCGTCACCGCGGGGCCGTCGCGCTTCCGGCATGCCTCGACCAGCCGCAGCACCCAGATCTCGCCGTCGGTATAATAGAGGTCGCCGCCACCATTGTAGCCCGCAATCGTCGGCCCGATCCCGGTCACCTGATATTTCGCGGTCACCATTCCGGCATTTGCGAGGTCGGCGCTGAGCCGCGCGCGCTCGGCGTCGAGATCGGCGCTGATGTGATGCGTCACCGCGCCGGTATATCTGCTGACGCCGACGCCGCGATCTTGCGTCGCCGCGCCGAGCCACACCGGGCGTTTTTCCTCGCCATGGTCCAGCACCTTCCAGTAGCGCACGTGGTTGCGGCGATCGGCGCTGGCGCCGATCGGCTTTTCGTAAGCCAGATCCTCGCGGCGTTCCTGATAATAGAGATTGCTGACCGGCGCATCTTTGTAGGGGCGGTCGAGCAGCACGGAGCCTACGATCTCGATCGATGATTTCAGCGTGATCGGATCGGCCGGATACCAGCCGGCCTGATGCATCGCGCAGACCACGTCGCTGATGTCGCCGATCAGGCCGACATTCATGGGATCGCCGGGAATGCCTTGTCCCGTGCGCGTCACCATCGGCAAATCGGCAAGCCCTTTCTGGTGCTCGTAATGCGTCCACAGCCCGGGCAGGATCAGATAGGCGAGCAGGCCATAGCCGCAAAGGATGAACAGGGTCAGCGTGATCGCACGGCGCAGCCCGCCGCGATGCTGTCGGGGTGGCGGGCTACTGGGTTGGGTGCCGGGCACCGCTAACGTTTGGTCTCGCGGCAGCCCGCGGCTTCGGCCTCTTCGACCGAGCAGAACCAGCGCGTGCCCTTGCTGATCTTCATCTCGATCTTCGCGTACCAGCGGCTGGTGGGCTGGTGGAAAATGCACTCGCCCGAGCGGTTGACGTTGCCCTTGATGGTGCAGTCGGGCGATGGCGCGACCGAGCCGGAGGCGGATGCCTGCAGGATGGTGCTGGCGTTCTCGGGCGGTTTGGCGGCGCCGAGAATGGCGGTCTTCTTGTTGCGGGCGCGCCAGTCCCACGGCGCGATGAAGGCGCCCTGCCACATGCCGGCCTTGGCCTCGCGCGCGGCCTTTTCATCCGCCTCATAGTCGTGGGAAATACGAGTGAACGCCAGCGCCCAGCCGTTGGCGACCATCCATTTCTGGACGTCCTCGCCGCCGACCTCGCATCGCGCCACAATGCGGCCGCGGCGATCGACGCTGCGGGTACGGCAGGTCCAGCTCTTGTTGCCGAAATGCTTGATCAGTTCGTCACGCGCCGCGACGCCGCAGGTCCAGCGTTCGCCCTTGTTGTTGAGGCAGAGCTGGTCCACCGCCGGCGCGTCGATGCCGCCGAGCCGAATGCGGGTATTGCCGATCTGGAGCTGGTCGCCTTGGCGGATTTTCGGGACGCCGGTGATGTCGGCGGCGTGCGCCATCGCCGGCAGCAACAACGTCAAGACGGCACAAAGCCAAATCTTCGAATTCCAGATCCTGGACTTCCAAATCTTAGACTTCATGGGCAATCCCGGCGCGGAAATGTGCACAATCATTGCGCGGATTGTGCGGACATTGAGGCCGGCTTGCCAGTGCTCTGGGACCGCATGGCTTTCAACTTCCCGTCAGAAGGAGGCGCTTCTTCTTACCCTCCCCTGGAGGGGGAGGGTCGGCTCACGTTGAGCGAAGCGAAATGTGAGACAGGGTGGGGTGATCTCTCAACACGGGTACTGTTCGAGACGAAAGACTTTCACCCCACCCCGCCGCGAATTTCATTCGCGTCGACCCTCCCCCTCCAGGGGAGGGTAATCTTAGCCCCTTCCACCCCGCATCATAACACCCCGTGCCAGCGCCAGCCCCATCAGCACGAAAGCCGAGGTCACCTCGGGGCCGCCGACCAGGATGCGCGTCGGGGTCTTCATCTTGTTCCACTCATAGGCCTTGTAGGGACCGTGCCGGCCGCCTTCGCCGACACCGGCGACGATGCAATGCAGAGCAGGTGCAAAGCTCGAAGCGTCAGCGCCGAGATGCGCCAGCGCCATCAGGGCCAGCGCCGCGTCGAAGGCGTTCATCTCGTGGGTGATCAACTCGCCCTCGACATAGGCCAGCACGCGGCCGCGGATGAAGTCGAAGGTGTTTTCGGGATCGATCGCCAGCCGCGCCGCCGGCGGCAGCGCGATGAAGGCCGCATAGCAGCGGCCGAAATAGGCGCAATACAGCTCCGGCAGATAATAGATATGCGAGCGCGGATTGGTGAACGCGCCGCTTTCCACCAGCCGCTTCTGGAAGCCGATGATGCGGTGAACCGTCTCCAGCCGTGACGGCGTCTCGATGATCTTCCAGCGCGCAAGGTTGCGGAAGCTGACCTCGAGGATGTCGAGATTGAGCGTGGGGTCGAGGTCGTTGCCGTAGGGCCGGTCGCCGGCGAGGTTGTCGATCCAGGTGACGACGCCGCCCTCGTACTCGACATTGTCGTTCAGCGGCACCGTCACGCGCGGCTCGTTGGCGCCGCTGCGGACCTGATAGCCGGCGTAGAAATCCAAAAGCGGCTGGTCGAGGATCGGATCGGTCGAGCCGGCCTGCGTCGCCGCCGAGAACGAGCAGGCCGTGGTGTCGCAGTCCGGCACGTAGATGCCGAAGCCGAGATCCTGCTTGATCTGGGAAAAGAACTTTGAAAAGCGCGGATGCGGCAGCGGCGCCAGTGCGGTGATGACGCGCACGGTGGAGCCGTCATGCGAGGGCACTTCCTCGGCGCTGGTGGCGAGGCAAAAATCGACCATCTCTGAGATGGCGCGGCGCGACGCCGCCGTCTGGTCCACAGAGGCCAGGCCGGTTTCGACGAAGCTCAGCAGCGCCTCGGTGAAGAAGGCGTCGTAATAGGCGGAGCGATGGCGGATCTGCATCGGCTCCCACATCGGCTCGGCGATGCCGGTCCAGGGCGGGTTGATCAGCGCGCGGGCCGGCGAATGCGCGATGAAGATCCGCGCCAGGCTGAACAGCAGGGTCGAGTTCTTGTAGCCGCGCGAATTGAGCCCGGTCAGCGCCATCAGCATTTCGCGCCCGCCCATGTCGGCATCGCCGAGCAGGTTGAACGCGGCATAGGTCGGGATGAAGCCGTTGCCGGCAAACGAGCGCAGCAGATGCGAGCCGCAGGTCCGGATCACGCGCTCGATCTCGGCGAGGTCAGGCGCTTTCGCCGGCGCCACGGCCGGCGCCGGCTTTGGGTGGCGGACATCAATCGTCGCCATCAGCTCGGCGATGGGTTGACCGACCGCTTCCCAGTCCGGCGCGTCGTTGTCGCGGGCGCGGGTCAGCGCCTGGCGCAGCGACTGCAGGCGGCCTTCGTCGCGCAGTTGCGGCAACCCGGTACGGCGCAGCAGCGGGCGCAGCGCCGGGTTGCCAAGCGCGGTCCGATAGAATTTTCCGAGATGGGGGTCGCCACCGGCATAGTTCAGCAGCAGGGGGTCGCAGACGTCATACAGCGACGGCCCGTCCTTGCGAGCGGTCAGCGCGCGGTAGGCGGCGCCGGCGAAATATTGAAAGCCCATGCAGTCTCTTTTCGCCGGAACCGTGAACCGAGGGCCGTCGAATCTACCGCCGGCCTGCAAGCCATTGAAAATGATACAAATCAGCGGGAAATACAAATGTGACCGATGTCACAGAAAATGTCCCGATTTGGCACCATCATTCTTCTGGGGAACGTCATGCGCCAAAGGAGGTTGCCCGCAATGGCCGTGCGGGTTAAGGGTTTCTTTGTTGCGGTGCCGCAAATTGCCATAATTCGACGGCACACCAATTCGCAACCCCTCAAACCTAAACGGCACTGGCGCGACTAACTGGCGCGCCCTGGTCAACGATTGGGAATTGAATGATGGACGGTAAGCCTAGCATCTCTCGCCGCACGGTCACCGTGGCCGCCGCTTTGGTCGGTCTGGTGTCGCTGGCGATCGGCGCCCATGCTGCGCTCAACAAGCGTTCGCTCGATGCCGCCAAGGCGATCGCGACCGAACAGAATTCCGACGTCGCCACCAAGACTTCCCGCGTCGCACTGGTCATCGGCAACGGCCACTATCCCGACGCCTCTGCGCCGCTGGCGCAGCCGATCAATGACGCCCGCGGCCTGACCGCGGCGTTGCGCGGCAAGGGCTTTGACGTCGACGTGGTGGAAGACGCCACCAAGGACGACATGGCCCGCGCCATCGGCCGGCTCAAGTCCAAGATCAAGCCCGACAGCGTGGTGATGCTGTTCTTCGGCGGCTACGGCGTCCAGGTCGGCCGCCAGAGCTACATGATCCCGGTCGATGCCGCGATCTGGAAGGAAGCCGATGTCCGCCGCGACGGCGTCAGCATCGAGGCCGTGCTCGACGCGATGAAGGCGCAGGGCGCCAAGGTCAAACTCGTCGTGGTCGACGCCTCCCGCCGCAACCCCTATGAGCGCCGTTTCCGTTCCTACTCCCACGGCCTGGCGCCGATCTCGGCGCCCGAAAATGCGCTGATCCTGTCTTCGGCGACGCCGGGCAAGGTGGCCGACGATTCCAAGGGCCAGTACAGCGTGCTGATGTCCGAGCTGCTGAACAACCTCGCCGCACAGGCCGGCGCCGAAACCGCCTTCAACAAAACGCGCGTGACGATCTCCCGCGCCAGCGAAGGCGAGCAGGTTCCCTCGGTGTCGTCCTCGCTGCTCGAAGACGTCAGCATCGGCGGGTAAGCAAGCTAAAATAATTGTCTAAGTGTCGTCATGCCCGGGCTTGTCCCGGGCATTTTCGTGCGTGCGGCTACTTCGCGTCCGCGGCCACCATCACCGGGCGCACCGGATCGCCTTCGCGCAGCAGGGCGCCCGCGCGGGCCACCACGATATCGCCTTCGACGATGCCCTCGCGGATCTCGACCTGGCCCTGTGACATCAACCCGGTTTCCACCCGCCGCGTCTCGACGCGCTGGCGTTTTACCACCTGCACCACGGTGCCGGCATTGCCATAGAGGATCGCGGTCAGCGGCACCGAGATGCCGCAGCTCTGGCCGGTCTTGATCTGCGCCCGCCCGGATGAATTGACCAGAAGCCGCCGGTTGGTGGTGACGGCGATGAACACCTGGGCGAGCTGGCTGTTGGGCTCGACCGTGGTCGACAGCCGCCGCACCCTGCCATCGACTTCGCCGGCGCCGATCACCTTGATCCGCGCGCTTTGGTTGATCTGAAGCTTTGCGATGTCGCGGGTCGGCACCAGCCCGACGAGGTCGAATTCGCTGCGAGCGATGATCGAGAACAGCGCCTCGCCCTTGCCGGACGCCATCGCGCCGACCGCGGCGGTCGAGGCCGAAACCAGCCCGGCGACGGGCGCCTGCACCAGCACCGTGCCGCCTTCCGGCAGCGTCAGCCGGGCCAGCGTCTGGCCCGCGGTGACGGTATCGCCGGCATCGACCAGCACTTCGGCCACCTTCAGCCCCATGCGCTCGGGCCGCACCTGGGTTTCCTCGCGCGCGATAATGGTGCCGGACACCTCGACATTGTTGCCGAAGCAGGATTTTGCGGCCTTGAACACGGTCACCGCCGCGCCCTTGGGCGCTGTTTCCTCGTCGGCGGCGAACGCCTGCGGCGCGGCCAGGCTGAGTGCCCCCGCAAGCATCAGGGCAGGCAGCTTGAGGTCGCGCACGGTGATCATCGGCGTTTCATTTCCAGTTTCGGGCCCATAGATACTAGAAATGGATACCAGATGCCCGACCGGCGCGCCAAGCGGCAAGAAGACCCAAACCGCCGCTCAACCGCCTGCCAGGCTGACCAGCTTCGCCACCGGCTGGCCGGCCGCCAGCGACACGCCGGCGAGTTCATCGGCGCGGACGATGTGGGCCGCGATCACGGGGTTGATGATGGCGGCATGGGTCATGGCAAGCATATGCCCGGCATCCGGCAGATGGCGCAGTTCGGCGCCGTCGATGACCGCGGCCAGCCGGCGGACGATGCGCTGGGTCAGGTTCGGCGATTGCCCGCCGGACAACAGCAGCGTCGGCAGGCGCAACGCCGCCGCCGCCATCGTGACGTTCTCTTCGGCGAAGGCGGCGGCGAAATCGAACGGCAGCCGTTCGGCATGTTCGATCATGCGGATGCGCGCGGCCACAGGCAGCTCCTCGCGCGGGCCGGAGCCGCACCAGAATTCGCTGAACTTGTCGATCGCCTCCAGCACTGACCCGTTCCAGATGTCCTGACGCACCTCGGCGGCGACACCTTCGAACTGGTCGTGCAGCCGCCGGTCCGGCGCGCTTTTACGCAGCAGCGTCGGCAGTACCGGCTCGATCAGCGCGAGGCTCTGGATGCGATGCTCATACGCCGGATCGGTCGCGATCTTGAACGCGATGGCGCCGCCATAGGAATGGCCGACCAGATGGATCGGGCCGTTGGCCTGATCGAGCGTCGCGCGCAGGCATTCGACTTCCTGCGCCAGCGTCAGCGGCAGGTCGAAGGTAACGGCACTATTGCCATAGCCGATCAGATCCGGCGCGATCAGCTTTGTGCCGAGCCCAAATTCGACGCCGAGCTTGGCCCATTGGCGTCCCGAACCGAGCGAGCAATGCAGCGCGACGACGCAGGCGGTGGCGCTTTTGCGTGAAGATATTGGAGTCAAAATATTCATCGAACTCATCCTGTGTGTTCTCAGAAATGACTTTCTCCTCGTCATGGCCGGGCTTGACCCGGCCATCCACGTCTTCCTCGCTTACGAAAAGCAAAGGCGCGGATGCCCGGGACAAGCCCGGGCATGACGACGTTGGGGGTGTGTGGAAGTGAATCGTCATCGCTTCGTAATCACCACTTCGAGATATTCGCTCGGCACCACCATGCTGCCGTTGGTGGCGCGGTTCATGCGCACGATCAGCGCGTGCAGATCATTGTGCAGCTCTTCCTGCTTGGCCGGTTCGAGCGCGGCAAACGCCTTGAGCACCGGGCCGTAGAACGTCTTGAACACGTCGAGGAAATGCTCGGCCGAGCGGTAGCGGAAATTGAACAGCCGCGACTCGGCCTTGATCGAGGCGGCGCCGGCGTCGAACATTTCGGTGAGCCGCGCGCGGGTGCCCCACATCGCCGGCGATTTCGCGCCTGCGGGCGGCGGCAGGTGCTTGCCGAGCGTCTTGAATACTTGGCCGATGAAACCGTCCGGCGTCCAGTTGGCGAGGCCGATCTGGCCCTTCGGCTTGCACACGCGCAGCAATTCACCCGTCGCCTTTTCCTGGTTCGGCGTGAACATCACGCCGAAGGTCGACAGCACGACCTCAAAACTGTTGTTGTCGAAGGGGAGGTTCTCCGCATCGGCCTCGCGAAACTCCATCGTCATGCCCTCGGCATTGGCGCGCGCCCGGCCGCGCTCCAGAAGCGCCGGCACGTAATCGGTGGAGGTGACGTCGCACCAGCGGCGCGCGGCGGCGAGTGAGGCCATGCCGTTGCCGGCGGCTACATCCAGCACCTTGGCGCCGGCCTTGAGATCCATTGCCTCGCACAGCTGCTCGCCGACGATCTGCAGCGTGGAACCGACGATGGCGTAATTGCCTGACGACCACGCCGCCTGCTGTTTTGTCTTGAGCGCGGCCAGATCCGGGGCAGGCGCGGGGACGGGCGTCGTGGTCGCGGCGGTGGCGGCAGCTTGGGTGGCCATGCGGGGTTCCTCCGGGTCATGCGGCCACGGGGTGGGCCGCGATGAACCGAACATCGCCTTCCGCGGACCTAAAGACTCTGACCCAGGGTGGATTTTGCCTTGAGGCCACCCTGATTTTTCTGTGAGGTGGCGCACGGCCCTGATGAAGCCGAGCAAGCTAAATCGCCCCCGTACCGAATTGGTACGTCAAATCAACAAGCTTTCGGGGATGGCAGCGTGCAGTTCCAGTTTTCAAACCATGTGCTCGACACCGCTGTGCGCGAACTGACCCGCGCCGGCCAAAATGTCGCAGTCGAGCCGCAGGTGTTCGATCTGCTCACTTATCTGGTCGAGCACCGCGACCACGTCGTTACCAAGGACGATCTGATCGAGAGCATCTGGCACGGCCGCATCGTCTCCGAATCCACGTTGACCAGCCGCATCAACGCCGCGCGCACCGCCATCGGCGATAGCGGCAAGGACCAGGCGCTGATCCGCACCATCGCGCGCAAAGGTTTTCGCTTCGTCGGGAACGTCAGCAGCGGCGCCCTTGCGCCGCGACCCGCGCTCAGCGGCACTCTTGTGCCGCAAAGCGCGACCCCTGCCTCCGCACCAACGCCACGCCCGCCCGAACCCGCCGCCGCCTCCCTGCCGCCGCTCGACCGCCCCGCCATCGCCGTGCTGCCGTTCACAAACATCTCCGGCGAGCCCGAGCAGGAATATTTTTCCGAAGGCATTTCGGAGGATATCATCACCGCGCTGTCCAAGCTGCGCTGGTTCTATGTCATCGCCCGCAACTCCTCTTTCGTCTATCGCGGCCGTCAGGTGCATCTGAAGCAGATCGGCGAGGAGCTCGGCGTCGGCTACGTCGTCGAGGGCTCGGTGCGCAAGGATGGCGATCACGTGCGCATCACCGCGCAGCTCAACGACGTCGTCACCGGCAGTCACCTGTGGGCCGAGCGCTACGACCGCAACCTCGCCGACGTGTTCGCGGTGCAGGACGAGATCACGCAGGCCGTGGTCGCCGCGATCGAGCCGCAGCTCTATGCCGCCGAGAATTTCCGCAGCCAGCGCAAGACGCCTGATAATATGGACGCCTGGGATCTGGTGATGCGCGCGCTGTCGCATTACTGGCGGGTGACGCGATCGGACAATCTGGTGGCGCAGGCGCTCTTGGAAAAAGCCATCGCGGTCGATCCCGGCTACGGCCAGGCGCTCAGCCTGCTCGCGGCCTGCCATATGTTTGCGGCCCATATGGGCTGGGAGGACATGCCGACGGCGGTGCGGGCGGCGGAACGCGCCGCCCTGGCGGCGATCCGCGCCGACAGTGAGGATGCGTGGGCGCACTATGCGCTGGCGAGTGTCTATCTGTTCAACCGCCGCTTTGACGATTGCATCGCCGAGTTCGAGCTGGCGCTGCGGCTCAATCCGAATTTTTCGCCGGCGCGCGGCATCTATGGCGTGGCGCTGTCCTATCGCGGGCGCTGGGAGGACGGCGACGCCGCCGCCCGGCAGGCGCTGCGCTTTTCCCCGCGCGATCCCTTTGCCGGCATCTATTGCGGCGTCGCCGCCTATTGCCAGTATGTCGGCCGCAACTACGAGGAGGCGATCCGCCTCTCCCGCGAATCGCTGCGCCAGCGCCCCGATTTCGTCGGCGCCCACCGCGTGCTGACGGCCTCCTTGGGCATGTCCGGCCACGTCAAGGCCGCCGCCGCCGCGCTGGAGGGGCTGCGCAACGTCCAACCCAACATCTCGCTGGCGTGGCTATCCACCGAAATGCCGTATGAGCATGAGGTGGAAAGGGAGCATTATCTGGAGGGGTTTAGAAGGGCGGGGCTGGGGTAGGGGTAGGCTAACGGCACAGCTCACGCCGCTTTCGTCAGAGGTCGCGCTCGTTCAATCCGCTTGCGTTCCAGTGGTGAATGCATCGCTTCCCACAGATCGCTTCGCCGCTGCACGTTAAGCCAGAAATCCGCGCTGTTGCCGAACACGCGGGCGAGAATGAGGGCGGTCGCTGCGGTCACATTGCGACGATCGTTGCACAGCTCGTTGACGTGCTTGCGTTGCACGCCCATGGCTTCAGCCAGCGCGCCTTGCGTCAGGCCGATCGGCTTCATGAATTCCTCGACCAGAATTTCGCCAATCGTCGCCGGCTTGCGTTTTGTCATCAACATGGCTCACACATCGCTGTGGTCGTCCGGATATATCTTGCAGCGTTTTCGACGCCAGCATTCTAAACTGCATTATTTTTTCCGACGAGCGAAATAACAGCACCGCGCCCATCGGTCAGCTGCATACTCCAAGCCTAGACCGCCAGCCCGTAAAAGCTGGCGGTCCATGCCTCCGCATCCAGCACTCACCGTGCCGAACGACCTCACCTCACAGAATAAAGTCCGCCGTCGTGAACTGGTGGCTGTTCGTCGAGATGATCTCCATGTCGGCCGCGCCGCCGTTGATGTTGAAGAACACGTGCTGGCCGTCGTCGTGGGTCTCGAACCAGAACTTGCCGGCCTGGGTGGTCGCGCCGCTGGACGAGAAGGTGAAGGTGCTGTTGCCGTTGGCGGAATTGCCGTCGGCGTCCATGAAGGACACGTCGATCTTGTCGCCCACCTGGAAGTCGGTGATCCGGTCCGCGGCGCCGACCGCGCTCTCGTTCTCAGTGCCGAGGCCGACGAAGTAGACGAAATTGTCGTTGCCCGTGCCGCCTGACATCACGTCGGCCTTGCCGCCGCCGTAGAGCGTGTCTTCGCCGCTGCCGCCGTACATCGTGTCGATGCCGTGCAGGTTGGACGCAACCGCGTCATTGTCGCCGACCAGATAGTCGTTGTCGCTGCCGCCGCTGATGTTGTCCGCGCCGGCGCCGCCGAAGATGTGGTCCTCGCCCGCCTGGCCCTTGAGCGTGTCGTTGCCCGCGCCGCCGTCGATCGTGTCGTTGCCGGAGCCGCCGAACACCGTGTCGGCGGAGTTGCCGTCCAGGATGATGGTGTCGTTGCCGCCCTGGCCGTTGACGAGCTTGGGGGCAGTCCCCGTCAGCTGGAAGTGAAAGTTGTTGCCGCTGCCCAGGTTCTGAAAACCGTCGCGCGCATCGTCCTGGGTCAGTTCGGATTGCTGTTCGGCGTAATCCAGCTTGTTGAAAGGCTTCCAAGGATAGATCATCGTCGTGTTCCCTCTGTGCCGGCCGCCCGGAATGGGCTTGCCTGTGACGGAGAACATCGCAGGGTCCGCCGGCCGGCGCTGTTCCCTGGGGAACAGGCGGCCAGGGAGCAGGCGAGCTGCTTTCTCCGTCATTCCCCGATGCGCAATTGCGCATCGGGGAATGACGAAGGAGGGAGATGCGACAAATCGGCACGACGGGCAAATCAGTTCTGATTTGCAGAAAACGTGTCAAGCCCCAAAATAAAAAAGATTTCTGTTTACCAGAACACAAATCAGTTTATATGATGAGTCATCCCGTCCCACTCAGAGGGCGTCGGCCGTCGTCACGGACGTTGGATGGGTTGCGGTGGACGCTGGTTTACGCCTCGACGACGGCGTGGATAAGCGTACGGCAAAACCGTGTGGTCCTGGCGCCCGTTGCAGGCGTCAAGCTGTCGGGTAGGCGAGAGCCGAACGGCAGCGACGGAGTCAACCAAGAACTCGTCTCCGGGGAGAGCACGGCATAAGCCGTAAAGCCATTGCGCAGGGAAGGCCGGGTGTTCTCCGCTGCCCTGTATGCTCGTGTGCAGCCTTTTCTGTGCAATCGCACACGGGACCGCGGGTGCAGCGCGCACCCGGTCTTCCCTGCGCCCTCTTAATTCTGGGGGCAAGGTTTTCTGACAAAGCTCGGACGCAATGCGCCGCGAGATCGCGAACACATATCCACGTCGTCCCGGCGAAGGCCGGGACCCATACGCCGCGGCCCTTATTGTTGAAAAGGGAAGATAACGACCTGCACGCAAAAACAACTATCGCCGGTGGTTATGGGTCCCGGCCTTCGCCGGGACGACGATGAGCGGCGACGACGCGGACACGTCACGCCGTAGCTCGAAGAGCGTAGGCGGATATTCAAAATCGAATCAGAAATTGCCGACGAAACACACACACACGCACCCGATGTGACTCCACGCACAGTGCGAAGCGACAGAGCACCTTACGTTTGCGCTGTCTCCGATGGGGAGATTTCAACACGAAAGGTCTACACCAATGTTCCGCTCAGCTCTCATTTTCACCGCTGCCGTCGCCGTCGCGCTCACCGCTTCCTCGGGCGCTTACGCAAGGGGCAAGCACCGCATGGCGATCTACGATTCGAACGGCAAGAAACTGTTCGATGACGGCAAGCTCGACGGCAAGGGTTGCGTCGTCGGCAAGCAGGCCAAGTTCGATCCCAAGACCGGCGGCATCAAGGTCGTCAACGCGGCGAAGTGCAACTTTTGACCTTCGTCACGACGGGCCGGCGACGACATGGAGCTTGATCGTTCCATGTCGTCTGTCGTCCTGGGTTGCCTAGTGGCAAGTGGTGGCCATAGAGGGTTGGCCCGTCTTCGGGTCCCGAGCGACGTATTTATGGCAATGCAGCTTGATATTCGATTGGATCATCGGCCGCGTCGGCTGAACGCGGGGCGGTGTCGGGATCGGGTGGTGGATCACGGTTTTCGAGCCGGCGAAGTTGGAATTGCCGACCATCCCGGCCTGCGCGACGGACACGGAAGCAATGGCGGCGACGGCAGTGGCAAGGGTGATCATGGATACATAGGCGGTGCGGGAAAACATCGGGGTAGCTCCTGGTTTTTGGGTGTTTGTCGTCCTGGGACGCCTAGCGGCAACGGTAGGAAGCAAAGACGTTGCCCGCCGCGTCCCGATCGCGGTGTGCACGGCAATCCAGCTTGAGATTCGATTTGATCATCGGCAACGGCGTCTGAACGCGGGGCGGCGTCGGGATCGGGTGGTGGATTACGGTTTTCGAGCCGGCGAAGTTGGAATTGCCGACCATCCCGGCCTGCGCGACCGAGGCGGTGGCAAGGCTGGCTGCGGCGGCGGCAAGGGTGATGACGGATACATAGGTGGCGCGGGAAAGCATCGGGAAGCTCCTGGTGTTGGGGGACTGTCCAGGCCGCGACCTCGAATGCGAACTGACCGCCGTTTGTCGCATCCAGCGGGCAACGGGTTCTATGCGATGCGGATAAGAGACGCTGTTTTTGTGCGCTGCGACGATTTGTCGGGTTGGCTGCGGGGAGCCCGACCAACACCACCGTCGTCCCGGCCTAGTGCGCGATTGCGCACGGGGGCCGGGACCCATACGCCGCGGCCTATCGGCGAGAACGCAGGCGTTAGAGACCTTCTGCAAAGTGAGCATCACGCGGTATGGGTCCCGGCGTTCGCCGGGACGACGGCAATTACGACTTCTTCTGTTGCCGCCGCGCCGCAGACGCCGCATCCACCACATTATCCACCTCTTCCCGCCAGCTCGTAATCTCGGCCGCAAGAATCGGATGGTTAAAACCCTTCAAATTGAGATCATCAATCGGCCGGCCCTCGACCCATGGTTCGACCATGCCGTAGACACGTCTGGACACCACGATCTGGTTGGCCTTGGCCTCGTCGCACAGGCGCGAGGCGAGGTTGGTGACGCTGCCGATCGCGGCATATTCCAGCCGCTGCTCGAAGCCGATCTGGCCGAGCGTGGCGTAGCCCAGCGCAATGCCGATGCCGAAGCCGAGATTGTGGCCGCGGTTGCGCCACTTCTCGGTCAGCTGCCCGATGGCGTCGCGCATCTCGACGCTCATCTTCACCGCGCGCTTGACATGGTCCTCGAACTGGATCGGCGCGTTGAACAGGATCATCACGCCGTCGCCGGCATAGCGGTCGAGCGTGCCCTCATACTTGAAAATCAGCGCGCCAAGGGCGGCGTGATATTCCCGCAGCACGTTCATCGCCTCTTCCGGCTCGGTGGTCTCGGTGAACGAGGTAAATCCGCGTATGTCGCAGAACACCACAGTGACTTCGCGGCGATGGCTGTCGAGCAAGCCTTCATGGCCGTCGCCGGAGGCGATCAGCTGCGCCACCTGCGGCGCCAGGAAACGTTCGAGGCGGCGGATGCGTTCGATCTCGCCGAGCTGGGTCTCGACCCGCTCCTCCAGCGATTTGTTCCAGTCCTTGAGCTGGTCGGTCTGCTCCTGCAGCTTGTCGGCCTGCTCGCGCACCGTGGAGTTCGCCATCTCCAGTTCGCGGCTCTTGTGGTCGACCTCAGAGAACAGCCGCGCGTTGCGCATCGCGAGCACGCTCTGGTGCGCAAAGGTCTTCATCAAGCCGATGAGGTTGTCGGAAAATTCGCCGGCGTTTTGCCGCAGCACCACCAGCGATCCCAAGATGCCCTGCTGGTCGACCAGCGGCACCACCAGCACCGAATGGAAGCCGGCCTCGACCACGACGTCGCGCAGCGGATGATCCGCCGTCGCGTCAAGGTCGGGGATCGCGATCGGCTCGCCCCGCGCGGCGGCTTCGCCGAGCGGCGAGTTGTCGGCCTCGATCGCAAGGTGTTTGCCTTCGGCCGCCTTGTCGATGCCGATCGATTCGGTGAGGTTGAATTTGCGGTTCGCGGCGTCGTAGCCGTAAATCAACACCGCGTCGGCATGGGTGATTTCGAGCGCGCGGGCGGCGACCGTCGGCAGCACGGCGTTGAGGTCTAGCGACGACGATACCGCGCGGCCGACCTCCTCGAGCACTTTCAGCTCGTTGATCGACTGCGCGAGATCCCGCGTCCGCTCCTTCACCTTGGCCTCCAGGCCGGAATAGGTTTCCGCAAGCTGGCTCGCCATGCCGTTGAACTGGTCGGCAAGCTCTTCCAGCTCGTCGGATGTCTTCACCTCGATGCGGTGGCTGAAATCGCCGCCGCCGAGCCGATGCGCGCCGGCGCGCAGTGCGTTGATCGGCACCAGCATCCGCCGCGCCATCACGGTGCCGGCGATGATCGCGGTCACGAGGCCCATCGCGATCAGAAGCGCGATGCGCAACAGTTGCTCGCGGATCGGCGTCAGCGCCTGCGCCGTCGGCTGCTCGAAGAACACGAACCAGCCGATCCGCGGCACCGCGCTCACCGTCGTCAGCACGTCGTTGCCGGCAATGTCCGTGCCCTCCGACAGCAGCGAGCCCTTGATGGCGGCGACCTGCGGCAGGCTTGAGACGTCCTTGCCGATTTCGGGGCCCTTCGACGAACTCGCCAGCACCTGGCCCTTGCTGTCGACGATATAGGCAAAGCCTGTCCTGCCGATCTCGGTATCGCCGAAGAAGTCCTGCAGGAAGGTAAGATTGATTTCGGCGACGGTGACCTGGGAATCCGAATGCGGCAACGAGATCGACGTGAACGGCCGCCCGTCCCGGAAATAGGGCGTCGCAAAGCTGGTGCCGCGGGAAGCGGACTCGGTGAAGCGCAGGTCGCGGGAGAAATCGGCGTTGCTGCCGTAGTGGACCGTCTGGCGCGTGATGCGGAGCTGCTCGCGGCCCTGGGCCGAGAGCAGCGTCAGCTGGCTCACATAGGGCACCTGGTTGAGCAATTGCGCATAGTCGGCGCGGCGGTCCTCGATCTTGTAGGAAGAGGTCCGCGTCACCCAGTTGATCTGCCGTTCGAGGTCCGACATCGATTGCTGGATGCGCTTGGCGGTGGCTTCGGCCTTCTCCGACATGCCGTCGGTCAGCGAACTCTTGATGCCGCGATAGCTGATCCAGATTTCCATCGCGCCGTTGACGGCGAGCACGAACACGACAAGGCCGACCAGCGCGACGACGTATTTCGCGAACAGGCCCTCACGCAGGAACCAGACTTTGCCCTTGGCGGCGCTCACATCCACGACCCTCGTGCGCCACGCCTCTTGCGCGCGCATCGGTTTTGCCGGTGGCGGCATTCCCCGGCCGGGAGCCGCCGCGGTTGGGCCTTTTTAGCACGATTTGAGGGCCGAGCAGGTGGCCTATCCCACACATGGTTAGCTTCGACTTTGGGCAGTTATCCGGGGAAATCGGCGGTGCGTGTGGCCATTACGGGCCGAGACCGTTGCGGCAGCGGAAGTCGGCCCCCTCTCCCCTTGTGGGAGAGGGCTGGGGTGAGGGGTCACGGTCTATCGAGGGACCAAGCTCACCGATTAAACAGCTGCCGCAAGACGTCGTTCATCGGCTGGCTGTCAGCTTGCGGAGCTGCGTCATTTTGCGCCGTCGGGGCGGCGGGCGCCGCGGGCTCGGCATCCGCGGGCTGCTGGCCGGGAATCGGAATGCTGCGCGGGCTGTTCGGCCGCGGCGCGGCTTGGCCGGCACTCCCTTGAGCGGGTCTGCCCTGACCGCCTTGACCGCCATTCAGACCTTGCTGCAGCAAATTGCCGATGGCCTCGCCCAGCTGGCCGCCGAGCGGATCGTTAGGCCTGCCGCCGCCCTGGCCACCCTGTCCCCCCGGCTGGCCGCCGCCGAGCAGTCCACCCAGAATCCCCTCAAGCCCGCTGCCTTGCTGGCCACCCGGTCCGCCCGGTTGTCCACCCGGGGGGACACCCTGTTGTCCGCCGAGCAGGCCGCCGAGGGCGGAGCCGAGGCCGCCGCCATTGGGACCGAACAGGCCCTTGCCCATCTCCTTGAGCTTGGCATAGGCGGCGTCGGGATTATCCAAAATGCCCTGCATGTCCGGATAGATTTTGGGCGCGCCCCACGGCCCCTCGATCATCACGGGAATGCCGAATCCGACCGGCTCATTGGCGCGGCCCTGGCCTTCGGTGGTCATCACGAGCTTTGGTTCGACGCGGAACCCGATCTGCTTGGTGTCGAGCGCAATGGTGCCGACGCCCGTCATCCGCACCAGCGGGCCGACCAGATTGAGATCGGTGGTGACGGCCTGCCCCTTGTCGATCTTGAACGACGCCGAAAGCTGCGACAGATCCGTCGACTGCTCCTTGCCTTCCTGCCAGCCGGACAGGGTGCCCGAGGTGAGCGAGCGGATCATCTGGGCGACGTTGAGGCCCTTGATGGCGCCGTCCTGGAACACGACGAACGCGGTGCCTTGCAGGCCCGCCATGATCGCGCGCTGGCTGTTGCCGGTGGAGCGCACGCTGATCTTGGTTTGCATCCTGCCGTCGAGCTTGTCGAAATCGGCCAGGCTCCTCAGCAGCGGCAGCGCGCGCACGCCGGTGAGATCGGCCCGCAGCGCAAATGTAGGATTGGCGGTCGAGGCATCAATGGTGAGATCGCCATTGGTGTTGCCGTCATAGGCGCCGAGATTGGAAACCTGCGTCTTCAGCACGCCGCTGTTGAGCGTGACGTCGATCGCCGCCGGCGCGAAACGCGCGTCGCCGATATTGAGCGCCGCCGCGGAGATCCGCGCCTGGGCATCGATATAATTGAGGCCATTGAGATCGATCGCGGCATTGCTCCAGGGCTGCGCCGCCGAACCGCCGTCACCACGGCCCATCGCGACATCGAGCCGCTGGAAATCCAGATCGAGCTTTACCAGCGGCTTGCTTGCGGTATCGACCGAGGCCCAGCCATTGAACGCGCCGTCGCCGAGCGTGCCGGTCAAGCCGTTGATCATCACCACCGGGCCGTTGAGCCGGACTTCCGCCTTGCCCGACAGCTGCCCGTGCAGGAAGCCGGGTGCATCGATCTTGAATTCGGTCGGGATGTTCTGCCGTTCGAGCGGCGGTGCCGGGGCCACCGCCTTGATGTCGAATTTCAACGCGTGCTCGCCGGCGCGCGCATTGCCGGTCGCCCGGATCTTGCGGTCGGCATCGATCGTCATGTCGGCGTTGATGGTCTCGATCTTGTTCTCGACGCGGTCGCGCAGATTGGAAAACACGATCGTGCCGCCGGTGACGCTGACATGCTCGATTGTAAAGGCTTCGCCCTTGATCGCGGCGGCCGGCCTCGACGGCTGATTGATATCCTTGATGCGTTCGCGCTGCAGCGGCAGGTTCAGCACCGGACGAACGATGACAAGTTCGGTAACTTGCGGTTTGCCGGACCACAGGCTCGCCAGTGTCACGTCTGCCTGGATGCTGACCGCGGTGAGGCGGTGGTTGATGTCGCGATCTTTCGGATCCTGCAGCGCGACGTCGTTCAGCGTGATGTTGAGCGACGGCCAGAGCCCGACCCTGGTTCCGCCGTTGATGGTGAGCTTGTAGCCGGTCTCGCGCTCGACCCGTTCCTGGATCTGCGACGTCATGAAGCCGGACGGGATGCCGATCACGAGCAGCAGCCCGATGATGACGATCACGGCGCCGATGGCGGCCCCGGCGAATTTCAATGCTCTCATTTCGACTTTCCAGACCGGGCAAACGGCATCGGTTTCGGCCGCGCCCGATGGGGCACAGCCGGACAAGCGAGCTTATCCCGGAAGGGGACATCGCTCAAAGAAGCCAAAATTATTCCAAGGCTACTGCAATGCTATGTGACTTATGACACACTTCGGTCGGGGTGAATCTTGCTAGGGCCTTTGGGGACGGTTTTGGGATCGAACTGGAAGGCAAACCAATGAGCAAACAGGCCGAATTTGCGGTCATTTTGAAGATGAACCCGATGTTCGCGGACCTTGGCGCCGACGAACTGCAGCGAATCTCCGGACTCTGCCACACCCAGCAACTGGGGCTCGGCGAGATGCTGTTCCAGAAGGGGGACCCCGGCGACGCCCTTTACGGGGTCCGCCGCGGCCAGATCCGGATCGAGACCGGCGCCTCCGACGGCAGCCGCCTGACCCTGAACTTCATGGGTTCAGGGGACCTCTTCGGCGAAGTCGCCGTGCTCGACGGCCAAAGCCGCACTGCGGACGCCACCGCCGGCGAGGCGACGGAACTGTTCGTGCTCCGGCGTGAGGATTTCCTCGCCTTCCTCGAACGTGAGCCGAAAGTCGCCATCAAGATCATCACGCTGCTGTGCCAGCGCATCCGCTGGCAGAGCGAGCGGATGGAAGAATCCATGCTGCAGCCACTGCCGGTGCGGCTGGCGCGAAGGCTGGTGGCGCTGGCTGCCGATTTCGGATCGGAAGTGCATATTTCGCAGGAGCAGCTCGGCGTGTTCGTCGGCGCCGCGCGCGAAAGCGTCAACCGTCAACTGCAGGCCTGGCGCAAGGACGGCATTCTGGATCTGCAGCGCGGGCGCATCTTGCTGCAGAACCTGAACAAGCTGACGACGGTGGCGCGCAACGAGTAGGGCCTGATCGTCAGGCCCCGGCGGTTATTTCCTTGATCAGCGCTGTATCGGCGAACTCGACGAGTTCGATGATTTTTCCGTCCTGGAATTTGAACAGGTCGGTCAATTCCGTCGTGAAGGTTATATCCTTGAACCGCATCGTGAGCCGCGAGTGCACGGCGGCGCGATCGCCGTCTGCGATAAAGGCGATGATGTCACGCTCGATGAACTGAAAAGCGCCAATGAAACCAGTCATCGCTTCGCGAACGTTCGGATGACTGCGAACCGTTCCCGCCAATGCGAGGACCTTCGGCTCCCCGGCAAGTTCGAAAACCGCGTCAGCGTGAAACGCTGACATGAGGCCCTCGATGTTGCCGCTACCGCGGTCTGCATACGCTTGCTCGACGAGCTTTCGCATCGCTTCTCGATCTGCCATCCCGCCCCCTTAAACTATTGGTTGAGCCCGAGCATAGCACCCGCTTCGATGCGGGCAACAGCAGAAGTGGTTCGGATGAACGGCGCGATGCAAGCGCCTGCAGAGCCGCAGGCGATCTCGGCTATCGACCGTTGAGGGCTTGCTTGGGTGGAAAGCGCCTCACTTCGCTGCGGGCGACATCGCCGGCGGGACCGGCGGCGGCCCCTTGGCTGGAGGCGGTGCGGTGTGATGGCCGCCCGGCGGAACATCGTCGCTCTCGGCTTCCGAGGCCAGCAGCAGCTTGCCGTAGCGCCAGATCAGCGCACCGAGATCGTCCATCATCATGAACATCGCCGGCACGAACACCAGCGACAGCACTGTCGAGAACACCAGACCGCCGATCACGGCGAGCGCCATCGGCGAGCGGAACTCGCCGCCGGCGCCGAATGCCAGCGCTGACGGCATCATGCCGGCCGCCATCGCGATGGTGGTCATGATGATCGGGCGGGCGCGCTTGATGCCGGCGTCGATGATCGCAAAATCGCGCTTGTTGCCTTCGCGGATCGACTCGACCGCGAACTCCACCAGCATGATGGCGTTCTTGGTGACGATGCCCATCAGCATCAGGATGCCGATCCACACCGGCGTGGTCAGCTGCTTGCCGGTCAGCAGCAAGGCTGCGATCGCGCCGCCGATCGAAAGCGGAAGCGAGAACAGGATGGTGATCGGCTGCAGGAAGGTGCCGAACAACAGCACCAGCACCGCGTAGACCATCATCAGGCCGGCGGTGATGGCGGTGGCAAAGCCGTCCGACAATTCGGCCAGGCTTTCGGCGTCGCCCGACGGGCTGACCTTGACGCCCTTCGGCAGGCTCTTCATCACGGGCAGGTCGTAGATCATCTTGGTAGCGTCGCCCAGCGCCGCGGTGCCGACGAGGTCGGCTGCGACGGTGGCCTGCCGTTCCCGGTCGTAACGGTTGATGCTGGTCGGGCCCTGGTCGAGCTGGATGTCGGCGACGACAGACAGCGGCACGCCGCCGCGCTCGCCGCGCTGGCCGAGCGGCACCCGCAATTGCTGCAGCATCTGCAGGTCGCCGCGCGCGCTGTCCTCGAGCTGGACGCGGATCGGCACCTGGCGGTCGCCGGCATCGAACTTGGCGAGCGCCGGGCCGACGTCGCCGATGGTGGCGACACGGATGGTTTGCGACAGGCTTTCGGTGGAGACGCCAAGCCGCGCGGCCAGTTCGGCCCTTGGGCGAATCCGAAGCTCCGGCCGGTCGAGCGAGGTTTCCGAGATCACGTTGGCGATGATCGGAATCCGCTTCATCTGGGTCGCGAGTTCGTTGGCGACGTTGCCGACGATGTTGCTGTCGATGCCGGTCACGACGAGCGAAATCGCACGCAGGCCGTTTTCATCGAGGAACCAGAACCGGATGTCCGGGACGTTTTCCAGTTCCTTGCTGATATCGAGCTCGAGCAGGCGCTGGGTGTGCTTGCTGTCGCGGTCTTTCTTCGGCGTGTAGTTGATGATCAGCGCGGCGCGCCGCACTTCCTGCGTTCCCGGCGGCACCCGGCCGCCATCGACGAATATGCTCTTGATCTCCGGGCGCTTGCGCAGGCGCTGGACGATTTCTTCCGTCACCTTCTCGGTGTAGGCGAGTTGCGAGCCTGGCGGCAGCTCCATCGCCAGCAGCGAGCGCGCGGTGTCCTGCGCCGGCAGGAAGCCCTGCGGCAGCAACGTGATGCTCCAGATCGAGGCGGCAAATATCGCAAGTCCGGCCAGCACGGTGATGAAGTAGTGTTTCACCGACCACGTCACGAGCCTGGTGTAAGCCTTCAGCAAGCGCCCGGGCGGCGGATCCTCATGCGGGTGATCTTTGAGGAAGTAAGCCGCCAGCACCGGCGTGACGAAGCGCGCCGCGAGCAGCGAGAAGAACACCTGCACCGACACGGTGATGCCGAATTGCTTGAAGAACTGCCCGGCGATCCCGGACATGAAGCTTGCCGGCGCGAAGATCGCGATGATGGTCAGCGAGATCGCGATCACGGCGAGGCCGATTTCGTCGGCGGCTTCCAACGCAGCGCGGTAGGGCGTCTTGCCCATGCGCATGTGGCGGACGATGTTTTCGATCTCGACGATGGCGTCGTCGACCAGAATACCGGTCGACAGCGTGATGGCGAGGAAGCTGACGAGGTTGAGCGAGAAGCCGAGCAGATCCATCACCCAGAACGCCGGGAAGATCGACAGCGGCAGCGAGATCGCGGCGATGATCGTGGCGCGGATATCGCGCAGGAACAACAGCACGACAACGACGGCGAGAATAGCACCCTCGAACAGGGTCGAGATCGCCGCCTCGTAATTGCCCTTGGTGAAATCGACCGACGTGTCGATCATCTTCAGGTCGACGTCGGGATAGGCCGCCTTCAGCGCATCGATGCGTTTTTGCACGGCGGCCGCGACCACCACGTCGCTGGCGCCCTTCGAGCGCTTGATGCCGAGCGCGACCACCGGCTCGCCGTTGAAGCGGGCAAAGGTCCGGCGATCGGCGATGGTGTCGGTGACGGTGCCGAGATCGTCGAGCCGCACCTCGCCGCCGCCGAACAGCGGGATCATGGTGCCGGCGAGTTCGTTCAGCGTCTTGGCGCCGGCCAGGGTGCGGATCGCCTGGTCGTTATTGCCGATTCCGGCGCGGCCGCCGGCGAGGTCGACATTGGTGCCGCGCAGGATCTGGCTGACATTGACGGCGGTAAGCCCCGAGGCCTGCAACCGGTCGGGATCGAGCGAGACCAGAATCTCGCGCTCGACACCGCCGATGCGCTCGACCTGGGCGACGCCGCGGACGCCCTGCAGCGCGCGTTTGACGACGTCGTCGACGAAATAGGACAGCTGCTCCGGCGTCTTGCCCGGAGAGATCGCGGCATAGGTGACGATCGGCAGGCCGATCACGTCGACGCGCTGGATCAGCGGCTCGGTGACGTTTTGCGGCAGGCTGGCACGAACGCGGGTGACGGCATCCTTGATGTCGTTCAGCGCGCGGTCGGTGTTGGTCTCGAGCGCGAACTGGATCGTGGTCAGCGACAGGCCATCGGTAATCGACGACGAAATGTGCCGCACGCCCTCGACGCCGGATACGCCGTCCTCGATCGTCTTGGTGACCTGAGATTCAAGCTCCGAGGGCGCTGCGCCGAACTGCGAGACCGCCACCGAGATCACGGGGATGTCGGCGCTCGGCAGCCGCGTGACCGCGAGCTTGGTGAAGCTGACCCATCCCAGCACCAGAAGGATGATTGAAAATACGATGGACGGAAGCGGGTTCCGGATCGACCATGCCGAGATATTCAAAGCCATTATCGTGTCCGCGTGCGCTCGAGTTCGTCGGCAAACATGGTCTTGATCTGGTCGCCGTCATGCAGCGAGGTTCCAGCATCGGCCACGACGGTTTCACCGACGGCGAGGCCTTCAAGAATTTCCGTAGAGGTGTCCGACGTCAGGCCGACCCGGACTTTTCGCGTCTCGATCCTGTTGTTCTCCTTGACCACCTGCAGGGTCAGGCGGTCGATGGCGGTACGCGGCACCGCGACGCCACAGCTGCGCTTGGCGTCGATATTGGCGCGGGCGAACATGCCGACCTTGAGCGAGGGATTGTTGTTCAGCGAAATCCTGACCTTGCCGAGCTGGGTGGCGCGGTCGATCTGCGGCGAGATTTGCCGGATCTTGCCGACCAGATCGGGCGCGTCGTCGCGGCTGATCCGCACCGTGGCGCCGGGATTGAGCTTGAGCAGATGGACGCTCGGCACTTCGGCCTCCAGCTCGATCTCGTTGTTGACGGAAATCCGGAACATCGGTCCGGCCTGCGGCGAGGCCGGCGCGCCGACGGCGGTCCTGACTTCGGTAACGAGGCCTGGGCCAGGCGTGCGCAGCGATATCGGTCCGGTCCTGCCGCCGCCCGGAGCTCCCGGCTGCTGCGGCGGCGCGGTCAGGCGTGCCAATTCCTGATTGTCCGCCACCATGTCGCCTTCGCGGACGAAGACATCGGTGACCCTGGAGCCTTCCTGATCGACGCCGACCTGCGCTTCGCGGCGCGGCACGATGAATCCGGTGACCCGCACCATGTCGGAGAAGCAGGCATTGGTGGATTTGGTCACGATCACCAGCGCCTGGCTGGGCGTATCCTTGGGCTCGGGACGGGAGCGGTGCTCGAACCAGTAGTAGAAGCCACCCACAACAACAACGAACGCTACTCCGAGCGCAGGTTTGAGGTATTCGGAGAGTTTCATCGCCGGATCAATCCAGACTGGAAGTCAAATGAAGCGGGGTGCATCCGGTTCACCGAAAAATCACAATGAACCCAAAACAAAATGCGTCCCGCAAGGGTGCTGCGGAACGCATTGTAGCCGGAAAATCTAGGTCAACGCCACGCCCTACTTGAACAGGCTATTTGGACGCAGTGGCCTTGTTTTCCATGTTCACAACCTGCACGCGGCGATTGGCTTCGGCCATCGGCTGGTTCGAGTCCTTCAGCTTGCTCTTGCCGTAACCGACGGTCACCAGATCGGTGCCGTTGATGCCGTATTTATCGACCAGATAGCGCTTGATCGCGTCGGCGCGCCGCTCGGAAAGGTCCTGGTTGTAGCCTTCGCCGCCGGCTGCGTCGGTATGACCGGCGACCACGAAGGTCGAGCCTTTCAGGTCGGAATTGGACAATGCGCGGCCGAGCGCCTGAACCGATGCCAGCGATCTGGGGCTGATATCGGCCGAGTTGTAGTCGAAGTTGATTTCCAGATCGATCTTGGGCTTGTCCTTGACGATGGCGGCGATCTCTTCACGCTCGCTGAACGACAGCGACCGCGTCGAGCGGCCGCGGATTTTCTGGACGAACTGCCCTTCGGCGGCAACTGCGGCCTGATCAACCTGCTGCGGACCGACCGACAGGCCGCGGGTCAGCGGCTTCTTTTCCGGCACCAGCGCGCGGAGGATCTGATCCTCGGTCACGTTCTTGTCCTTGGCCTTCTCCTCGGCAACCGCGCTGGCCATGCCAAAGCAGAGGGCGGCGCCGAGCGTCGCGATCGAAAGGAGCCCGGTCAGGGTCTTTGTTCCAGAGCTCTGTGACATTACCAGTCCCTCCTGCGCGTGGTTCCAAAACGTGATTCAAATGAGCTGCCGGACCAATCCGGTCGCGGCCTATTACCGTTAGTCTAGCCGCCCGCCTGTCGGTTCGAGGAGGCTGCCAGTTAGCGTCAAATAATCGTCACTGTACCCCGTAATCGGCGAATTCCTTAACGATATTCGGATCCATCGCCTTGGCGTTGCTAATATCCAGATCGCCTTCCGGGATCGAGCCGTTGCGCTTCTTGGCAATGCCCCGTCCGTACAGCGACGAGGTCAATCTCGGGTTGATCTTCAGCGCGGCGTCGAAGTCGGCAATTGCATTCTTGGTCTGTCCGCTCTTGAGGTTGACGAGGCCGCGGCTGTCCAGCGCATCGACGAAATTCGGACGCAACCGCAGCGCCTCGTTGCAATCCTTCAGCGCGGCCTGTAGGTCGCCGATGACCGTGCGGGCCCAACAGCGGTTGTTGTAGGCTTCCACATCCTTCGGGTTGAGCCGCAGCGAATTGTTGAAGTCCTTGATCGCGAGTTCGTAGGCGCCCTTGCTGGCATAGACCTGGCCCCGCCGATACAGCGCGGCCCCATCGTCGGGGTTGTCGTTGAGCTTGGCGGTGAGGCTCTTGATGGTCGGATCATCGGCGAGCGCCGCGATCGCCGTGTTGCTCTCGGTCGGCTTGGCCGGCGGAGCGGGCGGCGGGATGGTGACTTCGACCTGTTTTGGCGGCTGCGGCGGAGCGGGCGGCTGCGGCGGTGCAGGTGGCGGCGGTGCCGGCGTCGCAATGGCCACCTGGGCTCCGGCGGGAGGTGCCGGAGCAGGCGCCGGTGTCGGAGCGGGGGGAGGTGACGGAGCGGCGGCGACCGGCGGCGGGGAGGGCGCGGCGACAACCGGAGGCGGGGCTGGCGGCGGACTCGAAGGCTTCGGCCCTGCGCCGCCCGGGATGAAGGAGAAATCCTCGGCCAGCGACGACGAAATCCACGGCACCTGTTCCTGGCGCGAGGCGCGGGTGACGCCGACCCGGGTGCGATTCAAAGTTTCCTCGGCCATCAAATCGGGGGTGCGGATTTCCTTGAGCAGTTCCCGCACGAACAGGCTGCGATCGCTGCCATTATCCGAAATGACCGACGAAAGGGCCGCCGAATACATCACCAGAGAGCCGTTCGGCGCGATGACCGGCGCAAGTCCGGCGGAAAAACTGCGGAACCGGCGCTCGAACGGATTGCGCCTGGAGGCGTCGACCAAGGCGATCTTGACGCCGGCGCCGCGGCTGTTGATCTCGCCCAGCACCATCTCGAGGCTGAAGCCGTCGCGGCGCACGTCGGCCTCGGCCCAGATCTGCGCGTCGACCGGGATCATGTAGCTCTGGCGGTTCGCCTGGATGCCGAAACCCGAGAAGAAGATCAGGGCGACCGAGCCGGGCTTGATCTTCCCGTACAGGCGCTCGAAGGCCCGGCGCATGCCGTCGCCGGTGAGGTTTTCGCCGATATCGACGTTGAAGCCATCGCGCTTGAGTTCTTCGGCGACATCGCGCGCGTCGTTGATCGGCTCTTTCAGCGGCGCTTCGGCGTCCGGATATTTCGAATTGCCGATCACCAGCGCAAAACGCTCGCCGGCCCCGAACGACGGGGCGATCGACGCCACGGAAAAGATCACTGTGAGAAGCAATGCAAGGCGGATTTTCATTATCACCGCAGTCCAGCCAAAAAAGCGCCGATCCGAGCTTGCGCCGCGGCGACCATACTCCACGCAAACCGCATTATCAAACGAGCCCCGCAGGCCGTCAACCACTTGCGAAGGCGACGTTAATTGCGACAATTCACCGCGACGAACCCGCGATGAACCCTTGGGAATTGAAGGGGAATAAATCCCGTTGGTCGTGAAATTGCGGTGCGTGATCAGCCGGTGGTTGCGTAGCCCTCCAGCCGTGGCCCTGGTGCCCGGTCAGCCACCGGCGGTGTAACACATTGGGTGTGCCGCCCTGTTACGGATGGTCATTCGCACTGCCGGTTTGACCTTTGCGGATGACGATGGCTTGTTGTGGACGTCGGCCAAAACTCAAACCTCAAGAAAAGTGACACCGATGGGAAATGCCTACGAAATCTACGCACTGCGCTATGCGACGATGTCGCCGCGCACCCCTCATCTGAATTTCCTGATCCCGGATCCACACGACACCACGGCGCAGGACCTCGACTACTTCGTCTGGCTGATCCGCGGCCACGGCCGCGAGATCCTGGTCGATACCGGCTTCAACGCCGAGGAAGCCAAGGCGCGGTCGCGCAAGCTCAACCTCAATCCGGTCGATGCGCTGGAGGCGTTTGGCGTCAAGGCCGACAGCATCAAGGACGTCGTCGTCACCCATCTGCACTACGATCACGCCGGCAATCTCGACCGCTTCCCCGGCGCCCGGTTCCATCTGCAGGATCGCGAGATGAGCTACGCGACCGGGCGCTGCATGTGCAACGGCCTGATCCGGCACCCATTCTCTGTCGAACACGTCACGCTGATGGTGCGCCATGTCTATGGCGAGCGCGTCACGTTTCATAATGGCGATGGCGAGATCGCGCCCGGCGTCACCGTGCATCGCGTCGGCGGCCATTCCGATGGTTTGCAGGTGGTGCGGGTCGAGACCGCGCGCGGGCCGGTGGTGCTGGCCTCGGATGCCGCGCATTACTATGCCAACCTGCAGAAGCGCAGCCCGTTTCCGATCGTCTACAATGTCGGCGACATGGTGCAGGGCTGGGAGATCGTTGAAAAGCTGGCCGGCCACCCCGACCGCTTCATTCCCGGCCATGATCCGATCGTGAGCGAAATCTATCCGCGCGCCAGCGACAAGGTCGATGCGTTTGCCTTGCACCTGGCGCCGTCACGATCGTTTGTGAAGTAGGATCAAGCCATGATCGAACGCTTTCCCGGCCTCACGCCAACCCGCAGCCGCGCCGTCGTTCACGACGATCTGGTGCTCACCGTGGCGGTCGCGCCCGATCCGGTCACATCATCGATGTACGAGCAGAGCGTCAAGGCGCTCGCCCGCATCGACGAGAGCCTTGCTCTGTGCGGTTCGAACAAGAGCAAAATCCTGTCAGCGATCGTCTATATCTCCGACATGAAGCGCAAAAGCGAGATGAACCGCGCCTGGGATGAATGGGTCGACACCAGTAACCCGCCGATGCGCGCCTGCCTCGGCGTCGAGCTCGAACCGCCGCATATCGTGGAAATCGTGGTGACGGCGACGAAGTAGGCGGCGCGGTTTCGAGTTCGCGCGGGCGTGCTGATAGACCCTCATCCCCGCGCAACGGCTTTGCCGTTGTCGCTGGAAGAGCCGCGCTCTTGCGCGGCGTCTCGAAGGATGCGGGCCCGTCTATGGCCTCATGGTTCGAGACGGCGCAAGAGCGCCTCCTCACCATGAGGGTTGAGGATTAATACGCTTCCTTCGCGTCGGCCTCTGCGCTGGTCTGCACGAGGTCGAGGCTTGCCTCGATCTTGCCGAGCAGCGCGGCCAGCGCCTTTCGCTCCGGCGCGGAGAGGCAGGACAGGATCTCCTGCTCCCGGCGCAGCAGGCGCGGGATCAGTTCCTCGTACAGCGCCTTGCCTTTTGCCGTCATGCGCAGCCGGAATTCGCGGCGGTCTGCTTCGTTCTCGACGCGCTCGATCATCTGCCGTTTCATCAGCGTGGTGACGGCGCGGCTGATGGTCGATTTGTGGGTGCGGGTGCAATGGGCGATGTATTGCGCGCTGCAGGCGTGATCGCGAAAACCCAGCGTCGCCAGCACGCGCCATTCCGGAATGTCGAGCCCGTACCGCGCCTGATACTCGGCCGAGAGCGCCGAAGAGACTTCGGCTGCCAGCCGGTTCAGGCGGAAGGGAACGAATTTGAAGAGGTCGAGACGGCCGCCGTTCCTTGCGGCTTTCGCGGGCGTTGCATCCTTATCCCTGTCTTCGCGCGCGCCGCTGTCGGGCGCGGCTCGCGACCGGGCGCTGTTCTCGCTGGACGACGCGTTGGCCAAAATCGCTCCAATTTGAGTTGACGCCGGGGGCGCCAGCGGGTTTAAGATAGTTGCAGTTGCGACTAATTTAGCAAGTTCGTGCGCCCTTGGCCAGAGTAATACTTCCCATGGTCCAGACCAAAACCCAATTCGGCTACCGCAGACACCCCGACCAGGATCGGGCGGGCGCTGCTGTGGCCGAACATCCCGTCGTCGTGGTTGGCGCCGGGCCGGTCGGGCTGTCGCTGGCGATCGACCTGGCGCAGCGCGGCCAATCCGTCGTGCTGCTCGACGATGCCGACCGGATCGGCGAAGGCTCGCGCGCGATCTGCTTCTCCAAACGTTCGCTGGAATTCTGGGACCGGCTCGGCGTCGGCCAGCGCATGGTCGACAAGGGCGTGGTCTGGAGCGTCGGCAAGATCTTTCACGGCGACTCGCAGCTCTACCAGTTCAACCTGCTGCCCGAGGAAGGCCACAAGCGGCCCGCCTTTATCAACCTGCAGCAGTTCTATGCCGAGGCCTATCTGGTCGATCGGGTCCAGGAGCTCTCCGGCATCGACCTGCGCTGGCGCAACAAGGTGACCGGCCTTGAACAGCGCAACGACCATGTGCTGCTGACGATCGAAACGCCTGACGGACCGTACCGGCTGCATGCCGGCTTCGTCGTCGCCTGCGACGGCGCCCGCTCATCGTTGCGGCAGATGGTGGGCGCCGAATTCGCCGGGCAAGTGTTTGAGGATCAATTCCTGATCGCCGACGTCAAGATGACGGCGGCGTTCCCGACCGAGCGCTGGTTCTGGTTCGATCCGCCGTTCCACGCCGGACGCTCCGCGCTGTTGCACAAGCAGCCGGACGATATCTGGCGCATCGACCTGCAGCTGCATCCCGATGCGGATCCTGTCGTCGAGAAGCGCCCGGAAAATGTACGGCCGCGGATCGCGCGGATGCTTGGCCACGACAAGTTCGATTTCGAATGGATCTCGCTGTACAAGTTCCAGTGCCGCCGGATGGAGAAGTTCTTGCACGGCCGCGTGATCTTTGCCGGCGATGCCGCACACCAGGTCTCGCCGTTCGGTGCCCGCGGCGCCAATTCAGGCCTCGAAGACGCCGAGAACATCGCCTGGAAACTCGATCGCGTCTTGCGCGGGTCGTCGCCGGAAGCGCTGCTCGAGAGTTACCACACCGAACGCAGCGCCGCGGCGGACGAGAACATCCGCGAGTCCACGCGCTCGACCGATTTCATGGCGCCGGTGTCGCAACAGGAGGCGCGGCTGCGCAAGGCGGTGCTGTCGCTGGCCAAGGAAACCGAATTCGGCAAGCGCATGGTCAATGGCGGACGGCTGTCGGTGCCTTCCACCTATGACACGCCGCTGTCGACCGCCGATCGCGATGCGTGGCGCGGCGGCCCGCGGCCCGGCGCGTCGATGCCGGATGCGCCGATTGCGGCAGCGAGCGGCCAGCCGATGTTTCTGACCGAAGCTTTCGTTGGCAGGGGAGCGCAATTCACGTTGCTGGAATTTGGCAACGGTGCCGCGATCGATGCGCCCGAAGGCGTGGAAACCATTCGCATCGGCGGCGACCACGGCCTTGCCGACACCAGGGGCCTTGCAGGTACGCGCTACGACGCCGAGCCCGGCACCGCCTATCTGCTGCGGCCCGACGGCTATGTCGCGGCGCGCTTCCGGCATCCGACCCGGCCGGCGCTGGATGCGGCGTTGGCGCGTGCGGCGGCTCTCAATCGAGGACTGTCATGACGCTGTCCACCAGTTCGAATTTCGCAAAACCCGACGACGCCTTCCGCGCCATCGTCGAGGCGCATCGGGGCTTAAGCGAGGCGCAAAGCGCCGATCTCGACGCCGCGCTGGTTCTGGTGCTCGCCAACCATATCGGCGACATCGCGGTGCTGAACGAGGCCATCGCGCTCGCCAAGCGGCGGATGCTCGATGCCAGCCAGCAGCAACAGCAGCAACAACAATAGCCGAATTAACGAACAAGACGTCGCAAAGGAATCGAACTGATGGCCAAGGGTTTCGCGTCCACCACGGACATGGCGGAAAAGAAGATCACCTTCTCCGAGATCGGCACTGATCTCTACGCCTTCACCGCCGAAGGCGATCCGAATTCCGCTGTTATCGTCGGCGACGACGGCTGCCTGGTGTTCGACGCGCAGTCGACGCCGGCGATGGCGAATAAAGTGATCGAGCGGGTGCGCACCGTCACCGACAAGCCGATCAAATATGTCGTGCTGTCGCATTACCACGCGGTGCGCGTGCTCGGCGCTTCCGCCTACAAGGCGCAGGGCATCGTCGCCTCGGCGGAAACCTATCGCCTGATCGAGGAGCGCGGCCAGCAGGATTGGGATTCCGAATATGGCCGCTTCCCGCGCCTGTTCCAGGATGCCCAGAGCATTCCCGGACTGACCTGGCCGACGCTGACCTTCGAAGGCGAGATGTCGATCTATCTCGGCAAGCGCGAGGTGCGCTTAATCCAGCTCGGCGCCGGACATACCTCCGGCGACATCGTGGCCTGGGTGCCGGATGCCGAAGTGATGTTCTCCGGCGACCTCATCGAATATCACTCGGCCTGCTATTGCGGCGACGCGCATCTGCGCGAATGGCCTGTCACGCTCAACGAGATCCGCGCTTTCAATCCCAAGGCGATTGCGCCCGGCCGCGGCGACGCGCTCAAGGGCCTTTCGACCGGCCGCGATGCGATCGCGATGACGCGGGACTTCGTCACCACGCTCTATGGCGCGGCCGAGACCTCGGTCGCCAGGGGCCGCAACCTCAAGGAATCGATGGCGGCGACGCGCGAGGTGATGGACCCGAAATTTTCCAGCTTTGCGATCTACGAGCACTGCCTGCCGTTCAACGTCTCGCGCGCGTTCGACGAGGCTTCGGGGATCGACGATCCCGTGATCTGGACCGACAAGCGCGATCAGGAAATGTGGGCCGCCCTGCAAGGCGCATGATCCCGAAAAGTGGGTACCGGTTTTCGGACAAGATCATGCGCAAGATGAAGGAGGATGACCATGAATATCAACACCTCGCCCGATGCGATCTCGCGCAGCACCGTTGGCGTGACGCCGGGCTACATGTCCGGCTTCGGCAACAGCTTTGAAACCGAGGCGCTGCCCGGCGCGTTGCCGATTGGCCGCAACTCGCCGCAGCGCTGCGCTTACGGCCTCTATGCCGAGCAGCTCTCCGGTTCGCCGTTCACGGCGCCGCGCGGCGCCAACGAGCGGTCGTGGCTCTATCGCATTCGCCCCTCGGTGAAGCACTCGGGACGTTTTGAGAAGGCTGATGCCGGGTTGTGGCGCACCGCGCCATGCCACGAATACGAATTGCCGATCGCGCAATTGCGCTGGGATCCGGCGCCGATTCCGAAAGAAGACATGACATTCCTGCAGGGCGTGCAGACCATGACCACCGCAGGCGACGCCAACACGCAAGGAGGCATGGCCGCGCACGTCTATCTCATCACCAAATCGATGGTCGATCAGCATTTCTACAATGCCGATGGTGAGATGATGTTCGTGCTGCAGCAGGGCAATCTGCGCCTTGTCACCGAGTTTGGCCGCATCGACGCCGAACCCGGCGAGATCGTCGTGATCCCGCGCGGCGTCAAGTTTCGAGTCGAGCTCACCAACGGCCCGGCGCGCGGCTATCTCTGCGAGAACTACGGCGGCGCCTTCACGCTGCCCGAACGTGGTCCGATCGGCGCCAATTGCCTCGCCAATTCGCGCGATTTCCTCACCCCGGTGGCGGCCTATGAGGACAAGGACACGCCGACCGAACTGTTCGTGAAATGGGGCGGTTCGCTGTTCAAGACGACGCTGCCGCATTCGCCGATCGACGTGGTGGCGTGGCACGGCAATTACGCGCCCTATAAATATGACCTGCGCACCTTTTCGCCGGTCGGCGCCATCGGCTTCGACCATCCGGATCCGTCGATCTTCACGGTGCTGACCTCGCCGTCGGAAACCGCAGGCACCGCCAACATCGACTTTGTCATTTTCCCGGAGCGCTGGGCGGTCGCGGAAAACACCTTCCGTCCGCCCTGGTACCACATGAACATCATGTCGGAGTTCATGGGGCTGATCTACGGTGTCTACGACGCCAAGCCGGAAGGCTTTGTGCCCGGCGGCATCAGCCTGCACAACATGATGCTGCCGCACGGCCCGGATCGCCAGGCCTTCGATCATGCAAGCAACGGCGAGCTGAAGCCGGTGAAGTTGACAGGCACCATGGCCTTCATGTTCGAGACCCGCTACCCGCAGCGCGTCACCGCGCACGCGGCGAAGTCGGCGACCTTGCAGGACGACTACGCGGATTGCTGGCAGGGACTGGAAAAGCGATTCGATCCGAACAAGCCGTGACTTCGTTGCGCTCGTTTTTTTCGTCATGCCCGGGCTTGTCCCGGGCATCCACGACTTTCTTCTCTTTCGCCTAAGACGTGGATGGCCGGGTCAAGCCCGGCCATGACGATGTTCAATCGGAGAAACACCGTGCCCCATCCCAACGATCCCAAGCTGAAATCCTTCATCCCGGTCGATCCCGCGTCGGATTTCCCGATCCAGAATCTCCCCTACGGCGTGTTCTCCGCCAAGGACGGGCTCGCCCCGCGCGTTGGCGTCGCGATCGGCGACTATGTGCTCGATCTCTGGCAGCTCGCGCAGGATTGCCGGATCGACGTCGTCGAACCCGGCGTGTTCGCGAACGCATCGCTCAACGCGTTCATGGCGCTCGGGCCGGAGGTGTGGTCGCGGACGCGGGCGCGGATCAGCGAGCTGTTGCGCCACGATCATCCCGAACTGCGCGACAATGAAAAACTGCGCCAGCGCACGCTGGTGCCGATGGCGGATGTCACGCTGCATCTGCCGATCGCGGTTTCCGGCTACACTGACTTCTATTCCTCGAAGGAGCACGCCACCAATGTCGGCGTCATGTTCCGCGGCAAGGACAATGCGCTGCAGCCGAACTGGCTGCATATGCCGATCGGCTACAATGGCCGCGCATCGACCGTCGTCGTCAGCGGCACCAAGGTGCGCCGGCCGCGGGGGCAGCTCAAACCGCCGACGGCCGACGTGCCGAACTTCGGGCCCTGCAAGCGGCTCGATTTCGAACTCGAAATGGGCGTCGTCGTCGGGCAGTCGTCGGCGATCGGCGAAATGCTGACGGAAAAGCAGGCCGAAGAAATGATCTTCGGCTTTGTCATCCTCAACGACTGGAGCGCGCGCGACATCCAGCAATGGGAATATGTGCCGCTGGGGCCGTTCCAGGCCAAGGCGTTTGCGACCTCGATCAGCCCGTGGATCGTGACGCGCGAGGCGCTGGAGCCGTTCCGCGTCCAGGGGCCCGCGCAGGATCCGCAGCCGCTGGAATATCTGCGCCAGGCGCAGCCGAACAATTACGACATGCAACTCGACGTCGCCCTGCGCGCCGGCTCCATGAACGCGGCCGCCGGCATCTGCCACACCAATTTCAAGTACATGTACTGGTCGTCGGTGCAGCAATTGGTGCACCACGCCTCGTCCGGCTGCGCCATGAATGTCGGCGATCTCTTAGGGTCCGGCACCATCTCCGGCCCGGAAAAGGATCAGCGCGGCAGTCTGCTGGAGATCAGCTGGAACGGCACCGAGCCGGTCGAGTTGCCCGGCGGCGTCAAGCGTACGTTCCTCGAAGACGGCGATTCGCTCGTGATGCGCGGCTGGTGCCAGGGCGACGGCTACCGCGTCGGTTTCGGCGAGGTCGAAGGCACGATCACGCCGGCGGGTTAGTTCACATTATTAAACGCTGTCGTCCCGGCGAAGGCCGGGACCCATAATCCCGGGCGTCCGTGGCTAAGGGAAGTCGTCAAGCAGCTTTCTTAAACGATGGGCCGCGGCGTATGGGTCCCGGCCTTCGCCGGGACGACGATAGTGTCACCGCTCCTGTGGCGGAACGGCCCTGATTCGCGCTGAATGCGTCGCGACCTCGTCGAGGCTGTAGGACAGATGCACGCGCTTGTCCGACGGCGGCCGCTTCGCAACGCTTAGTCCCGGCCGCCATTCCTGCGCAGGCCGGATCGGCCGCGGCGTGAAACCGCCACCGCAGTTCGGGCACACATTATGCAGCTTGTTGTCGGCGCAGTCAGCGCAGAACGTGCACTCATAGGAACAGATCCGCGCTTCCGTTGCGTTCGGCGGCAGGTCCTTGTCGCAATACTCGCAGTTCGGACGGAGTTGCAGCGCCATAGTGATCTCTTCGCGTTGGTTCAGAAGCGATCATCGCAAATCGGCTGTCGAAAGCGAATGGCGAATACCCCTCGATTTCGGCCATCTCCCTCGAACCCTACCGCGCCGAATCCTTCAACGGCAGCTTGGCGCTTTCCTTCAGCCGGTCCAGCACGATCGAGGAGCGTACATGCGCCACGCTCTGGTGCGGCATCAGCACGTTGTTGACGATGTCGGAGAGGCTCTTGAGGTCGCGCAGCACGGCTTTGAGCAGATAATCGGCGTCACCCGTCAGCGAATAGGCCTCCTGAATCGCGTCGACGCGGCCCACCAGCGCGCGAAACTTCTTGGCGTTGTCGGGCGAATGCGTCGCCAGCGTGATGTGAATGAAGGCGATCAGGTTGAAGCCGAGCGCCTCGCTAGCGAGGTCGGCGTGATAGCCCGCGATCACTTTCTCTTCTTCGAGCCGCATCCGCCGCCGCGAGCATTGCGATGCCGACAGGCCGACCAGATCGGCCAGTTGTTGGTTGGTCAGCCGGCCGTCGTCCTGCAGCGCGGCCAGCATTTTGAGGTCGAAAGCGTCTACCGGAATCATGCGCGAAATGTCCATTTGATGCACGAATTGTGCATGACTATAGCCAATCCCGCCGCCATTTGCATGCACATTGCGCCTGATATGGCGGAAACTCCATGGATCAAATCAAGAAGGAGATTCCGCCATGGGTCCATTTCCGCACGACGCGCCGGCCGCCGTCATCAGCGCCGACAATCCGATGGGCACCGACGGTTTCGAGTTCGTCGAATACGCGCATCCCCGGCCGGAAGAGCTGCACGCGCTGTTCAAGCTGATGGGCTATGTGCCGGTCGCCCGCCACAGGACCAGGAACATCACGGTCTATCGCCAGGGCGACATCAACTATCTCATCAACGAAGAACCCGGCACCCACGGTTTTAATTTCGTGGCCGCCCACGGCCCCTGCGCGCCGTCGATGGCGTTCCGTGTGGTAGATGCGAAACAGGCCTACGCGCGCGCGATCTCGCTCGGCGCGGAACCCGCGGATATCCCGTCCGCGCAGAAGACGCTCGACGTTCCCGCCATCAAGGGCATCGGCGGCAGCCTGCTGTATTTCGTCGATCGCTACGGCGCCAAGGGCTCGGCCTATGAGCGCGAGTTCGAATGGCTTGATGCCAAAGACCCGCGTCCCGCCGGCGCCGGTCTGTTCTACATCGATCACCTCACCCACAACGTTCATCGCGGCCGCATGGATGTCTGGACCGGCTTCTACGCAAAGCTGTTCAACTTCCGCCAGATCCGTTTCTTCGACATCGAAGGCCGCGCCTCCGGCCTGTTCTCGCGCGCGCTGACCAGTCCGGATGGCAAGATCCGGATTCCGATCAACGAGGACGCCGGTGATTCCGGCCAGATCGAGGAATATCTCAACACCTATCGCGGCGAAGGCATCCAGCACATCGCCTGCGGCGCGCGGGACATCTACGGCACGGTGGAAATGCTGCGCGCCGACGGCTTGCCGTTCATGCCGTCGCCGCCGCTGACTTATTTCGAGAAGATCGACGCACGGCTGCCCTGCCATGGCGAGGACGTCGCGCGGCTGCAGCGCGACGGTATCCTGATCGACGGCGAAGGCGTCGTCGAGGGCGGCCACACCAAGGTGCTGTTGCAGATCTTCTCGGCGAACGCGATCGGGCCGATCTTCTTCGAGTTCATCCAGCGCAAGGGCGACGACGGCTTTGGCGAGGGCAATTTCAAGGCGCTGTTCGAATCGATCGAGGAGGATCAGATTCGCAGGGGCGTGTTGAAGGTGGACGCGGCGTAAGCCCGCGCGTCAAACTCGGTGTCGTCCCGGCCTTGAGCCGGGACCCATAACCACCGTCGTTCGTGAGACGAAAGGTCGACGAACAGCCGTTCTTAACCGAGGAGCCGCGGCGTATGGGTCCCGGCTCAAGGCCGGGACGACAACAGGGGCTATCTCCCCGTCTTCCACGCGCTGGTCAGCTCCCCAATCTCGGCCTTCTCCGCATCCCGGATCGCCGATGGCGTCCGCGAAAAACGCGGCGCCGGCGCGGGCTGGGTCACGCCGTGGCGTTCGACAAAGATTTTTCGTGCGGCGTTGTGTGGATGCTTCGGCGCTTCCGCCATGGTCAGGATCGGCGCGAAGCAGATGTCGGTGCCCTCCATGATCTTGCACCAGTCTTCGCGGCTCTTGCTCTTGAACACTTTTGTGAGTTTTTCCTTCAGCGCCGGCCAGGCGTTGCGGTCCATCTGGGCGTCGAAATCGGCGTCGGTCAGGCCAGCGTGTTCGCGCAGCAGCGCGTAGAACTGCGGCTCGATCGATCCAATCGAAATGAAATTGCCGCAGGAGCATTCGTAAACGCCATAGAAATGCGCGCCGCCGTCGAGGAAATTCTGATCGCGTCCTTCGGTCCAGCGGCCGATCGCGGTCATGTCGAAGAACATCGACATCAGCGATGCCGCGCCGTCGCACATCGCGGCATCGACCACCTGGCCCTTGCCGGATTTGGACGCTTCCAAAAGCGCCGCGAGGATGCCGACCACGAGATAGAGCGCGCCGCCGCCGAAATCGCCGACCAGGTTGAGTGGCGGTACCGGCTTCTCTTTGGTGCCGATCGCGGCGAGCGCGCCGGTGACCGAGATGTAATTGATGTCATGGCCGGCAGCCTGCGCCAGTGGGCCTTCCTGACCCCAGCCGGTCATGCGGCCGAATACGAGGCGCGGATTGCGCGCCATCACGACGTCGGGCCCGAGGCCCAGCCGCTCCATCACGCCGGGACGAAAGCCTTCGATCAGCGCGTCGGCGCCGGCGAGCAGATCGAGCACCTGCGCGACCGCGGCCTTGTCCTTCAAATCGAGTTCGACGACTTTCCGGCCGCGTCCCGCCACCGACTTCAAGTTCTTCTTGGCGCCGACGCGGTCGAGCGTCACGACCTCCGCGCCCATGTCGGCCAGCATCATGCAGGCGAACGGACCCGGGCCAATGCCCGCGAACTCGACGATGCGAAAGCCTGCGAGCGGGCCGGAGGCGCGAACTGCGGATTGGGCGGCGGGTTTGTCGAGCACGTCTTGTTCTCCCAAAAGGTATTTTTAATTAGCTGATTAGCTAAATTGTCTCGCCTCCGGCTGCGCGTGGCAAGCATTCTTTGTCGAGAATCTGACCAAATGCAGAGCGGCGCGCATTGCTGCGCGCCGCTTGCATGGGAACTTGTGTTTTAGAGCTAGCCCGCCGCGGTCACCGCGCGCTGCGCCATTACCTTGACCAGGTTGGCGCGATAGGCCGCGGAGCCGTGGATATCGGCGAGCATCCCGCTGTCGGAGACTTTGACGCTGTCGAGCGCGCCGGCCGACCAGTTCGCCTTTAGCGCAGTCTCGATCACCGGTACCCGCATGACGCCGTTTTGCGATGCGCCTGTTGCCGCAACCCTGACATCGCCGGCCTTGGTCTTGGTCACGAACACGCCGGTCAGCGCGAAGCGTGAGGCGGGATGGCGCATCTTCTCGTAACCGGCCTTGGCCGGCACCGGGAACGACACCTGCGTGATGATCTCGCCGTCTTCCAGCGCCGTCGTGAACAGGCCCTTGAAGAAATCATCCGCCGCTATCGAGCGCTTGTTGGTTTTCACGGTGGCGCCGAGCGAAACCAAGGCCGCGGGAAAATCCGCCGCCGGGTCGTTGTTGGCGATCGAGCCGCCGATCGTGCCGCGGTAGCGGACTGCGGGATCGCCGAGCACCGAGGTGAGGTAGGCGATCGCGGGGATCGACTTCTTCACATCTGCGCTTTGCATGATGTCGAAATAGGTCGTGGCCGCCTTGATGGTCAGCGTATCGCCTGATGCTTCGATCCCGATCAGTTCCTTGATCTTGCCGAGATCGATCACGTCGGACGGCGCGGCCAGCCGCTGTTTCATCACGGGAATCAGCGTGTGGCCGCCGGCGAGATATTTCGAATCCGAGCCTTTGCCGAAAAGTGCCACGGCTTCGTCGACCGAGGAGGGGCGATGATAAATTGTCTCGTACATGATTCTCTCCCTCTCAACCGTGAATGGCGTGCCAGACGCGATCGGGCGTCGCGGGCATTTCGAGTTTGTTGTTGCCGATCGCATCCGTGATCGCGTTGATCACGGCAGCCGACGCGCCGATCGCGCCGGCTTCGCCGCAGCCCTTGACGCCGAGCGGGTTGCCCGGACACAGCGTCGTGGTGTGGTTCAGTTTGAACGACGGCAGATCGTCGGCGCGCGGCATGGCGTAATCCATGAACGACGCCGTCAGCAGCTGACCCGAACTGTCATACACCGCGCCTTCGAGCAGTGCCTGGCCGATGCCCTGGGCGAGCCCGCCATGGACCTGTCCCTCGACGATCATCGGGTTGATCAGCCGGCCGAAATCGTCCGCCGCCACGAAGTTGACGAAGGAGGTCTTGCCGGTGGCGGCATCGACCTCGAGTTCGCAGATATAGGCGCCGGCCGGGAAGGTGAAGTTGGTCGGGTCGTAGAACGCGCCCTCCTTCAGGCCCGGCTCCATGCCGTCGGGCAGATTGTGCGCCGTGTAGGCGGCGAGCGCGACCATCGGCAGCGCGATCGACTTGTCGGTGCCGGTGACTTTGAACTCGCCGTTCTCGATCACGATGTCGCTTTCGGAGGCTTCGAGCGCATGGGCTGCGATCTTCTTCGCCTTGGCCTCGACCTTCTCCATCGCCTTGAGGATCGCGGTCAGGCCGACGGCGGCCGAGCGCGAACCGTAGGTGCCCATGCCGAACTGCACCTTGTCGGTGTCGCCATGGACGATCTGCACCTGGCTGATTGGAACGCCGAGGCGTTCGGCCACCAGCTGGCAGAACGTGGTTTCATGGCCCTGGCCGTGGCTGTGCGAGCCGGTGAGGATCTCGATGGTGCCGACCGGGTTGACGCGGACTTCCGCGGATTCCCACAGGCCGACGCCGGCGCCAAGACTGCCGACCGCTTTCGACGGCGCGATGCCGCAGGCCTCGATGTAGCAGGAGAGGCCGATGCCGCGCAGCTTGCCTTCGGACTTGGCCTTCGCCTTGCGCGCCGGGAAGCCGGCGTAGTCGATCGCCTTCATCGCCGAGTCCAGCGAGGCGCCGAAATCGCCGATGTCGTAGGCCATGATAACAGGCGTCTGATGCGGGAACTGGGTGATGAAGTTCTTGCGGCGCAGTTCCGCCGGATCGACCTTCAACTGCCGCGCCGCCGTCTCCAGCAGCCGTTCAACCACGAAACTCGCTTCGGGCCGGCCCGCGCCACGATAGGCGTCGACCGGGGTGGTGTTGGTGTAGACGCTGATCACCTCGGCGAAGATGTTGGGGATGTTGTACTGGCCCGACAACAGCGTCGCGTAGAGATAGGTCGGCACTGACGACGAGAACAGCGACATATAGGCGCCGAGATTGGCGTAGGTCTTGACGCGCAAGCCGGTGATCTTGTTGTTGGCGTCGAGCGCCAGTTCGGCATTGGTCAGGTGATCGCGGCCATGGGCGTCGGTCAGGAAGGCCTCGGTGCGATCGCCGGTCCACTTCACCGGACGCCCCACCTTCTTGGAGGCCCACAGCGCCACCATCTCCTCAGGGTAGATGAAGATCTTGGAGCCGAAGCCGCCGCCGACGTCGGGCGCCACCACCCGCAATTTGTGCTCCGGGGCGATGTTATAGAACGCCGACAGCACAAGACGGGCGACATGCGGATTTTGCGAGGTCGTATAGAGCGTGAAGTGCTCCTCCGCCTCATTATATTCGCCGATCGCCGCCCGCGGTTCCATCGCGTTCGGCACCAGGCGGTTGTTGGTGATGTCGAGCGAAACCACGTTGGCCGCCGCTTTGAAAGCGGCTTCGGTGGCGGCCTCGTCGCCGATCGTCCAGTCGTAGATCACGTTGCCGGGCGCTTCAGGGTGAAGCTGCGGCGCGCCCTGCTTGATGGCCGCGCGAATATCAGCGGCGGCCGGGAGTTCTTCGTAGTTGACGACGACGGCTTCGGCGGCGTCCTTGGCCTGGTTCTTGGTCTCGGCGATCACGACCGCGACCGCCTGGCCGACAAAGCGCACGGTCTCCGGCGCCATCGCCGGCCATGCGCCCATCTTCATGCCGGTGCCATCCTTCGACGTAATGGCCCAGCCGCAAATCAGATTGCCGACCTTGTCGTCGACGATCTGCTGGCCGGTCAGGATGCCGACCACGCCGGGCATGTCCTTTGCCGCTGAAGTATCGATGCTCTTTACCTTGGCGTGGGCGTGCGGGCTGCGGATGAAGTGCGCGTGGGTCAGGCCCACAATCTTGATGTCGTCGACGTAACGGCCCTTGCCGGTAATGAAACGGCGGTCTTCCTTGCGCACAACGCTTGCGCCAATGCCTTCAACGCCCATGTCCTGTCCTCCCAACCGGAGTTATTGTTTCCGCCATTTCCATCGAAACGAAGCGGCCTTTGAATGCTGGTTTGGTGGCCTGCGGCAGCTATTCGGCCGCCTGCGAGACCTTCATGCGTCCGGCCGCATCGAGCACCGCCTTGACGATGTTATGGTAGCCGGTGCAGCGGCAGATGTTGCCTTCCAGCTCCTGCCGGACGGTTTCCTCGTCGAGCTTGCCAGCATGGCGGTGCACGATATCGATCGACGACATGATCATGCCCGGGGTGCAATAGCCGCACTGCAGGCCGTGATTGTCGCGGAACGCCAATTGCATCGGGTGCAATTCGTCGCCCTTCGAGATGCCCTCGATGGTGGTGACGTTGGACCCGGCGGCCTGGCCCGCCAGCACGGTGCAGGATTTGACCGCCCGGCCGTCGATATGGACGACGCAGGCGCCGCACTGGCTGGTGTCACAGCCGACATGGGTGCCGGTCAGGTTCAGGTTTTCGCGAAGCAGATGGACGAGGAGGGTCCGGTCCTCGACGTCGGCTGAGACAGCCTTGCCGTTCACCGTCAATTTGATGGTAGACACGCGTGATACCTCCCGATGTTTTATAATTATTCCAATTAGAAACACGGGCGGGGGAACTTGCAACTAGGATTTTGGTCGCCCTTGTCATTGTGATGACATCCTCGCGGCGACGCGGCGTCGATCAGCCGATTCTTCGGCCGTGCTCCAGCGGGCGGGCCGAGGTGCAGCCAAAGCGCTGCGCGTGGCGGAAGGTAGATTGACGGGGCGAGGTCTCGTCCACCCCGCACCGCATCATACTTGCGGAGATCGTCCGGGCCCCCAAAGGGGGACCAAGACAAAAAAGCATGCTTCCAGCCCTGCAACCCAAGGCGAATGGAGCCGGAATTTACCCAGCCTTATCCATTGTGCCTTAGTTTTGCGCACTGGATCGGGGGCAGGGCCTCCCGATCCGGGTTTTCAGAATGAAAACGGGGGGCTTGAGGTGGAATTGCTGAAACGTACGGGCCTGTTCTCGATCAAACTCCCAACCTTTCGATTCCGCGCCAAAATCATGCTTGGCTTTGCCGTGACCCTGGCCATCTCGGCGGTCAGCATGGGCATTGCCTATATGGGATTTGAACACGTTTCCGCAGGCGTCGACGCCTACCGGCGCAGCGTGCAGGAAGCCGATCTGGCGCGCGACATCGACCGCGAGCTGATTTCCTATAGTTCGCTCGCCCGCTATTTCGTGGTCACGGCCAAGGAAGAGGATGGCAAGGCGACGCTGGCGGCCGAAGCCAGCCTGAAGGCAGCCATTATCGCCTCGATGAAGGGCACCACCGATCCAGGCCGGCTTGAACAGCTCGCCAAGCTGGAGCGGGAATTCCGCGCCTTTGCCAAGATCTTTGCCGACGTGGTCAAGGTCAAGGACGAGAGCGCGCGGATCACCCAGAACCAGCTCACACGCAGCGGCATGTCGCTGCACTACAAGCTCGACGATCTCCCCAGCAACGCCGACGAGTCCGAGCAGCAGGTCATCAGTCTCGGCGCGAAAAAGGTCTACGAGCAGTTTCAGGCCGTCACCGCACTGGTCAACACGTTCGTCATCAATTCCGACAAGGCGGTGGCCGCCAGCGCGTTGGCGCGTCTGAAATTCGTCGAGAACTCGCTGAAGTCGATTTCCTCAAAGAATGAAAAGGTCGTGGCCGACCTCAAGGAGTCCGCCGGACTTCTGGAAGCCTACCGGGAGGCGCTGGCGAAGCTGATTCACAACGCCAAGGAAATCGACGATCTGACGCTCGACATGACGGATTCCGTCACCGCGATCAGCAAGGGCGCTGCCGTCATGAAGTCCAGCCTGCTGGCCGATCAGAAGCGGCTCGAGGCGGAGTCGAACGCGAGCATTGGCGAAACCGAACGGCTGATCCTGATCCTGGCGGCCGGCGGCTTCCTGCTCGGCTGTGTCTGGGCGTTCTTGCTCGGCAAGGGCATTTCCAAGCCGATGACCGCAATGTGTGGTGCGATGCGTGAACTCGCCGCCGGCAATTTCGATGTCGTGCTGCCCGGCCTCGGGCGCAAGGACGAACTTGGCGAAATGGCCAGCGCGGTCGAGGAGTTCAAGGTCCAGGCGGTCGCCAAGGCCGAACGCGACGCCGCCACGCAAGAGGCGCAGAACAAGGCGAGCAGCGCCGCGCGCCGCACTGAACTCATTCGCTTTGCCGACGAATTCGAGGCCGCGGTGGGCGCCATCGTCTCCAACGTTTCGGCCTCGGCCGTGCAGCTGGAAGCATCGGCGGGAACGCTGACGCGAACGGCGGAAACCACCCAGAGCCTGTCGAGCCAGGTCGCCGGCGCTTCGGAGCAGGCGTCCGGCAACATGCAATCGGTGGCGTCCGCGACCGAGGAGCTTTCGGCCTCCGTCGACGAGATCGGCCGCCGCGTCAAGGAATCCAGCCAGATTGCGGAAGCAGCGGTGCGCCAGGCCGAACAGACCGATAACCGCATCGGAAAACTGTCGCGCGCAGCACAAGAGATCGGTGACGTGGTCAAGCTGATCACGGCGATTGCCGAGCAGACCAATTTGCTGGCGCTGAACGCGACCATCGAGGCCGCCCGCGCGGGCGATGCCGGCCGTGGCTTTGCCGTCGTCGCCTCCGAGGTCAAATCGCTCGCCAGCCAGACCGCGAAGGCGACCGACGAGATCTCCAATCACATCTCGGGCATGCAGGGCGCAACCCAGGAATCGGTCGCCGCGATCAAGGAAATCGGCGGCACCATCGGCAAGATCTCCGACATCGCCACGACGATTGCGGACGCAGTCGAACAGCAGAGTACGGCGACGCAGGAAATCGCACGCAGCGTTCAGAACGTCGCGCAAGGCACCGAGGAAGCCGCCGCCAGCATCATGCAGGTCAACCGCGGCGCGACCGAGACCGGTACGGCCTCGGAAGAGGTACTGCATTCGGCGCGCACGCTGTCGAGCGAAAGCACCCGGCTGCGCGAAGAGCTCGACCGCTTCATGGCGAATATCCGCGCGGCGTAAGGACATCGCTCCATCGTCGTCCCGGCGAAGGCCGGGACCCATAGCCACAACTGTTTGTTGTTTGAAGAATCTCTGCCGGCTCGCCGTATCACCACGGCCGCGGCGTATGGGTCCCGGCCTTCGCCGGGACGACGATGAATGAGACGCGCCTGAGTCGCATCGCTCGCAACAGCAAATGTCGTTGCCGCCTGCGACAAAACAACCCGACGGGCAAATCAGTTCCGATTTACAGAAGTCATGTCAAGCCCCGAAATGAAAAATATTTCTGTTTACCAGAAGGAAAATCAGGTGCATATCTTTGGCCATCCCGTCCCACTCAGAGGGCGTCGGCCGTCGTCACGGACGTTGGGCGGGTTGCGGTGGACGCTGGTTTACGCCTCGACGACGGCGTGGATAAGCGTACGGCAAAACCGTGTGGTCCTGGCGCCCGTTGCAGGCGTCAAGCTGTCGGAGAAGCGCAAGCGGGAACGGCGGCGACGGAGTCAACCAAGAACTCGTCTCCGGGGAGATCACGGCATAAGCCGTAAAGCCATTGCGCAGGGAAGGCCGGGTGTTCACCGCTGCCCTGTATGCTCGTGTGCACTTTGTTTTGTGCAAACCGCACGCGAGACCGCGGGTGCAGCGCGCACCCGGTCTTCCCTGCGCCCTCATTTTCGAGGGCGGGAAGTTTCTGGCAAAGCTCGGGCGCATCGCGTCGCGAGATCGCGAAACCGCGTTTTGTATGACGGTCGCGCAACAAGTACCGCCGTCGTCCCGGCCTTGAGCCGGGACCCATACGCCGCGGCCCATCGGTGAGAACGCAAGTGTCAAATACCTTCTGCAACAATGAGCATCACGCGGTATGGGTCCCGGCTCAAGGCTGGGACGACAAATGGTGGTGGCTGCCCGCGCATGACGACGACAGGATCGAGTGGAGTCGCACTATCCTCCGTCATTGCGACCCGTTGACTCGCAATGATGCGAAGGAACCGCGGTGCTAAATCCGCACGGCTCCCCTGCCGCAATGCGGGAACCATGACACCACGCGGACGTTGTCTCCCCGTGGCGGGCATCACGTCTGCCTTAATTCGGGCCAAAGAACCTTGGGGCTGGGGCGTTCCGGGTGTTTTTTCATTGGTTCAATTCCCATGGGTGTGCAGCTGACAGGGAAACGTTCGGCAGCGAATGATCCCGCCGCCGCGGCCGTGCGGCAGGATAATGATCGCGTCATCGAAACTTCCATTCCGGCGCGGCTCGATGATTTGCGCTGGAGCGGATTTCATACCCGCGTCGTGCTGGCGCTCGGGATCACCTGGATTCTGGATGGGCTGGAAGTCACGCTGGCCGGCGCCTTGTCCGGTGCGTTGAAGGAAAGCCCGACGCTTCGGTTTTCGAATTTCGATGTCGGATTGGCCAATAGCGCCTATCTCGCCGGCGCCGTGCTCGGTGCGCTCGGCTTTGGCTGGCTGACCGACCGGATCGGCCGCAAGAAACTGTTCTTCATCACGCTCGCGGTCTATCTCACGGCGACCGCGGCAACCGCGTTTTCATGGAGCGTGGGAAGTTATGCGCTCTTTAGATTCCTGACCGGTGCCGGGATCGGCGGCGAATACACCGCGATCAATTCGACGATCCAGGAGCTGGTGCCGGCGCGCTATCGCGGCTGGACCGATCTCGTCATCAACGGCAGCTTCTGGCTCGGAGCTGCGCTCGGCGCGGTCTGCGCGATCGTGCTGCTCGATCCGGCGTGGATCGGCCCCGATATGGGCTGGCGCCTCGCCTATATGACCGGCGCCGTCCTTGGCCTTGTCGTGTTCGTGATGCGGATGTGGATTCCGGAAAGCCCACGCTGGCTGATGATCCATGGCCGTCCTGATGAGGCGCACGCGATCGTGGATGCAATCGAGAAGTCGGCGGGGCAGGTACGGGATGAGACGAAGGATGTCTTGCCGAAGATCAGATTGCGTATGCGCAGCCATACGCCGTTGCGCGAAGTCGCGCACACCCTGTTGACGGTCTATCGCCAGCGTTCGATGGTTGGCCTCGTGCTGATGGTCGCGCAGGCGTTCTTCTACAACGCGATCTTCTTCACCTTCGCGCTGATCCTGACCGATTTCTTCGGCATTCCGGCCAATCATGTCGGCTGGTATATCCTCCCGTTCGCGGCGGGTAACTTTCTCGGTCCGCTGCTGCTGGGCCGGCTGTTCGACACGCTGGGCCGCCGCAAGATGATCACGCTGACCTATGGCGTGTCGGGTGTACTGCTGGCGCTGTCGGGCTATCTGTTCTCGATCGGGGCCCTGACCGCGCAGACCCAGACGATCGCCTGGATGGTGATCTTCTTCTTTGCCTCGCCCGCGGCGAGTGCGGCGTATCTCACCGTCAGCGAGACGTTCCCGCTGGAGGTGCGCGCACTGGCGATCGCGCTGTTTTATGCGATCGGCACCGGAATTGGCGGCGTAATTGGGCCTGCTTTGTTTGGTGCATTGATCGATACGGGATCGCGCACGAGTGTTTTCGCCGGCTACCTGTTGGGGTCGGCACTGATGGTCGTTGCGGCAGCCGTGGCATGGCGCTACGCCGTCGCCGCCGAGCGCAAGTCGCTCGAAACTGTCGCACGACCGCTAGCCTTTGTGGAGTAGGATAAGATGAACGAGGATCTGTTGGAAATGCCATTGGAAGATGAGATCGTTGGCGAGGAGGAAGGTGCGCCGGAAACCGTTCCGGTGCCGCGCTCGCTGGTGCCGCATTTGAGCGAAACAGCTATCTTGCTCGACATCGACGGCACGCTGCTCGAATTGATGCCGACGCCGCGCGAGGTCTGGGTGCCGCCGGGGCTGTCGAAGACGCTGAACCGGCTGTTGGCTCGCACCAACGGTGCGCTGGCGCTCGTCAGCGGCCGCTCGCTCAACGATATCGACCTGATCTTCGCGCCGGAGCAATTCCCGGCCGTCGGCGGCCATGGCGCGGAAATGCGCATCGATCCCGACAACGAATCGGTCGATTCCCATGCGCCGCCGATGGACAGGGAATTGAAGCGCCGCCTGGCGGCGATTGCCAAGCTCAGTCCGGGAATACTGCTGGAAGACAAGGGCTATTCACTGGCGCTGCATTATCGCCTGGCGCCGCATGCGGAGAAGGCGATCTATGCAGCGGTGTCGCTGATCAGGGCCGACCTGCCGAATGCGCCGATCGAAGTGCTGCCGGGCAAATGCGTCTGCGAGATCAAGCATTCCGGTTTCACCAAGGCGACCGGCGTGCGCGAGCTGATGACGCGCGAACCGTTCAAGGGCCGCCGTCCGCTCTTCATCGGCGACGACGTCACCGACGAAACGGTGTTCGGCATTATGCCTGATTACGATGGTCTCGCATTCTCTGTCGGTCGCCGCGCGCAAGGCGTGCAGGGACATTTCGATTCGCCGAGCGATGTTAGAGAGTTTCTAGCGCACCTGCTCGACGACGAAAGAGACGCGGCGTTGCCATGATCAGCGCACGATTTTGCAAATGGCGCCGGTTTTAGAACACAGTTCCCTGACGCATCACCATCATCTCGCGAAAAATTTTCTTTTTCGTGAGATCAGGTGAGTTCCGTCCCCGCCAGCCCGAATTTGGTTTCAATTCGTTGAAAGGTTGGCCAGGAACCATATTGATGAATGGTTGTTAATTCGCGAGTGCAGCAACAGGAGGGGACCTGTGAACCTCGTCGTCGTCTCGAACCGCGTTGCGCGCGGAAAGCCCAATGAACCCATGACCGGTGGCCTCGCGGCGGCTTTATTGCCGGTTGTCGAGAAGTCCGGGGCGATTTGGGTCGGTTCCAGCGGTCGCGTGCGTGACGGGAACCTGAAGGAACCTTTCGCCGAAATTGAAGCATTGGGCGCGGGCGCGCTTGCCATGCTCGATCTGCCGGCGGCGCATTACGGCGGATATTACGAGGGCTTTGCGAACTCGGCGCTGTGGCCGGCGCTGCATTCCCGCGCCGACCTGATTCGTGCCTCCCAGGATGATTACGTCAGCTATCGCGAAGTGAATGCCTTCATGGCGCGCGCGCTGCTGCGCTTCAAGAAGCCGGACTCCGCGTTCTGGGTTCAGGACTATCATTTTCTCGCGCTCGGTGCCGAGCTGCGTGATCTCGGCGTAACACAGCCGATCGGCTTCTTCCTGCATACGCCGTGGCCGACGCGCTCGGTGATATCAGGCGTGCCGCACCATCGCGATCTGATCGAGGCGATGCTGGCCTATGATCTCATCGGTTTCCAGACAGAAGAGGATTGCGAGAATTTCCTGGCTTACGCGCAGTCAGATCTCGGGCTCGCCGTGCAGGACGGCGTCGTCGTCTCGCGCCATGGCCGGACGCGCGCCGCGGTATTTCCGATCGGCATCGATCCGCAGAAATTCGCCCAGCAGGCCGCCAAGGCCACGACCCATCCGGATGTGTCGCGGCTGCGGCGCAGCCTGAATGGCGAGAAGCTCGCGATTGGCGTCGACCGGCTGGATTATTCCAAGGGGCTGATCAACCGCATCAAGGCGTTCGACCGGATGTGGGCGTTGCATCCGCAGCTGTTGCGCACCGTGTCGCTGCTGCAGATCGCGACCCCGTCGCGCGGCGCAATCGAAGCCTATGGCAATCTGCAGAGCGATGTCGCGAGACTCGTGAGCGACGTCAACGGCGTCCACGGCGAAGTCGACTGGACGCCGATCCGCTATCTCAACAAGGGCTTTGGCCAGGCTGTGCTCGCGGGGCTTTACCGCACCGCGCAGGTCGGCGTGGTGACGCCGCTGCAGGACGGCATGAATCTGGTCGCCAAGGAATATGTCGCCGCCCAAAATCCCGCCGACCCCGGCGTGCTGGTGCTGTCGAAATTCGCCGGCGCCGCCAACGAACTCGACACCGCATTGCTGGTAAACCCGCACGATATCGACGGCATGGCCCGCACCATCTCAACGGCGCTTTCGATGCCGCTGACCGAACGGCGGATGCGCTGGGAGGCGATGATGGAAAAGCTGCGCGGCGGCACGATCCAGCAATGGTTTGCCGATTTCATCGACGCGCTGCAGGAAAGCCAGCTCGATAGTGGCCCTTTGGAACCTGTCACGGCTGATACGCCGACCCGGTTGCCGCTACGCTCCGTCAATAACGGCGCGCGGTATCATTAGAGACGTCCACGAACAGCTCAGTAGCAATAGGAGACGCCATCCAGCACCGGACAGCGTGCCCGGCGCGGATCGCTCGGATTCTCCATCGGCACCACGCCGTTGCCCTTCCCGACGAATACGCCTTTTCCGACGATGACGGACGATTTGTTGCCGATGATGACGCTCGGATGCGGCGAGGCCAGGCTCGAGCGCGTGCCGTCGGCCCAGATGATCGCTTCCCCCGAAAGGATGCCGCGCCTTCCGTCGTCGCAACTCACATCGACGCCCTGGCGGGTGCAGGATTGCGCCATGGCGGGGACCGCGGCGCCTGCGACCAGCGCCGCTATCAGGGTGGCGAATGAAAGCGCTCGCGTGATCATCATGCCGTTCTCCGCCCATGGTTGCCCCCATGGTCGTCGGCGATAACCTGATTCCGGTTCAAGGCCCAGCGCGAAGCGGTTGCCCCAGCGGACATAAGTGACAAATTATCCAATAAATTCAAACAATTGGGGAAATTTCAGCGCGCGTGTCCGCGGTCCCTTGCAAAATGTGTCCTGCCCCTTCAAGAGAAGGCCTCCGGAGAGATGGCCGAGTGGCTTAAGGCGCACGCTTGGAAAGCGTGTGTGCGGGAAACCGTACCGTGGGTTCGAATCCCACTCTCTCCGCCATATATATCAAATAAGCATATGTTATAATTGAGCTTTTTTTATATTAGCGAGTGGTGGCCCCCAAATTAGTCCCCAAGCTGAACTGCAATTCCGTTGGGTTAGAGGGCACGGAAGCCTACGTGCGTGTAAGCTCTAATCCGTGGGCAGACGTTCAATATTTTGAATCTTAGGCTCTGAAAGCTGACCCTCAGCTGTCAATGTCGCGCACCAACGCACCGCGAATTGAAAACTGAAAGTTCGTCTGAAGTCGGTAGATATAGTGAAGCTAGTATTGGCTCCGTTGCTCGCTGGGGAGGTTGATACGAATATTGAATTCGCTCCTGTTCCCCCGCCCATCGAAAATGGTCCAGTGATGGCCGTTCCTCCGCCTCCGACCGAATAGGGAATTGTGCTCCCTCCACCTCCCATAGAAAATGGACCAGTTATTGCTCCGCTTAACGGCGAGCCTCCGACCGTTCCAATTACGCTTCCTGTCCCGGCGCTCGTGATCGACGTCCCCGCAGACGGCGTGGAGGTAACCCACGCCGTGTTTGCAACCGATGCGCCGACCCGATAGTGGAAGCCAACGATGGTCGAGAAGTGTAGCAGTTTCGCATTCTTTTCCAGAAATGTTGGCATTCCAATATCGGTGGTCACGAATTCGATGGGCGCGTTGATGCTCACATTCTCAGGTTCCTTCGCCAAGTCGGCCGCGAACGTCTCCCTAATAATCTTGTCCAAGTTGGCGCTGTAGTAAAAAGTTTCTCGGTCACCGGCGCGATAAAAAAGGGCTGTGGCTTTCACCAAGATGTCACTAATTTCGGCGGACGAAAGATGGGCTGGGATGCCATTTATGGCGCTGCTCAATTCCGTCAAATTTCTAACAACTGTAACTCTATCGCCGAATTCTTTTACTCGTTCCTTAGATGCGGCGACGGCCAAATCATCGTTAGCGAGAAACACAATTTTGTTGTTTGGATCTTTATACAATGAGGCCGCTTGCTGGCAGAACGTCTCAATAATCACTGCATCCCGGAATCCCTTTTCCTTATCGCCAACTTGGAAAGGAGCATGACGAAAAATTGCAGAGCGGATGATGGAATCCCAATCGACTTGCGAAGACTCCAATTTTAGGACCGTTAGGGAGTGACGGGCGATACCTTGCTTGATGACCTCGCGAACTGCGTGGACTATGTCGTCCTTCGAAACCTTAAAATTAACGGCCAATATCTTCTCGACTGCCCTGAAATCATTCAAAAGCGCTTCAGCCGCTGAAACCATCTGGTACTCGCGTTCGAGGAGGACTGCTTCGGGTAGGTACCAAAAAACCCGTACGTCTCTGACTTCGGACAAAGCCTTGATTGCAGCGCTCAATGGGTGGTTCAACAAATATCGAGAGCCTCCCGCAAAGACGACGCTCGACTCTAAAATGATGTGAAAATCGGGGTTGGATTGCTTCGCCACGGTGTGCCTTTGCCTGGAACTCTCCCAATCTAATTGAATATTGATTCGAACGCTACCAGCCCTAGCTTTCGTCTATTGACGCAAGAATCCTAAGTCGCGTGCTGCGCGGATCAGTCCAGAGACCTCGCGCCTGCGCGCAATCGCCTCCGCCGTGTAGCGCCCGTGCTTCAGTGCATTACAATTTCCCTTTGGCGCCCCAGGAGAAGGCCCGCCGTGCATCCTGCACCTACCGTTCGGCATCGCCGGCGATTGGCACGGCTGCCCGCGCCGCGTTCTCGCTCCGCATCGTTTGGCCTGGCGCATATCCAAGAGCATGGGGTTGATTCTCCGATTTGGTCCGTACCCCACCCCCCTCGACGTTGCCGACGATGGCCTGGCCGCCGCTATGGACGTGGACGTGTTCGACGGTGACCTTCTGTTGGCCTTTGCCACGATGGCGGTTCAATGCCTCCAACAACGTGGCGTGCGTTCGAGAAAGCTTGTTGGCCTGATTCAAGTTCTCTTTCCGGCCTTCAAATGTCTGTTCGGAAATCATCGCCCGCCGATAACATTCCATTGCTGCGTTGTGAGACGCCAGCAACTGCGCCGCTAACATTCCCTCCAGTTCGTCCTTTGGCTCGACACCGGTGAGAAAGCTGAGGCCGGCCGATTGCAGCTTGTGGGAACGATCCGCATCCGGATTGTTGCCATACCATGCGGACGACAGTGCTTGATTGGCGACAGTGCCGTTCCAGGCATCGAATCTAGACCCGCCGAGATAAGTGAGCTTTGGATTGGAGCTGTCCAGCTTGTGTGCTCTCGCCGGCTGCTCCTTGCTTTCCTTCACCGGTGCTTTTGCTTTCGTCATTGGTCGCCCCTCTCCGAGACCGGCGGTTCGCTCGCTACAGCGCACCTTGGGGGGCGCGCTTCGCTAACCGCCTTGCGGTCTATGGTAAACTATATGTGTGCCCTAGATTGATACCGCGACCGCCCCTTAACGAGCGCTCACGGGGTCGATTGAACGCACCGTGAGGCCAATTTTCGTTGATTTCAGGCGGCACGCTGGCTCTGATTTGATACCTCGACCGGATATTTTGATACCGCGTCTTGTTTTTTCGTGACCCCATCGCATGAACGCTTTGTTCGGTAATGAGGCGTTTCATGGCATGTGAGTTCCCTACTGGACTGGAGAAGGCCATGGCCAAGCCGGAAGAACCGTATCAGGAAATCATTGTCGAGACGTATTATGAAAGCGGCTCGGGCCTTCACGGCGACATTCATGTCCGCTGCGTTGAGGGGCAACCGTTTCCGCGGCACCTGCGCGTTCGCTTTCCTCGCGCCGTTCGATACGCCCACAAGGTGCCCACTCGGTTTCGCGTTGCTGGGAGCCTGTCGGACAGGGAGGGTGGAAACGAGTTTATCCATACCAACCATGCCTGGGGCTATCACGTAGAAAAATGAAAAACCCCCGCACGAAGCGGGGGACACATTGCGAGTCATCAAGTTACGGCGTGGTTCCTAGTCCCTCGCACGTTGTCTGCTTCAATCGAAATCTCTTGGCTAACTTGAAGCCGCCTATTGATTTCAAACGATAATTACTTTCGATGAAATTTAGCCCGCTTCGTCATTGTTTACATTTTTCTCCATTCTCCTCGGTCGAGGAATTCGGTAGTTTTGGGCAGTGAAACGGTTCCGACAAAAGTCACCTCGACTACCGTTGACGGCAAATCGAGCCATCTATCGGCAGCAAGAAACGTGTCAGGGCCACGGGGGCTCTTTCGACCGTTCACTGTCCGTGGAGCGCCTGAATTGAAACGACTGAAATACGGAAGGTGGTTCGGGTTGCATGAGAGTAATTCGCGCAATCCAACCCGCAACATTGCCTGTCCGTTCGGATCGTAACTGTTGGCCAGCCTCTGACCGCTCGGAACTATACGCTCGCGTGTACCCGGCCAAAAGAAGACGCGTGCGTTCAGTTCGCTGAGGAATTTCTCCCAAGTCCAATCACCTAACAATTCGACGTGCGCTCGGTGAAGGGGAAGTTGGTCCCGAACGATTACAGTTCGGTCACGGAAAGCAACCGAAAAAATGGAATTGCGTCGCTTCGGTTCTACATTCACAACCAAGGTTTCTGCGCAGTGAAGGGCGCCGTCGGTACGTATGCCTTCCAAATTAGGTAGGGCGGTGAAGTGGTAGAGTACCGGTCGCAATTCTGCAAATTTGTCGATATCGAGCGGCATGACGCACCAACCATGAATTCTAACTGGCCAGCAATTTCGACGCCAGCGCTACACAACCGTAATCCAAAACTTCTTCGTAGTGGTCGTTTTGCTCCCCGTAACGGTTATATGTCGCCCAGCGCATCCATTTTGGCTTTGGCGGTAAATCCCACTCATCCGGATCAAGGTCCGCTATCAATTGCGACTTGATCCGCGCCTTTCCCGCATGTGCCCGGTTCGTTGCGTCGTTGAACTGGGATTGGTATGCGACTTGCCGGCCCCAGGTTTGTCGGCTGCAAAATCGCGTGGCGCCGTTTGGCTTCCAAAGCACCGAGGCCGGCCGGTTCATGATCGGACACAAGAAGTACCATTGCTGACCGCCGAAGTGTCGGGCGCGCGGAAGAAGTATGATCCGCTGGTCGAGGCTGCCCAGCTGGATGCGAAACCAGCCTTCGTCTTTGCCACTCATATCGGCGCTAATGGTGCCGGTGGCAATTTCGCCCCAATATGAGTGCGTCCATTTAATTCCACGTCCGCCAATGTTCGCGCCGCGTCGGACGAATCCCTGTCGAGCGAGCCGGTTCAAATCCAGCTTCAGTCCATCCTGCAAGCAAACCCGTTCGCGTGGCCGTGGCATCCAAAGAGCCCCATGTTATTACATAAAATAATCATTAGTGCTTAGTCAGCAAGGCCCGACCAACGGCCGCTTTGAGCATCTCCCGTCACCTCTCAGGTTGAATGCGAAGCCAGCCTTAAGAAAACAGTGCGTGGCCAATTGCCGATAGGCAACACCGAGGGCGAGCGTTAATAGAGACCACGAAGGAGTACCGGGAACGGTAGCCCCAAAAATGCAAGGCAAGGCAAAATGGCGCCCAAATCCAAAAAACCGATCGCGCGCTCACAATGGCGCTGCCTATGGATACTGGGTGCACTCGTGCTTGCGCCCCTCGCCGCGAAAGCACAGAGCAGAAACGTAGAGTTTATTTGCGTCGCCGATATGGTGAGCGGCTTAGGTTACGACAGTGGTAGCCAAAAATGGAAGGCGATGACCTTCCCGATTGAACACAAATTTAATTTAAGGCTAAAGTTCCTGAGCGCCAAGGCGACCAAAAATATTTTCGATAAGGATGATGTCGAAACGAAGTATGAAGTTGCAGTAACGACGTCAGCGCAGAAGACGCCTACGCCGTGCGTGGACTTCGGGCGTGGATTGACGACGGAAATCACGGTCACTGAATTTAGTTATTTGAGTTGTTATTGGGGTGGGCTTGGTCCTTCTAGGCAGTTGAGGCTCAACTTAAAGAATAAACGATTTCTCGAAGTGTACTTGCATGGATACTTAGATGGTGAGGACGTTCCGAACACCGGGCCAGCATTGCTAGGCGGTTCATGTAAGGAACTGCCGCCAAGTCGTTAACGTCGCTGAAGCAAAGCCCGCAAGGGGAATAATTAGCCGGCGGTGACGATAGCGTCCCTCAACGCAAGCCGAGTAATTAGTGGTGTTCTCGCCTATGGTAAACTATATGTGTGCCCTAGATTGATACCGCGACGGCCGGTGAAACGCGCCTCACGGTATCAAACGAGGGCACCGTGAGGCTGTTTCGGCGTAGTTTCATGCGGCGCGCTGGCTCTGATTTGATACCGCGACGGGATATTTTGATACCGCGTTTTGTTTTTCGCGACCCCATCGCATGAACGCTTTGCTCGGCAACTGGCCCGTCACGTTGCATGTGTTGAACGTCAGCCGCCATTCGCTTGCGTGAGGCGATTTGCGGCTGAAGGCTCCTTTCGTCACCAGCTCGATAAAGCCGCGTTCCTGGAGTTCGACAAAGGCGCGCTGTGCCGTCCCGCGTGCAACGTTGCACCGCTCGGAGGCTCGGCGAACGGATAGGCCGAGCTGGCCGTTGTTATTGCCCTTGTACAGCCTCGTAAGCTCGATCAGCACGGCCCGCGCCGGGCAGCCAAGGGAAAGATACGCCGGCGAAGTTAGGAGCCAGTCATAAAAGCGAACATGCGGTGCATCGATCCGCTTGTTCATTCTAGGGCGCTTTAGCATGGCCACCCTCCACACGGGCCAGAACCCCGTCCGTGATTGTTCGCGACATCGGACTGGATTGGAGTGCGGGCGGGGCCGAAGCCCCGCCGGTGACGATTTGTGGGCCAGCAATCGCCATCATGCCTTTCCGTCCTTCTTTTCGAGGATGGTAATCAGGCTCCGCAGGACATAGCGCGCGTGTTGGCCGGCGACCCGAAGCGGTTTAAGATGATCGATGGGTTCAAATCGAAGCCGCGTGGCTCGCGATATTTTTCTGGCTTGATCGTCCTTTGCGTCCTGATTGGGTTAGTAGCCGCCCTAGCATGGCCGAAGTTTTCCAATGACCTGAAGGTAACGAGCCCAACCAAATCGGTGTCTGCCCCCGCTTCAATTTCGGTGTATGTCGTCGATGGGGATACTATTGGTCTTGGCGACGGTGGATCGAACGTCCGCTTGGTAGGCTTCAACGCGCCCGAAACAGGCAACCGCGCGCGATGCGAGACAGAACGTCAAAAGGGCGAAGCTGCTCAACGGCGGCTCCGCGAACTTGTCAGCGGCGGTCGTCCAGATTTCCAGCAAGTCGCTTGCTCTTGTCCGGCGGGAACGGAAGGCACTAATGCGTGCAACTTTGGACGCCGCTGCGGAACGCTTCGGGTCAATGGCGTAGACGTTGGATCAACTCTGATTGGCGAGGGGTTGGCAGTTCGGTTCGTGTGCGGAGCGACTAGGTGTCCAGCGTTGCCCCGCCCTTGGTGTTGATTCAGATTTCCGATTCTCCCGCCAGACATATCCACACCCGCCGCCGGTCGCGCCGCGATGTTGTTCCGGGCGCAAGCGGTGGTGTGATTCGACTCTGACGCGGCGTGCGGCAAGATTGTCGTCATGCCATGGCGTCGAAAACCAAATTCGCGACTCCGCTATTGGCCGGACGGCACACCGACGACTGCGAAGGCGGCTGGTTACAAATCCATCTTGATCTATTGCGTCGGTCCGCCTGTCGGCGAACAGCGCCCGCGTTGCTGGCATTCGGCAGTCGTGAAGTTAGACGACCTGCCGGACTGGCAATGGCCGGATATATTGGCGCACCTGAAATGTACGAAGTGCGGCAGTGTCGGTTGGGTCGATCCCCGACCCCACTTAGGCGAGGTCATCAACTACCATCGGGGGGTGAATGGATGATTCTGACTCGCGAATCATTGATCCGACTCGGTATGATTGCGTCATCATTGCCCTTCAACCGATTCGAGAACCATGAAGATTCGACCGATCAGACTGAAAGAGTTTTTGACGCAAGCTAATGCGCCGACAAGCGATCTTCTGCCGCTTGTTCACTCGACGGCTTCAGGGCGGCTAACCGTGCGATACCCGAGCATGACAATCCGTGGCTCGAATCTGAAAGCCGCTTTTTGCCAGAAGCTGAACGCGCCGAGTTAAATGCCTTCTATTCTAATATACCTGCGGACTCCCAAGCGCGACTGACCGTGACGGCTTTCATTCCGTTCGACGAGATCGTCGCGGTTGATGATATTGGGGAGGAATGTTGGAGTCACTGTGAGGGGATGCCGGTGCTCTTCGTGCCAATTAACGACGGGGCAATGCCTATTGATCCTGGCACCCCCGGGGGAGGGAAAAATTTGCCGGAAAGCATGCTTAGGTTGCAGTTGCCCGTCTACAAAAGTGCGCGTCGGCGGAAGATCCGCGGGCCGTCATATCGGGATTGAACACGCACCGGGTACCGGTCCGCAATCGGCCCCACATTCTCGCGCGAGATGTTAAGCTTGCTAGTTTCCGAGCGACAGGCTGATCCGAGTGACGACCGAATCCCACTGACGGTCTTCCGCGGCTGGATAATTTATTAGGACGCAGTTCATGTATTCATTTACCCGGTTACAGCGGTTGTACCAGGTTCGCCCATTGCGAATGCTGGACACTGCGAAGAAACGTGGTGTCACTCGTTTGTACTGAATATCAGCGGGAGGCCTCTGCCTTGCAAGAAAAGTGGCAGGCGAGTCGTTCTCAGGATTGGGAACCGACTGCAGAGTCAAGTCTGCTCGGCGGTCGCTTGTGAAAAAGCGCCGCCCCGGGCCGCCCTCTGGCGCTCCCGCATCCTCGGTGAAAATACTCACCGGGATATCTACTTTAGCGCCGGTACTCGGGATAGCAAATTGCCGCCACTGCGTGCTGTCCGCAAAGGCTGCGGCGAACCGTTGGCGCGATCCTGCTGCCCATGCTGTTCGAGCGCTTCCCCAACATGACCTTGCCTGATCCCGCGG
>NZ_JAFCMB010000023.1 GCF_018130145.1 Bradyrhizobium sp. AUGA SZCCT0176 | reverse complement strand
CAGACGATCGTCGAGGGCACCGCAGCGATCACCACGGCCTCCGACAGCGTCGACCTTACCGAGATCGACCAGGCGGTGACGTTTGCGGTGAATGTGGCCTCGGAGGCGGTCGGGAACGACACGCCGACGCAGTCGGCGACGATCAGCGAGCAGAACACGGCGGACGACCTGGGGACGTTCACGTTCACCAAGGGCGGCGGCGCGCTGACCGGTGTCAACACGGCGTCGGTGACGGTGACGATGACCGGCACGGCGGCGGATGCGGACTTCACCACGGCGGTGATCGCCACGGTGGCGAGCGCGGCGACCACGGCCGGGCTGACGGTGAGCGGTCAAACCGCCACCAGCGTGACCCTGATCTGGGATGCGGCGGACCCGAACTCGTTCAACGCCAATCTGACGGCATTCAATGATGCGTTGGTCGACAGCGGCGAGACGCTGACGCTGACCCTGAGCGCCCCGACGGTTGCCAACGGCAGCGCCAGCCTGGTAGGCGGCCAGTCGGCGGCGACGCTGACGATTACCGACACCGACACAGGGCCGACCGCGACAGGCGAGACGATCATCGTCAATAATGATCCGGTGGGTCCTGCCCCGGATGGCATCCCGGAATGGTTGCTGCTGCTCAACGACACGCAAGGCAACAACGGCGCCGTGCTCGACGTGACGAACGTGGGCGGCGCGATCGGTGCCACATCCGTTGTCCATACGGCTGGCGGGGTCGGAACCGGCACGGTGGCTTTCGACGACGATGGTGGCACGGCCGGCGGCTCGTTCACCTATCGGGCGATCGACACCGCCGGTAATACCAGTGGTGTGGTCACGGCAACCATAACCCGCGACACGGGCGGAGACGTCGATGGGACCAATGGCGCCGACATCCTGTTCGGATTTACGGGCAACGATACACTGGCAGGCGGCAACGGAAACGACATCTATGCCTTCAGGGTGACCGGGGATGGAGCCGATACGATCACCGAAACAGGCGGAACCGACACGATCTACATCGGCACTAATGGCGCAACATTCACGACCCTGAACTTTTCCGATTCAGGCAATGGTACCGGGAATGGAAATCTGGTCATCGCCTATGGGGCAACAGATACGATTACCGTTTCTGGTCACTTTGCAGCAGCCGGCAACACTGTGGAAACGCTCACCTTCGTCGGTGGAGCGACCTTCGCGGGCTATAGCCTTGGCTCGTCTCCCTACACGCTCAGCACAGATGATGACAACGCTCCCAGTGCTGCCGCCGGCGTGAACACAATCATTGCGGACGACAGCGGCGCCAACCCGATCAGCGGCAACAGCGGAAACGATCTTCTGTTTGGCAATGACGGCGATGACACTCTAAATGGTGCAGGCGGAAACGACCTCCTGATTGGCGGTTCGGGCAACGATACCTACAGTTATGCATCGACTGCGGAAGCAGCAGCCGGCGAAAACATCGTTGAGGCCACAGGTGGTGGAACCGATACGATTCGCACAACCCTAACGGTTGATCTGAGCGCGCTGATGGTCAATGGCACTGCGGACCTTGAAGGGGCCGGCGCGGATGAGGGGATCGAGCGGATCCTGATCCAGAATAACACCACGGCGACCTTCAGCGGAGCTCAGTTGACGGGCAACACGATCGCCATCAACGAATCAGCGGCAGGTACGACGAACCTCGTCATCAATGTTGCCTCCGGCGCGACGAACAGCTTCGCCAATCTGACCTTTGCCGCGAGCGGCGGCGATGCGTTCGATGACGGCCTTGATACCATCACCATCAATGGGGCTGGCGGCGTCGAGAACATTACAGGCACCGGCATTGCCGACATCATCACCGGCGGGTTGGGCGCCGACTCCATAACGGGCGGTGGCGGCACCGATACCATCATTGTCAACTCGACTGTTGGAACGTCAAGCGACTCCGCGCGAGCTACGGTGGTGGGGAACGGCAATGACACTGGCCAAGACACGGTGACGGGCTTCGTCCTTGCGAGCGAGACGTTGCGCATCGTTGCAACGAATGTATCCAGCTTCGTCCACGGCACCGATACTGCAATTGGGACGGCAGGCGCCGATGACACCGGCCTTGTGACTAGCTTCACAACGTCGACCGGCTTGATCGAGCTCAATCAGACCACGAACAACAACTGGTCCGATGTTGGTGATATCGCTGTCACGTTCAGCTCTCCGACAGGTGCGTTCAACGAAGCCAACTTCGAGGCTCGCCTCCAATATGATCTGACTGGCACTAGCGGAAATGATACGATCACAACCGGTGCTCTGAATGATACGATCGAAGGCGGGGGTGGCGACGATACCATCACCGGCGGGACGGGTAGCGACACGATAGTCTTCGGCGCATCCGGTTCGCTCAATGGAAGTGACACGATAGTGGGGCTCACCGTCGGCACAGTTGCCAGCGGTGGAGATGTGCTGAACTTCAGCGCGTTCCTCCCGAGCGGTACTATCAATCAGAATGGTGGTGGAGGCACCTCGATCAATGAGTTTACAGCGAGCAGCAATAGCGACGTAAACATTGCTGACGATATAGTTCTGTTTTCGAACGCCGCCTTCAATGGAGCCGCAACAGCAGCCAACATAGTCAGTGAAATCCAAGGCAGCGGTAACGCATTTGCTCTGGGAGCCGGCGGAAAGGCTATCATCCTGACAGGCGACGCGGGTAGCAACAGCGACGCCATGCAGATCTGGTTCGTGGATAATAGCCTTGATGGATCAAGCACTGTTTCGGCGACCGACGTGGTGCAGATTGGCGTGACAAGCGCGGCTTTCGACCTTGATACGCTTACCACTGCTCAGTTCGATTTCGCTGTTTTGGCCCCTGCAGGCGTAGCGGGGTCGCCAATCAATCTGGCGCTGACCAACCCGACCGACGTTGCAGGGGATGTCACAGTGACTATCTCCGGCGTTGCCGATGGCTGGACCCTGAGCGAAGGCGCCGACAACGGCGACGGCAGCTGGACCGTGCAGACCCGCGACGTGTCGATGCTGACGGTCACCACTCCTTCCGACTATGCAGGCGCGCAGGCACTGCAAGTGGCGATGACTTGGACCGACGTGGACGGAGCTGACAACTTCAGTTTCCTCAAGAGCAACGTCGAAGCCTTTGCCCCCGGCAATCCGATCTTCGCCATCTCCAGCGATGACAACCTGACCGGCTCCAGTGGCCACGACCTGTTCGTTTTCTCCCAGCCGATCGGCCATGACGTGATCTACAGCTTCGATATTGCCGCTGATCAGATCGATCTGATTGGTTATGCCGACTTCACCGGCTTCGGCGATATCGAGGCGCATACCGCAAACGACACGGCCGGCAACGCGGTGATTACACTCGCTGACGGTCAATCGATCACGCTGAATGGGGTCGACGCCGCTTCGCTCGCCGCTGATAACTTCGTCTTCGACCAGACACCGGTCACGGAGAACATCGGCCACATGGTGATCAGCAATGGCGCAATTCTGCCGCTGAGCGGCGTCATCGATAACACCGGTACGATCGAATTGAACTCGACGGGTGTCGAAACCGATCTCCAGCTTATCCAGCATGGCATTACGCTCCAGGGTCACGGACAGGTCATGCTGTCCGACAGCACCGGGAACGTGATCACCGGAACGGTCTCGGACGTCACGCTGACGAACGTGGACAACACGATCTCCGGCGCCGGACAGCTCGGCGCAGGGCAGATGATCCTGATCAACGAAGGCACGATCATCGCCACCGGAACCAATTCCCTCGAGATCGATACTGGTGCGAATACCATCGTCAATTCCGGAACACTCGAAGCGACCGGCAGCGGCGGGCTGGTGATCGACAGCAACCTTGATAATTCAGGATTGCTGTGGGCGAATGGGGCAGACATCACGCTCAACGGCAGCGCAACTGGCGGTACGGCATTGATCGATGGCGTAGCCACGATCGAGTTCGAAGCAGCCTCATCTGTTAACGTAACGTTTGCGGACGAAGCGACCGGGACGCTCAAGCTTGGCGACTCCTTCGACTTCAGCGGAGTTATTTCGGGATTTGACGGGGATGACCAGATCGATCTGCTCGATGTCACGTTTGGAGAAGGCACCAGCGTAAGTTACGTTGAGAATTTGGAGGAGACCGCCGGAATCCTGACGGTGAGCGACGGCGTTCACACCGCCAACATCTCGTTGCTTGGCGACTACTCGGCGGACAGCTTCATATTCGCGGCAGACGGCACTACGGGCACACTTCTGTCATACCGTGACGATCTGATCTAGCTAACCGACAGAATGCGTTGGATGCCGTGCGGAGCTGATGGGGCGATGCCCGACGATGGTTTTGGAACGCGAGAAGGAGTATGACCAGGGCAGGGGTAGGCTTGGCCTGGAGCGTTCATAAATGGCGATCAGGATCGGCGAGGTAAAGTCGTCCAGGCTTTCGGATGATAAGAAGGAAGTCATCGTCGGCGGAAGCGGGAAGTATATTGGCGACGTAGAGCTGAAAATCGCGCGCGAGTGCCTGGACGATTTTATCGATGCCCTGGTCAGCGCGCGGGGCACGCTTGGGTCAGTAGCAGTTTCCAGCGCGGGCTCCGCCGTGGTTCCCAAGCCGAGTGCTCGATCGGGGGGCAATCCGAATGAAGTCAGATTTGAAATCCCGAAGACCTTCGCCGTGACGGCGGACACCGAGGGCAGGGGTCTGGTCCTGCTCATTCTCAATCACCGGCTGGAAAACCAGGAAGGATATGCGCTGTCCCCGGATGCCGCACGACAAGTAGCTGCGGGGCTCACCAAGAGCGCGGACACATTGCTCGCATCTCCGGCTGCCGGTGAACTCAACAAGTGAGTCCAATACGGATGTGCGTTGAATAGTGAGCAGCGCATGGTCGGAAGAACGCTCAATCTGAAGAACGCTCAATCTTATCCCGCGGGCGGTGAAACCAATCGGACCCACACGTGCACTGGATGCGCCACCAAGGCAAGGCGTCGGGTCGTCGTGCACAGTGCAAAAAATCTTCCGGAGCTGCGCGGTATTTTCGATTTGGGCCGGAGCGATTTCGAGAGTAGGGCATGAGGCCGCAGCGCTTCCTGTCAAGGTGCGCACTCCAAGCAATATGGCGCGCAGAAAGCAGAAAGACGTGTCCAGAATCTTTTTGCACTCTCGATCATGCGACGGCTTCGGATTCAGATAGCTCCTGCGTATCGAGTGGACGAACGATCATGATGCATTTGACCGACAACGTTGCTGCGGCGATGTAACGTGGTTGTGCGGCACTGGCCTTGCACCGTTCGCGAGCCGTAGCATCCTGATATGGAATCCCCGTATTAACACGGTATAGCGCAGTACCGCTGGCACTTTCGGAGTACCTCCGGAAATCCGCGCCGCACTCTTCAGCGGCAACGACACCTTTCAGGCCCGATATTATAAACGCACTGTGTTGGCACCAACTTGCCAATGGCAACTGCGGCAATTCATCTTAAAAGAAGGGATTTCTCCTATGTTGAAATATTACGTCAAGACAACCGAAGCGTTCAAGCGTCTGCGCACGGATCAGGACGGCGTGGTGTCGTTCGAGTACATTATCGTCGCGGCTTGCATCATCGGCGCAGTGGTTGCGGCGTTCGGTACTACTGCTGGTGGCGCTATCGCGACGGCGCTGACTGGCGGGATCAACGCTATTACAGCCGCTTTCACCGCGGCCGTGTAATACAGGCATCTCGCCCTCGAGGGGGGCATTGGAATCTGGCCCCCCACTTTTTTTGAGGGCATGCATTTCATGAACTGGATTGCTCCCACAGCCTCGCTTCTGAAAGTCCTGCCTTCGGGCCAAAGAAGGATTGTTCCCATGTCGAGTTTTCACGCCAAGGCCACCGACGCGTTGAAGCGTCTGCGCACGGAAGAAGATGGCGTGGTGTCGTTCGAATACGTGATCGTTGCGGCCTGCATGGTCGGCGCAGTGACTGCTGCTTTCGGTACGAGCGCTGGTGGAAATGTCGCGACCGTGCTGACGAGCGGGATCAGCACGATCGTCGCCGCTATCAGCGCTGCCGTCTAATACAGCCGCTGCGCTCATGGAGGTACGGGAGATATCGGTTACCACATTTTTTAAGGCGTGCGTTTGATGAGTTGGATTGTTCCCATAACCTCGTTTCTCGAAATCCTGTTGTTGCTCTATGTCGCAACGATCGATGTCGCGACACGATTGATCCGGAATGAAATTTGTCTGGCGCTGGCGCTACTCGGGATTGTTGGTCAGTTGGCCAGCCCGGTGCAGATTGTTGAATCGCTCATCGTCGCGTCGATCCTGTTGCTGTTTCTGTTGGTTATTTACCAGCGGAGATTGATTGGCGGCGGCGATGTCAAGCTTCTGGTCGCATTGGCGATTGGTCTGCCGCTGACTGGCGTGGTTCAGTTGTTGACCATAACCGCGCTGGCCGGCGGCGTTCTTGCCCTGGTGCATCTGATGATGCGCTTCTTGCCATATCCCAGGCTGGCGCCCGCCGGATCGTCGTTCGTACGCCGCGTCTACGCGGTAGAGCGCTGGCGTCATTTGCGACACGCGCCGCTACCTTTCGGGGTTGCCATAGCGTGCGGTGGAATTTTCGCCGTTTTGAGCAAAGGACTTTGACATGTCATCTACTTTGCGTCTCTCGATTATCGCGGTGCTGTTGTTCGCAACCACTGCGCTCGGGCTTATGGCCTACAACATGTACCTGCCGAAGCAGGTCCCGGTAGAGGTCGTCGCGGAGAAGGCGCCGCCGCCGCCTGCGACGGTCGGATACTTTGTTGCAGCTCGTCCGCTACCGAGAGGTACATTGGCCCGCGACGAGGATTTCACGGTCCGCTCGGTGGCGCCGGAACGCGTTCCACCGGGAGCGATCCTTGAAACGCCCGAAACCAAGATCGGACTTCCCGGTTCTCTGGTTCGCAAGTTCGTCGACGCCGGCAGCCCCGTCACATTGCAAGACATCTTGCGCCCGCGAGACCGGGGTTTCCTTGCGAGCGTCCTGGCGCCGGACAGCCGTGCCATCAGCATCAAGGTTGACGAAGAGTCTGGCGTCTCGGGCCTGATCAGGCCGGGTGATTATGTGGATGTCGTATTGACTCAAGTGTTCGAGAAGGCAGATCCCGCGCGTCGCGCCCTGAGCGAAGCCATTCTACGCAATGTTCGGATCATTGCGATTGACCAGGAGATTACGCAAGGCGGGCGAGCCGTCAGCGCGATACCGGGCAAGCCGGCGCACACGGTGTCATTGGAGCTTACCTCGGGGCAGGTCAAGAAGGTCACCGTCGCAAAGCAGCTCGGAACGCTCTCCCTGGCCGTACGGTCAGCCGTCGAGCAGTGGGAGACGGCGGATGCCGGCGCTACGTCGAGCTGCGACGTGTCGCCTGAAATTGCCAGGCAGAATGCAATTGCCGGCCAGAGCGCATCAGTGGCGATTCATTCCGGCGGTCAGGTCAAGCAGTACTCCGTCAGGAAACAAAATTCGGACGGCAGCGACAGCTGCGACGGATCGTCGGAAGCGGCCCGCCCGACCGGGGCGACGATAGCACAGGCTGACAAGTTGCTGGAGAAACGTTGATGAGCATGGTCGCAGTCAATCCGCCTGAGGAATCCACATCTGTTGGGACGCGTGACCGTATCGTCTGTTTCGTCAATGACGAGCTTAGTGCTGCAGCTCTGCGCAAAGGCCTCGACGGCAGTAACCTGTCGATCAGGCGTGGCACGATCCGTCATGCCATCCGGATGCTCGAAACCGACACCGAGCTTTCCGCGTTGGTGGCGGACATCAGCGACGTCGAGGATCCATTTACCGAACTGGAAAGGTTGGCCAGCGTCTGCCCACCCGATGTCCGGGTTGCGCTGATTGGTGAGAGCAGGGAGATCACTTTCTACCGTGAGCTCATGGAGCTCGGCTTGACGGAGTATCTTCCGAGGCCGCTCACGCGGGACATGGTGCTGGACCAGCTACGCCCGAAACTGCTCGGTGACGCGGCGCCCGGTCAAATCGATCGCGGCGGGCATGTGATCTCGATCTGCGGTGCGCAGGGCGGCGCCGGAGCAACGAGTATCGCGATCAATCTCGCACTGCAACTGGCCGAGACCACCAAGGCCAAGGTCGCGCTGCTCGATCTTCATCTGCAAGGCGGTGAAACAGCTGTCATGTTGGGCGTTCAGCCCGGCCCGGGACTGCGCATCGCTCTGGAAAACCCGATGCGGGCGGACACGTTATTCCTCGAACGCGCGGCAATCGATGTCAACGAGCGGGTTTGCCTGATTTCCGCCGATGAGGAGCTGGACGCGCAGCTGAACATCACCGAGGCGGGCGTGAGACACGTGCTGGGTCTGCTCCGTCAACGGTTCAACTACATCGTGGTCGACGTACCGGTACCGTTTCCGCCATCGATCCATCCGGTGATCACCCTTTCGCGTCACGTGCTGGTGCTGCTGGAAGCGGAGGTGACCGGACTTCGCAATGCCCATGCGCTCCGCACGGCCGTCACCAACATTGCGGGTAAGGATCGAGTCTTTACCTTGCTCAACCGCGCCAATCGGCCCGGGGGACTTCCCAGGGCCACGATGGTCAAGGCCTTGGGCGCGGAACCGGACATGGTGATTCCCGATCTCGGCAAGGGGATGACCCAAGCGGTCAATCTCGGAATTCCAGCTCTGAAGCACGTATCGGGACTGCGGCGCCACCTCGCCCCAATCGTACGGGAGATCACGGGTGTCGGCGCCGAGCGGAAGGGACGGTTGAGGAGGCTGCTCGGGCTATGAAAACGTTTGGTAGGCGCGAAGACGACACGCCAACTCGTTTGCCTGCATTGACGCCAAGCCTGGCTGCGTCGCCGCCAAGCTTGCCTGCGCCTGCGCCTGCGCAAAAGCGTGACGAACCTTCGATTCAGCGGCCGGCGATGCCTGCTTCGCTGCGCGAACGAGTCATTGCGCAGATTGAGCCGTCGGTGGCCGCAACCGTTTCGCGCGATATTCTTCGGCAGCAGATCGAGGAAATCATCCACGGAATCGCCAACCAGGAACGGCTCGAACTGTCAGGCCGCGAGCAGCTACAGCTGGCGGACGAGATAGCGGACGACATGACCGGCTACGGGCCACTTCGTCCGCTGCTGCTGGATGAATCGATCAACGACATCATGGTCAACGGACCCAGCAACATTTATGTCGAACGAAGCGGCAAGCTGGAACGGATCGCGGTACGCTTCCGCGACAATGATCATATCGCATCGGTGGCGCAGAAAATTGCCGCGCAAGTTGGACGGCGCGTTGACGAATCCAGCCCGATGGTGGATTGCCGCTTGCCGGACGGCAGCCGGGTCAACATCATCTTCCCGCCGCTGGCGATCCACAGCCCCTGCATCTCCATCCGAAAATTTCCAAGTCGCCGGCTGGATATGGCCGGAATGATCAAGAACGGCTCGATGACCGCGGCGATGGGACAATTGCTGGAGATCGCCGGCCGGTGTCGGCTCAATGTTCTGGTCTCCGGCGGTACCGGCTCCGGCAAGACCACGCTGTTGAACGCCATGAGCCAATTCATTGATCACACTGAACGCGTTGTCACCATCGAGGACGCGGCAGAATTGCAGCTTCAACAGCCGCACGTGATCAGCTTGGAGACCCGGCCTCCCAGCCTCGAAGGCACAGGGCAGGTGACACAACGTGATCTGGTGTGGAATGCGCTGCGCATGCGTCCTGACCGGATCGTCGTAGGCGAGGTGCGCGGCGCTGAAGCGTTTGACATGCTGCAAGCGATGAACACCGGCCATGATGGTTCGATCTCCACAGTGCATGCCAACTCCGCCCGCGACGCGCTGACCCGTATTGAAAACATGGTGCAGATGGGACAGCCAAACCTGCCGCTGCGGGCGATCAGGTCCCAGATCGTCGCTGCGCTGGATGTTATCGTGCAAGTGGAGCGCATGCGGGATGGACAGCGTCGCGTCATCCAAATTTGCGAGGTGATAGGCCTGGAGGGCGATGTAATCACCACCAATGACATCGCAGCGTTCGACTACGAACAGGAAGATGTTAACGGGCGGATATCGGGCTCCTACAGGTCCACCCACGCAGTCCCAAAATTCAAGAGCCGTCTTGTCTATTACGGGCTCGATCGAGCCTGGGCTGAGGCCATGAGGCAACTATGACGCTGGAGTTTTTGACCCTCGTTGACCTGGTCCTCCTGATATCGGCGTCAGCCATGACGTTGTGGCTCGGCGCCCGACAAAGCCGCATGGATCGACAGATAGCGACAGCTCTGCCAACCGCAGATGCGGTGAACATGCCCTCCATTCGTCGGTTAGAGGCCGGATCCCGGTGGCAGTTTCTCCACCGCCTGGCCAATTACCAGCCTGGGATAGCTTACGCCTTGCCCCCCACGTATGCGGTGTTTGCCGGTGTCATCGCTGGAGCGGCAATCCTTTATGCCAATAGCCTGCTGAACTTTCCCACCCTCTACGTGTCTCTCGCGGCTTTAATTGTGGCCATCATGGTGGTGCGAGGGGTGTTTGGATGGCAGCAGCAGCGCCTTGCCAATCAACTGTTCCGACAGCTGCCTGACACGATTCAGCTGGTGACAAGTACTGTTCGATCCGGGCTGCCGGTGAACGAAGCATTTCGCACCATCGCGCGCGAGATGCCGCAACCAACGGCCGGGCAGTTCGCCATCGTATGCAGCGAAGTGACGATGGGAAAATCTCCAGAGGAAGCTGTGGAAGATGTTTATCGGCGAACGCAGGTGACGGAGTATGGGATCTTTGCCGTGACACTTGCAGTCCAGCTGAAGTCGGGTGGCAGCTTGACCGAAACCTTGCAGACGCTGGGAGACACGGTGAGGCAGCGTGTTGCGCTCGCTGCTCGCGCGAAGGCTCTGGCAGGAGAGGTGATCTTTTCCTCTCGCGCACTTTCAATCTCGCCCATCGTCGTAGGCGGGTTGCTGTACCTGATCAATCCGCAAACAGTTGATCTGCTGTTCTACGATCCGACCGGGAACATCCTTCTGGCTTACGCAACAGCCTCGGTGATTATCGGGACCCTTGTGATTCGCTGGATGGTCAGAAGGGAAACCCAACTATGACTGTTGGTTTCAGTTTGGTCGCCCTCGCCATTGCACTAGCGGCTGCAACCTTCGTGTTGGTCATCCATGAACTACACCTTCGTGCGTTGAACACGCGGGTGTCGAACGCAGTGCTCGGCATTCCTCGCCAATCGACACCCTTCCAGGACATGTCCGGCTGGCTTTCATCGCTCGGCATGCGGTATCGGCGCTTCTACTCTGCAGAAAATCTGGACCAACTACGGACAATCGTTCAGGCGTCGGGTTTCAATCCTCATCGAACCTTGTCGATCTGGATTGGTATCAAAACCGTCTGCATGTTCTTGTTTCCGATCATTGGCTTGTTTGTCGCGCAGCTTTCAGGGAGGTCGCTGACCGATGGGCTGATCTTCATGCTGATTGGCGTGGTGATCGGAATTATGGGGCCGCGGTTGATCCTGTCGGTGCTGAAACGGCGTTTTAACGCCAAGATCCGGCTAGGCACGCCGGACATGATCGATTTGCTGGTTGTCTGCAGCGAAGTGGGCATGGGCCTGGAGAGCGCGCTGGAACGAGTAGCGGAAGAAATGAAGGAAACCAATCCTGCCATGGCCCGGGTCTTGTACGGCCTTCTTGATGATCTCCGGATATTGCCGAATCGCAGCGAGGCATTCGAGAAATTGGGATCCACGTCGGATGGACTTCGCCGGTTCGGCATCATGGTTGCCCAAAGCATGCAGTATGGAACGCCGTTGAGCCAGGCGCTGCGCAGTGTCGCTGTCGACCTCCGGCGAGAACGTATTACCAACCTGGAAGAAAGAGCACACAAGCTGGGCGCCAAGCTGACCATTCCGATGGTGTTGTTCATGCTTCCAGCGATGTTCGTCATTTTGGGTGGAAGTCCGTTTCTGCACCTCATTCGTACATTCGCCAGCGTCGGGATGAAGTAAGCCATGAGCACGATTGCCCTGTCGAAAAACTGGTCGTACGAGCGGACGATGCAGCTGCTTGGCGCCATGTGGTTCATGTTGCTGGCACTCCTGGTCGCCACAAAAATCGGGACATCGCTTGCCGATCCCTGGCCATCGCTGCTGTCGAGTTTTTGCCTTGGCATCTTCTACATGCTCCTGACGGTCTTGATGTTGACCAGGCCACCGGCAAAGGCGCACGCGACCGGCCTGCTGCCTCGAATAGCTGCATTCGTCGGCAGCTATATGCCATGGACAATCACCTTCTTCGGCAAAACCGGCGAAGCGTTGCCGAACCTGCTATCCACCGTTTGCGTGCTGGTCGGCATCATCATGATGCTGGTGACGATCCGCCACCTGGGCAAGTCGTTCAGTCTGGTACCGCAGGCACGCAGAGTAGTGCAAACCGGTCCTTACCGATGGATCAAACACCCGCTCTATCTGGCGGAAGAGATCGTGATCCTGGGTGTAGTCCTGCAACACCTGACCGTGGCAACGGTGATCGTACTGTTCCTGCATATCGGCGTTCAGATATGCCGAATTCTTTACGAAGAAGACCTGCTTCGGCGCAGCCTTCCTGAGTACTCCAGTTACGAAGCATCGCGCTGGAGATTGATTCCGTATGTTTGGTGAGTGGTCATGAATGGCCGACTTGTTATGGACATGCGTATTGATTTGCAGCGGTCTAACACCGACGCGGAGGGGCCAACGTGCTATCGCCCTGTCGAGACAGGCTCGTGAGCCGTAGAATGTCTTTCATCGCGGATCAGCGCGGCGCCGCCGCGCTTGAAATGCTGGTTGTTTACCTTTTCCTTGTGGTGGGCCTCATGCTGCCGCTTGCCGACGTTGCGGCCGCGGGCTTCCGGTATGTAGCCGCGTGGGAGGCGTTGCGCGCCTTCGGGCAAAAGATCCAGTACGATCCGCCAAAGGACATCACCGATTGGGCGGCCTGGAAGTCAGCACTCCCGACTTCTGTTTCGGGCTATCCCATCAACAATCTCCAGGTCGTTTGCAGCGATAGCATGGCTGCCTGCTCCGCAGGCAACTCTGCTTCGCCCAAGCACTATACATACTCGACGACCGTCACCATGGCGCCCATCCTGTTGAGGTCGGTGATCTGTCAGAGTGGTAACGGCGATCCTTGTTCGTACACGCTGTCTTACGGTGAACGGTTTCAATAGGAGTGTGCCATGCGTAGCCTGCTTCGCTCTCGTCGTGGTTCAGTCGCCTTCGCAACCGTTATCGCCCTGGTGCCGCTGATAGGCGTGGTCGCACTCGGAGGCGAGGCGGGATCGTGGTACGTGACCAGGCAACATGCGCAGAATGCCGCCGATGCGGCAGCCTATTCGGGCGCCATGCAACAGTTGTGCTTATCGGGCTCATCGTGCGCGGTTGCACAATCAGTGGACTATCGCGCCAAGCAAGCCGCGGCACAGAACGCGTTCTGCAACTCGGGCAGCAGCTACCCCGGCTCCAAGTGCGTCGCCAGCCCGACGGGAGTCTCGCATTCCGTCCAGGTCGCTTCGCTCGGTTCATGGAAGGGAGTGGCTGGAACGTATGTTCAGGCCACTGTTAGCCAGCAACAGCCAGCATACCTGGCCAGAGTGCTTGGTTTGTCCACGGTCAACATAGGTGCGACAGCCGTTGCCAAAGTACAAATTGTAGAGAAGCCGCCATGCGTCCTGGCATTGACAGGCTCTGTCAGTTTCCAGGGCAGCCCGAACATCAATGCGGCCAATTGCGGCATGGCTTCGAACAGTACGGCCAAGGATGCAATCAACTTCACCGGCGGCGGGATGACCATGAATCTCGGCTCGCTAACAACTGTCGGCGGCTGCACGGGTCAAGCACAGTTCTGCAATCCCGCGCTAACCTATATGCCGGCGCCGATCCCCAATCCCTTCGCCGCGCTTGACGCGGTGACGATTCCGACGCTCGCGAAGTGTTCAGGTAGCGCTCTGACCGCTTACAGTGCCGCTACCCCTTGCAGGAACGACAAGTTCAAGTTGAGCGGTAATGCTAGTGGCTCCCCCCCACCATTGACAGGTGGGGTCTACTTCATCTCTGACACATTCACCCTGACTGGCGGCGTGTCGATCTCCGGCACGGCACTGTTCATCCTGTTGCCCGGCGCGAGTTTGAAGGTGACTGGCAATAGTGCTCTCAATCTCACTGGCAACCCGTCGGTCGCGACCTCGCAGCTTCCGTCTGCACTTCAACCCCACGCGAGCCTGTTCGCCAATATGGCACTCTTTAAGGTAACTGATCCTGATACGAGCAAGAACGGCCCGAACGACGTACAACTTGGCGGAACTTCCGGTATCGAATTGAAAGGGATCATGTACCTGCCGAGCGCGAATGTGACGTTTCAGGGCAATCCGACGCTGAACTTGGCCGGCGGAGCGTGTGGCGAGTTGATCTCCAAGTCAGTCTCGTTCGACGGCAATGCGACCTTCGACACCACGGGGTGCCCATCGCAAACGAAGCTGGTTAGCAGCCAGTATGTCCAGTTGGTGCAGTGATGAGAAAGCTCGATCAGCGCGGCATCGGGGCGATGGAGTTCTGTCTGGTCGCCGCGCCGCTTTTCATTTTGATGTTCGCGATCTTCGATCTGGGGCGTTACGCAATCACCATGCAGTCATTGCGGACGCTCGCGAATGCTGGTGCCCGGACATGGATGATCAACGACTGCTACGTCCACAGCGTAATGAAAAAAGCTTCGCCGACCTGTGCCGGTGACCCCCTGCCATCCCTTGCGGAGAAAAAAGCCGTTGCCCCAATGATTGGCGGTCTCTCGCCGACGCTAAGCACGACGACGGGAGGCAGCGTAGTTACTGTCACGGCATCTGTGAATTTCAGCATGCTGATGCCGATATGGGGCACAACATTGAACAGCCCGAGCGCGTCCACAACAATTCCGTTCTAGCACCCCGGGCGCCTGGCCGATGAACACTCGACGAGCTCACAGCGATCGCGGTCACGATGATGCCAGAAGTGAAACCAAGACAAAGGCAACCATGACAGCATCATCGCCGCAGGCCGTGATGTCAGCCCAACGTTTGGGCCGGGTCGCGATCTCCCAGTGGCGCTTGGTTTGGGCGATGATTTGCCTTCTGCTGGTAGTCGATTTTGTGTGGGCTTCGCACGTCGGGCTTTCGGTTGGTATCGGATTGAACGCCGGCATAGTGATAATTATGCTCGTCCTTTCGGTGATATACGATCGCCGCAATCGTGCCATAGCAGATATGACAGCGGCGACCGCTTCGTGGGTAGCGCTCATGAGCGCCGGTCTCGTGCTGAGCTACCTTGCCGCCAGTTGCGCACAACCGTTGCAAGACGGAATGATGGAGCGGTTGGATCGCGTCGTCGGTTTTGACTGGTTAGCCTGGCACAATGCGATGCTTAGCTGGCCTGCTCTAAGCTGGCTGTTGACAATTATATACTACAGCTTGCAGCCGCAGGCCGCCCTTTCGATCGTCTACCTTGCCCTGTCGGGCAGGACCGGACGCATCAAGGAGTTACTGCTGTTGGCGGGCGTAACCCTGGTGGCGACCATTTCAATCACAGCGATCTGGCCGACGCTGGGCCCGTGCGCGGCCAACGGGCCCAGCATTGGGCCGTGCGCGGCGAACGGCGGTGGCGACATTGCCTATCTCAGAGATCTGCTGGCACTACGTGCGGGCGGGCCCTGGCATTTTGAGTTGTCGGCGATGGAAGGCATCGTAGCGATGCCATCGTATCACACTGTTGGGGCGGTGTTGCTCACTTATGCTTTTCGCGGCACCGGGCTGATCGGATACGGGATCGCAGCACTGAACGTGTTGATGCTGGTTTCGATCCCGCCGATCGGCGGGCATTATCTGGTCGACGTGCTGGCCGGCGCGGCGTTGGCGCTCGGAGCGATCGCCGTCCAGCGAGCGGTAACAAGGCGTGGAGTGAGCCTAATTCTGTTCGGCCTTTCGCGCGAGACGTTGTTCGGCCAAGCCGTCGATTTGGCCCGCGGTTCCGTCTTCAAGCCTGCGCGAATTTCGGCGCAAGCAGTGCCCGTAGAATCCCGGCGTCTGCATGACGCGCGAGATGGAACCTAACGGGCTATATGCAACTCATCGGGCATATGGCGGACGGCAAGCGATCGTTAGCCGCAGCCTTTTTCGCGTCGCACAAGAAGGTGATGCCGGCTGGCAACATTGGGAAATATTCGCTGAAGTTGCAGCAACCTAATGAGGGTCTTTCCTTGCAAGCGAGGAGCATGAAGGATGATGATCTCAGAGTCGCATACGCGGCGAGCGGGAGACTAGGAAGTGTCCTCACTGAGGACAGCGCGCGTCGGGAATGCGAAGTAACGATTTGTAGTGGGACAAAGTGGTAAGCTTTGCGACGGGGTGCGCGAAGGAGAGTTGAAGGACACTGAGACCGTACATCTACGGGGACAGAAGTGGATCGCGTCGAGGGGGAATCGAATGCAGGGCGGTCGCGTTTCGGGTAGGGCAGGCGGGAGGCTTCTCGCCTCGGGCGTGATCGCAGTTGGCGCTGCGCTTGCCTTGTTTGGTTCCGCCGAGCGCGCGAGCGCGGCAGACCGGCGGGGTTCCTCCGGCAGCGTCTTCGTCAGTGAAATGAACGACGTCCAGCGGGTCAAGGTGATCGTCAACAAGTCGCGCACCTTCAGGGTCGATGCGGCTTTTTCGACGATCGTCGCGGGCTCGCCCGACATTGTCGACGTGAAGTCGCTGAGCGATCACTTGATCTACATCCAGGGCAAACAAACCGGCACCACCAACGTCATCCTGTTCGACTCATCGATGAAGCAGATCGGCATCCTCGATGTCGAGGTAACGATCGACGCCGGCAATTTGCAGCAGAACATTCAATCCAGTACCGGGACGCGCGGCATTCGCGTCTCCTCCGGGGATGGCCAGGTGGTGTTGAGCGGAACCGCAGCGGACGCGGTCGCCGCCGAGCGAGCCATGGCGATTGCCACCGGCATGCTGGCGAAGGGCGGCACCGTCGTCAACGCCATGAACGTGGCTGGACCCCAGCAGGTCATGCTGGAGGTGCGCTTTCTCGAGGTTAACCGGCTGGCTGGCCGTGACCTTGGTATGAACCTCTTCGGCGCCAACGCCAGCGGCTCGAACATCGGCAATACCGGGCTTGGTGGGATTAACTCCAGCGGTCGCGTTCCACTGCCTAACACCGGCCCTCCACCCGGCACTATACCGCTGCTCGACACGGCGGGTACGTTGGCAAGCAGCGCGGTTAGCGGTGCCCTCCCGTTCGGTAGCTTGCTAACCAGCGTCCTCAGGACGAAGAACGGCGCCTCGGTTGACCTGCTGGTAACAGCTCTGGAAACCAAGGGCCTGTTGCGTCGGCTCGCCGAACCAAACCTGATGGCCTTGTCCGGCGACGCTGCCCGCTTCCTGGCTGGCGGTGAGTTTCCCGTGCCGGTAGCCTCCACAGCCGCTGTGGGTGGCTTTCCCACCGTTACTATCGAATTCAAGAAGTTCGGTGTTGAGCTGGCGTTCGTTCCTACCGTTCTGTCGCGCGGCGTGATCAACCTTCGGGTTGAACCCTCGGTCAGCGAGCTTGATTTCCAGAACGCGGTCCAGATCGCGGGCACGATCATTCCCGCTTTGTCGCGGCGCGACGCCCGCACCACGGTCGAGTTGCGCGACGGCCAAAGCTTCGCCATCGCCGGCCTGCTGCAGACCCGCAACAGGCAGGACGTCTCGCAATTGCCCTGGATCGGCTCGGTGCCGGTGCTGGGGACGCTGTTTCGCTCTTCGTCCTACCAGCAGCAGGAAACCGATCTGGTGATCATCGTCACGCCGCGTCTGGTGGCGCCGGCGGTGCCCGGACAGGCGCTGGCATCGCCGCTCGACTCCCGTCTGCCGGCCAACGACGTCGATTTCTTCCTCAACGGCCAGATGGAAGTGAAAAAGCGCTATAACGATTATGTCAATTCCGGCGGCGAGGTGAAGGGACCGTATGGCCACATCATCGCCCCCGAGCTGCGTAACTCGGCGCCGGCTCCCGTTTCTGGTCCAGCCATCAAAACCCTGAACTGAGGACGAGCTATGCGCATCAGATTGCTGGCCATATTCGCTCCGCTCCTGCTGGGGGGCTGCTATGGATTGGCGGGGCACGACGAGGTGGACCGCTACTTCCAGCGTTCCGAGACCATCACGATGACCGCCGGCGACGCCAAGCAGGTGAACGCCGTCACCCACACCATCCATCCATGGCCGCGATACGTCGGTGATCGCAGGATCGCGACCGACGCTCGGCGCGTGGGCGCCGCCGTGACACGCTATGGCAACACGAAACAGCCGGTTGATCAGCTTCCCGACATCGGCGAAGGGGGCAAGCAGATGGGCGTGCGGACCGCCCCAACCCAGAATATTAGCATTGATGGATTGGGGGCTGGGTCGGCTGCCGGCGTATCGGTGCCGGTCGGTGGCGCAGGGGTTAGGTGACCGGTCTTGGCAAGTAAAATTAGCGAAAATATTTCGAACGGTGCGCTGGCCCGCTGGGCCGGGGCGGGGGACAAAGAGTTATGCGTCGTCTCATTCTAATGCTGACCTGTTGCTGGTTGGCGACCGGCCTTGCGGCGTGTGACACCACAACGAGAGACGCGGCGATCGTCGCTCCCGCGAATCCGGCGGGTGCGGATCCCGTGCAGGAACCGACCGACGTCAAATATTACCCCTCCGACGAGCCGGTGCGGCTTGGGCTGGAGCATTTCAACCGCGGCAGTTACGGGATCGCCCAGCGCTATTTCAAGGATGGCGTCGAGAAGTCGCCGAAGGACCTGACGGCCTGGATGGGGCTAGCAGCGAGCTATGATCGGATCCGTCGCTTTGATCTTGCCGATCAGGCTTATGCGCAGGCGGCTAAGCTGGGGGGCGAGACCGTTCAGCTCCTGAACGACCAGGGATACTCATACATGCTGCGTGGCAATCTGAACGCCGCGCGGCGAAAGTTTGAGAGGGCCTATTCGCTCGACCCGACCAACCCGGTGGTCATCAATAACCTTGAGCTGCTCAATGGCAGCCGGCGCTTCATCGAGAGGCCGCCGAATAACCAGCCATAGCAGAACAGTTGGTCGTACCAGCTTGATTTTATTGATATTTACCGGCTGAAGGGCACGCTCTGCGCCGGGAACTTTTAAGGCGAGTTAAACGTTTTTGGCCTATGGCTCGTCTCATGAACCGTCTTTTCAAGCTGCAATTTCTCGGACCGTTCGCGCTTTTTACCGCCACGCTTTGCGCCGAATTGGCCGCGCGGGCCCTTCAATATAACCCCAGCTCTGAACTTCTCTGGTTCATCAATCTCAGGGTGTTCGGCATCTTTCAGCGCAGCTACTCATCGCTGAGCTATCTCGTTCCAATTGACGGGTTTCAGTTCTTCGGGGTTGCGCTTCCGATCTTCGCGCTTGCCTGCATTGGGCTCGCAACCAGGTCCAGACTCCCTTTCACGGTCGCAACGCATTCGAGCCTGGTCTACGCCGGCCTTCTGGTCTTCTCCTGGCAGGTTGGCGTACCCACCGTCACGCAGGCATCGCTCGTAACCATGGCGGTCCCGTCGGGTGTTGGCCTGTATGTGATGGCGACCATTTTAGGGACTTGCCTCCTGTCCTTTGCTGTTACGCACCTGCTCTATTTCCTTGCCGTGGGGAAGGAAGTACGCGCTCTGGTGAGTTGGCTGCGACGTGTTTCGTCCCGTCGAAACAATCGCATTGCGGCGTAGCCGCACTGGATGCCACGGTGTCGGTCATCGGCCCAAGCGTGACGTGTCCAAGATTGGACGGAGCTCGATATGTGGTTGAGAACGTCCAATCAAGTTGCGGAGTCATTTCTTCGCCCCCAGCCCCACACACCGAACTACAAGCCGGAGTCTTCCGCAACCAGAGCGGGGGCGCAAGGGCCGGGCGCAGAAATGGGGGTCCGTGCATTTCACCTTTCCTTGTAGTGATTGATATCCGCTCCCATCAATCGAAGATCATTAAGGCTAAGCCAGGTCACATCGCCGGGCGGCGTGTTTACCATGCGGCGAATGATGGACGAGGGGACAGTCAATTCTTCTGCAATACGGGCCATCGCCATAGTTGCTTTGCGAGACTCGGTACCATTCTCGGACGCGCCATGCACTCCAATGCGGGCGCGAACATATGCATACTTTGTTTCCCCTGCGGCGAAGATGAGAAAGCAAGCCGATGCGCAGGTTGCGTTTTCCCCTACGTTCGTGGAAACTTTTGCAGACCTGATCACGTCTGCCAACCGGACACCTTCTAGTAAGTTACCTCCCTCCGAGTTCAATCGCACCGAGGTCACCAGTTTACCCGCATCAGTAGCCGCCTTGATGCGGGTTCTCAATAATTCAGCATCACCCGGCGCAATGTTGCCGGAGATGGAAATTTCAACGCGATCGTCTTTGAGATTCAAAGATTTTATCTCGGCGGCGGCCGCGATCGACACGCTCAGCGCGAGCCCCGTACTCACAAGCCCGCTAGCCGCAATTCCCCGCTTTTGCATCCCCATTTATTCCTCGCGATAACGGCCCATCCAACCGCGCCTGGGAGGCGCCGCCAAGTGCTTCAAGCCCTTGGGGCGGCGTGCGGTAATGCGTATAGGTGTTGGCTGATCATTTAAAGCGCCCCGACCAATCCAGATCGGGACGCTTCAATGGACCAAAGCGGCCGTCGATCAACCCTTTGATGCTTTACGCGCCCAATCAAGCGCGCTCGCTGATATCGGAACCACCTCGCCAACATCCAGCACAGGAGTAATCTTGACGTCATTCCAATAGTTGTATTTCGCAGCGAAGGCGGTGATGGCCTTCGGGTCATTGGTCTCAGCCAAAATAAATCCGCTCCTTCCGGCGAGGTCTGAAACAAACGCGTGGATCGTCAGCCCCTTTTCCTCTTCAGGCCTCCACTTACTGAACGCGGTTAGAAGCGCCTCACCCCCCGCAATGTTTTGATCAAAGGAGAGACCTGCCGTTCGGATCGTATACTCACACATATATTTCATAGGTTTTCCTCCTCCCTGAACCGGGCAGCATTGCCCAAGTTCCCACAATATCGACTTGTTCGGCGATGTCGCCTCAATAACAATCTGCTGGCTTCAGCGGCCCTATGTCGGGTTCTAAGAGCGCCACCTGATTGGCGAATGCTGGAGCTTCCAACTCCCGCTCCAGAAGACAATGCCAGCCTTCAGAAGGACCGCCGAAGCCGTCAGTCGGAAGCAAACACATCGGATCTATTCAATAACAAGAATATTCAATCCCATGCGTGGACCTTTTGGGGTAATCCCGGACATCATGAATTCGGGCACTGAGCGACCTCGCTAGCTTTACGGCGAGTTTAGCCCTCAGAATATTGACAACTGGCGCCGCAAACGGGCCAATTTGCCCGGTCGCCCCGAGACTATCCGCCGCGTGGTCGAGTTGTGGCTGAGGGTTAGCAAATGAGTACGGATAAACTTCAGGTGCTACACAATGCTGTAGCTAGATACTAAGCGAGCATCCTTCGCCCTACCTTCTTTGACGAGGCGCCGTACGACGCTGCGCAGGCTAGCGAACAGTTCCGAAGGCTCCCGACAATCTTCGGCGAGCCACTGAAATTCCACAAGAGCAGTTTGGAAAGGCAACGTCTCGCGGACTTGGGATTTCCCAAAGGAGATACACGACGAGCACCGTGCGCTGTGAGTTCGCAGCTTAGCTAGTTCGGTGGCAAGACAAGGTCGGCCTGCCGGCTATCACGTCGCAAAATGATGATCGATCCATTGCGGGTCGTAAACCTGGCTCCAAGCAATTTCGGAATCTTCTCCATGAGCTGGGACGGTAGCGGGATCGTTGCGATGCCGACCGTATCGCCGACTTTGATCGCGGGTGCAGGCGTGCCCGCGGCCGGCGCGGGCTTGATAAAATCCCGGATCAGTCGAATTTCTTCTGGTGTCAGATTGAGCGCGGCTTGCTCGGTTCGAGGGTCGGCCCCGGCCTTCTTTTCAGCACCGGATTTGTTTTGGGATTCCGTTTGTTGGTCAGCCTTCTGCTTTGCTTTTTCCAAAAAATCCGCCCTGGCGGCGCGTTCCCTGAGAGGCGAGAGTTCGCGCTGGAGGGTTGCGATTTCCGATTTCAGGGATCTGATCTGGGTGAGCGCAATCACTGCTCCAGCGCACATCACGAGCACGAGCAGGGTCAGGAGTGCAATGGCTACGCCTCCGACATTTCCGGTCCTTCGTGCCGCCTTTGCGGTGGATCCGTCTCGCTCCAGATGACGTTGCCAGATGGCCTGAGCTTGCTGAAATCCGGCAGCGATTAGCTTACTGAACTTGTTTCGTTCAGGCGGCGCGAGCGCTGGCGTCTTGGCCTCGGCATCAGAATTTCGCGAAAAAAAGGCGGGTGCGCCCGGCCGCCGCGGTTCTTCCTGAGGAACCGGGATTGGATTGCTGTTCTGTAGATCGGCGGCACCAACTTCCGGAGCTATGGGCTGGGCAATACCTTCATGGGGCAAATGGCCGCCTGATTCTTGAGCGGCGGCAGGAATTGTACTTACCGAAGAAATATCCTCGGCATTTGCAGTTTCTTCCATCCTGTCGGGGTCGACATCGATTTTATCGTCCCGCCGATCGAGATCGAAAATTTTCAGACGCTCCTCAGTGCCGACGAGATGATCGATCATTTTTAGTGAAGGGGAGGGAGATGGTGCGGGAAGATCAAATGAGGGCTCGTTCGAGGCTCCCAAAGCCCTCAACGCCGATCGGCCTGCGTCGGTAATTCGTAACCCGTCGCCTTCCGGCGTCACCAGCCCCGACTGAAAAATGTCGATGTCATCGAGCGCGGAGGCAATCTCTTCCGATTGATCTTCGGCAGTGAGCGCCTCGACATCGTCCCTGAGGTCGTCAAGAGACGCGCGGCCGTCAGGGCGCTTGGCTAGCGCAGTCAGTATCGCCAACTTGAATTTCACACTGTCCCTCGGTGTTACGCGTCGATGGCCTGCCAAGTCTCGCGAGAGATTGAGCGCAGCTTGATCGGTGCCGGTCTCCCCACCAGCTTTGTTCTTTTCCGAGGTGGCATCGTCTTGCGCCCCCTCTTGTTGACCAAGTCTCTCTTCGTTTTTTCCGCTTGCTCGAGTTTTCCAAGACCGACCGCCCGCAATGGCGGCGCCGACGCCTGCAACGACCACGACCAAGATCAGGATTGCAAATGCAGCGCGCCTCCTATCCCTGCAACATGGTGTTCGGCTTTTGGCATTGAAGTATCCTGCGCAAAATGGCGGCGCCAACGCTCGACGATAGAGTGCATTTTCGTGGCGGTGTAGGTGAGGGGATTCGATAACTGAGACGATTGACCGCCCGGCCCCTGAGCCTTGGAACCGAAGCCCCGTCGCAAGAAGGCGGGAGCGTCCTGAGGCGCCGCGTCAGCCGTCTCAATCGCGATCGTTTGGCGGCTTTCCTGCGCGGACGGTTGATGGTTCGCACCATCGTCCGCCCCGTCAGGCCGTTCAGGCGGATCGGGGGCCCTAACTCCCGACGTCGAGTAAGGCGTTCTGATTGCCACTGCCCCGGTTTCTCCCTCTGCTCCGTTTCGCTGACACCACTTTGAAGGGGTTCAGCTCAAGATCGAAGATCTCTGGTCGTTCCTGGTTGGCGATCAGATCATCGATCATTCCTGGCGCTGGCGCGAGCCCCTTCGCCGCTCAGGACGCAAGATTCTCAAGTGGTCCTTGAGTCGCCCCGATGAAGAAGGCGCCTGTCGGGCGCCGCGTCGAAACCCGAATCGGCAGACTCCGCGCGGGGCGCCAGTTCTGGGGCGTTGAGCGAGCCGTGGTCCCGGCCGATCGATCAAACGCCGAAGTAAAGGCTGCCTCAGTTGGAGGCGGCCCCAGGGCCGGGGGGACCGGGCTGTACTGGGGCCGCCCATTCCAACCGACCGGCAATGGCGGATTGCCAACGGCCTCCGCAAGTTACCGCAGCTCGGTTGATCTTTCCGAACTAGTTCGGAGTACCTCAGCTCTTTCATTTTCATTGGCTTGCCGAGCGTGACGGGCCGGAGATGATGGCCTGTATCGCCATGCTGAAGGCACTGCGCCGGCCCGAGGCGGAACCGACTCCAGCGCCGCGCCAGAAGCGCACCAAGGCTTAACTGCGTCGTTCGATGATAAGGGACGGATTCCGCCTCAAGCAGCGCTTGTGGGAGTACCCTGTGAATAGGTGGGACAAGCCCTCAATCTTCGGTTTTGGCACCCTGCATTGTGTCATCGTGAGTGATCCCGATTCGCAGGAACCTCATATGGGCGAGCCAGTACGAGAAGTTTGCGCCGATCTTCTGACCCGCGCCAACAGCGCGGCTGAGGATGGCCCCCGTGGATTCGAGAACGCCACCATTTCAATCGTCGATGCACTTTCCAAGGAAGTAAGCACCGCTGATCTGGTCGCTATCAGCTACCGACTTCAAGCGTTATCCGGCCTTACGATGAATCTGCACGGCCGCGAATATAGGCTGATCAATGAAGCCGCATTCAAGGCAGCCGCGACCTGTCCGCTGGTCTTGCGTGGTACATTCGGCGAAGTTGAATTTGACCGCGAAGAATTTTTGCGGCTAGCACTGTCTTTTGCCGAGCCGGCAGGTAACGGCTGAGCAAATGGGATCCCTAATTGAATAGCCGCGTCGGTGGGGGAAAAAAATCCGCAGCGTGCCGCTCGGGATCGAACGTCACTTTGGATCGGCGGACTGCAGCTACGGGTGACGTAACGCGAAAGACTGCACTGATCGGCAGCAGGTAAGCACCGCATCCGCTGCTCTAGCCGCCCGATCGGGGGTGCTCCGATTCGACCGGATAGCTCCTGAGGAACAAGTACGTTGTCGCTCAGGACGCGGGATACTCAAGTGGGCCTTGAAGTGGCCCCGATGCAGAAGGCGCCTGTGGGGCGCCGCGTCGAAACCTGAGAAACAATTGAATTTGCTGGCTCCCCGGGCTGGATTCGAACCAGCGACCATTCGATTAACAGTCGAATGCTCTACCGCTGAGCTACCGAGGAATAGGCGAAACAAATGTTCGCGAGCCGGGAGCGTATAACAAAGCCTTTCGGGCTTGCAAAGGACCAAATGTCCATCCCCGGCGCCATGGTGGATGGGGCCTGAAATCCCCGGCGGTTCAAGGATTTGCCGCCATTTCCCGGTCCGGCGCGGGCATAACCGGCAACGCACCTGTGCAAACCCGGCATCCGCGCGGAGCATGGCGCCAGCCGCCAATTCGACTCAATCCGATCCGAATTTTGAAACTGCCGGGTTTCACGGGAGCCGATTCGATGCCAGCCATTTCCGCCGACCTGATGAGAGCCGTGCCCTCGATCGTGCCGAGCGATATTCCTGATCTCAGCGATGACGAATGCCTGTTCCGGCTGGCGCAAGCGCTTGTGGAACATGATTCCGAGCATCTGGACGAGGTGGCGCAGCTGATCGGCCGGCTTGCGGTCACGATCGAGTAGGGCGCCTTTATCTTCGGAATCCTGCGCCGGGTTGGCGCGTGCGCCCGGCGTGTTGCGTTTTGCCGGAGCTTGTACCAAAGATGACCCCGGTTTCAGCTCTCCCGGCGGCAACGCCGCTTGCTTTCAGGGTCTTAGCCCAAGGGTCTTCAAAGGGTCTTCGCCAATGTCCGGTTTTTCGACCGCGCGCCAGAAAATGGTCGATGGTCAGGTGCGTCCCAGCGACGTCACCGATATCCGCATCATCGACGCCATGCTGGCGGTGCCGCGCGAGACCTTTGTCCCCGAAAACAAGCGCGCCCTGGCTTATCTGGACCTCGATCTCGAGGTCGGCGAGGCCGGTTCGGAAAAGCAGTTCCTGATCCAGCCGGCGGTGCTGGCGAAGATGCTGCAGGCCGCCGAGATCAAGGAAACCGACAATGTTCTGGTGGTGGGCTGCGCCAGCGGATACGCCGCTGCCGTGATTGGCCAATTTGCCAGGCAGGTCCATAGCGCGACAGGCGCCGACGGGGATCCCGCCAAGGCGCCCTTCGACGTCATCGTCCTGAACGGCGCGACCGAGATCGTGCCGCAAAAGCTCTATGGGCAACTCCGGGACGGCGGCCGGCTGGTCGGCGTTTTCGCGATGTCGCAGCCGCAGCGGGCTACCATCGTGACGCGTTCCCATGGCGATTTCGGGAACCGGGCGCTGTTCGACGCCGCCGTGCCGGTGCTGCCGGGCATGGAACGGCTTCCAGCGTTCGTTTTCTAGAAGCGAGCGAAAGCCTGCCCCGGACTTGATCCGGGGTGGAACCCGGTTCGCGCCAGGAAAACGCGTCAAAACAAAAAGACGCCCCGTTCAGGCTGTTAAAATCCCGTTCTGAATCAGAAGTGTGGCCCGTTTGCCCCACGTGAAGAGTTTCGACCGGTTTCGCTTGCTGGGTGGTTCCGTCGAGCCCCGGTGCGGAATAAGGTGAGCCGGGACTCACTTCGACGAAGCGGCGTCCGGTTGTTGTTTTGGCCGGCGAACTAAATGATTGGATCACCATTGATGCGTGGGGTGAAGGTTTTCACCGGAGCTGCGGCTTCGGTCCTTCTGTTAGCTTTGATGGGCCCGACGCCCGCTCTGGCCGATACGATCGAGGCCGCGCTGGTGCGCGCCTATCAGAACAACCCACAGTTAAACGCGCAGCGCGCCCAGGTGCGCTTCACCGACGAAAACGTGCCACAGGCGTTGTCGGGCTATCGCCCCAGGGTCGCCGTCACCGCCAGCGCCGGTTATCAATATACCGACACGCTTCTCAATTCTGGCGGTCTCAACGCTGCGGGTGCCCCCGTCGTGGTTTCTCAGCAAACTCACGGCACCAACGCGCCGCGCAGCGTCGGCGCTACCGTCACGCAGAACGTGTTCAACGGCCAGCAGACCGCCAACCGCACCCGCGCCGCTGAAAGCCAGGTTTCCGGCGCGCGCGAAGCCTTGCGGGCGCTGGAGCAGACTGTGTTGCTGTCGGCGGCCACGATCTACATGGACTATCTGCGCGACTCCGCGATCGTCGAGGTTCAGAAGAGCAACGTTCGCGTGCTCGAACAGACGCTGAAGCAGACCAAGGACCGCTTCAATGTCGGCGAAGTGACCCGCACCGACGTCGCGCAATCGGAAGCACAACTGGCCGCCGGCAGGACCCAGCAACTCACCGCCGAGTCCAACCTGAACACGACGCGTTCGAACTTCCGCCGCATCATCGGCAATGAGCCGGTAGCGCTGGCCCCGGGTTCGCCGGTCGATCGCTATTTGCCGGGCACGCTGCCCGGCGCCGTCGAACTCGGCCTGACGCAAAATCCGAATGTTACCGCGGCGATGTTCGGCATCGACGTCAGCTACCTCCAGGTCAAGGTCAACGAGGGCGCATTGTTGCCGACCGTGAACCTGGTGGCATCGGTGCAGCAGTCCTACGAACAGACCATGACAGTCTACAGGTCGTTCGGGGCGTCGGCTGTCGCGCAGCTCAATGTCCCGATCTACAATGGCGGCGCCGAATATTCGTTGATCCGCCAATCCAAGGAAACCCTGGCGCAGCAGCGCCTCACTCTCGAACAGCAGCGGGATCAGGCCCGCGCCAACGTCGTCACGGCCTGGGGACAGTTGGTGGCCGGCAAGGCGCAGGTGCAGTCGGCACAGGCGCAGGTGACGGCGTCCGAGATCGCGCTCAACGGCGTGCGCGAGGAAGCTAAGGCCGGACAGCGCACCACGCTCGACGTCTTGAACGCGCAGCAGGCGCTGGTCAACGCGCGCGTCGCGCTCGTCACCGCCCAGCACGACCGCGTCGTCGCGTCCTACTCGGTGCTCAACACGATCGGGCGTTTGTCACCGATCGTGCTCAAGCTGCCGACCACGACCTATGATCCGAGCGTGCACTATCATCAGGTGCGCGACAGCTGGGCCGGCGTTCGCACCCCCGACGGCCGCTGATATCCCGCCACCCGCATGCGTGCGGGATGACAAGCGTCACCCCGGGGATGACAACGTCATCCGGGGGATGACAACGTCATTCGGCCGGAATGATTCACCACCCGACGGGGAGTACGCCGGGTGTGTTGTTGCAATCACTTGTTGCCGTGACATAACTTTCTTGGAGGCAGCAGGGCGATTCGCACACCTTTTACGTCTACAGGCCGCGAGCCGCGTTGCTTTTGGGGAGCGGAACCCCGCGCGATGCATCGTGTGGGGTTGATCTGGGGACAAGTCTGGCTTGCGCGATGAAAATCCCGGCCTGCATATCCGGAACCGGCAAATCCCGAGTGGCTTGGTGTAAAATGGTTTCGATGTGGAGTCGGCGATGACGCAACCTGCAAAGGTCCAAGAGCCCTCGATGGAGGAGATTCTGGCGTCGATCCGTCGCATCATCGCTGACGACGAAGCCAAACCTGCTGATGCAAAGCCGGCTGCCGCCGAGAAGCCCGCAAGCCCGCCGCCATCAGCGAAACCCGAGCCTCCGGCCGCCAAGCCGGCGGCGATGAAGGATATTCCGCCGTCGGCGATCGCGCCCAAACCGGCCGCCGCGCCCAAGCCCGCGCCACCGCCGCCTGCGCCGGAGCCCGCCGCCAGCAACAACCAGGACGACATCGACGCGATGCTCGCAAGCCTCGACGCGGCGACGCCGGAGGCGGACATCCGGCCGGCGCAGCCCGAGGCCGACGTGTTCGAGCTCACCGACGAGATGGCGGTGCCGGATCCGCAGCCGGCGGCATCCTCATTCCACAAGATCGAGCCGCAGGACGACATCGAGTTCACCGAGACCGCCGCCGCCAAGGCGCTGCACCGGCAGCCGGCCTATGAACCGCCGCCGTTTGAAAGCGCCGCCGCAGCTTCGCCGGCGCAGCAGATATTGTCGCGCTCGACGGTGTCCGCGGTCGAATCCGCCTTCAATTCGCTGGCCAACACGGTGCTCAGCAACAACGCCCGGACGCTGGAAGATCTGGTCAAGGAAATGCTGCGGCCGATGCTGAAATCCTGGCTCGACGACAATCTCCCGGGCTTGGTGGAGAAGCTCGTCAAAGCCGAAATCGAGCGGGTTTCGCGCGGGCGCTAGCCCGTCAAAGCGGCCGCTTGCGAGGCGTTTGGCCCTCATTCAGCCATGCCCGACGGGCTTTATCGGACTTCGGCGTGCAGCTGCGGTTGACTCGATGCCTTCCGGCGGCTTTCTAGGGGCCCGTAAGGTTCCTGATTGCTTCAGAGTCGGGCGCTAGTCGGTTGTTTTGAACGCGTTTTCCTGGCGCGAACCGTCTCCAAATTCGCTCGAAAACGCTATCGCTTCCTCAAGACCCCAATTGCATTGTCATGATCGAGAAAAACTACCAGCCCGCCGATATCGAAAGCCGCATGTCGGCCATCTGGGAGGAGAGCGGCGCGTTCAAAGCCGGCCGCCCCGAGCGGCGCGACGCCGAGCCCTTCACCATCGTGATCCCGCCGCCGAACGTCACCGGCTCGCTGCACATGGGCCATGCGCTCAACAACACCTTGCAGGACATTCTCTGCCGCTTCGAACGGATGCGTGGCCGCGACGTCCTGTGGCAACCCGGCACCGATCATGCGGGCATCGCGACCCAGATGGTGGTCGAGCGGCAATTGATGGAGCGGCAGGAGCCAGGCCGCCGCGAATTGGGGCGCGCGAAATTCCTCGAGCGCGTCTGGCAGTGGAAGGCGGAAAGCGGCGGTGTCATCGTCAACCAGCTGAAGCGGCTCGGCGCGTCCTGCGACTGGTCGCGCGAACGTTTTACGATGGACGAGGGCCTCTCTCGCGCGGTCGCCAAAGTGTTCGTCGAGTTGTACCGCGAAAAGCTGATCTACAAGGACAAGCGGCTGGTCAACTGGGACCCGAAGCTGCTTACCGCGATCTCCGATCTCGAAGTGCAGCAGGTCGAGGTCAAGGGCAGTCTCTGGTATCTGCGCTATCCGATCGAGGGCAAAACTTTCAGCCCTGACGATCCCACGACCTTCATCGTGGTCGCGACCACGCGGCCGGAGACGATGCTGGGCGACACGGCGGTGGCCGTGCATCCGGACAACGAACGGCTCGGGCATCTGATCGGCCAGCACGTCATCCTGCCGTTGGTCGGCCGCCGCATCCCAATCGTCGGCGACGACTATGCCGATCCCGAGAAGGGTTCGGGCGCGGTCAAGATCACGCCGGCGCACGACTTCAACGACTTCGAAGTCGGCAAGCGCCACGGTCTGCCGCAGATCAGCGTGCTCGATCAGGAGGGCTGCATGGCCCTCGTCGACAATGAGGACTATCTGCGCGGCTTGCCGGAAGGCGCGTCCCAATTCGCGGAAGAATTCCACCATGTCGATCGCTTCGCCGCGCGCAAGCGGATCGTCACGCGTCTGGAGGAATTCGGCTTCCTCGAAAAGATCGAGCCCAACACCCACGCGGTGCCGCACGGCGATCGCTCCGGCGTCGTTATCGAGCCGTATCTCACCGATCAATGGTATGTCGACGCCAAGACGATGGCGCAGCCGGCGATCGCGGCGGTGCGTGGCGGCGCGACCGCGTTCGTCCCGAAGAACTGGGAAAAGACCTATTTCGAATGGATGGAGAACATCCAGCCCTGGTGCATTTCCCGCCAGCTCTGGTGGGGCCACCAGATTCCGGCCTGGTACGGCCCTGACGGCAAGGTGTTCGTCGCCGAGACCGAAGAGGAAGCCGTCGGCAACGCGCTCGGCTATTACGTCGAACAGGAAGTCATCACGCCGGAGCAGGGGCAGGCGATGGCGGAGGATTCCGCCAAACGCGAAGGCTTCATCACGCGCGATGAAGACGTGCTCGACACCTGGTTCTCATCGGCGCTGTGGCCGTTCTCGACGCTGGGCTGGCCGGAGGAAACACCGGAGGTCGCGCGTTACTATCCGACCAACGTGCTGGTGACGGGTTGGGACATCATCTTCTTCTGGGTCGCGCGGATGATGATGATGGGCCTTCACTTCAAGGAGGAAGCGCCGTTCTCGACCGTCTACATCCACCGCCTGGTTCGCGACGAGAAGGGCGCGAAGATGTCGAAGTCGAAAGGCAACGTCATCGATCCCCTGGGCGTCATCGACGACTATGGCGCCGACGCACTGCGCTTTGCGCTGGCACGCGGCGCCGCGCACAGCCATGACATCAAGTTATCGCCGCAACTCGTTGAAACCAATCGCAATTTCGCAACCAAGCTGTGGAATTCCTGCCGTTTTGCCGAGATGAATGGTTGCGTCATGCCGGCGGGTTTTGATCACACGAGCGCCAGTGAAACCCTGAACCGCTGGATCGCGCACGAGACCTCGCGTGCCACCCGCGAAGTCACCGAGGCGATCGAGGCCTATCGCTTCAACGACGCGGCGAATGCGATCTATCGCTTCGTCTGGAACGTCTATTGCGACTGGTACATCGAACTCGCAAAACCGATGTTGCTGGGCGAGGAGGGCGCGGCGAAAACCGAGACCCGCGCCATGGTCGCCTGGGCGCGCGATGAAATTCTGAAGCTGCTGCATCCGTTCATGCCCTTCATCACCGAGGAATTGTGGGCAGTGACTGCGGCGCGTGACGGCCTGCTGGTGCTGGCGGAATGGCCACGCAAGGCGAGGGTTCCTACTGACTATGACTTGGGCACACTTGCGTATGGCGCGGATTTCGACCCACGACTGGCGTCCACGGTTTTGACTACTCGTGAGCCCGGCGAGTTCAGCGATCCCGCAGCGGAAGCTGAAATCGGCTGGGTAGTAGATCTCGTCACCGCGATCCGCTCGGTGCGCGCGGAAATGAATATCGCGCCGGCGACGCTGACGCCGCTGGTGCTGTCGGGCGCATCCGCCGAGACCAGGGATCGCGCGCAACGCTGGAGCGATACGGTCAAGCGCATGGCGCGGCTTGGCGAGATATCCTTTGCCGACCGCCCGCCGGAAGGCGCCGTGCAGCTATTGGTGCGCGGCGAAGTCGTGGCGCTGCCGCTCAAGGGCGTGATCGATCTGGCGGCCGAGAAAGCCCGGCTCGACAAGGAAATCGCCAAGGCCGACGCCGACATCAAGCGCGTCGACGCCAAGCTCGGCAACGAGAAATTCGTCGCCAATGCGCCCGAAGAGATCGTCGAGGAAGAGAAAGAGAAGCGCGAGGCGGCCGTGGCGCGCAAAGAAAAAATTCTCGAAGCGCTGGAGCGGCTGAAGAACGCGGTTTAGGGCGCAACGATATTGGCTGTCATGGCCGGGCTTGACCCGGCCATCCACGTCTTCCTTGCTTACTGTGGCCAAGACGTGGATGCCCAGCACAAGGCCGGGCATGACGAGATATACGTGATCGATGACGAAAAGTGCGGAGCTAACCCTGCATGCTGGACCACGTCTCCATCACGGTCTCCGACATCGCCGCCGCCGAGCGGTTCTACGACGCGATCATGAAAGCGCTCGGCATCGTCAAGGTTGGCCGCCGCGACGACTGGCTCGGCTATGGCGAGCGGGCGCGCCCGGCGTATCCGGACCGGGTTTATCTCACCATCCGCAAGGGCCCGAAACCGGACGACGCTTTTGGCCGCCACTGGTGCTTCAAGGCACGATGGCAGACCCAGGTCGACGCCTTCTGGGACGCCGGCATCGCCGCCGGCGGCACCGACGACGGACCGCCGGGACTGCGCGACTATCACGCGTCCTATTACGCGGCGTTCCTGCGCGATCCCGACGGCAACCGCATCGAGGCCGTGTGCCATCACGCGGTGTGAAAAGCGAGATACCGCCGCGACAAACTGACACGACGGGCAAATCACTTCTGATTGTCAGAAATTGTGTCAAGCCCCGAAATAAAAAATATTTCGCTTTCGCCGTCGGGCAAATCATCTCTACGAGTTTGCGTTATCCCGTCCCACTCAGAGGGGCGTCGGCCGTCGTCACGACGAGGGGCGGGTTGCGATGGACGTAACAGTTGCGATTGACGGTCGCGGCTGAAGCGTACGGCGAAAGCGTGTGGTCCTGGCGCCCGTAACGGCGTTAAGTCCTGCGGGAGCTAACGCTTCCGAGGGGCGACGGTGGCAATAGAGGCCGTCTCACCGGGGAGAGCGCGTCATAAGCCGTAAAGCCATTGCGCAGGGAAGGCTGGGTGTTCTCCGCTGCCCTGTATGCTCGTGTGCAGCCTACTTAGCACAATTCGCACACGAGACCGCGGGTGCAGCGCGCACCCGGTCTTCCCTGCGCCCTCTATTTTCGAGGGCAAGGAAGTTACTTGCAAACCTCGGGCGCATCGCGCCGCGAGAATGAGAGGGTGTGTTCAGCGTACTGTGCAACAACAATTACCGACGTCGTCCCGGGCTTGACCCGGGACCCATACGCCGCGGCCATCCGTAGGAATACTGGCGTTAGCGACCCTCTCCAACAACAACCGCTGCGGAGTACGGGTCCCCTGATGCGCAATTGCGCATCTGAGTTCGCCGGGACGACGCTAGAGCGGAGCACGCTTCCTCAAAACGCCTTGCTCAAAAACCGCGAGCCCTTCAGCCCGTAGCGCCACGGAAAATCCACGGCCTTGGTGATGCCGATGCGAATGCCGGTGACGATTTCCGCGTCGCCAATCCGCGCATGCAAGCTGATCGGCGGCGCATCGAGCGGCAATTCGCTGTGCTTGATCGTGATGCCCAGCGCCTCGCACAATTTGCCGGGCCCCGAACACAGGGTGCGCTCGTCGTGCAATCCGCGGCGGCGGCGCATCGCGGGAATGCCGTGGGTTGGCTGCAGCGCGCGGATCAGAACCGCGCTGGCCGAGCCTTCTTTCTCGCAGACGAAATTCACGCACCAGTGAATGCCGTAGGAGCGATAGACGTAGGAAAAGCCGGGCGGGCCGAACATCACGAGGTTCCGCGGCGTCGGGCCCCGGAACGAATGCGCGGCCGGATCGGTGTGGTGATAGGCCTCGACCTCGACAATGATGCCGCCGACGCCGTCGAGCAGCAGCGTGGCGCCGATCAGGTCGGGCGCGACCTCATGCACGCTGCGGGCAAAAAACGCGCGTTTCAGGGCTTTGCCGAGGCGAGGGGCCTTTGTTTCGGCCGGTTGGGGCTTTTGAATCATTTTGAGGTGGGAATCAGCGGGAACAGGAGGAATGCTCCCAACATGTTGCATGTTTCTGCTAGGTTCGGCGAGGTTGCGGCGCAGCGCGACACGGATTAGCTAAGGTTTCCAAGAGTTTTCGGACATTTTCGGACTTAACATGGTCGTTCTCGTCGATACCGTCTCATCCAACCAGGTGCGCCCGCGCCACCCCGAAAAGGTGAACCGGCCGGATGCGCTGTCGCCGCCGAAGCCGGACTGGATCCGCGTCCGCGCGCCGAACACGCGCGGCTACGCCGATACCCGGAAGATCGTGAAAGAGAACGGCCTCGTCACGGTGTGCGAGGAGGCCGGCTGCCCGAATATCGGCGAGTGCTGGGACAAGAAGCACGCCACCTTCATGATCATGGGGGACACCTGCACCCGCGCCTGCGCGTTCTGCAACGTCAAGACCGGGATGCCCGGTGCGCTCGATGCCGCCGAGCCGGAGCATGTCGCGGAGGCCACCTTCAAGCTCGGGCTCGCCCATATCGTCGTGACGTCAGTGGATCGCGACGATCTCGCCGATGGCGGCGCCGAGCATTTTGCGCAAACCATCCGCGCGATCCGCGCCCGCTGCCCGACCACGACCATCGAGATCCTGACGCCGGATTTCCTGCGCAAGGAAGGCGCGCTGGAGATCGTTGCGGCCGCAAAGCCCGACGTGTTCAACCATAATCTGGAAACGGTGCCGTCGCGCTATCTCACGGTGCGGCCGGGCGCGCGCTACTTCCATTCGATCCGGCTGCTGCAGCGGGTCAAGGAGATCGATCCGACCATCTTCACCAAGTCTGGCATCATGGTGGGCCTCGGCGAGGAACGCCACGAGGTGCTGCAGGTGATGGACGATCTGCGCTCGGCGGACGTCGACTTCCTCACCATCGGGCAATATCTGCAGCCGACCCGCAAGCACCACGCCGTGATGCGCTACGTGACCCCGGACGAGTTCGCCGGCTACGAGAAGGTCGCCTACACCAAGGGCTTCCTGATGGTGTCGGCCAGCCCGCTGACCCGCTCCTCGCATCATGCCGGCGATGATTTCGCCAAGCTGCAGGCGGCGCGCGCGGCGCGATCCCGCTGAGATAGCCGATGCCGAGGTTTTCAAGCAAGCGGCGGGCACATCACACCGCCCAGCAGATGTTCGATCTGGTCGCCGACGTCGAGCGCTACCCGGAATTCGTGCCGTTATGCCATTCGCTGAAAATCCGTCAGCGCACGGCGCAGCCTGACGGCACCGAGATCGTGGTCGCCGACATGACGGTGTCGTTCAAGCTGGTGCGGGAAACCTTCACCAGCCGGGTGACGCTCGATCGTGCGAATCTGAAAATCCTGGTGGAGTATTTGAAGGGGCCGTTCAGCAATCTCGAAAACCGCTGGAACTTCGAGCCCAAATCCGAAACCGATTGCGATGTCGGATTCTTCATCTCCTACGAATTCAAGAGCCGGATGCTGGCGATGCTGATGGGCACGATGTTCGACACCGCGTTCCACCGCTTTGCCGCGGCATTCGAGAAGCGGGCCGATGTGGTCTATGGAAAGCGGGCGTGACATGACGGCATTGGAACGCGTCGGCTTCGTCGGCCTGGGCGGAATGGGGCGCGGGCTGGTCAAGAACCTCCTCGCCAAAGGCGTCGCTGTCACGGCCTACGACCTGAACCCTGAGGCGGTTGCGATTGCCAAATCCCAGGGAGCGACGGCGGCGGGCGGTCTTCGCGACATCGGCGAATGCCGCATCATCATGATTTGCGTCAATGCCGCCGAGGACGTCGAGGCGCTGCTGACGGAGACCGACGGATTGCTCGCCCACCCGGCGCCGGGGCTTGTGATCGTCGATCACACCACGGGCAGCCCGCAAATGGTCGATAAACTCGATCGACTGGTGCGTGCAGCCGGCGGGCGGTATGCCGAGGCGCCGATGACACGAACCCCGAAGCATGCCGACATCGGCAAGGTCAACGTCCTTTACGGCGGTGACGGCGACTTGCTCGCGGAGCTCAGGCCCTATTTCGAACGCTATGCGGAGAACATCTTCCACATCGGCCCGCTCGGCCACGCCATCCGCCTCAAGCTGATCCACAACTACATCGCCTTTGCCAACGTTGCGGCGTGGTGTGAGGGGTTTGCGCTGGCGGCGAAGGACGGCCTCGATCTCAAGCAACTGATCACCATCATCTCGGCCGCCGGCGGCAAGAGCGGCATGCTCGACCTCTATGGCCAGGCGACGCTTGACGGCGACTTTACCCCGCTGATGTCGTTGGCGAACGCCCGCAAGGACGTGCGCTATTACGCGCGCTGGCTGGAAGACGCCGGATTGCCGGGGTTCATGGCGGATGCCGTGCACCAGACCTACCGGCAGGCCGCCTTGCTCGGTCATGACGGCGAATCCTGCACCGCCGTGATCAAGGCTTACGAGGCCGTCACCGGCGTCGAGGCCCGCGTCCGGCCGCACGATCGAAATCAAGGCAGTTGAATGCTATACGATTCAGAGCGTTTTCAAGCGAAGCATGCCCTCGGACTTGATCCGAGGGTGGATACCGGTTCGCGTGAAGAAAACGCGTCAAACAAAAAACTAGAGCCCCGTTCCGATTTTATCGGAACGGAAAAGGCTCTGCGGAACGGAAGGACCATGTGATGGACATCAAGGCACCCATGCGAAGCGGTGGGCATATTCTGATCGATCAACTGGCCCTGCACGGCGCCGACACGGTGTTCGGCGTGCCCGGGGAAAGTTTTCTGGCCGCGCTGGATGGCATGTACCAGAACCAGCGGGTCCGCTTCGTCAATTCCCGGCATGAGGGCGGCGCGGCCATGATGGCGGACGCCTATGGCAAGCTCACCGGAAAGCCCGGCATCGCCTTTGCGACGCGCGGCCCCGGCGCCACCAACGCCTCCGCGGGCGTTCATGTCGCGTTTCAGGATTCGACGCCGATGATCCTGCTGCTCGGCCAGGTCGGACGCGACATGATGGAGCGCGAGGCGTTTCAGGAAATCGACTACCGGCAGATGTTCGGGCCGATGACCAAATGGGTCGCCCGGATCGACGACGCGCGCAGAATTCCGGAATTCATCTCGCGGGCGTTTTACACGGCGACCTCCGGCCGTCCCGGGCCGGTCGTGCTGGCGCTGCCCGAGGACATGCTGACCGACGAGGCTGACGTTCCGGATGCGCAGCCTTACAAGCCGCAAACCGTCGCGCCCGGCGCGGAAAGCCTGCAACAGTTCGAGGAGTTGCTGGCCGCGGCACGCAAGCCGTTGCTGATCGTGGGCGGCGGCGGATGGAGCGATAAAGCGCGCCGCGACCTCGAAACCTTCGCGACCGCGCATGAGGTGCCCGTCAGCGCTTCATTCCGGTGCCAGGATTATTTCGACAATCTGCACGCTGCGTACGCCGGCCATGTCGGCATCGGCATCTCCCCGAAATTCGCCGAACGGATTCGTGACAGCGATCTGATCATCGCGCTCGGCACCCGGCTCGGGGAAATCACGACATCGGGCTACAGCCTGTTCGACATTCCGCAGCCGAAACAGCCGCTGGTTCACATCTATCCGGATCCCGAGGAGATCGGCCGCGTCTATGCGCCGAAATTGGGCATCATTTCCGGGAGCGCGGCGTTCGCGGCCGCGATCAGCCGACTGAAACCGAAGCATCAGCCGCGCGGCGACGAACTCAAGGCGGCGCATGCCGATTATCTCGCCTTTGCCGAGCCGACCCGTTCGCCCGGCGATGTTCAGCTTTCGCGTATCGTGCGTGATCTCAGCGAGCGGCTGCCGGAGGATGCGATCATCTGCAACGGCGCCGGCAATTACGCCGTCTGGGTTCATCGCTTCTGGCGCTACCGGCAGTTCCGGACCGAACTCGCGCCGACATCCGGTTCAATGGGATACGGCTTGCCGGCGGCGGTTGCGGCCAAGCATCTGCATCCGAACCGGCCGGTGATCGCATTCGCCGGCGACGGCTGCTTCCAGATGACCGGCAACGAGTTCATGACCGCGGTCGAAAATCGGCTGCCCCTCATCGTGATCGTCTGCAACAACGGCATGTACGGAACCATCCGCATGCATCAGGAGCGGCATTATCCTGGCCGGGTTTCCGGCACCAATCTGGCGAACCCGGATTTCGCCGCGCTCGCGCGTGCCTTTGGCGGCTTCGGCGCCCGGGTCGACCGTACCGAAGATTTTGCAAAGGCCTTCGACGAGGCGGTGGCTTCGCGCTTGCCGGCGATCATCGAACTCACGATCAGCCCGGAGGCGCTGACGCCGGCGGCTTCGCTCAGCGAAACCCGCGCCAAGGCGTTGGCCGCGGCGAAGTGATGACGCGGATCGCTAGGATCTCGGCGGCCGTCGTCGCTTGACGGCGCTGCCCCGGGTCGATCGCGCGACACGCGGGCGGAGCCGGCTCACGGCCTCGCGGCGCGGTTTGACGGATGCCTGCGGTCCGCGCGCCAGTTCCATCAGCATGCGCAGCGCCTCGACCACCGAGCGCTGGCGCACGCTGGTGCGGCCGATGGCGCCAAAGCGATGTTCGCGATGCAGGATGCGGCCGTCGCGCGAGGCGACCGCGAAATGCACGAGCCCAACCGGCTTGCCGGGTGTGGCACCACCGGGACCTGCAATGCCGGTGATGGAGACGGCAAGGTCGACGCCGGCCTTCTCCAGCGCGCCGACCGCCATAGCGGTGGCGGTCTCCTTGCTGACCGCGCCGAAGGTCGCCAGCGTCGTTACCTTGACGCCCAGCATCGCGCGCTTGGCATCGTTGGAATATGTGACAAAGCCGCGGTCGATGACGTCGGAGGAGCCGGGAATATCCGTGAGCGCGCCCGCGACTAGGCCGCCGGTGCAGGATTCCGCGGTCGCAATCGTCAGCTTGCGCATCCGGCACAGATCGAGCAGCGAGCGGGAGAGGGCGCGGGCGTCGCTGCCGCTCATGCTATTCGCTCCAGGGGAGACGGATGGTGGCGCTCGCGGTCGCGGCGATGCCTTCCTCGCGGCCGGTAAAGCCAAGCCGTTCGCTGGTGGTCGCCTTGACGGCGACGCGGGAGATGTCGAGCCCGGTGATCTCGGCGATGCGCGCGCGCATGACATCGCGCAGCGGGCCGATCTTGGGTCGCTCGCAGATCAAGGTGACCTCGAGATTGGCGATGCGGCCGCCGCGGGCGGTGACGCGATCGACCGCATATTTGAGGAACTTGTCGGAAGCGGCGCCTTTCCACTGCGGATCGCTGGGCGGGAAGTGCGAACCGATATCGCCGTCCGCCAGCGCGCCGAGGATGGCATCGACCATGGCGTGCAGGCCGACGTCGCCGTCGGAATGGGCGAGAAAGCCGCGGGTGTGCGGCACGCGGACGCCGCAGATCATCAGATGATCGCCGTCGCCGAAGGCGTGCACGTCGTAACCGGTGCCGGTCCTGATGTCGCCGAGCATGGCGCCGAGGCGGGCTTCCTCGCGGACGAAATCTTCAGGGGTGGTGAGCTTCATGTTCGCAGGATCGCCTTCAAAGGTCGCCACCGTCAATCCCGCCCATTCGGCAAGCGCGGCATCATCGGTGAAATCGCTGCGGCCCTCGCGCGCGGCGCGGCGATGCGCTTCGAGGATTACGTCGAAACGAAACGCCTGCGGCGTCTGGGCGATGCGCAGCCGCGCGCGGTCCGGCGTGGCTTCCACATCGCCGGCCTCACCGACCTGTTTGATCGTATCGGTGACGGCGATCGCCGGCACGGCGGCGCCGGTGCGGCCGGCGGCGTCGATCGCGCGCGAAATCACCGCCGGCGTCACGAATGGCCGCGCCGCGTCATGGATCAGAACGATGTCGGGCTTCTCGCTGGCCAGCGCCTCGAGCCCGGCATGCACCGACGCCTGGCGCGTCGCGCCGCCGTTGGTGGGGGGGTGATGGCGCAAACCGGCGACGGCCTCATTGAAGACCGCTGCGTCGTCGGGATTCACAACCGGTTGCACGGCGAAGACGTCGGGGTGGCGGCAGAACGCTTCCATCGCGCGGAAGATCACGGTCTGCCCGCCGATCGTACGGTATTGTTTGGGCCCTCCCGCGCCGGCGCGAAGTCCGCGCCCGGCTGCGACGAGGATGGCTGCTGTACGCTCAGGTTTCGACATTTGACTCAATTACGGACGGATCGGGTTGAGGAGAGGGGATCGGGCCCCTGCGGCGCACAGCCCTTACCATGCCGAATGCGTAAAAACAGAGCGTTTCCCAATAGCTGTGGGAAAAGCAGTTTTTGTTGCAGTGCACTTGCACAAATGATAGAACTGTCTAAAGTGTAGGCATGAAGCTTGACTGCACAAGATTTGTGCTCACAATATGCGCCGACAGTAGCAATGCCGCTGCTGCCAGACCAATGAGAACACCGTGACCGGCCTGGACGACCCACGCCCTAAGACGTTGAAGATAGGCGATATTTCGGTCGCCAACCGAGTTCTCCTGGCGCCGATGTCCGGCGTTACCGACGCCCCCTTTCGACGCCTTGCCGCCGCCCTTGGGGCGGGACTCGTCGTGTCAGAGATGACCGCCAGCGACGATCTCGTGCATGGCCGGCCGATGTCGGTGTTGCGCTGCGAGGCGACCGGGATCGGCCCGCACGTGGTTCAGCTTGCAGGCTGTCAAACCCACTGGATGGCGGAAGGGGCCAGGATTGCCGAGGCGGCCGGCGCCGACATCATCGATATCAATATGGGTTGCCCGGCGCGTCACGTGACCGGCGGCCAGTCCGGCTCGGCGCTGATGCGCGATCTCGACCATGCGCTCAAACTGATCGAGGCGACGATCGCTGCCGTCAAGGTTCCGGTGACGCTGAAGATGCGGCTCGGCTGGGACCACGGCTCGCTCAACGCCCCCGAACTCGCGCGCCGCGCGGAAACTGCCGGCGTGCAGATGATCACGGTGCACGGCCGCACGCGCTGCCAGTTCTACAAGGGCGAGGCGGACTGGAGCGCGGTGCGCGCGGTCAAGGACGCGGTCTCGGTTCCGCTCGTCGTCAATGGCGACATCACGTCGTTCGAGAAGGCGGTGAGCGCGCTCGAAATGTCTGACGCCGATGCCGTGATGATCGGGCGCGGTGCGCAGGGACAGCCCTGGCTGCCCGGCCAGATCGGACGCCAGCTGCAAACCGGAAAGCCCGAAGCCGCGCCCTCGCTGGCCGAACAGCTCGCCCACATCCGCGCGCTCTATGACGAAGTCTGCCGTCTCTACGGTTTGCGTATCGGCCTCAAGCACGCGCGCAAGCATCTCGGCTGGGCGCTCGAGATCGCTGCCGAATGCAGCCGCGCGCCGGCGGAGAAACTCAAGAGCTGGCGGCAAGAGATACTGACGTCGGAGGATCCGCACCGGGTACATCGATCGCTCGAGGACGCCTACGACGATTTTGCATGGAGTGCTGCAGCATGAATTCGGCCGCAGAACAACGCCGGCGACTGCCGTCCGAAAGCGATGCGATCCTCAATGCGCTGCCGAATCCGGTGCTGCTGATCGCGCCCGACGGGCGCATCGTCGACGCCAACATCGCCGCGGAATCCTTTTTCGAGATTTCGACCCAGTTCCTGCAACGACAGTCGCTGAAGGAACTGGTGCCATTCGGAAGTCCGCTGCTGGCGCTGATCGATCAGGTGCGATCGAGCGGCTCGCCGGTCAACGAATACAAGGTCGATCTCGGTACGCCCAGGATCGGCGGCGACCGCCAGGTCGATCTTCACGTCGCGCCGCTGACGGAGCGGCCGGGCCACATCGTCGTGATGCTGCAGGAGCGCACGATCGCGGACAAGATGGACCGGCAATTGACGCATCGGAGCGCGGCGCGTTCGGTGATCGCGCTGGCGGCGATGCTGGCGCATGAAATCAAGAACCCGTTGTCCGGCATTCGCGGAGCGGCACAATTGCTCGAGCAGGCGGCCTCATCCGAGGACCGTATGCTGACGCGGCTGATCTGCGACGAGGCCGACCGCATCGTCACGCTGGTCGACCGTATGGAAGTGTTCGGCGACGACCGGCCGGTGGCGCGCGGTCCGGTCAACATTCATTCCGTGCTCGACCACGTCAAACGGCTGGCGCAATCGGGCTTTGCCCGCAACGTCCGCTTCGTCGAGGAATACGATCCGTCGCTGCCGCCGGTGCTGGCCAATCAGGACCAGCTCATTCAGGTCTTCCTCAATCTGGTGAAGAACGCCGCCGAAGCGGTCGCCGATCTCGGCAGCGACGCCGAAATCCAGCTCACCACCGCGTTCCGCCCGGGGGTCCGCCTGTCGGTACCGGGCAAGAAGTCGCGGGTATCGCTGCCGCTTGAATTCTGCGTCAAGGACAACGGCTCCGGCGTGCCGGAAGACCTGTTGCCGAACCTGTTCGATCCGTTCGTGACCACCAAGCAAACTGGCAGCGGGCTCGGTCTCGCGCTCGTCGCAAAAATCGTCGGCGATCACGGCGGTATCATCGAATGCGAATCCCAGCCGCGGAAGACGACGTTCCGCGTGCTGCTGCCGATGTTCAGCTCCACCAAACAATTCGACCAAAGCAATCGCGATGACGTTTCGGGTACGCCATCGCCTGCCTCACAGGCCGCAAGATGAGGAATAATGATGCCCGCAGGTAGTATACTTGTCGCTGATGACGACACCGCCATCCGCACAGTTCTAAACCAGGCTCTCTCGCGCGCCGGATACGAGGTGCGCCTGACCGGAAACGCGGCGACGCTGTGGCGATGGGTGAGCCAGGGCGAGGGCGACCTCGTCATCACCGACGTCGTGATGCCCGACGAGAATGCGTTCGACCTGCTGCCGCGGATCAAGAAGATGCGGCCGAACCTTCCCGTCATCGTCATGAGCGCGCAGAACACCTTCATGACGGCGATCCGGGCCTCGGAGCGTGGCGCCTATGAATATCTGCCGAAGCCGTTCGACCTGAAGGAGCTGATCACCATCGTCGGGCGCGCCTTGGCTGAGCCGAAGGAGCGCGTGGCGAGTTCTGCCGACGAAGGCGAATTCGACTCTATCCCGCTGGTCGGCCGCTCGCCGGCAATGCAGGAAATCTACCGCGTGCTGGCGCGTCTGATGCAGACCGACCTCACGGTGATGATCTCCGGTGAATCCGGCACCGGCAAGGAGTTGGTCGCTCGCGCGCTGCATGACTACGGCAAGCGGCGCAACGGCCCCTTCGTGGCGGTCAACATGGCGGCAATCCCGCGCGATCTGATCGAGTCCGAACTGTTCGGCCATGAACGCGGCGCGTTCACCGGCGCCAATACGCGGGCTTCCGGCCGGTTCGAACAGGCCGAGGGCGGTACGCTGTTTCTCGACGAAATCGGCGACATGCCGATGGAAGCGCAAACCAGGTTGCTGCGGGTACTGCAGCAGGGCGAATACACCACGGTGGGCGGGCGCACCCCGATCAAGACCGACGTGCGGATCGTGGCGGCGAGCAACAAAGACCTGCGCATCCTGATTCAGCAGGGCCTGTTCCGGGAGGACCTGTTCTTCCGTCTCAACGTGGTGCCGCTCCGGCTGCCGCCGCTGCGCGAGCGCATCGAGGATCTGCCCGACCTGATCCGGCATTTCTTCTCGCTCGCCGAGAAAGACGGGCTGCCGCCCAAGAAGCTGGATACGCTGGCGCTGGAGCGGCTCAAGCAGCACCGCTGGCCCGGCAACGTGCGCGAGCTTGAAAATCTCGCACGCCGGCTCGCAGCGCTCTATCCGCAGGACGTCATCACGGGCTCAGTGATCGACGGCGAGTTGGCGCCGCCGGCCGTGGCGTCGGGTGGCAATGCGCCGCTCGGTGTCGAGAATCTCGGCGGCGCGGTCGAGGCCTACCTGTCATCGCACTTCTCGGGCTTCCCGAACGGCGTCCCGCCGCCGGGCCTCTACCATCGCATCCTCAAGGAAATCGAGGTGCCGCTGCTCACGGCGGCGCTCGCGGCGACACGGGGCAACCAAATCCGCGCCGCCGATTTGCTCGGCCTCAACCGCAATACGCTGCGGAAGAAGATCAGGGATCTGGATATTCAGGTCTACCGCAGCGGGGGCTAGCTGGTTAGATCTCGTCGAAATCCTGGTATCGAACGCTTTCGCGGCGGGGTGCGCCGCGGAATTGTCGCAATTTGGCAACATTGTGATATGAATGCATCAGTCCGCGGCAGGCGGACACAAAGCCTTTCAGCTCACCGATTGCCGGAATGACCACCGCAGAGACCTCGGCGCCTACGTTTGACCCGTCGCTTGCCCAATCCACAGGAGGAATCCTGCGGAAATGGGTGGCGCCGTTTGCCGTCGGGATCGCGCTGCTGTCGGCGTTCCTGACCTTTGTCGTGCTCAGCGGCCTGACGCCGATCGAACCTTCGCGCAACGTCGTCTACTCCTTCCTGTTGATCAATGCCGCGACCATCCTGCTGCTGGTTGCCATCATCATCCGCGAAGTCTGGCTGGTGGTGCAGGCGCGGCGCCGTGGCAAGGCGGCGGCAAGGCTGCACGTCCAGATCGTGGGTCTTTTCTCGGTGATTGCCGTGCTGCCGGCGGTGCTGGTGGCGATCGTGGCCAACATCACCATCGATCGCGGCCTCGACCGGCTATTCTCGGGCCCGACGCGGGAGGTGATCCAGAATTCGCTGATCATCGCGCGGGCCTACACGTACGAGCACGCGCAGCTCATCAATGGCGACATCCTGGGCATGGCCAATGATATCGCCAACGCGTGGCCGTTGTTCGTCCAGGACCGGCGTACGTTTCTGGAATTGCTGACGGCGAGTGCCTCCAAGCGCAACTTGCCGGGCACGATGCTGCTCGACAAGGAAGGCAACGTCGTGGTGTCTGCGCAAACCGGCATCAGGCAAGCCTTTGCGACGCCGCCAAAGGAATTGCTCGACAATGTCGGCGAGGACAAACCCGAGATTTCGGTTTTCCCGGAGGAGAATTACGTCGCAGCGGTGGTCCGCCTGCGGGCCTTCGACGATACCTTTCTCTACGTCGCGCGCCTGCTCGATGCACGGGTGGTTGGCCAGTTGCGGCAGACCCAGGCCAGCGTCGCCGAATATGCCCAGATCGAAGCACGCCGGCTCGGCATTCAGGTCGCTTTCGCGCTGATGTTCGCAGTGATCGCGCTTACGATCCTGATGGCGTCAGTGCTGATCGGGTTGAACTTTGCCAACTGGCTGGTGGCGCCGATCCGTAATTTGATGAGCGCCGCCAACATCGTCTCCACCGGCGATCTGCATGTCCAGGTACCCGTCCATAAATCGGAAGGCGATCTGGCCCAATTGGGCGAGACCTTCAACAAGATGACCCAGGAACTGCGCACCCAGCGCGACGAACTGGTCAGCGCCAGCGACCTGATCGACAGCCGCCGCCGTTTCATCGAAGCGGTGCTGTCCTCGGCCAGCGCGGGCATCATCGGCGTCGATGCCTCCGGCAGCGTCGGTATCCTGAACCGTTCGGCGGAAAAACTCATCGGTCATGTGGAATCAGAAACGCTCGATCATCCGCTGTCGGACGTGCTGCCCGAACTCGACGACATGATGAAAACCGCGCGCGAGGGTACGCAGAAGCTGGTGCAGGGCCAGATCACCATCACCCGCGACGGCCATGAGAGTAATCTGTCGGTCCGCGTCAGCGCCGAACAGACCGGGCAATCGCGCGACAGTTACATCATCACGCTCGATGACATCACGGATCTGGTTTCCGCGCAGCGCACCTCGGCCTGGGGCGACGTGGCGCGCCGCATCGCCCACGAAATCAAGAATCCGCTGACGCCGATCCAGCTTTCGGCCGAACGTATCCGACGCAAGTTCGGCAAGGTCATTATCGAGGACAAGGGCATCTTCGAGCAATGCACCGACACCATCGTGCGCCAGGTCGACGACATCAGGCGGATGGTCGACGAGTTCTCCCGCTTTGCGCGGATGCCGAAGCCGGTAATGGAAGGCGAGGACGTCGCCGATACCGTACGGCAGGCGGTATTCCTGATGAAGGTCGGGCATCCCGACCTCGATATCGAGACCGAAATCAAGCAAGACCCGATCCGGGCGCAGTTCGACCGCCGGCTGATTTCGCAGGCTTTGACCAACATCATCAAGAACGCGACCGAAGCAATCGAGCAGGTTCCGCCGGACGAGCTTGGCAAGGGTCGTATCGATGTCGTCGCCGCGCAAGAGAACGACGACATCGTGATCGACGTGATAGACAACGGTATCGGCCTGCCGAAGACCGCGCGTTCGCGCCTGCTAGAGCCTTACGTGACGACGCGGCAGAAGGGCACCGGCCTTGGGCTCGCGATCGTCGGGCGGGTGCTGGAGGACCATGGCGGCCGCATCGAGCTCAAGGATGCGTCTGACTTTCGGCCGGGGCAGCGCGGGGCCTGGATGCGGCTCCGCTTTGCCGTCTCCGGCCAGGCGCCGAAGGCCGAATCGAAAGAACCGGCCGCGGCCGTAAAAGGGCAGGGCGACGAAACAAAAGCGCCGGCTTCCGAAACCAATGAGGCGGCAAACGCGACTAATGATGAACCGAAAATCAAAGCCGCAACAGGCAACTGACAAGACAGGTGTAACCCATGGCCAGTGACATTCTGATTGTCGACGACGAAGCAGATATCCGGGACCTTGTTGCGGGCATTCTGGACGATGAGGGTTTCAGCACCCGGACCGCGCGTGACAGCGATTCGGCGCTTGCCGAGATCGCCAACCGCCGCCCCCACCTGGTGTTTCTCGACATCTGGCTGCAGGGCTCCAAGCTCGACGGCCTGCAATTGCTCGAGCAAATCAAGAAGGATCACGCCGACGTGCCGGTGGTGATGATCTCCGGCCACGGCAACATCGAGACCGCGGTCGCCGCCATCAAGCGCGGCGCCTATGACTTCATCGAAAAGCCCTTCAAATCGGACCGCCTGATCCTGGTGGCGACGCGGGCGCTGGAAACCTCGCGCCTCAAGCGCGAGGTAAAAGAACTCAAGCAACTGGCTCCGGCTGCTAGCGTTCTGACCGGGCGCTCGGCCTGCATGAACCAGCTGCGCCAGACCGTCGACCGGGCCGCCAAGGCCAACAGCCGCATCCTGATCGTCGGCCCTCCTGGTTCAGGCAAGGAGCTGGCGGCGCGGACACTGCATCACGCCTCGAGCCGCGCCGAAGGGCCGTTCGTCGTCATCAACGCAGCGGCGATCACGCCGGAGCGGATGGAAGTCGAAATGTTCGGGGTTGAGCAGACCAATGGCGAACAGGCGCGCAAGGCTGGCGCGCTCGAAGAGGCTCATGGCGGCACGCTGTTCATCGACGAAATCGCCGACATGCCGCGCGAAACCCAGAACAAGATCCTGCGCGTGCTGGTCGATCAGACCTTCCAGCGTTCGGGCGGCACCGCCAAGGTCCATGTCGACGTCCGCATCGTCTCCTCGACCGCGCGCAATCTGGAAGAGGAGATCGCCGAAGGGCGATTCCGCGAGGACCTTTATCACCGGCTATCGGTGGTGCCGATCCGGGTGCCCCCGCTGTCGGAACGCCGCGAAGATATTCCCGAACTGATCGACTACTTCATGGATCAGATTTCGATCGCGACCGGCTTGCCGAAACGCCAGATTGGCCAGGATGCGATGGCGGTATTGCAGTCGCATGTCTGGCCCGGCAACGTCCGCCAGCTCCGCAACAACGTCGAGCGGGTGATGATTCTGGCCGGCGGCGGGCCGGAAGCGATCGTCACTGCCGACATGCTGCCGCAGGACGTCGGCTCGATGGTGCCGGCCATGCCGACCAGCAACAATGGCGAGCACATCATGGGCTTGCCGCTGCGCGAAGCGCGCGAAGTGTTCGAGCGCGATTATCTGATTGCCCAGATCAGCCGGTTCTCGGGCAACATCTCTCGCACAGCGGAATTCGTCGGCATGGAGCGCTCGGCCCTGCATCGCAAGCTCAAAGCGCTCGGGGTTGGTTGAAGTTTATGCCGATCGGCATCCGGCCGGCGGCCGCGCCGATCCATGCACTTGCTTGAGAATATTCGTCTCTTTCCGGAGTTTTACGGAGAATGGTCACTGGGTTCCGCGGGGGTGACGCGCGAACTGGCTTGCCTAAAAAGCGCGCCTGCCTTCTAATCATTCCGCCGAGCCGACCAGAGGGGGATCTCAGGGGAAGCCGGCGACCGGGGCAGGCTCCGTGAGAGAGCAACAACCGGTTAAATAAAAAGAAGCACAAGACGGCGGGACAAAAACAATGGCGGCAGACCGCGCACAAAACCTACAAGACACCTTCCTAAATCACGTTCGCAAAACCAAAACGCCACTAACGATCTTTCTGGTCAACGGAGTAAAGCTGCAGGGGATTGTCACCTGGTTCGACAATTTCTGCCTGCTGCTTCGGCGCGACGGTCACTCGCAGCTTGTATACAAGCACGCGATCTCGACCATCATGCCGGGCGCTCCGATCCAGTTGTTCGAAGGCGGTGAGGATGCTCCGGCTTGAGAGTGACCTGATTGGAACCCCTCAATCGTGAAGGGGGCGCCGACCGTCCGCGGTCGGCGGGGGGCAGACAGACCGGGCGGGTGATCGTCATCGGTCCTTATTTGCGTATGCGCCGCGGCGATGCCGATGCGCAGGCGAACGAGGCTGTGCGCGATTCCGAGGCGCGGCTGGAGGAGGCCGCAGGTCTGGCGCGCGCCATCGACCTGGCGGTCGCCGATTCCCTGATCGCTCCGATCAGCCAGATCAGGCCCGCGACCTATCTCGGCAAGGGCAAGGTCGAGGAGATCCTCGGCCTCATCAAAGGCCATGACATCGAACTCGTGGTGATGGACTGCGCGTTGTCGCCGATCCAGCAGCGCAATCTCGAGAAGGCCTGGGACACCAAGGTGCTCGACCGTACCGGATTGATTCTGGAAATCTTCGGCCGTCGCGCCAAGACCAAGGAAGGCTCGCTGCAGGTCGAGCTTGCGCATCTGAATTATCAGCGCAGCCGGCTGGTGCGATCATGGACCCATCTGGAGCGCCAGCGCGGCGGCTTCGGATTCATGGGCGGCCCCGGCGAGACCCAGATCGAGGCCGACCGCCGCCTGATCGGCGACCGCATCACGCGCCTTGAGAACGAAATCAAGAAGGTGCAGGCGACGCGACGACTGCATCGTGCCGGCCGGCAGCGGGTGCCGTATCGCGTCGTCGCACTGGTCGGCTACACCAACGCCGGCAAATCGACGCTGTTCAACCGCCTGACGCGTGCCGACGTGCAGGCCGCCGACATGCTCTTTGCTACGTTGGATCCTACATTGCGCGCGCTGACTCTGCCGCATGGCGGCAAGGCGATGCTGTCGGACACCGTGGGATTCATCTCCAACCTGCCGACGCAACTGGTTGCGGCGTTTCGCGCGACGCTGGAAGAGGTGCTCGAAGCGGATATCATCCTGCACGTCCGCGACATCTCGCATGAGGACGCGGAAGCTCAGGAGCGCGACGTCGACGCCGTGCTGCGCCAACTGGGGATCGATCCGGAAGCTGGCGCGCGCATCCTCGAAGTCTGGAACAAGATCGATCGCTTCGATTCCGAAGAGCGCGACAATCTGCGCAACATCGCCGCGCGCCGACCGCCGGAGCGGCCGTGCTTTCTGGTTTCCGCCGAGACCGGCGAGGGGATCGAAGCTCTGCTAACCGCGATCGAGGATCGGCTCGCCGCCTTCCGCATGACGCTCGATCTTTCGATCGACGCCTCCGATGGAGCCGGCATCAGCTGGCTGCATCGTAACGCCGAAGTGCTCACCAAGGAGCTTCACGGCGAGCGGTTCGACATGACGGTGCGGGTAGACGAGACCAAGCGCGATATCGTGGTGTCTCGGTTCGGGGCCGTGCCCCACGCGGCCTAGGCCGCGAGGGCAACAAGCGACAGGGCGAACGCTGCCAGGCAGATCAGCACACGCGCCCGATGCCAGCCGGCCCAGCGCGCCAGTACGGCCGGCAAATCCTCAGGCGACACCGCGTGCCGTGCAAAGGCATCGTTCGCCGACCTGAAATAAACCAAATAGATCGCGACCAGACTCCACGCCAGAACGGCTGCGGTGATCGCCGCGGTGGTGCGCGGCCCAAACCCCTCGGATTGCAGCACGATCTGTATCGCAGCCAGCACAGCGGCCATTGGCGCAGCCGTTGTCAGCGGCGCAAAGAAGCGGTACAGGCGCGGCCCATAGCTTGGATGTAGCGCGTAGAACGTGTCCGCAGACAGCGTGCGCCAGTAAGGCAGCAGCAGCCGGTCTTCGGCCAGCAATGCACCAGCGAGAAGGCCAAGGCTGGCGGCCGCCACGAAAGGAAGCAGTTGGCTCACCAAACCGGTCAAAGGCATGGCCCCTCAATTGAGACAATATCGCGGGACGGTATCGGCCAGCTGATGCAGGTTCAAGCCTTCGCTACCGTTGTCGGCTCCGCCGGCCGCTCCTCGCCCTTGGCCTCATTCCACAATGCGTCCATCTCGGCGAGCGAGGCGTTATCGAGCGAGCGGCCCTTGGCCGTCAACGCGCGCTCGATGTAGGCAAAGCGGCGCTCGAATTTCGCGTTGGTGCCGCGCAGCGCGGCTTCGGGATCGGCGCCGACCTGCCGCGCCAGATTGACCAGGGCGAACAGGAGGTCGCCGGTTTCGCTTGCGAGCTCCTCGGTATCGCCCTTGTCGAGCGCGGCCTCGATCTCGTCGGCCTCTTCGCGGATTTTATGCAGCACGGCCCGAGGATCGTTCCAGTCGAAGCCGACGGTCGAGGCCTTGCGCTGCAATTCCATCGCGCGCGTCAGCGCGGGCTGACCGGCCTTGACGCTCGATAGCAACGATTTGGGTCCGGCCGGCTCCGGCGGCCGGCGCGCGGCACGTTCGGCCTTCTCCTCGGCCTTGATGCGCTCCCAGGCGCTCTTGACGCCGGCCGGCTGGATGTTGCCGTCCTTGTCGGCGAAGACGTGCGGGTGCCGCCGGATCATCTTTTTCGTGATCGCCTCGACGACGTCGCCAAAAGCAAAGGCGTTCTGTTCTTCGGCCATACGCGCATGATAGACGACCTGCAGCAGGAGATCGCCGAGTTCCTCGCGGAGATCATCGAGATCGCCGCGGGTGATGGCGTCGACGACCTCATGGGCCTCTTCGATGGTGTAGGGCGCAATCGTCGCAAAATTCTGTTCGAGATCCCACGGGCAACCGGTGACCGGCGTGCGCAGCGCCGCCATGATTTCGAGCAGCCGGGAAATATCGCGGGAAGGGGTCATGGGTTTACCGACGCCGGGGAGAGGACAGACATTGGCTTTATGCCGCAAGCGGCGAACCGATCCCAGCGGAACGCGCCGAAACCGGATTGATTTCCACCGATTGGCCTGCGCGCCCGGGAATGGTAATGGGGCCCCATGATCGATCCGTTCCAATCCGAAACCGCGCTGGTGCTGTTTTCCGGCGGACAGGATTCCACCACCTGCCTGGCCTGGGCCCTGCAGCGCTTCGCGCGCGTGGAAATGCTGGGATTCAGCTACGGCCAGCGCCACGCAATTGAGCTTGGGTGCCGGGATCGTCTGCTATCGGGCATCAAATCATTGCAGCCGGATTGGGCCGCGAGGCTCGGGGAGAGCCATACGCTGGAGATTCCGACGCTGGCGGAGATTTCCGACACCGCGTTGACGCGCGATGTCGCCATCGCGATGGGCGAGGACGGGCTGCCCAATACGTTCGTGCCCGGCCGCAATCTGGTGTTTTTGACGTTTGCCGCGGCGCTGGCGTACCGGCGCGGCATCCGCCACATCATCGGCGGCATGTGCGAGACGGATTATTCCGGCTATCCGGATTGCCGTGACGAGACCATCAAGGCGCTGCAATCCGCGCTCAATCTTGGCATGGCCAGACAATTCGAACTGCACACACCGCTGATGTGGCTGGACAAGGCCTCGACTTGGAAGCTTGCACATGATCTCGGCGGGGCAGGGCTGGTCGACCTGATCCGCGAACATTCCCACACCTGTTATCTCGGCGAGCGGGGCGACCAGCACGATTGGGGCTATGGCTGCGGCGAATGCCCGGCCTGCGCCTTACGCGCCAAGGGCTGGCGCGAATATGCGGCTACCTAGTTATTTGTCTTGACGCATTTTCTTAACGCGAACCGGTGTCCACCCCGGATCAAGCTTTCGCTCGAAAACGCTTTAGCTAGTGAAATCCGAACGAGTGCGGCAACCACAGCGACACGGCGGGGATGTAGGTCACGATCATCAGCACCGCGAACATAACGTAGTAGAACGGCCAGATTTCGCGCATGATGTCGTCCACGGACACCTTGCCGATCGCGCAACCGACGAACAACGTTGTACCCACCGGCGGCGTCAACAGGCCGATGCCCAGATTGAGCAGCATGACGATGCCGAAATGCACGGGATCGATGCCGAAGCTCTTGACCACCGGCAGCAGGATCGGCGTGCAGATCAGCAACAGCGGCGCGAGATCGAGCGCCGTGCCCAGCACCAGCAGCATGATGTTGAGCCACATCAGCAGCACGTATTTGTTGGCTGAAATGGCGACGAAGAATTCCGTCATCTTGGCGGGCATCTGCATCACGGCGGCGATGTAGCCGAAGCAGGATGCGGTGGCGACCAGCGTCAGCACCATGGCCACGGTCTGCAGCGTCCGGTAGGCCAGCTGCGGCAGTTCCGACCATTTGTAGTCGCGGTAGATGAACATGGTGACGAAGAAAGCCCAGACGCAGGCCACGGCGCCGGCCTCGATCGGCGTAAAGACGCCCGTGAGGATGCCGCCGAGCACGATCACAAGCGTCACGATGCCCCAGAGGGCTTCGACCAGCATTTTGGCGGCCTGTCGGATCGGCACCGGCTCGCCCTTCGGATGCTTGTCGCGATAGGCGTAGAACAAGCACAACAGCATCAGCGAAAAGCCCAGCAGCAAGCCGGGCAGGATTCCCGCCAGGAACAGGCTCGTGATCGAGACGACCCCGCCGGTCGCCAGCGAATAGATCACGGCGTTGTGGCTCGGCGGCACGACGATGGCCTGCAGCGAGGCGCTGATGGTGACGTTCGTTGCGAAGACGCGCGGGTAGCCCTTTTTGGCCATCTGCGGGATCATGACCGAGCCGATCGCGGACGTATCGGCGACGGAAGAACCGGAGATGCCGCTCATGATCGTCGTTGCAAGAATGTTGACTTGGGACAGTCCGCCGCGAATGCGCGTGAAGCCGACGATGACGGCGGCAAAGTCTACCAACCGTCGCGCCATGCCGCCCTCGGCCATGATCGCGCCGGCCAGGACAAAAAACGGAATGGTCAGCATCGACACCTTGCCGACACCGCTAGACAGTTGCTGCATGATCGCGGCGACCGGAAGGTCGATCCACAGCGCGCCGACCAGCGCGGACAGCGCCATGGCATAGGCGATCGGCATGCCGATGGCGAAGAACACACACATGCTGAGAAGGAGAACTGCGATATCCATCGGACGTCCGTGCTGGAAGAGAAACGTTATTCGATAGGGACGTGGGGATCGCCGCCGCTTGACGGCGGAGGCCCGATGGTCAGCCGTTCGATCACGAACAGCAGCATCATCGCGCCGCTGATCGGGATCGGCAGGTAAGTGATGCCGACGGAAAGCCAGGGAAACTCATCGACTGAATTTCCCCAAGTCGCCAGAGCGAGCTTCATGCCCCACACCATCATGAAAACCGCCACGGCCCCCATCAGCAGTTCGCTGATCACGGCTGCTGCCCCGCGCAGGCGAGGGGGCAGAAGATCGGTGCCCACGGTCATGTTCATGTGGATGCGCTGGCGATAGCAATTCGCGGCGCCGATGAAGGTGATGCCAACCGTCAGCAAGACGGCCAGCGGCTCAGGCCAGGACGAGGCGCTGTTGAGAACGTAGCGGGTGTAAACCGCCCAGGGAATGATCGCCGAGACCAGGACGAGCGCCGCACACGCGATCACGGCGCCGGTCCAGTAGACTGCGTTCATGGCACTGCGGAACAGTCCGGCTCCGGGATCGCCGGCCACTCCAGTCTGCGTACTCATCCGCCGGGCCTACTTCACGGCGTCGATGCGCTTGACCATCTCGGCATATTTGGCGCCGTATTTGTCCCACACCGGCTTGACCGCCTCGCGCCAGGGTTTCTTGTCGACGTCCATGATCATCTCGGTGCCGGCGGCCTTCATCTTGTCGATCGCGACTTTCTCCGCCTCGTGCCACAGCACGCGCTGTTCGGCCTGACATTCCTTCGACAGTTTCTTGATCAACGCCTGATCCGCCGGCGTCAGTTTCTGCCACGAGATCTTCGAGAACACGAGCAGTTCGGGAATGATCAGATGCTCGGTCATGGTGAAGTATTTGGCCACCTGATTGTGGTTCTGGGCGATGAAGGAGGGCGGGTTGTTCTCCGCGCCGTCGATGACGCCGGTCTGCATCGAACTGAAGACCTGGTCGAAGCCCAGGGCGACGCCGTTGCCGCCAAGCGCGTTCATCGTATCGACGAACAGCGGGTTGCCCATCATGCGGACCTTGAGGCCCTTCAAATCCGCCATCGTCTTGATCGGCCGCTTGCTGTTGTAGATGTTGCGCGAACCCGCATTCATCCAGCACAGTGCAATCAGATTGGTCTTCTCATTCGCCGAAATCTTCGCCAGCAGCTCGTCGCCGATCTCGCCATCGATCACCGCTTCCATATGCTTGGAATCGCGGAAGACGAACGGCATGTTGAAGACGTTGACGTCGTCCACGACAGGGCCGACGGCGCCGACGGAAATCCGGGCCATCTGCAGCGCGCCGAGCTGGGCCTGCTCGATCATCTCCTTTTCGCCGCCAAGCTGCATCGACGGGAACATCTGAATGGTAAGGCGGCCGTCGGTGGCGGTTTCCAGCTTCTTGCCCATGCGCACCACGGCCTCGACCGTCGGGTAGCCGAGCGGATGAACGTCCGATGCTCTGATGACCATCTTGGTCTGGGCGAACGCGCGTCCCGCACCGCCGATGCCGCCCGTCGCAGCCAACGCAAACGTCGCGGCTCCAGCTCCGAGAAAATCTCTGCGCTTCATGATTGTCCTCCCTCGATGTTTTATTTGTCGCTGCCGGCATCGTTGGCCGACAGCCTTATTTTCGTGAACAGACTATGCAGTCCGGATTGGCGAAGTAAACAGGGACCGATGCCGCGGCAGATTAATTATTGGATCGAATGATCCATTGATTGGATGGTTCAGGCACCGGCGGCCAATCGCGGGCGATCGACACGTTGGAAACAACGGGCCTCAAAGGGCGCGTACGTGAGCCTAGCCGAAATCGCCCGGCGTCAGCTCAATCGGCGCACCGTGCGGGGTACGGTCGGCGGCGTGATCCCAGGCATCGCGATAGCGGTGCAGGACATCCGACGTCGTGACGCCCTTGGCGGCGACCAGCGTCTCCAGCGTCGCCAGCCAGTGCTGGTAATAGGTCTCGCCCGTATCGGGATCGCCGGCGGCCTGGGCGCGCTTGATCTCTGCGCCGAGTGTCTCCGCCCATTCCTTCCAGGTGAAAACCCCGACTTCGTGCAGTGCCAGCGCCATGGCAAAGGCGCGGGCTTCCCAGGGCTCCCGAAACACCGGGCCATCCTCGTCGCGGGGCACGCCGGGGACGGCAACCGCCGCCCGCATCGCCTGTTGCGGGGTCAAGTTCATCACACGCGCTCCAGGTAGGATTCCCAGGCGTCGACGGATATGCTGAGCGTCGGATCGGTGTCCTTGCCCCACAATTCAGGTCCGTCGAACCGCACCGTATAGAGCCATTGCGGGCTCTCGCCGACGCCGAGCGAATTGAGATCGGCGAACACGTGGCACCCGTGATTGAGCTCGATCGTGCCGAGATGCCCGCGGACATATTGCGGCAGCCGCGTATGCGTCTGCGGATGAATCTCTTTCATCCGCACCGTTTCGCCGACCGCGAACAGCGCAGGCGACGTTGCCGTGCGTTCGGTCGAGGCGCCACGCCGGATCGTCGGCACGACGTCTTGCGGGGGCAGGGTCTTTACGTCGGGCTTCGGCGGCGAGAGCATCTTGCCGGCCTCGATTTCCTCTGATGTCACCAGTCCGCGTTCGATCATCAACGTTTCCAGACCGGCGAGCCAGATCTGGAAATAGCTCTTGCTGAGGTAGTCCTCAGGCGGGCGGTTCTCGCGCGCAAAGCGCGACATGTCGATGTTCCAGCCGCCAGGACGTGACATCGCGACCGTCAGCGCAAAAGCGCGGCGCTCCCATTCGCCATGAAACACCGGCTCGTTCGGCTCGGGCACGACGGGGCCAAAGCCTTTGGCGCCGCCCATATCGTGCGCGCCGTCCATCAGGCGGTCTCGCCAAGCTGTTTCGGCAATCCGGTGCCGATCATGCTGTCGCGGGTGACGAGTTCGGCGAGCTGCTCGGCGCTCCAGCCGTCCGTGCCTTTGGGCCGCATCGGCAGCACGAGGTAGCGGATTTCGGCGGTGGAATCCCAGACGCGGATCCTTGTCGTCTCGGGCAGGGCGACGCCAAAATCCTGCAACACGCCGCGCGGATCGGAGACGGCGCGGGAGCGGTAGGGCGCGGATTTGTACCACACCGGCGGCAGCCCGAGCACCGGATGCGGATAGCAGGAGCACAGCGTGCACACGACCATGTTGTGCTGTTCGGGCGTGTTCTCGACCACCACCATGTGCTCGCCTTGCCGCCCGCTATAGTCGAGCTCGGCGATTGCCGCCGTCGCATCCTTCATCAGCCGCGCGTGATAGGCCGGATCGCTCCAGGCTTTTGCGACGACGCGGATGCCGTTGCGCGGGCCGATCTTCTTTTCATACAGGTCGATCAGGAGGTCGAGCGAGGCCGGATCGACATAGCCCTTTTCGGTCAGGATCGATTCCAGCGCCCGCACCCGCAGCTCGGTCTCCGACAATTCCGAATGGTCGTGATCGTGGTGGTGATGATGGTCGTGATGATCGTGGTCATGGCCTGTCATGCGGCCAAGATAGTCGCAAAATCCGGGCTATGTCGAGGCGAAGACTCTGCTAGCATTTGGCCATGGGGATTGGGGCAGGGCGCATCGCAATCGCGGCGGCAGCGGCCATTTCGGCTTGGCTTCCGATTTGGTTTCCGGCCGGCGATGCGCGCGCCGCCAACGGCGCCTATGCGGTCGATGCCGCCGACATCGCCGAGGTCGGCTCCTGCAAGGTCGAGAGCTGGCTGCAGGCGGCGACCAATACGGATTTTACGGCCGTGGCCAATCCATCCTGCGCGGTCAATGTTTTCAGACCGGTGGAATTGAGCATGCAGACCGTCCGGTCGCGCAGCGACGGCGACTGGAGCAACAGCCTCGCGCCCAAAGCCAAGTGGAACTTCATTCCGACCGGAGTGGGAAGGTTCGGCCTGTCGTTCTATGCCGGCGGATCATTCGACGCGCTGACCGGAGAAAACCTCACCGCATTCGCGGTCGTGCCGGTGACCTACAGACTGTCCGAGACGATGCGGATCAACCTCAACGGCGGCTGGATGTGGGACCGCATGGCCGACCGGCATTACCCGGTCTATGGCGCCGGCTTTGACTGGAAACTCACGGACACGTTGCAGTGGACCATCGAAGCGTTTGGCCAGGCCGGCCAGTCGGACGAGCCGAGCGCGATCCGGCCGCGATTCCAGACCGGCATTCGTTACCGGCCCAACGATATATTCTCGGTCGACCTGATCTACGGCCACAACATATCGGGCGAAAACGCCAATTGGATCACGCTTGGCACCACGATCCGCTTTCCCGTCCCGGGAGGCAAACCCGACCACCAGCGTACGGGCCATTTGTGAGCCTCCACGCGGCCGGTTGCACCGCCGGGCAGGAGGGGCCGGCATGCAAACAGCGCGCGGGCCGACCGCGGACTTCTGCGCTAAGGTTCTCAAAAATAACGGGTAGGGAGACGCCGCTTGACCGGGTTTGTCACCATTGAAAGAGGCCTTGGGCCCGATGGCCGTATCGCCGTCGTCCGCTTCGACCGCGGCGATGGCATCAACGCAATGTCGCCGGAGGCGATGCGCCAGCTTACGGATGCCGCCCGCAGCTTTGAGGATGACGGCGCGACCTCGGTCGTGGTGTTGACCGGCGCCGCCAAGGCGTTCACGGCTGGCTTTGATCTCAAGGACCCCGAGGGCCGGGCGCGGAAAACCATGGACCTCGGCACCCTGCGCCGCCACCTGAAGCTCGGGCCGCGCCTGACGCGGGCCTGGCAGGACATGGAACAGATCACGATCGGCGCCATCGAAGGTTTTTGCGTCGGCGGCGGCGTCGCGCTGGCGGTGGCGCTGGATTTCCGGGTCATGGCCCGTGACGCCCATATGCGCGTGCCCGAGATTGGTCTCGGCATGAACATGAGCTGGCAGAGCGTGCCGCGCATGCTGCACCTGATGGGACCGGCGCGGACCAAGCAGGCCGTGATCCTGGCCGACCACCGCATCACGGCGGCCGAGGCCCATGAATGGCGGCTGGTCGAGGAGGTCGCCGAACCCGGGCAGGCGTTCGACGCCGCCATGGCGCTCGCCACCAAGGTCGCGGCCCAGCCGCCGCTGTCGGTCGCCATGACCAAGCTGACCGTCAACCGGCTCACGCATGCGCTCGACGATCTCACCAGCCATATGGACGTCGACCAGTTTGCGCTGGCGAGCCTGAGCGAGGATCACAAGGAAGGTGTCGCTGCGTTCCTGGAGCGGCGGAAGCCGCGGTTCAAGGGGCGGTAGGATCGGGCTTCGAGCGGGCGTAGCCGTGCCGCATCGTGGCTGTTGCCAATATCTGCGATTCGCATAAGGTATATTATGGAATATTTATATCTACAATTAGATCAGATATTTAGCGTGAATTCCTTCCAAGCCAGGTCAGATTGATCCGGTTTTTCGATCCAGACTGCCGGCCCCAAACATCTCGCAAAAGCCAACGCATGACTGCTCGCGGCTGCGTCCCGAAAACCGATATTGCCGCGGCCGGCGGACGCTGCAATAAGCCGCCCGGCGAGATCGCTCGCAGCATCCGGTCCGCATAGGATTGGGTCTCAAGAACAACAACCCTCAAGGGAGAAACCAGATGAGCTTTTCACGACGCACGCTTCTCAAGGCATCCGCTGCGTCAGCGGTGCTGGGTGGCATCGGCGCGCCGTTTGTGGCGCGTGCCCAGACCGCCGAATTCACCTACAAATATGCCAACAACCTCCCGGATGGCCATCCGCTGAACGCCCGCGCCAAGGAGATGGCGGCGGCGATCAAGGCCGAGACCAATGGCCGGTTCGACCTGCAGATTTTCCCGAACAACCAGCTCGGTTCCGACACCGACATGTTGAGCCAGATCAGATCCGGCGGCGTCGAATTCTTCACGCTGTCAGGCCTGATCCTGGCGACGCTGGTGCCGGCGGCGTCCATCAGTGGCATCGGCTTCGCTTTCCCGGATTACGACACGGTCTGGAAGGCCATGGATGGCGGGCTGGGCGCCTATGTCCGCGGCGAGATCACCAAGGCCAATCTGGTGGTCATGGACAAGATCTGGGACAACGGGTTCCGCCAGACCACGTCGTCGAGCAAGCCGATCAACGGGCCTGAGGACCTCAAGGGCTTCAAGATCCGGGTGCCGGTTTCGCCGCTGTGGACCTCGATGTTCAAGGCGTTCGATGCGGCGCCCGCCTCGATCAATTTCAGCGAAGTCTATTCGGCACTGCAGACCAAGATCGTCGAGGGCCAGGAAAATCCGCTGGCGATCATCTCGACCGCCAAACTCTACGAAGTTCAGAAATTCTGTTCGCTGACCAACCACATGTGGGACGGCTTCTGGTTCCTGGCCAACCGCCGCGCGTGGGAAAAACTCCCGGAGGATGTCCGGACCATCGTCACCAAAAACATCAACGCCGCGGGCGTCAAGGAACGCGAAGACGTCGCCAAGCTCAATGCCGGACTGCAGCAGGAATTGGCCGGCAAAGGCCTTGTCTTCAACCAGCCCAACGTCACGCCGTTCCGAGACAAACTTCGCTCGGCCGGCTTCTATGCGGAATGGAAGGGCAAATACGGCGAACAGGCTTGGGAGCTGCTGGAAAAGTCCGTCGGCAAGCTGTCGTAGCCGGATAGGGGTCTCAGACCCCTATCCTGTCTTTTGTTCATGCTGTGGTGCAGGGCGCTGCGATGGCTCATGCCGAACTGACCGAGAACGTGACCGGCGAGGTGGCAGAGCCCCCTCGCCGCCGTTCCCTGCTCGCGTCCACTGAAAACTTCCTTGGGATGCTGGTTGAGATCCCGGCAGCGCTCCTGGTCGTCGCCGAGATCGTCATCCTGTTCGCGGGCGTGGTGGCGCGCTACGGGATGCACCGGCCGTTGATCTGGTCGGACGAACTGGCCTCGATGCTGTTCCTGTGGCTGGCGATGCTGGGGGCTGCCGTGGCGTTCCGGCGAGCCGAGCACATGCGGATGACGGCCGTGGTCGCGAGCGCCAAGCCTGCGCTGCGCGCCTATCTCGATGTGGTAGCGACTTCGGCCGCGCTGGCGTTCCTTCTGATGATCGCCTGGCCGGCCTTTGAATATGCCTACGAGGAAAGTTACATCACCACGCCGGCACTGCAGGTCACCAATATCTGGCGGGCGGCGGCGCTACCGGTCGGCATCGCTCTGATGGCGCTGTTTGCGTTGCTGCGGCTGATGCGGGCGGGCAACGTCCGTACCGTATGCGCGGCCATCCTGTCCGTTGCGCTTGTCATCGCGGCCTTCTGGCTGCTGAAGGGCTCGCTGAAGCCGCTGGGCAATCTCAACCTGATCATCTTCTTCGTTGGTGTGGCCGGCTTCTGCGTGTTCGCGGGCGTTCCCATTGCGTTCGGCTTTGGGCTGGCGACCTATGGCTATCTCGCGCTGACGACCAATACGCCACTGATGGTGCTGGTCGGCCGCATGGACGAGGGCATGAGCCACCTCATCCTGCTGTCGGTGCCGCTGTTCGTGTTCTTAGGGTTGCTGATCGAGATGACCGGCATGGCGCGCGCCATGGTGGCGTTCCTGGCGAGCCTGCTGGGGCATGTCCGGGGCGGGCTGCATTACGTGCTGGTCGGCGCGATGTATCTGGTTTCGGGCATCTCCGGCTCCAAGGCCGCCGACATGGCTGCCGTTGCCCCGGTGCTGTTTCCGGAAATGAAGGCGCGGGGCGCCAAGCCGGGCGATCTGGTCGCCCTGCTCTCGGCCACCGGCGCCCAGACGGAAACCATCCCGCCCAGTCTGGTGCTGATCACGATCGGCTCGGTCACCGGCGTATCGATTGCGGCGCTGTTCACCGGCGGCCTGCTGCCGGGCGTGGTGCTGGCGATCACCCTGTCGGCGCTGGTGTGGTGGCGCTACCGCGACGAAGACCTGACACATGTCGCCAGGGCCAGCGGCGGTGAGATCGCCCGTGCGTTCATCATCGCCCTGCCCGCCGTGGCGCTGCCTTTTGTAATCCGCTACGCCGTGGTCGAGGGCATCGCGACCGCGACCGAGGTCTCCACCATCGGGATCGTCTATGCCTTCGTCGTCGGCTACCTGATCTACGGGCTGTTGATCTACCGCAACTTCGACTGGCGGCGGATCATGCCGATGCTGGTCGAGACCGCGTGCCTGTCGGGCGCCATCCTGCTGATCATCGGTTGCGCCACCGGAATGGCCTGGGGCCTGACCCAGTCCGGCTTCTCACGGACGCTGGCGGCGGCCATGACCGGCCTGCCCGGCGGTTCGGCGACCTTCATCGCGGTATCGATCGTGGCCTTCGTGATCCTCGGCAGCGTGCTCGAGGGCATCCCGGCGATCGTGCTGTTCGGGCCGCTGTTGTTTCCGATCGCGCGTGCGGTCGGGGTGCACGAGGTTCACTATGCCATGATCGTTATTCTGGCGATGGGTATCGGGCTATTCGCGCCGCCGTTCGGAGTGGGCTATTATGCCGCCTGCGCCATCGGACGCGTCGATCCGGCCGAAGGGATCAGGCCGATCTGGGGCTATCTGCTGGCGCTGATGGTCGGACTAATTATTGTGGCGATCTTCCCGTGGATTTCGATCGGGTTCTTGTAGGTTCAATTTTGCTGACGGGACAAAGCCGATGAGCGCAGCCCAAACTCCAGACCAAGGTCAATACAGCATCGGATTGGACAAGACGCCGGCGAATTACGTGCCGCTGACGCCGCTGAGCTTCCTCGCACGCAGCGCGGCTGTTTATCCCGATGCCGTCAGCACCGTCTACGAAGGCCGCGTCTTCACCTGGTCGCAGACCCATGAGCGCTGCCGGCGCTTTGCCTCCTACCTCGCCGGCCGCGGCATCGGCCATGGCGATACGGTCGCGGCGATGCTGCCGAATATTCCCGCGATGAACGAATTGCACTTCGCAGTGCCGATGGCGGGCGCGGTGCTGAATGCGCTCAACATCCGGCTCGACGCGCCCTCGATTGCGTTTCAGCTCGATCATGGCGGCGCCAAAATCATCCTGGTCGATCCGGAATTTTCCGGCGTGATCGCGGAAGCGCTGACGCTGATGAAGGGGCCCAAACCTTATGTCATCGACGTCGACGATGCGGCATTTGCCGGCGGCAAGCGGATCGGCGAACTCGAATATGAAGCGGCGGTGGCGCAGGGCGATGCTGGATTTGTGGCACGACTGCCCGGCGATGAATGGGACGCGATCGCGCTGAGCTATACGTCGGGCACGACGGGCAATCCGAAGGGCGTTGTCACCCATCACCGCGGTGCCTACCTCAACGCCGTCAGCAACATCCTGGCGGGCAATCTCGGCCAGCATCCGGTCTATCTCTGGACGCTGCCGATGTTTCACTGCAACGGCTGGTGCTTTCCGTGGACGGTCGCGGCCTCCGCCGGCATCAATGTCTGCCTGCGCAAGGTGGATCCGTCGAAGATTTTCGAACTGATCCCCAAACACGGCGTCACCCACATGTGCGGCGCGCCGATCGTCTACAACACACTGATCAATGCGCCGGACGCCCCGAAGGGCGCCAAGGCCCGGCCCGTGGTCGGGTTGATTGCAGGCGCAGCGCCTCCCGTTGCCGTGCTCGAGGGCGCCGAGAGCATCGGCATCAAGCTGACGCATGTCTACGGCCTGACCGAGGTCTATGGCCCGGCGTCGGTCTGCGCCGAGCAACCGGGCTGGGACGAACTGCCGGCCGATCAGCGCGCGCAGCTCAAGCGCCGGCAGGGCGTGCCCTACCCGCTGCAGGAAGGCGTCACGGTGCTCGATCCCGAAACCATGCGCGAAGTGCCGCGCGACGGCGAGACCATCGGCGAGGTGATGTTCCGCGGCAACATCGTGATGAAGGGCTATCTGAAGAACGAGAAGGCGACGAGCGAAGCGTTTGCCGGCGGCTGGTTTCACACCGGCGATCTCGGCGTGCTCGATGAGAGCGGCTACGTCATCATCAAGGACCGCTCCAAGGACATCATCATTTCCGGCGGCGAGAACATCTCCTCCGTCGAGGTCGAGGACATCCTCTACAAACACCCGGCCGTGCTGTTCGCGGCTGTGGTCGCCAAGCCGGATCCGAAATGGGGCGAAGTGCCCTGCGCCTTCGTCGAGCTGAAGGACGGCGCGAAAGCAACCGAAGCCGACATCATCGCGTTCTGCCGCGGCCACATGTCCGGCTTCAAGACGCCGAAGTCCATCGTGTTCGGCGCGATCCCGAAGACGTCGACAGGGAAGATCCAGAAATTCCTGCTGCGCAACCAGGTGGGTTCGGTGAAGGCGTTTTCGGCGTAAGACATGAACTCATAAACCCATAGACATTGGCGGACGTCCGCTTTGGTGGGCACTACGGACTTCAATCGGACATCGCCAGGTCCGCAAAGTGCCCAGGAGCGGACAAAACTTCGTCTGCAGTTCAAACCAACCCAGGAACACTGTTTAACTAAACGGCAACCCTTCGATAGAATTGAGACCATCGCATTAATGCGCGATTTGACAGGGAGGCGCATACTCGCGGCATGGGATTATCTTTCCTTGTCATGTGGGCGCTCGTCGCAGCCATCGTCGGATGGGGTTCGTTTGTATTTGCAAAGCACGACCCGCGCTCAACGTCGTGGACAAAGATTACCTTCGCAGCAGTTCCCTTAGGCGCCTTTGGCTTGATCTCAATCTGCTTCTTTCTGCCTAGCGGCACCCTAGGCGAGGCTCTGGGCGAGGGACTTCTCGCACACGGAATGCTTATCTTCTTTTGGCCTATGGCTGTTATCGGCGCGCCTGTGTGTATCGGCTGTATCATGGGCATTTTGCTTGGGATGTATGGAAGACAACACTGAGCACTCCTCTCGCCGCATCGGCTCAATCGAAATTTCTGGTTGAGATTGCGGTAAGGAGTTCGGAAGACACCATGTCGGCTTCGGGGTCATGTCCGGAAGTCAGTCGGCGTTCTTTCATCTTCCGCTGTGAACTCAAAAGCGAAGATCAGCCACCAAAAGAAAAGTGCCAAAAGCGAAAACGGCACTGATCTGGTCTACGCCTAATCTCGCTCGACCGGCGGATAATACTGCGGCGCCTCGGTTCGCTCGTACATTCCGTAGTCTCGCATGACTTCGAAGACGCGGAAGTATTCAGTGGTTGAATCGGTAAACAGCTTGGCGCCGAATTCGACGCCGGCTTGAGGGTCCGGCAAGTCGATCAAGTGCGCGAAGTATCCGTCACGATAGACGCTCGCGAACGCGCCATGGTGCCATTCGGTTTCCACCGGAATCGTGGCGCTCTTGCATTCCGAAGCGAGGACGTAAGTTGGCGGGCGCCTTGCGGGGTCGTTGTAGGGCGTACGTCGCTCGGGCTGCCAGACCGGCCGTCCTGGCCTGGCTTCGTGAATGACCTGGGCGACGCGAATACGATAGTCCGAAAAGACCTTCTCGCGGCCGATCGTCTGGACCTCGTGATGGTAGGCGTGGGCCCTCCAGGCCGTCAGAGCCCCCTCGTCCTGCCATATCTGGTAGGACAGCAGCAGGTTCTCCCGTGTCAGACTCCTGAAACGATCGATGAACAGACAGCCACCCATGGCCTCAAGCTCGGGCTTCAACGAAGCGGCAAGATTCAGATACTGGTCCCGGTGCCCGGGCCTTGTTTGAACTTCGAAGAACAGGCCGATCATTAAACTACCCTGCTTTTCTCCCAACGTAGTCCGTTTGCTCCACCCGCTCCAGCATCAACCGTCATGGGCCGGGATCAGCCAGCCTGCAGAGTCTGGCGCAGCACGTCATAATCCTGTTGGAGACAAGAAGTGGCGCGGCTTGAAGCGCGCTCGGACGATCTAGCTCTTTCCGCTCGCCGGCGGCTGCTCGACGAACACGACCGGCGTTCCCTTTTTGATGCTCCGGCCCAACAAGCCGGCATCCCAATTGGTCAGTCGAACGCAACCGTTGGATTCAGACTTGCTGACCGTCGAAGGGTTGGACGTGCCGTGGATGCCGTATCCTTCGGCCGATAACCCGATCCAATAGGATCCCGCCGGATTATTCGGGCCGGGTTTGATGGTGAACACCTCTTTTGATTTAACACCCTTGAATTTGTAGTCGGGATTATAGCGATAGTTCGGGTTGGCATCGACGGACACCACCTTGAGCGTGCCGCTGGGTGTCGGCTTTTCCTTACTCCCCACTGTCGCTGGAAAAAACCCGACAAGCTCACCGGACGAGGTGAAGACCTTTACCGTCTGACCTGATTTGTCCACCTCGATGCGGTCACCTTTCAATTTGGCGTCGTTGCCAGGCACGGCCGCGACCAGAACGATTTCACTAACCTGGTCGAACTTCTTCTTGGGGTTGAGAGCTTCCAGCAGCCCTTCACTCATGTGAAATTTCTCGGCGATGGCTTCGCGCGGGCTGGTGTAGCCGAGAGCTTTGAGGTGCCGCATATCTTCCATCCTGGCGGGCAGCTTTTCCAGGAAGGGTCCCTTGATGTCGCCGCTGGAAATCTTGTACTCGATAACGACAGCGTCCGAGCTCGTCCCCGCAAGCGCTTTCCATACCTCTGGCGTCAGCGCCTGAGCAGGCTTCAAGCCTTTCGCCTCGGCGAAGGCCTTTAACGCCTTCTGCGCGTTTTCGCCGAGCTTGCCGTCGATTTCTCCCGGAGAGAACCGCGCCCGATCCAGCAGAACCTGGACCTTGATGACGAGCGGATCGACTTTCCTTTCCGCCGGAGGTTTTGCAGATTCAAATTCTGCATTGTTGATCGACGCGGCGTCCAGTCCGGCCGCTGGCAATACCAGCGAGACCCACAGAACCGGTGCGGCCAACAAGCGGCGGATCATCTCGGCTCTCCTGAAAGCGGAACTCCGGTGATAATCAGTTCGTGCCGACGAAGTTCCGCCGGGCTGCCGGAGCCTCAGCCGGTCCGCTCCAGCGTTAGCCGCATCCCGTCAAAAGCCGGGGTCACGTCAGCCGGCAGGCTCTGGCGCAGCACCTCGTAATCGAGGTCGGAATGCATGTTGGTGATGACGGCGCGGCGCGGCTTGAAGCGCCCGATCCAGGACAGCGCGTCGTTGATGCTGAAATGGCTGGGATGCCCGGCATAGCGCAGCCCGTCGATGATCCAGAGCTCGAGGTTTTCGAGCAATGGCCAGCTCTCCTCGGGAATGTCGTGGACGTCGGGTGTGTAGGCGGCATCCCCAATGCGAAATCCCAGCGCGGGAATCTTGCCGTGGTGAACCAGGAAGGCGGAAAGCTCCACCGGGCCGCCCTTCCCTTGCGTGGTGTGGCTCTCGCCAGCTTCGATGGAATGACGCGTCAGGATTGGCGGGTAATCGCTACCCTCGGGCGAGATGAAGCAATAGGAGAACCGCGCCATGATGTCTTTCGCGGTCGACTGATTGAAGTAGACGGGAATGCGGCGGCGCTGGTGCAGCACGACCGAGCGCAGATCGTCGATGCCGTGGGTCTGGTCGGCGTGCTCATGCGTCAGGAACACCGCGTCGATATGGTCGACATTGGCGTCGATCAATTGCTCGCGCAGGTCGGGCGAAGTGTCGATCACGATCCGCGTGGTGCCGTGGGCGCCCGTGCGCTCAACCAGCAGCGAACAACGGCGGCGACGATTCCTGGGGTTGTCGGGATCGCAGGCACCCCAACCGAGCGCCGGACGCGGCACGCCGGCGGAGGAACCACAGCCGAGGATTGTCAGCGTCAGCGTCATGCGGCCGCTTTCGGCGCGGGTACCTTGGAGAACAGGCGAAAGAAGTTTTCGGTGGTCTGCCGCGAGATCTCCTCGAGCGAAACCCCGCGCGCCTCCGCCAGCACCTTGGCCACCTCGACCACGTAGGATGGTTCGTTGCGTTTGCCACGGAATTTGCCGGGCGCCAGATACGGCGCGTCGGTTTCGACCATGATGCGATCGGCCGGCAGGTCGGCGGCGAGTTCGCGCAAGGCTTCTGATTTCTTGAACGTCAGGATGCCCGTGAACGAGATCGAAAGTCCCAGCGCGATCGCCTTCATCGCCAGTTCGCGTCCGCCAGTGTAGCAATGCAGCACGGCACGAAACGGTCCCTTGGCCATTTCCTCCTCGAGGATGCGACCGCAACCTTCATCGGCGTCGCGGGTGTGAATGACCAGCGGCAGGCCGGTTGCGCGCGCGGCGGCAATGTGGGCGCGAAAGCCGCGCTCCTGCGCCTCCGGCGAGCCGTCGTCGTAGAAATTATCCAGCCCCGCCTCACCCAGTGCGACCACCTTCGGGTGCTTCGTCAGCTCGATCAGCTCGGCTGCCGGAATGCCGTCTTCCTCATCGGCGTGATGCGGGTGGGTGCCGACCGAGCAATAGACGTTCGGAAACCGCTCGGCGATTTGCAGCAAGCCGCCAAGCCGCCTCACCCGCGTCGAAATAGTGACGATGCGACCGATCCCGGCGCTCTCGGCCCGCGCAACGATGCCGTCGAGATCCTCGGCGAAATCGGGAAAGTCGAGATGACAGTGGCTGTCGACGAGCATGGCGTTCGAACCGATCAATCTGCCTTTGGCTCGACGTAGCGCGGAAACACCCCGACCGGCGCCGGCAAGGCTGTACCTGCGGCGATGCGCGTGGGTAGTGCTGCAAAATTACGCGCCTTGATATCTTGGGGGATACCAAGACTGTCCAGCAGCTTGCCGGAGGATTCCGGCATCACCGGCTGTGCCAGGATGGCAATCTGGCGCACGACTTCCGCGGTTACGTACAAGACGGTCTTCTGCCGCGCCGGATCGGTCTTTGCCAGCGCCCACGGCGCCTCGCCCGCGAAATAGCGGTTGGCTTCAGCCACCACGGCCCACACGGCGCTCAGCCATTGATGGATTTGCTGCGTCGCCATCGCCGTGCGCGACGCCTCCAGCATGGCGTCGGCCTGCGCCAGGATCGCCTTGTCGTTGTCGCTGAACTCGCCGGGCTCCGGCAGGATGCCGCCGAGTTGCTTTGCGATCATCGACAGCGAACGCTGCGCCAGATTGCCGAGGTCGTTGGCGAGGTCGGCATTCGTCCGAGTGACGATGGCCTCATGGTTGTAACTGCCGTCCTGACCGAACGACACTTCGCGCATAAAGAAATAGCGCACCTGATCGACGCCGTATTGCGCCGCCATCGCGAAGGGATCGACGACGTTGCCGACAGATTTCGACATCTTCTCGCCGCGGTTGAGCAGGAAGCCGTGGCTGAAGACCCGTTGCGGAACCTCGACGCCGGCCGACATCAGGAAAGCGGGCCAATATACGGCGTGGAAACGCACGATATCCTTGCCGGTGACATGGAGATTGGCCGGCCAGTAACGCTGAAAGTCGGCGCCATCAACTTCCGGATAGCCGGCGGCCGTGATATAATTCGTCAACGCATCCAACCACACGTACATGACATGAGCTGGGGAGCCCGGCACCTTGATGCCCCAGTCGAACGTCGTCCGCGAGACCGACAGGTCCTGCAAACCACCTCTGACAAAGCTCGCGACTTCGTTCAGCCGCTCGCGGGGGAGCACGAAGTCGGGAACGCGCGCATAGAGGTCGAGCAGCTTGTCCTGATAGGCCGACAGGCGGAAGAAATAGGTCTCCTCCTCGGTCCACTCGACCGGCGAGCCGAGCGGCTCGCGGCGAACACCGTCGGCGTCAACGGTGGTTTCCGTTTCGTCGAAATAGGCTTCCTGACGCACCGAATACCAGCCGGCATACTTGCCGAGATAGATATCGCCGTTGTTCTCGATCGCGCGCCAGAGTGCCTGGCAAGCCTGTTCGTGGCGCGGCTCGGTGGTGCGGATGTAATCGTCATATGAGATGTTGAGCGCGGTCATCATGTCGCGGAAGCGCGCGGAGTTGCGATCCGCAAGAGCGAGCGGCGTGAGACCCTCCGCAATCGCGGTTTGCTGCATCTTGAGGCCGTGCTCGTCGGTCCCCGTCAGAAAGCGGACATCGAACCCGTCGAGCCGCTGAAAGCGGGCGATCGCGTCGGTGACCATCGCGGTGTAGGCATGGCCGATGTGCGGTATGCCGTTCGGATAGAAGATCGGCGTCGTGACGAAGTAACTGTTGCGTGGCGTCGCCACCGCTGGCGTTGCGGCAACGGGTGCCTCCGGGCGCGGCGTGGCGGCCTTCGGGCGCTTCGGTGCGGATGGCTTCTTTTCGGCTGACGAGGTCCTGCCGACGGCACTCGGCGTTTTGGGGGCTGCAACGGATTTCTTCGCCGCCGGTTTCTTCGCTGGTTTCTTCGAAAGTGTCTTCGAAGACTTCTTGGCGGTCTTCTTCGCAACCGACTTCTTTACGGCTTTCTTCACCGTCTTCTTCACTGCCTTCTTGGCAGCCTTCTTCGGCGCCTTGCGCGTTTTTTTCACGACGCGTTTTTTGGCGCCGGCCTTTTTGGTGGCGCGCGCAGGCGAAGACTTGCGGGCCTTGGCCTTTTTCTTTTTGGAGGTCTTCTTGTTAGCCTTCGCCACCACGAATTTCCTTTAAGCGTTCAAATCAGATTGTCCGGATTAATATCGAACGGAGAAGTCACCGCCGGAGAGTCACCGCGTGGCTTCCGCGAGCATCCCGAACACCGAGAAAACCAGCGGTTTTCGTTCCAGATTGTACGATTCCGTATCGCGCGCGGCGCGGATGATCTTTTCCCATACCTCCGCCAGCCGTGCAAGGCGCGGCAGGTTGGCGTTGGCGTCACCAGCGCGCAGCTTTTCGCCGATCCAGCGATCGATGCCGTCGACGAAGGCCGCAAGGGCCACGCGGTCGCTGCCGCCCAGAGCGTCACCCAGCGCATGCAATTCGCGCGGGTCAACATGCGGCAGGGTCGCCAGCAGCGCCGCGGTCCGTTGCTGCAGCTTGAGCGCATCGCCGCCGAGCAGCGTGACCGCGCGCGAGACGCTCCCCTCCGCCGCCTCTGCGGCTTCCGCGAGCGCTGGATCATCGGCCATTATGTTCGCAGCCTGTGCGGCTGCGCGGATGACGTCTTCGGTCGCCAGCGGTCGCAGCGGCAATTTGCGGCAACGGGACAGGATGGTCGGCAGCGCCCGCGCCGGCGAATGACTGACGAGCAGAAACAGCGATCGCTGCGGCGGCTCCTCGAGTATCTTGAGCAGTGCGTTTGCCGCATTGGGATTGAGCTCGTCGACGGTATCGACGATGCAGACCCGCCAGCCGTCGACCGCCGCGGTCGAGCCGAAGAACGAGATCGTCTCACGCGTCTCGTCGACGGTAATGACGGTGCGCATCACGCCGCGGTCGTTGAGGCTGCGCTCCAGCACCAACAGCCCGCCATGGGCGCCGTTCGTGACCTGCCGCGCAACGGGATCGGCGGGATCGACCGCCAGCGTCTCCGCGCGTTGCACGGATAGCGACAGCGGGTCGGGATGCGTCAGCACGAACCGCGCCATGCGATAGGCCAGCGTCGCCTTGCCGATGCCCTGCGCGCCGCCGATCAGCCAGGCATGCGGAATGCGGCCGCTGCGGTAGGCGTTGAGCAGTGCGATCTCGGCATCGCGATGCCCAAACAGGTCAGGCGTTTCGCGGGGATGCCGGACTGTGGTGTCCTGCTCGACCTTGCGGGCGCTCATGCGGAACTCGCCGTCGAGGAAATAGCGAACAGGTGATCGCGCAAGGCCTTCCAGACGTGGGTGGCGACTGTGTCGGTATCGGCATTGGCATCGATCAGCGCGCAGCGCTGCGGGTCTTCGGCGGCGATCTGCTGGTAAGCGTCGCGCAGATCCTGATGGAACTTGACGTCCTCCGCCTCGAAACGGTCGGGAGCGCCGGTGCCGCGGCGGACGGCGGCGCGCTTCAGTCCGACATCAACGGGGATATCGAGGATGATGGTCAGGTCCGGCTTGAGGTCGCCGATGGTGACCCGCTGCATGGCGTTGAGCACGGCGGGCGAGACCTGTCCCAGCCGCCCCTGATAGGCACGCGTCGAATCCGAAAACCGGTCGCACAGCACCCAGATCCCCTGGCTGAGCGCGGGCTGAATCACCGTGCGCACATGGTCGTCGCGGGCGGCGGCGAACAGCAGCGTTTCCGCCTCCGGCCCCAGCAATTTGCCCATGCCCGACAGCACGAGATGACGGATGATTTCGGCGCCAGGCGAGCCGCCGGGCTCGCGGGTGACGATCGCGCGCAGTTTTGCCGTTGCAAGCCGATCGGCAAGTTTCTTGATCTGCGTGGACTTTCCGGAGCCCTCGCCGCCTTCGAACGAAATGAACTTTCCGCGTCCCGAAGGCCGGCTAACCGTTGCTTCGGCCATAATCAGAGCTTCTCTGCGCTCGCGCGGAACATGCCGATGACAAGCTCGCTGGCGCCGTCGATCGCCCGGCGCATCGTCGAACCGGTCGCGACCGCCTCCGCAGCATAGACCGGCGCCTCCATCGCGACATTGCCGCCGCGCCAGACCCGCACCACTCCGACCGGCTGGCCCTCGGCGACCGGCGCCCGCACCGGGCCGTTATAGACCAGGCGCGCGATCAGTTTTTCGCTACCGTTCTTCGGCACCATCACCTTGATCGGCTCGCGGCTCGCCAGCTTGACCGATCGGCTTTCACCGCCGAACACCTTGGCGTATCCGACCTGTTGATTGGCCGCGAACAGCGTCCGCGCCTCGAAATTGCGGAACCCCCATTCCAGCATTTTCTTGGCTTCCGACGCGCGATCGTCGGGGTCTTCAAGCCCGTTGATCACGACAATCAGCCGGATGTCGTTCTGGACGGCGGAGCCGACCATCCCGTAGCCGCCGTCCTTGGTGTAACCGGTCTTCAGCCCGTCGGCACCGTTAAGCGAGTTCAACAGCGGATTGCGGTTCTGTTGCCGGATCTTGTTCCAGATGAATTCCCTCTCCGCGAACAGCTTGTACATGTCCGGATAGGTCAGGATGATATGACGCGAGAGGTTGGCCAGTTCCCGCACCGTCATCTTGTTGGCGGGATCGGGCAGCCCGTTTGAATTGCCGAAGGTCGACCTGGTCATGCCGAGCTCGCGCGCCCGCTTGGTCAAGAATTCGGCGGCAAAGATCTTTTCGTTTCCGGCCATCCCCTCGGCGAGCGCGATGCAGGAGTCGTTGCCGCTCTGGATGATCGCGCCCTTCAGGAGGTCGTCGACCGAAACCTTGCTGTTGAGGATGGCAAACATGGTCGAGCCGCCCGCCGGCGCGCCGCCTTTGCGCCAGGCGTTTTCGCTGATGCGGTATTCGTCGGTCAATTTGACCTTGCCGGTCTTGACGGCGTTGAACACCACCTCGGCCGTCATCAGCTTCATCATGCTCGACGGCGCCCGCAACTCGTCGGCATTCTTCTCGAACAGCACGCTGCCGCTGGTGCCTTCGATCAGGATCGCGGTCGGCGCGTCGCCGTCAAAGCCACCCTCCGCTTCCTTCTTGGCGCCCTGCACGCTGTTGTTGGCGGCGTAGACGATCCCGCCCCATCCGACGGCCAGTGCCAGCGTGGCCGCGATCAGGCCCCGCCACGGACGTGCGGCCGCGGCGTCAGATTTGCGGGAAACGGGTCTGTCGGCAGCCATTGGCGATGTCCTGAATCCCGGCGTTCTAACAGTTGGAAGTATCGCAAACAACACAGGTTTTTGGACTTGTGGATCAGCCGATCCAATTGCGGCGCCGACCGAACGACCGTATCCTTCCCAAGCGCTGCAATTTCCCGACAAGATACGAAAAACAGGGCGGAAACGCGATGCCATCCTCACGCACCATTTCCGCAGGCGGGATCGAGTTATTTGTGCTCGAGCAAGGTCAGGGTCCGCTGGTGCTGCTCTGTCACGGCTGGCCGGAACTTTCCTATTCGTGGCGGCACCAGATCCCTGCGATCGCGGCAGCCGGTTTCCATGTCGTGGCGCCGGACATGCGCGGCTTTGGCCGCAGCAGCGCGCCCGCCGAAATCGGGGCTTACAGCATCTTCGACAATGTCGGCGACATGGTCGCGCTGGTGTCGGCGCTGGGCGAAAAGCAGGCCGTCATTGTCGGCCATGATTGGGGCGCGCCGGTTGCATGGCACGCGGCGATGTTCCGCCCGGACGTCTTTACGAAAGTCGCGGGCCTCAGCGTACCGCCCCCATTCCGCGGCCGCGGCCGGCCGCTGGACAGCCTGCGCGACGGTGGGATCACCAATTTCTATTGGCAATACTTTCAGACCCCCGGCGTTGCCGAGGCCGAGTTCGAGCGGGATGTCGCCTTGACCATGCGCCTGGTGCTTGGGCGCGGGGTGTCCGACCCCGCCGCGCTCTACATCACCGAGGGTAAGGGCTTTCTCGGCAACATCAGCCCCGTCGTGAAGCTGCCGGATTGGCTTGATGAGGCCGACATCGCCTATTTTGCCAAGGTCTATCGCGAATCCGGCTTCCGCGGCGGACTGAACTGGTACCGCAATCTCGACCGCAACTGGGAACTAACCGCCCCCTGGCAGGGCGCCCAGATCCACCAGCCGTCATTGTTCGTCGCGGGGTCGAAAGATTCCGTTATCACCGGCCTGATCGGCGCCAAGCGCGTCACGGAACTGGAGCGGGTGCTGCCCAACCTGCGGCAAAAGCTGATCATCGACGGCGCCGGTCACTGGATTCAGCAGGAACGGCCCGATGAGGTCAACGCCGCTTTGATAGCCTTCCTGAAGAATCAGTAGAGCCCGCGCCCGCTCAGAACCTCGCTCGGGCCCCGCGGATCGATCGGCAGATAGGCCGAGCGCGGCGTGGCCGCATAGCCCGCCTCGTTTTCGTAAGACACCGCACGTGGATTTTCCAACGCCCGGCCGCGCGAGCGGTTGGAGGCCGATATTTCCGAGGTGGCATTGATCGAGGCGTAGTCGGCCGAGCTGTTGCCGAGGCTATAAGGCCGCCCTTCCGGCATCGGAACCTCGCCCCGGATCCGCCCCGCGGTGGACGGCATCTCGGGAACGAACGGCCGGGCGGAAGCCACCCGCACTGTGGATGGTGACGGCGCCGGAACGCCGGTCCGCAAGGTCGCCATGAGCTGGCGGTCGTCGGAACCCTCCAAGGGGGCCCGCCCGACATATTCAACACGTACCTTGGCGACACCATTGCTTTTGAAATCAAGGAGTTCGGCCGCCTTGTTCGAGACGTCGATGAGGCGGTTGCCATGGTATGGGCCGCGGTCATTGACGCGGACGACCAGCGATTTGCCGTTACGCAAATTGGTGACGCGGGCGTAGCTGGGGATCGGCAGCGTTGGATGGGCTGCGGTCAGCGAGAGCATGTCGAATACTTCGCCATTGGCGGTCAGCCGGCCATGGAAATCGTCGCCATACCAGGAGGCCATGCCTTCCGCACGATAGTCGGGGTCTTCCTCGGGCACGTAGACCCGGCCGGCCACGGTGTAGGGCTTGCCGATCCGGTAGGTGCCGCCGCCCTTCGGCACGGGTTCACCCATCGCCACCACCCGGGGGCTTGAGGAAACTCCGTATTTGGGATCGACGCGGCTCGCGAACTTGCCCGACGAGGCGCAATTGGCAAGCAGGAGACAGGCGGCCACGGCAGCAGCACCACGCGCCACCCGGACCATCGATTTCGACCGTCGAATCCCCATTTGCCCCAAATACCATTCTCGCGGCCGCATGCCTACGTAGAGGCTGCATGGCCTGATTCCTTGATACGGCCCACCTCCGCACCAAGTCGTAAAGATATCGCAACCCGAACACGGCGGAAATGCGGTGCGCGCCGCCGTGGTGAATCAATGGTTGCTATCCACCGTCGCCTCGGGATTGCCTCGGTCCCCCGGCGATTTACGGGCTTCATTGTGACGATCGCCCATAAACCATCCCTGCCCTGTCCCGCTTTCAGACAATCTGTTGCAGCAAATCATCACTCGGCCCGGACTTTCGTTTTGGCCACGGAATCTTTTTGACTGTGCAACGGCGCAGTCGTTCTGTGCGTGCAGGGGCGCAAAGGATTTGTGCGATGATTGAGACGGTTACAGCGATTATGGGCCTGGTGAGCGCGGCGATTTTCCTGGCTCATGCATTCGAAGGCTATCGATCCCGGGCCTGAGTTTCAGGCCCTGCTTGAGGCTGAGCCCCAAGCAGAAAGACGCATCACCTCTTTCGAGGCGGGAGATTCGGAAAGCTTTAATCAATTCGGACGAGCATCCAGAGTGGCAGGTGTATCATGCGCAACCACGATTTGGTCTCTAACGGATTCCTCGCACTGACCACGGCCAGCCTGGTGCTGCTGTGCTCAAGCTTGCTGGCTTTCGCGCTCGGCTAGACCGCAAGCCTTCCGCATTGCTGGGCGGGATGGCACCGTCACCGCGCGAATTGACGCTTTCCCCGGCGGCACGCCCCTAGCAAAATGGCAGCAAGCCCGTTCACCACTTGTTCGTAGGCGGTGACTTCCTTAAGCCGATTCCGAAATTTTTAATAAATGCGGGCCAGCCTCCAGTTAGCGGCAGGAGGTGTACCATGAGTAATCATGACTTCGTGTCTGACGGGTTCCTTGCGCTAATCGTCACCGCCCTTGTGCTGTTGTGCTCAGGTTGGCTCGTTCTCGCCTTCAGCTAGTCCTGGGAGGGGGGCCTCGTCCCACCTCTGGACGTAGGGCGTCGCGCCGGGCGATTGAAAAAGGCCACCTGAGGCCAATCGGCCGAGGGCTATGCGTGGTCCTTCCGGTGGATTTCCCTGCGAGTTAGGCAGCGTGCGGCGCACAACGGGGAGTACCGGGCCTGAAGGCGAAAGGAATAAAATGAGTGACTCGCTTTTCTGCGAGCGGAAAAGTTGGGAATTGCGGTTTACGGGCTCGTTAATGCGGGACTATTCGCACTGAGCGCGTCGGTCGCAGCCGCTGCCGAGATAAAGTCCCTTAATCTCAAAGACGATCACGTCGAAATTTCCATCTCCGGCAATATTGCGCCTGGCGATGCTGACTTACTGCAAGCGCGCATCAAAGCGGCGAATGACGCGGGTAAACTGGTGACCTCGCTGCGGTTGCACTCTGATGGCGGCAACTTGCGAGAAGGTGTGCTGCTGGCAGCCGTGGTCAAGTCTGCAAAAATCTCAACGAATGTAGGGCGGGACGCAACTTGCGCATCGGCGTGCTTTCTCATTTTTGCGGCCGGGGAAACAAAAACCGCAAACCATCGCGCCCGCATCGGAGTGCATGGCGCCGCCGATAAAGGGACCGAGTCTCGTTCTGCAACACAGTCGATGGCTAGCGTTGCAAAAGAATTGGGAGTTACCTCGTCAATCATTCGTCGCATGTTAATCACGCCATCCAGCGAAATGGTCTGGCTTAGTCTCGCAGATCTTCAATCGATGGAAACGAATGTCGCTCGCGGCGGCGACGGGCCAGAGCGATAATGAGCCAGGTGACTATAGAGTACCAGTCGATCGCGCCTAGTGCCAAAGAGCCCGTAAATACCAGGGTTTTCACAGCCGAGTTGATTCTCTGGTCCTATCTCGTTCCACTCCGTCCCAAGCAGCTGGTTTGCAAAAGTGTTAGCAAACCTCACACCTTCTGGAACGGCCGCTGTATCGGGAGCCGGGGATTTGGAGTTACCCAAGGGGCGTCATCGACCGGACCACGGGTAATATGAGAGTGTTGTGCTCCCGGCTTCAAGGGACGCGACACATGTCCAAATTCGACCCGCCGAGACTTCCTTTTAAGCGCCCACGTTTCGATTGGCTGTTCTGGGCATCCGTTGTCGGGTCAACGGGTTTGCTTGCGCTGTTCATAGGCGCACTCGGCACATAGGCGGGGTCGCCCGTCAGAATCATCGGCACACCGGCGCTCCTCGGGAACGATAACGCGGCATCCGAATTTGCGCCGACGAAGAAGCCCCGCCATTCTCGGCGGGCAAGTGGGAAAAAAACGCGGGGCATTGTTACCGCAAGTCGCTTGACCCTTTCGAACTAGTTCGGAGTACCCCCGGGGCTGGCGGTGATCAGGGTCGGTGACGGACAGTAGGCCCGCCTGCGCGCAGACGAGTGATTCACCCAACGATCGCCACAGTAATATTGATTCCCGCTCAGGTGTTGCAGCGCGATCACACATGCGTCCGCCCGATTTGATAGAGTGAATCGGGTCATACGATTAAAGGATGCTGGGAATGAAGCGTGTGCTGCTTGGTATGGCGATCGCAATCGCTACGGTCGTAACCGCTCAAGCGGCGGATATTCCCGCCAGGCCGGCAAAGGCTCCGATGGCCGCATCCGTCTATAGCTGGACGGGTTTCTATGTTGGCGGCAATTTCGGATATGGAGTCGGACACAATTCCAGCGAACCGTTCTTCGGCGCACCTCCGACCGACAGGGTAACACTCGCCCCGCGCGGTGTGCTCGGTGGCCTACAGATCGGATATAATTGGCAAGTAGGCAATTGGGTGCTCGGCGCCGAAGCCGACTGGCAGTGGACGGACCAACGGGATTCGTATTGCTTTAACTGCATCAGTTTCCCTCCTGGCGTTATTGGTCGTGGTGTCGCCCAGGAGATGCCGTGGTTCGGAACCGTGCGCGGGCGGTTGGGATATGCGGCCGGACCGGCCCTGTTCTACGCCACCGGCGGCGCGGCTTATGGGGAAATCCGACAGACCCTGGATTGCTGCTTCGGAGCGCCGTCGGCGACCGCAACCAATAGCAAGACGGGATGGACCGCCGGCGGCGGCGTCGAGGCAGCGCTCGCCGGCAACTGGACAGCCAAGGTCGAATATCTCTATGTCGATCTCGGCAGTGTTTCGAACACGCAGATCATCCCTCTCGCCTTCGGCGGTGGTACGCAAGTCGCCACCAGCGATGTGCGCAACCATGTCGGACGCGTCGGCGTGAACTATAGATTTGGCGCCCCGCCGGCCCCGGCAGCTGCGCCTATGTTCGCCAAAGCTCCCGTTCTGCTCGCCTACAATTGGACCGGCGCTTACGTCGGCGGCAATGTCGGCTATGGCGTCGCCCGCAATGCTGGCGTCCAGACCTTTGTACTGCCCAATGATCAGCTCACCATCGCGCCCGACGGCGTCGTCGGTGGCGCGCAGGTTGGCTACAATTGGCAGGTCAGCAATGTCGTGCTGGGTCTGGAAGGCGACTTTCAGTGGAGCGGCCAGAAGGACACGATCTGCAGACTATGCCAGCCGACGCTGGGCACCCTGACGCAGAATTTCACCCAGGAGCTGTCGTGGCTCGCAACGGCGCGCGGACGGCTGGGCTATGCCGCCGGACCCGCGCTGTTCTACGTCACAGGCGGTGCTGCGTTCGGTGAGATCAAGACCACCATCAATCAGCAGGTTCCGCCCCTGAACCAGACCACGCACTTCAGCGACAGCAAAGCCGGCTGGACCATCGGCGGCGGCATTGAGGCCGCGCTCGGCGGCAACTGGAGTGCCAAGGCCGAGTATCTCTACGTCGATCTCGGCAGCGCCACCTACGCGGTAACCCAACCTGGATTCGGACCGCTCACGCTGGTCACAGACCTGCGCGATCACGTCGGACGCGTCGGTGTAAACTACAAGTTCGGCAGCGGTCCGGTCGTCGCCAAGTATTGAGACGGCGAGCGAGCGGCGTTGGCAGCAACTCACGCCCGGTCGATCATCGGAAACCAGGAATCGATGGCCGATCCTTTCGTTCAAGCCAACGCCGCTGCCGCGCGCTGCATATTGGCCGGCATGTCGCCTGTCACCGCGCTCTGCTCGTTTACGGCAGCCGCGGTACTCGTCACGTATTCATTGACTGTCCAATAGCCGCTTTGATCGTACCCAGGGCCGCAGCACCCAGGCGCGCAGCCTGGGCGTCTGCCGCCCCGATTTGGGAATCCTACCCTGCCCTCAGCCTCTGGCGGGCCGCAGAGTCCAATGAAAAACTTGTCTAAGGCCGCTTGTGAAAATCCCAAGGATACAGATGCGCCATCTAGAAGAGAGTATAAATAAAAGGCGCGATCGCGGAGCCTTTCGTCAGCACCACAAGTCCGCCAAGCACGACCATCATGATCAGGATCGGCAACAGCCAAAACTTCTTTCGGAACCGCATAAATCGCCAAAGCTCAGCTACGAATTCCATGTTTCGTCCTTCAGAACATTCTTTCATCGTCTCGGCCGCAAGGGTGCTGCCGGCTTCGCTTTCTGGGGATCAAAATTGAGAGGCAGGCAACTACGGATTCCATAGACGAGAGACATCATCAGAGTTTGTCGATCACATCGAGCGCATCAGGAACAATAATACCATATCGCTTTGTGATTAAGGAACTGTCGAGCGTGGTGTTGCCTGGGGTTGCGCCTCTGGGCATGCCGCTTTCGAGCGCACTAACCGCCTCTACCAGTCGCGGATCGACGCCGTTCTTCTTTGCGAGAAAGCGCGCTGTATCAACGTAAGTGACATCTCGTGGCCCGGTGAGCTAGGCGATGACCGACAAGCGTTCCTCCATCATTCGAGCGATCGATATCGCCACCAGATCTACCGGTGTGGGTGCCATTGTCATGTCGCTGAAGGCACGAATCGCACGTCCACGCGCTAGCTCCTGCGTCCATGTGGACAGCAACGTCATTCCGGGCGAAACCACCTTGGCAAGACGAAGTACCCCGATTGGTGCACCGTCGGCCATGCGCTTATGCAGCAAACTTTCTGTTTCAGCCTTCTGTCGACCATATTCGCTGACAGGCGACATCGGTGCGTCTGCGGCGACATGGGGAGTATCGCCGTCGAAAACCTGATTGGTAGACAAGAACAGGGTGTAGATGCGCCGCGCCACCAGCAGGTCGATCAGAGCAATTGTCCGCGTGACGTTGATGAGAGATGAACCCGCCCGATCGGCTTCACAGGCAGCGAGTCGAGCGACCGCGACGAAAATACAGGCGCATCGTACCCCTTCAGGTATCGCGAAACTCTCAATTGGGGAGTTGAAATCGAGCTGCACCTGATGAGACGAAGTCAGAGCCCGTCTGCGTGTTGAGAGCGCCTAGCCAAATCTCGGAGAGCAGAGAGCCTGTCGGCTTCGGTGAGCTTTCTTGGTCAAGCCCGAGCAGCACGTTGCGGCTGCGGCTTGAGAGCCCCGTCACCGGCCGGCTTCACGCGCAATTCATCATACGCATTTTTGGAGCTCCGCAGGCCGCGAGATTATTCAATCATCCCACATTGATCTTGACCACAAGAAGGAAGCGAACGTTGACATCAACTTCCCTCAATCGACGGACAAGATCGCCCGCAGGGCCATCGAAACTTGGCTGAGCTGGGAAGGCACGGACGATTTCCGTCTTAGAGACTTGCCGTCGATTTGCTAGACCGGCGTTTTCATCAGCGAGCTGAGCATCGTAGGCCCTATCTAGGGGCGACGAGCGTGGTTTGCTTTTGCGGAATTGGGCGGTGTCGCTTAACGTGAGATCGCAGTTTTTGGATGGGCCGGTCGATGCAGAAGTGTAGTAACGAGAGACATCAGGAAGCCGCTGAGAACGTAGAACGAAAACACCGCTTGCCAAGCTAACCACGGCGCGCCCCAGGCGAGCAGATGGCCCTGTACGACAAGGAGCGCCAACACGAACCGATAGACATCAAGCATGTTTAGCCAGTTTCGAATTCAGGGCCGAAGCGACCCAGCTCATTAACATATTTTCGAAAGGCGGGACGCTCACAGCTTGGTCCAGAAAAATTCTCCGGATTCTTTTTGGAGGTTTTTACGTGGATGAGCGTGAAACGGATGAGAATAAAAACGCCCGACCTCGGTGGAAGGTCCCCGGTGGGGGTGGTCCCTCTCCTGCATTGAGCCGCCCGGCGGCCGTCAGGCCGCGACGGGCTGCAGACGCTTCTTGATCTTCGCGATCGTCGCGCGGCTGCATCTGGAGGCGCGCTGGATCATACTCCAGGACTGCCCGGCGGTGAGCATGGCGGCGATGTCTTCGTTGCGCTTGGTGTCCTCCAGCCTGCCCTTGTAACGACCGTCGGCCTTCGTCTTGGCTTGACCCTGCGCCTGTCGCCGGCGGCGATCATCGTAGTCCTTGCGGGCGCAAGCGCCGAGCATGTCGAGCAGAATCGCGTTGACGGCCTCGAACATGCGGCTGGTGAATTCGTCGGCGCTCGTCGTCGCCATCGTCCATGACGTCGGCAGGTCGAGCGCCATAACGCGCACGTGCCGTGACGTCTGTTCGACCTTGAGGGGTTGCCAGTCGGCCGAGGTGAGGCGCGACAACCGGTCGACCTGTTCGGTCAAAGGTTGCCCGCCGCACCGGGGTCATCGGTTTCGCTAGCACCCGCTTCCACGACTTTCGGGCATCGATACCACCGCCCTCCTCGACGCTGGCATCCCGGTCCACACCGTGGCGCTGCGCATCGGCGACGATCCGGCGGTTGTCCTCCGGAGCTACGCCAAGCGCAAAAGGAGCAAGGCGGCCGACGCCAATCTGGCGGATGCCATCGGGAAGTTTGCGGCCCGTTTCCTCGATCGGCGCTGAGATTGGCCCCCAAATTGGCCCAGAAAGACTTGTTCACAGACCGTTCTTGATCTCCTGCCCCCTAAGTGCTTGATACCGCAGCAACGGAAGGGTGGCCGAGTGGTTTAAGGCACCGGTCTTGAAAACCGGCGTGCCTGCAAGGGTACCGTGGGTTCGAATCCCACCCCTTCCGCCAAAATGTTATCCTGGGCTTTTCATCCCTCGGGCTTTGGCAAGTGGTGGCGATGCGTGATTTCGAGAAAGCGACGCGCGTACTGGACGCCTTGAAGGCCGCCGAAGATCAGGCGGCGCAGTTGGCCTTGCCGATACTGAACGGACTGGTCGGCCTGGTTCAGGGAAGCGGCGAGCAACCGCTGGAGGTCGAAGAGGCGCGCTCTGGTGCATTCATGGCGATTTGCGAGGTCGGCAAAGCGCTGCACCGCGGTCAGCCTGCGGACCAGCTTTGGTCGGCGGCGATCGGCGCCACGGAGCGCTGGATGTCGTTGACGAAGTGAGGCCTCCCCTCACCGCCTGATCCTCAGGTTCCGACGCGCAGGGCTGAACCTTGCTTGCGCAAGTATGCAATGACCGAAAGTGCCGTGATGCGGCCGGTCTTGGGGTTTTCCGAGGGAATGTTCTCTATCGTCATCGAAAAGCGCGCGGAATCCGATTCCACTTCGACGCGGTGCACGTTGCGGGTCACCGTTGGATCGGCCCAGATCTGCAGCGTGGTCTGGTCGGGCCCAAGGCCCGCCAGCGAAAGCGCCACGGCAACATTGAGATTCGCCGGAAAGCCCTTGGCCGCATCACGGGCGGTGCCCTCGAAAATCTTCAAGGGCTCGGTGATGCCGGCAATGTCGATGTTGTTTTCGACCAGATAGGGAGCCCCGGCGAGGCCGTTGAGCGGCTTTCGCGTCACCATTCTGACCGACTGGATCTTGCCTTCCGCCGCGGCGGTGACCGCGTCGAGACCGATCAGCGCACCGGTCGGCACGACGATCTGGCCGCCGTTTTGCCTGGCCAGCGCAATGAGATCCTCGTTCTCGAGAAGCGCGCCCACGCTCAGGACGATCGCAGTTTTACCGCGGCTCACGAACGGGATGACAATCGATCGAACGAGCTTGCTGGGTGCGCACTCGATCACGATATCGGCCGCCGCGCAGAGATCGTCGATTGGCAGGACGGCGGGCGAACGCTTCAATTTGGCGAGAAAATCGCCATGCTTGGCCGGGTCCTGTACCGATACTGCCGCGAGGACCAGGCCGTCGATGCCTTGATCCAGGGCTTCCACGACCTTCCGCCCGATCGGACCAAGGCCGACGACGGCGACGCGCCGTGATGGGTTGGGCATCTTACGAACTCCGCAGAAATTGCTCACGTGCCCTGCATAGCATTTCCGGGACGCGCGTCGAGAATGGCAACGCGGTCACTTCAGATGACGGAACACTGGCCCGGAGCGGCGCGGCTCGCTGGAATCCCGATCGCCGGTCTATCCGGGCGTATTTTGCTTTGGGAACATCAGCAAGGGCCGGAAGATGAACCGGCCATAGTATTCGTAGTGCCGCTGGGTGGAAGTCGCCAGTTTCAGCGGCGTTGCATAACTGCCCTCGAAGGTCAGCGACGGCGCCATCGTCCACGAGAAACCCACCCCGATCGAACTCAATTCCACGATGCCGGGGAACGTGGAGAACACTGCGCCCCAATCGGTGAACACATACGTGTCCAGGCCCTTGAGAATGGCCGACCAGTTGTAGTGCAGTTCGGCGTTGACGTAGTAGCCGCTGTCGCCGGCCACCGCATTGGTGGGATAGCCGCGCACGGTGGTCGGGCCGCCGATCGAAAAGATCTGGTCGCCCGGCAACAGCTTCGTCGGCGAATATTGCCAGCTGCCCAGCAGATTGGCGCTGAAATTGGCAGGCCCCATCCCCGTCGCTATCGCACTGCCGGTATAGGTATTGAAGGTTCGGTTGCCGTTCAGAATGTAATCGTGCCATTCGATGTAGTTCATCGACGGCGAGACGGTGATGGAATAATTGTTGCCGGAATTGGTCAACGAAAACCCACCCGTGGTTCGCTGATAGCGGTCGCTGGTGACCGCAACGGTGCTAAACCGGCTTACCGTATTGCCGTCGGTCTGCGCCGCATTGAGCAGCAGCAGCCAGTTTTGTGTAACCCAGGCCGGCTGGCTGAAATTGATGGAGGCCTGGGTCGATCGCCCGGTTACGTCGAGCGCGACGAACGGTCCGTCGATGATCTTGATCTTCCCTTGCGTGTAGCTCACGCCGACGCGGCCGCCCCACGGGTTTACCGGAATGTTATAGGCGACGTTGCCGTTGAGGTTGCCGTCCGACCTCACCCCATAGAAGGTCAGGCGATCATCCACGCCGAACAGGCCGTGACGCCGGTAAAACGCGCCGCCTTCGAACCGGCCGGTGTTCTGGACACCCTGATTGTCGACAAATAATTGCAGCGTATCGGTGGGTGGTTCGATAACGGCGAATTGCAGGTCGGTCAGGCCGAAGCTGGTCCCCGGCTGCAACAACGCCTTGATCTGCACGTCGTTGGTTCGATTGAACCAGATCACATCGCGGTTGAGCTTCGGCACATCGAGGACTTCACCTTCCGGCGCCTGGACGCGCGGCAGGATATAGGATGTCGACGTCTGCTTGTTGCCCTCGATGGTGGTCTTTTGCAGACGACCTTCCGTCAGCTTGATGCGAACGATCCCGCCCTTGGCATCCTGATCCGGCAGCGTCGCGATCCCCGTGACGATCCCGCGTTCGGCGTAGACCGCGTTGATGTCGGCTACGACCTGCTGAAGTGTCGCGATATCGGCGTCCTTGCCGATATATTTCTTCGCAATCTCGTTGAGCTCTTCGGGCGTAATGAACTTGGATGAATCGAATTCAAGCTTGCGCAGCAGGAATTTTGGACCACCTGGTTTCAGGGTTTGGGTCTTTTCCCGCTCGCCGCCGACCACGCCCGGGCCCTGGAGCTTGGGTGGTTGGCTCTGCCGCTCGAGTTGCTGCCGCTGGCGGTCGATGTCAGTCTGGATGGCGCCGGGGTTGACCTGCGGGGCGAGCTGCGCGCGCGCGGATGCACTGCACAACAGTGCAAGTCCGACGCCCAATGCTATTGCCTGCCTACGCATTGAAAACCTGTCGCCTTAGAACTGAACTACCGGATTGCCATTCTCCCTGGCATCCGCGAACCGATTAGCATTCCCTTTTGCGCGTCCATCAAGCCCGGTGCTGTTCCAGCCCGGACGGCTATTCTTGCGGCCTTCACGATGGAGCTGCCGAAGCTTCCTGGCTTCCGTAAGCCCCTCAATATTCACGGCCGGTCCCGATCCGATCACCTCAACCGGCTTCGGGGTGAGCAGCGCCTCCAGTCGCGCGTTTCCGGCAAGACCAAGCAGATAGAACGTTTCGGCTCCGCTCTTTTGCGCCAGCCAGGTGGTGAGCGTTTCCGTGCCCTCGGTGTCGTTCGCGATGTTGCGGATCGCCATCGAGCCGGTGAAGTTGCTGCAGCAGGTGTGAGAACCCACGTAGTTGGTCACGGTCGCCGAGATGTCGCCATTGTAGAGGACGACGTAGCTGTCGGTGACGTTGGCGTTGCCGTTGTGGCTCATCGTGAACACGCCGCTCGGCTGGTAGAGCTGCAGCGTCGCCCAGTTCGACGGCGACGGCGAACGGTTATCCAGCAATATCCGTTGGGTCAGCGTCGTCAGCATCAGCTGGCCGGGCACGAAGCCGTTGACGATCGTGACGTTCGGCGCGTCGGTGACGAAGTTCGCGTCAACGACCCTGAACTGGTTCACGATGATCGTATCCGGATCGATGTTGAGATTGGCCGAGGTCGCGACACCGCCCTTGTAACCGGTGACGTTCATGATCAGCGGGATCGACGGCGTCGATGGAATTTGCCCGCCGACGACGTTGATGGTGTTGGCGGCGAGATCCAGTTGCTTGACGACGCCAACCCATTTGATGGTGAGGTCGCCGGGAGCGGACAGCGCGACCGTATTGCCCCTGATCTGATCGAGCCTGATCGAACCCGCCGTATCGAAATGGGTGTCGCCATTGGCATAGACCGATCCGCCCAGGATTGAGCCGAAGTCGGAGCGCAGATTGACGTCACCGGCGTCGCCGGGGATGCCGTTGGCGGTCAGCTGCTTGAAGACGATGTCGCCATGTGCCTGCAAGGTCTGGGTGCCGCCGCTGATCGCCGTCCCGAGGGTGATCCCGCCCGTCGTCGCCGTAATACCGAGTGCGCCGGCCAGCTGGAGGTTGGCCCAGTCGATCAGCGTTCCCTGCAGCAACGCGCCGCCGGTGACGGTGGTGAGGTTGGCGCCGGTATTGGTGGTCGCCGCGATCAGCCTGGCGGAACCATGGGCATTGATCGAGCCGCCGGCGAGTTTGCCGGTATCGGCGTTGATGTTGACGTTACCTGCGTCGCCCGTGATCCCGCTGGTCGTGAGCTGGTCGAACGTCACGTTCTGCCTGGCGTGCAGCGTCTGGCTGCCGCCGCTCTGCGCGGTCTTGAGCGCGATGCTGCTGCCGGTCGAATTGACCCCCAGCGTCGTACCTGCCGTCAGCGCGGTCCAGTCGATCAGGCCGGCGGCCTGGAGCGAGGCCGAACCGGTGGTAGCGGCAAGCGTCGTGCCGGTGATGGTCGTGGCTGCGGTCAGCGAAGCCGACCCATTGGCCGCGACCGAACCCGGCGTCGTGACGCCGCCGGCAACGACAGTCTCTGCCAGGATGAAGCCGTTGTCGGCATTGACGTTGATGTTTCCGGCATCGCCGCTGATGCCGTTGGCGGCCAGCTGATTGAACGTGACATTCTGGTTGGCGTGCAGCGTCTGGCTGCCGCCGCTCTGCGCGGTCTTGAGCGTGATGCTGCTTCCGGTCGAATTGATCCCCAGCGTGGTACCGGCGGTCAGCGTGGCCCAGTCGATCAGGCCGGCGGCCTGGAGCGAGGCCGAACCGGTGGTAGCGGCAAGCGTCGTGCCGGTGATGGTCGTGGCTGCGGTCAGCGAAGCCGACCCATTGGCCGCGACCGAACCCGGCGTCGTGACGCC
>NZ_JAFCMB010000022.1 GCF_018130145.1 Bradyrhizobium sp. AUGA SZCCT0176 | reverse complement strand
AATCCGCCGCGGGCTTTTTGTTTGAAATTTTCCAATCGGACGGCGGCCGCTTGTCACGACGCCACAACTCCCAACGCCCGTCGCCTGAGGCGTCGCAGGCGCGCCGTCGTCCGAACCTTTGAGATCATCATTAGCCGGCACGCGCGAACGCGCCGGTGTGCGGCGTGGCCAAGGTCACGGCGCAAGCGGCCCCTGCACCAGGGATACGGTTCGCGCCCGAAATGATCACACACCGGCGATCATGCCGCGCATTCTATTTCCAGAGAGAAGCCGATGATCGCGTATCTGATCTCGCTCGCGCTGATCGGCCTGATTGCAATCACGGTATGGGAGGTAGCCTCATGAGTGCCGACCGGCGTCGCCCGGTTCGTCCCGCGCCCCGAAACGATCATGGTGAAGCGAGATTTCCGACCACCAGGGGGTAAGGTCGGACGTGTCAAGCAACCGGCCTGCACAAAATATCCTGAAATCATCAACGTGAACTAATGAGAAGGCGCACGAAAAGAACAGGATAATCCATAGTCTGCCTACGCGATTTCTAATTGGCCGTGCATCTGGGGCGTGGAGGCCTGATATGACGAAAGAGTTTGGTACGTTTATGCAGCGGGCGGTGAGCACTGTGATGCGGCCGAACAGCAGTTTTGCAGTCTGGGCGGCAATGTTGCTGTGCGTCGTGCAAGCACCGATTGCGCGCGCCGATCCCGCCTCCTGCATCGAAAAAGTATCTTCCTATGTCGCAGAGGTGGATCAACTTCTTGCAAAGGAAAAGAATTGGATCATGCCGTTCGTGGATCTCAATAATCGACATCCGTCGTTTGTGGATTGCGACACGGATGCCTTGTTGCTTGTAACTTGGCGATCGCGATTTCTCCAGTCGATCAATTACAATCCGCAAGCGAAGCAATTTATTGTTCTGTTCTCAAGCGACGATGTAACTGTTGGATTTTCGTATTACCCCCTGAAGAAGAAATCGGACCCTCCGTTTGTTGGCTGGGTGAAGAAGTAAAGGAGTCAAAGATTGGCTGAACGAATTTTTATGACCTTCACCAATGCGAGCGCGTTGCCTTATCAAGGGGCGGTGCTCGGGCATCATATCGTGTTGAACTACATCGATTCCGAAGGAAAACATCACACGCTTGAGGGGGTGCCGGAGCAGAAGTTCGATCGTAACGTCGCTAAGTTTTTAGCATTCGTTCAAGAGGAAGGCCGGTCCAATGGTGCAAACAATACAGATTCGCCGTTTAAGCGTCTCAGAGCCGAGAAGCGAGATGCTATCCGCCTTGCGTCAAACCTGCCATCTACGCTTATCGCTGAGGCTGACAATCTGCGTTCGCAGTGGGAGCGGATGACGAGCTTTGGCGATGAGGTGAATTCGATAGGGTACGAGTATCGTCCCTTATCGCAGAACAGCAACTCGTTTGCGGCGGGAGCCTTGAAGAGGGCGGGATTTTTAGGTCCGGGAACGGTGTTTCCTGAGATTTTCGATCGTTTTTTTTGCCGTCGATCCCGTAAGCGGCCAAACGCACCCGGTGAAGGTTCCAGGTTTCGATCGGCGCTTGGAAAATCCCCTCGACAAGGCGGCAGCACCTTTGCGCGGTCCGGTTACGCCGTTCGTCCCGGCGAATGCTAGCCCTGCGGGCGATCGCCAAGAGTCGTTCGATCGCCGGTTCGGAAGCTCTACTGCGGAAAGCACCAATCCAAATCTGCCCGCGTGGGTGAGGGGCGTCGGGGAAATACCGAGGGACGCTGACCGCAAGCCTGTACCGTATTTGGGTCGACGCGTCGCGGGTAAGCCGGAGGTATCTACGTTCGATGTCGGTGCACCACCCGTTCCGTTCGTTCCGTCCAACGAGGGTCTTTCTCCCCACCTTCAGAATTCACTCGATAACCGCTTCGGAAACTGGACCTCTTCTCCTGCCGGCGTCACGCCGCGCAATCCGAACTTACCCCTGCCGCCGGCTGAACCCGGCAAGCCACCCGGAATATTCAACGACAAGCCGATGCCGTTGTGGACGACACCACCACCGATCCGGGGATCGACAGACTTTTCCGAAGCGCCTGGCATCGGCACCAAGCCGATGCGGTATGTCAGCCGGCGGGATGGCAATCCGCCGCCGGCGTCCGTTTTCGACACCGGCGCTCCGGCCGCGCAGTTCGTTCTTCCCGATCAACTGAACGCCTCTAGCGGCCGCATCGACTGGGCTGCGGCTCTGGCGGGCCTCGATCCGCTGCATCCGATGCGGGCGGCGCCGCCGCAACGCCGAAACGCCTTCGTCAGCGGAAACGATGCCTTGTCCCGCGCAGCCGGTGGAAGCAGCTCTTCGTCCAGGCCGGGGCAATCCCAGGGTCCAACGGCCTCCACGTTGTTGGAGTACATTCAACATCTGAACCAGCTGAGCGCCAACGAACCGCAGGCTCCCATATTCGAGCGTGGCGCACCGGGAGCATCGCTCGCTCCCTCGGACAGTCCAATTCCGATGGGCGGTCTTGCGGGCCGGATCGCGGCACTTACGGGCTTCGATCCCGACAATCCGGATGCGCCGCCGCCCGGCGTGCTGCTCAAGCTCTTGCTCGCCGCCCAGCAGCGGTAGTCTTGAAGATCAAAATTCCCGTCGGCTCGCGCCTTATTGTCAGGCGAGTCCTGTCGCATCGATGTTCCCTGATTTTCTGCGATTGATTGACGGCCTGAAAAAGAATTTGACACGTCGGGCAAATCACCGGCTGAATATCATCATCGCGAAAATCATGCAGAGCCCGGGCGGAGAAATCCGCCGCGGGCTTTTTGTTTGAAATTTTCCAATCGGACGGCGGCCGCTTGTCACGACGCCACAACTCCCAACGCCCGTCGCCTGAGGCGTCGCAGGCGCGCCGTCGTCCGAACCTTTGAGATCATCCTTAGCCGGCACGCGTGAACGCGCCGGCGTGCGGCGTGGCCCAGGTCACGTCCGCAAGCGGCCCCTGCAGCAGGGATACGGTTCGCGCCCGAAATGATTGCACACCAGCGATCATGCCGCGCATTTTTTCCCGGAGAGAAGCCGATGACGGCGTATCTGATATCGCTCGCGCTGATCGGCCTGATTGCAATCGCGGTATGGGAGGATCCCTCATGAGTGCCGAAATCATCCAGTTCATCCCGCGCCCCGGGCATGATCATGAACAGACCGATTTCCCGACGATCGCGTTCCGCTCCGCGGTGCACGAGCCTGCGGCGGACCCGACCGACCTTACGCCGTGCGAATACGTCACGGCGGATCATGACGAGACGCGGTGAGGAAACCCTTGGCAGACATCCGCTCACTGGCACGGAGCCAGACCAAGACGGCCATCAACGTCCTCGTCAAAATCATGCATAGCAAGGATGCGACGCCTGCGGCGCGCATCTCGGCGGCCAACGCGGTCCTCGATCGCGGCTGGGGCAAGGCCGCGCAACCATCGGAGAGCGGTAATGACGGTTCGAACAAGCCTCCCGAACGGATCGAGCGGCTCATCGTCAATCCTGACGATCCCCACAGCGAAAGTATTTGAGCCATTGCTTCGGCCCAGCAGGTACCGCGCAGCCTTTGGCGGCAGGGGATCCGGAAAATCGCATTTTTTCGGCGAGCTTCTGGTCGAGACCTGCCAGGCCGAGCGCGGCACGCTTGCGGTCTGCATTCGCGAGGCGCAACGGACATTGGCGCAGTCGAGCAAGCGGTTGATCGAGAGCAAGATCGCCGCGCTCGGCGTCGGCAGCGGCTTCAAGCTCTACAGCGACAAGATCGAAACGCCCGGAGATGGAATCGTCATCTTCCGGGGTATGCAGGATCACACTGCCGACTCGATAAAATCACTGGAAGGGTTTCGTATTGCCTGGATCGACGAGGCGCAGAATCTGAGCGCGCGCAGCCTGTCGCTGCTGCGTCCGACGATCCGCGCCGAACGCTCGGAGCTGTGGGCGAGCTGGAATCCGCGCCGGAAGTCCGACGCGATCGACGATTTCCTGCGGACGCGCCAGCCGCCGGGTGCGTGCGTGATCAAGGCGAGTTGGCGTGACAATCCCTGGTTTCCCTCCGTGCTGGAGGAGGAGCGGCAACTCGATTTGTCGCTCTATCCGGATCGCTATGACCACATCTGGGAGGGCGACTACATCGGCGCGTTCGAAGGCGCGTACTTCGCCGGGATGCTGTCGCAGGCGCGAAGCGACGGGCGCATCGGCAAGGTCTCGGCCGATCCGCTGTTGCCGCTCCGCGCCTTCATCGATATCGGTGGCTCCGGCGCGACGGCGGATGCCTTCACGATCTGGATCGTGCAATGGGTGGGAGCCGAAATGCGGGCAGATCTTCAGCATCTGCGTCGCTGGCGCAGAAGTGTCGAACAGGCTCAGAGCTATACTTTCAAGGCGGTCATCACCGTGATTGTCACCGGATTTGTCGGTGCGGTCTGGCTCGGCATCAAGGCTACGCTTGGCAGGTGATCGCGGAGATGCGCCATGACCGGAATATCTCAGCGTATGTTGTGTAGCCACGGTCATCGATGTGGCGTCCAGATTCATTGCCGACGGTTTGCTGAATGCGATCCGTCGACAACTCAAATTTCAGCATCAGGTGGGGCCAATGTACCGGATTCGTGAGGTTGACGGGCACGACGATGAGATAGCTGATACGCTCCTGGAACTTCATCGGCTGACATTCTTGGATTGTGCCCCTATACTAAAGTTCGATCATGGGCATTGGTGGCTCGCTCGTGACGAGACGGAGCCAGTTGGCTTTGCGGGAGTTGTTCCTTCAACCCACGTGTCCAATGCCGGCTATTTCTGCCGGGTTGGCGTGCTGAAGAAGCACTGGGGACGCCGGTTGCAACTTCGTTTGATGGGCGCCGTGGAGGGGCGTGCGCGGCTCAACGGATGGTGCTCGGTCATTTCCGACACGACTGATAATCTGTCGTCAGCCAATAATTTCATTCGCGCCGGCTACCGGCTGTTTCAGCCGCCAGTCCCATGGGCTTGGCCAAATACGCTTTATTGGCGCAAGCTCATTGGATAGCCAGCGTCCAGCATTCTTTCGAAGTACTCCTCGCCCGGTGGCCTGACGGCCGCCGGGCTCTTTTTCGTTTTAGCACGGGTGCATAGCCAACGGATCCGTCTGGCGCGACGCAAAAGATCACATGGCACCAGCCCAATTTGGCGGAAGAGGCATGTTCCGCGCGCCTTGATCATTGGCGGTGAGGCGGTAGACTGGCCAGGCCCAACCGCTTCAAGTTCGCAACGACGGATTGGGCAAGGAAACGCCAATGCCAGGGGACGGCCGCAGGCCAGATGCAAGTTCGCTCGCGGGACCGGGTACGGACAGCTATGCCGCTATGGTTGCCCGCGCCAGAGCGCTGATCCCGAAATTGCGGGAGCGTGCTGCCAGGACCGAAGAACTGCGGCGCCTGCCACCGGAGACCGAGCGAGATTTACACGATGCCGGCCTGTTCCGGATCATACAGCCCAAACGCGTCGGCGGCGCCGAACTCGACTATGTTGCGCTGGTCGATTGCGCCGATGCGCTGGGGCAGGCGGATGCTTCCGTAGCGTGGAATTTTGCCAATCTTGCAAGCCATCACTGGATGCTAGGCATGTTTGACCGGCATGCGCAGGACGCCGTCTGGGACAAGGACGCCAATGCGTTGATCGCCTCGTCATTCATCTTTCCGGCTGGCCGAGCCAGAAAAGTCGATGGCGGATATGTGCTCAATGGCCACTGGCCGTTTTCCTCAGGTGTCGAATCCTGCGATTGGAACATGCTCGCCAGCGTGGTTTCGTCCGACGATGACGCCGACGGTATCGAATACCGGCTCTTCCTGCTCAACAAGAGCGACTACAAGATCAACGATACCTGGAACGCGACCGGCCTGTGCGGTACCGGATCGAACGATGTCAGGGTCACGGACGCCTTCATCGCCGAGCAGATGACGATCGCCGTCAGCGATCTTACCGGCGGGCCAACCCCGGGGAGTGCCGTCAATCCAAACGCCCTCTATGCGCTGCCGGTATTCTCGTTGTTCCCCTATGTATTATCAGGCGTCGGTCTGGGTAATGCACAGGCCTGTTTGAATGATTATGTCGAATTCGCACGTCATCGCGCCTCGACCTACAATCGGGCCAAGCTCAGCGATATGCAGACGACCCAGATCAAGATCGCGGAGGCCTCCGCCAAGATCGACGCGGCGCGGCTGGTCATGCGCACGAACTGCATCGAAGCGATGGTGGACGCTCGACGTGGTCACGTTCCGGATATAGCAGACAAGACGCGATTGCGGCGTGACGGCGCGTTCTCTGTCAACCTCTGCACTGAGGCCGTGTCGCTGCTGTTTGCTGCAAGCGGCGCGCGCAGTCTGTTTACGTCGGGTGCGTTGCAGCGGCAGTTTCGCGATGCCCACGCGGTGAATTCGCACCTCGCGTTCAATTTCGATGCGGCGGGAACCAATTATGGACGTGTAGCGCTTGGCCTGCCGTCCGAAAACCTGACGCTCTGAGGCGAGGATGTCCGACGCACCCAAACATCCGGCCGATCCCGCTAACGAGTTCGCCAGCGACAACTCGGCGATCGATCCCCGGGATTTTCGTAATGCGCTCGGTACGTTCGCTACCGGCGTCACTATCGTTACAGCGATGGCGGCTGACGGAAAGCCGTATGGCGTGACCTGCAACTCCTTTGCCTCAGTCTCGCTGAATCCGCCGCTGGTCCTGTGGAGCCTCGGCATGTTCTCGCAGGGCTTGACCATCTTCCAGAACGCCAGCCATTTCGCAGTCAATGTTCTCGGTGCTTCTCAGCAGACGCTGGCCTCGCAATTCGCAAAATCCTCCGGCGACAAATTCGCCGGCGTGAGCTGGACGCCGGGGCTCGGCAACGCGCCGGTGCTTGCTGACAGCGTTGCAAATTTTCAGTGTCGTGCCGCCAATCGATACTACGGGGGTGACCACATCATCTTTCTGGGAGCCGTCGAGGCCTATACTTATAATGGGCAGGAGCCGCTGTTGTTTGCACGCGGCGGATTCGGCCGATTCCTTGCCGGCGACGACGGCAAATCCTGATGAGCAGGAAAGGTCAGCCCAAACGTGCTGGCACCAAACAAAGGCGCCTCTCGCCCGACGATCGTCGCCGGGAAATTGTTGCGAAGGCGACTGAATTTTTCTCGGAAGAAGGATTTGGCGGTGGAACGCGGGCACTGGCGCGGCGGCTTGGCGTAACGCAGCCGCTGCTCTATCGTTACTTTCCAAGCAAGGACAACTTGATCAAGGAGGTCTATCGCACGGTCTATCTCGACCCGCTGGAAACCGGCTGGGAGAAACTGCTGACCGACCGCTCGCGGCCGCTTCGCGACCGGCTGCTGGAATTCTATCGCGCCTATACCGACGCGATCTTCACCCGGAAATGGCTTCGCATCTATCTCTATTCGGGCTTGAAAGGTCTGGACATCAATCGCTGGTATGTCGGCATGGTTAAGGACAAGATCCTGACCCGGATCATCCGGGAGTGCCGTCATGAAGCGGGGCTTATCGTGCAAAACAAGCCGAGTGCGACCGAACTCGAACTGGCCTGGGTCTTTCACGGCGGCATCTTCTATTATGGCGTCCGCAAATACATCTACGAATCGCCGGTGCTCGAAGACAAGGATCGCATCATCAGCGATGCGCTGGATGTCTTTCTGGCCGGCTTCGATCGGGTCAATGAAACCTCGCCGGATGTCCGCCGCGCACCAATCAAGGTGGTGGGATAAGCCAGCTGTTATTTTCCGGCTGTTTCCGCGCGATACCAGTCGCCGATCTCGCTTGCGGTCATCAGTGCCACGCCGTCATGGCTGATCACGTAGTCCAGCAGCGCTTCCAGATATTTGATGCGATGCGGAACCCCCGTAATATAGGGATGGATCGAGATCGCCATGATCCGCGCGTTCGATTCGCCTTCGAGATAGAGCCGGTCGAACTGATCCATGCCACGCTTCAGGAATTGCTCGGAGGGCTGATGTTGCAGCGCATGGACGACGATGTCGTTGGTTTCGACCGAATAAGGGATCGTCGTGATGGTGCCGTGGGGCGTGGCGATATCCTGCGGCAGATCGTCGATGACCCAATCCGCTAGATATTCGATGCCGTTGAGACGCAGAAGATCGAGAGTTTCCTCGGTCTCGGTGAGGCCCGGGCTCTCCCATGATCGTGGTGATTTGCCGGTAAATTTTGCGATTGTTTCTACGGAGCGCTTGATCGCATCGGCTTGATTGTCGAGCTTGTGCATCGGCCCCTGCAGGAATCCGTGGCCCATAAACTCGAAGCCGGCCTCGAGCGCGGCGGACGCAACGCGCGGATAGGAATTGCAGACATTGGCATTCAGGGCCAGCGTTACCGGCATCTTGCGGTCGGTCAGCACCTTGAACTGCCGCCAGAAGCCGGCCCGCATGCCGTACTCATGCCAGGACCAATTCGGCACGTCAGGCAGCAGCGTCTGTCCCATCGGCGGGCTCAACACCGTCCGCGGCATCGCGTTCTCGATCCGCCATTCCTCTACGTTGAGGATCACCCACACTGCGAGCTTCTTGCCGCCGGGAAGCGTCAACTTTGGTCGATCGATTTGGGCCTGATAGGGGATACGATCACTAAGAGCCACGGCAGATTCCTTGGATGATTGATCTATCCGGACGCCTTGCCGGACATGTCTGCGCTAACGCGCGGCATGACTTTTTCGGCCATCAGGATCATCGACTGGCGTCCAAGCTCACGATCCTTCCAGTCCTTGCCGGCATAAAGGAGCGTGCCAAAGGGCCCAGTCTCCTCCTGAAAAGCCAGCAGTTGGTCGGCCACGCTATCTGGCGTGCCGTGAATGATGAGTTTGTCGCAGATCGACTCGAGCGTCACTTCCTCGTCGGGCTGATCACGGCGCGTTTTGAACAATTCGATGCGGCCGCCACGCTTCAACTTGGTGAATAGCGAGCGATAATAATAGACATATGGACCGTTCGGATCGGTAGCATAGGCTTTTGCCGTTGTAGCATCCTTGGCTACAAACACGCTTTTGGCGACCCGCCAGTTCGCCGACTCTGCGGGGCGGCCGACACGTTCGCAGCCTTCAGCGTATTTAGGCCAATGGCTTTTGACCCAAGCCGGCATCAGGAAGTTCGCCGAAATCGGATCCCAGCCGCGCGCAGCGGCTTCGGTCACGCCTTTCGAGAACGGCGCCACTGCCGTCACTACGATCGGTGGATGCGGCCGTTGTAGCGGGCGCGCGATGAACCCCTGACCAATGTCCTCAATCAGGGTCTTCTGTACCGATACATTCCAGTACTTGCCTTGGAGGTTATACGGAGGCTCGCTTGCCCAGATATCAAGGACCTGATTGATCGCCTCCAGGAACATCGCGTTGCGATCTGCGTCGAGATTACCGAAAACTTCAGCGTCGGACAGCAACCCACCGGGGCTGATACCGAAAATCAGGCGGCCGTCGAGCATGTGATCGAGCATCGCGATCGAGGCTGCAAGCGCCGCCGGATGAGTGTTCGGCATGTTGATGGTGCCGGTTCCAAGCTTGATTTGCTTGGTCGCCGCGGCGAGCCAGGCGATGAATGCGATGCAGGATGTGATGTTCTCGGCTTTGTCGGTGACGTGCTCGCCGACATAAGCTTCGCTGTACCCGAGCTCGTCGGCCAGCAGGAAGGCTTCGCGATCCTCTTTGAGGGACAGCCGCCAATCCTTGCCGACAGGATGGATGGGCATCGTGAAGAACCCGAGCTTCATGGTCTGATCCCCCAAGGGCAGGCTTTTTGTTTGGTAGGAAACGTGCGTCGGTCGCAAAATGATAACAAGTCCCAAAGTCGCAGGCACCGAAATAATCACTCGATAAACAAACTTGACCTTTAAAAATTGTCGCCGTCTAATCCAAAGAAAATGCCGATATCCGGCAGGGGGAGGTTACGCCGAAATGAAAGCCTCGGCTTTCGCTTATGCCCGCCCGACCAGCGTCCCAAGTGCGCTGGAACTGTTGGTCGCGTACGGGGACAAGGCCAAGGTGTTATCCGGCGGCCAAAGCCTGATGCCGGCAATGAATCTGCGCCTGATCTCCCCCGAATTCATTGTCGATATCGGTGAATTGGCTGAGCTTCGCGGGATAGTTGTGAAAGGCGACGTCTTAACCGTTCGTGCGCTGACGCGTCACGTGGACGTCCTGAGATCTCCCGAAATCGCGACCCATGCTCCTCTGTTGAGGGACGCTACCTCCCATGTCGCGCATCCGGCGATCCGCAACCGCGGCACGCTCGGCGGCAGCCTTGCGCACGCGGATCCGGCTTCCGAATTGCCGGCTTGCATGGTGGCGCTGGGCGCAACCGTCATCGTTTGCGGGCCACGCGGCGAGCGGCGAATCCCTGCTCAAGAATTCTTCACCGGCATTTACGAGACGGCACTTTCGCCACAGGAACTGCTGGTTGCCGTCGAACTGCCTGTCGCGCGGAAAGATTCCGTGCACTTCTTCCATGAATTTGCCCGCCGTCATGGCGACTATGCCATTGTCGGCTTAGCGGCGCAGTCGACCATCGTAGACGGGCAGTTCACTGATCTCCGCCTCGGTTTCTTTGCCGTGGGCGACCGGCCTTTGCTCGCCGGGGCTGCCGGAAAACTTGTTAACGTCGCCGTCACGCCGGAAGTCCTGGCCAACGCCTCCGCGGTACTGGGCGAAGAGCTGGATCCGCAGGAGGATCAGCAGGCTACTCCGGCCATGCGGCGGCACCTCGCGAAAGTATTACTTCAGCGTTGCGTGTCCACGCTGCTTTCCCGTGCCGACTTGCAGTCGGGGGTACCCGCGCGATGACCCCTGTGCCCATTTTCCTCGAAGTCAATGGCGAGCGTATCGACACCCATGTGTTGCCGCGGCTGAACCTGGCCGACTTCCTGCGTGAGCATATGAAGTTGACCGGTACGCATGTCGGGTGTGAGCACGGGGTTTGCGGTGCCTGCACGGTGCGCTTCAATGGCGAGATCGTGCGCTCCTGCCTGATACTGGCGGTACAAGCCCAAGAAGGCTCGGTCGAAACGATAGAGGGTTTGTCCGACAGCGGTGAAATCGCGGATCTGCAGGCCGCGTTCCGCGATCGTAACGCCTTGCAATGCGGCTTCTGCACACCGGGAATGTTGATGGCGGCGCAGGATTTGCTGCAGCAGACTCCGGAGCCGGATCGGAAAAAGATTCGTGAGCATCTTTCCGGCAACTATTGCCGTTGTACCGGCTATCAAGCGATTATTGATGCGATTGAGACGACAGCGCGGTTGCGCGCAGGACGCGCGACATGACACGCAAACCTGCGAATCGTGACGCGTTTTCGGTGCTCGACCGGCCGAACTCCTATATCGGCAAGACCGTGCCGCGGCCGAACCTCGACCGGCTGATGCAGGGACGCGGGTTATATGTCAGCGACATCGAACTGCCGCGCATGGCGCATGTTGTGTTCCTGCGCTCGCCGCACGCGCATGCAAAAATCACAGGTATCGACGCAGCGGCGGCAGAACGCATGCCGGGTGTAATTGCCGTCGTCACCGGCCAGGAAATTGCTGTGGTTATCACGCCGTGGGTTGGGGTGCTCTCGCACTTGAAGGGTCTCAAATCTGCGCCGCAAAGCGCGATCGCGGTTGATCGGGTGTGCTGGCAGGGCGAAGCCGTCGCGGCAATCATCGCAACTAGCCGCGCCGCTGCCGAGGACGCGGCAGAACATATCTCCGTCGCGTATGAGGAACTCGACGCCGTGACGGACATGCAAACTGCGCTCGATCCCACAACGTCCGTGATCCATCCCGCGCTCGGCGACAATCTGGCCTTCGAGCGTAATCATGACGCAGGCGCCGTCGACGCGGCCTTTGCTGCCTCCGACGAGGTGGTGGAAGCAGAATTCATTTTTGGGCGGCACACCGGCGTGACGCTGGAGCCTCGTTCGGTAGTTGCCGACTGGAACTCTGCCGAAGGGCGACTCACGATCTATCAGGGCACGCAGGCGCCGCATATGGTGCAGAATATTGCGGCGCTGCATCTCGGTCTTCAGGAGTCCCAGGTCCGCGTGGTCTGCAAGGACGTCGGCGGCTCCTTCGGTATCAAGGTCCACGTCTACGCCGACGAAATGGCGACTTACGCACTGTCGAAACTGCTGCGGCGGCCGGTCAAATTCGTCGCCGACCGGGTCGAGAGTTTTAACACCGATATCCATGCGCGCGACCATCGCTGCAAGGGAAAGATCGGAGTCAAACGCGATGGTATCATCACCGCGTTCGAGATTGACGATCTCACGGGTATCGGGCCGTATTCAATGTATCCGCGAACGAGCGCCATCGAGGCCAATCAGGTCGTCAACCTGGTCGGTGGGCCCTATGTGACCAAGAACTACCGCGCCCGCGCCCGCGTCGTGTTCCAGAACAAGAACGTCATGTGTCAGTATCGTGCGGTCGGGCATCCGATCGCCTGTTCAGTAACTGAGGGTCTGGTCGATCTGGCGGCGATGAAGATCGGCATGGATCCCGTCGAAATTCGCCGTCGCAATCTGATTGCCGACGACGCTTACCCCTGTGCTTCGCCTTCGGGTTTGCGTTTCGAGCAATTGTCGCATCATGCCGCGTTGGCGAAACTTATCAAGATGATGGACTATGACGCGCTGCGCGCGGAACAGGCAATGTTGCGAGCCAAAAACATTCATCGCGGTATCGGCATCGCCAGCTTTATCGAAGTCACCAATCCCAGCGCGGCATTCTATGGCGTCGGCGGCGCCAAGATATCGTCGCAGGATGGCGTTGCGGTGCGGCTTGATGCCCAGGGAGCCGTAGTCTGCCAAACCAGCATCACCGAGCAGGGGCAGGGATCGGAATCGCTCACCGCCCAGATCGTCGGCAGCGTCCTCGGCGTCTCGATGGATCGCGTTCGCGTCATTCTGGGGGACACCGACAACACGCCCTATGGCGGCGGCACGTGGGCTTCGCGCGGGGCCGGCATCGGCGGTGAGGCCGCACTTCAGGCCACCAAGGTCCTGCGCAAGAACATCCTCGATGTCGCCGCCGCCATCCTGCAATCGTCACCCGGCGATCTCGACATCGTCAGCAATAGCGTTGTGAACGTCAGCGATGGCGCGCCGCGCATTGAATTGAGTGAATTGGCGAGGATCGTTTATTTCCGTCCCGATACGCTGCCACCGGGTATTCAGGCGGAGCTGATGGCGACACGGCATTTTGTCCCGCGAGAATATCCCTTCGCCTTTACTAACGGTGTCCAGGCCTCATGGCTGGAGGTCGATACCGACACCGGCTTCGTTAAATTGTTGAAGCACTGGGTGGTCGAGGACTGTGGCACGATCATCAATCCGCAGCTGGTTGACGAGCAGATCAGGGGCGGGGTGGTGCAGGGCCTTGGCGCCGCGCTGTTCGAAAAATGCGTTTATGACGAACGTGGCCAGCTCACCAACGCTAACATGGCCGACTATCTGGTCCCGATGTCCGGCGAAATGCCGGATATTGATATCGGCCATGTGGTGTCGCCCACGATGGAATCGGAATTGGGCGCCAAGGGCGCGGGCGAGGCTGGTACGGCCGGGGCGGCCGCCGCCGTGACCAATGCGGTCAATGACGCGCTCAGGCCGTTTGGGGCAATAATCACGGAGATTCCGCTGACGCCTCAGATGATCCTGACTGCGCTGGGGAGAATCTGAACGACGGTGCCAGCGAAAGCCAGTGTTCACTCGGCTGCAACGTTCGCGATCGAACTCGCCTGCCGATTGGTGACGACCACCTTGATGGCATCGTCAACACGCTCACGCGCGTATCTTAGCGCGGTTGGCAGATCGCCGAGTGGAAACGTATGTGTATGGATTTTCGTCGCATCGAAGCGCTTTTCCGCCATGAGTGCCATGGCACGGCGGGTCGCGCTGCGGCCCTCGCCGCGAATGCCGTAGGCATAGATGTTGTTCTTTACGAGATGTGCGAGATCCATCGTGACGGGATCATGTGGGAACGCGGCAAGGCAAATTTTTCCGCCGCGATTGGTCATGTGAATGGCTTGATTGATTGTAGTTTCGCTTCCGGCGCATTCAACGACGTAGTCGGCGCCGATACCGGTAAGTTGCTTAACGACTTCGACTGGGTCCTCGTCGTTGATATTGATGACGCGATCGGCGCCTAGTTCCTGACCGATTGCGAGCCGTTTGTTGCGCGTTCCAGTCAAGATCACCGGGCTCGCGCCGAGCGCTTTGGCAACGGCGACCGCGAGCAGTCCGATCGGCCCCGGGCCGATCACCACGACGCTCTCGCCCGCAACCAACCCTCCCAATTCGGTCAAGCCATACATTGAGGTGCCGGCGGTGACGACCAGCGTCGCCTCCGCGTCACTCATCGTATCTGGTACGCGTGCCAGCGTGTTGATGTGGTTGACGGCGTATTCGGCAAAACCGCCATCGGTGGTGAAACCGTTGGCGCGATGTCCCTTCTCGGGCTTTCCGTAGTTCAGGCACGAGGTGTACATGCCCTGGCGGCAGCGCTTGCACTGGCCGCAACCAGCGTGGATCTCCACGCTGATCCTTTCTCCAATCGTGAATTCGTCGACGTCAGGTCCGAGCGCTGCGACAGTGCCCATGTATTCGTGGCCCGGCGTGAAATTCTTGTTGAAGGGCAGGCCACCCTGAATGCTCGCCGGCGAGCCTGTATGAATGATCTCAAGGTCGGTTGCGCAGATCGCAACCGCATCGATCCGGACCAGCACTTCCGCGCGCGTGGGAACGGGGACCGGTTTCTCGCGCAAGGAGAGGTGGTCCGGGTCGTCCAGTACCCAGGCCTTCATTTGGTTAGGGATGGGTAGGTCGGGGGAAGTCTTGACGCCGGCGGGCTGGTACATGAAGCGTCTCCTCTCATGTCGAAGCCTAGCTGAAATCGTCGGCTGACGAAATTCCCGGACGGCTACAGCGCGGCTGCAGCCGTTTGCTGCATAGCAATAGACTGTCGCAAAACCTTCATGCGCAGCCTATACTTGGTCGCCGGTTGGTGCTGATATCTTTTTCGGCCGCTCGAAACCGGAGTTATCCATGAAGACCGTCCGTTTTGTTCTTGTCTTGCTGGCGCTAGCGCTGATCGCGCCCGGGCAATCTGCCAAAGCGGCCGACGTCATTTGCTATAATTGCCCCCCGGAATGGGCGGACTGGGCCTCGATGCTCAAGGCGATCAAGGCCGATCTCAATTACGATATTCCGCACGACAACAAGAACTCCGGTCAGGCGCTCGCGCAGATTTTGGCCGAGAAAAGCAATCCCGTCGGCGATATCGGCTATTTCGGCGTCACCTTCGGCATGAAGGCCAAGGCGCAGGATGCCCTCGAGCCCTATAAGCCCGCCAACTGGGATCAGGTCCCAGCCGGCCTGAAGGATGCCGATGGCTTCTGGACCACGATTCATTCCGGCACGCTTGGCCTGTTCGTGAACAAGGATGCGCTTGGTGGCAAACCGGTGCCGGCCTGCTGGAAGGACCTTCTGAAGCCCGACTATAAGGGTATGGTCGGCTATCTCGACCCGTCTTCAGCCGCGGTCGGGTACGTCGGTGCAGTCGCCATCAATCTGGCGCTTGGCGGCTCGGCGGCCAATTTTGATCCCGCGATCAGCTTCTTCAAGGACCTGAAGAAGAATGACCCGATCGTCCCCAAGCAGACTTCCTATGCCCGTGTGGTTTCGGGCGAGATGCCGATCCTGCTGGATTACGATTTCAACGCCTATCGCGCGAAATACTCGGAGAAAGGCAATTTCGAGTTTGTGATCCCTTGCGAAGGTTCTGTGGTGTTTCCTTACGTCGTTGGCCTCGTCAAGAATGCGGCGCACAAGGACAAGGCCAAGAAGGTTCTCGACTATCTTCTGTCCGACAAGGGGCAGGCGATCTGGACCAACGCCTATCTGCGTCCCGCGCGGCCGATCGAACTGCCTGAGGCCGTGAAGAAGAAGTTCCTGCCCGACAGCGACTACACGCGCGCGAAAAATGTCGACTGGGGTCAGATGGAAAACATGCAAAAAGGCTTCGTCGACCGCTATCTCGCCGAGGTTCGCTGAGGCAATATGGCGTCCGGTTAGAGCGTTTTCGAGCGAAGTGGTACCGGTTCGCGTGAAGAAAACGCGTCGACGAAGTAGAGCTGCGGTTCTGATTCGTCAGAACTGAAGCTCCGGGGCGCCTTCTGCTGATGTCGCATAGATCCTTTGTCTGGTTGTGCCTGCTGCCGCTTGCGGTGGTGACGGCAGCGTTTTTTCTGCTCCCGATGGCGCGGCTGGTCGTGACCGGGGCGGAAGGCCCACAGGGCGCCGCGGGCTATCTGGCGATCCTGACCGAGCCGCGTTACCGCGCAACCTTGATCAATACGGTGGCGCTGGCAGCCGCGACCACCATTGTGACGCTGATAGTGGCGACGATTGCTGGAATGTTCCTGCAGCGGCATCGCTTCCCCGGCCGCGCCGTACTGATTGCGATGCTGACCTTTCCGCTGGCGTTTCCCGGCGTGGTTATCGGCTTCCTGATCATCCTGCTCGCCGGCCGCCAGGGGCTGATCGGTGATCTTTCCAACCGCGTGTTGGGCGAGAAGCTGGTCTTTGCCTACTCGATCTACGGGCTGTTCCTCGGTTATCTCTATTTCTCGATCCCGCGCGTCATTCTCACCATCATGGCCGCGGTGCAGAAGCTCGATGTTGGTTTGGAAGAGGCAGCCCGTTCGCTGGGGGCCAGTCCATGGGCGGTGCAGCGCGATGTGGTGTTGCCGGCGTTGGCGCCGGCCTTCGTCGCCTCCGGTGCGATTGCCTTTGCGACGGCGATGGGGGCGTTTGGTACGGCGTTTACGCTGGCGACCAACATCGATGTGTTGCCGATGCTGATCTATACCGAGTTCACGCTGGCTGCGAATTTTTCGACTTCGGCCGCGCTGTCGGTCGGGCTCGGCATCATTACCTGGTTCATCCTGGCGCTCGCCCGCTCCTTCAGCGGCAGCGCAGTTGCGGCGGCTGGATGAGCCATGCGTGATCGTCTGATCTTCACCGGCCAGCTCATTTTTACATTGATCGTCGCCGCATTCCTGGTGGTGCCCGCAATCCTGTCGATTTCCGCCGGCGTTACCGTGAACTATTTTCGCGGTATCCAGTCCGGCGTAACCCTGCAATGGGTCGTCCAGGTCTGGCAGCTCTATGCCGGCACTATCCTGCTGTCATTCGTGATCGCCTTTGCTACCCTCGCCGTGACGCTGGCCATTGGTGTTCCCGCAGCCTACGCCTTGCACGTGCGGGGAGGGAGGCTGTCGCGCATCGTCGAGGAGATCATCACGCTGCCGCTGGCGATACCAGGTCTGGCAATTGCCCTGGCATTGCTGCTCACCTACCAAGGCTTCAGCGACTTCCGCCGTTCTTGGCTCTTCATCCTGGTGGGGCATGTTATTTTCACCATGCCCTTTATGGTGCGATCGGTGATGGCGGTGTTTGCAACGGTCGATATCAAGACGCTCGACGAAGGTGCGGCGTCGCTCGGCGCATCACCATGGCGGCGCTTCCGCGACGTTATCGTGCCGAATGCCGTGCCCGGGATACTTGCCGGCAGCCTGATGGTGGTGACGCTTTCGCTTGGCGAATTCAACCTGACCTGGATGCTTCATACGCCCCTGACCAAGACGCTGCCCATCGGACTTGCGGACAGCTACGCCTCGATGCGGCTCGAGGTGGCTTCGGCCTATACGTTGATATTCTTCGTAATGATCATCCCGCTGCTGGTGGCCATGCAATTCTTTGCCGAGAAGGAACAGAAGAGATGAACGCGTCAGCAGGACATGGCGCCTCGGTGCGTATTGAGGCCTGCGGCAAGACGTTTATCGATGGAACGCGCGCGCTGGAGCCCGCGACGCTCGATATTGCGCGCGGTGAGACGCTGGTGTTGCTAGGTCCGTCCGGCTGCGGCAAGACCACGATGCTCCGCATCATCGCGGGCCTCGAATTGCCTGATGCCGGTGGCAAGGTATTGTTCGACGGCAACGATATGACGTCGGTGCCAATCGAACGGCGCAACGTCGGTATGGTGTTCCAGTCCTATGCGTTGTTTCCCAACATGAGCGTATCTGACAACATCGGCTACGGCTTGAAGATCCGCGGTGTGCCGGCCAAGGAGCGTGCGGCGCGCGTCGCCGAACTGGTCGCGCTGACCAATATTGCCGGGCTGGAGAATCGCCGCATCGACCAGCTTTCCGGAGGGCAGCGCCAACGCGTGGCGCTGGCGCGAGCAGTCGCGATCCGGCCGGGGATCCTGCTGCTTGATGAACCCTTGACGGCGCTCGACGCGGCGCTGCGCGATCGGCTACGCGGTGAACTCAACCGCCTGCTGCGCGCGCTTGGCATCACCACAATTTATGTAACGCACGACCAAGCCGAAGCGATGGAACTCGGCGATCGTGTTGTTGTCATGCAGAAGGGAACGATTGCCCAGATCGGTACGCCGCGGGAGATCTACTTCACGCCGCAAAGTCGCTTCGTGGCGGAATTCATAGGTGCCGCTAATATTATCGAGTCCCCGATCGAGAACGGTTATCTCGTTTTACCGGGCGGGCGGCAGGCGATCGGGATCGACGCGAATTTTCCGACCGTGGTCGCCATGATTCGTCCCGAAACGATCCGCGTAGTGGAGACGGGGAGTGCCCCGCTTTCCGGCGTCATCGACAGCATCAGCTTTATTGGCGATCGGCAACGCCTGGTCATAAGTGGTGTATCCAATAGGCTATTTACTGTTGATGCGCCGAATACGGTACAAGCCAAGGCCGGCGAACGGGTCGGGCTGTTGATTTCGCCGGAAGCCGTTCGTTTGCTGCCGTCCGAAAGTTGAGAACGCCAGTGTCGCCAAAACCGGTTCGTATCGCCCAGATTTCCGACCTGCATATCAAGCCGCCGGGCACGCTCGCCTATGGCCGGGTCGATACTGCCCGGGCGCTTGAACGTTGCGTCGCGGCGTTGAACGAATTTCAGCCGGTGCCTGATTTTGTAGTGATATCAGGTGATCTGGCAGATACGCCGACGGCTGAGGAATATCAGTACCTCAAGCGGCTACTGACGCCATTGAAACTCCCGTTCGCCGGCATTCCCGGCAATCACGATTCGCGTCAGCTGATGCGCGATGCGTTTCCCTCTGCTTCATATGCCTTGGCGTCTGGGCCGCTCAATCAGAAGATTGAGATCGGCGGGCTGGATCTGCTGCTGCTGGACTCAAGCGTACACCAAAAGCCCCATGGCGAACTCGAAGAGCCCACGCTGCGCTGGCTTGACGCGACACTGGCTGCTTCGCCGGATCGGCCAGCGCTGCTGTTCCTGCATCATCCGCCGTTCAAAGCCGGAATCTGGCACATGGATCGCCAGAATCTCCTCAACGCCAGCGAACTCGCCCCCATCGTTCGGCGTCATCCGCGCGTGCAACTCATCTCGGCCGGTCATGTTCACCGTGCGGCTCTGACGATGTTCGCGGGCGTGCCGACTACGATCTGCCCGGCGCCGAACCACGCGGTCGATCTTGACCTTGCTGAACTCCGCGAGCCCTCGTTCAAGGTGGAGCCGCCGGCCTTCCACCTCCACACCTGGTTTCCGGGCGAGGACTTCGGCAGCATCGTCACCCATCAGGTGCCGATTGGAACGTTTGACGGTCCGCATCCGTTTTTCGGGCCAGATGGGAAATTGCTTTAGGAGGCTCTTAAGTCTACCCTTCGGCGGCGTTTCCCAAAATTGTCGCTCCGCCATCGATAGCTTCCCTCGTTGCCCGGCCATCCTTCTTGCCCCGCATGTCGATTGACGCACTGGCTCATGCTTCATTTCGTTGCCGACCAGATTGCCAAGGCGGATGTGGAGGAGCAATCATTCTCCGGAAGATGTGGCCCATATCCCAAATGCTGACCGCTTGAGGAGAATCATGAAATGCGCCTTCTCCATTCGTTGATTCCGGCGCTCGCGCTGCTCCTGAGCTCTAATGCGATCGCACAGACGTCCTATCCGGACCGGCCTATCAAGATGATTGTGCCGCTGGCTGCAGCGAGTGCCGTCGATGTTGCGGCGCGGATCGTGACGCAGAAAATGGCCGACAATATGGGCCAGCAATTCGTGATCCTGAACCAGCCTGGCGCCTCAGGGATGATCGGGGCGGAGCAGGTCGCGCGGGCTGAACCGGACGGCTACACGATCGGGGGCTTCAACGACAGCATCATGACCATGGTGCCCAACCTGCAGTCCAAGATGCGCTGGGACATATTGAAGGACTTCGAACCGGTATCGCTGGTTGCAACCGTGGAGTGGGGGCTGGTCGCCAGCAATCGGGCCAGCTTCAAGAGCGCGGCGGATCTGATCGCAGCTGCGAAAGCAGCACCTGGCAAGATCGATTATGGCTCGGGTGGCCCGGGCAGCCCGCAGCATTTGGCCATGGCGATGTTTGCTTCCGCGGCCGGCATATCGCTGACCCACGTGCCCTATAAGGGCGCAACGCAAGCTGCAACCGATGTCGCCGCAGGCCAGATTCCAGTCGGCTTCCAGGGGCTCGGTACGGTTGCTGCCCTGGTGCGCGGCGGCCAACTCAAACTGATCGGAGTGACTACCGAGAAAAGATTGGCGCAATTCCCCGATGTGCCGACCGTCTCTGAATCCGGCTTGCCAGGATTCTTCTTCAACTCATGGTTTGCGATTCTTGCTCCTGCCGGCACGCCGAAGGCGATCATCGCTCGGTTGAACGCCGAGGCGCTGAAGGCGGTCGGTGATCCCGAAGTACGCCGCAAGCTGGAGGAACTGGGATTTGCGGTGCGCGGCAGTTCGTCGGAAGAATTGCGTGTCATGACGCGTGATCAACTTGCCAAATACGCGCGCGTGATCAAGGAAATGGGTATCGCGAACGAACAAGCCGCCGGAGCGAAGCGGTCGGCGCTGCGTTGCGCCGGCGAAGTCCGTTACAGGCCGAAATTGGTGCCTCAATGGCGTCTGGCTATTTCCGCGTGACGGGATAGCTCGATGCCCGTACCATCCGATCGCGGGTTCCAGGGTTATCGGAGCGTTAATGCCTGGGCCGCCTTTGAGTTTTGGCCGCTAAATCGACGCAGTAGGATGCTTTCCGGTTGAAAAGCCAACCGGCGTTGATTACGGAAGAGCTACATCCCGAACAGTTTCTGGAGTTTGACTGGCGTGCCTCAACAAAGGACGGGTGAAGCTCAGGGATTTTCGAGCAGCAAACTGTCGGTTTTGCGCAAGCATCCCTATTTTGTCGACCTTGAGCCCGAAGCCTTCGATCAACTCTGCCGTTACGCCAAACACGTCACGCTGAAGCGGGGAGCGACGATCTTCGCCAAGGGAGATCCCGGCAACAGCCTGTTTGCCGTGATCTCCGGCACGGTGAAGATCAGTATTTCGTCGCCCGATGGCCGCAACGCAATCCTGAACCTGATCGGGGCGGAGGAGATTTTTGGCGAAATCGCGCTGCTTGACGGTTCTGTTCGCTCGGCAGACGCGACTGCGAACACCGCTTGCGAGCTCTTCACGATCGACCGGCGCGAGTTCATTCCTTTCGTGCGCAGCCAGCCGGGCCTTGCGATGAAGTTCATCGAACTGTTGTGCACGCGGATTCGCTGGACTAGCGATCAGGTCGAACAGGTTATCCTTCAAAATTTGCCGGGACGGTTGGCCAGCGCGTTGCTTCGCTTAACCGAGAAACACAAGCTTGAACCGCAGGGCCGAACTATTGCGATTACCCAGCAGGAAATCAGCGAGATGGTCGGTATGACGCGAGAAAGCATCAATAAGCAGTTGCGGGCGTGGGCGGCGCGCGACTGGGTGCGGCTCGAGCACGGCGCGATCGTTGTACTGAAGGCCGAGCCGCTGCAGGCTTTGGCCGAAGCCGGATCTGGCGACGAAGGCGAATAGCGGCGTGCGGCCGGCTAATTCTCCGGCGCATTTCGCGATATTATTCTCACAGGTCGAACATGGCCACAGCGCGGATCGGGGAGGCGGTGCCCCCGCGCCACTTCATCGGCAGGCCGATGAAGGTGAACCGGCCTTTACCGAGCAGCGCTTCCAGATTGCACAGGCTCTCGATGTGGGTGATGTCGAGGTCGAGACAGGCCTTGTGAACGAGCGCGTTCACGTCGCCTTCGGGACCAGGCCGCATCGAGTCGATGCCAAAATGCACGACGCCCTGTTGTGCGAGCCATTCAGTCGCGGCGACATTCACGCCGGGATTGTCGTTCGAATATTCCTTGCGTGGGAACGTGCGTTCGTGGTGGCCGGTGCAGAGCAGTACGGTGCCGCCTCTCGGGATCGGCAGGTCGCCCTTCTTCACCGCCACATCGAGATCGGAGGGCGTAATCTCGGCGCGCGGCAGAATGTGGCGCAGGTCGAGGCAGATACCCGGCACAATGCATTTCTCCAGCGGATATTGGTCGATCGATATACCGCTCTTGCCGAAATGCCGGGGCGCATCGATGTGGGTGCCGGCGTGATCGACCATTGAGATGAACATCGATGCAAGTACGTGCACGTTACCGGACTCGGCAAGGGATTCTTCGTGGGTCTTCCAGACGCCATGGATGACAGGTGGGTGACCCGGATAGCTCGGGGTACGATGATAGAGCTCTCGGCTCAGGTCGATGATTTTCACGATAGAACCCTTTGGAAGATGCGGCTATTTCGGAATGCTGATAAACCCTGAGCGTTCGCGCTGTTCTTGTTGCCCTGCGCCGATCAACAAGCCGATCAATTCCTGCGCCTGGGGAGCGTGGGCAGCCCTGGTAGCGACGCCAGCTGTGTACATAGTCGCGAGTTCGCAACCGGGTGGCAGCGTCCCGGACAGGCTGACGCCCTTGGTGTTGATGATCTCGGTCGATTGCGTGCAGCCGATCGGACGTCGCGCATCGGATGCCGCCATTTCGCGCATAGCAGTCGCGCCGTTCGGGAAGATGTTGAGTCGTGCGGCGACTTTATCGGTGATGCCGAGTTGCGCCAGAACCTTCGCAACGTGAATGCCGGCGGTCGAGGCTACCGTGTCCGGCACGTAGATCGCGTCCGATGCAAGCAAGCATTCGCGCAAGCCGACGGTATCCTTGACCGTAACCCGGGGATCGCCGGCGCGAACAGCCAGGGCGGTCTCGACCAAGCCGACATTTGCGATCGACGAGGCGACCACCAGCTTCTCCTCGGCAAGCTTGGCCACGATCGCTGCGGTCAAAATGACGATGTCGGCCGGTATGCCCTTGCGCAATTTGTCGGCCATGGCGCCAACCGCGCCAAACTCTCCCGCGATATCGAAACCGGTCTGCGCCTTGAATTTCGAAGCCAGGCTGCCGACCAGTCCCTGTGCTGCGCCGCCGCTCAGGATGTTCAGGTTGCTCACGGGGCCTGCTCCATGGCAGCGATGATACTTTCGCGCGTGATTGGAAGATGGCGCACGCGCACGCCGAGCGCGTCGAACACGGCGTTGGCAATGGCCGCCGAAACCGGGCCATGGGCAGCTTCGCCGGCACCGACGGGGTCCATCTCCGACCGCTGGATCAGTTCGACTTCGACCTCCGGCACCTCGCTGAAGCGAAGGATCGGATATTCCGTCCAATTGGTGCTGGTGATGCGTTGCCGGTCGAAGCGGACGCGTTCCTTCAACACCCAACTCGTGGCCTGGATCGCGCCGCCTTCGATCTGGTTGATGACGCCATCAGGATTGATGGCCTCACCGACGTCGACCACCAGGGTCAATTTTCGGACGCGGATATCGTCGGCGCCCTCAATCTCGGCGACTACGGCACAATAGGCGCCGGTGTTCTTGTAGCGGGCAAAAGCGATGCCGTAGCCAATGCCGGGCTGCTTCTCCGGCTTCCACCGGGCGCGCTTTGCAGCAGCGCGGATCACGTCCTTTGCCCGCTCATCGGTCAAGTGACGCAGCCGGAATGCGACTGGGTCTTCGCCGCGCTCGGCGGCGATCTCATCAAGGAAGGATTCGATCGCGAATACATTGCCTTGAGCGCCGAGTGTCCGCAGCGCGGAGGTGCGGATCGGCATCGTCGTCAGGCGATGGCTTTCGATCTGCCAGGATGGGAAGTCATAGAGAGGTACGGCGTTGCGATCGCCGCCGCCGCCATTGGCCTGCGGTGGATTGGTCGAGATCATCCGCGGAAACGGATTTTCCAGTTCGAATCCCGCCAGCAGCGCCGGTTGCGCCGCGCGCCCCGGCCGTGCCACATGGCCGTTGCTCCATATGGAATGGCGCCAGTCGGTGATTTCGCCCTCTGCGTCGAGATCGGCCTCAATCTCGATCGTCATGGCGGCGCCAAACGGGGCATCCGACATCTCGCCTTCGCGCGACCATTGCACCCGCACCGGCCGGCCGCCGGCGGCCTTGGCTAGTAATACCGCGTCGAGCGCAACGTCGTCAGCCGCGTTATGTCCATAGCAGCCGGCGCCCTCCATATGTTCCACTATGATGTTTTCGGCCGGCAGTTTGAGAACCAGCGCCAGATCGGTGCGCAGGAGATAGACGCCCTGACTGTGGGTCCAGACGTGGACGCGGTCGCTATTCCACTGTGCCATGGCGCAGGAAGGCGCGATCGAGGCGTGGGCGATATAGGGGCGGGTATATTGCCGTTGAAGGGTCCGCTTCTTGGCACCGGGCGACGATGCTATGCGCTTGTCGACGACCGTTGTTTCCGAGGGTTCGGCCTTCAGGAATGCAGCTAAATCGCGTTCGTCGGGAAGGGGGGCGCCGTCGGCCCAGACCGCCCCCTTGCGCAGGGCTTGCAGCGCTGCTTCCGCGCCATGCTCGGTTTCGCAAACGACGCCCGCGAAACTGCCATCGCGCACGACAGCGACGAAGCCTGCTATCGTCCGGACATTGCCGTCTTTCAGCCCGGCGAGGTTCGCGCGCGCGTTCTGCGGCCGCAACACGCGGCCGTGCAGCATTTCCGGCAATGTCCAATCGTGAATGAAGCGCGCCCGCGCGAAGACCTTGTCGGGGATGTCGATCCGCTGCACCGAGTTTCCGGCGAGCGCGCGGCGTGTGGCCGGTTTCGGCTTCACATCAGGCGTCGCGTCGCGATCGAGCGAGACTTCTTCCGCAAGCTCCCAATAGCTCGTCGTGACATTGCCCGGCCCTGAAATGGTGCCGTCCTCGACACCGAGCGAAGCGATGTCGACACCCAGCCGTTCCGATGCCAGTTGAAGAAAGATCTGGCGTACCTCGGCGCAGGCATGCCGCATCGCGCGTCCCGATTGTTGCACGGAGAGGCTGCCTGAAGTCACGCCCTCGTTGGGGCTGACAGCCGTCGACGCGCGGATCATCTGCACGCGCCCAATATCGATGTCGAGTTCGTCGGCGGCGATCTGGGCCAGAGCCGTTACAATACCTTGCCCGATCTCGACCTTGCCCGGCGAGACCGTCACCTGTCCCTGCGGCGAAAATTTCAACCAGGATGACAGTTTCGGGTTTGCCGCGAGATTCACCGGCAATTTGGGCGGGGACGGGGGCGGCGCTGGCTGGTTCATTCCGCCGCCGTCTCGCCCGCTGCGCGCAGCACTGCCCGCACCATGCGGTTATGTGAGCCGCAACGGCAAAGGTTACCGTCGAGCGCTTCTTTCACTTCTCGGCTGCCGGGCTTGGGATTTCGTTTCAGCAGCGCGGCCGCGCTCATGAGAATTCCGGAGACGCAATAACCGCATTGCAGCGCCTGCTCGGCGATGAAGGCGCGTTGCAATGGATGCGGTCGCTCAGCAGTCCCCAAGCCCTCGATGGTCGTGATGTCCTTGTCCGCTATCGACCACAGCGGTGTATCGCAGGCCGCCACGGCGCGATCGTCGATCATGACGTTGCAGGCGCCGCATTCACCCGCGCCGCAGCCGAAATGCGGACCGGTCATGCCGAACCGCCCGCGCAAAATGTCCAGCAGAGGCCGATCGGGATCGGCGTCGACGTCGGTCTCCACGCCATTAAGGCGAAATCGAACGCTCGGCATCGCGGGTGGGCCTTGGCTGGCGCTACTTTACTGGGGCTTGTCGAACTTCTTGACGACCTCGGCCCATTTCACAATATCGCCGCGCAGGAATTTGTCGAACTCTTCCGGGGTCATCGCCATGGGAACCGCGCCCTGCTGGGTCCAGAGCTTGACGACATCCGGCCGTTTCACCGCGGCGTTCACGGCGGCATTGATCTTGTCGATGACCGGTTTTGGCGTTCCTGCCGGCGCCATCAATCCCAGCCAGATGGTCGCCTCATAGCCAGCAACGCCAGCCTCGATCGTCGTCGGCGCGTTGGGCAGCACGGTGGAGCGCGTCTTGCCGGTGGTCGCCAGCGCGCGCACTTGGTTCTCCGCGACATTGGGCGCCATCGTCGGAACCGCGTCGATCATCATCTGCACCTGGCCGCCAATCACGCCGCTACGCGCCTCGCCGCTGTTGCGGTAGGGCACATGCACAAGATCAACGCCGGCCATGGTCTTGAACAGCTCGCCGGCCATGTGATACGGCGTGCCCTGGCCGGACGACGCATAATTCAGTTTGCCGGGCTGCGATTTGGCCAGCGCGATGAATTCCTGCAGCGTCCTTGCCTGAACGCTTGGGTGGATCACGATCACGAGGTCGGAATAGTTGACCGGTGCGATCGGCGCGAGATCACGCATCAGCTCATATTTGCGCTGCGGCACCAGGGACTCGTTGGCGGTCTGGGTGTTCGACATCATCAGCAACGTGTAACCATCAGGCGGTGACTTGGCAGCCTCGAGCGTGCCGATGACGCCGCCGGCGCCGGTGCGGTTCTCGATCACGAAGGGTTGGCCGAAGCTTTCCTGCAGGATACTGCCGATTTGGCGGGCGGTGACGTCGGCAGGTCCACCGGCGCCGAACGGGACGATCACCCGGACCGGCCTCGAGGGATAGTCTTGGGCCAGACCTGTAGTCGCAAGAACAGCCTGTGCGAAAAGCGTTGCCGCCAGCGCAAGCGCCACTCTCAAGCGGATCATTTCAACCTCCCGAACCCAGACTTGTTCTGCCTGGCCTGTTGCCGGCCCAATCTGGCTTCAGCGGAAGTCTAGCGATCCGCGCGGTGATCGCCAGTACCTTCAGATGCGACATTCGTCGCGCTGCTGGCTTGTTTGACCAATTGATCCTCAGCCCCTTCCGGGAGTGCCCTCGTCCCATTTGACGTATTGCATCAATCAAGCCGCAACCATCTGCAGCATCGAGGCGACGCTGGCCGTGGCCAACGCAAATAGAATCATTGAGAGTGGGAAGCTGATTGCTGATCCAGGACACCCCGTCGCGAGGAATGTGACATGAAGTTCTTCCCCTGCATGGCTGTTGCTACCCTTCTGCTCGCCGGCAGTAATACCGTCACCAATGCCCAGACCCTTCCGGCCTATATGGCGCCGATCTCGGGTAAATCAGCTGCGACCGCCGCGGATATCGCGACCAGGGATGTGCTGGCGCTCAACACCGGCATGTTCGAGCTTTATGGCAATGCAGCAAAGATTTTCCAGAAGAACATTCTGGACAAGCATCCGGTGATTCTCGCCCTGTTCTCGGGCGCCGGCGGTCGGATGATCCTGTACCGGCCGGGTATGGCGCCAATGGATGCGCCACAGGTGCCGATCGTCTATCAACTGCTCAAATCGGTCGGCCACAGCACGATGGCACTGGCCCAGGTCGTTGGCCCCTATGTCGACAATCCCGATGACAAATCCTGGCGCGGGGCGATGCTGGCCTATCGCAGCCGCATGCAATCGGCGCTCGATGGCCTCGACGCCACGCCGATGGAGCCCGGTTGGCGCGACAACAATCGGACCATCCTGCAGAACAACCTCGCGTTCATGGACGAGTGCGTTGCCAAGGGCGTCGTTCCGTTCGCCACGCTCGAAGCCTTCGGCAAGAAGCAGGCGCCGTATCTGGCGAAGAACGTGGCTTGGGCGGCGCAGACACAAGTCGGGCACTGGATGACGGTGCTGGCGGACTGGAAGAAGCAACTCGGCGCCGACTGGGACAAGACCTATGCCGCGAGCAACACGATCTATGTGGCGCGCCAGAACAACGTGCTGTTCAGCGTCCTGGCGCAATTCTTCGGCCCTGACGCGATCAACAGCCGCTTGCTACTGATCGAGACGGTTTCGTTCACGACGACACCGGCGGATATGTTGGAATCCTTGACCCGCATCATTGCGGATCGTTCGGTCGGCTCGCTGTTCTTTGGCAACTATCATCTGATGGACTACGAGCTGATGGGGGGCGACGCGCGTGTCGCGATTGTTGCGGAAACCGGCAAGCGCGGCATGACGCCGTTCCTGCCGCCCGTCGTGCCGTTCGGCTCCAAGCAATGGCCGACATTGGTGACACCCGGGCCGGGCCCCGCGTCGATCGCCGATCTGAAGTAGTTCCGATAGTGTTGACCGACAGGTAGGAACATGCGGCCTTCGCGGCGCGAATTTGTGAAATGGGTGTCGGCAAGCGGCATCGCCCTCAGCCTGTCGCGGCTGGGATCGGCGGAAGCGGCCGGGTTGCCCCCACGTGCCTCTCTGCCGGGACGCGAGGGCTGGAACCCAGCGGCCAATGGTGCTGGCCGCATTGACGGCGTCGCCAAGGTTACCGGCGCGAAACTCTACGCGTCGGATTTTCGCGCGTCCGACCTGCCGGGCTGGCCGCAAAGCACCTCGCACGCGATCCTGGTTCGCGCGCCAGATGCCACGCATGTCTATGTCGGAATGGATCTCGCGCGGCTGAGCGGCGCGCTCAAGCCGTCGGTGGTCGTAACCGCGGCGGACCTCGACAAGATCGGCACGCGCGTTCCAGCATTCTACACCGGCGACCTGTTCTGTCCGGTCGGCAAGACGCCGATTTATATGGGACAGCCGGTCGCGCTGTTGATCTTCGAGACGTTTGACACCTTCGACCGGGCGCGGCTGGCGTTGCGATACGGGACGTTCGTCAAGTTCGGCGAGGAGACCGGCCCGGTCGCGATACCGAACTACGGTGCCTATCGCTTCACGCGGGTGGCCGGCGCAACGCCCGATGCGCCCGATGTCTATTCGCCGGTCCAGGCGGGCTGGGTCAGCCCAGGACGCTCCCAGATCTCGCCCCTGCCGGTGTGGTCGCCCCTCGCAAAGGACACGCCGGCGCCTTACTCCAAGGCTGCGGTCCATGGCGAACAAATTCGAAGCGAGCTCGCAGCGAAAAATTCCAATCTGCTGATGCTGGATCGCGAGTTCGAAACCCAATCCGTCGATCCGATGTTCCTCGAGCCGGAAGCCGGGCTTGCCTGGTACAACAGCAAGAGCGAAAGCCTGGAACTCGTCCTTGGCGTGCAGTCTCCCTACGAGGCGGCTGAATCGATTGAGCATATGCTCGGCAAGGCGAGCGCTCCATTCAAGCCTGCTCGTATCAATGCCCAGTTCACCTATGTCGGCGGCGGGTTCGGCGGCCGCGACCACACCCCGTTCGTCCTCTACGTGGCGCTGGCGGCGATGTTCTTTCCCGGCCGTCCGGTCCGGTTGGCGCATGACCGCTATCAGCAGTTTCAGGCCGGCATTAAGCGCCATCCATTCAAGATGCGGTCCCGGATCGGGGTCGACCGGAGCACGGGCAAGATCACGGCCTTCGCCGCCGACCATGTGCTCGATGGCGGTGGCCTTGCGAACTTTTCTGTCAACGTGGCAACCGTTGCCGCGACTGCAGCGATCGGCATCTACGACATTCCCAAAGTCGATGTGACCACGGTTGTGGTGCATTCCCGCGGCGTCACGGCCGGGTCGATGCGCGGTTACGGCACGCTGCAGAGTATGACCGCGCTGGAAGTGCTGATCGACGAAGTCGCAGCTGCCTTGCCGCTCGATCCGATTGAATTCCGGCGCCGCAACGCGCTCAAGCCCGACGGCCGGACCATGTGCGGCAATCGCTACAGCGTCTCGGTCCGCACCACGGAAATGCTCGACAAGCTCGAGAAGCATCCGATCTGGCAGCAGCGCGCGCAGCAAAAATCAGCCGCGCGGCCTGGCACTCTCGTTGGCACCGGGCTCGCCTGCGTGACCAAGGACTACGGCGCCGGCGCCGATTGTTCGCTGGGGCGTGTCGAACTCTCGGCCGAGGGCAAGATCACGATCTATTGCGACCATGTCGAGATGGGCAACGGCATTGGCACCGCGCTGGCCAACCGGGTGGCGATCCATCTCGGCGTCGTCGCCGACGAAGTTTCGGTGGCACGCGTCGATAGCTATGATGTCCTCGGGCTGGTCACGTCGGGCGATCCCTACATGATGGATCAGAAGACGCAGGACCGGGCAGAGAAAGACCCGCGCTGGGTGCCCGCCATCAGTACGGCGACCAGCGCCTCGGTCGGCGCGCATGTTGGAACCCATTCGGCGGCCGAGGCGGCGCGTGTAATCTTCCGCTTCGGTCTGTGGCCAGCGGCGCTTGAGTTGTGGAACATCGCTCCGAACGACCCGCGCGCCAAGGATTGGGCGAAGGCGCAATGGAAAGACGGGCAGCTTGTTATGTCCGGTCTTGCGGCGCTGCCCTTGTCGGCACTGGCCGCGAAGGCGTATGCACGCAATCTGGTGACCGGCGCCATGGCGCACAGCTTCTCCCGCTGGGAGTGGTCGCGTGCGCGCTTTCCGTTTAACGGCGAACAATATCGTGCCGAGATCGATGCGCTGGCGGTACGGAAGGGTAACGGCAAGTTCGCCCGGATTGATCGGGTCAGCGTCAGATTCCCGCCAGCCGTCAACAACCAGAGCGGCAACACCTATACCTCGATGTGCGGAACGCTGGTCCGCGTCGAGATTGAGCGCGCGACCGGTGTGCTGCGTATCGCCAAGGCCTACAATGTATTTGAATGCGGTCGCGCATTGGTGCCCGAAGTGGTGCTGGGCCAGGCGCAAGGCGGCTTTGCGATGGGCGTCGGCTATGCCCTGCTGGAGAACCTGCCGCCTTACGAGGGCGGTCCCGGCAACGGCCAATGGAATCTCGGGCAGTATCTTGTCGCGCGCGGATCGGACCTGCCGCTTCGCGATCTCGAAATCGAGGTGCTGCCGCCGCTAACGCCGGACGAGCCGCCGAAAGGCATGGCGGAAGTCGTGATGGTTCCGGTCGTACCGGCGATCCTGAACGCTATCTTCGACGCCACCGGCCGCCGCTTCCAATCCCTGCCGGTGACCGCCAGCCTGCTCAAGGGAGTGCTCGCGTGACCAGATTGAGCATCACGATCAACGGCCGCGCGCACGGACCGACGGATGTTCGCGACGATCTCTCGATGAACGATTTCCTGCGCGAGTATCTCGGGATGACCGGGACCAAGTTTGGGTGCGGCGCCGGGCAGTGCTTGAGTTGCGCCGTCATCGTCGACAATCCCGATGGAACGAGTTTCACCAGCCCGACCTGCGTCGTCTCTGCGGTGAGTTTCGACGGCAAGGTCATCCGCACGGTCGAGGGACATGCGAAGAACGGCGAGCTTACGACGCTGCAGAAGGCATTCATTGAGCACTTCTCGTTCCAGTGCGGCTATTGCACCGCCGGTTTCCTGAACGAGGGACAGGTGCTGCTGGAGCGTCTGGCGAAGGCGCCGGTCGCACGCGCGGAACTCGAAAAAACCATCGCGGAAGCGCTCGACGGACACATCTGCCGCTGCACCGGCTATATCAAATATCACGAAGCGGTACGTGACGTGATCCTCGCGGATTCCAAGCGCTATCTCGTGGCGAACCAATGACTGGGCGCGAGGACCAAGCGACATGAAATCGGAACTGCGATTTAAGCTTGTCGTCTCTATCTTCACCGTGGCGACGAGCATGCTTGGGGGCTACGCGGTTTCCGAAACTGCGCCCCAGAACCTTGCCAGCCCTGAGAGCTTTGCATCAATCGCCGATACGGACGCACGATCGGCGGCGATGTTCACTGAACTCGGCAAGGTGCTCACCCATCCGCGTTGCACCAACTGCCACCCGGCGACTGACCGTCCGCGGCAAGGCGATGAGAGCCGGCTGCATCAGCCACCAGTCGCGCGCGGCATCGATGGCCACGGCCTTCCGGCGATGCGCTGCTCGATCTGCCATCAGAATGCGAACTTTGAGCCCGGCCGCATGCCGGGTCACCCGGAATGGCATCTCGCGCCGCGCGAAATGGCATGGGAGGGCAAGACGGTTGCCGAAATTTGCACGCAGCTCAAGGATCCCGCGCGCAATGGCGGTCGCAAGCCCGAGGATCTGATCCATCACATCGGCGAAGATACGCTCGTCGGCTGGGCCTGGGCCCCGGGCGCTGGCCGCAGCCCCGCGCCCGGTACGCAAAAGCAGGCCGGCGCGCTGGTCGAGGCCTGGGTGAAAACCGGCGCGGCCTGTCCCGCGCAGTAACACCTGCGCGAAAGACCGTGCATTGTAGCGCGCGCTAGATTGATGGGCAGGCGATCTACGCCAATGGGCAGCCGATCGTACGCTTAATGCATGGCTTGGCTTCCGTTTTCGCCGGTGTGCCCGATGATAAAGCTACTCGGCGACGGCGGATTTTGATGTTACCTATCGAGCCATGAACCAGCATGCCAAGGTCGACATCCGCCACTCCACCTGTCCGCATGATTGCCCGTCGGCCTGCGCGCTCGACATCGAGGTGATCGACGGCCGCAGCATCGGCCGGGTGCGCGGCTCCAAGCAGCAGACCTACACCGCCGGCGTTGTCTGCGCCAAGGTCGCACGTTATGCCGAGCGCATTCATCACCCCGACAGGCTGTTGCACCCGATGCGTCGCACCGGACCCAAGGGTTCCGGTCAGTTTGCGCGGATCTCGTGGGACGACGCCCTGGATGAAATCGCCGCGCGTTTCGATCAGGCTGAGCAGGAATTCGGCGCTCAATCGGTATGGCCGTATTATTACGCCGGCACGATGGGCCTGGTCATGCGCGACGGCATCAACCGTCTTGCCAATGTGAAGAAATATTCCCGTTTCTACTCGACGATTTGCGCGAACGTCGCCCGTATCGGATTTGCCATCGGCACCGGCAAGATCGCCGGCGTCGATCCGCGCGAGATGGGCGTGTCCGACCTTGTCGTGATCTGGGGCACCAATCCCGTGAACACCCAGGTCAACGTGATGACGCATGCGATGCGCGCCCGCAAGGAGCGCGGCGCCAAGATCGCTGCGATCGATGTCTACAACAACGACACCATGAAGCAGGCCGATATCAAGATCCTGCTTAAGCCTGGCACTGACGGTGCGTTCGCCTGCGGCGTCATGCACGTGTTGTTCCGGGAAGGTTACGCCGATCGCGAATATATGGATCGCTACACCGATTGCCCGAATGAACTGGAAGCGCACCTTGCGAGCCGTACGCCGGAATGGGCATCGTCTATCTCGGGCGTGCCGGTCGAGGAGATCGAGGCATTCGCGCGCCTCGTCGGTCAGACCCAGCGTTCGTTCTTCCGTCTGGGCTATGGCTTCACGCGCAGCCGTAATGGTGCGGCGCAGATGCATGCGGCGCTGTGTATTCCGGCGGTAACCGGCGCCTGGCAACACGAGGGCGGTGGCGCGTTCTTCAACAATTTTGCGATCTGGAAGTTCGATGAATCGATCATCGAGGGCCACGATGCGCTCGATCGCAGCACCCGCTGGCTCGACCAGTCTCAGATCGGCCGTATCCTGACCGGCGACGCAGAAGCCTTGAAGGGCGGGCCGCCGGTCAAGGCGATGCTGATCCAGAACACCAACCCGATGACGGTCGCGCCGGAGCAGGCGCTGGTGCACCAGGGTTTTGCGCGCGAAGACTTGTTCATGGTGGTGCATGAGCAGTTCATGACCGAGACGGCTGTCATGGCCGACATCGTGCTGCCGGCGACCATGTTCATGGAGCACGACGACCTCTATTACGGTGGCGGACATCAGCATATCTCGGTCGGCGCCAGGCTGATCGATCCGCCCGGCGAGTGCCGTTCGAACCACGAGGTGTTGCAGGGCCTCGGCCGTCGGCTTAACGCCGTGCATCCCGGCTTTACGATGTCGCCGCGCGAATTGATCGACGCGACGCTGAAGAAGAGCGGTCATGGCGATATCGCGGCCCTGGAGGCGGATCTTTGGCGCGACCTCCAGCCGGATTTTCGTACCTCGCATTACCTCGACGGTTTTGCGCATGCGGACAAGAAGTTCCACTTCAAGGCCGACTGGGCGAACCCGCCCTTCGGCAACGCCTTGGGCCCCTGGGCACAGATGCCGTCGTTGCCAGACCATTGGACCATCATCGAGGAGGCGGATGAGGCGCATCCGTTCCGGCTCGCCACCAGTCCCGCGCGCAGCTTCCTCAACACCAGCTTCAACGAAACGCCTTCGTCGATCGCGCGCGAGGGCAAGCCCTCGGTGATGATGCACCCCGATGATGCCGCTACGCTCGGGCTCTCCGATGGGGATGTCGTCACACTCGGCAACGTGAGAGGCGAGACGAATTTGACGGTTAAGCTGTTCGACGGGCTGCGACGCGGCGTATTGATCGCGGAATCCATTCAGCCGAACAAGGCCCATATCGGCGGTCGCGGTATCAACATGCTGACCGGAGCCGAGGCGGTCGCCCCCGTGGGCGGTGCGGCGTTCCATGACAACAAGGTCTGGGTGAAGAAGGCGACGCCCTCGGCGTAAATCCTGCTTGCAGTCCGGCGTCATCCTGCCGCAAATGTTCGCCAATCCATGGCAAACGGGCGAGCGGAACAATGACCGACAACAGCAGCGTAATACGCGAGAAGCGCGGACAGGCGTTCTGGATTACCATCAACCGGCCGGACAAGCGCAACGCCATTAATGCCGACGTCGTCGCCGGCATCGCCAGGGGGTATCGCGACGCCCATGACGACAAGGAAGTGCGCGTCATCGTGCTGACGGGGGCGGGTGACAAGGCGTTTTGCGCCGGCGCCGACCTGCAGAACAGCGGCGCTGCCTTCTCGATGGATTTTTCCAAGCCGAATGTCGACTACGCCGATCTGTTGCGGCTGTCGCAGAATGCCACCAAGCCTGCGATCGCACGGGTAGGAGGCGTCTGCATGGCCGGCGGCATGGGCTTGTTGTGCATGACGGATATGGCGGTGGCCGCCGATCACGTGATTTTCGGGCTGCCCGAAGTAAAGGTCGGCGTATTTCCGATGCAGGTGATGAGCCTGTTGCAATCGATGGCGCCACCGCGCCTCGTCAATGAATGGGCGCTGACGGGCGAGCCGTTCGATGCGAAGGCGGCTCAGGCCGCCGGGCTGCTGAATTACGTGGTGCCGCCAGCCGAGCTCGACACCAAGGTCGAATGGCTGATCAGCCGTATCGTCGACAAATCGCCGACAGCGATCCGGCGCGGCAAATATGCCATGCGCGCCATCGCCTCGATGTCGTTCGACGAAAGCATCGCCTACACCGAAAGCCAGATTGCCTTGCTGGCCATGACGGAAGACGCCAAGGAAGGCCTCAAGGCGTTTGGCGAGAAGCGCAAACCGTCATGGCCGGGGCGGTGAGCTTCTCGGTTATCTGCACGACCGCTGATCGTGCAGTGTGTATCGGTCAGCGTTATTGCGCTCCGAACGATACGGAGGCGCGTGCGCGATAGGTCCAGAGGCCGAAACTGCCTCCGATGCCGCTACGCTCACCGCCGATCGCAACCTGTGCTCCGTTGTTGAACTTTGCAGCTAACCCGCCGATTGCGCGGGCCGACCAGCCATCGAACACATTGATGACAGGAATTGCGGGGACAGCCGCAACCAGTGTCACATTGTCCGAATTGAAATAGTAATCGCTGTAGACCCCTACATAAGGGACCAGCGTGGCTGTCGATATCCAGGCCACGGGATAGGACAGCTTCACGCCTCCACTGGCGCGGCCGACTGCGAAGTTGCGATCACTCAGCAGGATACCAAGCGTATCTCTGTAGGCATTCTCGTGCTCCCACAACGCATAGATCCGCGCGGAGGGCTCGATCTGCAGGCCCCAACTTTGGTAAGTGCCAGTTAGTCCACTGGAGAGCAGCCAACGTTGTCCGCCAAATTGACCGGAGGCAGTGCCCGCGCTGCCGTCATAGCCGATGCCGGAATAGGCGAACGCTGCATCGAAGCGAATGTTCGGCGCAAGCATCCATCCCAGGTACGAACCAACCGTCCAACCATCGCCTTTCAACCGTCCCTGCAGCGCGTCGGATCGATAATCGAAGGTCTCGTAGCCGCCGAGCACGCCGATCAGGAAATTCGGCGTCAGCTTGCGGGTAACCCCTGCCAGCAGGTTGACTTGATCGCCTGAGAGCAACGAGGCACCGGTCACCACGCCCAATCCACCGGTCCCCCAGCGATCCAGGTGGGCGCCACGGACTTCGGCCCAGCCATACCAATCCCGCTGTTCGACCCGACGCGGTGGTGCCTTGGCATAACCGCCGGCATAGGCCAGCGCGCCGAAGGCATCGTTCACGCGATCCCGTTGTTCCGGTGCAAAGCTGCGCGCCGTTCCGAACGAGCCGCCGGCGCTGCTGAATGGATCCGCAGCATGCGCGATGGTATCCGGCTTTCCGTCCGGGTCAGCCGCGAAATTGAAGCGAACGCCTCCGCCACTGACAGTGGCGGGCGGACCGCCGCCGCCAAAGCCCTCTGATATGGCGCTGTCGACCGCGCCCGATATCGCCGAACCGGAATTCTGCGCGACAACCTTGGTGGCCATCGCTTGCAGCGCCTGTAACTTGGCGCTGTCAGCCGTGCCGCCGACCGCCTGAGTCAAAGCCGCCGACGTACTCGCGGTAAAGCTTCCTGCACCAGCGTAGGCGGCGGTGATGCTGTGGTTTCCCTGCGTAAGGTTTGCGGTCGTGAAAGTTGCGACGCCTCCTGCGAGTGCGCCGTTACCGATCACGGCGCCGCCGTCGAGAAAGTTCACCGTTCCCGTCGGTGTGCCGCCGGTACCACTGACGGTAGCGGTGAAGGTGACGGATTGGCCGACGGCGGATGGATTGAGCGATGAGGTCACCGTCGTCGTTGTTGCAGCCGCTACGGCCTGGCAGACGACGGCAATGGTTATGCTGGCGGCGGCGGTCTCGCCGACCCCCGATTGTGCGAATACTTCGGTGCCGTTCGCGGTCAGGCTCAGCGTCGTTCCATTGGCAATCGAATTGCCGTTCACTGCCGCGGCGCCCAGCCTCAGGACCAGCGAATTTGGCGTATTGAGAGAAGCAGCATTGCCCGGATTAGTAACGGTCAATGTCAACTTTTCGCCGGCTGAAAAAGCAGCATTGACGGGTGGACTATTGACGGTGCCGCCCACCGTTTTCGTAAAATTGAGCGTGCCACCGTTTACGGCATCACATCCAGCTGAAGCGAACGCGGCTGCCGGCGCCAAAAGGCTCGCGCATAACCCGAGCGTCAGCGCCCAAGCGGCATTCGAACTCCCAAGCCGCCGCTTGGAGCGGCGTGCATTCCCCATTCCCAGCACGTCAGCCCCCAAACCCATCGTAGGAAATTGCTTAATTATGAGTCGATGGTATCGGAGTCGGAACTCCGATCAATGCGGCCAGGGCGGGTTTTGACAATCGCTTCAGGCATGTTGCGCTTCGGCAACAAATATCGAGCGCGCTTTGAGAAGCCGCTTCCTGAACGCCTCGTTCGGATGGTGTTCGGCCTGTGACGGCCTGCACTTATCCGGCGTTGGCCTTAAGCCCAGCGGCCTCGATGCCCGCGACGGCGCAGACTTCATCATTGTCCGAGGTGTCGCCGCTGACACCGACAGCGCCGAGCAAAACGCCGCCGTCCTGGATCAGCACCCCGCCGGGCACCGGAACAAGGCGGCCTTGCGCCATCGTGTTTATCGCGCTGACGAAATAGGCCTGCTCCTGCGCCCGCTGGAACAGCGCGCGTGAGCCCATGCCCAGCGCCAGCGCGCCATAGGCCTTGCCGTGTGCGATTTCGGCCCGCATCAGGCTGGTGCCGTCCTGCGCCGCGGTGACTTTGACGCAGCCGCGTGCATCGAGAATGGTGATGACCAGCGGCTTCAGTTTTTTCTCGACGCCCTTGGCAAGCGCGGCATCTAGAATTTTACGGGCGACGTCGAGCGTGAGTTCAGCCATGGATCGGTTCCTTTGCATGTGAGGAGAGAGGTGAATTGGACTTTGCGCGGTCGAGGCTCATCGCCAGAACGCGTGCGACGTGAAGGGCGGATCGCCCGCTGCCATCCTTGATCTGATGCCGGCACGAGGTGCCATCGGCAACGATCAGTGTGGCTTGGTCGGCGCCGCGGACGGCCGGCAGCAGTGAGAGTTCGGCCATTTGCATCGAAGCCTCATAGGTGTCGGCACCATAGCCGAAGGCGCCGGCCATGCCGCAGCAACTGGACTCGATGATCTCGACGTTCAGGTCGGGCACGAGGCGAAGCGCTTTTTCGACCGGCTTGAACGCACCAAATGATTTCTGATGGCAGTGGCCGTGAACCAGCGCCTTGGCAGGCATCGAACCAAGCGGCAGCCGCAGACGGCCGGCCTCCGCCTCGCGAACCAGGAATTCCTCGAACAGCAGCGCATGCGTGCCAATGCTCTTGGCGTCGTTATCGGAGCGCAAGGAAAGCAGCTCATCGCGCAGCGTCAGAAGACAACTCGGCTCCAGTCCGACGATTGGAACGCCGCGCGCGGCGAACGGCGCATAGGTTGCCACCAGCCGGTCCAATTCGGCTCGCGCTTGATCAACCAGACCAGCAGAGAGGAACGTACGCCCGCAGCACAGCGGCCGCGCGTGGTCTGCCGGTTTTGGAATGTGGACGCGGTATCCGCCTTCGACCAGCACGCGCAGCGCGGCATCGAGATTTTCCCGCTCATAGGCACGGTTGAACGTATCGGCGAACAGCACGACTTCGCGGCCACTCTCCGGCCCGAAGGCCTCGGCATCGGTTCGGAACACATCGCGGCGGAATGCGGGCAGGGCGCGTTGCGCACTGATGCCGGCGAATTTTTCCAACAGCTTGCGCAGCAACGGGCTGCCATTGCGCCAATTGGCGAGCGGAGCGAAGCGGGCCGCGAGGCCGGCATAGCGAGGCAGGTACCCCACCAGCCGATCGCGCAGTGAAAGCCCATGCGTTGCCGCGCGTGCCGCCAGCACCTCGATCTTCATCTTGGCCATGTCCACGCCGGTCGGGCACTCGTGGCGGCAGGCCTTGCAGGAGACGCAGAGTTTCAGCGTGTCCATCATCTCGTCGGAAGCCAGCGCGTTCGGTCCGAGTTGACCGGAGATCGCCAGTCGCAGCGTATTGGCGCGGCCGCGGGTGACGTCCTTCTCGTTGCGGGTCGCACGGTAGGACGGACACATCACGCCGCCTTCGAGCTTCCGGCAGGCGCCGTTGTTGTTGCACATCTCGACGGCCCCCTGGAAGCCGCCGCCGGCGCCGGGATAAGCCGACCAATCAAGCGCCGTTTTCAGTTCGCCGATACGATAATCGGGCGGATAGCGAAACAGCGAGCGGTCGTCCATTTTGGGCGGATCGACGATCTTGCCGGGATTGAGGACATTGTCCGGGTCGAAGCGATGCTTGACCTCCCTGAAATCGGCAACGATGCGCGAACCGAACATCGCTTCATGGAATTCGGAGCGGACCAGGCCGTCACCGTGCTCGCCGGAGTGCGAGCCCTTGTATTCGCGCACCATCTCGAAGGTCTCTTCGGCGATGGCGCGCATCGCCTTGACATCCTTCTCCAGCTTCAGATTGAGCACAGGACGCACATGAAGGCAGCCTTCGGAGGCGTGCGCATACATGGTGCCGCGGGTGCCGTGCTTTTCAAAAATGCCGTTGAGGCGTTCGGTATAGTCGGCAAGATGCGGCAGCGGCACCGCGCAGTCCTCGACAAAGGAGACCGGCTTGCCCTCCTGCTTCATCGACATCATGACATTGAGGCCCGCGGCGCGGAAGTCGGCGATGCCGGTCTGCAGCGCGGGTTCTGTGACTTCGACCACGCCGCCCCATTTGCGCTGCGGCTTGTCCCAACCGAAGCCGAGATCGGCCATCAGCTCGCCGAGCTGCTTCAGGCGGCGGTGGTTTTCAGCCTGATCTTCCTCGGCGAATTCCACGATCAGCACCGCATCGGGGTTGCCGCGTACGGCGGTGCTGATGATTGGCTGGAACATCGCGATCTCGCGGCCCAGCGCGATCATGGTGCGATCGACCAGTTCGACTGCAATCGGGCGGAGTTTTACCAGATGCTGGGCCGCGTCCATCGCCTCATAGAAGTTGCCGAAATGACAGACGCCCAGCACCTTGTTGCGGATGATCGGCCATAGCTTGAGCTCGACCTGCGTGGTGAAGGCCAGCGTGCCTTCGGAGCCTACCAGCAGGTGCGCCATGTTGTTCGCCGCGTTGCGCGGTACCAGCGCGTCGAGATTGTAACCGCCGACGCGGCGCTGCACTTGCGGAAATCTTTCGGCGATCTCGGCTGCCTCGCGCTTGGCGAGATCGAGCATGTCGCGAAACAGCGCGAGCCCGCTATCTGGTGAATTCACGCGCGCGAGATCGCGCGGCACCTCGCCAAAATGCAGCAGCGTGCCGTCGGCCAGGGCCGCATCCATCGACAGCGTATTGTCGCGCATGGTGCCGTAGCGGAGCGAGCGTCCGCCGCAGGAATTATTGCCGGCCATGCCGCCGATGGTGGCGCGCGACGCCGTCGAGACGTCGACCGGAAACCACAGCCCGTGCTTCTTGAGTTGGCGGTTGAGGTCGTCGAGCACGATGCCGGGTTCGACAACGCAGGTGCGATTTTCGACATCGAGCGAGAGGACACGGTTCAGATGTTTGGAAAAGTCGACGACGATCCCCTCATTGACGGTCTGGCCGCATTGCGAGGTGCCGCCGCCGCGCGGGGTGACGATTCGGCCGGCATCCTTTGCGATGGCCAGGCTCCGCAACGCCTCGTCCATGGTCCGGGGGACCACGACGCCAAGGGGCATCATCTGGTAGAACGATGCGTCGGTCGCGTAGCGGCCGCGGTTGAACGCGTCAAAGAAGACGTCGCCGGTAATCTCGCGAGCAAGACGCACGGCGAGGGCGCTGTTTTCAGCCGAATTTTGTGACTTTTCGGCCCCTGTTGCCGCCATTGCCTTGGTCTCGTGAGTGAACGTCAGTGTCTTGCCTGCCGGGGTCCGCCTTGGCAAGGCAAAGCCCCGCTTCTTGGGCATTGACGGGCCCCGCCGGGCGGGGGACAAGCCCGCCGAATAGTGATATTCGAGCGGCTCGTGAAGCCAATACTCGTAAGACAAGACCGGGAAGGACGCCCCATGACTGTGCACTCTGGACGGCATTTTCTGCAGATTCCGGGACCGACCAATGTACCGGACCGGGTGCTGCGCGCCATGGACATGCCAACCATGGATCATCGGGGTCCCGAATTCGCCGAGATCGGCCACGCGGTGCTGGCGGCCATGCAGCGGGTGTTCCGCACCAAGCAGCCCGTGATCATCTACCCGTCGTCGGGCACCGGTGCCTGGGAGGCAGCCCTCGTCAATACGTTGCAGCCCGGCGACAAGGTGCTGATGGCGGAGACGGGGCAGTTTGCCGTGCTGTGGCGCGGCATCGCCGAGAAATTCAAGCTTGACGTGGATTTCATGCCCGGTGACTGGCGCCACGGCGCCGATCTCGAACAAATCGAGGCGCGGTTGTCGGCCGACAAGGCGCACAAGATTAAGGCCGTGTGCGTCGTCCACAACGAGACATCGACCGCCTGCGTGACCTATCCGCTCGAAGTCCGCAAGATCCTCGATCGTGTCAAACACCCGGCATTGCTGATGGTCGACACCATTTCCGGTCTCGGCTCACTGGAATATGAGCACGACGCCTGGGGCATCGACGTGTCGGTCGCAGGGTCACAGAAGGGACTGATGCTGCCGCCGGGTCTCGGCTTCAACGCGGTGTCGGAAAAGGCGCTCGCGGTCGCGAAGGCCAATCCGGCCATGCGTTCCTATTGGGACTGGCAGGAAGTCATCGCGATCAACAAGGCGGGCACCTGGCCCTACACGCCGGCAACCAATCTGCTGTTCGGGCTGCGCGAAGCGGTCAAGATGCTCGAGGAAGAGGGGCTGGAAAACGTCTTCGCGCGCCACAAGCGCCACAGCGCTGCGACGCGTGCGGCCATCAAGGCGTGGGGCCTGGAAACGCAGTGCCAGGAACAGGGCGCACATTCGCCGGCGCTGACTGGCGTGGTGATGCCGGATGGCCATGACGCCGACAATTTCCGCAAAGTGGTGCTGGAAAACTTCGACATGTCGCTCGGCACCGGCCTCAACAAGATCAAGGGCAAGGTGTTCCGGATCGGCCATATCGGCCATTTCAACGATCTGATGCTGATGGGCACGCTGTCGGGCGTCGAAATGGGTCTCGATCTCGCGAAGGTGCCGCATCGAGGCGGGGGAGTGCTGGCGGCGATGGAAGTGCTCAAGGGACGCGATGTGGTTTCCATTCCAAAGATCGCCGTCGCCTGAACCGGTCCCAACAACGAAAAGAACGGAAAGAACTGCGATGAACGCACCGGTAGCTGCAACTGAAGACCTGCTCTATTCCGTCGAGGACGGTATCGCCCGGCTGACGTTCAACCGGCCGCAGGCGCGAAACGCGCTGACCTTTGCGATGTATGAGCAGATGGCGGCGATCTGCGAGAGCGTCAACCAGGATCGCTCGATCAAGGCCATGATCCTGACCGGCACGGGGGAAAAGGCGTTCGCATCGGGTACCGACATTTCGCAGTTCCGTGCCTTCAAGACCGCGGAAGACGCACTCGAATATGAGGAGCGGATCGACCGCGTGCTGGGCACATTGGAGAAGGTCCGGGTGCCGACGATTGCGGCCATTGCTGGTGCCTGCACCGGTGGCGGCGCCGGGATTGCCGCCTGCTGCGATATCCGGATCGGCACCGCAACGACGCGCATCGGCTTTCCCATCGCGCGCACGCTGGGCAACTGCCTGTCGATGTCCAACATCAGCCGGGTTGTTGCGTTGGTCGGGCCGGCACGGACCAAGGACCTGATTTTCACGGCGCGGTTGATCGAGGCGCCCGAGGCGCTGTCACTCGGTCTGCTCAACGAGGTCGTCCCTGACGTTCCGACGCTGCAGCGCCGCGCCGATGAAACCGCCAAGCTCGTTGCTGGTCATGCGCCGATCACGATGGAAACCGCCAAGGAAGCGGTGCTTCGTATCCGCCGCACTTTGTCGCGCGAGGAAGGCCGGGATCTGATCCTGCGCGCCTACATGAGCGAGGATTTTCGCGAGGGAATGGATGCCTTCCTCAACAAGCGTACGCCGAACTGGAAGGGCAAATAGGGTTCGGGCCTAGCTTCAATCACGATTGGGTTTCCGTATCGTCGCGAACCTGGTTTGCTCGGCTCATGCGAAAGTCATAGGCAGCGTGGGCCGGTTCGACTTGAACTGGCGTTGTTAAATCCGCACAATGGTACCGTGTGTGTTTGCGTTTCTATAATTAAAACAAAGACATAGGGAAGAAACACGTGGGACAGATTCTGAAAGCCACGGCCGCCTTGGCGGCCATGATCGTCAGCGTACCGGCGTTCGCTGCCTGGGAGCCGACCAAACCGGTTGAAATCGTGGTCGCAGCAGGTGCCGGCGGCGCCTCCGACCAGATGGCTCGGATGATGCAGGCGGCAATCCAGAAGAATAATTTGATGAAGCAGCCGATCGTGGTCTCGCTCAAGGGCGGAGCCTCCGGCGCCGAGGCGTTGATGTATATGAAATCCAGCGACGGCGACCCCAACAAGGTGCTGATCGCCTATTCGCTGATCTACATGCTGCCGTTGTCGGCGAAGATTCCCTTCAATTGGCGCGATCTCACGCCGGTGTCGGTGGTTGCGCTCGATCAGTTCGTGCTGTGGGACAATGCCGCCGGACCGAAAACCGTCAAGGAATTCGTTGCGGCCGCCAAGGCTGCGAGTTCGCCGTTCAAGATGGGCGGCACCGGCTCCAAGCGCGAGGATCACGTGCTCACCGTGTTCATGGAGCAGAGGACAGGCGCGAAGTTCTCCTATCTGCCGTACAAATCCGGCGGCGAAGCCGCGACGCAACTGGTTGGCAACCACACCGAATCCAACGTCAACAATCCGTCCGAAAATCTCGAGGTCTGGCGCGCCGGCCAGGTCCGCGCGCTGTGCGTGTTCGACAAGGAGCGTATCGCCTACAAGACCAAGGTCACCGAGACGCAATCCTGGAACGATATCCCGACCTGCAAGGAAGAAGGGCTCGACGTGCAGTATCTGATGCTGCGCGCGATGTTCCTGCCGGGCAAGGTCACGCCGGACCAACAGGCGTTCTATGTCGATCTGTTCCAGAAGGTGACGCAGACCGCAGAGTACAAGGAATACATGGAAAAGCAGGCGCTGAAGCCGATCTTCCTAACCGGCAAGGACATGGTGAAGTTCCTCGAGGAGGATGACAAGCTCAACACCTCGCTGATGAACGAAGCCGGTTTCGTGGCGAAGTAAGCCTGCCGTAGCGCGTTATTTCCCGGCAGGACCGTATCCAGCGATCCTGCCGAGAACGTTCTTGATCTCTGCTTTGGGCAGCAAGCGCGGCGTGCCGATCTGAAGGCAGCCGTGGTATTGCCGCGCCAGCGCTTCGACCTCCACCGCAAGCCACATTGCCTTCGACAGCGAAGGTCCGATGGCGATCATGCCGTGATGCTCCAGCAGGCAGGCTAGGCGGTCCTCGAGCGCCCGAACGGCGTGTTCCGACAGTTCCTGCGTGCCGAACGTCGCATAGGGCGCGCAGCGGATGGTGTCGCCGCCGGCGACCGCGATCATGTAATGGATCGGCGGGATTTCCAGACCCATGATCGCGAGGATCGTCGAATAGGGTGGATGCGCGTGCACCACCGCGTTGACCTCGGGCCGTGCCTTCAGAATGTCGAGGTGAAACCGCCACTCGCTCGACGGTCGCTGCGCCGCGTCGAACGAACCGTCCAGACCCATGAACACGATCTGCTCCGGCTGCATCGTTTCATAGGGCACGCTGGTCGGCGTGATCAGCAGGCCGGTGTCATGCCGCAGGCTGATATTCCCGGACGTGCCTTGATTAATGCCAAGCGCATTCATGCTGCGGCAGGCGTCGATGATGGACTGGCGCTTTTTCCGCTCGCTGGTGGCCGACATCTACTTTCTCCTGATCGCTGCAGCGTCAAATCACCAGCCCTGCCAGAGGGCCTTTGCAGTAGGCGAACAATGGTTGATTATTGCGTCGCAGTATAGTCGAACATCCAAGCGTGCTGGGAACAAGCCGGAGCGGTCGCTCCGGGAAACATTCTGGGAGCAATCATGACGAATGCCGTGCTTGGCATTATCGGCGGATCCGGCATTTACGATCTGCCGGGGTTGGAAAATGTCCGCGACGAGGCGATCGAAAGCCCTTGGGGTGAGGCTTCTGCGCCCGTCAGGCATGGTGTCATCGCTGGGCTGCCGATCGTATTTCTGCCCCGGCATGGCAAAGGGCACGTTCTGTCGCCTTCGGACATCAACTACCGCGCCAATATCGACGTCCTGAAACGGGCAGGGGTTACCGACCTGATTTCGCTCTCGGCCTGTGGTTCGTTCCGGGAGGATCTGCCACCCGGCACATTCGTGCTCGTCGATCAATTCGTGGACCGCACCCACAAGCGCGAAAGTTCATTCTTCGGCAGAGGCTGCGTTGCCCATGTCTCGATGGCTCATCCGGTGTCACCGCGTCTATTGGTGCATTTGGCGGAGGCCGCCAAGGCCGAGGACATCGCGGCCGTGCAAGGCGGCACCTATGTCTGTATGGAAGGCCCTCAGTTCTCCAGCCTTGCCGAGAGCCTGACCTACAAGACGCAGGGCTATTCGGTGATCGGGATGACCAACATGCCGGAAGCCAAGCTCGCCCGTGAGGCCGAGATCTGTTACGCCAGCGTGGCGATGGTTACCGATTTCGATTGCTGGCATCCCCAGCACGACGCCGTGACGGTTCAGGACATCATTCGCGTGCTGAACTCGAATGCCGAAAAGGCCAAGGGCCTGGTTGCGCGCCTTGCCAGGGATTTCCCGCGCGAGCACGAACCGTGTCCGATCGGCTCGGATCGGGCCCTTGATACCGCGCTGATCACGGCGCCGGAGGCGCGAGATCCCGCATTGCTCAGCAAGCTCGACGCGGTGGCCGGCAGGGTGTTGCGTTCATGAAGGTCGATGGCAGGCATTTTCGCAGCATCTGGCTCGAGCCCGATGGATGGTCGGTCGGGGCGATCGACCAGCGACGGCTGCCGCATGATTTCGTCATCGCGCGGATGACGAGTGCGGCGGACGCCGGCGAAGCCATCCGTTCCATGCTGGTGCGCGGCGCGCCGCTGATCGGCGCAACCGCCGCTTATGGCATGGCGCTGGCTATGCGCGCCGATGCCTCCGATGCCGCGCTTGACCTTGCCTACAAGATGCTGATTGCGACCCGGCCGACGGCCATCAACCTGAAATGGGCGCTCGATGAAATGCACGGGATGCTGCGGCCCTTGCCGCCGTCAGGACGTGTCGCGGCGGCCTACAAGCGCGCCACTGAAATCGCGGAGGAGGACGTCGCGATCAATCAGGCCATAGGACAGCACGGTTTGGCGCTGATCGAAGCGATTGCCGCGACCAAGCCGGGAGAGACGGTCAACATCCTGACGCACTGCAACGCTGGATGGCTGGCGACGGTCGATTTCGGTACCGCGACGGCTCCGATCTACCTCGCGCATGATCGGGGCCTGAAGCTCCATGTTTGGGTCGACGAAACCCGGCCCCGCAATCAAGGCGCCTCCCTCACGGCGTGGGAACTTGGCCACCATGGTGTCCCGCATACGGTGATCGCCGACAACACCGGTGGCCACCTGATGCAGCACCGGATGGTCGATCTGGCCATCGTCGGAACCGACCGGGTGGCTGCCAATGGCGACGTCTGCAACAAGATCGGAACCTATTTGAAGGCGCTCGCCGCGCACGACAACGGCGTGCCGTTCTATGTTGCGCTGCCGTCGCCGACCATCGACTTTAGTATCGACGACGGAATAAAGCAGATTCCGATCGAACAGCGCGCTTCCGATGAAGTCGCGACCATGACCGGCCGCACCACCGATGGGCGTATCGAAACGGTGCGGGTGGTGCCTGCGGGATCGCCGGTCGCCAATTATGCGTTCGATGTCACGCCGGCGCGGCTGGTAACCGGATTGATCACCGAGCGTGGTGTGCTGAGGCCTGAACGTGCTGCACTTGCGAGCACGTTTCCCGATCGGGTCCGGTAGCGTTTTCGCGCGAAGCATGCCCTCGGACTTGATCCGAGGGTGGAAGCCGGTTCGCGTTGAGAACACGCGTCAAACCAAAGCATTCGCTGAAGTTACATTGACGCGGCCAACACCAGCACTGTATCCCGTATGCCACGTCAGTCAGCCGGGATAGATCTCATCCAATGTCCAATACCGACATCGAAATCGTCGTCGACGATCCAACCGCGCCTGAGGTCAATTCACCTGTCGTGACGAGCGTCCGCATCGTCGACGTCGTGGTGTCATTGCTCCTTCTGGCGCTCGCGCTGACGCTCGGATGGGACAATTGGCGCACCGGCGCCGCCTGGGACTCCACCGGCCCGCAGGCCGGTTATTTTCCGTTCTATCTGTCGGTCATCCTCGGTGGTGCCAGCCTCTATGGTCTCGTCACCGCTTTCCTGTCGCGCAAGGAAGCCGCCGAGACTTTCGTCACGCAGGCCCAGCTTCGCCGCGTCATGGCCGTGTTCGTGCCGACGCTGCTGTTCTGTCTGGCCATGCAATTTCTCGGACTCTATGTCGCGAGCTTCCTCCTGGTTTCGACCTTCATGCGCGTGGTCGGCAAGATCGCGTTGTGGAAGTCGCTGCTGACGGCCTTTGTGTTCACCGCTGTGATGTTCGTGACTTTCGACATCGCGTTTGACGTCATCATGCCGAAGGGCCCGCTCGAAGCGGCCCTCGGCCGTTAGTAGATCGCAGGTAGTCTGATGGAAGCCTTCGGTCTACTCATGCACGGCTTTGCCGTCCTGCTGACATGGAAGACGCTCGTCCTGATGATGGTCGGGCTGGTGCTCGGCATTTTCGTCGGCGTGCTGCCGGGACTTGGCGGGCCGAACGGTGTGGCGATCCTGCTGCCGTTGACCTTCACGATGGATCCGACCTCGGCCATCGTGATGCTGTCCTGCATTTATTGGGGCGCGCTGTTCGGCGGCGCCATCACGTCCATCCTGTTCAACATTCCCGGCGAGGCCTGGTCGGTCGCGACCACCTTCGATGGTTATCCGATGGCGCAGCAGGGCAGGGCTGCGGAAGCGCTGACTGCGGCGTTTACTTCCTCGTTCATCGGTTCGCTGGTGGCGGTGCTGTTGATCACGTTTCTGGCGCCGATGATCTCGTCCTTTGCGCTGAAGTTCGGCCCGCCTGAATTCTTTGCGGTCTATCTGCTCACCTTCTGCTCCTTTGTGGGGCTTGGCCGCGAGGCCAAGCACAAGACTGTCATTTCGATGTCGCTCGGTCTGCTGCTCGCCGGCGTTGGAATGGACACGGTGTCCGGCCAGTTGCGCATGACCTTTGGTTCGACTGACCTCTTGCGCGGCATTAATTTTCTGGTCGCGGTCATCGGCCTGTTCGGCATCAGCGAGATACTGCTGACGATGGAAGAGCGCCTCGCGTTGCGCGGACACGCCGCCGGGATCAGTCTGCGCGTCGTGTTGTCGGTCTGGAGAGACCTGCCGAAATATTGGGTGACGCTGCTTCGTTCGTCGTTCATCGGCTGCTGGCTCGGCATTACGCCGGGTGGCGCGATTGCGGCCTCGTTCATGGGCTACAATCTCGCCAAGCGTTTTTCCAAGGACCCGGACGGTTTCGGCAAGGGCCGCATCGAAGGTGTGTTTGCGCCGGAAACGGCGGCGCATGCCTCGGGTACGGCAGCACTGCTGCCGATGCTGGCGCTCGGTATTCCCGGCTCCGGCACTGCGGCAATCCTGCTCGGCGGCTTGATGGTGTGGGGCCTCAACCCCGGGCCATTGTTGTTCGTCGAACACAAGGACTTCGTCTGGGGCCTGATTGCCTCGATGTATCTCGGCAACGTGGTCGGTCTTGTGCTGGTGCTGACGACGGTGCCGATCTTTGCCTCGATCCTGCGGGTGCCGTTCGCAGCGGTCGCGCCGATGATCGTGGTGTCCTGCGCGATCGGTGCCTATGCCATCCAGAATGCGATGTTCGACATCTGGCTGATGCTTGGCTTCGGCGTCGTCGGCTACGTCTTCAAGAAGATCGGAATACCGCTCGCGCCGTTCACGTTGGCGCTGGTACTCGGCAACCGGGCGGAGGATGCGTTCCGCCTGTCGATGATCGGATCCGGCGGAGACATGAAGGTGTTCTGGTCCAACGGCCTTGTTGGCTCGATTACAACACTGGCGATCGTTCTCCTGTTCTGGCCCGTGATCGACAAGCTATTTGGCAGTTTCGCCCGGCTGATGCGGACGTCAAAAAGTAACGCCTAGCCAGATATTTAGGGCGGATTTGGTGTTTTTTCACCCTGACGCCGGCTAATCCGCCGATGGAACTCAATTGTGTCCACTTGTTGCTCCCGGGTAACAGGATACGGCATCCGTTTCTGTATACTGGTTCCAGTTCAATTTCACGTTTTAGGGAATCCCCCATGAATCGCATTCTGATTGCAGGCGCCGCGATTGTTTCGCTGCTCACGACAAGCGCTTTCGCTGCCGACCTGGCCCCGCGGCCGTATACCAAGGCTCCCGTGATCGTCGATCCCGGCTACAACTGGACCGGGTTCTATGTCGGTCTCAACGGCGGCTATAGCTGGGGCAGGGCGCGTAACACGTTCGAACCGGGTGCACCGCTTGGGATCACCACGTTTGGGCAGAATGTCGATGGCGGTCTCGGCGGCGCGCAGATCGGTTATAATTGGCAGCTGGATCGCACCTGGGTGGTCGGACTTGAAGCTGACATCCAGGGTACGGGGGAACGCGGAGGATCGCGTGATCAACTCGGAGCGATCAGAGTCGGCAACATAGGTGCAACCTTGTTCGCCGACACCACCACGAGCTTGCCCTGGTTTGCAACCTTCAGGGCCCGTGGCGGCGTCCTCGTTGACCCGAGTTTGTTGCTGTACGCGACAGGCGGTCTGGCGGTTGGTGAGGTCAAGGTGGCGACGACGCCGACCGGGATCTTCCAGCTGTTCGACGGCAACAGCAACGTCACCATCGGCGCACCGTTCACGGTCATTGGGACCACGGTGTCCGGAAGTGAGACGCGTGTGGGTTGGACAGTTGGAGCCGGCCTTGAGAAGAAATTCGCCAGGAACTGGTCGGCGAAGCTCGAATATCTCTATATGGACTTCGGCTCGAAGACCTACTTCGGCGGAACGGCCAATCAGACCACCGTCAGGTTCCATGACCATGTTGCCCGCGCCGGCATCAACTACCAGTTCACCGCGGGTCCGGTCGTCGCCAAGTACTGAGCGACAGAACGATAGGAATAAAAAAAGCCCCGGTTTTCCGGGGCTTTTTCGTGTGGTGAGTTCCAGCCGTGCTGATGCCGCTCAGACCACCTTGCGTTGCCTGAGATCGGCGATCTCTTCCTTGCCGAAACCGAATTCAGCAAGCACTTCTTCGGTCTGTTCACCGAACTCCGGCGGACGTGCCGCCATGCTGCTTGGCGTCCGCGACAAAGTTATCGGCTGGCCGACCAGTTGGATGTGCCTGTTTTCGTCGTTAGGCACGTGCTGCGCGATGCCGAGATGCTTGACCTGGTCGTCGTCGAACATCTGGTCGATCGAGTAGATTGGGCCACAGGGCACGCCGGCGGCGTTGAGCTCGCTGACCCAGGTCTCGGTGGATTTCTTCTCGGTGAGCTTCCCAATGGCAGCATTGAGCGCGTCGCGGTTCTTCGAGCGGGCGGGAGAGGTGGCGTAGTCGGGATTGGTGAGGAGTTCAGGCGCGCCGATCGCCTGCGCGCAGCGCTCCCAGATCCGCCCGCCGGTGGTGGCAATATTGATATAGCCGTCGGACGTCTTGAAGACGCCGGTTGGAATGCTGGTCGGGTGGTTGTTGCCGGCCTGCTTGGCCACGTCCTTTTCCATCAGCCAGCGCGCGGCCTGGAAATCCAGCATGAAGATCTGGGCCTGCAGGAGCGATGTCTGCACCCACTGGCCTTCGCCGGAGACGTCGCGTTCGAGCAGCGCGGTAAGGATGCCGAGGGCGCAGAACAGCCCGGCCGTGAGATCGGCCACGGGAATGCCGACCCGCATCGGGCCCTCGCCGGGGGCGCCGGTGACCGACATCAGCCCGCCCATGCCCTGGGCGATCTGATCGAAGCCCGGCCGCTTGTGATAGGGGCCGTCCTGCCCGAACCCGGAAATGCTGCCATAGACGATGCGGGGGTTGATCTTGCGCAGGCTCTCGTAATCGATGCCGAGCTTGGCCTTGACGTCGGGCCGGAAGTTCTCGACCACGACGTCCGCCTTCTCGGCAAGGCGCTTGAACACCTCGAGGCCCTTCGGGTCCTTCAGGTTGAGCGTCATCGCCCGCTTGTTGCGGTGCAAATTCTGGAAGTCCGAGCCCTGGCGCGGGCCGCCCGGCTGTTCGCCGGCCGAGTCCTCCAGCAGCGCGTCGATCTTGATGACATTGGCGCCCCAGTCGGCGAGCTGCCGCACGCAGGTCGGCCCCGAACGGACGCGGGTCAGGTCGAGGACGGTGAAACGGGAAAGGGCCTGCGAGGCGCGCGGGGAGGGCATCAAGGAGTCTCCAGCCTACAATTGGTCGAGGTCAAATTATCGGCGAAATGCATGGGCTTGTCATGCCATCATCGCGGATGGTGTCCGCGCCGGGATGCATAGCATGTCGCTGCCAGCACACGCGACCTCGAGCCCGGACGCAGCGCGTTCACGCGCGTCTTCGGCGCGCTACGGGCGGTGCACCGCAAGGCCCGGACACAAAATCGCGAAAACAACCCCGAAGTAGCATGGGCCCCGGCTCGCCGCTCTCGTGCTGCGTTGCGTCCGGGGCACGATAACAGAATGACCCGCCGTCACGGCCCAACCCAATCATCCCTCTCTAGCGCGATAGTCGTCGCAAATCGGCTCGCGCTTTCGCTGCCAGAGGATCGTCCGGATGCCTTGCGATGAAGAGCTCCAGTGACTGAACCGTGTTCAGTCGTCGCGCCAGTTGATATTCCTCCTCCACTGCCAGCTTGGGATCGCGTGCAGGGGGCGTGGTACTTTTGGTGGCAGTGCCAGGCTTTTCATCCGAAGCGACAGCTTTGGCCATGGAGAAATGACCTTTCTGAAGCATACGATCCGAATCCGACAGCAAGATTGTTGCAGCCAGTAGAGAGATCGTAAACGCCCTTTGCACGGCCTTCTTGCGCAGCACTTTTTGCATTTTTCCGATTCAGCTTGCACCGTCCAGCGCCAATCCGGAGCAGGCGGAAACGTTCCAGGAGCCATGAGCAGAAGCGATGAGAATGAACGTCAATGTGAGAGCGGCGGACGATTAAAACGGTCCATGTGCGGTATGGCTGTGGCATAGTGCGCCGGAGCGGTGGCTGAATTACGACGCATCCGTCACGTTGCGCGTGGAACGCCTTCCTCTCGCTGGCCGCTTCGTCAAGAAGAACGCCGCAATAATTCGCGCGGCAATTGAGTTGACGAGGAAGATGCATTTCATAGGCGTGTTGGTATTTCTCAAGTTTTTATACTGGCTCCATGGCTGGTTCCCAGAGCCGCCTCTTTGCTTGTAAGTGCTCGTCGAAATTGTGCTTGTCGGTTGACGGACTTCGCGTTAGCTGCGTTCGTCGACAATCACCTTTCCATCATTTGGCAATGACTTAGGCTCGACCCAATCCACGATACCTCCGAGTTTTGTTATGTTTCGGAGTGTTGTGACAACCGCTTCCATGAGGCCGGCATTCGGACTGGCTGTTTCTGCCTTGAGGGTCATTAGGTCGCTTTCGCCCGATCGCGTCACGACGAGGCGCAACCGTCCTAGTTCGGGGTGACGCTTGCCGATCTCGGCGATCTGCTCCGGCCGCACGAACATGCCCTTGACCTTGGTGGTCTGATCGGCCCGCCCCATCCAGCCCTTGATGCGCATGTTGGTGCGCCCGCAGGCGCTTGTCCCCGGCAGCACTGCTGTGAGATCGCCAAGCGCGAGCCGGATCCAGGGGTGGTGCGGATCGAGCGAGGTGACGACGATCTCGCCGACGTCACCGGGGGTGACGGGATCGCCGGTGCCGGGCCGCACGATTTCGAAGATCAGGTCCTCGTTCACGACCATGCCGTCATGGGCCGCGGTCTCGAAGGCGATCAGGCCAAGGTCGGCGGTGCCGAACGCCTGGTAGGCATCGACGCCGCGCGCCTTGACCTCGTCCTGCAGCGATTTCGGAAAGGCCGCGCCGGACACCAGCGCGCGCTTGATCGAAGAGACGTCGCGCCCGGCGCTTGCGGCGGCATCGAGCAGGATTTTGAGGAAGTCCGGCGTGCCGCTGTAGCCGACCGGCCGATAGGCCTCGATCAGCTCGAACTGCGCTTCGGTGTTGCCGGGGCCGGCCGGGATGACGGCACAGCCCAGCGCCCGCGCCGAGGCGTCAAAAATGAAGCCGCCGGGCGTCAGATGGTAGCTGAAGGTGTTGAGCACGACGTCGCCGGGCCGGAAGCCGGCTGCAAACAGCGCCCGCGCGCCGCGCCAGGGGTCGGCATGAACAGCCTCAGGCTCGAAGATCGGCCCCGGGGAGGTGAACAACCGTCCGAACGACCCCGGGAGGCCCGCCACGAGCCCGCCAAAGGGTGGTGCGGCCTTGTGCAGGGCAGGGAGTTCGGACTTGCGCAGCACCGGCAGGCGCGCCAGTGCGGCCCGGTCGGTCACGGAAGCCGGATCGGTGCCCTTCAGGCGCTCGGCATAGGCAGGCGCTGCCATCGCCCGGCGCAGCACGTCCGGCAGCCGCGAGAACAACTCCGCCTCGCGCTGGATCGGCTCACGCGTTTCAAGGGCGTCGTAATGGTCGGTCATGAGTCAGTCTTTCTTTCGTCATCCCGGGGCGCGCGAAGCGCGGGCTATGATGTGCATTGCGCATCTGAGGCCTGCGCCAAGAGGCGCATCCCGAAATGACGGCTGTTACAGCCACCGCTTCCGTCTCTTGAAACTCTTCAGGTTCTTGAAGCTCTTGCGCTGGTCGCCGGCGCCGCCGAGGTAAAACTCCTTCACATCCTCATTGTCGCGCAATTCGTCGGCCGAGCCGTCGAGCACCACCTTGCCCTGTTCCATGATGTAGCCGTGGCTCGCGACCGAGAGCGCCGCCCGCGCGTTCTGCTCCACCAGCAGGATGGTGACGCCGAGGTCGCGGTTGATCTCCTTGATGATCCCGAACACTTCCTTGACCAGCAGCGGTGACAGCCCCATCGACGGCTCGTCCATCAGGATCATCTTCGGGCGCGCCATCAGCGCGCGGCCGATCGCCAGCATCTGCTGTTCGCCGCCGGAGAGGTATCCGGCGAGCCCCGTGCGCTCCTTGAGGCGCGGGAAATAACGAAAGACCATGTCGATGTCGGCGCCGACCTCGTTGTCGGTGCGGGTAAAGGCGCCGAGCTTGAGGTTCTCCACCGACGTCATGTCTGAAATGATGCGGCGGCCCTCCATCACCTGGAAGATGCCGCGGCGGACGATCTTGTCGGGATCGATGCCGTTGATGCGCTCGCCGTCGAACACGATCTCGCCGCGGGTGACCTCGCCGTCTTCGGTCTTGAGCAGGCCGGAGATCGCCTTCAGCGTCGTCGACTTGCCGGCGCCATTGGCGCCGAGCAGTGCCACGATCGCGCCTTTCGGCACGTCGAGGCTCAAGCCGCGCAGCACCAGGATGACGTTGTCGTACACCACCTCGATGTTGCGCACATCGAGCAGCGGCGCGGTGGTTGGCGCCGCCGCCGGTGCGCGATCAATTTGAGTTGCTTCTGTCATGTCTGATCACCTGCTGCCGTCATCACCCGCCTTGTGCGCAATTGCGCACTGGGGCGGGTGATCCAGTATTCCAGAGCCGCCTGCGATCTTGCGGATGGGCTGCGGCGTACTGGATCCCCGCTTTCGCGGGGATGACGGCGGAGTGTTAAGGTTGCCCGGAGGCAACCCGCTAGATTACCAGCCCAGCCATTCGGCCTTGCGCGGCAAGTCGATGACCTTCACCTTGTCGAGCTTGATCGCGCCGTTCTTGACGAGATCGTTGAGCGGCGCGTCGGTCGCACCGGTGACCTTCATCCGGTAGAGATCGACCTTCAGCGTGCCGCGGTGATCCTTGTCGGTCCAGGTTGACGGATTGCAGACGCCGTCCATGCCGGCCGGCACCCAATCCTTCTTCTGGTAGAAGCCCTTCTTGACGTTCTCGCCGGTGGCGCCGCCGTTCTTGGCAGCCCATTCGACGGCTTCCTTCATGTAGAGCGCGGTGCAGACACCGGCGATGTAGTGGACCGGACGGTAGGCGGTCCCGCCCGCGTCGGACATTTTGGAGATGTCCATCACGGTTTTCATGCCGGGAGCGTTGCCGCCCCAGGCCACGGCGGTGCGCAGCGGAAACACCACGCCGTCGGCGGCGGCGCCGGCGGCCTTGGCGGCATTCTCGTCCATGCCCCAGACGTTGCCGAGGAACTGAACGTCGACGCCGGCAGCCTTACAGGCGTTCAGGACCGAGATGTTCGAACCTGCGGTGTTGCCGAGATAAGCGTAGTTGGCGCCGGAGCTCTTCAGGGTCAGGCACTGCGCGCTGTAGTCACCCGGCGTCAGCGCGAACACGATCGGCGGCAGCAGGTCGAAGCCGAGTTCAGCCGCGATGGCTTCACCCGCGGCCTTGGGCGCGTTCGGATAGGGATGGTTGGCGCCCATATGGACGAATTTCGGCTTGCCCGGCTTGCCCTTGGCCTTCCAGTCCTCGGCAGCCCAGGTCAACATGCCGCGAACGGCGTCCGAATAGCTCGGGCCATAGAAGAAATTATAGGGTGCGGGCTTGGCCTTGCCGCCGGCGCCGGTCGGGTCCGAAAGCGCTGCAGCGTAGGACGCCGAGATGTCGGGGATCTTGTCTTCGGCGAGGAAGCCGGTGAGGGCTTCGGTGTCGGCGGTGCCCCATCCGAGAATGGCTGCAACCTTGTCGGCGCCCGACCATTTCTTGTACTGGGCGATGGCGCGCGGCACCTGATAGCCGTAGTCGACGGTATCGACCTTGACCTGGGTGCCGTTGATGCCGCCGTTCTTGTTGATCCAGGCATAGGTGTCGGCGACGCCCTGTCCGAACGGCGTTCCGACGTCGGACGTGGCGCCCGAGTAATCGGCAAGATGGCCCAGCGAGATCGGGGCTTGCGCGCTGGCTGAAGTAACGCCGAGCAGGAGCGCAAGCGAAGCGGTGCTCAATAAAATCTTCATCGTCATTATATTTCCTCCGGGTCTTTTGTTGAGGTCTTTTGTCGTCGGTCCCGTTCCTTCCTCAATGCGAGAACGGGTAGAGTTTCCAGTAAGCCTTGATGCGCCGCCAGCGGTGCGCGAGCCCGTCCGGTTCAAAGACCAGAAAGATGATGATGATGATGCCGATGGCCATCTCGCGCAGGAAAGCGATGTTGTTTTTCAATCCCAGGAATTGGTCGATCGGGCTGTCGCGCAGCGCGACGCTGAGCCATTCCATCGATTCCGGCAGCAAGACCATGAAGGCCGTGCCCATCAGCGTGCCCATGACCGAGCCGATGCCGCCGATGATGATCATCGCGAGAAAAATGATCGAGCGGTCGATGCCAAAACCTTCGTTGGAGACCACCTGGTTGTAATGCGCATAGAGCGCGCCGCCGACGCCGGCAAAGAAGGCGGCGAGGCCGAACGACAGCGTGCGGTATTTGGTGAGGTTGATACCCATGATCTCGGCGGACAGATAGTGGTCACGCACCGCAACCAGCGCGCGGCCGTCTCGCGAACGGATCAAATTGGTCACCAGTAGATAGCAGACGATGACGTAAGCCAGCACGACGTAGAAATATTTCTTATCGCCGCGCAGCGAGTAGCCGAAGATCGAGAACGGCTCCGCGCTCGCAGGCACGCTGCCGCCGGTGAACCATTCGGCGCGCGCAAAGAAATCCAGCAGGATGTATTGTGCGGCCAGCGTTGCGATCGCGAGATAGAGTCCCTTCAGGCGCGCCGCGGGCAGCCCGAAGATCAGGCCGACCGCTGCCGTGACCACGCCTGCGAGCGGAATGCAGAAGAACACCGGGATGCCGAACCGGTTCGACAGATAGGCGGAAGTAAAAGCGCCGAACCCGAAGAAGGCGGCGTGGCCGATCGAGATCTGGCCGGTGAACCCGACCACGATGTTAAGGCCGAGGGCTGCGATGCCGAAGATGCCGATCTGGATCAGCAGGCTGAGGGTGTATTCATTGAGAACATGCGGCGCAAAGCAGATCAGGATGATGCCGACGATCATCGCGTTGCGGCTGGTCCTGGTTGGAAACACGGTGGTGTCCGCCGCATAGGTGGTGCGGAAGTCGCCGGCGGGGATCAGGGTCTGGGTTGCCATGATGGATTACACCCGCTCGATGTCTTTGGTGCCGAACAGGCCATAGGGCTTGATCATCAGGATGATGATCAGCGCATAGAACGGCGCGATTTCGTACAGATTGCCCCAGTGCAGATACTCGCTGTCGAGGAAGTGCGCGAAGTTCTCCAAGAGGCCGATGATGATGCCGCCGAGCACGGCGCCGCCGACGCTGTCGAGGCCACCGAGGATTGCCGCCGGAAACACCTTGACGCCATAGGCTGAAAGGCCTGCCGAGACGCCGTTGACGACCGCCACCACGACGCCGGCCACCGCTGAAACCGTCGCCGAGATCGCCCATGCCATTGCGAACACGCTCTTGACCGAGATGCCGAGCGACTGCGCCACCTGCTGGTTGAACGCGGTGGCGCGCATCGCGAGGCCGTATTTGGACAGGCGGAAGAACCATGCCATGCCCACCATCATCGCCAGCGAAACCGCAAGGCTCATCAAATAGACGGTCTGCACCTGCAGTCCGAGGATGTTGACGTTCTGGGTGGTAAAGACGCGCGGAAACGGCTGCAGATTGACGCCGAATATCCATTTCATCAGCGCGGAGAACACGGTGGACAGCGCAATTGTCACCATGATCACCGAGATGATGGGTTCACCGACCATCGGGCGCAGGATCACCACCTGGATGGCGATGCCGAACAGGAACATGAACACCAGCGTGATCGGCATGCCCAGATAGAACGGCACCTGGTATTTCGTCAGCAGCCACCAGCACACCCAGGCGCCGATCAGCAGCAATTCGCCTTGCGCGAAATTCACCACCTGAGTGGCCTTGTAGATCAGCACGAACGACATCGCGACCACGCCATAGAGCGTGCCGACCACGAGGCCGTTGACCAGGAGCTGGATCAGTAGCTGGGTGTTCATGCGAATTGACTCGTGAGAGGCGCGCTCTTCTTTCCCTCTCCCTTTGTGGGAGAGGCAAAGGCGGCCACGGGCCGCCGTTCTAAAAGAGGACGCCGATGCTTTGCATCGGCTACGGCGAAGCGAAGACGGGTGAGGGGTTGTCTCCGCATACGCATGTGTGGAGAGAGACCCCTCACCCTAATGAGTGTGTTTTGAGCGGCGGTGTAGCCTTCTCCCACAAGGGGAGAGAGCGCACCAACTGGCACCGCGATGTATTTGAGCTGGGTGTTCATTCCGCGGCCTCCGCGAGTGGCGCGTTGGTGCCGAGATCGACCACCCGCAACGTGGTGCGGATGCGCTGGGTGGTGCCGTCCTGGAAGCGGATCACGGTATCGACGGGAATGTCGCGTTTGCCGCCATAGATCGCGTCGATGATCCCGGCATATTTCTCGTTGATGACGCTGCGGCGAACTTTTCGGGTGCGGGTGAGCTCGCCGTCGTCGGCGTCCAGTTCCTTGTAGAGCAGCAGGAAGCGCGAGATGCGCTGCGCCGGCGGCAGCGTGGCGTTGACGGATTCTACCTCCTTGCGCACCAGTTCATACACTTCGGGGCGCGAGGAGAGGTCGGTGTAGGTCGTGAACGAGATGCGGTTCTTCTCCGCCCATTTCGAGATGATCGAGTAGCGGATGCAGATCATCGCGGCCAGCGCGTCGCGGCCGGCGCCGAGCACGACGGTCTCGGCGATGTAGGGCGAGAACTTCAGCTTGTTCTCCAGATATTGCGGCGAGAAGCGTTCGCCGCGCGAAGTCTCGGCGAGATCCTTGATGCGGTCGATGACCACGAGCTGCTGGTTGTCGTTGAAATAGCCGGCGTCGCCGGAATGCATCCAGCCGTCCTTCATGTCGGCGGCGGAGGCTTCCGGATTCTTGTAATAGCCGAGATACATGTTGGGGTGACGCACCACAATTTCGCCGACGCCGTTGATGTCGGGGTTGTCGACGCGGATTTCGATGTCGGATGCCATCGGCACGCCCGTCGTATCCGGATCGACCTTGCCGGCCGGATGCAGCGTGTAGGCCCCGAGTAATTCGGTCTGGCCGTAGAGCGTGCGCAGCGGCACGCCCATGGCCTGGAAGAATTTGAACGTATCTGGCCCGAGCGCCGCGCCGCCGGTGGCGGCCGAGCGCAGCCGCGTGAAACCGAGGCGGTCGCGCAAGGCGCGGAACAGCAGTTGGTCGGCGAGCAGGGACTGCTTGCCCTCGGCCAGCGCCGCCAGGCCCGCCTTCATGCCGAGGTCATAGAGCTTTTGCTTGAGCGGCGAGGAGTCCATCACGCCGGCGCGGACATCGGCGGCGATCGATTCCCAGACCCGCGGCGCGAACAGCACGAAGGTCGGTGCGATCTCTCGGAAATCGTGCATCATGGTCTCAGGCTCTTCGACGAAGTTGACCTTCATCCGGCAGAGCAGCCCTTTGCCGAGGGCGTAGACCTGCTCCATGATCCAGGGCAGCGGCAGCACCGAGACGTATTCGTCATCCGGCCCCTTCGGATCGAAGCTGAGATACGTCGCGCAATGGCGGAGCACGCGCCCGGCGGCCAACATGGCAAGCTTGGGATTGGCCGTGGTGCCTGACGTGGTGCAGAGGATCGCGACATCCTCGCCTTTTGTGGCGTCCACCAGGCGGTCATAGAGGCCGGCCTCGCGCGCGGCGCGGTCGCGCCCCATCGCCACTAACTTGTCCGCTTCCATCAGGCGCGGGTCGTCGTATTTCCGCATGCCGCGCGGATCGGAATAAACGATGTGCTTGAGGTTGGGCACGCGCTCGGCAAGCGCCAGCAGCTTGTCGACCTGTTCTTCGTCCTCGGCGAACACCAGTTTGGCTTCGCCATAGCTCAACAAATAGGCGGCTTCCTCATCGAGCACGTCGCGATAGAGGCCAAGGCTCATGCCGCCGATGGCGTGCGTGGCGATCTCGGCCGCCATCCAGTCCGGCCGGTTGTCGCCGATGATGCCGATGACGTCGCCGCGGCCGAGCCCGAGTTCGACCATGCCCAGCGCGAAATCATGCACCCGGGTCTGGTAGTCGTTCCAGGTGAAGACGCGCCACAGCCCGTGATCTTTTTCACGTAGCGCGATCTCGCCCCCGTGCTCCTTCGCGTTGAGGCGGAGTAGCTTCGGATAGGTGTCGGCCTTTGCGGCGCGTCCGGCGTAATCCATCATGCCGCGCTCTCCGCCGGCGTGTCGTCCGGATCGACCAGGGCTTCGTCCTCTTCACCGAGATAAGCGCGTTTGACGTGGGGATCGGCCAGCACCGCGGCCGGGTCGCCCTCGGCGATCTTGCGGCCGAAATCCAGCACCATGACGCGATGGGAGATATCCATCACTACGCCCATGTCATGTTCGATCATCATCACGGTCATGCCGAACTCTTCGTTGAGATCGACGATGTAGCGCGCCATGTCTTCCTTCTCTTCGAAGTTCATGCCGGCCATGGGTTCATCGAGCAAAATGAGTTGCGGCTCCAGCGCCATGGCGCGCGCCAGTTCGACGCGCTTGCGCAAGCCGTAGGGCAGGGTGCCGGCGGTCGCCTTGCGCACCGACTGAAGGTCGAGGAAGTCGATGATCTCTTCGACCTTGCGGCGGTGCTCGAGTTCCTCGCGCCGCGCGCCGGTCAGCCAGTACAGCGATCCCGTGATGAAGTTGTTCTTCAGCAAATGGTGCCGCCCGACCATGATGTTGTCGAGCACGCTCATATGGTGGAACAGCGCCAGATTCTGGAAGGTGCGGCCGATGCCGAGCGAGGGTCGCGCATTGGGATTGAGGCCGGTGATGTCCTTGCCGCGATAGAACAACTGACCCTCGGTCGGCTTGTAGCGGCCCGAAATGCAATTGACGATCGAGGTTTTCCCGGCGCCGTTCGGGCCGATGATCGAAAACAACTCGCCATCGTTCACGCCGAAACTGACTTCGGTCAGCGCGCGGACGCCACCAAAGCGCAGTGATACCCCGCGCACTTCCAACGTGTAAGCCACTCGTTCCTCCAGATACGGCGCTTAGGCAGCGCTCTTTATCTATCGTTCGCAATGGTCGTCGCGATCCTACATCGACGGGTACCGCCAAGCCATCCGACTAATGATGCCGCGCGCCGCGCGATGCCTTCGTCGTCCTGCTCGCCGGGATCACATGCGCGGTAACGCCGCACCCGCAATCTCCGTCGTTTCCCGTGCGCCACCAGCTTGTCCGGTTGGGCCGTAAGCCGGCTGGGCGCGAGGTGGCTCTCAATAATGGAAAGCGTTACGTTGAAATGTCATGTGCCTGACAATTGGCCAGCAAATTTCGACGGCGTAACGTGCTTGCGGTCCTCCACCGATCGCGCGGAACGGGTACCCGGGGCTGCTGTTGCAGTGCAATATGACGAAGACAGAGGTCGCAGGCGATAGTTGATGAGATCATGATTGCTCCGGATTCCCTGAAACGCATCGCATCCTGGTCACGCGAATTGAACGATCGCGAGATCGAGCTCGCGCGCGCCGGCATCGTCGAAAAATCCTACCGCGCCAATGAATTCATCTTCATGCGCGGCGACCCCTTCGAATACTGGACCGGCGTTGTCACGGGTCTCGCCCGGATGGGGATCGTATCCCGCGGCGGCAAGGCCGCCAGCTTTGCCGGCCTGACGGCGGGCGCCTGGTTCGGAGAAGGCTCCGTGCTCAAGAACGAGCCCCGGCGCTACGACGTGGTGGCGTTGCGCGACACGCGTCTGGCGATGATGAACCGTACGACCTTCATCTGGCTGTTCGAGAACAGCGTCGGATTCAATCGCTTCCTGGTCCGGCAACTCAACGAGCGTCTGGGGCAGTTCATCGGGCTGCTCGAATACGGCCGCACGCTGGACGCGACCGCGCGCCTGGCGCGGTCGATCGCTTCCTTGTTCAATCCCATTCTGTATCCCGACCTCACGCCGCATCTGGAGATCACGCAGGAGGAAATCGGGGCGCTGTCGGGCATCTCGCGGCAAAATGCCAACCAGTGCCTGAAGCGGCTGGAGAAGGAAGGCCTGCTCCGGCTCGAATATGGTGGGGTGACCATCATCGATCTCGATCGGTTACGCCGCTATGGCGAATGACGCCGGAAATCCGCGCACCGCGGGTCGTGTTTCTAACTGGAATAGGTTTACCGGCGGTCTGGCCCGCACTGGACGCCTAAAGGTCTGATTCCAAACGGTTTTAGGATTAGACTCCGCCGGGGCCGGATGCTATGGCCTGCGCCGCGTGGTTGAAGCCCCTTGCGCGTCCGGTTCGGCTGGGCGAATGGGGCTGCGAGGGGCTTTGCCGGCCCTGCGGACGTACCCGGAAGGGTTGGGTGTCCGGCGGCCGGGGAACTTACTGGCGTTCGCGCTGCCTTGAGGCGGCGCCGGGGTGTTGGAGAGAAAATGGCGGATCAAGATTCGAAGCCGCGCGTCGCGCTGATTACGGGCGTCACCGGCCAGGACGGTGCCTATCTGGCCGAGTATCTACTCGGTCTCGGTTACACCGTGCATGGCATCAAGCGCCGCTCGTCCTCGTTCAATACAGCGCGGGTCGACCATCTCTATCAGGATCCGCACGCCGGCAACGTGCCGTTCCTGATGCATTACGGCGATATGACCGACTCCACCAACCTGATCCGGCTGATGCAGCAGATCAGGCCAACGGAGATCTATAACCTCGCCGCGCAAAGCCATGTCGCCGTCAGCTTCGAGAGCCCGGAATATACCGCCAATGCCGACGGCATTGGCGTTCTGCGCTTGCTTGAGGCGATCCGGATCCTCGGCATGGAAAAGGAAACGCGGTTCTACCAGGCGTCGACTTCGGAACTCTACGGCCTGGTTCAGCAAGTGCCGCAGAAGGAAACTACGCCGTTCTATCCGCGCTCGCCCTACGCCGTTGCCAAGCTCTATGGCTACTGGATCACGGTGAACTACCGCGAGGCCTATGGCATGTTCGCTTGCAACGGCATCCTGTTCAATCATGAAAGCCCAATCCGTGGCGAAACATTCGTAACGCGCAAGATCACGCGCAGCGTGGCCCGGATCGAGGCCGGCCTCGAGGAAGTGGTGCATCTCGGAAATCTCGAGGCCAAGCGTGACTGGGGTCATGCGCGCGATTACGTCGAAGGCATGCACCGGATATTGCAGATCGATGAACCCGACGATTTCGTGCTTGCGACCGGAGAGACCCGCTCGGTGCGCGAATTCGTCGAACTGGCGTTCGCGGAAGTGGGTCGCACCATCGAATGGCGCGGCGCGGGGGTCGATGAGCAAGGCATCGACAAGAAGTCCGGCAAGATCGTCGTGCGCATCGATCCCATGTATTTCCGGCCGACCGAAGTCGATCTTCTGATCGGCGATGCCAGTAAGGCGCGGGAGAAACTCGGCTGGAAGCCGAAGACGCCGTTCGCCCAGTTGGTCAAGGAAATGGTCGCAGGCGATCTTGCGACCGCAAGACGAGAGGTTGCCAATGGCAAGAGTTCCGTTTGAGCTGAAGGGCAAGACGGTTTTCGTCGCCGGGCATCGCGGAATGGTCGGTGCGGCGCTGGTGCGCCGGCTCGCACAGGAAGACGTCGAACTGCTGACGATCGCACGCGCCGAAGTCGATCTGCGCGACCAGGCCGCGGTCAACAAATGGTTCGCCGCCAAGCGCCCGCAAGCAGTGTTTCTGGCGGCGGCAAAGGTTGGCGGCATCGTCGCCAACAACACGCTGCGGGCTGAATTCCTCTACGACAATCTGGTGATCGCGACCAACGTCATTCACGCGGCCCATGTCAACGCCACCGAAAAACTGATGTTCCTCGGCTCCTCCTGCATCTATCCCAAGCTGGCCCCGCAGCCGTTGCACGAAGATTCCATGCTGACGGGACTGCTGGAGCCGACCAACGAACCCTACGCGATTGCCAAGATCGCGGGGATCAAGATGGTCGAAGCCTATCGCAGCCAGTACGGCTCCGACTTCATCAACGTGATGCCGACCAATTTGTACGGCCGCGGCGACAATTATCATCCCGAATACAGCCACGTCGTCGCTGCCTTGATCCGGCGCTTCCACGAGGCGAAGGTTTCGGGTGCCAGGAACATCGTGGTCTGGGGCACCGGCACGCCGCGGCGGGAATTCCTCTATGTCGATGATCTTGCCGACGCCTGCATCCATTTGATGAAAACCTATTCCAGCGGCGACCTCGTCAACATCGGGCTCGGCGACGACATCACCATCGCCGAATTCGCCCGGCTCGTTGCCGCGACTGTCGGCTATGCCGGCGAGATCAGCTACGATACTTCGCGGCCGGATGGGACGCCGCGCAAATTGCTCGATAGCGGCCGGCTCGCCAAGCTCGGCTGGCGCGCCAGCACCACGCTCGAGGACGGCCTCAAGCTGGCTTATCAGGCCTTTCTGAACGAATCGCAGCAGGCGGCCGAGTAATGCTCAGAGCGCTTTCGCTACGGTAGCGCGCGGTGGGGCTTTGCCGAGGGCCGTCGCCATCGCCGATATCAATGGTCTCATGAAAAAAGCGTCATCGGCCGGATAGATGTCGGTGCGCAAGCCGTGGGCCGCGAGTTCGTTCGACACCGCCGGTCCGACCGAGGCGATTGGCGTTCGTTCAAGCCCATCGCGCAACCGATCCTCGCAGCCACGCGCCCGCGCGACCTCGATGAGGCGGCGAATCTGGCCCAGATTGGTCAACGCGATCGCATCGATGCGGCCGGCGGCCATCTCGTCGATGGCGGTGACGATGTTGGCGTCGGCGGCCTGCGCGTCATAGACATAGGGCAGCACGGTATCGACCTCGGCGCCCTGCGCCTTGATCGCGCCGACCAGGACGCTGTGATCCTTGTCCGGGTAGAGCTGCAGCCCGAGACGGCGGCCGCGCAGGTCGATGCGCGACAGCATCTCGGCGATGCCTTCGGATGTCGGCTTTTCCGTCGTCACCTGCGGCTCCAGCCCGATTTCGCGCAGCGCACGGCCCGGTTTGGGGCCGCGCGCGAATTTGCGGGCCTTGCCAAGTGCGGCCACGAATTCCGGTTCGAGGCCGATGTGGCGCACGACTTTCATCAGCCGGCGGAGACCTTCGCCGGTCATCAGCACCAGATCGTCGCAAGGCGCGGCAACGAACCGCCTGATCCAGGCCTCGATTGGCGCCGGATCGGGCGCGTCGTGAATGGTGAACATCGGACATTGCAGCACGTCCGCGCCTTGCTCGGTGAGCAGGCGGGAAAACTGCGCTTCCTCGCGCGTTTCCAGGATCAGGATACGGTAGCCGTTCAGTCTGTCAGCCATGGCCTCGCTCCAACGCCAATCGTCGTGCTTTGTTCATCATGACCCCGGTTTCCGGATTGGCGCAAGCCGGTTGGTGGTGATAGAGCAGGGCGCCAAATGAGCGTTCCACGTCTCTGCCAGAATTGTAATCAAGCCCGCGCCATGCCCGACCATCAGTTCGTCCTGACCCTGTCCTGCCCCGATCGCCCCGGCATCGTCTCCGCGGTGTCGACCTTTCTCGCCCATAACGGACAGAACATTCTGGACGCCCAGCAGTTCGACGATATCGAAACCAAAAAATTCTTCATGCGGGTGGTGTTCACCGCCGCGGACCTCGCGGTCGAACTGGCGGCGTTGCAGACCGGCTTTACCGCGATCGCCGACCGCTTCGGCATGGACTGGCAGATGCGCGATCGCGCCAGCCGCCGCCGGGTGATGTTGCTGGCTTCCAAATCGGATCATTGCCTGGTCGATATCCTCTATCGGTGGCGCACCGGCGAACTGGAGATGATTCCGACCGCGATCGTCTCCAATCATCCGCGTGAGACCTATGACAATCTCGATTTCGGCAAGATCCCGTTCCACTATCTGCCGGTCACCAGGGAGACCAAGCGCGAGCAGGAACAGGCGGTCCTGAAACTGGTGCAGGACAGCGGCACCGACCTCGTGGTGCTGGCGCGCTATATGCAGATTCTCTCGGACGAGATGTCAGAAGCGCTTTCGGGCCGCTGCATCAATATCCACCACTCGTTCCTGCCGGGCTTCAAAGGCGCTCGGCCCTATCACCAGGCGCATGAGCGCGGCGTCAAACTGATCGGCGCGACCGCACACTATGTGACGCGCGACCTCGATGAAGGCCCGATCATCGACCAGGACGTCGAGCGCATCAGCCACCGCGATACTCCGGAAGATCTCTCGCGCAAGGGCCGCGATATCGAGCGCCGCGTGCTGGCCCGCGCGATACGCCATCACCTCGAAGATCGTGTGATCCTCAACGGCCGGAAGACAGTGGTATTTGGCGACTGATGAGCGAGCTATCCGGCTAGAGCGTTTTCCAGCGAAGTGGACACCGGTTCGCGTCAAGAAAATGCGTCAAATCAAAAATCTAGAGCCCCGATTCCATCGGAACGGAAAAGGCTCTAGTCGACCCTAGTCGAAGGTCGGAAAGAAATTTCTTGGCTTCCATCCGAAGTCGCGTACCGCAGGCGTTGAATCGAAGGCCATATCCTTCATCATCCGGATGCCCATTGCGGCGTTAGCGCTTGGGAACAATGGCTTGGCGACGACAAATCCTGCTCGCCACAAGACTGGTGGTATTGAGAGTGTCCGTCGCGGCAACTTCATCCCGTCAAAAATTCGACCGATCATCTCGCGGTAGGTGAGGGTTTCGCCGCCGGGCAACGAGTATATCTTGTTTGCAGCGGCTTGACTGAATGCTGCGGAGACCGCTCCGATGGCCAAGTCCTCCGCATGCACAGGCTGCCGCAAACCCTGCGCTCCCCCGACGAGAGGCATAAAGCCAAATTTCCGAATAAGCCGCGATAGTGGCGTAATATTGCGATCCCGTCCTTCGGCATAGATGAGTGTCGGCCGCAATATGGTCCATTCAATGCCGGCCTGTGAGCAGATACTTTCGATGTTTCGCTCCGCTTCGGCTAGCCTGGTCAAGGTTGCTCGTTCGGAAGCAATCTCGCTATCAATTTTTGTAAGGACGCTTGTCGAGGTGAAGACAACAATTCGCTTCAGGGAAGGATTCAATAGATATGGCAGAGCGCTGGACAACAGCGCAGCACTCGCCGTGCAAAACAGGGTCGTAAATGGTGGAAATTTGAAAGCTTCAGGTTTTTCAAGGTCACCCAAAAACCAATCGATCCCCGTCCCATCTTGCGGTGCCCTTGACAAGGCAAGGGGTCGTTGACCGCTGCGGACCAGGCGTTCAACGATGTAGCCGCCGACAAGGCCGGTAGCTCCTATAACCAGACTCTTCGTCTCAGTTTTGTTGTGTTCAGCTGGTTCATCCAATCCTAGCAAATCATACCGCTCCCAGAATTCAAGCACCCGCGACCGGTCGATGGTCGAGAGTTATCTCCGTTGTTCCGCTCTTCAGCCGGTATAGACCGGTCACATTTCGCGGCATAGGGCGGAAGGAGCGATCCAGGCTTGAAATCACGTGCGCGATAGGAGTGTTATCGACAATGCAACTTAAGGGTGTTGAAAGGAGCGCTTCGTACAGCGGTGCGATGTGGTATAATGAGACCGTTGCCCCATTGCGCGTCGGTAGGTGTCCAAGGGCGCCCTGCGTCGCAGGTGCTTCACCATTGATGTCAGTGCGGTCGCGCTTGGCCTGACCCGCAATACTGGTAACCAGGAGCCTAAAAGCGATGCAAGCTGTTGAAAAACATAGCTGCTTCGGCTATCCGATGAAAATGGTTCGGCGGGGTGGGCAAGTTGATTTTGCGATACCCGTGTCGCACGGGATCGAGTAGTCCCGAATTGACTTCGAAAGCTCTTCGTGGCGAACCGCAAATTGGGTGATCAGTGATCAAATTTGGCTTGCTGGGGTGCGGACGTATCGCAAAGCGTCACGCTGATCTTCTTGGCGGCGGCCATATCGCTGGGGCCAAATTGGTTGCAGTCTGCGACGTCGTGCGCGAGCGGGCCGACACGATCGCCTCGCGGTTTGGCGTGCCGGCGTTCTACAGCATTGATGAATTTCTGAACCACAAGGACATGCAGGCGGTTTCGGTGTTGACGCCCAGCGGGATGCATCCGGCTCACGCCATTGCCGCGGCCAAGGCCGGCAAGCATGTCATCGTCGAAAAGCCGATGGCGCTCCGGCTCGAAGACGCCGATGTCATGATGAACGCCTGCGATGCTGCTGCCGTCAAGCTTTTCGTCGTGAAGCAGAACCGGTTCAATGTCCCCGTGATCAAGGCGCGCGAAGCGCTCGAGGCCGGTCGCTTCGGACGGTTGATCCTGGGAACCGTAAGGGTGCGCTGGTGTCGTGATCAGGCCTATTATGATCAGGATAAATGGCGTGGAACCTGGGCCTATGATGGAGGCGTTCTGGCCAACCAGGCAAGTCACCATGTTGATATGCTCGAGTGGTTCTTCGGCGACGTGGTCAGCGTACACGCCCGGGCAGCAACCGCGCTGGTGAACATCGAAGCCGAAGACACTGCAGTGGCGACGCTCAAGTTCAAGAACGGTGCGCTCGGAATCATCGAGGCGACAACGGCAGTCAGGCCAACGGATCTCGAAGGCTCGTTGTCAATACTCGGTGAAGGGGGAGCAGTTGAGATTGCCGGGTTTGCCGTGAACAAGATCCGGCACTGGCAGTTCTCAAAGGAGCTTGATTCAGACAGAGAGGTTGTCGAAAGGTTCTCGGTTAATCCGCCAAACGTCTATGGTTTCGGCCACCAGGCCTATTACGAACATGTCGTCAAATGCCTCAACGATCAGGGTCCCGCGCTTGTCGATGGCCTTCAGGGTCGAAAGAGCCTTGAATTGATATCTGCGTTGTATGAATCCATTGAGACCGGCAAGGAAGTCTCTTTAAAGTTTGCTCCGCAATTATGCCGTCTCGGCGAACTGCCATGAACGAGCCCGAAATCCGACAGGTGGGCATGCGTGACGTGGTATTCGGTGCTCGTGTCATCATCGTCGAGCCGTGCAATCTTTACGGTTGCGAAATTGGCGACGATTGCTTTATTGGCCCCTTCACCGAAATCCAGAAATCAGTACGGATTGGATCGCGAACGCGCGTTCAGTCCCATGCGTTTGTTTGCGAGCTTGTCACGATCGGCGACGATTGCTTCATTGGTCATGGGGTGATGTTCATCAACGACACGTTTTCGACGGGTGGCCCGGCGCGAGGCCGCAAAGAGTTGTGGCGCCACACGAAAATCGGAAATCACGTATCGATCGGGTCGGGGGCGTCAATTCTTCCGGTTGAGATCTGCGACAATGTTGTGATCGGGGCCGGCGCGGTCGTTACCAAGGACATTACGTTGCCCGGAAGCTACGCCGGAAATCCGGCGCGTCTAATTCGGCGCCATTGACAGCTACTGGTTCGAAATGAGGCTCCATCCCATGGCCGTGCCCTACGCCGACCTCCATCTGCAATATGAAAGCATCAAGTCGGAAATCGATGCCGCGATCGCCGCCGTCATTCGTGACAGCTCCTTCATACGTGGTCCATACGTCGACAATTTCGAAACTGCGTTTGCGGCCGCCGTCGGCGCCCCCCATTGCGTGTCTTGCGCGAACGGAACGGACGCTCTTTACGTCGCGATGCGGGCTTTGGGAGTTTCGCCCGGCGATGAGGTGATTACGACCGCGTGGTCCTGGATCAGCACATCGGCCACGATTACGCATGCCGGCGCGAACGTCGTCTTTTGTGACACTGACGCCGGCACCTACACGATCGATCCGGCCGCGATCGAAAATGCCATTACGCCGCGGACGGTGGGAATCATTCCGGTCCATCTCTACGGTCAGCCGGCCGACATGGACGCGATCATGCAGATCGCGCGTCGACACAAACTGTGGGTGATCGAAGACTGCGCTCAGGCTCATCTGGCCGAATACCGAGACCAGCAAGTCGGCACGTTCGGGGACGCTGCGACCTATTCGTTCTATCCCGGGAAAAATCTCGGAGCGATGGGAGACGCTGGCGCAATTGTTACCGGTCGCGCGGATCTTGCCGAACGAATGGCAATGTTGGCGCGACACGGTGGCCTTGTCAAACATCAGCATCGTATCGAGGGCATCAACAGTCGTCTCGACGGCATGCAGGCCGCTATCCTTTCGGCAAAGTTGCCACATCTCACGCGGTGGACGCAGGCTCGGCAGGCGGCGGCAACGGTTTATGATGCCGGCCTCAATCAGATCGAAGACGTTGTTGTTCCTCAGGTGGCTCCGGACCGCACCCATGTGTATCATCTTTATACCATCCAGCATCCGGAACGCGACAAGCTCGCCGCCCACCTGAGCGCAAACAACGTGCAAACCGCCGTCAACTACCCGGTGGCTCTTCCGTTTCTGGAGGCCTATGGACGATTGGAGCATCGTCCAGAGCAGTTTCCGAATGCGCATCGGGCTCAAAGCCGGATTTTGTCATTGCCGATGTTTGCGGAAATCACGGCGCCGCAACAGAAGACCGTGGTCGATCTCATTCGCGCCTTCGGTTAGTCGTGCTGCGCAGTGCAGGCGATATCGATTATGAAATGGCTGCGCAATTCTCATGAAAAGCGGCTCCCGACTGCTGGCAAATTCGACCTGGAATGCCATGGCATTCCTCGTCAGCGTCGGGCTGAACTTGCTGATCTTGCCGTTTGTCGTCGGTAAATTGGGCGTTGCATCCTTCGGGATGGCGGGGCTTGTCGTCGCCACCATTGCGCCTGCGCTCATTTTCAGTGGCTCTCTCGCCATGATGTCGACGCGCGAATTTGCCCGAACGCTCGCCACGGCAGCGCGCCATGAGACCCGACAGTTTTTTGCAACGGCTCTGTTTCTCAGCCTGGCGGTAGGAATTCCACTTGTGGGCCTTTTTTGGCTCGTCGGCCCGGCCTTTGCGCAGCGCGTTTTTCATCTGGGCGGTGACCTGGCGGGCGATCTTTTCGCTGCGTTCGCTTTCGGTGCCGTGGGGTGGCTTTTCCAGTGCATCGCCGGCGTGTGCCTGGCGCTGTTCACGGCCCATCAGGATTACGCGCGGCTGGCTCTGGTGAGCGTCGCAGGCAGCGTGGCGTCGACACTTTCAATGCTTCTATTGATCCCGCACTGGCCGCAGGCGTCGACTTTCGTGGCCTGTCAAATGATCGGTTTTGCAGTCAATCTCCTGCTGTCGATGCTGCTGGCGCGGCTGCTATGCCCAGATGTGGTGGCGTTTCCAGCGCTGCATTCCAGATCACTGCTAACTCTCCTGCACATCGGCAAATGGCAGGCGCTGGCGCAGGGCGGTGGATTGGTCGCCGGACAGGCGGAACGCTATTTGCTCGGCATGTTTCTTCAGCCGCAAAACGTCGGATACTATTCGATCGCGCTGCGCGCGGAGGAAGCAATTTACATTGGTGTTCTCAAGATCGGCGAGATTCTGTTTCCATTTTTCAGTGCATTGCAGGGCGAGAGCGACGAGCGCGTCGGCGACCTGTTTTTTCGTGCATCATGGATACTGAACGTGCTGGCCGTAACCGCGCTCGGAGCTCTTATTCCTGTGGCGGGTAATGTGCTGTACCTATGGACCGGCCCGGAAGTTGCGGCCGAAGGCCAGCGCGTGCTGATCGTGCTGGCCTTGGCAGGCATCCTTGGCAGCGGTACCAACGTTTTCACGTTCTATCTCCTGGCGAAGGGCAGGACGGGCGCAAACGCCGCGATATCGCTGGTCACTGCGCTATTCACCCTCGGAACTAGTGCGATGGCGCTTCCCTATTTTGGATGGCCGGCGGCGGGTTGGAGTGCATGTGCCGGCGCACTGGCCCAGATGGTTTTCATGACGCTGCTGCTGCGGCGAAGTTTCGCCTTGCCGGACATCGGGTTGCGGGTTTTGCATTTTGTCCTGATGCCGATTGGAGTAGGGGTCGTCGGTGCAATCCTGTTGCGAGTCTGGATTACGAACTATGGGATAGATCAAGGTGCCGCTTTGTGGGAGGTTGCCGGCTATTACGTTCTTTCGGCCGCGGCGATCCTGATGGCGGTCATTGCCGTTTCCAGCATCGGCCCCTATGGAGCAATTTGCCGGCGGGATCTGTATCGCATCGTAACACGGTTTCTTCCCGCCCGGAGTTTCTGATTCATGTGCGGTATTGCTGGTATCGTCGATCTGCGCGGCGAAGCTGTCGCTCCATCTGCCATCGAGAAAATTACCGGCCTGATCGCTCACCGCGGTCCCGACGGTGCTGGATTTTGGTTCAGCGATGACGAGCGGATCGCGCTCGGACATCGGCGTTTAGCGATTATTGACCCCGGCGCCCGTGGCGATCAGCCGATGCATTCGGGAGATGGCCGTTTTGTCATCGTCTACAATGGCGAGGTCTACAATTTCCTAGAATTGCGGGCAGAGTTGCAAGCCGCGGGCGTCCCGTTCCGCACCGAGTCCGATACGGAAGTTATCCTCGCTGCCTGGCAGGCGTGGGGACCGGACATGCTCCTGCGCTTCAACGGAATGTGGGCCCTGGCGATCGCGGACAAGGTATCCGGCGACGTTTTTCTCGCCCGCGACCGGTTCGGCATCAAACCATTGCTTTACTCGATTTCGGACGGCCGCCTGGTGTTTGCGTCGGAAATGCGCGCCATTGTTCGATCCGGATTGGTGCCTACCGACATTGATGCAGATGCTGCGCGCCGGATCATGGTCGATGCCTTTGGCATTGAAGGAAGCGAGCGGACCCTGCACCGGGAAATCAAGCGGTTGCAGGGAGGGCACCATCTTTGGATAAGGGGCGGCCGTACCAGCGTTGCGCGTTGGTGGCGTACGCTGGATCATCTGCCCCAGTTACCTTCCACCGAGGCTGAGCGGGTCGAACGTTTCGGCCAGATTTTTCGAGATGCCGTGGCTTTGCGCATGCGCAGTGACGTGCCGATTGGCACTTGCCTGTCCGGTGGATTCGATTCCTCTGCCATCATTTGTACGATGTCCGAAGCCGAGAAGAAGGGGATGGGGCCGCGCGGCAATCATGCGTGGCGGCACGCCTTTGTCGCGTCGTTTCCGGGATCTCCCAACGACGAGCGGCCACAGGCCGAGGAAGCCGCGGCCTGGGCCGGTGTTGAGCCCACGATACTGCAAATCGGTGATGACGACGCCTTGCGGGATTTCGATCGCGTGCTCGAAGACATGGACGAGGTCTACATTGGCCTGCCAACGGCCGTCTGGTTGATCTATCGGGAACTGCGTCGCCAAAAAGTGCTTGTTTCGCTCGATGGCCATGGTGCTGATGAATTGATGGGGGGCTATCTGCAGGCGGGTGGTACAGCGGCGTTTTGGATGCGTAACGTTCTTTCTGGAATCATGGAGCGCTGGCCGTTTTTGGCAAACGCGGTGGATTTCGCGCGCGCGGCGCTGCTCAAGCGACGAGGCCATTTTTTTCTGCGGGGCGGGCTTTCCTCGCTTCCACGGAGGTTCGCGGTGGTTGGTGATGAGGACCGTTTGCCGACCGAGTGGGGTTCGTTCAATCGCAGGCTCTATCGTATGCTCCATGGAACCGTTCTGCCGACAATCCTGCGCAACTTCGATCGCCTGTCGATGGCGCACGGGATAGAAGTGCGGATGCCTTTTCTGGATTGGCGGCTGGTGACCTATGCGGTTGCCCTTCCGGAAGAGGCCAAGTACGCCGACGGATACTCGAAGTTGATTGCGCGTCGAGCCATGGCCGGCTGCATGCCGGAATCAATCCGGACCGCAAAGCGAAAAATCGGCTTCAATTCGCCGATGCCGGAATGGTTGAACGGTCCGCTTTCTTCCTGGACTGCATCCCTGCTGGCAAAGAAGGTTGAGGCCTTCACGGAACTGGTCGATGAGCCGGCGTTCGAGAAAGCAGTTTTGAAACTGAATCGTGACAGGTCGTGGGATTGGGAGTCGGCGGGACGGATCTGGCCTTATCTCCATATGAAGTGGGTACTGGATCGCCTGCCGTGATGGCGTCTTGAAAGAGAAGATTATTTCTAATCCCTTCACTCCCGCTCGCTGCTTCCTGGTTGTGAAGTTCCATCGACTCCCCGGCGCTCGATGCAGCGCCGACAGTGGCCGAGGTAACCATGCTCGTGGCAAGCTATGTGTTGACAGCCTTGGCGATATGCGGTGCCTTAGTCTATCTGTGCGCCAGGCTGCGGCTCTTTCTGACCGCGACCACGATGTTGCTGGCCTCATTGCTTCTTATTTATGGACCGGCATATCTCAGCTTCCTGCTGTCATCGGGCGAAAAGGCGATGCTGATCGCTCGATTGTCCGGCTCGGAGGGGGGCAAATCGGTCATGTACAGCATGATTCAGTCAGCCTCATCCGATTTCGGCGCAATCATCGTTGCGATGAATATCTCGATTGCTTTGATGTTCGTCGGCGTCGTTGCCGGGGTCGAAATTGTTGACCGCCTGATTCCAGGGCGGGCTGCGTCTTTAAAAATCGCATTAGCCGACTGGAATTCACAAGCCCTGAGAGACAGCGTCGGCGGGACTCCGGTGTTGCTGGTGATCGCAGTCTGTTTGACTTTGTTCCTGGCTTGGATCTCTTTCAGCGAGGGCCACCTTGGGACCATTGGATCGTTTTTGTCCATTACCGGAGACGAGGCAGCAAGGGCTGCGTTCCGTCTGAACAACGGGGGGAGCCCAAACTATTTTTATCGCATTGCGTTAGGTGCAGTGGCCCCGATGTTGGTCGTATGGGGACTGCTGTCGGGCTGGGTCAACCGCTCATGGGGTCTGCTATTGGTGGCGGGCTTGCTTCTTGTTGCGGTCTTGATCGGAAAATCCGAGACCCTGAGCAAGGCGCCTCCTGCGTTTTTCCTTGTTCAGTTGATCGTGGCCGGCCTGCTTGTGTTTCGCAACAAGCTGACCTGGCGGAGCGCCCTTGTCGTCCTTTCTGCAATCATTCTGATCCTGTACGTCGTCGTCAGGCTCACGATATCCGTCTACGACAATTTCGGCGCTTTGGGATTTCTGTATTACCGGATATTTGAAGTGCCAAGCGAGTCGGCTCTCGAGACGTTCGGCGCTTTTCCGTCCAAGTATCCTCACACCTGGGGCGCGAATATCAGGCCGCTGGCAGCGATGATGGGACTTGACTACGTCCCTGCGTTTACGATCATTTCGCAGCTTTGGCACAATACCAAAGACGCCACCAGCAACGCGCTCTTCATTGCCGATGCCTGGGTCGATTTTTCGTATGGCGGTGTGATCGTATTCAGCGCGCTGGCGAGCGCTGCCTGTCGGCTGATTGACTTGATCTATCTGGTAAAGGGTAAAACCGCGGTCGGTATTGCGATGATGGCTGCGGCCTTCGGTGGAGTTCTCACGCTGCTCGTGAGCGCACTCAACACCGCATTTCTATCGGGAGGATTGTTGCTTGCGCCGCTCGTCGCGGGGGGCATTGTCGGAATAATAAAAATTATGAATAGGAACTCGAGGCTGGATGCGAAACCGGCAGGAATTGGCACGTAAGTCTACTTGGCCAACACCATCAGCGACCAGCCTCCCAAAATACGGGCGGCAAGATCCGGCGAGACTTTTGATAACAGCGCGCGCGGTAGCTTCATCAGGTTGGTGCGTAACCTGCTGCTGTCAAGTTCAACTGCTCGCGCGGTGAAATCGGTGTCGATTATCTCGTAGCCGCAGTACCTGATCGTCTCGATCGCAGTTTCCTTGGTGAAATAGTGCAGGTGCCCCACGCGTCGCCGTGCGTCCAGCAGCGTATCGCTCCGCGCCACCGCAAAGACCGATAGATCGAGCGGGATGTGAAAAACCTTGTAATCCGCGTAGCTGCGGATCGATTTGATGAATCCGATATAGTCGTCGACATGCTCGAACACATCAATGCACAGCAGGGCGTCGAAGTGGACGTTTTCGTCCAGCATGTTGGTGTTGACATAGTGTACGCCGGGACGTTCGCGCTTTCGCGCCAGCTCGAAGGCTTGCCCGGACATCTCATAGCCGACGAAAGTGCTTTCGGGCAGGAGCGCCTTGAGCTGCACCAAGATCTCGCCCGCGCCGCAGCCGATTTCTGCAATCCGGGAAGGATTGAGATTGTTTCTGCGCAGGGTGCTGCATATCTTGCCGGCCTTCCAGGCTGAATCCTCGGCATGCCAGGTGGGATTGTGCGCAAGATACTCCGCGTTGGAATAGATCGACTCTGTTTCGAGCTGGTGGCCCACGGTATTCTTGCTGCTCATGCGCTATTCCGGTCTCGTATACCCGCCGCCTGAAGCGAAAACTGGCCTATTTCGCAGCAGCACATGGGGGTGTCAACTGCGGTCGCACCAATGGTCGGTTGCTGTATGTGAGCTATAGGCGCGTTGAGTGTTGTTATTCGTGTGCAGTTTGCTATCTGAGGGCATCCTTTCGTGGACCCCCTTGAATGCGGTTATTTCAGAATAGCGCTCTTTACCCATCTTACCTGCAGCATTTTGATGGTCTTGCGGCCGGGGCTGTTAGCTTCGACGATCGGCTGCGCGTATTCATGGACGACAGGTTCGGTGTATTGCATTTCCTCCAGCCGGTCATCGATCGGTCGCCCGATGCATTTTTTACCAATGCCAATGACAAGACGCTGCAGACGTACTGGGCGCGCGAGCACGGAATGGCATCGGCGAGCGCGTCGGAGGACATTCTTCTGGCGCAGATCGAACATCACCGCGCTGACGTGTTCTACAATCTGGATCCGATCCGCTACAGCAGCAGCTTTGTTCGCAAGCTGCCCGGATGTGTAAGGAAAGCCGTATGCTGGCGCGCTGCGCCGTCGGGTGGCGTCGATCTGTCGGCCTATGATGCTGTTGTCAGTAATTTCCCCTCTATTCTTGATGACTGGCGACGGAAAGGCTGCAGTGTTGCGCCGTTTTTTCCGGCGATTGATCCGCTGATGGATCAATATGGTCGCGGCGATCGACCTATCGACGTGTTGTTCGTTGGCGGTTACTCCCGACACCATTCGCGTCGTGCGGGCATTTTGGAGCGGGTCGCTGCACTCGCCGAGAGACGGAACGTGGTGTTCTGCCTTGACGCATCGCGTCTGACGCAGCTCGCCGAAACCGCTCTCGGGTTTTTGCCGCCCCTGAAGAAGCATCGCCGTCCTCGCGCCATATCGAAAATTGCCAGACCACCGGTCTTTGGACGGCAGCTCTATGATCTCATCGGGCGATCCAAGATCGTGCTCAACGGGGCGATCGATATGGCGGGAGCGGATCGCGGCAATATGAGATGCTTCGAGGCCATGGGGTGCGGTGCCTTGCTGGTGTCAGATGACGGCCGGTACCCAGAGGCGATGGAACCTGGCGTCACAATCGCGACCTATGGCTCGCCCGAGGAAGCGCTTACCCTCATCGAGGAGCGGCTGGCGGACGGGGATGAATCGTCGAGGATTGCCTCGCTCGGTCGCGAAAGGGTCACCGCCGCCTACAGTAAGCCGTTGCAATGGAAGAGCTTTGTTGATCTCGTCGGGCAGTTATGATCGTGCTAATTACTCCCGGCCAATAGCGCAGTTGAACTCCATGAACCTTCATCGTCTAGCCCAGCAGATCCTGGGGCGTGCAACCTGCAGGGTCGGTGCCAGGTCGCGCCTCAGTCAAGCGGCACGCATCAAAAATGCCGCCGGCGACTCCGATCGTATTCTGATTGGCAGCGATACATTTGTGCGCGGCGAGCTGATGACGTTCGGGCACGGGGGAAGAATTGTGCTGGGCGATTGGTGCTATGTCGGAGACGGAACTCGCATTTGGTCCGCGGTATCGATCGAAATCGGACATCGCGTTCTGATCTCTCATTCCGTCAACATATTCGATAACCTTACGCATCCGCTGCAAGCCTCGCAACGACACCAGCAGGCCAAGGAAATATTTGAGCGTGGCCATCCGCGTAAGCTGGCGTTGGGCGAGCAGCCTGTTACGATTCACGACGACGCCTGGATAGGCGCGGGTGCCTTTGTGCTGCGCGGCGTCACCGTCGGGCAAGGTGCGATCGTCGCGGCCGGGGCGGTCGTGACCAGGGATGTGCCGGCGTTCTCGATCGCAGCGGGAAATCCCGCGGTCGTTGTCAGGGAGCTATCGCCCGATGAACGCTGATCCCAAGCTGTCGTCCTGGGAAGAGGCGGTCGTCTGGTTTCGAAATCAACCCGAGCAGCAGCAAGTTGCGCGCGACGCATACTACGATGACCCATTGGTGGATGCCGCGGCGCGTTACCATGCATCGGAAGAGTGGCGCGCCGTCTCCAAAATTTTGCATGGTCGTCGTGGCCGAGCGCTCGATATCGGAGCTGGCCGTGGTATCGCCAGCTACGCACTGGCCCGTGATGGTTTCGCAGTCACGGCGCTTGAGCCCGACCCGAGCAAGATTGTTGGCGCCGCGGCGATACGCATGCTCGCACGCGATGCCGGAATTGCCATTGACATCGTCGAGGAAGTTTCCGAGCGGCTGCCGTTTGCTGATGCGAGCTTCGATGTGGTGTTTGCGCGAGCGGTGCTTCATCACACGACCAATCTGGAAGCTGCATGCCGTGAAATCTATCGCGTGCTGAAACCGGGTGGCATTGCGGTTGCCGCCCGCGAACACGTCATTAGCCGTGATTCCGACCTTCAGAAGTTCCTGGACCAGCATCCGCTGCATCGGCTCTATGGCGGTGAAAACGCCTTTCGTCTTGATCGGTACGTTGGCGCGTTGCGCGCTGCCGGCTTTGAGCCGCTCGAGATACTTCCGCCCCTTACAAGCCCGATCAACTTGTTTCCTTACACCATTGACAGCTTGCGATCGGCTGTAGTCTCACGGCTTTCGGCCAAGCTTCCCCTCCCGGGCTGGCGGGCGCTCCTGAGTCATGACCGCATATTCAGGTTCATGCTGTTGATCGCCGAACAATTCGACAACCGGCCCGGTCGACTCTATTCGTTTGTGGGATACAAGCCGGGGCAATGAAGCCAATGTCGGCCATCTCTCATTAAGAACTATTGCGACGTCTTGTTGGAAACGACATCGTCGTAGATGGCCACGGCCTGTTCTGCCGATCTCTCCCAGTTGAAGAGCTGAGTGACACGTGCGCGTCCGGCATCGCCCATCGCCTTGCGGAGCGGTTGGTCGGCACACAGCCGGTCCAGCGCCGAAGCGAGTGCCGCGGGATCGCCGGGCTTCATCAAGATCCCTGTGTCGGCGGAAACTTCGAATGGAATTCCGCCAATCAAGGTCGAAACGACCGGCAGGCCGCTGGCCATGGCTTCCAGAATGACAAGTGGCAACGTATCGGCGCGCGAAGGAAAGACGAACAAGTCGACGCTCTGATAGAGGGCGCGCAATTCTTCGCGGGTGATGAAATCGGTGAATAGAATCTTTTCACTGCCGGCAGGCATGCCGTTGTCAGCAAGCAGCTGCGCATGCTCCTTCTGCGAGCGGATAGCACCGGCGACAACAGCCACAGCCTTTTCGCGCATCAGGGGCAGGGCCCTGAGCAGTACGTCCAGGCCCTTGTTTGCCGTGTGGTTACCCACATACAGCATGAGTGGACGGTCCGTCGGAAGAGCGAAGCGTGCGACCAGTCGTTGCCGCTCGGCCTCTGAAACAGGAATCGTGAAGTAGGGGTCCACGCCATTGGATACGACGCGAAGATTGCGAGGATGGACCCCCATGCCGGATAGAATGGGTTCCTCCTGGGGCGAGAGCATCAGGACTCTCGCTGCGTTCTGCGCCACGTGTACCACCGGCCGACGCACCAGCAATTCCAGCAAGGGCTTTTGCCAGGCAGGGGCACCAAAGCCTTGTGAGAATTCATTGAATTCGATGAACCCGTGCGTTGAAATAACGTAGGGGATTTTTAGCTCGTCGCAGGCCCGCGCCGCAGCCTTGAGCGCACCCGGTGGATGTGGATTGTGAAAATGAACCACATCGAACCGTCCCTCGCGAAGCCACGGCTTGATATTCGCACGCCATGCGAGAGTGACAGCTTGCCGGGGCAGAACGCGCCGCAGGGGCAGGAGGGAATTTGCTGCTTTGTGACGAACGATGCGCAGGCCGTTCTCGACGGTTTCGCCGTTTTCCTCGGCCATCAGCAACAGCGGGCTGTCGATCTGCTTTGCGATTCGCTCGGTCAATTGGATCGCCGCCGATACCCCTCCGCTTGCCTTGAATGTCGGTGGTGTGATGACGACCGCGCCAACGCGCAGCTTGGTGGCCGTCACGTTAGTCCATCCTCCATCCGATTTGTCCATGCGCGATGCATGCTTTCGGCAAGTGAAATAGACGGTGTCCAGCCGGTAATTTGTTTCAGTTTCTGGGTTGACGCCTTCAGCATCGGACGATCGACAGCGCGCATACGAAGCGGGTCCTGTTGAATGTCGAGCGTCACTCCGGCCGCTGTTCCGATCGTCGCGACGACGTCACCCACGGAGTGTGTGTTGCCAGTGCCAAGATTCGAAATCAGCGGGCCGCCCTCGAAATCATCGTGTCTGGCGAGCGCGCGGAATCCGGAACCAACGTCGCTGACGTCGATGTAATCCCGGTGGGGGAACAGGTTTCCCAAGGCCAGTTGGTGGTTACCGGAAGCGAGCTGGCTGATGATCGCCGGTACGAGATGCGGGTTGGTCTCACCGGGCCCGACGACGTTGAAAAGTCTGACGATGATGCCGCGGACCTTGTTTTGGTTGTGGTAATGCCTGACAAAATGCTCGCCGTGCAATTTTGTGTAGCCGTAGACATCGACCGGGCCGAGGTCTTCGTCGCGTTCCAGATGCGCGTCGGGCAATGGTCGGTAGACGGCGGCCGATGAAGCGAAGACGAACTTGGTCCCGGCCGGGGTTGCGTTCAGCAGATTGACGGTTCCCGCCACGTTGATTGCGACCGCATTCCCGGGTTCGGCTTCGCATGCTGGAATGAAATGAACTGCAGCCAAATGATAGATTATCGACGGCTGTATCTTCTTGAGCAATTCCGAAACCGCATCCGCATCCCGGATATCCTGCCGGTGCAGTACGAAAGCTTGCTCGTCCATTTGCGCCAGACGATGTTCACCGCTGGCCATATTGTCCAATACGTGGACTTCGCAATCTCGCTGGGCGATCAGCTGGCGCACCAACTCCCGGCCCACGTATCCGTTCCCGCCCGTTACCAAAACCAGACCTTTAGTCATAACAAGCGTGCCTTGGAGTGAAAAGTTTCGAATGGCTGATTGGAGCGCACTCTCTGGATAAGAAATAAACCTCTACGAGAGTCAACAGCTAAAAGTCATGCCTTCGGGGGCGTTAGCGTTCCCTGATTTGTCCCGAGCTGCGAGCGATCTCATCTGTCATCGGACACAGCAGCGTCTTTGTTCAGAAGCCGATGCATCAGTTGCCGGTATGAGTTCAACGCGGTTGGTCGTGCATAGCTACGGGCAATCTCGGTCGCCCGCCGACCCTTCTCTTGGGTATTGCCGGCGGCCGAAGCTGCAAACTCGACGGTACGAGCAATTGCGGCAGGATCTTCGGGTTGTACCACCCAGCCCAAGTCATGTTCCTGCACGAGAAGAGCAGCCTCCGCATCTGGCTCGGAGCAGATTATAACTGGTCGTCCCACAGCGAGCAGATTGTAGATCCGGCTTGGTACAGACACGCCGGTATTGTTTTTACGATACGGGATTATCCAAATGTCGGCAGCCGACAAGAATTCTTCCAGCTCCGCTTCGGGTACGCGCTCAATCAAAGTGACGTTACGCAGGGGGGTCGCCGCCTGCCTTTTCTTCAATGTGGTCCAGCCGACGCCCTCGCCCGAAAACAGGAAGTGAATGTCCGTATTGTGTTCCAGTATTCGAGCAGCTTCGAACACGGAGTTGGGGTCGTGAGTGAATCCCGCGTTTCCAGACATGGCCACCAGAAATTTGCTTCCGCAGCGGATACGAAAGGAATTTTCGGTGACAACTCGATGTTGAATAGGAAGCGTTGGCCAATTCGGGATAAAGACGATCTTGCTTGGCTGCATGCGTGGATAGGCCATCAACAGCACATTCATGTCGCGCCCGATGGTGACGACAGCGTCGAGCCATTTGAACAAGACAGAGTTCGCCCAACGCATGATTTTTGTTACTATGGAGCGGGGATGCAGAATACCGGCCATGACAAGCGTGTCCGGATAGAAGTCATGAATAATAAGTGCCGCGGGGATATTGCGGAGCCTCGCTGCTACAGTTACGGCGTACGGAACTGTGAAAGGCGTCGTAACGCAAAGGATGGCGTCCTCGCGGCGGGCGTGCTTCAGGATGGCAAAGAACACCTGTAATGCGAACAGGACTGCGGCAAGCGATCTCGAAACCAGCGCTGATTTTCCTGGCCACCAGCTCTTTATCTCAATAATTGTGGGGAAGGATGACTTCGGGGGCGCCTTCGAGTTGGAGCCGGGCGAGCCCGACAGAACGGTGACGTCGCAGTCGCGAGCCAACTCCTCGGCGATCTCAGTCATGTAGGCCGAGGTCGTACTCGGAAACGGGGCATAATGCTGGGAAACGAGCAGGATTTTCCCAGCGCTCTGCACCTGGGGAATCGGCAGTATCGATCCGTCTGGCGCCCGATGCTGGTGCCGATTTCGCGTGAGCCCGTCGTAGAGTTCGACGACTGAGGCCCCGATGATTTTGGCTGACAGCTTTTCGACGACGAGCTTTCTCGCAGCTTGTCCGTAACGGTCGCGAAGCTGGGACGAGTTCGCCAGGCCAAGGATCGCCGCAGCAAGTGCCAATGGATCCTCGATAGGCACCAGGACGCCGGTCTGATCATGGATGACAACTTCGCGGCAGCCGGGAGCGTCGGTAGCAATCATCGCTCTGCCGCAGGCTGCCGCTTCCAGCAGACTCATCGGCAGGCCTTCTCGATGCGATGGCAAGACGGCAAAATGGCAACGCTGCCAAAGCGAGACGATATCGTCGATGTGCCCAAGCCAGGTGATTCCCGGCCGCTGGCTCCATTCCTGCGCTTCTTCAACCTGGACCGAGGCGGGGTTGGCTGGATCGGGATTACCGGCAATGATCAGGTTTATATCGTGACCTTGTTCTCGCAAGATGCCGTGGGCGGCTACCAGCGCCCGAATTCCTTTGTCGGTTAACAAGCGCCCGGCGAACCCCATTGTAATTGGGCCACTCGGCTCCGGCAGTGGCTGCAACACATCAGTGTCGACGCCGGATCCGGGGATCAGGACAGTTCGACCGTGCTCTATTCCAAGGCTTTCGAGAGCGGACAGATCGTCGGGATTCTGGACGAGAACAACGCTTTGCTCCCTGTTGAAGAGCCAGGGAAGGAGAGTAGCCATGCTTCGTTTCAGAAGCCGTGTTCGCCAAGTCACCGAGGTAAAGATGTAGCCCAGGCCGGTGATTGCGTTAACAAGCGGGATTCTTCTTCCCAAAGCTGCAATCGATCCATACACGCAGCATTGCAAACCGGAGTGATGAACGATCTGCGGCCTGATCTTGCTTTCAAGCCGTCGAAGCGCAGCGATGGTCGGTATTGCAGCAAATGGAGATAATCCGCCTCGGCGGAATGGGATCCGATGAAGCGTGAAGCCCTCTGCTTCTATGGCTGTTGCGCCTTTGTCGACGCGCGTAGCCACGTGCACTTCATAGCCTGCGGCGCGCGCAGCTCTCGCCATCGGCAGCCGGTTGAGCAAAAACGCGAAGTCTTCGTTTACCACGTATAACAAGCGCGGGCGCGCGGTAGTCGTTGCGAAAGCCATGCAACTCACATCGTTTGATCTGCTGTTAGAGCGGTCCCGCACCCATTCGGGCTGATACCACATTGAAATGGACATCGATGCCGTGGGCGTCGAAATGCCGTGCCACCCTACGCCGTTCGGGCTTCGAACTGAAGGGATCACGCCATCATTGTTGCCAAGGTTCGCAGATGGTATTTATCGTCTCGTTAGCGAATTGTGTCCTGCGAGGATGAAGCAGGCTTTGCTTCCTCGCCGCGTTCTGCGGCGGGCTGCAGGCGTTTCCGTTCGCGTTCCCTCATGAACTCGTCGTACTTCGCGGTGCCCGGCCGCGGTGGCGCGTCCGCCGGCACGCCTCCGGCCCAGGCCGGAATGGCGTCGCTGACCCCGGCCGAAATTTTTTCGTTGATGGTCCCGCAGCCGCTCAGGGAGCAGGCCGCGAACGCGACGGCAACGAGGACAAGGATATGGCGGGCTGGGATCGACATGGGCGGCAGGTTACAACTTAGACCTTTAAGGATGATGGATTTGAGGCCGCCTTACGGCAGGGCAGGACTTGCCCTTATTTGTTGACACCAACATTTTATTTGTACAAATGTACAAATGGAACGAAGGTCGGAGACGGTCGGGCCGGCCGGCGGGTCTCGAAGCGGGGGCGGTGTTATAATACTGCCAGCGACCTGACGCAGGGACGCCGCCGGGGAACGTGCCCGTCCAAGGAAACGCGCCCTTCGTCCGATTGACAACAAGCCGCGGTGAGACGCCATGTCGTGGCGCTACCCGGCCGAAAATTTGGGTTATGGTGAGGCAAGGGCCGGGGACTCGGCTCAAGGCACAAGACCGATCAGGGGGAGAAAATTCATGTCTATTCGTCGTCAATTGCTGCTGGCTGCAGGCGCCGTCGCCGGTGTGCTGGCTGTTATACCCGCCAAGGCGCAGGACGCCGTCAAGATCGGCCTGATCCTGCCGATGACCGGCGGGCAGGCCTCGACCGGCAAGCAGATCGACAACGCCGTCAAACTCTACATGCAGCAGAAGGGCGACACCGTCGCCGGCAGGAAGATTGAGGTCATTCTGAAGGATGACGGCGCGGTCCCCGACAACACCAAGCGCCTCGCCCAGGAGTTGATCGTCAACGACAAGGTCAGTTTCATCGCCGGCTTCGGCGTGACGCCGGCAGCCCTTGCCGCGGCGCCGCTGGCGACCCAGGCCAAGGTCCCGGAAATCGTGATGGCGGCGGGCACCTCGATCATCACCGAGCGTTCGCCCTATATCGTGCGCACCAGCTTTACGCTGGCGCAATCGTCGACGATCATCGGTGATTGGGCCGCCAAGAACGGCATCAAGAAGGTCGCGACGCTGACCTCCGACTACGCGCCCGGCAACGATGCGCTGAACTTCTTCAAGCAGAACTTCACCGCCGGCGGCGGCGAGATCGTCGAAGAGGTCAAGGTGCCCCTGCAAAATCCGGACTTCGCGCCGTTCCTGCAGCGCATGAAGGATGCCAAGCCGGATGCCGTGTTCGTGTTCGTGCCGGCAGGGCAGGGCGGCAACTTCATGAAGCAATATGCCGAGCGCGGCCTCGACAAGGCGGGCATCAAGGTGATCGGCCCCGGCGACGTGATGGATGACGATCTGCTCAACGGCATGGGCGATGCGGCGCTCGGCACCGTCACCGCGCATCTGTATTCCGCCGCGCATCCGTCGGCGATGAACAAGGATTTCGTCGCAGCCTACAAGAAGGCCTATAACCAGCGCCCGGGCTTCATGGCGGTGGGCGGCTATGACGGCATCCATCTTATCTATGAGGCGCTGAAGAAGACCGGCGGCAAGACCGACGGCGATGGGCTGATCGAGGCGATGAAGGGCATGAAGTGGGAGAGCCCACGCGGCCCGATCTCGATCGATCCGGAAACCCGCGACATCGTGCAGAACATCTACATCCGCAAGGTAGAGAAGGTCGACGGTGAACTCTACAACGTCGAATTCGCGACCTTCGAGGCGGTCAAGGATTCCGGCAAGACGAAGAAGTGACGCCGGCTTCGGCGTCATCCTCCGATGCGCAATTGCGCATCGTGGGGCGCGCGTCCGCTCTCGCTCTGCGTCATGCCCGGCCTTGTGCCGGGCATCCACGTCTTTCTTCGGCGAGCGAAAGGAAGACGTGGATGGCCGGGACAAGCCCGGCCATGACGGTGTAATTACTTTCGTGTCGCTAATCTCGGCTAAGCCCATCTCATGACCACGCTCTTCACCATCCTGTTCGACGGCGTCGCCTACGGCATGCTGCTGTTCGTGCTGGCCTGCGGGCTGGCCGTGACGCTGGGGCTGATGAACTTCGTCAATCTCGCCCATGGCGCGTTCGCGATGACCGGCGGCTACGTTTGCGCCGTTCTGGTCAACAATTCCGGCTGGCCGTTCTTTGCGGCGCTGCCGCTCGCCTTCGTCGTCAGCGCCGTGATCGGCGTGGCGCTGGAGCGCACGCTCTACCGCCATCTCTACACACGAAGCCATCTCGACCAGGTGCTGTTCACGATCGGCCTCACCTTCATGTCGGTGGCGGCGGTCGATTACATCATGGGATCGTCGCGCATCTTCATCAAGCTGCCGGCGGCGCTCGAGGGCCAGTTCGATTTCTTCGGCGTCGGCATCGGCCGCTACCGGCTGATGATCATCGTGATCTGCGGCCTGCTCACGGTTGGGCTGCAATTGATCCTGGCGAAAACCCGGTTTGGCAGCCGTTTGCGCGCGGCGGTCGATGATCCCCGTGCCGCCAGCGGCCTCGGCATCAACGTGCCGCAGGTGTTTGCCTTTACCTTCGCCTTCGGTTGCGGGCTTGCCGGTCTGGGCGGCGCGCTCAGCGCCGAAATTCTTGGCCTCGATCCGTATTTTCCGCTCAAGTTCATGATCTACTTTTTGATCGTGGTCACCGTCGGTGGCTCCTCCAGCATCACCGGGCCGTTTCTGGCTTCGCTGCTGCTCGGCATCGGCGACGTCGCCGGCAAATATTACGTGCCCAAGATGGGTCCATTCGTCATCTACACCATCATGATCGTGATCCTGATCTGGCGCCCGAACGGTCTGTTCGGCCGCACCGCGGCGCGGTGAGCCGATATGAACGCGCTTCCCGAAGTCTCGTCTCATGCCATGGCCCGCTCCCGCTGGCGCGGAGGCGAAATCGCGTTCTGGGTTCTGGTGCTGGCCTGCGCATTCCTGTTTCCGTCGCGCTATCTGATCATGACGGACATCCTGCGACTGGCACTGTTCGCGCTGTCGCTCGATCTGATCCTTGGCTATGCCGGTATCGTGTCGCTCGGCCATGCCGCTTTCTTCGGCGTCGGTGCCTATTGCGCCGGGCTGCTGGCGCTCCATGGCATCATCACCGAACCGGTGATTGCATTGGTCGCGGCCGGCCTCGTCGCCATGGTGCTCGGCTTTCTCACCAGTTTCCTGGTGATCCGCGGCGTCGACCTGACGCGGTTGATGGTGACGCTCGGGATCGCGTTGCTGCTGGAGGCGCTGGGTGAGCGTTTCTCCAACATCACTGGCGGCACCGACGGCCTGCAGGGCATCGAGATGGCGCCGATCCTTGGCCTGTTCGCCTTCGACATGTTCGGCAAGACCGGCTTCTTCTATTCGCTGATCGTGCTGTTCCTGCTGTTCCTGCTCGCGCGCCGGGTGGTGAACTCGCCATTCGGCCTGTCGCTGCGCGCGATCAAGAACAATCCGCTGCGGGCGTCCGCCATCGGCGTGCCGGTCAACCGCCGCCTGATCGCGATCTATACGCTGGCCGCGTTCTACGCCGGCATTGCCGGCGCGCTGTTCACCCAGACCACGGCGCTGGCCTCGCTCGACGTGTTCGCGTTCGAAAAATCGGCCGATCTGATGCTGGTGCTGGTGCTCGGCGGCACCGGCTATCTTTATGGCGGCCTGATCGGCGCGGTTGTCTTCAAGATGCTGCAGGAATTCTTCTCCACCATCACGCCGCAATACTGGCTGTTCTGGATCGGCCTCGTGCTGGTCGTGATCGTGCTGGTCGGCCGTGACCGCATGCATCGCTGGGCGTTGTGGCTGCCGAACCTCGTGATCCGGAAAATCGCCGGGCGCAAAGCCGTCGTTGCCGTTCCCGAAAGTGACGCGCCATGACGATCGCGCTGGAAACCAAAGGACTGGAAAAATCATTCGGCGGCCTGCGGGTCACGCGCGATCTGTCGCTGCGGGTCGAGCAGGGCGCACGCCATGCCCTGATCGGGCCGAACGGCGCCGGCAAGACCACGGTCATCAACCTGCTCACCGGCGTGCTGCAGCCAAATGCCGGGCGCATCCTGCTCGAAGGCAGCGACATCACCGATCTGCCTGTGCACAAGCGGGTGCTGCGCGGCTTGTCGCGCACCTTCCAGATCAACCAGCTCTATGCCGATTTGACGCCGCTGGAGACCATCGGGCTTGCGGTGTCCGAACGGCTCGGCCGCGGCGGCGACTGGTGGCGGCGGATGGGGACGCGCGACGACGTCAACCAGGAGGTCGCCGAGACGCTGTCGCGCTTTCACCTGCTCGACGTCATGAACGAGCTCACCGCGACGCTGCCCTACGGCAAGCAGCGCCTGCTCGAGATCGCGGTCGCGATCGCGACCAAGCCGCGGGTGCTGTTGCTCGACGAGCCCGCCGCCGGCGTGCCCGAGAGCGAGCGCCACGATATTCTGGCGGCGGTCGCAGCCCTGCCGCGCGACGTTACGGTCCTTCTGATCGAGCACGACATGGATCTGGTGTTTTCGTTCGCCGACCGGATTTCGGTGCTGGTCAACGGCGCCATGCTGGTCGAGGGTCCGCCGGACGAGGTGGCGCGCGATCCCCAGGTCAAGGCGGTCTATCTCGGCGAGGCCGCCGATGTCTGATCTTCTAGCCATCAACGGCCTTCGCGCCGGCTACGGCGAGGCGGTGGTGCTGCCCGGCATGTCGCTGACGCTGGGCGAAGGCCAGGTGCTGGCGCTGCTGGGGCGTAACGGCACCGGCAAGACGACGCTGATCAACTCGATCGTCGGGATCACGCGCCGTTTCGGCGGCACCGTCGCGCTTGGCGGGGTGGATATCACGCCGATGCGGCCGGACCAGCGGGCGCGGGCCGGGATCGGCTGGGTGCCGCAGGAGCGCAACATCTTCCGCTCGCTGACGGTGGAAGAGAACATGACCGCGGTGGCCCAGCCCGGCCCATGGACCGTCGACAGGGTTTACGAAATGTTTCCGCGGCTGAAGGAACGCCGCAGTAATTTCGGCAACCAGCTCTCCGGCGGCGAGCAGCAGATGCTGGCGATCGGCCGGGCGCTGACGCTCAATCCGAAGGTGCTGCTGCTGGACGAGCCGACCGAGGGGCTGGCGCCCATCATCGTCGAGGAGCTGCTGCGGGCGCTCGGCACCATTACCCGCGCCGGGGGCATCTGCTCGATTATTGTCGAGCAGAATGCCCAAAAGATTCTGGGGTTGGCCGACCGGGTTGTGATATTGGAACGCGGCGCGATCGTGCATGATGCGGCTTCCAGCGCGTTGAAGGCCGATCCCGCGGTGCTCGAACGCTATCTCGGCGTCGCCGGCGCCGCACATTAGATTTCTTTCTTTGGGAGTAAGACCATGCAGCGAACCAAAGCCCCGTTCCGTGCCGACGAGGTCGGCAGCCTGTTGCGGCCGCAGCGCATCAAGGAGGCGCGCGCAAAACTGGAGAAGGGTGAGATTACGGCCGAGGACCTGCGCAAGGCCGAGGACATGGAAATCGAAAAGGTCGTGCACAAGCAGGCCTCGCTCGGCCTCAAGCTCGCGACCGACGGCGAGTTCCGCCGCTCCTGGTGGCATTTCGATTTTCTGAGCCATTTGACCGGCTGCGAATTGTACCACCCTGATCAGGGCATCCAGTTCGCCGGCGTCCAGACCCGGCATGACGCCATCCGCGTCATCGGCAAGCTCGACTTCCCCGACAACCATCCGATGCTCGATCACTTCAAGTTCCTGAAGAAGCATTGCGACACCGCGCATGTCACCGCGAAGATGACGATCCCGTCGCCCGCGGTGCTGCATTTCCGCGGCGGCCGCAAGGCGATCTCCAAGGACGTCTATCCCGATCTGGAAACCTTCTTCGAGGATCTCGGCAAGACCTACCGCAAGGCGGTGAAGGCGTTCTACGACGCCGGCTGCCGCTATCTGCAGTTCGACGACACCGTGTGGGCCTATCTGTGCTCGCCGGACGAGTTGCAGAAGGCGCGCGAGCGCGGCGACAATCCCGACGGCCTGCAGGAGATCTATGCCCGCGTCATCAACTACGCGCTGGCCGAGCGGCCGGCCGACATGATCGTCACCACCCATGTCTGCCGCGGCAATTTCCGCTCCACCTGGATTTCCTCCGGCGGCTACGAGCCGGTGGCGGAGACCATGCTGGCCGGCACCAATTACGACGGCTATTTCCTGGAATATGATTCCGACCGCGCCGGCGGCTTCGAGCCGCTGCGTTATCTGCCGAAGGGCAACAAGGTGGTCGTGGTCGGCGTCATTACCTCGAAGTTCGGCGAGCTCGAGAACAAGGAAGACATCAAGCGCCGGCTGTTGGAGGCGGCAAAATTCGCGCCGCTCGAGCAGCTCGCGGTATCGCCGCAATGCGGCTTTGCCTCGACCGAGGAAGGCAACATCCTGTCCGAGGAAGAGCAGTGGGCCAAGCTGAAGCTCGCGGTCGATGTCGCCAACGAGGTGTGGGGGAAGTAGGTTCATAACTCCGCGTCGTCCCGGCTCTCTCAACCCGTCGTCCCGGCCTTGAGCCGGGACCCATACGCCGCGGCCTATCGGTGAGAACGCTGGCGTTAGAGACCTTCTTTGACAATAACTGCCGCGGCGTATGGGTCCCGGGTCAAGTCCGGGACGACGGCCGTGCTTTTTGTTGCACCGTGCACTAAACGCACCTTGACGTTCTCGCGGCGCATTGCGCCCGAGCTTTGCCAGAAACTTCCCGCCCTCTTCAAACAGAGGGCGCAGGGAAGACCGGGTGCGCGCTGCACCCGCGGTCTCGCGTGCGGTTTGCACAAAACAAAGTGCACACG
>NZ_JAFCMB010000021.1 GCF_018130145.1 Bradyrhizobium sp. AUGA SZCCT0176 | reverse complement strand
TGGCTTTACGGCTTATGCCGTGCTCTCCCCGGAGACGAGTTCTTGGTTGACTCCGTCGCTGCCGTTCCCGCTTGCGCTTCTCCAACAGCTTGACGCCAGCAACGGGCGCCAGGACCACACGGTTTTGCCGTACGCTTAGTCCGCGCCGTCGTCGAGGCGTAAACCAGCGTCCACCGCAACCCGTCCAACGTCCGTGACGACGGCCGACGCCCTTCTGAGTAGGACGGGATGGGCGAATATATGCTCCTGATTTGTGTTCTGGTAAACAGAAATATTTTTTATTTCAGGACTTGACACGATTTCCGTAAACCAGAAGCGATTTGCCCGTCGGGCTGATATGTCGCACTTAACCGTCATTGCGAGCCACCGGGTCGCAATGACGCGGAGAGGACGACATCCAAATTAAGCTGTCATTCCGCGGCTCGCCAAGCGAGAGCCCGGAATGACGGGCGGAGAGAGTCGTGATAAGAGTGACAGGCCAATTCGCACGGGAGCAGGTTGTGAAAGCATTTGGTCTGGCTGTCACGCTGGGCGTCATGGCGACGCTGTCGCCGGCGCGCGCGCTTGAGGTGAGCGGCACTTCCGGCTTTCTCGGGGAATGGGAAGTGACTGCCACCGTCACGGAAACGGCATCCGGCCGCATCAGGGACTACCGTGGCCCGCTCGTACTGAAGCATATCGGCCTGTGCACGCAGGACGGCCCGGTGGAGAAAAAGGGCGAAATGCGCCTGCAGATCTCGGCCTCGTCCCAGTTGAACGCGACATTGTCGATGCCGGGCACCGAATGCACGGCCAGCGGACCCTTGTCCGATGGCTACAACGGCACCATGACCTGCTCCGATAAGGAGGTCATTCCGCTCCGGCTGCGCGTGAAATAGCCGCTCCTAAAGCGTGATGAGATTAGGTCGAGTAGCTGCGGCGAAGGGGGCTGCGCTCCCTCTCCCGCTTGCGGGGGAGGCGTAGGCGGCCTGCGGCCGCCGTCCTTGGTTTAAGAACGCCGATGCGCAGCATCGGCTATGGGTGGGGGTCTATCCACACGATGCACTCTCCCAGAGGATAGACCCCTACCCGCCGCGCTTCGCGCGTCGACCTAAGAGCGAGCTTCGCTCGTCTCGACCCCCGCAGGCGGGAGAGGTGAAACGAGTTCGTGGCCAGACCGATTCAACCTAAACTCATCCCGCTCCTAGCCGCCGGTTATGCCGGCGACACGCAGGCCCGCGACGAACCGGTCGATGAAGCCCTGATCATTGCAGAAGAAGAGCTCCTGCCGCGCGGTATCCGTTTTGTAACCCGGCTTGCGTTGCAGCAGTTCGGTGGCCACCGCTTCGGCCTGAGCCTTTTCGCCGAGACGGCCGAGCGAGGCTGCCAGTGTCGCAAACGCCCGATACGGGACATTGGGTTGCCGGGTTGCCCTGCGGGCAAACTCGACGGCGATGTCGTACTCACCGAGCGAGAAATGCGCCCAGGAGCGCACGTGGTGGAAACTCCAAAGATGGCTGTCGCGCGGACTGAGCATGGTCGCTCGATCGAGCAGCGTTTCCGCTTCGATCTCCCGCCCGTACCAGAGTAAATTGAATCCTTGCGCAAAATACCCTTGCGCAAAGCTTGGATTGAGTTCCAGCGACAGGTCGATCGCCGCCAGCGCTTCGTCATTCTGACGGGTCAGGCACAGCGCACGGCCGAGGGCGCAGTGACAAAAACAATCGAGGTCGTCGAGCGCCACGGAGACACGCGCCTGGCGCAACGCCGTCTCCAGCCGAGCCGGACGATCCCTGGGCTCGTCATACAGCGAGCGCTGAACATTGACGTAGGCGAGCGCGCCATGGCCGCGGGCAAAATCCGGATCGGCTTCGATCGCGCGCCTAAAATAGGCCTCCGCCTGGTCAAACCCCGGTGTGGTAAATCGCCATAGATTCCATAGGCCGCGCTGGTAGCAATCCCAGGCATCCAGGCTTTCCGGCGCCTTGCGGGCAGCCAGTTGCTGCTCCACCTTCGACAGCTCCGGTTCGATCGTGGCCGCGATCTGCCGTGCCATCTCCTCCTGGATATCGAAAATATTCTCAAGCTGAAGATCGTATTTGTCGGACCAAAGCTGTTTTCCGTCCGCAGCCCGGGCCAGTTCCGCCGTGATCCTGACCGCGTCGCGACTCTTGCGAACGCTGCCGGACATCACATAACTCACGCCGAGCTGGGCACCGACCTCACGCGCATCGACCACGCGCCCCCCGAATCCGACCGTGGAGTGGCGCGAGATCACGGAAAGCCAGCGATTGCGCGCCAAGAGGCGGATGATGTCTTCGGTCAGGCCGTAGCTGAAATAGTCGTTCTCCGGGTCATTCGACATGTTCTCAAACGGCAGCACCGCGATCGACGATCGCGCGATGGCTTCCGCCTTCACGACTTCCGAGACGACATCGTCGAGATGAGACACGTCGGTGGCAATCGAGACCCGCGCGGGAGCGACACCCGCCGCAGCGCTATCGTCAGGCGCAAGCCGAACCGCATCGGCATCCGATGCTGCGACCGCCTGAACATCGCCGACGAACCGGAAGCCGCGCCGGTGCAACGTCCTGATAAAAAGCTGATCCGTTCCGTTGTCGCCAAGCACGCGTCTGGCGCCATTGATGCGGCTGGAGAACGCGGCTTCCGAGATCGCCCGGCCATTCCAGACCGTGTCGATCAACTCATCCTTGCTGACGACCCGGTCATGGTTGCGCACGAGATGAACAATGACATCGAAGACCTGAGGCTCGATGTGGACGGATACGCCCTCGCGGCGCAGCTCGTGTTGGCCAAGGTCGATCTCGAAATTGGAAAATCGGTATCTCATTACCACCTCGGCGGAGGCCACGCCACAATCCCCGGCGTTACAGATCGAAATCAACCTCTGGCGGAGGAAAAACCAACGTCTCCTGAAGGAGTCCGCCAAGCGTGAGGGCGCATCTCAATTTACAGACGGGTCAAGGATCATACAACCGGAGACGTCACATGATCGGCTCGTCTGATTTCCACGCTTACGGATATTCCGCCAGACGGCCCGTTGCCGCACGGCAACGTGGCCAGCATCATGCAGTGCGGGCGCTTGCGCCGTTCCAGTCCACGACGGTGCCAACCCTGCTGAGGAAGATCGTCGTCCTGGCCGCGCGCCTGAGGCGATTCCTCAATGGCCAGGTGGCGGCCGCGATCGCCCACCATGAGCGAGAGGCCGCGTCAATCGCGCAGCGAAAGCTCGATCAGCGCCGGCTGGACAAGACGCGCATCTACTGCGGCCCGATCGACCAGGTCCTGGCAGCAGCGAGGCAGCGCAAGCGCGCCGCCTGAACCGGCTTGAACGAAGAGATTTCCGAGCAACTGCATATTTCAAAGGAGACTGAAGATGTCGATTACGATGCAAACGGGTACGCCTGCCGCAATCCCTTCCTTTGCGATGCGAGTGCTCGCCCTCTGTTACGGCGGCCTCGCCTATCTGATTTTCCTCGGCACTTTCCTGTACGCGGTCGGCTTCGTCTCGCAACTGGTCGTACCCAAGACCATCAACACCGGCCCGGCCGCTTCGCTGCCGACGGCCTTGCTGATCAACCTGGTCCTGATGTCGATCTTCGCCGTGCAGCACAGCGGGATGGCGCGGCAGGGCTTCAAGAGACTGTTCGCGCGCTTCGCCTCACCGGCGATCGAGCGCTCTACCTACGTCCTGCTCGCCAGCCTCAGCCTGATCCTGCTGTTCTGGCAATGGCAGCCGATGCCGGCGGTGGTCTGGAACATCGAAGGGCCGGTCTTCGCCGGCGTCGTGACCGCGATTGGCTTTATGGGCTGGCTTATCGTGCTCTACAGCACCTTCCTGATCAGCCATTTCGAGCTGTTCGGATTGACGCAGGTGGTGGCGCATTTCGCCGGACGCCTGACCGCGCCCATCGCGTTCAGGACGCCGGGGCTGTATCGCCTGATCCGGCATCCGATCTATCTCGGCTTTATCATCGCCTTCTGGTCAACGCCTGTCATGACGCTGGGGCATTTGCTGTTCGCGTCCGTGACGACCGCCTACATCTTCGTCGGCATCTGGCTGGAAGAGCGCGACCTGGTCGCATTCTTCGGCGACGAATATCGAAAGTATCGCGAACGGGTCGCCATGTTGCTGCCCGGTCTGTTCTGAGCGAGACGAGCGAACGCGCCATGCATCAGTCGGAACGGCCTGCCGATGACCCGGCGGGCCGTTCGCGTTGTCAGAGAGAAACGACGATGCTCAAAGCGTCTCTTGCTTGTGGCCGCATTGCTTGCAGGCGAATTTGACGCGGGTGGCGCCCTTTTCGGCCTGCAGACGGTTTGGCGCGCCACATTTGCCGCAAGTTGTCTCGATCCGCGTATTGCCCTGCTTGATGGTCAGGTTTCTCTTTTCCATGGTCTCGCGGATCAGGCGCTCGGCCTCCTCGCGCATCGCTTGCTTGTCCATCAGCCGCACCTGTCATGAAGAACGCTTGCCGCGTAAGATGTCAGGCACCTAACACATTTTGATGTCGGCCGTCACGCCGCTTCCGGTGTCAATGCGAGGATGCGCCGCACCAGCGCGAGCGCGGTTTCGGTGGCGGGATCGGCGGAAATGACGGGAACGGCCAGCACCAGCAGATCGACCGGTTGATGCGACAAAATAATCACATGCGTGGCATTGCCGGCCTTCATCAACGACATCAACCGTTCGACCGCGGGATCCGTCGCGGCAAGGCCCCATGGCGCTTCGGGACGGCGCAACACCCGGCGCGTCGACAGCGCCTTCCGCAACAATGGCGGATCGTAGGAGGCAAGATCGCTTTCGCGGTAGCGCCGGGCACTTTCGAACATCGGATGGCGTGCCAGTTCCGCGATCAATTCGTCGCGGGTACGGGCCGCGGACGCCGCGACGGAATTCAAAACACCCGGCACCTGGGCTTCGAACAGCGCGCACAGCGTGTCGGTCATCAGGCCGATGGTCAGCACGCCCGCAATCGCGATCGCGCAGAAGCGCATGATTTGCGCGGCATCGACATCCGGCGACACGCAGGCGGCAGCGGCGCCGAGGGTAGCGGAACTCACCAGCCGCAGCGCCGTCATCAGGATACCCTGCCGCCGCGTTTCACTGCCGCCACCTGCGATCAGCACGGCGGTGACGACCAATAGCGCACCGAGCGCGCCAAGCCGGACCGGCATATAAGGCGCCAGCGCCTGGTAATCCGTGACGATGAAGGGGATCAGGATCAGTGTGCCGGCCGCAAGGCGGCCAATGCTGCGGTTTTCGGAAGCCAGCAGCGAACTGCGATCCCGCATCGCCAATAGCCACGCACAAATGGCAAATCCCGCGAGCTGGAATAACGCCAGCACGATCGCATAAGGCGTGGTGTAGCTCTCCAACCCGAACGCGCCGCCGAGGCCAATCACGACCGCGCCCGCCAATGCCGCGATCTTGGCCGCGCGCGGCGCATGACGCCGCAAAATACCTTCGGTGACAATGAGCGCGCCGAGCGGCAGCAGCGCTGCCGGAATCAGCGACAGCCGATCGAGCAAGGCGCTGCCGGACCACCACGCCACGCCGCGCGCGAAGAACAACAGCGCGACGACGCCAAGCAGCAAGAGCAGGCGCTGGGTCAATGGGCTCTTGGGATCGCGCCGGTACAGCGCGAACATCGCGACGCAAAGCCCGAGCGCGCCGCAGAGATTGACGATGGAATCGGCGATCACGCCTGATGACATCGGGCTCATCGGCTGCTCCCTGACCGGGGGCGCAAGGTGCCGAATGCGCGCGTATCGTCCAGCCAATGCAAAAGCGGAAGCACCAGCCGCTGCAGCGCCAGCACGGCGGAGGCGGCCAGCAGCGCCGGCATCGAGCCGGCCGGCACCTCGCGCTGCAGATAACGCCGCGCGCCGGCGAGATCGACGCGGCCGAGCTGCAGCAAATCGTCGCCCCTGGCGTAGTCGAGTTCGCGCAGGCAGAACGCGTTGTATTGCTCGTCGCGATGTTTTGGCGCGACGTCCCAGGTTTTCTTGAGCGCGTCCGATCCACCGGTATAGGCGTCGGTGATCACGAAACGCGTCTCGTCGAACCCGGCCTCATCACCGACGCCGAACACCGCGCGATGCTCGCGCATGATGCCGCGCGCCAGTTGCAGATGGGCGAAGCTCTGCCGCGCATTGGCATCAGCCGAGGGAAACACATCCGAAAACGTGTCGCAGACCATTCCGAACACGGAAGGCACCTGCGTCACGTTCGAGATCCATTTGGGACGAAAACCGTCGCGGGCGAACAGCACCAGCGTGGTCAGGCCGTAGAGCACCCAGGACAGCCCCTGCCCCTGCACGTCAGGGTCGACCATCACGAGGCCGAGATGGGTGACCTCCTGCGGCTCGCCGTCGAGCTCTACGGACATCACCGACAGCGCGTTGAAGGCGATCGGGCGGCCGGTGGCTTCTTCACGGATCAGCGTGACGATGGCGCGCGACAGGCGTTCGCGCTCGCCGGAGAAGATCCCGTAGGTGAGGCTGCCGGCCGGCAGGGTCTTGCCGGCGATGGTGCGCAGATCCGCAACGAACTGGTCGAGATCTTGCTGCGACAGCGACAGGCCCGGGCTTTCGACGATCCGCGTCTGCAGGCCGGTATGGGTGCGCAAGGTGAGATCGATGGTTTCCTGCGAGAACGCCTTCAGCCAGAACGCCGCGTAGCCGGGCAGACGCCCGGCTGCAGCGCGGACCTGCCCGAAACCATGACGGATCGCCGAATTGCCGCTCCAGAAAGACGCCATGCCACCTGTCCGCACCCGATCCGGATTTGTGCGCCGGGCCCGTTAAGGAGCCATGAGTGCGGCACGTTGCGGTGGCGAGAGGGTAAACGATGTGTTGGCGGCGTCAAACAATCCGCAAGGAAGACATCAAGGAAGACATCAAGGCAGACATCGTGCCAGGCAGACAAACGGCGGATGCCGAAGCACCCGCCGTCTGCCCTCGCCAGCCACGGCGCTCACGTTACGTGGACCGATTACGTGGATTTGGAAACTTCCATCAGCAGCCGCTCGGCCTTGGCGTCTTCCAGACGGTTCACCATCCGGTCGCTTTCGTGCATGTCGCGCACGGTCTTCGTCAAGGTGACGCAGCACTGCACGAGCATCAGGATGCCCATCGTGAGATAGCCCTTGATCCAGAGATCGACGGGCAGGAAGTAGACGCCGACGGCGACCATGAAGGCCGAGGCCGCGAACGAGACATAGGTGAAGGTGACCCACGCGTTGCTGTGGTGTTGGACATTCTGGTTCATGGCGCCATCCTGCTGATGCGGCTGAAACGAAGGACCGGTCCCGGCCCGGTGACGTGAATCCCGTTGCGGAACCTCCGCCACCGACTCCTGCGCCCGCGCCAGTTAAGGAGATATGATCAAAGCACCCTCAGGTTGCGCAAGGGTAAACGAACATTGAGCGGCCACGTCAAATAATTCACGACCGGGAACCGCTGACGTCGCCGGGCCGGGTTTTCGAGGCGTTATAGTCGTGCGCAAGCAACGAACACAGGCCCATGCAAAATGCGCCGCCGAGGCCGAACTGCACCGACATGTCCTGCGGCAGCGATCCAAGCAAGGCGCGCGGCAGCACCATGGCCGCCGTCGCGCCGACCAGCGCCGTCAGGGGCGCCCTCAGCAGAAGCGGAATCGCGCGGGCCAGCTGTCCGTCAAGGATGCCCACGATCGCCGAAACCGGAAAGGTGACAAGAAACAACAGCACCGCGAAGAAGAGGACAAAGCTTTCAAAGGGCATTCCAACCGCGACCCAGGTCGTGAGAACGACCGATAACGGACCCAGCAGCAGGAACACCAGCGTTCGATTCATTGAAATCAGTTCCTCATAACGGACGGCTGCGGCCATAATCATGCGACAGCAGCGAGCACACGGCCATATTGAGTGCGCCGACAACCCCAATTGCTATCGAAGAATCCAGCGGCATCGGCCCAAGCAAGACAGCCGGCGGGCCAATGGCGAGCAGCGCGCCCGACAGCGCCGCCAGGGGCGCCCGCCAGGCGATCGGCAAAATGCCGGACAGCCTGCCGTCAATGATCCCGGTGACGACGGAGGCAAGCAGGCCGAAGACAAACACCACTCCCATGATGACGGAAAGCAGGTAACCTAATCCGCCGCGCACGGCCTCGTATGCCAACAGCTCGAAAACGCCGAGCAGCGGACCCAGCAACCCGAACACGAGCGTGCGTCGCAGCCAGGGCAGATCGGTAAAGAGCGATCCGCGGTCGGCATCATTTTCGGGAGGGTTTTCAGTAGACACGTGCATTGCCCTTAATCCTGTTTTCGCCTTGTAACATGACTTCGCCGATTGGCGCGTGGTGGACGCTTGACGCGACCGTTGATGAAGCGGCGCGTCCCGCAGAAGCGGACGGCGGATGCCGGCTTTCAAGTGTTCGTACGGCCATATTCGTGCGACAGCACTGAGCACACGCCCATGCAGAATGCGCCGCCGATCGCAAGCGCCATCGACATCTCCTGCGGCAGCGGTCCGAGCAAAGCGGCCGGCAGGCCAATGGCCGATATCGCGCCGACGGTCGCGATCAGGGGCGCCCGCAAGAAGATCGACAAGGTGCGGGACAGGATGCCGTCGACGAGCCCGGTGATTGCCGAGACCAGCAGCCCGACGACAAACACCTGCTTGGCGATGAGCACGAGCCAGGCGTTAAGTCCCCCGCTCGCAACGTCGGGTGACAAGGCGACGAGAACTCCGAGGATCGGGCCCAGCAACAGGAACACCAGCGCCCGTCGCAGCGAGGGCGGACCCCATGCCGGTACGCCGCCAAATTCATCATCGAGAGGATTTTCGGAAGACATATGCATCGTCCTCACCTTTCTCTTGCCAGGTAAATTGGAGTTCGCGCGGGATGGCGCATTAACGCGATCGTTGATTGGCCGGCGTGCTCCCGGAGAAACGGACGGCGGATGCCGAAGCAGCCGCCGCCCGCCTTCGCCAGCACGCGCCACAGGTTTACGCGGCCTTCGAAACTTCCATCAGCAGGCGCTCGGCTTTCGCATCTTCGATGCGGTTCACCAGCTTGCCGCTTTCGTGCATGTCACGGACGGTTTTGGTCAGGGTGACGCAGCACTGGACCATCATGATGATGCCCATCGTGAGATAGCCCTTCATCCAGAGATCGATCGGCAGATAGAACAGGCCGACGGCGACCATGAAGACGGAGGCGGCGAACGAAACATAGGTGAAGGTAACCCAGGCATTGCTGTGGGGTTGGACATTCTGGTTCATGATAGTCTCCTGTGTGTGGACGTTTGAGGTTGGGTATCAATCGAAGGCTCGGTTCACAAAGTAAGTTCAGGTCGTTTGCGTGCGCTTGGCGTTCAGCCGCGCGAGCACGTCGTCGGCGGTGGTTTTCAGTCGCGGGCCGAAGCCCTGTTCGGCGAGCTTCTCCGCGGTCGCCAGCGGGCCCGAGGCGGCGTCGAGTTCGATCAGGGCTTCGTCGGCGGCCTGGGCTTCCATCTGCCTTTCGCGCAGACGCTTCAGTGTCCGCTCGGCTTCGGGCAGCGTGGATTCGTAAGGGCGCGTCGCCTCCACCCCGCCGCGGCGCATGGCGCGAACCGCTTCCGAAGCACGGGCGATGCGGCGGCCACGATCGAGCTCGGTGATCCGGGACTCCGCACCGGCGACCTGGCGCTTCATCCGCGTGATTTCAGACGCGAACAGCGTGCGCGCGGTCATCGCGGCGTCGCGGTCGGCTTCGAGATTGGCGATGGCCTGCGCGGCCTCGCGGGCGAGATCTTCCCGGCCGGCATCGAGCGCCGCGGTGGTGCGCACTTCGAGATCGGCGATCCGGGCGTTGGTGGCGTCGAGCCGGCGGCCCTCCTGCTGATCGCCGGCGATCGCCAGTGCCAGCGTCCGCTTGGAACGTTCCACGGCCGCGGCCGCGTCGCGCATCTGCTGGTCGAGGATCAGAAGCGCCGAGCGGTCTTCCAGTTCTTCTCCCGCGGCAGCCACGCTGCCCCGGAAAAGCGTCAAAACAGTTTTGAACATTTGCAGCTCCCTGTGTTATGAGCGTTGCTCATGAACCTGTTGTAACACATCTTGAGCATTGCTCAAGAACTATTTTGAGCATTGCTCAAGAAAACGGTAGAAAATGTCTAAAGCATTGGAAAGACGGGCTAAATTACGCGAAGATTTGATCCTGGCGGCGGAACGGAGCATTTCCACGGGCGGTTTGGGGGCGCTGAAGACGCGGGAACTGGCGCGGGAAATCGGCTGCGCCAATGGCGCGGTCTATAATCTGGTCGACGATATGGACGAACTCGTCCTGCTGGTGGGATCGCGCACGCTGCGACGGCTCGATGCCGCGCTGAGCGAAGCCGAAAGCGCGGGTCCCCCCTCGCCGACCGAGACGCTGGTGCGCATTGCGGTCGCCTATTGCGATTTCGCCGCCGAAAATCTCCAACTCTGGCGCGCGCTGTTCGAACACCGCATGACGCCGGGCAAGCCTATTCCGGAGTGGGCGGTCAGCGAGCAGATGGATCTGTTTCGCCACATCTTCCAGCCGCTCGCTGCATTGCTGGCGTCACGATCGCCAGGCGAACTCGGCGTCACGGCGCGCAGTCTTTTCTCCGCCGTGCACGGCATGGTGCTGCTCGGCCTCGAACAGAAGCTGATCGCGGTGCCGGTCGAGGCGCTGCGCGCGGAGATCGCGGTTATCGTGCGGGCGATGGTGAAGGGGCTGACCTAGTCCGCGTGCTCATCAATCAGGGCGCTTGGATGAACCTCGCTCGTCCCGCGCGCTGTTTGGCGGCCTAGACGGCGCAATGGCGGATCAGCTGGCCTCCATCAAACAGGCCTTTCGCGATCCGGTCGCGCGGGCACCAGATGGAGAGTCCGTACTCGTGCTCCGATTTTGTCTGGAGCAGCGCATCGGCGGCGATGCTGATGACGCAATCCTGCCCGCGCAAATCTTCCCAGTTGTTTTCAAACGCCGGCTCGATGCCGAACAGCCGATGGCCGCGCCAGCCGGTCTCACGCATGTCGACGAAGGGGCGGTAGCACGATGGCAGTTCGGCATAGCCTGCGCCGTGGTCGATGCGCGGGTATTGCAGGCGGATCGCGTCCCAGACTGCCTCGGCCCTGCCCGCGAGCATGTGCTTCGACATGTGCGGCTGCATCTCGTCGTGCAGATCGAGGCGCAGGCGCATAATGGCGGTCAATGAATCCTTGTCGATGGCCTCGTCCTTGGACTTTGAGAGCGCAAGGTCGCGCCAGGCTTCGAGCGCTGCGATCACGCTCGGCGCCTTACGCTCGAGGACACCGTAATGCGCAACCTTGTTGCGGATGACCTCCTTGAGATCCTGTTCGCGGGCCTGGTCCTGAGGCAAGCGTTCCCGCCAGGCGAAGAACTGCAACCCGTCGTTCAGATCGAATGTGAGACTACGGATGACGCTCTCGGCTTCGAGCGCGGCGATGCCCCAATTGACGATCCAGTCGAGCGGCGACTTGAAGCGATCCGGTAATGACGCCGGCCGGTCGTCGCCGGTGTCGAGAAAGGCGGTCGGGGTGACGGGCCGGCGGAGAAACGTTCGCCCTTCGCCAAAAAAGCCGTGCTTGCTGACCGGCGCGAGGTCTTCGGGCGGCGGAAGGATCTTTGCCTGGGACATCTGGGCAGCGCTGAGGATCCGGCAGGCCCAGGATTTTCCGATGAAGACCAGCAGGGCACCTTCCGCCGGCAAGCCCGGCGGCCGCAATCCGGTCTGCGGTTCAGGCTTCAACGACGCGAGGTCAATCTGGGCAATGAAGTGGAGCGGCGTTCCGTCCCTGTCTTTCGCCCATTCGAAGTTGCCCGGCGCTTTCGGCGCGCCGCCGATCCACGACGTGGCGTCGCCAGAACGGTCGAAGGGCGAGTGGAACAGCAGGGCCCAGGCCGGCAGCTGTTTTGCGCGGTCCGCGTCGCCTCCGCGCTCAAACAGTTCGGCAAGCCAAGCATCATCATCATCCATTGGCTTAAGACCTCGATTGAAAGCGAAATGGTTTGGAAGCGGCGGCTGTCGTCCAGCTTGCTTCAATGCGTCTATGGCTGCGCGTTAATGCGTCCATGTCCTAGTTGTGCAACGATGCCGGCCGCGCCAGCTGCGGCGCCCATACCCGGCCGAGCGAAGCCAGCGCGTGGAACAAGCCGCACACGAACCAGCCCAGCGTCAGCGCGAGGAAGGACAGCGGCCTGAACATCGCGAGGATGTCAGCCAGCGACAAATAATGTCCCGCGATCGCGCTGTTGTAGATCTGCGCTGAAATTGCCAGCAGAAGCGCGCCGATCAGGACAAAGAAAGTGATGCGCTGCGATCTGGTGAGCCAGCGCATGACGAGGAAATACAGCGGCGACACGAACGCCCCTGCCATCAAGCCACCGACTATCCAGAAATCCGTCATCTCAGCCCCCTGAGTTCTCGCAACCGGAGATACACAGGAGGCGTTGAAGGGCGGTGCGGAGGTAGAGTCGGATTTTAGTAAAATTTTATCGATGAGGCAGGATCGTTGGCCAGCAAGGCATTAGCGTGCAGGCGCTTAACAAGGAACGCCGTCATGCCCGGCCTTGTGCCGGGCATCCACGTCTTTGCAGCGTTGCAGCAAGAAAGACGTGGATGGCCGGGTCAAGCCCGGCCATGACGGAGAACGGGGGCCTCACACCGTCAACACCGTCGACCCCGTGGTCTTGCGCGCGGCGAGATCGGCATGGGCCTTGGCCGCGTCTTTCAGCGGATAGGTCTGGTGCACCTCGATCTTGACCGCGCCTGATTTCACGACTTCGAACAATTCGTTTGCCATCGCCACGAGATTCTCGCGCTTGGCGGCGTAGGTGAACAGCGTCGGGCGGGTGACGTAGAGCGATCCCTTCGCAGCCAGCAGGCCGAGGTTGAGCGGCTCGACGGCGCCGGAGGACGCGCCGAACAGCGCGGCGACGCCGAGCGGCGCGAGGCAATCGAGCGATTTCAGGAACGTGTCCTTGCCGACGGAATCATAGACCACGGGCACCTTGGCGCCGCCGGTGATTTCGTCGACGCGTTTTACGAAATCCTCCTTGGTGTAAATAATCGTGTGGGCGCAACCATGGGCTTGCGCGAGCTTCGCCTTCTCCTCGCTGCCCACGGTGCCGATCACGGTGGCGCCGAGATGTTTGGCCCACTGGCCGAGGATCAGGCCGACGCCGCCGGCCGCGGCATGCAGCAGAATGGTGTCGCCGGATTTGACGCGATAGGTCTGGCGGATCAAGTATTGCGTGGTCAGGCCCTTCAGCATCATCGCGGCCGCGGTCTTGTCATCGATCCCATCGGGCAGCTTCAGCAGGCGATCGGCCGGGATCAGCCGCGCTTCGGAATAGGCGCCAAGCGGCGAGGCGCCGTAGGCGACGCGGTCACCGGGCTTCAGATCGGTGACACCGCTGCCGACTTCCTCGACCACGCCGGCGCCCTCGCTGCCCAGCCCGCTCGGCAGTTGCACGGGATAGACCCCCGAGCGGTTGTAGATGTCGACGAAGTTCAAACCGACCGCGGTGTGGCGGATGCGCGCCTCGCCCGGCCCGGGCTTGCCGACCTGGACTTCTTCCCAAGTCAGAACTTCGGGACCGCCGGTCTTGTGAAAACGGATGGCGTGCGTCATGGGATGCTTCTTCCTTCGGGTGGGATGAAAAGAGAAAAATGTTGCGGCGGTTCAAGTCTCGATGATGACGTAGCTGTCCTCGACATGGACCGCAAAGGTCTCGGCCACATAGGGGCCCTTCTCGAGGTCTTCAAGACCTTTGGCAAGTTCTTGAGTAAGCTCTTCGCCGCGTTCGATCGCAACCGGATAAGAACGGATCTTGACGCGCTTCGGATCGAAATAGGATTGCCCGTTGCGCATGTCGAATTCCCAGCCGTGCCAGGCGCAACGCAGCAGCTCGCCGACGCGCGAGCGCTGATAGACACCGGGCTCCGGCGAGGTCAATCGCGCCACGCACGCCGCCTTCTCCAGCGGCGCACCAGCGTGCGGACAACGATTGAGCAACGCAAAGAATTCGCCATTGACGTGGAACACGACGATGTCGCGGCCCTCGACGCCAAAGACCTTGTTGCCGCCGGGCGGGATGTCTGAGGTGCGGGCGACGATGTGCCGGGCCATGCTTGGTTAAACTATCATAGCTTGTAGACCGAGCGCGCGTTGCTGCTGAAAATCTTCTGGCGCTCGATCTCTGACAGCGGCGTCCTGAACGCGAAGCGCGGATCGTCGAAGTCCCAATGCGGGTAATCCGACGAGAACAGCAGGCGATCGACACCGACCCATTCGATCAGCGAGCGCAAATGTTTTGCCTCATCCGGCTCGTCGATCGGCTGCGTCGTGAACCAGAAATGCTCCTTCACATATTCCGACGGCTTGCGCTTCAGATGCGGCACCTCGCTGCGGAAGGTCTCAAAATGCCGGTCCATCCGCCACATGGCAGGCGGGATCCAGCCGAAGCCGCCCTCGATGAACACGATCTTCAGGTTCGGGAAACGTTCAGGGATTCCTTCGAGCACGAGGCTGCAGAGCATCGACGCCATGGTATGCGCGTTGCTCTGGTGTTCTTCAGCATAATAAGACGGCCAGCCGCCGCCGGTCGGCGCGTGCCCGCCATAGCCGCCGACGTGAATGCCGAGTGGCAGGCCGAGTTCCTGCGCGCGCTCGTAGATCGGCCAGTAGCGGCGGCGGCCCAAGGGTTCATTGGCACGCGGGCAGACGTTGATCTGCACATAGCGGCCGGTCTTGGCGCAGCGTTCGATCTCGGCGATCGCGAGCGCCGTGTCGTCCTGGCCGGCGAGGATCGAGGCTTTCAACCGCGGATCGCGATCGGACCAGAAGGCGAGCTGCCAGTCGTTGATGGCGCGCTGGATCGCGGCGCCGAATTCGAGATTCTGCTGCGAGAAGATGAAGAGGTCGAGCACCTGCAAAATGCCGTACTCGACATCGAGGGGATCGAGGTGCTGCTTCTGCATGAAGGAGAGATCGGAACCCGGAGGCCCGCCGGTCGGCGGCCACGCATCACGCCGCGCGATCAGCGGCGAAGAGCGCGGATAGGGCGTGGTGCCGATATAGGGCGTGCGCAAATGGCTGCCATATTCCCTGAAATGCTGTTGCCAGCGCTTCGTCATGAACTGGTCGAGGTCGCTATGGGCATGGATGCTCGGATGCACGTCGCAGTCGATGATGCGCAGCCGGCTCTTGGCGGCGGCTTCCTGTTCCAGAATCGGGCGGTCGATGACGTCGCTCATGCGATCCTCCTCATAAGGTAGTTCAAGCCGCAAGCTTCAGCCGCGGAAAGGTTTCCAGCGGATTGTCGGCGCACATGCGCGAAACGATACTGGCCGGCAGATGCGGCGGCATCGCGTCATTGCCATCGAACTGCCAGTGCGGATAGTCGGACGCAAACAGGAACATCTTGTCGGAACCGATCTGCTCGATGATATCTGCGACGCCAGCCGCATCCGGCGGGCCATCGAACGGCTGCATCGTGACGCGAAAATGGTCGCGGATGATCGAGGCCGGCTCGCGTTCGACCCAGGGCACCTCGACGCGCACGCCGCGCCAGGTCTTGTTGGCGCGCCACATGAAGGCCGGCAGCCAGCTGACGCCTGATTCCATCAGCACCACCTTCAAGCCCGGGAATTTGCCGAACACGCCCTCATAGACCAGACTCAGTATCTGGGCCTGAAACGCCTGCGCCTCCATCAAATAAAATTCGTAGCGGTAGGACGGCCAGCCGATCGAACTCGGCGCGCCCCGGTACTGGCTGCCGGCATGGATCGCGATCGGCAGCTTGTGTTTCTCGGCGGCCTGATACACCGGCCAGAAGTGACGCTTGCCGAGCAGCTGATCGCCCTGCGCCAGCACCAGCACGGAGACAAAGCGCTGATCACCCGCAAGCCGCTCGATTTCCTCGACCGCGAGATCCGGCGCCTGCATCGGCACCACGATCGAGGCGCGCAGCCGCTTGTCCTTCGAGAGCCATTCGGCCGCGATCCAGTCGTTGATCGCCTTGCAGAACGCGGCCGCCATATATGGATCGAATACCGCTTGCGCACCGTACAACACATTGCAGATCGCGTGGCTGGCGCCGAGCTGGTCGAACGCACCGCGCTGCACCATCGCGAGGTCGCTGCCGGGCTTGCCCGTCGCAGGGCGCCAGTCGGCGCGGCCGGACAACGGCATGCTCGGCGGATAGGAATTGAGATCGAGGCCGTCGATGGCGCGGCTGACGACCTGCTCTTTCCAGTGATCGTCGAGATAGGGCAGCAGCGTGGTGCGGGTTCCGCCCACCGCGGGATGGATGTCGCAGTCGATCCGCGTGGCCGCCATGGCGTTTCCTTGAGTGTCTTTATTGGCAACGAGTGCGTCGCCCCGCAAATGTGCCGCCGATGTGCTGGCTGCGCAAGGGTCGAACGTGGAAACCGACCGGGTGGCAGACCTTGGATGGACGCATACCGAGCGATATTCGCGGCCTTGCGGCACGGCAGCAAAGCGCAAATACTCGTCTCAAGCGGGCCGGGAAAGATTCCGGCTGAACCCGCAAGAAACAGAGACCGGGGGAGAAACGTTATGACGCATACGGAGCGGAAGGCCGCCAGTAGCGAGAACAGCATGCAGATCGACCGGCGCAGATTCCTGGCAACGACGGGTCTTGCTGCCTTCGGAGTCACCCTCGGGATTTCCGGCAGCGGCGCCGACATTTCCGCCGCCTATGCACAAGGCGCCGCGCCCGCGGCCGCCGCGCCGAAAGGGCCGCAATATCTGAAATTCCCCGGCAAGAATGAAAAGCTCGTCCTGCTCGGCGACAAGCCGCTGGTGGCGGAGACGCCGGAGAGCCTGCTCGACGACGACACCACGCCGATCGAGAAGTTCTTCATCCGCAACAACGGACAGCTGCCCGAAGAGACGAAGAATCCCGACGCCTGGAAAATTACCATCGACGGCGAGGTCAACAACAAGATCGAGATCACGCTCGGCGAGTTGAAATCGAAATACAAGACGGTGACGCGGCGCATCGTGCTGGAGTGCGGCGGCAACGGTCGCGGGGCATTCTCGCCACCGGCGCGCGGCAACCAGTGGAGCAATGGCGGGGTCGGCTGTGCCGAATGGACCGGCGTGCCGCTTGCCGATGTGCTCAAGAGCGCGGGGCTCAAACCCAGCGCCAAATACACCGCGCACTATGCCGCCGATTTGCATCTGTCGGGCGACGCAACCAAGCCTACGATCTCGCGCGGCGTGCGGATCGAAAAGGCGATGGATCCCAACACGCTGATCGTGTGGGCTATGAACGGCCAGCCGCTGCCGAACATTCATGGCGGGCCGGTGCGCCTGATCGTGCCGGGATGGCCGGGCTCGGCGTCGCAGAAATGGCTGACCAAGATCACCATCCGCGACAAGGAGCATGACGGCCCGGGGATGACCGAGTTTTCGTATCGCACCCCGATCAAGCCGATGATCCCGGGCGACAAGGGCGATCCGTCAAACTTCCGGATCCTGGAGTCGATGCCGGTTCGCTCGATCATTACCAGCCCGGCGAATGGCGCCAAGTTCGCGGCCGGAACGAAGGAGCTGAAGCTGCGAGGCGCGTCGTGGGCCGGCGACCTCACGGTGAAGCAGATCGACGTCTCGACCGACTTCGGTGCGAGCTGGCAGCGCGCGAGGCTGGAAAAGCCGAAGAACAAATATGACTGGCAGCGCTGGACCGCGAGCGTGAAGCTGGCTTCCGACGGCTATTTTGAAATCTGGACGCGCGCGACCGATTCAAAGGGAGCGATGCAGCCGCACCAGGCCGGTTTCTGGAATCCGCAGGGCTATGGCGGCAACGCCATGCACCGGATCGCGGTGCTGGTGGGCTGATGCTGCGAGCTTTGGGAATGGCTGTCGCCGTACTGCTGTGGATGACGCCGGCGATCGCCCAGACCGCCTTCACGCCGCGTGACGAGAGCCCGGAGGAATTTGCCGCCGGGCCCGGCCGCGACGAGACGTTCTATGCCTGCACCGCCTGCCATGGTTTCAAACTCATCGCCCAGCAGGGTTTGACGCGCGCGCAGTGGGACGATTCGATCAACCTGATGATCAGGCGCCACAACATGCCCGCACTCGACGACAAGGATCGCGCCGTGGTGCTGGGCTATCTCGAAGCTGCCTATCCGCCGCGAACCCCCGCAGCGCGCGGCGGCTGGCAGAACCCGTTTGCCAAGTAACCTGTTTGCTGCCAAGCGAACACGAGCCAGTCAGATCCGGTACAGCCGGCTCGCGGTGTCATGCAGGATGGCGGCCTGTTCGGCATCACTGAGATGCGCGATGGCGCTGCGGAAGGTGCGGTACAGCGTGCCGTAATCGGTCCAGAGCTTTTCGATCGGAAAATTGCTGCCGTAGAAACAACGGTCCGCGCCGAACATCGCGACCGTTTCCTTGACGATCGGACCGATCACGTCGGCGCGGCAGGCGTGAACGAAGGTGCCGAGCCCGGAGAGCTTGACGTTGACATTCGGGCATTGCGCCAACGCGGCCATGCCGTCGCGCCAAAGCTGCCAGCCCGACGCCGACATGTCTTCCAGCATGCCGGCATGTTCGAGCACGAACACGATGTCCGGGAACGACCGCGCCAGCTTCGCGCCGTCCGCCATCTGGGAAGCGAAGATCTGCAGTTCGAACAGCAGACCGTGATCGGCCAGCATCGCGAGACCACGCCGCCAGTCCGCATCGTTCATCACGTCCGCGCGCGGCGCGAAGCGGTATTGCGCGTTCTCATGCCAATGCAATTGCTGCCTGATGCCCCGTGTCGCCGGCAATGCCGCCAGACGCTTGAGCAAACTGCCGGCGTCGGGATCGGCGAGATCCGCATGGGCGACATTGGCGTGCGGCCAGCCCGTCGTATCCGCAATCGACTGAACCCACCGCGCCTCGTCGTAGCTCCGCCCCGCCGGCCAATTGGTCTGGATATAGATCGATTTGACGATATCGCAGTCCATGATGTCGCTGCGGTATTCGTAGATCGAGTAGTCGCGGCAGATCGGCTGGTAGGGTCCAAAAATGCGCGGCACAGGCGGCCCGGACAGCCAGGGCAGATCATTCAGGCGCCAGACATGATGGTGCGCGTCGACGGTTGGAACGGATTTCATTGCAGAATCTAACTTACGGCTTCATCTACCTACGGCTTCGTGGCGGGATCGGCTTCGCCGAAAATATCGGCGGCGATGCGCGTCGGCTCGATCGCGGCGGGCACGCCGCAATACATCGCCACCAGCAGCAGGACGTCCTGCACCTGCGCCGGCGTGCAGCCGTTCGCCAGCGCCCCCTTGGCATGGACGCGGAACTCGGCGGGCTTGTTGCTCGCCGCCATCATGCCGAGCATCACCAGGCTGCGGACGTCGTCGGAGAGCGCCGGCCGCTCCCAGACGTCGCCATAGACATAGGCATTGATGATGTCCTGCAGCGGCGCGCCGAACTCGCCTGCTGCAGACATGCGCTCGGCGACATCGGCCTCGCCGAACAGCTTTTTGCGCCGGCGCAGGCCCCGGGCGTACAGTTCACTGGTGTCCAATTCGAACTCCCCACGCGGCGTTGCCAATCTGACCTAGATTATACGGTCATTTCGCGAACGGCTAAATCCGCCAAAATAGCCATTTCAGGCCACGATCTCTTGCACCATATCTATTTGTCCGTATAAATCCAGACCAGAAATCCGTAAAGAGACTTCGCCGATGATGGCTGGAGGAAACAGGATGAAGCTGCGATTTCGCATTCTCGCCGGTCTGGTCCTGCTCGGACTGTCGGGACCGCAGGCCAACGCCGCCGACGAATATCCGATGAGGCAGATCAAGATCATCGTGCCGTTTCCCGCCGGCGCCGGACCCGACCAGGTCGCGCGCCTGATCGGCCAGCGCCTGCAGGAGGATCTTGGGCAGACGGTCGTGATCGAGAACCGCAGCGGCGCGCTCGGCAGTCTCGGCGCGCAGGAAGTCGCGCGCAGCGCGCCTGACGGTTACACCCTGCTGATGGGAACCAACACCACCCAGGCCAGCAACGTCGCGATGTTCAAAACCCTGCCCTACGATCCGGCAAAAGATTTTGCACCTGTCATCCGCACCATCACGACAGCGATGGTGCTGCTGGTGAAGCCGGACTTCCCGGCCAGGGATCTCAAGCAATTCATGGAATACGCCAGGAGCCGTCCGAACCTGACCGCCGGCTATGGCTCCGGCGCCTCGCAGATATCGAACGCGCAACTGCAGAGCCGGGGCGGCATGACGATCCTCTCGGCGTCGTATCGCGGCGTGCCGCTGGCGGTCACCGACGTGATCTCGGGCGTGATCGATCTGGCCTTTGCGGATTTCTCGGTCGCGATCCCGCAAATGCAGGGCGGCACGCTGCGCGGCATCGGCGTGACGTCGCCGAAGCGCAACGAACTGACGCCGGACCTGCCTCCGCTCGCCGATGCCATGCCGGGCTTCGAGGCGACGATCTGGTACGGGCTGCTGGCGCCTGCGAAGACGCCGGAACCGGTCGTCAACCGGCTCTACACCGCAACCCAGAAAATCCTGTCGACGCCGGCGGTGCGCGAAAGGCTTGCGAGCCTCGGCATGGTCGTTGCCCCGATGCCGCCGGCGGAATTTGGCGCCTTCATCGCTAGCGAAATCACGCGATGGACGGCGGATGCCAAGGCCGCCGGCATCGAAGCCAAATAGGCGTGGATGATGACAACGGACGCGCCGGTCGGGATCGTTGGCCTCGGCCTGATGGGCATCGCGCTGTCGGCGCGGCTGATCGACGCAAAGATCCCGCTGGTCGGGTTCGATATCGACCCGGTCAGATGCGGGATGTTCAAGGCCAGTGGCGGCATGGTCGCGAATTCGGTGCGTGAACTCGCCGGGCGTTGCCGAACAATCATCGTCGCCGTCTATAGCGGCGAACAGGTCGAGGCATTGTTCGATGAAATCGACGATGGCGCCGGCGCCGCGCGGCCGGTCGTGATCTGCACCACGACCTGCGGTCCTGGCGAGATCGTCCGTATTGCCGGGTGCGCATCAGGCGCCGGGCTGCTGCTGGTGGAGGCGCCGATATCCGGCACCAGCACCGAGGTGCTCGACGGCACCGCCACGGCGCTGCTGGCCGGCGACGACGGCGTCATCGACCACGCCGGCGGACTCCTAAATATTCTCTGCCCGCGCAGCCTCCGCGTCGGCGTGATCGGCGACGCCAGCCGGGCCAAGCTCGCGATCAATCTCATCCTGCAGAACAACCGCGCCGCCCTGGCCGAGGGAATCGCCTTCGCCGAGCGCATGGGGCTGGACGGATACGCCTTCCTGGCGGCGGCGCGGCAATCGGCCGCCTATTCCCGTGTGATGGACTCCAAGGGAGAGAAGATGTTGACGCGGGACTATCGGCCGCAGTCACATATTGCCCAGACATTGAAGGATGCCGAATTGATCATCGAGGAAGCCGGGCGATGCGGCATGCATCTGCCGCTCACCACCATCCAGGCCGAACTTCTGCGCGCCACGATCGCGCTTGAGGGCCCGGAGCGCGACAGCGCCGCGGTCATCGAGGCGATCCGGCGGCCATCAGCCCTAGCTGGGGTTTTGCGATGATCCGTGCCGCCATTGCCGGTCTCGGCCGCTGGGGCCGCAATCTGGTCGAAGCCGCCAGCGGCCATCCGCGGCTGAAAATTGTCCGCGCCGTCGAGCCTGACATCAAGGCGGCGCAGCAATTTTGCAGCCAACACGATCTCGAATTGACCGCCGATCTCGATCCGGTCCTGGCCGATGACACGATCGGCGCGGTCCTGCTGGCGACGCCGCATTCGCTGCATCCGGCGCAGGTGATCGCCTGCGCGGGGGCGAGAAAGCAGGTTTTTTGCGAGAAGCCGCTGGCGCTGACGCGCGCGGATGCGGCGCGGATGTTCGGCGCCTGCCGCGAGGCCGGGGTCATGCTGGCCGTCGGCCATAACCGGCGCTTCTGGCCATCGATCCGCGCCCTGCACGAAACGCTGGCAAGCGGCCAGCTCGGGACCATCCTTCACGTCGAGGGCCACAACAGCAACGAAAACTCGCAGAAAATCACCAGCGGATGGCGGCTATCGCCGGAGGAATCGCCCGGCGGCGGCTTCACCGGCGCGGGCCTGCATGTGCTCGACGCCTTCGTCAGCATGCTGGGGCCGGTGGAACGGGTCTATGCCCGGCTGCGTCAGCGCGAGACCGGCCCGCCGCCGCTCGATACGGCGGTCGTGGCGCTGGATTTTGTCAATGGCGTCACCGGCACCCTTGCCACCGTGCGGGCAACGCCGTTCTACTGGCGCATACACCTGTTCGGAACGGACGGCTCCGCCGAGGTGCTGGATGAAACGACCATGATCCTGCGAAAGAGCGGCGCTGCGCCGCAACGGCTCACCTATCCAGCTACCGACGTGCTGCGCGCCGAGCTCGACGCCTTTGCCAGCGCGATCGAGAACAAGGGTGCATTCCCGGTGCGGGAAGCGGAGGTGCTGGCGACCTTGTCGGCGTTCGAGGCGGCGCTGCAATCGATGAAATCCGGCCTGCCCGTGCAATGTCAAAGCCTTCAAGAAAATGCCGGTCAACATGGCCGCTAAAAAAGAACCGCGCAAATCGGCGCGCTACCGCGACATCGCCGCCGAGCTGCAGAAGGAAATCCGGCTCGGCTCGACGCCGGTCGGCGAATTGCTGCCGACCGAGACCGAATTGATGGCGCGCTTTGGCGCCAGCCGCCAGACCGTGCGCGAGGCGCTGCGGATCGTCACCGAACAGGGCCTGATCGTGCGGCGGGCCGGGCTCGGCTCGGTGGTGATCGCGGCCGAGCCGCCGGTGCTGTTCACGCACAGCGTCAAATCACTCAATGAATGGCTGCGATATTCCAACGAGACCTATCGCCAGGTGGTGGGCTCCAGCGATGTTGTCGCCGACCGCAACCTCGCCGCCCTGCTGAAATGCGAACCCGGCAAGCACTGGTTCCTGATCGAGGCGATCCGCCGCTCCGATGAATTTGCGGATCCGCTGGGCTGGGTCGAAATCTATGTGCTGCGGAAATTCGCCGGCGTGGTGAAGCGGCGCGATCATGGCCGCAGCCCGGTGCATGAGCAGATCGCAAAGATGTTCGGCGAGACCATCGAATACGCGCAACTGGAAGTGTTCGCGCGCGGCATGCCGGCGAAACTGGCAAAGGCGCTCGGGGTCAAGCCCGGTTCACCCGCGCTGACGATGGTGCGCCGTTACTATGGCCTGCGCGAGGAACTGTTCGAGGTCACCGTCACCACGCATCCGGAGGGACGCTACACCTACACCATGGACATGCAGCGCTCGCTGCGGCCGAAGGTGTAGGTTGCTCTCCTCCCTCTCCCCGTTCTTTACGGGGAGAGGGTTGGGGTGAGGGGCTCTCTCCGCCACCTGTGGTCTATCGATAGACCTGTACCCCTCACCCGCCGCGCTATGCGCCATAGCCGAGGCTTCGCCTCGGCGTTCTCTAAGGACGGCCGCCGGAGGCGGCCTATGCTCTCCCCGCAAGCGGGGCGAGGTGAAGACAGCGGCGCCGAAACTTGCTTAAGTTTCCAAAATTGGATCATGGGGAGATCGCGTGGCGGGCAACGAACAAGAAACGTATCAATGCGACGTGCTGGTAGTCGGCTCAGGCTGCGCCGGCCTGTCGGCGGCGGTCACTGCGGGGCATCAGGGGCTCAAGGTGCTGGTCGTCGAGAAGGAGCCGCGCTTTGGCGGCACCACCGCGCGGTCCGGCGGCTGGCTGTGGATTCCCGGCACCTCGCTGGCGCGCAACTGGGGCATCGTCGAGAGTCCAGATCAGGCGCGGACCTATCTGCGGCATGAGGCCGGAAATTCCTACGATGCCGCCCGCGTCGATGCGTTTCTGACCTCCGGTCCCGAGGCGGTGGATTTCTTCACCAGCAAGACCGCGGTGCGTTTCGACATGCCGTTGACCTTTCCGGATTATCACGCCGAGGCCCCCGGCGGCACGCAGGGCGGCCGCTCGATGGTGACGCGGCCGTTCAATGGAAGTGAACTCGGCGAGCACCTCAAGGATATCGGCGCGCCCCTGCCCGAACTCACCGTGTTCGGCATGATGCTGGGCTCCGGCAAGGAGATCGTCCATTTCATGCGCGCGACCAAGTCGCTGACCTCGGCGCTGTTTGTCGCCAAGCGGCTGTCGAAGCATCTGGTCGACGTGATCCGCCATGGCCGCGGCATGAACCTCACCAACGGCAATGCGCTGGCCGGACGCCTCGCCAAATCGGCGTTCGACCTGAAGATCCCGTTATGGCTATCGTCACCCGTGCGCGAACTGATCAGCGACAGCGGCGCGGTGCGTGGCGCCATCGTCGAGCGCGACGGGCGCACGATTCGCATTAATGCAAAGCGCGGCGTCATCCTCGCCTGCGGCGGCTTTCCGCATGATGTGGCGAGGCGCAAGGCGATGTTCCCGCACGCGCCTACCGGCAACGAACATTACTCACCGGGCCCGACCGGCAACACCGGCGACGGCTTGCGGCTGGCGGAATCTGCGGGCGGCCGCGCCGAGGATTCGCTGCCCAATGCCGCAGCCTGGGTGCCGGTTTCGATCACCACGCGCAAGGACGGCAGCAAGGGCGTGATGCCGCATTTCATCGACCGCGCCAAACCCGGCGTGATCGCGGTGACGCGCGAGGGCGTGCGCTTTGCCAATGAAGGCAATTCCTACCACGACTTCGTGCAGGACATGATGAAAGTCGCAAAACCTGGCGAAGAGATCGCGGCGTTCCTGCTGTGCGATCATCGCGCCTTGCGCAAATACGGCCTCGGCTGCGTGCCGCCGTTTCCGATGCCGCTCGGCCATCACTTGCGCACCGGCTATCTCAAGCGCGGCGCGACGCTCGCCGAACTCGCGGCGCAGGCCGGCATCGACGCCAGGGGGCTCGAGGCGACGGTCGCGCAGTTCAACAAGAGCGCCGCCGACGGACAGGACCCGGCATTCGGAAAAGGCTCGCGCGCCTACAACCGCCACCAGGGCGATGCGCTGCACGGCCCCAACCCCTGCATCGCGCCGATCAAGGACGGGCCGTTCTATGCGATCAAGATGGTGATCGGCGATCTCGGCACCTATGCCGGCATCCGGACCGACGCCAACGCGCAGGCGCTCGATGCGCAGGGACAACCGATCGCGGGCCTCTACGCTGTCGGCAACGACATGGCGAGCATCATGGGCGGCAATTATCCCGGCGCCGGCATCACGCTGGGGCCGGCGCTGACGTTCGGGTATATCGCGGGACGGCACATCGCGGGACAAGCGGCATGACGGATTCTCGGTTGCCGATTTTGCACCATTTCGAGGCCTCGCCCTTTTCCGAGAAGATTCGCGTGATCTTCGGCTTCAAGCGGATCGCCTGGCAGTCGGTGCTGATCCCGCGCATCATGCCGAAGCCGGACCTTGTGCCGCTGACGGGCGGCTATCGCCGCACGCCGGTCATGCAGATCGGCGCCGATATTTTCTGCGACACCCGGATCATCCAGCGCGAGATCGAGCGGCGCTTTCCGGAACCGACGCTCTTTCCGGGCAATGGCGGCGTGCCCGACATGACGGGCTTGTGGACCGACCGGATCTTCTTTGGCAGCGTCGTGTTCCTGGTGTTCGGTTCGCTCGGCGACAAGGTCCCGCAGGATTTCATCGACGACCGGACCAAATTGCGCGGCCAGCCGTTCGACGTGAAGGCGATGGCGGCAGCATTGCCGCATCATCGCGACCAGTTTCGCAGCCAGGCGGCGCTGATCGAGGCGCAGCTCGCGCATGGCGGGAAGTTCCTGCTCGGCGAATTCAGCGTCGCCGATGCCGGCTGCTACATGAACATCTGGTACGTTCGCTCGAACCTGCCTGAACTCGCCGACGAACTGCTGGCCGAATTTCCGCGGCTGCGCGACTGGGAGCAGCAGGTCCGCATTCTCGGCCACGGCACCCGCGCCGAACTCTCGGGACAGGACGCACTCACCATTGCGTCGAAAGCCACACCCGAGGCCCGCGCGCCGGAGGCGACGCGCGATTGCGAACGCTGGAGGATCGGCGACGTCGTGAAGGTTTCGGCCGATGAGCCGGTCAAGACGCCGATCGAGGGGGAAATCGTCTCGCTCTCCGTACACCACATCGCCATCCGCAGGCGCGATCCTGATCTCGGCGAGGTCGTCGTTCACTTTCCGCGGCTTGGGTATGTCGTATCGGATGCGTGATTGACCAAACCAACGCTTCGCTTTCAAATAGCCGCATGGCGGAGCAAACGACGGTAACCGACCGGGCACAAATTCCACGCTTCACCGCGAAAGGCGTGTGGCGTGGCTGCGTTGAAATCGCACCTATCGCCGTGTTCATCATCCCGTTCGGAATCGCGTTTGGCGTCGCCGCTTCCGCGAAGGGCATCGCGCCGGAAGTCAGCATCCTAATGAGCATCGCGATCTATGCGGGCGCCTCGCAATTCGCGCTGCTTGATCTGTGGTACGCGCCGTTGCCGCTGGCGACCCTCGCGCTCACGGTGCTCGCCGTCAACGCGCGGCACATTCTCCTCGGCGCGGCGCTCGCGCCGTGGCTGCTGCAGATCCCGATCAAGGGGCGGCTGGCGGCGCTGATCGGACTCAGCGACGGCAGCTTTGCGTACGCCATGTCCGCCCGCGAGCGGGGAGAAGTCGACGCCGGCATTCTGTTCGGCAGCGGCATCGCGATGTGGCTGATATGGATCGCAAGCACCGCGGTCGGCGCCCTTGCGGGTTCATTTCTCGGCGATCTGACGCGCTTCGGCTTCGATGCGGTCATGGTGACGTATTTCGCGGCCGTCGTCGTCGGCCAATGGAAGGGGGCCAAGGACCTGTATCCGTGGCTTGCGGCGGCGGCCGTTGCCGTGATCGGGACGTATGTTCTGCCGCCGGGCTGGCACATCATCGCGGGCGCCCTGGCCGGCGGGATCGTCGGAACCTGGCGCCATGGTTGATACGGTTGCGGCGGTGGCCGCCGTCCTGCTGCTGACATTGGTCACGATGGCGACGCGGGTCGGCGGCGTCTGGATGATGTCTTACGTCAAAATCACGCCGCGCATCGAGGCCTTCCTCAAATACATGGCGGTATCGGTGCTGATTTCGATCGTGGTTCCGACAACGCTGGCAGCGGCGCCGCGGATCTGGATGGCCGTCGCGGCGGCCGCACTCGTGGCCGCCGTCACCCACAGCGCGCTGAGCGCCATGCTGGTGGGCGCGGCAGTGGCGGCGGTGGTGAAGAATTTGGGGATGTGAGGGATGGGTGGTGGAGGGCGGAGATCGTGGCGCCAGCCCGCCTTCGCCCTTTGGGCTTCGGCGAGGCAGCCTTCGCTCGCTTCGCTACGATAGGGTACGTTCCGGCTTGCCTAGCCGTAGCTCGCGAAGCGAGCGAAGGCTGGTGGGCGCGACAGGGATCGAACCTGTGACCCCTACCATGTCAAGGTAGTGCTCTCCCGCTGAGCTACGCGCCCTAGATTGGGATGACCATCCCGCTCCAGCTTTGATCGTATTGGGTGCGGTCCGTATATCGGCTCCAAAGCGCCCCCGCAAGGACGCTTCTGGGTAATTTCCGGTGTGATTTCGAGCTAAATAGTCCGAATCAGGCCGCCAGCATCTTGTTCACTTCGCTGACCAATTCGCGAAGATGGACCGGTTTGGACAGCACCTTGGCGTTTTTCGGGGCTTCCGAATCGGAATTCAGCGCAACGGCCGCGAAGCCGGTGATGAACATGATCTTGATATCAGGGTCGAGTTCCGAGGCGCGGCGCGCCAGTTCGATGCCGTCCATTTCGGGCATCACGATATCGGTCAGCAGCATCTCGAACGGCTCCTCGCGCAGCCGCTGATAGGCGGACAGGCCGTTATCATGGGGCGAGACCTGAAATCCGGCGTTTTCCAGCGCCTTGACCAGGAAGCGGCGCATGTCGTTGTCGTCTTCGGCGAGGAGGATTTTGTGCATGGCGCTGTCGTCGAATCCGGCTTGGAGGGTCAGTCCGCACACTAAGCCCGACAGACGGTAAAGATCGGGTGAAAGGCAGCAGTGTGCAGCTCACGGAGAGCGGCGTTATTTCTGTACCGGAACGCGCCAGAGATCAATCAAGGCAGGCGTTTTCCGCATTTGAGATGTGTTCCAGCACCATTGCGGCTTTTTTCACTTGGCAGAATGATTGTGATTACCGACAATGCGTTCTCATAAAATCTCTGGTTTTCCGGCAGAATCGGTTGCTCTATCGATTGTCTTGATCGACTGCTTGGGAAGCACGGATCCAAGGGACGGCGCCCGACGATGACCCAGTTTGATGGCGAACTGTCGCCTCCGTTCGAGATCGTGGAGCCGGCCAGCTGGCGGGCGCCGATCATCTTCAATTCCCCGCATTCCGGCTCGGTCTATCCGCTGGAATTCCTCAACGCCTCCCGGATCGATCTGGCAGCATTGCGCCGCTCCGAGGATTCGTTCATGGACGAACTGATCGTCGATTTGAGCGATCGCGGCTTTCCGACGGTGCGGGTCAATTTTCCGCGCTCCTATGTCGACGTGAACCGCGAGCCCTATGAGCTCGATCCGCGCATGTTCACCGGCCGGCTGCCGAGCTTTGCCAATACCCGCTCGATGCGGGTCGCCGGCGGCCTCGGCACCATCCCGCGCGTGGTCGGCGACGGGCAGGAGATTTACCGCGAGCGGCTCAATGTCGATGAGGCGCTGGGCCGGATCGAGGCGCTCTACAAGCCCTACCACCGCGCATTGCGGCGGCTGATCAACAAGGCGCATCAGGCGTTCGGCACCGTGATCCTGGTGGATTGCCACTCGATGCCGTCGATCGGCGTGTCGCGCGACGAGCCGCGGCGGCCCGATATCGTGATCGGCGACCGCTACGGCACCAGCTGCGCCGCACTGCTGCCCGACGTCGTCGAGGACGTCATGAGCGGGCTCGGCTATTCGATCGGCCGCAACAAGCCTTATGCCGGCGGATTCATCACCGAGCATTACGGCAACCCGGCAAGCGGATTGCACACCGTGCAGCTCGAACTCAACCGCGCGATCTATATGGATGAACGCCGCCGCGAGCGCTCACCGCGCTTTGCGCAGGTGGCGGCCGATTTCTCTGTTCTGGCCGACGCACTGGCCACCGTGCCGCTCGGCGACCTCGGGCCGTTCCAGGCCGCGGCGGAGTAATCCATCTCTCCGTCATTCCGGGGCGCGAAGCGAACCCGGAATCTCGAGATTCCGGGTTCACGCTTCGCACGCCCTCAGATGCGCAACTGCGCATCGGGGAATGACGGCAAGAAAAAAGGGCCGCTTGAATGAACAAGCGGCCCAAGTCTAGGGAGGAAACGCCCAAGGAGGGCAGCGATAGGGCGAGGCCCTACCGCACCGCAACAATATGCGGCCGCGCTGCACAAAACGCAAGTCCTTTCGAAACTTTCCCAGCGTAATCCCGGCGAGGCTGGCCGTTATGCAACAGGTCAGTTAAATACTATTTTTCTTTTTATATTCAATTACTTACGGAGAAACTTCCGTGGGAACCCGGTGTTACGGAGCGGCCACAATTCACAAATCTCGATGTTGTGAATAGCCGTGTCACCAAAAATGCATGCCTAAACGAAGCCGATTCGAAACCCCAAAGGGGGCCCTGAGTCGGATGAGATGGGAATAACATTCCGTTAATCGTGCGCCCATCGCAGGATTGAGCTAGGCAAGAACGCGAACGCTTGAACACCCCTCCGCCCTTTCAAGGAACTGCCGTGACGGTCATCGATTTCACAGCCTTTATCGGCCGCCTTGCAACCGCCTCCGGCGAAACCATTCTGCCGTTCTTTCGGACCTCGCTTTCGATCGACAACAAGAGCGCCAAGGATTTCGATCCCGTCACCGAGGCCGACCGCGCCGCCGAGGCTGTCATGCGCCGGCTGATCAAGGGCAACTTTCCCCAGCACGGCATCGTCGGCGAGGAATTCGGCAACGAGCAGGAAAACGCCGAATATGTCTGGGTGCTCGATCCCATCGACGGCACCAAATCCTTCATCGCGGGTTTTCCGATCTGGGGCACGCTGATCGCCCTGATGCACCGCGGCACGCCGGTGTTCGGGATGATGCACCAGCCATATATCGGCGAGCGTTTTTCCGGCGACAGCGGCTCGGCGCATTATTCCGGCCCCTCCGGCGAACGGAAGCTGTCCGTGCGGCGCTGCGCCTCGCTGGCGGACGCGACTTCCTACACGACAAGCCCACTATTGATGAACGCCGCCGACCGGGCCGCCTTCGGCCGGGTCGAAGAGGCGGTGAAGCTGACGCGCTATGGCGGCGATTGCTATTCCTACTGCATGCTGGCGGCCGGTCATCTCGACCTCGTGGTCGAGACCGAGCTGAAGCCCTATGACATCGCGGCCCTGATCCCGATCATCACCGGCGCCGGCGGCATCGTTACCACCTGGGATGGCAAGCCCGCCCAAAGCGGCGGCCGCATCATCGCCGCCGGCGACGCCCGCGTGCATGAAGCGGCGATGAAACTACTCAACAGCTAGCGCATTCTTTAAAAGACGATCTTCGGGCAAACGCCTGGTGTTGACCCCGGGAAAACCGGTTCCACCCCGCATCAAGTGCGGGGCAGGTTCTTTCCTCGGGACAAACCGTTTGCCCGGCGATCATGCTCCCGGCCACGGAAGGCATCGCATGGACGCACTGCTGATCGTGGACATGCAGGTCGGGCTGCGGAGCGGCGATCCCAAGCACGATCTGCCAGGGGTCATCGACCGCATCAACCGGCTCGCCGCCAGCGTGCGCGCGCAGTCCGGCATGGTCATCTTCATTCAGCACTGCGGCGACAGCGGCGACGATTTCGAACCGCAATCGCCGGGCTGGGCGCTGCTTCCCGAACTTGTCAGGGATCCCGCCGATGTCGTCGTTCAGAAGAGCATGAACGACCCCTTCGCCGGCGCCGAGCTGCAGGCCCGCCTCGGCAGGATTGCGCCGGACCGCGTGCTGGTGACCGGCTGGGCCACCGATCTGTGCGTCGATGCCACCGTCCGATCCGCCGTCTCGAACCAGCACAACGTCGTCGTGGTGACCGATGCCCACACCTTGAGCAACCGCCCTCACCTCGATGCGGTCAGCGTCATGCGGCATCATCATTGGGTCTGGAGCAATCTCATTTCCCAAAAGCCCGTCCGCCTCGCGGCCACCGACGAACTCGTGCCTTGACCGCAGCGATGACGTAACCCGCCGGACAAAAAGTCTGCTATAAGCCGCAACGCGACAGACGCTTTAGACATCTGCGCAGGGAGGCTTGCATGAGGATTTGGGGGGCGCTGGCGGCCGGATTGTCGCTGCTGCTATGGCCGGCCGCGGGCACGGCACAGGATTTTCCGACCAAACCAATCAAACTGATCGTGCCGTTCCCACCTGGCGGGCCGAACGACATCATCGCCCGCGTGGTCGGCCAGCGCATGTCGGAACTGGTCAAGCAGCCGATCGTGATTGAAAATCGCAGCGGACAGGCCGGGGTGCTGGGCACCGACGCGGTCGCGAAAGCCGCACCCGACGGCTACACCATCGGCATCACCAGCGCGAGCTCGCTCGTCATCAACCCGTCGCTGGAAAAAATGCCCTACGACGTGCGGAAGGACCTCGCACCGGTCACGCTTGTGGTGACCGTGCCGGAAATGCTGGTCGTGGCCAGCAACGTTCCCGCCAACAACATGGCCGAACTCATTGCCCTCGCCAAGGCGCAGCCCGGCAAGCTCAATTTTGCCTCCGCCGGCGTCGGCGGCCTGCCGCATCTGGCCGGCGAGCTGTTCAAGCTGACCGCAAAACTCGACATCGTGCATGTGCCCTATCGCGGCGCGGCGCCGGCCATCAACGACCTGCTCGGCCAGCAGGTGCAGATGACGTTCCTCGACCTGCCGGTGATCCTGCCGCATATCAAGGCGGGCTCCCTGAAGCCAATTGCACTGGGCTCCCCCACGCGCGCGCCGACCGCGCCCGATGTGCCGACGACGGCGGAAGTCGGCATGCCCGATCTGTTGATCGAAAACTGGTACGGCATGATCGCGCCAGGAGGCACGCCCGAGAAGATCGTCACTGAGCTGAACCGCATCGCCAACGAGGCGATGGCCGATCCCAGCGTCAAGGCAAAACTGGCCGATCAGGGCCTCACGGTTGCCGGCGACACGCCGGAGCATTTCCGCGGCTTCATCGACTCAGAAATCAAGAAGTGGTCGAAGGTAATCAAGGACGCGGGCCTCGAGACGGCGAAGTAATTCTCTCCAGGCGCAATTCTCTTCAAGAACGGCGCTGTGCTCACGCCTTGCGGCCCCTTTCGCTTCCGCGCGGGAGGGCCAAAATGACGCCGCAACGAAATCCTCGTGGTGCCTCCGCCAACACGGGGCGTAGCGGCTAGTATCGCGCGCGGATCAGACAGCTGCTCACCTGCCGGTCGCAGTAGAGCATGCATTTGTTCTGATGCCCTCGCCAGTCACCGCCCCCACCGGTGGGGTTGGCACATCTGCCAACGCAATTTGCGGCTCGATCCTCACATCGCGAGGCTGTCAGTGCTTCTGCCTGTGCATTGAGGAGCATTCCGGTGCCTATGAGCGTGATCGCAAAGAAAAGGTGCCGTGTCATGGTCTGACCTCCTGAGAAAGGCATGAGACGCTGGCTAGCCTACTCCTTTCGAGAATGTCGTCCATTGGTCATGGCGTCATTCCCGCTGCAATGCGGAATTGGCGTCGCGCTTGCAGCGTGCGACAGCAACGCGGACAATGCCGGTGCTTTTGCGGTATGGTTCAGCATTGAGGCCTCCAACCCGAATGTCGAGGACGTGCCATGGTGTCGCAAACGATCGGCGGGCGGGACTCCAAGGCGCGCCGGGCATCGGAGCCGATCGAATCCACGCCCGAATCCACACCGTTGGTGCGCACGTTCCACCAGATCCTGCTCTGGCCGCTTCAACTGCTGCCGCTGAAGGAAGGCTCGCAAATCCATCATCACTGGGAGCTCCTCGAGAAGGGGGCCGGCGGGGTCTGGAAGGAAGTGGATGATGAATTCTGCGCCGATCCCGACGCCTTCCAGGAACGGCACTATCGCGAATTCGTGACATTCCTGCCCTATGTGCAGCGTCTTCTCTACGGCGAAGGCGCAAAACGCCGCTCCATGGCCGCCTACGGTGAATCCCCGATAAAGGCTTATCGCCGGACCGACGTGGCAGCGGTGCGGATCCTTTTCCCCGACCGGGTCACACCTGTTGTCTTCGATGTCCGGCATGTCGATCTTTACTTCTTCTATGACGTCGACCTTGTCATTCTCGCCGTCGAAGTGTCCGGCTCCGACCTGCCGCTCGACGTGGTGCAGGACACCCTGCACCGGTTCGGCCGCGCCTATCCTGCGGGCTGGACCGCAGAGGGAGACGGCATCAACTGCCCCCGCAAGGTGGAATGGCTGGCGGCAGACGGGCGCGTGCTCGCGGTGTCGGACTACGAGGACAGAAAGCAGTATCTGGCATCGGTGTGTCGCGAGCGGGCGCCGCCGCTCGCGGCGCACTGGCAATATCTGCTCAACCCGATGGCGGCCCATCACTCCGATCAGGCGGGAGCGCTGCGGTTCCGCCACCTCGAATATTATCGCATGCCTTTGATGGCTTATCTCGCCGTCGAACATCCGGAGCAGCTGACGCGGGCGGACTTCGCCCGGCTTGCCTACGCGAACGCGCCCGGCGACCGGCACGCGCTGCCCTATTCCGAGAAATATCTGGCGAGCTTCGAAGAAAACCATTGCTACGACAGGTACTATGACGAAACGCAATCCGACGCCCGGCTGCGCACGCGCGTGATGTGTTGCGATCACGCGTTCCTGATCGTCGGCGACGCCGCGAGACCCGTATTCATGGATGCGGAGCGCGGCGTTCTTGGCCAGTTCCGTCATCAGTTCTTTCTGCTGGCGCTGATCGCGCACATGCACAAGGGCGCCTTGCTGATGATGTCCGACCGCCTGGTGCACGCTGTCACGCGCCTCAATATCGAGCAGCAGGAAACCGTGCGACGATTCCGCGCCGAGATCAGGGGCCTGCTCGAAATATTCCATCGCTTCACCCACCGCTACTGGTTTCACGATGTATCGGAGCACGTGCAGACGCGCGAGGTGTTCCATGCCCTCGTCAAACATCTCGGCACCGATCGCCTGTACATCGAGATTCGGGAAGAGTTGAAGGACATGGGCGCCTATCTCGACAGCGATCTGCTGCGTCGCCAGTCGAACATCTTCCTCAGGCTGACCGTCGTGACCATGATCGGCCTGATCGGCACCACCACGACAGGCTTCCTCGGCATGAGCAGCCTGATCGCCGCAACCGACCATCATCTCGCGGCAAAGGCAATTTACGTAGCCGTAACGGCAGCCGCTTTCGCCGCGCTCACGCTCTATACGCTGGCAAAGTCGCAACGCATTGCGGGTTTCCTCGATGCGCTGACCAACGAACGATTGCCGCTGCGAACGAAGGCCGAAGCACTGCTGGATATCTGGCGCAGGAAGTGATGACGGTTGCCAGGTTCGCTACGCCAGGTTGGGCGCCGCAGATCAATTGCCACCGACTTGGGCGGGCCACGAACTCGTATCAGAGCCATCGAGCGCGTTTGAAACGCACATAAAGCACCGCGCAAAGCAGGGCGATAACGCCGACGACGACAAAGTAGCCGTATTGCGTCTTCAACTCGGGCATGTTTTCGAAATTCATGCCGTAGATCCCGGCGATCGCGGTGGGCACGGCCAAGATCGCGGCCCACGCGGCCAACTGCCGCGTAATCGCGCTCTGACGCTGCTGCTCCAATAGATTGCTCACTTCGAAAACCGAAGTCAGCACGTCTCGCAACGAGTTCACCATCGCTTCGACGCGCCGCACGTGGTCCAGGACGTCCTGGAAATAGGGACGGGCGTTGGCATCGAGGCACGGTGTCTCAAGGTGTACGAGCCGGCCGCAGACCTCCATCATGGGGCCGATAATTCGCTGAAAGCGGATCAGTTCCTGGCGCAGCCCAAAGAGCCGTTTGACGTCTGCGCGACTGAGGAAGCTGTCGAGCGCGCTCTGCTCCTCTTGAGAACGTGTTCCTCGATCGTCTCGATCACCGGCAGGTATCCATCAACGATAAAGTCGAGGATGGCGTGCAAGACATAATCCGGACCATGGTCCAGCAAGCTGGGAGCCGCTTCGAGTTGGGCGCGCAGTTCGCTGTGCGCCCGAGCCGAGCCATGCCGAACTGTAATGATAAAATTCCTTCCGACAAAAATCGCTGTTTCGCCATGGGCGATGTGATCTTGCTCAAGATGAGCCGTGCGCGTCATGACAAACAGCTGGTCGCCGTAGACGTCAACTTTCGGCAGTTGGTTTGCCTTGAACGCATCCTCGATCGCGAGCGGATGAAGCCCGTAGTTCTTCTCGAGTTGCTCAAGCTCTCGTTTCGAAGGCTCGAATAGCCCGATCCAGACAAACTCGGACTTGCCCTTGCAATCGATGGGCTCATCCAGCGAAACGGCTTTGACATTCTTGCCATGACGGTACAGGTGGGCTGCCACAACGCTCACAACAAGCTTCCTCCGAACATGATGAGCGGGTGCACACCCTACCACATAAATTGCCCGGACAATTCTTGTGGCAGCATTGCAGCGCCTGCATCACGCCCTCGGATTTTGCTTGCGGGCCGAGCGTTAATTTATGAGTACAGCCCATCAATAATCCAGCCGCCCGAACAATTCGCCGAACGGGATCATGATGTGGGTCCGGTACGCCTCGCGTTGTTGCAGCGTGCGGTACCAGCGCTCGACCTGCGGCAATGGCGGGCGGTCGATTTCCAGTTCGAAGTAACGATAGAGCGACGTCCCGGCCGTGATGTCCGCGAGCGACAAGGTCTCGCCGAGCAGGAAGCTGCGTCCCTCCAGCAACCGGTCGAGTTTTTCGAAATCCCTGGCGCATCGCGCCAGCGCCGCGGTGATCGCCGGCCAGTTCCGCTTTGCTTCCGGCGTCCGGTAAAATCCCCAGAACACCCCGGTGAGGAAATCCGGCTGCAGCGCGGTTTGTGACCAGTCCATCCAGCCGTCGACGGCGGCGCGGACGACGGGATCATCTGACCAGAATCGACCAGCGCCGTGGCGCGCGGCCAGATACCGGAGAATCGCATGCGATTCCCACACCACAGCTTCACCGTCCTTAATCACGGGAATGCGGCCGTGCGGGTTCATCGCGAGAAAAGCCGGCGCATCGAGTCCGCCGGCCGAGCCGCCGGCGTCGATGTGCTCATGGGCAAGATCGAGTTCGCCGATCAGCCACATGACTTTCTGGACGTTGAACGAACTTCGGCGTCCCCAGACCTTGAGCATTTTCTTTCTCCAAATTACTTCGGCGCCATCTTGCGCAGATGTTCTACCAGTTGCTGCGCCGGCTTCGGCAGCGACTTGAAACTGCGGGCGCAGATCGCAAGCCTGCGGTTGGCCCAGGGATCCCTGATCCTGACGACATTGATCTTCATCGACCGCGCGCAGCGCTTGGCCGCCACTTCAGGCATCACGGCGACGCCGATGCCGGCAGCGACCATCTGCCCGATCGCATCGAAATTGTTGAGCCGGGCGCGGAACCGCAAGCGCGCGCCGAGCCGCGCGGCGTGGCCGGTGACATGCGCGTGCAGCGCGCTCGAGGTGATCAGGCCGACGAAATCCCGCTCCACCACCTCGCGAAAATCGACCTGCCGCCGGTTCGACAGTTCGTCCTGGCGCGCGGTGACCAGCACCAGGCGGTCTTCGCTGTAGGGGATCCGCTCGATGCCGTCGGGCAGCGCATGTTCGGCGGCGAGCCCGAGATCGGCAGCGCCGCTGGCGATGGCCCGCGCGATGTCGGCGCTTTCGCGCTCCTCGACGTCGATCGAGATATGCGGATGCTGGCTCAGGAACGCGGCCAGCGCCTTCGGCAGATATTCGGACAGGCCTGAGGTGTTGGCGAGGAAGCGGACGGTGGCCTTGACGCCGCGCGAGAAGGCGGCGAGATCGCCGCGCAGCGCGTCCACATTGTGCATGACGATGCGGGCGTGATCGAGCAGGCTTTCGCCGGCCGGCGTCAGTTCGACGCCGCGGCGGCCTCGCTGCAGCAGTGAAACGCCAAGCGCGGCTTCCAGCCCCTTGATGCGCGCGCTGGCCGAGGCCAGCGCCAGATGCACGCGGTTCGCGCCATTGGTGATGCTGCGCGTCTCGGCCACGGCGATGAAGAGTTGTAGATCGACCAGATCGAAGCGCATCACGAATCCCGATATCTGCCTTCGGCCTGGCCGAATGCTGTCTCCGTAATCTCCAGATTGTGCCGGATAGCGCGATCGGTCAATGTGGCCGCATGATCGATTCCATGCTCATTCTCATTGCGGCCGCGTTCCTGCTCGCCGGTTTCATCAAGGGCGTCATCGGGCTCGGCCTGCCGACGGTGTCGATGGGGCTGCTCGCGCTGACGATGGCCCCCGGACAGGCGATCGCGATCGTGATCGTTCCGGCGATCGTCACCAATATCTGGCAGACCTTCGGCGGCCCTTACTTGCGCGACATCATGCGGCGGCTGTGGCCGCTGATGGTCGGCACCGTGATCGGCATCTGGCTCAACGGCGGGCTCCTGACCGGACCCTATGCGGCCTATGGCACCGTCATCCTTGGCGTGCTGCTGGTGATCTATGCCATCGTGGGCCTGTGCAAATTCAGCTTCAAGGTCGCGCACCGCGACGAGAAGTGGATCGGCGGCATCGTCGGCCTTGTCACCGGCGTGATCTCGGCCGCGACCGGCGTTCAGGTCATCCCGTCAATGCCGTTCATGCAGGCGATCGGCATGCAGAAGGACGAACTGGTGCAGGCGCTCGGCGTGTTCTTCACGGTCGCTACCGTGGCGCTCGCCTTCAACATCACCGCGGCGGGCCTGTTGACGGCCGCAACCGCGCTGCCGGGCGCGGTGGCGATGGCGGGGTCCTTTGCCGGCATGTTCATCGGCCAGGCGGTGCGCACGCGGATGCATCCGGACGTGTTCCGCCGCTGGTTCCTGATCGCGATGATTTTCCTCGGGCTCTATCTCGCCGTCGGCGGGTTTCTGAAAATTCACGGCTAGAACCCGGTTCTGGCTGGATCAGAACCAGATTCCAGGTCTTTTGCTTTGACGCGTTTTCCTGACGCGAACTGGCTTGAAAGACGCCTCACCCAAATGGGGTAGATCAGCGGGTCTGCAGCATCGCCACGCGAAACCCGAGATAGACGAACATCCCGCCGAGCACGCGGTTGATCCAGGCGATCACGCGCTCGGAGTGCCGGATGCGGGCGGCGGCCTTCGACGCGAACGCCGCAACACCGAGGCACCACAGCGTGCCGTTGAAGATGAAGATCAGGCCGAGGGCCAGGAAGGCCGCCGTCTTGTGCGGCGAATCAGCGGCCACGAATTGCGGCAGGAACGCCAGGAAGAACAGCGCCACCTTGGGATTGAGCGCGTTGGTCAAGGCCCCCTGCCAGAACACCCGGCGTAGCGGGGTGGCATCGTTCTGCACGGCTATGTCGGCGACCGGACTCTGGCGCGACAGCAGCATCTGGATGCCGGTGAACACCAGGTAGGCCGCGCCAACCAGCTTCAGGACGGTGAATGCGGCCGCCGACGTCAGCAACAGCGCCGACAGCCCAATCGCGGCGCCGAACACGTGAACCAGGCAGCCGCAGCTGATGCCGAGCGCGGCCGCCGCCCCGCCGCGCCACCCCAACTGGATGCTGCGGCCGATGATGTAGGCGGTATCAGGCCCCGGCGTGACGTTGAGCAGCACCCCCGAGAGGATGAACAACCAGAGTTCGTTTATGCCGAGCAGCTCGCCCATGATTTTGACCAGTTCCCTCGTGACAATCCATTGGTCCAGCGCATGCCAATCACAATTGGATTGCGTTACTATCACTTCTGGATCGGCCTTCCGCCAGATACAGCGTATTTAATAATCATTGGAATCGCTTGGCCAACCACATAGTGGTATGCAAGTGCGGGAGTTTTGGGGATACATGGAAAGACGGCTAGCCGCCATCGTTTGCGCTGATGTCGCCGGCTATTCCCGCATGATGGGAGCCGACGAGGCGGGTACGCACGCCACTTTCAAGGCTCACCGGACCGCGATCTACCCGATCATCCTCAATCATGGCGGCCGTCTGGTGAAGAACACCGGCGATGGCTTCCTGCTGGAGTTTCCCAGCATCGTCGGCGCCATCGAGGCCGCGGTCGCGATGCAGATGATGATGGCCGAACGAAACCATCATTTGCCCACCGACCGCGTGATGCAATTCCGTATGGGCATCCATATGGGTGACGTGATGGCCGACGAGGACGAGGTGTTCGGCGACGACGTGAACATCGCCGTCCGGCTCGAATCGGTGGCCGCCCCGGGTGGCGTGGCGGTCTCGGGTAAGGCCTATGGCGAGGCCGGCAAGCGTCTCAGCGTTCCCCTGGTCGATGCCGGTCCGCATCGCTTCAAGAACATCGAGGAGCCGGTCAGCGTCTGGACCTGGGAGCCTGAAGGCGCGGACCACCGCAGCCGCGAGGCGAGGGATCCTGCGAACCTGCCTGCGCAATACCGGACCGCGATCGTCGGCGTGCTGCCGTTTGCCAATTTGAGCGAGAGCGCCGACGAGTATTTCTCCGACGGCCTCACCGAGGACCTGATCCACGCATTGTCGCTGCAATCGTTCTACCGGGTCCTGAGCCGCAATTCGACGTTCTCCTTCAAGGGCAAGAACCTGAGCACCCGCCTGATCGCCCGCGAGATCGACGCGAGTTACCTGATCCAGGGCTCGGTGCGCCGCGCCGCGAGCAAGATCCGCGTCACCGCCGAGCTGATCGCGCCCGAGAACGGCGAGCAATTATGGACCGGCCGCTACGACCGTGACATGGGCGACCTGTTCGCGATGCAGGACGAGATCACCACCAGCCTGTCGGCGGCGATCGCGGCCGAGATCTACCGGGCCGAGGCTTCCGCCCCTCCCCGGCCGTCGTCGAACGACCTGACCGCATGGGACCGCTTCCTCAAAGGGCTTTCCTATTATTACCTGCAGACCAAAGCCGATTTCGAAACCTCGATCGGCCTGTTCAGGGAGGCGATCGCGCTCGATCCGACGCTGTCGATCGCCCGCGCCTATCTCGCCACGATCATGATCCAGAGCGTGCAATTCGGATGGATCAAGAGCACACGCGTATTATGGACCACCGCAATGGATCTCGCGGAAAGCAGCGTCCGGCTTGATCCGCGCTCTTCCTTCGCGTTTCAGATTCTTGCCTTTCTGCACGCCGTGGAAGGACATTACGAGGCGGCCATGGACGCCGCAAACCGGGCGGTCGGGCTGAACCCGTATGACATGGGCGCCCGCGGCGTTCTTGGCATGTGTTACTTCGCCTCCGGCGAACATCGGCAGGCCATCGAACTGTTTTCAATGGCGGCGCAACGCGGCAACTCCGACCCAAGATATCAATGGGCCGCCTTGAACGCGTTCAGTCATTACCTCGTCGGGCAATATGATGCGTCGCTGTCCTGGGCACGCGAGGCGCTGTATATCAATCCCAATCATCTTCAGGCGCTCGCGATCCGGGCGGCAGCACTCGCCCAACTCGGGCGCGCCGACGAAGCGGCCAACGCCGCTGAAGTCCTGCTGCACAACTATCCAAGCTTTACCGTCGAACGGCATTTGAGCAATTTCCGTTGGAAACGACCTGACGACATCGCCCATTACCGTGACGGCCTGCTGAAGGCCGGCGTTCCCTCCACCAGATTGACGCTCGTCGAGTCCGCGCCGAAGCTTGCCGCCGATTCCTGAAGAGGCCGCGTACCTTTGCGCCAAATTGTCATCCCGGCCGGCCACGTCTTCGGCCTCTGGTTGACACGGCTTCGAATCCGGCGAAAATCGTTTGCACCCTGAAGTAGTACACGACCGGCGGATTCCCCTTTCGAATCCATTCCCCTTCAGACTGACGCCTATTGTCTTTTTCATATTCGCTGCCTTTTCAGGATTGGATCCATGCCAGACCAAGCACCGGCCACGCAGATCGCCGTCTCTCCGAATAATCCCTGCCCGTTCCTGCGCGCGCTGGTCGCGAACGGCTATGTCGACGGCCACATCGTGCCCCTCGGCACGCTGACCGACGACATCGGGCTGGCGAGCGGCAAAACGGGAATGGGCTTGATCCGGGCGAAGGTGCTCACCTACGGAATTGCGATGATAGCAAACGGCCACCCCTTGAGGAGCGTGACATCAGGCGCAATTCTCGATGAATTGCGCAACGGCCCGCTCGACAAGCATGGCGCCGGCTCTCGCATCCTCGAAGTGGATGGACAGGTCAATCTGGAGCAGATCGAACGCTTCGCGAGCTTCGGCCAGGAATACCGTAATCCCGATGGCGGCACCGAGCCCGGGCTGAACGCCAAGCAGATCGAGACCTTCATGGCGGACAATCTGAAGCGCGACGGCGATAAGGCGCGCTGGACCTATCCGATCATGATGAAGGGCGAATGGCCGGTCCTGCTCGACATTCTCGGCAAGGGCGACGGCGAGGCGCGCTACCTCAGCGTCGCCGACGTCCGCACGTTGTTCGTCGAGCGGAAGCTGCCCAGGCGCATCACCGACCGGCTGCCGGCGCCAGCCGGCCAGGCCGTGCAGTCATAGAATTGATCACATCGTCGTCAGTTGCCAGGATGCTGGCCCCTCGCATGCCATGCGGCAAGCACTTCCCTTTCTTCATCGACGGTTAAGCCGACGACTGTGCCGTTGGTGGTGCGCAGCCAGCCAAGCGTGTCACGCGCGGTCTCTGCTAGAGGCCGCAAGGTGAGGCCGGCATGACGCGCCGGCGTCGTGTCGCGCGTAGCAAAGCCGGCAAAGTCCGGCAAAGGGAGCCACAAAGGGAGTGATCGAGGGCCCGCCCAACGTCTGACGCCGTGCTGCTCCAGGAAGGCACGATTTACCCATGTAAACGTACAGGATGAACCCAGTGCCGCCGCGCACTCAGCCAACAGTTCGCCGCGGGTGCGCGTTGGCCCAATTCCGTCATAGATACCAATCAGGCGGGCTTGCGCGGCATGAACGATCCATTGGGCAAGGTCGCGCACGTCGATGAACTGAACGGTATCCTCCGGTGTCCCGGGCGCAAGCACTTCGCCTCCGCGGGCAAGCCGCGCTGGCCAATAAGTGAACCGACCCGTCGGATCCTCCGGCCCGACAATAAGACCCGCCCGACAAATGAAGGCGCTTTCGCCTACGGCCTGCTCGCATGCGACTTTCGCAGCACCATAGATTTCTTCACTACTATACTCGACCTCCGGGGCGGTGGGTGCCCGCAGTGGGGCCGTGTCCGCATGCTGCCCGGGAGTGCGATTGTCCGCATAAACGCTTACTGTCGAGACGAAGGTCCAGTGCCCGGTCTGCTGCTTGAGGGCGGCGACCGCGCGGCGCACCTGGCCCGGGTGACGTGATACATCCACGACAGCATCGAACTCCTGGCGGGCAAGCGGCTCAAGACCATCTGAAACGTCGCGGTCGACGGCAACAAATTTCGCGCCGGGCGCAATCGGACCCGCAAGCCCCCGTGCGGCGCACGTCACGTCATGTCCGGCAGCGCAAGCATGAGCCGCAATCGCGCGCCCAAGAAACTGGCTCCCGCCCAGAATCAACAGACGCATGACTGCCTCCCCTATCGCCAACGCGATCACATTCCTCCGGCGCGACTTAACGGAGACGTAATCGGGACTTGGGCCTACCACACCTGGTAGTTGGGACCGCACTTTCAACCGAGCCGATTTGGTCATCCTCGATGCCATCGCTATCGAGAACCTTTCAAACTCGCATCTATTCGGATTTGATCACTTGAACAGCGGCGTGCCCGGTACGAAGGCGTCGAACGCGGCCCAGAATTGCGAGCGGTAGCGGTCCTGCTCCTGCAGGATCTCGTGCTTGGACCCGGCGATCACCAAATGCGAGCCGGCGCGCAAATGATAGGCGAATTCCTCGATTGCCGCGGTCGAGACGATGGTGTCGCTGCTGGCGGCCAGCATCAGGATCGGCTGGCGGATTTCGGAAGGGTAGTTCGACGCGCGAAAACCGTGCATCGCGCGAAACGCCGTGTCGGCCCAGGCCACCGTCGGCGAGCCGATGCCCAGCGTCGGGTCTTCTTCCAGGATCGCGGCGTTGCGGGCAAAGCGCACGGGATCGCTGGTGAAGGGATTGTTGATGAAGGACTCGGTGCCGGTCAGCGCGTCGCTGCCTCCAGGCACGTAACGGCCGCCCTGACCTGCGAGCCGCAGCACCCGCAACATTGTGCGCGCCGCAAACGAGGTCCGGCTTCCCGGCAGATCGATCATCGGCGCCGACAGCACCATGCGGTCGAACCAGCGTTTTCCCGCATGCGCGACCCGCAGCATCACGGCACCACCCATCGAATGCGCCAGCGCGAAATAGGGTGGCGGGCAATCGGGCAGCACCACCTGCTGCACGAAGGTTTCGACGTCGATTTCGAAATCGGAGAAATCGCGGACATAACCCTTGCGTGGATCGCGCAAGCGCCGCGAGGAATGACCCTGGCCGCGCCAGTCGATCATCGCCACCGCGAACCCGCGATCGCGCAGGTCGCGCACCGTCTCGAAATACTTCTCGATCTGCTCGCTGCGGCCGGTGAAGACGCAGACGGTGCCCTTGCGGCCCGCCGGCGGCGCCCAGCGCGCAAAGCGCAGTTCGGCGCCGTCGGGCGTCTTGATGGTGCCGCTGACGACATCCTCCGGAATCGGATTGGCAGGGATCGAGACGAGCGTCATGGACAGGGAACCGGCTAGGTGAAACGGGCTGGAAATCAAGGCGGGGTATCAAAAAAGGGACCTGGTTTGGCCCCTCTTGAACGATGTTCAGCCTCTCCCATATCACTTCTGTGCAGGCCGCTACCAGTGTTTCGGAACCGAATACCCCTGTGTTTCGGAGTCGAAATCTGAGGCTGCACATGGACGAAAGCCCGGCCCGATGGCGGGCGGGTTAACTGCAACAGTCGCTCAATGGAGGACTACCCTATGCGTACCTACGATCTCGCCCCGTTTTATCGTTCCACCGTCGGCTTCGACCGCTTCTTCTCCCTGCTCGACCAGGCAGCGTCAGACGGCAGCCCCGGTTATCCCCCCTACAACATCGAGCGCACCGGTGAGAACGCCTACCGCATCAGCGTTGCGGTCTCCGGCTTCTCGCAAGGCGAGCTTTCGATCGTCGCCAAGGAAAACACGCTGACGATCAAGGGCGAGAAATCCGCCAACGAGAACGGCCAGGACAAATCCGAAGTGCTGTACCGCGGCATCGCGGCGCGCGCCTTCGAGCGTGCCTTCCAGCTTGCCGATTTCGTGCAGGTCAAGAACGCCTCGCTCGAGCACGGTTTGCTCCACGTCGATCTCGTCCGCGAGATTCCCGAGGCCAAGAAGCCGCGCAGCATTCCGATCAGCAACGGCTCCCAGACCCCGCGGGTCGTCGACAGCTCGGCGGTCGCGGCTTAACGCGATCAGGCTTTCAGCAGATATTGGCTGAACGCGAAAACGCCCCGGGAAACCGGGGCGTTTTTTGTGCGCGATGTTCGTGATTTCACACTGCCGTGAGCACCGTAACGTCACGCCCCGCGCATCGAAACTCCAATCATGGGCAGCGCATCACGCTGAAAAAATCACGGAGCAGGTTCGATGAAGATGGTTCAACTGGTAACGGCGCTCGCGGTCACGGCATTTGCGGGATCGCTTGGCACACTCCCGGCGCAGGCCGAGGCGGCGGCGCCGGTGGCGCGCAATGTCGTGCTGGTGCACGGGGCGTGGGCGGACGGCTCGAGCTGGTCGGAAGTCATCCCCTATCTGCAGGCCGCGGGGCTGAAGGTCACTGCCGTACAGAATCCGCTGACGTCGCTTGCCGATTCCGTCGCCGCGACCCGCCGCGCGCTGGCGCTGCAGGACGGACCGACCGTGCTGGTCGCGCATTCCTGGGGCGGCACCGTGATCAGCGAGACCGGAACGGATCCAAAAGTATCGGCGCTGGTCTATGTCGCCGCGCGCGGCCCCGATGCGGGCGAGGATTTTGTCGCGCTCTCCGGAAAATTCCCGGCCGGGCCGGTGCGCGCCGGGATCCGGGAACATGACGGCTTCACCAAATTGTCGGAGGATTCGTTCCTGAAATATTTCGCCAACGGCGTGGCGCCGAAAAAGGCCGAGGTGCTCTACGCGGTGCAGGAGCCGACCGCCGTTTCCCTGTTTGCGGGACGCACCACCGTGGCCGCCTGGCACTCCAAGCCGTCATGGTATGCGGTCTCCAAGCAGGACCAGACCATCAATCCCGACCTCGAGCGGTTTCTGGCCAAGCGCATGAACGCGACCACGGTCGAACTGGACGCGGGTCACCTGTCGCTGGTGTCGCATCCGAAGGAGATCGCCGACCTGATCCTCGCGGCGGCGGGTCATAAGGAATAGGTGCCGGGGCTGTTGTTGCTCCCCCGACTCCTTGGTCATTCCGGGATGCGCCTCTTGGCGCAGGCCCGGAATCCATACTCCCGATCGTGGTTATGGATTCCGGGCTCGAGGCTTCGCCTCGCCCCGGAATGACAGCTTCTTTACTCCAGCCCCTGCACGTTGGGCATCTCCTGGGTCGGAGCGATCTGCGGTACCGGCTTGGCCTGGACCACACCTGTCGTCACGGCCGCGGCCGGCGTTGTTTGCGCTTCGGCCGATTTAGGCTGAGCTGCCGCCGATTGCTGCACCGGTTCCGCCGCGGCTGCGGGTTTGGCCGCAGGCTCGGCGGCGGCCGGCCTGGCCGCCACGGCTTTGGCTGCCGGTTCGGCGGTAGCCTGCTTGGCGGCGGCGAGCGGGCTCGGCTTCGGCACCGGCACAGTGTGGCTCGCGACCTGCGGCGCCGGCTTCGGCGGCCGCGGCGCGCCCCTGGCATGGGTCGGCGGCAGCGATCCGGGCGGGCCGTAATTCATGGTCAGATCGTCGTTGAAATTATCGCCCATCCGGTGCGCCGGTATGAAGCGGATGATCCGGCCGGTGCGGGCGTCGATGATCAGGCGGCCGTCGTCGCCGCCGCGGTCGATCACCGAAATCGTGTAAACGAAGCCGCGTTGCTGCGGGATGCCGAGCGGCGAAAATCCGCTCTCGCGCACCACCGTGTAGACCTCGGTCGGCGGCAGCAGCATCGGCCCCTGCCCGTAGCCGTAGCGCGGCCCGGGATAGGCCGGCGGCGGCGCATAACGGCGCGGCGCATAATAGGGGTCGCCAATGTCGGATACCGAATAATAGGACGAGCGTCCGGCCTCGTAAGGCGCCGGTACCTGCGCCTGGGCGGCCGTTGTGGCGAGAACCGTCCCCGCCGCAAAAACCCATCCTGTGAAGAACTTCATCATCCATTGCTCCTGTTAGCCCCTGCCTGGAGCGTGTTCGCTCTCTTGCCCGGCCGTCCCGGAACCGAACTTCATTGTGAAATTCGGCGGTCCTTGGGCCGGATCGCGGCGCGTTTGCCCCAAATCCGGGGCAGTATGTTTCGGCAAGCCGGAACAGTGTGTTTCGACGGCTACAGGCACGGATCAGTCATGCAGGCAGGGACTTTCACGCGCTTGTGTGATAGAGAAAAATTTGGCATGGTCGGGAGTTAGGACAGCATCACTGTCTCAATTGTGGGCATTCCCGGCACGGGGATTGCAACGAAAGCTGGCGGCTTCGAGCTCCAGGCAAGTACAGGCAAGGCCGTTCCTCAGGGACGTTGAACGCCCAAGCCTGAATTTAGGAAATTTCGGCTCGCGGCGGACGAGCGGTGGCCCGGTGGGTGCCGCAAGCGCCCAAGGTGCGCCGGTGACAGTTAAGGCCCTTGACCTGATTGAGAGGACTAAGATGAGCGGGTCGGAATTCGAGCGCGAAAACATCGTGACAGAAACGCTGTCGGCGACCGCTATCTCGAAACCGGACGACGCGTATCATACCGAGCCTCAGCGCGAGTGGAGCTGGCGTCCGCCGGCTGAAGGGCTCTACGATCCGAGCCTCGAAAAGGATTCCTGCGGCGTCGGCTTCATCGCCAACATCAAGGGCCGGAAGTCGCATCAGATCGTCGACGACGCGATCAACATTCTCTGCAACCTCGAGCATCGCGGCGCTGTCGGCGCCGACCCGCGCGCCGGCGACGGCGCCGGCATCCTGGTGCAGATCCCGCACGCGTTCTTCACGCGCAAGGCGGCCGAGATCGGGTTCAAGCTGCCGAAGCCCGGCGAGTACGCCATCGGTGCGCTGTTCCTGCCGAAGGAGACCGCGTGGCGCAAAGTCATCCAGAGCATCATCGCCGACCAGATCAAGGACGAAGGCCTGAAGCTGCTCGGCTGGCGCGACGTGCCGACCGACAATTCCTCGCTCGGCGAAACCGTCAAGCCGACCGAGCCGTCCTGCATGCAGGTGTTCATCGGCCGCAACGGCGCGACCAAGACCGAGGATGATTTCGAGCGCCGGCTCTATATCCTGCGCAAGTCGATCTCGCAGGCGATCTATCAGCGCCGCGATCGCGGCCTTGCCGGCTATTACCCGGTCTCGATGTCGTGCCGGACCGTGATCTACAAGGGCATGTTCCTCGCCGACCAGCTCGGCAAGTATTATCCCGATCTGCACGAGCCGGATTTCGAGAGCGCGCTGGCGCTGGTGCATCAGCGCTTCTCGACCAACACCTTCCCGGCCTGGTCGCTGGCGCATCCCTACCGGATGATCGCCCATAACGGCGAAATCAACACGCTGCGCGGCAACGTCAACTGGATGGCGGCGCGGCAGGCCTCGGTGCATTCGGAACTGTACGGCAAGGACATCTCCAGGCTGTGGCCGATTTCTTATGAGGGCCAGTCCGACACCGCCTGTTTCGACAACGCGCTCGAATTCCTGGTGCAGGGCGGCTACTCGCTGCCGCACGCCGTGATGATGATGATTCCGGAAGCGTGGGCCGGCAATCCCCTGATGGATGAGACGCGCCGCGCCTTCTACGAATATCACGCCGCGATGATGGAGCCGTGGGACGGCCCGGCCGCGATCGCCTTCACCGACGGCCGCCAGATCGGCGCAACGCTGGACCGCAACGGCCTGCGGCCGGCGCGCTATCTTGTTACCAAGGACGATCGCATCGTGATGGCGTCCGAAATGGGCGTGCTCAAGATCCCCGAGGACCAGATCATCACCAAGTGGCGGCTGCAGCCCGGCAAGATGCTGCTGGTCGACCTCGAACAGGGCCGCCTCATTCCCGACGACGAGATCAAGGCTGATCTGGCCAAGAGCCATCCCTACAGCGACTGGCTGCATCGCACCCAGATCCAGCTCGAGGAATTGCCCGACGCCTCGAGCAAGGGCATGCGCTCCAACCTGCCGCTGCTCGACCGGCAGCAGGCGTTCGGCTATTCGCAGGAAGACGTCACCATCCTGATGACGCCGATGGCTTCGACCGGCGAAGAGGCCGCGGGCTCGATGGGCAACGACACGCCGATCTCGGCGCTGTCGGACCGGCCGAAGCCGCTGTTCACCTACTTCAAGCAGAACTTCGCGCAAGTCACCAACCCGCCGATCGATCCGATCCGCGAAGAACTGGTGATGAGCCTAGTCTCGATCATCGGGCCGCGGCCGAACCTGTTCGACCTGCAGGGCCTCGCTTCGACCAAGCGTCTCGAAGTGCGCCAGCCGATCCTGACCGACGCGGATCTGGAAAAGATCCGCTCGATTTCCAGCGTTGCCGACAGCCATTTCAAGTCGCGCACGCTCGACACGACGTTCCATGCCGGCTTCGGCGCGGCGGGCCTCGAACAGGTGCTCGACGAACTCTGCGCGCGCGCCGAAGGCGCGGTGCGCGAAGGCGTCAACATCATCATCCTGTCCGACCGCATGGCGGGCTCGGACCGGATTCCAATCCCCTCGCTGCTGGCCTGCGCCGCCGTGCATCATCATCTGATCCGCACCGGCCTGCGCACCTCGGTCGGCCTCGTGGTCGAATCCGGTGAACCGCGCGAAGTGCATCACTTTGCGTGCCTCGCCGGCTACGGCGCCGAAGCGATCAACCCGTATCTGGCGTTCGAGACCATCATCGCGATGAAGGACCGCCTGCCCGGCTCGCTCGACGATTACGAGATCGTCAAGCGCTACATCAAGTCGATCGGCAAGGGCCTGCTCAAGGTGATGTCCAAGATGGGCATCTCGACCTACCAGTCCTATTGCGGCGCGCAGATTTTCGACGCCGTCGGCCTGAAGGCAGAATTTATCGCCAAGTATTTCGCCGGCACCCACACCCGGGTCGAAGGCGTGGGTCTTGCCGAAATCGCCGAGGAGACCTGCCGCCGTCACAGCGATGCGTTCGGCGACGCGCAGGTCTACAAGACCGCGCTCGATGTCGGCGGCGAATATGCCTACCGCACCCGCGGCGAGGACCACGCCTGGACCGCTGAATCGGTCTCGATGCTGCAGCATGCCGCGCGCGGCAATTCACTGGAGCGCTACAAGGCGTTCGCCAAAATCCTCAACGAGCAATCCGAGCGGCTATTGACGCTGCGCGGCCTGTTCCGGATCAAGTCCGCCGAGGACGAGAAGCGCAAGCCGATCAAGCTCGACCAGGTCGAGCCCGCCAAGGACATCGTCAAGCGCTTCGCCACCGGCGCGATGAGCTTCGGCTCGATCTCGCGCGAGGCGCACACGACATTGGCGATCGCGATGAACCGGATCGGCGGCAAGTCCAACACCGGCGAAGGCGGCGAAGAGGCCGATCGCTTCAAGCCGATGCCGAACGGCGATTCGATGCGTTCTGCGATCAAGCAGGTCGCCTCCGGCCGGTTCGGCGTGACGACGGAGTACCTCGTCAACTCCGACATGATGCAGATCAAGATGGCGCAGGGCGCCAAGCCCGGCGAAGGCGGCCAATTGCCCGGCCACAAGGTCGACGCCGTGATCGCGCGCGTCCGGCATTCGACGCCGGGCGTCGGCCTGATCTCGCCGCCGCCGCACCACGACATCTATTCGATCGAGGATCTGGCGCAGCTGATCTACGACCTCAAGAACGTCAATCCGGACGGTCAGGTCTCGGTCAAGCTGGTCTCCGAAATCGGCGTCGGCACCGTGGCCGCGGGCGTCGCCAAGGCACGCGCCGACCATGTGACGATCGCAGGTTTTGAGGGCGGCACCGGCGCATCGCCGCTGACCTCGATCAAGCACGCAGGCTCTCCGTGGGAAATCGGCCTTGCCGAAACCCACCAGACGCTGGTGCGCGAGCGGCTGCGCAGCCGCATCGTGGTCCAGGTCGACGGCGGCTTCCGCACCGGACGTGACGTCGTGATCGGCGCGCTGCTCGGTGCCGACGAATTCGGCTTTGCCACCGCGCCCTTGATCGCGGCCGGTTGCATCATGATGCGCAAGTGTCATCTCAACACCTGCCCGGTCGGCGTCGCGACGCAGGATCCGGTGCTGCGCAAGCGCTTCACCGGCCAGCCCGAGCACGTCATCAACTACTTCTTCTTCGTCGCCGAGGAAGTCCGCGAGATCATGGCCCACCTCGGCTACCGCACCTTCAACGAGATGGTCGGCCAGACCCAGATGCTCGACCAGTCGACGCTGGTGGCGCACTGGAAGGCCAAGGGCCTCGACTTCTCAAAACTGTTCGTGCGCCAGAAGGAACAGCCCGGCCAGAAGATCTATCACGCCGAGAGGCAGGACCATCATCTGGAAGCCGTTCTCGACCGGCGCCTGATCGAAAAGGCGCAGGCCGCGATCGACCGCGGCGCGCCGGTGAAGATCGACGAGGAGATCAACAACACCGACCGCTCGGCCGGTGCGATGCTGTCGGGCACGCTGGCCAAGATCTACGGTCATGCCGGCCTGCCGCTCGACACTATCCAGGTCAGCCTCAAGGGCACCGCGGGCCAGGCGTTCGGCGCCTGGCTGACGCGCGGCGTCACCTTCGAGCTCGAAGGCGAAGGCAACGACTATGTTGGCAAGGGCCTGTCGGGCGGTCGCATCATCGTCAAGCCGCCGCGCAATTCCGGCATCGTGCCGGAAGAGTCCATCATCGTCGGCAACACCGTGATGTATGGCGCGATCGAGGGTGAATGCTATTTCCGCGGCATCGCCGGCGAGCGCTTCGCGGTGCGCAACTCCGGCGCGGTCGCGGTCGTCGAAGGCGCCGGCGACCATTGCTGCGAATACATGACCGGCGGCATCGTCGTGGTGCTGGGCAAGACCGGGCGCAACTTCGCGGCCGGCATGTCCGGCGGCATCGCCTATGTGCTGGACGAGGCCGGCGACTTCGCCAAGCTGTGCAACATGGCGATGGTCGAGCTTGAACCGGTGCTCTCGGAAGAAATGATCAACCAGAACACCTATCACCACACCGGCGATCTCGAAGCGCATGGCAGGGTCGACGTGTTCCAGAACCTGCTCGACTCCGACGTCGAGCGGCTGCACGTCCTGATCACGCGCCACGCCAAGCTGACCGGTTCGAAGCGGGCCGAAGAGATCCTCGCCGACTGGAAGACCTGGCTGCCGAAATTCCGTAAGGTGATGCCGGTGGAATACCGCCGCGCGCTGAAGGAATTGAAGGCGAACGCCGACGCCGAGCCGAAAATCGCGATCGGGGCGTAGACTGGGCGACGCCGTCGTCCCGAGGTGCCCGAGCAAAGCTCGGGCCTCGAAGGACGGCTGGGACGACAATTCATCCTTCGAGGCGCGCAAGAGCGCGCACCCTGGGGATGACGAGCACGATGAAGACGACGAAGCTTAAGTTGCAGGAACGTTGGGTTTAATGGGCAAGATCACAGGTTTTCTGGAAATCGACCGGCACGACCGCAAATATGCGCCCGTCGCCGACCGCTTGCAGCACTATCGCGAATTCGTCATTCCGCTGAGCGAGAAAGACGCCCGCGACCAGGCCGCGCGCTGCATGAATTGCGGCATTCCCTATTGCCACGGCACCGGCTCGGTTCAACCGGGTACGCCGGGCTGCCCGGTCAACAACCAGATCCCTGATTTCAACGACCTCGTCTATCAGGACAATTGGGAAGAAGCCTCGCGCAATCTGCACTCGACCAACAATTTCCCGGAGTTCACCGGCCGCATCTGCCCGGCGCCGTGCGAGGCCTCCTGCACGCTCAACATCGACGACAACCCGGTCACCATCAAGACCATCGAATGCGCGATCGTCGACCGCGCATGGGACAATGGCTGGCTGAAGCCGGAAATCGCCCCCAGCAAGACCGGCAAGAAGGTCGCGATCGTTGGTTCGGGGCCTGCGGGCCTTGCCGCCGCGCAGCAGCTCGCGCGCGCCGGCCATGACGTCCATGTCTACGAGAAATTCGCCAAGGCCGGCGGCCTGCTCCGCTACGGCATTCCCGATTTCAAGATGGAAAAGCACGTCATCGACCGCCGCGTGGCGCAGATGGAAGCCGAGGGCGTCACCTTCCACTACGGTGTCCATGTCGGCGGCACTTCGCAAGGAAATGGTCAAACCGCGATCGATCCGCGCGAGTTGCACCGGCAATACGACGCGGTGGCCCTGACCGGCGGCGCCGAAGCCGGCCGCGATCTGCCGATCCCGGGCCGCGACCTCGACGGCATCCACTTCGCGATGGATTTCCTGCCGCAACAAAACCGCCGCGTCTCGTCCGAGCCGCTCGGGGCGGCCGCGGACATCCTTGCCGGCGGCAAGCATGTGGTCGTGATCGGCGGTGGCGACACCGGTTCGGACTGTATCGGCACGTCGTTCCGGCAGGGCGCGAAGTCCGTGACCCAGCTCGAAATCATGCCGGCGCCGCCCGAGCACGAAGACAAGGGCCTGACCTGGCCGAACTGGCCGTTGAAAATGCGGACCTCGTCGAGCCAGGCCGAAGGCGCCCGCCGCGAATTCGCGGTGCTGACGCAGAAATTCTCAGGCCACGACGGCAAGGTGCAGAAGCTGCATTGCGTGCAGGTCAACGAAAAATTCCAGCCGATCGCCGGCACCGAATTCGAACTCGACGCGCAACTGGTGCTGCTGGCGATGGGTTTTGTGCATCCGGTCCATGACGGCATGCTGAAGACGCTCGGCGTCGACCTCGACCAGCGCGGCAACGTTCGCGCCAACCTGACCGACTACCAGACGTCAGTGCCGAACGTGTTCTCCGCCGGCGACATGCGCCGCGGCCAGTCGCTGGTGGTATGGGCGATCCGCGAGGGCCGCCTCTGCGCCCGCGCCATCGACCAGTATCTGATGGGATCGACCACGCTGCCGCGGTAAGCGGGGCGGTCGCAATTGAACGGCAAAACAAAAATGGTGCAGGGCGCCGGAGCGCACTGCACCATTCTTGTAGATATCAGTCCTGCGGAACGCTGGACTTACGGACAGATCCGCACGGGACCAGCCCAGTAGCAGGAAGGCGCGTAGTAGCCGCCGCCATAACCGTAGCCGCGACCATAGCCGCGTCCGCCACCGCGGTAATAACCGCCGCCGCGGCCAACACCACGACCGACGCCACGGCCGCGTCCGCCGCCGCGACCGCCGCCACCACGGCCTCCGCCGCCACGACCACCGCGCTGCGCGTACGCCGCCGTCGTCGATCCTCCAACCATCAGCGCCGTCACACCGACGATGCTGAAACAATAGATGCCAACGAGAATAATCGTAGCCAAAGTACGTGATAAAATGCTGCGAGAGGCAGTTTTGCCCTGGGCCATTGAAACTCCTTCTGTAAGGAGCGCCAGATTGGGGCCGCTTTGGTCCGCGGTCAAGCAATAGTGGGTGTGATACCCGTCACGTACCCGTTTAGGGGTGTGTCACAATTCCCTCACCTTACCTTCAGCACACAAGCGAGGCGATGAAGGTTCAGTGCTGCAGGCGCACGCCGAGCATGACGACGGTGGCGGCGGTGCTGTTGCCGGGGAGGTTTGAATCCAGCCAATCGCGGCGGACCGTGCCCTTGACCCAGAGATTGCGGTTCATCTTGTAGATGAGGTCGCCAGACACCGTGTAGATCTTGTCCTTGCGGTTGTCGCCCTGGTAGTCGAGCGTGCCCCAGGTGAACTTGCCGATCGCGGTCAGCCAGCGGCGGAAATCATGATCGACTTCAACGGTGTAGATGTGCGTCAGCACGCCGGATACGCCGGGCAGCGTGGTCTCGGTGATCGTGGTGTCGGAATAGAATTTGGCCGTGGTCAGCGGTGTCGCCGTCCAGGTCAATGAAGCCGAGGTCAAGAGGCCTTCGAGGCGGTTGAGGCGGCTGTCGACATAATCGCGCGCGGCGTAGCCGACCGCGATTTCGCCGGTCAGCAGCCGCGAGAATTCGAAGCTGGTGCCGCCCTTGACGTAGCCGCCGGTGGAATCGCGCGCGAAGCCGCTGCGGTCCAGCCTCAGATCGTGCACGCGGCTGTCGGCCTGCGCTTCCACGAACGGCTTCAAGCCCGGCATCAGATCGTAACTGACGCGGCCGACGCCGCCGAACTGGTTGAAGTTGCGGTCGTCGTTGCTGGTCGAGGTGCCGTCGGTGAGCTTGGAATAGGTATAGGCGGTGCGGTCGACGGTGGCGCCGCCGGAAACCTGCAGGCGGTTGAAATTCTGGTCGAAGCCGAAGGTGCCGCCGAACGTCGCATAGACCGGGTACCTTTGCAGGCCGGCCTGGATGTTCGGGCTGCCCGGATTGTCGGTGGCGAGACGCAGCCGCGCCTGCGCGAGCAGCCGCGTGTCGCGCGAGACGTCGAGACGGCCGTCGACATGACCGGTGAAATCCGGCCGATCGATCACGACCGGCGCCGGCGAAATCGTGCCGTCGGTCGGCGGCGGAAAGGTGTTGCCGTAGCCGGTGAAGGATCCGCGCAGATCCGCGACCACCGCGTGGCGTTCCCAGTCGGACATGACGAGCAGTTCCGGCGCGATCATATAGAACGGCGAGCCCTTCTCATCGACGGTGCGGCGCGGGTTGGTGTTATAGCCGCCCGAGAGTTCGACCGCCGATTTGATCAGGAAGCTGCCGGCGTAATCGCCGACCGCGCCGAACGGATCGTCATCGACCTTCAGGCGCTTGCGTGCGGGTTGCCCCACCACCGTGCCGGCCATCGCCGGCGGGATCGGGGCCTTGTTCGCGGTCTGCGACGGCGGAATCGAAAGCCGCAGCGGCGTGTTCGACAGCAGCGGCGGCCGGCTGCCCGGTCCCGGCGGCGGCTTCGGCCGGACCTGTCCCGGATAATATTTCGGCTTCTGAAGCTTGCGGTTGAGCGAGTCGTAACCGGAGCTCGAAGCGCCGCTGGCGGCGGGCAGGCCATAGCGCGGGATCGCCCCGATGCGCGACGGCGCGGGCTTCTCCTTGTCGCGAACCCGGGCGTCGTTGGCGTCGTCGCTGGTTTTATCGTTGGCCTCGGCATTGGTCCGGCGCAGCGGCGAATCCACCGGCATCAGCTGGCTGCTGCGGGTCGGGCTGAACAGGTCGGGCGTGACGGTCTGGGCCTGCGCAATGGTGCCGGTCAGGACGATCAGCGCAAGGCATGGCAATACCGCGCGGAAAGCTGTCGCGCGCCTGCTTCGGCCCCTTACTGGACCTGCCATCACGATGAAAATACTCCAACAACGTCAGACACTTATTCGACGCACTCCGAGCGCGCGGGGAAAACGTCGTTAATGGAGTTAAAACAATTATGGTTAATGACCCGTTGAGAGCCGGCGGCCCGCGTCGCATCGCCGGTTGGGCCATGCTAAGGAGGGGTCCGGGGGCTTTGCCCCTCCTCCCTGGACTTGAGACATGGCCAAGCCGAAACCGCTGATGGCAAAATCATCCGGCACCGATCATGCCAACGCCGCCATCGAGTCGGCCCTGCGCACGCTCGATGTTGAGGCCGGCGGCATCGCCGCCATCACGGCGGCGCTGCAGTCCGACCTCCGCGCGCCGTTCGCGGCGGCCGTCGATCGCATCGGCAACGCCAAGGGGCGGCTGATCGTGACCGGGCTCGGCAAGTCGGGCCATATCGGCCGCAAGATCGCGGCGACCTTTGCCTCCACCGGCACACCGGCATTCTTCGTCCATGCCGCGGAGGCCAGCCATGGCGATCTCGGCATGATCACCGCCGACGACGTCATCTTGGCGCTGTCATGGTCCGGCGAGCAGCCGGAGATGAAGAATCTCATCACCTACGCCACCCGGTTCAGCATTCCCCTGATCGCGATGACCGCGGACCGGGAATCGACGCTGAGCAAGGCCGCCGACGTCGCGCTGACCTTGCCGAAGGCGCGCGAGGCCTGCCCGCATAATCTGGCGCCGACCACCTCCTCGCTGATGATGCTGGCGCTCGGCGACGCGCTGGCGATCGCGCTGCTCGAAGGCCGCGGCTTCACCTCGGTCGATTTCAGCGTGCTGCATCCCGGCGGCAAGCTGGGCGCGCTGTTGAAATACACCCGCGACCTCATGCATTCAGGCGACGCCGTGCCGCTGAAGCCGCTCGGCACCAAAATGTCGGATGCGCTGGTCGAGATGTCGTCGAAGGGCTTTGGCTGCGTTGGTATCACTGATGCCCGCGGCCACATTGTCGGCATCGTCACCGACGGCGATCTGCGCCGCCACATGCGGCCCGATCTGATGACCGCCACCGTCGACGAGGTGATGACGAAGAATCCGAAGACCATCGGCCGCGACCTGCTCGCAGGCGAGGTGCTGGAGATCCTCAATTCCTCGAAGATCACCGCGCTGATCGTGACCGATGCCAGCAAGCCGGTCGGCATCGTGCATCTGCATGATTTGCTGCGCGCGGGCGTGGCTTGATCTGTCGTCCCGGCCTTGAGCCGGGACCCATACGCCGCGGCCTATCGGTGAGAGCGCTGGCGTCAGATACCTTCTTTAGCAATGAGCGCCGCGGAGTATGGGTCCCGGCCTTCGCCGGGACGACATCTCACTTCGGAAATCTCGCCGCCGTCTCCTCCAGCGGCAATGCCAGCGCATTGGCCAGATATGACACCGTGCGATAGAAGCCGCAGAGCTGGATGATCTCGACAATTTTCGCGTCGTCATAATGCGCCGACAGCGCCTTGAACTCGGCCTCATCAAGCGTCGCGCGCTCGTGCAGGGCATCGACGGTTGCGATCAGCACCTGTTCGGCTTCCGACCAGCAGACGGCCTTGGCATCGCCGAGCACGGTGGCGCGGATCTGTTCGGCGGTCAGGTGGGCGGCTTCCGCGAACGCCGCGATATGCACGCCCCATTCGTATTCGCAGCCGGTCCGCGCGCAGGTGCGGTCGATCACGATCTCGCGCTCTCGCAAGCTGAGCGGACCGCGATCCAGCAGGCTGCCGGCGCGAAATTTCTCCCAGGCGCGGGGCTGGCCGGCCATCACCCGGAACAGCACCAGCGGCGGCGCGCCGCGCATGATGCGGTCGAATTGTTGCTGAATCTCGGGTGGATAAGGCGGCTGCAACGGCGCGATGCGGGGCGCGGATTGTGGCATCGGCTCACTCCTTTGCTACAATAAATGTAGCACATCGCTACAATATCTGTAGCATCTTGCAAGAGGCTTTTCGATGTCGAAACAGACCCCTGCCAAGAAGAAACGTGCCGTCCGCGGCTCGCGGACCGGCCGGCCGATCATGGCGCTGCTCGATCTGCTGGGCCGCCGCTGGACCTTGCGCATCCTCTGGGAATTGCGCGAGGGACCGCTGACCTCGCGCGCGCTGCGCACCGCCTGCGACGAGGCCTCGCCGACTGTGATGCAGACCCGGCTCTCCGAACTGCGCGAGGCCGGCCTGATCGAACTGCTGCCGGGCGATGGCTATGGCCCGACCGGGCTCGGCCGGGACTTGAACGAAACCTTCCTTCCTCTCCACCGCTTTGCGGAGCGGTGGAGCAAGCAAACGACAGACTAGGCCACCGCCACCGTCAGGCTGGCGCCATCGGCTTGCACGACTTTGACACGGCTGCCGGCCGGCGCATCGGGGCCGGCGACGCGCCAGATCGTGTCGTCGATCCGCACCGTGCCTGTGCCGTCGACGATCGGTTTTTCCAGCGTGAACTCCCGGCCGATCATCGCTTCGGTCCGCCGGTTGAGGAACGGGTTGCTCTGGCTGCTGCTGCCGGCGCTCTTCGCAAAATGCCGCCACGCCGGCACCGCCGCGGCCGCGAACAACGCGAACATCAAAAGCTGCGTCTGCCACGATGGATTGATCGCAAACGACACCAGGCCGACCATCAGCGAGGAAAGCCCGAGCCAGAACAGGAAGACACCCGGCGCCAGCAATTCCAGCGCCATCAGGATGAAGCCGAAGATCAGCCAGTTCCAGGTGCCCAGGGTAGCAAATATGTCGGCCATGACACGACCTCTGTCCTTTTTAGTCGAACTCGACAACACAACGGCAGTCAGCTCCCTCTCCCGCACTTGCGGGGGAGGGTTGGGGTGGGGGCTCTCTCCTCGATATGACTCGCGGAGAGAGCCCCCACCCGCCTCGCTTTCGCTCGGCACCCCAAGAGCGAGCTTCGCTCGTCTCGACCCCCGCAAGCGGGAGAGGGAAGTCTCCCTACCGCTGCGGCGAGAACGGCGGCGGCGGCGGTGGCGGCGTGGCGGGACCGGTTGATGGCACCGAACCGCGCCGCGCGGCTGCTGCCGAGGTAGCGGCGTCACCGAAGGTCGCCTTGGCGATCTCGCCGATGCCGGCGAGCGAGCCCAGAATGCTGGTGGCCTCGATCGGCAGCATGAGGATCTTCTGGTTCGGCGATTCGGCCAGTTGCCCGAACGCCTTGATGTATTTATCGGCGATGAAGTAATTCAGCGCGGCAACGTCGCCCTTGGAGATGGCCTCGGACACCATCTGCGTCGCCTTGGCTTCAGCCTCCGCCGAACGTTCGCGCGCCTCGGCGTCGCGGAAGGCGGCTTCCTTGCGGCCTTCGGCCTGCAGGATCTGGCCCTGCTTGGCGCCCTCGGCACGCAGGATCTCTGACTGCCGCTGGCCTTCCGCCTGCAAAATGTCGGCGCGCTTGACGCGCTCGGCCTTCATCTGCCGGCCCATCGCTTCGACGAGGTCGGCCGGCGGCACGATGTCCTTGATCTCGATGCGGTTGACCTTCAGCCCCCACGGCGACACCGCGGCGTCGACCACGCGCAGCAGCCGCTCGTTGATCTCGTCGCGGTGCGACAGCACCTGGTCGAGGTCCATCGCGCCCATCACCGAGCGGATGTTGGTCATCGTCAGCACGATAATCGCCTGATCGAGATTGGATACTTCGTAGCTGGCCTTGGCGGCATCGAACACCTGATAGAACGCGACGCCGTCCACCGTCACGGTGGCGTTGTCCTTGGTGATCACCTCCTGCTCGGGAATGCTGATCACCTGCTCCATCATGTTCATCTTGCGGCCGACGCGGTCGAAATAGGGAACGATGATGTTCAACCCCGGCGACAGCGTGCGGGTGTATTTGCCGAACCGTTCGATGGTCCAGTCATAGCCTTGCGGCACCGTCTTGACGCCGGCGAACAGGGTCACAATGACCAGCAGCAAAAACGCAATCGCGAAAATGTCGAAACCAGTCATGAATTCCCTCCAAAACCGGCAAGACCGTTGCCGGACGCGGTCGTCCATATGTCTGCCGGATGCCACCGCCGGTTCAGCCCGGCTGTTCTCAAGTAAGGGTTACGTAGGGAGCCGTTTGACAGCCGCCAGATGTATGGCGTCTTGACGCGGGAATATCAAATCCAGCCCTGAAGCTCGCGCAACACCAGCTGGCGGATCACGTCCATGCCGGGCTCGGAGTCGTTGAGGCAGGGGATCGCCGCGAACTGCTCGCCGCCATTGTGTTTGAATATTTCGGCGTTTTCCTGCGCGATCTCTTCCAGCGTCTCCAGGCAATCGGCGGAGAAGCCGGGTGTCACCACGGCAATGCGCTTGACGCCATCTTTCGCGAGCTGCGCGATGGTCTTGTCGGTATAGGGCTGCAGCCATTCGTCGAAGCCGAAGCGCGATTGGAATGTAAGCTTGAGTTTGGACGCATCAAGGCCCATGCGCCGGCGCAGGGCGTCGGTTGTTGCGATGCACTGCGCCTGGTAGGGGTCACCCTTGTCGACATATTTTTGCGGCATGCCGTGAAACGACGCGACGATCAGTTCGGGCTGGAACGGCAAGGTCGCCAGATGCGCAGATATCGAGGCCGCCAACGCATCGATGTAATCGGGGTCGTCATAGTAAGGCGGCGTCACGCGCAATATCGGCTGCGCGCGCATGCCGGCCAGCACGCGGAAAACCTCGTCGCACACGGTGGCCGAGGTCGCCGCGGAATATTGCGGATAGAGCGGAACGACCAAGAGACGGTCGCAGCCTTGCGCGGTCAGGGCATCGATGCGCGAGCGGATCGACGGATTGCCGTAACGCATCGCCCAGTCGACCACGACGTGGTCATGGTCTGCGATCGCCTCCGCCAGCTTTTCGGCTTGCGCGCGCGTGATGGTCTTCAGCGGGGATTCGTTCTTCTCGACGTTCCAGATCTTCTGGTAGTCGCGCGCCTTGCGGCGGGGACGGATGCGCAAAATGATGCCGTTGAGGATCAGCTTCCAGCGCAGCCCCTGGTCCTCGATCACGCGCGGATCGGAGAGAAATTCCTTGAGATACACCCGCACGCCCCTGGCGTCGGCGCTATCGGGCGTGCCGAGATTGACCAGCAGCACGCCGACGCGCTCCGGCTTTGCTGCCGCCGCTGGCTTCGCATTTCCTATGGGAACGACCACGGTCATGATTTCCGTGGCTTCGCGCGTTGCACCATCCTTGTCAAGACAACCATCGGTTCGATACGCTCAGGTCTTGCCCCGGGCGGGAGGAACCATGACGGTCGCCGAATGGTGCGTTTTCGGAACGCTGCTGCTGTACTTGCTGACGATCGCCTCGGTCAAATGGATCGGGTTTCGCCGTTTCGACAATGCGAGGCCCCGCGCCCCCGATTTCTACGAGGATCCGATCCGCGCCCGCGCCCTCGGCGCCCATCAGAACGGCATCGAGGCCTTTCCGTTTTTCGCGGTCGCGGTGCTGCTGGCCGAGTTTCGCCTCGGGCCGCAACATTTGATCGACGAACTGGCGGTGCTGTTCCTGATCGTGCGGATCGCCTACGTCTTCACCTATCTGGGCAACCGCCCGACGCTGCGCTCGATCCTGTGGAGCATCGGCTTTGCGATCAACATCGCGATTTTCTTCCTGCCGGCGGTCAAGGGGTATTTGCCGGGGTAGCGTCATACGCAAATCTCTCGTCGTCCCGGCCTTGAGCCGGGACCCATAACCCCGGTCATCTGTTGTTGAAAAAAGCCATCGACCATCGTGCGCAACCATCTCTGCCGCGGCGTATGGGTCCCGGCTCAAGGCCGGGACGACGGCGGTGTTTGTAGCTGCACCGTCATCCAAACGCAGTTTTGCATTCTCGCGACGCATTGCGCCCGAGCTTTGCCAGAAATTTCCTTGCCCTCGAAATAAGAGGGCGCAGGGAAGACCGGGTGCGCGCTGCACCCGCGGTCTCGCGTGCGGTTTGCACAAAAAAATGTGCACGCGAGCATACAGGGCAGCGGAGAACACCCGGCCTTCCCTGCGCAATGGCTTTACGGCTTATGCCGTGATCTCCCCGGAGACGAGTTCTTGGTTGACTCCGTCGCCGCCGTTCCCGCTTGCGCTTCTCCGACAGCTTGACGCCAGCAACGGGCGCCAGGACCACACGGTTTTGCCGTACGCCCATCCACGCCGTCGTCTCAGCGTAAACAAGCGTCCACCGCAACCCGTCCAACGTCCGTGACGACGGCCGACGCCCTTCTGAGTAGGACGGGATGGCCAAACACATACTCCTGATTTTGCTTCTGGTAAACAGAAATATTTTTTATCTTGGGACTTGACACGATTTCTGGAAACCGGAAGTGATTTGCCCGTCGGGCCAAATTGCCGCAGTTGGCTGCCCGTCCGGGGGACAGGCAAGCTCACATTGAACCTTCAAGCGGCTGCACCACACCAAGGCTGCACAAGCGCGGCTCGCTCCAAGGCGGCGCGGGAGATTTCATGTGATGGATACTGTGATGGATAGTGCCGTACAATCCCGCCGGTTCAGCATTATCGGCAGCGTGACAGGCCTGTTGGCGCTGCTGGTCTCGGCGCTGACGCAATTGGTGCCGGGGATCTATCTTTCCGGGCTCGTCGGTCAGGCGACCTGGAACGAGATACTCTCAACGGGGGCGGCCGCGCTCGGCGTGATCGCCATCTCTTTCGCCGTCGTCGCGATCATCATGAAGGAAGGAAAGCTGCTGGCAGGTATCGCGGCCGTCCTCGGCTTCGTAGCCATCGCCGTCCAGATATGGTGGGTTCTGCTCATCCTGGCGATCGCGCTCATCATCCTCAATTCGCTCTAAGGCCTAAGCGCGCAGGATGGATGGAAGCGTAGGATGGGTAGAGCGCAGCGAAACCCATCACATCGGTCTGTGAACAGGCGGTGGGTTTCGCTTCGCTCTACCCACCCTACGTACTGATCAGCCCAGATGCCGTTCGCGCGTCGCAATCATCTCCCGGATCGACTGCGGGATCGGGACCGGACGATGGGATTTCTGATCGGTATAGACCCAGACGATCTCGCCGGTCACGAGTGCCTCATTGCCGCCCTTCAAGAAAATGGCGAGATCGAAGGTGAGGCTTGAATTGCCGACCCGCGCCACCCGCGCGCCAACGTCCAGTTCCCAATCGAACAGCACCGGCGCCTTGTATTCGATCAGCGATTTGACGACGTGGAAGTCGATGCCGGTCTTTCGGGAGTCGGCATACTGGTCGTAGCCGAGCGCGCGAAAATATTCGGTGATGGTGGTGTCGAAATAGGTCAGGTAGTGCGCGTTGAAGACAACGCCCTGCCCGTCGATCTCGGAATAGCGCACCCGAAACGGGTGGAAGAACCAGAACTGCTCGCGTGACATAGGATCATTTCCCGAAAAGCCGCCGTTCTTCCGCGGCGAGCTCGGAGCGGCAGGCTTTTTCCAATGCCGGCAAATCAGCTTGAACCAGCTTCCAGAGGACGGGTGCGGCGATACTCTCGTAGTCGTGGCGCAATACGTTGCCGATCCCCGCAACTTTCTGCCATGGGATCTCCGGATTGCGCGCCTTCAGGTCATCCGTAAGATGACGACTGGCTTCGGAAATGATCTCCACACCGCGCTCGACGAGCCATTGTCGCTGCCAATCGTTTTCGAATGCTTCGAGCGACACATTCGCCAATACGCCATTGACGCGCTCGATCGCCTCGATGATGTCCGTTAAGCGGGGGATGAGCGAACGTGCCACCACTAAAACACGCGGACGGCTGTTGCTTCTATCGCTTCCCGCAGCGCCTTGTGCAGGCTGTCGCGCGTCATGATATCTGTCTTCCGACCGAGAATGCTGGCGGCGTATTCCTTCACGTCCATCAGTTCGTACACGCCGAGCTTGCCCTTTTGATAGTCGAAAAAGAGGTCCACGTCGGAATCATGGTTAGCCTCGCCGCGCGCCGTCGAGCCGAACATGTAAAGATGTTCGACGCCAAGCCGCTTCAAATCGGCTTCGTGCCGCCGCAACCGGCTAATGGCTTCGTCGCGTTCCATAGCAGCATTGTAGCAAATCCGGGCAGCTGGTTCCACGTCTTTCGGTTTCGCGCCAGCATTGCTCCTGGCCGTTAACCTTCTAATCTCTTCTCTCCGCCCAACGCAGGAGCGCGAGCATGATCCGGCATGAGCCAATTACGCCGCGTAGCGCCGCCATTACTTCGGCGCCAGAATCGCAAGAATTGACCGTATCGCTGCGGAAATGGGCGCGATGATCGGGACAGAGAACATTGACTTCAGTTCGCGCGCGGCCTCGCCCAGCGGGCCGCCGCCGATAATGACGGCTTCTGCGCCGTCATCGTTAATGCAGTGACGCACGACATCGGCCAGCGCATCGCGCAGGCGAGCCTTGTCCTTGACCAGCTCCGTGGGGTCCGCGGACGTTATTCGAAGGCCGGTGTACTGCGCCGACAGCCCCAGCAAGGCGACGCGCCGATCAATGACAGCCTTCAACGCCGGCGTCGTCGTGGCGATCCCAAACCGCCGCCCGCCGGCTGATGCTTCGCGAAAGGCCGATTCAGCGATGCCGACCGCCGGCGTCCGGCATCGCTCCCGGACTTCCGCAAGGCCGGGATCGCCGAACGCCGCGACGATGAAACCATCGTACTTGCCATCGTTCGAGACGGCTAGCTCGACGACTTCATCGGTTGCGGCGGCAAGCGCATCGGGCTCGACAATCATCGGCGGTGCGCGTCGCGCCGTCGCGCCGGCAATTTCACACGCGCCGGCCGCAGCCGCTTGCGCGATGCCGACCATCATGGCGGTGGTCGCCGCCGAACTGTTCGGATTGATCAGCAGGATGCGGCGCATGCCCCTCTATCGATTCAAGCAAGTAGCCCGCATGAGCCAACGGGTCACAGGCACGTCACCCGCTCGGCGGCGAGATAACCGAACAAGAGGCCGAGGCCGAACAGCAGCACGAGGCCCGCCGCGCCGAATTCGATGCCGCGCATGATCAGCGCGCCGCCGCCTTCGCGGCCGGCGCTGAGGCGCTCGGCGAGGCCTCGCGCGGACACCGCGACGATGGCGATGGTTGCGACCGTGATCGCGGTGCCAAGGCCCATCACGAAGGTCGCGGCGATGCCGGCCCAGAACAGGCCCTGCGCCAGCGCGAACACCAGAACCAGGATTGCGCCCGAACAGGGCCGCAGGCCGACGGCGAAGATGGCGCCGAGGCCACGCTGCCAACCGCCGGGACCGGCGAGCTGGTCCGGCGTCGGGCCGTGGGAATGGCCGCAATGCTCGTCATGGACGTGGTCGTCTGCGTGAGAATGAGCGTCAGCATGAGCGTGCGCGTGGGCATGACCGTGCGCATGGGCGTCAGCGTGCGCGTGGGCATGGTGATGATGTTCATGGTGGTGATCGTGGTGATGGTGATCGTGGTGATGGTGATCGTGGCCATGATTGTGTTGATGGCTGGCCGCAGCCGTGGCGGTGGCCATCGCGGGCACCGGCTTTGCCTGCAGCGCGCGCATAAAACCGCCGCCCTTGGTCCAGACCAGCCGGGCGCCGAACGCCGCGATCAAAGCGTAGCTCGCGATCTCGATCACCTTCTCCGCCCCGCACATGGTTTTTGCGGTGGCGTTGAGCAGCCAGGCGCAGATGCCGACGATCAGCACGGCGACCAGCGCCTGCAGCATCGCTGAAGCGAACGACAGCACGATGCCGCGCCGCGCGGTCTCATGGTTGGCGACCAGATAGGATGAGATCACGGCCTTGCCGTGGCCGGGACCGGCGGCGTGGAATATCCCGTACGCAAACGAGATCGCCAGCAGGGTCCAGACCGCCGAGCCGTCGGACTTGGCGGCGCGAATGGTCGCCGACATCTCGCGGTAGAATTCCGATTGCTTGGCCAAGAGCCAGCCGACGATGCCGCCGACCTGCGGCTCCGGCGCCTTGGCCGGCCGCGGGCCGCCGAACGGGTTTTGCGCCAACAGGACGTGCAAGGCGCCGTCGACCGCGACAATGGCGGCGAGTACGACGATCCCGATCAGGAGCGCCTGGGCAACGCTTGTATGATGCCTCACGGGCAATCCACCAAAATCTTGTTGGCGTACATGGCGCCGTAGTTCGAATTGTCGCCGTTCATAAAGTTGTTTTCGTTGAGCCGCTGCGCATTGGCGGTGCCGTCATTGGGCCTCTGGAACTGCAGCTTGCAGTCGGCGGGCGCGCCGACCAGCCTGATCGGGTCCTTCTCCTCGAACTTGAAATCGATGAAGTAGGCGGGATCGAACACTTCCAGCGCGGCCTGTTTGGCCTTGAACGGCGTCTTGGCGGGCAGCATGAAATGCAGCGTCAGCGCGTCGTTCTTGAATTCGAGATAGTAGTCTATCGGCTCCAGGAACCTCTCCTTCTTGCCGTCGGCCCTGGCGAAGGTGAAGTAGCCGAATTCCTTCAGCGACTCGATATTGGTCTGCGCCAGCGGCGCCAGTTCCTCGCGGCTGTAGACGCCCTTGGTCTTGGTCTCGATGCCCTGCAGCGCATAGGTCGAGAACATGTCGTCGAAGGTCCAGGCGTGGCGCACGCCTGAGATCGAGCCGTCAGGCGCGTAGACCACCTCGCTCTTGGCGGTGATCCAGACATGCGGATGTGCCTGGGCTGGGGCAACGCCGAGCAGCGACGCGACGATCAAGCCCAACATTCCGAACAGCACGCGCAAGACGTCGTCCCTGCGAACGCAGGGACCCATACGCCGTGTCGTCTCTTTTTGGCAGTGTGGCAAAGGCGTTCCTTCACAACGGACATCAGTGGTTATGGGTCCCTGCGTCCGCAGGGACGACGAGGAACTCACGCCGCCTCCGGCGTTTCGAGCAGGCCCCGGCGGCGCAGCAGCGCGTCGGGCTCCGGCTCCCGGCCCCGGAACGCGACATAGGCATCCTCGGGGTCGCGCGAGCCGCCGGACGAGTAGATGTCGTCGTGCAGGCGTTTTGCGGTGGCGGGGTCGAAGATGTCGCCGGCCTCCTCGAAGGCGCCGAACGCGTCGGCGTCCATCACCTCCGACCACATGTAGCTGTAATAACCCGACGCATAATGGTCGCCGGAGAAGATATGGCCGAATTGCGTGGGCCGGTGCCGCAGCGCGATCTCGGCGGGCATGCCGATTTTCTCCAGCTCCGCCTTCTCGAACGCGCCGACGTCGCGGCTGGCTGATGCCGGCTGGGTGTGGAATTCGAGGTCGATCAGCGCCGAGGAGACGAACTCCACGGTGGCAAAGCCCTGGTTGAATTTGCGCGCGGCCAGGAAGCGGGTGAGCAGTTCGTCCGGCAGCGGCTCGCCGGTCTGGTAGTGTTTTGCGAACTGCCGCAGCACCTGCGGCTGCTCCTGCCAGTGCTCGTAGAGCTGCGAGGGCAGCTCGACGAAGTCGGTGAACACGGATGTGCCGGACAGCGAAGGATAGTTCACGTTGGACAGCATGCCGTGCAGGCCGTGGCCGAACTCGTGGAACAGCGTCCGCGCGTCGTCCGGCGACAGCAGCGACGGCTCGCCGTCGGCGCCCTTGGCGAAATTGCAGACATTGATCACCAGCGGGGCGATCTCGCCGTCGAGCTTCTGCTGGTCGCGCAGCGAGGTCATCCAGGCGCCGGAGCGCTTTGACGGCCGGGCGAAGTAGTCGCCATAGAACAGCGCCTTGTGCTTGCCGTCGGCGCCCTTGACCTCCCAGACCCGGACGTCCGGGTGCCAGACCGGGATATCCTTGCGTTCCGAGAAGGTGACGCCGAACAGGCGGGTGGCGCAGTCGAAGGCGGCGTCAATCATGTGGTCGAGCACCAGATACGGCTTGATCGCGGCGTCGTCGAAATTGGCGCGGACCTGGCGCAGCTTTTCGGCGTAGTAGCGCCAGTCCCACGGCGCCAGCGCGAAATTGCCGCCCTCTTCCGCAATCATGGCCTGCAGCGCGTCGCGGTCGGCGAGCGCCCGGGCCCGCGCCGGCTTCCAGACCCGCTCCAGCAGGCTGCGCACCGCCTCGGGCGTCTTGGCCATGGAATCTTCCAGGCGGTAGGCGGCATAGGTCGGGAAGCCCATGATCCTGGCGGCCTCCTCGCGCAGCCCGAGGATCTCCACCACGGTGGCGTTGTTGTCGTTGGCGTTGCCATTGTCGCCGCGGGCGGTGAAGGCACGGAACACCTTCTCGCGCAGGTCACGCCGATCGGAGCTCTTCAGGAACGGCTCCACGGAAGAGCGCGACAGCGTCACGATCGCCTTGCCGGGCATCCCGCGCGCCTCGGCGGCGGCCTTGGCGGCGGCGACGAAGGCTTCGGGTAGCCCGCCGCGGTCGTCCTCGCCAAGCTCCATGAACCAGTCCTGCTCATCGCCGAGCAAGTGGTGGCTGAACGAGGTGCCAAGCTCGGCCAGCCGCTCGTTGATCTCGGCCCGGCGCGCCTTGGCGGCTTCGTCGAGGCCGGCGCCGGCGCGGTGGAAGTTGGTGTAGGTGCGTTCCAGCAGCCGGATCTCCTCGCTGCTCAGGCCGAGCGTGGCGCGGTTGTGGTGGAGCATGGCGATGCGGCCGAACAGCACCGCGTTCATCATGATCGGATTCCAGTGCCGCGCCATCCGCGGCGACACTTCCTTGTCGATCTCCAGGATCGCCGGATTGGAGTGCGCCGACACCAGGTCGTAGAACACGGCGGAGACCTTGGAGAGCAGCTTGCCGGAGCGCTCCAGTGCCGTGATGGTGTTGGCGAAGTCCGGCGCCGCGGGATCGTGGGTGATGGCGGCGACCTCGGCGGCGTGATCGGCAAAGGCCTGCTCGAAAGCCGGCAGGAAGTGCTCAGGGAGAATTTCGGCAAAGGGCGGCGTCTCGAACGGCGTCTGCCACGGCCGGAGCAGCGGATTTGCCGGGGCTTCCGGAGGGGCTGCATTTTGCTGGGTTTCCGACATCACAAGTCCCGTTTCTGCGCTGAAGCCGCTTCGGGCTCCAGCCTTGTTTTTGACGCGTTTTCCTCACGCGAACCGGTATCGGCTTTGCTCGAAAACGCTCTGAATGATGCGTCAATCTATATCACGCCATACGGCATTTTTGGGCCTTTTAAGCTTGATAGTGGGGGCCTTTTCGGAGAGATTGCGCCCACCCAACAGGACCCGTTTCCATGAGCATGCAGCCTTCTTCCGGTGCCAAGAGCGAGATCATCTGGCCGAGCGTCATCACCGTCATCTCGGCGGCGATCCTGATCGGCGCCGAGGTGTTCGGCGCGGCGTTCGCCGGCGGCTGGGCGCTCGCGATCCTGCTCGGACTCTCCGACACCGGCGCGCACATCCTGCAGGCGGTGATGTTCGGCATCGGCGTCGTGATCATGGTCGGCTTCATCCGCCAAGCTCAGCGCATCGAGCCGTTCTGGAAACGCAGCTGACGCGCGAGCTCAAGAAATCACTGCGGCACAGCCGCTTTCGTGATCGCACTTCACGCGACAACACTCCGTAATTTCCCCGGGAAATCTTAACAGCCGTTCATGTTTGACCGCGCTGGCGCTTCTCTCGACGTCGCTCAGCGCGTGCCGCGAACCATTTTGTAAGTACGCGCGCGGAAATTTGTCCCCAGCCTAAAAAAAACGTTGCGTCGCAGATTCAAAAGCCTTATTTCCAGCCTTGCCCAATTTCGCACGTGCCTGTGGTCGTGTGTCAGTCGGTAGGTATCCGGACAAGAGGCCGGACAGCCGCCAAGGGATGAAGAACCGAGGGTCGCTCAGGTGAAAACCTGGGAGGCCAGCATCTCTCTCAAGAGATGCCGTTGAAGGTCTCTCCATCCTTTGCAACCGTGACTGGCAGCCGGAGGCGAACCGGCGCACCCCGCTCTCAACGGGGGACGCGACTTAAAGCAACGACGGATCGGGCTTTTTTGGTCTCTACCGGCATTCCAACGCCGGCGCGGGCTACTGAAAAGGCTTGTCCTTCATTGCCAGGTGTGCGGGCGGGAAATTCCCAACCAATCCACGGCAGCACAGTCTGATCTGAGTCTTTTGGCTTCGTTGCGCCTCCATCGCGCGATGTGGCCGGAGCGCTCTTATCCGACATCAATTTTTTGAACGGATCCCCGTCGCTGGGCCGTTTGGGAGAGTGCTATGACCGAACGTATTCAGGAATTCCTGCGCAACCGCCGCAGCGAGGGCCAGGACACCGAGCCGTGCCTCGTGGTCGACCTCGAAGTCGTGCGCGACAATTACCAGACCTTCGCGAAGGCGTTGCCGGACAGCCGCGTGTTCTACGCGGTGAAGGCAAACCCGTCGCCGGAAGTGCTGCAGCTTTTGGCCTCGATGGGCTCGTGCTTCGACACCGCAACCGTCGCCGAAATCGAAATGGCGCTGGCTGCCGGTGCGACGCCGGACCGCGTCTCCTATGGCAACACGATCAAGAAGGAGCGCGACATCGCGCGTGCCTTCGCGCTCGGCATTCGCCTGTTCGCGGTCGACTGCGCCGCCGAAGTCGAGAAGATCGCCCGCGCCGCGCCCGGCGCCAAGGTGTTCTGCCGCATCCTCTATGATTGCGCAGGCGCCGAGTGGCCGCTGTCGCGCAAGTTCGGCTGCGATCCGGAAATGGCGGTCGACGTGCTCGACCTCGCCAAGCGTCTGGGCCTGGAGCCGTGCGGCATCTCGTTCCATGTCGGCTCGCAGCAGCGCAAGGTGAAGGCGTGGGACCGCGCTTTGTCGATGGCCTCGTCGGTGTTCCGTGACTGCGCCGAGCGCGGGATCAACCTGTCCATGGTCAACATGGGCGGTGGATTCCCGACCAAGTACCTCAAGGACGTTCCTCCGGTCCTGCAATATGGCCGGTCGATCTTCCGCGCGCTGCGCAAGCATTTCGGCAACCAGATCCCGGAAACCATCATCGAGCCGGGACGCGGCATGGTCGGCAATGCCGGCATCATCGAGACCGAAGTCGTTCTGATTTCCAAGAAGAGCGACGAGGACGAGGTGCGCTGGGTGTATCTCGACATCGGCAAGTTCGGCGGTCTCGCCGAGACGATGGACGAGTCGATCCGTTACGCCATCCGCACGCCGCATGACGGCGCGGAAATGACGCCGTGCGTGCTCGCGGGCCCGACCTGCGACAGCGCCGACGTCTTGTACGAGAAGCTGCCGTATCCGCTCCCGGTTACGCTCGAGATCGGCGACAAGCTGCTGATCGAAGGCACCGGCGCCTATACGTCGACCTACTCGTCGGTGGCGTTCAACGGCATCCCGCCGCTGCGGACCTACCACATCTGAACTGGCCACTGAGGCCTGACTAACCGGGAGCCGGCGCGCCGGCTCCCACCCCCTATTATTGCGACTTTCGAGACAACGCTCCGCGGCGTGATTTGCCGTTGGAGTGAGGACTGACGTGCCATGACTGCTTTGCGGAAGACCACTATCGCCCTCACCCCGAATGCCGCTCCGTTCGCGATCCGTGCGGAACGGGCTTCGGACGTCGTTGCGCGTGAAGCGCTGCTGGATGCCTGCTTTGGCGCTAACCGCCATACGCGCACCTGCCAGCGCCTGCGTGACGAACGTGCGCCCGCCGAAGGCCTTGCCTTGTCGGCCGTGGCACGAGGGAAACTGGTGGGCACCGTGCGGTTGTGGCACGTCAGCGCCGGCGGCATCCCGGCGCTCATGCTCGGCCCGCTGGCGGTTGAGGAATCCTCCCGCCAATTCGGCGTCGGGGCCGCGCTGATGGACCACGCGCTCGCGGCGGCGACGGCGCGTGGCCATGGCGCGGTGATCCTGCTCGGCGACGCGCCCTATTACGTCAGGTTCGGCTTCTCGGCCGAAAAGACCGGCGAGCTGTCGCTGCCCGGCCCGTTCGAGCGCGACCGCCTGCTCGGCCTCGAGCTGCGCGACGGCAGCCTCGATGGCGCCTGGGGCATGATCTCGGCGTCGGGCGCGCCAATGCGCAAGGCAAAGGCATCTCGCGCGAAGAAGGCTCTGCAGACCGTGCCGCACGCGGCCTGAGCCGTCGCGTCAGAGGGGTTGCGCGGTCCGGCGAAAAGCCCTTAAACCGCGCCAAATCAGCTAATTTCGGATCAGGCCGCAAATCGAGGTTCCGATGCCCCGCCGTCTCATTTCCACCGGTTCGCCGTTCGAGAAGACCGCCGGCTACAGCCGCGCCGTGATCGACGGCGATTTCGCCTTTGTCGCCGGCACCACCGGCTATGACTACACCACCATGACGATGCCTGACGATGTCACGAGCCAGTCACGGAACTGCTTCAAGACCATCGAGGCCGCCTTGAAGGAAGGCGGCTTCGCGATGGCCGACATTGTCCGCGCGACCTACTACATCACCGACCTCAGGGATGCGGATGCCCATTTCGCGGTCTGCGGCGAAGTTCTCGGCGATATCCGCCCGGCCGCGACGCTTCTGGTGGTCGCGGGCCTCTACAGGCCCGAGATGAAGATCGAGATCGAAGTGACCGCCAAGCGCCGCAGCGCCTGATCCACCCCTCACCATCTGTCCGCCAGCACTTTCCGGAGAAACCATCCCATGAGCCCCGCCTCGCAGACCTACGCGAAGATCACCGGCCCCATCGTCATGGTCGGCTTCGGCTCCATCGGCAAAGGCACGTTGCCGATGATCGAGCGGCATCTCGATTACGACAAGTCGCGCATCACCGTGATCGATCCCAAGGACGAGGGCCGCAAGGCGCATTGCGAGAAGCACAATGTGAAATTCATCCAGCAGGGCGTGACCAGGGAAAATTATCGCGCCTTGCTTACCCCGCTGCTCACTGAAGGCGGCGGCCAGGGTTTCTGCGTCAATCTCTCGGTCGATACCGGCTCCACCGACATCATGGAGCTCTGCAACGAACTTGGCGCGCTTTATATCGACACGGTCAACGAGCCGTGGCTCGGCTTCTATTTCGATTCTTCGAAGGGCCCGGAAGCACGCTCCAACTACGCCCTTCGCGAAGCGACGCTGGCCGCCAAGAAGGCGCGCCCCGCGGGCTCGACGACGGCCGTCTCCTGCTGTGGCGCCAATCCCGGCATGGTCTCGTTTTTCGTCAAGCAGGCGCTGCTCAATGTCGCCGCTGATCTGAAGCTCAATGCCCCCAAGCCGAAGACCAAGGGCGAATGGGCTGATTTGATGCGACAGGCCGGGATCAAGGGCATCCACATCGCCGAACGCGACACCCAGCGCTCCAAGTCGCCGAAGGAGCCTGACGTCTTCGTCAACACCTGGTCGGTGGAAGGCTTCCTGTCGGAAGGCGTGCAGCCGTCCGAGCTCGGTTGGGGCACCCATGAAAAATGGATGCCCGAGAACGCACGTACCCACCAAGCGGGTTGCGGCGCCGCCATCTACCTGATGCAGCCCGGCGCCAACACGCGCGTGCGCACCTGGTGCCCGACCCGCGGCGCGCAGTATGGCTTCCTCGTCACCCACAACGAGTCGATCTCGATCTCCGATTACTTCACGGTGCGTGACGCATCGGGCACGGCGATCTATCGGCCGACCTGCCACTATGCCTATCATCCGGCTGACGATGCCGTGCTGTCGCTGCATGAAATGTTCGGCCGCGCCGCGAAGATGCAGGAAAAGCACCACATCCTCGATGAGAACGAAATCGTCGATGGCATCGACGAACTCGGCGTGCTGCTGTTCGGCCATGACAACAATGCCTACTGGTACGGCTCGCAGCTCTCCATCGAAGAGACCCGCAAACTCGCGCCCTATCAGAACGCCACCGGCCTGCAGGTGACCTCCGCCGTGCTCGGCGGCATGGTGTGGGCGCTGGAAAACCCGAACGAAGGCATCGTCGAAGCCGACGAGATGGATTTCGATCGTCTGCTGGAAATCCAGATGCCGTATCTCGGGCCGGTAAAGGGATACTACACCGACTGGACCCCGCTCTCGGACCGGCCGGGCCTGTTCCCGGAAGACATCGATACCTCCGATCCCTGGCAGTTCCGCAACATTCTGGTGCGATAGGTATGGTTCCACCCCTGATGCGACGCAGCGTCAGGGGCCTCCAGCCACCGTAACGCTCGCTTAATAAAATCGCGCCATCCTGAAAGGTACCTCTTTTCAGAGGGCCTTGAGCCGTCCTGTGTCTCTGCGCAGCGACGCCCCCGGTGGAGCGGTGGAAATGCGCGTCTTTATCGCAATCATGCTATCGGCGGTCGTTTTGGCCGGGTGCAAACCCGACAACAACAACGACATCACCGGCTCGATCGATAACTGCGCCCGCAAGCTCTACAGCTCCTACAATCCCAAGGACCTGAAGCAGTGCATTGCCGTGTGCATCTCCTGCCAGCGCGGCGTGATGACGACCTGCTCGACCTCCTGCACGCTCAAGGGCGCGCAATAGCGCGACTTCACTTCGCCATATAGTCGAACGCGACCGACCCTAGCCCGAGCGTCAGATCCGCCTTGAAGTGCAGCGCGGAAACCACTTCGCGCACCGGAAGGCGGGCAACGTCGCACAGCGCATGGGGAAACAGGCCAAGCGCGGCCGGACCGCTCCATGCTTCCTTCAGCGTGATGTCCTCGAGCTGGAAGCGGACCAGTTCGCAGATCCGCGGCGTGCCGTCGACATGCGGGATGATCTTGAGAATGAAGTTCGGCGCCTTCATGCCTTTCAGCACGGCGTCATGATCGACCGGACGGTGCTTGTAACCCATGGTGGCGGAGGCGCAGAGCACCGAGCCGTAATGCAGCGAGCCGACCAGCACATCGCTCTCGACTTCGATCTTCGGCTTCGCAAGCTTTTTGGGAAATCCCCAGATCTCTCGGCCGCCGGCGATCGGGCCTTCGTCGTCAAGGTACATGGCGTGGGTATAGGCGCCCTCCTCGCCGTTGAGACGGACCGGGATCACCTGGCCGGTTTCGGTGTAATCACCGAAGCCGGTCGAGTCGGGCATACGAATGAATTCGTATTTGACGATGGGTTCAACGACTTCGAGCGGCTCCGGCACCAGGGCGCGAAGCACGTCCGGATCGGTCCGGTAGGTGATGATGAAATATTCGCGGTTGAAGAACCGATAGGGCCCCGGCGGGAAGGACGGGTTGTTCAGCGGCATCGAATAGGCGGTTCGTCTGACATCGTCGATCTTCATGGCCTGCCCCATCTGTCGTCGGCGCGGTCGCGCGATGAGGGCGATTATGAGGGAGCTTGATGGCACAGGCGAGACCGTAAAACCGGCAGACGCAGTCAAATCGGCGTCAGAACTCTTCGTCATTCCGGGATGCGCCACGTGGCGCAGGCCCGGACACCATACTCCCGATCGTGGTTATGGATTCCGGGCTCGCGCTCCGCGCGCCCTCAGATGCGCAATCGCGCATCGGGGAATGACGAGAGGGTTACTTCTGCTTGATCGGTTCGGCTGTTTTCTCGGCCGGTGCGGGCGGCAGCGCGGGCTGGGCGCCGGACTTCTGCGCCTCGGCATCGGGACGCGCCGGTTCGGGCGGCACGTTGGACGGCCGGGTGCCGGTCGTCGTCTCCACAGGCACCGACGGCCTGGTTTCCGCACCCGGCGTCGATTGCAGCGGCTGGGTGGCCTGCGCCATTTGTTGCGGCGGGCGCGCGCGCAGCTCGGCCAGCGACAGACCTGATATCACGAGGCCCGTCGTGACCAGCGCGGCCGCAACGAGAAAATCAATCCGGTAGCTGCGCTTGTTCTGATCGGCAGACATATCGTTCACCGCATGGTTGTTCGCGATGACAACGGCCGGCGTAGCGCATTGTTCCCCAGCCCCGCAGCGTGCGGAACCGGGCAAGAGTCAAACTAATCCTTGGTGCTGACTTCCCAGGTGGCATGGCGAACGCCGAGCTGGCGCTGCAGATCGACCGCGACCGCGTTCAATTCGTTGGGATCGATCGCGGTGGAGACCAGCGTGGCGACGATCTCCAGCAGGTCATCGCCATGCTCGACCACATTGAGTTCAGCGACCGGATATTTTGCATTCTCCAGTCGCTCGACCAGATGGTCGCGCATGTCAGGCAACGCCTCCGCGCTGACCGCGAGCTTGAAGTAGTAAGTCGCCTCGGACGCGCGTTCGTCGATCGGAATGCGGTTGATCGCGTTGACCAGCGGACGCAGCAAGGTGTTGCCGGCGACCACGAACACGGTCAGCGCCGCCGCCTGGGCCACCATGTCGGCGCCGGCGCAAGCTCCGACCCCGGCCGATCCCCAGAGCGTCGCCGCGGTGTTGAGGCCGCGGACGTTCATGCCCTCTTTCATGATGACGCCGGCGCCGAGGAAGCCGATCCCCGAAACGACATAGGCGATCACATGCACCGCGCCTTCGGCAGCCTTCAGGTGCATCGCCAGATCGACGAAGGCGGCCGCGCCGACGGCGACCAGCACATTGGTGCGCAAGCCCGCGGTCCGCTGCCGGTATTGCCGCTCGGCGCCGATCAGGGTGCCCAAAACGAAAGCCGCGGTCAGGCTGACCAGGGTGTCGAGGAAATCGGCGATCTGGAAGGTCGTCAGGAAGCGCATGGCGGTTTTCTAGAGCCTTTTCCGTTCCGATGGAATCGGAACGGGGCTCTAGATTCTTGTTTTGACGCGTTTTCTTGACGCGAACCGGTATCCACTTCGCTGGAAAACGCTCTAGGGGAGAGAGGTGACGAATCTATCACAGCCTGAACGATCTGGCCTGTTCCGGCGACTAACGGTCGCCGGGTCAGGTGCGAGCGACGATCCGCTTCGCTGCGGGCAACGGCGCTTGATGCGATCCCGGATCGAACAGATTCGCCCAATTTATCGGGAATTGTCATGAAAAGAATGCTTTACGCCGCGATCGCGCTGCTCGGTATTCAGTGCTCGCCCGCGGCTGCGGACCAGAACTGCATGACCGGCTATTACCGCACCAAGCAGCCCGCCTGCGTCGACAGCGTGCTGTCGCAAATGCGAGCCGGCCCAAACGCCGATCCCAGCGCGGTCATCGGATTCCTGGCGCAGATCTTCAGCACGTCGCCCGCGGAAAAGCAGCGCATCCTTCAACTTGAAGCCTCTTCATACGTCAAATCGGTGAAGCTCGTGGCGCTCTACGGCGCCGGCCTCACGGAAGACGCGCAGAAATTTGCCGAGGAAAACCAGATCACAGCCACGCTGCAGAAAATCGAAAAGAACCAACCTGCCAAACTCGCCGTGGTGCGGCCGTCGTCGAATGCCGCCGACAACGACCTCTTGATCGGCGCCTATATGGCATCCGGTGACACCACCTTCATTGAAAGAATCCTCGCAAACTTCTCCAGCGCAGATGACGACATGGCGGGCATTGCCATGCGCATGGGATTCATGAAGAGCAAGTTCGGACCGAACATGACCGCGGAAGGCCGGGACAACGTGATGGCCAAGATGGCCTGCGACAAATACCAGTGCAAAACCGAGCCCGCCAAATTCTTTCGCGTGCTGACTTTGGCGAGCGGATTTTGGGCGTTGCAGTCGCTGGCATCAGCCGACGACGGCATCAAAAACACCTTCACCGGCTTTTTCGCGAACGATCCTCGCCTGAAAAACCTGTTCGCGGCCGAGCAAGCGGCGTTCGGGAATTATATGACGGCGCTCACCATGCTCGCCGTCTTCAAACCCGACCCGAAGGATCGCGACAAGACCGCTGAAAACATGAACAAGGCCGCTTCGGCCTTCGAAAACCTCGAACCGGCCGGCAAGACGTTTGACCACATCGAGGCTTACGTCAAAGCCGGGAGGAAAGTGAAGTAGGCCGGTTTGCTAACGCCGCGTGTTTCGCTTGACCTCTCCCGCTTGCGGGGTCGAGACGAGCGAAGCTCGCTCTTAGGTCGGCGCGCAAGCACCGGGTGGGGGCTCTCTCCACTCGGGCGGGGTAACTCGTGGCGACACCCCACCCCAACCCTCGCCCGCAAGCGGGAGAGGGAGCGCACCGTCAATCGCGGATGCACTTCGGTCCAGTCTCGCCACGCACCGGCGGATGATTTAGAGCTCCACCATGCCGGCGTCGCCGTCTTCGGTGCCGAAGGCGAGCAGCGATCCCTTGGGGCTCCAGGCCAGCGCCGAAACCGCGGCGTTGCCCCTCCGGCGCACCAGGATCTCCGCGCCGTCCTCGATCCGCACCATCAGCACGCAACCGTCGCTGTAGCCCGCGGCCAGGATATCATGCTTCGGATGACAGCTGACCGCCGAGACACGCGCCTGCAACGGCGCCAGCATCGCCGGCTCCTTGCCCATCGGCCCGTCCTTGCTGGCGAACGGCCACAGGATCACGGTGTCGGCGCCTGAAGTGGCCAGCGCCTTGCCACCGGCGCTCCACGACATCGAGCGGACGCGGCCGGGATAGCCGCTCATGCGCATATGCCGGTTGTCGGCGAGCCGCCAGCCATGCAGCGCCGGCTCGTGCATCCCGGTCACCAGAAACTTGCTGTCCGGGCTGAAGGTGACGGACAGATGCGAGCCGGCCCATTCCAGAAACTCAGGCTTCGCCGCCATGTTGGGAAAACACAGCGTCACGCCGTTGTAATGCGCGACCGCCAGCCGCAGGCCCTTGGGCGCGAACGCCAGGCCGCCGACGGTCGAGGGCATATCGAAGGACTTCTCCTCGCCCTTGGTGCGAACGTACGAGATCTTGCCGGCCGACCACGCCACCGCGCCATCGGGGTGCAGCGCGACGTTGTCGATCCAGCGTCGCTTGGCGTCGGTTGCGAGTACATCGACCTCGCCCTTGGCGTTGAGCGCGACGAGCTTGCCGTCGTCGCCGCCGGTAACGACGCGCGCGCCGTCGGACGCCGCGCACAGCACCGCACCGCCGTGAATATCGACAGGTGAAATCTCGCCGCCGGCGCCGACGATGGCAGCCTTCTCCTCGGCGCCGACGAAGACCGCGGTCTCGCCGAGAAAATGCACCGACGATATCGGCATGCCGACCGCAAGCGGCCGCACCTTGTCGGTGATCGAAGCGATGGAGGCGCCTTCGCCCGGATCAAACTGTTTCATCACGTGGTGATACAGCTCTCAAAACCGTCGCGAATCATCTGCTCCGGCAATTCGCGACCGATGAAGACAAGCCGGCTCTCGCGCCGTTCGTCATCCTTCCATCTGCGCTGATGGTCGCCCTCGAGCATCATGTGCACGCCCTGGAACACGTAGCGGTCGTCATCGTCGCTGAAGGCGAGGATGCCCTTCGAGCGCAGGATCTTCTGTCCTTCGGAGGCGACAAGGTTCTGCAGCCACGGCATGAACTTGGTCGCATCGAGCGGCTTGTCGGTGCGCAGCGACAGCGACTGCATCTCCTCGTCATGGTAATGCTTCAGCCCGCCATGGCTGTGGCTGTGATCATGATGATGGTCATGGCCGTGGTGATGATCGTGATCATGGTGATGATCATGACCATCGCCGGTATCGAGGAATTCCGGCTCGATCTCGAGAATGCGATCGAGATCGAACGCGCCGCGTTCCAGCACGTCCGCCAGCGCCACCTTGCAACGCTCGGTGCGGTGCAGTTTTGCGTAAGGGTTGATGCCGCGAATCCGCGCCTCGACTTCGGCGAGTTCGGCTTTGGAAACCAGGTCGGTCTTGTTGAGCACGATGACGTCGGCAAACGCGATCTGGTTCTTGGCTTCCGGCGCATCCTTCAAACGGTCGCTCAGCCATTTGGCGTCGGCCACGGTGACGACCGCGTCGAGCCGGGCGTTCTTCTGCACGTCCTCGTCGACAAAGAAGGTCTGCGCCACCGGCGCCGGATCGGCCAAGCCGGTGGTCTCGACGATGATGGCGTCGAATTTGCCCTTGCGTTTCATCAGGCCGTCGAGGATGCGCACGAGGTCGCCGCGCACGGTGCAGCAGACGCAGCCATTGTTCATCTCGAACACTTCTTCATCGGCGCCGATGATGAGGTCGTTGTCGATGCCGATCTCGCCGAATTCGTTGACGATGACGGCGTATTTCTTGCCGTGGTTTTCCGACAGGATGCGGTTGAGCAGCGTGGTTTTGCCGGCGCCGAGATAGCCCGTCAGCACGGTTACAGGAATTTTTTGGGCAGTCAGTTCAGACATGGCAGCTCCGGCAAATATCGCAGCCACGCTCCCGGCAGGGTGGCCCCTGCCTCTCAGTTCGCGAGCGCGCTGGTCAATGCCTTTATATTGTGCCTGACCATGTCAATGTAAGTGGGGGCATCGCCCTTTTCGTCCGTCAAACTGTCCGAATAGAGGGTCCCGCCGACCTTGGCACCGGTCTCGGCCGATATCCGGCGGATCAGGCGCGGATCGCTCACATTTTCCAGAAAAACCGCCGGGATTTTGGCCGCCCGGATCTGGGTGATAATACCGGCAATATCGCGGGCGCTGGGCTCGGATTCCGTGGACACGCCGACGGGCGCGATGAATTCGACGCCGTAGGCGGCGGCGAAGTAACCGAAGGCGCCGTGGGTCGAAATCACCTTGCGGCGGGCTTGCGGGATCTTTGCAACGGCTTCGCGCGCCTCGCGGTCGAGAGCGTCGAGTTTCGCCAGATAGGCCTCCGCATTGGCACGAAAACCCTGGGCTGAGGCAGAATCGGCGGCCGCCAGCGCGTCGCTTATATTGCCGACATAGATTTTGGCGTTGGCGACGGATTGCCAGGCGTGCGGGTCGGCATCCGAGCCGAGCTTGAGCGGCGCGATGCCGGCCGTCGCCGTCACGACGGTAACCTTGCTCCCGGCGGATTTCAGCAGCCGTGGCAGCCAGCCCTCGAAGCCAAGGCCATTGACGAAAATCAGCTTCGCATCGGCGATCTTTTTCGCATCCGCCGGCGTCGGCGAGTAGACATGCGCATCGCCGTCGGCACCGACCAGCGTCGTGACACTGACGCTGGTGCCACCGACATTGCGGACGAAATCGCCGAGGATGGAGAAGCTGGCGACGATTTTGAGGCGTTCCTGCGCGCTGGCCGGAACGACTGTGGCGATCAGCACCAGACAGATGAGGGAGAACAAACGCTGCATCGCTACGCCTCGAGATGCCGGCCGGGGAACAGCTGTCTCACCAGGCCGCTGACATTGCCGAACAGCACGGACACCACATAAATCCCCGCCGCGACGAGAATGACCGCAGGGCCTGACGGAATTTTGGTCTGGAACGACAGCACCAGCCCGGCATAGCCCGACACCATGGCGCTCGCGACCGCGATGCAGATCATGCCGGTGATGTCGCGTGACCAGAAGCGCGCGATGCCCGCGGGCAGGATCATTAGGCCGACGCCGAGCAAGGTGCCGAGCGCGTGAAAGCCGTTGACGAGGTTGATCACGACCAGCGCCAGGAACGCCAGATGCGCCGGGGCGCCTGCGCGGCTGACGGTGCGCAGGAACACCGGATCGACGCATTCAATCACCAGCGGGCGATAAATCACGGCCAACACCAGCAAAGTGATGGTGGCGTTGAAGGCGATCACCAGCAGGGTCTGGTCGTCCATCGCCAGGATGTTGCCGAACAGCACGTGCAGCAGGTCGATATTGGTGCCCTTGATGGACACGATGGTGACGCCGAGCGCCAGTGACACCAGATAGAACGTCGCCAGTGAGGCGTCTTCCTTCAGTTCGGTGGTGCGCGCGACCACGCCGGCCAGGATCGCGACCGTAAAACCTGCGATCAGGCCGCCGGTCGTCATCGCGAACAGGTTGAGGCCCGAGACCAAAAAGCCGATCGCGGCCCCGGGCAGGATCGCATGCGCCATGGCGTCGCCGACGAGGCTCATCCGCCGCAACATCAGGAACACGCCGATCGGCGCTGCGCCCAGCGACAGCGCGATCACGGCCGCCAGCGCGCGGCGCATGAACTCGAATTCGGTGAAAGGCGCGATCAGCGCATCATGGAGCATTGGAGCTAGGCCGCCCGCGACGGCGCATCTTCGGCGCAGGCCGCGGCCCGGTCGTCGAAGGCTTCGCACATCTTCATCGCCACCAAGAGGTTATCCGGCGTCAGCACCTGCGCGGTCGCGCCCCAGGCCACCGGCCCACGGGCCAGCAGCAGGGTTTCGGGGAAATGGTTGCGCACCATGTCGAGATCATGCAGCGCCGCCAGCACGGTACGGCCTTCGCCATGCCAGCGTTTGACCAGCGCGATCAGGTCCGCTGATGTTTTGGCGTCGATGGCGTTGAACGGCTCGTCCAGCACGATCAGGCGCGCGTCCTGCAGCAGCACGCGGGCGAACAGCATGCGCTGCATCTGGCCGCCGGACAGCGTGCCGATCGGGCGGTTCTCAAAACCGTTGAGACCGACGGCGGCAAGCCCCGCCAAAATCCGCTCGCGCTCTTTCCTGCCCATGCCGCCGAAGAAGCCGGTGGAGCGCCACAGTCCGGTGCCGACGAAATCGAACACCGAAATCGGAAAGCTGCGGTCGATGTCGGCGGTCTGCGGCAGATAGGCGATGTCCTTGCTGTCGAGCCCGCCCAGTGCGATCGAGCCCGACAGGGGTTTCAGGATGCCGGCGAGGCCGCGAAACAGCGTCGACTTGCCGGCGCCGTTCGGCCCGATCACCGCGACCAGCGCGCCCCCGGCGACCTCCAGGTTGAGGTGGTGCACGGCCGGATGCCGGTCGTAGCCGAGCGTGACGTTGCTGAATTTGACCTGAGCTTGCTGGATTTGGGTCTGCGCCGCCATGCTCACCTCATCGCCACCAGCACGACTACCCACAGACAGGCGCTGACCGCCAGCGCCGCGCCAAGCCGCGCCGCCACCGTCATCCGCAGGATCGACCACGGCGCCGGCTGCGCCGGATGCGGGGTCGACGGGTCGTGGTGATGGGGGTGACCATGGCTGTGGTGGTGGTGGTGGTGGTGCGCATGGTCGTGGGAATGGGAGTGAGACATGCAAAGATGTTATATTATAACATAACCTGAGTCCACCAAAGTGCCCTGCCCTCACGGCTTCCCGATCGCCATCGCCAAGGCCGCCGCCAGGAACGGGAACGGCACCGAGACCGCGGCCCGGAACCAGACGAAACGCGCCGGCATGAACGGGATTTCCCACAGGATCAGCCGCTGGAAGGCGAACAGCGCCCAGGCGACGACATAGGCGATCACCTGCGGCGAGCCGCCGCCGACCTTCAGCGCCACCGCGCCGATGGAAAAGCCGACCACCGGGCCTCCCGGCGTTAGCCCGCCCGCGATCACGGCCGTGAGCACGCCGAGCCAGCCGGAATCCGGGCCCAGCCAGCCGGTGATGATTTCGGGGGGAATGACGGCGGCGATGTAGCCGGAGCCGATCACGCCGAGCGCGATCCGCGGCACGATGTTGATGAAATCCATCGCGCCCTCGCGCGCCGCCGAAACCACCACGACGCGGCCGCGCCGGAACGCGATGATGCCAAGCACGAGCACGGAGCCCCAAAGGCTGATGTCGATGATGAGCGCGCTCATCGTCATGACGGCTCACCCTTCATGACGGCTCGCCTTTGGGATACATCCGCACATAGACGAAGCGCCCGAGCGCGCCCGCCAGGATCGGGATCGGCAGCGAGATCACGATCCGCCACAGCGTGAAATCGGTGCCGAGAATCGGTAGTTCCCAGGCGACCGCGCGGCCATAGCCGATCAGCGTCCAGCTCACCACCATCGCGATGGTGGCGCCGAAATCCGCGCCGACCGTGAGCAGCGCCGCCGCCACCGGATAGGCCGTGAACGGCCCGCCCGGCAGGATGGCGCCGAATGCCGTTCCGATCAGCAATCCCTTCAGGCCGGAGTTCGGCCCGAGCGATCGCGACACTTTCTCGTGCGGCAGGATTTCCGTAATGAACGCGCCGAGCAGGCAGCCGGCCAATACGCGCGGCAGGATCTCGCCGAACAGCCAGAGATCATGGGTGAGAATCTTGAGCACGCCGTCGATACCGTCGCGGCGATAGACCAGCGTGGCGCTGACCGCGACCAGCACGGCGATGAAGATCATCGACCAGCCGACCGGCTTGCGCTTGCGTCGCTGGCCCGCTTCGGCCTCCGCAAGTTCGTCGGCGGGCGCCGGTTCTTTCAATGGGGGTTCTGACAATGCAATGAATCGGCAGGTGAAAAGTCCAACCCTGCTTAGTCCCGGCCGGGGCCTCACGCAAACGGAACAACTGAAACATCCATGCGCCTCTCAGGCATGGCCATGCAAGGCTGTCACGCGCTTTTCAGGTCAGGTGGCGCACCAGCGCAAGGCCGGCAAACAGGCCGGCAATCGAGAGCACCACCGAGCCGATAATGTAAGCCGCCGCCAGGCCAAGCTCACCCCGCTCATAGAGCACGGCGGTATCGAGCGAGAACGCGGAAAACGTGGTGTAGCCTCCGAGTATGCCCGTCATCAGGAACAGCCGCCACGGCTGCGAGGCCTCGCCCTTGAGGGCGAGATAGCCCGCGATCAGCCCCATCACGGTCGACCCTGAGATGTTGATGATGAAGGTGCCCCAGGGAAATCCGGTGCCGATGCAGCGGGCGCAGGTGAGATTGATGAAATGGCGCAGCGTCGCGCCAAGGCCGCCACCGACGAAGACCAGCAAATAGCTCATCGCAGCATTTTCCACATCGCGAAATCACCCGGCAACAGCGCTTGTGCCGCAAGCCCGCGACGCCCGCAAGGATGGCATGGGAAGGCAAAAGATAAGGGCGGCAGTTTTGCACTGCCGCCCTGAAAATAGTTCGATGTCATTCCGGGGCGATGCAAAGCATCGAACCCGGAATCTCGAGATTCCCCGATGCGCAATTGCGCATCGGGGAATGACGGGCTCAATCAGGAAGCCTTGCCGAACAGCTGGTCGACATATTCCCAGTTCACGAGATTATCGACGAACGCCTTCAAATAGTCCGGGCGGCGGTTGCGATAGTCGATGTAGTAGGAGTGCTCCCAGACGTCGCAGCCGAGGATCGGGGTTGCGCCATGAACCAGCGGGCTCTCGCCGTTCGCGGTCTTGGAGATTTCGAGCTTGCCGTTCTTGACCGACAACCAGCACCAGCCGGAGCCGAACTGGCCGACGCCGGCGGCGGCGAAGTCGGTCTTGAACTTGTCGAGCCCGCCGAGATCCTCGGTGATCTTCTTTTCCAAACGGCCGGGCAGCTTGCTGCTGCCGCCATTCGGCTTCATCCAGTTCCAGAAATGCAGATGGTTGTAGTGCTGGCCGGCATTGTTGAACACGGCCGGGTTCTTGCCGAACGAGGCCTTGACGATCTCCTCGAGGGACTTGCCTTCGAATTCGGTCCCCTTGATCGCGTTGTTTCCGTTGGTCACGTAAGCCTGGTGATGCTTGTCGTGGTGGAATTCCAGCGTTTCCTTGGACATATAGGGGGCAAGGGCGTCATGGGCATAGGGAAGATCGGGTAGCGTGAAGGTCATGGGGTGATGTCCGAAAATGATGGGAGACGTGGTGTAACGGGAACCCTTATAGAAGGTTCCATCGCGCTTAAACACCGCAATTTGACAAAGCGGGCGGCTTCTTCGGTAACGATGCTCCGCGTCCAGCGTATGACGGGACATTCGGCTTTGCGGGGTGAAAAATGAGTATCGAGATCGATGTCCTGAACGGGGACGCTTCATGGCCGAGGGTCGAACCGCTGATGCATGCGGTCTGGCCGAAGCATGTGGTCGAGAAACTGTCCTGGGGCCACGTCAAATGGGCCCACGCCGATTTGCGCGTGCTGATCGAGGCGCCGCAGGATTCTACCAGCGAATCGTCAAAACCCGGCCTTGCCTGCCATGTCGGTGTCTATTTCCGTACCGCCACCTGGAACGGGCGCAAGGTCGATATCGGCGGTATCGGCGGGGTTGCGACCCGCGAGGATTGCCGGGGACGAGGGCTTGCCGGCCTCGCGCTCGGCGCCGCCGTCCAGACCATGCGCGACCACGAAGCGATCAAGTTTGCTCTTCTGTTCTGCGAGCCGCATAATTTCGCCTTCTACGAGGCCCGCGGGTGGCACAAATTCACTGGCGAGGTCTATGCCGAGCAGCCGGAGGGACGCATTCGTTTCGAGGCGATGGCGCCGTTCGTATTCGACTTCACCCGCGCCCCGCGCGACGGCGTCATCGACCTATGCGGCCTGCCGTGGTGACCCCTGCGCGGTGATGGGTGGCTTGCGCTTGCGCCTGCCGATAATATGTTGGCCATAATATATTGCCTTCTGGCCGACGAACCGGTGACGCATGACGATCGACGCCCCGCTTGATTTGCGCCCCGCGGCCGCACCAACCGCGCCGGTCAATAGCCTGTTGATCTCGCCGATCCTGCCGACGCTGCTGAAGCTCGCGCTCCCCAATGCGATCGCGATGGTCGGCACCGCGCTGGTGGCGGTCGCCGAGACCTCCTATATCGGCCGGCTCGGCACCGAGCCGCTGGCCGGGATCGCGCTGGTGTTTCCGTTCGTGATGCTGACGCAGATGATGTCGGCGGGCGCGATGGGCGGCGGTGTGTCCTCCGCCATCAGCCGCGCACTCGGCGCCGGCAACCGCGATCGCGCCGCGACGCTGGCGCTGCATGCGGCCATGATCGGCACCTGCGCCGGGCTGATCTTCACCGTGATGATGCTGGCGTTCGGACGGCAATTCTATTCGCTGCTTGGCGGACGCGGCGGCGTGCTCGAACAGGCCATGCAATATTCCCACGTGCTGTTCTCGGGCGCGATCTCGATCTGGCTGGTCAACACACTGGCCTCGGTGGTCCGCGGCACCGGCGATATGCGCACTCCCTCGGCCGTGCTGATCGTCGTCGCCGTCGTTCAGGTCGTGGTCGGCGGCGGCCTCGGTCTTGGATTATTCGGCCTGCCGAAGCTTGGCATGCCCGGGGTCGCCGCGGGTCAGCTCACCGCCTTCACGCTGGGCGCGATTTTCCTGGCGTGGTACCTCGCCAGCGGCCGGAGCCGGCTGAAGCTGAATTTCGCCGCCTTCAGGTTCGAGCGCGACATGTTCGTCGACATCCTCAAAGTCGGCGCGATCTCCTGCCTAGCGCCGCTGCAAACCGTCCTGACGATTTTGATCTTCACCAAAATCGTGGCGGGCCTCGGCACGGAGACGCTGGCCGGTTACGGCATGGGTTCGCGGCTGGAATTCCTGCTGGTCCCGATTGCATTTGCGTTCGGCATCGCCTCGGTGCCGATGGTCGGCATGGCTGTTGGCGCTGGCCTTGTGGCGCGGGCGCGCCGGGTGGCCTGGACCGCGGCCGCTGCGGCAGGCCTGACCGTCGGCCTTATCGGCCTCGTCGTCGCGATCAAGCCGACGCTCTGGATCTCGCTGTTTACCAGCGATCCCGGCGTGACTGCTGCCGCCTCTTCCTACTTTGCCTGGGCCGGCCCGGCCTTCGGCTTCTTCGGCACCGGCCTCGCCCTCTACTTCGCCTCGCAGGGCGCAGCCAAGGTCGGCGGCCCGGTCATGGCCGGCACCATCCGGCTGCTGCTGGTCGGCCTCGGCGGCTGGTGGCTGGCGTCATCGGGCGCACCGGCCTGGACCTTGTTCGCCCTCGTCGGCGCCGCGATGGTCGTATACGGCCTCTCTACAATGCTGTTCATTCGCTTCACGCGCTGGGGCAAATGAGCATCCAGCCCCGTTGTGTGGCGGCGAGAAGCTCAAGCCGCCATCGCCTTCAACGCGGTCGCCGCCGAGGCATAGCCGCCGCGTGCGCCATCGATGAAGTGAACGTGGTCGCTGCGCATCACCGACGGCGTGAAGCAGGTCATCATCGCCGCGTCCTGGCGGTGCAAGCCATAGCGCACGACACCGTTTGAGGCCGCCTTTGCCAGCCGTTGCGCCAGCGCCTGCTCGAGCTCCGGCGTGCAATCGAGGATCATCCGCAATCCATCGTCGTATTTGCGGAAGTCGGAATTCTCTACCACTTGCTGCATGTAGGTCTTCGGCACGAAATTGCCGACCTTGATGCCGAAGCGCAACACGACATAGGCCCACAGCGCGATGGCCAACGCGGAACCGCGCCGCCGCAACAACGACCCGCCGCGCGCGGCACGCGCCTCGTATTCGATACCCGCCGGGGGAAAGCGGATATCGGGGCCGCCTGAAGGCACGGGCCGCCCGGCATCAGGGCTGCGTTCGACGAGATCGATGATGTCTTCGATCGCTTTGCGGAATGCGCGCGGATCGGCGCCCTTTGCTGGCACCACCAGCACCGAAAGAATGAGACCGCGTGCGGACGGAATTTCCTCGAACCGGCACGACAGCCCGGACAAATCCGGCTGCTCGCCCGCCGGCGCCGCGGGGACCGCGAATTCGCCGCGCTTCATCGCCGCGTCCGCCCAGCCGAGACCGCCGCCGGAAAACATCGCGTATGATAGATTGGGTGACGGCCCGAAACGCGCCACTCTGATGTCGAGGCCCTGCGCGCGGATTGCTTTCACCGGCACCAGCGCCACCCGCATCGAAAGATCAAGGCCTTCGCTGACCCAGGTCGCTGTCGCCGCCAGCGCCTCGCGCGCGCGGCCGAGATCGGCGGGCGCCACGGCAAAGCTCGCGCCATCGCCGCCGAACACAAACGGAAACTCGCGTCCATCCAGCGCATTGGTCACGGCGGCGATGACAGCGGCGCCCGCCATGTTGACCGCCTTGTAGCGCTGGTTGGCGATCGCCTTGGTCGATTCCACGATGTCGGCGACACCGACGGTCCAATCATCCGGCAACGGCGAATACAGCGCCGGATCCATCAGGCTGGTGAAGCCGCGAAAGACCGGGATGCCGCCGTAGAAGATGTCGGTGCCGTCGGGCGTGGTCATTGCGATGCAAGTTACCCCGTTTTCCGAAGCTGTCTAACAGATACGGCCTAACCCATATTCGGGTTCGCCCCTGCTACAGTTTGACGCCCCGCAGCACCAACTGGTTGAGCCTGCTCGCAAATGCCGCCGGGTCCTCCGGCAACTCGCCATCGAGGATCTGGGCCTGCTCCAGCAGCAGGAACGACAGATCCGCGGCTGCGTCCTTGGCCCCGGCTATCGCCGCCACCAATGGATGGCGCAGATTGATCTCGAGGATCGGCTTGGTCACTGAGCCCTGGTTCTGCATTGCCAGCAACCGCTCGAGCTGGCGGTCGCGGCCGTCGCCGCCGGCCACCAGGCAGGATGCGCTCGACGTCAGCCGCTGCGAAGCCCGCACGTCGGAGACGCGTTCCCCGAGCGTGTCCCTGATGACGGCGATGGTCGCGGCCTCGTCCGTGGTGCTCTCTTCCTTTTTGTCGTCCGCCTTGTCGTCCAGCAGCGGGATCAGGGCGAAATCGATATCGCCCTGGCTCAACGATTTCAGCGGTTTGCCGCCGAAATCGAGCGGCGCCGAGGTCCAGAACGCATCGACCGGATCGGTCAGCAGCAATACCTCGATGCCGCGGGCTGTGGCGGATTCGAGTTTTGGGTTCGACTTCAGCCGCTCGATACTGTCGCCGGTGAGATAATAGATCTCGGTCTGGTTCGGTTTCAGGTTTTCGACGTACTGCTTGAGCGAACGCTTCTCGCCCGATGTCGTGGTGAAGCGCGACAGGCCCAGCAGCTTTTCGCGCCGCTCGAAATCTTCCCAGATGCCTTCCTTGATTACGGGCCCGAACGAATCCCAGATTTTCGCGAACGCCTCCGGCTCCTTGTCGCCGAGATTTTCCAGCTCGGTGACGACGCGGCTGGTGACGGCCTTGCGGATCTGCGCGAGCTGCGGATTGTTCTGCAGCATCTCGCGGGAAATATTGAGCGGCAGATCCTCGCTGTCGATCACGCCGCGGATGAAGCGCAGATAAGCCGGCAATAAATCAGCATCGTCGGCAATGAAGACGCGGCGGACATAGAGCTTCACCTTGCCCTTGCGCGCCTGGTCGAACAGGTCGAACGGTTTTGTCGACGGTGCGAACAGCAGCACCGCATAGGACTGGCGGCCCTCGGCGCGGTAATGCAAGGTCATCGCGGGCTCGTCGAACGCGCCGGCGATCGATTGATAGGCGCCCTTGTAATCGTCAGGCGTCAGTTCCGATTTCGGCCGCTGCCACAGCGCGCTGGCCGAATTGATCTGGCGCGGCTCGCCCTCCTCCGGCACCAGCTCAATCGGAAACTGGATGTTGTCGGAGTAGGCCCGGACGATGCGCTCGATCTCGTAGGTCTCGAGATATTTCTGCGCGTTCTCTTTCAGATGCAGCACGATCTCGGTGCCGCGCGTGATGCGCGCGGCATCCTCCTCGCCCGCGGGCGCGATTTCAAATCCGCTGCCGCCCGATGACGACCAGGTCCAGACCTGATCCGAACCGGCGCGGCGGCTGGTGACGACGATGCGCTCGGCGACCATGAAGGCGGCATAGAAGCCGACGCCGAACTGACCGATCAGGTTGGCGCCGTCCTTGGCCTCGGTCAGGCGCGACAGAAACGACTTGGTGCCGGAGCGCGCGATGGTGCCGAGATTGTCGATCAATTCCTGCCGGTCCATGCCGATGCCGCTGTCGACCACGGCAAGCGTGTTCGCCGTCTTGTTCGGCACGATGCGGATCGCGGGCGGCGCGCCATCGGTGATCAGCTCGGGTGCGGCGATCGCCTCATAGCGCAGCTTGTCGCAGGCGTCGGACGCGTTCGAAATCAGTTCGCGCAGGAAAATATCGGTTTCCGAATAAACCGAGTGCACCATCAGATGCAGGAGTTCGGCGACCTCGGCCTGGAACGGCTGGGATTCGGGGGCAGTCTTGGTGGTCATCAGGGGCTCACGAGATCAAGCGTGGTTGGGAAAGCCCTGATATAGCGATACTATCTGGAGTGGCAAGGTTCGAAGGCCGGCTGGTTCCTGCCCTCGGCCGGTCTAATCCGCAATCGCGGCCAGATAGCGCCGGACCGAAGCATCGAATGCGGCCTTTGCGCCCGCCTCGATGTTCTTACCCCACCACGCGCCATAGATGCGGTCGAAAGCCAACGGCGCGACCGCGCGCGCGACCCCTTGAACTGATTTCGCATTCAAGGGGATGTAGTTCGGGAAGCTGTACATGAAGCTCAGTGAACGGCGGTCCATCGCCACCATGGCAACATCACCGGTGAGCAGCGCGCCTCGCCCCTGCGCACCCGCTCGCCAATGCAGGATCGTGCCGCCGGCGAAATGACCGCCGGTGCGGATGAGAACGATGTCATCGGAAATCTGGCGGCTGTCGCCGGTCCACGGCACGATCGCGGCGTGCGGCCGCGTGACCCATTGGCGATCGTCGCCATGCAGATAGATCGGAACGCCGCCAAAGGCCTCGCTCCAGTCGGCGACCGCGCCGTAATAATGCGGGTGCGAAACCGCAATCGCCTTCAGGCCGCCGAGCGACCGGACATGGTCCACCGCCTCTGATGTGGCCAGGGGCACGCAATCCCACATCACGCAGCCGTCGGGCTCGGGAATGAGCAGCGCGCGCTGTCCGATCGCGAAGCCCGGATCGAGAGCGATCCCGGAAATACCGAGATCATCGCGCCAGACGAGCTTGTGGCGCTCCGCCAGTGCGTCGCGCGAAAGCCATTGCTGGCCCTTCCAGTTCACGTACTGCCGTTCGTCCTCGCAAATCGGGCACGCCGCCGGCGGCGCGACGCTGTCCGGAAACTGGGCACCGCATTGCTCGCAAGTCCACAAGGGCATCGCCGTCACTCCAATCCGGTAGAAACGCGACTCTCGCAAATGCGCGGTTTCGGATCAACAAGAGGGAGTTTAGCCTTCAAGTTCAATTGACTTGCTTCGACGCTGTTGGAGGGTAAGTTCCGGTACATGACCTGGTTTTGCCTTGGGTTCGCTTTTTTATTGCTGCTGTGATTATTGCACGAGGCGCGCACAACCGGCGCCTGGACGGGTTGGATGATCTCCACGCCCAGGGTTTTCTCAACAATTATTGACGGGATCAGATTATCTCGACCACTCAAAAATTATGCATGATTGTGGGCTGGCTGGCGCTGGCATTCATCGCCTTCGCGACGCTGTCGCCGATCCACGCCCGCCCCGTGCTTGCCGAAGGCCTGATTGAGCATTTCGCGGCCTTCGCCTTGCTGGGCCTTGCGCTTGCCCTCGCTTACCCCAACCGCGTGGTTTTTGTTGTCACGATCGTTGTCGGAGGCGCAGTGGCGTTGGAGATCTTGCAACTGCTGACGCCGGATCGCCACGGCCGTCTGCTTGATGCGGCCGTGAAAGTGGCGGGCGGCATCTGCGGGATTGGCGCCGGACGATTGGCAGTCATGCTGCTAAGGGGCAAAATCGGCCACGCCAAATAGCGCATTTCGATTCGTTTTTACGGCTATTTAAATAGGCGTTATTTCAAATAGCCACTATTTCAAATAGCCTTGCCCCGTCGATGTTTCTTGTGGGCGCCTGTTTGGATCCCAAAACAGGCGCCGGTTATTTCCAGCGACACGGGACGGTCATGCCGTTGGTCACTCCGCCGCGAGCTTCACTTCAGGGGCAGCAGCGAGGACGTCGGCGTCGACCTGGGCTTCGAACTTGGCAAAGTTCTTCTGGAACATGCCGACCAGCGCACGCGCGGTCTTGTCGAACTCGGCCTTGTCCTTCCAGGTATTGACGGGATTGAGGATGTCGCTGGGCACATCGGGCAGCGCGGTCGGGACTGCGAAACCGAAATATTTGTCGGTGCG
>NZ_JAFCMB010000020.1 GCF_018130145.1 Bradyrhizobium sp. AUGA SZCCT0176 | reverse complement strand
GTATCAGTTCTGGGATGGCGGCAGCGGTGCCAACAGTGCCTATTTCTGGACGCCCAACAATTATCATCACGCTGCAGAAACCGAAATTACCGTCGCTGCCTCCGACCTTGCAAATGTCTGGATAAGGGGCGGGACGGCCGGTGGCTCGGAAACCATGTTCGTCCGGGCCTTCGATGGCACCGGTTGGAGCGCCTGGGACAGCTTCGTATTCACCACAATCCCGAACACGGCGCCGGTGGCGACGATCAACGATCACAGTGTGAATGCGAATACGTGGGCGCAGGTATCAAGCTGGGTCAATTATTCCGATGCCGATGGCAATGCCGCAACCCAGTATCAGTTCTGGGATGGCGGCAGCGGTGCCAACAGTGCCTATATCTGGACGCCCAACAATTATCATAACAATGCAGAAACCGAAATTACCGTCGCTGCCTCCGACCTTGCAAATGTCTGGATAAGGGGCGGGACGGCCGGTGGCTCGGAAACCATGTTCGTCCGGGCCTTCGATGGCACCGGTTGGAGCGCTTGGGATATGTTCGGCCTCACGACGGTCTAGTCGCGAGAGTGCTTTCCGTATCCGACGCTTCGCGGCTTCATAAGACACCCCCGGAAAAAGCCCCGGATCAGATCCGGGGCTCTGCTTTTTGCAGCATGCGTTTCGCGACTGTCTATTCCGGATTGCCGATCGCAACCTTCAGCGTGCCGACGCCGTCGACGCCGCATTCGATCTTGTCGCCCGGCTTGAGCTGGGAGACGCCGGCCGGCGTACCCGTCATGATGATGTCGCCGGCGGCGAGCGCGACCTGCTGCGAGAGCTGCCAGATGATTTCAGGCACGTTCCAGATCAGCTCGGTGAGGTCGCCCTTCTGGGTTTCGGCGCCGTTGACGGTAAGCCAGATCTTGCCCTTGGCGGGATGGCCGATCTTCGAGGCCGGCTGCAGCGCCGAGCAGGGCGCGGAATAGTCGAACGACTTGCCGACTTCCCACGGGCGCTCCTTTTTGCGCGAGGCGATCTGCAGGTCGCGGCGGGTCAAGTCGATGCCGACGGCATAGCCGTAGACATGGTCGAGCGCCTTCTCGGCGGGAATATTGAGGCCGCCGCCCTTCATCGCGACGACCAGTTCGACCTCGTGATGCAGGTCCTTGGTCAGCGGCGGGTAGGGGATGGTGGCGCCATCGGCCACCAGCATGTCGGCGTGCTTGGCGAAGAAGAACGGCGGCGCGCGCTCGTCATTGCCCATCTCGCGGATGTGCTCGAGATAGTTGCGCCCGACGCACCAGATGCGGCGCACGGGATAGGATTTCGATTCACCGACGACGGGAAGCGAAGGCTGCGGGGGAGCGGGAATGACGTAGGATGCGGCGTTCATGAAATGGGTCTCTGGACGGGTTTTGGGGTGGAACGGCGGCGATAGCTTTACGCGGTTGCGCTGATCGGCGCCAGACTGGGATGGCTGCGCTGTTGCAGGCGGAAGAACGAGGCGTAGCGCCCGCCGCGCCGCAACAGGTCGTCATGCTGGCCGCGCTCGACGATCTCGCCGCCTTCGACCACCAGAATGGCGTCGGCGTGCATGATGGTGTGCAGGCGGTGGGCGATCACGATCGTGGTCCGGTTCCGGCACAGATGCTCGATGGCCTCCTGTACGGCTTTTTCGGATTCCGAATCCAGCGCGGCGGTGGCCTCGTCCAGCAGGATGATCGGCGCGTTCTTGATCAGCGCGCGGGCCACCGCGATGCGCTGGCGCTGGCCGCCGGAGAGTTGCGTACCGTGCTCGCCGACCGGGGTGTCGTAGCCGAGCGGAAAACCCATGATGAAGTCGTGGGCACAGGCGGCCTTGGCGGCGGCCTCGATTTCGTCCCTGGTGGCGCCGACCTTGCCGAAGGCGATGTTGGCGCCGATGGTGTCGCGGAACAAATAGACGTCCTGGCCGACATAGCCGGTCTGCTGGCGCAGCGAATGGCGCGACACGCCCGAGATCGCCTGCCCATCGATCAGGATGGCGCCGGCGCCCACCTCGTAGAGCCGCAGCAGCAGCGCCAGCACGGTGGATTTGCCGCCGCCGGACGGGCCGACCAAAGCGGTGGTCTTGCCGGGTTCGGCGATGAAGCTCATGCGGCGCAGCACCGGCTCGTTCGGCCGGTAACCGAAGGTCACGTCGCGAAACTCGACCCGCGCGTCCGAGAGCTTCAGGGCCGGCTTGTCGTCGTCGGCGGGCTCGGTCGGCGGGCTGTCGACGATTTCCAGCAGTTTGCGCGCGCCGATCAGATTGCTGTTCAACTCGATATTGAGCCGCGCCAGCCGCTTGGCCGGCTCATAGGCCAGGAGGAACGCGGTCAGGAACGAAAAGAACTGGCCGGGCGAGGCGCCCATCGCGACCACGCGATAGCCGCCATACATCAGCCCCGCGGCGATCGCGAAACCGCCCAGCGTTTCCATCAGCGGGCTCGATCGGCTGGAGACCCGCGCCATCTTGTTGGCATTACGTTCGACGGCGGTGATGCTGGCGTCGATGCGCTCGCGCATCGCCTGCTCGAGCGTGAACGCTTTCACGGTGCGGATGCCCTGCAGCGATTCCTGCATGGTTTCCATGATGTCGGCGGTGCCGGAAAACTGGTTGTGCGCAAGGCCCTTGATGCGCTTGACGAGCTTGCGCAGCACCAGCATCGCCGGGGGGGCCACGCCGAAACCCAGCAGCGCCATGTACGGGTCCGTCATCAGCATGACCACGACGAGCGCGATCAACGACAGCAGATCGCGTCCGATGGCGTTGATCAAAAGATTGAGGACCTGCGTCACCGACGTGGCGCCGGCGGTCAGCCGTGCCAGAAATTCCGAGGAATGCCGTTCGGAAAAGAAGGCGATGTTTTCGCTCATCAGCTTGGCAAACAGCTGGCGCTGGTTGTTGGCGAGGATCGCGTTGCCGATCTGCGACAGGATCACGGTGTGGCCGTAGGTCGCCGCACCCTTGAGCGTGAAGATGACGATGGTGACCAGCGACAGGATCGCAATCCCGCGCACGTCCTTGTCGACATAGGCCTTGTTGATGACTTCGCCGAGCAGATAGGCGGAACCGGCCGTCGTCGCCGCCGCAACCCCCATCAGCGCGAACGCCAGCAGATAGCGCCGCCAGTAGGCGAGGCCCTGTTCGGCCACCAGGCGGCGAATCAGGATCGCCGCGCCATAGGGGTCGTCGGTGATTTTTCTCGGAATTTCTCTTGGAAGCTCGGTCATCCGCGTTCCATTGACGGCGCTGGGCATGAATTACCCGCGTGTCAGGGCTGCTACGGTGACTGCTTGCCCGCTAAATGACGGTTTTTCAAGCCAAATAACAGCTTGATTTTACGCCGATTCCGCTTGCCGGCCGAGGCCGCCGCGCTCGTGGAACAGCCGCTCTTCCCAGGCCAGCGCGTGGGTGGCGATGGTCTCGAGATCATCATATTGCGGCGTCCAGTCCAGCGTGGCGCGGATGCGGCTGGTGTCGGCGACCATGGTCATGATGTCGCCGGGCCGGCGCGGCGCGTATTGAACCGCGAAATTGCGCATCGCGACGCGGCGCACCGCCTCGATGGTCTCCAGCACCGAATAGCCGCGGCCATAGCCGCAGTTCAGCGTGACCGAACTGCCGCCGCTGCGCAGATACGACAGCGCGGCGAGGTGCGCCTGCGCGAGGTCGCTGACATGGATGAAATCGCGGATGCAGCTGCCGTCCGGCGTCGGGTAATCGGTCCCGAACACGTCGATCTTGGCGCGCTGTCCGGTGGCGGCTTCGACGGCGATCTTCAGAAGATGCGTCGCACCGACGGTGGCAAGGCCGACGCGTCCCTTCGGATCGGCGCCGGCGACATTGAAGTAACGCAGCGCGACATATTTCAGATCGTGCGCCGCGGCGACGTCGTGCAGCATCAGTTCGGTCATCAACTTGGAAGAACCGTAGGGCGACAGCGGCCGGGTCGGCGCATGCTCGGGCACCGGCACAGCATCCGGATTGCCATAGACGGCGGCGGTCGACGAAAAGATGAAGCGGTTGACGCCGCCCTTGACGGCCGCGTTCAGCAGGCTGCGCGTCGTCATGGTGTTGTTGCGGTAATAAGCCAGGGGATCGCGCATCGAATCCGGCACCACCACGGAGCCGGCGAAATGGATGATGCTCTCGACGCCGTGCTGGGACAGCACGCCCTCGACGAGGTTTTCGTCGCCGGCGTCGCCGATGAACAGCGGCACGCCCTCGGGCAGGAAGGCGGAGAATCCGGTGGAGAGATTGTCGATCACGACGACGCTTTCGCCGGCGTCCGCCAGCGCGTGAACCATATGACTTCCGATATAGCCGGCGCCACCGGTGACAAGCACGGTCATGGGCTTACCCTCTCTCCCAGTTGTTGCCGCCGATGCTAGCCGGGGCGCGATGAAGAGTGGGTTTCGTCATGAGCGAACTGGCCACTATGCTTAATGTTGCGTATAGGAACCCTCGTAAACGGAGCCGGACGTGCCGATCGAGAACAATTCAGCCGATGATCTGCAGCTGATCGTGCCGAATCTGCACAGGCGCTATTCCGGCGTCACCGCAACCAACCGGATGGTGGCGCCGAAACTCGCCCGGATGTTTCGCGCGGCATGGCTCGGTTCCCACGCCCCCGACGGCATAGCGCGGATGGGGTTCGGCGATTTGCCAAAACTCTGGCGCCGCCGCACGCCGCTGATCTGGCACGCGCGGCGCAACGACGAAATGATTGCCGGCGTGTTGTTGCGCGCGCTCGGCTGGCCGCTGAAGCTCGTGTTCACGTCGGCGGCGCAGCGGCATCATAAATCGCTGACGCGCTGGCTGATCCGGCGCATGGACGCGATCATCGCCACCAGCGCGCTCTCGGCCTCTTTCCTCAAGCGTGAAGCAACGGTCGTGATGCATGGCGTCGATACTATCAGCTATGCGCCGCCGGCCGATCGCGCGGCGGCGTTTGCGCAAAGCGGATTGCCGGGCCGTTATGCGATCGGCTGCTTCGGCCGCGTCCGCGCGCAAAAGGGCAGCGACGTCTTCGTGGAGGCGATGTGCCGGCTGCTGCCGCGCTATCCGGACTTCACCGCTGTCATCGTCGGCGCTGTTGTGCCCGAGCAGCAAGGCTTTGCGAATGGCCTGAAAAAGCAGATCGAGGCTGCCGGTTTGCAGTCACGAATTATCATTACCGGCGAGATCGAGATCGAGGAAGTGCAGCGCTGGTATCAGCGGCTGACGATCTACGCCTTCACCTCGCGCAACGAAGGCTTTGGATTGACGCTGATCGAGGCGATGTCGTCCGGCGCGGCGCTGGTGGCGTCGCGGGCGGGCGCGGCCGAATTCGTGGTCGAGGACGGCGTCACCGGCGTGCTGACGCCGCCCGGCGACGCTGATGCCTTGGTGACGGCGCTGGAACCGCTGATGCGCGATCCTGCCTCGGCGGCGGCGATGGGGGTGCGGGCGCGAGCGCGCGTGCTGGAGAAGTTTAGTCTCGAAGCTGAAGCCAATGCGATCGCCGAGGTTTATCGCGGTCTTTCTATTTCGTCTCCAAACGCGTGATGTCCGATTCATCCAGATGAGCTGTTTTCTCATCAAGAAGAGGATTTGAGTGCCAGTCGGCGCTATCGCCGGCCTCGCCGTGCTTGACGGTGTGAATGACCGAATTGCGATACATGTAAACGTTGTGCGAAACGTTCGGCTCGGTGGTGCATATCTCGTTCGGTCCGAATATGCGGATCTTCAAAGCGCCTTCGACCAGTTCGGCGAGAGCCACTCTGCCCCGCTGGACGATATAGGTTTCGCGAACGTTGCGGTGAAAATGGCTCTTTTGCCAGCCGCCGCTGTCGGTCGCCTCGGTCCGGATATAGGCCGTTCCATCGTCGTGCTTCAGGCGAAATCGAAATTCGCCGTTTGGCATTTCGTTATGTTCGATCGAGACGCCTTTCGTCCGCGCTTCTTCCGGCCCAACGCCGCGTGGTTGATCGGCCATGTTCGATTCCTCTTCGGCTAGGCCGTGTAGCTGTAAATCCGTTGCGCGTGACGCGAGGCTAGTCCGCTTCGCCCCGTTAGCGACCAAGCTCGTGCGGAATATGCCGCGAAGGGCCATTCAGCGACAAGCGGCCGATACTTGCCTTCGTGATTTTACGCTCCGATTGCGCGGAGCGCCTTATAGCCCGCGGCAACTGAAGACATGGATTTTATTTCTCCGTCTTCGAGCGCCTTGATCACTTCCTGCAGCGACATTAATACAACTTCGACTCCTGACGCCGCTTCCAACTCGTCAAGGCGTTGCTTTCCTGTCAGCTCACATTCGCTCGCAAGGAAAATATGCACTAGATTCGAATTCTTGCTTGAATCGTCAAAGCAGGTTCCCAAGTCCATCATGCTGCTCGGCGAATAGCCGGTCTCTTCTTCGAGCTCCCGCGCTGCTGCCGTCACAGGTGATTCCGACCGAAAGGTGCCGGCCGGGAATTCCAGCGTGATTGCCTGCACGGCATGCTTATACTGCCGAACAAGGATAAGCTTGTTTTCTGTTGTGATCGGGACCGCAATAGCCACACTGGGCCGCTGCGAGACAAAGTAATCGTCAACAACGCGCCCGTCAGGCAATTTAACGGTGTCTCGCCGGAGCTTATACCAACGGTGGTCGAAGACCATTTCGCTCGACAGTAGTGTCCAAGGCAGAATCAAGAAACCCTCCTCACTTGGTGAGATGGTCGTTTGGGTTGACTGGCCAGTCGCCCGGAAGCGTTTGGACCCTATACCACTTGGTACTACCGTAGAAACGATCCGATGCTGAGGGGAGCCTCGGAAGGTAGCAAGTCACGCAGCGCACACCTGCCTTAGAATATCTGCGACATACGCATCGAGGTCGCCGCCTGCAAAAAGAAAACCCGGCAGGCCGACGGCTGCCCCGGCCTCGATATCGGTCGGGCGGTCGCCAATGACAAAGCTGCCCGCCTGACGCACCGGCCAGTGCGCCATCAGATCATGGATCATGCCGGGGCTTGGCTTGCGCCAATGATGATTCTCGAGATAGCCGGCGACGGTGCCTTCCGGATGGTGCGGGCAGTACCTGATATCGTCGATGACGGCGCCTTGCGCCGCGAGCTCGGCGCGCATCCAGTCATGCAGCGTGTTGAGTTCGGCTTCGGTGAAATAACCGCGCGCGATACCGGCCTGGTTGGTGAAGAAGAACACGAAATAGCCGGCATCGTTCAGCCGCCGGATCGCCTTTGCCACATTCGGCATCCAGCGAATCCGTTCCCGCGTTCCAACATAGCCGTCGTCATGGTTGACGACCCCGTCGCGGTCGAGGAAGGCGGCGGGCTTCTGGATGGCGCGGGCGAGGTCGGCGCCGCTCATTTCGGAGAGGCCTCGCGCATCATGGCCTGCTCGATCTCGTCGCAGATGCCGTGACCCATCGCGAGATGGATCTGCTGCACCACCGGTGTGTCGTCGGTCGGCGCCACCAGCAGATGATCGCAATCCGCGCCCATGGCCGCGCCCTTGCCCCCGGTGAAGCCGACCGTGACAAGACCGCGCTCGCGCGCCTTGCGCAATGCCGTCAGGATGTTCGGCGAGCGGCCCGACGTGGTGAGCGCGAGCAGCACGTCGCCGCGCACGCCGAGGCCTTCAACCTGGCGGGCGAAAATCTGTTCATAGCCGTAATCATTGCCGATTGCCGTCAGCGCCGACGTGTCTGTCGTGAGCGCAATCGCCGCGTAGCCGGGCCGGTCCTGCTTGTAGCGGCCGACGATTTCGGCGGCGATGTGCTGGGCGTCGCCGGCGCTGCCGCCATTGCCGATGATCAGAAGCTTGTTGCCGGCGCGCAGCGCCGCAATGATCGCGGCTGCAATGGCGTGCGCGACGGCCAGCAGTGCCGCGTCGCTGTTGGCGCGTTCGAGCGCGACGAGCGACTCTTTCAGGTGGGCGGCGATCAGATCTTTCGAATTCTGGCTCAAAATGCACCGTCAGGGTTGCAACGCGCAAGTTCTACCTTGGAAGTCTTGGTACTGATCGTGCGGTCCATGCGCAAGGTCACGGGGGGAGCTGCGCACGCGCGCGGGCTTCGCCGAGCACGCGCTGCACGATCTCGACCACGTCGGATGCCGGGATGTCGCGCATGCAGCGATGCTCGTTCATGGTGCAGACCGTGCGCTGGCAGGGCTGGCAGGCAAGCTGCGATCTGGTTTGCAGGACCGTCGCAGCCAGGCCGTTCAGCGGCGCCCAGAGATAGGGGCTGGTCGGCCCGAAAATGCCCATGGTCGGCGTGCCGATCGCGGCCGCAATGTGCATCAGGCCGGAATCATTTGAGATGGCGACGCTGGCCGCCGCCATCGCCAGGATTCCGTTGCGCAGGTCTGACCCGGTGAGGTCGCGGATTCGAGGTCCCCCGACGGCCACGATCTCCTGCGCCAGCGCCTTTTCGCCGGGACCGCCGACCACCCAGACCTCAAAGCCGCGTTCTGCCAGCAGCCGGGCCGCTTCCGGAAAGTAGGTCCAGCGCTTGGACGCCCCGACGGAACCCGGCCCTAGCGCCACCGCAGGCCCCGTACCCAGCCCATTGGCCTGCCGCCAATGGCTGGCATCTTCCGGCGGCACGGCCAATTGCGGCACCGGCCATTCCGGCGGCAATGCCGCGCCATCGGGCAGCGCCAGCGCGGCATTCTTGTCGATAAAGCGAGGCAGGGCCTTCTCGCCCCAGCGCATCCGGTTGATCAGCCCGAACCGGGCTTCGCCGAAGAAACCTACCCGTTCCGGGATACCGGCAAGCGTCGGGGCAATCGCCGCCTTCCAGGTCCGGGGCAGGACCAGGGCGGTCGCATAGCCCCGCGACCGTAATTCCCTGGCCAGACCCTGCTGTTTGGCCACCGCCAGCCGGCTGCGCGGCAGGTCCCAGACAATCCCGGCGCGAACCCCCGGCATGTAATCGACCAGGGGCGCGCAAAGGGAGGTCACCAGCAGGTCGACCGGCCGGTTCGGCCAGCGCTGTTTGAGAACGCGCACCACCGTATGGCCTCGGACGAAGTCGCCGATCCACATATACGGGATGATCAGGATCGGCCTGGTGTCTGCCGAATCCTCGATCGCGATCCCATCTGATGAATCTGTATTCATGTCTTATGCGTCTGGCGCCCGGCCTTTTCCGGCTCCGGAGGTAACCGCTCCTAACCGGCAGGTAAAGCCGCACCCGGCGGTCTTCACCAAGGCCCACAACCAAAGTTGCCTGCCGGGCGCGTCTGAGGCAAAGCTGGCGCCGCACAATCACGGCAGGGGATGGCATGTTACTGGTGACCGGGGGCGCCGGTTTTATCGGATCGAACGTCGTGGCCGCGTTGAACGACGCGGGCCGCACCGACGTGGCCGTGTGCGACATCCTGGGCCATGACGGCAAATGGCATAATCTCGCCAAGCGCCAGCTTGCCGACTTCGTCCCGCCGGCGGAACTGACGGACTGGCTGAAGGGCCGGCGGCTAGAGGCCGTGATCCATCTCGGGGCCATTTCCGAGACGACCGCAACCGACGGCGATCTCGTCATCGAAACCAATTTCCGGCTGTCGATGCGGCTGCTCGACTGGTGCACCGCGAATGCGACGCCGCTGATCTATGCGTCCTCTGCGGCGACCTATGGCGACGGCGAGCGAGGCTTTCGCGACGACCAGTCCGTGGAAAACCTGAGAAAGCTGCGGCCGATGAATCTGTACGGCTGGAGCAAGCATCTGTTCGACATGGCGGTGGCCGAACGCGCCGCGCGCGGCGAGCGGTTGCCGCCGCAATGGGCCGGGCTAAAATTCTTCAACGTGTTCGGGCCCAATGAATATCATAAAGGCACGATGATGAGCGTGCTGGCGCGGCGCTTCGACGACGTCAAGGCCGGTCGCCCCGTGCAGCTGTTCAAGTCGCATCGCGAGGGGATTGCGGACGGCGATCAGCGCCGCGATTTCATCTATGTCGACGACGTCGTTCGCGTGATGATTTGGCTGCTGGCGACGCCCGGTGTCAGCGGTCTGTTCAACGTCGGAACCGGCACCGCGCGTAGCTTTCGCGACCTGATGCTATCAGCCTATGCCGCGCTCGGCGCCAAACCGAACATTGAGTATATCGACATGCCCGAACAGATTCGCGGCAGCTATCAATATTTCACCCAGAGCGAAGTCGATCGGCTGCAGCACGCCGGATATAACGGTGGCTTCACGGCGCTGGAAGACGCGGTCGACGCCTACGTGAAGGGTTTCCTCGACCGCGCCGATCGCTTCCGCTGACGGGCCACAGGTAAGACCATATGTTTGATTTTGATGCCCTGTCGCATGCGATGACCCGGCAGACCGTCCTCTGCGTCGGCGATCTCATGCTCGATGAGTTCGTCTATGGTGAGGTCTCCCGGATTTCGCCGGAGGCTCCCGCGCCTGTCATCGCGGTCCAGCGCAGCGAAACCGATATCGGCGGCGCCGGCAATGTCGCGCGCAACATCGCCTCACTTGGCGCGCGTTGTCTCTTTGTTGGACTGACCGGTGACGATACCGCCGGCAAGACCTTGCGGGCCGAACTGGCACAGGAAAGCTTGATCGAAAGTGTGCTGGTGTGCGATCCGGCACGGTTGACGACGCGCAAGGTGCGCTTCGTATCCGAGCATTCCTCTACCCACATGCTGCGCGCGGATTGGGAACTAGCCAAACCGGCTTCCCCCGAAATCGAACAGAAGCTGATCGATGCCATCCTGCCGCTGTTGCCGCGCGCCGACATCGTGCTGTTGTCCGACTACGCCAAGGGCGTGCTGACCGCGCGGGTGATCCGCAACGTCATCGACGCCGCGCGCAAGCTAGGCAAACGCGTGATCGTCGATCCCAAGAGCGCCAATCTTGCGATTTATCGCGGCGCGACCTTGCTCAAGCCCAATCGCAAGGAATTCGCGGAGGCGACTCGCAGTCGCGTCGACACCGAGAAGAGCATTGCCGACGCCGCGCAGGAAATCATGCAGTTGGCGGATTGCGAAGCCGTGCTGGTAACGCAGGGCGAGCGCGGCATGACGCTGGTACCGCGCGCGGGTGAGGTGATTCATGTGCCGGGTCATCCGGTCAAGGTGCGTGACTTCTCCGGCGCAGGTGACACCGTGGCGGCGGCGCTGGCGCTGGCGCTGGCCGCGGGCGCCGATTGGGAAACGGCATTGCGGGTGGCGAACGCGGCGGCCGCCGTCGCCGTCGGCAAGAAGGGCGCGGCCGTCGTCACGCCGGCTGAACTGCGGCGAAAAATCCTGCCGCATGCGTCGCTGGCGGCCGAGGAAAAAATCGTGGCGGCCGGCGGCGACCTCGATGTTCATCTGGCGGAATGGCGCAAACAGGGCCTGCGCGTCGGTTTCACCAATGGCTGTTTCGACATTCTGCATCCCGGCCACGTGAAAGTGCTGACCGCGGCGCGCGGCGCCTGCGACCGCCTGATCGTCGGACTGAACAGCGACGCCTCGGTCAAGCGGCTGAAGGGCGAGGGGCGCCCGGTGCAGGACGAACGCGCGCGCGCCGAGGTGCTGGCGGCGCTGGAGGCGGTCGACCTCGTCGCGATCTTCGAAGAGGACACGCCGATCGACCTGATCACGCGCGTGAAGCCGAGCGTGCTGGTCAAGGGCGGCGACTATACCCGCGAGCAGGTCGTCGGCTATGAGGTCGTCGAGGCCTGCGGCGGCGAGGTGCTGCTGATCGATATCCTGCCCGGTCACTCTACGACCTCGCTGGTCGACCGCGCCCGCGGGGGCGCAGCGTGAACGCCAAGACGGCCACTTCGCCGGGAGGCCAGGCGCTGCCGGTTTGGCGCGATCCCGCCTGGTGGGTGAAAGCTGCCGATATTTTCGCGGTGCTGATCGCGTTCTCGCTGCCCTGGTCAACCTCGCTGGTCGGCATCTTTGCTGTGATCTGGCTGCTGGCGGTCGCGCCGACGCTCGATTTGAGGCTTTTTCTGCAATCGCTGAAGCGGCCGATCTGCGCGTTACCGATCGCGCTGTTTCTGCTGGCGCTGGTCGGGACGCTTTGGTCCGACGCGCCGTGGGACGTGCGCAGGTACGCCCTCAGTCCCGCAACGAAGCTCCTTGTACTGCCGCTGCTGTTCTATCATTTCGAACGCTCGGCGCGCGGCATGTGGGTGTTGGTCGCCTTTCTGGTCTCCTGCGCGCTGCTGATGGTGATGTCCTGGCTGGTCCTGATATATCCCGGCCTGTCGCTCAAACCGGAGGGGGCCGACCGTGGTATTTTCGTCAAGAACTACATCGACCAGAGCCAGGAATTTGCACTGTGCGCGGTCGTACTCGCTTATCCCGTCATCACACTGTTGCGGGACAAGAAGTTCTGGCAGGCATTGCTGCTGATCTCGATTGCGGCAAGCCTGCTCGCCAACATGGCGTTCGTCATCGTGTCGCGCACAGCGCTCGTCACCATGCCGGTCATGCTCGCGGTATTCGCGCTGATGCACCTGAAATGGCGGACCAACGTCATCCTGTTCCTGACCGCGATCGTGCTGGGCGGGCTGGCATGGATCGCCTCGCCCCAGTTGCAGGCGACGACGGACAGGTTCACGCGAGATTACAGGTTGTACAAGGAACTCAACCAGCCGACGTCGCTCGGCTTGCGGCTGGTATTCTGGGAGAAGTCGCTGCGGTTTTTTGCCGAGGCGCCGATCATCGGACACGGGACCGGATCGACGCGGAGGCTGTTCGAGGCCGCCGCCACCGGTCCCGCGGGACTTGCCCAGGGCGAGGTAATCGGAAATCCGCATAACCAGACGCTTAACGTCGCGGTCCAATGGGGTTCCGTCGGGGTCGTCCTCTTGTATGCGATGTGGCTGGTGCACCTGCTGTTGTTTCGTGGCGAAGGCCTGGTGGCCTGGATCGGCCTCATGGTCGTCCTGCAGAACTTCTTCAGCTCATTGTTCAACTCGCATCTGTTCGATTTCCACGAGGGCTGGATGTACGTGCTGGGTGTCGGAGTGGCCGGCGGCATGATACTGAGGGCCAAGGATACTTAGGCCAAGGATACCAGGGGCGGAAGCGCGATGCCGGCGTCCACAGGCTGAGCGAATCCCGGATCAGCAACACCGGCCGTAAACGCTGGTTTGGGTGATCGAGATGAGCTATCAGCGAGGTTTGACGTTGCGGGACAGGTTTAGTTGATCAAGAGCATGATGCGTCTTTCCCAATTAACGCTGCGGAACCTGCTGATCGCAACGCATGATGCGCTTGCGACCGGCGCAGCGTTGTTTGCCAGCTTCTATCTCCGGTTCGAAGGCGACATGTTCTACGATCGCCTGCCGTTGCTGCTGCGCATACTACCTTTTTTCGTCGTATTCAGCGTTGTCGTTTGCTACTTCTCCCATCTCACCACGACGAAATGGCGGTTCATTTCGCTGCCGGATGCGTTGAACATCCTGCGCGCGGCGACGATCCTGACGCTCGCGCTCGTGGTGCTCGACTACGTGTTCGTTGCGCCGAACGTCCTTGGCATGCCGGTCGCGCCGAACGTGCCGGGTGCGTTCTTTATCGGCAAGATCACCATCATCCTCTACTGGTTTCTCGAGGTGTTCTTCCTGAGCGGATTGCGGTTCGCCTATCGGTATTTTCGTTACACGCGCGCGCGACTTCATGCGAAGGCCGAGAACGCTTCGCCGGCACTTCTGGTCGGCCGCGCTGCGGACGCCGAGATTCTGCTGCGCGCTATCGAGAGTGGCGCCGTCAAACGCATCTGGCCGGTCGGCGTGTTGTCGCCGTCGCCGGCCGATCGCGGGCAGTTGATCCGCAACATTCCCGTGCTGGGCGGAATCGACGACATCGAGGACGTGGTTCGCGATTTCGAGGCGCGCGGCAAGCCGATCGCGCGCCTCGTGATGGCGCCATCGGCGTTCGAGCCGGAAGCGAGGCCCGAGGCGGTACTGATGCGCGCCCGCCGGCTCGGCATGATCGTCAGCCGGCTGCCGTCGCTGGAAAGCGGAGAAACGCCGCGGCTGACCACGGTTGCCGTCGAGGACCTGCTGCTGCGTCCGAGCGAGACCATCGACTACGCGCGTCTCGAAACCCTGGTGAAGGGCAAATCCGTCATCGTGACCGGTGGCGGCGGGTCGATCGGTTCGGAAATTTGCGAACGCGTGACGACGTTCGGCGCCGCACGGCTGCTGGTGATCGAGCATTCGGAACCGGCGCTCTATGCGATCACCGAATCGCTGGTCGAGAGCGGGACCGCTGCGCAGATCGACGGCCGGATCGCCGATATCCGGGATCGCGAGCGGATCATGCGCCTGATGAGCGAGTTCAAGCCGGATATCGTGTTCCACGCCGCCGCGCTCAAGCATGTGCCGATCCTCGAACGCGACTGGAGCGAGGGGGTCAAGACCAACATCTTCGGCTCGGTCAATGTTGCCGACGCAGCGCTGGCCGCCGGCGCCAAGGCGATGGTGATGATTTCGACCGACAAGGCGATCGAGCCGGTCTCGATGCTGGGCCTGACCAAGCGCTTTGCCGAAATGTACTGCCAGGCGCTGGACCATGACCTGGCGACGCAGTCGGACGGCAAGCCGCGGATGCGGCTGATTTCCGTGCGGTTCGGCAACGTGCTGGCGTCGAACGGATCTGTCGTGCCGAAGTTCAAGGCGCAGATCGAGGCGGGCGGTCCGGTCACGGTCACCCATCCCGACATGGTCAGGTACTTCATGACCATCCGCGAGGCCTGCGATCTGGTGCTCACGGCCGCGACGCATGCGATGACGCCGGCACGTCCCGATGTTTCGGTCTATGTGCTCAACATGGGACAACCGGTGAAGATCGTCGATCTCGCCGAGCGCATGATAAGGCTGTCCGGCCTGCAGCCCGGTTACGACATCGAAATCGTCTTTAGCGGAATGCGGCCGGGAGAACGGCTGAACGAAATCCTGTTCGCCAGCGAGGAACCGACCATCGAGATCGGCGTGGCCGGCATCATGGCCGCCAAGCCCAACGAGCCGCCGATGCAGGTGCTTCGCAAGTGGCTCGCGATACTGGAGGAGGCGATTGCAAGAGACGATCGTGCCACCATCAGGGCGGTGCTCAAGGACGCGGTTCCCGAATTCGGATCGACCGTGGCTTGACCGCTAGCGCTGGTCTGTCTGCGCAACGCGCGCCTGCGAAAACTGAAACAAGACGGCCGCAACACCGAAAGCTCCAAGCGCCAGCATCGTCAGATCGATGCTTCTTGAGGAGGCCGCGATCGTCGCCATCGCAAGGCCAGCCAAGGCGAGGTTGAGCAGGAAAACGCGGGCGACGACCTGCGTGACGCTGAACCCGTTATCCGTCGCTCGCTGATAGAAGTGCGATCGATGCGCGTCCCAGAAGCGTTCGCCTTTGGCCAGTCGCCAAAACAAGGTGATGGTCGCATCGGACAGATAATACAGTGGAAGCAAAATGGCTGCGGCGAGGTGTTGACGGGATGCCAGTTCAAGCAGGCACCAGCCGGTGAGCAGGCCGATCGGCAGGCTGCCAACGTCGCCGAGGAACAGTTTGGCCACGGGCCGGTTGAACGGCGCGAATCCCAACAGGGCGCCGGCAAGCCCCAGCGCGATCGGCAGGATGTCCGCAGGAGCCTCACCCAGCAGCGCGATCACACCGAGCGCGACAGTCAACGGAACCATCTCGGCAACCGTCATCCAGTCAAGACCGTCCATGAAATTGACGAGATTGATGAACCAGAGCATCCCCAGCACGATGAATGCCCGCTCGATCGCAACGGGGATGATCTCGAAGATTCGGATTTGTGGCGGAAGGGCCGTGAACAGCACCACGACCACGGCCAGTTGAAGCGTCAGGCGGGGAATCACCGGGATCGGGCGAAGATCGTCGACCATGCCTACGGCAGCGAGGCAGAAAGCTGCAGCAAGCACGATCAGAATGGCCGTTCCTGAAGCGGTCGAGCCGGACAAAACTGTCAATGCCGCGCCGATGGCGGTCGCGGCAATGACGGCCAACCCCCCGCCCTGGGGCGTCGGCGTTACATGCGACGATCGCGCATTCGGCCTTGCGAGCGCGTAGCGCTGCAGCAGGGGACGCAGCGCCACAATCAGCATTGCACATATCACCGCGGCCGTGGCCGCGATTGCCAGCGATGTGGTTAGTGCAAGGACGGTCATAGGAGCATAACTGGCGATTGTCCGATTTTCGGTATCGATGACCTAGCAGGTGAGCCGGGCCAGGAGAATATGAATTTCAAAGGGGGTATCGGATAGAAGGCGACGCGACAAATTCAGGCGATTTTCGATGACGCAAGCGTCGCTGGTCGAACCACCGAGACCACGCATGCGTTCAGAGTGCCGAGATATGGGCCTGCTGCCGGGGAGGTGGCCGATTTGAAGCCGATGCCTTGTCCATGCGTTTCAGGGCGATAACTCCCACCACAAGTGCGAGGAAGAACTGAAAAGCGTAGGAGAACGCGAAGGCGCCGGAAAGTTCGGAGCTTACCAGGCTGAATATATACAGAGACACAGCGGATTTTTCCGAGACCGACAACGCGCGCCAGAAATTCAGGGAAATGCCGATTGGCAACAGGGTGAGAATGGTGAAGAGCAACAGGCCGGCAATCCCCGTTTCATAGAGCATTTCGAGGTACACATTGTGGGGGTAATGCTTGGATCCTTCAGCCTTGCGCAGCAGCCAATCGGGTGCGCCAATTCCTTCATTCACCGGGAACATGCCGATCCCGCGACCGAACAGCAGCCGATCAGGTTCCGCCACTATGCTGTTCGCCGTCCGTGCCCAGATCTGCATGCGGAAGCCCGGATTCGGATCCTGAATTTCCCGAATGGTGCGGGAAATCGCGTCGCCGGCCTTGGGGTCGACGTTCTGGCCCTGAAATGCCCGCTGATAGAACCAACCCGATGCCGCCGCGACGGTGATCATCGCCAGCGTCAAGCCGACCAGAGCATGCTTTCTTGAACGAACCCACAACTCCGCAGCGGCGAAAAAAGCGAGACTGCAAACGAGCGCAATGAGCGCCCCTCTGGCGGCGATGTGAAACAAGAAAGCCAAGGCAAACGGCAACGCCACCACGGCGACAATTCGTATCGTTCGATGACGGCTCAGTCCGAGCGCGGCAATCGCGGCCGCCCCGAGTACTTGCCCAATGTTCTGGTGCAGGGCGAGATAAATATCCGCGCTGCCGACACCAAATACGTCATGAATGACGCCGCCCTGCATGAGGTCGCCGGATCGGACGGCGTATTGGGCGATCACCATCAAATATATGGCCGCGGCGCCAAGCAGCGTCAAAAGAACTGCGTTCAGGGCGCGCGCGGCTGCGAAGCCAAAAATCAAGAATAGTCCATGGAAACTCAGGATCCCGATCAGGTGGGTTATCGGAACGGCCGACCGGGATTGAACCAGGAAATTGATGGTCACCAGACCATAGAAGGTTATCAGAATCAGAAGAAGGTCACGGACCGAGCCTGCCATATCGCCTAGTGCGCGCCAACGGGCGGCGACGAACGTCGCACCGATCGCGCATGTTGCGGCAAAAATGGGTGTCGAGCCGACCAGATAAAACGGAATGAACGTTTTTGCGAATGCCGCCGTCGTAACAATTGCCGCCGTCACTTCCGTAAACCGGCGTGTATTGTAGTTAACCAACATGGGGAGCGGTCTCAGTAATTATTTGAGATACGAAAACTCAAGTGTTGTTCGGCCCTTCTTGCGCTTTCGGCAAGTTCGATGATGACGTCATGTCGTCGCGCCAACGATGTCATTCTGGCAGCCGCATCCGGGATGCGCTGTTCCCCGGCTACGGTTTTACCCCGCAATGCCGGGCAAGGCTGGCAACCACGCGCGACGCGGTATGGCCATCCCAAAGCGGGATGTTGGAGGGACGCCGTGGCCCCGCGCCCATCGCAGCTGTTGCTGCGCCCAGCAGGGTCTCGGGAGTCACAAGCTGATTGGTGCCGTGGGTGATCGTTACAGGGCGTTCGGTGTTGCTCCTCAGCGTCAGGCAGGGGATACCGATGAATGACGTCTCTTCCTGGATGCCGCCGGAATCCGTGATCACCAGTGCCGAACTGAAGACGAGACTCATAAAGTCGACATAACCCATGGGTTCGATCAGGCGAATGTTGGGGTGTTGCAGTCGCCCGATCAGATCTGCCGCTTCCAGTTTCGCGCGGGTGCGCGGATGCACCGGAAACACAATATTGGTCGAGGCCGCGAGTTGTTGAAGCGCATCAGCTATCCGCGTCAGCATAACGGTGTCGTCGACGTTGGCGGGACGATGCAGCGTGACGACCACGTATTTCTCTTCGGTAACGCCGATACGCCGGGCGGTAGACGCCCGCGATATCGTGTCTTTCAGCATGAGATAGCTGTCGATCATGATATTGCCGACGAGGTCGATCTTGGAGGGGTCGATGCCCTCCCGCTTGAGATTGTCGCTGGCATCCTCGGACGGGGCCCACAACAGGTCGCTGATGCTGTCGGTGACGATACGGTTGATCTCTTCCGGAAGCGTGCGGTCGAAATTGCGCAGCCCGGCTTCCAGATGCGCGACCGGAAGATTCAGCTTCTTTGCAGCAAGCGCGGCTGCCAGGGTCGAATTGACGTCGCCCACGACGATCACCCAGTCCGGTTTGCCGGCGAGGAGCAGGTCTTCATAGGCAACCATGATCGCGGCAGTAGACCGCGCATGGGTTTCGCCGCGTGCACCGAGATTGAAGGCGGGCGGCGGCAGGCCAAGGTCGGAAAAAAAGGCGTCCGACATGTTCTCGGAGTAGTGTTGACCGGTGTGGATGAGCGCCGGCTTGATCCAGTTCTCGTGCGACATCGCGCGAAAAAGCGGCGCGACTTTCATGAAGTTGGGCCTCGCCCCGACGACGATATGGGCATTTATCATCGTTGTTTGCTCACAGCCATTGCGTCGCGAAGGGCTTTGTCAAACAGCCGTGTCGTCTGTTTGATATCGAAAGCATCGACGTCGTCCTTGAGTGTTGCCAACGGCTGGCCCTGCCCATGTCTGGCAATGATACCTGTCAGCGTGTCAATCATTGCAGATTTGTCGGTCGGTGCAACGACAAAGTGTCCAAGCGGCGAAAGCACATCTCTTGACGCGCCCTCGGACGGCGTGAGCGCGAGAATGGGCTTTTTCAGCATGAGATAGTCGACGATCTTGCTGGGCAGAAAGACGCTCAAATCGGATGGTGCGTCGATCAACAGCAGGAGGTCAGCTTCGGCGGCGTAGCGCAAACTGTCTAGATATCCAACCGTTCCGTGAAAAGTGACGATGGATCCGATACCCAATTCCGTCACCTTGGCGGCGACCTCAGGCGGACAGTGTCCGTAGAAATCCAGACGCAGGCGCCCGGCCAGCGGTGACCTGGCGTTCATTTCCGCCACGGCCTCGAACAGGTAGACCGGGTGGCGCGTACCCGCATAGATATTGCCGGTGTACATGACGCGCAGTTCGGCCGAGCTGTTGACAACAGCAGGAGACGTCAACGTGTCGCGGTCGAATCCATGCGGAACGACGCGTACCTTGCGGCTCAGGAGCGGTGGATATTTCCGCATCACAAGATCAGCAGTTTGCTGCGTGACGAACACCACGATGTCAGCCGTCTCGATGATCTTGCGTTCCTGTTCTCTCCATACCTCCAGTTTGCTGGCAATTTCGGCCACGCTGGAATCGTAGTACAGGCTGTCGACCCAGGGGTCGCTGAAATGCGCGAGCCAGGGCACATGGCGTCGCCGCCGCACCTCCAGCCCGATCGAGTGATCGATCCAGGGCTGGGCGAAGGTGACGAGGATATCGCATTTGCGCTGCTTGCATTGCTGGATGATGTATCTCGTCGATCGCTCGATCCAGTTCGCTTCGTCCAAATTGGCGGGTGGACGATAGCGCCTTTGGAGCCGGCGCCAGGCTGAACTGGCGGCCACACTCTCGCGTGGCTCGATATAATGTTGGCGATAGGCGCCGAGGTAGAGCTTGGCAAATTCCTCGTCGATGTTCGCGCCGACGTTGGAGGCCACGGTCGTGCTGATCACTTCCGATTGCCAGCCGAGAGGGCCAAGCGCCTTTAGCGTGCGCGCGATCTGTATGGATCGGGGCAGCACGATCGGTGGCATCGTCCAGGAGACTGCAAGGAGCGAGTTCATGCCTTCCACCGCCTGAACCATAGCTCGAGAATCATGGCGTTCCACAATCTGTGACGATCATCGTTTGCCGCATCGATGGCGGTGCCACGCGCTACCAGCCCGGCAAGGGCATCGGCCTTGAACCATGTGCGTAACTTCGCGCTCTCCGAGCAGAGGCAGTCATGCGCGAGAGGCTTGAGCTCGTTACTCAGCCAATCGTAGACCGGGACTGGAAAGCCCATCTTGGGACGGGTGATGATCTCGGAAGGCACAAGTTTCGCCGCCGCGTGCCGCAAGATGCGCTTGGTCGAATAGCGTCCGTCGGATTCGCGACCGACGCGCCAATGGTCGGGCAGGCGGGAGGCCATTTCCACCACGCGATAATCCAGGAAGGGCGTCCGCAATTCGAGCGAATTCGCCATCGACATCTTGTCGGCCTTCATCAGAAGGTCTTCCACGAGCCAGTCCTGGCAATAGGTGAACAAGGCCTGCGAAAGCGGCGAGGCCTGGCCGAAATCGCGCAGCATCGCCCGCGTTCCGTCCAGGCTATCCTGCATGTCGCCTTGATCAAGCAAAAGCTGACGCTTTGCTTCGCTGGTCATGTATGACGTCATGGTCAATGGCTGCAGTGCTTGTCGCAGATCGAGCAGGCCCTGATCGAACCCGGGACTGGACCGGGCGCCGACGGCTCTCAGTGCGCGCTGATAAAGATTGTTGGCGCCGGCGGCTTCGTCCCAACGCTGCGCCCAGACATCGAAGCTGTAGCCACCCAGAACCTCGTCACTTCCTTCACCCGACAGCACGACCTTGACGTTTCCGCGCGCCAGCTTGCAAACGTAATACAGCGGTATCGAAGCGAGATCGGCGAGAGGCTCGTCGGTGTAATACACGAAGTCGGGCAGGAAGTCGGTGAACTCCTTTTTGCCGATGACGATATCCTGATGGTCGGTTTGAAGCTGGGTGGCGACGAGATGGGCCCACTTGCGTTCGTCGATGTGGTCTGCGCCTTCAAAGGCGACGGAGAACGTCGACAGCTTTGGATGCGACGGCGCAGCCATTGCGGCGATGACGCTTGAATCGAGGCCGCCGCTCAAGAGAATGCCGACCGGCACATCGGCTCGCATGCGGATATCCACGGCATTCTGCAGCAGCGAGGCGAAACGTTCCACGGTCGTTGCGTCGTCCGCCGCGGACCTGGCCGGACGCGGCACCGACCACCACCGTTCGATCGATGGTCGCGGCGCGCCCCGGCTTATCTTCAGGCGGTGGGCGGGCAGCAATTTGCTGATGCCGCTCCAGATGGTGTGCGGCGCCGGCACATAGCGGAAGGTGAGGTAGTCCCAGACTGCCCGAGGGTTGACGGCCGGCGGCTTTTCAAGCGCGGCGATGATCGCCTTGATTTCGGAAGCAAAGATCAATTGCCGTCCGTCCCAGGAATAGTACAGCGGCTTGACGCCGAGGCGATCCCGCACGAGCAGCAGCGAATGGTCGCGCGCGTCGAAAATGGCCACGGCGAACATTCCGTTCAGCTCGTCGAAGGCTTTCATTCCGCGCTCTTCATAGAGCCTGAGAATGACCTCGGTATCGCTGCTGGTGTGGAATCGAACGCCGCGCGCCTGCAGGGAAAGGCGAAGCTGCGCGTGGTTAAAAATCTCGCCGTTGAAGACGAGCTGAATAGCGCCATCGGCGCTCGTCATCGGCTGGTGTCCGCCCTGCAGATCGACGATCGAGAGCCGCCGCATACCGAGCGCGACGTGGTCCTCGACGAAATAGCCGTCGTCATCGGGTCCGCGATGCGCGATGGCGTCGCACATCGCCTTCAGACGTGTCTGACTTTCAGGCTCGGGCAATGCGGTGGTGCTGAACCAGCCGGCGATTCCACACATCAGCGGGTCATTCTCGTTTGCTGGTCATCAGCCGACGCGGCCGAGTGCAGCTGCCTCGCTGCCAGAAAGACTTCGAATGCCATGCGAGGCGAGGTGCTTCATCGCCCGTTCGAACGGCTCCTGTCCGGCTACGTGCGCCGGATCCGCATACCAGGTCAGCAACGCAGGCATTTTTTCGGCGAGTAATTTGTCGACCGTTTCAACCATGAACTCGGCGTAGGTTGGCGCCAGAGCATAATCCTTGCGGTCGGAAAGATGCGTCCATGAGTCCAGGATGGAGGTCGGCGCCCTGACGGATCCGAATGCCGGCAGCTCGACGACCTGATCGACGAGCGGTGCGGGGCCGTGGATCAACGCATATTCGGGCAGTGTCGTCGAGCAATAGCGATACTCCAGCTCATGCGCCAGCCGATGAACCAGCGCAAGTTGATCTGGTTGCTTGAAATGACCGAAATGCGGAGCCCTGAATCCTTGCGGCGGCCGACCGGTCAGGCGCGTCACTGTTTCGTGGCCCTTGCGAATGTCGGCTTCGACCGCGCTGATCGGCATGTTCTCGTAGAACGTGATGCCGACATAGCGGTCATCCCGCCACTCCGCGTGCGGAAGGTGTCCGTGGTTCATGAATTCGCAACCGCGCTCCGCGACTTCGCGATAGATGTCGATGCCACGTTCGAGCTGCACGCCGGGAACCGCGAACGTTGCCTTGATCCCAAGGCTGTCCAGAAGCTTCATGACTTCGATGGTTGCCGGAGGATCGAGATCGGTGTCGCAATCGAAGGACAGAAACAGCAGCGGCCTGGTTAATCCGAGGGACGCGGCATGGCTCGCATATCGTTCAAAGACCGCAAGGTCGTTTGGCGTTGAGGCGAGATCATTTGGCGTTGAAGTACGACCGTTGCCAACGATCTGTTTCAATCGCGCGACCGCAGATGAAGGCTGCGTGGCTGCGAGCCGCACCCGCCGCATGAGACGCCCGATGGCAGATGCGCCTGTGCTGCTCACGACGGTTTGTCTCCCGTGATCCAAAGGCTCCATCCCTTGCGCGAAGCAAGCGCGTCCAGCTTCTCTTGATCCATCCGCGAAGCGAAGTTCGGCCGCCACGTGTTCAAGATCGGAGGAACGTCGGAACCGAGAACGGCTATGTTGACGTTCTGGTACGGCGCGAACAGGTCGCCGCGGACCTCAGCTTCGGTGACGGGCCATGTATGTGGATTGCCTTCCTCGCGGCCGCCGTCGCCATACCGGCTCGCGAGCTCCGTCTCGTCGAGAAACTCGTTCTCCATGTTGATGTAGCCTTCGACCCAGCGCACCGTGTAGTCGAACAGGATCGAATTGCGGTGGTACAGCATGACGCCGGCCTGTCCGCCGGGCTTCAGAACGCGATGCAGTTCGGCAATCGATTTCCTGGTGTTGGGCGAGTGATGCAACACACCCCATGAGTAAACGTAGTCGAATGTCGCGTCTTCAAATGGAAGCAGTTCTCCATCGGCCTCGTTGATGGCTCCCTTGAGGCCAAAAAGCTCGAACCGCTGCCGCGTCTGCTGGATTGCCACCGGATTGAGGTCGACGGCGGTCATGTCCGCGCCGTTCCTGGCCCAGTTCATTGCCATGCACCCCATGCCGCATCCAACTTCCAGCACGCGTTTGCCGCGATAGCGGTCGTAGGGAAACATCCGGCCAAAGGGCTGATCCGGCAAATGAAGCTGCGTATTCCAGGAGTAGAAGCGCTCATCGGCCACTTCGTAAAATCGCCGGCTGCCGAGTGCGACTTTTTCCTTGGTGCCGTCCGGCCGGGTGTACTCAACGTCGCCATGCCGCTCGGCATAGGTCATCGGCGCGTTTGCCCACCAGTCGCGAATTCTGCCCTTGATGCCGGTTTGTTCCATGATACCGCGGATATGGATGGGTTCTAGGTCACTGGGTTTCTGCGCGAGATTGGGCTCTCGCGCAATGGCGGTGACCGTCCCTACGACTTTCGTGGCTGATTGCTCCATTTCAAAAAAAATGTCAATAAATCAATGTGATAGCTCATCAGAAGTTCGGCTAAACGAGTCTGCGCCAGGAAGCGGCGGAGCTTATGGGCCTGCTGTGCCGGCTGGTCGAGCCGATAGACCCGTCGTCGCCCGTTGATGACGAACACGTCCTTGAATTGGGCCAGCAGCGCCCTTTCGAGTGGGTAGAGTCCAAGTCCCAGCGCATCATGATGGGCGAGGATCGCGGCATCGAACGTCACCCCGGTTCCAAGTGATTTGACCACGTCGCTGTAATCCGATCGTGCGGCGGGGAGGGGGAGCCGCCGGGCTGCCCAGGACGAGGGGCAGTCGTCTTGCGCAGGGCAAGCCAGAACCACCTGCGCGTCCGGCAGCCCCTTGCCGATCAGTTCACCGATGGCCCCGGCCATATAGGCGCTTGAGCGCGGGTTCGCATAGTAATCGCGGTACTGCTGTACGAACGACTTGTAATTCCCAGTGGTCAAGACGCGCCAGAGCCAGCCGACTGCCGAGAGCAACGTGCTTCCCTCGCCAATGCGGCTGGTCGCTGCGGCATAACCGGGAATGATCACCAGGACGTTCTTGACCGGTTGATCGAGGCCGAGATTAGCCGGCGTTTCTTGCGCATTCTTGTAGGCTTGCACGTGTATGGTCCCGGCGTTTCGAAATAGATTGAACTCTAGCTAGCCGCGCCCTTTGGCGCAATCACGCGACTGACGCAGGGCGGGCTGCGACGTAGAGTGACGATGCCTGCCTTGGCAGCAGCGCGCGCCCAAACCATTCGAAAGCGTCGTCGACGATCTTGTATTTGCGAATCCGCCCGTCGAGCCGCCAATCCGGCGGACCCCATCCCATGTGGTGGACTTCTTCGATCACAAGTCCGGTCGCGCGCATCCGCTCCGTCAACGTCTCTGCCGTGTAAAAGTGTACGTGATCGGTCGTTTCCATCGATTGGGGATCCCGCCTGTAGGCGAGTTGCCACCACCACGCGCCTTCGTTTGGTGTTCCGAGAACGAGGAGGCCGCCGGGCGCAAGCAGCCGCTTCACCGTTTGCAAGGCCCGTATGTCGTCTCTGATGTGCTCGATGACATGGTTGAAGAAGATGATATCGAACGAGCCGTCGAACGCGGGGAAGTCCAGAATATCGGCAAGAAAGATCGTTGCCTGCGGATTTTGCGCGCGGGCGCGGGCAAGCCGCACCATATTGTAGTCACAGCCGTAGCTGGCTTCGGCGTAGGGCGAAAGCCATTTGAGATGATTGCCGTCGCCACAACCCAGATCGAGCAGGGCGGGTACTTTGTCCGTCCCGCGCCGCTTCAGCTCGTTGCTGAGCAGTTTCTGGACGTAGAGCCGACGCTTCTTCAAATGGTGACGCCACGGGCTGGTGGCTTCGGGCAGCTGCTCTTCGACATACCAGAGCGGGTTTATGGTTCGCGCGCGCTCGAGTTCGGCCGCGTGTGTGCCGAAATCGGCAACCAGCGCGGCAACACCGTTCTCGAGGGCGGAAATTTTCGTGCACGCGACGCACCGCAGCGCGCCCTCCTCGGTGGGAACGAGCTTGCCTTCGCGGCAGTGAGGACAGCGCAAACGCTGGAGCGGATCATTCATGTGCGTTCAAGGATCGATTTGTAGATGCCAACGACTTTCCGCTCGGTTACCGCGGGCGCGTATTCTTCCTGTGCCTTGCGATACGCCCCGCGCCCAAGCGCGGCCCTGCGATCTTCGCTTGCCAGAAGCTCCCGGATAGCCTTGCCGTAGTCCTCTACCGTGTTGGCAACGAGTTTTACAATGCCGTTCTGGAGTTCCGGCACCGGTTGACCCTGTCTTGCGTTCATCACGACCGGGAGACCCGCGAGCAAGCCCTCGAGCAGGGATTTGCCAATCTCGAAATACTCCGTATGGATCACAAACAGATCGTATTCGGGAAGCATACGGCAAAGCTCGGCGTTGAAGACGACCGGCCGGAATGTGACGCGATCGCCGACGCCCAGTTGGCGGACCAGCTCTTCCAGCTTTGGCCGCAGCGGACCGTCGCCGACAATCGTGTAGTGCACGTCAGGCATCGCGGCGACGGCACGAATGATGTTGGAGGGATCCTTCTCGGCAAACAAGCGCCCGACATAGATCAGCCGCGCCGGGCCGTTGATCCGGTAGTCGGTTTTCTCCTTCAGGTTCGCGCCATCAAGAATGTTGTAGCAAACCTCGACCCGTGAGATTCCCTTGCGGGCGAGATAGGGCAAGATCGGCTTGTAGACCGGCATGACCAGATGGGCCCGCTTCAGCGCCTCGCTCTCCAGATATTCATAGAACGCGTTCTGTTGTTCCTGTGCCGGCGTGAGATTGCCGCCCTTGAAGCGACGATTGGGGTTTTCGTCCAGGTTGATGTGAATGGAGGTGACGTAGGGGATTCCGAGCGCCTTGTTGATGCGGCTCGCAAGATACGTGTTCCAGTCGACGCCATGACACCGGATCATGCTAGGTGCGATGCGGCGCGCGATCTCTATGCCGCCCTTGGCCCATTTTTTCAGCCGGAAGGGCGTCAGCAGGCGATGGTGCTTCGCGACCAGATTGAGATCGTCCGGGTAGTTGTGAATATGTAACTTAGCCCGGCCGACCATGTATTGTAGCGGTTCGATCGGTGGCCGATCGTCGTTCGTCATGAGAATATGGACTTCATCGAACAACTCGCCGGGATTGTAGTAGGCAGCTTGAACCTCGCCCTTGTCCGCTATGTCGGAAAGGCGGTCGGGAACGATAACGAGAAGTCTTTTCACGGGGCCTTGGCTATTCATCGGTCAGGGCGCTCGCAGAAATGAAACGATTCCATGCGCAATGGACGGGAACCAGAAGCCCAGGTTGAGCCTTGTTCTTAAAGAGAGTCGTTCGAGTGGCGGCCAACCCCATAACCTGTAGCCAAAGCCTCCCGCTGGCGTGAATCCCGCTTGCGCTCCAAGCTCGTGGATTTCACCGATCGTGTATTCCTTGAAATGTTGCGGATCGCACAATTCGTACGGCAGGCCTTTGCGCGCGCGCAGACGATTTGATAGACGCGTGCGGTTTGGTGTAACGATCGCCACAATGGCCCCAGCTTTGCACGAGCGCCGACAGAGTTCAAAATACGCAGGTGGTTGATCGAGATGCTCGAAGACTTGAAAGCTGATAACCATGTCGTAACGGTTGGTCGGGGCGAACGTCGATAGATCTGCAACGAACCGTTTTACTTTTGGGTGGCTGTAGGTCGCGTTTGCCTTCTCTACACTCTTCTCCGAATAGTCGAAGGCGTCGACCTCTTCAACAAAATCGTAACGCGCCATCTCAGCGTCATGAAAGCCGACGCCACAGCCGACGTCCAGGATCCGAGCGGGTTTGAAATGCTCGAAGATCTTCTCGATTTCGAAGCGCCGAATTGCATCCCATTCTTCCGAAAAATATGTTTGCCATTCTTCCGTGATCAGTTCGTCAAAGAATTGGCGTTGATCGGATAGAAAGTCGGGATAGCGCTGAGGAACGGACATGAAAACCCCGCCTGCTGTTTGTGGTCGCTAGGAGCGTTTCTCGGCGACGATCAAATGCCGGAACGCGTAGTTCTTCAGCCCCGGCAGATTGCTGATCCATTCATCGATCATGCGATCACGTACACGATGGCCCATCAGTGATTTCCATTTCGGATGGAGGAGCGGCCAAAGCCAGCCGGGTCGGTCTGCCCAAAGCGGCAAGAGTTGAAAGGCACGATGTTCGACGACAGACAGACCATTGTCGGAAAGCACTTTCAGAATTGTCGGCAACGGCAAATGAAAGGACGGCGGCAGCTCGGTGTACTTGCTGACGCAGTAGGTGTTCAGGGAGCGCGAGTTACCTAAATCCAGAACACAGCGACCCGAGGGTTCAAGTACACGGGCGACTTCCGAGATCACCTTGTTCAGGTCGGGAATAACGTAGAGGGCGGAGAACGAATATAGTGTGCTGACGGTGCCGCCATCGAGCGGAATTGCCTTGGCGTCGCCTTCCATGAACCGGAGGTGACGGAGACCTGCGGCAATGGCATCTGCTTTCGCCTTCTCGATAAAGGGAACCGAAAAATCGATGCCAACGGCATCTTCCGACAAATCGGCAAGTTCGATCAAGTGAACGCCCGTCGCACAGCACAGGTCAACCAGACGGCCCGGTCGGGCATGTTTGCGCACCAGCTCGATCTTTTCCCATAATAGCCGGTGCGCATATTCGGGCGAGTTACGGTCCGCATGCGCGCAAATCGTGCTGGTTTTATAGATATTGCCAGCTTCGTAAGCTTCCTTGATCGCTTTTTCCGTCGACGAAGTCGTCATGGTCCTGTTCTCCACCGTAGCCGTGCAACCCAGGAGCCGAGGCGCCGGATATGACTTGGCGGTGCGGAATCGGGCTGGACGGCGCTGCTGTGCTGGGCGAACGACAATTCGGCCCGGAACGATTGGCGCGGTTCACCGCCAAAGCGAGTCTTGAACAAGGTCAAGCCCTTCTGTTTTCCTTCGCTGGCCTCGGGAAAGATCCAGCCGCAGTCGTATCTGGAGACACCGGCTGAGCGAGCCGCGTTGATCGCGCCAAACATCAGCAGATAGCCGTCACCGTCGCTGCCCGCGATCTCGCGCGAGCATCCCGTGTGATAAAAGGCGCCCGGGCCGAGCACCGCCATATTGTGAAATGCAATGGGCTCACCGGCGGGCGTCAGTATCGCAAACAGCCGAGCCGCGCCGGATGACGCGATATGCTTTGCTATGCCTTCGAAATATGACCTTGGGTGCGGTGTCGCGCCAGTCCGCATGTAGGTTTCGGTGTGCATGTCGTAGTAGGCATCAAGATTGGCCTTCCAGTCGACCTGTTCGACGCGATAGCCTGCCTTTTTTGCCCGGCGGACGAGATTGCGGGCGGTTTTCGACAGGCCCATCCATATATCCTGCTCGCTACGGTCGAGCGCAATAATCTGCGATCTCAGTGACCGGTCGACAAATCCCGAGACGACATATGGCCCAGCCTCTCCGTCTCCCGAGATGGCTCGGCGTGTGACGGGAGACGATGCGATGTCGAGGCGGACCGCGCCGTTGGCCGTCGCGCGCTTGATCGCCTCGCCAAGAGCTTCACCGACGATGGATGCGCGCCTTTCCGGCGCGATGCCGTCGGCGACAATCGGACCCGCGCCCCCCCAGCCGCTCGATGCTGCGACCCGACTTGATGGCTGGAAGTGCAGCGGCATGACGGCGACCAATGCGTTCCCGTCCACCAGACCAAATCCGAGTTCCTGAAATCCCCAGGGCTCGACCTCGGTGACCACCTGTTGCCAGCCATGCAAGCCGAAAACCCAACCGTCCGGCGAACTGCGCACACAGCTGTCCCAGTCACCGGGCTTGATCTCCGAGATTGAAACGACGGTAAGGGGCACGTGTCCTTTGCGACCTCTTGAAGTTCTGGCTAGCCGGACGCGTTCCACCGACTGCGCAAAGCAAATAAACCCTGGTTCTTCAGATTCGGCCTGGTGCTCAAGTAATTCCCCTGTTCGACGGCGAACGTGGTAGCGCGATTGATGTAGTCCAGATACCGCATGCCGCCCAGAGTCTGAACTGCGCCAAAATCGAGATCAATATGAAAGATGCCATCGAGCAGGGGCAACGCATCGATGCGGCACTCGATCACGCCCCTCTGAGGAAATTCAGTTTTTTCCTGATCATGATAGCTGTAACTGACGAACATGCGCTCGCCGACGTCGTTTACGACAAAAACAGTGAAGTAGCACGGTGCGATCAGTTTCGGCATCTCGTAGCGGATGCGGATCAACATCGTTTCGCCGGTTTGGAAAGTGCGCGTCGGTCCAGATGGCGTAGCCGTCTCAATTGATTTGATCGTCTTGAAGGGGCGTGGCCAATCCTCGGACTCGACCGCCGTCAGATCGACCAGCGGCGACAAATTTCGCAGGTCAGCTCCCTCGTCGGGATGCAGCGAGCGAAGGTACTGACTTACCGCTTCATCGGCTGGTTGATCTACGACGAGCCGTCCTTTGTCCAGAACGATGGCGCGCTCGCACATGTGACGAATGGCCTGCATACTATGACTGACGAGCAGCACCGTTCGCCCGTCGTTGGCGATCTTGTTGATGTTGTTTTCACTTTTTTCCTTGAAGGCGCTGTCACCGACGGCCAGCACTTCGTCGAGAATCAGGATGTCCGAACGCAGCAGCGAGGCCACCGAAAATGCGAGACGCACGTACATCCCGCTCGAATATCTCTTCACCGGAGCGTCGATGAACCGGTCGATGCCGGCGAAATCAATGATCTCGTCAAGCTGCTTGGCGATTTCGGATCGGTTTAGGCCAAGCAGGGCGCCCGCCATGAAGATATTTTCGCGTCCGGTCAGGTCGGGATGAAAACCGGTACCAACCTCGAGCAGCGATCCCACGCGACCACGTAATTCTGCGCTGCCTTCAGTCGGATCAGTCACGCCCGATAGAATTTTCAGCAGCGTGCTTTTGCCGGACCCGTTACGGCCGATAACGCCCAGAATCTCGCCAGCTTTGACCTCGAAACCAACGTCGTGAAGAGCCCAGAAATAGTCCGCCTCGTCGCGCCCGACCAGTGAGGTGTATTCCTTGAAATGCCCGACGAGATTTTCGATCGTGCTTCCGCGTCGACGTGCGGGGACAAGATAGCGCTTGCCGAGCCCCTGACACCGAATTGCGATTTCAGAGGACATCTACGGTCGTTCTCTCGTTGACGGAGAATATGACGATGCCGAGTGCGGTCATGATCGCGGTCAGCGTCAGCGAGACGGGAAGCGTCCAGTCCCAGACGAGGGGTTGATCGATCAACAGCCAGCGGAATGTCTCCACACCCCAGTACATCGGATTTAGCTGGTACAGAAAGCGCAGGTTCTGCGGCACCACGCTTGCAGCATAGAGAATCGGCGTGAGATAGAGCCCGCCCTGCAGCGCGATTGACAAAGCCGGGCGAACGTCCCGGAAGCGAACCACGATTGCGGCAGCCCATAAACCGAGGCCCGCGCCGGCAAACGAGATCAGGATCAGCACCACGGGCGCCAGGAGCACCAGCTTGAGCGATGGATAATAACCGTAGAAGGCCGCCAGGATAAGCAGGATCGCGAGCTGAATCGCGGTGTCGAACATTTCGCGGGCCATGGCCGCGATTGGAAGAATAATCCGCGGAAAATAGACCTTCGAAATCAGAGACAGGTTATCCTGCAGCGACCCGGTCACCGACATCGCCGTTCGCGTGAAGTGCTGCCAGGGAATCAACGCGGCGAAGACATAGACAGGGTAGGGATAGCCGTTCGTGTTTACGCGCAGCAGGAAGCCGAAAACAACCGACATCAGCAGGAGCTGAAACAACGGCTCCAATAATGCCCAGGCTATGCCAAGGGCCATCTGGCGATAGCGGCTCTTGATATGGCGATCGACGAAAAGGACGATCAGTTCTCGGTGGTCGTACACCTCGGAGAACGAGGGCAGCAAAGACCGTCGCCCGGCATTGATGACTTTAACTCTCATGCTCGTGGTCGTGTCCCGGTCAAGTAACGAGCCAACCATGCAAAAGCATCAAGGATGTCCCTGCAGGGCTAGTTCCCCTTTGCTGCAGGGAGGGTCGCTATCATACGCGGTCACAGGTGTCGAGGGCGGATCAAGCCCCGCTCCGGCATGCCGATGACGATGGTGTCGAATGACGCTTTCCGCAGCGAAAACCAGGATCTGCGCTCCGCTGAGTGGGGTGTTCCGATTGACCGATATTGAAGACTTCGCTATCTGTCCGCAACATCTGCTCAATTCCGAGGGGCATGATTGCGATTTCGTTCCAGGCGGCAGGAACGCCCAATCCTACATACGTCGGATCGCCCAAAATAGGTGGCTAAAGCACGCTTCGTTTTGATGCGACGTTTCGCCGATGTCGCGTGGTCGTTGGGGGGAGACATGTGTGGCATCACTGGATTCGTCGATGTCTCGCGGTCGCGGGGCGCTGACGAACTGGGACGGATCGCAGGCTTGATGGCCGATCAGATGGTCCACCGTGGACCAGACGATGACGGTTGTTTTGCCGATCCGGAGAGCGGCATTGCCCTCGGTTTTCGACGGCTCGCAATCATCGATCTGACGCCGGCCGGTCATCAGCCGATGCAATCGGCTTGCGGGCGTTGGGTGATCGTCTTCAACGGTGAAATCTACAATGCCGAGGACATGCGGCGGGACGTCGCACGGCCCGGGCTGAATTTCCGCGGCCATTCCGATACCGAAGTGCTGATCGAGAGTATCGCCAGAATTGGCGTCGAGCCCACGCTTTCGCTGGCAATCGGCATGTTTGCGCTTGTCGTCCATGATCGACAAACCCGCATGACGTGGTTCGCGCGCGACCGGCTTGGAAAAAAGCCGCTCTATATCGGACAGTTCGGACGAACTTGCATGTTCGGTTCCGAGTTGCGATCGCTGCGCGTCCATCCCGACTTCGAGGCTGAGCTCAATCCACAGGCGATCGCCGCATTCACCCGCTTCGGCTACATTCCGCATCCGCTGTCGATATACCGCAAGGTCCGTCAACTCGAGCCGGGCGGCTGGGCGCGGCTTGATGCCGAAGGCGAGTTGACGACGGGCTTCTACTGGTGTGTCGAGGATGTTGCCGCCGATGCCATGCGGACCGGAAGCTCCGCCACGGACGAAGACTCGATCGACGCGCTCGAGCGGTTGCTGTCCGACGCGGTCAAGCGGCGCATGGTTTCGGACGTTCCGCTTGGTGCATTCCTGTCGGGCGGGATCGATTCCTCGCTCGTCGTCGCGCTGATGCAGGCGCAGTCATCTGAGCCGGTCAACACATTCTCGATTGGTTTTGATGTCGACGGCTACGACGAGGCGCCGCACGCCCGGGCCGTGGCCGCACACCTTGGTACGCGGCATCGCGAATTCTACGTCTCTCCCGAAGAGGCGCTCGAGGTCGTGCCAAAATTGCCCGAGATCTACGACGAGCCTTTCGCCGACAGCTCGCAGATCCCGACATACATCGTGTCGAAACTTGCGCGCCAGCACGTTACCGTGGCGCTATCCGGCGATGGTGGTGACGAGAGTTTCGCCGGCTACGGCCGGTACGCGCAGGCGCAAGCCATGACGACGGCGCGTCCGATGCCGCCGCTCCTGGGGACTGCCGCCTCTGATGGTTTGAGGACGCTGCAATCAGGCGCATTCGCGCTGCTGCGAAGGGCGGGGATTGGAAATTGGGCCGCACGAGGCGAGACGTGGCTGGCGCGCCAGGACGCCATGACTTTCGAGCATCGTTACCTGCCGCTGGCGTCTCAAGGCAGGCCGCCTTCGGAGTTCCTGGTCAGCCCGGAGGAGCAGCTCGCGCCGATCTGGGGTGGGTCGCTGGCGCCGCAATATGCGGATCCCGTACAACGCGCCCAGATGATCGACTTCATGACTTATCTGCCCGACGACATCTTGACCAAGGTCGACCGTGCCAGCATGGCCGTCAGTCTCGAAATCCGTGCGCCGCTGCTTGACCATCGCGTCGTCGAAATGGCCTGGAGGCTGCCGCAGCACATGAAGGTCCGAGGCGCCGACGCAAAATGGGCGCTGCGCCAGGTGCTTTACAAACATGTCCCGCGCGGGATCATCGACCGGCCGAAGATGGGATTTGGCATTCCCATCGACCACTGGCTGCGCGGGCCGTTGCGCGACTGGGCGGAGGCGCTGATCGATGAAAGGCGGCTCGAGCAAGAGGGTATCTTCGCGGCCAAGGCAGTGCGCGCCATGTGGAGCCGCCATCTGTCGGGGGAAACCTGGGCATATCCGATCTGGTGCATTCTGATGTTCCAGGCCTGGCGCGAGCGATGGCTCTGACCGCATGCTGGGGACCGCACGTTTCATTCTGGCCGCTCTGGTCGTTCTCAATCACCTGTGGCTGCCCACGGCCAACCGAGTCGGCGCGCACATTGGCTGAGCAAGTTACTTTCGTTATCCTCGATGATAGTCTCGGCCGCGTGAGTGACGAGCGGATCGCCTGCGGCGATCGTAACAACCAAGGTGAGCTGGTGCGGTTATGGGTATAGGCCGACGGGTAATAACGCTTCTCCAGGGCGTCAAGGACAACGCAGCTCCTGCGGCTCCTGCACAAGTTCCGGATACCGTCCGGTCCGAAATAGATTATTTGCAGTTCGAGGTAAGCCGGTTGCGCTCGATCGTGCGTCACCTGGCGGCTGATCGCATCAACACATTTCCGATCGAACGCGACACAAGGGACAGCTTCGATTATCAATGGTCCGATACGCCTGACGGCGACTGGACCAAGAGCCGGCCTGAACTGAAGGAGCGCGAGCGGAATTCGGTTCGCTCGTTCAGTCGGTTGCCGGACGAATGGTTCCAGGGAAAACAAGCCCTCGATGCGGGTTGCGGATCCGGCCGGTGGTCCTGGGCTCTGGCATCACTCGGATGCGCGGTTACCGCCGTCGATCAATCAATGGCAGGCGTGCAACACACAAAGGCCGCGTGTTCCGAGTTCGCGAGCAAGGTAACGGTATTCCAGCACGATCTGACCAAACCTCTTCCCCTCGCTGATCGAAGCTTCGACCTGGTTTGGTCGTTCGGCGTTCTGCACCATACCGGTGATACCTATGGATCATTCCGCAACATTGCCCGGCTGGTCAAACCGGGCGGATACATCTTCCTGATGTTGTACGCGGAACCGAACTCGAACGATCCAGGTGGATTTGACTATTATGTCGAAGTCGAACGGCTGCGTCGCGCCACCGCCGGCATGGATCTGAAAGAGCGGTACGACTACATTGAAAAGGTCAAGGGCGCCGACGCCGGAGGCTGGTTCGATGCCGCTTCTCCGGGGATCAACGACACCTATCCGCTGCATGAGATCGAGACCTGGCTCTGGCAAGAGGGCTTTCGCGAGTTCGGGCGCGCCGATCATCCGAACCACCACATCGTTGCAAGGCTGTTGCAGCCAAAGTGAAGTCGTCACGCAGAGGTTGAACCTGTCAAAAGGCTCCGGCACGGAATTGCGGCCGGACATCGGGGGCTATCAGGCGTTTTTCGACGCGGTACGACGTCCATGAAGTCGATGTGGCAATCGCCGTTGACCTCCATGGGGCCTCGGCGGCTGACCTTTCCTCCTGACAGATGAGATGGTATTGAGCGGAACGCTCGGGAATTCCGTCCTGACGCGTTCATTTGTTCCCGAACGTTTCACCAGACATCAGCCTGAAGATGGCACAGCCAGTCACACGACCTGACAAAGCGCGCGAGGCGCCCGCCCTGATCGCGGAGGAGCAGGCAATCCTCGATCGTATGTCGGAAGAGATCAGCCGGTTGCGAAGTGGGGCCGTGGTATTGGTGCTGACCGGTTCGGTCTCGGACGCTCTCTTCCAGCGCTTGCAGCAAGAGCCCCGTGTCACTCAGGTGATTTCGCAGACATCGCCGGGTATAAAAGACATCCGAAGACTAGGAGGCTCTGCGTTTCGGCTCCGAACAGCACTGATCTTCTGGTCCGAGGATTTCGCGGGATTGCGCTGGGCCGTCGCAGTATTGCGAAGCGGCGCGCTTCGGATCGTCAAGGTTTCTCGCCATCCACCGAAGTCGGAGTCAATATCCACGCTCCAGTTCATCGGTCGGGACGTTCGCGGTCGTCTCCGTCTTACGGACCGATTGTTGCAGCTGTTGGCGAAGAGCGGAAATGCCGGTGTTAGAAGGCTTGCTGAAAGAATCGTCGGCGCCCCGATTTCCCGACTGGAACTGTCGAGCTTTCCGGTCAATCGCATCCAGGCCGATGGTCCGATCGTCTATGCCTCCGGCTCACTTGGCGCGGGCGGCTCGGAACGGCAGCTTTCGCTGACTGCCAAGGGAATATCTTCCCGCACTCGCCGTCATGTCTCGATTGTTTGCCAGTCGCCGCTGACCGGCGGAAACCGATTCTTTGCAAGCGAACTCGAAGCCGCAGGCATCGTTGTCGAGGATCGGGTCAGCGTTCAGCAAAGGCTGAATCAGGGTGAATCCCTTGCAGGCTACGATCAGTCGATACGGTCCGCGTTTCGTCGAAATCCGCAGTTGGTGGATCTCATCCTGTTTTTCGCGAACAAGTTTTTGACGGAGCGTCCCGCGATCGTTCATGCGTGGCTGGACGAGCCAAATATCGCAGCTGGAATAGGGGCAGTGATAGCAGGTGTTCCGAAAATCGTGCTGGGCTGCAGGTCGTTGTCGCCGCTCCATTTCCAGTTCTTTCAACCGTATATGTGGCAGGCCTATCGCGAACTGGCGAAGCTTCCCCAGGTCACTATTCTCAACAACAGTGTCGCAGGCGCTCACGACTACGCCAATTGGCTCCAGCTGCCGATTGCGCGCATCAAGGTGATACCGAACGGGCTGGATTTTTCGTCAGATGGCAAGTCTGCAGTGTCGGACTCCGGAAGTCGCCATGTGCGAGAGGGCAAAATTGTTGTCGGCACCGTGGGCCGCATTGCGGAGGAAAAGCGTCCATATCTCTGGCTTGAGATTGCAAGCCACATCCTGAAGAAGCGCCCGGATGTCCATTTCGTGTGGGCGGGCGATGGTCCGATGCGCAAAGACGTCGAGCGCCGCGCCGAGCAATTGGGGATCAGCGCGCATCTGTCGCTTCTGGGCCTTGTCAGCGACATCAGCACGGTATGGCCGTCGATGACGGTGTTTCTGTTGACGTCGCGCGTCGAAGGATTGCCCAACGTATCGATCGAGGCGCAGCATTTCGGCGTACCCGCTGTTGTCGCCGCGGTGGGAGGCTGTGCGGAAACCATCAATGAGGGCGTTACGGGAGCTTCCGTTGCGGGAGAGGACCCGCAGGCATTTGCCGAGGCCGTGCTGCGGTTTCTCGATAGCCCCGAAGCGCTCGCTCGAATCAAGTCTCTCGGCCCGGCCCTCGTTCAGGAAAAGTTCTCCGTCGAGCGAATGATCGCGGCAACCATGGGCGTCTATGACCTCGAAGCTGGCACATCATGACTTCGAGCGTGGCCAATAGAACAAATCAGCCGCTATGTACGGAAGTGCACGGCGGCGGCATGCGCGGCTGTGGCGTGCGCTGAATTTCAGGAAATCACCCCTATGACAGCTCCTACCCTCTTGAGAATGCCCTTTCTGTTGTTGCGGGCGGCGATGTGGCTCGGCCTGGCAACGTCACTGGCTTACGTGCTCGCCAGCCTTGCGGCTCTTCTCAACGGCTACGCGCTTCCGACCGCAGCCATCTTTCATTGGGCAGATTGGCTCCGCGCCGCGGGCGAGCACGATCACTACGCGGCGCATTTCCTGCTGGTGATTACCAGCCTGTGCGCCGTTGCAATCTGGCTATCCGTATTGATGGGGTCTCACTCGTACGAGCCGGAACTGCAATCCCTCGACAAATTCCTGAAGACCTGGGGATTGCCTCTTACCCTGTGCCTATTTGTATTCTCGATGAGCGGAACATGGGCGGGTTTGCCGCGTCCCGGCGATTTCAATAGTGCGAGCATTGGCGGCCTCATTCCATTCTCTGATGCAAACGGCTATTTCTCCGCCGCTCAGGATCAGGCAAGGGACGGTTATTGGAACGGCATGGCTCTGCGCAGGCCGTTTGCTGCGGCGTTCAGATCCGTGTTGATGACGGCGGCCGGGTTCTCCTATGCCCAGATGCTGATCATCCAGGTTGTCCTGGTCTCGGTCTCGGTCTGGATCGCGGCGCGATCCATTCTTGTCTGGCGCGGCCCGCTGGCATGTCTGGCCTTTGTCGCGCTCTCCTTGATGTTCAGCCGCTCTTTTCTGGCGACCACTCTCACCGAACCGCTTGGATTTGTCTGGAGTTTCCTCTCCGTCGCCGCTTTTGTGGAGTCGTTCGGACGTCGGTCACTGCAATTCGCGCTGCTGGGTTTGGCGTTGACGTTCATGGCTCTGATGACCCGAATGGGTGCGATGTTTCTGCTGCCCGCCGTGATGCTGTGGATCGTATGTTGCTTTGGCGATAGTTGGCGCAAGAAAGTCTATATTTTCGTGGCCGTGATCGGCATCGTTGGTGTCGGCCTGTCGGCCAATTTCGCTCTGCAAAAGCTTTATGGAAGGGGCGCCGATCTTTCGGGCAGCAACTTTGCTTATACGCTCTGCGGGCTTTCGATCGGACAGGACTGGTCGTCATGTCCCGTGCGCTATGCGGATGAAATGAAGCGGATAGACAATACCGAGAAAGCCCAAACCGATTTCCTGTATTCAAAAGGCATCGAAAATATTGCAAAGGACCCAGCAACGATTATTCGCCGACTGGCTGTAAGCGCTGAATTGTTTGCCCGCGCCGTTCCCCCGACGATCACTTACGGTTACCTGCGTGCGCCGGCGTCAAAATGGTTGCCGACCTCGATCTTCTTCGTGGTTTCCATAATCGGCCTGATCATTCTCGCCATCAATCGTCCCAGCGGCACGGAGGTGTTGTTCTGGGTTATGACCATGCTGGCGATTCTGGTATCCTCGGCATTCGTGTATTACGACGACGGAATGAGGGTGATGACGGGAAGCTATCCATTGATAGCAGCGCTGACAGCCTCCGGACTTTTTTCCCGGCACATTCCGCCCGTGAACGAAATAGTTCGACCAGCGTGGCGGTGGTGGGGGAGCCTCGCCACCGCTCTGGTGCTCTTTATGTCGGTTCCCTGGTTCGCTCACCGCATTGCTCCGCCCGCCGCAGCGGCGACTGCGGTTCCGAATCAGCAATTGGTATTTGGAGGGAGGCGGGTGTCCGGCTTTCTTGTTGTTGCCGATGACCAGCCGTTGCCAAAGGAGGTGCCCAGCCTGCACTTGAGTGAGTTCGCCAAGATAGTCACGCTGAGCAATAATGAAATTTATCAGCCCCTTCTCAAAGATCGAACACCGCAATTGCCTTTCGGGTTTATCGTTGCGCCGAGAATGGAGGCGGGAAGGACCAGCGACAACCAGTTCATCGTGCCGGCCCATGTCGTGCTGGATAAGAACGTTCAGGCGTGGAAATTCACCACGGCCGAATGGTCGAAGATTGAGGGGAACAGCATTTACTGGGTCCTTGTGACTGACGCGCAACCTGTAGATCTTCCTGCAAAATGAGACGCCGGCTCCGAGCGCTTTCGATTTGCGGAGTTCAGGACTTCGGATGAATGTGAAGCCGGATGCGGCCAAGGGTGACGTCATCTTCACCATTGGCACGTTGGAAGTCGGGGGCACCGAGTTGCATCTGGCATCGGTTGCGGCCGAGCTGGTGTCGCGAGGCTGGAACGTCTCGATCTACAGTCTGGCGGGTGAGGGGCCGCTGGCCCGGAGCCTCACCGAAAGTGGGGTGAATATCATTTGCCCGCCGATCAAGCGGGACGGCCGGCCGGCTCCGATGATCGTCCGTTTCATCAGGTTTTCGATCGTGTCCGGACACCTCTTTACAGTACTGGTGCGGAGACGGCCCGCGATCGTGCACTGCTTTCTTCCGATGGCCTATTTGACAACGGCGCCATTGGCATTTCTCGCCGGCATCCGAATCCGGGTCATGAGCCGCCGGAGCCTCAACCATTACCAGGGGAAATACCCCTTGCTGCGAGTTCTGGAGCGGCGTCTGCATGGCCATATGACTGCAATCCTGGGCAACTCGCGGCGCGTGCTCGGGGACCTTATGGAAGAAGGGGTCGATGAGCGGCGCCTCGGCCTTATCTACAATGGCGTCGATCTGAAGCGTGTTACTTCAAAAGCAGCTCGTAACGAGACGCGCGGCGCGCTGGGTATTTCAGCAGACGCTCTGGTCATGATCGTCGTCGCGAACTTGATACCCTACAAGGGACATCTGGATCTGATCAGCGCGCTCGGCGGCGCCGGAGCTTCACTGCCCCGCGATTGGCAGCTTCTGATCGTCGGTCGAGACGACGGGGCAGGCGCCGCAATCGGATCGCTGGCTGTGGAGCTGGGAATCGGTGACCACATCAGGTTCCTGGGCTCGCGCAGCGATGTTCCGGACCTGATTGCCGCGAGCGATCTTGGTGTTCTGCCATCGCACGAAGAGGGATTTTCCAACGCGGTCATTGAACAGATGGCGGCAGGCCTATGCGTCGTCGCGACCGACGTAGGCGGAAATGCCGAGGCAATACTCGATCGCACGACCGGCGTGATCGTGCCGCCGCGAGATGTCGACGCATTGTCGCGAGCCATCGTGCAATTGGTCGGCGATCCAGCCTTGCGTTCCCGCTTCGGAAGCGCTGCACAGGCGCGCGTGCAGTCGAATTTCACCCTGGATGCTTGCGTTGCCGGATATGAGAGCCTTTATCGCGGGCTGCTCGGCGGCAAACGAGTTTGCGATATTGAAGAGGTGCGCGCGTCCGGCAACGCTGGCAGTGAGGTTTAACCCCAACGCTCGCGCCAGGCTTCGAACATCAATACATCCCACAGCAGATACGCCCAGTTGTTCTTTCTGGAAAGGTGCTGTTCCCAATACCGCCGCACCAAAGCCGTATCGAATAGGCCGGCTTCGCCAAGCCGTTTTTCCGATAGCAGGTTTTCCGCCCAGTCCCGGAGCGGACCGCGAAGCCAATCAGACAGCGGCACGCCGAATCCCATCTTGGGCCGCTCAACGAGTTCGGCGGGAACGTGCCGATTGAGTACTTGCCGAAGCAGCCATTTGGTTTTTCCGTTCCTGATCTTGACCGAGCGGGGCATCCTCCAGGCGAGCTCCACCACGCGATGATCCAAGAGGGGGACGCGTGCTTCGAGGGCTACGGCCATGCTCGTGCGATCGACCTTTGTGAGGATGTCGTCGGGCAGATAGGTCGTCAGATCGAGCAGCTGCATCCGGTCGAGCAGGTTGGGGAAGTCGTGTTGAATCGTGTCGTCCTGCAGGACGCCGACCGTCTCTGAAACACCCGGCATCAGGGCGGCGGGATCCCAATGGCTCACCAACTGGCGATAAATTTGCGTGGAGTCGTCGACTTCAAGCAGGCTGGCAAGCTTGTGCAGGCTACGCCCGGGTTGGGCCGTCGGGCGATATCTTCGCACTATGGCGAAGATGTTGTCCCACTGGTCGGCGCCGACGGAAGCCAATCCCGAAGCTGCGCCCTTGCGCATGAAGCCGGGCAGAAGCGTCAGCTTTCGCCATATGTTCGAAGTCAGCTGATATCGGTTGTAACCTGCGAACAGTTCGTCGCCGCCGTCTCCGGATAGAGCGACCGTGACGTGTTTTCGCGTCATCGCCGACACCAGATAGGTTGGAATTTGCGACGAATCGGCGAATGGTTCGTCGAACATTTCTGCGAGCTTGGGCACGACATCCAGCGCTTCGCTCGAACTGACCATCAGTTCGGTGTGTTCGGTTCCAAGGTGTTTTGCGATCGCCGCGGCATAGGGCGCTTCGTTGAATTCCCTTTGTTCGAAGCCGATCGAGAACGTCTTCACCGGGCCTGAGTTCGTCGCCTTCATCAAGGCAACAACCAGAGATGAATCGATGCCGCCCGAGAGAAACGCGCCGAGCGGCACATCCGCCATCATGCGTTTTCCCACCGCATCGAGCAGCAGGGACTCGAGACGGTCGGTCAACTCTGTATCGTCTTCACGAAGCGGATTGCGAATGCCGTCGATGGCAATTTCGCGTGCATTCCAGAATTTCTCACTGCTGGGTTCGCCGTTCCACGGCAGCGTGAGAATCGTTCCGGGCTCGAGCTTGTGGACGCCCTGATAGATGGTATGCGGTGTTGGAATGTAATTGTGCCGCATGTAGGAAGCGACGGCCTCCGGCCTTATCCGCGGTGTCCACCCGCGGTATTCGCGCAGCGCCTTCAGTTCCGATGCGAACATGAAGACGCCGTCGATCTTCGCCCAGTAGACCGGTTTGATCCCGAGCCTGTCGCGGACCAGCGTCAGGGTGCGGTCCCTGCGGTCCCAGATTGCGATCGCGAACATCCCGATCAGCCGGCGTACTGTCCCGGTGATGCCGTATCGGGCAACCGATTCAAGAATCACTTCGGTGTCGGAATGGCCGCGAAAGCCCTGTCCGGCAGCCTCCAGTTCCCTTCGAATCTCGAGGTGGCTGTAGACTTCGCCATTGTAGCTGATGACGAAACGCCCATCGGCCGAATGCATGGGCTGGCGCCCGGCGGGCGACAAGTCGACGATGGCCAGGCGGCGGTGGACCAACGCGACCCCGGCATCATGGTCAAGCCAGACGTCGTGGCCGTCCGGCCCGCGATGCTCGAGGCTGCGATCCATCGAATCTGCGAGACCAGTGAGATCGTCCGGGGATATGCGCCGATTTGGGTCGATGATGCCAGCTATGCCACACATATCCCAGCCAGCACCATATTCCGTTGTTCGAAGCCGTTATTGCGGGGATTTGCGGCGAATTTCACCACTTCTTACCCAAAAATACCTTCTTGGCAAGCCAACGCAACCAGCGCATAAGGATGCGCCAAAAGCGGATATTTATAGCTCGAAATTCACGCTGGACGCGTGTCGGATAGCTGCGCCGCCAGGGGATATTCGAAAGTGCTCACGAAGCCATGACAGTCGTCGCAGGACCATCGCGCAAAGCCGCTATTCTAAATCATTCAGAGGCCTATGCATCTGCTCGCGCCACTTGGCGAGAGAAGGCCGATTTTTTTCATCGTGAAGACGAAAACTATCTGCGCTTCTTGATCCCGAAAGGTGCGCGCGTTCTGGAAATCGGATGCGGCACCGGCGATACGCTTGCAGGCCTCGAACCGTCGTTCGGTGTCGGCCTGGATTTCAGCCCGGCGATGGTTGAACAGGCGCGCAAGCTTCATCCCGGTCTGACATTTCTGGTTGGCGATGCCGAAGATCCGGAGGTGATTGCGTCTCTTCCCGGGCCGTTCGATTTCATCGTTGTGCTGGATACGATCGGATCACTCGACGACGTTCAGGCGTTTTTCGAGCGGCTGCATCCATTGTGCACGCGCGAGACGCGGCTGGTCGTCGGTTACTTTTCGCATCTGTGGATGCCGTTGCTGAAGCTGGCTGAATTCGCCGGGGGGCGCATGCCCCACCCGCCACAGAACGTCCTGTCGCCGGCAGACGTTCAGGCGTTGGCCGGTCTAGGCAGCTTTGACGCCGTCAAAACTGAACAGCGCATGATCGTCCCCATGTCGCTGTTTGGAATCGGACGTCTCATCAACCGCTTCATCAGCATTCTTCCGGTGTTTCGTTGGTTCGCGTTACGTCATTACGTGGTCTGCCGTTCGCTGTTGAAACCCGACGATACGTTGCGCTCTGCCACAGTCGTCATTCCGGCCCGCAACGAGCGCGGCAACATCGAGCCCGCCGTCCAGCGCATCCCGCAGTTTTGCGAGGATCTGGAGATCATCTTCATTGAAGGTCACAGCAAGGACGGCACCTTTGAGGAAATGCAGCGGGTCAAGGCTGCTTATCCGGACAAAGACATCAAGACCATGGTCCAGCCGGGCAAAGGCAAGGCCGACGCCGTGTTCACGGCCTACGATGTTGCGCGCGGCGATGTCTTGATCATCCTCGACGCCGATCTTACGGTGCCGCCAGAGCAGCTCCCGAAATTCTGGGATGCGATTCAGTCCGGCAAAGGTGAATTCATCAACGGATCGCGCCTCGTCTATCCGCTGGAAGATGACGCCATGCGGTTCCTGAACCTGATCGCCAACAAGAGTTTTTCGTATCTGTTTTCGTGGTTGCTCAACCAGCGCTATACCGACACGCTCTGCGGCACCAAGGTAATGCGGCGAACCGACTATTATCGCCTGCGCGAGGGTAAAGCGTATTTCGGAGATTTCGATCCGTTCGGAGATTTCGATCTGATTTTTGGTGCCTCGAAACTAAACCTGAAGTCGGTCGATCTGCCGATCCGGTATGCCGCGAGATCGTATGGTGAAACGCAGATATCGCGCTTCCGCCACGGCGTGTTGCTCCTGAAGATGGTCGTGTTTGCCTTCTTCAAGATCAAGGCGATCTGATCATTCATTTGGTGGTTGATTGATGTCCAGTACCATCCAGAGCGACCCTCACGCTTCCTATCGCAGCGTTTGGTCCCAAAAGCCGATCCTGCGATTGGTCTACGAGGACTACTACCGCCGGATTGCCGCGGCCTGCGTGGCCGGAGAAACCATCGAGATCGGCGGGGGGATCGGGCAACTCAAGAACTTCATTCCCGCGGCCATATCTTCGGACATCCAGCATTCCCCGATGGTCGACGTGGTCGCGGATGCGCAGAATTTGCCATTTGGTTCCGGCGCCATCAGCAACATCGTCATGCTCGACGTGCTGCATCATATCGAGTTCCCGGTTCTGTTCTTCCGGGAGGCCGAGCGTGTTTTGCGCGCTGGCGGCCGTTGCGTGATGATCGAGCCGGCGATCACCCCCGGAAGTACGGTTTTCTACCGGTTGATTCATCCCGAGCCGGTACGAATGAGGGCAACTCCTTTTGTCGAAGGTTTGCCGAACCCCGAGCGTGATCCCTACGATTCCAATCAAGCGATCCCGACGCTGCTGGCGACGCGCGACCGTCTTCAATTCGAGAGGCTCTTTCCAAATCTCGAATTCGTCGAGGTGTCCTGGTTCTCTTTCTGGGTCTATCCGCTTTCCGGCGGGTTCAAGCGCTGGACACTGATGCCGGAGTCTTTGGGGCGGCGGGTGCTGGCGTTCGAGAAGCGCATCGAGTCTGCGCTCGGTCGCATGCTCGGGTTTCGAACCATGATCGTGCTGCAGAAAAAATCTGCCTGACCATCGTCCAGCGGATCCAATTGCGGCGCCCTCAGCCTGCCTCTGGAAGCGCGTCGGGAGTCTTTGCAGCTTTCTCCGCGCTGAAGATCCAGACCAGTCCGCCAATCGCGCCTACGACGAAGGAGGATGCGCCGAAAAGCAGCGACACCATGGTGCCATCTGTCTGCACCAGGCCGGCGTAGCCGAAGGCGACCATCATGGTCGCCTCCCGCACACCCCAGCCGGCAATCGAAATCGGCAGCATCGTGACCAGCATGATCGGTGGTATGAGGAGGAACACCTGGCTGAAGTCAGCGGGCGCAGAGATCGCGCGCACGACACACCATGCGATCACGACGGTCAGGATGTGCACGCACAGCGAAAGGACTGCAATTCTGGGTCCGCTGTGACGGTCGAAGAGGGTTCGATTTGCAATCAGTGAGCAGGCGTGGATGTGGTGTGTTGGCCACCACGTCCGCAGCCACTTCCACGGCAGGCGCCCCAGGAGCAGGAAGCCCAGACCGCCCGAGATGGCGGCTAGATCAATCAGCACAAGAGCAAGGCGTCCCCGCGAATCCCCGATCAGCTGATAACTCCAGGGGAGGCTGACAATCACGACGATCGCGAGCGCGATGAGTCCGATTGCGCGGTCGACCAGCACCGAATAGGTGGCAGCTCGCCAACCTGCGCCGGTACGGTTGACCAGCCAAAGACGCAGGGCGTCTCCGCCGATGGTTGACGGAAGCGTTTGGTTGAAGAAAGTTCCGATCATGTTGAACTTGAAGGCTTGCGTTGCACGCAACGGAGCCCCGCAGGGACCGGAAATTTCCCGCCATCTCAAAGCGCCACAGAAAACCTGGACGATGGTCACCAGCACCGAAAGTCCCATCCAGCCCAAAATCCAGGCAGGGCTGCTTTCGCTGAGGCGGGACTGGATCGCGGCAAAATTCACGCCGCGGAGCGCCAAATAGAGCAGAGCGCCGGACACCAGAATACGAGCAGCAAGAACCAGAAATCCGCGCATTCCGAGCCGTCGAGTTGGAGTGAAAGACGCCCTGCGCGCCGACCGCTATTTACCAGAAAGTGAAGGGTTATCTAGCCCTGTTATGGGTTTACGGCCGAATAGGCAATACGGACCTTTTCGGCTATTGCTGAAGGCGCAGCACTGCGGGTAAACAGGCCCCGTCGTGGGGTATGACGCAGCTGGAAAACCATAAGTGACACATAGGCGTAGCATAGCAGTTATCGGCTTGGGATATGTGGGACTGCCTGTTGCCGTCTCTTTTGCGCGGGCGGGTGTTCCGGTTGTGGGTTTCGACGTGGACCGTACCCGAGTTTCCGAGTTGCAGGCTGGCCATGATCGCACCCGGGAGGTCGAAGCCGATGACCTCCGACATGGTTCGCTGGCCTTCAGCCACGAACTCGCGGACATCAGGAACTCTGACTTCTTTATCGTGACCGTACCGACACCGATCGACGATGCGCACAAACCGGACCTTGGTGCGATGATTTCCGCATCGCGTTCGATCGGAAGCGTACTCAAGAAGAATGATATCGTCGTCTACGAATCGACGGTCTATCCCGGTGCGGTGGAAGAAGATTGCATTCCCGTTCTGGAGCAGGCGTCATCCCTCAAGGCGGGTGTGGATTTTACGGTCGGCTATTCGCCGGAGCGCATCAATCCAGGCGACAAGGAACATCGCTTCGAAACAATCATGAAGGTCGTCTCGGCGCAGGACGACAAAACGCTGGATATCGTTGCGGACGTCTACGGGTCGGTTGTGACGGCCGGTATCCACCGTGCCCCGTCCATCAAAGTGGCCGAAGCCGCGAAGGTGATCGAGAATACCCAGCGCGACCTCAACATCGCTTTCATGAATGAACTTTCACTGATCTTCCAATCCCTCGGAATCGACACCGGCGACGTGTTGGCGGCCGCGCGGACGAAATGGAATTTCATGCCGTTTCAGCCGGGGCTGGTTGGCGGCCACTGCATCGGGGTCGATCCCTATTATCTGACCCATCGGGCCGAAAAGGCAGGTTACCATCCGGAAGTCATTCTTGCCGGGCGCCGGATCAATGATGGAATGGGGCAGCGCATCGCGCGCGAATGTATTCGCGGGCTGCTGCGCCGAAAGGGCAAGGCCGGAATCGTCACGGTGCTCGGTCTGACCTTCAAGGAAAACGTTCCGGACACGCGCAACTCTCGTGTGATCGATATTATCCGCGAACTGGAATCGTTCGGTCTGACCGTTCAGGTTCATGACCCGATGGCGGACGCCGCGGACGCTCGCCACGAATACGGTGTAACGCTGGTAGATATCGATGCTCTTCGGCCGGCTGATGCCGTCATATTGGCGGTGGCGCATGATCTCTATACTGACGGCGGAGGTTGGCCGCTGATTCAGAAGCTGTTGAACGACGGCGCGGGATTGGTTCTCGACGTCAAGACCAGGCTCGACCGCGGCTCGCAGCCTGCCGGGATCGAATTGTGGCGGCTCTAGGAATAAGGTCGGGAGATAGATGTCGGATACGATACTAGTCACCGGGGCCGCGGGCTTCATTGGCTTTCACGTGGTGCAGCGCCTGCTGGCGGCTGGCCGCAAGGTTGTTGGTCTCGATATCGTCAACAGCTACTACGATCCGAGGCTGAAGGAAGCGCGTCTCGAAATTCTCAAGCGCGATCCAAATTTCGCTTTTGAGAGGCTCGACCTGGCTGATCGCGCGGCGATCAAATCGCTGTTTGCGCAGCACCGCTTTCCTACCGTTATCCACCTCGCGGCACAGGCGGGCGTTCGCTATTCACTCGAAAATCCGCACGCCTATATCGATGCGAACATCGAAGGCTTTATCAATGTGCTTGAAGGTTGCCGGCATAATGGATGCGGGCATCTCCTGTTCGCCTCGTCGTCATCGGTCTACGGCGCCAATACCAAATTGCCGTTTTCGGTAAACGACAATGTCGATCATCCCATCAGCCTCTATGCCGCGTCGAAAAAGGCCAATGAGCTGATGGCCCACACCTACAGCCATCTTTATCGCGTTCCGGCCACCGGCTTGCGATTTTTCACGGTCTACGGTCCGTGGGGGCGTCCGGACATGGCGATGTTCATTTTCGCAAAAGCGATCCTGAGCGGGACGCCGATCAAGCTGTTCAATCACGGCAAGATGCGCCGTGATTTCACCTTTGTTGAGGATGTTAGTGAGGCGATCGTTCGCTTGGTGGACCGGCCACCTCAAGGTAACCCGGACTGGTCCGGCGACCGGCCCGATCCTTCGAGCAGCGCGGCGCCGTGGAAGATCTACAACATTGGCAACAACAATCCTGAAGATCTCATGCATGTGATCTCGGTTCTGGAGAAAGAGTTTGGACGGACGGCCACCAAGGAGATGTTGCCCATGCAACCGGGTGACGTGCCGGCGACATACGCCGACGTCGAAGACCTGGCGCGCGATATCGGCTTCCGTCCTGCGACCAGGATTGAAGATGGTATTATGCGATTTGCCAGATGGTATCGTGAATATCACAAGATTTAGCGGCAGGGCTTAAATGAACAAGCGCATCATTCCATTGATCATGTGCGGCGGCGCCGGGACCCGGCTGTGGCCGGCCTCGCGCGAGGTGCATCCGAAGCAGTTCCTGCCCTTGTTCGGGGCACGTTCGACGTTTCAGGATACGCTGATCCGGGTATCGGACGCGGCGTTGTTCGAGCGTCCTGTCATCATCACCAACAATGCCTATCGCTTCATGGTGCTCGAGCAATTGGCGGAGATCGGCCTTGAAGCCGACGTGCTGCTGGAGCCGATGCGGCGCGATTCCGGGCCTGCGATCGCGGCCGGCGCCGCCTTCGCGCAAACGCGTGACAAGGATGCGATCGTTCTGGCGCTGGCGGCCGATCACGTGGTGCGCGACACCGCAGCCTTCGTCGCCGCCTGCCGCGAGGGGCTTAACGCTGCGCAAGCCGGGCACATCGTGACCTTCGGCGTCCAGCCCGAGCGTCCCGCCACCGAATATGGCTACATCAGCCCGGGCGATGTCATCTCGGGGCAAGTTCGCGCGGTCGCAAAATTCGTCGAGAAGCCTGACGCGGAAACGGCGGCGGGCTATGTCAAATCGGGCTATCTCTGGAACAGCGGCAACTTCATGTTCCGCGCCGCGGTGCTGCTCGACGAATACCGCAAGGTCGATAGCGCCAGCGTTCAGGCCGTCGCCGATTCGGTCGCCAACGCCGGCAGCGACCTCGGCTTCATCAAGCTCGATACCGATACGTTCGCTTCCGCCAAGTCGATCTCGATCGACTACGCGGTGATGGAGAAGACCTCGCGTACCGCCGTGGTGCCGGTCGCCTGCGGCTGGTCCGATGTCGGCTCCTGGCATGCGGTGTGGGAATTGTCCGACAAGGACGGGCAGGGCAACGCCGCGCGCGGTGCCGCCGTGTTCGAGGATTCGCGCAATTGCAACGTGACGACCGACCGCGCGCTGGTCGCGCTCGAAGGCGTCGATGACCTCGTGGTGGTCGCAACGCAGGACGCGGTGCTGGTATCCAGGCAAAAGGACGCCAACGGGCTGAAGCGGCTGGTCGCGACATTGAAGAATGTGGCGCCGCAGGTGACCGAAGATCACATCAAGGTGCACCGGCCCTGGGGCTCCTATCAGTCGGTCGACAATGGCGAGCGTCACCAGGTCAAGCGCATCATCGTCAAGCCGGGCGGCCGGCTCTCGCTGCAGAAGCACCATCACCGTTCCGAGCACTGGATCGTGGTGCGGGGCGCCGCCCGCGTCACCGTCAACGAACTGGTCAAGACCGTGCACGAAAACGAATCGATCTACATCCCGATCGGCGCGGTGCACCGGCTGGAAAATCCCGGCAAGATCCAGCTCGAACTGATCGAGGTCCAGACCGGCAGCTATTTCGGCGAGGACGACATCATCCGCATTGAAGATGATTACAGTCGTTCATAGAGGGTCGATAAGCTAGCGATCATTGGGAACTATGCTGCGCCTGGGATACCCATTTTGCCCACCCTGCTGGGGGGCAGATGGCATGCCCAAACGGTGCTCAGGGCGGTGCATCGCGCAAAGCTAAGGGTGTCTGAGGTACAGACCGAATATGACGGAGGTCAGAGGCGACCGGTGGCAATCATCAGGTCGTCGGACCTCGACATCTTCATGTATAACCTATTGAAAAAACTTATATTTTGTAAATGTGGTGCATAGGGTCCCTAACTCGGCCCCAAACTGGCGTGTGTAACCGTTCCTGTGCCGTGGTTGCGTTGGTATAGCTGCCGTGCTTTGGAAAGCCCCTTCAACCCTTCGGGCAAATAGGCACTAATCGTGGATCAAAACGCGCCCAAGACAGTTGCTACTTATCCTATTGTTTCTGTTGTTTGTCCCCTCTTTAACGAAGAGGCGATTATCGAGCGCGCCGTTCAGCGCATGCTCATGAATCTCCGCCAGCAATTCGGCGAGGCGTTTGAGCTGATTTTGGTCAATGACGGATCAAAGGATAAATCGCTGGAACGCTTGTTTGGCGTGCTCGTGGCCGAACGTGCAGAAAAGCAGGTCCGAGTGTTGTCTTATCCCATCAACCAGGGACGAGGGCGCGCTATCAAAATCGGTATCGACGAAGCGACGGCTCCTATCATCGTAACAACAGAGGCCGATTGCTCGTGGGGCGACGACATAGTTCAACGCTTACACGCAGAGCTAGTGGCTCATCCCGAGGCGGATTTTGTAATTGCGTCGCCCCATCGCGAAGGCGGAAGTTTGGTGAACGTATCACCCGCTCGGGTGTTCCTGACCCAGGCAGGCAACAGGCTGATCCGTCTTTTCTTCGACAGCAGCGTCACGATGAATACGGGCATGACTCGTGGTTATCGCGCCGCCGTTATTCAACCGCTCCTGACGGAGGAGAATGGTAAAGAGTTTCATCTTGAGGTGCTTCTCAAGCTTCTTGGCCTCGGCTTTCGTGCGCGCGAGATCCCCGCCACCCTGACTTGGCTCGATCACAAACTCCAACGCGACGGTGCGGCCAAGCGCAAGTCATCTACAAAAATTTTCAAGACTATCACTAGCCATCTACGCTTTATCGCTATCGCCCAACCTGTTCGGCACTTCGCCTTCTTAACAGCGCTAGCCGCTTTGCTCGGCTGCGGATTCATCGCAGCCGCTGTCGCCATGCTGGTCACGCATGCAGCGCCGGCGATCTATCTCGCGCTGGTCGGCCTGATTCTCTTCGTTATTGCTCTGCTTTTTGCGGGCTTTTCTATTTTGTTCTTTCAGCTACGAGAGCTCGCGCGAACGAATTGGATGCAAGGATACGGTGCGAGGACTCCGCCCACCGCAAAGCCTGCTGAATTGGTATTTCCCGTGAAAGCTAGCTAACGAAATGTGCGGTATTGTTGGGACAGCAGGCCGGTATGATCCGGCTTTGGTACGCCGCATGGCCGATAGGATTTCCCACCGCGGACCCGATGGCGCTGGCTTTCACGATCTCCCAAGTGCCGAAATAAGCATTGGAATGCGGCGTCTTGCCGTTATTGACCTTAAAACGGGCGATCAGCCGCTGCATGGCGATCAGAATCGCGTCCACATCGTCTATAATGGTGAGGTCTATAACTATCGTGAATTGCGTACCGAGCTTGAGAAGCTGGGTCATCGCTTTATCACCACGAGCGATACCGAAGTTGTGCTTCATGCCTATCTAGCATGGGGGCGCGACGCCTGGGTGCGCCTTCACGGCATGTTCGCGATCGCCATTGTTGATGAACGTGGCAGTCGAACGAAGCTATTGCTGGTTCGCGATCGTCCGGGCATCAAGCCTTTGTATTTCCGCCGTCAGGGCAAGAGCCTGCTGTTCGCGTCCGAGATCAAGGCGCTTCAGGCAGACAGCGGGTTTTCATCCGAGGTCGATCTGGCCGCAATTCGTTCGTATCTGTCTCTTCGATATGTGCCAGGCCCCGGTTCGCTACTGACGAGCGTCGAAAAGCTTGCGGCCGGGCATGACCTGGTTTGGTGCGAAGGCGACATCGAGGTGAGGCGCTGGTGGTTTCCGCCCGGCGCGGATTCGGTGGAAGCTGGCCTTGATATCGAAGCGGCCGCGGATCGCTTTGGCACGGCCCTGCGCGCGTCCGTTCACCGGCACATGATTGCGGACGTGCCGGTAGGCGCCTTCCTGTCCGGGGGCATCGATTCAAACATAATTGTCGCCTTGATGGCCGAGGTTGCGGCTGGCCCGGTCAAGACGTTCTCGATCGGATTTCCCGATTTCCCCGATCACGACCGCGAGCTTGCGGCTCTGACGGCGCGTCGCATCGGATCTGACCATCACGCGATCGATTGCCGCGCCGAGGATATGGCCAGCTTGCCGGAGATCGCTTTTGCGCTGGACGAGCCGGTGGGAGACGCGATTGTTGTTCCCATGTATGTGCTCGCGCGCGAGGCCCGAAAAGAGGTCAAGGTGGTATTGTCCGGTGAAGGCGCAGATGAAATTCTCGGCGGATACATGTTTCACCGCAAGCTTCAGCAAATTGCGCGGGTGAAATCGTTTGTGCCGGCGCATTCGTTTCCAGTTGCCGCACGCCTCGCCTCGATCATGCCGGTCGCGATCCTTGAGAGACTTTTCGATTATCCTGGCGCGCTTGGCAAAGTGGGGCGTCGCAAGATCGTGTCCATGCTGGAGCGCATGGGTGATGCACCGCTGACGGATCTCTATCGATCGGCTGTGTCGCTCTTCGACGCGGATGATATCCGCGCGATGGCGGGAGGTCATGCGCTTGCCGGTGTGGCGGATCGCAGCGTCGGTCCGGTTTTGAAGCGATTACCCGGTGAAACGGCACTACAATCGCTGGTCGCGATGCAGTACCCCGATTGGCTACCAGACGACATTCTTATGAAGGCCGACAAGATGACCATGGCACATTCGATCGAAGGGCGGGTACCGTTCATGGACGAGTTGGTCATCGCAGCCGCGGCAGCCTTGCCGGATGCGACCAAATTGGGGGCGTCCGGCAACAAGCTTGCGTTGCGGCGCTTCGGAGTTGGTCTCCTGCCGTCGGAGGTCTTGCAGGCTCCCAAACGCGCATTCTACATTCCGCTTGAGGCGTATGCGACAACCAAGCCTCTTGCTGATATTTTCGATTGGGCTCTCGATCCCGTGCGTGTCAAGAAGCGCGGTCTCTTTAGTCCTCAATGGATTGCCGCGCAGCGCGCTGCGGATCCTGCCCAAGGCTTTTTACCACTCAAGCGGTTGTTCTCGATCGTGATGCTGGAGCTTTGGTTCGAACGATTCGCGCCGTCTTCAAGCTGGACTTGAACTGCGCGGTAATACAGAAGGTGGCCTTATGAAGATTGTGGTGCAGAACTTTAAGTCTGGCGTTCTGTCGGTCGCCGATGTTCCCGCGCCGCGTGCGGGTCCCGGTCAGGTTCTCGTTCGGGCGCATAGTTCGCTCATCAGTTCCGGCACCGATCGCGCGATAATCGGCTTGGGCAAGAAGGGATATCTCGGCAAGGCCCTGGACCGTCCCGATCTTGCGATGAAGGTGATAAACCGGGCGCGCACCGAAGGCCTTTGGCCAACGTATAAAGTAGTGAAGAATCTGATCGCAGAACCGATCCCGCTCGGATATTCCCTTGTCGGCACCGCGCTGGAGATTGGGCGCGATGTGAACGACATTTCGGTGGGCGATCGCGTTGCCTGCGCCGGCCTTGGTTTTGCAAATCATGCGGAGCTAGTGGCCGTTCCCAAGAATCTCTGTGTTCGTGTGCCAGCAGCGGTTACCGACGAACAAGCCAGTTATGTGACGCTGGGCGCCATTGCACTCCACGGCTTGAGGCAGGCGGATCAGCAACTGGGAGCAACTGTTCTGGTCGTAGGATTGGGCTTGGTCGGTCAATTGACCGTGCAGTTATGCGTCGCTGCGGGTATGCGGGTTGCGGGCCTCGATCTGGATTCTCGCAAACTCGATATGGCGCGAGCCGCCGGTGCGACCGTTGCCGCAATACCGTCTGATCCCGCGCTTGCGACTCAGATAGCCGCGATGACAGGTGGTTTTGGTGTGGATTCGGTTTTGCTAACTGTAGGTTCCCGCGATAGCGGCGCAGTTTTCGAAGACGTTGCCAAGCTGTGTCGCGACCGGGCGCGCGTAGTCGTGGTCGGCGATGTCAAGATGGATATAGCGCGTCGAACCTATTTCGAGAAAGAACTGGAAATTCTTCAGTCACGCTCATACGGACCGGGCCGATATGATCCCGCTTATGAGGCGAAAGGTCAGGATTATCCGATCGGTTACGTGCGCTGGACTGAGCGGCGCAACCTCTCAGCGTTTCTTGAATTGATTGGTGATGGCAGGTTGGATCCGGCGCGGCTTACGACTCATAAGTTTTCAATCGCGGATGCAACCGAGGGCTACGATCTGGTCACCGGCAAAAAACAGGATTTTAGCGTAGGCATTGTCCTTGAGTATCCATCCGAAATGAGTCCTTCGAAGTCGCTTGCTCTTTCGGTATCGCGACGGCCCGTATCCGGTCGCATTGGCCTTGGTGTCATAGGGGCAGGAACGTTTGCAAAAGGTATCCTGCTGCCCGCTTTGATGGACGCTCAGGCGTTCCACATGGTCGGCGTAGCTAGCGGAAAGGGCATTTCAGCAAAAAGTGTTGCCGAGCGGTATGGCGCGAGCATGGCCCACAACGATGGATATGCTTTGCTGGATGATCCCTCCGTTCAGGCGGTCGTCATCGCTACCCGTCACGACAGCCACGCGCGTTATGTTGTCGAAGCCTTGAACCGGGGCAAGCATGTCTTCGTCGAGAAGCCGTTGGCAATCTCGCGCCAGGAACTTATCGATGTTGAGGCAGCGGCGCGCGCCTCTTCAGGCACGCTGACTGTCGGTTTCAACCGGCGGTTTTCACCTTTAGTGCAAGCGATGGCTGGGCATTTCAAGGGGCGCTCGGAACCGATGGTTATGCTCTATCGCATCAACGCTGGCCGTATTGCGCTCAAGTCCGAGCTCGGCTGGGTACACGATCGGGAAAGTGGTGGCGGCCGAATCATCGGTGAAGCCTGCCATTTCATCGATGCTATGCAGAGCGTCTGCGGTTCACTTCCAGAGTCTGTTCAAGTAGCCCATGTTAGTCCGCGACGTTCCGATGTTGCCGCCGACGATATCGTTACCTTTACGGTGAGATTCCAGGACGGGTCGATTGGCACCGTGCACTACTGGTCGAACGGTGACGCAAGCTATCCTAAGGAACGGTTCGAAGCCTTTGCGCAAGAGCGCATGGCGCTGCTGGACAATTTCCGTGCACTCGATCTTGTGGCCAAAAACAAAACATCGCGCCGCCGCTCTTTGAATGTTGACAAGGGATTTGCGGCGGAAGCGGCCGCTTTCGCGGAGGCTTGTCGAACGGGCAATCCCGCAATTTCGATCGAAAGCTTGATTGCAACCACCGAGGTTACCCTCGCAGTAACCGAGGCTTTGCGGGGCGTTGGATCCGAAGACGAGATTGGGCGAGCCGACGCATGACAGGGAAGATCGTGCCATGTGTGGTTTGCGGTTCGTCTGACCCGCGGCCGTTGCGAGTTTCGCTGGGGTACGGCGGCATCCGCGAGTGCGGCAGTTGCGGATCAGGATTGCTGGAGCCGCGCCCCTCCGCACTCGATCTGACGGCTCTGCATGGCAGCGACGACTATTTCAACCATCCGTATTTCATCGCGCGGCGTGAGCTGACTTCCGTGCTACGTGCGGCATGCGAGGCAAAACTGTCGCGGGTCGAGCGCCAAATCGGCGCGCTTGACGGCAAAGCTATGATCGATGTCGGGTGCGATCTCGGAATCCTCGTCGCCTATGCCGTAGAAAGTCGGCATATGACAGCGATCGGCATCGACATATTTCCCAAGGTGGTGGAGCTCGGCCGCGCCGCGGGCCGCGACTTGCGGGTCGGTACGCTGGAGACCGCTGCGTTGGCGGCATGTAGTGCCGACATCATCTGCGGATTCGATCTCATCGAGCACGTCGATAATCCTGATCGCTTCCTCCGCGAAGCATTTCGTGTGCTGAAGCCAGGCGGCACGCTGGCGCTGGAAACGCCAAATTACGATGGGCTCGTCTATCGGATCGGCCGGGGGCTTGCGAAATTGTCTGGATTGCTGCGGCCTCTGCAAGAGCGTCTCTGGCCGCCCTTTCATGTTCAGTATTTTACCAAGGCGTCGCTGGCGGCGTTGTTGCAGAGAACAGGCTTTGAACAAGTGAAAATAGAGGCCCGCGAGTTGGAATCGTCTGAGCTGGCTGTAGCGCAGCCGGTTTTGCGTGTTGCGGTGCAGGGCGTATTCGCGCTCGCGCGCCGCGTTGGCTCCATGACCTTGCTGACAGCAATTGCCCGCAAGCCGTTGAATGACATCAAGGCCTGATGTTCTTCGAAACATGTCGCTGGTCGGCGAGAACATGTTTGTTGTAGTTCGAGGTGGTAAAAGATGAGCGGGCCAATGGATAATTCGGACAGTTATCTCGCCGCCATCCGGCCGCTGTTGGGCCGTGCCCTTTCAGGTCTCGATGCCGAGCCAACATCGCCGACACACGGTAGCTTCGATCGAACGTGGTGGTGCTGGAAGTTTACCGATTTTTCTGCCACCCGCTTCCAGGAAGGTGCGCATCTGCTTGGCTGGCTGGCGTCATCCCCAAGATCGCCGGCGCCTGTCGAAGCAAGAGGCCGCATGACAGAGCTTGCCGGTGGCGCCCTGCGTTTCTGGACAAGGCTTCAGCACAGCGATGGCAGTTTTGACGAGGCTTATCCGTTTGAGCGAAGTTTGGCCGCGACGGCGTTCACCGGCTTCTATCTTGGAATCGCGCTGGAGCGGATACGGGACAGGGTAGACCAGGCGACGGAGCTGAAAACACTTTCGTCGATCGAGCGTGGGGCGACTTGGCTCGCAAATAATGGCGAACATCATGGTATCCTCTCCAACCATCTCGCGGCGTCCGCGGCTGCCTTGCAGGTGGCGGGTGACGTCGTCGGCACTGACAAGTTTAAGGCCGCGCGGGATCGCTATCTCGGCGTGATTTACAAGCATCAGCATCCTGATGAAGGATGGATGAAAGAGTATGGCGGTGCGGATCCGGGCTATCAAAGTCACGGGATGTTCTATCTTGCCGAGATCGAACGTCGGACCGGCGATAAGGAGCTGTTCGGGCGTCTGATCCGTGCCAGCGATTTTGTGAGCTGGTTCGCTCATCCCGACGGCAGTCTCGGGGGAGAGTATGCGAGCCGAGGAACGAAGTTCGCTTATCCCGCTGCATTCGAAATGCTGGCAGCGCGTGTGCCATCATCTGCCGCGGTTGCCAAGCACATGCGCGAGAGATTGTCAGCGGGTCGCGGCGTAGGTGCGCGAGAGATGGACGCGTGGAATCAGTTTCCGCTGCTTAACAACCTGCTTTTCGCCGCGGATGCCGCTGGCGATCTTTCGCATGCGGCGGAGCTTCCCTGGCGGACTCGAGGTGCTGTCGCGGTGTTTGCGGATGCCGGCCTTGCGATAGCAAATGCCAATAATCGCATTGTTGCGATGGGTGGCCAGATGGGTGGCTCGGTCAAATTGTTCGAGATGACAGGCGCTTTGATCTATGAAGACTGCGGATATGCTGTCGCGTCGCCGAACGGCTTCGTAGTCAGTCAGGGTGAGGGGCGCTGTCAGATCGAGACCGATCATGAACGTTTGCTGCACGCTGATGTGGAAACTGCCTTTCGTGGCATTCCCTCGATGCGGTTCGATCCTTGGCGATTCGTCGCGTTCCGACTCTTCACCACCACGCTGGGGCGCTTCCCGGCTGTATCGCGCTGGCTCAAAGACCTGCTGGTCGCGACGCTCATTCGCAAGAAAAGGAGTCATCCGGGCCGGCTGCACCGGCGCATTTCCGTCGCGAAAGACGGGAAGATAACAATCGAGGATCGGATCACAGGTGTGAGCGGAGCGCCCATTCCCGTGCCGCGCCATGTGCCCTTTCATATGGGGTCATCGCGGTACGCGGATTTTGAGGATTGGTGTGGTGCGCATGTCGCATGTAAGCCAGCGAAACCGCTCAGCGATGGATCCCAAGAGCCGCCTACCTATCATCGACATATAGCGCTGCCCTGATGCCCGCGAATAATCTTGAACATCGGCTGGAATCTAGCCGTCCGTCTCCTAAGGTCATGTGTCATCACCGATAGAATGATGCGATCATCAAAAGCAATTGTCTTGATCGAAGTTATCTGTGCCAGCGCGTTGGCTTTGGTAACTATTGTGGCAATTGAATCAACACTCCGAAGCAAGCCAGTTCTTCAGTGGCTCGATCTCCACAGGCCTCCCTACATACCCAGAAGTGGGTTGGTTGATATCAGGGTTCACGTTGAAAAGCAGATGTTGCACCTCGAAGCCTTGGCGCGAGAACCAGAACGAAGAGTTTCGTTCGTTGGTAGTAGCTCGGTCGTCAATGGCATAGACGAGTACGATGTCAAAGTAGCGCTAAAGGCGGCGCCCAAACTTCAGCCGAGAAACTTGGGGCTCACGGGTATGCTCTCTAGTGAGCTTTCGCCGCTACGGTCTTTGCTTGTTTCGGATGGCACGGTGGCCGTGGTGTATTTGTACAACGGCTTTTCCTTTTCTGATGTCCGCAATCCCGATGCTATCGATGCCAGAGGGAGTGCAATTGATGACCTAAACCATGAGCCGATTGCGTGGTGGCAAATTCGGCGCGCAGCTCGCTTTGGTGAGCGGCTGCTATCAGAGCGCCTTTGGATCCGGCGCTATCGAAATCTCATTATTTCGTATGTTGAACGCATTCTTGCGTCGGATATTGAACCGCTGAGGTCGCCCTTTGACTATTCTGTTGACCGGCCGCCGCCTCCAATGAGCGAGCGGACCAGAGTGCCACGGCCGCCCGTTTCATCGGAAAATTGGGTGCGTCGTGCCTACATTGAGAGCTCGGAGCGCGACACTACACTTGGCTATTCAGCACTAAGCTCTTTTTGCGATGATCTTAAGCGAAATAACGTAAGGCTCATCATATCGGCGGCCCCGGAAGCACTTTTTGGCCGAACCAATCCATACGCTGTTGGAATTGACTTCGATGCGATCGATGCGCGCATCGAAAAGATTTCGAAGCAGTGTGGCGCTTACTACATCGGTCGCGACAAAGTGTTTGAAGATGATGATGCAAATTTCGTTGATGAAGTACACTTGTCTGCCAAAGGGCGTGAAAAATACAGCAAAGCCATCGGCGCAAAGGTTGATGAGGTGCTCGGCCGATGAGTTTTCACTCCATTGAATTCTTTTTTCTTCTTTCGGTAACGTTATTTGTTTTAGCTGCTGTAACGCATACGGCTAGGCCGTGGATTCTGGTAATTGCAAGTTACTTGTTTTATGCGGCCGGGTCGCTCTTGTGGCTGGCGATCCTGGTTGCAATGACGTTGCTGAATTTCGGATTGGCAAAGCTGATCGAACGTGGATCGGCCAAGGGTAACGGCGGGGCGCTCATAATCGGCGTCGTAATCAACGCCGCGCTGCTTGCCTCTTACAAGTATGCTGGATTTCTCGCGGAGACTTTTAACTCGATTGCGGGCTGTAAGTGCCTTCCGATAGTTTCCCTGGAACTGCCGTTAGGCATTAGCTTCTATGTGTTCGAGTCGATCAGTTATATTGTCGATGTGCACCGTAAGCGTATGCCTGCGGTCAGGCGGCTGCGTGATTATGCTCTGTTCATTTCGTTCTTTCCCCATCTTGTCGCGGGGCCAATAGTTCGAGCTGCCGACTTCGTTCCGCAAACCGAAACCGCGAAACCATTTGATCCTTATGCCTCCAGGCGCGGTCTTGAACTAATCGCTGTTGGCTTTTTCAAGAAGCTCGTTATCGCGGACAACCTTGCGCCGTTTGTAGATCGAGTTTTCCTCAACCACGCTGCATATGGCGGAGGCGTCTTGTGGATTGCTTGTATTGCGTTCGCCATCCAAATCTATTGCGACTTCAGTGGATACACGGATATTGCGCGTGGCATTGCGAAGTTGCTTGGCTTTGAGCTGGCCTTGAACTTTGACTGGCCCTATTTCAGCCGATCAATCCGCGACTTCTGGCGCCGGTGGCACATCTCTCTTTCATCGTGGCTCCGCGACTATTTGTACATTCCGCTCGGAGGGAACCGAGGCGGTCTAACGCAGTTCGCTTCAGCCGTCACGGTTACATGGTTTTTGGGTGGATTGTGGCACGGAGCTTCTTGGACTTTCATACTCTGGGGAATTTACCACGGCACGTTGGTCACCGCCGCTGGCTGGTCGCGTGGCTCCCGAATCGGAAGCTTGTGGGAACATGTACCCGCTCCGCTACAAATGCTGATAGTTTTCCTGTCGGTTGTTGCTGGTTGGGTTCTTTTTCGCGCAAAAACGATCGTAGATGCAATGCAAATCTGGGGAGGGATGCTTGGCCTTGGATCAATGCCGTTCACCGAAAAGTTCGATCGCGTGTCGCCACTGCTAATTGTTGGGATGCTCGTAGCGGCCTTAATGCATTCCATTACTTATCGGCTACGACGACACCAGGATAATGTTTGCTCAATCGGAGTTGAAAGCGTCACGCTAAGAGTCGTAGCGATCGCAGCAATAATTGTTGGCTGCTTCCTTTTAGCAGGCACTTCTCAAACGTTTATCTACTTCCAGTTCTAGATTCAGTTCAGAGATCGCCGACAAACGCGGTCTCAATCTTGGTGCTGTCGAGCCGTACAAGCGCACAATCACATTGGCTTAACGACGTGCACGGCGATCATCAGGCCGTATCGTCGGGATATGAAGCTGTGCAACGGCTTCAAAAGTGCTCCCATCCGGCCAAGGCTGCGCAAAGGAAAATAGTAACGCCAGGCTTTCTCGATACTGAAACCCGCGTCCACCATCATCCGGCAAATCTGCGCCTGGGTGTACGACTTGCCAACGGGGTTATCGACTCCGTCGTAAAGTCGAACGATTTCATTTGCATCACCTGACTTAAGCAAATCTTCGCGCCCTCGGCCCGGCAAGAAAACCATCTTACCGAGCGCAAAGGCAGCTAGTCGTGTGAGTAGTTTCGATTTCAGAATCGCATTGCGCCGATACACGCTAATGACGGCGGATCCGCCCGGCTTCAGAATTCGGAATATCTCGCAAATACATGCCTGAGTATCCGGAGTGTGATGAATAACGCCGTGAGACACTGCTCCGTCGAATGAGTTAGCTCTGAATGGGATCGTCTCGGCATCTGCCGTAATCGCATGAGCGTGCAAGTCAAATATAGCCAAGCTCTTTGTTGTCAGTTTTGCCGCCGCGAGAGTGATATCAATGCCAATGACGTTCATCCCGCGACGGGATAGCTGCCGAACCCAAAAGCCCGGACCGCACCCCACGTCTATGATCATTTCCCGATCCTGGAATGGGAAAAATTCAGGCGGTATCAGCCCGCGCGGGAATACATCAGATAGGTAGACATTTTCATGATGCTGAAAATACTCGCGGGCGCCTGGATCATACGTGGTTTCGCCCACAAATAAGGGTTTGCTTTCCCAAAACGATCTAACGTCGCTTTTCAAATCCCGCGGCATGATAATCCTGCTTATTCCGAAAGCTGATACACGACATAGGTGTCGTTTTCAAAGACACGAGGTAGATCCAGAGTTTGCGTTTCGGCCGGTCCGCACGTCCATTGCGCAGGTGCCGCTCCAGGTTTGATCCCTACAAAGTAATGTAGCGAAGGATACTGCGAGCGAAGTTGGTGTAACCGAGAAATGTCCGAAGTGAGCTTGGCGTAACCCTTTTCAAAGACGCAGAGTATTTGGCCGTTATTTGCGAGGTAAGCTTGAATGGCCTGTGGCGAAGAAGTCAAAAGATTGATTTTCAGTAGAAGTTCGATCTGGTTAATTTCGAATGGCAAGAGTCCGCGCGCGTAAACGGAGTACCCCATGTACCCGTAATCCGCCGGATTTATGTGTCGAGACGTTACCGTGGCGTAAGGATATGGCGGCATCAGAACGATCTGATCGCGTGGAATAACGTTTCGGACGTAATCTGTGACCTGTGCCCAGGAAGTGCCGGGGTGGCGAGGCATCATGGCAAGCGCTCCTTGCCATTTTGCGGCCAACATAAGAAATGGCACAGCAACGGCGAGAACTGCGAGCGCAGTTCGGCGAAGTTGCGTTGTGCGTCGCACAGCGACGGTCGGTACCGTATCGGGTAGGTGCATGAGTATAGTTGTTGCTACCAACGCTATCAATGACAATGCTTTGACGAGATCGCTGGCCATCGGAAGAGCCAGTACGGCGCTTGTTAGCGAAGCGAGAATCAAGCGCAACGCGTTCAATGTATTTTGCTGCTCGTTCCAGCTTCTCAAGCAAAGTATTGTAAGAGTCGCTGCAAGCGCGGGGATCGCGGCCAATGGTATCAATGCCGAGCGCGATAGGACCGCCCCGATCAGTGTAGGCATAGGAACAATTGCGAAGGCGGCGTACGCTATTGCACAAAAAATGGTAACTGCGACTCCCGTCGCAATTAGTCGGTAAGTGTAGATGGCAGGTAGTCTTGATGACAGTGCCGCAATAAAGGCGCACCAAAAAGCAAATATCCAGCACAGAGGTTGGACAATGCCGCCAGGGCCCCAAAGATAGATGTGGGACGGCTTACGAAAGATCATAAGTGTCCACCACGCTGTGTCGGGCAACCCGGTGGGCAGGCTGGCAGGCGGCAAGTGATAAAGTATGAGAAGCCCCTGCGGCAAAGCACCAAGCGAGAAGCAAAATATCGCCAACACCATGCGCTGCAATGCAGGTGCGAGTTTGCGAACGATCAAGGCTTCAACACTGATACCCGTAAGAATAATGCCTATAACAATAAGTCCGTACGTTGCGTGCAGATTAGTAAGCAGCCCCGCTAGTCCAGCACAAATCAATAGATTTATGAGTTTTTGTCCGGACGTAATCCAGATGGCCCAAACGAAAAGTGAGGCCGCAATTCCCCAGCTGCCAAGCAGATGGTTTGGATACTGAACATACAAAGGATAGCCAACGTGAAGTCCTGTTACCCAACTCTTTAAGAACACTACGATCGCAAAAATCGCGACGAAAGCTGCTCCATAGCCGCGAGCCGATGACAGTCTAACCGCTAGGATACCAATGGCGCCGAGGCCGCAAACTAAGAAAAGGCCCGCAAGAACATCATGAGCTAACTCCACGGAAAGAGCCCACGACTGGTCTAGCGCACCTAGGATCCGTGGGAGCAGGAGTGGGAGCTGAGGGAATAGGGAATGTTGTAAGGTACCGACGGGAGCCGCGAGCTTCCCGGCGTACCAAAGCGAAGGGGCAACGGTGTCGCTGTAGTTTGGATCAGGCGGAGCCATTAACCAGAGGCTGGAGCCCCAAACTGCAATACCAACCAAGCAGATAGCGACTGCAAGTATCGTATGAAGGCGCACATCCATTTGCATTAGTATGGTCCGGAATCTTACGCCGCGGCGAGGAGTCGAATATATCCTTGTTGAGTAAAAGGCCTTTTCAATCAATGCATATCTGAAAGTTGGCCAACAGTTTTCGAAATCATTTCATATGCAATCTCGCGACTAACGCGGCGCACCCGTAGTCGAGCGCTGACTCGTAACGGTCATACTGCATTTCAGCCACCGATAGGTGTTCCATTGCATCCAATTTTTGGCTTTGGCCCATGCATCGGGGTCGAGGTCCCTAATGAGTCTGGCTTTGACGGGAGCCTGACCAAGGTGAGCCCTGCTCGTCTGATCGCAGAGTTGCGTGCGACTTGACGGCCCATGTCTCTCGGCTGCAGAAGCAGCTCGCTCCCCGTGCCGGCGGCGAATTCCGGCGAGGGCGATATCATTCGCATTGAGAATGATTAGCGCGCCTGATCGGGACTACTGAACGTCCCGCACGACGCGAAAACCGTTGGCGAAATAGCGCACGTCGAGATCGTACCGGTAACGCGCCGCCGAGGTGACCGTATTGGCCTTGTTGGCGAACGATCCGCCGCGCAGCACGCGCTGGCGGCATTGTCCTTGCGTCCAGGCGGAGCCGTCCTTGGGCGCATTCTTGTAATTGTCGTTCCAGCAATCCTCGACCCATTCGTAGACGTTTCCGGATGTGTCGTAGAGCCCGAAGCCGTTCGGCCGGTAGGATCCGGTCCGCATCGTCCGGCGCAGCGAGTCGCCGCAATTGTCGCAATTGGCGTTCGACTTGCCGACCTCTTTGCCCCACCAGTAGGTGGTCGTGGTGCCGGCGCGCGCCGCATATTCCCACTCGGCCTCGCTCGGCAGGCGGTAGTTGCGGCCGGTCTTCTGCGTTAGCCACAGAACAAACGCCTTGGCGTCCTCCCAGCTCACGTCGATGACCGGCTGATCGCCGCGACCCCAGCCGCGATCATCCGGCCGGTGCCTGCATTTGCCGTCGGAGACGCACGCATCCCACTCGGCGAAACTGGTTTCGCGCCGTTCGATCGCGAAGTTCTTGGCGATGGTGACCCGGTGCGGCGGCCCCTCGTACGGGCTGTCCTTGCCGCCCATGTCAAACTCGCCTGATGGCACCACCACCATTTCCGGGCAATCCGGACAATCTCGGAACAGCTCGCCGGGCTCGGGCGCCGCGGCCGACTGGGCGGCGGCCGGTCCGGTAGCGAGCAGAAATATCAAAAAAGCAAAAAATCTGAACATCATACCCTCGGCCTCAATTGCGCCGGTCGTCTGGCGCGTCGCCCGTGGTCCATCGTGCCCGCAACACTCCATAAAATCAAAAGTCGCAGTGTCGCTATCGTCAGTTAGTTTGATGGTAATATAATACTCCCGTTTGCCTCATCCCATCATCAAATCGATGAGAGCTTGTGCGCAGGGTGTGGTCCGCCCGCGGCAGGGGACGATATTCAATGGCTTAAATCCAGTGTACTATTTCACAGACGCATTTCAGTTCTTGAGTTATTTGAGCTTTTGGCAGCCGCCTGTCGTGATTTTAGGAGGTGTGTGTGTTCTCGAAAGTATCGACCGGAATTGCTGTTTCGCTTTTTATGCTGGCAGGAACGATCGGAACGAGCCACGGACAGCAAAAGCCGGTTGGCGGGCCCAATCCCTCGCCCCCCGGAGCGGCCGTTTACTTCGTTGGTCTCAAGGATGGTCAGACCGTTCCGACCACCTTCACCGTGAATTTCGGCCTCAAGGGCATGGGCGTCGCACCCGCCGGCTCCGACAAGGCGAATGCCGGACACCACCATTTGCTGATCGACACCGAGCTGCCGCCGCTCGATCAGCCGATACCGAGCGACTTCAATCATCTGCATTTTGGCGCGGGGCAAACCGAGGCCGAAGTGACCTTGCCGGAAGGCGAGCACACGCTGCAGCTGGTGCTGGGCGACAAGGACCACATTCCCAATACGATTCCGCTGATCTCCGAGCGGATCAAGATTCGCGTGGTTGCCGCCTCCGCGGTGCCTGCGGCGTCGGCATCTGCGGCGGCGCCCGCCACGACCACCCCCGCCAGCACGGGGCGCAAAAAATCGCCGCCCGGCGCCAAGGTGTACTTCGTCTATCCGCTCAACCGCGGTTACGTCTCGCCGACGCCGGTCATCCGCTTCGGTCTGATCGGCATGGGCGTCGCGCCCGCCGGCTTCGAGAAGGTCAACACCGGTCACCACCATTTGCTGATCGATACCGACGTGCCGAACCTCGATTTGCCGATTCCAGCCGACTTCAATCATCTGCATTTCGGCGCCGGCCAGACCGAAGCCAAGATCACGCTGCCGCTCGGCAAGCATACCCTGCGATTGCTGTTGGCCGACGAGCTCCACATTCCGCACGATCCGCCGTTGTTGTCGGAACCGATCACGGTCACGGTCACCGCCAGCGGCCGTCCGCCTGCAAAGAAGAAGTATCGCAAATATCGTCGCTATTACTAAGGGGGGCAGTTCCGGAGCCTGATATGAGCACACGTCGTCCGATCTGGATTGCAGCTCTGTATAGTCTCGTGCTGCTGACCTGTTCGATCAGCGTTGCGAAGGCTGACCGGCGCGTTGCGCTGGTTGTAGGCAACTCGAACTACAGCAATGCGAGCCTGTTCCTGGCCAATCCGAAGAACGACGCCACGGACGTTGCCGCGGCACTCCGCGGGGTCGGTTTCGAAGTCTTGCAAGCGATCGACGCCAACAAGCGCGATCTCGACCTGAACATGGCCAAATTCGCAAGGCTGGCGACGGACGCCGACGCCGCGCTGTTCTATTACGCCGGTCATGCCGTCCAGTATCAGGGCCGCAACTTCCTGATGCCGACCGACGCCGAAGTCGAGGACGAGATCAGCTTCCGCTACCAGATGACGCCGCTCGACGACGTGCGCGCCGCGCTCGACCGCGGCGACGGCGTCAAGATCGTGATCCTCGATGCGTGCCGCAACAATCCGATCGTCAACGCGCTTCGCCGCAAGAAGAAGTCCGGCGACAGCCGCGCCATCGATGCCGTGCGCGGCGGGCTCGCCAAGATCGACAAGGCCCAGGGCATGGTAGTGGCCTATTCCACCGCGGCGGATGAAGTCGCCGCCGACGGCGACGGCCGCAACAGCCCGTTCACCAGCGCCTTCCTGAAGCGGCTCAAGGAGCCCGGACTCGAAATCGAACAATTGTTCCGCCGCGTCGCCGCCGACGTCAACGCCCAGACCGGCGGCCGTCAGCGCCCGGAAACCTACGTGTCGCTGCTGAGCAATTACTACCTCAACCAGACCGACCGGATCGCGTTCGACAAGATCAAGGACTCGCCCGATCCCGCCGTGCTGCAGGACTTCATCGCCAAGTTCTCGACGTCGAGCTACGTGCCGGAGGCGCAAAACCGCATCCAGCGCATCGAGGCCGCTATACGCGAACGCCAGAACCAGGAGGCCCGGCAGCGCGAAGCAGCAAGGCTTGCGGAAGAACAGCGCAAGGCCGAACGCGAAGCGGCGCTGCGCAAACTGGCCGAGCAGGAAGAGGCGCTGCGCAAGCAGGAGACCCTTCGCGCGCAGGCGGCAGCTGAAAAAGTCCGCAAGGAGCGCGAGGCCGCCCAGGCGCAGGAAGAGCAGCGCTTGCGGCTCGTGGCCGAGAAGGAGCGCAAGGAGCGGGAAGCTGCAAAGGCCCAGGAAGAGCAACGTGTGAAGCTCGCGGCCGAGCGGGAGCGCAAGCTGCGTGAAGAGGCGCTGCAATTGCTGGCCGAGCAGGCGCGGACCAAAATCGCCGCGATCGATCGGAAGGAGCCGACCAGTCCGTCGCTTGCCGGCATATCGACCGACATCCGGACGCTGCCGCCGCCGACTGAGGCCGCGCCGGCGCCTGCCGATCCCTGTGATCGCGACGGGGCCATGCTGGCGCAGTTGCGCAGCAACCCGTCGATCGAGGCCGTCACCGAATTGGAGCGGAGCCTGAGCTGCGAGAAATTGCGTGCCCAGATACTGCGATTGCGCGAAAGCCTCTCGGCGGTCGCCAATGCGGCGCCGGCCATCGCCGCCCAGATCAAGCCTGTCGTTGAAAAAATTGCCCCGCCGCCGGCCTTGGTTATTGCGCCACCGCCGCCGCCTCCGGCTGCGCCGAAACAGGAAGCTGCCCCGAAGCCGCCGGAGCCGCAGAAGGTTGCCGTTGCGACTGTCGCACCGGCACCCGAATGCAAAAAGGACGAAGCCAGGCTTGCCAAGATCCGCGCCAATCCCTCGCACGCCGATCTGGCCGCGCTCGAGCGTGACCTCGGCTGCGAGCGGTTGCGCCCGCAAATCGTGCGCTTGCGCGAGAGCCTGCCCAAGGAAATTGCCAAGGAAATTGCCAAGGAAACTGCGAAGGAAACTGCGAAGGAAACTGCGAAGGACGCGCCGCAGCCGGATCAGCCGTCGGCCGCGGCCAATGCGCCAACCCTTCAATCCGCTCAGTCCGCGCCATCAGGGGCGAAGCCGGCGCAACCCGCGCCGATTGTTCAGGTCCGAAGCTGTGACGAGGAGAGGGCCACCTTGGCCAAGCTGCGCGCCAGCCAGTCACGCGAGGATGTGGTTCGATTCGAGCGCGAACTGGCCTGCGAGCAGTTGCGGCCTCAGGTCATCCGGCTGCGGGAAAGCCTGTCCGGCGGTTAGTCAGGATGGGCTCTCACAGCCCCCGGCCAAGCACTTAATTCCTCCATATTGCGGTGGCCTAAGCCCCCTATGAGTCCTGCCAGATCGCTTCTCCAAGTGCCTCCTGGGCTGTAACTCTTTGAATCAAAACGTGTCCGGATAGCGGGGATGGCGTTCGCCACATTTGTGGCGGCGTGCTAGAGAACCGCCGGGGACTGGCGAAAAGTCTGTTGGGGTCGACGATATGGGTTTTAAAGGGTCCGGATCGGACGCGAAGAGCGGCGCCGCGCGTGAACTGCGCGTTGGCGTGATCGGTGCCGGTGTGATGGGCAGCAACCATGCCCGCGTGCTGGCGGGGCTGCCGGGCGTCACGCTGGTCGGCATCGTCGACCCGCTGCCGGAACACCGCGCGCGCGCCACCGAACTCGCAGGCTGCCGCGCTTTCGAGGGCCTCGAAGAATTGCTGGCCGAGGGCGTCGATGCGGTCACGATCGCGGCTCCGACCCATCTGCATCATGAGGTCGCGCTCGCCTGCATCGCGCGCAACATCCATATCCTGGTCGAGAAGCCGATCGCGCCGACCGTGCAGGAAGGGCGCGATATCGTCGACGCCGCGCAGCGCGCCGGTGTCACGCTGATGGTCGGCCATGTCGAGCGCTTCAATCCGGCGGTCGCGGCGATCAAGCAGGCGATCTCCGGCGAGGACATCCTTTCCATCGGCATCACAAGGGTCGGGCCGTTTCCGCCGCGGATGTCGAATGTCGGCGTCGTCATCGATCTGGCCGTGCACGATATCGACCTGATCCGCTGGTTCACCGAATCCGACATCGTCGAAGTGCAGCCGCAGCTCTCCAGCGCGATCGCCGAGCGCGAGGACATCGCGCTGCTGCAGTTCCGCACCGCGTCGGGCGTGCTCGCCCATATCAACACCAACTGGCTGACGCCGTTCAAGGCGCGCAACGTCACGGTCGCGACCCGCGGCAAATATGTGATGGGCGACCTCTTGACGCGTCAGGTGACGGAGTGCTTCGGCTTCAAGCCCGACGGCAGCTATTCGATGCGTCATCTGCCGGTCGGCCATGACGAGCCGCTGCGCGCCGAATTGATCGCGTTCCTCGATGCCGTCAGGTCAGGCAATGTGCCGGCGGTTACCGGCGACGAGGGCGTGGCCAGCCTCGAAATCGCGATCCGCTGCCTCGAAGCGCCGGCCCGGCCCGCGGCTTCCTCCGCGCGCAAGGGTCCACGCCGCGTCGCCGGCTGATTACCGTCCATCTCATTCGTAGCAAGGCTCCATGAACCAGCACATGCGTCCAGAACCCATTCCCCTGATCGATATCGCCGCGCAGCGCCGCCGGCTTGGCAAGTCGATCGATGACGCCGTTTCCCGAGTGCTCAACCACTGCCAGTTCATCAACGGTCCGGAAGTGACCGCGCTCGAGACGGCGCTGGCGGCATTCAGCGGCGCCAAACATGTCGTGAGCTGCGCCAGCGGCACCGATGCGCTGCTGATGGTGCTGATGGCCAGGAATGTCGGCCCCGGCGATGCCGTGCTGTGTCCGTCGTTCACGTTCTGCGCGACCGGTGAAGCCGTGGCGCTGACGGGCGCTACGCCGGTTTTTGTCGATGTCGATGAAGCCACCTTCAACATCGATCCTGCCTCGCTCAAGCGCGGCATCGCGACCGCCCGGCAACGCGGCCTGAAGCCGCGCGCGGTGATCGTGGTCGATCTGTTCGGGCAGAGCGCCGACCACGACGCCATCGGCGCGGTCACGGAGGCCGAGGGGCTGTTCGTGCTTGACGATGCCGCGCAGGGCTTTGGCGCCAGCTACAAGGGCCGCAAGCTCGGCACCTTCGGGCTCGCCACCGCGACCAGCTTCTTTCCGGCCAAGCCGCTCGGCTGCTACGGCGATGGCGGCGCGATCTTCACCGACGATGACGAACTTGCGAACACGCTGCGCAGCATCCGCGTGCACGGCCAGGGTTCTGACAAATACGACAATGTCCGCCTCGGCCTCACCGGACGTCTCGACACCATGCAGGCGGCGGTCCTGATCGAGAAGCTGAAGATTTTCGACGACGAGATCGCGGCGCGCAACAAGATCGCGGATCGCTATGCGCGCGGCCTCGGCAATGTGGTGACCGTGCCGCGGCTCACCTCCGGCTGCACCTCGGTGTGGGCGCAGTACACCATCCGCCTGCCCAAAGGCACCGACCGCGATGGCTTTGCCGCGGCGCTGATGGCGCAGGGCATTCCGACCGCGGTCTACTACACCAAATCGATGCATCAGCAGACCGCGTATCGCAATTACCCGGTCGCGGAAGGCGGCCTGCCGGTGAGCGAAAGCCTTTCGGAGGACGTCATCAGCCTGCCGATGCACGCCTATCTCGACGAGGCGACGCAGGATCGCGTCATCCAGGCGGTGCGCGGCGCGCTTTCTTCCTGATTTCGGCATGGCGTTTTCGAAGAAAACGCGTCAAACAACCGATAGCGTTTACGTGAAGAAGACGCGTCAATACAAATATAGCTCTCGGTTCTGATGCAATCAGAACCGAATATGCGCTAGAAGCTAGCCCATGCTTGGGCGCATCTTCACCGTCGGCGGCTATACGCTTCTTTCGCGCGTGACCGGTTTTGCGCGCGACATCATGCTCGCGGCGATCCTCGGTGCCGGGCCGGTCGCGGACGCGTTCTTCGTGGCGCTGCGCCTGCCCAATCATTTTCGCGCCATCTTCGCCGAAGGCGCCTTCAACGCCGCGTTCGTGCCGGCCTATGCCCACCTTCATGGGCAGAACCAGAGCTCGGCAAAATTGTTCGCCGATCGCATCTTCACGCTGTTGTTCGGCGCCCAGGTCGTGCTGCTCGTGGTGGCGTGGCTGTTCATGCCGCAGGTGATCGGCCTCCTGGCGCCGGGATTCTCCGACGATCCGGCGCGCGGCGAACTTGCGATTGCGCTGACGCGGATCACCTTTCCCTATCTCCTGCTGATCACGCTGGTGACGCTTTACGGCGGCATGCTCAACGTCATGCATCGCTTTGCCACTGCTGCGGCGGCGCCGATCTTTCTCAATCTGTCGATGATGGCGACATTGGCGCTGGCCGCGTTCTTTCCGGGCGCCGGCTATGCCGCCGCATGGGGCGTCCTGATCGCCGGCATCCTCGAATTCCTGCTGCTGGCGGGTGACGCGGCTAAGAACGGCATCCTGCCGAAGTTCAGCATTCCCAGGCTCGATAACGATGTCCGCGCCTTCTTTCGCGCGCTGGGGCCGGCGACGATCGGCTCGATGGGAACGCAGGTGGCGCTGTTCGCCGACACCATCATCGCGACGTTTCTCGCCGCCGGCGCGCTGTCGGCGCTGTATTACGCCGACCGCCTCAACCAGTTGCCGATCGGCGTGATCGGGATCGCGATCGGCACGGTGCTGCTGCCGGAAATGTCGCGGCGGCTGACGGCGCAGGACCATGCCGGCGCCGCCAAGGCGCAGCGGCGGGCGTTCAATTTCACGCTGTTGTTTTCGATACCGTTCGTCGCCGCGTTCCTCACGGTGCCTGACGTGATCATGCGCGCCATGTTTGCGCGCGGCGCGTTCTCGAAGGCGGACGCCGCGGCCGCGGGCGCGACACTGGCGGCCTATGCCGTCGGGCTCATTCCCTTCGTGATGATCCGCAGCGCGGTCGCCACCTTCTATGCCCGCAAGGACACGGCGACGCCGGTCAAGGCGGCGCTGACCGGCGTTGCCGTCAACGTCGCCCTGAAAATCGCGCTAATGGGGACGCTCGCCCAGATCGGCCTCGCGCTCGCCACTGCGATCGGCGCCTGGGTCAATCTGCTGCTGGTACTCGGTTTTGCAGTGCGAAGAGGATTCCTCGAACTGGACCGGGAATGGCTCAGATCGCTCGTCAAGTTCGCGGTTTCCGGCATCGTGCTTGCTATAGCGCTTTGGCTGACCGCGCGGTTCGCGAATCTTTATTTCGCATCGATGCCCGCTTTCCGCGACGAATTGGCGTTGCTGCTTCTGGTGGTGGCCGGGATGTTCGTCTACGGGGTGGCGATCTTGCTGCTGTTCGGGCGCGGGTGGATATTCTCGCTGGTCCGGGAGCGACGAGATATTCCTTAAGCTGCTCGAAATTATAACAAATCTAAACAAGCCTGCCCGGCAACGGCGCTGGGATATTTTTGCAACAAGTGCCCAGAAAATGTCCATCGCGACGCATCTGCGCATGCGTGATTGGAGACTCTACGTTAAGTTGACATCAGAGATTCAATCAAAATTTCGTTAGTGGGGCTTCCATGCGCACTTCAACACTTAAGGCCATTGCGGTTTCGACGTTCGCTGTCGTCGCTGCTACTTCCGTTGCTTCCGCTGCCGACATGGCACCCCGCTACACCAAGGCTCCGGCCCCCGTGGTTGAGGTATGGAACTGGACCGGCTTCTACATCGGCGGCAACGCCGGCTACAGCTGGGGACGCGGCAGCTCGGACGTCTCGTATTACAACACCGTTACCGGCTTGCAGATCGCCCCGCCTGCGGGCTCCATTACTGGCGCCAGCTACGACATGAACGGCGCCATTGCCGGCGGTCAGGTCGGTTACAACTGGCAGAGCAACAACTGGGTGTTCGGTCTCGAAGCCGACGCACAGTGGTCGGATGAAAAGGGCAGTGCGGCCTATCGCTGCGCAGGCACGCTCGCCGGTGGCGTTTGCCTTCCCGGTTTGACGTTCCTGCCGGCCGGCGCGACCGGAACCAACCTGGCTCTCGGTACCCATCTCGAATGGTTCGGCACTGTGCGCGGTCGCGTCGGTATCCTCGCCACCCCGAAGGTCCTGTTCTACGGCACTGGCGGTTTGGCCTACGGCTCGCTCAAGACCACCGGTACGCTGACTGGCTTGACCCCCGCCGGCGTTGCGCTGATCGCGACCGGCTCCAACAGCGACGTCCGCCTCGGCTGGACCGTCGGTGTTGGCGTCGAAGGCAAGATTACCAACAACTGGAGCGCCAAGCTCGAATATCTCTACATGGATTTCGACTCGTTCCGCGCCGCCAGCTTCACGCTCGCTCCGGCCAGCGCGATCCGCGCTGACGTGGATACCCGCTTCCACGACCATGTGCTGCGCGTCGGTCTGAACTACACCTTCGGCGGACCGGTGGTCGCGAAGTATTGATCGCGGCGGCCGTCTTCCTCCCGCAAATTAAAGCCCCGGCATCGTCCGGGGCTTTTTTTGTTGTGCAGGCGCGAAAAACTTCAGGAAGCGGATCGATTTCCTTGCGACCGGAACGTCACGAGCCCGACGAAAGCGGTTTGCGCTGGCGCGCGAACCGCTGCAATATGGAACGCTTCTAACGGCTATTGGAGATACGATGGCAGCTCCCATCAAGTTCGGCGTCGGTCACAGCGTCCGGCGCAAGGAAGACGATGCGCTCATTCGCGGCAAGGGCCGCTATACCGACGACGTCTCGCCGTCTCCCTCCCTGCATGCGTTGATGCTGCGCTCGCCGCACGCGCACGCGAAGTTCACCATCAACGTCACCAAGGCCCGCGGCATGCCCGGTGTCGCCGCGGTGTTGATCGCCGACGACGTCAAGGATCTCGGCGACCTGCCGTGCCTGTTCAATTTCGAAGTCGATCCGTTCACCGGACCTCCGTATCCGATCCTCGCCAAGGATGAAGTCCGCCACGTCGGCGACTCCGTCGCCTTCGTCGTCGCCGATACCATCGACCAGGCGCGCGACGCGATCGAGGCGATCGAGGTCAGCTGGACGCCGCTGCCGGCGGTGGTCGGCCTTGTCAACGCGGTGAAGAAGGGTGCGCCGCAGGTCTGGCCCAATCACGCCGGCAACGTGCTGTTCGACGTGCCGATCGGCGACAAGGCGGCAACCGACGCCGCGTTTGCAAAAGCGCATGCGGTCGCCGAAGTGTCGATCGTCAATCCGCGCGTCATCACCAACTTCATGGAAACGCGCGCCGCGGTCGCCGAATACGACGCCAAGAAGGATCACCTGACGCTGACGATCGGCAGCCAGGGCAGCCATCGCCTGCGCGAGATCATCGGCGGCATGGTGCTCAAGATACCGCTGGAAAAGATGCGGGTGATCTGCCCCGACGTCGGCGGCGGCTTCGGCACCAAACTGTTTCCGTACCGCGAATATGCGCTGATCTCGGTCGCGGCGAAACGGCTGAAGAAGACCATCAAATGGACCGCCGACCGCTCCGATCACTTCGTGGGTGACGCGCAGGGGCGCGACAACGTCACTGTGGCGAAGATGGCGCTCGCCGAGGACGGCAAGTTCCTGGCGATGGACGTCGACCTGATGGGCGACATGGGCGCGTATCTGTCGACCTTCGGTCCCTACATTCCGCATGGCGGCGCCGGCATGCTGCCCGGCCTCTACGATATCCAGATCTTCCACTGCCGCGTCCGCACAGTGTTCACCAACACCGTGCCGGTCGATGCCTATCGCGGCGCGGGCCGCCCCGAGGCGGCTTACGTGATCGAGCGGCTGGTGGACGCCTGCGCGCGCAAACTCGGCATGACGCCCGATGCGATCAGGCGCAAGAATTTCATCCCGCCGAAGGCGCTGCCGTACAAGACCGTGACCGGCAAGGTTTATGACTCCGGCGATTTCACCGCGCATATGAAGCGTGCGATGGAAGTCGGAAACTGGAAGGAATTTTCCAAACGCGCCAAGGCCGCCAAGAAGGCCGGGCTGGTGCGCGGCATTGGCCTTGCAAGCTATGTCGAGATCTGCGGCACCATGGGCGATGAAACCGCCAATGTGGCGCTCGATCCCAATGGCGACGTCACCATCCTGATCGGCACCCAGTCGAGCGGGCAGGGCCATCAGACCGCCTACGCGCAGTTGATCGCCGAACAGTTCGGGTTGCCGCCCGAGCGCGTGCACATTGTGCAGGGCGACACCGATCGCGTCGCCACCGGCCTTGGCACCGGCGGTTCGGCCTCGATCCCGACCGGCGGCGTCAGCGTGCAGCGTGCGGCCCACGACCTCGGCGGCAAGCTGAAGGAGATCGCGGCCGAAGCACTGGAAACCAGCGCTGCCGACCTCGAGATCAGCGACGGCCGGATCCGGATCGCCGGCACCGACCGCTCGGTGAGTTTCGCCGATCTGGCGAAGCGTCCTGATGTCGATCCGTCAAAGCTGAATGCGAGTGCGACCTTCAACCAGGCCGACGGCACCTATCCGAACGGCACCCATCTCGCCGAAGTCGAGATCGATCCGGCCACCGGCATCATCAAGATCGTCAACTACGTCATCGTCGACGATTTCGGGGTGACGCTCAATCCGCTGCTGCTGGCCGGGCAGGTCCATGGCGGCGCGATGCAGGGGATCGGCCAGGCCCTGATGGAGCAGGCGGTATTCGGCAGCGACGGCCAGCTCGTCACCGGCACCTTCATGGATTACGCGATGCCGCGCGCCGCCGACGGCCCGTCCTTCCACTTCGAAACCCACAACGTTCCCTGCACCACCAATCCGCTTGGCGTAAAGGGCGCGGGCGAGGCCGGCGCGATCGGGTCCTGTCCGGCGGTGGTCAATGCGATCGTCGAAGGGCTGTGGCGCGAGTACAAGATCGACCACATCGACATGCCGGCGACCGCCGAACGGGTCTGGATCGCCATCCGGGAGGCGCAGCGCCGGCATAACCTCTGATATTTTGTCGCAGCTGGAATGATTCTAAGTTTATGGTGTTATCAGGCCTGGGCGCGGTCCGTGGAGACCGCGGCCCGGTCTGTGTCATGAAAAAGGGATCTGGCGATGAAACGGGTTTTGGTGGTTGCAGGAGCGCTTTTGCTCAGTGTCGGCGCCGTTATGGCACAGCAGGACGTGGTCAAGAAGGACCAGGACGTCATGAAGGCCACCGGCCGGGCGCTAGGCGGCGTGCTGTCGCCGATGTTCAAGGGCGAGAAGCCCTATGATCAGGCCGCCGTCGATGGGGCGATCAAGACGCTCGAAGATACCGCAAAGAACCTGCCGACCATGTTTCCGGCGAGCACCAAGGGCCTGAAGGCCGACGGCGACTACAGCGCCTCGCCCAAGATCTGGGAAGACAAGGCCGGCTTCGATGCCAAGATCGCAGACTTCGCCAAGGCGGTGAGCGATGCCAAGGCCAAGATCAAGGATGCCGATACGCTGAAGGCGAATTTTCCCGGGATCGGCAAGGCATGCGGCGGTTGCCACGAGACCTACCGCGTCAAGAACAGCTAGGCTTTCGGTTGGACCAGACAGGAAGAGGCGGGACGCGTGACGTGTCCGGCCTCTTTCATTATTCGCGGGCGCGAAGGCTTGCCTCGCGCATCAGTTCGGTGTGAAGCCCGTTTCATCGCCTCGGTGTGAAGCCTGCTTCATCACCGTGAGTTGTCGAAATTTCGTGGAAGCTTCCGGCTGAAATTGCGTACATACTGGCCGCCATATCAAAACGCGCGATGACGGATTGGTGAATGCTGAAACGACTGTTCCTTCTGGCCGTTTTGGCCGCCGTCGCCGGGCTTGGCATTTTCTGGTGGCTGACCATACCGGCGATGGTCGCTGCGAGTTCATTGCCAGCCTACAAGCCTAACCTCGCCAACGGCCTCACAGCGTTCAATGCCGGCGGATGCTCGTCCTGCCACGCCGTGCCGAACCAGCCCGACCGGCTCAAGCTCGGCGGTGGATTGCCGATTCCGTCGCCGTTCGGTACCTTCAACGTTCCCAATATCTCGCCCGATCCCAACGACGGCATCGGGCGATGGAGCGAGGCCGATTTCGTCACCGCCGTGCTCAAGGGCACGTCGCCGTCGGGCTTCCATTATTTTCCGGCGTTTCCCTACGCGTCTTACGAACATGCGAAGGTCGAAGACGTCCGAGACCTGTTTGCCTATTTGAAGACACTGGCGCCGGTGGCCGGCAAGACGCGCGACCATGACGTGCCGTTTCCGTTCAACATTCGCCGCAATGTCGGCGTGTGGAAATTCCTGTTCACGGACGACAAGCCGTTCACGCCGGACGCCAGCAAGTCGGCGCAATGGAATCGCGGCGCCTATCTCGTCAACAGCCTCGGTCATTGCGCGGAGTGCCACAGCCCGCGCAATTTCCTCGGCGGCATCATCGACGCGCAGCGCTTTGCCGGCGGGCCCAATCCGGAAGGCGAGGGCTGGGTGCCCAACATCACGCAGAAGCGGATGTCGGACTGGAGCGCGAAGGATTTTGCCTATTTCCTCGAAAGCGGGATGACGCCGGAGGGCGACACCGCCGGCGGCTCGATGGCGCGCGTGATCCGCAACACCTCGCAATTGTCGCCGGAGGACCGCACCGCGATGGCGGAGTATCTGAAATCGCTGCCCCCGGTGGAGGGACCGCCGCGGCCGAAGAAGGCGGAGAAGGCGTCATAACTCGGCTCTGACTGCATCAGAGCCGAAGCTGTGTCGACCAGTCATTCCGGGGCGATGCACAGCATCGAACCCGGAATCTCGAGATTCCCCGGGGCGCAATTGCGCCCCTGAGGTCTGGTGCTGCGCACCATCCCGGAATGACGTTGCCGCATCACTCGAACGTATTGACCATGCCGGCCTTGGCGAGTGCGGCCTTGCGTGCGCTCATCCACTCCTCGGTGAGTTTTGCCGGATCGGAAGCCGGGCTGCCCTTCATGTAGTCGGTCCACGCCGCGATCAGGACTTCCTGCCGCTTGAGCAGTGCGTTGTTGTGCTTCTCCTGGTCGTCGCTCCAGGCGCCCACCTCCTTGAGCGCCTTGACCGCGCCCCTGTGCGTCGGCACCGCCCAGTTCTTTGCCTGCGCCTTCACCGCAAGCCCGCTGGCGCCGGGCGCGTTGTCCTTGTAGCCGTCATAGCCGTCGATCATCGCCTTGGTCAGCATGTAGACCTCGTCTTCGGACTGGCTGCCATAGACGCTGTAGATCGGATACGGATAGGTGCCGACCTCGACCGGCTTGTCCTTGGAAAATTCGCCTGCGCCGCAGGTTGCCTTGTGCTCGGTGAAATACGGGCCGACCTTGCGCATGCGCTCCCATCCCGCCTTGTCGGAGAATGGCATCGCGGGCCAGGTGATACCGCGCGGCGATGTCTGCAGTTCCTTGGCGGGCCCAGAGATCGTCGAACCGAATACCGCATCGGTATCGTTGTTGATGATGCCTTTCCACATCGCATTGTTGCCCGCGAACTCGACGATCTTGACGTCCTTGGCCGTCAGATTGGCGAACGCCAGCACGGCAAGCGCATTCTGGTTGAGCGCGGGAGAACCGACCACGAAGCCGATGCGCTTGCCTTTCAGGTCGGCATAGGTCTTGACGCCGATGTCGGCGGCGACCGCCAGTGAAAGGCCGTTGCAGTCGATCGAGCTCAGCGTGATCTGGATGGGTTGCGGTCCCCATTCCCGGGTCGCGAATTCGAACACGCCTTCCTGCGCGAAAAAGACCCCGACGCCCATCGCCGAGATGCTGGCGCGGTTGAGGCGCAGCGGTTGCAGGCGGGCGACGTCGTTGCCGGCGGGCAGCACGCGCGCATCGCTGCCATACTTGTCCTTGAACATCTTGCCGACGGCAACCGTGATGTTGAAGCCGGAGGTCCCGGTGTCATAGGCGGTCATCGTCACGTTGGGCGGCAGTTTCACCTGTGCGACCGCCGTCGATGCCGCGACCACGGTTCCGGTCAGCGCGATGGCGGCAAGCATCATCTTCGGATTGATCATTCATCCCTCCCGTTGCGGCTGTCGTTGCAGCCTTGAGACGCTTTTCGCCGGTGCTTCCTTGCCCGAAACGGACGTCAGTTGGAAACAGGCGCTGCGTATTGACGCGAATGCTCGCGGATTTCCGCTCCTCCCGCAAGGCAGAAGCAGGGGGTATCGATCCGCGTCAGCTTGACGCGTTGCGTTGTCCGAAACGGCGGAGGGTGGCGGCCGGTCCTGATTCAGGTCAGCTTCGCCATGCCAAGCTCATCCGCGACCTGATCGAGCCCGCGCATCAGCGCCGGCGGAATCGGAATGCCATCGCGCATCCGCGCCTCGCGCGTGGCGTGGCTGCGCTCGCCTGGAACGAAGATCCTGTTCACGCCGGGCATCCGCTCGGAGTTTCTGAAATCGCGCACCAGCGCGTCGACGCTCGCCTTGAACACGTCAACATCGCCGAAGGCCGAGATGTTGATCGCGGCGACCGCCTGACCGGTATTGGTGACGCTGTCGTCATCATGGTTGAAGTCGATGACGTCCCGGCCCATCGCTGCACCACCCAGCGTGCCCGCGAGCAGGCCGATGATCATGGCAAGCCCATAACCCTTGTAGCCGGCCTCCATGCCGCCGAGCGGCAGCAGCATGCCTTCGTCGGCGCGCTTCGGATCGGTCAGCGGCTTGCCCTCACGATCGATCATCCATCCCTCCGGCATGGTCTCGCCGCGCAGTGCCTTGGATTTCACTTTTCCATAGGCCGCAACCGTCGTCGCCATATCGAGAATGATCGGCTTCTCATCACCGGCCGGAATTGCGGCTGCGATCGGGTTGGTCGACAGCAGCATGTCGAGGCCGCCCCAGGGCGGCAGATGGTTGGCGTTGCCGACCGCGAAATAGAGCCCGATCATGTCATGCTTCAGCGGCATCGACGCGTAGAGCGAGGCAGGACCCGCATGGTTGCTGTATTGCGAGTTGACCCATGCGATCCCCGTGGTGCGCGCCTTTTCGATCGCGATCTCGGCCGCGCGTTTCATCACGAGGTGGCCCATGCCGTTATCGCCATTCAGCAAGGCGGTGGAGGCGTGCTCGCGCACCACCGTGATGTCGGGTCGCACGTTGAAGCCGCCGGCCTTGATGCGGCGGGCATATTGCGGCAGCCGGCTGACGCCGTGGCCGTCCGATCCCTGCAGATCGGCTTCCGCCATCAGCGTGGCGACATCAGTGGCGTCGGCTTCAGGCAGGCCCAGCTTTGTCATGGCTTCGAGGATGAAGCCCTTCAGCCGGTCGAAAGTCACTGTCGATGTCGTCAGGATACCAACTCCCGTTTTCTTGTTGGCGCACTTGCGCTGGACATATCGTGGCAAATTCCTAGTCGGATAGGAAGCGCACCGATGATGTGGCGATGGCGACGGTCACGGCGGTGCCGACCTCGTGCAGCGTGTCGCCGGCGTGGAAGGGACAATCGACGGCGATGTTGGCGGCGCCTGCGCGCACGCCATAGCGCACGCTGGCGCCGAGGAATTCGCGATAGCTCACCGTGCCCGCGGCTTCTGTCCTGTCTGGCCCCGCGCTTTCGCCAGCGCCGATGATCGTGCAATCCTGCGGCCGGAACACCATGCGCGCCCCCGGCGCCAGCTTCCGGTCCACAGCAATCGGTATCTTCAGGCCGCCGGCCACCTCATAGGCGCGCGACGCGCCGTCGCCGATCACGCGGCCTTCGACAATGTTCGCCGTGCCGAGAAAGTTCGCCACGAACAGGTTGGCCGGCTGCTCGTAAAGGTCCTTCGGCGTGCCGACCTGCTGAATGACGCCCTGGTTCATCACCGCGATCCGGTCGCAAACCGTGTTGGCCTCTTCCTGGTCGTGGGTGACGAAGATGGTGGTGAGTCCCAGCCGTTGCTGCAGTTCGCGCAGCTCGCGGCGGACCTGGACGCGCAGCTTGGCATCGAGATTGGACAGGGGTTCATCGAGCAGCAGGAGCTTCGGTTCGACCGCGATGGTGCGCGCCAGCGCCACGCGCTGCTGCTGCCCGCCGGAGAGCTGCGCCGGGCGGCGTTGATCGAGGCCCGTGAGCCCGACGAGTTCAAGTGCGGCCGCGACCCGCGGGCCGATCTCGGCGCGCGGCACGCGCTTTTCCTCGAGGCCGAACGCGACATTGCGCGCCACCGTCATATGCGGCCACAGCGCATAGGACTGGAACACCATGCCGATGTCGCGCTTCCATGGCGGCAGAGCGGAAATATCCTTCTCTCCGACCAGCACGCGGCCACTGTCGGCATGGTTGAAGCCGGCGATCAGCCGCAGCAGCGTGGTCTTGCCGCAGCCGGAGGGGCCGAGAAACGCAAAGAACTCGCCGGGGCGGATATCGAGATCGATCGACTTCAAGACGTGATTGTCGCCATAGGACAAATTGACCTGTTCGATCCGGACACCGACGGCCGGTACGGCGATCGCTCGATTGGCTGTTGCGGCCGTCATGGTGCTGATAATCCCGGCATGAACATCAATGTCCTGATTGCGGCATGGCGCGGCCACGCTCGATCACGAAATGCGACAGGACCGTGCAGACCGCGACCAGCAGCACGGCGATGACGCCGAGCGCGGCGCCAGGGCCGCGGCCCGCCGCCGATTGCATCAGCACGTAAAGACCGTAAGCCAGCGGCGCATCGGAGTTGGACTGCACCAGCATCAGCGTCGCCGAGAGCTCGACGGCGGCGGTGGCAAAACTGGTGACGAAGCCGGCCAGCATGCCGCCCATCATCAGCGGTGTTACGATCCGGCGCACGGTGCGCAGCTTGGTGGCGCCGAGATTTTCGGCGGCTTCTTCGAGCGATACCGATATCTGCTGCAGCGCCGCGTAGCAGGCCCGCAACGCGTAGGGCAGGCGGCGGATCGCCAGCGCCAGCACGATCACGATCCACAGCGAGGCCAGCGGCGTGCCATCCCACAGTTTCACGCCGTAAAACGCGCGCAGATAACCGATGCCGAGCACGATGCCGGGGACGGCGAGCGCGGCCGAGGCCGCCCAGTCCAGCACGTCGCGCCCGACCAGTCTGGTGCGCAACACCAGATAGGCGATTGCCGTGCCCAGCACGACGTCGATCAGCCCGGCCAACGAGGCATAGATCAGCGTGTTCTTGATGTAGAGCGAGCTCTCGCCGAAAATCCTCGCGTAATGCGCCATTGTATAACCGTCCGGCAGCGGCGAGAACGACCAGATGGTCGAGAACGACAGCAGCAGCAGGCCGGCATGCGGTGCCAGCACCAGCAGCAGGATCAGCGTCACCGTCAGATAGGCGAGCACGCTTTCATACGGCCGCAGCACGCGCCGGGAGAGCCCGCCGCCGCCGCGCTGCACGGTCGAATAGTCGATGCCGCGCGTCGCCAGCGCCGAAAGTGCCATCGCCGCGACGGAGGCCACGATGAGCACCACCGCGATCACATAGCCCATGGGATCGGCGATCCCGATCGAGGTGACGCGCAGATAGGCCTGCGGCGCCAGCATGTCCTTGACGTTCAAAAGTAGCGGCGTGGCGAGATCGTCGAACACCTTGACGAACACCAGCGAGGCGCCCGCGATATAGCCGGGCATCGCAAGCGGAAACACGATGCGGCGGAACAGGCGAAATCCGGACGAGCCGAGATTTTGCGCGGCTTCCTCCATCGAGGCGTCGATGTTGCGCAGCGCCGCCGAGAGGTTGATCAGGATGAACGGAAAATAGTGGATCGACTGCACGAAGATGACGCCGTTCAGTCCCTCCATGAACGGGATCTTGAAGCCAAACCAATCGTCGAGCAGCAGGTTGACGCTGCCGTTGCGGCCGAAAAACAACTGCATCGCCACGGCGCCGACGAATGGCGGCATGATCAGCGGCAGAAATCCCAGCGTCTGGATCAGCACCGTGCCGCGAAAGGCAAAGCGCGAGGTGATGTAGGCGAGCGGCAGCGCCAGGATCGACGCCCCGACCACCGCCATCGCGGAGACGTAGAACGAATTCCAGAACGAACGCAGGAACAAATCGGTGCGGAAGAAATCGACGAAATTGACCAGGGTAAACGCGCCGCCGCCCTTTTCGGTGAACGCCACATAGATCACCGTCGCGGACGGCCACACCAAAAACAGCGCGAGGAAAACCGCAATGCCCAGCGCCAGTGCGATCTGCCCAGGCGTCGCCGAAAGTCTTGCGCGGGCGCGAGGGGCGGGGAGGGCGAGGCTCATGGGCGGTGCACCGACAACGTCGTCCCGGCGAAGGCCGGGACCCATACGCCGTGTCCTCGCGGTGAAACGTAGGCGTCAGCGACCTTCGTCAACAATAAACGCCGGTGGCTATGGGTCCCGGCGTTCGCCGGGACGACATTGAGGGATGATGGGCGCCCTCGCATCACTTCGCCAGCTTCGTCGCTTCCTCGGCCTTGGCTTGCGCCTGCGCGTAGCGTTCCTTGGCGAAAACCGCCCATTGCTGTTCCAGTTCGGCCTGCCGCGCGCCCTTCTGTTTTCCGCCGGTGAATGCGCTTGCCGTCTCCTTGGCGGAGGCGGCGGCTTCATCGACCGGCATAGCGGCGATCAGCTCGCGCGCTTGCGCGACGAGTGCGCGAGCTTGCGCATTGTCCTTCTTGGCAAGCGCGGCTTCGGCCTCGTGGATCGCCTTGGTCGCGGCCTTGAGCGAATCGAGCTGGAACGAAATCAGCTGGTCGAACAGCACGTCGACCACATCGTTGCGCGCTTCGGACTTGGCGACGTCGAACTTGATCATCGCGTTCAGCCGCGGATCCTTGAAGGGATTCGGGTAGTCCGCGGGCGCCTTGGCATAGACGTCGGGATTGACGGGGAGGCGGCGGATGCCCGGCTCGAACAGCACTTGCTGCCCGGCAGGCGAGAGCAGGAATTCCACGAAGGCCTCGGCCGCCGCCTTGTTCGGCGCGTTGGCGACGATGCCGACATTGGCCGGCACGATCGTCGTCACGGTCGGATAGATGAATTTGACGGGGAAGCCGGAGGCCTGCGCCGAGAAAGCGAAGAAGTCGATCACGATGCCGTAGCCGACCTGCCCGGAATTGACCGCTTCCGGCACCCCGAACGAGCGCTCGGTGATGTTGCGGAAATTGCCGGCCATCGCCTTGATGGTGCCCCAGCCCTTGGCCCAGCCTTCGCCCTGCAGCACGGCTTCGACGGTCAGGTGCGTGGTGCCGGAGCGCGAGGGAGCGGCGATCGAGACATGGTCGTAATAAACCGGCTTGGCCAGATCCTGCCATTCCCTGGGATCAGGCAGCTTGTTGGCCTTCACGTAGCGTTCGTTCCACATGATGCCGTAGCCGGACGCGGCAAAGCCGAAATAGAAGCCGGCGGGGTCGTTGATCGGAAATTGCCCGATCTTCTCGGGAATGCCTGACGCCTTGGGCGCGTATTTCTGCAGCAGCCCCTTGCCCTTGAGCACCTCGAACGCATCAGGCGCCGAAGCCCAGAACAGATCGACCTGGTTGCTGGATTTGGTTTCCTCGAGATATTTCACACCGGCATTGGTGTTGCGGTTCTGCACTTCCAGCGTCACACCCGGCGTCGCCGTCTCAAATGCCTTCTTGACGGGGTCGGTGACGTCCTTGGCAAAGGAGGTGACGACCGTGACCTTGCCGGCGGGTGCCTGCGCGAACGCCGCGGTCGAGACCAGCGCTGCGCAAAGCGACAGCATCAACAGCCGATGCATCATGTTTCCCCGTTTGCTTGTTCTTGTCGTTGCCGGTGGCCGCGGAAGCGGGCGGGGCCTAGCTCCCGCCGAACGCCTTGAAGGTGATGATGGTGTGGGTGTCCTGGATACCGGGAATGACCTGCACCTTCTCGTTGACGAAATGACCGATGTCGGTGGCGTTGTCGACGTAGAACTTGACCAGCAGGTCGTAACCGCCGGCGGTGGAATAGATTTCCGAGGCGATCTCGGCTTCCGCGAGCGCATTGGCCACCGCATAGGACTGGCCGAGCTTGCATTTGAACTGGACGAAGAAGGGAACCATGGTTGTCGTCTCCGAAGGGAAGATTTGTGCTCAATATAGCGTTTTCAAGCGAAGTGGATACCGGTTCGCATCAGGAAAACGCGTCAGAGTCAGAAGGCCAAAAACGGGAGCCCGTGGCAAGCCAACTTGCTGGGAATGGAACGGCGCGCTAGGACAGTTTATGATCCCGAACACACCTTTTGCACGAGGCGGGCGATGACACCAATCGCGCTGACCATCGCTGGCTCCGATTCGTCCGGCGGCGCCGGAATCCAGGCCGACCTGAAGACGTTTGCCGCGCTCGGCGTCTATGGCGCCTCGGTGATCACGGCGCTGACGGCGCAGAACACGACCGGCGTCAGCGGCATCCATCAGGTGCCGGCGGAGTTCATCACCGCCCAGATCGATGCGGTATTCTCCGATCTCGCCGTCGGCGCGGTCAAGATCGGCATGGTGGCGCAGCCCGCCAGCATCGATGCCATCGTCGCGGGGCTGACGCGCTGGTCGCCGAAGCATGTCGTGCTGGATCCCGTGATGGTCGCGACATCAGGTGACCGCCTGCTGGCCGCGGAAGCCGTCGATGCGCTACGCACCAAGCTCATTCCGCTCGCCTCGGTCATCACGCCCAATCTGCCGGAAGCGGCGGCCTTGCTCGATGAGCCGATTGCGACAGACGAAGCCGCGGTCGAAAATCAGGGCAAGCGATTGCTGGCGATGGGCTGCCGCGCGGTGCTGATCAAGGGCGGCCACGGGGAGGGCGCCGAGAGCACCGATTATTTTATCGACGCCGGGAAGACCATCACGCTGGCCGCGCCGCGCGTCGCCACCAAAAACACCCACGGCACCGGCTGCTCGCTGTCGTCGGCGATTGCGGCCGGACTGGCGAAGGGCGAGAACATGGAGACCGCCGTCCGCAACGCCAAGGCCTGGATCAGCGCCGCGATCGCAGCCGCGGACCGCTTCAGCGTCGGCCACGGGCATGGCCCGGTGCATCATTTTTATAAGTATTACTGAAGGCAGACGTTACTGGAAGCACCGCCGCAGCCGCGGCTGTTCCTTGTCCGAATGGCCCATTGGCGGGGCCATGCCCGGCGCCTATAATTCGCCGCCTGTAATTCAAGTGAATCGCGACGTCGCCAACGCGCGGACCAATGTCGCAATATCCGGGAGAGAAACGCCGTGAGACAACAAACCCTGCGCTACGCCATATTGACCGTTCTGGCGGGCCTTTCCATTGCCGCAAATCCGGCCCAGGCTCAGACATGGCCGGATAAGCCGATCACGTTCGTGGTGCCGTTCGCGGCCGGTGGCGGCACCGACGCCTTCGCGCGCCCGCTCGCAGCCCAGCTCGACACCCAGCTCGGCAAACGCGTGCTGATCGAAAACCGCGCCGGCGCCGGCGGCACGGTGGGCGCCTCCGCGGCGTCCAAGGCCGCTCCCGACGGCTACACCTTCTTCATGGGCGCGGCGCATCACGCCATTGCACCCTCGCTCTATCCCAATCTCGACTACGACATCGAGAAGGATTTTGTCGCGGTTGCGCTGATCGCGCGTCCGCCGCAGGTGATCGTGGTCAACCCCGACAAGGTCGCCGCCAAGACGCTTGCCGAATTCATCGCGTTCAACAAAGCGAACCCGGGTCAGTTGAACTACGGCTCCGCCGGCGCCGGCACCACGCATCATCTCGCGGGCGAGTTGTTCAAGATCCTGACCAAGACCAACCTCCAGCACGTCCCCTATCGCGGGGCGGGACCTGCGATGCAGGATCTGATCGCCGGCCATGTGCCTGTCGTGTTCGACGGCATGGGCTCGTCGGCTGCGCCGATCAGGGCCGGGCAGCTCCGCGCGCTAGCGGTCGCCGCACCGAAGCGGGTGGCGGCTTTCCCCGACCTTCCCACGGCCAAGGAAGCCGGTCTGCCCGATTTTGAAGTGGCGACCTGGTACGGACTGTTCGCGCCGAAGAACACGCCGCCGGCAATCGTCGAACGCATGATCAAGGAGCTGCAGCAGGCGATGCAGGTGGCTGCGATCAAGGAGGCCTGGGAGCGCAACGGTTCTGATGTCCCTGACGTGACGGGCCCTGCATTCGCGAAGATGGTGTCAGCCGAAGTCGTGCGCTGGCGGAAGGTCGTGAAAGAGGCCAATGTGAAGCTGGACTAGAGAGCGTTTTCCTTGCTCCAATGCGGGCACCGCTGATCGGTGCCCGCCCGCCGCTGCGCATAGCGCCGGCCGCTGAAGTAGCCCTTCCACGCATCCCCCAAAGTTCGCTAAGATGAGGACTGAAGGCCGCGGAGGCCTCGCTGCCGCGCGCCAACCGGTTTGCAATTCCAGGGAGTAATCACATGAAACGCCGTACGTTCCTCAAAGGCGGCGCCGTGGCCGGCGCAACGACGCTGGTTGCGGCACCCGCGATCGCGCAAGCCGCGCCCGAGATCAAGTGGCGCCTAACCTCGAGCTTTCCAAAGTCGCTCGAGACCATCTACGGCACGGCGCAGACGTTTGCGAAATACGTCGCTGACGCCACCGACAACAAATTCCAGATCCAGACGTTTGCTGCAGGCGAGATCGTGCCCGGCCTGCAGGCGCTCGATGCCGTGAGCACCGCAACCGTCGAGATGGCGCAGACGCCGCTCTACTTTTACATCGGCAAGGAGCCGGCGCTCACCTACGCCACCGGCGCACCCTTCGGCATGAACCATCGCCATCAGCATTCCTGGTGGACGTTCGGCGGCGGCGCTGAACTCTGCAACGAGGCGCTGAAGCCTTTCAAGGCGCATGCGATCCTGTGTGGCAACTCCGGCACGCAAATGGGCGGCTGGTTCCGTAAGGAGATCAAGACCGCCGATGATCTCAAAGGCCTCAAGTTCCGCATCGCGGGCATGGGCGGCCATGTGCTGGCAAAGCTCGGCATCGTGCCGCAGCAGATCGCGGGCGGCGACGTCTATTCGGCGCTCGAGAAAGGCTCGATCGATGCTGCGGAGTTCGTCGGTCCCTATGACGACGAGAAGCTCGGCTTCTACAAGGTAGCAAAATACTATTATTACCCCGGCTGGTGGGAAGGCGGCGCCATGCTCCACATGATCGTCAACGACGAGAAGTGGAATGCGCTCCCCAAGCAATACCAGGCGATCCTCAACCAGGCAGGTGCGGCGGCAGGCGCCTGGATGATCGAAAAATATGACAGCGTCAATCCAGCCGCCCTGAAGCGGCTGATCGCGGGCGGCGCCGAACTGCGCGCGTTCCCGCAACCGGTCATGGAGGCCTGCTACACCGCCACGCAGGACCATCTGAACGAAATCGCCGAGAAGAGCCCGCTCTTCAAGAAGACAAAAGAGAGCCACGACGCCTACATGAAGGAAGTGCTGTTCTACACGCAGATCGCGGAAAACTATTACGACAATTATCTGCTCAGCAAGATGCGCAAGGGCTGAGTCCGGCCGGTGGCGGAGGCGGATGGCTTGCTGGTCCATGATCGGCATGCCGTCCTGCTGATCACCACATCGCCAACCGGCTGCCGTCGCAAGTCCTGCATGAACGCGACACGCGGGGCCATTGGTAAGCTCTGTCATGTCCGCTGTACGCCGGCAGCGTCCAGGTCGAGCACCGCAGCGAAGCGACGCCGTGTGCCAACAGCGGACATTCTTACACCCGCTCAGAACAGAAAGACCGTCTAGCGGCGTCCTCGAACTTATTTTCTGAGACCAGCTTTTTGCAGGTCGGTTTCCGAAATTCCCATCAACCTACCCTTGCGGGTTACCCAGCCGCGCGACTCAGCCAATGTCACGCGCGCCCTTTCAGGTGTGACCTCGTGAACAGACCGAAATACGACTGGTGTGACTTGTGCACCCTTGCTGTCGATCAAACCCCATTTCTCGCCGGTCTGCACGCTTGCCCAAACTCCGTGAAAATCTTCCGCCAGGTCAAACTGCGCGGATATCCGCATATTGCCTTCCGCATCGACGTAGCCCCATTTGCTGCCGACGCGCACGGGAACAAGCACGGCGCGACTTGTTGCCTTGACTTCGTTCCATGATGCCGTGGTTGCCTTTCGGGTCTCAAGATCGACAAAGCCCCAAAGCTCGCCATCGCGAAACGTCGCCAGTTTGCCGTCCCCTTCATAGTTGTTGTCGACCTGGTCAAACCTGGGGGGCAAAATCCATTTGCCGGCGGCGTCCATAATCCCGCGTTTGCCTTGAAATTCGACGATAAATGCAACCGTTTTCGGTCCGAGTGGCATCATGGGCTCCGGATCGAATACGTCCAGTGGTTCGACGCCATCAAACTCCGCCGCGATGGGAAAATTGCCCTTCATATCAAGGGCGCCCCATTTGTCTTGAACGCGAACAGCAATGGGCATGCCATCTGCGGATGGATTTCCTGCATCCGCCAGGCCGTCTCTGATGACGACGCCGTTCCGGCCGACAAGGGAGAAGGACTGTTCCTTCCGTACGATCGTGGCCTCCGAATAACGGAACGGGCGGCATTCATCGAAAGCAGGCGGTATGACCACAAGGCCGGCGCGATCGATGTATCCGCACTTTCCGGCACGGCTGACGCTGGCGAGTTTATTGTGGAACATGCCCGCCGCATCCCAGCGCTGGGCGCTGATGGGCTGACCGCCCTCTGCGAGGTGGCCAAACAGGTTGCCTTCCTTGAACAGAAGCGGAAATTCGTGCGAACGCCAGCCTATCTCTTCATACTTCGGCTCAAGGATGACCCTGCCTTTTCCGTCGGCAAGACCGTACAACCCGCCGCGGCCGACAGCGATGTATTCCGGTGCGTGGCTCAATCGACGATCAAGTTTGATTCCGTAGAAATCGTCCCAGAGTTCGGAATTCAGCGGCCGGAGCGCATAATCGGTCAACAATTGCTGGCGGTTGACCTGCACGCTGTTTGCTCCGCCGCTCATGGTCAATCTGGAGGACCGAGGTTCCGTGATGTAGCGCCCGTCGCGATCGATTGATCCAACCCGGCCGCCTCGCCATACGAGACCTGCATCTTTAGTCCAATCGTTGGCTGCCTCGAACTCCGGCGCGATGATGAACTTGCCTTCATCGTTGATGTAGCCGCACCGCTCTTTCGCAATACAGGCGCTCAGTAATTCTTGTTGAGGCTGAAAAATCCAGATGATGCCGCCGACCGCGGCTGCGGCAATCAGCGTAGCAATAACGATCAGTTTCTTCACGGAGCACCCCGGGCGTGGAATGGTCGTGGTATCCCGGTGTCGTCTAGAATGCCTTAATAAGCTTGGAGGTCCGGCATCGATGTTTCCAGACCCTTACTGCATTTGGTGAAATCAATTCGATCAATGCCGGGCTGTCTATTCGGTTCGGATGATCCGCACCTGCGCCAAGCGCCTGACCGACGAGCGCCAATTGGAGTCATGCCAAACTCTGCTTTGGGTCATTCGCGACCCGGTCAGGCCGCCGGCTTACCCGGTCATGTCCGCAGTCCCGAATTGCAGCTTCCCGGCGAGGGATGAGTATTGCTAAAATTTTACACAAATTGATAACTGGCGAAAAACTGCTTCGGCAAAATCAAGACCATCCTAAACCCGGCCTTTATCGCGGGCGTGCATCCTCCTGCAAAAGGAGGCGCATAAGCGATGCCCATATTTCAGTATTTTTACGTCGTAGGGTCGGCACTGTTCATATTGCTGTTTGTTTCCGATGCCTGCTTGCGCGACAGCGAGAGCGATTCACGCTTCGACGGGTCGCTCTATCAAAGCGCCATCTACGCACCCCGGGCGGTGGAAACCCTCAACGAGCCTCGCTTCACGCGCGATGCGACGCCGGCCGACCGCGTCAGGGAAGTGTTTGCCCAGTTCGTGCCCAATGAAGGCAAGCGCAGCAAACGATACTCTTCGGTGGCAACGCGCGGGACCTAGAATATCTTCCGCACGCCTAACGCAGTGCGCGCGATGCAATCACGCGCAGTGCCGCAACAGCTATCGTCAGGCCACGGCCTCGATCGCCTTGCCGTTGACGCGCGTCTCGTCCGTCAGATTATCGACCGTGACATGGGTGTCGTACCAGGTCAGGCGAGGCCGCACCCCGAAGCGTTTGGTCAATTCCGCCACGCGTTCCTCCGTGAACCAGGCTTCCGCCGATTGGCGGCTGTCCCAGAGATAGACGCCGCCGGTACCGGTTTCGCCATTCAGGTAGTCCTTTCGGATCAATCCTTTGGTGGCGAGGCCGCGGTAGGTCGGCGCGCTCGACGTGCCGCCCGTGATTGCCTGTTCCTCTGATCGCTTCGGCAGATCGAACTGAACGACAACGATGCAATTGGCCATGGCGGTTTCCTAGGTCGGTGAGTGGACGGGGTAGCGGTAGGCGCAGTCCGCGCGCGTGCAGTTTAGTCTAGTTGCCGAGCTTGATGCCGGCGTCCTTGATCACTTTTGCCCATTCGGGCGTTTCCTTCGTGATGACGGCCGCGAACTCTGCCGGCGTATTGCCGACCGGCTCGAGCCCGAGTTCGTCGAACTTCTTGCGTACCTCCGGCAGCGCCAGCGCCTTGACGGTTTCGCCGTACAATTTGTCGATAATGTCCCGTGGCGTGCCTGACGGCGCGAGCAGGCCGAACCACGGCACGGCCTCGAAACCGGGAAACCCGGATTCCGCCATCGTCGGCAGGTCGGGCGCCAGGGCCGAGCGCTTGACCGAGGTGATGGCCAGCGCGCGCAATTTGCCTTCCTTGGCCAGCGGCACCACGTTCACGATATTGGCGAACGACATCGCGATGCGGTTGGCGAGCAGGTCGGGCATCAGCGCCGTGGTGCCGCGATAGGGGACCGATGCGATGTCGACACGCGCCATGTATTTGAACAGTTCGGCGCCGAGATGTTGCGACGTGCCGACGCCGGCATGGCCATAGGAGAGTTTGCCGGGCTGCGCCTTGGCGAGCGCCACCAACTCCGCCACCGTCTTGACAGGTTGCTCGGGCGGAACGGCGAGCACGTTCGCCGCGATGAATACCTGCGAGATCGGCGCAAAATCCTTGACCGGATCGAACGGCAGTTTGTCATACAGGCTCGGATTGATGACGAGCGCCGAGTTGCCGCCCATCAGCAGCGTGGTGCCGTCGGCGGCCGACTTGGCGACGCGTTCGGTGGCGATGTTGCTGCCGGCGCCTTGCAGGTTTTCGACCACGAACGGCGTGCCCCATACCTCGGCAAACCGTTCGGCCAGAATGCGCGCCGCAAGGTCCGGCGCAGTGCCGGGCGTGAAGCCGACTAGGATCTTCACCGGCTTGTTCGGATAGCTGGACTGCGCCGATGCCGTCTGCGCCGTCAGCAGCACCAGCAGCGCGGCGGACAGGCTCGCTACGAACTTCATCGTTTCCTCTCTCGTCCTGCATGCCGGTTTGCGCGGTCATTGCCGCAGGACCTCGAGGAAGTGTGACAGCAGCAACCGCTGCCGGCAAGTAGCCCGCATGAGCGCATGCGATATGTGGGGTCGATGCGACATAAGACCCGGATATCGCGTTGCTCATCCGGGCTACGGACTACCGACGGCCAATTCCGCAAGTGCGACAAATCAACCCGTCGGGCAAATCAGTTCTGATTTACGGAAGTCGTGTCAAGCCCCGAAATGAAAAATATTTCGGTTTACCAGAATGAAAATCAAGTGCATATCTTTTGCTATCCCGTCCTACTCAGAAGGGCGTCGGCCGTCGTCACGGACGTTGGGCGGGTTGCGGTGGACGCTGGTTTACGCTGAGACGACGGCGTGGACGGGCGTACGGCAAAACCGTGTGGTCCTGGCACCCGTTGCAGGTGTCAAGCCGTCGG
>NZ_JAFCMB010000002.1 GCF_018130145.1 Bradyrhizobium sp. AUGA SZCCT0176 | reverse complement strand
CGCACCGACAAATATTTCGGTTTCGCAGTCCCGACCGCGCTGCCCGATGTGCCCAGCGACATCCTCAATCCCGTCAACACCTGGAAGGACAAGGCCGAGTTCGACAAGACCGCGCGTGCGCTGGTCGGCATGTTCCAGAAGAACTTCGCCAAGTTCGAAGCCCAGGTCGACGCCGACGTCCGCGCCGCCGCGCCTGAGGTCAAGCTCGCGGCGGAGTGATCCGAAGGGTCATTTTGGGAAATGAAAAAGGGCGGCCGCAAGGTCGCCCTTCTTTTTCACTGAACGCCTGTGCTTTGGCTATCGTCCTTGCAGCATCGCGTTTGTCGGCGTCCGGCGGTCGGTGATCTGCAGGCCGAACAGGCTGCCGATCAGTTCGACCGCAACGCGCGCGGTGCGGCCGCGCTCGTCGAGAAACGGGTTGAGCTCGACGATGTCGACCGAGCGCACCAGTTCCGAATCATGCAGCAGCTCCATGATCAGATGCGCCTCGCGGTAGGTGGCGCCGCCGGGCACGGTGGTGCCGACACCCGGCGCGACCGCCGGATCGAGAAAATCGACGTCGAAGCTGAGATGCAGCACGCCGTTTTTCGCCTTCACGCGCTCGATGACGCGGCGGATCAGCACGCCGACGCCGAATTCGTCGAGCGCACGCATGTCGGCGATGGCGACGCGGCGGTCCTGGACCAGCTGCTTTTCCAAGGGATCGATCGACCTGATGCCGAACAAATCGAGCTGATCCGGCGTAATCGACGCGCGCGGTTGATCGCCGAGCAAATCGTCAAGCCCGCCTTCGCCGCACAGGAACGCCGAGGACATGCCGTGCATGTTGCCGGTGATGGTGGTGTCGGGCGTGTTGTAGTCGGCATGCGCATCGAGCCACAGCACGAACAGCGGCCGGCCCTGTTCTGTCCAATAGCGCGCGACGCCATTGACCGATCCCATCGAGAGCGAATGATCGCCGCCCATGAAGATCGGCACCGCGCCGGAACGCGCCAGCCCGTAAGCGCGCTCGCTGAGCAGCCGAATCCAGGTTTTCACCTCATCGTAGAATTTGGCGTTGGCTGGCGGCGGTCGGTCGGACGTGACCGTCGATATCGAAAGATTGCCGTGGTCCGCGACGGCAAATCCCAACTGGTCGAGCACACGCGCAATGCCCGCGGTCCGCAGTGCATCTGGTCCCATTAGCGTGCCGGCTTGCGAAGCGCCGATTTCGATGGGGATGCCGAGGAGGGCGATATCGGGCTTTTTGACGTCGGGTTCGGACATGAGCCGCCCTCATATTCAGAATGCGTAGGGTGGGCAAAGCGCAGCGTGCCCACCATTCAAGACGTCACTGTGGATGAATGGTGGGCACGGCGCAAACGGCCTTTGCCCACCCTACGCAGACTCGAACGGAATTGTTCCCTTACGCCTTGAAATACGCGATTTGCGTCGTCGTTGCGAGCAGCCGTCCGTTCGGCGACCACAATTCACCGTTCTGGTCGCCATAAGACTTGTGGAAAATCTTGGCGTCGGCCACCGCCAGCACGCGCGTGATGTCTTCCGCCGCGAGATCGGCGGCGTCGGCGTGGAAATAGGTCGTGATCGACACCGTGCCGAACGGCACCAGTTCGCGCCTGGCGTGGAAGATGCGGCCAAAAAACGCATCCGACATCGACATCAGCGACAGCGCGTCGATCTTCCGCGGCACCCGGTCGCCGATCCACAGTTTCGAGAACGAATTCGGCTCGGCCGAAGACGCCGATCCCCAACCCGGCTCGCCCTCGACGAAGCGGAAATCATACTGCTTGACCCAGGGGGCGGCGACCTTCCCGTAAGGCAGCGTCTGCTCGTAGGGTTTTGACGACGGGAACGGCGCCTGCGGGTGCGACCAGGACGGACGCCGCTCGGCGAACACGGCGGTGGCCAGCGTCGCGACCTCGCCGCCATCTTGCGTCATCTCCACGCACCAGTGCTGCGTCGAGCGGTTGGCCTTGACCAGGCGTACGTCGAGATCGAAGGCGCCTTGCGCGACCGGCGCGCAGAAATTGACGGTGAGCGACAACGGATCGCCCGACCGTTGCGGATGATCGATCAGCGCCCGCAGGATGGTGGCGGCGGTGGCGCCGCCGAACGGGCCGACAAAGGCCCAGTAATCCTCGCTGGTCTTGCCCTGCCAGCGGCTGTCGCCGGCGGTGACCTGCGTGGCGTCGTCGAAAAGATGTGGTGTCATGGTGAGCACGGATTCTCCTAAACCCAATCGTCCGTCATTGCGAGGAGCGTAAGTGAAGAAGCAATCCAATCTTGCTTTGCCACTATGGATTGCTTCGCTGCGCGCGCAATGACGGTGTCTCTCATGACGCGCAGTATCACGGCAATCTTGCCGGATTCAATGACGCCGGAGGTAATGGATTTTCGCCGGCCGGAATTCAGCCCGACGCGCCGCGCTGGGCTTCCAGTTCCTGCTCCGCCGTGCGCACCGGCACGTGCCAGATATCCTCGGCATATTCGCGGATGGTGCGGTCGGAGGAGAACCACGGCATCCGCGCCACGTTGAGGATCGAGGCCCGCGTCCACGCCGGCATCACCTGCCAGCGCGCATCGATGCCGCGCTGCGCCTCGTAATAGGAATCGAAATCGGCGGCGCACATATAGTGGTCGAACTGGCGCAGCGTGTGACCGATCGCCTCGAACCGCGCGGGGTCGCCGGGCGAGAAGTCGCCGCTCTCGATCGCGCTGATCGCCCGCGACAGCCGCGGCGAGCGGCGGATCACGTCAGAGGCATCCAGTCCCTGCCGGCGCCGGACCATGACGTCGCCGGCCTCCATGCCGAAGATCGCGATGTTTTCCGCGCCGACATGGTCGCGGATCTCGATGTTGGCGCCATCGAGCGTACCAATGGTCAAGGCGCCGTTGAGCGCGAGCTTCATGTTGCCGGTGCCGGAGGCCTCCATGCCGGCGGTGGAGATCTGTTCGGACAGGTCTGCCGCCGGGATGATCACTTCGGCCAGGCTGACATTGTAGTTGGCGAGGAACACGATCTTCAGCCGGCCCGCGACATCAGGATCGTTGTTGACGATTTCGGCGACGTCGTTGATCAGCTTGATGATCAGCTTGGCGGTGCGATAGCTCGCCGCCGCCTTGCCGGCGAAGATTTTCACCCGCGGCACCCAGTCGCGCTGGGGTTCATCCTTGATCGCCTGATACAGCGCAACCGCTTCGAGGATGTTGAGCAGCTGCCGCTTGTATTCGTGGATGCGCTTGATCTGGACGTCGAACAGCGCCGACGGATCGACCTTGATGCTGAGGCGCTCGCCGATCACCCGCGCCAGCGCCAGCTTGTTCTGGAGCTTGACGTCGCGGAACTGCTGCTGGAACGAATTGTCGCCGCAATGGTCTTCGAGGCGCTGCAGCTGCGAGAAATCGTCGAGCACGGCTTCGCCGCAGGTCTCGCGCAACAGGCTGGTCAGTTTCGGATTGGCCAGCATCAGCCAGCGCCGGAAGGTGATGCCGTTGGTCTTGTTGGTGATGCGCTGGGGATAGAGATGGTTGAGATCGTGGAACACGGTCTCCTTCATCAGGTCGGAGTGCATCGCCGAGACGCCGTTGATGCGGTGCGAGCCGACAAAGGCCAGTTGTCCCATCCGCACCCGGCGGCCGGAGCGCTCGTCGATCAGCGACACCGAGGCGCGGAAGTCGATATCGCCGGGAGCGCGTTGCTCGGCCAGCGCCAGATGGGCAGCATTGATGCGGTAGATGATTTCCAGATGCCGCGGCAGCAGCCGTTCGAACAGCTCGACCGGCCAGGTCTCGAGCGCCTCCGGCAGCAGCGTGTGGTTGGTGTAGGACAGCGTCGCGACCGTGATCTTCCAGGCCTCGTCCCAGCGGAAATTGTGCAGGTCGACCAGAAGCCGCATCAGCTCGGTGACGGCAAGGCTCGGATGGGTGTCGTTGAGCTGTACCGCGGCCTTTTGCGCCAGGCTGCGCAGCTGCCCGTCGGCGGCAAGGTGCCGCTTGACCAGATCCTGCAGCGAGGCCGAGACGAAGAAATATTCCTGGCGCAGCCGCAATTCGCGGCCCGCCGCGCTCTCGTCGTTCGGATAGAGGAATTTGCAGATCGATTCCGCACGCGCTTCCTCGGCCATTGCGCCAAGATAGTCGCCGGTGTTGAAGGCATCGAGCCGCAGCGGATCGGGTGAGCGCGCCGACCACAGCCGCAGCGCGTTTACATGCTGGCCGCGCCAGCCGACGATCGGGGTATCGTAGGCGACGGCCTGCACGGTTTCGCCGGGATGCCAGCTCGCGCGTTCGCGTCCCTTGTCTTCGATGTGGGTGACGTGGCCGCCGAAATGCACCTGATAGACCACCTCGGAGCGCTGGAATTCCCAGGGGTTGCCGAAGCCGAGCCACTCGTCGGGATATTCCTGCTGCCAGCCCTGCGCGATGATCTGCCGGAACAGGCCGAAATCGTAGCGGATGCCGTAGCCGATCGCGGGAATGGCGAGGGTGGCCATGCTTTCCATGAAGCAGGCCGCCAGTCGCCCGAGGCCGCCATTGCCGAGCGCCGCATCCGGCTCGCAATTGCGCAAATCCGACAAATCGACGCCGAGATCGCCCAGCGCCGCCTCGAACAGCGGCAGCAGGCCCATATTGTTCAGCGCGTCGGTAAACAGGCGCCCGATCAGGAACTCGAGTGAGAGGTAATAGACCCGCTTGCGGCCGGCGTCGTAATTATCCTTCTCGGCCGTCAGCCAGCGGTGCACGATGCGGTCGCGCAGTGCCAGCGCTGCCGCCTTGTACCAGTCGCGCTTGGTCGCCATGCCGGTGTCCTTGCCGATGGCAAGCCGCAGCTTGGCGAGAATCGCGCCCTTGATTTCGGAAAGCGCCAGTTCGTCGATCGGTTGGCCCGGCACCGGAAAACTCCCTGCGAATGCTTGTTCTTGCAACGCGTCAATCCCTGCAGTTCAGACTCACAAAACGATACGCGCCTTGCACCACAACCGAAACCATCCAGACGTTTGTTGTGCACCGCGCTGACATGTTTTTATGCAAGGACCGGGCCGATTTGGAGGCATCGGCGCGCCGATTTCGGTGCTAGAATGGCATTTGAAAGCGATGATATCACGTCAGTTGAGGGGAGAGCGCGCCATGAGATTGATCATCGAGATCGCCGCCGCGACGCTCCTGGTGTTCTGCATCAGCGCCACCAGTGCCGCGTTCGCGGCCGGCAAGGCAGGCAAAACCGCCGATGGATTGGGCTGTTCGTTCAGCGTCGCGAAGAATGCGTCGCCCGCCGCCCGGTGTGCGGCGATGAAGCGGCAATGCGGCGGAAAATTCTACGCCAATTATTGCGGCGGCAAGATGCTGTCGGCGATGTGAGCAGCAACGAAACCAACCCGTCCGAACCCGCCTCGCAAGAAGAAATGATCCCACCGATCGGTTCAGTCTCGCTGTGTCCAGCCGACCATTCTGACGCAGAAGCTTTCGCCGCGCTTCGGATTCTGGCGATGCGGGAGAGCCTCGAACGCATCGGGCGCTTTGATCCGCCGCGTGCCCGCGAGCGGTTTCTTTCGGGCTTCGTGCCTGAACTCACCCGGCTATTCTGGTCGATGGGGCGCGCGCGGGACTGGTGGTCGTGAAGCCGGATGATGCGGGATTGATGCTCGATCACCTCTATATCGATCCGCGCTATCAGGGCCGCGGCGTGGGTGCAGCGGTGCTTGCCGAGATTTTCGCCGAAGCGGACCGGCAAGGAAAGCCGTTGCGGGTCACCGCGCTGCGCGGCAGCGATTCAAACCGCTTTTATATCAGGCACGGTTTCACCCTCGTGCGGGAAGCCGAGTGGGACAATTACTATGTGCGTCCCGCCATCGGATAGTTCCCGAAGGCTCGCTAGTCCCGCCGCCACCGGATCGGCCCCAAACGCGAGTCGTCAAAACATCACATGCCTCTGCTAGCAGGCGGCATGACCTATCTCTATTTGGGCATCGCGATTCTCTCGGAAGTCGTGGCGACAACCTTCCTGAAACTGTCGGACGGTTTCAGCAAGCCGCTGCCATCGCTGGTGACGGTCGCGGGTTACGCGGTGGCGTTCTACTTTCTGTCGCTGACCCTGCGAAGCCTTCCGACGGGCGTGGTCTATGCCGTCTGGTCGGGCGTCGGCGTCGTGCTCATCGCCACGATCGCCTGGGTGTTCCAGAGCCAGAAGCTGGACATGGCGGCGCTCTGCGGCATGGGGCTGATCGTCTCCGGGGTCGTTGTGATCAATCTGTTTTCCAGCGCTTCTTCGCAGTGAGTGGATCTTGCCGGCCGGCGCTCGGGGTAATCAGCGGTTTGGAACAAATTAAGAACACTTTAGCAAGTCTTTGATATATCATTGTGATTCGGCGCAGTGCCGACACAATATCTATGGTCTATCGCCAGTACCGAGGACTACATGTCCATGTCCACCATCGCCTTCGATCAATTCGCGCTCACCCGTATCGCCGACTTCGCGCGCTCGCTGTCGCGGCTGCATCAGGCTTCGCGCCGCCAGCCGGTCGACGACGACGCGATCGACCGTGAGTTCAACGCCGTCTGCATGTCGGTGTGGGGTTACACGACCGACGATTTCAGCGACGATCTGTTCTCGATCGCCGATCACGCCTGGCTCGATTCGCTCGATGAGGCCCATGCGCGGATCTTTGCCGCCGAGCAGGGCTACGACCTCGTCGACGACCAGGGCATGCTGTCGGACTGGTGGGGCTATTGCTGGATGATCCTGGCCGAAAAGCGCGGCCTGCTGACGCCGGAAAACCGCGCCGCGGCGCGTGCGGCGATCGAGGAAAAATATCTGTCGGCGCCGAACGTGATCGGGGTGATCGTCGGGCGGTGAGGTCTTTGCTTCGTCATTGCGAGCGAAGCGAAGCAATCCATCAGTTCGTCATTCCGGGATGGTCCGAAGGACCAGACCTCAGATGCGCAATTGCGCATCGGGGAATCTCGAGATTCCGGGTTCGATGCTTCGCATCGCCACGGAATGACGGCCTTCGGCCGTCAGTTCACTTCAGCGCGCTTCGCCGCCTTGGGTGCTGTGCTCTTCGGCACCACCGTCGCCGGCATCGCGATCTCGTTTCGCGTCTCGGGCATCACGGTTTCACCGACCATTTCAGCGCTGACAGGTGCGACCTTCATTTCACCGAGCCGGGCGCGGACGCTGGCGGTGAGGCCGGGATAGGAGGCCACGGGCGTGAATTCGGCGGCCTGCTCGGCGCCGAGGCGGACGCCGGTATAGGCCACCAGGCCGTCGGTGGTGGCGACGACGTCACCCGAGCGCAGCGAGGTGTCGAGCGCGAGGTCGACCGGCGCGAGGCCCGACGGGCTTCTGCCGTTGCAGGTGCAATCGGCGCGCAGCGCCTTGCGATAGGCGAACGCGTTTTCACTGTCGGCGTAGCGCTCGCCATTGCTGGCCGACGCGCTGTCGATATTGCTGCCATAGAACACTTTGGTGGTGCTGGCGGGACAGAACGCCTGGCACATCTGAACCGGCGTGGCGTTGCCGCGCGTGGTCAGCGGAAAATACTTGCCGTCGCAGCTTCGCACACAAAAGGCGGGTCCGGAGCCGGCGACGCGCGGCGCCGGTGCGGGCTGTGCCGGAGGCTGATTGAGGCCGAACGGATCGGCAAAGAAATTCGCCTGTGGCGGGGCTTGCCGCGCCTGCTGTTTCTGGCCACCGCCAAAGAACATGTCGAACAGGCCTTCGGCCGATACGCTGCCGGGCACCAGCATGAAAGATGCTGCAAGCGTGGCGGCGGCAATAGAGGTCGCGCGGCGCCGCATGCGCGAAAAAGCCAACTCTGTACGCAACGCTAACTCCACCCAACGCAACACTTACGCACCGACGCGCGACAGGCGTCAGTGGATTCACCATAATCCGGGATGGTAAACGAGCTATGAGCAAGCGTTCGGTAGCGGGAAAGAATTGCAGGCTTGCTTACCTCGCCCCGCTTGCGGGGAGAGGTCGGATCGCATCGTAGATGCGATCCGGGTGAGGGGGTACAGGTCTATCAACTGACACTACTTTTGCGGAGAGAGCCCCTCACCCCAACCCTCTCCCCGCAAGAGCGGGGCGAGGGAGCAAAGAGCAATCACCCCTTCAAAAATTCACCGGCCTTGTAGAGCGAACGAAACTGTATGCCCGCTTCGGCAAAGGCTTCCGTCGCGCCCTCTTCGCGGTCGACCATGGTGAATACCAGCACGATCTCGCCGCCGGCTTCGCGCACGGCCTCGGCCGCCTTCAGTGCCGAGCCGCCGGTCGTGGTGACGTCCTCGACGATCACGATGCGTTTGCCTTGCAGGCTCTCGCCCCTGGCGAGGCCCTCGACCGCAAGGCGGGCGCCGTGCTCCTTCGGCTTCTTGCGCACGAAGAAGGCCGCGATCGGATGGCCCTTGAGCCAGGAGAGCTGCGCGATCGCGCCGGCCAGCGGCACCGCGCCCATTTCCAGCCCGCCCACGTAGTCGAGCTGATCGTCCTTCAGCGCCTCGTAGGTCAATTCCGCCAGCAGCGCCGCGCCCTCGGGGTCGAGCATGGTCGGCTTGAGGTTGAAGTAGAAGTCGCTCTTGCGGCCCGAGGCCAGCGTGATCTCGCCGCGGCCGAACGATCGCTTGCGGATGATCTCGGCGAGGCGGGCGCGGGAGGCTGACTTGGACAAGGCGTATTCCCAAAGGTTTGAGGCGGGCGGCAATCTATCGGTGCTTTCCCGTACATTCCAGAGCCGATCTGGCCTAATCAACAGGGCGCGGCAATGTGCCGGGCCCCCGCCGGGCGCAGGGACGCCCCCTCGGAAACGGCGGTTGTAAGGCCGCAAGCTTCCGCGCTACGGGAAGTCCAAGCTTTATTGGGGGAAACCGTATATGACCATCGAACTGCACACCTGGAACACGCCGAACGGCCGCAAGATCTCGGTCGCGCTGGAGGAAATGGGGCTGCCCTACAAGGTCATCCCGGTGAACATCAGCAAGGGCGAGCAGATGGCGCCCGCCTTCCTCAAGCTCAGCCCGAACAACAAGATTCCCGCGATCGTCGATCCCGATGGCCCGGAGGGCAAGCCGGTCAGCATTTTCGAGTCCGGCGCGATCCTGCTTTATCTCGGCGAGAAGACCGGCAAGTTCCTGCCCAAGCCGCTGGCCGAGCGTATCCCGGTCTATGAATGGACGATGTGGCAGATGGGCGGCTTTGGGCCGATGCCCGGCCAGGTGCACCATTTTATCGCGCTCGAGAACGAAACCGACCGCGCCTACGGCCTGAAGCGCTACATGGACGAGACCCGCCGGCTCTACGGCGTGCTGGACCGCAGGCTCGCGAACCGCGAGTTCGTCGCGGACGCGCTGTCGGTCGCCGATTTCGCCATCCTCGGCTGGGCCTGGCGCCACCCGCGCCACAAGGTGGAACTGAAGGATTTTCCGAATGTCGAGCGCTGGTACAACGCGCTGATGGCGCGCCCGGCGACGAAGCGTGGCATGGAAGCGAAGCTGGATTGAGACTATCGGTGTCATTGCCGGGCTTGACCCGGCAATCCATCTTTCTTCAAAATCATGTGCCTGCTTGCGCAGGCGATGGATGCGCGGGTCAAGCCTGCGCATGACAGCGCAGCGGCTACGCCTTCCGCGCCTCGAACGCCATTTTCACCGCCAGCCCCGCCAGCACGGTGCCCATCAGCCAGCGCTGCAGCAGCAGCCAGCTCGGCCGCGTGCCGAGAAACAGCGCGATCGATCCGGCCGCGAGCGCGATCATGGCGTTGACGCTGACGCTGATCGCGATCTGGATCGCGCCCAGCGCCAGCGACTGCGTCAGCACGCTGCCGACGGCAGGATCGATGAACTGCGGCAGCAGCGCCAGATAAAGCATCGCGATCTTCGGGTTGAGCAGATTGGTGACAAAGCCCATCGCGAACAGTTTGCGCGGGCCATCGACCTGCAGCTTCTTCACCTGGAACGGCGAGCGACCGCCCGGCTTCAACGCCTGCCACGCCAGCCACAGCAAATAGGCCGCGCCCGCAAAGCGCAGCGTGTCGTACGCATAAGGCACCGCGAACAACAGCGCCGTGATCCCGAACGCCGCGCAAAGCATGTAGAACACAAACCCGAGCGCGACGCCGCCAAGCGACACGATCCCCGCCGCCGCGCCTTGCGTGATGGAGCGCGAGATCAGGTAGATCATGTTCGGCCCCGGCGTCAGCACCATGCCGAGCGAGACGAGGGCGAAACCGAGCAGGGCTGATGTGTGGGGCATAGAAGGACTCGCGAGGGAATGCGCGCGCACTTCTAGCGCGCGTCACGCCGCGATGTCATTTCGGAAATTGTACGGAGAGCAATTCAGCCAAAAAAGCGGTGCGCTCCCTCTCCCGCGCTTGCGGGGGAGGGCTGGGGTGGGGGTGTCGCCACGAGTCGCACTCTTCGGGTGGAGAGAGCCCCCACCCGCCGCGCTTCGCGCGTCGACCTAAGAGCGAGCTTCGCTCGTCTCGACCCCCGCAAGTGCGGGAGGTAAGAATCAATGCGCCTCGTCCCAATTATTCGCAGCTCTCGCATCGACCTGCAGCGGCACCGAGAGCAGCACGGCCGGGAATGGCGCATCCTGCATCACGTGCTGCACGACAGGCAGCGTGGCCGCGACTTCGTTCTCGGGCACTTCGAAGATCAGTTCGTCGTGAACCTGCAGCAGCATCTGCGCCGAGAGCTTCTTCTCGGCCAGCGCGTCCTCCATCCGGATCATGGCGCGGCGGATGATGTCGGCGGCGGAGCCCTGCAGGCGCGCGTTGATCGCGGCGCGCTCGTTGAAGGAACGGACCGAGGCGTTGCTTGCCTTGATGTCGGGGTAGTGGCACTTGCGGCCGAACAGCGTCTCGACATAGCCGTTGGCGCGGCAGAAATCCCGCGTCGCATCCATGTAGGCGCGGATGCCCGGGAAACGCTCGAAGTATTTCTTGATGTAGGCGGAGGCTTCCTCGCGCGCGATGCCGAGCTGGTTGGCAAGGCCAAACGCCGAGATGCCGTAGATGATGCCGAAATTGATCGCCTTAGCGCGGCGGCGCACCTCGCTCGGCATGTCCTTGATCGGCACGCCGAACATTTCGGAGGCCGTCATGGCGTGAATGTCGAGCCCGTCGCGGAACGCCTGCTTCAGCACGGGGATGTCGGCGATCTCGGCCAGCAGTCGCAGCTCGATCTGCGAATAGTCAGCCGACACCAGCTTGTGGCCGGGCGTGGCAATGAAGGCGCGGCGGATCTTGCGGCCGTCCTCGGTTCGCACCGGGATGTTCTGCAGGTTCGGCTCGTTGGACGACAGCCGCCCGGTGGTGGTCGCGGCCAGCGCGTAGGTGGTGTGAACGCGATGGGTCTGCGGATGGACATATTCCGGCAGCGCGTCGGTATAGGTCGATTTCAGTTTCGAGACCTGCCGCCATTCCAGAATCTTCTTCGGGAATTCGTGGCCCTGTTCGGCGAGTTCATCGAGGACCTGCGCCGAGGTCGACCATGCGCCGGTCTTGGTCTTGCTGCCGCCGGTGATGCCCATCTTGCCGAAGATGATATCGCCGATCTGCTTGGGACTGCCGACATTGATCGGCTCGCCTGCGATCTCCTGAAGCTCGGCTTCGACCCGTGCGGCGGTCTGGGCGAATTCGCCTGATAACCGAGACAGCACCTGGCGGTCGATCGAAATGCCGCGCCGCTCCATGCGCGCCAGCACACTGACCAGCGGCCGCTCCAGCGTCTCATAGACCACGTTCATGCGCTCGGCGACGAGGCGCGGCTTCGTCACGCGCCACAGTCTTAAGATCACATCGGCATATTCGGCTGAATAGGCAGTCGCCTTGTCGATCTCGACCTGGTCGAAGGTGAGCTTGTTCTTGCCGCTGCCGACGAGATCGCCATGGCTGAGCACGGCATGACCGAGCCAGCGCTCCGCCAGCCCTTCGAGCCCATGCGCGTTGCGGCCGGCATCCAGCGCGTACGACATCAATTGCGCGTCTTCGACATTGCGCAGGGTGATGCCATGCTGCGCCAGCATCACGGCGTTGAACTTGATATTGAACCCGATCTTGAGAATGCCCGCTGATTCCAGCAGCGGCTTCAACGCGGCGAGCGCGTCGCCTGGCTTGATCTGGTCGGGCGCGAGGCCGGCGTCGAACAGCCCGGAGCCTCCGCCGGATTGCTTGTGGGCGAGCGGAATGTAGGCAGCGTCGTTTGGTCCCAGCGCCAGCGCAATGCCGCAGATATCAGCCTGCATCGGATCATCAATATTGGCCTGCGCATCGATCGCGAAGTGACCGACATCATGCGCACGCGCGATCCAGGCCTTGAGTTGATCGAGGCTTCGGATGGTCTGGTACTTGGTGCGATCGACCGGAATTTTTCGCGCGGCTTCCGCGCGCGCCGCGGCGAGCGAAATCGGCGTGCCCTTCGGGCTCGCGGCCTTGTCCTGCTTATCGGCGCCCGGCTTTGCCGTAGCGGGCGGGCTGGCAAAGAGGTCGCCGGTAGCGCCGCCGGCCGCTCTGGCCGTGGCGGGCGCGGCAGCACTCTTGTTGCCGGCCGCGGCTTCCACGTCGGACGGATCGATCTGCGAATAATCGGCAACGCGGCGGGTGAGGGTGGAGAACTCCATCGCCTTCAGGAATGCGACCAGTTTCCGCGCATCGGGTTCGTGCACCGCAAGGTCGTCGAGCGGCACGTCGAGTTCGACCTTGTCGTCGAGCAGCACCAGCTGGCGCGAAATCCGCGCCTTCTCGGCATTCTCGATCAGCGCCTCGCGCCGCTTCGGCTGCTTGATTTCGCCGGCGCGGAACAGCAATTGCTCGAGATCGCCATACTCGACGATCAATTGCGCCGCGGTCTTGATGCCGATGCCGGGCACACCCGGCACGTTGTCTGTCGAATCGCCTGCGAGCGCCTGTACCTCGACCACCTTCTCCGGCGGAACGCCGAACTTCTCGATCACCTCGGCAATGCCGATGCGACGGTCCTTCATGGTGTCGTACATCATGACCTTGTCGGTCACGAGCTGCATCAAATCCTTGTCGGACGAAACGATGGTCGTGGTCGCGCCGCGCTCACCCGCGATCCGGGCATAGGTCGCGATCAAATCGTCGGCCTCGAAGCCGCCCTGCTCGAGGCAGGGCAGGTCGAAGGCGCGCACGGCGTCGCGGATCAACGAGAATTGCGGGATCAGATCGTCCGGCGCCGGCGGCCGGTGCGCCTTGTAATCGGGGTAAAGCTTGTTGCGGAACGTGATCTCTGACTTGTCGAAGATAATCGCCAGATGGGTCGGCCGGTTGTCCTCGGGCATGTCGCGCAAAAGCTTCCACAGCATGTTGCAGAAACCGAGCACCGCATTGACCTGCAGCCCATCGGATTTGCGGTTCAGCGGCGGCAGCGCGTGATAGGCGCGGAAGATGTAGGAGGAACCGTCGACCAGAAAGACATGGTCGCCCTTGCCCGGAACTTTGGCAGGCGCCTTGGTTTCAGCCTTGGTTTCAGCCTCGGTCTGAGACTTGGTCTCGGACTTGGCTGCGGCTTTGGCGGGGGCGGGTTTGTCGGCTTTGGGGGCTGTTTTCGGCATGGCCGAAATTTAGGGATTTTTGCGAGGATTGACAGCCTCGGCGGGCGATTTTCCACGCTGTCATCAGCTGCCATTCAGGCGGGTGGCAGGGGGCGAAACCTACTCCGCCGCCTGCAACACTGGGGCGGCCTTTTTCGGCGCGATCCAGAACGCGCCGGGGCGATCGAACAGGAAGTTGGCATGCAGCGCCAGTGCCAGCCGCCAGATCCCCAGCGCGCCGACGACGCCTGCGACGGTGACGATCAGCGAGATCGTGCCGATGTCGATGGATAACCCGCTGCGCAGCAGCAGCGCCCTTGTCGCCGCCATCGGCAGGAAGAAGGCGAGATAGATCACGATCGAGTGCTCGCCGCAGAACCGCAGGAAATTGAGCCAGCGCATTCGCGCCAAAAGCGTGCCCATCACGATGATGGCGCCGGCGCCGGCAAATCCCAGCGCGAGCGAGATCAGCGGCCAGTCGCTGTAGCCCTTGATGACCAGGCCGCCATTGATCAAGGCCCACAGTGCCAGACCCGCGAGCGCGAGTGCGGGCTGCGCCCGCGCGCGATCCGACACGGCGAAGACGTAGGAAGCCAGCCAATAACCCGCATAGAAATAGACGAAGCGCGCGCAGAATTCGTCGATCACGGTCCAGCCGGTCGCGACATGCGCCATTTCCAGCAACGCGGCTGCGGCAAAGATCGCCGGCGGCGGGGCGCTGCGTGTCAGCTTTGTGACGACGAAGAAGATTGGCAGCAGATAGATGAACCACAGCGTGCCAAACGGCTCGATGAAGGATTCCAGATACAGATAGCCTACATGTGCCCAACCGGTCCCGGCGGCGAAAGACGGCGCCTTGAAACCGAACTGGATCGTCACCCACAGCACGTAGAAATAGGCGAAATGCACCACCTTGCGGTCGAGATACGTGCGCCAGTCGCGGTCGATCACGACCGCCAGGAACAGGCCTGAAATCAGGAAGAAATCCGGCATCCGGAACGGTTTGGCGAACATGACGAGCCAATGCATGAAGCCGGTCTGGCCCGCTGCGGCCTCGACCCCCAGCACCGAATGCATCATCACGACCATGACGATGCAGATGCCCTTGGCATAGTCGACCCAGTCCACGCGTCCGGCCACGAAAGACGTGGCGCGTTCGGCGACAGGCAATGTGCCGTTTGGTGTCATGGATGTCCTGTTTTGGCCCGTTGGCGCCGCATCATCGGCCCGATCCGTTGCTTTCTCCTTTATTCATACAAATGACATGCCGGTTTTCTTGCCGGTTTCTTGCCGATTTTCTTGCCGATTTTCTTGCCGTTCTCCGGCGCTTTTCCGGTTTCCTCTTTGCCGCCAAATGCTTTAAGAGGCGGGCAGAATCGGAAGCGAAATTAACCATCAAAAACAGGCTGTTTTCATGCGCATTGCCATGATTGGAACGGGCTATGTGGGGCTGGTATCCGGCGCCTGTTTTGCCGATTTCGGCCACCAGGTTACCTGCGTGGACAAGGACGGCGACAAGATCGCGGCCCTCCTGCGCGGCGAGATCCCGATTTTCGAGCCCGGGCTCGACGCGCTGGTGGCTTCCAATGTGAAGGCCAAGCGGCTGGATTTCACCACCGACCTCTCCGGGCCGGTCGCGGACGCCGACGCCGTGTTCATCGCGGTCGGCACGCCGTCGCGGCGCGGCGATGGTCACGCGGATTTGAGCTACGTGCACGCCGCCGCGCGCGAGATCGCCGCGGTGCTCAAGGGTTTTACGGTGGTCGTCACCAAATCGACGGTGCCGGTCGGCACCGGCGACGAGGTCGAGCGCCTGATCCGCGAGGTCAATCCGTCAGCCGATGTCGTGGTGGCCTCTAATCCGGAATTCCTGCGCGAGGGCGCCGCGATCCGCGATTTCAAATTCCCGGACCGTATCGTGGTCGGCACCTCGGACGAACGCGGGCGCAAGGTGCTTGGCGACATCTACCGGCCGCTGTCGCTCAACCAGGCGCCGCTGATGTTCACGGCGCGGCGCACCGCGGAGCTGATCAAATACGCCGCCAATGCTTTCCTCGCCACCAAGATCACCTTCATCAACGAGATCGCGGACCTTTCCGAAAAGGTCGGCGCCGACGTGCAGGAAGTCGCGCGCGGCATCGGGCTCGACAACCGCATCGGCGCGAAGTTCCTGCATGCCGGCCCCGGCTTCGGCGGCTCGTGCTTCCCGAAGGATACCCGCGCGCTGGTGAAGATCGCGCTCGATCACGACGTGCAGCTGCGCATCGTCGAAGCCGTGCTTGGCGTCAACGACAACCGCAAACGCGCGATGGCCCGCAAGGTGTCGAACGCGGCCGGTGGCAGCCTGCGCGGCAAGACGGTCGCGGTGCTCGGCCTCACCTTCAAGCCCGACACCGACGACATGCGCGAGGCGCCGTCGCTTCCGCTCATCACCGGGCTGCTCGACATGGGTGCCAAGGTACGCGCCCACGATCCGGTCGGCATCGAGCAGGCGCGCAAGGAATTGCCCGATATCGAATATTGCGACGACCCCTATGACTGCCTGCGCGGCGCTGACGCCATGGTTGTCGTGACCGAATGGGTGCAATACCGCACCCTCGATCTGGAGCGCGTGAAGCGCGAGATGGCCAAGCCGGTCGTGGTGGATCTGCGCAACATCTATCGCCCCGAGGACATGGCGGCCCACGGGTTCACGTATGACAGCGTGGGACGGGGATCCGAGACCATCGTTTGATGGCTTCTTGAACCATGCGCCACCGCTATTCCCGTCATGGCCGGGCTTGTCCCGGCCATCCACGTCTTGTTTTCTGACCGTTCGAGAAAGAAAGACGTGGATGCCCGGCACCCGTCTCCGCTAAAGCTTCGACGTGGCCACGAATGGTTGGCCCGCCGAAGCTTTAGCGAAGGCGGCAACGCCGGGCATGACGAATGAGTGAAAAACTTGCCCCTGACCTTCGACACGCCCCTTCCGATCGACGCGGCGCTCCCCGAGCTGACGCGCACGCTCGAAAGCCACAACGCCGCGGTGCTGGTGGCGCCTCCGGGCGCCGGCAAGACGACGCGGGTGCCGCTGGCGCTGCTGGACGCGCCCTGGCTCAGGGGCAAGAAGATCATCATGCTGGAGCCGCGGCGGATCGCGGCGCGCGCCAGTGCGGAGCGGATGGCGCGGACGCTCGGCGAGCGCGCTGGCGAGACCGTCGGCTATCGCGTCCGCTTCGGCTCCAAGATATCGCGCGCGACCCGGATCGAGGTCGTCACCGAGGGGATCTTTTCGCGCCAGATTCTCGATGATCCCGAATTGAACGGCGTTGCCGCCGTGCTGTTCGACGAATTCCACGAACGCTCGCTCGATGCAGATCTGGGGCTGGCGCTGGCGCGCGATGCGCAGACCGGTCTGCGCGAGGATCTGCGTATTCTCGTGATGTCGGCGACGCTCGACGGTGCCCGGGTCGGCAAACTCCTGGGCGACGCGCCTGTCGTCGCCAGCGAAGGCCGCGCCTTTCCGGTGGAGACGCGCTATCTCGGCCGCAAGGCCGACGCGCCGCTGGAGCGGCAGATGGCTGACGCGATCGCGACTGCACTGCGCGTCGATCCCGGCTCGGTGCTGGCGTTCCTGCCGGGCGCCGCCGAAATCCGCCGCACGCAGAATTTTCTCGGCGAGCGGGTCCATGACGCAAGCGTTGAGATCGTGCCGCTGTACGGCGCGCTCGATGCCGCGGTGCAGGACCGCGCCATTCAGCCGGCGCCCAAGGGGCAGCGCAAGGTGGTGCTGGCAACCTCGATTGCCGAGACCTCGCTGACCATTGAAGGCGTTCGGATTGTCGTCGATTCCGGCATGGCGCGGGTGCCGCGCTATGAGCCGGATATCGGCCTGACCCGGCTGGAAACCGTGCGTGCCTCGCGCGCCGCCGTCGATCAGCGCCGCGGCCGTGCCGGCCGCACCGAACCCGGCGTCTGTTACCGGCTGTGGGACGAGCCGCAGACGGCATCGCTCGCCGCCTACACGCAGCCCGAAATTCTCTCGGCCGATCTGTCCTCGCTGGTGCTCGACCTCGCGCAATGGGGCGTGCGCGATCCCGCGACATTGGCATTCCTCGATCCACCGCCGGCGCCTGCGTTGAAGGAGGCCAACAGTCTGCTTGCCGAACTCGGCGCGCTCGATGGCGACGGCCGGATCACCGCGGAGGGCAAGAGCCTCCGTGCGCTGGCGTTGCCGCCGCGGCTGGCGCGCATGATCGTGGACTCGCATCGCGCCGGCGCGGGCAAGGAGGCCGCCGAGATCGCCGCTGTTCTGACCGAGCGCGGCCTCGGCGGCGACAGCGTCGATCTCGATCACAGGCTGGATCAATTCCGCCGCGACCGCTCACAGCGTGCGTCGAGCGCGCGCAGCCTGGCGCAGCGCTGGGCCTCACAAGTGGCGGCCGAAGCGCCGCCTTCTTCGCCGCAAGCGGATGGCGGTCTGAGCACCGGCGTCATGCTGGCCTTTGCCTTCCCCGATCGGGTCGCGCGCAACCGGGGAAACGGCAGTTTTGTGCTCGCCAACGGCCGAGGCGCCGCCGTCGAGCAGACCTCGTCGCTGGCGCGCGCGCCCTATATCGCGGTTGCCGAACTGACCGGCACCGCCGCGCAGGGCCGCATTCTGCTGGCGGCGCCGATCGCGCAGGAAGAGATCGAGCTGCGCTTTGCCGATCAGATCGAAAATACCGAAGAGGTTTCGTTCGATCGCGGCGCAATGGCGCTGCGGGCGCGGCGCAGGCGCAGTCTCCATGCGATTACGCTGTCGGAAGCGCCGATGGCGCTGCAGCCGTCAGGGGAGACGGCAAAAATCTTTGCCGCCGGATTGGTCGCGGCCGGGCTCGACAAATTGCCGTGGTCAAAGGCGTTAAAGCAGTGGCGCGACCGCGTCATGTTCCTTCGCAAGGCGGAAGGCGAAAGCTGGCCAGATCTGTCGGACGACGCGCTCGCTGTCACAAGCGAGGCGTGGCTGGAGCCCGTTCTCTACGACAAGACTTCGCTGAAGGACCTGGCGCCCGGCGATCTCTCGGACGCGCTGATGTCGCTATTGCCATGGGATTTGCGCGCGCGGCTGGAGCGCGAGGCGCCGACCCATTTCGAGGCGCCGACCGGCACCATGCTGGCGATCGATTATGAAGCCGAGCAGGGGCCGACGATTGCCGTGCGGCTGCAGGAATTGTTCGGGCTCAACAGCCATCCCTCGATCGCCAAGGGCGCGGTGCCGCTGGTGCTGGAACTGCTGTCGCCGGCGCAGCGGCCGGTGCAGGTGACGCGCGATTTGCCGGGGTTCTGGCGTGGCAGTTACGCAGCCGTGCGCTCCGACCTGCGCGGCCGCTATCCCCGCCATCCCTGGCCGGAAGACCCGGCCAATGCGTTGCCGACGCGGCGGGTCAAGCCGCGCGGCACCTGAGCGGCGCGATTATGCGCCCGCCGTTAACACTTCACTCATCCTTTTCGCCAAAATGGCAGCCTCGGCCGGCGTTGTTAGTCGCGGCTTGGCCGGCGCCGTGGTGTTATCGGCGGTCTGGCCCAAATGTAGCGTATCGAGTGTGCGTCATGCGTAACCTGATGATCTTTGCCGCCATTCTGGTCGGCCTCGGCGGCTTCATGGGACAGATCGCGGACAAGATCGCGCCGACGCTGGCATCCGCCAATGCCAAGCCACAGAAGGTAGAAACGGCGACGGTCGCGCAAGCCAGCGGCCGCAGCCTCAGCATTCCCAGAGACGCGCGCGGCCATTTCCAGACCGATGGCCGGATCGACGGCCAGCGCGTCGACTTCATGGTCGACACCGGCGCTTCGCTGGTGGCGCTGAACGAGAAGTCCGCGGCGCGGTTCGGCCTTCGTCCCTCGCGAGGTGACTACAACGCGACCGTCACCACCGCCAACGGCACCATCAAGGCCGCGCGCTCGCGGATTGCCATGATTGACCTCGGCGGAATCGTGGTGCGCGACGTCGACGCCATGGTGCTGCCCGACGAAGCCCTTTCGGAAAATCTGCTTGGTCTGTCGTTCCTGTCGAAGCTGAAGCGCTTCGAGTACGCCAATGGCCGACTGGTGTTGGAGCAATAAAGCGTTTCGAGCGAAGTGGATGCCGGTTCGCGTGAAGAAAACGCGTCAAAACAGGAATTTAGAGCTTCAGTTCTGATGCAATCAGAGCTGAAGCTCTAGGCAGTTCTGCCTTCAAATCCGCCGCAATTAATCGCCAAAAGCCGCTAATCCCGCCTTCCGCTGCAGCTAGGCTTTCGCTAAGCCTGCGGCGCTGCCCTTCTATGTCTCAAGAGGCTATCCCCCATGTTTCCGAAGCCGAAATCCATGCTGGTTCCGAATACCTATGCCTATGAATCCGAGCCGATGGTGAAGGCGACGGGTTTCCGCGAATATGACGCGCGCTGGCTGTTCGGGAAGGAAATCAACCTGATGGGCATTCAGGCGCTGGGCATGGGGCTCGGCGCGCTGATCGCGGAACGCGGCGTTAAACAGGAAATCGTCACCGGGCACGACTTTCGCGGCTATTCGGCCTCGATCAAATACGCGCTGATCTCGGGCCTGATGGCGGCGGGCTGCAAGGTGCACGATATCGGGCTCGCGGTGACGCCGATGGCCTATTTCGCGCAGTTCGACCTCGACGTGCCCTGCGTCGCCATGGTCACCGCGTCGCATAACGACAATGGCTGGACCGGCGTCAAGATGGGCGCCAACCGGCCGCTGACCTTCGGCCCCGAAGAGATGACGCGGCTGAAGGAAATCGTGCTCAACGCTGATTTCAAGAACAAGGCCGGGGGCTCCTATCAATTCCACGAGAATTTTCCGGCGCGCTATATCGCCGATCTCACGGGGCGCCCGAAGCTGAAGCGCAAGCTGAAGGTCGTGGTCGCCTGCGGCAACGGCACCGCGGGCGCGTTCGCGCCGCAGGTGATGGAAGCGATCGGCTGCGAGGTGATCCCGCTCGATACCGAGCTTGATCACACCTTTCCGAAATACAATCCGAACCCTGAAGACATGGAGATGCTGCACGCGATCCGCGACGAAGTGCTGAAGCACAAGGCCGATGTCGGCCTCGGCTTCGACGGCGACGGCGACCGTTGCGGCGTGGTCGACAACACGGGTGAAGAGATCTTTGCCGACAAGGTCGGCGTGATGCTGGCGCGCGACATGTCGGCGATCCACAAGGATGCGTTGTTCGTGGTCGACGTGAAGTCGACCGGACTTTTCGTCACCGATCCCGTGCTGCAGAAGCAGGGCGCCAAAACCGAGTATTGGAAGACCGGCCATTCCTACATGAAGCGCCGCACCAACGAGCTTGGCGCGCTGGCAGGCTTCGAAAAGTCCGGGCATTTCTTCTTCAACAAGCCGTTTGGCCGCGGCTATGACGACGGCCTGGTTTCGGCGATCGCGATCTGCGAGATGCTCGACCGCGCCACCGGCAAGTCGATGGCGGATTTGAAGGACGCGCTGCCGAAAACCTGGTCGTCGCCGACGATGTCGCCGCATTGCGCCGACGAGACCAAATACGGCGTCGTCGACGCCGTGGTGAAGCATTTCGAGGCGCTGCAGAACAAGGGCGAGAAGGTCGCGGGCCAAAAGATCCGCGATCTCGTCACCGTCAACGGCGTGCGTGTCACCTCGGAGGACGGCAGCTGGGGCCTGGTGCGGGCGTCCTCCAACAAGCCGGAACTGGTCGTGGTGGTCGAAAGCCCGGTCAGCGAGGCGCGGATGCACGAGATGTTCGAAGCGATGGATTCGGTGCTGCGCACCCATCCCGAAGTCGGCGAATATAATCAGAAGATTTGAGGGACACTCGAACGCGCCGCGCCCTCCGCCGTCATACCCCGCGAAAGCGGGGTATCCAGTACGCTGCGGCTTCTCTAATGAATCTCGACGTCGGTGGAATACTAGGTTACCCGGTCAAGCCGGGTAACGACAGCTGCTACGCGACGTGAAGCGAGCCGAGGAAGCTGTCGACCTCGGATTTCAGCCGGCCCGATTGCGACGACAGGCCATTCGCGGCGTCGAGCAACCGTGCCGTCCCGCGTCCGGCGTCATCGGAAGCCCGGCTGACGCTGAGGATGCTGTCGTTGACATCCCTTGTGCTATTTGCGGCCTGCTGCACGTTGCCGGCGATTTCGCGCGTCGCGGCGCCCTGCTGATCGACGGCGGCGGCGATTCCGCTTGAGATCTCGTCGATCTCGGCGATGGTGCCGCTGATCACCTGGATGGCGTTGACGGCCTCGCCGGTGGCGGCCTGGATGGCTTGAATCTGCGCGGAAATTTCCTCCGTCGCGTTCGCGGTCTGATTAGCCAGCGCCTTGACTTCGCTCGCCACCACCGCAAATCCCCTGCCATGTTCGCCGGCGCGCGCGGCTTCGATGGTGGCGTTCAGCGCCAGCAAATTGGTCTGGCTGGCGATGCTCTGGATCAGCGTCACCACTTCGCCGATCTTCTGGGTGCCGGCGGCAAGTCCCTCGACCACGGCGTTGGTGCGACGCGCCTCTTCGGCGGCCTTGTTGGCGATCTCGGCGGAGCGCGTCACCTGCTGGGCAATGCTGTTGATCGAAGCCGCGAGCTCTTCGGTTGCCGATGCCACCGTTTCCACGTTCGCCGAGGCCTGCGTCGATGCGGCAGCGACCGTTGCGGTCTGCCGCGAAGTTTCAGCGTTGCTTTCGCTCATCGAAGCCGACAGTCCCTGCATCTCGCTGGCTGCCACGGCGACGGCCTCGACGACGCCACTGATCCTGCGCTCGAAGCCGGCGGACAGTTCGCGCCTTGCCGCATCACGGTCGCGCTTGGCTTGTTCGGCCATGTTGCTGTCGGCAGTGGCGCGCGCTTCGGCAGCGCTCGCCGTATCGGCCTCCGCGGTCTTCCGTGCCGCCATTTCGAACAAATGGGTGACCGTGGTCGTGAGCCAGATCAACACGCCTGCCTCGATAAGGAGGATGACGGCGTGGAGAACGACGCGGCCAAAGTCGGAGCCGCCGGGATAGACCGCGGCCGGCAGCAGGAAATTCAGCGTCAGGTGGTGCAGCGCGACGGCCACCGTACCGAGGACGATCGGCCGGTAGTCGCAATAGGCGACCAGACAGGCCAGCGCGGCGAAGAAGTACATGTGCATGTCGACCTGCCAGCGATGTCCCGCGAGCTGGAAGACAAACATGGCGACATCGGCCATCAACGCGACCGCAACGATTAGGCGGGTGGAAAGTCCGTTCCCCGACATGCGCCACGACAAGGTCGCGGCCAGCGCCATTGCGGCCATGAATGCGGCCGGTACCAGCCAGTCGGCGTCGCGCGCCATACCGATGACGAGAGCGATCGGGACATGCAGCCAGAGCACCGCGAGCAATATCTTGCTGGCTGTTTCGCGCAGGATTACCAGGTCTTCGCTTTCGAAGGTCATTCCCAGCTCCCAAAATGTAGGTCGTGAAGTACGCGTCTATTTCGTGAAGCAGGCCGCGATCGCCTGCGGGTCCATGGTCAGCCAGGCGCCGGCTTTGCGCAGTTGTGTCAGCCCGTCATTGTCGTCCGGACGCACGATCAGAAGGGCCGGAACGGCGGTCGTCCTGACGATGGCGGCGTTGGCGGACGCGGTAGCAAGGAACGCTTGCTGGTCGCTCCACCATGGCGGGAAGGCCACCGCCACGACCTCGGCGCCGGTCCTGACCTGCAACGACAGTGCTGCTACTCCGATCCAGCTCGCGATCAGGAGCGCGGCAGCGTTCAGCCAGACAGGCCGTCGGGTCGTTGGAATGATTTCCCCCCGCTCCATCACAAAACAATATCGTGACGAAGCTAACGGCGCGTAAACCTTCAGCCTAAGGTAGCGATAGGGGATGTCCGGCGGTTACGCCGCCGGCACCGGCAGGGCGGTGACCGACTTGATCTTCTCCATCGCAAAGCGCGAGGTCACGTTCTTCAGCGGCACGGCGCTGATCAGCTTTTTGTAGAACACGTCATAGCTTGCCATGTCGGCGACCACCACGCGCAGCATGTAATCGACGTCGCCCGCCATCCGGTAGAATTCCATCACCTCGGGCATGGCGCTGACGGCGCTGGCGAAGGTCTTCAGCCAGGCCTCGGAATGGTCGGAACTCTCGACCGAGACGAACACGGAAATGCCGAGCCCGATCTTGTTCTGATCGACCAGGGCAACCCGCCGCAGGATCACCCCGTCGGCTTCGAGCCGCTGGATGCGCTTCCAGCATGGCGTCGAGGACAGCCCGACCCGGTCACCGATCTCGGCTACCGACAGCGAGGCGTCCTCCTGCAGCACCGTCAGGATTTTGCGGTCAATGGCGTCAAGACGGCGATTGGCTTCGTGAAGCTGGACTGCAATGTCGGTCATGAGAAGAATGTTCCATGAATAAGGCTTTCATTCCTCATATATAGAAAATTCTTCTATAGCAAGCCCATCTTATTGGCCGGTCGAGGCCGGGCTGGTACTCTGGCCTTGGCTCAAAAGCTTTTCAACTTCAATACGTTGGGGAGCGGCGAAGGCACCGCCAAAGCGGGTGCATTTCAGGGCCGCGGCAGCCGAGGCGAACCGAAGCGCCTGCCGCAATTCCTGCCCCTCGGTGATCGCGAGCGCGAAGGCGCCGTGGAACACGTCGCCGGCGCCCAGGGTGTCCACCGTGTGGACCGGGAAGGCCGGGGTTTCCTGGATGGCCTGATTCTCGTCGAGCCAGATGGTGCCGCGCGCACCGCGGGTTCCCGCCAGGAACGACTTGGTCAGTTTGGCGATCTTCTTCAGCGCCTGGGCGTCGTCGGCGACATCGGCGGTCTCCTGCAGCGGCTCGCTCGAGAACACCAGATGCGAAGACGCATTGAGCAACCCCTCCCGCAGCGACATCGCGCGGTCGACGTCGACGATCACAGGGATGCCGCGTCTTTGCGCCTCGGCGCACAGATCCGTACAGAATTCAGCGCAACGGCTCTCGGTGAGAATGGCGGCACAATCGTCCAGCAGCGTGTCGAAGTCGGGCAATTTCACATGCCACAGCTCTGGATCGCGGAAGGTCACGATCGTGCGCTCGCCGGAAGGATCGATCATGACAGCCGAGATCGGCGTCACCAGGCCGGGCATATGGATGAGATGTTTCGTCTCGATGCCCTCATGCGCCATCTGATCGAAGATGAAGCGACTCGATGTTTCCTTGGCATCGCCCATCGGCCCGCAGATCGAGGCGCGGCCACCGAGCCGAACGATGCCGATCGCGCCATTGAGCGCGTTGCCGCCGCAGATTTCGTCGAATGCGGTGGCGTTCTCCTTGGAGCCGCGCCCGGGAACACTTGGCGTGTGAAAGGTCAGGTCGCGCACCGGCATACCGATGCACAGGATGCGCGGCGGGGTTTTCGGCGCTTTATCGTGAAAGTTCATACCGGAATCCGTCATGCCGGTTCCGCCATGTGCCGGAACCCGGAAGAGAGTCCGGGGATAATGATTTGGTCCATGGGAGAGTTCCCGCTATGCGCTCGAATCGGTTCCCCCATGCACCCAGCGGCCGATCAAATGGTGAGCAATCGCGAACGGATGCGCGGCAAACATGCCGTCGGGGTGTGTGCGGCTGTGCATCAGGGCCACCTCGTCGCGAGTGAACCAGCGTGCATCCTCCAGTTCGGCCTTGTCGACCACGATTTCGTCCGAGGTTGCGCGCGCGGCGCATCCGATCATCAGCGACGACGGGTAGGGCCACGGCTGCGTCATGTAATAGGTCACGTCGGTGCAGTGAATCCCGGATTCCTCGAAAATCTCCCGCCGGACCGCGTCCTCGATGGTTTCGGCGGCCTCGACGAAGCCCGCCAGGCACGACCACATCCCCGGCAAAAACTGTTTCTGCCGTCCCAGCAGACATCTGTCGCCATGAGTGACCAGCATGATCACGACCGGATCGGTGCGCGGAAAATGCTCGACCTTGCAGTTCGGGCAGTCGCGCTTCCAGCCGCCCTCCTTCATCGCGGTGCGGGTGCCGCAATTGGCGCAATAGCCATGGCGCTGGTGCCAGGTCACCATCGATTTGGCCATCGCGATCGCCGAGAGCTGTTCGGTCGGCACCGCGCCCTGCATCACCATGCCGCGCAGTTCGGTGACCGCGACGTCGTCGCGCGTCAGCAGCTTTTCCACCGCCGCGGCCGCGATGCCCATTCCGAAAACAGGCGCACCGTCGCGCAGGCCCAGAAAGATCGTGCCGGGATTGGCGCCCAGTTTTACGGCCTCGTCGACACTGAGCAGGACGCGAGAGCCGCCGGCCTCCTGCCGCACCACCAGCGAGTCGCGGTAGATCACATAGGCGCCGGCGTCGCGGTGACTTTCCAGCGCGAACAATTTCTCGTCATTGCTGCGCAGATGCGCGGCGCGGTCGAGAATGTCGGTGACGAAAGCCGGCTTGCCGAGCGGAAACGAATCGAAAATTGACATGAATTCAACCTAGCCAAATCTTGCGGCGGAGCGCGCTGATGAAATTCTGGACTTCCTCGGCGTCATGCGCCAGTGGCGGCATCACGCCCCAGACCGGCCGCGGCCAGGCGGCGTCGCTGGTGCGGCGCGCGACGACGTGAACGTGGAGCTGCGGCACCAGATTGCCCAGTGCCGCGATATTGAGCTTGTCGCATTTGGTGATCTCTTTGAGGGCACGGGCGACGCGGGAAACTTCCGTCATCAACTGCGCCTGGGCTACCTCGTCGAGATCGATGATTTCCACCGCTCCCTCGCGGCGCGGCACCAACAGCAGCCACGGGTAATGCGCGTCCTTGATCACCAGCACCCGGCACAGCGGCAGGTCGCCGATGTCGATGGTGTCTTTCTTGAGCTGGGAGTGCAGCGACCAGGCGGCGTCGGACATACGTATTTCCCCGTCATGGCCGGGCTTGTCCCGGCCATCCACGTCTTTCTGGTTGGGAACCGAGGAAGGCATGGATACCCGGCACAGGGCCGAGCATGACGGCAAGTAAAGCCTTTCCGCGTTTCTGCACAAGTCCCGCAAACCCTGCTGACCCCGCTTGCTTTCCGGCCCTTTTGGCCCCAAATAAGGGCCGGGAGATTGGCGGTGGACGAGCCACTCGCCAACCGGGTCAGGTCCGGAAGGAAGCAGCCCTAACGAGGTCCGGATCGGGTCGCTCGTCAGTCTCCTACCTGTTTTTCGAGCGAATCGCGCTGAAAGCGGCGAGGCCGCCTTTGCCGCTTGATTCCTCTTCCGTTCCGCAAGCCGGCCTTGAGAGACAATCAATTGCGGATCGACCGATGAGTGATGCTGGCGCTCCCCAAGAAAAGCCTGAAGATCAAACAGATGGCGCCAATCAGGGCGGCTTCGCTCTCGGTGGCGCACCCGAGGCCGGAAAGCCCTATCGTGTGCTGGCGCGTAAATACCGCCCCTCCAGTTTCGACGATTTGATCGGCCAGGAGGCCATGGTCCGAACCGTTTCGAATGCGTTCGAAACGGGGCGAATCCCGCAGGCCTGGATTCTGACCGGGGTGCGCGGGGTCGGCAAAACCACCACGGCGCGGATTCTCGCCCGCGCGCTCAATTACGAAATGGCTGACGGCTCGGCGAAGGGGCCTGCGATCCAGATGCCTGTTCTCGGCGTGCATTGCCAGGCGATCATGGAAAGCCGGCACATGGACGTGCTGGAAATGGACGCCGCGTCGCATACCGGCGTCGACGATGTCCGCCAGATCAATGACAGCGTGCGCTATGCACCGGCCTCTGCGCGCTACAAGGTCTACATCATCGACGAAGTCCACATGCTGTCGACCGCCGCCTTCAACGCGTTCCTGAAAACGCTGGAGGAGCCGCCGGAGCACGCCAAATTCGTGTTCGCGACCACCGAAATCCGCAAAGTGCCGGTCACGGTGCTGTCGCGCTGCCAGCGTTTTGACCTCCGCCGGGTCGAGGCCGATGTGCTGATGGGGCATCTGTCAAACATCGCCGCGAAAGAGGGCGTCGAGGTCGAGCCCGAGGCGCTCGGCATCATCGCGCGCGCCGCCGAAGGCTCGGTGCGCGACTCGCTGTCGCTGTTCGACCAGGCGATCGCGCATGCCGCCGGCACCGTGCGCGCCGACGCGGTGCGGCAGATGCTCGGGCTCGCGGACCGCACGCGCGTGATCGATTTGTTTGAATCGCTGGCGCGCGGCGACATCGCCAGCGCCTTCAAGGAATTCCGCGAGCAATATGACGTCGGCGCCGATCCGGTGGTGGTGCTGTCTGACCTGGCCGAGTTCGTCAATTTCGTCACCCGCGTGAAAGTTGTGCCGGCCACCGCCGACAACGTCGCCTATGGCGAGACCGAACGCGTGCGTGCCCGCGATTTTGCGGCCAAATTGTCGATGCGGGTGCTGTCGCGGATGTGGCAGATGCTCCTGAAAGGCATCGCCGAGGTGCAGACCGCGACGCGGCCGGCCGCGGCCGCCGAAATGGTGCTGGTGCGCATCGCCTATGTCGCCGACATGCCGACGCCGGACGAAGCGATCAGGATGCTTGAACAAAATGGCGGTGGCTCGCCGGTCGTTTCGGCAAGTGCTGCGCCCTCGCGCGCGGCGCCGGCCTCGACCGTGTCCGCCATGTCGTCAGCGCCGATGCGCGCGCCCACGGCGCAAAGGTCCGGTGCCGAGGCGTCGGCGCGCCCGCAAATGGCCGCGCCCGCGCCTGAGGCGCAGTCCGCGCCCGCCTTGCGGATCACCAGCTTTACGCAGCTCGTCGCGCTGGCCGGCGAGAAGCGCGATCTGCTGATCAAGGCGGCGCTCGAGGCGGACATGCGGCTGGTGCGCCTGGAGGATGGGCGGCTGGAAGTCGCGCTCGAGCGCCACGCGGCGCGGGCGCTGGTCAGCGATCTCTCCCGCAAGCTGGAACTATGGACCGGCCGGCGCTGGACCGTGATCGTCTCCAACGAGACCGGCCAGCCGACGGTTCGTTCGCAGAACGAGCATGCGAAGAACGAACATGCGCGGGCCGCGGAAGCGGATCCGCGCGTGCAGGAAGTGCTGGCGCGGTTCCCGGGCGCCAAGGTCGTCGAGGTGCGCAAGCTTGCCGCCGAGCCGCCGGAAACCGATGCGATCGCCGAAGACCCGGCCGAGCGTTCGGACAGCGACGACGATTGATCGATATCTTGAGAAGACGCACCCAAGGAAAACTGCGAGGAAAACCCAATGGCTGATTTTCTCGGCATGATGAAGCAGGCGGCGCAGCTGCAATCCAAGATGCAGGCGATGCAGGAAGAACTCGGCAATGTCGAAGTCGAGGGCATTTCCGGCGGCGGCATGGTCGCCGTGCGGATGACCGCGAAGATGGAAGTGAAGGGTGTCAAGATCGATCCGTCGCTGATGAAGGCGGAAGACCGCGAGATCCTCGAAGACCTGCTGGTGACGGCGCATAACGACGCCCGGCGCAAGGCGGAAACCGCGATGCAGGAAAAGATGCAGGCGCTGACCGGCGGGCTCGGCCTGCCGCCAGGCCTTGGTCTTACTTAAATGCTCGGTCTCACCTGAAATGGCTACTGCGGTTGCCGGCCCTGAAATCGAACGTCTGATCCAGCTGTTGGCGCGGCTGCCGGGCCTTGGGCCACGTTCGGCGCGGCGCGCGGCGCTGCATCTGATCAAGAAGCGCGAAGCGCTGATGACGCCGCTCGCCGGCGCGCTGCAGGTGGCGATCGAAAAGATCCAGGTCTGCAAGACCTGCGGCAATATCGATACGCAAAATCCCTGCACGGTCTGTACCGATCCGCGGCGCGATCCCACCACCATCGTCGTGGTCGCCGACGTCGCGGATTTGTGGGCGCTGGAGCGCGCCAATGCGACCAACGGCCGCTATCACGTGCTGGGAGCCACGCTATCACCGCTCGACGGCGTCGGCCCGCAGGATCTCACCATCGACGCGCTGGTGGCGCGCGCACATGATTCGCAAGTCGGCGAGATCATCCTGGCGCTGAATGCAACGGTTGATGGTCAGACCACGGCGCATTACATCACCGATCTGCTGCAGGAAGCCAACGTCAAGGTGACACGGCTGGCCCATGGAGTTCCAGTCGGCGGCGAGCTTGATTATCTCGATGAAGGTACGCTATCCGCAGCGATGCGGCAGCGAACGCTGTTCTAACCAAAACAACGGAACTGACATGACGAAATCACGATTCGCCAAGCGCCTTTGTATTGCGGCTACCATGGCGGCGGCCTTGGCCGCGCCTTCCGCACGGGCGCAGCAGGCCGAGCCTGCGCCGAAGCCGGGCAAGCTGATCAATGCCGGCGACGTCCTGTCGGGGGAACTCAATGCGATGAAGGTTCGCGGCGGCAAGAAAGGCAAGCGCGTCGCCACCTATCAGCTGACCAGCGAGCCGCGCCGGCTGCCGCCGCCGAACGGGCTCTGCAATCTGGAGACCGGCCCCGAAACGTTCCAGCTCATCACCTCGAACGACGCGCAGGCCGCGCAACTGAAGAACTTCATCGGCAAGGAAATCTCGGTGAAGGTCGACGAAGTCGCCTGCGCGCAGGATGCCGGGCAGATGAGCGAAGCCGTGATCACCAAGTGGAGCGTCGTGACCAAGCATTGAGTTGTCGCCGTCGTCGTCACATACACCGCTGTTGCCACAAACACCGCTGTCATCGCCCGGCTTGACCGGGCGCCGCGGCTTCTCGGTCCTACAACCAACGTCTCTGGAATACTGGGTCCCCGCCCCCCGTGCGCAATTGCGCACTCGGCGGGGACGAAACCGAGGTTGTTGACGCAACGTTCAACGCCCTTGCAGCCTAAACTTTCACCGGCCCCAGTTCGTCGAAATGCCCGCGTCGCTGCAGCCATACCAGCAGGATCAGGCTCGGCACCGCGACCAGTACGGAGACCACGAAGAACAGCGGCCAGCCCGTCGCCGCGGCCACATAGCCCGAGCCAGAAGACAGATAGATGCGGCCGACTGACGCCAGCGCGGTGAGCAGCGCGTATTGCGTGGCGGTGTGCAGCGGGTTCTTGCACAGCGCAGATAGATAGGCGACGAAGATCACCGTGCCGATCGCGCCGGTGAACGCTTCCACCGAGACAGCGACGGTCAGCGCCCATTGCTGCGGCCCGACCAGCGCCAGCCAGGTAAAGGTGAGATTGGATACCGCCTGCAGCAGGCCGCCGATCCACAGGCAGGTTACCAGCGAGGTGCCGCGCGCGAGGAAACCGCCGGCGAAACCGCCGACCAGGGTCGCGGCCAGGCCGACGCCCTTGACGATGATGGCGTAGTCGTTGCGCGTAAAGCCGATGTCGATGATGAACGGCACTGTCATCGCGCCGGCGAAGGCGTCGGTGAACTTGAACAGCATCACGAACACCAGCACGACGATGGCATAGCGCTGGGTCAGGAACTCGCTGAAAGCGCCCATCGCGGCCTCGGCGATGCGGCTGACCGAAGGCTTTCCGCCTGCTGCGGCGTCAGCGATGCGGGACTGCTCCGGCTCCCGCGCGCACAGCACCGTGACGATGCCGATCAGCACCAGCGCCGCCATTGCCGCGAAACTCGCCATCCAGGCATCGAGCCGGCTCAGCCCGACATATTCGAAGCCAGTGACGAGAAACAGCGCACCGGCCGTGGACGCCACCATGCCGACGCGATAGGCCGCCACATAGGACGCCATACCGGCGGCCTGTTCGTTCTCCGCAAGGCTTTCGACCCTGTAAGCATCGACCACGATGTCCTGCGTTGCCGACGTCGTTGCGACCAGCAGGGCGCCGAGCGCCACGAAGAACGGCGAGCGCGCGGGATCGGTCAGCGCCAGTCCGAGGATCGCGGCCATCAGCAGCAGTTGGGTGAAGACCAGCCAGCCGCGCCGCCGCCCGAGCCAGCGCGTCAGCAGCGGAATGTTAAGGCCATCCACCAGCGGCGCCCACAGGAACTTGAGCGTGTAGGGCGTGCCGACCAGGGTGAACAGGCCGATGGTGCCGAGGCTGACGCCGTTCTCGCTGACCCAAACCAATAGCGTCGATCCCGACAGCGCCAGCGGCAGCCCGGATGAGAAGCCGAGCATCATCACGATCAGCACGCGCGGCTGCAGATAGACCGCCCACGCTTCGCGCCAGGAGGCGCGGGGTGGTGTTGCCGATGTCGAGGGGGCTTCAGGAGCGTTCATGATGAGGTGTTAGCAGATTCGGCTCTTCCCCTCTCCCCTTGTGGGAGAGGGTGGATCGAATGAGCGTAGCTCATTCGAGACGGGTGGGGGGTCTGTCTCCGCGGATAGAGACCCCTCATCCGGCGCTTCGCGCCACCTTCTCCCACAAGGGGAGAAGGGAAGATCTCACTCCCCCGCCTGCAGCTTGCGCTGCAACGGAAACAGCTCGGGTGCGCCTGTTTTGACGATGCGCGGGGCCTCGGGCGGCGGCTCGGACTTGCTGAAATCCAGCTCCTCGATCCGCCCCGCGCGCTTTTCGATCTTGTCGGCGGAAATCAGGATCTGGCGGACGTCCTCGTTCACATCGCCAAAATGCTTCTGCAACTTCACGACGCGGTCGCGCAGCCGGTTGAGATCGTCGCCGAGATTGAGAACTTCCGTGCGGATCTGGTCGGCGGCGTCGCGCATCCGCGCGTCTTTCAGGATCTGCTGCATCACCTGGATCGCCAGCATCAAGAGCGACGGGGACACCAGAACCACGCGGGCGCGGTAGGCCTTCTGGATCACGTCGTCGAACCCGTCGTGAATCTCCGCATAGACCGATTCCGACGGCACGAACATCAGCGCGGTGTCCTGAGTCTCGCCTGATATCAGGTATTTCTCGGCGATGTCGCTGACATGTTTCATCACGTCGGCGCGCAGCCGCTGGGTGGCGTGTTTCTTTTCCTCGTCGGTGCGCGCGTCGTGCAGCGCGGTCATCGCTTCCAGCGGAAATTTCGCATCGATGCAGAGCGGGCGCTGGTCGGGCAGGAACACCACGCAGTCCGGCCGCTTGCCGGTCGAGAGCGTATACTGGAACTCGTAGGCGCCCTTCGGCATGCCGTCCTGGACGATCGCTTCCATCCGCGCCTGGCCGAACGCACCGCGCGACTGCTTGTTGGCGAGCACGTCACGCAGCGTGGTGACCTGCGAGGTCAGATCGGTGAGATTTTTATGCGCATTGTCGATGATGCCGAGCCGCTCATGCAGCGCGCGCAAACTGTCCATGGTGTTGCGCGTGGTCGCTTCCATCGACTGGCCGACCCGGTGGGTCACCGAATCCAGCCGCTCATTGACGGCGCGGGCCATCTCGGCCTGGCGGCCGGCCAGCGCCTGTCCCATCGCGTCGACCCGCCCGGTGGATTCGCTCTGCGCCCGCAACATCTCGCTCAGGCGCTCTTCCAGCTCGTCAGCCCGGATCGCCTGCGCCATCGCGAGTTCCGCGCCGCGCCGGCCGGAGCGGGCAATCACGATGGCAATGGTCAGCAGCAGCACCAGCGCCAGCATGCCGAACCCGATCAGCGCGTCGCTGGTCCGAATCGGCAGGTCGCCGACCACAAAAAGAATCTCGTTCATGGCCTGCTTGTAGCCGATTCGCCGACTTGCACGAACGAAGAGGGAACATTTATGGTAAATGAAACCCTAATTTTCGTGGTTAACGCGGCCTTAAAAATCATGGTTAAGGCCGCCTTAACCGGTTCCGCCGCGCATTGACCCCGGCAAACCGGCAGCTTAAATCGCCCCATCATGGCATTAAGAGAAATCATCATCCTGCCGGACAAACAGTTGCGGCTCGTCTCCAAACCCGTAGAGAAGGTGACGGCGGAGATCCGCAAGCTCGCCGACGACATGTTCGAGACCATGTACGACGCGCCCGGCATTGGCCTCGCCGCGATCCAGGTCGCCCAGCCGCTGCGGTTGATCACCATGGATCTGGCCAAGAAGACCGAGGACGGCGAGACCAAGCCGCAGCCGCGGGTCTTCATCAATCCGGAAATCATCTCCTCGTCCGAGGAACTGTCGGTTTATGAGGAAGGCTGTCTGTCGATCCCCGAATATTACGAGGCGGTGGAGCGGCCGGCGCAGGTGCGCGTGCGCTTCACCGATCTGGACGGCAAGGTGCATGAGGAGGACGCCGACGGCCTGTTCGCGACCTGCATCCAGCACGAAATCGATCACCTCAACGGCGTGCTGTTCGTGGATTACCTGTCCAAGCTGAAGCGCGATCGTGTGCTGAAGAAGTTTACCAAAGCCGCGAAACGGGCGGCGGAGTAGGCCAGACTCTCTCTGCCGTCATGCCCGGCCCTGTGCCGGGCATCCACGTCTTTCTTACTTGCGGCGTCAAAGACGTGGATGGCCGGGACAAGCCCGGCCATGACTAGTAAACTAGAATCTCCGTAGGACATCCTTCGAACATGTCTCTCCGCTTGATCTTCATGGGCACGCCCGATTTCGCGGTGCCGACGCTGCTGGAGCTCGTGGCCCATGGCCATGAGATCGCGTGCGTCTATACCCGCGCGCCGAAGCCGGCCGGGCGTGGCATGAAGCTGCAACCGACGCCCGTCGAGCAGGAAGCGCGGCGGCTCGGCATATCCGTGTTGACGCCGACCACATTGAAGACGCCGGACGCGCTGGACGCGTTTCGCGCCCACAACGCCGATGCCGCCGTTGTCGTCGCCTATGGCATGATCCTGCCGCAGGCGATCCTGGATGCGCCTCCGCTCGGCTGTTTCAACCTGCACGGCTCGCTGCTGCCGCGCTGGCGCGGCGCTGCCCCGATCAATCGCGCCATCATGGCAGGCGACGCGGAGACCGGCGTGATGGTGATGAAGATGGACGTCGGTCTCGATACCGGCGACGTCGCAATGGCCGAGCGCCTTCCCATTTCGGACACCATGACGGCTGCCGATCTGCATGACGCGCTGGCCCCATTGGGCGCTGACCTGATGGTGCGCGCGATGGGCGGGCTGGAACGCGGCGGCCTGCAATTGCGCAAGCAAAGCGAACAGGGCGTCACCTACGCGGCCAAGATCGAGAAAGCCGAGGCGCGGATCGACTGGAGCCGGCCGGCGCGCGAAGTGCTGCGGCATATTCACGGGCTGTCGCCGTTTCCCGGCGCCTGGTGCGAGGCCGCACTCGACGGCGAAATCGCGCGCATCAAAATCCTGCGCTGCGAGCCGGCGAAGGGCGCAGGGGCGCCGGGTGACGTGCTCGACGAGCAGCTCACGATCGCCTGCGGCGACGGCGCGATCAAAATTCTCGAATTGCAGCGCGCCGGCAAGTCGCCGATGAAAGCCGCGGATTTTCTGCGTGGCACGCCGTTAAAACCGCCGGCGCGGCTCGGCTGATGCCCCGCTACAAGCTCATCATCGAGTATGACGGCAGCCCCTTCAGCGGCTGGCAGATTCAGGACAACGCCCCAACGGTGCAGGGCGCGCTGGAAACCGCGGTCAAGGCAATCTGCGGCGAACAGGTTCGCGTGCACGGCGCGGGGCGCACCGATGCCGGCGTGCACGCGCTGGGCCAGGTTGCGCATTGCGACATTGAGAAGCCGTTTCCACCGGGGCGGCTGCGCGACGGGCTGAATGCGCATCTGCGGCCGCATCCGATCGGCGTGCTCAGCGCCGAGATCGTGGCCGACGATTTCGAGGCGCGATTTTCAGCCATGAAGCGCCACTACCGCTATCGCATCACCAACCACCGCGCCAATCTCGCGCTCGACATCGGCCGCACCTGGCGGGTGCCGCGACATCTCGATACCGATACGATGCATGCCGCCGCCCAGCGGCTGCTCGGCAAGCATGATTTCACGACGTTCCGCGACACCGAGTGCCAGGCGAAATCGCCGGAGAAGACGCTCGACCAGCTCGACGTCATCAGGGACGGCGACGCGGTTGCCATCGTGACCTCGGCGCGCTCGTTCCTGCATAGCCAGGTGCGCTCGATGGTGGGCTCATTGGTCTGGGTCGGCGAAGGCCGCTGGAGCGCCGACGATCTTGCCTCAGCCCTTGCCGCCCGCAACCGCGCCGCCTGCGGCCCCGTCGCGCCGCCGGACGGGCTATATCTGGTACGCGTGGATTATTGAGAACCCCAATCCCTACTGTGCATGGGGTTGTTTTCGCGATTTTTTTCCGACCGAAGCGGCGCGATCACGAAAAGTACCGATCCAGTATCCCGCGATAAACCTTCGTCAGCTTTTCCAAATCCGACACCGGCGTGCGCTCGTCGACCTGGTGCATGGTCTGGCCGACCAGGCCGAATTCGATCACCGGGCAATAGCTCGAGATGAAGCGTGCATCGGACGTGCCGCCGGAGGTCGACAGTTCCGGCTTGCGTCCCGTCACCTCTTCGATCGCACTGACGGCGAGGTCGGTGAAGGCGCCGGGTTTTGTGACGAACACGTTGGAGTTCGAGGGCTCCCATTTGATGTGCGCGCGGATGCGGTTGCCGCAGGCTTTCGCCAGCCGCTCATCGACCAGCGCCCGCAGCGTTTCCTGCGTGTGGTTGTCGTTGAAGCGGATGTTGAACTTCGCACGCGCCTGTCCGGGGATCACGTTCCTGGCGGTGTTGCCGACATCGACGGACGTGAATTCGAGGTTGGAGGCCTGGAACTGGGCGCTGCCATGGTCGAGCGGCTCGTCGCTCAGCGCCACGATCAGCCGCGAAATATCCGGCACCGGGTTGGCCGCGCGATGCGGATAGGCGACGTGGCCCTGCACGCCATCGACGAACAGCGTGCCGGATTGCGAGCCGCGGCGGCCGACCTTGATGCAATCCCCTAGCACTTCGACATTGGAGGGCTCGCCGAGCACGCAATGGTCGAATTTCTCGCCGCGCTCGGCGCACCACTTCAGCAGCTTGATGGTGCCGTTGACGGAAACGTCTTCCTCGTCGCCGGTGATCAGGAACGAGATCGACCCCTTTGGCTTGCCGTCATTGTCAGCGAGATATTGCAGCACCGCCGCGACGCTGCAGGCGATGCCGCCCTTCATGTCGACCGCGCCGCGGCCGTAGAGAAAGCCGTCCTTGATGTCGCCCGAGAAAGCGCCATGGCTCCATGCGCCTTCATCGCCGGCCGGCACCACGTCGGTATGCCCCGCGAAGGTGATGTGCGGCGCGGCGTTGCCGATGCGGGCATAGAGATTGTCGATGTCTGATGTGCCGGGCTCGCCGAATGTAACGCGATGCACCTCGAAGCCGGCGGCCTTCAGGAGGTTTTCGAGAACACCGAGCGCGCCGGCATCGGCCGGGGTGACGGAAGGGCAGCGGACGAGGTCGCGGGTAATGGAAACAGCATCATTCATACCCCGGCTTAACATGCCAAACCGGCGGCGGGCCAGCCTTGTGGGGCACCATTTCGATCTCGCTTTGCTGGTCCCATGCGGGCCGCGTATCGACCGGCGCCAGCGGGTCGGCGCCGAACCGGTTGGGCCCTCGCGAGCCCTTGAGGAAGAACAGCTCGATAATTCCCCAGACCCACAAAACGAGAATGCAGATGGCCAACAACAAACCGAATACGTCGGGAAGCCAGTCGGTGAGCTGGTCGAAGGGACGGGAAAAGACCAGGAGCGTGGCTATCCACCAGCCGCTTCTCCCGCGATCGTGCAAGCGCTTGACCGAGGTGGCGAAAAAGACCCACAGCAGCAGGACCGAGCCGGCGGCCTGGAAAAACAGGACTGGCGCGTTGACCCATGACAGCGATCGATAAGAAGCGGAGCCGAATAGCTTGAGGATTTCCTCGATGCCGAGGCTGAAATTGAAAGGCCCGGTCCCACCAAGGAGGAGGACGACGCCTATCGTCAGGATGGCAAGGAATATCATCCAGCAAATGCTGATCAGCAGCGCCTGCCAATATCTGGCGCGGTTGAGGCGACCCTCAAATCTGAACAGGTACCAGGCGTAGTCCATGCGCGTAACTCCGGGCTACCAGCCAGGTATTAACCACGTGCGACCGGGCCAGCACGCTGCAGGAGAAAATCCGGAACGCCGAACGACTGCGCGTGCGAAACAACAGGAGATTTGGGAGGGCTGCGCGTCGGATCGGTTCCGAACCGGTTGCGGCCATCGGTTCCGATCAGGAAAAACAGCTCGATGACAATCCAGGTTTGCAGAACCGAGAGGGCCACAGCACCCATCACGAGCAGCATCTCCCGCGCGCCGGAAACATCAACGCCGAAATAGAGCCCGAAGAAGAGAGCATAATAAACGTAGGAGAGAGGGTTAACGATCAGCACCGCAATCGCCCACCAGCCGCTTCGGTCGCGGTCGTGAAGCCGCTTGGCCGTCGTGGCGGCGTTGATCCAGAGCATCGCGATGACGGCGCCGGCCTGCAAAACCTCCCATTGCCCTAACGGGGATTTGAGCCAAAGCACCAGCCAGCAAGTCAGGAGGGCGAGCTGGACCGCTAGGTATCTGGCGCGGTTGATGCGGCCATTGAAACTGAACAGAAAACGGGCGTAGTCCATCGCATCCTCCGGACGGCGGAAAAACCCCGCGGTTCCGGAATATTGGTCGCGTCAGACGGCCGCGGGGTTCGAGCTTTGGGCTCGAAATCAGTCCCGCAGCAGCTCGTTGATGCTGGTCTTGGCGCGGGTGCGCTCGTCGACGCGCTTGACGATCACCGCGCAGGCAGTGGACGGGCCGGGCTGGCCGTTCTTCAAGGGGCGCGCCGGCAGGTTGCCGGGCACCACAACGGCATATTCCGGAACTTCGCCGATGAAGGTCTCGCCGGTGTCGCGGTCGACGATCTTGGTGGAGGCGCCGAGGAACACGCCCATCGAGAGCACCGCGCCCTTGCGCACGATCACGCCTTCGGCGACTTCCGAGCGCGCGCCGATGAAGCAATCGTCCTCGATGATCACGGGCTCGGCCTGCAGCGGTTCCAGCACGCCGCCGATACCGACGCCGCCGGAAATGTGCACGCGCTTGCCGATCTGCGCGCAGGAGCCGACCGTGGACCAGGTGTCGATCATGGTGGCCTCATCGACATAGGCGCCGAGATTGACGAAGGACGGCATCAGCACGACGTTGCGGGCGATGAAGGCCGAGCGGCGCACGATCGCGCCGGGCACCGCGCGGAAGCCGGCGTCGCGAAAACGGTTCTCGCCCCAGCCATCGAACTTCGACGGCACCTTGTCCCACCACGTCGCCTTGCCGGGGCCGCCCGGGATCGCACCCATGTCGTTGAGGCGGAACGACAGCAGCACCGCCTTCTTCAGCCACTGATTGACTTTCCACTTGCCGTCGGCCGCGCGCTCGGCGACGCGCACTTCGCCCTTGTCGAGCAGTTCGAGCGAATGATCGACGGCTTCGCGAACTTCACCCCTGGTCGACGTCGAGATGCCGTCGCGGGCATCGAACGCGGTGTTGACGGTGGATTCCAGCGCGGACAGGGACATCGGGATTTCCTCGGGATATCGGGCCAGTTGTGACGTGAATTGGGAGGCTTTTTCGGGATTTGGCGGGAGAGAGTCAAGGCTTGCGCTCCCGTCGTCCCGGCCTTGAGCCGGGACCCATAACCACAGGGAGCTATGATTTGAAGAAGGTATCTACCCGCAGCGCTTCATCATATCCGCCGCGGCGTATGGGTCCCGGCGTTCGCCGGGACGACGTGGGGACACACAGTACCTCTAAACCTGCGGCAGTCGCGCCAAAAACCCCGTCAAATCATCCGTGACATGATCGACATAGGCGGCGTCGCGGCCTTCCAGTTCCCAGTCCTCGCGGACCACTTCCTTGGCGCCGTCAGGCACCACCAGCACCGTCGTCATGCCGAGCTCGTGCGGCACCACGAGGTTGCGGGCGAGATCCTCGAACATTGCGGATTTTTGCGGATCGACGCCGTGAACCCTAAGGAATTTCTGGTAGGTCTGCAGCGCGGGCTTCGGCTCCAGCTCGGCGGCAATGATGTCGAACACCGCCTCGAAATGATCCCCAATGCCAAGCCGCGCCAGCACCGCGCCGGCGTGGTCGGTCGAGCCGTTGGTCAGGATCAGCTTGCGCCCCGGCAGCCTGGCGATCGCAGCTCCCATCGCCGGGTTCGGCTCCAGCGGCGAATGGTCGATCTTGTGCACATAGGCCAGGTAATCGTCGGCGTGCACGCCGTGCTCGGTCATCATGCCGCGCATGCTGGTGCCATAGCGGCGGTAATAATCCTTCTGCAGCACCCGCGCTTCTTCCGCCGAGATCTTCAGGTAGGTGCTGATGAACTCGCCGATGCGGGCGTCGACCTGCTGCCACAGATTGACGTGATGCGGGTACAGCGTGTTGTCGAGGTCGAACACCCAGGTGTCGATGTGGGTGAAGGTGCGGGGTGTTGTCATGACTCGCTCTCCACCGTCGTCCCGGCGAACGCCGGGACCCATACGCCGTGTAGAATCTTGTTGAGCACAGTGTGAATTGCCTTTTCTTGTGGCGCCGTCATCAGCCAAAACTCAGATCGGTGGTTATGGGTCCCGGCGTTCGCCGGGACGACGATAGCGGGCGTTCCCATCATGGCATCGCAAACCGCAGCGTCTTGCCGCCGCCCGTCATGTCGACGACGGCAAAGCCGATCGGGCTGAGGCCGCGGCTGCCGCAATCGCCCTGTTCGTTGATTTCGAATTTGCTCTCGCGGGTGCAGAGTTCCCTGGTGCCGCCCCAGTTCAGCGGCTTGTCCTTCAGTTTGACCGTGCGGTTCTCGCCGTCGACGGCCTCGGCGAAACTGAACACCTGCTTCGGCTGGCCGGTCACGTCGGGATGCAGGCATTTGCCGGGATCGATCCGATACCAGCCGCGGCTGGTCACGGCCTTGCCGTCGTCGGTGGCGACCGCGGCCATGATCTTGTGTGGCGTGTCGTTGCACCAGGTGAGCCCCGTCGCGGACGGCGACTGCACCGCATCGATCATGGTGGTGAAGAAGTTCGGCGACTGCACGATGTCGGGGCTAAGCCCTCGATTCTTCAGGAATGCGTTCAGCGCGGCTTGTGTCTTCGGGCCATCGACGCCGTCGATGGGAGCGGCGTCATAGCCCGCGATCACCAGCAGCCGCTGGATGCCGGCAAGGCGCGCCTGTTCGTCGTCATACTCGCTGCCCTCGGCCAGATAGGCCACCAGATGGCCATCGTCGGTCTGCGTCGGCGTGACCTGGGTGAACGGCGCCGGGGTCTGTCCGGTGCGGCACTGGCGTGCCGCGGCGATGATGAAGTTCTCCGGTGCGATGCACAGCGTGTCGTTGCCGCCCTGCGGGATCGGCGAGGCGCCGTAGACGCCGAGCGCGCGCGCATTGAGGAGGATGCGATCCGCGGTCAGCGCGCCCTGCAGCACGACGCGGCAGGCGGCAGGATCGATGCGAAACCAGCCCCGGGTGGCGGTCGCCGATTTGTCGTCGATGCCGATCGCGGCCTCGACCACATAGCTCATGCGGTTGCAGAGCTTCAGGTCGGCCAGCGCCGGCAACGACGAAACGACCAGCGAGATCGTGGCCGCCGGCAGTGCCAGGATCGTGCGTCTCCCATACCGCCGCATTCTGGCGCGGAAGCGGCGCGTGAACTTCGCGGGCGGGGAGATCGCGCTTGTCACTTGTGGATCAGCGTGCCGGTGCCTTGATTGGTGAACAATTCGAGCAGCACGGCGTGCTGTGTCTTGCCGTCGATGATGACGACGCCCTGCACGCCCTGTTCGAGCGCATAGATGCAGGTCTCGACCTTGGGGATCATGCCGCCGGAAATCGTGCCGTCGGCGATCAGCTTGCGCGCATCCTTCACCGACAGTTCCGGAATCAGCTTCTTGGACTTGTCGAGCACGCCGGGAACGTCGGTCAGCAGCAGCAGACGTTTTGCCTTCAGCGCGCCGGCCACTGCGCCGGCAAAGGTGTCGGCGTTCACGTTCAGCGTCTGCCCGTCATGCGAGGTCGCCAGCGGCGCCAGCACCGGGATCAGCTCATAGCCGATCAGCTGGTTCAGCAAGGTCAGGTCAACCTTGTCGGGGTCGCCGACGAAGCCGAGATCGACAGCCTTTTCGATGTTGGAATCCGGATCGACCATGGTGCGCGTCGTCTTCGACGCCTTCACCATGTTGCCGTCCTTGCCGCTGAGGCCGACGGCCTTGCCGCCGGCTTCGTTGATGTAACCGACCAGTTGCTTGTTGACCGAACCGGCCAGCACCATCTCGACGATTTCGATGGTCGCCGCGTCGGTGATACGGAGGCCCGCGGCGAATTCGGACTGGATGCCGAGCCGCTTCAGCATGGTCGCGATCTGCGGCCCGCCGCCATGCACGACCACCGGATTGATCGCGGTCTGCTCCAGGAGCACGATGTCGCGGGCGAAAGCCTTGGCGAGATCCTCGGCGCCCATGGCATGGCCGCCATATTTAATGACGATGGTTTCCTCGTCATATTGCTGCATGTGCGGCAGCGCCTCGGACAGGATGCGGGCCTGATCGAGCGGGCTGATATGTTGCGAGTCGGTCATGAAGCGGCTCTCGTCATTTCCAGATGTCGGGCCGGGTTCTAGCTGATTGGCGGGCAGGGCGCAAAGTGGGGATTTATTGGCCTCTCCGCGTACATTCTTCCCCCCTTGTGGGAGAGGGTGGATCGAATGAGCGAAGCTCATTCGAGACGGGTGAGGGGTCTGTCTCCGCGGATAGCGACCCCTCATCCGGCGCGCTTTGCGCGCCACCTTCTCCCACAAGGGGAGAAGGAAGAAGAAGCGGCCTCAGCTGCGCCGTGGCCAGGCCGTGGCGATGGCCAGCACCAACCAACTCGCGATCAACAATGTCCCACCCGTGGGCGCTGCCATCGGAAACAGGCCGTGTCCGGCATATTGCCGCAGCGTCAGGTCGCCGGCGAACAGGCCGGCCGCGATGACGAAGCCGAAGGCGGCCACGATGCCGATGCGGGGGTGGATGAGGCCACGTTCGGCCAACGCCACCGCAGCGAGAACGGCGGTGGCATGGAACAGCAGCATCGATGACGCCGACGCCAGCCGCGACGCGTCGGCCTGATGCGCGGAGGCCGCCGCCAGTATCACGCCATCGGCGCCCATGATGGCGGCCAGCACGATCAGGATACGACAGGCGCGTGACATCAGCTGCGCTCACCGAGCAGGCGCACCATCGCCGCGCGCAATTCCGGCATGCCGCTGCCATCGCGCGAGGAGGTTACCAGCACGTCCGGAAACGCGGCGGGGTGTTTGGCCAGCGCTGCCGTCGTTTCTTCGATGTGCTTTTCGAGCTCTGTGCGCTTGACCTGATCGGCCTTGGTCAGCACCACCTGATAGCTCACGGCCGACTTATCGAGCGTCTTCAGCACATCCTGGTCGACGTCCTTGATGCCGTGGCGGGCATCGATCAGCACATAGACCCGCGCCAGCGTGGCGCGGCCCTGCAGGAATTGATGGATCAGCTTGGTCCAGGACGCGACCTTGGCCTTCGGCGCCGAGGCGTAGCCATAGCCGGGCATGTCGACCAGGCGCAGCCCGGCGTTCTCAGGGCCTTCGAAGAAGATCAGTTCCTGGGTGCGTCCGGGCGTGTGCGAGGTGCGCGCCAGCGCGTTGCGGCCGGTCAGCGCGTTGATGAGGCTCGATTTGCCGACATTGGAACGGCCGGCAAACGCCACCTCCACGCTGGCCATCGGCGGCAGCGTTTCGATCGACGGCGAGGCCCAGACGAACTGCCATTCGCCGGCGAAAAGTTTTCGCCCCTCTTCGATCAGCTTCGCATCGGTTTCCGCGGTCATGCGAAGGTTTCCTGTTCTTCGTCATGGCCGGGCTTGTCCCGGCCATCCACGTCTTCTCTTTTCGCGGGTCCCAAAGACGTGGATGCCCGGCACAAGGCCGGGCATGACGAGTTGGGAATATTCGCGTCCAACAACCAGATGCCGGTCGTCAGGTTTTTGAATCGGCCTTCTTGGCGAACGTCGCCTTGAGATTGTCGAACAACTCCACCTTGACGCCGTTCTTGCGCATGATGAAGCTCTGCTGCAGCACCGACAGCAGGTTGTTCCAGGCCCAGTAGATCACGAGACCTGCCGGGAAGCCGGCCAGCATGAAGGTGAAGATCAGCGGCATCCAGTCGAAGATCATCTTCTGGGTCGGATCCGGCGGCGTCGGGTTGAGCTTCATCTGGAACCACATCGTGATGCCCATGATGATCGGCCAGACGCCGAGCATCAGGTACGGGCCGACATGCGGCCCGAGCACCATGGGATCGAACGGGATGAGCCCGAACAGGTTGAAGATCGTGGTCGGATCGGGCGCCGAAAGGTCCTTGATCCAGCCGTAGAACGGCGCGTGGCGCATTTCGATGGTGACGAACAGCACCTTGTAGAGCGAGAAGAATACCGGGATCTGCAACAGGACGGGAAGACAACCGGCGATCGGGTTGATCTTCTCCTTCTTGTAGATCTCCATCATCTCCTGTTGCTGCTTCTGGCGGTCGTCGGGATAGCGCTCCTTCAGTGCGGCCAGTTGCGGCTGCACCGATTTCATCTTGGCCATCGAGGCATAGGATTTGTTGGCGAGCGGGAAGAACAGCAGCTTCACCAGCACCGTCACCAGCAGGATCGAGACGCCGAAATTGCCGACCAGGTGGAAGAAGTAATCCAGCGCCAGGAACATCGGCTTGGTGATGAAGTAGAACCAGCCCCAGTCGATCAACAGGTCGAAATGGTTGAGCTCGAGCTGCTTGTTGTAGCCGCCGTGGCCGGCGAAGGGAAAGTTGATGCCGACGACGTTGGCTTCCTTGGCGCCGGCGAACAGCCGCGCATTGGTGCTGCCGGTGCCGCCGATCGCGACGGTCTGCGGATCCTGCAGGTAGTCGGTCTGATAACGGACCTTGGCGCCCGGTTCGGCGAGGAAGCGGGCCTTCAGGCGCGCCGACGTGTCAGGCAACAGCGCCGCAGCCCAGTACTTGTCGGTGATGCCGAGCCAGCCATTGGTGACATTGAACTCGAAGCCTCGGCCGCCACTGCCCAGAACCGGCGCCTCGGCGACGGCTTTGTAGCCGTGTTCCTGCAGGCCCTTGTCGCCGAGATAGCCGATCAGGCCTTCATGCAGGATGTAGTAGCCCGAGACCTCAGGCGTGCCGTGACGAGAGATGAGGGCGAACGGATAGAGCGTGACCGGCGCGGTGCCGACATTGGTGACGTCGTCCTTGACGCTGAACAGATAGCGGTCGTCGATCGAAATGGTGCGGCGGAAGGTGAGGCCTTCGCCATTGTCGTATTTCAGCGTCACCGGGTGGGTCGGCGACAGCGCGCCGGAGCCTTCCTGCTGCCATACCGTCTCGCGGTCGGGAAGCCGCGCCGTCGAGCCTGCGGCCGCCACCCAGCCGAACTCGGCATAATAGGGATGAGCGGTGTTCGACGGAGAGAACAGCACGATCGCAGGCGATTTGGGGTCGACGGTGTCGCGGTATTGCACCAATGCGAGATCGTCGATGCGGGCGCCCTTCAGCGCGATGCTGCCCGTCACCCGCGGCGTGTCGATCTTGACGCGGGGGGTTGCGGCAATCGCGGCGTCGCGGCTGACGACCGGCGCAGCCGCGCCCGGCTGGGCGGGCGTGGTGGCGGACGGGGCCGAACCCGGCGTCGGCGCGGTGGTGGTAGCGCCCGGCGCTGTCTGCGGCGAGGATTTTGCGAGCTCGGCCTGGGTCTGCGACTGCAGGCGCTGCTTTTCCATCTGCGGCGCGTTGTAGAAATATTGCCACGCGATCAGCACGAGGCCGGACAGAATGACGGCGAGGATGGTGTTGCGATTGTCGGTCATCGTTTCAAGGTCTCGTCATTCAACTCGGGTTCCGGCTCGCGCCGTCGTCTTTATTTTGGTGTCTTTGGACGCGTTGTCTTGACGCGAACCGGTAGCGGCTTCGCTCGGAAGCGCTTTGGCCACTTTTGCCGGCTGCCGGTCGAGACGAAGCAGCGCCTGGCGAAGGTCGTCGAGCATGGTCGTAAAGTCGCGATGCAGCGCCGCGCGCCGCCCGACTAGCACATAATCATGGTGCGGTCGCATCGGTATGACGTCCAGCCGCTTCACCAGTTCGCGAAGCCTGCGCCGGATACGATTACGCTCGGTAGCGGTACCGTTCTTTTTGGTAACGGTAAAACCGATCCGGATCGGGCCATCATCGTCGCGGCAGCGTCCCTGCACCACGAAGGCGGCGCTGTTGGCTCGCGCGCCATTGGCAACGGCGAGGAAGTCCGCCCGCTGCCTTAGCCGATCCATAATAAGGTCTCCGGAGACGTCCGGCTCAGGCGCTCAGACGCTTGCGGCCACGCGCACGGCGCGCAGCGAGAACCTTGCGGCCGCCGGTCGTGGCGAGACGGGCGCGGAAGCCGTGACGGCGCTTGCGCACCAGTTTGCTGGGTTGATAAGTCCGCTTCACGGGTAGTTCTCCGCTAACCTGGCAAGCTGCCGCTGAATTGCAAACTGCCGCTGAATTGATGGTAAGTCCGGTAATGCTGGCCGGCCCAAGACGGGCCATCGACGGCCCCAAATGAGCCGCCCCCGGTCAGACCGGGCCATAGCGGACAATTGCGCGGCTTATACGGGAGCGACCTGTTTTCGTCAATGTTGCGCGGAGCCGCAATCGGGCTTCTTTGAAATGGCACAATTGGGGCGAATATTATTGTTTTCGCGGGGTTTTTAGGGACGGGACGGCAACTCGCCCCTGACATCGGAACCGGCCGACATTAGCGATCGGTAATTTGACCGGTCCGTGGCCGGAACGCATCCTCGCAAATCAGCGTGCGGGCGGCGGCAGTGAAGCCGGTCTTAAGCTCCGATCCTGTGCGTAAAACAAGGTTATCAAGGCGGATATTTCGTGTCAGCGACCGACGACCAGCCGACCATCGAAGCGCCGCGGCCAACGCCGCCGCGCCGGCTCGGCCTGTCCGGCAAGCTGCTGCTGCTCACCATTCCCCTCGTCATGATCGCCGGCCTGATGATCTATGTGCCAGCGATCGCGAATTTCCGCATCAACCGCCTGAACGACCGCATTGCCGCGGCGAGCACCGCGGCGCTGGTGCTGGACGCCGCACCCTCGGGCATGGTCCCGGAATCGCTGGCGCGGCAGATCTTGAAGAGCGTCGGCGCCCGCGCGGTCGCCATCAAGATGGGGCAGCAGCGCCGTCTGCTCGCGAGCGCCGATTTGCCGACGGCGATCGACCACGACATCGATATGCGGACCATCACGGTATGGTCCGCCATCGTCGATTCCATCGAAACCATGCTGGCAACCGACAATCATGTGATCCGCGTGGTGGGACCTGCGCCCGGCGGCGGGCAATTCATCGAGGTCGTCGTCGACGAGGCGCCGCTGCGGCAGGCGATGTACCGCTTCTCGCGCAACACGCTCCTGGTCTCATTGGCTATCGCCATGCTGACGGCGGCGCTGGTCTATTTCGCCATGCATCATCTGTTCGTGCGGCCGATGCGGCGGCTGACCGCGAACCTGGTCGGTTTCCATGAAAACCCGGAAAGTTCGGCGCGCATCATCGTGCCGAGCCAGCGCGGCGACGAGATCGGGGTCGTGGAGCGCGAATTGTCCGACATGCAGCGCGACCTGGTGTCGATGCTGCATCAAAAGAGCCGGCTCGCCGCACTCGGCCTTGCGGTCTCCAAGATCAACCATGATTTGCGCAATCTGCTGGCATCGTCGCAATTATTGTCCGACCAGCTCGCCAGCGTGCCCGATCCGCGGGTACAGCGCTTTGCGCCAAAACTGATGCGATCGCTGGAGCGCGCCATCGATTTCTGCCAGTCGACCCTTTCTTATGGCCGCGTGCAGGAAGCCGCCCCCGACCGCCGCATGATGCTGGTCGAGCCCGTGGTGGCCGAAGTGCGCGAATCCGCAGGCCTTGCCGCCGACGCCTCGATCGCCTGGGTCAGTGCGATCGAGCGCGGGCTCACTGTGGACGCCGATCCCGATCAGATGTTTCGCGTGCTGCTCAATTTGGTGCGCAACGCCGCGCAGGCGCTCGAAAGCCGCCCGAAGGGCGATGCGGCGGCGCTGCAGATTCGCATCACCGGCCGCCGCGAAGGCGCGGTCGCGATCATCGAGGTTTCCGATACCGGCCCCGGCGTGCCGGCGCGGGCGCGCGAGCATTTGTTCGAGGCTTTCCAGACCTCCGGCCGGCCCGGCGGCAGCGGGCTTGGCCTCGCCATCGCCGCCGAACTGGTTCGCGCCCATGGCGGCGATATCCATCTGGTCGAAGGCACCATCGGCGCCACCTTCCGGATCTCGATTCCCGACCGCCCGGTGGAACTGCAAAGCGTCCGCAACGAGCGGGCAAGGGCGTAAATCACGCTATTTGCTGCGTTTTGTGACCGATCTGGCCGATTTGCCCGGCCAAATCGTTTGCCAAAACCCGCGTTCCGGAGCTTGCCAATCGGACGCGGAGCGGGTAGCTAAAGCGCTCTTTCGCGACGTTTCCGACACCATTCGGATGCATCGGGGCGACTAGCCCACGATGGCCTTTGCTAAAAAGGGTCTTGGCGAAAAACGCGCCCGTAGCTCAGCTGGATAGAGCACCAGACTACGAATCTGGGGGTCAGGAGTTCGAATCTCTTCGGGCGCGCCATCAACATCAGAAACCCTTATTTTCTGGGATTAACTCGATAGCTCAAGGGCTTCGTCCTGCCGCACTGGTATCAAGCGGTGGGATCAACTATGCGTTTCGGAATGGGTTTGATTAAGAACGAACACGGTGTGTTCCATGTGCGCCGGAAGGTGCCGAAGGCTCTTGAAGTTGCGACCGCACGGGTGCCGGGCGTAGCCAAGGAGCGGGTGTCGTGGCTCAAAAAGTCGCTGGCGACCAAGGACGCAAAGCGGGCGAAGGTCCTTGCCGCGCCAGTTCTCATGACGTTCAACCACGTCCTCGCGCAGGCCGAGGCGTTGCTCGTTCAGCATCCCGTTCGCACCGAACTGACGGACTACGAAAGCACCCGCATGGGGCACTACCATTTTGCTGCCGTGCTCGCTGAAGACGATCGGCTAAGACAGGCAGGCTTGCAGCAGTATTCGGACGAAGACCGGACGGCGCTTGAGCATTTTGAGGTGGACGCGAGGTCAGAACATGACCTGGCCGTCACGGAAATCCTTGACGATGCACAGGACGCACTGGCTGCGAATGATCTTGAGTACGTCAAGGAGGAAGTCGAAGCGCTTCTGGACGTGTTTCAACTCCGGCTCGACGGACGGTGCGATGCGTACAAAAAGCTCTCACTCGTCGTCCTTAGAGAGCACGTAAGGGCCTATAGCGCTCTTCGTGCAAGAAGCCGTGGCGAACCCGTCGAAACTCCCAACATGCTCAACATCGCTTCGCAGGCAAGAAGCGGCGGCCTGCTGAGCGCGGCTTACAACGGTTGGAAGAAGGCAAAGAACTCGACAGGACGAACGGCAGATGAGTTCGAGCGAGCAGTTTCGCTCTTTATCCAGCTTCATGGTGATTTGCCGTTGACGGCTATCACCCGCGCCCACGTCCGCCAGTTTGTTGAGGCGTTGCAGGATGTGCCTCGAAAGCGGTCCGGTGGACAACCGTGGGCAGCAGGCGCATCCCGATTTCTTGATAACCGTTGAGAATTATCCTTCCATTGTGGTGGAAGTGAAGTCCAGAATTGGCGATGACCAGTTGATTGCTCTAAATTCGGCTACAGAGGTTCTAACTGCTTCGGAGCTAATTGGATTGCGAGAATATGCATGTCTAACGTTGTGCAGCCCCGGTGTAGAGCCAAGCGTGCCGGGAGTTATTGAGCGTTGTGGAAGGCTGTGCGTCGTGGATGTGTCTGACCTTGTTGAAGCGATTTTGAGGCTCTTAGAGGGATCGATCACACGGGCTGGGCTTTACAACTGGCTCACAACGCCGGGAATAGCTCTCGTCGAAGACCTGCCTCATCCAGACTGAACTTGATAACTTCGTGCTAAAGCAGGCCACATCGACCGCGGCCCCCTTTAGCGCAAAGAGAGCCTTGGGGCGCTGACAGGTTTTGGTCGGCTAGGAGACCAAGAATGGAAGGCATTTACTCTATAACGTTCCGAGGGACGTCGGATTGGGGCATGGGGATGCTCTTATTTCGAGCGGGCCGTTTGACGGGAGCCGATTTCTCTGGGGTGCTGTACGACGGCACTTATCGAGACGCCAATGGTATGGTCACGGTGGCCGCTGAACTGACGGTGCCACCCGGATCGACACTCGTGCAAGGCATCCCAGCAAGGCCGGTGGCTTACAAAGTGCCCTTTAATGCGGAGGTGCCACGTCAGGCATTTTCGAGCGGGCAGCCTGTCCTCATTCAATTACCAGTAGGGCCAGTAAATGTGATCTTCAAGTTCCTTCGAGGGTTGGAGTAGTGAGTAAGGTCATCCGCTCTCCCTGCAACCTCTGCAAGCGGGAAACCGAGCACGATGTATTGGACGTTCGGGAGGCATCCGACGAGGGGCCAAATGGAGAGGTCAGTAGCGTAAAGAGTTACGCGCTACGATGCAGGGGCTGCCGCGACTATTCCGCGCGGATTGAGCAATGGTACTTCGACGGTTATTTTGAAGGGAGTTCAACGACACTAACGCGGGTCGAGTTTCAACCGGCTCGACTTTGGGCTTGGCCTCCCGATTGGATTGGAGATCTTGAAGCATTGGATAGTGATCTATTCGGTCTGCTCACCGAGATTTATTCGGCGGCAAACGATGAGCAGGTGCGGCTTTTGTCGATGGGGACCAGGACTGCTCTCGATCATCTGATGAACGTAGTTCTAGGCGCGGACTACGGGCCGTTTGAGAAGAAGCTAACCGAGATGGTTGCGCAAGGCCATCTCACCGGTCGGCAGAAGGATGAACTAGAAACGGTGATTGATGCTGGGTCGGCATCAAGTCATCGGGCCTTTAGGCCACCTCGCCAACTGATCCAAGCCATGTTGGCAACAATGGAAGGTCTCGTGCAAAACCATTACATAACGGGTCCGATGCTCAAAACGGCCGCGAGCCTAATCCCTCCTCGGCCGCCTAGGCAGCGGCGTTAGGACGAAGACATGACGATTGTCCTATGCCCCGTATGTAAGGGAAAGTGCCTGTGTGTAGCGTGTGATGGGCGAATGGAAATCTATAACGAAGGCAAGAAGGAATGGTTGATCTGCCCGGTTTGCAGTAGCCAAAACAAGAATGTCTCAGACAATGGGGTTTGCCAGACCTGCCGAGGCATCGGTACCATTGACAACAATGCGCCGCTGCGGGGCGGGGCGGGCTGAAGGTTGCCTTTGCGGTGGTACACTTCTGTGGTATCAAATGGCGCGGCAGGAAATCGAATTTCTCAATAGATACAGCGCTTTCTGTGATTGAGCATCGCCTCTCTTCGGGCGCGCCATTTGCCGTTTCAGTGACAGCTTATTTTTCCCGACATGAAGCGGCCCGAACTGCAAGTTGCCGTCGCGTGCTCACCGTCAGTCGGACGAGCCCGAACGGCCTTCGCGCTCGGGATGATCGCCTCCACCCAGGTCTTCGCCTTGCACGCCCGCCGGCGCCGACGCGCCGCGGGATCGAATGACGATCGCGATGATGTCGACCTCGACCTTGAGCAGGTCGAGGTCGCGCGTCATCTCGCGCAATTCCTGACCCTTGCGCGCAATTTCCTCCGAGACGTCGATAGCCATGTTGCGCTCGGTGACCCCGCCCGAGCTGCCGGTGAACATCTTGGCCTTGATCCAATCCAGCCGCGCCCGGTGTGTATCGCGCGTGAATTTCTTTTCGACGAATTGTCGCCGGCTTTCGACATAGGCGGCCAGCAATTCCACGTCGGACATTTTGTACAGAGCGTCGGCTGAAAGGCTCATGGTACCGTGCTGAGGCAGTTGAGATCATGAACTCGCCAGGCGGACGCGCCGCCCCGGCCATGTCGTTCGGAACCTTGTCCCCCAGAATATTGACGCGACAGCGCTCAACCAAGTGGGATCTTCGCCATACCATGCAGGAATTCCGAAGCGCTGGAGGAATTGGCGATGGGATTATGGTGACAGTGCACCTAATCTCATAGGAGAGCGCGTCGACTCGGCAGGCGGAAACCGCAACATGGCGAAACACCGGATCTACACAACGAGCTTTGCAAGCGTCTATCCGCTGTACATTGCCAAGGCAGAGCAAAAAGGACGTACAAAAGCGGAAATCGATCAGATCATCGCGTGGTTGACCGGCTATCGCGGTGCAGAGCTGAAAGCGCAACTGGAAAAGCAAGCGGACTTTGAAACCTTCTTTGCAAAGGCGCCTCGGCTGAATCCCTCGCGAACCCTGATCACAGGCAAGGTCTGCGGCGTCCGCGTCGAGGAAATTGCCGAACCGACGATGCGTGAAATCCGCTACCTGGACAAACTCATCGATGAACTTGCAAAGGGGAAAGCGATGGAGAAGATTTTGCGGAAGCCGTAATCGATTTGTTCGCGAGCGGCCGCTTCAGACGAAGACTGTCGCAATTCGTCGTCGTAGGGCGGCCCGCATACGTCTCGGCCGCCCTGGCCATTCAGACGTACGTCTGGCCTATGTCAGTCGAACGGAGATGCCGCCATCCACGATCATCGGGCTTCCTGTCATGAAGGTCGAGCGATCGGAAAGCAGGAAAAGGGCTGCTTGCGCCACCTCCTTTGCATTCGCCATTCGTTTCATTGGATGCAGATTTGCGATGAAATCCAAAGCGGCAGGATTTCCCTCTCCGCCGCTTGGCGTAATCGTGCCGCCCGGCAACAGTGAATTGACCCGGACGCCATCTGCGGCGTGGTCGGATGCCAGTGACCGCACCAGGCCGATCAACCCGGCTTTGGACGCCGCATAGGCCCCCATTCCCGGCATTCCCCCGTTGCTGAAGCCCACAAAGGAAGACGTGAAGACAATCGAACCTTGCCCTCGCTTCTTCATGACCGGTATCTGCGCCTTCGCGGCCAGGAACGCGCTTGTCAGATTGACCAACATGACATCGTTCCAATTGGCGATTCCCATATCGGCGACCGGCCCCATCTCCCCCACGATGCCGGCATTATTGAATGCGCCATCCAACCCATCGAACTCCCTTATGGCGAGATCGACGAGAGCATTGGCGTAGTTTTCATCCCTTACATCGCCGGAAAGAAACACAGCCTTGCCATTGCCTTGATTGATTTGCCCGGCAAGCGTTTCCAGCTCCGCCGATCGGCGCGCGCCAAGGACCACATTGGCGCCCTCGGCTGCGAACAGCAAAGCCGCCGCTGCGCCTATCCCACTGCTTGCGCCAGTGACGATGATCGACTTGTTTTTCAGTTCCATAACGAGCGCTCCAGAAGGTTGTGTCAGGGCGCTCTAACAGTTGTGTACGCAGCGCAGCCACCCGTTTCCCGACCTCAAACAACTGGTGTCGGCGACATCGCAAGAGAGACATCGCAAGAGAAATGGATCGTGCCAGCCTGCCGATGAAGCCAGCCCATCACGGATGAGCAAAGGTTGCGCTTCTCAGTTTCGCCAATCGCGAGGGGTCCGCCAGAACGACTGGCTTGCCTCGTAGTCGACGGTGCCGGCATCGAGGCCGATATCGCGGAGCATCCGCTCGTCGAGGCTGGCGAGTTCGCGGCGCGCCACGCTGCGGTGGCGCCACTCGCGCAGTGTCGCGACGATCAGGTCCAGGATCAGGCTCCAGGTCGCGCGCGGTGTCACCACCGCGTGAGCAGGCACAGCGGCTGCCGGCTCGTGCGTGGCCGGTGTCCGCGGGGTCGAGCGTTGCGCCGGGACTCGGTCCAGAAGTTTGGGCGCGATGATCGGCTGACGGCGTTCTGACACCAATGTCGACATGATCGTCTCCTCTTCTCTGTGTTGCGGCCATTCGAAAGAAATATCGTAGTAATTTCAGTGTGTTATGTTGAATTTTGCCGACCCGTGACGGTGTCGGCGATTGCTGTTCTGATTATGCGCCGCCATACCTGACAGGATGTGTCAGGTATTTTCTGCTAGGCTGCGGAAATGCGCGCGAGCCGGCTGTTGTCGATCCTGTTGCTTCTGCAAGCCCGCGGCCGGATGACGGCCGAAGAGCTGGCGAGCGAGTTCGAGGTTTCGGTTCGCACCATCTATCGCGACGTCGATCAGCTCAGCGCCGCAGACGTTCCGATCTATGCGGATCGCGGCCCGAGCGGCGGATTTCAGTTGCTCGACGGCTACCGCACCAAGCTCACGGGCCTTTCGCCCGCCGAGGCCGAGACGTTGTCGCTCGCCGGCCTGCCGGGACCCGCGGCGCAACTCGGGCTCGCCGACGTGCTCACCGCAGCCCAACTGAAATTGAGCGCGGCATTGCCTGAACGGTCGCGCGCGAATGCGGGCCGCGTCGCCGCGCGATTCCACCTCGATCCCGTTGGCTGGTTCCGCAATGCCGATGACGCCAGGCTGCTGCCGGCAATCGCCAACGCGGTATGGAACGAGAAGTGCATCGACGTGCACTACCGGCGCGCCGAGGGCGCGGTCGAGCGCCGGCTGCAGCCGCTCGGCCTCGTGCTCAAGGCGGGCATCTGGTATCTCGTCGCGCAGGTCGGCGATCAGCCGCGCACCTATCGCGTCTCCAACTTCATCGATCTTACAGTGACCGAGGAGTCGTTCGAACGGCGGAAGGATTTCGACTTGTCGCGCTTCTGGGTCACCTCATCGCGCGCGTTCGAAACCAGCGTCTACCATTCCAACGCCACGCTGCGCGTGACGGCGCGTGGCCTCGCCAAGCTCGAAGTCCTCGGCTCACTCGTCGCTCAGGCGGCCGCCGCGACGGCAACGCCGGTGGATGCCGACGGCTGGATCCGCATTACGATCCCGATCGAGTCGGTCGAGCGGGCCGCGTCCGGTCTGATCGCGCTCGGCGCCGACGCCGAAGTCGTCGACCCCCCCGAACTGCGCGAGCGGCTCGCCAAGACGGTGCAGGATCTGGTCCGCCTCTACGCGCCCATGCAACTGGCGGAGCGCCGTCCGCGACAGCGCAAGCGCTGAAGGCGGCACCGCGCCCGACGGATCACCGCTTGCAATAAAAATTGCTTGTGGGTCAACTTTTATCGACGCCAAAGTTGCGACGGTGTTGATGCCGCGACGGCGACGCCCTTAGTTCGGCGTTGCCACGATATCGAAATTTTTCATGGCCGGATTGCAGGCCATCTTGGCCGCCTTCTCGCAGCTTTCCAAAGCGGATCTCTGCGCGGGTTCAAGCCCGCCGGTACTCGCGGAATAGCTCGGCACGCCGTTCGGCGCGCGGACCAGCACTTTTGGGGTGTAGAGCGAGAAATATCCCTCGAGCCACGGCCGGCGGGTCGCCGGCATATTGTACTTCCGCATCAACGCGTCGAGCTGTTGCGCACTCCAGGTCGGCAGGTTCTGCGCGCGCAGGAAGGGGTCGAGCGCCGCCAGCCAATGCTGCCGCCCTGCCGGAAGTTCGAAGATGTTGTGACCGTCGGCCGGTTGCAGCGACGGAGCGATTTTCAAGGTGGCGACGCCGCCTTGTGCGACATAGGCCGCATGCACCTTGCGTGCGGCGTCGGGCCCGAAATTGCCGTCGTTCTCCGAATAGACCCACAGCGTCGGCGTCTTTGTCTGGCTGCCGAAAGACGCCAGCGCCGCGATCGGCATATCCTGCGGGCAGGCGAGTTGCCCTTGGGCGTCGGTAATCCGCATGGCGCCGGCGAGATTCACGACCGCTTTCAGCCCCGGGGTATTGCGCGCCGCAAGCGCGAGCGCGGCGCCGCCTCCCACGGAGCCGCCGATCGCGATCACCTGCGAGGCGTCGGCATCGGCGCGCCCGGCCACGACGCGCAACGCGCGCTCGAGATCATCGGCCTCCACCGAGAAGTAGCGGCGCAGGTCGGCATCATTGCATTTGGCATAGGCCGCATTGGTGGGTTGGCCCGTTGTCCCGCCCGACACCCCGTAACCGCGCCGTACCACGGCGACAGCGAGATAGCCGCGATAGGCAAGGTCGCGGGCCTGCGGCGCCATCAACGGGGCGCGCATGTTCATGAGTTCGGACGGCAGCCGAGGCTTGCCATGCGTGAGCAAAGCGACCGGCAACCGTCCGTTCGCGGCAGCCAGCCGTACGATCAAGGCTTCCAGCCGGTAGTTTCCACCCGGCGCGCGAATATCGAGGAAGGTGATTTCTTCGAGCAGGGCCGAGTGGTCCGGTGGCGAGGCAGGCCCGGCTTGCGTCAGGCCGGGCGTGGAGACTGCCATGGACATGATCATTGCCACGGCCGCCGCGATCGCAGAAATGGACCTCATCGTGGAACCTCCGCAGGCGCATTGCGCGGCGTGGCCTGAACATGCAGCGCATCACAGCCATCATGTCGCACGATCATCACCGCCACACGCTTGGCCCGCGCCGATCGTGTGGTCCAATCATCAACCTCACTCGGGTGGAATAGAACCGTGATCTGGCTCACCTAGCCAGGCATTAAACCGTGTCCACGGATGAGATGCGACACGATCCGTTCGACCGGATCGTACGACATGGTAATCGCGAGATACCGCACCGGCATGTGGCGCACCAGTCGTTGCCGAGATTGCCCGGTTCGCAGCCCCGTCTCTGGTCAAACGGCGGCGGACAAACTATCGTCGCTTCATGTCAGTCCCAAAGCGCGTCCATGCCGATCGGTGTTGCGGCGCGATCATCGACTATCAGGATTTCTTTTTGGCGCAGCTCGAGCCGCGCAACCGCTCTCGCCTGCGCAAAAACATGCGCAACTTCGCGCGCCTTCTTGCGTATATGCGTATTCCGACGGTCGTCACACTCGAGCGGCCGGTCCACCGAAAAGGCGCGGTGCCGCAGGATATCAAGGCGCCGCTCGGCAGCGCCGCAAAGGTTTTCGAGAAGGATTTCTTCGACCTCACCAAGGAGAAGCCGATCCGGGCCCATCTGAAACGGCTGAAGAAGACGCAAATCGTCGTTGCGGGTTGCGAGACCGATGTGTGTGTCCTGCAATCCTGCCTTGGTCTTCTCGAAATGGGTTTTGAGGTTTTCGCGGTCGAGGAGCTGCTGTTTTCGTCGGCGCGCAATGTCGATGCGGCGTTGGTGAGGCTGAGGTCCGAGGGAGTGATCATCCTGTCCTACAAGACGCTGTTCTTCGAGCTGGTCGAGGCCGTGGCAGGTGCGCCGCATGCCGAAAAGATGGTCGCGGCATTCGGCGAATTTCCTTCCGATCTCCCGGAAGAAGCTGTGTCTTGAGGTGGAGGCGTCCCCGCTTGGCGCGCTGTTGCCGCTCGACGGCGGGCTGACGCAGATGGTGCGAATGCGAAATTCCCTGATGGTGAAATAGATGTCGGACAAGAAAGTGGATGTCGTCGTGCTCGGCGCGGGCATCGTCGGCGTGTCCGCGGCCTATGCCGCGCGGCAGCAGGGGTTGTCGGTCGTGCTCGTCGATCGGCGTGAGCCCGGCAGCGAGACCTCCTACGGCAATGCCGGCATTCTCTCCAGCGGCTCGATATCGCCGCTGAACAATCCGTCGCTGTGGAGCGCGCTGCCGAAATACCTGACCAACCGGCACGCGGCGCTGCGCTGGAACATCGGCTGGTCGATTCGCAACGCGGAATGGGTGCTCCAGTTTCTGGCCAACGCGATCCCGTCTCGAACCAGACCGCGGGCCGCGGCTTTGCACGGGCTCATCGGCGCATCGCTGAAACTGCATCGGGACTGGATCGTGAAAGCGGGCGCAGGACACCGCATCCGCGAGACCGGCTGGCTGAAGGCGTGGCGCGGCGACGCGATCGATGTGGCGAAGCGGGAACAGGCCTTGCTGACCGAATTTGGTATCGAAAGCCAGTTGCTCGACCGCCAGGCGATTTCCGCGCTCGAGCCAGGCATCGTACCGGTCTATAAAGTGGGGCTACTGCATTCGCAGACGGCCTCGGTCGATTCGCCGGGCGCGGTGGTGAAAGCCTATGCGCGCATGTTCGCGGGCGCAGGCGGCGAGATCCGGCAGTCGGAGATTAGGGCGATCATGCCTGACGGCGAGGGCTGGCGCGTGGTGCTCGCCGATGGCGCGCTTTCCGCGCGCCATGTCGTGGTCGCGCTCGGACCGTGGTCGGCGGAAATCCTGCGGCCGCTCGGCTATCGCGTGCCGCTGGCGTTCGAACGCGGTTACCATCGCGAGTTCAAGCCGAACCCGGCGCGCGCGTTGCGGCGTCCAATCCATGACGCCGATGGCAGTTTCCTGATGACGCCGATGGAGCAGGGCATTCGCGTCACCTCCGGCGTCGAACTCACCGACCATGATGCGCCTTCGTCCTACGCCCAGATCGATGCGGTGGAACCGCTGGCGCGCGAGGTGGTCGAATTTGGCGAGCAGGTCGGCGACACCTGGCGCGGCGCGCGGCCGACGCTGCCCGACAGCCTGCCGATGATCGGCCCGGCGCCGCGGCATGCCGGCCTGTGGCTGGCGTTCGGCAACCAGCACATCGGCTTCACCACGGGGCCTGCGACCGGCGCCGCGATCGCCGCCATGATCAGGGGAACGCCACCATCGTACGACGTCACAGCTTTTGCGCCGAGCCGCTACATCTGATGCTCCATGGCGCCTTCCTCAGTACATCTATTGACTCGGTTCTGCTTGCGGATCCTGTACTCGGGAGCCACATTTCTTCCTGAATGCGTGCGAACACCATTAAAATTGGAGTTCTGCGATGGAAGCGGCTTCGGGGCGCTATTCGGCAGCAACGCCTGAGGCAGGGAACGCCGGCGACGGACCGGCCCTCTCCAACCAGGTGAGGACGATCAATCTGGCCCTACAGGGTGGCGGCGCCCATGGCGCCTTTACCTGGGGCGTGCTCGACCGGCTCCTCGACGAAAAGGACGTTGCCTTCGAGGGATTGAGTGCGACCAGTGCCGGCGCGATGAATGCGGCGGTCTTTGCCTACGGGCTTTCCGTCGGCGGACGCAAAGGGGCGCGCAAGGCGCTGACCGACTACTGGAAGCGTGTCAGCGACGCGGCGAGTTTGGGGCCGTTGCAACCAAGCCCGATCGACCGACTGCTGGGGAACCACAAGCTGACCTGGTCGCCGGTCTTCTCGCTGCTCGGCTTCGTGACGCGCGTGCTGTCGCCGTATGAGTTCAATCCGTCGGACTATAACCCGTTGCGTGAAGTGGTCGAGCAATCGATCGATTTCGAGGTGCTGAAGCGTCCGGACTGTCCGGTCAAGCTGTTCCTGTCTGCGACCAACGTTCGCACCGGCAAGGTGAGGATCTTCTCGGGGACTGAAATTTCAGCGTCGGCCGTGATGGCTTCGGCATGTGTTCCGACCATGTTTCACGCCGTCGAGATCGACGGTGAGGCCTACTGGGACGGCGGCTACATGGGAAATCCGGCGCTGTTCCCCCTCATCTACAACTGCAAGAGCTCCGATATTGTCATCGTTCATATCAATCCGCTGTTCCGCAAAGAATTGCCGTACGCGGCAGTCGACATCCTGAACCGCATCAATGAGATCAGTTTCAATTCATCGCTGATGCGGGAGATGCGGGCGGTCAGCTTCATTACCAGGCTGGTCAAGCAGAACCATATCGTCGGCGGAGACGTCCGGCAGATATTCATCCATAGCGTCGCCGACGATGAATTCATGGGGGCGCTCAGCCCGACCAGCAAATACAACGCCGATTGGGACTTTCTGGTTTTTCTTCGCGACCAGGGCCGGAAATGCGCGAACGACTGGCTGACGAACCATTTCGTCAAGCTCGGCGTCGAATCGTCCGTCAATATCGACCAAGTGTATCTCTAAATCTGCAATGGTGCCGAAGGGTAGCGCGCCATTCGTTATTTGCTGGTGAATTATTCGCCGCGTTGTGCGATGACGGCAGCAACGCTACCTCCAGACCCGCCATGCCATGACCTCACCCACCGTCACATCCTCGCAAGTACGCACCGCGCTTCTGCTGCGCGATGAAATCGCGTTGCTCGATCTGCGGCACGAGGCGGCTTTCGCCACCGGCCATCCGCTGTTTGCCGCCAACATGGCGGCCGACCGCATCGCGCTCGAAGCGGAGACGCGGCTGCCGCGCAAGGACGTGCCGATCGTGGTTTACGACGCGGGCGAAGGCCTCGTCCCGCAGGCGATCGATCGATTCAAAACGCTGGGATACGCCAATGTCCGCGCGCTCGACGGCGGGCTGCAGGGCTGGCAGGCGGCGGGCTTTGAGCTGTTCCAGGACGTCAATTCCTACGCCAAGGCGTTTGGCGAACTGGTGGAGCATCGCCGCCACACGCCGTCGCTGGCGGCGGAAGAGGTCGCAAGCCTGATTGCGCGCAAGGCCAATATCCGGATTCTCGACGTTCGCCGCTTCGACGAATACGCCACCATGAACATCCCGGGCTCGATCAGCGTGCCCGGCGGCGAGCTGGTGCTGCGCGCCGGCGAGGCGGCGCCGGATCCCGAAACCACCATCATCGTCAATTGCGCCGGCCGCACCCGCTCGATCATCGGCACCCAGTCGCTGATCAATGCCGGCGTCGCCAATAAAGTCGTGGCGCTGCGCAACGGCACCATTGGCTGGACATTGGCCAAGCAGGATCTCGAACACGGCGCCATCAGGCGCGGAGCGATCGGCGCTTCCGAACAAGCCAAGGCCAACTCGCGCGATGTCGCCTATCGCGCCGGCGTCCGTCGTGTCGGGCCACAAGAGGCGCGGGCGCTGGCGGCGCAGACCAGCCGCACGCTCTATCGTTTCGACGTCCGCGACGGCGAGGAATATGCCGCCGGTCACCTCCAGGGCTTCCGCCATTACGCCGGCGGGCAGCTGGTGCAGGAGATCGACATGGCAGCACCGGTGCGTGGCGCGCGGATTCTTCTGTCAGATAATCTCGGCGTCCGCGCCGACATGACCGCGTCCTGGCTCGCGCAGATGGGATGGGAAGCCTATGTGCTCGATGGCGGCTATGACGGTGCGCTGGAAGTCGGCACGCCCGTGGTCCTGCCAAAGCCCGATCCGTCGCACCGCTACCGGCGTCCCTATGAGGGCACCGATGTCTCGACCGCTGCAATGCAGGCCTATCTCGACTGGGAGTATGGCCTGGTCGAGCAGCTCCGGCGCGACGCCAGCCATGGTTTCTTCGTGATTTGAATGGCTACCTCGTAATTTGATGCCGAAAGGCGGCGGCAGGGTCCTTGTCGGCGTGATAGTCTTGGCCTTGCTGGGCGCCGCGAGGTGAGTCGAAAGGCAATGAGAGACAAAAAGGACATCGTGGAAAACTGGCTGCCGCGTTACACCGGCACACAGCTTTCTGAATTCGGAGATTATGTTCTCCTGACCAATTTCGACAATTACGTCGAATGGTTCGCCGCCGGGAACGGCGTTCTGGTCAACGGCATCGATCGGCCGATGCCCAACGCCACGGCCGACGGCATCACGCTGATCAATTTCGGCATGGGAAGCCCGAACGCCGCGACCGTGATGGATCTGCTCAGCGCCATCGCGCCGAAGGCCGTGTTGTTTCTCGGCAAGTGCGGCGGATTGAAGCGTAAAAACCAGATTGGCGATTTGATCCTGCCGATCGCGGCCATCCGGGGCGAGGGGACGTCGAATGATTATTTGCCGCCGGAGGTCCCCGCGCTGCCCGCGTTCGAGTTGCAGCGCGCGGTGTCGACGATGATCCGCGATCTCGGTCGCGACTATTGGACCGGCACCGTGTACACCACCAATCGCCGCGTCTGGGAACATGATGATCGCTTCAAGGAAATCTTGCGCCGCACGCGAAGCATGGCGATCGATATGGAGACGGCAACGATTTTTGCGGCAGGATTCGCCAACCATATTTCGACCGGCGCGCTGCTACTGGTGTCCGATCAGCCGATGATACCCGAGGGTGTGAAGACCGAAGCGTCGGACCGGACGGTGACCGAGAACTATGTCGAGATCCACATCAGGATCGGGATCGAAGCCCTGAAGCTGGTGCGCCGCCGAGGTCGCAGCGTCAAGCATTTGCGTTTCGAAGACGATTTCGACCGGGGCATCGAGACGTAAGGGATTCCCCTGATGTCAGCGCCACGCCAGTAGTATCGCGACCAGGATGACGAGGCTCGCCGACAATACTTTCCAGAACACCAGCGGATTGCGCTCATAGAGCGCTCGCCGCTTCACGGCGGCGGGCTTTGCCCACATGGCGCCATTTTCCAGTTCGTGGGCGAATTCGATGACGTCGCCGAAGCGTTGGGTGGGGTCGACGGCGAGCGCCTTGCCGATCACGGCATCGAGCCAGGCCGGCAGATCGGGACGGTAGCGCGACAGCGAAACCGGTTTGCCGAAGCGTGGCCGCGAAAATGGTTCGATCTCGCCATAGGGGTAGGCGATGCTGAACATGCGGTAGACGGTCACGCCAAGCGCATAGAGATCGGAAAATTCGTCTCCCGCGCGGCCGCTGAAGAGCTCGGGCGCCATGTAACTCGCGGTGCCCGGAATATCCTGCGCCGGGAAATCCTCGAGCAGCGGCACCCGGGCGACGCCAAGATCGACCAGCCGCAATCCGCCGGCCGCCAGCAGTATGACGTTGTCAGGCTTGATGTCGCGATGGATGATGCCGGCGCGATGCAAGGTGGCCACCGCACGTGCCAGCTTGGTCGCAATCCCGATACCTTCGGTGAGCGAGAGCTGCGGCGAGCGGTTCAGGCGCTGCTCGAGCGTTTCGCCCTCGTACAGCGGCATCACCGAATAGAGCCGCGTCTGGCGTCCGGCGGGAACCTCGATGATCTCGCCGATCCACAGGCTTCTGACTCGGGCCGCCACCCATGCTTCGCGTACGAAGGCGAGACGATATGAACCTTCGCTGGCAACGCGGGGGTGAGGAAATTTCAGCACCAGTTTGCGGTTCTGCCGCTTGTCGATGGCGACGAACAGCCGGCTATAGCGGCCGTCGGAAAGCACCTCCTGGAGCACGAAATCGTCGATGGTCTCGCCGGACGACGGCAGCTCCAGGATGGGAAGGGTTTCGATTGCGTGGGTGAGTTCGTTGCGGTCGGCCGGCGGCAGGTCGATGACGTCGAGCACCAGCGCGGTCATGTTGTCGCTGCTGCCGGCGGCCAGCGCCGTGTCCACCAGCTTGCGCGCGGTTTCCTCAGGCGAAGCGCGCTCGTCGAGCAGTACCTGCAGGCGGCCGTCGTCGAGGGCGCCGTGAATGCCGTCGCTGCAGATCAGCAGTCGATCATGTTGCCGCAGGCCGACCGCGGTATAGTCGACGCGCGCGAAATCCTCGAAGCCGATGGCGCGGTTGAGCAAATGGGCGAGGTCGCCGCGTCCTGCGACGTGGTCCTTGGTCAGCCGCTCCAGACGGCCTTCGCTCAAGCGGTAGGCGCGTGTGTCGCCGATGTGAACAATGTGACAGGTGCGGCGCGACAGGATCATTGACGAGAACGCGCAGCTCATGCCGCTGAGCCGGGAATCGACGCGGCCCTGCGCATAGATCCAGCTGTTGGCGGCCTCCAGCGCCCGCGAGGCGATGCGCCGAACGCCCAGCGTTTCGGGAAGCGAATAGTAGGCGTCGAGAAAACAACGCACAGTCAGTTCGGCGGCTTCCCGTCCGCCCTTGTGGCCTCCGACGCCATCCGCCACCGCGGCAACGATGTCGCGGTTGAATGCGCCGGTCTGACCGAGGCACGCCGCGACGTAGTCTTCGTTGGTCGCGCGCTTGCCGGTCTCGCTGACGAAACCGACGCGCACCTGAAGATTTCTCTGCGAACCGATCGTCACGTCAGAGACCCGCCGAGCCCTTGGAAGCGCGCGTCGTCAGACCCGCGCTCCCGATGCAGCGCCCCATGTCGTGCGCCATCGGACCTTGACCATGGCAAGTCCGATAAAGCCAAGCAATGCCAGCACCCCGAAAAACAGGAAGCCGGCCCCGAAGCCGCCGGTTGCGGCCTTGGCGGTGCCGAGCGCCTGGGCCAGGAAAAAGCCGCCGACGCCTCCGGCGCACCCGACCAGACCGGTCATCAGGCCGATGTCCTGACGGAAGCGGAGCGGGATGAGTTGAAACACCGCGCCGTTGCCCATGCCGAGCGCCAGCACGCCGACCGAGAACAGCAGCACCGACATCCACGCGATGCGCGGCATCTGCAGTAGCGACCAGCCCGCCGCGGTCGGCGCCGCCGGTCCTTCCGGCATGAAGGCGATGACGAGATAAGCGGCAACCACAACCGCGAACAGCACCGACAGCGAGCGGATGCCGCCGATGCGGTCGGCAATCAGCCCGCCGACCGGGCGGAAGCCGGAGCCAAAGGCGACGATCAGCGAGACCAGCAGACCTGCCGCGACGCCGGAGACGTGATACTGCACGGTGAAATACAGCGGCAGCGCGTTGGCGAGGCCAACGAAGCCGCCGAAAGTGATGAAGTAGAAGAACATGAACCAGCGGCTGTCAGGATCGCGCAGCAGCGTGGCATAGGCCTTCAGCGAGATCGGTTTGCGCTCGCCCGGCGCATCCTTGGCCGCGAAGACGTAATATGCGAGCACCAGCACCATCGGAATCAGCAGGAAACCGAACACGGCCTGCCAGCCGAAATGCTCGGCGATCGTCGGTGCGAGCATCGTATCGATGACGACGCCCATATTGCCGGCGCCTGCGATGCCCATCACCACGCCCTGATATTGCGGCGGGTACCAGCGGCTCGCCTGTGGCAAAGCGACGGCGAAGGACGCGCCGCCAATGCCGAGCACCAGGCCGAAGATGATGATCGCGAGCTTGCTGTCGAGCCCGTACCGCCATACCCACGCCGTCGCCGCGGTGACGATGAGCTGCGCGATAATTCCGGTTCGCTTGGCGCCGATGATATCGGCCAGGATGCCCATCGGGACGCGCAGCAGCGCGCCGGCCAGAACCGGGATGGCCACGAGGGTAAACTTCTCGCTGACCGCGAGGTTCATGTCGTGCGCGATGTAGACCATCAGCGGGCCGAGCGCGACCCAGGCCATGAAACTGATGTCGAAGTAAAGAAACGCGGCCAGCAGCGTCGGCCAATGGCCAGCCTTCTTAAACTCAGCAAACTTCATTGCGACAGCCTCGCGATCATGCGGCCGATGGCGTGCGCGCAGGTGCGGCAGGTCTCGGCACGACAGATGGAATATGGGTGAAAGCGAGAGCCGTTCTCGTCATTGAGACGGTCTCGATTGGCGCTAACGGCAGCAATATCTGTGCCATTCGATTGCGAGCGGCACTTTGCCTTTAATCGCAACGCGTTGACCGCTATTCCACCGCCAGGGAAGAAAACCCGATCTGCTGCAGCGGGCAGCAAACCGCGCCACTCAAACGCGCAGGGTGGTGCTTTTTTGTGCGGTGCGCACAAGCGCCCGAATTCGCGGCAGCCGATAAACCTATTGATATCGCTCGCGGAATCGCTGCTGCCGAGTTGGCACGCGTTTTGTATTCAAGGAAATATCGATCGTCATTGATGATGGTCAGCTGCCCGCGGATGGGCTCCTCAAAACTCCCAATCTCTATTCCACCGATCGACGACGCATGGCGCGTCGACGCGCGGTGTCGTCGGAATGCGAAAGGCAGATCATGCTCGAGAAAGTTAGCAGGCAGAAGCTGGTGGTGATCGGCAACGGCATGGCCGGCATCCGCACAGTGGAAACGCTGCTGGAGCGTGCGCCTGATCTCTACGACATCACGGTGTTCGGTTCCGAGCCTTACGGCAATTACAATCGTATCCTGCTGTCGCCGGTTCTCTCCGGCGAGAAGTCCGTCGACGACATCATGCTCAACACCGAGCAATGGTATGACGACAACGGCATCACGCTGCGCAAGGGCGAGACGATCGTGATGATCGACCGGCGCACCTGCGAAGTCGTCACCGCCACGGGCGCGCGCGTTGCTTATGATCGGCTGCTGATCGCGACCGGCTCCAACCCGATCATGTTGCCGCTCCCCGGCAAGGATCTTCCCGGCGTCATTGGCTTTCGGGATATCCAGGACGTCGAGCGCATGGTTGAAGCCTCGACGAGCCATCCGAACGCCGTCGTGATCGGTGGAGGCTTGCTCGGCCTCGAGGCCGCCAACGGGTTGATGAAGCGCGGCATGAACGTCACCGTCGTGCATCTGCTCGACTGCCTGATGGAACGCCAGCTCGATCCGGTTGCAAGCGGAATGTTGCGCAAGTCGCTGGAAGAGCGCGGCATGGTGTTCAAGATGCCGGCGCAGACGCAGGCGATCCTGGGCGAGGACCGCGTCACGGGCGTGCGCTTTGCCGATGGCGTGGAGCTGCCGGCCGACCTGGTCGTGATGGCCGTCGGTATCCGCCCGAACATCGAGCTCGCGCAGAAGGCGGGCATCCATTGCGAGCGTGGCATTGTCGTCTCCGACACCATGCAGACCTATGACGGGCGCATCTACGCGGTCGGAGAATGCGTGCAGCACCGTCGCCAGACCTACGGTCTGGTCGCGCCGCTGTTCGATCAGGCCAAGGTCTGCGCCAATCAGCTCGCCATGAAGGGCTTTGCCAGCTATTCGGGATCGGTGGTCTCGACCAAGCTGAAGGTGACGGGCATCGACCTGTTCTCCGCCGGCGATTTTGCGCCCGGCGCCGACAAGGAAGAAGTCGTGATGCAGGACGCCGCGCGTGGCGTCTACAAGCGGATCGTCCTGCGCGACAAGAAGATCGTCGGCGCCGTGCTTTACGGCGATACGGTCGACGGGCCCTGGTATTTCCAGCATCTGCGCGACGGCACCGATATCTCGCAGATGCGCGAGCGCCTGGTATTCGGTGCGGCCAATCTCGGCGACGGCGGTCACGCCGGCCAGAATTCGGTTGCCGCGATGGGCGACGAGGCCGAGATCTGCGGCTGCAACGGCGTCTGCAAGGGCACCATCGTCAAGGCGATCGCCGAAAAGAAGCTGTTCACGATCGATGACGTACGCGCCCACACCAAGGCGTCATCGTCATGCGGCTCATGTACCGGCCTCGTCGAGCAAGTGCTCGCGTTCACGCTCGGTGGCGACTATTCGACGGCGCCGAAGGTCAAGCCGATGTGCAAGTGCACCGATCACAGCCATGACGACGCGCGCCGCGTCATCGTCGAGCAGCAGTTGAAGACCATCCCCGATGTCATGAAGTTCATGGATTGGAAGACCGCCAACGGTTGCCATTCCTGCCGGCCGGCGCTGAACTATTATTTGCTCGCCACCTGGCCCGGCGAATATCGCGACGACCAGCAGTCGCGTTACATCAACGAACGCGTTCATGCCAACATCCAGAAGGACGGCACCTATTCGGTGGTGCCGCGGATGTGGGGCGGCGTGACCACGCCGGACGAATTACGGGCCATTGCCGACGTCGCCGACAAGTTCAAGATTCCGACCGTCAAGGTCACCGGCGGCCAGCGCATCGATCTGCTCGGCGTCAAGAAGGAGGATCTGCCTGCGGTGTGGGCCGACCTCAACGACGCCGGCATGGTGTCCGGGCATGCGTATGCCAAGGGGCTGCGTACGGTGAAGACCTGCGTCGGCTCGGAATGGTGCCGCTTTGGTACCCAGGACTCGACCGGCCTCGGCATCAAGATTGAAAGATTCATGTGGGGGTCCTGGGCCCCGGCCAAGGTGAAGATGGCGGTGTCGGGTTGTCCGCGCAACTGCGCCGAATCGACCTGCAAGGATGTCGGCGTGATCTGCGTCGATTCCGGATACGAGATCCATTTCGCGGGCGCCGCCGGCCTTCACATCAAGGGAACCGAATTCCTCGCCAAGGTGGCGACCGAGGAGGAGACGCTGGAGTTGATCGCGGCACTGACGCAGCTCTATCGCGAGCAGGGCTGGTATCTGGAGCGGATATACAAGTGGTGCGATCGTGTCGGTCTCGATGCCATCCGCAAGCAGGTGGTCGAGGATCTCACCAACCGCAAAGCGCTGTACGACCGTTTCGTGTATTCGCAGCAGTTCTCGCAAAGCGATCCATGGGCGGAACGCGCCCAACGCGGCGTCGATCGCAACGAGTTCGCGCCGATGGCGGAGCTGGAACTCGCATGACCGGAGCTCGCATGACACGGTGGATTGAAATCGGAGCCCTGGACCAGATTCCGCGCCTCGGCGCCCGCGTGGTGCGCACGGCGTCGGGAAACATCGCGGTATTCCGCACCGAAGACGACGAGGTGTTCGCGCTGGACGATCGCTGCCCGCACAAGGGCGGACCGTTGTCGCAAGGCATCGTGCACAACAAGCGCGTCACCTGTCCGCTGCACAATTTCGTCATCGAGCTTGCAAACGGCGAGGCGGTCGCTCCTGACGAGGGATGCGCGCATTCGTATCCGGCCAAGGTGGAGAACGGCACCGTGTGGCTGTCCGTTCGTGAGGTAGTCGCCGCTTCCGCCGATTGAGGGTAACGACGCGTGCCAGTCAAGACGACATGTCCCTATTGCGGCGTCGGCTGCGGCGTCGTGGCCGACAGGGATCCGGCGGGGGCCGTCACGGTCCGGGGTGATCCGCTGCATCCGGCAAATTTCGGGCGGCTGTGCGCGAAAGGATCGGCGCTGGCTGAAACAGTCGATCTGGAAGGACGCCTGCTCGAGCCCATGGTCAACGGCCGCGCTGCGACCTGGGATGCCGCGCTCGGCCATGTCGCCGATGGATTCAGCAAGGCGATCCGGGAGCACGGGCCTGACGCGGTGGCGTTCTACGTCTCGGGCCAGCTTCTCACCGAGGACTACTACGTCGTCAACAAGCTCGCGAAGGGCTTTGTCGGCACCGCCAATATCGATACCAATTCGCGGCTGTGCATGGCCTCCAGCGTGGTGGGTCACAAGCGTGCCTTCGGCAGCGACACCGTTCCGGGTTGTTATGAAGATCTGGAACTGGCCGACCTGCTGGTCCTGGTCGGATCCAATGCGGCCTGGTGCCATCCGATTCTTCACCAGCGCATGCTGGCGGCGAAAGCCAAAAATCCCGCTTGCCGCATCGTCGTCATCGACCCGCGCCGGACGGCGACCTGCGAGGGCGCCGACCTGCATCTGCCGGTTCGTTCGGGCAGCGACTCCGTTTTGTTCAACGGATTGCTGGCGTATCTTGCGAAGAACAAGGCGGCCGATGGCGCGTTCGTCGGCGATTTCACCACCGGCGCCGAGGCGGCGCTGGCGCAAGTAGCTGGCCAGACCGTGGCGCACACGGCTGACGTCTGCGGGCTGACGGGCAGTGCAGTCGAGCAGTTTTTCAGCTGGTTCGCCAGGACCGAGCGCGTCGTCACGCTCTATTCCCAGGGCATCAATCAGTCGAGCAGCGGCGTCGACAAGGTCAATGCGATCATCAACTGCCATCTGCTGACCGGCCGGATCGGAAAGCCCGGCATGGGGCCGTTCTCGCTCACCGGCCAGCCCAATGCGATGGGCGGACGCGAAGTCGGTGGCCTCGCCAATCAGCTCGCCGCCCATATGGAGATCGAGAACCCGCGCCATCGCGAACTCGTGCAGCGCTTCTGGCGCTCGCCCGTCATCGCGGACAAGTCCGGGCTCAAGGCGGTCGAGATGTTCGACGCGATGGCCGACGGCCGCATCAAGGCGGTCTGGATCATGTCCACCAATCCGCTGGTCAGCCTGCCGGATGCCACTCGCGCGCGCGCCGCGCTGGATGCCTGCGACCTCGTCGTGGTGTCGGATTGCATGCGGCATACCGACACGACGCGTCACGGCCATGTGCTGCTGCCTGCGACGGCGTGGGGCGAAAAGGACGGCACCGTCACCAATTCCGAGCGCCGCATCTCCCGGCAACGGCCGTTCTTGCCGGCACCCGGCTCCGCGCGTCCGGATTGGCGGATCATCTGCGATGTCGCCCGCCGCATGGGATTTTCAGGCTTCGACTATACGAGCGTGGCCGGGATATTTCGGGAGCACGCCAGCCTCTCCGGCTTTGAGAATAATGGCGTGCGGGATTTCGATCTCTCCGCCTTGAGCACGCTCGATGATCGCGCTTACGAGACGCTGGCCCCGGTACAATGGCCGGTGACGCGGGATTATCCGACCGGCACGCAGCGGCTGTTCGAGACCGGCGGATTCTTCACCCCCGATCGCAAGGCGCGCTTTATTCCGGTTGTGCCGCGCCCGCCCAAGAACCCGACCAGCCGCGAGCATCCTCTGATTCTCAACACCGGCCGGATTCGCGACCAGTGGCACACCATGACGCGGACCGGGAAATCGCCGCGACTGATGATGCACATGTTCGAACCCTGTGCGGAATTCCACCCCGAGGATGCGCGCAAGGCGGGGCTCGACGACGGCGCGCTCGCCCGGCTGTCCAGTCCCTGGGGCCAGATGGTGGCGCGCGTGACCGTCACCGCCGAACAGCGGCGCGGCTGCGTGTTCGTGCCGATGCACTGGAATGGCGAGTATGCCGGCGACGGCCTGATCAACGCGCTGGTCAATCCCGCGACCGATCCGATATCCGGACAGCCGGAATCCAAGCATACGCCAGTGAAGGCCGAGCCCTATCTGCCGAAATGGCATGCCTTCATTCTAAGCCGTTACGAGATCGAGCGCCCGGAGAAGGGGTACTGGGTTTCCGGACGGTCGGGCATGTGCTGGCGCATGGAGCTGGCGATCGAGGAACGGCCGCCGAGCTGGCGCGATTGGGCGCGCGCGCAGCTCCGCGCCGAGCAGGCGGACATCGAATGGATCGCCTATCGCGATCCGAGCATCGGCCGGTATCGTTACGCGAGCATTCGCGACGGGCGGTTGGAGGGATGCATCTTCATCGCCTCGGACCACAAGCTGGTGTCGCGTTCATGGCTGACCAATTTGTTCGCGGAAAACACGCTCTCGCCAAAGGCGCGGATGTCGCTGCTCACAGGGCAGCCGCTGGAAGCCGGCGAGGATATCGGGCCGATCGTCTGCTCGTGCTTCGGCATCGGGCAACGGCAGATCTCGGCCGAAATCAACAAAGGCGCGAGAAATGTCGAAGCCATTGGTCAACGATTAAAAGCCGGCACCAATTGCGGGGCATGCAAGCCGGAGATCGGCAAGCTGCTCAATGGCGCGCCTGTGCCAAAACCCCTGCCGGCGTGAGTTTTTCCGATTCCCGGCCTATTTGCCGGGTCCATCCTTGCCCGTGACGAACACGTCGCGATGCGGAAATTTCCCGAACAGTTCAGGCGGCTGGCTGAAATTGGTGGCGAGCACGTCGGCCGGGTTGGCCGCGATCCATTGCGACAGGTCGATGGTCTCGTAGATACCGGAATTGAAGCCGATCAGGATGCGCGCAGGCTTGTCGCCGATATTTTCAATGGAGTGCCCGTAGCCTTGCGGGATATAGCCGACGTCGCCCTGCTGCAACTGCTCTATCCTTGTGCGCCCGTGCGAGCCGAACAGCGTGACGCTGACGGTGCCGTCCAGCACGTACTGCCACTCGTCTGCATTCGGATGCCAGTGCAGTGTTCGCAGCGCACCGGGATCGAGATCGAGCACGACGCCGGTGATGGTTTTCGCAATCGGAAAGCGGCTTGAATCGACGCGCCATTCCCGGCCGCCCTGAAAGATGCCGTGCGGCGGCTGCGCCAGCAGGCGGTATCTGTGCGTTTGCGGCGGCAGCTTCCAGCCCTGCAGCGGCACCGACGGCTCCGCGGGTGGCGGCTTGCCGCGGGCAAAATACACTTCGTCGTTGGGGAAATTGTCGAACGCCGATTCCGGCACGCCGAAGTTCTTCGCCAGCAGCGCTTTCGGGATGTGGCCGATCCAGTCGGTGATGCTGAAGGTGCCGAACTCGGAAAAATAACCGTTGTCGAAGATCAGAATGAAACGGCAGGGCTTGTCGCCAAGACATTGCAGCATGTGGCCGTGACCGCGGGGAAAGTACCAGACGTCGCCCGGATCGAAATCGTTGGTCTCGGCAAAGCCGTTGGGATCGACGACGGTGGTGCGAACGCGCCCCTCGAACACGAACGCCCATTCGGCCGCGGTGGCGTGCCAGTGCATCTCGCGCATCGCGCCGGGCTCGAGCCGCATCGAAACCCCGGCAATTCCCTTGGAGATCGGCAGCTGCGTAACGGTGGCTTCCTTGCCGTAGCTGTTGCCGATCACCTTGCCGGCGGATTTCTCCAGCGCGAACTTGAAGGTCGGCAGGTCCTTTCCCGACAGCGCGGGATCGGGGACGTTGTTCATGAAGCTGGGATCGCCGGCGACCGCCACTTGCGATCCGGCCAGCGTCGCCAGCGAGGCGATGGCAGCGGCGGCAGGGAGAAACTCCCGGCGTTGCGGATTGGACATGTTGGTCTCCCTGGTGAGCGAAAATCCTCCGGCGGGCGGCCGTGCCGCCTCTCGTGCCGGCACGGGCTAGCGATCTCACGGGATCATGCTGGCGGCCAGGCTTCACGTCCAGCCTGTGCAGGTCCGCTCGCGGTGCAACCCGGACCTGGCCAATGGCGATGTCGGCCACGCATAGTCCTGCTGCGCTCTTCCCATCGCTCGTCTTCCAGTCGTCACTGTGCTAATTTGAGCCAACAGGAATAGCTCCAGGAGCTTTCTGACCGGTAGCCGCATGTTCGTCTTAGGCGACAGAGAGATGCGATGATGGCTATGTGACGGCTCTTGTCTCGCGACCAGACTTGATGACGCGGCTAACGCGAAGGGCTTGTCATGAACCAGACGATTCCAGTCAATGAGCCCGGACGCCTTGTCGCGCTGACAAACTACGCAATCCTCGACACGCTTCCAGAAGCCGGTTTCGACGAAATCACCGAACTGGCGGCGCAGATCTGCGGCTGCCCCGCCGCTTTGGTCAGCTTCGTCGACGCATCGCGGCAGTGGATCAAGGCGAAGTATGGTCCACTTCCAGCAGAGCTTTCCGAATGCCCGCGGGAAATTTCGATCTGCACGGCCACGATCTGCAACAACGACATCCTCTACATTCCCGACCTGATAAAGGATCAACGATTCAATACCAGCCCGCTAGTGACGGGCGATATGCACATTCGCTTCTATTGCGGCGTTCCCCTCATCACGCAGGACGGCTATGCGCTGGGCACTTTGTGCGTGATCGCCTTCGAGCCGCGGGAACTTACCTTCGGGCAGCAGGAGGCGCTCAGACGACTGGCACACCAGACGATGGTTCACCTCGAATTGCGCCGGCAATTGCTCGTGCGCAACGAGATGCTGCGTGAGTTGGAGCGTGCACGCGACCAGGCCGTCGCCGGGAAAGCCGAATCGGACAAGCTGCTGCTGAACATCCTGCCGTCATCCATCGCAGCCGAGCTCAAGGCAAATGACCGCGTTCAGCCGCGCTTCTTCGATTCTGCGACGGTGATGCTGATCGATTTCACCGGCTTCACCCGACTGGTCGAAACCATGGAGCCGGCGAGCGTCATTGACCAGCTCGACCAGCACTTCACCAGGTTCGACGACATCATGGCCAAGCATCGCCTCGAAAAACTCAAGACGATCGGAGACGCCTATCTCGCTGTCGGCGGCGTGCCGGAGCCTAACCGCTCGCACGCCATCGATGCCGCGTTGGCGGCGCTGCAGGTCATCGATCACCTGGCCAGACTCAATCGGCAACGCGAGAAGCTGCACCTTCCGGCGTGGCAGGTAAGAATTGGAATCAATACCGGACCGGTCATCGCCGGCGTCGTCGGGAAACACAAATTCACCTACGATATCTGGGGAAATACCGTGAATATAACCCAGCGCGTCGAAGCCGCCGGCGCTCCCGGACGCATCAGCATCGCCGAATCGACCTGGCAGCACATCAAAACGCGATTCGAGACCGACGCTCGTGGGGCCGTCGAAGTGAAGCATCAGGGTTTGGTGAATATGTATTACCTCAACCGCATCCGGCCCGAATTGTCCTCTGATCCGGCCGGGATAACGCCAAACGACCGGTTCTGGAAACAGGAATGAGCGCGCGCTTTGCGCCAGCGCCCGGGAAGGGCGCCATCGCCGGATCATCTCGATGGAACGGCGCGCCGTGCAGACTTGCCTTCAGCGGAAATGGCAGGCGACCCAGTGCCCGTCGGCGCTTTGCTTGAGCGGCGGGGCCTCGCTCTTGCATAACGGAAACTGCGCGATCGGGCATCTGGTGTGAAAGTGACAGCCGGTCGGCGGAGAAATCGGGTTCGGCACTTCGCCCGACAGCCGGACGCGCTGCCGCTTCACTTTCGGATCCGGTATCGGCACCGCCGACAGCAGCGCTTCGGTGTAGGGATGCCGCGGCGAGGCATAGAGTTCGTGGGCTGACGCCATCTCGACAATGCGCCCGAGATACATCACCGCGATACGCTTGGAGATATGCTCGACCACCGCAAGATCGTGGGCGATGAAGAGATAGGCGAGCCCGAACTTTTCCTGCAGATCTTCCAGCAGGTTGATGACCTGGGCCTGGATCGAAACGTCCAGCGCCGACACCGGCTCGTCGCAGATGATCAGCTTGGGCTCGACCGCAAGCGCCCGCGCGATGCCGATGCGCTGGCGCTGGCCGCCGGAGAATTCGTTCGGATAGCGGCTCATATGGTCCGCGCGCAGGCCGACGGTTTCCAGCAAATCCACCACGCGCTCTTCGAACTGCTGTTTGGTCTTGGTCAGTTGGTGGATGATCAGCGCTTCGCCGACGATCGCGCCCACATTCATGCGCGGATTGAGCGACGCGTAAGGGTCCTGAAAGATGATCTGGATGTCGCGGCGCAGGATGCGAAGGTCGTCGGCCTTGAGCGACCGGACATCCTTTCCGTCGAAATGGATTTCGCCCGAACTCGGTTCGATCAGGCGAAGCACGCAGCGGCCGGTGGTCGATTTGCCGCAGCCGGATTCCCCGACCAGGCCCAGCGTTTCGCCGCGGTCGACGTGAAAATCGACGCCGTCGACCGCATGAACGCTGGCGGTTTGACCGCTGAACAGCCCGCCCTTGAGCGGAAATTCCTTGGTCAGTTTTGCGACTTTGAGCAGCGGCTCGCTCATTGAACCACCGTCGTTTCGGCGTGGATGCAGGCCACCTTGTGGCCGGGTTCGAGCTCACGCAAGGCAGGCTGCGCGCGCACACATTCATCGGTCGCAAAACCGCAGCGCGGCGCGAAGCGGCAGCCCTCGGGCGGGTTGATCAGCTTCGGCACCGTGCCGGCGATGGTCTGCAGCCGGGCCTTGCGCCCGCCGCCCCTGTCGACGCGCGGGATCGAGCGGATCAGGCCCTGCGTATAGGGATGGCGCGGGTTGGCAAACAGCTGCTCGACCGCCGCTTCCTCCACCACCTTGCCCGCATACATCACCACCACGCGCTGGGCGACTTCGGCGACGACGCCCATGGCGTGGGTGATCAGCATGATCGACATGCCGAGGCGCGATTTCATGTCCTGCAGCAGATCGAGGATCTGCGCCTGGATCGTGACGTCGAGCGCCGTGGTCGGCTCGTCCGCGATCAGGAGCTTCGGATGGCAGGACAGCGCCATCGCGATCATCACGCGTTGCCGCATGCCGCCGGAAAACTGGTGCGGGTAGTCGTTGACGCGGCGCGCCGGGTTCGGGATCTGGACCAGCGCCAGCATGTCGATGGTCCGCTCCAGCACGGCGCGGCGTCCGAGGCCTTCATGCAGGGCGATTACTTCGCCGATCTGGTCGCCGATGGTGTAGACCGGATTGAGCGAGGTCATCGGCTCCTGGAACACGATGGCGATTTCCTTGGCGCGAATCCGGTTCATCTCGTCCGCCGCCATCGGCACCAGGTCGCGGCCCTGCCACAGGATCTGCCCGCCGGCGATCCGCCCGGGGGGCATTGCGATCAGCTTGAGCACGGAAAGCGCCGTGACCGTCTTGCCGCAACCGGACTCGCCGACCACGCAGACCGTCTCCCCGCGCCGGACGGCAATATCGACGCCGTCGACCGCCTGCACGACGCCGTCATCGGTCGCGAAATGCGTCTTCAAGCCCCTGATGTCGAGCATGGGCGCTTCGTCAGTCGGTTTCGCACCCACGCTCGCGGTATCCTCCGGACGCAACATTACATGACTCTCCGGGGGTCGAGCGCGTCGCGCAATCCGTCGCCAATGAAATTGATGGTGAGCACGGTCAGGAAAATCGCGGCGCCCGCGAACAGCGCCCAATGCGGTGCGATGTCGAGATAATCCTTGGCGTCGAACAACAGCCGCCCCCAGGTCGGGATGTCAGGCGGAAAACCGAGGCCGAGAAACGACAGCGTCGATTCCGCGATGATCGCCGCCGCGACGTCGATGGTGCCGGCCACGATGACAGGCCCGAGCGAGTTCGGCAGGATGTGCCTGATCACCAGCCGCGGCGTGGTGGCGCCGAGCGCGCGCGCCGCTTCGACGAATTCCTTTTCGCGCAGCGACAGGAACTGCGCGCGCACCAGCCGCGCCACCGGCATCCAGCGAAACGCACCGATCACGAGCACGATCAGGATGAAGACGCCGCCCTCGGGGCCGACCCAGTTCTTGAGAAAATCCCGGAACAGATAGATCACCAATAGCAGCAGCGGCAGTTGCGGCAACGCCAGGAACAGATCGGTGATCCACATCAGCGCGGCGTCGACGCTGCCGCGGGAGATGCCCGAGATCGCCCCGATCAGCACGCCGACGATGATGGCGACCGCCATCGCCGCGAAGCCGACCGCCAGCGAAATGCGTCCGCCATACAGCATGCGCGCCAGCAGGTCCTGGCCGAGATCGTCGGTGCCGAACGGGTGGTCCCACGACGGGTGAGCGAGCCGCGCGGTGAAATCGATTTCGTTGATCGGTATCCGCCAGATCAGCGGTCCGAACAGAACGGCCGCGGTCAGCAACGTCAAAATGCCGATGCTCGCCACCGCCATGCGATGGCGGCGAAATTTTCGCCACACCTCATAGCCGGGCGAAATGTGACGCGGGCGTCCCTCGAGCGGAACGACGACGTCAGCGATAGGAGATGCGTGGGTCGAGCCAGCCATAGATGATATCGGCCAATAGGTTGAAGACGACGACGAGACAGGCGAACACGAAGGTCACCGCCATGATGACCGGTGTGTCGTTGGCGAGGATGGCGCTGATCAGCAGTGAACCAATGCCGGGGATGCGGAAGATCTGTTCGGTGACGATGGCGCCGCCGAACACGGCCGGCATTTGCAGCGCGACCAGCGTCACCACGGGAATCAAGGCGTTGCGCACCACGTGCTTGATGACGACCTTGCCTTCATTGAGACCCTTCGAGCGTGCCGTGGTGACATAATCGAGGCGGATCACGTCGAGCACCGCCGAGCGGACGTAGCGGGTATAGGAGGCGGCCTGAAACAGCCCGAGCACCGAAATCGGCATGATCGCCTGCTTGAAATATTCGAAAGCCCAGGCCCAGCCGGTGGCCGGGATATCGACCCGGTAGACGAACGGCAGCCAGCCGAGATTGATGCTGAAGATCAGGATCAGCAGCAGTCCGGTGAAGAAGGTCGGCAGCGAGAAGCCGATGAAGGCAAAAGTGTTGGCGATCTGGTCGAAGATCGAATAGGGCCGCATCGCCGCATAGACGCCGACCGGCAGCGCCACCGCCAGTGCAAGGATCTGCGACGAGCCGACCACGAACAGCGTGGTTGGAACCCGCTGCAGGATCAACTGGTCGACGTCGATGCGGCTGGCGAACGAAAAGCCCCAGTCGCCCTGCAGCATCGCGGCGAGCCAGCGCAAATAGCGGATGAAAATCGGATCGTCGATGCCGAACTTCACCCGCAGCGCCTCCCGGACTTCGGGCGGCACATTGGAGTTGGTGGCAAGTTCGCCGAACGGATCGCCCGGCGCCAGCGCCAGCAGCACAAAGAGAATGAGGCTGATGCCGAGCAGGCTGGGCAGGGCGATGATCAGGCGCCGGAGGATGTATTTTCCCATGGTCGTCCTGCCACCGCCCGTTCAGATCTTGCGCATCGCAAAGCTCACCTCAGGTCTCACGGTACCAGTTCGCGATCTGCCATAGATCGTTGTCCCAGCCGCTGAGAGGCACCGCCAGATTGCCGGCGACGGCCGAGACTTTCGGCCGGCGGAGCAGGGGCTGGATGTAGTTGTCCGTCACGACGAGGTCGTTGAGCTTGATGAACATCGCGGCCCGCTTCACGGCATCGAGTTCCTGCTCGGCCTGCTTGTAAATCTCGTCATATTCCTTGTTCTGCCAGCGCGAGACGTTGCGGCCCTGCCACTTGTTTTCCTTGTTCGCGGCGCGCCACGACAGATACTGGTTCATGAAGAACCCGGGGTCGGGCTGCGTCATGGTGGTGTTGTACATCTGCGCATCGCAATAGAAATGCGTGTAGGTGTCGGGATTGGCGGCGTCGGAGGAGAAAAACACCGATGCCACCACCGACTTCAGCTCGACGTCGATGCCTGCCTTCTGGCACGCCTGCTTGATGATGGCCTGCGTTTTCTGGCGGGGCGCGTTGATCGAGGTCTGGTAGACGAACCGCAGCGGCTTGCCGTCCTTGGCGCGAATGCCGTCGCCGCCCTTTTTCCAGCCGGCGGCTTCCAGGATCGCGTTGGCCTTCTCTATGTTGAACTCGAATTTGGTGTTTTTCGAGCGAACCTTCTCCGGGGCGTTGAGGAAGTTTGCGGTGGCGCTCGCCGTTCGGCCATAGATGAACTTCTCGATCGAGGCGCGATCGATCAGGAGATTGATGGCCTGGCGCACCGCCGGGTCGCTGAACAGCGGATGCTTGGTCTTGACGCTGGCGCGTTCGCCGTCGACCTCCGCCGCCGGATCGGTCGAGTTGAGCATGATGAATTCGATATTGCCGGTCTCGACGATGTTGACCTTGCCCTTGCCGGCGCCTTCCAGCTTGGTCAGGATTTCATCTTCCACCTGCATGTTCCAGGCATAGTCATATTCCCCGGTCTGCAGCACCGCGCGCGCGGCCGACACCGCATCGCCGCCGCCCTTGATTTCGATGTTGTCGAAATACGGACGGTTGGGCATGTGGTAGTTCGGATTGAGCTTGCCGCGGACGATGTCGCCCGGCTTGAAATCGACGAAAACGTAAGGACCGGTACCCACCGGCTTGAGGTTGGCCGGCGCGTCGCGCGACTTGCCGCCGATGTAATCGGCAAACAGATGTTTCGGGATGATCATGCCGTAGGTGCCGACAAAGGCGTCGGCCCAGAACGGCGTCGGCTTTGAAAACGTCACGCGAACGGTGAAATCGTCGACCTTTTCGACCTTGGCGTCCTTGTAGCTGGCGATCGAGACCGCGGCGGTCTCGGGATTGCGCGCATATTCCCAGTTGAACACGACGTCGTCAGCCGTGAACGGCATGCCGTCATGCCATTTGACGCCCTTTTTCAGCTTCCAGACCACCGAGAGGCCGTCCTCGGTGAGGCCGTTGTTTTCCTTGCTTGGAATTTCGGCGGCCAGCACCGGGACCAGATTGCCCTCCTGGTCCCATCCGGCCAGCGGCTCGTAAAAGACGCGGGAGCCGTCCTGGTCCTTGGTGCCGACGGCGAAATGCGGGTTGAGCAGGGTGACTGCCTGCCAGTACAGGATTTTCAAAAGCCCGCCGCCGCCGGCCTTGGTCGGCTTGTAGGGGATCGCGGTCTGGGCCATCGCCACCCCGGATTGGGCCAGCATCATGCCGGCCATCGGTGCCGTCAGGCCGACGGCGATCATCTGCTGGACAAAAGACCGCCGCGACAAGCGTCCGGTCTTGACGTCTGCAATGAGATCTCGAAGTTCCCGTTCTTGCATCGGATTGGCTCCTCGGCTGGTGCAAAATGTCTGACTCACGCCCCCTGGCGCCCCTGCCGCCGCAGGGGGCGTGGACCAAATGATCGGACCACCAAGGAAATGGATCAGGTTAGTACCAGCCTGTCAAAGCAGGAACCGGGCCACGCTTCGCCAAAACCGTCTTGACCAAAAGTCCGGCTTGACCCGGCGGACCAAGCGACCGGTTCGCCACGAGACCGGTTATCCGGACTGCAGCCACGCTAGTTCGTTGGGAAAAGCGGCGTCCGCGCCTAATTGCGGTGGCGCACCATGCCCGGCTCAAGCCCGGCAACGACCGCCGGCGCCTGCGACGAAATGCTCGCGGTCGACGGCAAGCTCGCGACGGGCGCCGGGGTGCGATAGCGCGGCAGTTGATCCCCAAGCGAATAGAACACGCACAGCGCAAGGCTCGACCAGACCGCCAGGCTGAAATACAGCGACATCCAGGCAATCTCTTCCTTCCACTCGGCAATGTCGTGCGTCACGATCCAGCGCGTGCGCACGTCGCGCAGACCCTCGAGCGGGTGCAGCAGCGGATTGCCGTCGGCGACATCGGCCCGCCATCGGTTCAAATACATCGGGACGTCGACGGTCATCAGGAACGCCAGATAAAACGCGATCCCGACGATCGTGACGATCAGGATCGCGCGCACCGCACCGTCGAACTCCGGCAGCAGGCGGCAGAGACCGACGCCGATGATGAAGAAGACGACGGCCCAGATCGAATTCTCGATGGCGTTGTTCAGATATTTGGTGGTCAGCACCGCGTGCCAGGAGAAGCACTCCGCGATCACGATCAGCGGCACGATCACCCAGGCGGCGTTCACGGTGGTGTCCGCGCCCGTGATGGTGCCGAGCTGGTGCAGGATAACAGCCCATTGTGCCGCGAAGGCGATCTCCGCCACGGTCGCAACCGAGCGGCCGACGAACACGCTCGACAGCCAGGTGTCGAACAGGCAGATCCGTTGCACGTCGGCGCGCGGCAGGATCGAGCGGAACGCGCAACCGAACACATAGGCCGCGCTGAGCGCGAGCATCAGCTCCACGCCGGACGTGCTGGCTGGACTTCCAATCGGCTGTCCGTGGAGCTGGCGGTACAGCACGAACCAAACCGCGATATTGGCGCCGCTGACCAACGTCAGCATGCCCCACCACCGGATCACCGGATTCGACCAGGCCAGGGAGGCTGGTTGCGCGCGCCATTCCAAGCTCATTTACCGCTCCGCATTTAATCGAACTGACATCTGATTGTTTTACTTCTGTCATGAATTGCAGCGAATCACGACAAAAATATGCGTGGGTCGGAGTCTTGCGGGAGTGACGGCGAGCGCGTCGGCGTTCTGCACTTGAGGAATCGGTCTTGTCGGCGCTGATGGACGCCGCTGTCATAAAACTGTCATCAAATATTTAGGCCGCGATCGAATTCATCGTCGCGAAAATTCGTCAGCCGGCAGTTGCGTTCGATCAAGGAGCAGCGTTGCAGGTCATGCTGCAGGTGGATGCATCGGCTGGGAATGAGCCCCCTTGCAGGCTCTCACGCAACCGACCGCCCGATCGCACTGGGACGTGAACCCATAAATTTTGAGTGGTCGGCGGACGTCCGCTTTGCTGCGCGTTTCGGACTCAAGTCGGACATCACGGCACTTCCGAGAAGTGCCAACAACGGAAGTCGCATTCATTCGATTACTTCGTTGCATCCGGTCCCAGGCTGCTTTTGGTCATTCGGGCAGCCCGGCTTGCCGCAATCCTTCTTCGTATCGCAAAAGGTCTTCGGCCCGCCTAAAAGGGCCCAACACGTCTTTGAGAGTGGAAACACGTAGCGTGGGGTTCAGTCGCCGCAGCCGAGCCACTGCCTTATGTGCTTGCTCCGGCCGCCCGGCCATTGCATTGCTTGCGGCGGCGATCCGTAATCCAGGTTGATAGTCCGGATTGTCCTGCAATGCCATTGCCGCCCACGATGCCGCTTCGTCATAGCGGCCCAGGAAGAAATGTGCATTCGCGGTCCCGCTTGGCATTCTTAGCAGCGACGGATCAAGTGGGCTCAGGCGCATGGCACGCGCGAAGCGCTCGATCGCCGCTTCCGGCTCGCCGAGCCAGATTTTTACCCAGCCGCCGAAACTCCATGCCTCGGCCCAATTGGAATTGAGCACAAGCGCGCGATCGATCAAGCCAGCGCCCACCTCGAGATCGCGAACGACAAACGCTAGCGCCCACCCGCCGGAGGCGAGCGCGATCGGGTCATCCTTGCCCAACTCAACCGCCCGCTGAGCGAGCCTTGTCACCTCAGCAATCTCGTTCCGTGTGACTGAAATCCAGCCATTGGCCCTAGCTATGGCGTAGCAATGGGCGGCACGACCGTAGGCAGATGCAAAATCTGGGTCGAGCTCGATCGCGCTGTTGAACAGGCGTAATGCCTCTTCGTTCGCTTGCCTGCTTGCAACCTGATAAAACCTGGGCAACCCGCGTAAATAGAGGGCATAGGCGTCGAGACTCTCGGTCGGCTTGCGCTTGGCACGCTCGATCTCGGCTTTTTCCACCGCCGGCGCGATCGCCCCCACAACGCTCTCGGTTACCTGATCCTGCAGATTGAAGATGTCGCCGAGACCACCATCAAAACGTTCTGCCCAAAGATGTGCCCCAGTGGCGGCATCGACGAGCTGTCCCGTGATGCGCACCCGGTTTGCGGCCTTCCGAACGCTGCCTTCCAACACGTAGCGCACCCCAAGTTCGCGCCCGATCTGCTTCACGTCGACGGCGCGCCCCTTGTATGTGAAGCTCGAGTTGCGAGCGATGACGAACAGCGCCTTGAAATGAGATAGCGCTGTGATGATGTCATCTACCATCCCGTCCGCGAAATATTCCTGTTCCGGATCGGAGCTCAGGTTGGTGAAGGGGAGAACGGCGATCGAGGGTTTATTGGGTAGAGCAAGGGTCTCATCAACAGGCCAGCGGTTCGGCACGGCTGGCACGGCGCGACCGTATGGGACGCGCCAGACCCGCATCGGCTCGGCGATATTCTTCAAGGATTGCGAACCCAAATCCTCAAACGTTACATCTACCTTGCCACGAATTTGCCGACGAGCGTCGTCCGAGATGCTGATGCCGCCCGGCTCTGCCGTCCCTTCGAGACGCACTGCAATATTGACCCCGTCACCAAAGATATCGTTTTCTTCGATAATAATATCGCCGACGTGAATGCCGATGCGGAGTTCGATCTGCTTGCCGTGCGGCACGTCGATATTTTGTTCGGCCATGCCGCGTTGAATTTCGTCGGCACATCGGACGGCGTCGACCACGCTGGCGAACTCGGCAATAGCGCCGTCCCCGGTATTCTTGACGACGCGTCCGTGATGCTCAGCGATTTTGGGATCGAAAATCGTTCTTCTAAGCGCTTTCAGTCGCGCCAGCGTGCCCTCTTCGTCTATCCCTATCAAGCGGCAAGAGCCCGCGACATCCGCCGCCAGAATAGCTGCCAGCCGCCGCTCTACGTGCTCGCTGCTCAAGACGCACCCCCAAAGCTCGGGGAAGATTGAATGGGTATATAGCAGAATTGTGGGCCGGCGTCCGGCTATGCCCATGTCCGAAACGGGTCAATCGCGTCGATTTTTGCATGTCGGGCATGTCCGGTTGGCGGTTAGTCTTGGAAGTGCGCTCAGGTGCTCCCTGGCGCGACCTGCCCGCCAGCAAGAAGCCTGGGCAAACATCCCGCCGAAACGAAATCGCAAAGACGCGATCTGCTTCAGCCCGTTCCTCGCGCACGAAACTTGATCGATCGGTTCTTCAACAAGATCAAGCAATGTCGGTGTGTCGCGACCCGATACGACAAACTCGCGGCCAACAACTTAGCGTTCATGAAGCTCGCATCAATCCGCAATTGGCTGCGCGCTAATGAGTCCGCGCCCTAATTACTTGCTATTCAGGTTGGATACCGAGTTCCTGGATGACCTTGCCTGCGGACGCATGCTCGGCATCGAGAAACCGCTTCGCGCCTGCAGGCGTCACCGCGTCACCAATGCCGACATCAAAGCCGAGGGTGGGGGCGCGCTCCTGCACCTCCGGGGACTTTAATGCGCCCGCAATCTCGGAGCTGAGCTTCTGGATGATGTCGGTGGGCGTGCCGGCCGGCGCCATCAACATGAACCAGCCTTGCAGGTCGACGCTCTTCAACGTTTCCGCGATCGCCGGCACGTCCGGCAACGAGCCGATGCGCTTGCTGCCCGCAACGGCAACAGGTCGAAGCGTGCCCGCCGCGATGAAGGATTCTGCAATCGATGCGGCTTGTATAGTCACCTGGACCCGTCCCGTCATGCTGTCCTGCACCGCGTTCGTGGTCGTATTGTAGGGGACCAGAACGAAGCCGGTCCCGGCCTGCTTGTTGATCGATTGTGCGATCAGGCCCGAGAGGTTGCGCGGACCGTCGACCGCCATGCTCAGGGATCCCGGCGCTGACTTTTCCAGCGCGATCAATTCCGCAAGCGTCTTGGCCTTCACCTCGGGGTTGACGAGAAGGACGTGGTTGCTTCGGGCCACCATGGCGACCGGCACAAAATCCTTCATCGGATCGTAGGGAAGCTTCTTGAACGTATAGGGGTTGGTGACAAGCGCTGCCGAAGTGGCAAACAGGAAGGTGTATCCATCGGGGGCGGCGCGGGCGACGGCCTGCGTGCCAACGAGGTTCGCGGCGCCTGGACGGTTCTCGACGACGAACTGCTGTCCGAGCGCCCGCGAGAGTTTGTCAGCGATAATGCGACACAGCACATCCGGGCTGTTGCCCGCCGCCTGCGGCACCACGACCGACACGGGTCTTTGCGGCCATGATTGTGCGTACGCCGGACCCGAGAGGCAGAGCGCAATGCCGGTCAACAGCACGCGGCGGGATAGTTTTGGCATGGTGATCCTCCCTGAAATATTCGCCTGCGATTTCTGATCGCTTGAGGCGGCGTCCTCTCGGACAAATGTCGGCGCGGGCTACCCGCTTCGATCAAATTTCGTCGGCGACGCCATTGCGCAGTACGCCAAGGCGATCGATTTCGACCTCGACAATGTCGCCCGGCTTCAGCCAGAGCGGCGGGGTTCGCTTGGCGCCAACACCGCCGGGCGTCCCCGTTGCGATCACATCGCCCGGCTCGAGGCGCGTGAAGGACGAGCAGTATTCGATCTGACGCGGAATATCGAAAATCATCTGATCGATCGTCGCATCCTGGACGATCTGACCATTGACGCGGGTCTGCAGCCGCAGCGGTGCGACGTCGCCGAGTTCGTCCGGCGTCATCATCCAGGGACCGAAAGCGCCGGTTTCCGGAAAATTCTTGCCGGGCGTGAACTGATGCGTGTGGCGTTGAAAATCGCGTACGCTGCCTTCGTTGTAGCAGGCATAGCCGGCGATGTGGTTCCATGCGTCAGAACGCGCGATATGGCGTCCGGGCTTTCCGATGATGATCGCGAGCTCGCCTTCGAAGTCGAGATCGTGTGAGAGTTTTGGCCGGATGATGTTGGCGAGGTGCCCGGTCTGGCTGTTGGCAAACCGGCCGAACACGGTGGGGTTCTCGACTTCCGCGCGTCCGGTTTCCTTGCGGTGCATCTCGTAGTTCAGGCCGATGCAGAGAATCTTGTCGGGATTGGGAATGACCGGCAGCCAAATGATCTCAGCCGTGGGGTAACGCTTTGCCGTGCGGATGGCGTCGCGCACCGCGGCCAATGCGTCGGCGGCGATCGCCGATTTGAGATCGGGGTAGCGATCCCTGAGCAGCGCGCCGACGTCAATCGCTTCCTCGCCCTCGATCACGCCCCAGGTGCGGCTGTTGCCGATCGTAAAACTCGCCAATTTCATTGTGATGTCCTCGCTCTGGAAACCGCGTAACGGTGATGAGTGTTGGTGCCTTCAAGCTGCAATCCCTGATGGATCATTGAAGCCGTCCCGCAAGCTCTGACAGCATCTTGCCGAGTGCGCGTTCGTCGTTGGCGACGCCGAAGACGTAGTGGTCCGGCCGGATGATCGCGGCCCGGCAGCCATGGCGGTCGAACCAGGCTGCGAGAACGCCATCTTCTTCAGTGACGGCGTCGTGCCCGGCCTGATCTGCCGCGTCAGCAGGACGGACGCGGATCAGTCGCATGCCAAGCCCGGTCAGGTGCGCCCGCACATCAGCGCTCAGATCCGGCGCGTTGCGCTGGTCCAGCACAAGCCGCCATCCAACGCCCGCAGTGATGTCGAGCAGACGCCGCCCTTCTGCCGTTCTGATCCAGGGCTGCGGAAACAGCGTGCCGTGCGCCGGCTGCAGCGGGAACGCCAGCAGGCCTTTCTGAAGCGGGGGGACAATCTCCTGGCGGGTGAAGGTGCGGGGAAGTCCGCCGCCTTCGGCAAGGATGCTGATATCGCGCGCCTCGGCCGCGGCGGGATCGCGCTCGCAAATCACGTGCCCGATCGCCTTGATCCGGGTGGTGAGTTGGCGAACATGCTCGCTTCGCTCCTCGCCATAGGTGTCGAGGAGCGTGGGGCCGGATTGTCCTTTGAGTACCCGATCAAGCTTCCATACGAGATTTCCGACATCGCGAATGCCCTGGCACATGCCCTGGCCGATAAACGGCGGTTGCTGATGCGCGGCATCGCCGGCGAGGAATATGCGGCCCCGCCGCCACTCCTCCGCAACGAGCGCATGAAACCGGTAGCTCGCCGCACGCCACAGCGTGGCGTCGTCAGGCTTGATCCATCGGCTGAGCAACCGCCAGAGTTGATCAGGCGCTTCCATCTCACGGGGATCTTCACCCGGCAGGAGCATGATCTCGAAGCGGCGATGATTGCCGGGGCCGACGATGAACGACGTCGGGCGCGACGGATCGCAGAATTGCGCCGCCGTCTCCGGCAGCTTGCCGAGTGCGGCATCGTTGACCCGGAGATCGACGACAAGCCAGGGCTCATCGAATACGAGGTCTTCGAAGGTGATGCCAAGCGCTTGCCGTGTTCCGCTCGAGGCGCCGTCGCAAGCGATCATATAGTCGGCGGTGACCGAACGCGTCGCTCCCTTGTCGTCGCGCAGTTGCAGCGACACGCGCTCCGGCGATTGGTCGAAGCCGATGAGCTCAGTTCCGAGTTCGACGTCGACGCTGTCATAGGCCGCCGCGTGCGCGCGCAGCGCCGCCTCGACCGGCGGCTGCGTGAACACCATGCTGGGGGTGTATCCAAGCGGATAGGGTTCCGGAACCATATCGATCCGGCGTATCAGCTGGCCCTTGGCGCCGAAATGCTGCGAGGCAGGAAACGGTGCGATGTAGGGCAGCACGCGCTCTGCGGCGCCGAGATTATCGAGCAGGCGCAGGATTTCGTGGTCGATCGCAATCGCGCGCGGCTTGTCGTAGACGTCGCGCTGACGGTCGATCGCCAGGGTACGGATATTCCTGTCTCCGAGCAGGCTGGCCGCGATGGTGCCCGACGGGCCGTGACCAACCACGACCACTTGGAAATCGCTCCGGTGCTGCTCTGATGAAAGCGTCACTCAGGACTCCAGTCGAGATTCTAAAGCGAAGCGGATCGGGCGGTTAAGCATCGGCGTAGAGCACGGCCGTCTGGGCCGCCTTGACGTGATCGGCCTTGGGAGGGGCGATGCCCCAGTGATCTGTCCTGCCTGACGGCCAGACCCATTCCGACGGCCCGCGCACCACATAATTGTCGTCGACCTGCAGAACTTCGGCGGTGTATTCGATGACGATCCCGACCGGATCGATGAAATAGGCGAAGACGTTGTCGCCCGGGCCGTGGCGGCCGACGCCCCAGGCGATTGGAAATCCGGCGTCGATCATGCGGCCCGAGCCCCGCATCACCGCTTCCAGGTCCGGCATCATGAAGGCGACGTGATTGAGCCCGTTCACCGGCGCATCGGCGATGACGATCGCATGGTGGTCGTCATTGCAGCGGACGAACGCCATGGCTTTGGTGCGATCCGTCAGGCGAAAGCCAAGCGCCCGCTGATAGAACGCGGCCGAGCCGTCGACATCCCCAGCGTTCAGGTTGACGTGAGCCAGTCTCGTCGGCCGGTTCTCGGACGGAAGAGATGCGGCGTGCCGCATGTCCCCGTAAACAAAGCGCAGCACGCCGCCGCCGGGTGCCCGAATGGCCATGACCGTCCCGCCATCGGGACCGGAATTTTGGACAGGGCCATCGAGCAGCGTCGCGCCCTGCTGCTGTGATGCCGCAGCGATAGAGTCGAACTCCCCATCGGAATCCAGTCGGAAGGTGACAGCCCGGAGCGCCGGGCGATCGCCCTGCCGCAAGGCGACCACATGATGATCGGTACCGCTGGCCCGCAGATACGTCACGCCGTCGTGGCGCGTCACCAGATCAAGCCCCCAGACGGACGTATAGAAATGCTCCGACCGGCCGATCTCAGGCGTTTCGAGCTCGACGCTGCGCAATGCCGTGACGGGAAAATGGGTCATTCCGTAGCGTGCTCCCAAATCCGGGAAACGTTGAGCGTTGTCGCAAGCAGCGTGGCTTTCGGTCCCGCTGGACGTTTCCTCGGTTCTCGGAGACTCCTAACCTATATAAAATGTGCTTAGCAAACATTAATTTATATATTTCGTACGAATACGAGAAAGTGTATATAAGGGGAATCGGTCACCGGGTTGAGGACCGAAAGGAGAGTTTGGGCGTGGTCACCACATCAGCGCTTCGCTTGGCGTCGGTTACGCCATCCTCCACGCAAGCGAGCACGGTCTATGATCGGCTGAGGGAAGACCTGCTTTCGGGGAGGCTTGAGCCAGGCCGGAAGTTGCAGATGCGGTTCCTGACCGAGACGTATCAGACCAGCCAGACGCCTTTGCGCGAGGCGCTCAATCGCCTGACCGCCGATGGCCTGGTCGAATGCCGCGAACAGCGCGGGTTTTACGTCGCGGACATCAGCCGGAACGAATTGATTGAACTGACCAAGACCCGGTGCTGGGTCGAAAGCCTTGCGCTGCGGGAATCCATGGCGGCCTCGACGCCGCAATGGGAAGAGCTGCTGCTGCTCGCGGAGCATCGTCTGGCCAGGACGCCTCGTTCGCTCAACACCGAACGCTTCGAAGACAATCCGGAGTGGGAAAGACTGCATCGCGTCTTTCACAGAACCCTGATCGGAAATTGTGGATCCCAGTCACTGATCGCGTTTTGCGGACAACTTGCCGACCAGCTGTACCGGTATCGGCGCCTGTCAATCCAAAGGGCCTTCCCATCGAGGCACGTGAGCGACGAACATCAGGCGATCATGGCGGCCGTATTGAGCAAGCAGGCGGACGATGCCGTGGCCCTGCTTACGGCGCATTACAATCAAACGGCCGAAGTCATCCTGAGGGATCAGAAGATATTCCCGGAATTGCAGAACGACGGCGAACTCGCATAGGCCGCGCGTCGTGATCAGACGCCAGCCGCTGGCGTGCTTGAAAGCTCAAGCCTGCAGCTTTCTCTGCGCCATTTCCGCCGCAAGCAGGATCGCAGCATGTGCGGCGCCGATCCCCGCGATTCCCTTCCCGGCGATGTCATAGGCCGTTCCGTGGGCCGGCGTACAGATCGGAAACGGAAAGCCGCCCAGCAGCGTCACGCCACGATCGAAGCCCATCAGCTTCATCGCGATCTGGCCCTGGTCATGATACATCGTCAGCACCGCATCGAATGCGCCGCCTTTGGCGCGGAGAAACACGGTATCCGCGGGAAACGGGCCTTCGGTCGCGATCCCGTCAGCGCGCGCCTCTTCTACCGCGGGACCGATCGCGTCGATCTCTTCCCGCCCGAAATTCCCGCCATCGCCGGCATGGGGGTTGAGACCGGCGACCGCAATGCGCGGACGCTTGAATCCCGCGGTTCGCATCGAGGCATCCGTTAGCCGCAGCGCACGCAGGACGCGTTCCCTGGTGATGTGCGAAGCGACCTCCGCAAGCGGGATATGCGATGTGACGCGGGCATTCCAAAGCCCGTCCAGTACGTTGAATTCGCTTGCCGGGCCGTCTAATCCGACCACGTCGGCCGAAAAGCTGATCTCGTCGTCATAGACGGGATGTGCAAGCCGCATGGCATTCTTGTTGAAGGGCGTAAAGCAAACGGCGTCGGCCCGGCCGTCACGTGCCATCGTCAGCGCTTGACGATAATTCGCCAGCGCAAACCGGCCGCCTTCGGCTGTCGCGGTGCTTCGCGCGACCGATGCCGGATCGAGATGGCCGAGATCGATGAAAACCGGGGCCCGCTCTTCCTTCGACAGATCGGCGTCGGGAGATGCGGTTACCAGGTCAAGCTTCACGCCGGCAACGCGCGCGCCATCATCGAGGACGCGGCGGTCACCGATGACGACGATCCGGGCCTTGGCGACGACGTCATCGAGAGCAAGGAGCCGGGCCGTCAGTTCCGGGCTGATGCCGGCGGGGTCGCCCATCGCAAGCGCTATGATCGGTCTCATCAGGATCTCCGGGGCCTTATCTGCGGTCAAATTGTTCTGTGCGACGATCATGGCTTTACCTCCGACCGCGGCATCATCCGGCCGATCGTTCGCCAGATTGTCGGCATCAGCAGCAGGGCCGCGCCAAGCAGGATCAGCGTTGTCACCAGCGGTTTGGCAAAAAATATTCCGAGCGAGCCTTTCGACATCAGCATGGATTGGCGAAACGCGTCTTCCGCCTTGTCGCCAATCACGATCGCGAGCACCAGCGGCGCCAGCGGATAATGAAGCTTCTTGAACAGATATCCGAGCACGCCGAATCCCATCATCAACATGACGTCGAGATAGGAATTGGAAACCGAATAGGCTCCGACGGTGCAGATGATGACGATCACAGGCGCAATGATGAAGAACGGCACGCGCATCAGCGCCGCGAAGATCGGTACCGTCAGCAGCACCAGCACCACGGCGACGACGTTGCCGAGATACATCGAGGCGATCAGTCCCCAGACGAAGTCCTTCTGCTCGACGAACAGCATCGGTCCGGGATTGAGTCCCCAGATCATCAGGCCGCCCATCATGACGGCCGCGGTCGCCGATCCCGGGATGCCCAGCGACAGCATCGGAAGCAGGGCGCTGGTGCCGGCGGCATGATCCGCGGCTTCCGGAGCGACGATGCCTTCCGGCTCGCCCTTGCCGAAATTCGCGCGCCGGGGCGAAAGACGCTTGGCGATGCCGTAGCTCATGAACGATGCGGCGGTCGGGCCTCCCGGCGTGATACCCATCCAGCAGCCGATCGCCGCGCTGCGCAGCAGCGCCCAGCCGTGTTTTGGAAGACCCACGAGCGTACGGAAGACTTCGCGCCACTCCACCCTGGAGGAGATCGCCTTGACGTGAAATTCCTCTTCCACGGCAATCATCAACTCGCCGATCCCGAACAGGCCCATGACGGCGACCACGAAGCTGACGCCCTTCACCATCTCGTCGATGCCCATGGTGAGCCGCACGCTGCCGGAGACCGTGTCGATCCCGACGGCCGCCAGCGCAAAGCCGATCGCGAGCGACACCAGCGTCTTGATCGGCGGCGAGCCGCCCATCCCGATGAAGCTTGCAAACGCGAGAAAATAGACGGCGAAGTATTCCGGCGGCCCGAAGGCCAGCGCCACTTGCGCGACCCATGACGCCGCAAGCGTAATCAGAACGACACCGGCGAGCGCGCCAAAGGCAGCCGAGCCGAACGCCGTCGCCAGCGCCGTGGTCGGCCTGCCGTCGCGCGCCATCGGATAGCCGTCGAACGTGGTCGCGACCGAGGATGGCTCGCCGGGAATGTTGAACAGGATTGACGTGACCGAGCCGCCGAACAAGGCGCCCCAATACATCGACGAGAGCAGGATGATGGCCGATACCGGCTGCATTCCGAAGGTGAGGGGCAGCAGCAGCGAAACGCCGTTGGGCGCGCCGAGGCCGGGCAACACGCCAACGAGAATGCCGAGCAGCACGCCGATCACCATCAGGAAAATATGATTGCCTGACAGCGCGATGCCAAAGCCGTGCATCAGGGCTTCGAGATTTTCCAACGAAGCGCCTCCTAGAAGCCAAAGAAGGTGCCGAGCGCGCCGCGCGGCATCGAGATATGGAACGTCAGCTCGAACATCAGATAGAGCGCCAACGCCGCCCCGATCGCGGCGACGGCCGCGAGCAACAGCGAGCCGCGCCTGTGCCAGGCCAGCGCGCCGAACACATAGAGCGCGGCGGCCGGATACATCCCGATCAGCGGAATGACTCCGACAAAGACCGCGGCCGGGACGAACAATGTTGCCAATCGCCTGAATTCGCTTGGCCCGAGAATAACGGCCCGCGCGTGCAACCACCCCTGCACGAGATTGAACAAACTGCCGGCCAGGATGACGAGGCCGACGATCAATGGAAAGGTGCCGGACTCGACACCGGCGGCGGACCAGCCGATGCCGTTGTCGAGGCTGGAGACGATCACGGCTGCGCCGAACGCCCCGGTGATGAGCGCCGTCGTCGCTTCCAGACTGCGTCCAGAGACCATCGTCCGAACCCTAGTTGGAGATCAGCCAGCCTTCATCGGCGGCAACCTTGCGGGTGCGTTCGATGTCTTCCTTGATGAACTTGTTGAAGGCATCTCCGGTCAGGAAAGTGTCGGTTTGCGACGTCCGCTCGATATATTCCTTCCATTCCGGCGTGGCCTGCACCTTCTTCATCAGATCGACATAGAAGGCGGCCTGATCGGCGGTCACCTTTCCCGGCAGCCAGACTGTACGCGGTTGCTGGAATTGCGGAATGGCAAGGCCGGATTCAACGCAGGTCGGGATGTCGTGCCAGTTCTGCGTTGCCGTGACCTTGGGTCCGTCGGGCAGGCGCTGCGGGCTGAAGGCGCACAGCGGACGCTGCGTGCTGCCCTTCCACTGTCCGATGCTTTCGCTGGGATTGTTGACGTGGGCGTCGATATGGCCGCCGGCCAGTTGCACCGCGGCTTCGGCGCCGCTCTTGAAGGGAATGTAGACGAATTTCACCTTGGCCGCCTTGTCGATCATGCGGGTGAGGGTTTCATCGGTGTCCTTTGATTGCGCGCCGCCCATCTTGACATCGCCCGGCGGCTTCGCGGCAACGGCTTTGAGGAAATCCTGCACGTTCTGGTAGGGCGCGTCCTGCTTCACCCAGAGCAGGAATTCGTCGTGCACCATCGCGGCAATCGGCGTCAGGTCGGTGTAGTTATAGGCGACCTTGGAGACCATCGGCTGGTTCCACGCGTTCGATGTGCCGAACACGACCTTGTAGGGATCGCCCGCCATCGCCTTGGTGTAGGTGTAGCCCTCGGCGCCGCTGCCGCCGGCCTTGTTGACGACGACGATAGGCTGCTCGACCAGCTTATACTTGGTGATGATGTTCTGGACCGCACGCGCAAAATTGTCCGTGCCGCCGCCCGGACCTGCCGTTGCAATGAATTCGATCGGCTTGGCCGGTTGCCACGCGGCATTCGCCGCTCCCGTGAGCCCAATGGCGAGACCGAAGGCGATCGCAGCGAATGTCGGCTTCTGAGACATCTAGTCCTCCCGTGCATCTCTGATTTTTGTTTTCTTGGTCTTGGTGTCGTCTCAGGCTTTTGCGTCAGCCCGCTTCATCCCTTGCAAACTCCGGCGCGGCAATCGCGCCTTCCTTGTGAAGCGCTGCAATTTCGTCGGCGTCAAAGCCGTAAGCGCCGAGGACTGCATTGGTATGCTCGCCGTAGAGCGGCGCGCCCGACCGCACCTTGCCGGGCGTCTGCGAGAACTTGATCGGCAATCCAATCGTCTTCACGCTGCCGAGCGTGGAGTGCTCGACCTCGACCACCATTTCGCGCGCGATCGTCTGCGGGTCGGCGAGGGCCTGCAGCATGTCGTTGACGGGGCCGCAGGGGACGCCGGCCTCCTCAAGCGCAGCCAGCCAATACTCGGCGGATTTGGTTTTGAAGCGCGCCGTGAGCACGGCTTCCAGTTCCTTCAAATGTCCCATTCGATCGGCGCCGGTCGCAAACCGCGGATCCCGCGCCAGTTCGATCGCGTCAAGCACTTCGAGCGTGCGCATCCAGTTTTTCTGGTTGGCGCCGCCGACCACGATCCATTTGTCTGATGTTTCGAACGCCTGGTAGGGCGCATTGAGCGGATGGGCCGAACCCATCGCCTGCGGCGCCACGCCGGTGGCCATCGCGATGGCGGCCTGCCAGTAGGTCTGAACGAGGGCGGCCTCGAACAGGGAGGTTTCGACCCATTGCCCCTCGCCGGTTTTGAGCCGGTGGGCATAGGCGGCGAGGATGCCCATGGCCGCGAGAATTCCAGCCGTGATGTCGGACAGCGGCGCGCCGCATTTGACCGGTGGTCCGTCGGGCCGCTCGCCGGTGAAGCTCATGATGCCGCTCATCGCCTGCGCCACCAGATCGAAGCCGCGGCGATGCTTGTACGGGCCGGTGCGGCCAAAGCCGGACAGCGAGCAGTAGATCAGGGCAGGGTGCGCCTTTTTGATATCGGCGTAACCGAAGCCGAGCTTATCCATCACCCCGGGGCCGAAATTCTCAACCAGCACGTCTGCCGATCCGATCAGGCGCCGCAGCACCTTTGCGCCGCCCGGTGTCTTCAGATCGAGCGCAATGCCCTTCTTGTTGCGGTTCATCATAAGGAATGAGGCCGCCACGTCGCCGATCCTGGGAGGGACCATGTAGCGGGTGTCGTCGCCGGCCGGAATCTTTTCGATTTTAATGACCTCGGCGCCCATGTCTGCGAGCATCAGCGTGCAGGTCGGGCCCGCCATGACGTGCGTCAGATCGACAACCTTCAATCCACTCAGGGGGCCCATGGTTTCTCCCGCAATGTTGTTGTTCTTGTTGCTTAGTCACCAGTCCATTGCGGCTGGCGCTTGTTGAGGAAGGCATCCATGCCTTCGCGGAAATCCCGGCTTTGGTAACACATCAGGATCAGGTCCTCGTCTTCGGCCGGCTTCGGCTGCGCGCGAAGCAGCGCCTGCTTGGTTGCGCGCAGCGTCAGCGGGGCGTGACCTGCGACAAGCCGCGCCAGTTCATCGGCCCGCCGTTCGAGGGCGGAAAGATCCTCAACGACTTCATGCAGCAGGGCGATGCCGGCGGCCTCTTCGGCTTCGATCAGGCGCGCGGTAAAAATGATCTCCTTGAGCCGCGTTGCCCCGATCAGGCCCGAGAGCCGGCCGATACTGGATGCCGACAGGCAATTGCCGAGCGTGCGCGCGATCGGAAACCCGAATTTCGCGGTCCTGGTGCCGATGCGCAGATCGCAGCATGCGGCGATCGCGGCGCCGCCGCCGGTGCAAGCGCCGTTGATCGCCGCAATGGTCGGCACCCGGCATTGTTCGAGCGTGGTCAGCACGCGGTCGATCCTGGCTTCGTAGCCGATGGCGTCTTGCGGAGTCTTGAACGCGCGAAACTGGTTGATGTCGGTGCCGGCCGCAAAAGCCTTGTCGCCTGCGCCGCTCAGGATCAGCACCTTGAGGCTGCGATCGCCGGCGGCGGCGTCGCAGATCGCGGCCAGCCGCTCATACATGCCGAAGGTCAGCGAGTTTCTCGCCTGCGGCCGGTTGAAGATGATCCGGCCGATGCCGTCGCGGACCTCGTAAAGCAGGTCTGTGTCGGGGGTGACGTTTTCATTCATATTCTTGACAGACCCCTCAGGATGGAACCTCAGTTTGGCTGTAGAGGGCATTTTTGAATGCAAAAACTATCAAATGCAACAGGATTCTGGTCGAATTTGCTTGGTGCGGATCATTTTTGCATTCAAAATGGTTCCATCGAGTCGACGAGGAGAACCTCGATATGATGCATGACGAGGTGGTTTCCCGCCTCAGGCACGTCTTGACGGAGGGCGAAATCCCGCCGGGTGCGCGCATTCCGGAGCGCGAGCTGTGCGCGTCGTTCGCGATATCGCGGACCCCGCTACGCGAGGCGCTCAAGGTGCTCGCGGCCGAAGGGCTTGTCGTGCTGCTGCCCAATCGCGGCTCTCGCGCCGCCAAGCTCACCCGAAAGGACGTCAAGGAGCTGTTTGAAGTCTGCGAGGCGCTCGAGGCCGCGGCCGGTGAGCTGGCATGTCCGCGCATTTCCGATGCGCAACTGCGCGAAATTGCCGAGCTGCAGGCCAACATGGTCGAGCATTATCGCGCGCAGGATCTGCTGTCGTACTATCGCTGCAACCGGTTGATCCATGAGGCCATCGTTCGCGCGGCCGACAACGCAGTGCTTGCCGGCTTCTACGAGTCGATCGCCGCAAGGATACGGCGGGCACGGTTCATCACGCCGATGTCCCCTGAGCATTGGGCGCTCGCCATCCAGGAGCACGAAGGAATCCTGAACGCGCTGCAGCGGCGCGACGCCGGCGGGCTCGCCCATATTCTGCGTAACCATCTGCGGCGCAAGCGCGAGGAAGTCGTCCGGGCCGGCTTCGCCGAGGGTGAATGATCGCTGTCGTCCAACTGGTGCAGCCGCACCACTGCTCTCTTACATGATCTGCGCCGTCACGATCCCATAGAGAATGAACACCACGCCGAGGCCCCAGACCATCGCGGGAATCTGCAACCTGCGGCCCATGGTGACTTCCAGCGCCAGATAGCTCAGCGTTCCCAGCGCCATTCCGTTGATGAGGTTGTTGGTCAATACCGTCACCAGCAGCGTCAGTACGATCGGCGCCGCATTGCCGAGGTCCATCATGTCGATGCGCGCGAGACCCTGCATCATCAGGATGCCGACCAGCACCAGCGCCGGCGCGGTCGCCTGCGGCGGAATGATCACGAAGACCGGCCAGAAGAACAGCGCGAGGCAGAAGAAAGCGGCGACCGTCAGCGATGTCAGACCGGTGCGCCCGCCGGCCTGCACGCCGGTGATGGATTCGATGTAGGCGGTGACCACCGAGGTGCCGAGCAGCGGTCCCACGATCGTGGCCGTCGCATCGGTGGCGAAGGCGGCCGTGGCATTGGGGATCGACCCATCGGCCCGGCGCAGATTTGCGGCGCCCGTCACACCGATCAATGTGCCCAACGTCGAGAAGAATTCGGCGCAGAGGAAATAGAACAGCAGCGGCAAGGCCACCAGGAAATGGGTGAAGAGATAGCCGACATCGAGCGCCATGAAGGTGCTGGTCGGCCAGCGCGGCCAGGACAGGATCGCCGAGGGCACGGAAGTCACCATCTTGCCGTTCGCGCCGGGAACGAAAAGGCCGATCAAGGTCAGGGCTGCGATCGACAGGATGAGGGCGCCGGGAACGCGCTTTGCCACCAGAACCGGGGTCAACAGCAGGCCGGCCAGCGTCAGCAGCATCGCCGGGCTGCGCAACGATCCCATGGCGATGAAGGTCGAAGGATTTTGCACGATGAAGCCGGCGCCACGCAGTGCAATGAACACGATCAGCGTACCGACCGCGGCCTGGATGCCGATCTTCATCACCTCAGGAACGTCCCTAGCGACCCGCTCGCGAAGCTTGGAGAGGCTGAGGATCAGAAACAGCACGCCGGTGAACGCGACCATGGCCAGCGCCCCCTGCCAGGGCATGCCCATCTGCTTCACGATCACATAGGTAAAGATGACGTTCGAGCCCATCGCCGGCGCGACCGCGAGCGGCAGATTGGCGGTGAGCCCCATCATGACGCAGCCGAAGATCGCCGCGATTGCTGTGGCGCTGACGAGATCGGCGCGGTCCATTCCGGCGCCCGACATGATAGCCGGGTTCACTGCGATGATATAGGCCATCGCCGCGAAGGTGGTCGCGCCGGCGATCACCTCGCGCCCGACGCTGGTGCCGCGTTCGGTCAGGCGGAAGAAACCGTCGATCGAGCGTGCAGCGGGAGCCGATGAAGTGGCGGCATTTGCTGCGGTCGGACCGGAGGCCAGTTGCGGCGGTGTCATCTCGTTCATGGTGTCCCCTCCGATCGTTGCCGTCACCAGACCACTGGATGCGGCTGGCCCGTCTGCACGTTGATGAAACCGAGCGGGGCCTGCTCGCATGGCGCGACCAGCACCCAACTCCACGGCGCGCAGGTCAGGGTCGCGAACATCAGCCGCTCCGGAAATCCCGGATACCAGCGCGGCCGGTAGGTCGGCTCGAACATCCAGTCCACCTTGCGGCCCTCGGCGTAGAGCGCCTGCATGTCGGCATCGAGCGCTTCGGCGGGACGGCAACTCATCAAACCGCCGACCTCGAACCGGACGGTGGCCGCGAGTTCCCCCTCGCGCACCAGAGCCCAGCCGCCCTGCAGTTCGACCAGCGCGTTGACCGCCTTGGCCATCGCGGCGTCCGAGGAGCCCACGACCCAAATGTTGTGCTTGTCGTGCGCCACCGAGCAGGCAACCGCCGTGTCCGGCGTGCGCGGTCCGCAACCGCGCCAGAACATTTTTGAGACGCGGCCATCGCCGGAAAAGCGGTCGACGATCGCGAATTTGGTGATCGCCTGACTCTCGTCCCGCTGTACGGCGCCGCCCTGCACCGGCAGTTCGAGGGTGTAGAAATCAGGATGCCAGTGGAACGGCCGGATAACGGCGGCCTTCATGGTGGCGCGGCCGGGCTCGGCGGCGAGCGCGAAATCCTGCGGCTCGATCGTGCGATTGATATTGACCGTCCTGGTCGCCCATTCCGGCCAATTGATCTCCGGAACCGGGCCGATGTAACGCTTGCCGTCCGACACCTGGGCGCCGTCGGCCCATACTTCGGCGATATCGAGCTTGCCGACATCCGACAACAGCACGACGTCGCCGAAGCGGCCGGGCGACAGGCTGCCGACATACGGGGTGAGGCGCATGTGGCGCGCCGGATTAATGGTGAGGCATTGGATCGCAATTTCCGGCGCTAGGCCGGCCTCGATGGCGAGACGTGCATTGTGATCGCTGGCGCCGGTTTCGAGCGTGTGGCTGGCGCTGCGGTCGTCCGTCGTGAACGCGATCTGCGACCAATCCTGCAGGCCCCGCGCGAGCAGCCACGCGACGATCTCGGCCATCGCGTAGACGCGCAATTCGATGAACAGGCCGCGCGTCAGCTTGTCCCAGGTTTCCTCCGGTGTCTGCACTTCATGGTCGGAGGCGAGCCCGGCCGCGGCAAAGGCGTTGATGGACGGTAGGTCCCGCAAGCCTGCCGCATGTCCTTCGACGACGCCGCGCGCCGCGAAGGTCGCCTCGATCATGCCCCAGATCCGCGCGTAGGACGGATTGTCCGGATTCCATACCGCGGGCCAGTCCATCACTTCATCGAGCCCGGTGACCATCAGGCTCTGGCCCATGAAATGCGCCTGCTCCTTGCCGCCGTACCAGCCGCCGCCCCACTCATAGGCGGTGGGCGGCACCGCCGATCCGGGCTGGGGAAAGATCTTCAGCGGCGACCCGCGCCGGCGCGCCTCGAACCAGAATTCGAGATTGCGCTCACCGTTGACGTTGGAAAACTCGTGGCTGGCTTCGCAGGTCCAGGTATTGCCGCGCGGCAGCACCAGCGCTGCCTCCCATTCCGGCGTCAGATGCGAGCTTTCGATGTGCTTGTGGACCTCGCCGAAGCCCGGAACGGCCGCCAGATTTGGCCGATGCACACGTTCGCGGACCTCACCGGGATAGCTGCCCGCCGGTCCGACCCAGGCGATGCGGCGGCCCTTGAAGACGATCTCCTGGTCCTCGCTCCAGCTCCGGCTGTGCACGTCGAGCAGGCGCCCGACCCGCAAGGCACGATCGGCCGGGCGGCGGCCGAGGGCCGTCAGCACCAGGTCCTGACGGATGCGAATCTCGTCGCTTGCATTGATCAGCAGATCGTCCGGGATCGCGTTCAGGGGTGCCATGGCTCTGTCCTGTTCCTACGCCGGTGGTTTTGCGGCCGCCGTCCGTTTTCGCTTTGATTGACTGTCCTTGTCGGAAGACAGTCGTGCGGCGGCCGCGTCCCGCCGGCGAACGTCCTTCAGCAGCGTGGTCAGTGCCCACTCGATCGCATCGGCGATCTCGGCGCTGGACATGCCGAAGTCCTCGCGCAGCGCGCTCCACGCCAGCACGTTGTTGAGATAGGTCGCGAGCGCCTCGGCTTGACGAGCCTCCTTCGGCTTCAGGTGCCGCGTCAAAGGCGCCATCGCCTTGCGGTGATGTTCGATCAGACGGCGTCGGAAGTCGGCCCGCATGGTGCGGCCGGCCCGGGTCAGGGCGATGGCGCGTGCCAGATGCGGATGCCGATCGAAACTCCGACACAGTTTGCGAAAGATGCCGGGCAGTTCGTCCGGCGAGGTGAAGGGAACGTAGCCGAATACATTGTTCTCGATCCATTCGCCGGCGGCGGCGAGAAGCTCCGCGCGGGTCTTGAAATGCCGGTAGATGGTGCGCTCGGCGACCTTGGCGCGCTTGGCGACATCAGCCATGGAAACGTCGTCGCCGGCTCCGTCCGCAAGGGACTCGACAAAGGCGGCAACGATGCGCCCGCGCGTCAGGGCGGCGTATTCGTCGCGCAATTCGGAGCTCTGTCGCTTTACTGTACTCATGTCATAACTATGACATCAGCGGATTTGGCGCGGCAAGGTCAGATTTTAGGCATTGACGCCGCGTAAGTGTGCGGCTGGTTCGGCTGGCCGGAAAACAACAAGGTGGAGGCGATGGGCGATGCCTTCGCGCGCACGTCCTCGCCCGAGGAGCTGAAGAAGATCGCGGCCGAGATCCAGACCGAAGTCTATGATCAGGTGATCGATATCCCGCTCGGGCAGTATCTCGTGACGGCTGCGTGGCGCAAATCGCTGTCCGGCGTCCTCGACGGCCCGGCGACGCCGGTGTTCTGGAATGTCGACAAGTCGGAGTGACGGACGCGCGCCGGCTGTGCGCGCGATCATCGCAAGCTGACTAAAACGATTCCATTTTCAAACGCTTCTAAACTGGACGCGCGCTATCGGCCTTGAGGGCGTTCTGCGCGGATTGCATAGTGTCGGCATGATCGTTTCTGAACCGCGTTGATGCCGCATATCTACGACCACATTTTCGAGCAGTTCCGCATCGTCGATCCCGATGACAATGACAGGTCGATCGTGGAAGATTTTGCCAGCCGCACGCAATGGCTGGAGACGCCGGGCTGCCTTTTCCAACGCAACAATATCGTGCTGGGCAGCCGGATTCGCACTGAAGGTGTCATCAAGGCAGGGCTTTTTGTCTCCGTGATACTCAAGGGGGCAGGGAGCGGCCGGGCGCGCAAGGGCGCCACCCGGATCAACTATTCGGATGCTTCAATCGTGGTCATGGCGCTCAGAGAGCCGACGTTGTGGGACGGCGATGCGCCCCGCGGCGCGCACATGCAGGCGGCCGGCGTCGCCTTTCCGATCTCGTCCCTGGAGCGGCTCGGAATGATGGATGAGTTCATCGGACTGTTCGACACCAGGGACCAAAACGTCTTCGTCGCTTCGCTGAAGGCGTCGCCCCGGATCAAGGCCATAGCCATGGAGATGCTTTCCCCGGTGGCCGACGGCCGGAACGCCGAGCTGCTGCTGTCGGCGCAAGCGACCGAGATGTTGGCCCGGGCCATGCTGGCCCTGCGCGGCAACGAGGGCGTCAGTCTGGTATCCGACCATAAGCGTTTGCGCCTGCAGGCGGTCAGGGAGCTGATCGAATCCGATCTGCGGCATCCCTGGACGATTGCCGAGCTGGCAAGGCACGCCGGTGTCAGCCGCCGCTCGTTCACCGCGCAATTTCATCGGGTCTATGGCGTCAGCGCCTCGGAATATCTTCGAACCAGCCGGCTGAAATCGGCGCGCGAAGCCTTGCTGCATCAGGGATTGTCGGTCACCGAGGCGGCCTATGCCGTGGGCTACGCCAACCCGGCGAATTTTTCCACGGCGTTCCGGCGGCATTTTGGCTACGTGCCGAGCAGCTGCCAGCGCGACGGACTGTCCTGACCTCATCGACATTCCCAAGGGGGAACCGGGCCGCCTGCGTGGCGGCCGGCGCCACCGTGCCGCACCGATGCGTGACCGGCGGAGTATTCCAACGTCGAACTTGGAGAGTGTCGACGCACGATCAAAGGTTTTTTGCGCATACGCAAAGGCATCCAAGAATCAAATCTGGTCTCTCGTGAACGGGGAATAGTGAACGGGGTGAGACTGATGCGTGATTCTGTACAGCCGTCGGCGTGGGGCGCGGCGTCGAAGGCGTTGTTCTGCGTAACCGTATTCGGGTTGAGCATGCAGATCGGGGAGGTTCACGCGCAGTCCGGCCAAACCTTGCCACCCGTCACCGTCGATGCCCCGAAGCCGCAAGCGGCGCGTCCGGCACAGCCTTCCCGCCGCGCGGCGCGGTCGCAGACGGCGACGCGGCGCGTTGCGGTTCCCGCCCAGCAGCAACCGGTGCAACAGGGTGCTCGCGGCGGCGCCGGCGAACGCGCCACCGGACCCGTGGTCGGCTATCTCGCCAATCAAAGCGCCAGCGGCACCAAGACCGACACGCCTATTCTGACCACGCCGCAGTCGATTTCGGTCGTCACCAAGGATCAAATCGCGGCACAAGGCGCCCAGAACATTGTCCAGGCGCTGCGTTACACGCCAGGTGTCTCGCTCGATACGTATGGCGCCACGACCTTCTTCGACGCCATGAAGCTCCGTGGTTTTGACGTGCCACGCTATCTTGATGGTCTGCGGCTGCCGATCGATCAGGGAACGCAGTTCGCCAACCCGAAGATCGAGACATACGGCCTCGAGCGGCTGGAAGTGCTGCGCGGGCCGTCGTCGGGCCTTTACGGCCAGACTGATCCCGGTGGTCTGATCAACATGATCAGCAAGCGCCCGACCGCGACGCCGCAGCATGAGATCGTCGGCACCTTCGGTTCGTTCGATCAGTTCCAGGGCGCGTTCGACACCTCGGGGCCGATCGACAAGAACGGCGAATTTCTCTACCGCCTCGTCGGTCTGGGGCGAAGCACCGGCAATCAGCAAGACTTCGTGCACGAGAACAAGGCGTTCATCGCGCCCAGCCTGACCTGGCGGCCGACCAACGACACGTCGTTCACATTCCTCTCGCACTATTCGAACATCCAGAACAAGGGATGGCAGCAATATGTGCCGGGCGACGCGGCGGGGCTGGCGCCCAATCCGTTTGGCCGCATTCCCTATAGCCGCTACATCGGCGAGCCCAGCGCCGACCGTTTCACGCTGGAACAGTTTTCGGTTGGCTACGCCTTCGAGCATCGCTTCGACAACAATCTGCAATTCCGCTCGAATTTTCGCTACTTCGACGTGTCGCAGGATCTGGCCGGCGTCCGTTCCGAAGGCCTGCTTCCCGATTCCAGAACCGTGCTGCGCTCGTTCAACTACTTGAACTCCGCCGCGCAGAACGTGGCGCTGGACAATCACGTCCAGGCCGATTTCGCCACCGGTCCGCTGCTTCACAAGGTGCTCGTCGGGTTCGACTATAACCGCCAGGCCTCGACCTCGGACTACAAGTTCGCGATGATCAACTCGATCGACGTATTCGCGCCGGTCTATGGCGCGCCGATTCCGGCGGCGAATACTCTGCCGTCCTTCATCAAATCCGCGACGACGTTGAACCAGGCCGGCCTGTACCTGCAGGATCAGGTCAAGCTCGACCGCTGGACGTTGACGATGACGGGACGGCAGGACTGGGCGCAGGCGGAAACCGTCAGCACGGGTTTCTTCCCGGCGCCGGGCACCTATCTTCAAAATGACCGGGCCTCGACCGGGCGCGTCGGCCTGAACTATCTGTTCGACATCGGCCTGTCGCCCTACGCCAATTATTCGACCTCGTTCGTGCCGATCTCGGGCACCGACCAGTTCGGCAGCCCGTTCAAGCCGACGACCGGCGAGGGCGCCGAGATCGGCGTCAAGTTCAAGCCGGTCGGCTCCAACCTGATGCTCACGGCCGCGGTATTCGAGGTGACCCAGCAGAATGTGCTGACGAGGGATCCGGGCAATATCAACTTCAGTGTCCAGACCGGCGAAGCCCGCGTGCGCGGCATTGAATTCGAGGTGCGCGGCAACGTGACGAGGGAACTGGAGCTCGTCGGAGGCTACAACATCTACGATCCGCGGGTGACCAAGAGCAACGACGGCTTTGTCGGCAATTATCTCGTCAATACCGCGCTCCGGCAGGCGTCGCTGTGGGCGAAATATACCTGGTACGACGGCCCGCTGGCCGGGCTCGGCATCGGCGGTGGTGCCCGCTATGTCGGCGCAAGCTATGGCGATGCCGCCAACACGCTCTTTATCCCGGACTACACCCTGTACGACGCCGCCATCAGCTACGACTTCCAGTATCTGCGGCGCGACCTGAAGGGATGGAGCGCGCAGGTCAACGCGACCAATCTCACCAACAAATATTATGTCTCATCCTGCCTGACGGCGATGCCCTATTGCGGCCTCGGTGCGGCGCGTACGGTGCTGGGTACGTTGAAATACGCCTGGAACTAGCTGATCATGACGCCAGCGACACGATCTCTTCGCAGATGGGGCGCCGTCCATAAATGGACGAGCCTCATCTGCACGATTTTCATGCTGCTGCTGTGCATCACCGGCCTGCCGCTGATCTTTCACGAGGAAATCGACGAGCTCCTGCACAGCCAGGTGAAGGCGGCGGATGTGACTCCCGGCACGCCTTTCGCCGATCTGGACAAGCTGTTGGCCAACGCATTGGCGAATGCGCCGAAGAATATGCCGGTGCCGCATTTCCTGATCTGGGACCGCGACGATCCCAACGCGATGTTCGTCAGCGTCGGCGAGTCCCTCACGTCAGACCCGACCAACAACCGCTTCGTCCGGATGGATTCGCATACCGGCGCCTATCTCGATTCGCCCGATGTCACCGGGCGCTTCACCTACATCATGCTGAAGCTGCACACCGACATGTTTGCGGGTCTGCCGGGCAAGCTGTTCCTTGGCCTGATGGGGATCCTGTTCTGCGTCGCGATCATATCGGGCATCGTGGTCTACGCGCCGTCGATGCGGAAGCTGGACTTCGGCACCTACCGCAGCCAGCGTCCGCGCATCGTGCGCTGGCTCGACATCCATAATCTGGCGGGCATTCTGCTTGTGATGTGGACGCTGGTGGTCGGCTTCACCGGCGTGATCAACACCTGGGCCGACCTTGTCCTGAAGATGTGGCAATACGGCCAGCTCGCCGAGATGACATCGCAATACCGCGATCGCGCGCCGCCCACCAGGCTGACCTCGCTGCAATCCGCCGTCACCGTCGCGACGGACACGGTGCCGGGCATGACGCCGAGTTTTGTGTCTTTCCCCGGAACGATTCTCAGCAGCAAGAGCCACTATGCCGTCTTCCTGAAGGGCGACACGCCGGTGACCTCGCGCCTGCTCAAGCCGGCCTTGATCGATGCGGAAACCGGCAAGCTGACCGACAGCCGCGACATGCCCTGGTATGTCACGACCCTGTTCATTTCGCAGCCGCTGCATTTTGGCGACTATGGCGGCATGCCGCTGAAGATTCTCTGGGCGCTGCTCGACGTGCTGACGATCATGGTGTTGGGAACCGGAGTCTATCTCTGGCTGCGCCGGCGCAAGACCGGCGTCAGCGTCGATCGCGCCATCGCGCAGGGGTCCGCCATCGATACGCCCTTGCTGTCCCGGTGATCGCTTGAGAAATCATCGCAACCTGCGGCAAATCTTTGCGCTGCCGATCCTGATCGGCATCCTCTCCACCGTGGGCCTCGTCGCGGCCCTCGTCGGTGACGGCTGGTGGGACGGCCTGTCCTGGAGCTCGCTGTCCCTGCCGGTGTTGCTGTATTTTTTCTTCACCATCCGCAGACAGGCGACGTCGCGCGATTAATTGCTGCGACATTTGTGTGACGCCGCACCTGCCAGGAAATCTGCCTAAGACAAATTGCCAAGAGAAAGTCGTCTCCATGGCAAACTTCCGACACATGATGGCGGCGAAAAGGGGCTCTCCGACATGACGCTGGCGCGGCGGCAAACCCGGTTCCGGTTTTGCCGTCGTGCGCATTTTAGAAGGGGCCTCGATGTCGCACAAATTTCTGCCCTCGCTCCTGCTCGCTTGTGCGCTGTTTGCTTGCCCCGCGGCGCTTGCCCAATCCAATACCGCGCCGACCGCCACCGCCCCGGCAACCAACAACGCCAGCGCGCTGACGCCTGATCAGGCGAAGCGGGCGCTGGAGACGTTGCAGGACGACAAGAAGCGCGCACAGATGATCGACACGCTGCGTGCGATTGCGGGGGCGTCTTCATCGCCGCAGGCCGCCGAGCCCGCGCCCGAAGCGAAGCCGGCCATCCCGCTCACCGCTGATAGTCTTGGCGCGCAATTGCTGTTGACGGTCTCCGAACAGGTCGGCGAGATATCGCGCGAAGTCACCTATCTGGTGCGGTCGGTGACGCATTTTCCGGCGTTCTATTATTGGTTCCTGCGAACCGTCAACGATCCCGCGGCTTACGGCCAGATATTCGACATCGCGTGGAAACTGGCGCTGGTGTTCGGCTGCGCTTTCGCCGCCGAATGGCTGGTGTTCCGCCTGATCAAGCGGCCGGTGGCGCTGTTGGAAGCGCGGCTGCCGCAAACCGCGCGCGCGCCGGCGCAGACGCTGGCAATGGTCGATCCGCCATCCTCCGCGGCTGACGTCACCGTGGAGCCGGCGTTGCACCGGCGGCGTCTCAGCCTGGCGCGGGCCTGGCAGTCGCTGATCCGGTTGCCGTTCGTGCTCGGACGGCTCGCGCTCGAACTGCTGCCGGTATTGGTCTTCGTCGGCGTTTCCACCATGCTGCTGAGCACCGAGATCGGCGATCGTCCGACGGTGCGGCTTGCGATCCAGGCGGTCGTCAATGGCTATGCGCTGTCGCGCGCGCTGATCTGTGCTGCGCGGGCGCTGGCCGGGCCGTACGGCCTGTTTCGGGTCCGCGCCGAGACCGCGGCCTATGTCGAGATCTGGGTCCGGCGCATCGTCGCGGTCGGCGTGTCCGGCATCGCCTTTGCAAACGTGGCGCTGCTGCTCGGGCTGAGCCGCGGCGGCTATGCCGCGCTGCTGCGCCTCGTGATGCTGGTCGTGCATCTCTTTATCGTCGTCATCATCCTGCAATGCCGCCGCCCGATCGCCGACGCCATTCGCGCGCCGCACGGTCGCACGGGCGCGACCGCCCAGATACGCAACCGCATTGCCGGTGTGTGGCACTATCCCGCAATCGCGCTCGACCTCGCGCTCTGGACGGTGTGGGCGCTGCACATCCGCAACGGCTATTCGCTGCTGTTGCAATATTTTGTCGGCGGCAGCGCCGTCATCCTGATTGCACGGCTCGCGATCATCGTGGTGCTGAGCCTGATCGACCGCGGCTTCCGCATTCGCCCCGAGATATCGCAGCGCTTCCCGGGTCTGGAGACCCGCGCCAATCGCTATCTGCCGCTGCTGCGCAAGATCGTCGCTTCGGTCATCGGCTTCATGGGCTTCGTCGCATTGCTCGAGGTATGGGGCATCGACGCCATCGTGTGGTTCTACGGCGGTCAAATCGGCAGCCGGCTGCTGTCGGCGGTGGTGACGATCGGCATCGCCGCGCTCGCGGCCGCCGCGATCTGGGAGATCAGCAACGCGCTGATGGATCGTCAGGTCAATGCGCTGTCGCGCGAGGGGCATTACGCGCGCGCGGCGCGGCTGCGCACGTTCCAGCCGATGCTGCGAACGGCGCTGCTGTGCCTGATCGTGACCGTGGTCGGTCTGACCACGCTCAGCGAAATCGGCGTCAACGTCGCGCCGCTGCTGGCCGGTGCCGGCATCGTCGGCATCGCCATCGGCTTCGGTTCGCAGAAGCTGGTGCAGGACCTCATCACCGGGCTGTTTCTTCTCCTGGAAAACACCGTCCAGGTCGGCGACAACGTCACGGTGTCCGGGCTATCAGGGACGGTCGAGAATGTCTCGATCCGCACCATTCGCTTACGGGCCGGCGACGGTTCGGTGCACATCGTTCCTTTCAGCGCGGTGACGACGCTCACCAATTCAAGCCGCGGTGCCGGCAATGCATCCGTCAGCGTCAATGTTTCCTACAAGGAAGACACCGACCGCGCCGGACAGATCCTCAAGGACATCGTCGCCGAAATGCGCCGCGAGGACGCCTACCGCCACGCCATCCGCGGCGATCTCGAATTGTGGGGCATCGACAAGGTCGACGGTTCGATGGTCTCGATCGTCGGCCAGATCCGCTGCACCGACAGCGGCCGCTGGCCGGTCCAGCGCGAGTTCAACCGGCGCATGAAGCAGAAATTCCAGGACGGCGGAATCGAAATCGCCTCCACAGGACAAACCATCCTGATGCAGATCCCGCAGCCTTCCGAGGTGATGCCGGAGCAGATGCCGCGGCGCGCGGCGGGTTGATGGCGGCGATGAGGCCGTACTAATACGCCCCGCGCGGTCGCCGTCCCGCAGTCGCCCTTGCACCACCATAATATGGATTGGTGATGCATTGGGCCGCGCGCCCCGATGCCGTCGCGGCGCACTGCGCCATCGAGGTAAAACGGCATATGATGGCGCTGCCATTGTGGCTGTAGGTCTGGATGCAGATCGGGTAGGCCGGATCATAGGTCTGCGCGAGAGCCGGCGCTGCGGTCAAAAGTGCTGCGACGATTACGACAGTCAAAGCCGGAATGCGCACGGGTGGGTTCCTCCCTGCGCGCGGTTTCTCGACCGAGGGAGGCCCGACACGAGGCCCTCATTCCTCGCCACCCAAAAACCGCGCCAGCGTCTCGTTACGGTAGTTCTCCCCGGCCGACATCGCACAGATGCGTGAGAGCTGCACGTAAGGCAGGCCGGTTTCCTCGGCCCATTCGTTGAACTGCGCCTGCACCTTGGCAAGGTCGCGCTTCGAGGTCACGGTCTCCGCGATATCGAGACCGGCATCGCGCAGGCACGCCACCATGTCCTTTGACGTGACGAAGCCGTCGAAGCCGAGAAAGCGCAGCATCATCTGGCCGGTGTTGCCGCCGAGCCGGCTGCCGCGCTTGGCGAGCAGGTCGAGTAGTCCGATCTGGTCGGAGGAGGGCCAGTTCACGAGAAACTTGCCGAAGCTGCCGTGCTCCTTGGCGATCTCGCGCACGAAACTCGCATTTGATCGCACCGACATGATCTTGGCGCCGTTGCGCACGATGCGCGTGTCCTTCATCAGCGCGTCCCAGAATTCATCCGCCTGCAGCGTCAGCGGCCCGGGCTTGAAGCCGAGGAACGCCTTTTCGAAGCCCGGCCATTTGTTCTCGATCACGCTCCAGGCAAAGCCGGCCGAAAACACCCGCTTGGTCATCTCGGCGAGAATGCGATCGTCGCCAAGTTTGGCGAGCGCCTTCGCCTCGGGCTTCGGCGGCAACAGCTTCTGCAGCGCCTTCGGCCCACCCTTGCGCTTCTCGGCGCGCGCGCGGATGGTCTTGAACGGAATGGTCATGTGAAAATCCTATCGTGGAACGAGCCAACGCTCCACCCGTCCGACGGGTCAACTCAGCCAAGTTCTGTCATTGCGAGCGAAGCGAAGCAATCCATGGCACGGCATAGCGACTGTGGATTGCTTCGTCGCTTACGCTCTCTTGCGCAAACGCGTTTGCGTTTGTCGCAGGCAATGACGTTGGACTGCGACAAAACAACCCGTCGGGCAAATCAGTTCGTATTTACAGAAATCGTGTCAAGCCCCAAAATAAAAAATATTTCTGTTTTACAGAATGGCAAATCAGGTGCATATCTTTGCCCATCCCGTCCCACTCAGAGGGCGTCGGCCGTCGTCACGGACGTTGGGCGGGTTGCGGTGGACGCCGGTTTACGCCTCGACGACGGCGTGGATAAGCGTACGGCAAAACCGTGTGGTCCTGGCGCCCGTTGCTGGCGTCAAGCCGTCGGCTAAGCGTGAGCTGAACCGGCGGTGACGGAGTCAACCAAGAACTCGTCTCCGGGGAGATCACGGCATAAACCGTAAAGCCATTGCGCAGGGAAGGCCGGGTGTTCACCGCTGCCCTGTATGCTCGCGTGCACATTTTTTTGTGCAAACCGCACGCGAGACCGCGGGTGCAGCGCGCACCCGGTCTTCCCTGCGCCCTCTTAATTCCGGGGGCAAGGTTTTCTGACAAAGCTCGGGCGCTGTGCGTCGCGAGATCGCGAAACTGCGTTTGGATGACGGTGCAGTTACAAACACCGCCGTCGTCCCGGCCTTGAGCCGGGACCCATAACCACAGGGAGCAGTTTTGCGAAAGGTGTTTGATACCGCGGCCTCTTCGAGAGATCACGCGGTATGGGTCCCGGCCTGCGCCGGGACGACGGGATATCGTTGCAATATCAACACCATAGCCCGCCGTTAACGACGCAATGCAGCCCCCACCAACATTCCATGGCGCTTTGGCTGCGAATGGCCTAAAGGGTGCCTATCTCATTCAAATCGTTCGGGTCATCGGACCCGCGCATCCTCCAGCCGGCAGCCTCAATCGTATGGTTCGAGGCTTTATTCGGCTTTCCGGCGCAGCTGCGCCCATTAAGGTTCTGATCCCGTGACATCCCTGACCACAAGTCCGCCGCTCGCCCGAGCCCTGGCCGAGCGCAATTTCGATTCCCTGACGCCGGTGCAGACCGCCGTGCTGGCAAATGACGCCGCCGGCCGCGACTTGCTGGTGTCGGCGCAGACCGGCTCCGGCAAGACCGTCGCCTATGGCCTCGCGATATCAGCCGAACTGCTCGGCGATGCCGAGCGGTTCGAGCGGGCTGGCGCACCGCTTGCCCTGATCGTCGCACCGACGCGTGAACTTGCCTTACAGGTCCATCGCGAACTCGCCTGGCTCTATCAATATGCCGATGCGCGCGTGGTTTCCTGCGTCGGCGGCATGGATCCGCGCCGTGAACAGCGTGAGCTCGCGGCCGGCGCCCACATCGTGGTCGGCACCCCGGGGCGGCTGTGCGATCATTTGAGGCGCAACCGGCTCGACATTTCCGAATTGAAGGCTGTCGTGCTCGACGAGGCCGACGAAATGCTCGATCTCGGATTTCGCGAGGATATGGAGTTCATCCTCGAGACCACGCCGGAGACCCGCCGCACCCTGCTGTTCTCGGCAACCCTGCCGCGCGTCATCATCGCCCTGGCCAAGGAATATCAGCAGGAAGCTTTCCGTATCGAGGTTGGTGGCGACGAAGGCGGCCACGCCGACATCGATTACCGCGCCATCCGGATTGCGCCCGGCGATGTCGACCATGCGGTGGTCAATACCTTGCGCTTCTTCGAATCGCCGAGCGCGCTGGTGTTCTGCAATACGCGCGAAGCGGTGCGGCATCTGCAGGCAACATTGTCGGAGCGCGGCTTCTCGGTCGTGGCGCTATCAGGCGAATTGACCCAGAATGAGCGCACCCACGCGCTGCAGGCATTGCGCGACGGACGCGCCCGCGTTTGCGTCGCGACCGACGTCGCCGCCCGCGGCATCGATCTGCCGAACCTCGATCTTGTCATCCACGCCGATATTCCGAACGATCCCGAAGTCATGCAGCATCGCTCCGGCCGCACCGGCCGCGCGGGGCGCAAGGGTGTCAGCGTCCTGCTGGTGCCGCCGGCGCGCAAGCGGCGCGCGGAAGTGCTGCTGAACCTGGCCGGCATCGATGCGATCTGGGGCACGGCGCCGCAGGCCGATGAAATCCGCAAGCTCGATCAGGAGCGCATGCTGAAGGATGCGCTGTTCGCCGAAGAGACCACATCAGAAGATCTGATGCTGGCGCAGGCGCTGCTCGCCGAGCGCTCGGCCGAGGATATCGCCGCGGCACTGGCGCGGCTCTATCGCTCACGGCTGCCCTCGCCCGAAGACATCATCGATCCCGGCGAACATCGCGCCCGGGGCCGCGAGGATCGCGGCCGCGAAAGAGATCGGGATAGTCGTGCGCCGCGCGGTGACGATCGCAACGCCAGTCCACGATCGAAGTCGAAAAAGCCGTCGGCGCGCCACGTCATGGGCGAGAACAGTGTCTGGTTCCGCGCCTCGATCGGCAGCCGCAAGAATGCCGAGGCGCGCTGGCTGTTGCCGATGATCTGCCGCCGCGGCGGCATCGACAAGACCGACATCGGCGCCATCCGCGTCATGGACACGACGACCGAGTTCGAGATTTCCGCGCGTGCCGCCGACAAATTTGTCGGCAACCTCCGCCGTCCCGACAAGGAAGACAATATTCGCATCGAGCCGCTGCCCGAGGGCCCGCAGGGCGAGCCCGCGGCCGAGAAGCGTCCGCCTGCGCGCGAGCGTGAGGAGAGGGCACCGAGGCCGCATGGCAAGCCGTGGCAGGACAAGCCGCGGGAAGCAAAGCCTTGGGACAAGCCTCGCGATGACAAGCCTCGCGACGAAAAACCCCGTGATGAAAAGCCCTGGAACAACAAGCCGCCCGGCGGCAAATCCCGCGACAGCAAGTCGTATGACGACAAGCCTCGCAGCGAAAAGGCGCCTGGATTCGACAAGGAAAGGCGTTACGACAAAAAGCGGCCGTTCCGGGAGAAGCCCGCTTACGCCGCCAAGCCGAAACATGACGGCGCTGCGAAGCCCGCATTCGGGAAGAAGAAAAAGAAGAAATTCCGCGACTGAGGCGGCGCCGGCAACCGGCCGGCGTGATTCACCCGACGCTCATATCCTCGTGAACAGCGGAAAGCGGAAGCTCCTTCGATTGAATTGATGACGGTCGTCATATAAAAATGGCTGATGGACATCGAACGCAGGAGAGATGGATGGGAACGGCAATTGTCATCGGTGTCGGGCCTGATCAGGGCCTCGGCGCACAACTCTGCAAGCGCTTTGCCACTGAGGGCCTCAACGTTCTGGTTGCCGGCCGCACCAAGGCGGCGCTCGACGCCGTCGTTTCCGACATCGTCGCAGCCGGCGGGCGCGCGACCGCTGTTGTCGCCGACGCCACCAGCGAGGCCGATACCATCGCGTTGTTCGACAAGGCCGGCGCCGATCTTGAGCTTGCGATCTACAACGCCGGCAATAACACGGCCGGCAAGATCATCGACATGACCGCCGATTACTTCGAGCAAAGCTGGCGCGTGGTGTGCTTCGGCGGCTTCCTGTTCGGCCGCGAGGCGGTCCGCCGCATGGTGCCGAAGGGCGCGGGCACATTGCTGTTCACCGGCGCGAGCGCCTCGTTGCGGGGCCGCTCGGGCTACGGCGCCTTCAATTCGTCGAAGGCGGGCTTGCGCACCCTGGCGCAGGCGATGGCCAAGGAATATGCCGGCGACGGCATTCATGTCGGACATGTCGTGGTTGATGGCGCGATCGGCGGCGAAAAGATCAAGACGCGTTTCCCGGAGGCCGCCAGCCGCGAGGAGCGCCTGATCAGCATCGAGGGCATCGTTGACGGCTTTGTGTTCCTGCACAAACAGCCGCCGCGCGCATGGTCGTTCGAGCTCGATGTCCGGACCATGCACGAGAAATGGTGATCGGCTTTCCCAACCGGCAATGATTGTGGCATGAGTCATTCCAGCGAATTGCCCTTCAGGAAACGACGATGCCCGCCTTTCCGACCTCGACCACCGTCCTTGACTCCATCCTGTTCCGCGACGCCTTCGGCACGCCGGCGATGCGCGAGGTGTTCTCGGATTTCAGCCTGATCTCGCGCTACGCCGAAGTCGAGATCGCGCTGGCCAAGGCCGAGGCGCGCTGCGGCGTGATCCCGGCGCAAGCCGCCGAGGAAATCGCAAAACGGACGGACGTCTCGGCGCTCGATTTCGACCTGCTGCGCAGCGAGACCGACATCGTCGGTTATCCGATCCTGCCGCTGGTGCACCAGATGGTGAAACAATGCGGCGACGCCGGCCGCTACGTGCATTGGGGCGCGACCACGCAGGACATCATGGACACCGCGGTGGTCCTGCAGGTCCGCGCCGGGCTTGAGATCATCGAGGCTGACATCGCCGCCCTCCGCGGCATCCTCGCCGATCTCTCCAAGCGCTATCGCGATACGCCGATGGCGGGGCGCACCCATCTGCAGCAGGCGCTGCCGGTGACGTTCGGCTACAAGACCGCGATCTATCTGGCGATGTTCGATCGCCACGCCGAGCGCCTCGCGCAATTGAAGCCGCGCGTCCTTGTCGGCCAGTTCGCAGGCGCCGCCGGCACGCTGGCCTCGCTCGGCGACAAGGGGTTCGAGGTTCAAAAGGCGCTGTGCGAGGAACTCGGGCTCGGTGTGCCCGTCTCGACCTGGCATGTCGCACGCGACGGCCTTGCGGAAGTGATCAATTTCTTCGGCCTCGTCACCGGCTCGCTCGGCAAGATCGCGCTCGACATCATGATCATGGCCTCGACCGAATTTGCCGAACTCTACGAGCCGTTCGTGAAGGGCCGCGGCGCGTCCTCGACCATGCCGCAGAAACGCAACCCGATTTCATCCGAACTGATGCTGGCGGCGTGCAAGGGCGTGCGCCAGCACGCCGGTCTGATGCTGGACGCGATGGTGCAGGACTTTGAGCGCGCCACCGGGCCATGGCATGCCGAATGGATGGCGATCCCGGAAAGTTTTGTCCTCACCGCGGGCGCGCTGCATCAGGCCAAATTCGCGTTGGGCGGCCTGATCGTGGACGAGAAGAAGATGGCGGAAAATCTCGATATCAGCCGCGGGTTGATCGTCGCCGAAGCCGTGATGATGGGCCTGGCGCCCGACATCGGCCGGCAGGAGGCACACGACGTCGTCTATGACGCCTGCCGTGTCGCCAATGAAAAAGGCATGACGCTGGCGGATGCGCTGTCCGCGGACCCGCGGGTTTCCTCGCGCATCGACCGCGCAACCATCGACCGCCTGACCTCGCCGAAGAATTACCTCGGTCTCGCGCCCGAGATGGTCGACCGCGTATTGGCGTCGTCGAAGCGTTGAAGGAACCGGCCGGTTCGCCTATCTCTGTAGCAACGATTGATTTGAGGGCCCGTCATGACCGCACACGAACGTAATTTTTCGACGCCGATCGATCCCGTGAAACTCGACCGCCTTGCCGAGGTCGCCGTGAAGGTCGGCCTGCAGTTGCAGCCGGGCCAGGACCTGCTTTTGACCGCGCCGTCGGTGGCGCTGCCGCTGGTTCGAAAAATCGCCGAGCATGCCTACAAGGCCGGTGCGGGCCTGGTGACGCCGTTCCTGTCGGACGAAGAGATCACGCTGTCGCGCTATCGCTACGGCCACAATGACGGGTTCGATCGCGCCGCCGGCTGGCTCTACGAGGGCATGGCGAAGGCGTTCGGCAATAACACCGCTCGGCTGGCGATCGTCGGCGACAATCCGATGCTGCTGTCGGGTGAGGATCCGACCAAGGTGGCGCGCGCCAGCAAGGCCAATTCGATGGCCTATCAGCCGGCGTTGGAAAAGATCGTCAATTTCGAAACCAACTGGAACATCATCGCCTATCCGAGCCCGGCATGGGCGAAGCAGGTATTTCCCGACGTTGCAGAAGATGTCGCGGTAGCAAAACTGGCGGACGCGATCTTCGCGGCCTCGCGCGTCGATCAGGACGGCGCGGTTGCGGCGTGGGAAAAACACAACGCGGTGCTGCGCGAGCGCACGCAATGGCTGAACGGTCAGCGCTTCCACGCGCTGAAATATTCGGGACCGGGCACTGATCTTACGATCGGTCTCGCCGACGGCCACGAATGGGAAGGCGGCGCCTCGATGGCCAAGAACGGCATCACCTGCAATGCCAATATCCCGACCGAAGAAGTCTTCACTACGCCGCATTGCCGGCGCGTGAGCGGGCATGTCGTCAGTTCCAAGCCGCTGTCCTATCAGGGCACCCTGATCGACAACATCGCGGTGCGGTTCGAGGAAGGCCGCATCGTCGAGGCCAAGGCTTCGCGCGGCGAGGAAGTACTGAAGAAAGTCCTCGACACCGATGAGGGCGCCGCGCGCCTCGGTGAAGTGGCGCTGGTGCCGCATTCCTCGCCGATCTCGAAAAGCGGATTGCTGTTCTTCAACACGCTGTTCGACGAGAACGCCGCCTCGCACATCGCGCTCGGCCAATGCTACTCGAAATGCTTCATCGACGGCGGCAAGCTGACGCCACAGCAGATCGCAGCACAGGGCGGCAACAAGAGCCTGATCCATATCGACTGGATGATCGGCTCGGCCGAGACCGACATCGACGGCATTCATGCCGACGGAAGCAGTGTCCCGGTATTCCGTAAGGGAGAATGGGCGTGAGCGGGAGCTCACGCCGGCCGTCAGCTAGGCGAGCTTCAATTTGTAAAAGTCCGTCGCCGTCTTCGAGAACATCGCCGTCTTCTCGGCCTCGCTGTATTGCGCGGCGAGCCGCTTGAAGGCGTTGAAGATCGCCTGGTAGCTGCACTGGCCCTTGTCGGGCGGAAAATTGCTCTCGAACATGCAGCGGCTGGGTCCAAAGGACTCGATGCACGTCTCTATATAAGGGCGCCACGCAGCGGCGGCCTGTTCCGAGGTCGGCGGCTTCGGCCGCAGATGGAAGTCATAGCCGAGCAGGCTCATCGCGAGCCCGCCGAGCTTGACCACGACATTGGGACATTTGGCGATCTCCTGGATCGAGGTCTTCCACACCGGAAAGATCTCCTCGCGCCGGCCCGCATAGCTGCCGATTCCGATCGGGCCGCCGCAATGGTCGAGCACGATCCTGGTGTCCGGGAAGGCGCGGGCAAGATCGGTGAGTTCGCCGATCTGCGGATGAAACAGCCAGCCTTCGAAACTGAGGTCGAGCGGCGCGAGACAGGCGAACCCCTTGCGGAAGGTTGCGTCGAGCAGCAGGCCCTGCGGCCGCGTCGCATACATCCCGGCGACATTGGGATCGGCATCCCACGCCGCGGAATGCCTGATGCCGCGGAAGCGGCCGTTGCCGGCGACGATCTCCGCCTCCAGCACCGGCCTAGCGTCCTCGCCGAGCAGCAGATTGACGTGGCTGACGATGCCGGCGCAGATTGCAGCCTTGCCGTAGCCGCCGCTTGCGGCCATCGCGGCGACGCCGTTAGCGAATTCTACCTCGCCGACCGGGCGGAACGCCTCGGGCCCGTGCGCGCGGTACATCGAGCGGCAATCGACATAGACGGTCGCGATGATGTTGTGGCCGGAGGCGATGTCGGCCGCCATCTCCTCGATCATGTAGCGCTGCCCGCCGCGGTCCCACAAATGATGATGCGGGTCGACGATCGGGCGGTCGGGGTCGATGATTTCCTCGGTGTGCTGCGCCAGCCAGTCTTCGCGCGGATCGGCATAGAGCCCGCTCTTCGAGGCGGGTGCAGTGCTGACGGCCATCGATGGTCACTCCCTGATTATTGTTATCGTTGTCGTGGCGCCTCACACCCCGTCGAGAATGATCACGGTCGGCGTGGTGGGCAGCGTTTCCCGCGAAATCTTCAGGGTTCGCTGGGTGCGCTGGTCGATCTCGAATTGCTTGCCGATCAGGCGCATGAATTCGTCGAGCGGGGTCGCAAAACGATGCATCGGCAGCACGACGGAGGCGCGCAGGCGCTTGGTGATTTCGGAGACGCCATCGAGCGACATCGTAAAGGTGCCGTCGATCGGGACCATCACGATGTCGAGCCGGCCGATCGCGGCGAAATGGCTGTCGTCGAGCTTGTGATGCAGGTGCCCGAGATGGCCGATGCAAAGCCCGGCGACCTCGAAGATGAAGATCGAGTTGCCGTCCCTGATCATCTCGCCGCCGGCGCCATCGCCGTAGTAGCGGCGGATGTCGGTGGTCACGTTGCGGATATAGACGTCCTCGACGCGCAGGCCGACCAGCGCAGGCTGCCCCTTGTCGCCCCAGCCGTGCAGCACATGCTTGATCTTGGGATCGGGAAACAGCGTGAAATGCGTCGAGTGCGCGCGGTTCATGGTGACGACGTCGGGCAGCCGCCCGGTCTGGTAGTAGCCGTTGAAATCGGTCCCGATCCGCACGCCGGCGGGCGTGTCGATGTAATAGGTGGAATGCCCGACATAAGTGATCGCGACCTCCTCCACCTTGGCCGCGGTGCGGCGGAGGCTAACCGGCACAGCCCGCGGCGGGGCATTGGCCATCGCCAGGCATTCGCTGCGCAGCGGCGATTGCGCTGCCGCCGGCAAAATCAGCGAACCGAGGAAGGCAGTGGCAAGCACAAGCGATCGCAGCATGGCATGATCCGTATGCGGCGACGGCCGCTGGCATACTGTATCGCCGAATTCAGCGCCCGTCATGATGTCAATCGCGCACAGCTCCTGTGCCGCATTTGCTTCACCGGCGTTAGGCGATACCGTGTGGCCGGATGCCACAACGGAGTGACGCCTTGACCGAGCAAGCTTCAACGCCAGCCCAAAATGCCGCGCGCGCACCATCGTCGAAACGGCTGGAACCGCTGCGCAGCATCGATGCCGGCGTGCTCAAGATCGCCTATTACGAGGCGGGGCCGGCGGACGGACCTGTCGTGATGCTGATGCACGGCTTTCCCTACGACATTCACGCCTATGTGGATGTGGCGCCGCAGCTTACCGCCGAGGGATGCCGCGTCATCGTTCCCTATCTGCGCGGCTACGGGCTGACCCGGTTTCGCGACAAGGCGACGCGGCGTTCGGGCGAGCAGGCGGCGATCGGCGCGGATTTGATGGCGCTGATGGATGCGCTCGGCATCAAGCGCGCGGTGTTCGCCGGCTATGACTGGGGTGGCCGGGCCGCCTGTATCGGCGCGGCATTGTGGCCGGAGCGCTGCATCGGCCTGGTGTCGGTCAACGGCTACAACATCCAGGATATCGCCAAGGCGATGGTGCCGGCGCGGCCGGACCGCGAAGTGGCGCTCTGGTATCAGTATTATTTCCAGCTCGAGCGCGGACGCGCCGGCCTTGCCACCGACCGGCGCGGCATCGCCAAACTATTATGGCAGCAATGGTCGCCGAACTGGCATTTCGACGACGCCTGCTTCGAGCGGACGGCGGTCGCGCTCGACAATCCTGACTATGTCGAGGTGGTGATCCACAGCTACCGCCATCGCTACGGCCTTGCCGAGGGTGATCCGCAATATGCCGATCTGGAGCGCCGGCTGGCGGCGCAGCCCGTCATTACCGTGCCGACCATTACGCTCGACGGCGACGGGGATGGCGTGAGCCCGGCCACCGACGGCAGCAAGAGCGCACCGAAATTCGCCGGCCGCCGGGTTCATCGGGTGGTGCCGCGCGCCGGACATAACCTGCCGCAGGAGGAGCCCGAGGCGTTTGCAGCGGCGGTGCTGGAATTGATCAAGGCGTAGGCCAGAGCAGCGACGTGATCGAACGAGCGAAGCTGGACCAGTGGCTGGCTACGCCGTCGCCAACCGATTGGGATGCTGACGCAGATAGACGTAAGCCGCCGGTCCCGGCGTCGATCAGACTCTCCCCTTCCCTGGACCCGAGGGAGCGCCGAGTTGCGGCGGTGGCCCGAGGTCCTCGTCGAGTGAGCTCTTCAGCAGTTTGAGCTCAATGTCCAGATTGCCGAGGTCGGCACTCTGCAAATTCCTCGCGTAATGGGTGAACGCGGCATCGAGCCGGTCGATCAGTTCAGCCGTTGCGGTGATCCGCGCCATGTCGCGCATGCCGCCCTTTTCAAGCAGCGCATAGGCCTCGGCGAGTTCGGCTGCCCGCGGCAAATAATAGGTGAGGAAGCGCCGTACCAGATCGATGCGCAACGGGTCATCCTCGACGCCCGCGAATATCTCGCGGGAAACCCGCGCCAGATGGCGGACGCGGTCGGCGACCTTGGGCGTGCCGATCGAACTCACGGCAACCTCCAGCCGCACCGCAAGCGGCTCGGCATCGGTCAGCAGTTCCCGCGCGAATTCGATTCTGCCCCGCGCGGCCCCACGGGCATCCAGCCTCTCGAACGGTTTGCGCGGCGAAAATGCAGTCACCAGCCCGCCGCCCGCCGCCAGGCTGACAATGCAGGCGATCCAGAACGGCATGCCGGTGCCGATCGCCAGCACCGGCAGCAGCACGGCTGCCGTGGCGCCGCCCGCGATCCAATTCATGCCTGAAAATGCCGGCAGCATTCCTTATAGCCTCGCACCGCGCGAAATGCCGAGCGCCAGCGCGAACAGCAGGCCGGCAAGGCAACGTCGCATCGTGGACTTCATGTCGTCGACTTGGACATCGCTGACTTCAACTCGTCGGTCAATTGCGCCATTCGCTGCTCGATCTCGGCGCGTTTCTTGCGGCCTTCCGCCTGGACGTTGAGGACGCCCGAAATGGTGTCGACCAGATCGCTATTGGTTTTCTCCAGCGTCGCGATATCGATGATGCCGCGCTGTGATTGCTTTTCGATCTCGATCGCCTGGGTCTTCATCATCTCCGAGGCCTGTTTCATCATCTCGTTGGTGGCGTCGGTGACGGTCTTCTGCAAATCGAGCGCGGACTTCTGACGGGTGAGGCCGAGCAGAAGGATCATCTTCTGCTTCCAGACCGGGATCGCGAGTTCGGTCGTCGCCTGCAGGTTCTCGATCAGGGTCTCGTCGCCGGACTGCACGATACGGATCTGCGGCAGCTGTTGAATGCCGATCTGGCGCGCCTGCTGCAGATAGAAGACGCGCTTCTCGAGCCGGTCGAGTGCCTGCGCGGCATCCTGATAGGTTTGCGCCGCCAGCAAGGCGTCGCTGCCTTCGCCGGCTGCCTTCACGGCCTGTTCCAGTTCGACCAGCCGGCCACGGCGAAAGTCCTCGGCAAAGGTCTTGCCGGCAGCGATATGCGAATCGAGGTCGCCGAGCGATGCCTTGGTTTGTTCGTGCAGTTCGTCCAGCACGGCGATGTCGCGTCGCAAGGTTTCCTTGTTGCGGTCGAGTTCGACGCAGACGCGGTCGATCTGGGAGGCGACGTCGCCGAATTGTTCGGAGAACCGCCGCAAGCGCGATTCCATCGAGGAGAACAGGCGCGTGAAAAAGCCGCTGTCCTTGAGCGTCGCCGGATCGAGCCCACGCGCCTTGCCCAGGATGTCCGACAACAATTTGCCTGTTGTCCCGAGCTCCCGGTTCTGGGTTTGGGCGAGGATGCGGTCCGCGAACTCAACGACCGATCGCTGCGCGCGATCGCCGAATGTAACGATGCGCGACCGATCGGAGATGTCGATCTCCGACTTGATCCGCGCAACCGCGGACGCGTCCACCATGACCGCCGGGACATTGATGGTTTCGCGCATCGCGCTTCCTCTCCTGTGTGCTCATTCCCGCCACATGGTGCCGCGGTAGTGCTTCGGCAAGATAGCCCAGCCAGCCAAACGAATCGATGACGGCGGCGTGGCCTTCCAGCCAGTCAGGCTTGCCGGAAATCCGCCCTCAACTTCAATAGGATATAGCTTTGTCGGGGTTCGGTCTGCCGAGGTTCACGGCTGAATACCGGGCGCTTCCGCATCAATCCCTTCGCGGGCTGATCTTCCACGTCCCGGCCAGCATCAGCGCGGTCATGGCGCCGCTGATGACGGCGGCAATCGGGATTGTGACGGCGAGGATCGCGGTCGCCGCCCATCCGATCGAGCAGAACGCTTCAGCAAATGTCGCGATGCGTGACGAGGTCTGGCGGCGGCGAAACTGGCTGCGTTTGGCCTGGACGCGAAACCACAGCTGGATCGCGGCCGCCGACACGGTGGCGATGACGACGAAGACGGCAGTGACCGCTGCCTGTACGGGTGAGGCCAAGGCCAGTGCAGCCACCAAGGGAGCGAAGATGACGCCGATCGCGATCATCACCACCTCGACCTTGGCACGGATCACGCTGCCGGGCGGCATCGGGGCGGTCGCGACCAAGTCTGCGGCGTCCTCGCCTGAAATCGTCAGCCAGGCGAGACCGCCGGCGAGTTGTCCGGCCGCCATGACGATCACGGGCGTGATCAGGACGGTCGCGGCCGAGCTATCGGAGAAGCTGCGCCACAGCATCAGCGCCGGCGGCACCAGATAAAGCAATTGCATCAGGCTCTGCGACACCAGCCAGGGATCACGCCGCAGCAGCATGAACTCCTTCCAGCGCAGCGCGGCTTGCCGCGAACCGCGGCGAAACGAGGTCGCGCGCGACCCGCGACGGATCGTCGTTGCGGTTGCCGAAGCGCTGACGACGGTGCCGGCAAATTTCGGCGAGAGGACCGCCATCACGCCGCCGAGCAGCACGAGGCTGCCGGCCAGCAGAAGCGAGAGCATTTCGCCGTCCCCGATCGCGGCGCGCGCCGGCCACCACAGCGGACTGTCGAAATCGGGGGCGTAGGCCGCCGCGGCGTCCGACGTCAGCACCGTAAACCGCGACAGTGTGCCGTAGGAGAGGATCGCGGCGACCTGGAGCGCGATGACGAAACCCGCACCGATGACGGCGGCGAGAATCTGTGCAGCGAGCCGCGTCCGGCTCGGACCGATCAACCGAAACAATAATACCGTGATTGCGATCGCAACCGCCGCGGCTGACAGGCCTATGGCGATGACGACGCCAAACGCCGAGAACCACCTGATGCCGCCGCCGATCACGAGAACGTCGACGAAGGGGCTCGACAACAGCAGGGCCATGGCCGTGACCGAGAGCGCGATTGCCGCGATCCGCACCGAGAAGATGTTGGTCAGCCTGACCGGAGAGGACATGATCAAATCGAGGTCGGCGCGCGCATAGAACACCCGCGTCACCGATTCGATCGCCTGCGACAGCATCAGGGCCCAGGCCAGGAAGATCGTTGCTGACATGACGATCAGCGTCGGCTTGTCGAGCGGGGCTTGCAGATCGGCAAAGCGGCCGATCACCGCATAGGCCGGCAGATGCAGGAAGGCGGCGAGCACGAGCAGCCCGATCACGGCGCGTGTTCGTTTTCGCCGCGCGCCCGTCATCATGGCGAGCCATTCGCGCCACGCCAGCCGGATTTCGTGCCGGGCAAACCAGGTGAGATCAGCGGCCGAGCTCATGCGGCCGCGTCGGTGTCGACGAGTGCAATGAACATGTCTTCGAGGCTGGTGTCGTTGCGGCCGTTCTGCTGGCGCAATTCGGTGAGCGTGCCTTCGGCCACCAGCCGGCCCGCGGCGATGACGCCGATGCGGTCGGCCATCCGTTCGGCGACTTCCAGAATATGCGTCGTCATGATCACGGTGCAGCCGGCGCGGACGCGTGCCTGCAGCAGTCCCTTGACGTGACGCGCGGACAGCGCGTCGAGGCCGGTGAGAGGTTCATCGAGGATGATCAGGCGGGGGTCATGGACCAGTGCACCGGCCAGCGCCACCTTCTGGCGCATGCCTTTCGAAAATCCTTCGCAGCGTTCGTGCAGATGCGGCTGGAGCCCGAGCGACACCAGCAGATCCTGCGCGGAGGATTCGGCAATCGAAGCATCGACGCCCCAGAGGCCGGCAACGAATTCGAGATATTCCAGTGGCGTCAGCTTGTCATAAATCATCGGCTCGTCCGACACCCACGCCATGATCTGCTTGGCGGCGACGGGATCGGCGAGCGCATCGATGCCCAATATTGAGACAGCGCCGGCGTCGGGTCGCAGCAGGCCGGCCACCATGCGCAACGTCGTGGTCTTGCCGGCACCGTTGGGGCCGAGCAGGGCGTAGAATTCGCCGCGGTGGACGGTGAGATCGAGCGCATCGACCGCTGGGCGGTCAAAACGCTTCGTTAACCCTCGCACCTGCAGCGCTGATACATCGGGATTCATGAGGTCGGGACGGTCCGGGTTTCATGTGTCGCCGCGAACCATGGACCCAAGAACTTTCGGTGCGGTGAATCGAAGACCCCAAATCGCGCCGATATGAACGCTTCCAAGGCTACTTTGAAGGCTACTTCGAAGCCAACTTCCGCCCTGCGGCATTTCTGCGCAATTGTTAACGCGGGCCGCAACCAGCGCTCTGTTGACAGTCGTCGGCGCTTTGGTCTCAATGGGGACGGACATATGTGACTTTCAGCGCTTCGACACAAGAGCGCGAAGGCAGGATGCGTTAAGGCGATCCGTAGAATCGCGGGGCATCCGGGGGAGGGGAATCGATGCTGGACTTCGTTCAGCAACTGGTGAGTGGCATCGCACTTGGCTGCGTTTACGGCTTGATCGCGCTCGGCTTCGTGCTGGTGTACAAGGCCACCGAGGTCGTCAATTTCGCCCAGGGCGATTTGATGATGCTGGGCGGTTTCTTCGCCTTCACTTTCATCGGTATGCTCGGCCTCAATTACTGGCTCGGATTCGCCGGCGCTGTGATCTGCATGGCGCTGTTTGGCATGCTGGCCGAACGCGTGGTGGTGCGTCCGATCCTCGGCTATCCCCAGTTTTCTATCATCATGGCGACGATCGGGCTCGGATATTTCCTGCGCTCCATCGCCGGCATGATCTGGGGCACCGACGATCTCAAGATCGAGACGCCGTTCAGCCAGGGTGTGTTGCGGATCGGCTCGCTGGTGCTGGCCCACGACAAGCTCTCGGTGATCGCCGCGACCGTCATCCTTTGCGGGTTGCTCTATCTGTTCTTCAACCGCACCACGCTCGGCACCGCGATGCGCGCCAGTTCCGAGAACATGCTGGCTGCCTACTACATGGGCATTCCGGTCAAGCGGGTGGTGTCGATCGTCTGGGCGATCAGCGCTGCGGTCGCAACCGCCGCCGGCGTGTTGCTGGCGCCGATCACCTTCATTCATTCCAACGTCGGGCTGGTGCTGGGATTGAAGGCGTTTCCCGCCGCGGTGCTTGGCGGCTTCGGATCGATTCCAGGTGCGGTGGTCGGCGGCGTCCTGATCGGCGTGATTGAGAGCATGGCCGGCTTCTATCTGCCGCAAGGCTGGAAAGACGTCGCGCCTTACCTCGTTCTCCTCGTGGTGTTGCTGCTCAAGCCCGAAGGCCTGTTCGGCGTGCACACGCGCAAGAAGGTTTAGGGGCCGCGATGCGTTTTCTCTTCAAGACCGACTACGAAGACGACATCCGGCTGATGCCGCACAGCGGCTATCTGGTCACCTATGGCGTGCTGCTGGCACTGCTGGCGGTCGCGCCGTTTGTGCTCTCCAGTTATATCATGAGCCAGCTGGTGTTCGTCTGCATCTACGCCACCGTCGGCGTCGGGCTGATGATCCTGACCGGCTTTACCGGGCAGGCGTCGCTGGGCCACGCCGCCTTTCTCGCCATCGGCGCCTATACGGCGGCCTTCCTGCAGCAATACAACGTCCCGTTTCCGGTGTATTTCCTGGCCGCAGGCCTGCTGACCGGCGTAGTCGGCGCGCTGGTCGGATTCCCGGCGCTGCGGCTACAGGGCATCTATCTCGTCATTGCGACGATTTCCTTTGCCTTCATCGTCGAGGAAATCCTGGCGCGCTGGGAAAGCGTGACCCATGGCAATGAGGGCATGCGCGTCAAGACCATGCAGGTGTTCGGCATGGCGATATCGCGCGATAGCCCGACCTTCTATTTCCTTTGTCTGGGTTTCCTGATCCTGACCATCGTCGGCACACTCAATCTCCTGCGTTCTCCGACCGGCCGCGCCTTCGTCGCGATCCGTGACAGCGAGACCGCGGCGCGCAGCATGGGCATCAACGTCTCGCTCTACAAGGTGAAGTCGTTTGCGATCAGCGCCGCGATCACCGGATTCGCGGGCTGCCTGTTCGCCCACAAACTGTCCTTCATCAGCCCGGAAATGTTCACGCTGCTGCTCTCGATCGAGTTCATCATCGTGATCCTGATCGGCGGCTCGTTCAGTCTGCACGGCGCGGTGCTGGGCGCGATCTTCCTGGTCATGATCGATCCGCTCCTGACCTATCTGAAGGACGACTTGCCCGGCATGATCGCGGGCGTCGCCTCGACGTTTGGCGCGGGCAAGGAGAGTGCGTCTCATATTCAGGACAAGGCCGCCGCCATCGCTTCCGCGAACGGCCTCAAGGGCGCGATCTACGGCCTGATCATCGTGCTGTTCGTGCTGTTCGAGCCGCTTGGCCTCTACGGTCGCTGGCTGAAGATAAAGCTCTTCTTCCAGCTGTTCCCGCTCTACAAGCGCGCCACTTTCAAGCGGCAGAAAATCTATGTGAAGTCGGAGCGGAACCGATGAGCTATTTCCGGGCCGAAGACCTGTCCTTGCACTTCGGTGGCCTCAAGGCGGTCGATGCCGTCAGCTTCGCGGTGGAGAAGGGCGAAATTCTATCGATCATCGGCCCCAACGGCGCGGGCAAGAGCTCGATCTTCAATCTGATCTCGCGCATTTACCCGCCGACCTCGGGCAAGATCTACTTCGAGGATCAGGACATCACCCAGCAGCCGGCTTACGAAATTGCCGGCCTCGGCATTGCCCGCACCTTCCAGAACATCGAATTGTTCGAGAACGCGACGATGCTGAGCAATCTCTTGGTCGGCCGGCACCGCCACTCCACCACGCAGCTGTGGCAGGAGTTGCTGTTCCTGCCGAGCGTGCGCGCCCACGAAAAGGCGCATCGCCGCCGGGTCGAGCAGGTGATCGAGTTCCTCGACCTCGAAGTCTATCGCGACAAGCTGATCTCGGGGCTGCCCTACGGTGTCCGCAAGGTGATCGAGCTCGCGCGCGCGCTGTGCTCGGAGCCGAAACTGATCCTGCTGGACGAGCCGTCCTCCGGGCTGAACGTCGAGGAGACCGGCGACATGTCGTTCTGGATCCGCGACCTGAAGACCGACCTCGGCATCACCGTGCTGATGGTCGAACACGACATGTCGCTGGTGAACCGGGTGTCGGACCGGGTGATCGCACTGAACTACGGCAAGGTGATCGCGATGGGCTCCCCTTCCGAAGTGCAGCGCCATCCCGACGTCGTCGCGGCCTATCTCGGCGCATGAGGATGATGCCATGAGCGCTCCCGACATCATCCTGAAGCTCAGCAATATCGAGAGCTATTACGGACCGATTCAGGCGATCAGGGGCATCAGCCTCGAAGTGCCGCGTGGCAAGATCGTCACACTGCTCGGCGCCAACGGCGCCGGCAAGACCACCGTTCTGAAAACCATTTCCGGCATCCTCGATCCGCAGAAGGGCTCGATCGAATTTCTGGGCAAATCAATCCAGCGCGTGGAAGCCGACAAGATCGTGCGACTGGGCCTAAGCCACGTGCCGGAGGGGCGCGAAGTGTTCCCGTTCCTCTCCGTGCGCGAGAACCTGATGATGGGCGCCTATCCGCGCAAGGATCGCGACGGCGTCGCCGAGGATCTCGAACGGGTCTACGGCTATTTCCCGCGGCTGAAGGAGCGCATCAACCAGCCGGCCGGACAGCTCTCCGGCGGCGAGCAGCAGATGCTGGCGATCGGGCGCGCGTTGATGAACCGGCCGACGCTGTTGCTGCTGGACGAACCCTCGCTCGGGCTGTCGCCGATCCTGGTGAAGGAGATTTTCACCATCATCAAGCGCGTCAACGAAGAGCAGGGCATGTCGATCCTGCTGGTCGAGCAGAACGCCAAGGTGGCGCTGGAGACGGCGCACTATGGCTATGTGCTGGAAATCGGCCGTGTCGTCATGAACGACAGCTGCGAGCGGCTGATGCATTCAAAGGACATCCAGGAATTCTATCTCGGCGCCAAGGAAGAGGGCGCGCGCGGTGAGCGACGCTGGAAAAAGAAGAAGACATGGCGCTAAACGACGCAGTTAAGACCTTGGCGTTCCTAGTGATTTTGAGCTAAATTCGAGCCTGCCTCGACAACAAGACCGGCTGACAAGACCGGCGTCGGACGCAGGCGAGAGAGGGAGGAAGACGCATGGCCAGACCGGCAGTGCTGACGGTCGCCGACACGATCGCGAAGAGCTTTTTGCTGGCAGTGGAAACGCGCGGCGACCGGCCGGCGATCCGCGAAAAGACGTTCGGCATCTGGCAGCCGACCAGCTGGCGGCAGTGGCTGCAGATATCGAAGGATATCGCTTACGCCTTGCATGCCACCGGCTTCAAGCCGGGCGACGTCGCGTCGATCATCGCGAACGCGGTTCCCGAATGGGTGTATGCTGACATGGGCATCCTCTGCGCCGGTGGCGTCTCGTCCGGGATCTATCCGACCGACTCGTCGGTCCAGGTCGAATACCTCATCAACGATTCCTCGACACGCGTGATCTTCGCCGAGGATGAAGAGCAGCTCGACAAGATCCTGTCCTGCCGCGAACGCTGCCCGACCTTGCAGAAGATCGTCGTGTTCGACATGGAAGGCCTCTCTGGCTTCAGCGACCCGATGGTGATGTCGCTGGCCGAATTCACCGCGCTGGGGCGCAACCACAGTCACGACGATCCGGCGCTGTGGGATGCGATGATCGCAAGCCGAGGCGCGGGTGATTTGGCCATCCTCGTCTACACGTCAGGCACGACCGGTCCGCCCAAGGGCGCGATGCATTCCAACCGCAGCGTCACGCACCAGATGCGCCACGCCAACGATCTGTTCCCCTCCACCGACGCCGAAGAGCGGCTGGTGTTCCTGCCGCTCTGCCATGTCGCCGAACGTATCGGTGGCTATTACATTTCGCTGGCGCTGGGCTCGGTGATGAATTTTGCCGAAAGCCCGGAAACCGTGCCGGACAATCTGCGCGAGGTGCAGCCGACCGCGTTCCTGGCGGTGCCGCGGATCTGGGAAAAATTCTATTCCGGGATCACGATTGCACTCAAGGACGCGACGCCGTTCCAGAACTGGATGTACCGCCAGGCGCTGGGAATCGGCAATCGCGTGACCGAGAGCAAGCTTGAGGGTGAAACGCCGCCGCTGACCTTGCGGATCGCCAATCAGTTCGCCTATTGGCTGGTGTTCCGCAACATCCGCCGCATGCTCGGGCTCGATCGCTGCCGTCTGGCCTTCACCGGGGCTGCGCCGATCGCGCCGGATTTGATCCGCTGGTATCTCGCGCTCGGCATCGACATGCGCGAGGTCTACGGCCAGACCGAGAATTGCGGTGTGGCCACCGTGATGCCGCCCGACCGCATGAAGCTGGGTTCAGTCGGCAAGGCCGCGCCCTGGGGCGAGGTCGCGATTTCCCCGCAAGGCGAAATCCTGATCAAGGGCGACTTCCTGTTCATGGGTTATCTCAACCAGCCGGAAAAGACCGCCGAGACCATCGACGCCAAAGGCTGGCTGCACACTGGCGACGTCGGTTCGATCGACAACGAGGGCTTCGTCAAGATCACCGACCGGATGAAGGACATCATCATCACCTCGGGCGGCAAGAACATCACGCCGTCCGAGATCGAGAACCAGCTGAAGTTCTCGCCCTACGTCTCGGACGCGGTGGTGATCGGCGACAAGCGGCCGTTCCTCACCTGTCTCATCATGATCGACCAGGAGAATGTCGAGAAGTTCGCGCAGGACCACGACATTCCCTTCACCAACTACGCGAGCCTGTGCCGCGCGCCCGAGATCCAGGACCTGATCCAGCGCGAGATCGAGGCGGTCAACGTCAACTTCGCGCGGGTCGAGACTATCAAGAAATTTTTCCTGATCGAGCGTCAGCTGACGCCCGAGGATGAGGAATTGACGCCGACCATGAAATTGAAGCGGAGTTTTGTGAACAAGCGTTACGCGGCCGAGATCGGCGCCATGTACGGCGAACGGGCGGTGGCGTAACGGACGAACTTTGAGCAAAATTTGTAGAAACGGCGAAGGACAAGAAGGCCCCACCCTTCGCTCAACACGGGCCAACGAAGAGGAGACTGCAATGTCGAAATCGTCTAGGGCGTTGTGCCTTGCGGTGAGCGCCCTTGCGCTGACCCACCTGCCGGCCTACGCCCAAACCAAGGTCACCAATGAAGGCATCTCGGCGAGCGAGATCGTCATCGGCACCCATCAGGATCTGTCCGGCCCGATCAAGGGCTGGGGCGTTCCGGTTTCCAACGGCATGAAGATGGCGATCGACGAAGTCAACGCCGCCGGCGGCATTCACGGCCGCAAGATCAAGCTCGTCCTGGAGGACTCCGGCTACGACCCGAAGCGTGCGGTGCTGGCGTCGCAGAAGATGGTCGAGCGCGACAAGATCTTCGCGATGGTCGGCCCGATGGGATCGCCCACCGTGCTCGCCTCGCAGGACATTTTGCTCGAGGCCGGGGTGATGCAACTGTTTCCGCTCACCGCGGCCGAATTCACCTTCAAGTTCGATCCGGCCAAGCCGCAGGAACGGCTGAAATTCAACAACCTCCTGCCTTACGTCGAGAGCACGCGCGCAGCGCTCAAATACATGATGGAGGCCAAGAATTTCAAGAAGCCGTGCATCATGCATCAGGATGACGAGTACGGCAAAAACGTGCTCGATGGTTTTAACCAGCAGCTCGCCGCGATGAAGGTCGCACCGGCCTCCATCACCAGCTACAAGCGTGGTGCATCCGACTTCAGCGCACAGGTCGCCAAGATGAAATCCGACGGCTGCGATCTGGTCGTGTTGGGCGCGGTGCTCCGCGAGCCGATCGGCACGATGGGCGAAGCCAAGAAGCTCGGATGGGACGTCACCTTCCTCGGCGCCACGCCGGTTAACGTGCTCGAAGTGCCGGCGCTCGGCAAGGAAGTGGTTGAAGGTCTGTATGCCGCTTCAGGCTTCGAAATTCCCTACGAAGACACCGCCAAGGGAAAAGTGAAGGACTGGCTCGTCAACTACAAGAAGATGTTCGGCGCCGACGCCAATACCCAGGCGATCATTGGCTACAATGCGGTGATGACGTTCGCGCATTATGCAAACAAGGCCGGCAAGGATCTGAGCGGCCAGAAGATGCTTGATGCGCTGGAGTCCGGCGATAAGTTCCAGGATATCTTCAGTTCGCCGCCGACCGTGTTCTCGAAAACCAACCATCTCGCCACCACCATCACCCAGGTCCAGCAGGTCAAGAACGGCCGCTGGGTGCTGGTGAAGGAAGGCCTGATGTTCTGAGGCTCGTCTTCCGAAGGTTTGCCTTCCGAACGACGAAGGGCTGCGCGATCACCTCGCGCAGCCCTTTCTTTATTTGGATGGATCTCACTCTCCGTCATGGCCGGGACAAGCCCGGCCATGACGAGTTGGGTTACTGCTTCGGCTGTCCCGCGGCTTCGGCCGGCTTCGGCCTGATCGCATCCGCCGTGCCCTGGATGAAGGCGGCGATCTTCGTCACATCCGCTTCCGTCAGCTTGCCGGTGAAGTCCGGCATGCCCTGGTCGCGGAACGGGCCCTTGAACACGAAGTCCTTGAGGTTCTCGATGGTCTCCTTCGGAACATAGCCGAGGTTACGGACATTGCCGCCATTGTGGACGCCGGGCACGCCGTGGCAGGTGGCGCAGGCGGCGACATAGAGGTTGGTGCCGTCGGGCACGTCCTTCGGATCGTACTTGACGCCCGCAAGCAGGCCTTCGGTCTGATACTTCACGAAAGTCGGCAGTGGCGCCTTGCCGTCGACCGCAAACGTGTAGACCGTGCCCGGGCTGCGCAATTCGGTAGCGCGTACCGCGATCCCGAACACGCCGCCCCAGCCAACCGCGATCGACACATATTGCTTGCCGTCGAGCATGTAGGTCGAGGCCGCCGCGACGACGCCGGACCCGGTCGGCGATTCCCAGAGCTTCTCGCCGGTCGTGGCATTATAGGCGACGAAGCGTCCGTCGGCAGTGCCCTGGAACACCAGATTGCCGGCTGTTGTCAGCGTGCCACCGTTCCATGGCGCCACATATTCGGCGCGCCAGACTTCCTTCTGCTTCACGGGGTCCCACGCCAGCAGGCGCCCGAACGCCGGATTCTTCGGCGGGACAGCGTCCAGCACCATGCCGACATTCCAACCGGTGGTGGCGCCGAACTTGCCGGGAGTTGGCGCGTTGTGAACGAACATTTTTTCCGGCGTCAGGTTCAGCGGCACGCCTTGCGCCGGCAGATAAACGAGGCCGGTCTGCGGATTGAACGACATGGGATGCCAATTGTGCGCGCCATATGGACCGGGAACGCTGTCATACGGCTCCTTGCCGCGCGCTGCCGGTACTTCGATCGGACGACCATTGGCGTCGTAACCGGTCGCCCAGTTCACATCGACGAAGTTCTTGGCCGAGATGAACTTGCCGTTGGTGCGGTCGACGACGAAGAAGAAGCCGTTCTTCGGCGCATGAAGAATGACCTTCCTTGGCGCGCCATCGATGTTGATGTCCGCCAGGATCATCGGCTGCGTCGATGTGTAGTCCCAATGATCGCCGGGGGTTTCCTGATAGTGCCAGATGTATTTGCCGGTGTCGGCGTTCAGCGCCACCAGTGACGCCAAATAGAGATTGTCGCCGCCGGATGGGCTGCGGATGTCCCGATTCCACGGCGAGCCGTTGCCGGTGCCGACATAGACCATGTTCAGGTCGGGATCGAAGGTGATGGTGTCCCACGCCGTTCCGCCGCCGCCGTTGAGCCAGTATTTTCCGGCCGGATCCCAGGTCTTGGCGGCTGCCGCCATCGATTCATCTTCGAACGGTTTTGAGGGATCGCCAGGCACGGTGAACCAGCGCCAGGCCTGGTTGCCGGTCTCGGCGTCATAGGCGGTGATGTAGCCGCGCGCGCCATATTCGGCGCCGCCATTGCCGATCACGACCTTGCCGTTGAACACGCGCGGCGCGCCGGTGATGGTGTAGGAGTGCTCCTTGCTGACGATGGTGTCCTTTTCCCAGACGACCTTGCCGGTGACGGCGTCGAGCGCGATCAGGCGGCCGTCATAGGCGCCGAGGAAAACCTTGCCCTTCCAGAGCGCCACGCCGCGATTGACGACGTCGCAACAGCCCTTGTAGCCCTTCTCCTTGTCGATGCCGGGATCGAAGGTCCAGAGTCTCTTGCCGGTTCGGGCGTCGATCGCGTGCACCACGCTCCAGGAGGCGGTCTGGTACATGATGCCATCGACGACCACCGGGGTTGCCTCGACACCGCGGGAGGATTCGAGCGGATAGCTCCATACCAGGCCGAGTTTCTTGACGTTGTCGGTGTTGATCTGGTTCAGCTTGGAAAAGCGCGTTTCCGCATAGTCGAGGCCGATGGTCGGCCAGTCGTTCGATGTCGCGGTGTTGGCCTTGATCGAGGCGCCGTCGACCGCCGAGGTAACGGCCTTGATGTGCTCCGGCGATCCCTTGGCGGGACTTTGCGCGAGCGCCGCCGTGGAGGAGATCGCCAGCCCAAACCCGATCGCCAGCGCCAGGCGAGCCGGCCGATGCAAACTGGAAAAGCTTTCAGGAAAAAAACGGCAAACAGAATCACCGCACGGCCAACGTGTCATCCTAGTCCCCTCCAATGATCTCTAGCGGATCTGTCGGAATGGTATGCCGGTGGGAACGACGGCGTCAATCAAGCGCGAGCGTGAAAAGAAAAAGAGAAAATTTGTATCGTCATGTTTTCGCCAAACAGAATGAACATGCGTTCCGGCTGCACTGCAGCATGGCTTGATGACTTACACTGAATCTGATCGTGCAATGAAAATTGCGGGATGCCTTGTATCCGATATCCCAGATGCGCGATCATGGATCGCGCGACGTCCGGTCCGGTCCGCTGCAGCGAGGGCGTGATGCAGCACGCAGTTGCTCCATCATCGCTGCGGATGAAATTGCGGCAGGATTGCTGTCAATCGGCTTTCGTCGGAGCCTGATTGGCGGGCGTGACAACGCCGGGCGCTGCCAGCGCGCTGATGACGACCGGCGCTTCGGGATTGCCGGATGCGGCGGTGAGCAGGGGCGCATCGGTGTATCGCATGACGCTGTGCTGATCGATCACGAAGGTGGGCCGGTAATTGCGGATGTCGGAATCCTCAACCATCGCCATGCGGCGGTTATCGAGCGTCAGCCAGTGCCCGTCGAGCCGCGCGGCGGCAACCGCGTGATCCTCGCCGCGGACGGTGTCGCGCATGATCACGATCCGCAGATCGTCGGGCGCAATGCCGGCCCGGCGCAACGCCACGAATTTCGCAATGGCGTAATCCTCGCAGTCGCCGCCCCGCGTTAGCGTCGCGAGCGGCGAGGCCCAGACGTCGAGTTGGCCATATTGTGCGAGGTCGCTCATCGGCCGCACCGCAAGGTTGACGGCGCGGTTGATCTCGCCGAGTCGGGCGCGGCCCTCGCGGAGCTTGGCGGCATCGACGATCGCGAGGAATTGCAGCGCGGCCGGCGAGACGCAGCCTCCGCGGTCGCCCTCGCACAGCGCAAGCTGCACCATTTCATCGTCGAGGCGGCGCTGCACACTTTGCCATTTCTCGTGCAATCCGCCGTCGAGAAGCATCGCGGTGGGCTGCCCGAACGGCTGGGTGGATTTCTTGACCAGGACCGCAGCGCCAGGTGACAGCAGCGTTCCGGCGTCCGCCGGTCCGAACCAGGCCAAGCCGCTTATGGACAGGCCGCACGCGAGGAAGGTTGCGCGCAACGCACGCGGATAATTTGAGATCGCCATCTGACACCCCTAGTCCGGGCATTATCGGCAGGCTCGTTAACCTACTCGTGACCGGATCATTTCGCTGGGGGCATAGTGGGTAGGTGGGCTTTTGATCTGCTTAAAACCCGCGATATCAGGCCGGAAAGCGCGAAACAGCTTAAAATTTGTCTCGCCGGTTTCCCGAAAATTTTATCGAACCTTTGCGGAGCCGTGACTGCCCTATCCATGGGATGGTGCTTAACCGTGCGTTATCGTTGTTTTCAGGTTAATATGACTAATCTGGTCAGATTCGCGTGAGTTGTAAGCCAAGTCACAGTTTTGACTTGGAAAATCGCATCATATACCGGGGTTATACGGGGGAATCGGATTGATAAGTATAGACCGCAGTCGTTTTGCTGCGAATATCTCAACTAATCTCCCTGGTGCTCAAGCTTATCCATGTATTCCTCTGTGTATGGCAGGGGAGTACCAGATATGCTTGAGAAAAATCGAGAAGACTGATCTGGAAAACGGCTCTAACCTAAGCAAGCTGCACAAAAAATGGATGGTTCCGTAGAAGACCATCCGTGATATGCAAGCTTAGACCTTTGAATATTGTATTTGTATTAACCTTAGCGGCGGCGGGGCTCATTTGACTTTGGCCGGTAAATTTACCGACGTGCTGCCTGACGGCCACGGCGCTCACCCGGGTGGGCACCTCCAGGTCGACAGTGTTTCCACACATGCGCCGTCGGGCGCCATTATCGTTCCAGACGCCCATTTGCTCTTCACCGGCGATTTCAAGCGCGCGGGTGTCGACCTCGTTCTATCGGGCGACGGCCGCGAGTTGGTGCTGCATGACTATTTCAAGGGCGAGAAGCGCGCAGCCCTGGCATCACCCGATGGCGCCCATCTGACTGGCAATATTGTCAACGCGCTGACCGGTCACACCCAGCTGGCGCAGGCCGACGGCAGCCCGAGCGTGGCCCAGGTCATCGGCCACGTCACCAAGCTGGTCGGCACCGCGACAGCGATCCGCAACGGCGTTTCGATCATTCTGAACAATGGCGACAACGTCAACAAAGGCGACGTGGTCCAGTCCGGTTCCGATTCGACGCTCGGCATCACCTTCATCGACGGCAGCGTGTTCGGTCTCGCATCGAACGCCAGGATGGTGCTGAACGAAATGATCTACGACCCGAACGGGTCGAACAATTCGTCGCTGATCAGCCTGGTGCAGGGCACCATCTCGTTCGTCGCCGGCGCGACCGCCAAGAAGGGCGACATGAAGGTCGACACGCCGGTTGCCACTATGGGCATCCGCGGCACCGCGGTACTGGTCGAAATCGATTTCGCGGTGCCGGGCCAGGGCGGAGCGCCGCCGGCGAAATTCCAGGTGCTGGTCGAGCCCGACGGCACCACCGGCTCCTACATCCTGTTCGACAAGACCACGATGACGCCGATCGCGACCGTCAATCAGGCCGGTACGCAGACCATCGTCAGCGGCCAGGGCACGGTCAATTTTCTTTCCTCGGTGCAGTTGTCGCCCGATGCGCAGAAGATCATCTCCGATGTCTTCCAGCTGAAATTCACCGACCTGAACAATCCTCAACAGCTGCACCGGTTCACCGATTCGCCGGTTCCGGAAAACATGTTCATCAGACTGGCGGGCGGAGAAACCGTCCCGGTGAAGGTGACGGTTACTCCGATTATCGACACTCCCGTCGTTACGACTACCCCCACGACCGTCAAATCGGGCGACCACATTCCGGGGCCGCCCGACGTCATCACCTCCAATGCGGCTTTCACCGAGCGCGCAGGCCTGACCGGCAGTGCCGCGCAGGATACGTTGACCGGCGAGATCGCGTATTCCGACCTCAATCCGGGCGACGTGCCGACCGCCCAGGCGAGTTTTGCCTCGTTCAAGTATGAGAACGCGCAGCACAGCGATGTCAGCGCATCGCTGACATCAGAGCAGATAGCCGCGATCAAGGCGGTGGAAGTGCCGCTTACCGTGGTGCAGGATCCCAACCAGAAAAACCGCGGCACGGCGACCTGGACCTACAGCGTCCCTGACGGCGCCTTCGATTTCCTGGCCGCCGGCGAGACCTTGACGCTGACCTATCTGGCGCGGGTCGACAATAATTTCGCGGCGAACAACGAGATCACGTTCAAGACCTTCACCATCACGATATCAGGCACCAATGACGCGCCGACCGTTACCACCAGCGGCGGCACCGTCATCGAGCGGGACGGCACCGGCAATACCACCATCGATACGATCTCGGGCACGGTCACCTTTACCGATACCGATTTGACCGATCGCCCGGTGGTGACTGCGGCGATCTCGACAACCGAGCCGTTCAGATACCTCGACGCGCAGGGGCATAACGTCACCGCGACGCTGACGCCGGCACAACTGGCGGCAATTGCAGCCGTCAAGGTTCCCTTGAGCGTGACGCAGGGGGGCGCAAACGGCCATAACGGTTCGGCGACCTGGACCTACAGCATCGCCGACCACGCCTTCGATTTCCTCGCCAAGGGCGAGAAGCTGATCCTCAACTACGTCATCAAGGTCGACGACGGCCATGGCGGCGTTGTGTACACGCCGGTCAGCATCTCCATCAACGGCGCCGACGTCACCGTGATCGGCACCAACGACGTTCCCACCATAGTTCCGGAGTGGACGACGGCGACAGGCGAGATGACGGAGGATGCAGCGGCGACGCTGACCGCCAATGGAACGATCACGTTTCAGGACCTCGACCTGACGGACACCCATGCCGCGGCATTCGCTCTGAAGTCGTCGAACGCCACTGCCAATCTGCCGGGCTATTCGGAGGCGGCCCCGCTGGGTCAAATCGGCACGTTTGCCCTGACCGCGATAAGCGAGAATCCCGGTGTTTCGACCGTCGGCTCGCTCGGCTGGAACTTTACGCTGAACGACGACGATCCGGTGCTGCAGTCGCTGGCCAAGGGCCAGACCATCACCCAGATCTACACGGTCACCATATCAGACAATAACGGTGCGCCGGTGACGCAGGACGTGACGGTGACGATCACCGGCACCAACGATACGCCGACCATTGTGGGTGGATCTACCACGGCGACTGGCGGGGTGACGGAGGATACCGGCGTCAACGACTCCGGTAACATCGAGACCTCGGGCACGATCACGTTCGGCGATCTCGACCTGATCGACACCCACACCGCCGGCTTCGTGCTGAAGTCGACGAATGCCAGCGCGAACCTGCCGGGCTTTGCCGAGGGCAACGGCGCATTGGCCGCCAATATCGGCACCTTTGCGCTGACCGGAGTGAACGAGAGCACGACCGACACCGGCAATACCGCCAGCATCGGCTGGAACTTTACGCTAAACGACAACGATCCGGTGCTGCAGTCGCTGGCCAAGGGCCAGACGATCGTCCAGATCTACACGGTCACCATATCAGACAATAACGGTGCGCCGGTCACGCAGGATGTGACGGTGACGATCACCGGCACCAATGACACGCCGACGATTGTGGGCGCGTCGACGACGGCGGCCGGCGGGGTGACGGAAGACGTCGGCGTCAACGTTTCCGGCGATATTGCGACTTCGGGCATGATTACGTTTGGTGATCTCGACCTGATCGACGCCCATACTGCGGGCTTCGTGCTGAAATCGACGGATGCCAGCGTGAACCTGCCGGGCTTTGCCGAGGGCAACGGCGCATTGGCCGCCAATATCGGCACCTTCGCCCTGACGGGAGTGAACGAGAGCGCGACCGACACCGTCAACACCGCCAGCATCGGCTGGAGCTTTACGCTGAACGACAACGATCCGGTGCTGCAGTCGCTGGCGTTGGGCCAGACCATTACCCAGATCTACACCGTCACGATCATAGACAGTAACGGTGCGCCGGTGACGCAAGATGTGACGGTGACGATCGCCGGCACCAACGATGTGCCGGTTGCGGTTGCCGACACTGACACCGGCCATATCGTCGAGGCGGGGAACAACAGCGACAATTCCGTACTGGCCGGCGTCTCGACCACGTCGGGCGACGTGCTCAGCAACGATACCGACGTCGACCTGATCGATACCCACCACGTCATCGGTGTTGTGGCGGGTTCGATCAGCGGGGTGCTGACGAACGACGATGTCGGCGCGACCGTCATCGGCACTTATGGGTCACTGGTTCTCAACGCCAACGGTACCTGGACCTATACGCTCGACAATACCAATCCGCTGACCGACTCGCTAGCGCATGGCGCGCACGCCAGCGACGTCTTCAGCTATACCGAGTCCGATGGTTATGGCGGCACGTCGACGACGACGCTGACGATCGATATCACCGGCACCAACGATGCACCGGTTGCAAATGCGGCGCCGGTCGCTGTGACTGACGTCAATTCGGGTGCGCCGGTTTCCGAGCAAGGCGTCAGTCCGGTCAATGACGCGTTTGCCGGCGTCGCATCGGCGACCGGTAACGTGCTTGCCAACGATCTCGACGTCGATGCCGGCGACACCAAGACGGTGCAGGGAGTTGCCAGCGGAACGCAAACCGGCCCCTTGACCGTAGGCGTGGCTAGCGTGGTCGCCGGCACCTATGGCAGCGTGACGATCGACGCCAACGGCGCGTGGACGTACACGCTCAATAACACCAAGGCCACGACACAGGCGCTGATGCAGGATCAGCATGTCGCAGACGTGTTCACCTACACCATGCATGACGTCTACGGCGCGACCGCGTCCGCGACGCTGACGATTGATGTCACCGGTACCAACGATGCGCCGACCCTGGCCCCGGCGACGGTAGGGCCGCTGCTGGATACCGCCGTTACCGATAGCTACAGCACCATCACGGGAACGCTGGTCGGGTACGATGCCGACAGTGGCGAGGCCGCGACGCTGAGTTACGGCACGATCGTCGGACTGAGTGCCGTGAACTCGGCGGTTGCGGGCCTGTATGGCTCGCTCACGGTGGACGAGGACGGCCACTACATTTATACGCCCGATGCCGCCGCGATCAACGCGCTGCATGCCGGCACCCAGACCGAAACTTTCACCGTGCAGACCGCGGACGTCAACGGTGCCACGGGTATCGCTTTATTCACGGTGAATGTGACCGGCGCCAACGACACGGCGACGATATCGGGCGATTGGGAGGGCAGCCTGAACGCCTTCACGAGCAGCGGCGAAATTGTACCCCTCGACACCGTCAGCGGCACGCTGACGGTCAGCGATGTCGACACTGGCGAAGGTCATTTCCAGGCGGTCGATCCGGACTTGCTCGACGGCGCCTATGGCACCTTCACCTTCGACAGCGGTACGGGCGGCTGGACCTATCAGCTCGATAATTCCAAGGTTGAGGTTCAGTCGCTGGGCGAGGGCACCAGCGTCACCGATACGCTGACGGTGACGTCAATCGACGGCACCGAGAAGAATATCGTCGTCACCATCAACGGTACCAACGACGCGCCGGACTACTCGGGAAAGAGCCTCGCGTCGACCTACCATGCCGGCGACAGCCCGGTCGCGATCGTCTACGGCGTCGCGGCCGCCGACATCGACAGCGCCCATTATGCCGGCGGAACTCTGACCGCAACCGTCACGGCCGGACACGAGGGCGACACGCTGTCGATTGTGGGCAACGACTACATTTGGGTAGATAGCGGCTCGATCGTCTATTTCGATTCCGACGGTAATGATCCGGGCGGAGATGTCGCGATCGGGACGCTGGCACACAACGGCGATAACAGCCTCACGGTGACGCTGAACGGCAGCGCCGGCGATACCGCCGTCGAGGCGTTAACGCAGGCGATCGAATTCTCGAACTCCAAGCCGGACCCGGTCGCCGGTACGCGCACGGTGGCATTCACACTCTGGGACGGCCACGGTGCCCCTAACAATGGGCACGACAGCGACTATTTCGAAGCGCATGTGACGGTGCCTGAGAGTGCAGGGGCGGCGCCCGTGATCCAAACGGACCTGTTCACCCTCTCCGAACTCGGCGATGGAGTAACGATGGTTTCCGGTCTCTACGTCACCGATGCCGACGCCTCGGAGACCGAGACCTTCACCTTTACCGCGACCACCGGGGCGCCCCTGGTCAGCAGCGTGTCGATCGATCCGGGTGACCTTGAGGATATCGACGAGGCGCTTGGTGCTGTTGCTGTTGCTGGTGTCACATACAATCCCGGCGGCGGCTCTCAGCCGCAGAATGACTCTGTCAAGTTCACCGTGACTGATGGCTTCGGCCATTCCGACACGGTCAATTTCATCTTCAATGTGACTGGCGAAAGCGATGTCGAACTGACCGGTACGGACGGGAAGGATGTCATCTTCGCGACAGGCAATACGGATACGCTGACCGGTGGCGCGGGCGCCGATCAGTTCGTGTTCCGGGTCGGTGATGGCAACGACACGATCACGGACTTCACGCCGGGGCAGGACCACATCGATCTCAGGGCGTTTTTCGAAACGATCAACCCTGAAACGATCGATGCATGGCTCCATGACCATGCGGCGCCAAGCCAGAACGATCCGGCGGATATGGTGCTCTGGCTCGGCGGCGATGACAATGTCACGCTGAAGCAAGTCGCGAGCCTCACGGCCAACGACTTCATCCTCCATCCCGGCATCGGTAACTGACCGCGACGCTCCAGCGGCGGTAGACGTTCTCTTACAAGACCCGCGGAATCCCCAGCCGCTCAGCCTCTTCACGCACCGTCGCCGCGTTCTGATAGCCGGCGCCCACCTTGCTTTTCGGATCCTGCAGCTTGACCGTCGGCACGTCCGGCACGGCGTAATATTTGTCGTGAACCAGGCAATGGTTGCGGATCAGCGGCCACAGCATCAGGCCGAGCATGTCTGGTCGTGGCCGTATTTTGCCGTCGGCCTGGCGACAAAATAGCGGCGTATCAGTCCGCAGCAGCGCGCGAACACGATCGTGAGGCCGGGGCGGCGGCCGAAGGGTTCCGCCTGCAGTGTTCGGTTTCGTCAATCCCGATGGTCCCCCCAATGCCACCATAGCCAGCCATGGTCCGCCGGGAAAGCGGGCGAGCGGCCTTTTGGAAGCGCCGGGGTCCCATAATGCCGCGGCGCGGGTCGCAACCTGTTGGAACAATCTGCCTGCCCGTGATACCGAAGCAGCATGAAGCGGCTGAGAGTATTTTGGCGGTGGTTCAAGCGGCGCTTTGGCTATGCCCGGCTGGCGTGCGTGGCGCTGCTGATCGGGTTTGCCGCGCTGCGCGTGTGGGACCCTGCTCCGGTCGAAGAGATCCGCGTTCGAACCTTCGACGCCTTCCAGCGCGTCGACCCGCGGAAGAAGACCGCACGTCCGGTCACGATCGTCGATATCGACGACAAAAGCCTGGAAAAGCTTGGACAATGGCCGTGGCCGCGGACGCGGCTTGCGGATCTGGTAACGGAGCTGACCAATCTCGGCGCCGTCGTGATTGCCTTCGACGTGGTGTTTTCGGAGCCCGACCGGCTCAACCCGGAATTCGTCGCCGATACTTACCGTAATCTCGATGAGGAAACCCGCAGCCGGTTGCGTTCGCTGCCGAGCAACGACCAGGTTTTCGCCGATGCCATCCGCGCCTCGCGCGTGGTGCTGGGTGAATCGGGTTTGCCGGAAGAACTGGGTGTGCTCGACAAGACGCTTCCGGTGACCGGGCTTGCGATGCTCGGCGAGGAGCCGCAGCGCTTCATGTTCGAATTCCCCGGCCTGCTGCGCAACACCAAGGTGCTGGAGCATGCCGCTGCCGGACGCGGGCTGTTCACCATCAAGCCCGAACGCGACGGTATCGTGCGGCGGGTGCCGATGATCATGCAGGCGCAGGGCCAGACCATGCCCTCGCTGAGCTTCGAGATGCTGCGGGTCGCCACCGGTTCGGGCACGATCCTGATCAAGGCCGAAAAGGCCGGCATCAAGAGCCTCGGCATCAAGGGCTTTCAGCTGCCGACCGACGGCAATGGCCAGCTTTGGGTCCATTACGCCCGGCACGATGCGTCGCTCTATGTTCCGGCGATCAACGTGCTGGAAAAGACCGTTGCGCCCGAGAAGATCGCCGGCAAACTGGTATTGATCGGCACCTCGGCCGTCGGTCTCAACGATATCAAGACCACGCCGGTGTCGCGCGCCATGCCCGGCGTGGAAATCCACGCCCAGGTGCTCGAGAGCGCGCTGACCGGGGAGGTGATCTCGCAGCCGATCTTCGGTATCTCGATCGAATTCGCCACCGCGGTCTTGTTCGGATTATTGGTGATCGCGTTCGCGCCCTTGTTCGGACCGGTCACGCTGGTCGCCCTCGGTGCGGCGTTTGCCACCGCGCTGATCGGAACGTCCTGGTATTTCTATTCGCAGCACCGGCTGCTGATCGATTTCACCTATCCGTTGATATCGACGACGTCGATCTATCTCACGCTGATCTTCTCGAGTTTCGTCCGGGAGCAGAAGCAGCGCAAACAGATCCGTAACGCGTTCTCCCAGTATATGTCGCCCGCGCTGGTCGCCCAGCTGGCGCAGTCGCCGGAAAAGCTCGTGCTCGGCGGCGAGGAACGCGAGATGACCATCATGTTCTCCGACATGCGTGGCTTCACCTCGATCTCGGAGACCTACAAGCGGGACCCACAGGGCCTCACTGCGCTGATGAACCGCTTCCTGACGCCGCTGACCAACGCCATCCTTCACCGCAAGGGCACCATCGACAAATATATGGGCGACGCCATCATGGCGTTCTGGAATGCGCCGCTCGACGACAAGGATCACCAGCTCAACGCCTGCGAGGCGGCGCTCGATATGCTGGAGCGTGTCGACGAACTCAATCAGGAACGAATGGAGGAAGCCGAGGAAGAGGGCCGCCCGTTCATTCCGCTCAATGTCGGCGTCGGCCTCAATACCGGAACCTGCGTAGTCGGCAACATGGGATCCGACATGCGGTTCGACTATTCGGTGTTCGGCGACAGCGTCAATCTGGCCTCACGGCTGGAGGGCCAATCCAAGGAATACGGCTTCCCGATCATCGTCGGTTCGAAAACCGCGCTGGCGGTCAAGGACAAGTTCGCGATCCTCGAACTCGACTTCATCATGGTGAAGGGCAAGAAGGAGCCAGAGGTGATCTACGCCATCGCCGGACGGGAGGACACCGCGCAGTCCGGCCGTTTCCAGCGCTTGCGCAACCTGACCATCGAGATGCTGGCCTGCTATCGCGGCCGCGACTGGCAAGGCGCGCTGGCGGCGATCGAACGCGGCCGCCACACCGACGAGGTGCGTTCGCTCGAGTTGTTGTTCAACCTCTACGAGGCGCGAATCCGCAACTTCCTGGAGGCCCCGCCGCCGGAAGACTGGAACGGCGCATTCGCGTTGTTGACGAAGTAGCTTTTGTCGTCCCGGCCTTGAGCCGGGACCCATACCGCGTGATTTCTCGATGAGGCGGAGTGGGAGAGACCTTTCACCGACAACTGCACCCTGTGGTTATGGGTCCCGGCTCAAGGCCGGGACGACAGGAAATCTACTCCAGCCCGATCGTCGTCAGATCCTGAAACCAGTGCTGCGCCTGCACGAATTTCTTCACCTTCGGCGACAGCGCATGCGGGTTGGTGTCGTGCACCACCCACACCAGCACGGCGTCGTCGACGATCTGGGCGTGGGCCTGCGCCAGCAATTCGTCCTGCTTGGTGGCATCGAAGGTCTGCTTGGCCTCGTCGATCAGCGCGTCGACCTTTGGTGACTTGTAGCCGCCCCAGTTGACGCCGACAGGCGCGATCTGGCCGGAGTGGAAGAAGCGCACGATGGCGTAGAGCGGATCCGAGGTGACATAAGCGATGTTGTTGGAGGTGATGCCGGCGTTCATCTCGTCGGCCGCGCCCTTGCGCCAGGCCGTATACAATGTCTCGAGCTCGACCACCTTGAAGTCGATCTCGATGCCGATTTCCTTGAAGCTCTGCTGCAGGAATTCGTTCATCGGCAGCGACAGCATCTGTCCGGTGCCGCCCTGCGCGATGATGAAGGTGGCCTTCAGCGGCTTCTGCCTGGAGTAGCCGGCTTCCTCGACCAGTTTCTTGGCCGCCGCCACATCATGTTTAAGCTCGAAGCTGGGCTTGCCAAACCAGGGGCTCGACGGATCGACCTGACCCTTGGCGGGCTTTGCCAGGCCGTTCATCAGACCGACGACCCCTTCACGGTCAATCGCAAGGTTGAGCGCCTTGCGCAGGCGGATGTCGGTCCATGGCGAGCCCGGCAGCACGCTGAGATGATAATTCCAGACATGCGGCGTGATGTTGTCGACGATGCGCATCCCTGCGGATTTCAGCTGCGGCACCGCATCGGGGGCCGGCGTTTCGATCAGATCGACCTGGCCGGCGAGCAGCGCATTGGTGCGCGTCAGCGCTTCCGGCATCGGAATCAGGACGATCTTGTCGGCCTTCGGAATCCGCTTCTTGTTCCAGTAATCCGCGTTCTTGGTGAGTTCGGCGAGTTCGCGCGGCACCAGCTTTGTCAGTTTGAACGGCCCGGTGCCGGAAGGTTGGCTGGCGAATTTGTCCCAGTCCTTGCCGAGCTTTTCATATTGCGCGGGGCTCGAGACCAGGAACCAGAGCATCTGGTAGGGGAAGAACGAATCCACCGCCTTGGTGGTGATCTCGATGGTTTCGTCGTCGATCTTGGCGTAGCTGGCGACCGAGGGCAGGCGGGTCTTCACCTGCGCGCTCTGGCGCTTGTCGAATTGCGGCGCCTTCTCGTTCAGCACCTTGTCGAGATTCCAGATCACCGCGTCGGCGTTGAGCGTGCTGCCGTCATGGAATTTGACGTCCTTGCGCAGACTGAAACGCCATTTGGTCTTGTCCTTGTCGTCGACCTTCCATTCAGTCGCGAGCCCCGGCACCAGCTTGCCGGGCCGGTCAGCCACGTCCATTTCCCAGGCTACCAGCGGATCGTAGATCGTGTAGGCGCTGAACTGATAGGCACCGGCGCCGCGGTCCGGCTGACCCGTGGTCAGGGGAATATCGGCCATCGAAATTCCGTAGCGCACCACGGATTCGGCCCGCACCGGCGTGGCCGGCAGGGCGCCGATGGCGAACGCCATAGCGGCGACGAGTAGCATCGAATTGCGGGTGCGCATGAACTAAACTCCGTTGGCAGTATGCTGAATACCTAATGCCAACTTGCAAGCTTGATGCCAGAATAGGCATCACTGGCTTTTCTTCGTGCGGAGCGGGAAGAAACCATATGTCACATGGCTATTTCGCGAAGAACTATCTCTTTTGGCACGGGCGTTGCATAACTTTGCATAAGAAATAGTCACCTGAAGTAGAGAAGGGATTGCTGCATATGCGTAACGAGAAATCAAAGAAGACCGCGACGGCGGTCGCGCTGGCGATGGCAATGGCGGCGGGGTTGCCGCTGGCCGCCAGCGCCGAAACCGTGCTGCGCATCGGCATGACGGCTGCCGATATTCCGCGCACGTTGGGTCAGCCGGACCAGGGCTTTGAGGGCAACCGTTTCACCGGCCTCACGATGTATGACGCGCTGACCATGTGGGACCTCTCCTCGGCCAGCAAGGCGAGCGTGATGATCCCGGGGCTTTCGACCGAATGGAAGGTCGATGATGCCGACAAGAAGAAGTGGACCTTCAAGCTGCGTCCCGGCGTCACCTTCCACGACGGCTCGCCGTTCAACGCCGACGCCGTGGTGTGGAATGTCGAGAAGGTGCTGAAGCAGGATGCGCCGCAGTTCGACGCCAGCCAGGTCGGCGTCACCGCTTCGCGCATGCCGACGCTGGCCTCCGCGAAGAAAATCGACGATCTGACGGTGGAATTGACCACCAAGGAGCCGGACAGCTTCCTGCCGATCAACCTGACCAATCTGTTCATGGCGAGCCCCTCGAAATGGCAAAAACTGTTCGAGTCGGCTGAGGGCGCGGATGCCAAGGCGAAATCGCAGGCCGCCTGGGCGGCGTTCGCCCGCGAGGCTTCGGGCACCGGCCCGTGGAAGATGTCGAAGTTCACGCCGCGCGAGCGGCTCGAACTCGTCAAGAACGAGGGCTATTGGGACAAGGCGCGCGTGCCCAAGGTCGACAAGATGGTGCTGCTGCCGATGCCGGAAGCCAATGCCCGCACCGCGGCGTTGCTCTCCGGTCAGGTCGACTGGGTCGAGGCGCCCGCGCCCGATGCGGTCAAGGAAATCAAGGCACGCGGCTTCTCCCTGCAGGCCAACGAATCGCCGCATGTCTGGCCGTGGCAGTTCTCGCGCATTGAAGGCTCGCCCTGGAACGACATTCGCGTTCGCAAGGCCGCCAACCTCTGCATCGATCGCGAGGGTCTCAAGGAGGGGCTGCTCGCCGGCCTGATGGTGCCGGCGACCGGCACGTTCGAGGCTGGTCATCCCTGGCGCGGCAAGCCGACCTTCGAGATCAAGTATGACCTGAAGGCGGCGCAAAAGCTGATGCAGGAAGCCGGTTACGGTCCGTCGAAGAAGCTGACGGTCAAGACCCAGACCTCGGCGTCCGGTTCGGGCCAGATGCAACCGCTGCCGATGAACGAATATCTGCAGCAGGCGCTGGCTGAATGTTACTTCGACGTCCAGCTCGACGTGATCGAATGGAACACGCTGTTCACCAACTGGCGCCGCGGTGCCAAGGACGCGTCCGCCAATAACGCCAACGCCACCAACGTGACCTATGCGGCGATGGATCCGTTCTTCGCGCTGGTGCGCTTCCTGCAGTCGTCGATGGCACCTCCGGTGTCGAACAATTGGGGCTACATCAACAATCCCAAATTCGATGAGCTGGTGACCAAGGCACGCCAGACCTTCGATCCCGCGGCGCGCGATGCGGCGCTGGCCGAACTGCATGCGGCCTCGGTCGACGATGCCGCCTTCCTCTATGTCGCCCATGACGTGTCTCCGCGCGCCATGAGCCCGAAGGTGAAAGGCTTCGTGCAGCCGAAGAGCTGGTTCGTCGACTTCTCGCCGGTGACGATCGCGCCGTAAGGCGTGATACTCCAACTTCGCGTGTGCTTCCCTCTCCCCTTGTGGGAGAGGGTGACTTCGCGAAGCGAAGACGGGTGAGGGGTTCTCTCCGCGGATACCCCTCTCTCATTCGCAATGACCGCTTCTGCGGATTGAACCCCTCATCCGGCGCGCTGCGCGCGCCACCTTCTCCCACAAGGTGAGAAGGAAGAAAGAATGTCTCGTGCTCGTCTATATCGCCCGCCGTATCGTCTATGTGATCCCGATCGTGGCCAGCGTGGCGTTGGTGTGCTTCCTGCTGGTCCACATCACGCCGGGCGATCCCCTGGTGGCGGTGCTGCCGGCGGACGCCAGCCAGGAACTCGCGGCGCAATTGCGCACTGCCTATGGCTTCGACCGCCCGCTGCCGGTCCAGTTCGGGCTCTGGCTGTGGCGTGCGCTGCACGGTGATCTCGGCAATTCGATTGCGACGGGCCGTCCGGTGCTGTCGGAGGTGCTGCGCGCGGTCGGCAATACCGTGACGCTGGCGATTGCGGCCGCGTCGATCGGCTTCACGCTGGGTTTGTTTTTCGGCCTGATTGCCGGCTATTTCCGCGATACCTGGATCGACAAGGTCGCGACCTCGATCGCGATCGCCGGCGTCTCCGTGCCGCATTACTGGCTCGGCATGGTGCTGGTCATCATTTTCTCGGTGCAGCTCAACTGGCTGCCCGCGGTCGGCGCCGGTCCCGGCGGCTCGGGCGCCTGGGGCTGGGATTGGGAGCACATGAAATATCTGATCCTGCCCGCGATCACGACATCCGTCATTCCAATGGGCATCGTCACCCGAACGGTGCGGGCCCTGACCGGCGACATCCTGAGCCAGGATTTCGTCGAGGCGCTGCGCGCAAAAGGCCTGCGCGAGACCGATGTGTTCCGCCATGTCATCAAGAACGCCGCGCCGACCGCGCTCGCGGTGATGGGCCTTCAGCTCGGCTATATGCTCGGCGGCTCGATCCTGATCGAAACCGTGTTCTCATGGCCGGGCTCGGGGCTGCTGCTGAATTCGGCGATCTTCCAGCGCGACCTGCCGCTGCTGCAGGGCACGATCCTGGTGCTGGCGCTGTTCTTCGTGGCCCTCAACCTCCTGGTCGATATCGCGCAAGCGTCGATCGATCCGCGCATCAAGCGGAGCTGACATGGTCCGGAAAAGTGGGAACCGGTTTTCGCTCGCGACAAACGCGGAACGCGTTTGCGTGGAGATCATGCTCAAACAAAAAGAGCGTAGCGCATGAGCGCGATCACAGATACCGCCCTGCAGGCGGCACCGGCCACCCAGGCGCGGGGCTATTGGGCCACCGTCGGCCGCCGCATCCGGCGCGACAAGGTCAGTATGGTCTGCGCCTTCATTCTGGTGCTGATCTTCCTGTCCGCGCTGCTGGCGCCGTGGCTCGGTTTGGCCGATCCCTATCAGGGCTCGATGATCCGCAGACTCCGCCATATCGGCACGCCGAACTATCCGCTCGGCACCGATGAGCTCGGCCGCGACATGCTGGCGCGGCTGGTCTATGGCGGCCGACTGTCGCTGCTCATCGGCATTCTGCCCGTGATCCTCGCCTTCATGATTGGCACATCGCTTGGTCTTGTCGCCGGTTACGTCGGTGGCAAGCTCAACACCGCGATCATGCGCACCGTGGACGTGTTCTATGCATTCCCGTCGGTGCTGCTGGCGATTGCGATTTCGGGCGCGCTCGGCGCCGGCATCGTCAACTCCATCGTCTCGCTGACCATCGTGTTCGTGCCGCAGATCACCCGCGTCGCCGAGAGCGTCACGACCGGCGTGCGCAACATGGATTTTGTCGAGGCAGCGCGCGCTTCCGGCGCCGGGCCCTTCATCATCATGCGCGTGCACATGCTCGGCAACGTGCTGGGCCCGATCTTCGTCTACGCCACTGGCTTGATCTCGGTCTCGATGATCCTCGCCGCCGGCCTTTCGTTCCTCGGTCTGGGTACAAAACCGCCGGAGCCGGAATGGGGGTTGATGCTCAACACGCTGCGCACCGCGATCTATGTCAATCCGTGGGTCGCGGCGTTGCCCGGCGCCATGATCTTTGCGGTGTCGATCTGTTTCAATCTGCTCAGCGACGGTATGCGCAGCGCCATGGACATCAGGAACTGACGCGATGAACGAGAGCAGCCCGTCGGTCGAACTGCTGGAAAAGATCGAGGATGTCGGCGGCGCCGCGCAGCCGCTGTTGCAGGTCAACGGCCTGACCAAGCATTTCCCGGTGCGCGGTGATCTGTTCAGCGCGCGCAAGACCGTCCGCGCGGTCGACGACGTCTCGTTTTCGATCGCCAAGGGTGAAACCGTCGGGATCGTAGGCGAATCCGGCTGCGGCAAGTCGACCACCGCGCGGCTTCTGATGCATCTGATGAAGTCAGACGCCGGCGATATCATCTATGACGGCATGCAGGTCGGCCGCGCACTCTCATTACGTGAGCTGCGCCGCGGCATGCAGATGGTGTTTCAGGACAGCTACGCCTCGCTCAACCCGCGCCTCACCATCGAGGATTCGATCGCGTTCGGCCCGAAGGTACACGGCATGGCGGATGCCGCCGCGCGGACGCTGGCGCGCGAACTGCTCGGCAAGGTGGGCTTGCGGCCCGAGACCTTCGCCAACCGCTATCCGCACGAGATATCCGGCGGCCAGCGCCAGCGCGTCAACATCGCGCGCGCGCTGGCGCTGTCGCCGCGGCTGGTGATCCTCGACGAGGCGGTATCGGCGCTCGACAAATCGGTTGAAGCCCAGGTGCTCAATCTGCTGGCCGATCTAAAGCGCGAGTTCGGGCTCACCTACCTCTTCATCAGCCACGATCTCAACGTGGTGCGCTACATCAGTGATCGCGTGCTGGTGATGTATCTCGGCGAGGTCGTCGAGCTCGGTCCGGTCGACAAGGTCTGGGACGAGCCGGCGCATCCCTATACGCGGGCGCTGCTGGCGGCGATGCCGTCGGCGGATCCTGACAACCGCACCCAGACGCCGCCGATCACGGGCGATCCGCCCAATCCGATCGATCCGCCGCCGGGCTGCCGGTTTCACACCCGTTGTCCATATGCGGAGCCGCTCTGCTCAAATGCGACGCCAAAACTCAGCGACCTCGATACACTGGGTCACCAGGCGGCGTGTTACATGGCCATTCCGGGATCAGGGCACAGCCGCGCACCGGCCAAAGAAACGACCAAGAAAAACGCATAAGGGAGCAAATCCGCAATGACAAAACCCAGTCCAAAAGAGGTCAAGGTCATGACCGATGTCGCGGGCGTGCCGGTGACCGCCGAAGTCGCCGAGCGGATCGCCAATTCGATCGGGCCGGCGTTCGAAGGCTTCGCGCCGGTCGCCGGCACCCTGCCGTTCGACCTGGAGCCCGCGAGCTTTCTTCTGGCGCAGAACCCCGGGGTGTCGAAATGAGCACCGAAGCGGCCCTGATGTCGCTGGTGTCGGTCGCCAAGGCGATCGCCAGCAAGGAAGTTTCATCGCGCGAGGTGACAAAATCCTGTCTCGACCGCATCGCGCAATGGCAGCCGCGCCTCAACGCCTTCATGGCGATCGAGGCGGAGGAGGCGTTGGCGGCGGCCGCCGCCGCCGATGCTGATCTCGCCAAGGGCAAGAATAAGGGCGTGCTGCATGGCGTGCCGCTGGCACACAAGGACATGTATTACGAGGCCGGCAAGGTCGTTACCTGCGGCTCGAAGATCCGCCGCGACTTCGTCGCCACCACGAATTCGACCGCGCTGCAGCGCCTGAAGGACGCCGGTACCATCAGGCTCGGCTCGCTGCAGATGGTCGAGTTCGCCTACGGGCCGACCGGCCACAACCCGCATTACGGCGCAGTGCGCAATCCCTGGAACGTCGATCACATTACCGGCGGCTCGTCGTCCGGCTCGGGATCGGCGGTCGCGGCCCGGCTGACCTTTGCGGCGCTGGGCTCGGACACCGGCGGCTCGATCCGGATGCCCGCGCATTTCTGCGGCGTCACCGGGTTGAAGACGACGGTCGGCCGCGTCAGCCGCGCCGGCGCGATGCCGCTGTCGCAATCGCTCGATACCGTCGGCCCGCTGGCGCAGAGCGTGGAAGATTGCGCGCTGCTGCTCGGATTGATGGCGGGCGCGGATCCCGATGATCTCACCGCATCCACGCTGCCGGTGCCGGACTATATGGCGGCCACCAAGGGCTCGCTCAAAGGCCTCAGGATCGGCGTGCCGACCGCGTTCTATATCGACGATCTCGATGCCGAAGTGGCGCGCGTTCTCGATGAGACCATCGCGACGCTGAAGAAAGAGGGCGCCGAAATCGTCTCGGTCGAATTGCCCGACCAGCGCCAGCTCACGGCCGCCTGCCAATTGGTGCTCGCGACCGAAGCCGCCGCGTTCCACAAAAGATGGATGATCGAACGGCCGCAGGATTACGGCGCGCAGGTCCTGATGCGGCTGCAGAACGGCCTTGCGATCCCGGCGGTGTCCTACCTCGAAGCGATGCGCTGGCGGGGTCCGGCGCTGGCGGCGTATCTCGCGGCGGTCACCGGCACCGATGCGGTGATTGCGCCGGTCGCGCCGATGCCGGCGGCAACCATCGCCGAGAGCGATGTCGGCAACAGCCGCGACGCCGAGGCCGTGATCCAGCGGATCACGAAATTTACCCGCCCGGTCAATTACCTAGGCCTGCCGTCGCTTTCGATTCCCTCGGGCTTCACCAAAAGCGGTTTGCCGGTCGGCCTGCAATTGATCGGCCGCTCCTTTGACGAGGCGATGCTGCTGCGGATCGGCGCCGCGTTCCAGCGCGCCACGGACTATCATAAACAGGTACCCAAACCGGCATGACCAACCTCGTCGAAATCCGCGATCTCAGCATCCGCTTCACCGGCGAGCGCACCGTGCACGCCGTCAACGACATCTCGCTCTCGCTCGGCGAGGGCGAGGTGCTCGGCCTCCTCGGTGAATCCGGTTCGGGCAAGAGCGTGACGTTGCGCGCGCTGATGCGGCTATTGCCGAAGAAGCGGACGCAGATTTCGGGCAGCGTGAATGTTCTCGGCCGCGACGTGCTGGCGTTGAACGACGACGAATTGTCGGCGTTTCGCGGCCAGACCGTCTCCATGATCTTCCAGGAGCCGGCGCTGGCGCTCGACCCCGTCTACACCATCGGCCGGCAGATTTCCGAATCGGTGATGCGCCATGAAGGCAAGAGCGAGAAGGAGGCCACCGCGCGGGCGCTGGAAATGCTGGAAGTGGTGCGGATTCCCTCCGCCAAGCGCCGCCTCGATGCCTATCCGCATGAAATGAGCGGCGGCATGCGGCAGCGCGCGATGATCGCCCTCGCACTGGCCTGCAAGCCGAAGATCCTGTTGGCCGACGAGCCGACCACGGCGCTCGATGCCACCGTGCAGATCCAGATCCTGCTCTTGCTGCGTGAGTTGCAGCGCGAGTTCGGCATGTCGGTGATCTTCGTGACCCACGATATCGGCGTCGCCATCGAAATCTGCGACCGCGTCGCTGTCATGTATGCCGGCCAGATCGTCGAGCAGGGCAAGCTGCGCGACATCGTCCGGACGCCGATACATCCCTATGCGCGCGGGCTCCTGGCATCGACCACCCACGGCGCCAAACGCGGCCAGCGGCTGGAGACCATCCCGGGCACGCCGCCGTCGCTCGACAAGGCGCCGGTGAACTGCTCGTTCGCGCCGCGCTGCAGCGTGGCGCAGCCGCGCTGCACCGAGCAACTGCCGCCGAATGTGCAGGTTGCGCCGGATCGAATCGCGCGCTGCGTTCTGGCCGAACCGACCGCAGCCACCGCGATCTGATTCATCAAGAATTAAGGTCATCGCCTGCATTCCCCGGATGCTGAGCAGCGCGCCGCACTTCGCGGCGTGGTGCGCGGCTGTTCCGGGGTCCAGATGTTGGCACGCAGTAGGTCCCCCGATGCGCAGTTGCGCATCTGAGCTCTGCGGAGCAGCGTTTGCACGCTGCGCCGCGTCCGGGACACGAGACTTAGCCACCCAATCCCGGATCCGCCCATTGTTCGATCTGGGCGGGCCCCACGATCTGCTTGGGCTGGTGCGGATTGAGCGTGCCTGCGCTCGCAGACCAGCCCTTCGCCAGAATCTGCATCGCGAACAGTTTGGCGTCGACTTCCGATTTAAATTTGCGGGTCGAACGGACCATGCTCGTCGCACTCTCGTCGGTCCGCTCCGGCCCAAAACTTACATACCAAATATCAGGTTGCGTCATTGCCGGATAACGCGGACTGCGATTGACAGTTCCACCACAGGCGGCGTGGCGGGCAGATTCAGGTCGTCACATCGGGGAATTGCCGGTAGTCTAAAACCGCGGGGCGGATGACGCGCGCGAAGCGGGGGATTTTCAGGTGCACGTATCCAACCAGGGCATTTTGGTCATCCTGTTTATCGGGCTCGTCGCCGGCTGGCTGGCCGGCAAGATCGTGCGCGGCACCGGTTTTGGCCTGATCGGCGACATCCTCGTCGGCATCGCCGGCGCGCTGGTTGCAAACCTTCTTTTGCCCAAGCTCGGCATTCACATCGGCACCGGCGTGATCAGGGAGATCATCAATGCCGTGATCGGCGCCGTCATATTGCTGCTGGTGGTGCGGCTGGTTCGCGGCCGGAGGTAGGGCAGCAAATCAGCCGAGACGCAAATCCTTGCGCAGGTCACCCGGCGCCATCCCATAGGTTTGACGGAAGGTGCGGTAGAACGTGGCGAGACTGTCGAAGCCGCTGGCAGAGGCGATTTCCGCCACCGGCCGAAGCGGCATGGATTCCATCTGGCGCCGGGCTTCGGCGAGGCGCATCGCGAGCACCGTCCGCGCGAACGACTGCCCGGTCGGCTCGAACAGCAGATGAAGCTGCCTCACCGAGATATTCAATGCTCGCGCCACCCGCGTCGGCGACAGATCCGGCTCCAGCAGATGGCTTCTCAGCAACGCCAGCGCCATCTGCAGATAGCCGTGCCGCACCGCGTTGCGGCTTTCCGACGTGCCTGGCGTCACCCGGCCGCGCGCCAGCAGCGCCAGTTGCGCGATATGGCGAATGGTGGCGTCGGCGTGGGCCGCCTCTATTCGCTGCTCGACGATCGCCGCAAAAATGGCTTCGATCAGTCGCGCGACCGGCGTCTCCGGCAATAACGGCTCGCAGAGCAAATTCTCCGCGCCGGCCGCGAGCCGTGCATTGCCGGTGACCGGAATTTTCAGCGCGCGGAAATGGAAGCCGTCGGAACGGATTGGGGTCCCGGCAAAGGGCACGTCGGAATGGGCGATGGTCATCGTGCCGTCGGCGATCATATGGACACGCTCCTCGCCGGCGCGAAGCATGCCGGGGCCGCGTACCTGCTGGAAAATGTTGAGGCTGTCGCCGGACATGCGCTTGATGTCAGCCCATGTGCGGCTGACCCTGTAGGAAGAGGCCTGCAGTTCAGCGACGGTCGCGCCACCCGTTTCGTAGGCGGAGAACCGCCCGTGGAAATCCGGCCGCCGCTCGCGAGACACCTCGATGGTGACGCCGAACAGTCCCTTGGCGCGCACTTCGCACCAGTGATCGAAGCGTTCGTCCGGCCGCAAGCCATCGGTATCAAAACTGATCATGTGGCCGCGAGAACTCCGTCGGTACCTGCACGGCGGGTGCAGCCAGGGCGCGGAACCTACCACGGTCCGTAAGGCCGTGCGCGCTCATTCGCGGGTCCGGGCGCCGCGCCGAAACCCGCTGGCGGCCGGCAGGCGGCCTTAAGGACCGGGAGTGGGTGTTCGACCTGCACGGCGAAATTGGACGGGCTCGATATCAGTGATTCCAGCGCCTTTTGCGACGGCCGAACCGGCAAAGCCCCGCGCCGGACCCGCCTAACCCGCTCTGCAGGCTCATTTCCCGGTGTTTCGGCCAGACACGTCCTGCCGCCGGCGGGGGCATGAACCGCATCAGGTTAACGTGACTTAAATAGACGCTGGCCACAAACATCGGTAGAACCAGCCCGTTAGCTAATCCCTTTTGCAGAGACACGAATTGATGGCAGCTGCTCCCGGTGTCCGGCGGTCCGAACTCGGTATTGCGCTGCGCGCCTGTCGCAACGCGTTTATCGGCGTCGGCGTCATGAGCTGCATGATCAACTTGCTGTATCTGACCGGCTCGATTTTCATGCTGGAGGTCTATGACCGCGTGATTCCGAGCCGGAGCGTGCCGACCCTGATCGGCCTCGTCGTGCTCGCCGGGGGACTATACGTCGCCCAGGGCGGCCTCGACCTGATCCGGGGCCGGATTCTCGGCCGCATCGGCACCGCGCTCGATGAAGCCATCAATGCCCGCGTGTTCGATACCATCGTGCGCCTGCCGCTGATGGTGGGCGCCCGCAATGAAGGCCTGCAGCCGCTGCGCGACCTCGATAACGTGCGCTCCTTCCTCGGCAGCCAGGGGCCGGGCGCGTTTTTCGATCTGCCCTGGCTGCCGTTCTACCTCGCCATCTGTTTCGCATTCCACTGGCTGCTGGGCCTTACCGCGCTGGTCGGCGCCATCATCCTGGTGATCCTCACCGTGATCACCGAAGTGATGTCGCGCCAGCCGGCCAAAGACGCCATGATGCTGGCGGCGCGGCGCAACGATCTGGCGGCGACCAGCCGGCGCAACGCCGAAGTGCTGGTCGCGATGGGCATGGCCGGACGGCTGACCAAGCGCTGGACCGAAGCCAACGAGACCTATCTGGCCGGCAATCAGCGCGCCAGCGACGTCGCGGGCGGCCTCGGCGCAATCGCCAAGGTGCTGCGCATGATGCTGCAATCGGCGGTGCTGGCGGTCGGTGCCTATCTGGTGATCCATCAGGAGGCGTCCGGCGGTATCATCATCGCAGGCTCGATCCTGAGCGCGCGGGCGCTGGCGCCGGTCGATCTGGCGATCGCGCACTGGAAGGGTTTCGTCGCGGCGCGCCAGAGCTGGCATCGCCTCACCAAGCTGCTCGAACAGATACCGGCGCAGAATACCCAGACCTTGCTGCAAAGTCCCACCAAGCGATTGTCGGTCGAGGGCGTCACCATCGTGCCGCCCGGCGATCAGCGGGTCATCGTCCAGGATGTCACTTTTGCGGTCGAGGCCGGAACCGGTGTCGGTGTGATCGGGCCCAGTGGATCGGGCAAGTCGTCGCTGATCCGTGCCTTGGTCGGCGTCTGGATGCCGGTGCGCGGCAAGGTGCGGCTCGATGGCGCCGCGCTCGATCAATGGTCGTCCGACGTGCTCGGCCGTCACGTCGGCTATCTGCCGCAGGACGTCGAATTGTTCGCCGGCTCGATCGCCCATAATATTTCCCGTTTCGATCCCGACGCCAAATCGGATGCGATCATCACCGCGGCCAAGGAGGCCGGCGTGCATGACATGATCATCAAGATGCGCGAGGGCTATGACACCCAGATTGGCGAGCAGGGGACCGCGTTGTCGGCCGGGCAGGCGCAGCGCGTCGGGCTGGCGCGGGCGCTGTATGGCCATCCCTTCCTGATCGTACTCGACGAGCCGAACTCCAACCTCGACACCGAGGGCGACGAGGCGCTGACCCGTGCCGTTCGCGCCGCGCGCGAGCGCGGCGCCATCGTGATCGTGGTGGCGCACCGACCGATCGGCATCGAGGCGGTCGACCAATTGCTGGTGCTGAAGGACGGCCGCATGCAGGCGTTCGGGCCGAAGGAAACCGTTCTCGGCCAGGTGCTGCAGCGCGCCGTCCCGCCGCCGCCCGCGCCGATCAAGATCGTTGCCCCTGGAGCCAAATCATGAGCGAGGAGTTGAAAGGCGCCCGCCGTTCGATACGGTCGCATCTGGTTGTCGGCCTGGCGCTGATGCTGGTGCTGGTGGGCGGATTCGGCGGATGGGCCTCGACGGTGCCGATCTCGGGCGCGCTGATCGCGCCGGGAGCCGTGGTGGTCGATTCCAACGTCAAGAAGGTGCAGCACCCGACCGGTGGCGTGGTCGGCGAAGTGCGGGTGCGCGACGGCGATACCGTCAAGGCCGGCGACATCGTGGTCCGCCTCGACGAGACCGTGGTCAAGGCAAGCCTGGCGATCGTTGTCAAAACCCTCAACGGATTGTTGGCGCGCGCGGCACGGCTGGAGGCCGAACAGCGCGGCACTGACAAGATCAAGTTCCCTCCGCTGCTGGCCGATCGCGCCGACGATGCCGACGTCAGGGACGTCATGGCGAGCGAAACCAAATTGTTCGAGGTTCGTGTCCACGGCCGCGCCGGGCAAAAGGCCCAGCTGCGAGAGCGGGTCATGCAACTCAATGAGGAAATCGAGGGCCTCTCGGCGCAGGAGAAAGCCAAGGACAAGGAAATCGCGCTGGTCGAAAAGGAACTGATCGGCGTCCGCCAGCTCTACGACCAGCGCCTGATCCAGATCTCGCGCCTGACCACGCTGGAGCGCGATTCCGCCCGCCTGTCGGGCGAGCGCGCGCAATACATCGCCTCGCGCGCGCAGGCCAAGGGCAAGATCACCGAGACCGAGCTGCAGATCATCCAGATCGACAAGGAACTGGTCAGCGAGGTTTCCAAGGATTTGCGCGAGACCAACGACAAGATCGGCGAATTCGTCGAGCGCAAGGTCACCGCGGAAGATCAGCTCCGCCGCATCGACATCCGGGCGCCGCAGGCCGGCATGGTGCTGCAATCGACGGTGCATACCGTCGGTGGCGTGATCACCGCCGGCGACGCGATCATGATGATCGTGCCGCAGGCCGACGATCTCTCGGTCGAGGCCAAGGTCAATCCGCAGGACATCGACAAGCTGCAGATCGGCCAGAAGACATTGCTGCGGCTATCGGCCTTCAACCAGCACACCACGCCGGAACTGAACGGCAAGGTCACCAGGGTCTCGGCCGACGTCACCACCGAGCAGCGCACCGGGCAAACCTATTACACGATCCGCGTCTCGTTGCCGCCGCAAGAAGTCGCCCGCCTCGGCGACAACAACAAGCTGATCCCGGGCATGCCGGTGGAAGCCTTCGTGCAAACCGGCGACCGCACCATGTTCTCGTATCTGATGAAGCCGCTGAGCGATCAGCTGATGCGTTCGTTCAGGGAGAAGTGAGTTGCTGTCGTCCCGGCGTAGGCCGAGACCCATACGCCGTGTTGGTCGTTGTGAGACACGCGTGTTCGACGACTTTATCTAACCACGAAAGCCTGTGGTTATGGGTCCCGGCCTTCGCCGGGACGACACTGATGGCCGATCAATAGCACCGCGTGATGTTGATGGTCGTCTGGCCGTTGCGTCCGGGAACCGTGACGGGCTCCGAGGAGCAGCTCGACACATAGGGCCGGTCGGACGGCACAACGTTCGGCGGATAGCGATGCGCCCAATCCCAGGGCACATCATAGGTATAGGTGTAACGGATGTCGCGGGTGGTGGACTGGGGCGCCTCGACCACAGTCTCGCCATTCGAGGGCGAATAGTAATAGCCGCCGCCTCCCGGCCAGTAGGTCCCGACATTGTGCCGGCGGTGATGTCCGAAACCGTGGGCGGCCGGCGAATGGGACCCCGAACGCACGCCACCTGGCGCTGTTCCTGATCTTGCGAACGTATCGCCCGCGGCAAGCAAAAGCGCGGCTGCGCTGAGAGACGCGACAAGCGCCGAATGCATTCTATACGCCATGGCACATACCAATCGTTGGTTTCCAGGCGGCTCCCCCAAGCCGCTCCCTGATGCACGCTAGGTCGGGCCTTTCGGGCCGGCAAACGCATACTTAATGATTGGTTAAGATGTAACGTTAATAGGGTCGAGTTTCGAGTGAAATCCTGCCGTCTTGGCTCAATACACCGCCGTCGTCCCGGCGAAGGCCGGGACCCATACCGCGTTGTGCTGTCCGTTGGGGCAAGGTGGCAGACACCTTCCGCAACAACAACGTTCGGTGGCTATGGGTCCCGGCGTTCGCCGGGACGACACAATACTGGCCGCTCTCTCACCGCCTGTCATATTCGTCCGGTCCCATCGCCCAGGCCCATTGTTCGTGGCCGGGCGCGTAGGTGCGGTTGGTCTCTGCCGGGTTGCGGTTGACCAGCGGCCGCATGAACATCGGGTGCGTGGCGCTGCGTACCTCGTGCTCGACCGTGAACAGATGCTTGCCGCTGTCGAGGTCGACGATGTCCTTGAACCGGTACTGGTACGGGTTGTCTTCCTGCGAGACCAAATTGCGCTCCAGGAGCTTGCGGTAGGGGCCCGAGAAATTCGTGATGTAGATCTGCACGTGGTGGCCGTCGAATTCCGGCTGCTTCCGGTCGGTCTCGCGGAATTGCAGATATTGATCCTTGCCGACCTTGACGCGCGCCGTGGTGCCGTCGCCGTTCTTGAATTCGGCCGGCATTCCCATGATCTCGGGGTAGAAGCCGCAAATGGCTTTCGCTGTCCCAACCGGCACGTCGAACTCGACATAGGGAATGCCGAGCGTGATGCGGCCGAAGCGTGCAGCGTCCGGCTCATAGCAGCGCACGCGATTGCCCCAGGGACAGATCGCCTCGACGTAATCATTGTGTTCGCTGAACGCGAATTTGGTGCCTTCGAGCTTTTTGGCGACCGACGCCAGCCGTTCGAGCAGCGCCTCGCGGCCGGAGATGACGATGCCGGTATGGCCGCGCAGCACCTGTGCCTCACCATCAGGCAGATGAAACTGGCTCTTGCCGACATTCACCCACATGTTGCTGTCCGACACCATCAGATAGGGATCGCGTGTCAGTCCGAGCCCGGTGACATAGAACAATGTCGCCAGCCGCTGATCGGGCACGAAGACGTTGACATGTTCGAAATGGATCGAGTTGCCGAGGTCTTCTGCGGCGCGGTCGAACGGCTGTTGCATGGCTGCGATCCCTGGATGTTTCAGCGGATTATAGTCAGGCGCGGTGCCATGATCCAGCCGTCGCCGCGACGAGCAGGTATCTTCCCCGAGCGCATCACGGCTGATCAGACATTTCGATGGGTGCGGCGGATATACCCAGCCGGCCGTGCAGGGATTGGTGATAGGATGGTTTCGATAAGTGAGCGATCGGAAAGCCGGGATGCCGCGGCGCAGGCCGTCGTCGCGGCGCGACCACAGACGGGAGCGGGTGCCGAGATGATCACAATCCCCCAATTGACCGCGCAAGCCCTGGGTTCGTTCCTGTCACGGGAAACCGAGGGACGGTTCGGCGCCTCGCATTCCGATTTGACGAAGCTGTTGCCATTTGCCGCGAGGCTGACCCTGGAGTGCATCGGCAACAGCGATGCGCTGTATCACAACATCGAGCACACCATGCTGGTGACGCTGGTGGGCCACGACATCCTGGTCGGCCGCGCGCTGGCGCGCGCCACCACGGCGGACGATTACGCCAACTTCATCATGGCCTGCCTTGCCCATGATATTGGATATGTCCGCGGCGTCGTCCAGGGCGACGAGGATGATGCCTTTGTTGCTGATCTGAGCGGCCGCAAGATCCATCTGCCGGTTGGATCGTCCGACGCTGCGCTTGCGCCCTACCATGTCGACCGCTCAAAGCTGTTCGTGATCGAGCGGCTCGATACCATGGAGGAAGTCGACGCGGCCCGGATTTCCCGGGCGATCGAATACACCCGCTTTCCCTATGCCACGGGTCCGAACGACGGTGATGATCTCAACGAGGAGGAGGGATTGCTGCTGCGTGCGGCCGATCTGATCGGCCAGCTCGGCGACCCCAACTACATGCGCAAGTCGAATGCGCTGTTTTACGAATTCGAGGAAATCGGAATGAACAAGACGCTGGGCTACGCCACGCCCGCCGACATCGTTTATCGATTCCCGCAGTTTTATTGGACCAACGTCGCGCCGCAGATCCAGCTTGCGATCCGCTATCTCAACGTCACCTCCAGCGGCCGGCAATGGATCGCCAACCTGCATAGCAACGTCTTCCGGGCGGAGCGGGAAGTGAACCTGTCTGGACCGCAGCGCTAGAACTGGTTCGCGCTTGCGGTCCGAATCGTAAGTTCAACGTCATTGCGACATCTTTGGCTGACGTTGGAGTGCTTCCTGCTGCGCTGAGCGATCCTTGCCGGCTTCCGCCAGTCCTTCGCCGATCTGACTGCGATTGATGCCCATGTCCCTCAGCTCCCGGTCGGCAAGGTATCGCAGGATGACGAGATTGGCCTGTTGCTCGCGCCGGGCAATCAGCTTTGCGATACAGTCATTGATCATGTGGCCGAGCCAGGCCTGCCATGACCTCAATGTACTGCGGATCGCGCCGGTAGTGACAAAAGTACTGGACGTATGGTTTAGCATCGACATGTTGTTTCTCCTTCGAAACGGTGAACACCCCCTTTCGCAGCAGCAACATGCACCACGTGCGCTTCCATGACTTTCAGGGAAGCACGATTTGTTCTTTTGTTTAGCTTGAGACGGCCTTGATCTTGATCAATTGGACCCGCGATGTGTGAAGCAGTTCACAATCGGCGCGTCGCGTCGCCTACTTCGACACGTTCTCCAGCAACAGGCCCAGCGCCGTGCTCGCAAATTTCTGCATGTTCGCCTGCCGGTCGGCGCTGCCGGTCTCCAGTGTGAAAACCGCATTCTGCGGGCCCGCGACCGCCATGCAGCTGTGGCCGGCGGCGTCGCCGTAGCGGTTGCCCGTCGGTCCCGTGGCGCCGGTCTCCGACAGGCCCCAGTCGGTGGCGAAGCGCTGGCGCACCTGATTAGCCAGCAATTTGGCATAGGGCTCCGACGCCGACCGGAGGCCCTTCATCGCCTCATCGGAAATGTCCATCAGGATCCGCCGCGCGTCGCGGGTGTAGACCACACCGCCGCCGAGGAAATAGGCGGATGCGCCGGGCACCGACAGCAGCGCCGCCGAGATCAGACCGCCGGTGGAGGATTCCGCGATCGCGATGGTTTGTTTTCGCTCGATCAGTTTGACGGCGATCTTCTCGGCGATCGTTACGAGCTCTTTCATTCCTCAACTCCGGCGCAGCATGCGTTTCAGCAATGACTTCTTGTCGGGCTTGTCAGCCAGCGAATGATAGACGACGCGAATGAAGTTCTTGGAGGCGAGCTCCGTCGGCGCCCATTTCTTGTCGAGATCGGCGAACGGTTTGGCGGCCACCACGTCGTCTTCGCTCTTGCCTTCCTTCACCAGCTTCGCCATGCGGTCCCGCGCGGTGACCAGCATGGCGCGGTATTCGGTCAGAACAGCCTTGTCGGCGATCGGCCCGTGGCCCGGCACGATGCGGCTCTTGGCGTTGGTCATCTTGAGATAGGCGTTGGCCGCCGCGATCATGCCCTTGATGTTGCCGCCATTGGCAAAGTCGATGTTGGGATAGCGGCCATTGGTGAAGGTGTCGCCGGTCGCCAGCACATTGGCGGTCTTGAACCACACATAGGTGTCGCCGTCGGTATGGGCGTGGGCGATGTGCTGGAGTTCGGCGACGCGGCCGGGCAGCCGGAGCTTGAGCGTCCCGCCGGCATAGGTCTTCTTCGGCAGCGCGCCAGCGGCGGCCGGCGGCGTCTTGACGCCGGTCAGGCCGTTGGTGGTTCCCTCCGCCAGGCGAATCTTGACGTTGACGTCGGAGACGATGGTGACGCCGTCCTTGGCGAAGGCTTCATTCCCGCCGGTGTGGTCGCCGTGATAATGCGTGTTGATGAGGTATTTGATCGGCAGGTTCGAGATGGTTGAGATCGCGGCCTTGATCTTGTCGTGCAGCGGCGCGAACTGGCCGTCGACCATGATGATGCCGGTTTTGCCGACCGCCACGGTGATGTTCCCGCCCTGGCCCTCGAGCATATAAACGTTGTCGCCGAGGTCGGTGGTCTTGATCTCGACCTTGGAGAAATCGACCGGCGGGGGTGCGGCAGGCGGGGCAGGGGGCGCTTTCTGCGCGGCTACCGCGCCAGCCAGCAAAAGGGTGATGGCAACCGCCGTACTTCCAGTCCGAATCATCAAAATCTCCTAAGGGCCGACCCATGTTTTCCTAGCACAGGGGGCTAGCGTTTGCCGAGTTGCGGCGCACCGGCCAGCCTGCTTGAATGCGGCCAAAGAACCAAGCGGCGCGGCTTACAAGATGCCGTGAGACCGCGGGCGCGCACGAGGAAACATGCCCGAGGAAACGTCATGACGTCACCGATCGCAGGCGGTGTGGATTGCGACCTGCATCCCGCCGTGCCCCATCTGACCAGCCTGCTGCCGTATATGAACGACTACTGGCGCGACCAGGTGACGACGCGCGGCATGACCGATCTGGTGTCGCAATCCTATCCGGCCAATTCGCCGATCAGCGCGCGCCCCGATTGGCGTCCGGCGCAGGGTAAGCCGGGCTCCAGCCTCAGCGATATGCAAAAGCAGGCGCTCGATCGGTTTCAGGTCAGCTACGGCATCTGCAATCCCTTGTATGGCGTGCAGATGGTGTTTTCCGAGGACATGCAGGACGCCTTCTGCCGCGCGCTGAACGACTGGCTGGTGCAAGAGTGGCTCGACAAGGATTCCCGTCTGCGTGGCTCGATCGTGATCCCGACCCAGAGCGTGGAAAAATCAGTCGCCGAGATCGAGCGCTGTGCCAAAGACCCGCGCTTCGTTCAGGTGCTGATGCTTGTGATGGGCGACATGCCGGTCGGCAAACGCGCCTATTGGCCGATCTATGCCGCCGCCGAGCGGCTGGGGCTGGCCATCGGCATCCACGCCGGCTCCGCCTATCACAACCCGCCGACCTCGGTCGGCTGGGGTTCCTATCATGTCGAGGATTATGTCGCCCAGGCGCAGGCGTTCCAGACCCAGTTGACCAGCCTGATCGTCGAGGGCGTGTTCGCGCGGCATCCGAAGCTGAAGATGGTGATGCTGGAAAGTGGCTTCACCTGGCTGCCGTCATACCTGTGGCGGCTGCACAAGTTCTGGCGCGGGGTGCGGATGGAAACGCCCTGGGTCGACCGCGCGCCGCTGGAAATTGTGCGCAGCAACATCCGCTTTTCGCTGCAGCCGGTCGACGCGCCGCCGGATCCGGCCACGTTAAATCGCCTGTTCGACCATATGCAGTCGGACGAATTGCTCCTATTCTCAACCGACTATCCGCACTGGCAATTCGACGGCGACGAGGTGCTGCCGGAGGGGATTTCGGAAGGTCTTGTCCGCAAGATCATGATCGATAATCCGCACGCGACCTATCCTCGTCTAACGCAGCCCGCGCTCAAGGAGGCAACGCCATGAATGTGCAGTTCCGCACCGAGCCGTCAGCGTCTGTCAGCGTCAAGACCGCGATCGCCGATTGCGACATTCATCCCGCGCGCGCCACCGGGACCGAACTCTATCCGTTCCTGGCAAAACGCTGGCATTCGCATCTGGAGACCTACGGCAAGCACGCCTATCAAGGCATGATGGAAGGCCCGCCCTATCCGAAGGCGCAGCCGAACGCCTCGCGCCGCGACGCCTATCCGCCGGAAGGCGGCAAACAAGGCTCCTCGCTGTCCTTCATGCAGAAGCAGCTGCTCGACCCCTACAATGTCACGCTCGGCGTGCTCAACCCGCTCGACACCGGGCAGGGCCTGCGCAACCACGATCTCAGCGCGGCGCTGGCGACCGCGATCAACGACTGGCAGATCGAGAAATGGACCAGCAAGGATTCGCGTCTCAAAGGTTCGATCGTCGTCGGCAATGAAGACGGCCCCACTGCCGCCGCCGAGATCCGCAAGCGCGCCGGCGACAAGAATTTCGTGCAGGTGCTTTTGCTGAGCCGCAATGTCGAGCCGCTCGGCCAGCGCCGCTACTGGCCGATCTATGAGGCGGCGCAGGAGATCGGCCTTCCCGTCGGCGTCCATGCCTTCGGCTTCGGCGGCAACCCGATCACAGCTTCCGGCTGGCCGAGCTTTTACATCGAGGAGATGGTCGGCCATTCGCAGTGCCAGCAGACCGCGCTCGCAAGCCTCGTGCTCGAAGGCGTGTTCGAGCGCTATCCCAAACTGAAGATGGTGATGATCGAGGCCGGCTTCGGCTGGGCGCCGTCGCTTTCATGGCGGCTGGACAAGAGTTTCGACCGGCTGCGCAGCGAGGTGCCGCATCTGAAGCGCCGTCCGTCGGAATATATCCGCGATCACATCTGGTGGACCACGCAACCGATGGAAGATCCGGAACGCCGCGAGCATCTGTTCGAGGTGATCGAGTGGATCGGCTGGGACAAACTGCTGTTCGCGACCGACTATCCGCACTGGGATTTCGACGAGCCCTCGCGCGTGCTGCCCCCCGGCGTCAGCGACGCCAACAAGCAGGCGTTCTATCTCGACAATGCGAAGAAGCTGTACGGGATCGCATGATCAGGAAAAGTGGGAACCGGTTTTCCGAAAAAGATCATGCGTAGGAAATAATATGGCCCGGCATGTCATTGCCCCGGTGGACGAGTTGCCGCCGGGCACGCGAAAATTCCTCACCATCGACGAGCGGCCGATCGCGATCTTCAACGTCAAGGGCGAGTTTTTCGGTCTGTTGAACCGCTGCCCGCATCAGGGCGCGGCATTGTGCGAGGGACCGCTGGTCGGGCTCGCCACTTCCTCCGACCCCGGCGAGATCGAGTACACCAAGTTAGGCGAGATCATCCGCTGCCCCTGGCACGGCTGGGAATTCGATATCCGCACCGGCCAGTCCTACTGCGATCCCAAGCGCTTCCGCGCCCGCGCCTATCCCGTCAATGTCGAGCCCGGCACCAACCTGGTGAAAGGGCCGTATGTCGCGGAGACGATCAAGGTCGCGGTCGAGAGCGACTACGTGGTGGTCGATCTGTAGCGGCCGCCGTTCCGGTGAACGCCGGCCGCTTCGCCATCCCTAGACAGCGTCTTTGGCAACCTTCAGCGGCGACGCCTTGACCGACTTGCTGGCCGGCTTGGCCGCGAACTCCATCGGCTCTTTCGTGAACGGATTGATGCCGCTGCGGGCTTCAGTCGCCGGCTTGTTCACGACAGACATTTTGACGAAGCCGGGAATGACGAACTCACCGGACTCGTTCAGCTCCTTGTAGCCGACGGTGGCCATCTGCTCGATGACGGCCTTGACGTCATTCTTGGAAAGCTGCGTTCCCTCTGCGATTGCATCGATCAACTGAGTCTTGGTCATCTTGGCCATTGAAAATTACCTTTCTGTGTGGGGGAGAACGGATTGAAGCGCACGCGCTACGCTGGTTGCATAACTCGGTCTGGAGCGCGGCAAGGCCACGCAAATCGCTTCCCGTTCATGGCTGCGGTCATGAAAGCTACCGGGCTTAAAACCTATCGACGCCCAAAACGCAAGGCGTAGATCGGCCTGTGGGGAACCGCTTCCGGATCGATCGGCACCTGCAGGAGGCTGGTAAAGTCGCTGATACCACTGGCGTCCTGCGAGGTCAGGCGCTGATAACTCTGCCCGGATCATCTTGCAATGACACAACAAAATCCCGCTGTCGCGATGACAGATGCAGGCAACAGTCGTTAGCTTCGCGCTATGTGCTTGCCGTCGACATGGATATTCAATCGCTTCATGAAAAATCCGGACGCATAAATTTCCACAACCCGGTTGGCCTCTCCCGTCTTCAACGCGCCACACAGCAAGGCCGCGCGGGTGTAAAGAGACACACCGGAGGATGATTCAACCAGCTGCCCGTCGATGTACAACTTCAAGATCATCCGTCCCGCCTTCTCCATATCCGGGACCGCGCTGCATGCGATCTGATGTCCTTCAAAGGTCGTCGTCACTTCTAAACACACCCATTGCTTGATCTGCTCTATCCCGTTGTCCACCGAAATTGGCGGAGTTCGTCGAGCTGCGGCGAACCGTCCCGAACCGTCGCCCTTGCCGCTATGGCCTCAACGTCCCCTGCAGCAGCTTGATGCCGTCGGCGAGCGCGCGCTGCATCAACAGCGCATCTACGCCGTAGGCGATCATGCGAAAGCCTTTGGCGCGGAAATCGCGCGCCCACTTCTCGTCGCCGGCGAGGAAGCCCGGCGTCTTGCCGTGTTTCTGGCAGGCTTCGACCAGTCTATCGACAGCGCTGTGGAATTTCGGATTGTCGAACTGCCCCGGGATGCCCATGAAGTTCGTCAGATCGTAGTGGCCGAGCCAGACCACGTCGACGCCGTCGACCGCGGCGATCGCATCGACGTTCTCGATGCCCTTGGCGGTCTCCACCAGCGCGATCACCATCGTGCGTGCGTTTGCCTCGGCAATCTTGTCGGTCTCGGCTCCGCCGGCATAGTCGTCATGCGCCGCGACATTGAACGCGGCGCCGCGACGCCCAACGGGCGGATATTTCGTGCAACCAACGATCGCCCTGGCCTGCTCAGATGTTTCGACCATCGGCACCATGATGCCCATCGCACCGATGTCGAGTGCGCGAGCGATGTGATGATAGTCGCCGGAGGGAACGCGCACGAGAGGCACCAGATCGAGCCCGCGGCAGAATGCGAACTGCGCCTTCATTGTCTCGAAGCCGACGCCCGAATGCTCCATGTCATAGAGGATGAATTCGGCGCCGGCCTCGCGGCAGATCGAAGGATAGCCGGGCGTGAAGAACTCGAACGTCATCGTTCCGAACGCACAGCCCCCCGCCGCGAGCCGTGGCTTCAATGGATTTGGGCGCAACGGATTTTCCTCCGAGAGTTGTTCAAGCGCCCGGCATGGCGAACACGGCAACGCAGCCGGGCACAGGCGTTGACGCAACTTTACGCACGGCCGCAGTTCCTATCAATGCTGCCGTCCGGAATGGTGGGTTCTTGTACGCGGCCGCCGTAAACCATCGCTTGAGGGGATGTCCGCTGACGATGGAAGCTGACAAGATAATCCGACCACCGGTCGCCGGGCCTCCCATATCCGGGCCTCCCATATGATGACCCCATTTCCTCAAGTTGGGCCATCTCCTCGTTTGTTTTGAATAGTGGTCAATATTGACCAGCCACATCGGATCCGGAAGCGCATGCTGCTTCCACCATCGCCCCAGTCACGGCAGCCGTTGGTGACAGCGCAGTAACGCTTCCGCCATGGAAGCATTGTGCTCCTCGTCCAGAATCTCTTGACCGGTATTGAGCGCCCGCGCGGATCTCGTTGAGGTCGAAAAGCAGGGTGGTTTGGAAGTCGTTGCTTGACCGGGTTTTCTTATCTTTAGCTCAGACGGAGATCGCATATGCAGGCAACGATACTTGCGAAACTCCGCGAATGGTCCATCCTTATAACCGCACTTTGTATTGCTCTTGGCGGAATCTTGTACGCAGCTTCTTTCTCATCGACACCGCCGGAATCGCTGGCGGTCGCGCCCACCGCCGCCAGTTCTCAGCCGCAGGCGTCTTCAGTTGCTTCCAGGAATTCCGCAGCGGCGCCACAAAGTTCAGCCGTGGTCCCAGCACCAGCGGACCCGGCGACGCCAAGCCGCCCCCCGGCGTCGTCCGGACCGACGGCACACCAGATGCATGGCCACGCACCAACGCAGCCGTCGAGCGCTCCCGCGCTCAGGGCTGCTGCGACGAACGCTCCTCCGACGCAACCCGTTACTCCCACGCCACCCCCAACACTGGCTGGCGGGACAGCCGTCGACGGCGATGCGGCGACCGGCCGCCAGGTCTACAGAAAATGCCAAGCCTGCCACTCGCTGGAGGTCGGCAAGAACGCCCTTGGCCCGAGCCTCGCCGGCATCATTGGCAAGAAGTCCGGCGAGGTGCCCAACTACAATTATTCGCCTGCGATGAAGGCTGCCAATTTGATTTGGGACGCCGCGACACTCGACGCCTATCTGCTTGATCCATCAAAGCTGGTTCCGCAGAACAAAATGCCGTTCGCGGGATTGAAGACCGTGAACGAGCGCAAGGATGTGATCGCCTATCTGGTTGCGGCCGCGTCTCCGACCGGCGCGCCGGTTGTTGCGCAGCGTTCGCCCTCGCCGGCGGCTGCGCCGGTGCAACCGTCAGCCCCGGGCGAACCGCGCGCTTCTGTTTATTTGCCGGAGGCCCGCTACACACTGCGTACCGGCATTGCAGAAGGACGGATGGTCTATCTTGGCGTCGGCGGCACCATCGACGGACAAGTCAATCCGCTTCTTTCAGCCGCGGAGGGACAGACGGTGCAGATCATCCTGATCAACGGAGAAGGGGCCGAGCACGACATCGTATTTCCGGAACAGAATGCAAGGTCGTCACGTATATTTAGCCCGGGCGCAAGCACAGCGTTCGCGTTCCGCGCCACGCGCGCCGGAGATTTCACCTACCTGTGTAGCGTTCCAGGGCACGAGTTGGCGGGCATGCGCGGACAACTCGTCGTCACGCCGCTTCCGCCCGATCAGGTGCTGGTCGAAGCCGACATCTCGAGGAAATCGACCGAGGTTCCACCGCCTGTCGGCCAACGTCCGCCGCAAACAGTGCAAGTCGAACTCAACGCAGTCGAACTCGAAGGCCGCCTCGCGGAAGGGACTACGTTCGGCTATTGGACGTTCAACGGCCGCGTTCCCGGGCCGATGCTGCGCGTCCGCGTCGGAGACACCGTGGATGTGCGCGTCAAGAATTCCGCTGACAGTACGATGGTTCATTCGGTCGACTTCCATGCGACCACCGGACCCGGGGGCGGAGCCGCTTCCACACAGGTCGATCCCGGGGCGGAGAAATCATTCAAATTCAAAGCGCTTATTCCGGGACTGTATGTCTACCACTGCGCCACGCCAATGGTGGCCCATCATATCGCCAACGGGATGTATGGTCTCATGCTGGTCGAGCCCGAAGGCGGACTGCCGGCGGTGGATCGCGAGTTCTACGTTATGCAGGGCGAGATCTATACTGAGGCGCCGTTCGGCCATCGCGGCAGTCAGGAATTCAGTGTTGAAAAATTGCTGAACGAGCGGCCGGAATATTTCGTTTTCAACGGTTCGGTGGGGGCGCTTTCAAAATTGCATCCGCTGGAGGCCAAGGTCGGTGAAACCGTTCGAATCTATTTCGGCGTCGGCGGACCCAACTACACGTCCTCCTTCCACGTCATCGGTGAAATTTTCGACCGAGTCTACAATCTCGGCGGCTTGCTAAGCGAGCCATTGCGCGGCGTGCAGACCGTCACCGTTCCAGCGGGTGGTGCAGTCATCACGGAATTCAAGGTCGAGGTTCCCGGCAACTATATGCTGGTTGATCATGCTCTGTCGCGCGCCGAGCGCGGCCTGGTCGGCATGTTGCATGTTGAAGGGCCACCCAACCCGGAAATTTTCGACGGCAAGATCGAACCCGGGACGGGCCATTGAGACTGATGGCTGCGCGACCTGGGTCAACCATGCCATTTAGCTGATGCTCGAAATCCTGCTGGCGCCCTGATCGCCCAGGGCGGCGCGGCAGACACCGTCGTTTATATTCAAAGCCGGCCAACTGTCCGCCGCATTTCGCACTCAGCCTTCGTTCGCAGAGGAACCGATGCGCTGCTGTGGACTATATACTCAAAGGGAGAAAACCAGATGAAGCTCAAATTCGCACTTCTCGCACTGGCCACCTTAGCCGGCGCTGCGCTTTCGACCGGAACCGCTTCGGCTATTCCGCTCGCCCCCTTGGGACAGCTCCAGCCTTCGAATGTCGAACGTGTTGCAGTGGTCTGCGGAGCACGCGGCTGCGTTCGCACGGCGCCCGTGTATCGGCGAGGAGCCTACGTCGTCCGCCGCCCGTATGTACGTCGCGGTTATGGATATCATCGGGGCTATCGTCGCTACTAACCTGAAAGATCGGGTATGCGGCTACGCCGCGGCAGGCGGTCCGAACCAGTTGGTCAGCGCGTCGGCGAGTCCCGTCTGCGTTGAATTTCCCACCCAGGCCACATATCCATCGGGCCGAATTAATACGGCGTCGGGAGCGGTGACCGCGCCGAGTGCCGGAAGCTCCCACGCGCCATCATACTTGGCGTCGATCAATTGGACCCGATCCGCCCACGGTGTGATGTCGAGGCTGCCGGGCTCGGCAAGATTGAGCAGCACCGGCCGGGCATCGTGTAGCAGGGTGAACACCCGCAGCGGGCTGCCTTCGGTGATCAGGTCGAGATCGGGCATGCGGCGTCCGAGCAGCTTATGCCCTTCGCCAAAGTCGTAACGAATGCCGAAACCGGACATGTCAGCGGCGAACCGCTTGCGCGGCTCGTCCATGCGCATCAGCTCGGACACGGCCTCGCCCAAGGCTTTGGTGCGGTCGTCGGTGCGCAGCAGTGCTACTTGCGCCATCGTGTTGCGCAACGCGAGGGCCGCGACCGGGTGCCGTTCGGCATGGTAGGTGTCGAGCAGACTTTCCGGCGCCGTCTGCTTGACCACTTGCGCCAGCTTCCAGCCGAGGTTCACCGCATCCTGCACACCGAGGTTGAGGCCCTGTCCGCCTGTCGGATAATGCACGTGGGCGGCGTCGCCGGCCAGCAGCACCCGTCTGTCGCGGTAGGACGCGGCCTGCCGGGTCATGTCGGTGAATCTCGAAATCCAGGTCGGACTGTGGATTCCGTAATCGGTCCCGAAGATTCCGATCAGCGCCTCGCTGAGATCGCTCAACGTCGGTTCGCCGGACCCGACGTTCCGCTCGGTCACCATGACCCGTAGCGGTCCCCCATCCAGGTAGACAATTTCGCCGTCGCGGATCTCGTAGTTCAACTTGCTGAAGCCATGGGCGCCAAACTCATTGCGGTGGATGCCCAGTTTCGGCTGCTCGGCCACCTCGACCTCGGCGATCAGATTGCTGACGGTCGGATCCGATCCGGGGAATGCGATGCCGGCGGCTTTGCGGATCAGGCTGCGTCCTCCGTCGCACCCGACGAGATATTTCGCGCGCAACGCTGCCCCGTCGGACAGCGCGACGTCCACGCCGCTGTCGTCCTGTGCGAAACCCGTCACCTCCGTTCCGCGATAGATCGGCACCTTCAGCTCAAGGGCCCACTCGGCCAGGATGCGCTCGATATGGTTCTGCCACAGCCCGAGCCCGTAATTGTGCCGGGTGGGAAAGTCGCTGATATCGAGCGGAACGTGGAAGTGCACGACCCCGAACGTCTGTCCCTCCGAGAGGAACCGGTCGGCGATGCCACGCTGATCGAGGATCTCGATGGTGCGCGAATGCAGGCCGCCGGCGCGTGAGCCCGCCAGTTCCTGGCTGGCCCGCCGCTCGACGATGGCAACGTCGATACAAGCCAACGCCAATTCGCCCGCCAGCATCAGCCCTGTGGGGCCGCCCCCGGCGATCACCACCGCATGCTCCGTCTTTGCCGCACCCATGTCGTCCCTCCGTAGCTGTTGGCGTCGGCAGGCGTTCTACGGGATGACCGGGGTCTTGAAGCAAGCCCCTTGCGCACTACATATCAGTGTGGGGAGGCTGGTGTTCCGCTTTTTGCGGACCGAAGCTCGCCAATCAAGCCATCACCGCGTTCAAGGCCGCCACCGGCTCGGGCAAGGCGGCAACAGTTTTTGCCGCGGCTGGAACAGTTCGCGCAACCAGCCGCTCGAGATCGCGAACCGTCTGCTGCTCGACGAACTTGACCGCGATGCCGTTGGGCAACAGCCGCACGACGCGCCCGACGCATGCGCCGACCGCGAGCGGCATGCCGACGGGCGGCTGCACGGCGGTCGACACCGCAACGCCCGTGACCGAGCAATCGATAATGAAGCAGGGGTGGATCGAACTATCCGCCAGGGTCAGCGTGGAATGCGGATTGGGCGGCACGAAGCGCGCATTCTTTCGCAGCTCCAGCATCGCCGGATTTTTCTGCTTCTTCTCCAGCCAGGTCAGCATATCAGAGAGTCTTTCGCGCCGCTCGCGCGTCATCTCCAGCTCGAGCATGAAACTGCGATTCATCGTGTCGCTGATGCTGCCCTCGAATCTTCCGAAGTCGCGGAAATACGACGTCAGGCGGTCGCCGATCTTGCCGACCACGGGCACCTCGACAATCATGCGGTACGGCGACACGCGCGTGGTGCGGCAGGCGAAGGTGCGAAGCTTGCCCTGCGGGTCATACCAGTTCGGCAGCGTGTAGCTGCCGCCGACGATGACATTCACCGCTCGCTGGCTGAGGAAATCCTGAACAGGCACGATGGATCCTTGGGGAGCAAATGGGAGAGTTTGAGCGGCCGCTGATCTTTGTCAGCTTGATAGGCTGCTCCTCGGCCATTCGCGACCTCGGGCGCACCACGCGAGAGAGCCGAAGCCATCTCTTGCGCCGTTGCTCTTACGGCCATTTTCTGAATGGGAGGTAAAAAGGTAGGCAGAATCAGCAAATATCCTAATGCTTCATGAATGGAACCGGATCGGCGTTGTCAGACCGCAAATCGCTTCTGATTTACAGAAGTCGTGTCAAGCCCCAGAATAAAAAATATTTCTGTTTACCAGAACCAAAATCAGGGGCATATATTCTCCCATCCCGTCCTGGCCAGAAGGGCGTCGGCCGTCGTCACGGACGTTGGACGGGTTGCGGTGGACGCTTGTTTACGCTGAGACGACGGCGTGGATAAGCGTACGGCAAAACCGTGTGGTCCTGGCGCCCGTTGCAGGCGTCAAGCTGTCGGGTAGGCGAGAGCTGAACGGCGGCGACGGAGTCAACCAAGAACTCGTCTCCGGGGAGATCACGGCATAAGCCGTAAAGCCATTGCGCAGGGAAGGCCGGGTGTTCTCCGCTGCCCTGTATGCTCGTGTGCAGCCTTTTTTGTGCAAACCGCACACGGGACCGCGGGTGCAGCGCGCACCCGGTCTTCCCTGCGCCCTCTTTCTTATGGGGCGAAACGATTTGCAAAACTTCGGGCGTATTGCGCCGCGAGAATAATTTTCGTCGTCCCGGACAAGTGAGCGCAGCGAACGCGATCCGGGACCCATACGCCGCGCCCCTTCGATGAGAGCGCTGGCGTCAGATACCTTCCTTAACAAGGATCGCCGCGGAGTATGGGTCCCGGCTCAAGGCCGGGACGACGAGTGGAGAGGACTAGGAAACGCATTGGCAGCTAAACATGCCCCATCATCCGCCGCTCCCGCGCATAACGCACCAGGGCGACGAAGCGATAAATGCCGTGCACAAATTTGCCATAGGGCATGGTGACGAACAGCGAGAACACCACGCCGAGATGCAGCGCCAGTAGCGGTCCCATCGCCGGTGTTGCGCGCAAGAACAAGAGCGCCATGCCGGTCAGGCTGGTCAGGAACAGCATCACGATGAACGCGACATCCATGCCGAGGCGTTTTTCATCGACCAGCACAGGATCGCGCTTCCATTTTTCGAGGAGCAGTCCCACGGGTCCAATCAACAGCCCAATGCCGCCAAGCGTGCCCAGCACGACAGGCAGGTCCCACCACGGGTAAGGCGCCTGACGCGCCAGAAAATAATGATAGAGCGTCGCGACACTGGTCGAGGCAAAGCACAGTCCAAAACCGTAGAAGGTGAGGTGGTGATAGATCTTGCGGCGGTCGGTCGGGCGATCATCCTCGTTGAAGCAGCCGACGCCGCCGCCATCGAGATAACGCAACTCGCCGGCGTCGCGGATCGCCTGCCAAATCGAGCCCGCATCGGCGCGCATGCCGACGGGCTCGCCGATATCGCGCCAGAACGCGCGCACGCCCATGAAAAGCGCCACGATCGCATAGAGGAAGGCGGCGCCGAACAGCGCCGCCATCGCATTGTGCGGCATCAATTTGTAGAACGCGCCCGGCCCGGTGTGGACGCCGAACAGCACTTGCCGGTCGTGGAAGGCGGCAAAGCCGAAGATGAAGGCGGCGACGCTGAGCGCCGCAACGATGCTGATCACGAGGCCGTTGCGCGCGAAGGCGCCGGAAAAGGCGCGGGGCCACACATAGGCGGCGTAGGATTCGTTTCGCGCGACGGCAAGCGTCTGCGGCACATTGACGTTGAACTCATGCGGCGGCGAGAACTGGCAATCGGTGTAGCACGCGCCGCAGCCGTGGCAGAGATTGGCGAGATAATTGAGGTCGCCGTCGGAAAACGCGCGGCGCATCTCCATCGCCGGAAATACCGCGCAGAGCCCCTCGCAATAGCGGCAGGAATTGCAGACCGTCATCAGGCGGTCCGCCTCCTCCAGAATTCTCGTTCCGTGCATCGCGCGGCGCTCTCTTCCCAAACGTGTCTGTTACTTGGTCAGGCCCTTGCCCTCGAGCCATTTCTGGATCAGGGCCGCGACCTCGGCGTTGTTCTTGTCCATCATCACCATGTGGGAATTGCCCTTGATGCCGGCCTTCGGCAGGTCGACGACATCGACGCTGCCGCCGGCGGCCTTGAGGCTTTCGGCAAAGGCGACGCCGGTGGCGCGGATCTTCGGCCAGCGCGAGTCCTGCTCGATATAGTCGCCATAGACCATCAGCGTCGGGATGTTCTTCAAGCTTTCGACCTTGGCGGGATCGCCGACACCGGCGGGCTCGATCGCGATCAGCGCCTTGACCTTGTCGGGGCGCGCCTGCGCCACCTTGAAGCCGAAGCTGCCGGCCTGGCTGTGGAACAGGATGATGGAGGGGCCGACGCGGTCGATCTCGGCGATATAGGCGGCAATGATCGCATCATCAGTGGTGGTCCAGCGCGGCACGTTCTGCTTGACGAAATTCTCATAGCCGTCGTTCGGAAACTGATTGCCCGGCAACAGCTTGCGTTTGGTCGGATCGGCATCGTAGGAACCGGCGCCGTCGCCGATGCGAAAGCGCTCGAACGGATTGGCCGTGGTGAGGAAGACCGGCTCGCTCTTGAAGATGTCGGGATATTGCGCCCAGCCGGCGCGGCCGCGCTCGACGGCGTCGGAATTGTAGACGGCCCAGCCCTTGCGCAGAAAATAGTTCAGCCAGCCTTCGCGTCCGTCCGGCGTGGTCTCATAGGTGACCCCTGTGAGGCCGCCGCCATGCCACATCAGCAGCGGATAGGCGCCCTTCTCAACGGCGGGCAGAAAATACTGCACGTACATCTGCTCGACCTGGTAGGTGCCGTTCGGATCGACCTTTGCGGGCACGCCGCCCGGCGTGAACGTCACTTCCTTCACCGGCTTGCCGGAGATTTCGACCAGCCGTCCGCCGACATGGAACGAGCCCATGTCGCGCAACGCGATCGGCTCGGCGGCATTGGCCGCGCCCGTCATCAGGACAGCTGCAATGGAAAGAAAAGCAAATCGCGACATCAAACCTCCCATGAATCCTGGCGGCTGTTAGTTCTTGGCATTCTTCGCCGCTTCCCGTCCCGCCACCCGTCCGAACACGCTGCCGATGGTCATGCCGATGCCGGCGGCGTAGCCCTTGCCGAGCACGTTGCCGGCCATGATCTCGCCGGCGGCGAACATGTTGGCGGAAGGCTTTCCGTCCTTCATCACCATGCGCGACTGCTTGTTCACGCGGGTGCCGAGATAGGTAAACGTAATGCCGGGCCGCACCGGATAGGCCAGGTACGGCGCGGCCTCGATCTTGCGCGCCCAATGCGTTTTTTGCGGCATGATGCCTTCGGTGCGGCAATCATCCAGGATGGTGTGGTCGAACGTGCCGGGCTGCACCGCGGCGTTGAAATCGGTGATGGTCTTTTCCAGCGCCACCGGGTCGAGTTCGAGTTTTCCCGCGAGCTCGGCGATGGTGCCGCCCGCGATCGGCGGGAACAGCGTCGGCATGAAGCTCGTGACCACGGCCGAATCGAAAATGATGTAGGCGATCTGGTCGGGCTGGGCCGCCACCAGCCGGCCCCAGATCGCGTAGCGCTTCGGCCAGATGTCTTCGCCCTCGTCGTAGAAGCGCTGCGCGTGCTTGTTGACCACGATGCCGAACACGACCGAGTCGTGCCGCGTGATGATGCCGCCGTCGAATTTCGGCGCCCGGGCGTCGATTGCGACCGCATGGCATTGGGTGGGATCGCCGATGTCCTGCACACCCTTGGCCAGCAGCATTTTCAGGATCGAGCCGCGATTATAGGGCGTGCCGCGAATGAGAAAGTTGTCGGCGGCCTCGCCCCAATATTCCTTGAGCCATTCGATGTTGGCCTCAAACCCGCCGGCGGCGGCGACCAGCGCCGAGGCGCGGATTTCGGTGGCCCCATCGATCGGCTGCTTCAGGTGAGCTGCCAGGAACATGCCGTCCTCGATGTGGAGGTCGGCGACCTCGGCGTCATAGATGATCTGGACGCCGAGCTGTTCGGCGGTCAGATACAGCGCGTTCAGCATGGCGCGGCCGCCGCCGAGGAAGAACGAATTGGTGCGGCCGAGGCTGAGCGTGCCGCCGAGCGACGGCTGCCAGCGCACACCCTGTTCGACGATCCAGTTCAGGATGTCCTTGGACTCCCGGATCATGAATTTTGCCAGTTCTTCGTCGGTCTCGCCGCCGGTCACCAGCAACAGATCCTGCCAGAATTCCTCTTCGGTGTAGGGCCCGGTGAGAATGTCGGTCGCCGCGTCATGGGCGCAACGCATGTTGCGGGTGTGCCGGGTATTGCCGCCGCGATAGAATTTCGGCGCGCCCTCCAGCACCAGCACCGAGGCGCCGGCCCTGCGGGCGCTGATCGCGGCGCACAGCGCAGCGTTGCCGCCGCCGATCACCAGAACATCGAACCTGCGTTTCAAATCCACCATGCGCTCTTGTTATCGTTGTTTGCATGGAAATCAAATTGGCGGACGCGCGACATGCGACAATGTCGGATACGGCGCGCATCGTGGAATGAACCGTCGGAGCCGACGCGCCGCCGGGGCAGTGCATTGCCCGGCGCATCCCTGCAATGCTCTAGGCGGGAACGGCGTCGCGGGCCGCGATCGTTTCTCCGTCGCGATAGATGGCGAGCGCTGCGATGATGCCCAGCGCCGCGGCGCACATCAGCCAGTAGGCGGGGGATGCCTTGTCGCCGGTGTGACCGATCAGCCAGGTCGACGCAAATGGCGTAAACGTCCCGAACAGGCCTGCGGCGAGCGCAAAGGCCAGCGAGAAACAGGTGGTCCGGACGTTCGCCGGCACCACCTCGACCAGCGCGCCCAGCATGGTGCCGCTGTAAACGCCGAAATAGAACGAGAACATCATTTCGACGGCCAGCATCTTGCCGAAGGTGGGCGCCGCGATCAGCCAGTGCAGCGCCGGATAGGCGGTCACCAGCGACAGGCATGCAATCGCCAGCAATACCGGCTTGCGCCCGATCCGGTCGGACAGCGCGCCGCCGACCGGATTCCAGATGAAATTGGCCACGGCTACCAGCAGGGTCACGAGGAGCGCGTCCGGCGTGGACAGCTTCAGCACGGTCTTGCCGAAGGTCGGCGTGTAGACGGTGACGAAGTAGAAGGTCGTGGTGGTCAGCACCGCCATCATCATGCCGAGAATGACGATGCGCCAGTTTGCCACCGCGGACGCGAACACTTCCGATGCGGTCGGATGCGTCTTCATGGCGAGGAAGGCGGGCGTCTCTTCGAGCGTCCGCCGCAGCACGAAAATGAAGGGAATGATGAGGCAGCCGATGAAGAATGGAATGCGCCAGCCCCACGCCGCAACCGTTTCTGCCGGCATCACCTCGCTCAGCACATAGCCGAGGATCGCGGCAACAAAAATGGCGACCTGCTGGCTGGAAGATTGAAACGAGGTGTAGAAGCCCCTGTTGCCGGGGGTGGCAATCTCCGCCAGGTAGACCGAGACACCGCCGAGTTCGACGCCGGCGGAAAATCCCTGCAGCAGCCGGCCAAGCAGCACGATGACGGGAGCGGCGATGCCGATCGTCTCAAACCCCGGACAGAAGGCGATCACGACCGTCCCGATCGCCATGATCCCGAGCGTCACGATCAACCCCCGGCGCCGGCCGATGCGGTCGATATAGGAGCCGAGCACGATGGCGCCGACCGGGCGCATCAGCGCGCCGAGCCAGAACACCCCGAACGCATTCAGCAGCGCCGCCGTTTCGTTCTGAGCAGGAAAGAACGCCTTCGCGATTGCGCTGGCGTAAAATCCGAACAGGAAGAAATCGAATTGCTCGAGGAAATTGCCGCTGGTCGCGCGCAGGATGGCGCCGATACGCGATTTGATTTGCGGTATTTCCGCATCACTTGCCTGCGCCATGACGCCGTCTCCCTGCTGTGTTGCCGCCGGCGCAAAAAGTCTCGTTCACCGAGACAGTTAGCCTGCTTGATGCGACAATTTGGCACAGTGAGGCGTGGCGACAACCCGCAAAACGGCGGAGGTGCCCTGAGAACGCGGAATGTCGGCCTTTCAGGGCTTGTTCTGTACCGAGGCAATCAGCCATTGCCGGAACGCCGACAGTTTCGGCGGGTCCGTTCGTCCCGCGGGCGAGACCAGATAGAACCCGGCATCGGTCGGCAGCGTGATCTTGAAGGGCACGACGAGGCGGCCCTTGGCGATGTCCTCCTCGACATAGGCGGTGCGGCCCATCGCGACGCCGAGGCCGTCGATGGCGGCCTGCACCGTCATGAAGATGAGGTCGAAGGTCACGCCCGGCTGCTTGGAAAAGTCCGCCGGCAGGCCGGCCGCTGTCAGCCACAGCCGCCAGTCGTCGCTGTTGAAATTGCTGGTGTGCAGCAGCACGTGGTCGCGGAGGTCTTCCGGGCATTTCAGCGGCTTGCTGCCCTTCAAGAGGTCCGGGCTGCATACCGGGAAAAGCTCGTCCGCCATCAGCCAGTCGGCGCGCAATCCCGCCCATTGGCCGCGGCCGTAGCGGATCGCGGCATCGACATTGTCGCGCTGGAAGTCGACCAGATTGGTCGAGGTGGTGATACGCACATCGATCCCGGGATGCGCTTCCTGGAACGCGGAAAGGCGCGGCAGCAGCCATTTGGCGGCGAGCGAGGCCAGCGTCGAAACCGTCAGCACATGGTCGTCGTCCTTGCGCAGCAGCCGATCGGTGGCGAGCCGCAGGTCGTTGAAGGCAGCGCGGATGCCGGGCAGGTAATCCACCGCCTGCGGCGTCAGCGTCAGCGCCCGGTTCTGGCGCACGAACAGGCGGACGCCGAGCTCTTCTTCCAGCCGCTTGATCTGATGGCTGATCGCGGTCTGCGTGACGTTCAGCTCGGCCGCCGCCTGCGTGAAACTCAGATGCCGGGCGGCCGCCTCGAAGGCGCGCAACCCATTCAGCGACGGCAGCCTGGCGGTCATCTCCGGCATTCCCTCAATATATGAGTTTTTATCATCCGAAGCGGTACAAAGTGTCGTTTGTGAAAGGCCTTGGGAGCGCAGATATTAGCGTCAACAGATTAGAGATAGGAGCTTCAAATGTCTACTTTCACGCATGAATCGATGATAAATCATCATGGACAGAGCCTTTTCAGCCAGGTTGCCGAACTGTTCCATGTCTGGCGGCAGCGCTCCGCGGCTCGCCGGGAACTGGCCAACTGGTCCGACCGGGAACTCCACGACATCGGCGTTTCCCACGGCGATGCCATCTACGAAGCCTCAAAACCATTCTGGCGGGCATAAAACGCAGCCATGCCGGCGTCGCCTCATCAGGGGGACGCCGGCCATTTTTTCGGGAGCAATGGGAGCGTGCGATGACGACAATGCGTTTCGACGATCTCAAGCAATATTCGGACCTGCTGCGCGCGCGCAGCGGCGAGGCCCTGACCGTGCGTTTCGTCGAGCCGCGCGATGCCGAGGCATTGCAAAGCTATTTCCGCGCGCTGACCATCCGCTCCCGCTACAACCGCTTCCTCGGCGCCACGCGTGAACTGCCGCCGTCGGTGCTCGAGGATTTCATCCATATCGGCGAAGCCGACCGCTTCAGCGTGGTCGCGAGCATGCTGGTCGATGGCCATGAGATCATCGTTGGCGAAGCCCGTTACGCGTTCGAGGACGGCAGCATCGAATTCGGCATGTCGATCGACGACCGCTGGCAGGGCCACGGCATCGGCAAGGCGCTGTTGAAAAATCTCGAATGCCGCGCCGCCTCATTCGGCGCTGACCGTTTGTTCGGCGATACGCTGCGTTCCAATGAGGCCATGATCGGCCTCGCCCGCAAATCCGGCTACGCCTTCATGCCGACCCCCGGCGACTGGAAGCTGGTGCGCTTCGAAAAGCATATCGACGTCGAACCGCAAGACATCCCCTGTGCAAGCTGGCGGCTCGCCGCCCTCTCCCGCCAGGCCACTATGTCCTCGGTTGCGGTTTGACGAAACTAAGCCCGGTTCTGGCTGACCAGAACCGGGCTATTTTTATGCCTGCGGGTTCAGCAACATTTACGCAGCCTCTTCAGTCCAGTAGGTCGAAGTCGAAACCTCGCGCCAGGCCGCGAGCTCCTTCTGGTGTCCCGCCTATCCCGGCTTCTTCCTGTATTATCCGAGCCGCCGCCAGCTCTGCGCGCCTTCGTCGATTTCGCGGGGGCGGCCAGTGCGTCCGCCGCGCCACGCGCGAATGCAAAGATGACAAAACGTTGGCGAGGGCTCGCGGCTATCGATTGAAAATCGCGCCGGCCCCGTTTAGCCTTGCCCCACCGAGCGGAGGGCGGCGCATGTCAGTCGATGCTGAATTCGTGCGGAAGATCTTTGCCGGCCTCGAGCATGGCGATGGCGCAGTATTCTTTGGCCATGTCGCTGACGATGTCGACTGGATCGTGATGGGCACGCATCCGCTCGCCGGCCACTACGCATCAAAGGCCGATTTCATTGCCGGGACCTTTGCGAAGCTCGGCAAGGTGTTGCCCCACGGCGCGCAATTGCACGTCGACAATCTGATCGTGAATGACGATGTCGCGATTGTGGAACTACATTCGGAAGCGACCGCCAGGAACGGATTTCGCTTTGACAACCATTATTGCTGGGTCTGCTATTTCAAGAACGACAGAATCGTGCGCGTGCGCGCCTACCTGGATTCGGTGATGGTGGCGCGGCTGTTTGACGAAAACCCGATAAGCTAAGTTCTCAGCCGCCCCTGAACACCGGCTTGCGCTTTTCGATGAAGGCTTGCACCGCCTCCTTGTGATCCGCTGTCACCTGGGTGCGGATCATGCGTTCGGCTTCATGGTCGCGCGCGGTGGCGAAATCGAACATCAGGGCTTCGTCGAGATTGTCCTTCATATAGCGGATCGCGATCGTCGGACCTTCTGCGATCGATTTGGCGAGCGCAAAGGCTTCGGCCTGAAGCTTGTCGTCCGGGACCACGCGGTTGACGAGGCCGATCGTCTCGCACCTGGCGGCGTCGACCCGTTCGCAGGTGAACATCAATTCGCGCGCCCGCGCGGTGCCAACCAGCCGGGTCAACAGCCAGGCGATGCCATAGTCGCCGCTCAGGCCCACCTTGAGATACCCGGTGGAAAGGAAGGCCGATTGTGCGGCGATACGGATGTCGCAGGCCATCGCGAGGGCAAGCCCGGCGCCGACTGCGGGGCCGGGCAAGGCCGCAATGGTCGGCTTGCGCACCGAGACCAAGGCGCCGGTCAGCAGGCGTTGCCGTTCCTGCAGATCGGCGACTCTTTCGTCATGCGACATTTCGAGCTTCTTCTTGTCGCGATTGGCGCCCATGCCCTTGACGTTGCCGCCGGCGCAAAATGCCGTGCCGGCGCCGGTGAGCAGCAGCGCGCCGACTTCCGGATTCTCGCCGCAGGTCTTGATCATGTTGCGCAGCGCCGGCGTCAGATTATCCGACATCGCGTTGCGCGCCTCGGGTCGGTTCAGCGTGATGATGGCGACGCGGTCGCGGATCACGCAGAGCAATTCATTGGTGCCGGTGTCGACGGTGATTTCGGTCATGTTTCCCCCAGTATTTCTTCTTGTTCGTCATTCCGGGATGGTGCGTAAGCACCAGACCCGGAATCTCGAGATTCCGGATTCGATGCTTCGCATCGCTCCGGAATGACGGTGTGCTAAAACTTCTCGACCCACGGCCGCAATTCCAGCTCCCAGGTCCAGGCGCTGCGCGGCTGCTGCAGCACGTTCCAGTAGCTCGAGGCAATGGCGTCAGGATCGAGCATCGAATCCGGCCGATCGGCGGGCTCGGTGCGGGCGGCGCTGCGGATGCCGCCGTCGATGACGAAATGCGCGACGTGAATGCCTTGCGGCGATAGTTCACGCGCCATGCTCTGGGCAAGGCCGCGCAGTGCGAACTTGCCCATCGCGAACGGGGCTGACTGCGGATAGCCCTTGACGCTGGCGGAGGCGCCGGTGAACAGGATCGCGCCGTGCTTGTTGGGCAGCATGCGCAACGCCGCCTGCTGCGCCACCAGGAAACCGCCGAAGGCGCTGACCGCGATCGCGTTGGCGACGTCGGCCGGCACCAGGTCGGTGAAGGGGCCGCGCGCCCGCCCGCTGGCGTTATAGACAACGAGATCAGGCGTAGCGATCTCGCGCTCGACCTGACCGAACAGCCGTTCGACGTCGTCGGCGTTGGTGGCGTCGCAGGCATAGGCGCGGGCGCCGGTTTCGGTGCACAGCGCGCCGAGTTTTTCGATTTTGCGGGCGGCCAGCGCGACGCGGATTTTTTCGCGCGCGAAGAGCCGCGCCAGCGATGCGCTCAATCCCTCGCCGGCGCCGACGATCAGGGCGGTCTTGTAGGTTGGCGGGGTCGGCATGGCGGCTCTCCAGAAATGACCGGGAACAGGTATTTAGGGGCGTAATTCCGCCAGACAACCCGCCGGGTCATGGCGAGGCTGATATCCGTCCCCCATGGGGTGACCCTCCAATTATGCTTGTTGACGGCTTGATCGCCTGCGTTATCGGTAGATGATCAATATCGGGCGGAACGAACAAGAGATAAAAATGCAGCAACCCCTCACGCATGATCGCAGCACGGCTCCGGCCGACAAGCCAGGATTGCTTGCGCCTGATACCTCGGGGATGAATTTCTACCGGGCCGATCCGGCGCTGACGGATCTGCTGCGGCTGCATTTGCCGGAGGCATTGTTCCGCCACATCGAACCGCATCTCGACCGGCTTGGCGAACTGGCCGGTGGGCACCTCGACGAATGCGCGCGGCTCGCCGATCGCCACACGCCGGTGCTGCACCAGCGCGACCGTTTTGGCCGCGATTCCCAGTATATCGAATATCATCCGGCCTATCGCGAGTTGGAGAAGGCTGCGTTCGGCGAGTTCGGCATTCACGCGCTGTCGATCCGCAAGGGCATCATGGGATGGCCGGACAAATATCCTGTCGTCGCCAAGCACGCCTTTACGTTCCTGTTCAATCAGGCCGAGTTCGGGCTGGGCTGTCCGATCAACGTCACCGACGGCTGCGCCAAGCTGTTGAATAATTTCGGCAGCGAGGCCTTGAAGGCGCGATATCTCGACGGCCTGACGCAAACCGACATGAGCAAGCTGACCCAGGGTGGTCAGTTCATGACCGAGAAGGAGGGTGGTTCCGACGTCGGCACGCTGACCACGACGGCCGTGCAGGAGGGCGATCACTGGCGGCTGCATGGCGAGAAATGGTTCTGCTCCAATGCCGACGCCGAAGTGGTGATGCTGCTGGCGCGCCCGGAAGGCGCGGGGCCGGGTACGCGCGGCGTCGGTCTGTTTCTGATGCCGCGGCGGCTCGAGGACGGATCACAAAATCACTACCGGATCGTTCGCCTGAAGGACAAGCTCGGCACCCGTTCGATGGCCTCGGGTGAGATCAAGCTGGAGGGCGCGATCGCGTATGCCGTCGGCAAACTCGATCGGGGGTTTGTGCAGATGGCCGAGATGGTCAATTCGTCCAGGCTTTCCAATGGCGTCAAATCCACCGCGCTGATGCGGCGCGCGTGCCATGACGCGATGACGGTGGCGCGAAATCGCGTGGTGTTTGGCCAGCGCATCATCGACCTGCCGCTGGCGCGGCGGCAATTGATGAAGATCATGCTGCCGACCGAACAGGCGCTGTCGATGAGCTTCCTCACCGCTGACGCGCTCGACCGCGCCGAGGCCGGCAGCCAGGATGCCGCGGCGTTGCTGCGCATCCTGACGCCGACCTTAAAATTCCGCGCCACCCGCGATGCCCGCAAGGTCTGCGGTGATGCGCTCGAGATGCGCGGCGGCATCGGCTACATCGAGGAATTCGCGACCGCGCGGCTGTTGCGCGACGCGCATCTCGGCTCGATCTGGGAAGGCACCGGCAATATCGTCGCGATCGATGCGCTGAAACGCGCGGTCGGCCGCCACGGCGCCGATGCGGCGCTCGCCGCCGATCTGCACGCCCGCCTCGATGACAGCGCCAATGTGCCGCAGGCCTGGCGCAACCGCCTGCGCGAATTGACCGACCGCGCTATCGGCTTTGCGCGCGAGGTCGCCAGCAAGTCGGATAACGAAGGCGATGCGCGGCGTGCGACCAGCCTGCTTTATCATGTCGCCAGCGCCGTGGCCTTGGCATGGGAGGGCGGCCGCATCCATGAGATGCGCGGCGATGCGAAGCGGCTGCTGCTCTCGCGCATGGTGATCGATCACCGGGTGGCCGCGTCTGATCCGTTCCGCTTGGCGGAAAATGCCACGCAGCGTGCGATCACGGAGCACCTGCTCGGCGAACGCGCGGTGGGCATGGCCGAGGTTGGCGAATTGCTCACCGCAGCGTAGGCTTCCGACCACGCTGATATTCAAGAAAAACAATCAAGGGAGTACCCGATGAAGGCCGCCGTTCTGCATGAAGTCAATCAACCGCTCGTGATCGAGGATGTCAGCGTGCCGAATCCCGGCCCGCGCGAAGTCCTGATCCGCACCCGCGTCGCCGGCCTCTGTCACTCTGATTTGCATTTCATGGAAGGGCTTTATCCGCATCCGCTGCCTGCGGTGCTTGGTCATGAATCGGCCGGCGTGGTGGAAAAAGTCGGCTCCGACGTCACCTATGTGAAACCCGGCGATCACGTCGTGACCTGCCTGTCGGTGTTCTGCGGCACCTGCGACAATTGCACCACCGGACGCACCGTGCTCTGCACCGACACGACGGTAAAAATGCTGCCGGGCGTGTCCAACCGGCTGTCCTGGGCGCGCTCGGAGAAACTCAACCAGTTCCTTAATCTGTCGTCGTTCGCCGAGCAGATGCTGGTGCACGAAAACGCCATCGTCAAAATCCGCAACGATATGCCGCTCGAACTGGCCGCGCTGATCGGTTGCGGCGTCATCACCGGTTACGGCGCGGTCGTGAACACGGCCAAAGTCACCGCCGGCGAAACGGTCGCGGTGATCGGCTGCGGCGGCGTCGGCATGGCCGCGATTAACGGCGCTGCGATCGCCGGCGCCGGCCGCATCATCGCGATCGACACCAATCCCGCCAAGCTGCAGCTTGCGACCAAACTCGGCGCCACCGACATCGTCGATCCCCGCAACGGCGACGTCGTGCAGCAGGTGCGCGAACTCACCAAGGGCGGCGTCAACCATTCCTTCGAAGTGCTGGGCCGCAAGGAGACCGCGGAGCAGTCGTTCGCGATGCTGGCCGCCGGCGGCACCGCGACCATCGTCGGCATGATACCGTTCGGCCAGAAGATCGAGCTGCACGGCTTCGACTTCCTGCGCGAGCGCAGGATCCAGGGCTCCTCGATGGGCTCCAACCATTTCCGCGTCGACATGCCCCGCCTGGTCGAATTCTACATGCGCGGCAAGCTGCATCTGGAAGACTGGATTTCGGCCAAACTGAAACTGTCCGAAATCAACGAGGGTTTTGCGGCGATGAAGGCGGGCAAGACCGTGCGCAGCGTGATCATGTTCGATGCGTGAGTAAACTGCGCGTGTTGCGAACTTCACCTATGCGTCGTCCCGGCGAAGGCCGGGACCCATACGCCGCGGCCGACGTGGCTAAACAAGGAAGATAACGACCAGCGTGCAAAAGCAATCGCCGCTGGTGGTTATGGGTCCCCCGATGCGCAATTGCGCATCTGAGCTCAAGGCCGGGACGACGGCTGGTGTTCACCGCGACACATGCGCGGACACCGCGAGCCATTTCCCATTCTGCTTCGCCCAGCAATCGGTATATCGCCCATGGGCTTCCTGCCCATCCGCCGTCGTATAACGCGTCGCGGCGTGGATGATGGCGAAGTCGCCGAGCACGCGGATTTTGACGTCGTCGGCCCGCAGATTCCGGATCGTCACCGGCACGGCGGTCTGCTTGAGAAAGCCTGATCGGTCGACCAGCGATTTGTCGGGATTGGAGCAGTAGAACTCCTGCGCCAGAATCTCGTCGAAGCGTTTGACGTCGCAATTCTGCACCGAGGCGACGTAGTCGCGGTTCAGCGCGGTGAGTTCTTCGATGTCGTTGCTCATGGCTTTCCCTTCGGCTTGTTGGAGCGATTATCGGTCGCTTCGCACCACATGCAATGACGTTGCAGGTAAGTTTCCAGCTCAATCATCCAGCATCGGCGGCGGCTTGAACCCGCCGAATTCGCGCTCGATCAGTTCGGCGAGTTTTAGCGGCGTGCGGTCTTCCAGCCAGGGGCCGACGATCTGCACGCCGATCGGCAATCCGTCCGGCGCGAAGCCGGTCGGGATCGCGGTGGAGGGCAGGCCGGGCAGGGTGGCGATGCCGGGCCAGGCGAGTTGATCCGGATAGACGTAATCCTTGCCGTCGATCCTGATGCGGCGTTGTTCCTGGTCGGCCGAGTGATCGTGCGGATAGGCCGGTGTCGGCATGATCGGGCAGATCACGGCGTCAAACGTCCTGAACAGCTCGCGCCATTGCGCGCGCAGGCGAACGCGCCCGCCGTCCGCCATCAGCCAGTCGCGATGGCTGAGCGCGATGCCGCGCAGCCGTTCGGCGCCGAGACTGATGTCGTCGGCCGGAAGTGACGCTGCGGCGGCCTGCGCGCCGGCATAAATCTCGGGCGCATAGGATGCTGAGAGGAACGACAGCAGCATCCGCATATAGAGCCGGGATGATGCGGCGAAGTCCGGCAACAGCCGGCTTTGGCGCTCGACCTTGACGCCGGCCTTGGCAAGATTGGCGGCAAGTGTTTCCAGCGTCCCGCGCACGACCTTGTCCGTCGGCATCAGCGGATCGGTATCGATCAGCAGCACGCGGAAATCCTTCAGCGCGGTGTGGCGCGCCGCTGGTAGCTCCAGTCTGTAACCCTTGCCGGCGTCGAGCGGATCGGGGCCGGCCATCACATCGAGCAATAGCGAGAGATCGGCCGCGCCGCGCGCCATCGGCCCGATCACGGAAAGGTCGCGGTTGGACGGCAGCGGCGGCAAGGGCGGCGGCGTGTGGCCGCGCATGGCCACGAGGTCGAAGGTCGGCTTGTGCGCATAGATGCCGCAGTGAAACGCCGGCACACGCAAGGAGCCGCCGATGTCGGAGCCGAGCGACAGTGCGCCATAGCCGGCCGCGAGCGCCGCCGACGATCCGCCGGACGAGCCGCCCGGCGTGCGGCCGAGATCGAACGGATTGTTTGTCGTGCCGTAGATGTCGTTGTAGCTCTGCCAGTCTGCGAGGGCGAGCGGCACGTTGGTCTTGCCGAGGATGACGCCGCCGGCTTCCTTGACGCGCGATATGGGGAGCGCGTCTTCGGTTGGCTTGAAGTCCTTCTGTGCCGGGATGCCCCAGGTCGTCGGCAGGCCCGCGATATTGAAAGATTCCTTCACCGTCATGGGGATGCCGAGCAGCGGCTTGCTGACGCCGCGCGCCAGTTCCGCATCGGCGGCACGCGCAGCGGCGAGGCCGCTCTCGAAATCGCGCACGCAGATCGCGTTGATCTTGGCATCGTGCCGTTCGATGCGGCCGATCGCGTCCTGCGCCAGCTCGACGGCGGAAACCTTTTTTGCAGCGAGCGCTGCCGACAATTCAACGGCGGTCTTGAAGCTCCATTGCGATTTGGCCAAGGCTTGCTCCCGGTCTGTTCTTGATGCGGCGCGGATGATGCTCAGTTTGGCGAGGCGCCGCAAGAGCAATGGCTGTACAGCGGCAGGGCCGCCATGCTGTCAGTGCTATTGGCGCGCTCGCCTTTCGCGCGCTAGTCTCCCGATCAACAAAAATGAAAAGACGGGGAGACGACCATGAGGACCACTTGGGTGGCAGCTGCCGCGATCGTGTTCGCTATTTGCAGTGCTACGACGACGGCCGGTGCGGCCGAAATCAGGCTCGCCGAACAGTTTTCGATGGGCTACCTGCAATTCAACGTCATGAAGCGCGACAGGCTCATCGAGAAATACGCCTCGCAACGCGGCCTGAAGGACTTCAAGGTCTCCTGGCAGCGCTTCAACGGCCCGGTGGCGATGAACGAGGCGTTGCTGTCGAACTCTACCGACATCGTCAGCGGCGGCGTGCCTGGTCTGATCACGCTGTGGGACAAGACCAGAGGCACCTCGTTTGAGGTCAAGGGCATCTGCGCGCTCTCCTCGCAGCCGTTTCTGCTGAACACCGCCAATCCCGACATCAAGTCGATCAAGGATTTCAGCGAGCGCGATCGCATCGCGGTGCCTTCGATCAAAGTATCGGTGCAGGCAGTCCTGCTCCAGATGGCGGCGGCGGAAGCTTTTGGCGAGGCGAACTACGCCAAGCTTGACCCGCTAACGGTGTCGATGTCACCGCCGGATGCGACCATCGCGCTGTTGAGCGGCGCGGGCGGCGTGTCCTCGGCCTTCAGCGTGCCGCCGTTCCAGTTCCAGCAACTCGAGCAGAAGAACATCCGGACCATATTGACCTCGTTCGACGTGCTGGGGCCGCATACGTTCACGGTGGCATGGACCTCGGCGCGGTTCCGCAAGGACAATCCCGAACTCTACGCCGCTTTCCTCGACGCGGTGAAGGAGGCCACCTCGATCATCGCCGCAGATCCCAAGGGCACGGCGCAAAGCTGGATCAACGATTCCGGCTCCAAACTGCCGCTCGAGATGGTGACGAAGGTCGTCACCGGTCCCAATGTCGAATGGACCATGACGCCGGCGGCGACGATGAAGTTCGCCAAATTCATGCGCAAGGTCGGCACCACCAGGAACGAGCCGATCTCGTGGAAAGACCTGTTCTTTCCGGAGATCGGCGACCTCAACGGAAGTTGAAGCCCTTTGGCGACGATGTCACAAGTCGGACATGAAGCTGTATTCCTGTGACGGCCGCGCGCCAACCGCGGGAGGCAGGATCGTGAATGTGTCGAGGTTCAACCGCCGGCAGGTTCTGGCCGGTGCGGGTGGGATACTGATGGGCCCCCTGGCCGGACCCGTTTCGGCCGCGGCCGCCGCCTGGCAGTCGATTTCGCTCCGCGAAGCCGGCTTCGATGATGATCTGCCGGCGCGCCTCGACAAGGCAATCGCGGACAAGCGGATATGGAATCTCCATGGCGTCGTCGTGGTGAGGCGCGGTCGGCTGGTGTTCGAGCGCTATTTCGAGGGTGATGACACCGCGAGGGGAAACCGGCCGGTGGGGGTGGTTTCGTTCAAGCCGGACACGCTGCACGACCTGCGCTCGGTGTCCAAGAGCATCGTCGGCCTGTTGTACGGGATCGCGCTGGCCGCCGGCAAAGTGCCGGCGCCGGAAGATCGCCTGATGCAGTCGTTTCCCGAATACGCCGATCTTGCGGCCGACCCTGCGCGAAGCCGCTGGACGTTGCATCATGTGCTGTCGATGACGATGGGCACCGACTGGAACGAATCGATGCCCTATACCAATCCGGCCAACAGCGAGACCGCCATGGACATGGCGCCGGATCGGTACCGCTACATTCTCGACCGGCCGATCGTGACGGAGCCCGGCCAGCGCTGGGTCTATAATGGCGGCGCCACCGCACTGCTCGGACGCCTGATCGCCAAGGGAACGGGCAAATCGCTGCACGCGTATGCGCGCGAAGCCTTGTTCGATCCGCTCGGGATCGGCCCGACCGACTGGCACGCAGACAATCGCGGCGAGCTGATCGCGGCGTCTGGTATCCGTATGACGCCGCGCGATCTTGCCAGGATCGGCGAACTGACGCTGCGCGGCGGTGTCTGGGAAGGCCGTTCCGTCGTGCCGGCGGAATGGATCGCGCGCAGCACCTCGCCCGTGGTGCCGATCGAGGAAGAGCGCAAATACGGCTACCAATGGTACAATCTGGATTTCACCATGGAGACGCCGACCATGCCGCGCTCCAACCAGCACTTGTGGAACGCCGCCGGCAATGGCGGCCAGCGGCTGACTGTATTTCCGGGGCTCGATCTGGTGGTCGCAAGCACGGCCGGCAACTACAACACCAAGGATGCCAATTTGCCGCCGCGGCGAATCATCACCGACGTAGTGATGCCGAGCTTGCTGTGAGCTGAGCCTACGACGCGCCGATCAGGATGCCGACGCCGAGCACGGGCGATCCGGTCAAAGCGCTAACGGGCAGCTTGGCCCTTTTCCAGAAACTGCAGCAGCAGCCGGCTCACTTCGGCAGGCTGCTCCTGCTGCACCCAATGGCCGGCGCCATCGACGAGATGGCAGCCGATCATGTTGGTGCAGGCTTTTGATTGCATGGTCTCGAATACGCCGGGGCGCTGGTAGGTGCCCCAATCCTGCTTGCCCGAAATGAAGGCCGAGGGCACGTCGATGGTGCGGCCCGACCAGGTCTGCAATTCAGGCAGAAACGCCCCCGAGGTGCCGCAGCGGTACCATTGCAGGCCGCCCTGAAAACCGGTGCGGGTATATTCGGCGCTGTAGAACGAAAGCTCGCTGTCCGGCAGCCATGTGTTCGCGGCGATCGCGGCGGCAGAGGGCATTTCCTCGGCGACGGTCGCGGCCATGTCCTTTACAAAATCCATCACATAATAGGTCGGCAGTTTGGCGATCTCGTCCGCCGTCCATGATTTCAGCGGATAGGGCGCGTTGTCTTTCCAGTCCGCGCTCTTGTGATGGTAGTAGGCGCGCAGGAAATCATGCACGCCCTGCGGCGCGTGGTGCATGTTGGCGTTGGCCTCGCGCGTCGAATAGTACCATTGATAATGTTTGCGCGGCCGCGGCAGCGCCGCCAGCTCGCGATGGATGGGGTCTTCCGCTGCAGGCTTGGCCGGTGCATCCGCGGTGTTGAACGGCAGCGCCGGCGGGCCCGCAAACGGCGCGCTCATCAGCGCGACCGACCGGAACACGTCCGGCCGCAGCAGCGCGCACCAGGCGGCGACCGATGAGCCGAAATCATGCCCGATCACGGCATCGACGTGCCGATAGCCGAATGCCGACACCAGCCCGAGCGCGTCGCGCACCAGATTGGTGAGCCGGAACGAGGCGAGGTCGCCATCGTAATTGGCATCCCACCCCGTGGTGCGGCCGTAGCCGCGCTGGTCCGGCGCGATCACGTGATAGCCCGCGGCGGCCAGCTGCGGCATCACCTTGCGCCAGCTGAAGGCCAGTTCGGGAAAGCCGTGCAGCAACAGCACGCAGGGCCGGCCGCGTGTCTCGAAGCCGGCTTCCAGCACATGCATGGAGAGGCCGTTGATGTTTTCGACGTAGCGCGAGCGAATGCCGGAGGGGAGCGGGATGTCGGGGAGGGCGGTCATTGAAATTCTCACGATGTCGTCCCGGACAAGCGAGCGTAGCGAGCGCGATCCGGGACCCATAGCCACAAATGATTGTTGTGAGTTTAGCTGTAGCCACAGCCTTTGTCACAGCTTACGCCTGTGGTTATGGGTCCCGGCCTTCGCCGGGACGACAGCGAGATATTACCCCTTCACCGCCGGCTTCGGCCAATACCGGTCCCGCAAATGCCGCTTCACCAGCTTGCCGGTCGGGGTGCGCGGCAGTTCAGCCTCGAAGTCGATGCTCTTCGGGCATTTGATCGGCGAAAGATGCTTGCGGCAGAACAGGATCAGCTCTGCCTCGAGCTCCTTGCCGGCTTTGGCCATGTCGTGCGGCTGCACCACGGCCTTGACCTCTTCGCCCATTTCCTCGTTCGGCACGCCGAACACCGCGACGTCGGCGACGCCGGGATGGGTGATCAGCACGTCCTCGGTCTCCTGCGGGTAGATGTTCACGCCGCCTGAAATGATCATGTAGCTCTTGCGGTCGGTGAGGTAGAGAAAGCCCTCATCGTCGAGATAGCCGACGTCGCCGAGCGTCGACCAGCCGCGGTCGTTGTAGGCGCGTTTCGTCTTCTCGGGATCGTTGTGATAGGCGAAAACAGGCGCGTCGGCAAAGTACACCGTGCCGATCTGCCCGGTCGGCGCTTCCTGGTCGTTCTCGTCCAGAATCTTGACCTTCCCGACCACGGCGCGGCCGACGGTGCCGCGATGGCTCAGCCATTGCTGCGAGTTTGACACGGTGACGCCGTTGCCTTCGGAGCCGGCGTAATATTCGATCAGGATCGGTCCCCACCACTCGATCATCTTGGCTTTCACATCGACCGGGCAGGGCGCGGCGGCGTGGATCGCGCCCTTCAACGATGAAACGTCGTAGCGCGTACGCACCTCCTCCGGCAGCTTCAGCATCCGCACGAACATGGTCGGCACCAGCTGCGATTGGGTGGCCTTGTATTTCTCGACCAGTTTCAGGAATTCCTCGGCGTCGAAGGATTCCATGATGATGGAAGTGCCGCCGAGGATGGTCGCCATCATGTTGAAGCGCAAAGGTGCCGCATGATAGAGCGGCGCCGGCGACAGGTAGATGCTGTCAGCATTCATGCCGCACATGTCGCCGCAGAGGACTTTCAGGAACTGGTTGGGCACGTCGATCTTGTTGCCCTCGAACGCCTTCTTGATGCCTTTCGGCCGTCCGGTCGTGCCCGACGAATACAGCATGTCGTAGCCGGCGACCTCGTCCGCGATCGGCGTCGTCGGTTGCGCGATGGCTTCCTTGTCCCAGGAGCGGAAACCCGCTTGCGGCTCGTCGACCATGAAGAACAGCGGTTCGCCGGGCTCGCCCTTGATCAGGCCTTGCACCTTCTCGGCGCATTTCGGCGTGGTGATGAAGACTTTGGCGCCGCAATCCTTGATGATGTAGGCGATTTCGTCTTCCGTCAGATAGCGGCTGATCGCGGTGTAATAGAGTCCCGCGCGCTGCGCCGCCCAGCAGATCTCCATGAACGCCAGGCGGTTCTCCATCAGGAACGCGATGTGGTCGCCGGCCTTGAGGCCGAGCGCGCGGAACAGATGCGCCCCCTGGTTCGAGAGTTCGTCAAGCTCGCGATAGGTGATCGCTTTTCCGGTGCCCGCCATCTGGTAGGCGATCTTGTTCGGATGCGTGCGGGCGTAGATCGACGGATGGGTCATCGGGGTTCCTGAAACAATCACCGGTGTCGTCCCGGCGAACGCCGGGACCCATAACCACCGAGTTGAGTTGTTGAAATCGGCTGGAGCTCCAGCCCAGCATAACCACGAACTCCTGTGGTTATGGGTCCCGGCTCAAGGCCGGGACGACACCATTTATTGTCGCAGCAACTGTAAGCGCTACAGCTTACAGCCGCTCCACAATCGTCACGTTCGCCATGCCGCCGCCTTCGCACATGGTCTGCAAACCATAACGCTTGCCCCGCTGCTTGAGCGCGTTGACCAGCGTGGTCATCAGCTTGGTGCCGGAGCCGCCGAGGGGGTGGCCGAGCGCGATCGCGCCGCCATTGACGTTGAGCCTTTCAGGATCGGCGCCGGTGGTCTTCAGCCACGCAACCGGCACCGCGGCAAAGGCCTCGTTGACCTCGAACAGGTCGATGTCGTCGACCGACATGCCGGCCTTCTCCAGTGCGCGCTTGGTAGCGTGCAGCGGAGCATCCAGCATGATCACGGGATCGCCGCCCATCATGGTGAGGTGATGGATGCGCGCCAGCGGCTTGACGCCGAGCGATTTGAGGCCCTTTTCGTTGACGACCATCACGCCCGAAGCGCCGTCGCAGATCTGGCTGGCGCTGGCGGCGGTGTGCTTGCCGTTCTCGGCGATCAGCTTGACGCCCTTGATGCCGTCGAGGCTGGAATCGAAGCGGATGCCCTCGTCGATGTGGTGGGTGTCGGTCGTGCCATCGGCGCGGGTGATCTGCAGCGAGACGATCTCGTCCTTGAACTTGCCGGCTTGCGTCGCTGCGATCGCGCGCTGGTGGCTGTTGTAGGAGTACGTATCGAGTTCGTCTTTGGACAGACCGTATTTCTCCGCCATCATTTCAGCGCCGGTGAACTGGCTGAACATGATGTTCGGGTAGAGCTTCTCGATGCCGGGGCTCTTGTAGTGACCAAAGCCGTTCTTGGCCGGCAGCGACGACGCAAGGCCCATCGGCACCCGCGTCATCGATTCAACGCCGGCTGCGATCACGCAATCCATGGTGCCGGACATCACCGCCTGCGCCGCGAAATGCAGCGCCTGCTGCGACGAGCCGCACTGGCGGTCGATCGAGGTGGCGGGCACGCTTTCCGGCAGCTTTGAAGCCATCACGGCGTTGCGGCCAATATTGTTGGACTGTTCGCCGGCCTGCATCACGCAGCCCATGATGACGTCCTCAACCTGCGCGGGGTCGGCGCCGCTGCGATCGATCAGCGAATCCAGCACGGAGGCGGCGAGATCGGCCGGATGCCATCCTGCGAGACGTCCCCCTTTGCGGCCCCCGGCGGTGCGAGCGGTGGCGACGATATAGGCCTCGGCCATGTCTGTTCTCCCTGAATTGTTGTTGGATGGTTTTTGAATGATGGGCCGGATTTAAGGGGTGGCACGGGATTTAGTCAATCAATCAATTAACTCTTGAGTGCAGCCGCGGCATGCGCTTATGTGCGGCCGGAATTTCCGGCAGGCAGTGATGGCATCAGGGTTGAATACCAGCATACCGACCAAACTGGCGGGCGGCAAAAATACCACCGCCGAGAAGCTGCTTGTGGCGGCTAGCGAATTGATGATCGAGCGCGCCTCGATCGAGGTGTCGCTCTCCGACATCGCGCAGAAGTCCGGCGTCAACGCCGCTTTGGTGAAATACCATTTCGGCAACAAGGACGGGCTGTTGCTGGCGCTATTGGCGCGCGATGCCGCGACAGAAATGTCGCAACTCGAATATCTCATCAGCCAGCCGATCTCGCCGACCGCCAAACTCAAGCTGCATATCGGCGGCATCATCCGCGCCTATTACCAGTTCCCGTACATGAACCGGCTGATCCACTATCTGCTGCATGAAAGCAGCACGGAAGCGGCCGACGAGGTGTCGAAGTTTTTCGTCGCGCCGCTTTTGGATTTTCAACGGCGGCTGCTGGCCGAAGGCATCAAGGCCGGCGAATTCCGCAACATCGATCCCGTGATGTTCTACACCAGCCTGGTCGGCGCCTGCGATCACCTGTTTTTCGGCCGCCACGCGATGTCGCGCGCGACCGGCGTCGGTCCGGTCACCGACGAAGTCTGCCGCCAGTACATCAAGCACATGGAAGCGCTGATCTGCGGCGGCATGCTCAGTGAAAAGAAAGCCGCGAATGGCGAGTAGCGAATAGCGAATGGATCTCTTCCGTTCGCCACTCCCTATTCGCCATTCGTAAAGTCCAGAGAAGAAACGCCCAAGGAAAGGTTGATAAAATGCAGTTGAATGATGTTGCCGTTCTCATCACCGGCGGCGGCTCCGGTCTCGGTGCCGCTACCGCCCGCGCCATGGCCGCCAAGGGCGCGAAAATCGGCGTGATCGACCAGAACAAGGAAAACGCCGAAGCAGTCGCCGCCGAAGTCAAGGGCGTCGCCCTCCACGCCGACGTGACAGACGAGGAAGCGATCAAGGCCGCGATCGCCAAGGCCGAAGCCGCGCACGGCATCGCGCGCGTGCTGATGAACTGCGCCGGCATCGGCGGATCGCAGCGCACCGTCGGCAAGGACGGCGTCTATCCGCTGGCAAAATTCGTCCGCATCATCAACGTCAATCTGATCGGCACCTTCAACGTGCTGCGCCTGTTCGCCGAACGGCTCGCCACCGCGCCCCCGATCGGTGAAGAACGCGGCGTTGCGATCAACACCGCCAGCGTCGCGGCCTATGAAGGCCAGATCGGTCAGATCGCCTATTCGGCGTCGAAGGGCGGCGTCGTCGGCCTCACGCTGCCGGCCGCGCGCGACCTCGCCAGCCTGAAGATCCGCGTCAACACCATTGCGCCGGGCCTGTTCCTGACGCCGCTGCTGATGGGATTGAACGAGGAGGCTCGCAAGAGCCTCGGCGCCCAGGTGCCGCATCCGGCCCGCCTCGGCGACGCCTCCGAGTACGGCAACCTCGCGGTCCACATCGTCGAGAACCCGATGCTCAACGGCGAGACCATCCGCCTCGACGGCGCCATCCGCATGGCGCCGCGGTAGGCGGCGTAATCTCCGCGAGTCGTCCCGGCGAACGCCGGGACCCATACTCCGCGGCGGTTCTTGCTTAAGAAGGTCTCTACGACCGTGCCGTCACGCAGTGGCACGGCGTATGGGTCCCGGCCTTCGCCGGGACGACGATGGGTAGGAGCGCTTCGTGACTCAACCGCTGCTGATCGAACATGATGACGGGGTCGACCGGGTGACGCTCAATCGCCCCGAAAACCTCAACGCGCTCAACCCCGACATGATCGATGCGCTGAACGCCTATTTCGAAGGCCTGCAGCGCAACCGCACCACGCGTGTGGTGGTGCTGAAAGGGGCCGGTGCGTCGTTCTGCGCCGGGCTCGATCTCAAACATGCCATGAAGCGCCGGGCCGGGCAGCAGGAGCCGCCCGGCGTCACCGAGTCGCTGGATTCGCAGCGCCGGATCGCCGACATCGTGATGCTGATGCGGCGTTGCCCGCAGCCGATCATCGCGCTGGTGCAGGGCGCTGCGGCCGGCGGCGGGTTTGCGCTGGCGCTGGCGGCGGATATTCGCATCGCCACCAGATCGGCGCGGATGAACTGCGCCTTCATCAAGCTCGGCCTCGGCGGCTGCGATATCGGCACCAGCTATTTCCTGCCGCGGCTGGTCGGCGTCTCCGTGGCGTCGGAACTGATCCTCACCGGACGCTTCATCGGCGCGGACCGCGCGCTCGCGGTTGGGCTCGTCTCAGAAGTGGTCGAGGAAGACGCGCTCGATGCGGCAGCGGAACCTTATGTCGAGGCGATGATGACGGCGTCGCCGGTGGGCCTCCGGCTTTCCAAGGAATGCCTCAATATGAGTGTCGATGCCGGCTCGATCGAAGCCGTGATCGCGATGGAAGACCGCAATCAGGTGCTGTGCAGCCGCTCGGAAGAATTCGGCGAAGGCATCAGGGCCTTCCTTGAAAAGCGAAAGCCTGTCTATATCAAACGATAGCAAGACAAGAACGAAGGATCCGAAAAAGGACCGAATTCCGGGAGACGCAATATGAGTGGGAATGCCGCCGAGGTGCTGACCAAGCCCGGCTTTCGCAAGATCGAATGGCTGAAGCGCGACATCGATGTCGCGCGGCGGCCGGACGGCGTCATCGTGCTGAAGTCGCGCATTCCGCTGCAGTCTTACGAGAAGCATATTCCGGCCTCGCTGGCGAAATGGGCAAAGCAAGCGCCCGATCGCATCTGGCTGGCGCAGCGCGGCGGCGCGGACCGGCAATGGCGAAAGGTTTCCTACGGTGAAGCCAAGCGCACCGTCGACGGGCTGACGCAGGGCCTGCTCAACCTCGGCGTCGCAGATGGCCGTCCGGTCACGATCTTGTCCGGCAATTCCATCGAGCACGCGCTGATGACGCAGGCCGCGATGCAGGCGCGCCTGCCGGCGGCGCCGGTGTCACCGGCCTATTCGCTGATGAGTCAGGATCATCTCAAGCTCAAATACCTCTTCAACCTGATCAAGCCTGCGGTCGTGATGGTGCAGGATGGCCCGACCTTCGAGAAGGCGCTGAAAGCGCTCGATCTCACCGGCGTCACCGTCGTGCATGTGCTGCGGCCCTGCGAAGGCATCAAGAGCGTGTCGTTTGCCGACCTCGCCGCGACGCCGGTGACGAAGGCCGTTGACGAGTCGATCGCAAAGATCACGCCGGACACCGTCGGCAAGCTGCTGTTCACCTCGGGCTCGACCGGCATGCCCAAGGCCGTCATCAACACCCAGGAGATGATGTGCGCCAATGCGGCGATGATGATGCAGGTGCGGCCGCGCGATCCGAACGGGCCGATCGCGACCATGCTGGACTGGATGCCGTGGAACCACACCATGGGCGGCAACGCGGCATTCCATCCCATCCTGGTCGATGGCGGCACGCTCTATATCGACGACGGGCGGCCGATGCCGGGCCTGTTCGAGGAGACCCTTCGCAATCTCCACGAGGTGTCGCCGACCTATTACGCCAACGTGCCTGCCGGCTATGCGGCGCTGGCGGCGGCGATGGAGAAGGACGATGCGCTGTGCCGCAGCTTCTTCAGGAATCTGACCGTCATGGCCTATGGCGGCGCGCGGCTGCCCGACGATCTCTATGATCGCATGCAGGCGCTGGCGGTGAAGACTACCGGCGAGCGCATCGTGTTCTATACCGGCTGGGGCTCGACCGAGACCGCGCCGACCTCCACCGGCACCTATTGGGACACCGAGCGCGTCGGCCTGATCGGGCTGCCTTTCCCCGGCGTAGAACTGAAAATGGTGCCGTGCGGCTCGAAATATGAGCTGCGCCTGCGCGGCATTAACGTCACACCCGGCTATTTCGGTCAGCCTGATCTCACGAAGAAGATGTTCGACGAGGAAGGCTTTTACTGCATCGGCGATGCCGGCGTGTTCGTTGACGACAACGATCCGCTGCAGGGCATCATCTTCGCCGGCCGCGTCGTCGAGGATTTTAAACTCACCACCGGCACTTTTGTGCACGTCGGCTCGCTACGGACCGACGCCATCGCCGCCGCCACACCCGCAGTGCATGACGCGCTGGTCGCGGGACAGGACCGCGAATTCATCGGACTGCTGGCCTGGCCCAATCTGCACGCCTGCCGGCAACTCGTCGGCAATCCCGACGCGACGTTTGAGGATGTGGTTGGGCACCCCGAGGTGATCGCCTGCGTCAAGCACGGGCTGCAGGCGCATAACGCCTCCTGCACCGGCAGCAGCATGCGAATCGCCCGCGCCATGCTGATGGCGGAGCCGCCTTCGATCGACGGCAACGAACTCACCGACAAAGGCTACATCAACCAGCGCGCCGGCTTAGAGCGCCGCGCCGCGCTGGTGGAGAGGCTTTATGCCGACAAGCCGGGAGAAGACGTGATCATTTTGAACTGATCGTAGGATGGGTAGAGCGCAGCGAAACCCATCATCCGAACCAAAACCATTGATGGGTATCGCTTCGCTCCACCCATCCTACAGAGCCATCATCAACCCGAGTGACACGCCATGAATTTCGATTTCTCCGACGAACAAAAGCAGATGCGCGACGCGGCGAGGAAGTTCCTTGCCGAGAAGTGCCCGCCGAAAGCGGTGCGTGAGGTGCTGGACGGCAAGGCGACCTACGACAAGGCCTTGTGGAAGGGCCTCGCCGAGATGGGCTTTCTCGGCGTCGCGATCCCCGAAGAGTTTGGCGGCGCCGGCGCCGGTCATCTCGAGCTTTGCGTGATCGCCGAGGAAATGGGCCGCGCGCTGGCGCCGGTGCCGTTCTCCTCGACGGTGTATCTTGCCGCCGAAGCACTGCTGCTCGCGGGCAGCGACGCGCAGAAGCAGAAATGGCTGCCGAAGATCGCCTCCGGAGAAGCGATCGGCACGCTGGCGCTGTTCGAGGGCAAGGGCAATCCATCGCCGCAGGCGATCAAGTTGTCGGCCTCCGGCGGTACGCTGAGCGGCGTCAAGAAGCCGGTGCCGGACGGCGCCATCGCCGATTTCGCCTTCGTCGCCGCGCGCACGGGCTCGACCGGGCGCGATGCCGATATCTCGCTGTTCCTGGTCGACCTCAAGGCAGGCGGTGTCGAAGTCAGGTCGCTGACCAATATCGATCCGACCCACGGCCAGGCCGAACTCACCTTCAAGAACTGCAAGGCCGAGCCGCTCGGCGCCGCCGGTGAAGGCTGGGGCATTCTCACGCAGGTACTCGACCGCGCCGCCGTGTTGATGGCGTTCGAACAGGTCGGCGGTTCCGACCGCGCGCTGGAGATGGGCCGCGACTACGCGCTCGACCGCATCGCCTTCGGCCGGCCGATCGGCTCGTTCCAGGCGGTGAAGCACATCCTCGCCGACATGTATGTCTCGGCGACGCTGGCGCGATCGAATTGCTATTACGGCGCCTGGGCGCTCTCGACCAACGCCTCGGAACTGCCGGAAGCGGCTGCCGCCGCCCGCATCAGCGCGACGCAGGCGTTCCAGCATTGCTCCAAGAACAACATCCAGGTCCATGGCGGCATGGGTTTCACCTGGGAGTTCGACTGCCACATGTACTACCGCCGCGCCAACGCGACCGCGGTGACGCTCGGCAGTCTGTCGTATTGGGAAGATCAGTTGATCGACCGCATGCGCAAGAAGAACGCGGCGTAACTAACAATGGTGTCGTCCCGGCGAAAGCCGGGACCCATACGCCGGGAACTATCGATGAGAAGATGCCGCCAAACGCCAGTGCAACATCGGGCATAGGTGGCTATGGGTCCCGGCCTTCGCCGGGACGACGATGGATTTGAAAGATGATTCGATGAACTTCGATGACACCCCGCAGGAGGCCGCGTTCCGTGCCGAGGCGAAAGCCTGGATCGGGGCCAATGCGCCGAAGCAGTATGAGGAAGAGCTGCGCAAATCCTCGCTCGGCCGCACCGTGCTCAAGGGCGCCAACATCCTCGAGGTCGCCAAGGCCTGGCAGAAGAAGAAAGCCGACGCCGGCTGGGCCTGTCTGCACTGGCCGAAGGAATATGGCGGCCGCGGCTCGTCGCCGATCGAGCGCGTGATCTGGCAGCAGGAGGAAGGCCCGTTCGGAAAACTCTCGGGCATGTTCATCATCGGCCACGGCATGTGCGGGCCGACCATGATGGCGTTCGCCGGCGAAGAGGAAAAGCGGAAGTACCTGCCGCCGCTGGCCTCGGGCGAAAAGGTTTGGTGTCAGCTGTTCTCCGAGCCCGCCGGCGGTTCCGACGTCGCGGGCCTCCGCACCCGCGCCGAGAAGCAGGGCGACGACTGGATCATCAACGGCCAGAAGATCTGGACCTCGGGCGCGCACTATTCGGATTACGGCATCCTGCTGACGCGCACCGATCCCAATGTGGCAAAACACAAGGGCCTCACCATGTTCTTCCTGGACATGAAGAGCCCGGGCGTCGAGGTCAGGCCGATCAAGCAGGCCAGCGGGCAATCCGACTTCAACGAGGTCTATTTTACCGACGTGAAGATTCCGGATTCGCAGCGGCTTGGCGCCGTCAATGATGGCTGGAACGTCTCGCTGACCACGCTGATGAACGAGCGCATGTCGATCGGCGCCGGCGTTTCCACCGGCTTTCCGGAGCTGTTCGATTTCTGCAACAGTCTGATGCTCGACGATGGCCCTGCGATCGAGGACCGCAGCGTGCGTTCCAGGCTGGCGAACTATGCCGTGAAGGCGAGCGGGCTGAAATACACCAGCATGCGCGCGATCTCGGCGCTGTCGAAGGGCGATCGTCCGGGTCCCGAGAATTCCATCGGCAAGCTGGTGGCGGGCTCGATGGTGCAGGAAGTCGCGATGTACGCGCTCGATCTGCAGGGCGCCGCCGGCGTGCTGAGCGGGCCGGAGGACGCGGAGATCGCCGGAAAATTCCAGGCCATGCTGCTGCGTGCGCCGGGTACCCGCGTCGAAGGCGGCACCGACGAGATCATGCGCAACATCATTGCCGAACGCGTGCTTGGCCTGCCCGGTGACATCAGGGTCGACAAGGACGTGCCGTTCAACAAGATTCCGACCAAGGGAAGAGCTTAGGTTTCGTCATTCCGGGACGCGCGTCAGCGCGAACCTCAGATGTGCAATTGCACATCGGGGAATCCAGAGGTTACTTACATCGAGATTCCGGGTTCGCGTCTTCGACGCGCCCCGGAATGACAGCCAATGAAGGACAGTCCGCCATGAACTTCGACGATACCCCGCAGGAAGCCGAATTCCGTAGCCTCGCCCGCAAATGGATGGAAGCGAACGCGCCGAAAAAATACGAGGCGGAGCTTTCGAAATCCTCGCTCGGCCGCATCCGGCTGGAGAAGGAAGAGATCGTCGATGTCGGCAAGGCTTGGCAGAAGAAGAAGGCCGAAGGCGGCTGGGCCTGTCTGCACTGGCCGAAGGAATATGGCGGCCGCGGCGCCACGCCGATCGAGAAGGTGATCTGGCAGCAGGAAGAAGGTGTCTACGGCAAGCTGACCCAGCCGTTTCAGATCGGCGAGGGCATGTGCGGCCCGACCGTGATGGCGTTCGGCAGCGAGGAGCACAAGCGGCATTATCTGCCGAAGCTTGCGTCCGGCGAACATATCTGGTGCCAGCTGTTTTCGGAGCCGGCCGGTGGTTCCGACGTCGCGGGCCTGCGTACCCGTGCCGAGAAGCAGGGCGACGACTGGATCATCAACGGCCAGAAGATCTGGACCTCGGGCGCGCATTATTCGGATTACGGCCTGTTGATCACGCGCACCGATCCCAACGTGCCCAAGCACAAGGGCCTGACGATGTTCTTCCTCGACATGAAGAGCAAGGGCGTCGAGGTGCGGCCGATCAAGCAGGCCAACGGCATGCAGGAGTTCAACGAGGTCTATTTCACCGACGTCGTGATCCCGGATCATCAACGCCTCGGCGCGGTCGGCGACGGCTGGAACGTCTCGCTCACCACGCTGATGAACGAGCGCATGTCGATCGGCTCGCGGCTGGCGACCGGTTTTCCTGAAATGTTCGAGTTCTGCTCGAACCTGATGACCGATGACGGGCTCGCGATCGACGATCCAGCTGTCCGTTCCAAACTTGCGAGTTGGGCGGTGAAGGCCAGCGGACTGAAATACACCAGCTACCGCGCGATCTCGTCGCTGTCGAAGGGCGAGCGGCCGGGACCGGAGAATTCCATCGGCAAGCTGGTGTCGGGCACGATGCTGCAGGACATCGCGACCTACGCGATGGACCTGGAGGGTGCAGCCGGTGCGTTGGCCGGGGCGGATGAAGAAGCCGCAAGCGGCCAGTTCCAGCAGATGCTGCTCTCTTCGCCGTCGATGCGTATTGCCGGCGGTACCGACGAAATCCTGCGCAACATCATCGCCGAGCGCGTGCTCGGCCTGCCCGGCGATATCCGTGTCGACAAGGACGTGCCGTTCAACAAGATCCCGACCAAAGGGCGATGACCATGGATGCAAAAGCGCCGAAGGCGCGCTACGCGGCCGAAGACCGCATCGGTGTGCTTGAGGAATTGCTCGGCGAACGCTACTCGGTGCGCGCCTTCCTGCCGCGCGAGGTGCCGCGCGAGACCATCGAGCATATCCTCGCCGTGTCGCAGCGCACCGCGTCATGGTGCAACAGCCAGCCATGGCAGGTGCTGATCGCGAGCGGCGAGGCCAAGGAGCGGTTTCGCAAGGCGATCTATGCCGAGGCTTCCTCGGGCGGCAAGGACGACCATGATTTCACGCCGCCGCGCGAATATCTCGGCGTCTATCTCGAGCGCCGGCGCGAGAGTGGATTCCAGCTCTACAACACGCTCGGCATCGCCAGAGGCGACAAGACGGCTTATGCCAAACAGGCGCTGGAGAATTACAACTTCTTCGGCGCGCCGCATGTGGCTGTCATTCACACCGACGAGCCGCTCGGCACTTACGGCGCGGTCGATTGCGGCGCCTATGTCGGCAATTTCATGCTGGCGGCGCAGGCGCTCGGTCTCGGCACCATTCCGCAGGCCGCACTGGCGCGGCATTCCGGGCTGATCCGCCGGCACTTCAACCTCGCCGACGACCGCCGCGTGGTCTGCGGCATTTCGTTCGGCTTTGCCGACAATGCGCACAAGGTCAACAGCTACCGGACCTCGCGCGCAAGCGTGGCCGATACGGTCACGTTCTTCGACGAATAGCGTATTCAAATCATCAAGCGCACAGGAAAAGCCCCGATCGCCAATGGCGGCCGGGGCTTTTCGCTATCTGGATTCAGACGAGATCAGTAGGCGCAGACATTGACGGTGCGCAGGCGCAGACCGCGGCGGGTTTCGACCCACTGCTGCTGGATGCAGTCGTTGTAGCCATAGCCGGTGTTGAGGTAGACGCCACCGAAGCCGACGCCGAAGCCGTGACCCCAGCCGTGACCCCAATGGCCGTGGTGGTGGTGATGATGGAAGGGGCCGGCGGCGGCGGGCGCAGCAGCGGCGAGGGTGAGGGCGGTGGCGGCGATCAGTCCGAGGGTAACCTTGCGAAGCATTGTATTCTCCAATTTGAAAGGCGCGGGGGCCGTTGTTTCGTCCCTGCACCTCTGTCGGCGCGACTTGAATATTCGTTCACGCCGGTTCCGGAGAATCGTGTTTCAGGAATGTTTCGTGGGGGCGGGGGGGACGACACCTTTTCTTCCCTTCTCCCCTTGTGGGAGACCCCTCATCCGGCGCCATAGCCGATGCAAAGCATCGGCGTTCTAAGAACGGCGGCCGAAGGCCGCCTATGCCACCTTCTCCCACAAGGGGAGAAGGCAGAATCAGAATCTTGGCGCCCTCTTTTCCGCGAAGGCCTTGATGCCTTCCTTGATCTCGTCGCCGCGCATGCTCTCGCGGTGGCGCTGGTTCGCGGCGGCCTCGTCGAGCTTGCCACGGGCGAATTCGTTAATGGCGCGTTTCATGCCGCGCATCGCGACAGGCGCGTTACCGGCGAGGATGTTCGCAAGCTTGCCTACTTCCTCGTCAAGCATCGCAATCGGCACCATCGCGGTGAGATAGCCGATCCGCAGCATCTCGGGCGCCGAGATCTTCTGCGCCGTCAGAAACAATTTTTTCGCGTTGTCGACGCCAAGCCGCGTCACGTAACGCTCGATGCCGCTCTTGTAATAATGCAGGCCGAGCCGCGCCGCCGGCATGAACATTTCAGCCGTATCGACGCCGATGCGGAAATCGCAGGCCAGCGCCAGATCGGTCGAGCCGCCATAGACGCCGCCATTGAGCCGGCAGATCGTCGGCACCCCGAGATCTTCCAAACGGTTGACCACCACCTCGAACGCCGAGCCCGCGCTCTGCTCTTCCCTGGCGCTGACGGCGCGATCGGCGACCGAATTGAGGTCGTAGCCGGCCGAGAAGGCGCGGCCGGTGCCGGTCAGCACCAGCACCCGGATGTCGGGATCGGCCTCGATCCGGTCGAACAGTTTCACGAGTTCGCCGAGATCCTCGCTCTGCAGCCGGTTCAAATGTTTCGGCCGGTTGAGGCGGATGGTGGCGCGCGCGCCGCTGATGTCGAGTACCGGCGAGCTCGCCGCCGCGGCTGAATTGGGCATATCGTTCTCCATTCTTGTTATTTACTTGTTCTCTTTGTTTTCTTGCGCGCGCCGTTTGGGCCTCGGCGTCGATGGTCTGGGCGAGGTCAGGATGCCGTGCCATCAGCAGGCGGAAATCGACGAGGTCAAGCACCAAGAGCTTCGACAGCCGCGTGGTGGTGACATCGGCGGAACGCAGATTGTTGCGCAAAGTGCCCGCCGCAGGGAAGGCCGTCAACGACGGCCGGCAAACCGCGATACGGCGTCGAATTGCCCGCCGGCGAGGCTGCGCGGCAAGCCCGGCGGGGGGATGAATTTTCTCGAATCCCGACAAATCGTCGTTTTTTCCCCGCATATCGAAAATAGCCTGCGGCCTTTACAATAGCGGCACTGCAATAAAATCGCGAAAAAATTCACTCCCTGAAAAATTGGTTGGCTTCCAATGGATCCGTCTCATTTGGCACAACATGCCGGCACGGCCGGCGCCCTCTTCGCGTCGATCTTCGTGATCGCCACCACCACGATGCGGACGATGATTCCTTTGCGGGTGTTCGGCATTCTCGCCAACATCGCCCTGTTCCTGACCGCCATTCCGTCCCGTAATTATCTGGTCATGGTGGTGCAGGTGGCGATGCTGCTGGTCAATTCCTATCGGCTGCACCAGATGCTGCAGCTCGTGCGCGACGTGAAAAAATCGGTCAACAGCGACCTGTCGATGGAGTGGCTGAAGCCGTTCATGACCGAGCGCGATTGCGCGGCCGGGGAAATGCTGTTCTACAAGGACGAGAAGGCCGACGACATGCTCTACATCGTCAGCGGCAAGTTCAAGCTGGTCGAGTCCGGCATCGTCTTGCCGGTCGGCGCCATCGTCGGCGAGCTTGGCATGCTGTCGCCGTCGAACATGCGCACCCAGTCGCTGGAATGCATCGAGGCCGGCCTCGTGCTGAGCGTCAGCTACAGCAAGGTCGAGGAACTCTACGTTCAAAACCCGGCGTTCGGCTTTTACTTCCTTCGCCTCGCCAGCGCCCGGTTGTTTCAGAACCTCGAGACGCTGCAGCACCAGCTGGCCCAGCAAACGGCGGCATCTGCCGCCGGGCCGAAACCTGCGTAGAGGCCGGAGCTAAGGGAGTGTCAGACCGCGGTTTCATGTCGTCGTTGCGTTATCTGTTCGCCGATTTCATCGGTGAGGAGGACGACACCCCGCCATTCCTTCCCGAGGGCTTGCCAGAAGCGGTGACCGATGTCGCGAGCGATGCCATCCATCTGCTGATCGACTATCAGAGCACGAGTTATGCGCAGCTTTACGTCGACCGGCTGCGGCGGTTCGTCGGCCGCAATGGGGTCGATGATGCGATGCTGGTCGAGATCGCGCGGCTGATGGCGGTGCGCATGAGCTACGAGGATCCGATCCGGATCGCGCAGCTCAAGCTTGCCGAATTCAACGAGGGGTCCGGCGGGAACTACAATCCGGTCGTCGATATCAGGAAATTCCGGGTCGACGAACTGGTGAGCGCGCTCCCCGCCATTATCGCGGAATATCTGATCGATGCGCTTAACTGGGCAGGGTGGGCGCACAAGCGGATTTCCATTCGATTCAGCGCGGCAAGCCGTCTCGGCGTTCGCCGCCTCAAGATTGAAGCCGGGTTGAAGCGGTGGCGGCGCTATTCGGTGCGTTACGCCAAGGAGCGGCTGTGGGTCGAACGCTGGCTGCACATGATCAGCCGCAGCCTGGACAAACAGCCGGCCGCGGCTTCTGAAATCGTGCAGACCGCGACCATGATCGAGAGCTATGGCGACGTCTACCGTCAGGGCATGGCGGACTGGAACGCGATCATCGACGGCCTGGCCAAGCCGACCTTCGACGGCGTGCTGGCGCTATCAGATCTCGCCGGAGCGGTAGCGGAAGCGCGCGCAGCGGCGCTGCCCGATCCGCGGCAGGCCGCGCTCAAGCGCAAGATCGAGGAAATCAGGGCGCGGGTGCCGGCCAGCGGCTCGAGCGCCGCTGCGGGGTGATTTGCTTCACGTCCCCGCAAGCGGGAGAGGGAACGCAGCTTCATCGTGGATGCAATGCGATCTGATCTTGGCCCGGTAGCGTGATTACGCGCTTTGCGCGGTCTTCACGGCTACCACCTTGTCGTCCTGGGGCGGCGGGTGCCGTTTCAGATGATCGCGGCGCATGCCGATTTCGTCGCGCACGAATTCATAGCCGAGCTTGAACGTATCCAGCCCGTCGCTGGAGATGGTGCCGTCGCGCAGCCCTATCACCACGCGCCGAATAATGGCTTCAAGTTCGTCCTGCAGTTTGTCGAGCGCGTCGAGGGATTTGGCATCCGCCATCCGCTCGCCGATATCGAGAATGGCGGTGGCCAGCTGGCTGGCCTTTTCGGGCGCTATGCGTGTGACCTTGGTGTAGATGGTGGCGAACAGCGAGCCGATGATGCCGAGCGCCGCGAGGGCAACATACATCAGGTCACTGTAGCGCTCCACGAACGACTTGATCTCGTCGTTGATGTATTCGGTAGCCCCCGGATGCGCGACAATGAAGGCATCCTTGTCGGTCGCGGCCGGTTCGATCTTGGAGGCGAAGCCGCCGTCGAGCGCGAGTTCGGCCTTGTTCTCGTAGATGATGCGCGCGAGGTCGCTGACGGTTGTCGTCGACAGATTTGACTGCGCGACCAGCAGCCATTGCAGCCCGATGGTCTCGATATCTTCCTCGGGCAACGTCGGCGCCGCCGACAGCATGCCGGTCGTGACCGTTTCCTCCGAAAGGGCAGGATATTTCCGGGTGATCGCCTTCGCGGCGTCGATCGCGTTCAGCGTGAAGCCGCCGCGCCTGGCATGTTGCTCGTAACTCCTGTCCTTCACGACCTTCGAGGCATGGACGACGGCGACCACGGCGCCGAAGCCCGACGCGAACAGCTTGTCGAAGGTCGACCCCGGCGGGGCCAACTGGATTCGCGCCGCTGCTTCCTGCTGCTCGGAAAGTTCGAGCATATTCCGGATCAGCGTGACGCTGCTCTCGCGGTCGGCGACGACGGCGATCTTCTTTTTCTTCAGCTCGGTGACGGTCTTGATCTTTTTACCGGCGGGACTGATCAGCAGCAGCAGGTCGTGTTCAAGGATCGCAACCGCGCGCGCCCGGGACGGGATTTTCGCGTCGGTGCGCAAAATCGCCAGGTTGGCTTCCTTGCGGTCGAACTGGGCGACCGCCTTGGCGTTGTCGGCGTTGGGCACGATCTTGAGGCGCAGCCGCGACGAATTGTTCTTCAGGACGGCGGCAAGCCGGGCCGCAAAACGCGCCTCGGGCCCATTGGCTTCGCCGACGGCAAAGACCAGCGTCTCCGAATTTCGCACCAAAGCCCGGCCGCCCCACATCGTTGCGGCGGTAAGAATCAGGGTCAGGATCGAGAACAGCACGATCTGGGAGCGGTTGCTTTTGACGACCGGCATACGGAGGCGCCGTGGCATACCGGGTTTTGGCGTGGGGGCTCCAGCACTCATGGCTATACCCGGTCGGAGGACATCCCGCCGCCAAATCGGCGTCGCAGGCCATCCAAATGAATTCGTAAATGCCTAGAAACGAACGACAATTTCCCTGCGCGGCAATGATATCCTGCCCCCGCCGGATTGCAAATCGCTCCCCCGCCGGTAACCTTACCCGCAAAAGCTGCGCGCCGATGCCGCAGTATCGCCGTTGGGCCACACCATTTTTTTTTCCAACCACCCACAGGTGCATTCCGGTCCGGGAGGTGCCATAAATAACGGCAACGTTCACGTCCGGGTTCGAGAAGAAAATTCGCTGACAGCCTAGACCCCCGGTTTTATTGCCACCTCGTTAGTCCCAGCAAAGGGCGTCAGCTTTGTTGTTTCCTTCCATGTCGTCGTCGGTCCCGGTTGCTGCGCTGGTGGGATGGATGTTGCTTCTCACGGTGAAGCACATCATTGCCGACTTCATTTTTCAGACTTCCTGGATGGCGATCGGCAAGGACCAGAAGACCGGCTGGGCGATGCCGTTGCTGGCGCACTGCTCGGTGCATCTCGTGACATCGTTGCTGCTGATCATGGTGGTCGCGCCGCGGTTCTGGTTCGTCGCCTTTATCGACTTCGCCATCCACATCACGATCGATCGCGCCAAGGGGATCTGCGCATCGTCCTTCGGGGTGACGCTGGAGAATGAGCATCCCTGGTTCTGGACGCTGATCGGCGTCGATCAGGCGCTGCACCATCTCACCGGCTTCGGCCTGGCGATCTTCATGGCGGCGAACTGATCCGGCCTACGGACCGGAGTATTCCGGATAGGCACCAGCCTCCCTCACGCATAGCCTGCCCTGGTCTGCACGTGACCGCCGGCCAGCCCGTGGCGGCAGGGGTTTAGGCGCAATTCGCGCCAGGCGAATCACCGGCTGCGCCGGTCCGATTTGGTCGAAACTGGCAAGAGCACCGGAACACTACTGGTACGGGTGGTTAACCTTTCGTTAGAGTATTGCACTGCATCTTCCGCATAGGGAGAACCGCAATGTTTTCAAGCCGCGAAGCCTTCGAGAACGATTTCTGCCCGGTCCGGGACGAGTTGCTCGGCGAGATGTACCGCGCCAACGCCAACGGCCTGCCGCTTCTGGTGGAGAGTGTCTCCTCCGAGACGCGCGCGATGCTGGCGCTGTTCTGCTACCGCCGCAGCCACCTGCACTCGCTGGCCCTCGCCATTGCCGCCAGCTGCACCGAGCGCGAGTTGATCTCGCTGGGCGGGCGCGTCGGCTCGACCCTCTACGCGCTGTCCCGCGAGCCGGCCGCGCGCTCCGCGCCCTCGTCGTCCTACGGCAACCGCAAGCCGATCACGCTTTCGACCAAGCCGCTCTCCACCTTCGCTCCGGTTGAAGACGAAATCGACGACGAAGACCTCGCCGAAGCGGTGCCGGCGTAAGTCCGTCGTCCCGGCGAACGCCGGGACCCATAGCTACCGGCAGAAATTGTTTCGCACGCTGGTCGTTATCTTTCTTTTCCAACAACACGGGCCGCGGCGTATGGGTCCCCCGATGCGCAATTGCGCATCTGACTGCGCCGGGACGACAGCAGTGAGCTACACCAGCGCCGCCAGCCCATGCCTCTTCCGCGCCATCGCGCATTCGGGATCGCCGGGCATGCAGGTCCGGCATACCTCGGGCCGCACCGCATAGATGGTGCACGCCGTCGCCTCGCCGACCTTGCCCGACAACGCCGAACAGCGGTCGCCGTCGCAGCGCATTCCCGACAGCCGGTCGTTGACGAACTTTTCCGGGATCAGGTCGAGGTCGGCATCGTCCTCGGTCGTGAAGCGCGGCCAGTTCTGCGAATAGCTGCAGCAGGCGCCGCAGGCCTGGCAGGGGCTTTCGCTGGCAATCATTGATCCGGCTTCATCCATCGCTGCCGTTTAGCGCGGAATGATGCGCCCGACCAGTCGCGGCCGGAGCATGACGAGAAGATCGAACTGTGCCCGCGATGGAACTGCGCTCCCTCTCCCGCACTTGCGGGGGTCGAGACGAGCGAAGCTCGCTCTTGGGCTGGGGTGGGGGTGCTGCCGCGATTCGTACGGTTCGTGTGGAGGTTGCTCTACGTATCCTTCGGGGCTTCCCAGACCAGGCTGCGCCGCCATTTCGCCCGCAGCAAATCGCGCCGCTCCGGATATTTTTCGTCGTGGTACACCGCGTCGACGACACGGTCGGTGCGAAAGCTCCGAAAATCCTTCCGCAGCTCGCACCACGCCGCCATGATCCGCACCGCTTCGTGATAGCCGATGGCAATCGGCCAGATCGTGCGTTTGCTCTCGCGGCCATGTTCGTCGCGATAGTCCAGGGTGATCTTCTTGCCCTCGTGAATCTGGGCGCGTGTCCGCACCATGTCGATACGGTCCGGTTCCCGGTTCCAGACCGACCGCGCGCGGCTTGCAGGTTCGAGAACGAAAGGCCGCAACCGTTCCGGGACCGTGTCGGCGATCTTCGCCATCAGGTCCTGCGCGGCGCGTGCCAGCACGGGATCGGCATGACCTACGACCCATTGCGCGCCGAGCACGGCGGCTTCGATCTCGTCGGGCGTCAGCATCAACGGAGGCAGGTCGAATCCCTTCTCCAGGATGTAGCCCATGCCGGCCTCGCCGCGGATCGGCACGCGCTGTTCGATCAGCGTGGCGATGTCGCGATAGATGGTGCGTTTCGAGGTCTCGAGTTCGGCCGCGATCGCGTCCGCCGTCAGCGGCTTTCGCGTGCGCCGGAGCACCTGAATGATCTGGAACAGCCGGTCGGCGCGTCTCATGGCGAGTCTCTTTTCTTGGCTCTTTTCGTAAGCCCGCCTGGCTGATGCTGACAGCATGTTGGCAGCAGGGGGTCGGTATATCGGGACAACACCTCAACTGAAGGGAATTTGTCCATGACGATTTTCAGCGAATTTGGTCCCCTGGGAAGCCGCAGGCGTCTTACGAATACCCAGGCCTTCGCCCTGGAACAGCTGGTTTCCATCCACTGCGTCACGTCAGATCTGCGCTGGGCGATGGTCGAGCTGGCATGGCGTTCATTCACAGCAATGTGCGGCTTTGCGCAAGGGCAGTTGCTGTCGTGGGCCCGCGGGCGTCGTGCGCCGCGGGAAGAGGAAGGTCGCGGCCGGCATTGCTGCTGCTGACACCACGGTGGCAGCAGGGCGCCATTAGGCTTCCCCCACGTTCTTGAGGAAATCAGGAGTTTTTCGGATGATCACGCTTTATGGCTTCGGCACCGGCTTTGGCTTGCCGGAAATCAGCCCCTTTGTGACCAAGACCGAGGTCCAGCTGAAGATGGCTGGACTTGCCTATCGCAAGGAGAAGGCGATGCCGCCGGCCTCGCCCAAGGGGCAGCTGCCATACATCGTCGACGAGGCCGAGAGCATCGCCGATTCCACCTTCATCCGCGCCCATATCGAGGGCAAGTACGGCTTCGATTTCGACGCGCCGCTGTCGCTGCAGGCGCGGGCGCAAGCCTGGGCGTTCGAGCGGATGATCGAGCACCATGTCTATTGGGCGCTGGTCGGCGCCCGCTGGGTCGATACCGAGAATTTCGCCAAGGGGCCGGCGCACTTCTTCGACGGCGCGCCGGATCACCTGCGTGAGAAGCTGCGCGAGGACGCGCAGTTCCGGGTGGCGGAGAACTACTTGCTGAGCGGTCTCGGCCGCCACGCTCCGGAAGAGGATGTCGACCTTGCGGTCCGCTCGCTGTTTGCGCTGTCGGTTCAGCTCGGCGACAAGCCCTATCTGTTTGGCGACACGCCTTGCGGCACCGATGCCACCGCCTTCGGTGCGATTGCCGGCATCCTGACGCCGTACTTCGAATCGCCGCTGCGGCAGCAGACCGAGAAGTTCGGCAACCTGACCGCCTATGTCGACCGGATGATGCTGCGATATTATCCCGAATTCGGCTGGGCGCCGCTGCAGCAGGAGGCTGCGTAAGGATGAACTCTGAGATCGGCGACGGGCGGGATTGCGCGTCGTCCGTTTCTCCGACGCAAATTGGTCTGTTGTTTCGCCCGCACGCAGCTATTTTTGGGCCCGGGAGAAAGCCGTTTCGAGCACGTCGCCGATCGGTTGCCAGCTACGGCCGTCGAATTGAACCAGTCGCAGGTGTTTGATCGGCCGGAAATCCCAACGTCCAGTGTTGATTTTGATTCCGGGTAGCAAGATCGAGCCCTGGTAGTCTTCGAGGGCCGCTGCCTGCTTCATGACGTTGTCGCGAGACAGGTCATCGCCGCATTGTCTGAGCACCTGGGCGAGTGTCTCGGCGGCCGCGTAGCCGAACATGGCGGCACTGTCGTCGTTGCCTCCGGCCCGGTTGTATTTTTCAATGAAAGTCTGCCAGTCCTTGACGGCTTGTTCGTCCTTCCAGACCGGATCATTGGCATCCTTCAGGAAGGTAGCGGTGATGACTCCCAGGGCCTTTTCCGGGCCGGCAGGCTTTAGCACCGTCGCAATCGACGACGACATGTGGTTCAGCAGGAACACCGGGTGCCAGTTCAGTTCCGCCGCGCTTCGGATCACTTTCGTCAGGTCCGCAGGCGCGCCCGCAAATACAAAAATCTCGGCGCCTGATCGCTTCAGGACCGATACGTGTGTGCCCAGATGCTCGTCTGCGACATCGTAGGCGATGTCGACCTTGATCATCCGGGCGATGTCCCCGAGCCCGTCTTGCAGCCCCCTGAACAGTTCACGACCAAAATGATCGTTCTGCCAAAGCGCGACGATCCTTTTTCCGGGGTAGAACGCCTGGATGTAGTTGGCGTAGATGCGCCCCTCTTCTCGAATCGAGGGTTGCCAGCCCATTGTCCAGGGGAACAGGGTTGGATCGCTCAAATGATCGTCTCCGGAGGCGACAAAGAGTTGAGGAATTTGCCGCTCGTTCAGGTATGTGCGGACGGCAAAATTCCCCGGAGTTCCGAAAGAACCGAACATCAGCAAGACATTCTCTGTCTCGATCAGGTCGCGTGTAAGTTCCAGGGCGGTCGACGGATTGGATTTGTCGTCACGGGAGATGAAGCGCACCTTGCGGCCGTTGATCCCGCCACGCTCGTTGATCATCTCAAAATACGCGGCTTCGGCCTTTCCAATCGCTCCGAACGCCTCCAAATTCCCGCTATAGGGCATAACGTTCCCTATGCGAATTTCAGTGTCGGTGACATCAGGCTCGCGCACCCGCTCGGTGATCGCGCCCAAAGACGCGAGCGCCACCACGATCGCAATCGGTGTTCGGATCCAGATATGCATCGGATGAACTCAATTACAAAAAGAAGTGCAGCTGGATTTCAAGGCAGATTGAAGGCGATCAACTTGATCTGGATCAAGGACCGGAAAGCGGCGCGTGAGGCTTCGGCACCCTGGTTACAAATCAGGTTGCAAACCGTCAGAGGTGTCGTGGCGCGCACGCAGCCGCGCGATGTTTGGCGGGGGTAGACCGGAAGTCGCCGGCGTTCGATCAAACCGCCGCGAATGACGCGAAGCCAATACTCCGCATCTCCGGCGTGCCGGGTAGGACCGGCACGCTCCAGCGGCCTGAGTGATCTCCGTCACATCGCGCGACTTTGAGCTTGGCTACGTTCCCGATCACAGCAGGCGGTACTCGCGCTGCACCAATCGGGAGAATGACTATGACGAAGATCAAGAAGCTCATTGTTTCGGCGATTGCAGTTCTCGCTCTGAGCACTGCCTCGCTGTCTATCAATAGCGCGGCGTTCGCTGGTGGGCACGGGCATGGTGGCCACGGCGGGCACGGTGGCCATGGCCATCACGGCCATCACCACGGCCATCACCATCATGGCCACCATCATCATGGCCATCACCACCACGGCCACCACCATCACGGTCATCATCATCACGCCCATGGCTACGGCTGCTGGCGGGTGACCTCGTACGGTGTGATCAACGTTTGCTCGGTCTATTGATCGGCTGACGCGTAAGAACTCGCCCGTAGACGAAACGGGCGAGTTTTTCATTGTGGGTCCAGCCGAACTTGCTCTGACGTGGGCCCGTTAGCGCAACCATACGCGCATGGATGCCAGCTGGACGAGCCTCCGTTGCCGCTATCGGCATGCCCTCAGTTGAGATGGCGATCGAGAAACCGGTGCAGGCGCTGACTTGCATTGCCCGCTGCCTCGCCGTCGTATTCCAGCCAGTGACCAAACAGGGTCGTGCCGGGCTTCAGGTGCGGGTAATAGAATCCATGGTACGCGCCGGGATAGACAACGAGCTCGACTGGCGGCCCGTCGTTGCCCCAGCTGGCGATCTTACCGGAGCAGTCTGCCGCCGGCGTCCAATCGTCGAGGGCCCCGGTGAAAATGAGCGTGGGTATCCCCGGACGCGCCATGGCCTGTTGACACGGAGGATAGAACGCCGCCGCCGCCCGGAACTGCAGAGTGCTTGGAGGGCCGAACAGTTCGAACGAATTGGGCTCCGCCACAGAGAGGGCAACCCGAGCGCCTGCCGAGAAGCCGACCGCAGCCACACGGCGCGGATCGACGAAGGTTTGCCCAGCCAGGAAGACGAGCGCCCCGTAAGCATCCGGCCTGCGCCTGACGAAGGTGGCAAACGCGCTTGATGTGCAGGCGTGATCGGTACCAAGTCGCGTTGCGTAGCTGTCGACGAGCAGGACGACATAGCCCCGGGCGACAAGTTCATCGGTCAATTTTTGCTTTGTCGTGTCGTGCATCCCGGCACAGCCGTGCAGTCCGACGACCGCGGGAAAAGGCCCTGCGCCATCGGGCTTGGCCAGATCGCCCTGGATGCGCTCGCCCGGAATGAGCGTGCCTGAAACGAGCCGCTGAGAGGCGCTTTCAAACTCTACGCGCTCCAGCGGTGTCGCCCATGCGTCAGCCATCAGCGCACCTACGCCGCTCCAGAGCATCAGCAATGCCGCGGCTCGGGAAGTGACTGTTCCAGGCAATGGCGTCTCCCCTTGAATGTTCGCCTGGTCGTCCAGCGGGTGCGAAGGTTTCCGGTTTCCAGGTCCGGGCCGCTTCAGCCTGATACTACCGCGCCTGGCGGCCAAACGGACATGATCGATTTATGAGTGCACCGCTCAGGTCCTCGATGCAGGCTGGCCCTTCAATGCGGCCAGTTCCGCTTCAAGTTCGGCGATGCGGGCGTCGCGAGAGGCCAAGGCCGTCGCAACGTCGCCCGCGTCGAATTTTTGCGGGATGTGCTGCGGACAATTGGTGTCCCACGCCGAAATCCGGAACAGGATGACTTGTTCGGGCCGCGCCTTATAGCCCTTCGGCATCAACGCCTGCGTCAGTGCCGGGTCGTCATCGACCACGCGCGCCTCGCCCCAGATCTTGACGCGCCTCCGGTGCGCATAGTCCATCACGAAGATATGCGCTTGCGGGTTCTCCGAGAGATTGCCTTGCGTGATGTATTGCCGGTTGCCGCTGTAATCGGCGAACGCGATCGTGTTCTTGTCGATGATTTTGACAAAGCCCTTCGGGCCGCCGCGATGCTGGATGTAGGGGTGGCCGGCGCCCGAGGCGGTGGCGAAATAGAAACTGTTGGTTTCGCCCAGGAAGCCCGCGAGGTTTTCATCGATCTCGGTGCGCCAGCCGCCGTTCTGTTCGACGCGGGCATAGGCGTCGCGCGATCCCTTGCGCGACTGCACCGCCTTCACCGCCGGGGTGAAGGCAACGTCGCTGGAATAGGTGTGAACGTCTGACATTGGAGTTGCTCCTGCCAAGTTCGATGGCGCCGGTGCGCCTCTGCTGGTCAATAAGATGCTATCTCCCGAATTTAAAACAATCATCCCGATTGACACGACACTATTGCAATATATGAAATAATTGGCATGGACCGTATCGAAGCCATGCAGGCCTTTGTCACCGTCGCCGATTTGCAGGGCTTTGCCCCTGCCGCGCGCAAGCTAGGGCTGTCGCCATCAGGCGTGACGCGGCTGATCGCGGCGCTGGAGGACCGTCTCGGCGCCCGGCTGCTGCAGCGGACCACCCGATCCCTGACGCTCACGGATACCGGCGCCCGTTACCTCGAGCGCGCCCGCCAGATCCTCAGTGATGTCGAGGAAGCCGAAAGCGCCGCCGAGGGCGAGCGCACCAGGCCGGGCGGCCGGCTGGCGGTATCCGCCCCGAACGGCTTTGGCCGGCTTCACGTCAGCCCTGTGATGACGGCCTATCTGAAACGCTATCCCGACGTCTCGGCGGATCTCAGGCTATCGGACCGCATGATCAATCTGGTGGAAGAGGGCGTCGACCTCGCGGTGCGGATCGGCCATTTGCCGGACTCGACGCTGGTCGCGCGCCATGTCGGCGAGATGCGGCGGATCGTGGTGGCCTCGAAGGATTATCTCAAGCGGCGCGGGGAGCCCAAAACGCCGGAGGCGATCGCTACGCACGATACCATCCATTTCGGCGCCATGACCGCCGCACCGGACTGGCGCTTTGCCGCCGAAGGCCGTGAGATCCGCGTCTCGAGCACGCCGCGGTTTACCTCCAACAGCGCCGACGCCGCGATCCAGTATGCGGAAGCGGGCGGGGGCCTGACCCGGGTGCTGGCCTATCAGGCCGCCGATTCACTGAAGGCGGGAAGGCTCCGAATCGTGCTGGCGGAATTCGAGCAGCCGGCGCTGCCGATCCACATCGTCTATCCGACCTCGCGGCTGCTGTCGGCCAAGGTGCGGACATTCATTGATCTCGTGACCGAGACTGCGGATTGGCATTTTGGCTAGACAGAAATCTCGTGCCCCGGACGCAGCGCAGCGCAGCGCGCTTGCGGTGCGCTGCAGAGCCGGGGCCCATCTCTCCGCGTGGGTCCCGGTTCTGCGGAGCGGCGTAAAGAACGCCGCACCGCGCCCGGGACACGAGGTAAGCCCCTACGCATCAACTTTCTTCGGCACCACGCGGAACGTCGCATTGGCCCGCGCGATCACGACGTCGTCGGCTTTGATCAGGCTCTGCGCAAAGCAAATCGTGCGGCCGGTCTTGATCACCTCGGTCTCGATCGCAAGCCATTGCCCGACCTCCGCGGTGCCGACGAAGTCAACCGCGAGCCCGATCGTCACGAATGACGTCGTCCAGTTCGTCGCCTGCGCGCAGCTATAGCCCATCGCGTTGTCGGAGAGGGCCGCGATCAGCCCGCCATGAATCAGGCCGCGGCCGTTGGTGTGCGGTTTTGCAAGTCGCAGCCCGATGACCACGGCCTTGTCGGTCCGCTTGGCATAAAGCGGCTCCCATGGCTCGGTGAGTGGGCTCTTGCGGGTGTGAAGCTCAAAACCATCGGGGATTTCGGTCGCGGTCATGTGTGGCTCACGTGCTGACGATGTCTCTCGTCATTGAACGCAACGCGCCTGCGAAGTCACCGCCTACAAAGTTTTAAACGGGATTTCGGCACCCGTTTGAAACGCCTGCGGCAGAGCCGTGATTGTGTCGTAAGCGCAGGCAGAGTCACCCGAGCCAGCAACAAACTCAGCCTCATCCCCGCGCAACGGCTTCGCCGTTGTCGCTGGAGGAGCCGCGAAGCGGCGTCTCGAAGGATGGGCCGCGGGCCTCATGGTTCGCTCGGCGATGCGGAGCATCGTCCGGAGACGCGCGAAGACGCGCTCCTCACCATGAGGGATAGCCACCACGCGAATGTCTACAACGGCAAACCCACATAATTCTCCGACAGCGACGCCGACGCGGCTTTTGAGCTGACCAGATATTCCAGCTCCGCGAGCTGAATCCGCGCGCCGAACTCGCCCTGATCCGGGAATTTGTGCAGCATCGACGTCATCCACCACGAGAACCGCACCGCCTTCCAGACTCGCGTCAGCGCCTTCGCCGAATAATTGTCGATCCCGGCACTGGATTTCTCGTCGTAATATTCGCGCAGCGCGCTCGAGAGGTAATGCACGTCGCTGGCCGCCAGATTCAATCCCTTGGCGCCGGTCGGCGGCACGATGTGCGAGGCGTCGCCGGCCAGGAACATTTTTCCGAACCGCATCGGCTCGGCGACGAAGCTGCGCAACGGCGCGATGCTCTTTTCGATCGACGGCCCGGTGACGAGTTCATCGACCGCCTTCTGGTCGAGCCTGCGCTTCAACTCGTCCCAGAACCGCTCGTCCGGCCACTGGTCGATATGGTCGTCGAGCGGGCATTGCACGTAATAGCGGCTGCGCTGGGTCGAGCGCATGGAGCACAGTGTAAAGCCCCGCGCATGGTTGGAATAGATCAATTCGTGGCTGACCGGCGGCGTTTCGGAAAGAATCCCGAGCCAGCCGAACGGGTAGATCCGCTCAAAGGTCTGGATCGCCGAGGGTTTGACGCTGGCGCGGCTGACGCCGTGAAATCCGTCGCAGCCGGCGATGAAGTCGCAGTCGATTTCGTGGGCAACCCCGTCCTTGGTGTAGGTGACGCGCGGACGGTCGGTATCGAAATCATGCGGCTTGACCTCGCTGGCCTGATAGACCGTGGTGAGGCCGGCCGCCTTGCGTGCGTTCATCAGGTCGAGCGTCACCTCGGTCTGGCCGTAGATCGTCACCGCCTTGCCGGTGGCGGCATGCAAGTCGATGCGGTGCCGCACGCCGCCGAAGGCCAGTTCCACGCCATGGTGCACCAGGCCCTCGCGATGGACGCGCGTCCCGGCGCCGACCTCGTCGAGCAGCGCCACGGTGCCGGCTTCCAGCACGCCGGCACGAATGCGGCCGAGCACATATTCCGGGGTCTGGCGCTCGAGAATGACGTTATCGATGCCGTAGCGGTGAAGTAGTTGCCCAAGCAACAATCCAGCCGGCCCGGCACCTATGATTGCGACTTTAGTCCGCAATTGCTTGCTCCCATGGTCTGATACAGATTGGCACGCCGACGCTTGCGCGAGGTGTTGAAATGATAATTATATCATATAACAATTTTCGCAAAGAGCGTTGGCGCGAAAGATTGTCGTTTGTTGCGCTGCACCGCAAGGCCGTCCTGTCGGCGGACGCGTGGAAGCGCCGCACCGAACTCGGCTTGAAAAGCCGCACCAACTATATAACATGTTAAATAACGAGACCGGGCGCCAAGCCCGCCTTCATGCGCAAAGGGAGAGAATGTCGATGAGAAAAGCGTTTTTGGCGCTGCTGCTTGCTGCCAGTGTAACGCCTGCGATGGCGCAGGAAAAAAACTTCGAGTTGAAATTGTCGCATTGGGTGCCGGCGTCGCACCCGCTGCAGAAGGCGCTGGAAGACTGGGGCTCCGCGGTCGAAAAGGAATCCGGCGGCACCATCAAATACAAGGTGTTCCCGGCCCAGCAGCTCGGCAAGGCGTTCGACCATTACGACATGGCGCGCGACGGCATCGCCGACGTCACCTACATCAATCCGGGTTACCAGCCTGGCCGCTTCCCGATCATCGGCGCCGGCGAACTGCCGTTCCTGATGTCGGACGCCAAGGGCGGCTCGATGGCGCTCGACGCCTGGTACCGCAAATATGCCGAGAAGGAGATGAAGGACGTCAAGTTCTGCCTCGGCTTCATTCACTCACCCTCCACGTTCCATTCGCGCACCAAGAAGATCGTGGTGCCCGACGACATCAAGGGCATGAAGATCCGTCCCGCCCACGCCACCATGGCGAATTACGTGACCCTGCTCGGCGGCACCAACGTGCAGTCGTCGGCGCCTGAGGTCCGCGACATTATCGAGCGCGGCGTCGCCGACGCCGTCACCTTCCCGTGGGGATCGGTGCTGCTGTTCGGCATCGACAAGGTGACGAAGTATCACATCGAGGCGCCGATCTATGTCACGACCTTTGCCTTCGTGATGAACAAGGACAAGTACAACCAGATGTCCGATCGCCAGAAGAAGGCGATCGACAACAACTGCAACACCGAGGCCGCCGGCCGCGTCGGCGAACCCTGGGGCATCTACGAGAACTCCGGTGTCGCAAAGATCAAGGCGCTGCCCGACCACGAAGTCTACAAACTATCGCCGGAGCAGACCGCGCTGTGGAAGAAGGCGTCCGAGCCGCTGGTCAAGACCTGGGCGGACAATGTCAAGAAAGCCGGCGGCGACCCGGATGCGGCGATGACCGAGCTTCGCGCCGAACTGACAAAACAAAACGCTTTGGCGCAGTAAGGAGCGCTCGCTGCGCCCCCTCTCCCGCTCTTGCGGGGGAGGGTCGGGGTGGGGGCTCTCTCCACACCGACGGTCCGACTCGTGGCGATACCCCCACCCCAACCCTCCCCCGCAAGCGGGAGAGGGAGCGATAGAGATAGGCAAGGACCTCCCCACATGAATCGCGCTTCGATGGATCGTTTCATCGATACGATCGAATGGATCGCGGCGGCATTTGTCGGCATCGTCGCCGCCAACATTTTCCTGGCCGTGCTGCTGCGTAACATCTTCAACTATTCGATCCCGGATTCCTTCGACATCGGCCGCATGATGCTCGGCATCCTGATCTTCTGGGGCATCGCGGCGACCAGCTATCGCGGCGGGCACATCACGGTCGATCTGGTCTGGGCCAATGTCGGTCCGAAGTACCAGCGGATGATCGACGTGTTCGCGACGCTGGTGCTGCTGTTCGTGGTGGCGGTGCAGACCTGGACGCTGTTCGACAAGGTGCAGGGCACCTACAACGACAACGTCCTGACCTTCGACATGCGGATGCCGACCTGGCCGTTCTTCGCGATCGCGTGGGCCGGCGACGCCTCGGCGGTGCTGCTGATCGCGATCCGCACCTACCGCCTGATCTTCCATCCGGAAGACATCCATGATGCCAAAGAAACCACGGTAGAGTAGGGCATCATGAGCACCGACGCCGTCGCCATTCTCGGATTTGTCGCGCTGTTCGCGCTGATGCTGCTGCGCGTGCCGGTGGGCATGGCGATGGGCCTCGTCGGCGTCACCGGCTTTGGATATCTCGTCGGCTTTACCCCGGCGCTGAAAATGGTCGGCCAGACCTCGATGCGCACGGTGACCGACTATACGTTCGGCGTCATTCCGATGTTCCTGCTGATGGGCGCCTTCGTCAGCAACTCCGGAATGAGCCGCGAGCTGTTCCGCGCCGCCAACGGCTTTGTCGGCCATCTGCGCGGCGGCCTCGGCATCGCCACGGTCGCGGCCTGCGGCGGCTTTGCCGCAATCTGCGGCTCGTCGGTGGCGACGGCCGCGACATTCTCCGCCGTCGCCTATCCGGAAATGCGCCGCTTCGGCTATCCGCAATCCTTCGCCACCGGCGTGATCGCGGCCGGCGGCACGTTGGGCGCGATGCTGCCGCCGTCGACGGTACTGGCGGTCTACGGCATCATCACCGAGCAGGACATCGGCAAGCTGTTCATGGCCGGCATCATTCCCGGCCTGCTCGCGATGGCCATGTACATGATCACGATCTCGCTGATCGGCTGGTTCCGGCCGGATTTCCTGCCGAAGGGACCGCAAACCACCTGGCGCGAGCGCTTCGCCGGCCTGAAAGACATCTGGGCGCCGGTCTTGTTGTTCGTCTTCGTGATCGGCGGACTTTACGGCCTGCCGTTCCTGCCGCGCTTTACGCCGACGGAAGCCGGCGGCGTCGGCGCCACCGGCGCGTTCCTGATCGGCGTGCTTACCGGACGGCTCAACAAGGAAAAAATCCTGAACTCGCTGCTGCAGGCGACCCGCACCGCCGCGGCCGTCTTCACCGTGCTGATCGGCGCCCTGATCTTCGGCTATTTCCTCACGGTGACGCAGACCCCGCAAAAGGTCACCGAACTGCTCACCGGCCTCGGGCTCGGCCCCTACGGCATCCTCGCGCTGATCATGGTGATGTATCTGGTGCTGGGCTGCCTGATGGACGCGATGGCCATGATCATCCTGACGGTGCCGATCATCTTCCCCGTCATCATGCATCTCGGTTTTGATCCGATCTGGTTCGGCGTCATCATCGTGATGACGGTGGAGCTGGGCCTGATCCATCCGCCGGTCGGCATGAACGTCTTTGTCATCAAGAGCGTGGTCAAGGACGTGTCGTTCACCACCATCTTCCGCGGGGTCATTCCGTTCGTCGTCACCGACCTGATCCGCCTGGTGATCCTGATTGCATTTCCGATCCTGGCGCTCTGGCTGCCACAACGCATGATGGGGTAACTTCATGACGCCTCAGCTTGAGACAAAGTATGTCTTCACGCTCACCGTCCGCATCGGCGAGGTGACATCGGCCGGCGAGACCGGCCACGGCGTGCGCCGGATCATCCCGATCCTGGGCGGCGAAGTGCGCGGCGAAGGCATCAACGGCAAGGTCTGCCCGTTCGGCGCCGACTTCCAGATCATCCGCCCCAACGAACTGATCGAGCTGGAAGCCAAATACGCCTTCGAGACCGACGATGGTGCGACCGTCTATGTCGAGAACAAGGGTCTGCGTTTCGGCCCGCTCGATCTGCTGCAAAAACTCAAGCGCGGCGAGCCGGTCGATCCCAGGCTGATCTACTTCCGCACCGTGCCGAAATTCGAAACCGGCCACGAGAAATACCGCTGGCTGATGGAAAACCTCTTCATCGGCTCCGCCGCCCGCCACACCGACCGCGTCGTCATCGACGTGCATCAGGTGTTGTAGGGAACGGTTTTTTCCCGTCATTGCGAGCGCAGCGAAGCAATCCATCGCGCGTCCAGCCGAGGAATGGATTGCTTCGTCGCTTCGCTCCCTTGCGCAAACGCTTTGCGTTTGTCGCAGGCAATGACGGTTGCCTGCGACAAAACAACCCGACGGGCAAAATTCCGCTTCCCTCGTCGGGCAAATCAGCGGTTTGAATCGTCGCGTCCCGCCCGACAAGAGGGGCGTGCGCACGTCACGAACGCGCGGCGGGATGCGGTGGACGCTTGTTCACGTCTGACGACGGCGTGGATTAAGCGTACGGCAAAACCGTGTGGTCCTGGCGCCCGTTGCCGGCGTCAAGCTGTCGGAGAAGCGTGAGCGGAAACGATAGCGACGGAGTCAACCCAGAACTCGTCTCCGGGGAGATCACGGCATAAGCCGTAAAGCCATTGCGCAGGGAAGGCCGGGTGTTCTCCGCTGCCCTGTATGCTCGTGTGCACTTTGTTTTGTGTAAACCGCACACGGGACCGCGGGTGCAGCGCGCACCCGGTCTTCCCTGCGCCCTCTTGATGAGAGGGCACGGAAGTTTCTGGCAAAGCTCGGGTGCAATGCGCCGCGAGAAGGTAAAAGTGCGTTCAGTGCACGGTGCAGCTACAAACACCGCTGTCGTCCCGGCCTTGCGCCGGGACCCATACGCCGCGGCCCATCCGTTAGAGCGCTGGCGTTAGAGACCTTCTACTACCATGAGCGCCGCGGCGTATGGGTCCCGGCCTTCGCCGGGACGACAATAGTTAGAGGATTGACTCCCTCGCCAATAGTTATAAAATATAACTATTCTGGACGGGAAACAATAATCCATGGGAAACGCCGCCTCCGCAACCGCTGACCAGGCTGGATTGCTGACCATCGAGAAGTCAGGCGCGGTGCTGACCGTGGGGCTCAACCGCCCCGCCAAGCGCAATGCGCTGAACGATGGCATCATCCTCGCGATCCAGGATTGCTTCGCCAATCTTCCCGAAGGGACCGGCGCCGTGGTCATCCATGGCATCGGCGACCATTTCTCCTCCGGCCTCGATCTGTCCGAACTGACCGAGCACGATGCCACCGAGGGCCTGCGGCACTCGCAGATGTGGCATCGGGTGTTCGACCGCATTCAATACAGCCCCGTGCCTGTCATTGCGGCGCTCAAGGGCGCGGTGATCGGCGGCGGGCTGGAGCTTGCCTGCGCCGCGCATATCCGCGTCGCCGAGCCATCAGCCTATTTCGCGCTGCCCGAGGGCCAGCGCGGCATCTTCGTCGGCGGCGGCGGCTCGGTGCGGCTGCCGCGGCTGATCGGGGTGGCGCGGATGACCGACATGATGCTGACCGGGCGGGTCTATTCCGCGACCGAAGGCGCTGCCTATGGCTTCTCGCAATATCTCACCGAAGCCGGCGGCGCGCTGCCCAAGGCGCTGGAACTGGCCGAACGCGTCGCGGCCAATGCGCCGCTGACCAATTTTGCGGTGCTGCAGGCGCTGCCGATGATCGCGGAAGCCAATCCGCAGGCCGGCCTCCTGATGGAGTCGCTGATGGCCACGGTGGCGCAAAGCGACAAGGAAGCAAAACGCCGGATCCGTGAATTTCTCGATCGCAAGACCGCCAAAGTGAAACCGACCTGACATGAGCGCCAAGCCCAGCATGTCCCCAATTGAAAGCGCCACGCGCAGCGGCAGCGCCCATCCGCTCCGCGCGATCTCGTTCGGCAATCCCGACGTCACGGTCGAGCGCCGCGATGACGGCACCATCTATCTCAGGCCGAAGCTCAAATTGCGCGACTATCCCGTCCGCATCACCGATCGCCTGCATCATTGGGCCCGGGAAGCCCCCGAGCGCGTCTTCATGGCGGAGCGCGATGCGACGACCGGCGGCTGGCGAAAAATCACCTACGCGCAACTGCTGACCTCGACGCGGCGCATCGCCTCGGCGCTGCTGGCGCGCGGGCTTTCGGCGGAAAAGCCGATCGTGATCCTGTCAGGCAATTCGGTCGACCATGCGCTGCTGGCGTTCGGCGCGCTCTATGCCGGCATTCCCTTTTGCCCGGTGTCGCCGGCCTATTCACTGGTGTCGCGCGATTACGGCAAGCTGGCCTTCCTGATGAAGCTGTTGACGCCCGGCCTCGTCTTCGCCGACGACGCCACGAAATTCGCCGATGCGCTTGCCACCAACGTCTCATTGGGGACGGAGATCGCGGCAACGCGCGGCGAGGTGCCCGGCCGCGACGTGACGCTGCTGTCGGACCTGCTGGCGACGCCGGAGCATTGGCGCCTCGACGCGGCCCACGATGCCATTGGCCCGGACACAATTGCAAAGTTCCTGCTGACGTCAGGCTCCACCGGTAATCCCAAGGCCGTCATCAACACCCAGCGGATGATCTGCGCCAACCAGGTGATGCTGCGGGAAACGCTGGCGTTCCTGATGGACGAGCCGCCGGTGATCATCGACTGGCTGCCGTGGAATCACACGTTCGGCGGCAACCACAATATCGGGCTGACGCTGTTCAACGGCGGCTCGATGTATCTCGACGAGGGCAAGCCGATGCCCGGCGGCATCGAGGAGACTGTGCGTAATCTCCGGGAGATTTCGCCGACGGTCTATTTCAACGTCCCCAAAGGCTATGAATCGCTGCTGCCTTATCTGCGCGAGGATGCCGCGCTGCGCGCAAAATTCTTCGGACGGCTGCATGCGATGTTCTTCTCCGGTGCTGCGCTGTCGCCGTTCATCTGGAACAGCCTCGACGAGCTCGCGGTGCAGGAGACCGGTTTTCGCATACCGATGCTGACCGGCCTCGGCGCCACGGAAACTTCGCCGTTCTTCATGTCGGTACGTCCCGACACCAGCCGCTCCGGTCATGTCGGCCTTCCCGTGCTCGGCAATGACGCAAAATTGCTGCCCAACAATGGCAAGCTGGAAGTCCGCGCCAAGGGTCCGAACGTCACGCCGGGGTACTGGCGTCAGCCCGAACTGACCGCCGCGGCATTCGACGAGGAAGGTTTTTACAAGTTCGGCGACGCGCTCAAGCCGGTCGATCCCGACAATTTCGACGCCGGCTTCGACTTCGATGGCCGCATCGCCGAGGATTTCAAGCTCGCCAGCGGCACCTGGGTCAGCGTCGGTCCCTTGAGGGCGCGGTTCGTTGCGGCATGCGCGCCTTTGGTGCGCGACGTCGTGATTGCCGGCATCAACCGCGACGAATTATCGGCGCTGGTCATGCTCGATCTCGACGGCTGCCGTCTGATCAACCCGAAACTCCCGGCGAACGACCTCGCGGCAGCGGCGTCCGATCCGCTGATCCGCGCGGCGTTCCGCGAGCGGTTCCAGAAGCTGCTGGCCGATGCCACGGGCTCGTCGACCCGGATCACGCGCGCGGTGCTGTTCGATGCGCCGCTGTCGATCGATCGCGGCGAAGTCACCGACAAGGGCTCCATCAACCAGCGCGCGGTGATCGAGCATCGCAGCGCGCTGATCGAGCAGATCTATTCACCGGCGCCGCCGGCGCAGGTCATCACGCTGAAATGAACTCCAGAAACCCAACTTCGAGAAGATTCTACCAGGGAGAAACACAATGCAGTTGAAGGACCAGGCCGCCATCGTCACCGGTGGCGCATCCGGATTGGGCGCCGCCACCGCGCGCCGGCTTGCCGCGCAGGGCGCCAAGGTCGCGGTGTGCGACCTCAACGCCAAGCTCGCTGAAACCGTCGCCGCCGAAATCGGCGGCGTCGCCGTTGTCTGCGACGTCTCGGACGCCGCCTCGGCAGAAGCGGCGGTCGCCGCCGCCGCGAAGGCACATGGCCCGGCTCGCGTGCTGGTCAATTGCGCCGGCATCGGCGTCGCCAAGCGCGTGATCGGCAAGGAAGGCCCGATGGCGCTCACCGATTTCGACCGCGTGATCAAGGTCAATCTGATCGGCTCGTTCAACATGCTGCGGCTCGCGACAGCAGGCATGTCGAAGCTGGAGCCGCTTGAGTCAGGCGAACGCGGCGTCGTGATCTCGACCGCCTCGGTCGCGGCCTATGACGGCCAGATCGGGCAATCAGCCTACTCGGCTTCCAAGGGCGGCATTGTCGCGATGACGCTGCCGATCGCGCGCGAGCTGGCGCAGTTCGGCATTCGCGTGCTGACCATCGCGCCCGGCCTGTTCCTCACGCCCCTGCTGGCCAATTTGCCGCAGGAGGCGCAGGACTCGCTCGCCGCCTCGATCCCGTTCCCGCGCCGGCTCGGGCAGGCCGACGAGTTTGCTTCGCTGGCGCTGCATATGATCGACAATCCATATCTCAACGGCGAAGTGGTGCGGCTCGATGCCGCGCTCCGCATGGCCCCGCGCTAAGTATGGTCCGTTTACTTCTCCCTCGCCCCGCACTTGCGGGGAGAGGGTCGGGGTGAGGGGCTCTATCCGCTAACCCCGGTGTCAATTGCTGGACCTGTACAATTCAACGTCATGAGGCTCTAGGGATATCCAATGTTCGTTAACCGGCGCGACGTGCAGATCCAGTGGGGCGATTGCGACCCCGCCAACATCGTCTACTACCCGCGCTACTTCGCGATGTTCGACGATTCGACCTCGATCATGTTCGAAGCGGCCGGCTTTTCGAAACAGGACATCATCCACAAATACGGCCTCGTCGGCATTCCCATGGTCGATACGCGGGCGAAATTCCACATCCCCTCGACCCATGGCGACTGGATCAGAATCGAAAGCCGGATCGAGAGCTTCAAGCGCTCCAGCTTCGAGGTGGTCCACAACGTGTTCAAGGGTGAAGCGCTGGCGATCGAGGCGTTCGAGACCCGCGTGCTGGTCGGCAAGCATCCGGACGATCCCGCGCGGCTGAAATCGGCTCCGATGCCGCCCGAGATCATCGAGCGGTTCATGCGGGGCTGAGGCATAAATGGCTGACTTGTTAGCTGACTTGGCGCGTTGCATGACCTAAAGAAGGGGCTGAATTGGCGACCAATTTTTGATCTAAAATTAAAACAATATCCAAGGGAGGAATGAATGAAGAAGTTTTATCTGTCCGCTGCCGTGATTGCGGCGTCGCTGGCGCTGCCGGCCGTGCCCGCGTTGGCGCAAGCCAATGAAATCGTCATCGGCATCACCATCGTCACCACCGGCCCGGCCGCGGCCCTTGGCATTCCCGAGCGCAATGCGCTGGAATTCGTGCCGAAGGAAATCGGCGGCGTGCCGCTGAAACTGATCGTGCTCGACGACGGCGGCGATCCGACCGCCGCCACCACCAACGCGCGGCGCTTCGTCACCGAATCCAAGGCCGACATCATCATGGGTTCGTCGACCACGCCGCCGACGATTGCCGTCTCCACCGTCGCCAACGAAGCCGGCATTCCGCATTTCGCGCTGGCGCCGCTGCCGATCAACGAGGCGCGCATGAAATGGTCGGTCGCGATGCCGCAGCCGATCCCGATCATGGGCAAGGTGCTGTACGAGCACATGAAGGCCCACGGCATCAAGACCGTCGGTTACATCGGTTACTCGGATTCCTACGGCGACCTCTGGTTCAATGATTTCAAGGCCCAGGCCGTTCCGATGGGCATAGCCCTGGCGACTGAAGAGCGTTATGCCCGTACCGATACGTCGGTCACCGGCCAGGTGCTGAAGCTGCTCGCCGCCAATCCCGATGCGGTCCTCGTCGGCGGCTCCGGCACCGCCGCGGCCTTGCCGCAGGCCGCGCTGCGTGAGCGTGGCTACAAGGGCCTGATCTATCAGACCCACGGCGCCGCCAGCATGGACTTCATCCGTATTGCGGGTGCGGCGGCGGAAGGCGTGATCATGTCTTCCGGTCCGGTGATGTCGCCGGAAACCCAGCCCGACAGCGCACTGACCAAGAAGCCGGGTCTCGCGCTCAACGCCGCCTATGAAGCCAAGTACGGCGCCAACAGCCGCAGCCAGTTCGCCGGCCATTCCTACGACGCCTTTGAAGTCCTCAAGCGCGTCATTCCGCCGGCCCTGAAGGCCGGCAAGCCCGGCACGCCGGAATTCCGTGAAGGCATCCGTCAGGCCCTGCTGACCGAACGCGACATCGCCGCCAGCCAGGGCGTCTACAACTTCACCGAAAAAGACCGCTACGGCCTGGACGACCGCTCCCGCATCATCCTGACCGTGAACAACGGAAAGTACGTTCCGGCGAAGTGAGTCTCAACTCGATCCGTCATGGCCGGGCTTGTCCCGGCCATCCACGTCTTGGTCGCAAAAGATAGACGTGGATGCCCGGGTCAAGCCCGGGCATGACGTCGTTGGGTTCAGTGCTAGCGCTAAATCGCGCTCTCGCCCTCGTGCGTGAAGCCGAGATAGCTTGCGGCGACGCGCGCGTTGGTGGCAATGTCGCTGGCCGGGCCGCTCAGGACGAATTCGCCGAGCTCCATCACATAGGCGCGGTCGGCGATCTTCAATGCTGCCTGCGCGTTCTGCTCGACCAGCAGCACCGAGACGCCGGCGGCGCGGAGTTCGCCGATGGTACGGAAGATGTCGGCGACGATGATCGGGGCGAGGCCGAGGCTCGGCTCGTCCAGCATCAACAGTTTCGGGGCGCCCATCAACGCGCGGCCCATCGCCAGCATCTGCTGCTCGCCGCCGGAGAGCGTGCCGGCCAGTTGCTTGCGCCGCTCCTTCAGCCGCGGAAACAGCGTGTAGACCCGCTCGAACGATCTCGCCGCAATCGCCTTCGGAATCCGGAACGCGCCGAGCTGCAGATTGTCCTCGACGTTCATCGTGCCGAACAATTCGCGGTGCTCGGGCACGAGGCTCAGTCCAACCGCGACGCGGTCCTCGATGTCGAGGGAAGCCATATCAGCGCCGGCGAAAGCCGCCGATCCCGTGAGCGGCAGGATGCCCATGATGGCGTTCAGCAGCGTCGTCTTGCCGGCGCCGTTGGCGCCGATGATGGTGACGATCTCGTTGTCGGCGACTTCGAGCGATACCGAGCGCACCGCCTCGACCTTGCCATAGGCGACATGCGCATCGCTCACCTTCAACAGCGCGCTCATGTGGTGGCTCCGAGATAGGCCTTGATCACGTCGGGGTTGGTCTTGATATCAGCCGGCGTGCCCTCGGCGATCTTGGTGCCGAAGTCGAGCACCACGATCCGGTCGGCCAGATCCATCACAAAACCCATGTCGTGCTCGACCAGAAGCACCGACATGCCGCCGTCACGCAACTGGCGCAGCAATGCGGCGAGCCGCTGCTTCTCCATGTGGCGGAGGCCCGCGGCGGGCTCGTCGAGCAGCAGCAGCAGCGGATCGACGCACAGCGCGCGCGCGATTTCGACGATGCGCTGCTGGCCGAGCGACAGGCTTCCCGCCAGCTGGTCGATCTGGTCGCCGAGGCCGACGCGCTCGATCTGGCGCGCGGCTTCCGCCAGCAATCGGGCTTCATCTGATCGGTCGAGCCGGAACATGCTGGAGATCGCGCCGGCATGGCCGCGCAGATGCGCGCCGATCGCGACGTTCTCGAGCACGGTCATGTCGGGCACCAGCTTGACGTGCTGGAAGGTTCTGCTGACGCCGAGCTTGACGACTTCCTGCGGCGGCGCGTTGTCGACCTTGGTGCCGAGCACCGAGATCGCGCCGCCGGTCGACGTCAAAACCCCCGTGATCAGGTTGAAGGTCGTGCTCTTGCCGGCGCCGTTGGGGCCGATCAGGGCAACGATCTCACGCGCCCCGACGTCGAAGCTGACGTCGTTGACGGCGATGACGCCGCCGAATTGCTTGCGCGCCTTGTCGATATGCAGCAGCACCGAAGGTGTCGACGGCGCCCGCACCCGCGCAGGCAGCTCGAGCGAGGTGTCAGGGATCTTGCGGGCCGGCTTGAATGGCAACCTCGACATCAACCAGGGCCACACCCCGGTGGGCGCCAGCTGCAGCAGCACGACCAGCAGGATGCCGAACACGATGGTCTCAAGCTGGCTCTGGCCGCCGAAAATATACGGCAGGTAGCTCTGCAGGATCTCCTTGAGGATCACCACGATGCCGGCGCCGAGCACAGCGCCCCAGACATAGCCGGCGCCACCGACGACGGCGATGAACAGATATTCGATGCCGGCCTGTGCGCCGAACGGCGTCGGGTTGGCGGCGCGCTGGAAGTGCGCATAGAGCCAGCCGGAAAGCCCGGCCAGCACCGCCGCGTAGATGAACACCAGCAGCTTGGCGCGCGGCGTCTGTACGCCGAACGCTTCGCCGGCGATATGCCCGCGCCGCAGCGCGCGGATGGCGCGGCCGGTGCGTGAATCCAGCAGGTTCATGGTCAGCAAGGCCGAGATCAGCACCGCGAACCAGATTGCGAAATAGATCGTGCCGGGATCGAGCATCCGGAAACCGCCGATGCTCAGCGGCGGAATGCCGGAAATGCCGTCATTGCGGCCGAGGAATTCGAGCTTGCTGAACAGATAAAACAGCCCGATGCCCCAGGCGATGGTGCCGAGCGGCAGATAATGGCCGGACAGCCGCACCGTGACGATACCGAGCAGGACCGCCGCGATGCCGCTGACCAGCAGCGAGAGCGGCAGCGTCAGCCATGGCGACACGCCGTAGGCGGTGGTCAGCACGGCGGTGGTGTAGGCGCCGAAGCCGCAAAACGCCGCCTGGCCGAACGAGGTGAGGCCGCCGACGCCGGTCAGCAGCACGAGCCCCATCGCAACCAGTGCGGCAAGGCCGATATTGTCCAGCAGCACGATCCAGAACGGCGGTATGCCCGGGATGAACGGGATCACCGCCATGACGATCGCGAAGATGATGAGGGGAAGCCGTTGCGTCATCGCCGTCAGTCCTTCTCTTCCTCGACCGCAGGGGCTGCGAGCGAACGCAGCACCAGCACGGGAAGGATCAGCGTGAAGACGATGACCTCCTTGAAGTTACTGGCGTAGAACGAGGAGAAGGCCTCGACGCTGCCGACCACCAGGGCGGCGACCGCCGTCAGCGGATAGCTCACCAGCCCGCCGATGATGGCGGCGATGAAGCCCTTCAGGCCGATCAGGAAGCCGGTGTCGTAATAGAGCGTCGTGATCGGCACGATCAGGATTCCCGAAATCGCGCCGATCACGGAGGCGAGCAGGAAGGCGATCTGTCCCGACAGCGTGGTCCTGATGCCGACGAGGCGGGCGCCGAGGCGATTGACGGCGGTGGCGCGCAGCGCCTTGCCCATCAGCGTGAAGCCGAAGAACAGCCACAGCGCGATGATGAAGGCGATGGTCAGGCCGTAGACGGCGATGCTCTGGCCGGTGAAGCGCAGCGGTCCCACCGTGAACGCCGCATTCGACAGCGCAGGTCCGCGCAGGCCTTCGGCGCCGAAGAACACGAGGCCAAGGCCCTGCAGCGCGAGGTGGCAGCCGACCGAAGCGATCAGCAGCACCAGCACCGAGGTGTGCGCGAGCGGCTGAAAGGCGATGCGATAAAGAAACAGCCCGATCGCCGCGACGATCAGCAGCGACAACGCGATATTGATAGCAATCGGTGTTTTGGGACCGGCCAGGGCGTAGGTCAGCGCCAGGATCGCCACCGGCAGCACGATGTTGAGCAGCACCGAGCGCACCACCAGCTTGAAGCGGAGCGAGCGCCGTGCCGCATACAGATCGAGGCCGAAGGCGACGACGCCCATCGCGACCGCCAGCCGCGCCGTGCCCGGCACCTGACCGGTCGCCAGCATGGCGTAGCTCAGCGCACCGAAGGTGACGAACTCGCCCTGCGGGATCAGGATCACGCGCGTGACGGCAAACACCAGCACCAGCGCAAGCCCGAGCAACGCATAGATCGCGCCATTGGTGATGCCGTCCTGCAGCAGGAACAGCATGATCGTCGTGTTCAAGACTGGCGCTCCCCCTCACGCGTCGCGCCGGTCTCGACCCTTAAGGGCTAGCCGGCGGTCCGATATCGGCAGTTGAAAGAAGCCGACATTTGATATAGTCTATAACAATTATCAAACATAACCTCAAGGCCCGGACCACTGCGGACCTTTTTATCGGGATTGCGAGCCCCCTGCGATGACAGTTTCCAAGGCGGCCACTGACGCCGTCAAGCCTTCCCGCGCCCACGGCAAGGAAGCGGTCGACGGCGCTGCGGAGAATGCCGCCCTGCAAATGGGCGAATTGTCCGACCTGCTCGGCTATTCGCTGAAGCGCGCGCAGCTGAGGGTGTTCGAGGATTTCCTGCGCTGCGTCGCGCCGCTGCAGCTGACGCCGGCGCAATTTTCGGTGCTGCTGCTGCTCGACAAGAATCCCGGCCGCAACCAGACCGAGATCGCCAATACGCTCGGCATCCTCCGGCCGAATTTCGTGGCGATGCTCGACGCGCTGGAAAGCCGCGATCTCTGCACGCGGATGCGTTCGACCAACGACCGCCGTTCCCACATCCTGATGCTGACCGACAAGGGCCGCGCGGTGCTGGCGCGCGCCAAGAAGCTCGTCGCCACCAAGCATGAAGCCCGCCTCAACGAAGTGCTGGGGCCGGCCAATCGCGTCGCGCTGCTCGATATGCTGTCGAAGATCGCCGCGGAGTTTTAGCTACACTGTCATTCCGGGGCATCGCGCAGCGATGAACCCGGAATCTCGAGATTCCCCGATGTGCAATTGCACATCTGAGGTTCGCGCTTGCGCGCACCCCTGAATGACGGCGGTGGATCGATCAAGCCGCGACGATACGTCCAGCGATTGCCTTCGCCCCATTCCCGTTCAGGAACAGCCGCTCGATCTCACGGGCGGGAAGCGGCTTGCTGAACAGGAAGCCCTGCATCTCCGTGCATCCTTCGGACGCGATGCTGTCGAGCTGTTCCTTGGTCTCCACGCCTTCGGCGGTGGCCGTCATGCCCATGCCATTGGCGAGTGCTGCGACCGCCCGCACGATGTTGAGCGAGCCCGAATTCTCGGTGATGTCCTTGACGAAGGAGCGGTCGATCTTGATCTTGTCGAACGGAAAACTCTGCAAATAGGTCAGCGAGGAATAGCCGGTGCCGAAATCGTCCATCGCGATCCGGATGCCGAGTTCCCGCAACTGATGCAGCACCGCGAGTGTCGCTTCCTTGTTGTGCAGCAGCACGGTCTCGGTGATTTCGATCTCCAGCCGGGCGGGGTCCAGTCCCGAGGCGGTAAGCGCGCCTGTTATCACCTGCATCAGGCCGGGGTTGCGAAACTGCACCGCCGAAATGTTGACGGCGATGTGGAGGTTGCCGGGCCATTGCGCCGCGGTGGTGCAGGCCTGGCGGATCACCCATTCGCCCATCGGGACGATGAAGCCGATCTCTTCGGCCAGCGGAATGAACGCGGCCGGAGAAATCATGCCCTTGGTCGGATGATTCCAGCGGATCAGGGCCTCAAATCCGCTGATCTCGTTGCTCGCCAGATTGACGACGGGCTGATAGTGCAGTTCGAACTCGCCCGCCGGCAGCGCCTTGCGCAAATCCTGCTCCATGACGCGGCGCGTCTGCATCTGCAGATCCATCACCGGCTCAAAGAAGCGAAACGTGCCGCGCCCGTCGCCCTTGGCGCGGTACAGCGCGAGGTCTGCACTCCGCAACAGCTTGTCGGGGCTGTTGCCGTCGCCGGGTCCGACCGAGATGCCGATGCTGGCGCCGATCACGGCCTGGTGACCATCAAGGTCGTAGGGTTCGCTCAAAAGGCCGATGACGCGCTGCGCCAGCGACGTTGCGTCGGCCGGGTCCGCGATCGGGGCCTGCACGATGACGAACTCATCGCCACCCATTCGCGCAATGGTGTCGGTGTCGCGAACCAGTCCGCACAGGCGCTCGGCGACGATCTTCAGAAGCTTGTCGCCGGCGTGATGGCCAAACGTGTCGTTCACGGCCTTGAACTGATCAAGATCGAGGTGATGAACCGCGACCGTTTCCTCGCGGCCCATGGCGTGTTCGAGCCGTTCGTTGAGCAGCACCCGGTTGGCGAGTTCGGTGAGCGAATCATGGTGGGCCATGTATTCGATCTTGACCTCGGATTGCCGCTGCTCGGTGATGTCCTCGTGCGTGGCGACCCAGCCGCCGCCGGGCATCGGCCGATGGCGGATCTTGAAGGTGCGTCCGTTCTGCAGTTCGACGATGCTGTCTTTGGCGACGTTGGAAACCGCCACATTGGTACGCCAATGGAGATATTCATCCCGGGTCATCGCGGGGAAGCTGCCGGCTTCAAAGCGAAGGTCGACGATGTCCGTCAGCGGCGTGCCGGGTCCGACGCGGCCGAACGGGATGTCGTACATCTCGACGAAGCGGTCGTTGCACACGATCAGGCGGTGGTCGGCATCGAAGAAGCACAGCCCCTGCGACATGTTGTTGATCGCGGTGTCGAACTGGAAGTTTCGTATCCGCAGCGCCTCTTCCTGCTCCTTTCCCAGCTCGTACTGGGTCTTCAGGCGGGCATGGAGTTCTTCGCGCTCGGTGATGTCCTCGTGGGTCGACATCCCGCCGCCGCCGGGCATCGGGTAGACCGTGTAGGCGATGATCCGCCCGTCGGTGAACTCCTGAAACGTGGTGTCGAGCGCGATGTTCTGTCCGACGCGGGCGCGAACGTAATCATCCGGCGCCACCGCCACCTTCAGGCCGAGCTTCAGCCGGTGCCGGATCAGTTCGCTGGTCGGCGTGCCCGGCTTCACCTGTTCCGGCGAAAGCCCGTACATCTCCGCGTAACGTCTATTGCAGAAGACGACTTTCCGCTTCTCATCGAAGACGACAATTCCAAGCGACAGATGATTGATCGCCTCCTCGAGCCGCGCACTCAAGTGAGCGGGCTCGGGACGGATAGGTCCCGCAAAAGAATGCACCATTTCCCGTGTTCCCCTGCCGCGATTTGCGGCACCCCGGCAATAAGGAGGGTCCTATTAAGGACGAGGCTGGTGAATTGCAGCTTTGAGAGGCGGCAATTGTTCGTGCATTCCCGCGAACGTCCTCAACAAAACGTTAATGCCATCGGCCTGGGCGGATATCAAATCGAAGGACCACGGCCCAAATTCAATCGACCAGGATCACCCTGACGTCGTTGACATTGGTGAGCGTCGGACCGGTCAGCAGCAGATCGCCCGTTGCCACAAAGAAGGCGGTGGCGTCGTTGTTGTCCAGATAGGCCCTGGGATCGAGACCAAGCGATTTCATCTTCGCAAATGTGGTCTGGTCGATCACGGCCCCGGCGGGATCGCTCGCGCTGCCGGCGCCGCCATCGGCGCCGTCGGTATCGCCGGCCAGCGCGCAAATGTCCGGTATCTCTTTCAAGAGGTCCGCCAGCGCCAGCGCATATTCCTGGTTGGGGCCGCCGCGGCCATTGCCGCGCACGGTCACCGTGAGTTCGCCGCCCGACAGGATCGCGGTGCGCTTGCCTTCGCTGCGCGCTTTCAGCGCCAGTTGGACGTGAGCGGCAGCGACCTCGCGTGCCTCGCCTTCGAGGTCGGCGCCGAGACCGATGATGGCGTAGCCCGCATCCTGTGCGATCCTGATCGCCGCATCGAGCGAGGCCTTCGGCCGCGCGATCAGTTCGAACCGCGCGCGCGTGAACGCGGGATCGCCGGGCTTGCAGCTCTCGTTTTTCGGGTCGTCCAGCGCACGCCGAACCGCATCGTCGACGGCGAGATTGTACTTCGCGACCAGCGCGCGGGCGTCCGCCAGCGTGGTCGGATCCGGCACCGTCGGCCCGGACGCGATCGCGGACGGATCGTCGTGCGGCACGTCGGAGATCGCCAGCGTGACGATTTCGGCGGCGCGGTAGCCTGCGCGGGCCAGCCGGCCGCCCTTGATGCGCGACAAATGCTTGCGGACGATATTCATCTCGCCGATCGGCGCGCCGGAACGCAGCAGCGCGCGGTTCACCTGCTGCTTCTGCGCGAATGAAACGCCCTCGACCGGGGCGATCCAGTTCGCCGAGCCGCCGCCCGACAGCAGCACCAGCAACAGGTCGTCGGCGGTTGCCTCGGCCGCGAGACGCAGCGTGTCGTCGGCCGCTTTCAGCCCGGCTTCGTCGGGCACGGGATGGCCGGCTTCGACGACCCTGATCCGCCGCGTCGGCACGCCGTGGCCGTGCCGCGTGGTGGCAATGCCGGTGAGGCGCTCCGGGTCGAGCGCGAGCGTGTCGAGATAGTATCGCTCGGCGGACGCGGCCATGGCAGCGGCGCCCTTGCCGGCGGCGAGGCAAATCACGCGGCCCCTGGGTGCGGGAGGCAAATGCGCCGACAGCACCACATCGGGATGGGCGGCTGCGACGGCCGCATCGAAGATCGCACGCAGGAGGGGACGTCGGTCGGTCATCGGTTCACGGCAAGCCAGAGATCGCGAATGGAAGACCGGTTATCCATCCAATCGCCGCAAAAGAAAACCCCCGCGGGCGGGCCGCGGGGGCGCTTGAGGCCGCAATGGGCCGATCGGCATTTGGAATAACTAGAGCGTTTTCCAGCGAAGTGGCCACCGGTTCGCGTCAAGAAAACGCGTCAAACCAAGAATCTAGAGCCGTTCCGACTTAATCGGAACGGCGCTAGCCGCCGACGTCGCCGGAGAGGATTTCGCCGAAGCGTTCCCAGGTCTCGCCCTTGAACTTGATCAGTTGCACCTGCGAGATCGGCGCAAAGTCGGTGGGCGAGGTGTTGACCTTGATGCCCGGCAGCAAGCCTTCGAGTTCGAGGTTCTTGATGTTGGCCGCCTGCTTCATGACGTTCTCGCGCGTGAGATCGTCGCCGCAAGCCTTCAACACATGCACCAGACCCTGGGCGACGGTATAGCCGAAGATCACCGACGCATCGGCGCGGTTGGCCTCCGGATAATACTTGTCCAGGAACGCGTTCCAGGCCTTCATGCCGGGATCGTCCTTCCACTGCGCATCCGTCGGATCCTTCAGGTATTGCGACGAGATAATGTCCTGCGCGTTTTCCATGCCGGCCGGCTTGATGACGCTGCCGATCGAGGCCGAGACGTTGTTGAGGAAGTGCAGCGGCTTCCAGCCGATTTCGGCGTTCTTCTTGATCGCCTGCGCCGCGAATTTCGGCGTGGTGATGTTGATGAACACGTCGGCGCCGGTCGACTTCATCTTGACGATGTGGGAATCGATCGTCGGTTCGGAGACTTCATAGCTCTCCTCGATGACGATCATCGATGCGGCCTTGGCGCCGAGCCCGTCCTTGAATCCCTTCAGATAGTCCTTGCCGTAGTCGTCGTTCTGATACAGCACGGCGATCTTGGCGTTCGGCTTCTCCTTCAGGATGTATTTCGCGTAGATCTGCGTTTCGCTCTGATAGTTGGGCTGCCATCCCATGGTCCAGGGGAAGTTCTTTGGATCGTTCCACTTGGTGGCGCCGGTGGCGACGAACAGCTGCGGCACCTTCTTGCTGTTCAGATATTTCTGGATCGCCGAATTCGGCGGAGTACCGAGCGGATTGAATACCAGCAGCACTTCGTCGCTCTCGACCAGCTTGCGGGCCTGCTCGACGGTCTTCGGCGGTGAGTAGGTATCGTCATAGCTGATGAAGGTGATCTTGCGGCCGTTGATGCCGCCTTCGGCGTTGATCTTCTTGAAGTAGGCCTCTTCGGTCTTGCCGATCACGCCATAGGCGGATGCAGGGCCGCTATAGGGCATGATGTTGCCGATCTTGATTTCAGTATCGGTGGCACCGCTGTCGTATTTTTTTTGAGCGAGCGCGCCGTTGCTCGTGGCTGCGAACGCAATGAACGCGGCCGAGGCAATGGCGAGTCTGCTGGTAGCAATAGGCATTCCGGGTCTCCCTTTTTGAGATTGTCTTTTTGTGCAAGCGTCACGCTCTGTTGTTGATTGCAGTTCGCGCATGACGTGGAGGGATTGAATACGATTTAGCGGAAAGCATCAAGAAAAAGCCCCTGCGGCGATGCCGCAGGGGCTGCTCCTTTAGTAGTCAGGCGCTAGAGAACCGATCGCGGATTAGCCGCCGACGTCGCCGGTGAGAATTTCGCCGAACAGTTCCCAGCCCTCGCCCTTGAACTTCATGAGCTGCAACTGCGAGATCGGAGCAAAGTCGGTCGCCGAGGTATTGACCTTGACGCCGGGCAGCAAGCCGCCAAGCTCGAGGTCCTTGATGCTCGCGGCCTGCTTCATGATGTTTTCGCGCGTCAGGTTGTCACCGCAGGCTTTCAGCACGTGCACGAGGCCCTGGGCCACGGTGTAGGCGTACATGACCGACGCGTCGGCGCGGTTGGCTTCGGGGTAGTATTTGTCCAGGAACTCGTTCCAGGCCTTCATCCCCGCATCGTCCTTCCATTGCTTGTCGGTCGGATCCTTCAGGTAATTCGACGAAATGATGTCCTGCGCGTTTTCGAAGCCGGCAGGCTTGATGACGCTGCCGATCGAGGCCGACACGTTGTTGAGGAAGTGCAGCGGCTTCCAGCCGATCTCCATGTTCTTCTTGATCGCCTGCGCCGCGAATTTCGGCGTGGTGATGTTGATGAACACGTCGGCGCCGCTCGCCTTGAGCTTGACGATGTGGGAGTCGATGGTCGGCTGCGAAACTTCGAAGCTCTCCTCCATGACAATCATCGACGCCGCCTTGGCGCCAAGTCCGTCCTTCAGGCCCTTCAGGTAATCCTTGCCGTAATCGTCGTTCTGGTACAGCACGCCGATCTTGGCGTCCGGCTTGTGCTTCAGAATGTACTTTGCGTAGATGATGGTTTCGCTCTGGTAGTTGGGTTGCCAGCCAATGGTCCAGGGAAATTCCTTGGGGTCGTTCCATTTGGTCGCGCCGGTGGCGACGAACAGTTGCGGCACCTTCTTCTGGTTCATGTATTTCTGAATCGCCGAGTTCGGCGGCGTGCCGAGCGGATTGAAGACGAGCAAGACTTCGTCGCTCTCCACCAGCTTGCGCACCTGCTCGACCGTCTTCGGCGGACTGTAGGCGTCGTCGTAGGAGACGAAGTTGATCTTGCGGCCATTGATGCCGCCTTCCGCATTGATCTTCTTGAAGTAGGCCTCTTCGGTCTTGCCGATCACGCCGTAGGCGGATGCGGGTCCGCTGTAGGGCATGATGTTGCCGATCTTGATTTCGGTATCGGATGCGCCGGTGTCGTATTTCTTTTGGGCAAGCGCGCCGCTGCTGGTGGCGGCGAGCAATGCGAGAGCGGCCGAAAAGGCCCCCAATCGCAAGTTGATAGCAGGCATGTTTTTCTCTCCCTGGAGACCACGATGAATGTGTCGTTTCTTCTTGAAGTTGGAGCACTTTCCGGCTCCTGCCATCATTCAATACCTTTCGGTCGCGCCGGGCAACAAAAAGCCCCCCGCGACGGTGTCGCGGGGGGCGATATTTTAGTCTCAAGTCCCGGGCGGACTGCCCGTGACGCGGAATATTAATTACTGAGTTCGCCGCTGATGATGTCGCCGAACAGCTCCCATTTCTCGCCCTTGAACCGCTGCATCTGAAGCTGTTCGATCGGGGCGAAGTCCTTGGCTGACGTGTTGATTTTGACGCCGGGCAGCAGGGTGTCGGGCGCAAAGTCCTTCAGGCTGGCAGCCTGCTTCATCACGTTGGCGCGGGTGAGGTCGTCACCGCACATCTCCAGCACCTTCACCATGGTTTGCGCCGCGCCGTAGCCATAGACCACGGAGCCGTCGAGCTTGTTGGCTTCGGGATAATACTTGGCGAGGAATTCGTAGAACTTCTTCATGCCGGGATCATTGTCCCATTGCGCGTCCGCGCCGTCCTTGGCGTAGTTGGCCGAGAGAATGCCTTGCGCATTCTCGAAGCCCGCCGGCTTGATCACGCTGCCGACCGAGGCCGAGACGTTGGAGACGATGTGCAGCGGCCTCCATTCGACTTCGGCGATCTTCTTGATGGCCTGGGCGGCGAACTTCGGCGTCGTGATGCTGATGAAGACGTCGGCGCCGGTGGCTTTCAGCTTGACGATGTGGGAGTCGATTGACGGCTCCGAGGTCTCATAGCTTTCCTCGGCGACGATCATCGACGCCTTGGCGCCGAGGCCGTCCTTCAGGCCCTTGAGGTAATCCTTGCCGAAGTCGTCGTTCTGATAAAACACTGCGATCTTGCCATCCGGCTTTTCCTTCATCAGGAACTTGGCATAGATCCGCGCTTCGCTCTGGTAGCTGGGCTGCCAGCCAATCGTCCAGGGGAAGTCCTTCGGCTCGTTCCATTTGGTGGCGCCGGTCGCGACGAACAGCTGCGGTACCTTCTTCGAATTGAGATACTTCTGGATCGCGGAATTGGACGGCGTGCCGAGCGGATTGAACACCACAAGCACTTCGTCGCTCTCGACCAGCTTGCGGGCCTGCTCGACGGCCTTCGGCGGGCTGTAGCTGTCGTCGTAGGTGACGAAAGTGATCTTGCGGCCGTTGATGCCGCCTTCCGCGTTGATCTTCTTGAAGTATGCCTCTTCGGTCTTGCCGATCACGCCGTAGGCGGACGCCGGTCCGCTATAGGGCATGATGTTGCCGATCTTGATTTCGGTATCGGACGCGCCGGTGTCGTACTTCTTCTGGGCGAGGGCACTGCCGCTGACGGCAATAGAGCCCATGAGCGCCGTCGCGAACGCGGCGCTTCTTGTTGTCGAAAGCATCATTATTTCAGGTTTCCGGATTCGAGTTTGAGGTTAGTTCTTCTTCGTCAGTTTGCCGAGCAAATGCTGGGCGACCATTGCGACCTGCCTTGCGCCGTGCGGCACCAGGAAGATGACAAGGAACAGCAGCACGCCGAACACGGCGCCGGAGAGGCCCTTGGAGATGCTCTCGGCGATGTTGGGCACGAAGATGATGAAGGCGGCGCCGACGAACGAGCCGGGCAGCCAGCCCACGCCGCCGACCACCATGCCGAGGAACAGCGCGATGGCCAGGTTGATCGTGTAGCTGTCAGGCGCCACGAACGCCACGACGATGGCGCTGAGCCCGCCGGCAATGCCGGTGATGCCCGCGGACACGCCGAAGGCGAGCGTCTTGTACTGCGCGACGTCGACGCCCATGGCCGAGGCCGCGATCTCATTGTCGCGGATCGACATGAAGGCGCGGCCCGAGCGCGAGCGCAGCAGGTTGATCGACCCGATATAGATCGCCAGCGAGATCGCCAGTGTGAAGTAATAGAGCCACTTGTCCTGTCCGATCGGCAGGCCGAACGGCGCATCGGGTTTCATGACGGTGAGGCCCTGCACGCCGCCGGTCCAGTGCTCGAGGAAATGCAGCTTCAGGAGCTGCGGCATGGCGACCGCCAGCGCGAAGGTGGCAAGGGCAAGGTAGATGCCGGAAAGCCGCAAGGCGGGTTTGCCGAACAAATAGCCGGCGCCGAACGCCACAAGCCCCGCAATCGGCAGCGTCAGCGCGTAGTTCATGTTGGCGACTTCCATCAGGACCGCCGACGTATAGGCGCCGAGCGCGTAGAACGCGCTTTGGCCGAGCGAAAACTGCCCGCTTCCGCCGGTCAGGATGTTGAGCGCCAGCACCGCGATCCCGTAGATCATGACCATCGTCATCTGGAAGACGACGAAGTTCTTCACGAACATCGGTGTGACGAGCAGCGCCGCCAGGATCACCAGCGAGGTGCCGGTGCTCAGCGTCATGGCGCGCTTCGGAACGGCCTCGACGGCCGGGGCTTCTGTAACGGCGTCTTCTGCAGCTGCGCTCATGATCAGACTCGCTTGACGATGGCTCGGCCGAAGAGACCGGCAGGTTTGAAGACCAGGACGGTGATGATCAGCGCAAGCGCGATCGGCAGTTTCAGTTCATTACCCACGCCGGGGATGTAGGTGCCGGCGAGGTTCTCGAAGACGCCGACCAGGAAGCCGCCGATGACGGCGCCAAGCGGCGAGGAAAGCCCGCCGAGCACGGCGGCGGCGAAACCGTAGACCAGGACGCCGCCCATCATGTTCGGTTCGAGGAACACGACCGGGGCGATCAGGATGCCGGCGACGGCGCCGATTGCGGAGGCCATGCCCCAGCCCAGCGCGATCATCCAGGAGGTGTTGACGCCGACCAGCCGCGCCGATTCCGGCAACGCCGCAGCAGCGCGCATCGCAAGGCCAATCCGGGTGAACTGGAAAAAGAGGTAGAGCCCGACCAGCATCAGGAGAGTGACACCGATCATCCCGGCCTGGTGGGTCGAGATCAGCTGGCTGCCGAGGAAGGGCGAGGATCCGAAAGGCGTCGGATACTGCTTGATGGTAAAATCCCAGATCAGGCCGGCGATCGAGTTGACGATGGCGAACAGGGCGATGAAGCCGGCGACGTTGGTCAGGACCGGGGCCTTGGAGAGCGGCTTGAAGAGCAGCCGCTCGATCATGATGCCGCCGGCAAAGGAGATGATCAGCGTGGCCAGGAAGGCCCACCAGTACGGTATGCCCCACTGCATCAGCTGCCAGGAGATGAAGGTCGAGAACATCGCCATTTCGCCCTGGGCGAAATTCAGATGGTCGATCGCCTGGTAGATCATGACCACCGCGAGCGCCATACAGGCATAGATCGCGCCTGTGGCGATGCCGGCCAGGACTTGGTTGGTAAGTAGTTCCACGGCCGTGCTCCTCAGTAGCCCAGATAGGATTTGCGGACGTCTTCGTTGCTCGCGATTTCCTTCGCGTTCCCCGACATCACGATTTTTCCGGTTTCGATCACATAGGCCTGGTCGGCGAGCTCCAGCGCCAGTTGCGCGTTCTGCTCCACCACCAGAATGGTAACCTTGTCCTCACGGTTGATCTTGCCGAGGATCTTGAACAGGTCGCGCACGATCAGGGGGGCGAGACCGAATGACGGCTCGTCCAGCAGCATCAGCCGCGGCCGCAACATCAGCGCACGCGCGACCGCGAGCATTTGCTGTTCGCCGCCCGACAGCGTTCCGGCCTGCTGGGTATGGCGTTCCTTCAGCACCGGGAAATGCGCGTACATGCGCTCGATGTCGGAAACGATGTTCTTGGAGTCGCTGCGCGTGATGGCGCCGAGTTGCAGGTTCTCTTCCACCGTCATGGTGGTGAAGGTGCCGCGGCCCTGTGGCACATGCGCAATGCCGAGACGGACGACGTTTTCGGTCGAGCGGCCGGAGAGCGACTTGCCCTCGAATTCGATCGCGCCGGTGGAGCGCACCATGTTGCAGATCGCCCGCAACGTGGTGGTCTTGCCGGCGCCGTTGGCGCCGAGCAGGGTGGTCAGGCTGCCCTCGTTGAGGGCAAAGGACAGGCCATGGAGCGCCTGGACCTGGCCGTAATAGGCCCGCAAATCCTTGACGTTGAGCATCGCGGTCATTGGTCGTCCTTGCTCCCCAGATAGGCTTTGATGACATCCGGGTCGGCCTGGACCTGGGCCGGGGTTCCCTCGGCAAGCTTGCGGCCGAAGTTGAGTGCGACGACATGGTCGGCGATCGACATGACAAGACCCATGTGATGTTCGACCAGCAGCACGGTCATATGGCGATCGTCGCGAATGCGGCGGATCAGATCGCCGAGCACGTGAACTTCCTCGTGGTTGAGACCGCCGGCGGGCTCGTCGAGCAGCAGGATTTTCGGATCGGCGGCCAGCGCCCGCGCCAGCTCGACGCGCTTCTGGGTGCCGAAGGGCAGGCCGGATACCACGGTGTGCGCGACGTCACCGAGATCCAGATAATCGAGGATCTCATGAACCTTCCTGTTGATCTCGGCTTCGCCGCGGCGAACCCAGGCGAGCTTGAGCGAATCCGAGATGATGTCGCTGGAGGAGCGCGAGTGGCAGCCGACGCGAACGTTGTCCATCACCGAGAGGTTGGGAAACAGCGCGACGTTCTGGAACGTGCGGCCGATGCCGATCTCGGCGATCTTGTGCGCTGGCCGCGTCAGGATGCTGGCGCCTTCCATCAGGATGTCGCCGGTGCTCGGCTGATAAAGCCTGGAAAGGCAATTGAAGAGCGTTGTCTTGCCGGCGCCGTTCGGTCCGATCAGGCCGAGGATGGCGCCCTTGTGCATGTCAAAGGACACACCATTCAACGCGATGATGCCGCCGAACACGACGCTGACGTCGCGAACCGCAAGCAGGGGAGCATTTCCCTGCGCGAGCTGTGCCTGCGTCATCGCGTCCCGCCCAAATGACTCACTGAGTGACTCATGGAGTAACTCATGGAGCGGGAATGACCGCGCGAAAACTTGCGCCGGTCATGATGATGGCTACCTGATCCCCTCGACCACACGTGCAACTTTCCCTCCTGCTTTCAACTTCTTGTTCTCTTCTTTTTTGGATTGCGGGGCTGCGCCGCCCAGCGCCGCCTCGATGTTCCTTACCATCGTCACAAGGCGAGGTCCAATGTCGTTGATCAAGCGATCTTCCGTGAAACGGAAAGCGGGCGCGCCACAATTGAAGGCATACGGTCCGGTTCCATCGCTGAGCTTCAACGCGACGCCTACCGCGTGCACATCGTCTTGCCATTCGCCGGCGGAGATCGTGAATCCCTGACGCGCCACCATTTCGCCCGCGCGTTCGATGCCGTCGCGCATTCGCGGCCAGCGGCTGCTGCCGTAATGGTCGCGCAGTTCGCGCAACAAAGCGGCACGCTCGTCATCGGGCAGCGCCCAGATATAGGCACGTCCCATCGCGGTGGTCACTATCGGTACCCGCGAACCGACGTCGAGCTGCACGCCAAGCAAGCCGGTCCGGCTCTGGCCGAAATAGATCATGCTGTGACGGTCGCGGCCGCCGACCGCAACCGCGCCGCCGGTCTCGCGCATCAGCGCTTCACGGTAGGGTTCGGACAAATGCCGAACGCCGAGATTGGCCAGCGCGGCATACCCCAGGGCCATGGCTGATGGCGCGAGCTGATACTTTTCGAACCGCGGAACGGGTGTAAGATAGCCCAGCTTGGTCAAGGTGTAGGTCAGCCGGGAAATGGTTGGCTTCGGCAATTTAGTACGGGCAGCAATCTCTTGATTGCCAAGAAGCCCGTCGTTGGGTTGGAATGCGCGCAACACATCAAGTCCGCGGGAGAGCGCGACGACGAAGCTGCGATCAGTCGCCGCTTTCTTCCCTGGACGTTTCATTGCCTGCTGCTGTGCCGAGCTCGTTGACAAGGGACGTGCTTCAAAATAACCCTCCCTGTCAAGATGTGGAATTGAATTTCGCAGTGCGAAATCAACAAAACGCCGTAGCCACTCAACGCAAGTTCGAGCGGCAATCAAGAACAGGCATTCAGGGAGAGTCCCGTGAACGAAGTCGTAACACTCGAACGTCATGACGCCATCGCCATCGTCACGGTCAACAGCCCTCCGGTGAACGCGCTCAGCGCCGCCGTGCGTGGCGGCATTTTCGACTGCATGAAGGCTGCGATCGCTGATCCCGAGGTAAAGGCGATCGTGCTGACCTGCGGCGGCCGCACCTTCATCGCCGGCGCCGACATCACCGAATTCGGCAAGCCGCCGAAGCCTCCGGGTCTGCATGAAGTGCTGGTCGCGATGGAGAACTCGCCGAAGCCGATCATTGCCGCCATCCACGGCACCGCGCTTGGTGGCGGTCTCGAAGTCGCGCTGGCATGCCACTACCGCGTGGCGACCAAAGAGGCAAAACTCGGCCTGCCTGAAGTGAAGCTCGGCCTGTTGCCGGGCGCCGGCGGCACGCAGCGCCTGCCGCGCGCGATCGGCCCGGAAATGGCGGTCAAGATGATCGTCAGCGGCGATCCGATCGGCGCCGCTGAAGCCCTCAAGAACGGCCTGATCGAGGAAATCGTCGAAGGTCCGGCCTCGGGCGGCGAAGCCTTTGCCCGCAAGGTGCTGGCGGAGAAGCGCCCGCTGCGCAAGCTGCGCGACGACGATTCGAAGCTCGCCGCGGCGAAAGCCGATATTTCGATCTTCACCAACGCGGTCGCGGCCCTCACCAAGAAGGCGCGCGGACTGGAAGCGCCGTTCGCCGCCGCGGATGCCGTGCGCGCCGCGATCGAATTGCCGTTCGACGAAGGGTTGAAGAAGGAGCGCGAAGGTTTCCTCAAGCTGGTGTCATCAGACCAGTCGAAGGCGCAGCGCTACGCCTTCTTCAGCGAACGCGAGGCGGCAAAAGTCGCCGGCGTTCCCGAAGGCACAAAACCGCGCAATGTCGAGCGCGTCGCGATCATCGGCGCCGGCACCATGGGCGGCGGCATTGCGATGTCGTTCGCCAATGCCGGTATCCCGGTGACGCTGATCGAGACCGGCGAAGAGCAGCTCAAGCGCGGCATGGGCGTGATGCAGAAGAATTACGAGGCGACCGCCGCGCGCGGTGGCATCCCGGCAGACGCGCCGGCCAAGCGGATGGGCCTGATCACCGGGGTGGTCGGCCTTGAGAACGTCAAGGACGCTGACCTTGTGATCGAAGCCGTGTTCGAAACCATGGCGATCAAGAAGGAAGTGTTCACCGCGCTCGACAAATACGCCAAGAAGGGCGCCGTGCTCGCCTCCAACACCTCCTATCTCAACATCGACGAGATCGCGAAGGTCACCAGCCGTCCGCAGGACGTGCTCGGCATGCACTTCTTCTCCCCGGCCAACGTGATGAAGCTGTGCGAAATCGTGCGTGCCGACAAGACCGCGCCGGATGCTTTGACCACGGCCGTCTCGATCGCGCGCAAAATTGCGAAAGTTCCGGCGGTGGTCGGTGTCTGCGACGGTTTTGTCGGCAACCGCATGCTCGCGCAGCGCGGCAAGCAGTCCGAAAAGCTGTTGTTCGAAGGCGCATTGCCGCAGCAGGTCGATGCCGTCGTGACGAAATTCGGCATGCCGATGGGCCCGTTCGCGATGGGCGATCTCGCCGGCCTCGATATCGGCTGGCGTTCGCGCAAGGACCGCGGCCTCAAGTCGGAAATCGCGGATGCGCTGTGCGAAGCCGGCCGCTTCGGCCAGAAGACCGGCAAGGGCTATTACAAATACGAAGGCGGCTCGCGTTCGCCGATGCCGGATCCGGAGGTCGAGAAGCTGATCACCGAAACCCTGCAGCGCCTCGGCCGCAAGACCCGCGTGGTAAGCGACGACGAAATCCTCGAGCGCATGATGTACCCGATGATCAACGAGGGCGCGCGGATCCTGGAGGAGGGCATCGCGGCGCGTCCGAGCGATATCGACGTGATCTGGCTCTATGGCTATGGCTGGCCGATCTATCGCGGCGGCCCGATGTTCTATGCCGACCAGGTCGGCCTCAAGCACATCGCGGATCGTCTGTCGTACTACGCCAAGGAGACCAACGATCCCTCGCTCGAACCGGCGCCGCTGCTCAAGCGCCTCGCCGCGGAGGGCAAGACCTTTGCGTCGCTGGCACAGTCGAAAGCGGCTTGATGGGGCTGGACGTCCTCTCAGTGTCGTTCCGGGGCGCGCGCAGCGCGAACCTCAGATGTGCAATGCACATCGGGGAACCTCGAGATTCCGGGTTCGCTCGCTGGGTGCGAGCGCCCCGGAATGACGATGTGGGGCGAGCATGACCCATCCCGGCGAACAGTTCTATCCACACGGCGTTCACTGGGACGATCCGCTGCCGCGCGGCACGCTGCCTGATTTGTTGTCGGCAGCGGCCGCCGAGTTCGGCTCGCGCCCGGCGCTCGAATTCCGCGACCGGCCGATCAGCTACGCCGCGCTCGAATCCCTGGTGGAGGCGGCAGCCTCGGCCTTCCTGCGCGCCGGCTACGGCAAGGGCAGTTCGGTCGCGCTGTTCCTCGGCAATTCGCCGGATCATCCCGTCAATTTCTTCGGTGCGCTGAAAGCCGGCGCTCGCATCGTGCACCTGTCGCCGCTCGACGGCGAGATCGCGCTGTCGCACAAGCTCTCGGATTCCGGCGCGCGCGTGCTGGTCACCAGCAATTTGTCGGCGTTATTGCCCACCGCACTGAAATTCCTCGACAAGGGTCTGCTCGATCGCCTCATCGTCTGCGAGGACGATGATTGGGGCAAGGTCGGCACGCCGCAGACGGCGTTGCCGAACAATCCGGCCGTCATCACCTACAAGCAATTCACCGATGGTGCGTCGAGGCCTTCGCAATGGCCTGTCATGAGCGCCGATGATGTAGCGCTGCTGCAGTATACCGGCGGCACCACGGGCCTGCCCAAGGGCGCGATGCTCAGCCACGGCAACCTGACCTCGGCGGTGTCGGTCTATGACGTCTGGGGCAAGCCGTCGCGCGCCGAGCGCAACAATCCAATCGAGCGCGTGATCTGCGTGCTGCCGCTGTTCCATATCTATGCGTTGACAGTGGTGCTGCTGTCCTCGATCCGGCGCGGCCATCTGATCTCGCTGCATCAACGCTTTGATGTCGAGTCCGTAATTCGCGATATCGAGACGAAGCGCGCCACCGCGTTCCCCGGCGTGCCGACGATGTGGATCGCGATCGCCGCATTGCCCGATCTCGACACGCGCGATCTGTCCTCGCTGGTCAGCGTCGGCTCGGGCGGCGCACCGCTGCCGGTCGAAGTCGCGCGGATCCTCGAACAGAGGGTCGGCATGAAGCTGAAGAGCGGCTGGGGCATGACCGAGACCTGCTCGCCCGGCACCGCCCATCCCAAGGAAGGCCCGGACAAACCCGGCTCGATCGGTTTGATGCTGCCGGGCATCGAGATGGACGTGGTGTCGCTCGACGATCCCAAGCAACTGATGCCGGTCGGCGAGGTCGGCGAAATCCGTATCCGCGGACCCAACGTGACCAAAGGCTACTGGAACCGGCCCAAGGAAACCGCGGAAGCCTTCGTCGGCGACCGCTTCCTGACCGGCGACATCGGCTACATGGATGGCGACGGCTATTTCTACCTGGTCGACCGCAAGAAGGACATGATCATCTCCGGCGGCTTCAACGTCTACCCGCAGATGATCGAGCAGGCGATCTACACCCATCCCGCCGTGCAGGAAGTGATCGTGATCGGTATTCCCGACGATTACCGCGGCGAAGCCGCAAAAGCTTTCATCAAGCTGCGCAGCGATGCAAAACCGTTCGCGCTGGAAGAGCTGCGCGCCTTCCTCACCGGCAAGCTCGGCAAGCATGAAATCCCGGCCGCGGTCGATTTCGTCGATGAATTGCCGCGCACGCCGGTCGGAAAATTGTCGCGTCATGAACTGCGTCTGCAGCAGCCTTCGCCGCAGAAGCAACAGCTCGTATCAGGAGGACGGTCGTAACGACACCCGTCGTCCCGGCGAAGGCCGGGACCCATACGCCGCGGCTTCGCCTGGGGGCACAATGGGAGACGGCTTTCGCAATATCAGAGTTCGGTGGTTATGGGTCCCGGCCTTCGCCGGGACGACGATGAGAGATAAGTAAGTCAATTCGCTCACAGGAGGATCCGATGGATCTCGCTTTCAGCAAGGAAGAAATAGCGTTTCGTGAGGAAGTGCGGGTCTTCTTCAAAGACAACGTACCGCCGGATACACGGCGCAAGCTGCAGGAAGGCCGCCACCTGTCCAAGGACGAGATGGTTACCTGGTGGCGCATCCTGAACAAGAAGGGCTGGGGCGTCTCGCACTGGCCGAAGGAATATGGCGGCACCGGCTGGAGCTCCGTGCAGCACTACATCTTCAACGAAGAGCTGCAGATGCACCCGGCGCCGGCGCCGCTCGCCTTCGGCGTCAGCATGGTCGGCCCGGTCATCTACACCTTCGGAAATGAAGCGCAGAAGAAGCAGTATCTGCCGCGCATCGCCAATGTCGACGACTGGTGGTGCCAGGGCTTTTCGGAGCCGGGCTCCGGATCGGACCTCGCCTCGCTGAAGACCAAGGCCGAGCGCCGTGGCGACAAATACATCATCAACGGCCAGAAGACCTGGACCACGCTGGCGCAGCACGCCGACATGATCTTCTGTCTCTGCCGCACCGACAACAACGCCAAGAAGCAGATGGGCATCTCCTTCATCGTGTTCGACATGAAGTCGAAGGGCATCACGGTGCGCCCGATCGAGACCATCGACGGCGGCCACGAGGTCAACGAAGTGTTTTTCGACGACGTCGAGGTGCCCGTCGAGAATCTGATCGGCGAGGAGAACAAGGGCTGGGATTACGCCAAATTCCTGCTCGGCAATGAGCGCACCGGCATCGCCCGGGTCGGCGTTTCCAAGGAGCGGCTGCGCCGCATCAAGGAGCTCGCCTCCAAGGTCGAGTCCAACGGCAAGCCCGTGCTCGAGGACCAGGGTTTCCGCGAGAAGCTGGCCGCCTGCGAGATCGAGCTGAAGGCGCTCGAACTGACGCAGCTCCGCGTCGTCGCCGATGAAGGCAAGCACGGCAAGGGCAAGCCCAATCCGGCGTCCTCGGTCTTGAAGATCAAGGGCTCGGAAATCCAACAGACCACCACCGAACTCCTGATGGAAGTGATCGGCCCGTTCGCCGCGCCCTATGACGAGCATGGCGACGACGGCTCCAACGAGGCGATGGACTGGACCGCGCAGATCGCGCCGAGCTACTTCAACAACCGCAAGGTCTCGATCTACGGCGGCTCCAACGAGATCCAGCGCAACATCATCACCAAGGCGGTGCTGGGGCTGTGATTTCTTCTCCCTCGCCCCGCGCTTGCGGGGTCGAGACGAGCGAAAGCTCGCTCTTAGAGGGTCGGGGTGAGGGGCTCTCACCGCGAGCGCTGAACTAACGGTGAGTGCGGTACCCCCTCACCCGGATCGCAAGGGCGATCCGACCTCTCCCCGCAAGCGGGGAGAGGTTAAGAAACGAGCGATCGGTTAAAGGAACGAAACAACATGGATTTTGATTTGTCCGAGGAGCAGCGGCTTCTCAAGGAAAGCGTCGACGGTCTCCTCAACGATTCCTACGACTTCGAGGCGCGCAAGAAGTACCGCACCGAGAAGGGCGGCTGGAGCAAGACCGTCTGGGGCAAGCTTGCCGAACAGGGGCTGCTCGGCCTTCCGTTCTCGGAAGAAGACGGCGGCTTCGGCGCCGGCGCGGTGGAAACCGCGATCGTGATGGAGGCGATGGGCAAGGCGCTGGTGCTGGAGCCTTATCTGGCCACGGTCGTGATCGCCGGCGGCTTCCTGCGCCATGGCGGCTCGGCCGAGCAGAAGGCCGCGCATATTCCGGGGATTATCGACGGCAGCAAGACCTTTGCGTTCGCGCAGCTCGAGAAGAACTCGCGCTATGATCTCTCCGACGTCGCCACGACCGCGAAGAAAAAGGGTGCGGGCTGGGTGATCGACGGCGAAAAATTCGTCGTGATCAACGGCGAGAACGCCGACACCCTGATCGTCACCGCGCGCACCTCAGGCGCACGGCGGGACAAGTCCGGCATCGGCGTATTCCTGGTGCCGGCCAATGCCAAGGGCATCGGCCGCAAGGGCTATCCGACCCAGGACGGCCTGCACGCCGCCGACATCACGCTGACCGGCGTCGAGGTTGGCGCCGAGGCTGCGATCGGCGACCCCGAGAACGCGCTTGAACTGATCGAGCGCGTGGTCGACGACGCCCGCACCGCGATGTGCGCCGAAGCGGTCGGGGCGATGGATGAATCGCTGAAATCCACGGTCGAGTACCTGAAAACGCGAAAACAGTTCGGCGTCGCGATCGGCACCTTCCAGACCCTGCAGCACCGCGCCGCCGACATGTTCGTCGCCGTCGAACAGGCCCGCAGCATGTCGATGTTCGCGACCATGGCGGCCGATTTCGACAACGCCAAGGAGCGTGCGACAGCTGTGGCTGCCGCGAAAGTGCAAATTGGAAAATCGCTGAAGTTCGTCGGCCAGCAGTCGATCCAGCTCCATGGCGGCATCGGCATGACGCAGGAAGCCAAGATCGGCCACTACTTCAAGCGCCTGACCATGATCGAGAACAGCTTTGGCGACACGGATTATCATCTGCGCCGCGTCACGGATGCGGGCGGGTTGATCTGACTCCGTCATTCCGGGGCACGACGCAGTCGTGAACCCGGAATGACGAGATTCCGGGTCTGGTCCGTCGGACCATCCCGGAATGACGAATATAATTTGTCGTCATGGCCGGGCTTGTCCCGGCCATCCACGTCTTAGCGGCAAAGAAAGTAAGTCGTGGATGCCCGGCACAAGGCCGGGCATGACGGATAGAGAACGGCAACGACAACGAACAAATAAAAGGGAGCGTATCGTGAAGGGAACCCCGTTCGATCTCACCGGCAAGGTCGCCGTGATCACCGGCTCGAGCCGCGGCATCGGTCGCTCCTCGGCGGAACTGCTGGCAAAGCTCGGCGCCAAGGTCGTGATCTCCAGCCGCAAGGCGGATGCCTGCGTGGAGGTCGCCGAAGGCATCAAGAAGGCCGGCGGCGACGCCCATGTCATTCCCTGCAACATCTCGCGCCGCGAGGAAGTCGACGCGCTGATTTCGGGCACCACAAAGCATTACGGCAAGGTCGACATCCTGGTCTGCAATGCGGCCGTGAATCCGTATTACGGTCCGCTGCTCGACATCAAGGACGAGGCCTTCGACAAGATCATGGGCTCCAACGTCAAGAGCAACATCTGGCTGTGCGCGCAGGCGATCCCGCAGATGGCCGAGCGCGGCAACGGCTCGGTGGTCATCATCTCCTCGATCGGCGGGTTTCGCGGCTCCACCGTGATCGGCGCCTACGGCATCTCCAAGGCCGCGGATTTCTCGCTGTGCCGCAGCCTCGCCGGCGAATGGGGCCCGAAAGGCGTCCGCGTCAATTGCGTGGCGCCGGGCCTCGTGAAAACCGATTTCGCCAAGGCGTTGTGGGAAGATCCTGAAAACCTCAAGCGCCGCACGGCCTCCACGCCGCTGCGCCGCATCGGCGAACCCGACGAAATCGCGGGCGCGGTGGCGTATTTGGCGTCGGATGCATCGACGTTCATGACCGGCCAGACGATTGTGGTCGATGGCGGCGTGACCACGGCGGCGACGTAAGTATATCCGTCGTCCCGGCGAACGCCGGGACCCATACCGCGTTGTGCTATCGATCGAAAAAAGGTCGCTGACGCCGTGCCGTAATCGATGGGCCGCGGCGTATGGGTCCCGGCCCCCGTGCGCAATCGCGCACTAGGCCGGGACGACGTTGAGATATTGACCTTCGCCTCTCAATCGGATTGCCTCTCGGCCACCACCAACCTTTCCGGGAAGCACCATCATGTCCTTTGTGCTGGCGATCGATCAGGGCACCACATCCTCGCGCGCCATCGTGTTTCGATCGGACATTTCGATCGCAGCCACGGCGCAGCAGGAATTCCCGCAGCATTTCCCGGCCTCGGGCTGGGTCGAGCACGAGCCGGAGGATATCTGGACCTCGACGGTGATGGTCTGCCGCGACGCGCTGGAGAAGGCGGGCCTGAAGGCGAAAGACATCGCCGCGATCGGCATCACCAACCAGCGCGAGACCACGGTCGTGTGGGACCGCGCCACCGGCCAGGCCGTGCACCGCGCCATCGTCTGGCAGGACCGCCGCACCGCCGACATTTGTGCCAAATTGAAGAGTGAAGGCCATGAGCCTGCGATCTCGGCCAAGACCGGCCTGATCATCGATCCCTATTTCTCGGGCACCAAAGTCGCATGGATCCTCGACCACGTGCCCGGCGCGCGCGAACGCGCCTCGCGCGGCGAGCTGATGTTCGGCACCGTCGATTGCTATCTGCTGTGGCGTCTGTCAGGCGGCAAGGTGCATGCCACCGACGCCACCAACGCCTCGCGCACGCTGCTGTTCAACATCCACACCGGCGAATGGGACGACGAGCTGCTGAAACTGCTGCGCGTGCCGCGCTCGATGCTGCCCGAGGTGAAGGATTCCTCCGCCAGGTTCGGCGAGAGCGAACCAGATTTGTTCGGCGGTGCGATCGCGATATCAGGCATCGCCGGCGACCAGCAGGCTGCCACTATCGGCCAGGCCTGCTTCACGCCCGGGATGATCAAATCGACCTACGGCACCGGCTGTTTTGCCCTGCTCAACACCGGCACCACGCCGGTGGCCTCGAAGAACAAGCTGCTCACCACCATCGCCTATCAATTGAACGGCAAGCGCACCTACGCGCTCGAAGGCTCGATCTTCGTCGCCGGAAGCGCGGTGCAATGGCTGCGCGACGGCCTCGGCATCATCAAGCAGGCGTCGGAGACCGGCCCGCTCGCCGACAAATCCGATTCCATGCAGAGCGTCTATCTGGTGCCGGCCTTTGTCGGCTTGGGGGCGCCCTACTGGAATCCGCGCGTGCGCGGCGCGCTGTTCGGCCTCACCCGCAACACCGGCCCGGCCGAACTGGCGCACGCCGCGCTGGAGAGCGTCTGCTACCAGACCTACGATCTGCGCGAGGCGATGCGCGCCGACTGGCCGGGCGAAAAGGCCGCCAACGTGCTCCGTGTCGACGGCGGCATGACCGCCTCCGACTGGACCATGCAGCGCCTCGCCGACCTGCTCGACGCGCCGGTCGATCGCCCGATGATTCAGGAAACAACGGCGCTCGGCGCCGCCTATCTCGCGGGGTTGCAGGCCGGCGTCTATCCCGAGCCCGCAAAGTTCGCCGACAATTGGCGGCTGGAGCACAGGTTCAAGCCGGCGATGAGTGCGGCGACGCGGGAGCGGAAATTGGCGGGGTGGGGGAGAGCAGTGAAGGGGTTGCTGGCGAGCGACGAGGGGGAAGGCTGATGGCGCAAGGTGCCGCCGGAAGACCGCTCAACGAGCAGCTTGCCGGCGCCTGGACCCTTGTCTCATGGAAGCAGACCAACGGTGATGGAACCAAACTGGAGCAATTCGGCGAGAATCCCCAAGGCCTGGCCTTTTTCGATACGGCCGGCCACTACATGATTTCGGTCATGCGCTCGGATCGCGTCAACTACCAGATCGAGAACTTCGGCCAGATCGCGCAGATATCGGCGGAAGAGGCAAAAAAGACCGCGCTTGGAACCATCACCTATTTCGGCACCTACGTCATCGACGGACCCCGCCGGGTTCTTGCTATCCACGTTGAAGCCAGCTCCTTTCCGAATTGGAACGGGACTGATCAGGAGCGGTTCTTCGAACTTTCTCAGGATCGACTGACATTGACTGTCCGCCTCCCGCGTGGCGGGCAGGTCGATGTCCTCTGGCAGCGAGCGAACGCATGATCCTTCCCGACGGCGACTTCGACGTTCCTCCCGGCAAGATCGCCACCGTCGTCACGCATCTGGAGATGACCGAACTCCCCGCGATCCCGTCCGATCCCAAGGGCGCATGGACGCTGCGCCGCGCGGAGGCCCCTGGCCTCGACTGGTATCGCGAACTGTTCCGCCGTGTCGGCGAGGAGTGGCTGTGGATTTCGCGGACGCGGATGCCGGATGCCAGGCTCGCGGCAAACATCCATTCACCGCTGGTGGAGGTCTATGCGCTGGAGCATGAGGGGCGCGACGAAGGCCTGCTTGAACTGGACTTTCGCGAGGCCGGGCAATGCGAGCTTGGTTTCTTCGGCGTCACCGCAAAACTGATCGGCAGCGGCGCCGGCCGCTGGATGATGAACCGCGCGCTGGAGCTGTCATGGTCGCGGCCGATCGAGCGGTTCTGGGTGCACACCTGCACGCACGATCATCCATCAGCGGTGGCGTTCTATCAGCGCTCCGGCTTTCGCGCCTTCCGGCGGCAGATCGAGATCGAGGACGATCCGCGGCTTGATGGCACTGCGCCGCGTGATGCGGCGAGGCATGTGCCGGTGATTGAGTGATGGTGCGAACGCTCTCGCAACTCGTCATCACCGGGCTTGTCCCGGTGATCCACGTCTTGCTTACCTCTGCGCAACCAAAGACGTGGATGGCCGGGTCAAGCCCGGCCATGACGATGGAGTGATGCTTGGAGTCAAAACAAATCCTGCTTCGCCCGCGAAAGCGAAAACCCGCGCCTGTCCGCGTTGAAACACGTCACGCCCGTCTGCTCCGACGTGCAGGTGAATCCGCCGCGCTGCCAGATCTCGCCATAGGCCAGCATCGGCATCTTGGGGTCCATCACTGTATCGCCGTAGCAGAGGCGCACGGCGCTGCCCCTGGATCGCATCTCGAACGCCTTGCCCCATTCGAGATCGCAATCGGCCGGCCGGTGCGCCGTCACGGTGGCTTCCATGATGTCGCAGCGGAGCGTGTTCTGCTTGTCATAGTCGAAATAGGCGCAGGCGATGTTTTTCGATGGCGACTGGAAGCCGACGGGGCCGCTTTGGGCGTTGGCTGCGCCAGTGAATAGTACTGACAGTGTGAGGACGGCGAGGGATGGTCGCATGTCGTTCCTTCGGTCTCGAATGTCATGCCCGGACTTGATCCGGGCATCCACGTCTTTAAGGTCTGGCAGTAAGAAAGACGTGGATGGCCGGGAGCGCAGACAAGTGTACGCAGTCTGCGCAAGGCAGACTACTATGCCCGGCCATGACGAACAGCGGAAAGGACGCAACGGCAACATGTTCCTGATCGGCCAATACGACTCCCCCTTTGTCCGCCGCGTCGCGATTGCGCTGCGGCTGTATGGCTTGCCGTTCGAGCACCGGCCGTGGTCGACCTTCGGCGATGCCGACAAGATCGCGCCGTATAATCCGTTGCGCCGGGTGCCGACTTTGGTGCTCGCCAGCGGCGAGGCTGTCATCGAGAGCACCGCGATCCTGGATGCGCTCGATGAGCTGGTCGGCCCGGAAGCGGCGATGATGGCCGGGCGCGGCGAGACGCGCCGTCGGCAGTTGCGGATATGCGCGCTCGGCAGTGGCCTCGCCGACAAGGCGGTCAGCCTGATCTATGAGCGGGTGCTGCGCAAGGAACAGCTCGCACTCTGGGTCGAGCGCTGCCAGACGCAGATCGGCGGCGTGCTCGAGATGCTGGAGAAAGAGCGCGAGCCGATACCGACGCCATACTGGTTCGGGGAACGCATCGGCCACGCCGATATCATGGTGGCCTGCGCGTTGCGCTTCATCAGCGAAGCGCATCCCGCGCTGTTCGATGCGCGCTATCCGGCGCTGCAAGCCCATGCCGCGCGCTGCGAAGCGCTGCCGCCGTTCCAGGAAATTCTGCAGCGGCTCGATCCGCCGAAGGGGTGAAGCTCGCTGCCCATCCGGGCGCCATTATTTGCAGTCGCGGCAGATCGTCAGTTTGCGCCTGAGTTGCACATCTTCCGCGGAATCGGCCCACGGTTGACCCGCGATGCTATCGGGCTCTTTCATGGGCTTCGACCGTTTGGCTGCGCGTGGGCTGACGGGTAACGTTGGAGCCGGTTCGTCTTCGATGCTGGTGGTGAAGCCATCGTGATCGGCGGCCGGTTTCGACAGAGGTGTGTCCCTCGCGACCGGCGGCGCCGTGCGCTTGGCGGTCGCCCTCGGTGGAGGAGCGTCCTCGGTTGCCGCTGGCGGTGACGCGTCCCTGGCCACCGGCGGCGGCGCGCGCTTGGCCGTTGGCTTTGGTGGAGGAGCTTCGTCGGTTGCCGCTGGCGGGAACGCGTCGCTGGCGACCGGCGACGCCGCGCGTTTGGCGGTCGCCCTCGGTGGAGGAGCGTCCTCGGCTGCCGCTGGCGGTGACGCGTCCCTGGCCACCGGCGGCGGCGCGCGCTTGGCCGTTGGCTTTGGTGGAGGAGCGTCCTCGGTTGCCGCTGGCGGGAACACGTCCCTGGCCACCGGCGGTGGCGTGCGCTTGGCGGTTGGCTTTGGTGGAGGAGCGTCCTCGGTTGCCGTTGGCGGGAACACGTCCCTGGCGACCGGCGGCGGCGCTCGCTTGGCGGTTGCCCTCGGTAGAGGCGCGTCCTCGGCTGCCGCTGGCGGCGAAGCCAGGATGACAGCCGGAGGCGGCGGCACAGCCTCGTCCGGCGATGGTGCCGGCCGGGCAAGCGAAAGCGGTGGAGCAAGCGAGGTTTGGCATCTCGCGCTGTCTGGCAGCCAAAAACTGACGGACAAAAATCCGATGGCAAACAGTGCCGCGGCGTTTTTTATTCGCATACCGAAAACCGCCGATCTGAAATCAATGATCGCGGGCCTCCGAGGGCACGCTTCGTATAAACTACCGATCCTATCATGGCGGTCAAAAATGACGGAAGTTCGATCCGTACTGCGAGGTCTTACCACCGTTCCCGGAGATCTTGCAGAAGGGATGAGCTTCTTTCTTACCCTCCCCTGGAGGGGTCCTCCCCCTCCAGGGGAGGGTAAGTGATCGCGCTGCGACAAATTAACCCGACGGGCAAAATTCCGCTTCCCTCGTCGGGCAAATCAGCGGTTTGAATCGTCGCGTCCCGCCCGACAAGAGGGGCGTGCGCACGTCACGAACGCGCGGCGGGATGCGGTGGACGCTTGTTCACGTCTGACGACGGCGTGGATTAGGCGTACGGCAAAACCGTGTGGTCCTGGCGCCCGTTGCCGGCGTCAAGCTGTCGGAGAAGCGTGAGCGGAAACGATAGCGACGGAGTCAACCTAGAACTCGTCTCCGGGGAGATCACGGCATAAGCCGTAAAGCCATTGCGCAGGGAAGGCCGGGTGTTCACCGCTGCCCTGTATGCTCGTGTGCACACTTTTCTGTGCTAACCGCACACGAGACCGCGGGTGCAGCGCGCACCCGGTCTTCCCTGCGCCCTCTCATTGGAGGGTAAGGAAGTTTCTGGCAAAGCTCGGGCGTCGCAGGCCGCGAGATCGCGAAGGTGTGTTCAGTGCAGCAACAACAATGCTGTCGTCCCGGCCTTGAGCCGGGACCCATACGCCGCGGCCCATCGATTAGAGCGCTGGCGTTAGAGACCTTCTGCAAACAACAGCCGCTGCGGCGTATGGGTCCCGGCGTTCGCCGGGACGACGAGTGGTGGTGATGAGACAGTGTGCCCGCTACCCCTTCTTCCGCATCGCCTCCGGCGTATCGGGCTGCATCGATGGATGCGCGCTTGCAAATTCCGGCAGTGCCATCGCGGTCTCGAAGATGCGCTTCGCGGCCGGATAGGGCGCAAGGTCGATCTGCTGATTGACCGCGGCGGTGACGTGGGTGACCAGGCAGATGTCGGCCATGCCAGCCGCATCGCCATGACAAAAGCGACCGGTCTCCTTGTGGCCGGCGAGATGGCCTTCCAACGCCGCCAGCGTCTCGACCGTCCAGTGCCGCCGCCATGCGGCCTGCTGGGTGTCGCGCAAGTTCAGTTCGTGATCGAGATAGCGGCGCACCCGCGGCGTCAGCAGCGGATGGCCTTCGCAGGCGACCATTTGCGCGAGCCCGCGCACCCGGGCGCGGCCGCGCGGATCGGATGGCAGCAGTGGCGGGGCGGGGTGCGTCTCCTCGAGATATTCGAGGATCGCGAGCGACTGGAACAGCACGGTGCCGTCATCCAGCACCAGCGACGGCAGCGCCATCTGCGGATTGACGCGGCGATATTCTTCGCCGCGCTGCGCGTTGGCGTCGAGATCGACGAACACGACTTCGGCGGGGAGGTTCTTCAGATTGAGCGCGATGCGAACGCGAAAGCTCGCCAGCGATCGCCAGAAGGAGAAGAATTTCATGGGGCCTCGGCACACTCTGTCATGCCCGGACTTGATCCGGGCATCCATCAACCTTCGCAAGAGTCTCCTGAAGATGGATCACCGGGTCAAGCCCGGTGATGACGACGATGGTGAGGAGCTTTCTTACCCTCCCCCTCCAGGGGAGGGTGAATAAACCGCTACGCCCCCACCGCCTTCTTGCGATACGCCAGATGCACCGCGCAGGTGCAGCCGGGCGGATGCGAGGCGACGTCGTTGGCGGGAACGGCTGCGATCGGCGCCGGCGCCGGTGCCGCCGGCTGGTCCTGCGACGGAATGTAATTCAACACCGGGGCCAGCCAGCGCTCGGTCTCGGCGACGCTCATGCCCTTGCGCGCGGCATAGTCCTCGACCTGGTCGCGCTCGATCTTGCCGACGCCGAAGTAAAAACTCTCGGCGTGGCTGAAATAAAGCCCGGACACCGACGAGCCCGGCCACATCGCATAACTCTCGGTGAGCTTCACGCCCGCGGTATTCTCAGCGTCCAAGAGCCGGAACAGCGTCGCCTTCTCGGTGTGATCGGGCTGCGCGGGATAGCCGGGCGCCGGGCGAATGCCGGCATATTGTTCAAGGATCAGCTGATCCGGCGCCAGCGTCTCGTCCGGCGCATAGCCCCAGAATTCCCGGCGCACGCGCGCATGCATGCGTTCGGCGAAGGCCTCGGCCAGACGATCGGCCAGCGCCTTGCACAGGATCGAGGAGTAGTCGTCATTGGCGTTCTTGAAGCGGTCGGCAACGACGTCCTCGCCGATCCCGGCGGTGACCACGAAGGCGCCGATATAATCAGGCACGCCGGAGGAGACCGGCGCGATGAAATCCGACAGCGCCGAATTGAAGCGGCCTTCGCGCTTCTCCAGCTGCTGGCGCAGCGTGTGGAAGGTCGCGATCTCGGTCTTGCGGGCATCGTCGGCGTACACCTTGATGTCGTCGCCGACAGCGTTGGCCGGCCAGAAGCCGATGGTGGCGCGCGCCGTGAACCATTTCTCCTTGACGATGAGATCGAGCATCTTGCGCGCGTCGTCATAGAGCGAGCGGGCGACTTCGCCGATCTTGGGATCGTCGAGAATAGCCGGAAAACGCCCGGTCAATTCCCAGGTCTGGAAGAACGGCGTCCAGTCGATGTATTCGGCGAGCTCCGCAAGGTCGTAAGCGTCAAAGCTACGGATGCCCAGGAACGCCGGCTTCTTCGGTGGCGTCTTGGCGAAGTCGATATTCACGGCGTTGGCGCGCGCATCCGCCAGCTTCAGCCGCTTCTTGTCGGCCTGGGCGCGGAAATGCGCCGCGGAAATCTTGGCGTATTCGGTCCTGATGTCGGCGGCATAGGCCTCGCGGCGGTCCGGCGACAGCAGCGACGACGCCACGCCGACAGCGCGGCTGGCGTCGTTGACATGTACCACCGGGCCGCCCTTGTAGTTCGGGTCGATCTTGACGGCGGTGTGAACACGGCTGGTGGTGGCGCCGCCGATCAACAGCGGCATGTTCATGCCCTGCCGCTGCATCTCGCCGGCGAGGAAGCTCATCTCGTCCAGCGAGGGCGTGATCAGGCCGGAGAGCCCGATAATGTCGGCGCCCTCGGCCTTGGCGGTCTCGATGATCTTGGATGCGGGCACCATGACGCCGAGGTCGATCACCTCGAAATTGTTACATTGCAGCACGATGCCGACGATGTTCTTGCCGATGTCGTGGACGTCGCCCTTCACGGTTGCGAGCACGATCTTGCCCGCGGCGTTGCGGCCGCCGTTGCTGGTGACGCCATTAGCGAGGTTGCGCGCCTTCTCCTCTTCCATGAATGGCATCAGATAGGCCACCGCCTGCTTCATCACGCGGGCGGACTTCACCACCTGCGGCAGGAACATCTTGCCGTCGCCAAAGAGGTCGCCGACGATGTTCATACCGTCCATCAGCGGGCCTTCGATCACGTTGAGCGGCCGCTCGACGGTCTGCCGCACCGCTTCGGTGTCGGCCTCGATATATTCGGTGATGCCGTGCACCAGGGCGTGGGAAAGCCGCTTCTCGACCGGCCATTCGCGCCACGCCAGATCCTGCTCCTTGGTCTGCTTCTCCTTGCCGCGGAATTTCTCCGCCAGCGCCAGCAGCCGCTCGGAAGAACCGGGGTCGCGGTTGAGGATGACGTCTTCGCAGACCTGGCGCAGCTCGGGGTCGATATCGTCATAGACGATCATCTGCCCGGCATTGACGATGCCCATGTCCATGCCGGCCTTGATGGCGTGATACAGGAACACCGAATGCATCGCCTCGCGCACCGGCTCATTGCCGCGGAACGAGAACGACAGGTTGGAGACGCCGCCGGAAATATGCGCATGCGGCAGGTTCTTGCGGATCCAGCGCGTCGCCTCGATGAAGTCGACGCCGTAATTATTGTGCTCCTCGAGCCCGGTTGCGATCGCGAAGATGTTCGGGTCGAAGATGATGTCCTCGGGCGGGAAGCCGAGCTGATCGACCAGGATGTCATAGGCGCGTTTGCAGATCTCGGTCTTGCGCGCAAACGTATCGGCCTGTCCCACCTCGTCGAACGCCATCACCACGACGGCGGCGCCATGGCGCTGCGCGATGCGGGCCTCGTGGATGAATTTCTCCACGCCCTCCTTCATCGAGATCGAATTCACCACCGGCTTGCCCTGAACGCATTTCAGGCCGGCTTCGATCACGCTGAATTTCGAGGAGTCCACCATCACAGGAACGCGGGCGATATCGGGCTCGGCGGCGACGAGGTTGAGGAACGTCACCATCGCGGCTTCGGAATCCAGCAAGCCTTCGTCCATGTTGACGTCGATGATCTGGGCGCCGTTCTCGACCTGGTCGCGCGCGACCTGAAGCGCGGCGGTGTAGTCACCGGCGGTGATCAGCTTGCGAAATTTCGCCGAACCCGTGACGTTGGTGCGCTCGCCGACGTTTACAAACGGGATCGCGGGCGTGAGCTCAAACGGCTCCAGGCCGGACAACCGCAGACGCGGCTCGATCTCGGGAACGATTCGGGGCTTGTGCGGGGCGACGGCCGCCGCAATCGCCGCGATGTGGGCGGGCGTGGTGCCGCAGCAGCCGCCGACGATATTGACGAGACCGGCAGCTGCGAACTCGCCGATCAGTCCGGCCATGAATTCCGGGCTCTCGTCATACTGGCCGAACTCATTGGGCAGGCCGGCGTTGGGATAGGCGCACACCAGCGTATCTGCGACGCGGCCGATATCGGCGATATGGGCGCGCAGATCCTCGGCGCCGAGCGCGCAGTTGAAGCCGATCGTGATCGGCTTGACGTGCCGCACCGAATTCCAGAACGCTTCCGGCAATTGCCCGGAGAGGAGACGGCCGGATTTGTCGGTGATGGTGCCCGAGATCATCACGGGCACGTCGATGCCGCGTTGCTCGCAGATTTCCGAGATCGCGTAGAGCGCCGCCTTGGCGTTCAGTGTGTCAAAAATGGTTTCGACCAGCAGCAGGTCGGCGCCGCCGTCGAGCAAGCCGTTGATCTGTTCGCCATAGGACTTGCGCAGATCGTCAAAGGTGACGGCGCGGTAGCCGGGGTTGGACACGTCAGGCGAGATCGAGGCGGTGCGGTTGGTCGGCCCCAGCGCGCCGGCGACGAAGCGCGGTTTGCCGTCCTCGGCGGTGACGCGTTCGGCCGCATTGCGGCAGAGCCGCGCGCCATCGCGGTTGAGTTCGTAGGCCAGATCCGACATGTCGTAATCGGCCTGCGCGATCGAGGTCGAGGAGAAGGTGTTGGTCGCGACGATGTCGGCGCCGGCGCGCAAATAATCGGCGTGGATGTCCTCGATCGCCTGCGGCTGGGTCAGGATCAGCAAATCGTTGTTGCCGCGGACGTCGCGGTGGAAATCCTTGAAGCGTTCGCCGCGGAACGCCGCCTCGTCATATTGCAGGCCCTGGATCATGGTGCCCATGGCGCCGTCGAGCACCAGGATGCGTTCGCGGGCAGCCGCGAGCAGGGCGGTTCGCTTCGGGGACACAGCTACGGTCATCGGATCAGGCAGCTTTCTGTGCGCCATGGGGACGGATGCCCAGCAAATGGCTGATCGCGAACACAAGGTCCGCGCGGTTCATGGTGTAGAAGTGAAAGGTGTCGACGCCCTGTTTTGCCAGCTTCTGCACCTGCCCGGCGGCAACGGTGGCCGCGACGAGCTTTCGCGTCTCGGCGTCGTCGTCGAGCCCTTCGAATTTGTCCGCCAGCCAGGACGGCACGGTGGTGCCGGCGCGGGTCACGAAGTTGCGCGCCTGCTTGAAATTGTGCATCGGCATGATGCCGGGCACTACGGGGATGTTGATGCCGCGGGCGCGGACGCGATCGAGGTAACGCAGATAAAGGTCGTTATCGAAGAACACCTGGGTGATGGCGCGCGCCGCACCGGCATCGACCTTGGCCTGAAGCGTATCGATGTCGGCGTCGAGATCAGGGCTCTCCGGATGCTTCTCCGGATAGGCCGAGACCGAGATTTCAAAATCGGGGTAGCGCTTCTTGATGCCGGCGATCAGGTCGGGCGAGCTTTGATAGCCGTCGGGATGCGCGTTGTAGGCGGTGCCGATGCCGGTCGTGGGGTCGCCGCGCAGCGCCACGATGTGGCGAACGCCGATCTCGTGATAGCGCGCGACCACGTCGTCGATCTCGCCCTTCGGCGCGCCGACGCAGGTCAGATGCGCGGCCGGCGTCAAATTGGTCTCTTTCAGGATGCGGGCGATGGTCGCGTGGGTGCGCTCGCGCGTCGACCCGCCGGCGCCATAGGTCACCGAGACGAAATTGGGGGCAAGCGGCGCCAGCCGGTTGATGGTTTCCCAGAGCGAGCGCTCCATCTCCTCGGTTTTCGGCGGGAAGAACTCAAAGGAGATTTTTGGCGATTGCAGCGCGCGGTGACTGTTGGACGCGGCGGACGTAACTTCGGTCATGGCACTCACAGGCTCCACAGGCGGACGGGCATCAGGCCTAGCGGCCATCAGCTAAAATAGGCCAAACGAGGCCGTCCCAATAGCCCATCAGAGATGGGAATTTGCCCAATTATTACATTAATATCGAAATTTAAGGTCGTTACAACAGGGTGATGGGCAGCAGGATTCTCAGAGATGTTGTAAAAAATAGTAGATAATACAATGGCATGCGCCCGTGGAGCTCCTGCCCGTCGCTGAACCAGTTTGTGGGCAGGATGGATAGCGATCCGATGTATTGTATCGTGTCCCACCAAACAACCGTCGAGTCCTGATCTCCGTCCCCGGAAGCGCGGGCCTGATCTGCGCGCGCCGGGCCTTTGTCGCTTCCACCTGCCGCACTAGCTTAGCGCCATGATCCCGCTTTCAGTCCTCGACCTCTCCGTTGTCACCACAGGCACCAAACCCGCAGCGGCCTTGCGCAACAGCATCGATCTGGCACGCCATGTCGACGGGCTCGGCTATGTCAGGTACTGGCTCGCCGAGCATCACAACCTCGCCTCGGTCGCGAGCCCCGCGCCCGATCTGATGATCGGACAGATCGCGGCGGTGACGAAAAACATCCGCGTCGGCTCCGGCGGCGTGATGCTGCCCAATCACGCCCCGCTGGTGGTCGCCGAACGCTTCAAGATGCTGGAGGCGCTGTTCCCCGGCCGCATCGATCTCGGCCTTGGCCGCGCGCCGGGCACCGACGGCGCGACGGCGTATGCGCTGCGCAGCCGGCTCGATAAACGCGAGGGCGACGATTTCCTCGAACGGCTGCAGGAGCTGATCCTGTGGGAGACCCGCGATTTCCCGGCCGGCCATCCCTACAACAACGTGGTGGCGATGCCGGACGACTCGCCGCTGCCGCCGATCTGGCTGCTTGGCTCCAGCGATTACAGTTCGGAACTCGCCGCCCAGGTCGGCATGGGCTTCGCGTTCGCACATCACTTCGCTTCCTATGACGCGATCGAGGCGATGACGCATTACCGCGCGCGCTTCAAGCCATCGGGCTGGCGCCCGGCGCCGCACGGCATTCTGGCGATCGCAGCCGTTGCCGCCGAAACCGACGCGGAGGCCGAAAAGCTCGCCTCCTCGATGGATCTCAATCGCCTGCGCCGCGACCGCGGCCAGTATCTGCCACTGCCGAGCGTCGAGGAGGCGCTCGCCTATCCCTATTCGGACGCGGAGCGGGCCTCGATCACGCGCAACCGCTCGCGGCTGTTCGTCGGCAGCCCGGCGACGCTGATGGCCAAGCTGCAGCCGATGATCACGGCAAGCCAGCCGGACGAACTGATGATCATCACCGCGGTCTACGACCACGGCGCGCGCAAGAAATCGTATAGCCTGCTCGCGGATGCGTTCGGGCTCAGCAGCAAAGAGGCGGCGTAACGCCTGTCGTCCCGGCCTTGAGCCGGGACCCATACGCCGCAGCGGTCGTGTCGAAGAACCGCGGGTAGACATCTACTTCAAACAACCACACCCTGTGGTTATGGGTCCCGGCTCAAGGCCGGGACGACATGGTGAGAACCTCAATCCGCCGCCTCACTAAACGTCAGGCGGAACGGTTGCGCCGGGTAGACGCCGACGATGCGGAATTCGCGCGAGAAGAATTTCAGCTCCTCCAGCGCGAATGCGAGGCCCTTGTCCTCGGGATGGCCGTCGACATCAGCGTAGAATTGCGTGGCGGAGAATTCGCCGTCGACCATGTAGCTTTCCAGCTTGGTCATGTTGACGCCGTTGGTGGCAAAGCCGCCGAGCGCCTTGTAGAGCGCGGCGGGCAAATTGCGCACCCGGAAAACAAAAGTGGTGACCAGCGGCCCCGATCCCGCTTCAGCCCATTTGGCCTCGCGTGCCAGCACCACGAAGCGCGTGGTGTTATGGGTTTCGTCCTCGACGTCCTCGGCGAGGATATCGAGGCCGTAGATCTCGGCGGCGAGCCGGGACGCGATCGACGCGCAGCTCTTGTCGCCGCGTTCGGCGACGATGCGGGCTGAGCCTGCGGTGTCGCCCGAGACGATCGGCTTGATGCCGAGCTTGCGGATGATGCGCCGGCACTGGCCGAGTGCGTGGACGTGGCTCTCGACGGTCTTGATATCCGCGAGCTTGGCGCCGCGCGGCGCCATCATTTGGTGATGGATCGGCAAGAACCATTCGCCGACGATGACCAGTCCGGACTGCGGCAAGAGATGATGGACGTCAGCGACGCGGCCGGCGACCGAATTCTCGATCGGGATCATCCCCAGATCCGCATCCCCCGAGGCGATCGCGGCCAGCGCGTCCTCGAAGGTGGGGCACGGCAACGGCTCGGCGTCCGGATAGGCCTCGACAATGGCGATATGGGAGTTGGCCCCTGGTTCGCCCTGGAACGCGATTTTCAGCTTGCTTGTCATGTCGTCTTTCTGGGGGCCTTGTATCAGCCGTTCAGGTTTTGGCCAGTATCTGGCGGGCGGTTTCGAGGTCGGCCGGGGTATCGACGCCCCGCGGGACCGTGTCCACGATCATGACGTCGATCCGCATGCCGGCTTCCAGCGCCCGGAGCTGCTCGAGTTTCTCCTGCTGTTCGAGCGGCGAGGGCGGCAGCGCCACAAAACGCTCCAGCGCAGCGCGGCGGTAGGCGTAGAGGCCGATATGATGGTAGCGCGGCCCGACGCCGGTGGGCGCCGTTGCCCGTGTAAAATAAAGCGCGCGCAACCTTCGCGGGGCGATCGGCGAGCCGACCGCCTTCACCACATTCGGATTGTTGGCTTCTTCCTCGGTGTGAATCTCGGCCGCCAGCGTTGCGATATCGACCGCGGGGTCGGCAAGCGGCGGCAGCACGTCGCGGATGTTGTCGGTCGAAATGGTTGGAAAATCGCCCTGCAGATTGACCACGATCTCGACCTTGCCCTCGGGATCGAGGGTTCTCAGTGCCTCGTAAATCCGGTCCGATCCCGAAGGGTGTTCGGGGCGGGTCATGACGGCCAGGCCGCCATGGGACGTCACGGCGGCGGCGATTTCCGCCGTGTCGGTGGCGACCGCGACCCGGCCGATGTTGGCGGCTTCCGCCCGCCGCAGCACATGGACGATCATCGGCACCCCGCCGATATCCAATAGCGGCTTGCCGGGCAGCCTTGTGGCGGCCATGCGGGCGGGAATCAGCACCAGGTTGCGGGTTTCGGTCATCGGGCGCGAGGTCACGGGCTAGCGAAAACAGGCCGGAAATAATGGGGATTGGCGGAAAGTCGGGGCGTTTATACGGGTTGCCAGAGCCCGGGCAAACCGATATCTCAACCCTGCTGAGGGTGCGGCGCGAAAGCCTGATTCCTGAGGCTAAACCGCGGCCGTTTTGCCGGCCTTTAAGTCGATCCTTTAAGGCCTGGAGCCTGAGCCACTATGGACTCCTTCGAACTCAACAAGATCATCGGCGCCATTCTCGCCACCTGCATTCTCGTCCTGGTGACGAGCTTTGCCGCCAACGCGATTTTCGCGCCCCATCTGCCGGAAAAGCCGGGCTTCGAGATTGCCGTGAAGGAAGCCGCGTCCGGCGGAGCCAAGGAAGCGGCGGCGCCGTCCGAGCCGATCGAGAAATTGCTGCAGACCGCTTCGGTTGAAAAGGGCCTCGGCGCCGCCAAGAAGTGCGCGGCCTGCCACACCTTCGAAAAGGGTGGCCCCAACCGTGTCGGTCCGAACCTGTTCGGCGTCATCAACGAGAAGAAGGGCGAGGGCAAAGCCGGCTTCAACTTCTCGGCCGCGATGAAGGGCAAGGGTGGCACCTGGACCTTTGACGACCTCAACAAGTTCCTCGCCAATCCGAAGGGCTTTATTCCCGGCACCGCGATGGGCTTTGCCGGTATCACCAAGGACAGCGAGCGCGCCGACGTGATTGCTTATCTGGCCACGCTGGCGGACAAGCCGGTCCCGCTGCCGACGGCGGCGAAATAACGTTTCGACAGTCCTGCACGGACTTCTGCGGCACGACGGCCAGGCATTGCCTGGCCGTTTGCGTATGATGATCGCGTTGTTGTTATCGGGACGTTTCGCCGCACCGGCGTTGTTCCACGGTTGATATCATGAGGAAAAAGCAACGTAATTTGCCGAACCCTTGCCTTATATTGGGTCCTCAGTAGCGCTTCTCAGCAACAGGAATTCTGCCTTTGGCGATCACCCGACGACATCTCCTGCAAGGCGGCGCGGTCGCCGCGATGGCTCCGGCGCTGGGGCTCAACACAAATGTTTCCGCGATCGGAACGGCGCATGCGCAATCCGCGCCGGACGGACTGAAATGGCGGCACGGCGTATCGACCTTTGGCGACATCAAATACCCCGCCGATTTCAAACGTTACGACTACGTCAATCCCGACGCGCCCAAGGGCGGCGTCGTCCGCATGTTCGAACTCGGCACCTTCGACAACTTCAATCTTGTGGTCGATGGGCTGAAGGGATCACTGGCTGACGGGGTCAGGCTGATCTCCGAGACACTGACGACCCGGTCGCTCGATGAACCGTCGACCGCCTACGGATTGCTCGCGGAGGCTGCCGCCTACCCCGACGATTTTTCGTATGTCATCTACCGATTGCGCGCGGCCGCGCGCTGGCACGATGGCAAGCCCGTGACGTCGGATGATGTCATCTACTCGTTCGAGGTGATGAAAAAGAACAGTCCGATGTACAGCACGTACTACCAGCATATCGTCAAGGCCGAGCAGGTCGGCGACCGTGAGATCAAGTTTACCTTCGATGGTCCCGGGAATCGCGAGCTGCCAAGCATTGCCGGCGAACTTCCCGTGCTGCCCAAGCACTGGTGGGAAGGAAATGACCCCCAGGGACGCAAGCGTGACGTGACCGCGACCACGCTGGAGATTCCCCTGGGGTCGGGACCCTATCGCGTCAAGGAATTTGTCGCGAGCCGATCGGTCGTGCTGGAGCGCGTCCCCGACTATTGGGGCAAGGACGTTCCGGTATCGGTCGGAAAGAACAATTTCGAACAGATCCGGTATGAATTCTTTCGCGACGATACCGTCGGACGCGAGGCTTTCAAGGGCGACCAGCTGGACTGGTTTACAGAGCGTAGCGGCAAACAATGGTCGACCGCCTACGATTTTCCCGCGGTGAGCGACAAGCGGGTCATCAAGGAAAAATTCGTCAATTCGAGTTCGGGGGGGATGCAGGGTTACGCGTTCAACCTTCGCCGGCCGCTATTTGCCGATGTCAGGCTGCGCCGTGCTTTCAATTTTGCCTACGATTGGGAGACGTCGGACCGACTGCTCTCGAACGGGGAATACCACCGCGACAACAGCTATTTCGACGGTATCGCCGAATTCATGGCCACTGGTCTCCCGGAAGGCGCGGAACTGAAAATTCTCGAATCGCTGCGCGACAAGGTGCCTGCCGAACTGTTCACGACGCCGTACAAGAATCCGGTTGGCGGTAATGACGACGCGGCTCGCAACAATCTTCGTGAAGCCACGCGCCTCCTCAAGGAAGCAGGGTTTGAAACGCGCGATCGCAAGCTGGTCGATGCGGCAGGTCAGCCCGTCAGCGTCGAGTTCCTGAGCCAGGCCCAGGGTGACGAGCGCAGTATCCTCTTCTACAAGCCCTACCTTGAGCGGCTCGGCATCACCGTGAACATCCGCACGGTCGACAGCGTGCAATACCAGAACCGCTTGCGCAGTTTCGACTTCGACATCGTGACGACCGTTTGGGGACAGTCGCTGTCACCGGGCAACGAGCAGCGCGATTTCTTCGGGTCGGAATCCGCGGACCGGCCCGGTTCGCGCAATATTCCCGGCATCAAGAATCCCGCGGTCGATGCCCTGATCGAGCGCATTATCTTTGCAAAGGACCGCGCCGACCTGGTCGCGAGTTGCAAGGCGCTGGATCGGGTCTTGCTCTGGAACGCCTACGTCGTCCCGCAATTCGCCGGCGGATTTCAACGCGCCGCACGCTGGGACCGTTTCAGTCGTCCGGAGCCTTTGCCCAAATACGGGGTCACGGGCTTTCCTACGCTGTGGTGGTGGGACACAGCCAAGGCGGCCAAGACGGGTGGTCGATCTTGAACCGAATCATGCGCGGGCCGCTGTTGTCTCGCCGCCGGGCGCTCGGCCTCGGCGTTCTAGCCCTGAGTGCAGCACAATTTCGTCCCGTGTCCGCCGACAATGGTGGCACCGAGATGCACGGCATGTCGGTCTTCGGCGACCTGAAATACCCGGCTGACTTCAAGCATTTCGACTACGTCAATCCGGATGCGCCGAAGGGTGGCTTGTTTTCCACGATCCCGTCCACCCGCGCCTACAATCAGTCCTTCCAGACGTTCAATTCGTTCAACGCCTTCGTCCTCAAGGGCGAAGGCGCCAAGGGCATGGAGCTGACCTTTGACGCGCTGATGGCGCGCGCCAATGATGAGCCCGACGCGATGTATGGCCTTGCGGCGAAGTCGGTGTGGATTTCGTCCGACAAGCTCACCTACCGCTTCACCATGCGTCCCGAGGCTCGCTTTCGCGATGGCTCGAAGCTGACGGCGCATGACGTCGCCTTCTCGCTCAACACGCTGAAGGAAAAAGGCCACCCGCTGATTGTGGTCCAACTGCGCGACATGGTGAAGGCCGAGGCGCTCGACGATGCGACGGTGGCCGTGATGTTTGCACCAAACCGCGCGCGCGACGTACCGCTCTATGTCGCGAGCCTGCCGATCTTCTCCAAGGCCTATTACGCGACGCGGTCATTCGAGGAATCGACCACCGATATCCCGCTCGGCTCGGGACCGTACAAGGTCGGCAAATACGAGATCAACCGGTTCGTCGAGTACGAGCGCGTCAAGGATTGGTGGGCGGCCGATCTGGCCGTCAACCGCGGCAGCTACAATTTCGACGCCGTGCGCTATGAATTCTATCGCGACCGCGATGTCGCGTTCGAAGGCTTTACCGGCAAGAATTATCTCTACCGCGAGGAATTCACGGCGCGCATCTGGGCCACCCGTTACGATTTTCCCGCGATCAAGGACGGTCGGGTCAAGCGCGAGACCCTGCCGGATGAACTGCCCTCGGGTGGACAGGGCTGGTTCTTCAACACCCGTCGCGACAAGCTCAGGGATCCCAGGGTACGCGAAGCGGTCATCAACGCATTCGATTTCGAATGGACCAACAAGACCGTGATGTACGGCGCCTATGCGCGCACGGTTTCGCCGTTCCAGAATTCGGACATGGTGGCGACCGGGCTGCCGTCGCCTGAAGAGCTGAAGCTCCTCGAGCCGTTCCGCGGGCAGGTGCCCGACGAAGTGTTCGGTGAGCCGTTCGTGCCGCCGGTGTCGGATGGCTCCGGCCAGGACCGCACCTTGCTGCGCAAGGCCGGGCAGTTGCTGCAGGACGCGGGACTTGTAGTGAAGGACCGCAAGCGCCTGCTGCCGAACGGCGAGGTCTTGAAGATCGAGTTTCTGCTCGACGAGCCCTCGTTCAAGCCGCATCACGCGACCTTCATCAAGAACCTGGAACTGCTCGGGATCGAGGCAGAAATCCGGCTGATCGATGCCGTGCAGTATCGCGCTCGCGTGGAATCGTTCGACTTCGACATGACGACGATGCGCCTGAGCATGTCGCCGACGCCGGGCGACAGCCTGCGGCCTTACTTCACATCGCATGCGGCGGCCACCAAGGGATCGTACAATCTGGCCGGAGTAGCCAATCCTGCAATCGACGCGCTGGTCGACAAGGCCATCGGCGCCGAAACGCGTGCCGATCTGACGATCGCGTGCCGTGCGCTCGATCGGGTGTTTCGGGCCGGCCGCTATTGGGTGCCGCAGTGGTTTCGCACCAACCACCCGATCGCCTATTGGGATCAATTTGACCACCCGCTCAAGCCGGCACGCTACGCGCAAGGCACCGGGGCGCCGGAGAACTGGTGGTACGACCCCAACAAGGCTTTGAAACTCGAGCAGGCGAAATAATACATGGCCGCTTATATCGCCCGCCGCATTTTCCTGATGCTCCCGACGCTGCTCGGCATCCTGTTTGTGTCGTTCATCGTCGTGCAGTTCGCCCCCGGCGGTCCGGTCGAGCGCGTACTGGCGCAGCTCTCCGGAGCCGATACCGGCGGCACCTCCAGAATATCGGGCGGCGGCGGCGATATGGGCCCGCGCGGCCAGGTCGGCGCGTCGGCGGATGCCGTCGGCTCGAAATACCGTGGCGCGCAGGGGCTCGATCCGGAATTCATCAAGAAGCTGGAAGTGCAGTTCGGCTTCGACAAGCCGGCGTATGAGCGCTTCGCTCTGATGGTGTGGAATTTCGCGCGGTTCGATTTCGGCAAGAGCTATTTTCGCGATGTCAGCGTGATCCAGCTGATCAAGGAGAAACTGCCGGTCTCGATGTCGCTCGGTATCTGGATGATGCTGCTCACCTACCTGATCTCGATCCCGCTCGGCATCCGCAAGGCGGTGCAGGACGGTTCACGATTCGACACCTGGACCTCGGCGATCATCATCATAGGCTTTGCGATTCCCGGCTTCCTGTTCGCGATCCTGCTTATCATCCTGTTTGCCGGCGGCTCGTTCTTCAACATCTTCCCGCTGCGCGGCCTGACCTCGGACGGCTGGGCGCAGTTCCCCTGGTACTGGAAGATCATCGATTATTTCTGGCACATCACGCTGCCGTTGATCGCGATGGCACTCGGCGCCTTCGCCACCATGACGCTGCTGACCAAGAACTCGTTCCTCGACGAAATCCGCAAGCAATATGTGATGACGGCGCGCGCCAAGGGCTGCGGTGAACGGCAGGTGCTGTACAATCATATCTTCCGCAACGCCATGCTTATCGTGATCGCGGGTTTTCCGAGCGCGTTCATTCACGCCTTCTTCTCCGGCTCGCTGTTGATCGAGACCATTTTCTCGCTCGACGGGCTCGGCTTGCTCGGTTTCGAGAGCGTGCTGAACCGCGACTATCCCGTTGTGTTCGGTACGCTGTTCATCTTTTCGTTGGTCGGCCTCGTGGTCAACCTGATCTCCGACCTCGCCTATATGTGGGTCGACCCACGGATCGACTTCGAGGCGCGTGAAGTCTGATGACGATCACCGCGCCCCAGCCGGTCGAAGCCACGACGCAATCGCCGCTCGGCGAAGCCGTGCCGATGACGCGCCATGCCTTCACGCCGTCGCCGCTCAACCGCCGCCGCTGGCAGAATTTCAAGGCCAATCGCAGGGGTTACTGGTCGTTCTGGATCTTCATGGTCCTGTTCGTGATCTCGCTGTTTGCGGAGCTGATCGCCAACGACCGGCCGTTCCTGATCAAATATGAAGGCCATCTCTATTGGCCCGCCTTCTTCAGCTATTCGGAGACCACCTTTGGCGGCGATTTCGAGACCGCCGCCGACTACCGCGATCCGTACTTGCAGAAGCAGATCGCCGACAAGGGCGGCACCATCGTCTGGCCACTGATCCGCTACTCCTACACCACGCATAATCTCGACCTGCCGACGCCGGCGCCGTCGAAGCCGACCTGGATGCTTACCGAGGCCCAGTGCGCGGAGGTGGTGAAGAAGAAAGGCCTCAACGGCTGCAGCGACCTCGAATACAACTGGCTCGGCACCGACGACCAGGGCCGCGACGTGGTCGCACGTCTGATCTACGGCTTTCGCATCTCTGTCTTGTTCGGCCTGACCTTGACGATCTTCTCCTCGATCATCGGCATCGCCGCCGGCGGCGTGCAGGGTTATTTCGGCGGCATGACGGATCTGCTGTTTCAGCGCTTCATCGAGATCTGGAATGCGATTCCCTCGCTCTATCTGCTCCTGATCATCTCGGCGGTGCTGCCGCCGGGCTTCTTCATCCTGCTCGGCATTCTCCTGCTGTTCTCCTGGGTGTCGCTGGTGGGGCTGGTGCGCGCGGAGTTTTTGCGCGGCCGCAATTTCGAATACATCCAGGCCGCAAGGGCGCTCGGCGTCTCCAATGCCAGGATCATGTTCCGCCATCTGTTGCCGAATGCGATGGTGGCGACCATGACGTTCCTGCCGTTCATCGTGTCGTCGTCGGTGATGACGCTGACGGCGCTGGACTTTCTGGGCTTCGGCCTGCCGCCGGGCTCGGCGTCGCTGGGTGAAATGCTGTCGCAGGCAAAAGCCAATGTGCAGGCGCCCTGGCTCGGCCTCACCGGATTCTTTTCGGTCGCGATCATGCTGACGCTGTTGATCTTCATCGGCGAGGCCGCACGCGACGCCTTCGATCCGCGCAAGACGTTCAGGTAAGGGCAGCATGGACGCCATCAACCAGCCTCTGCTCGATGTCCGCGATCTCTCGGTGGCGTTCGGCGACACCCTTGCGGTGGATCATGTCTCGTTTTCGATTCGGCGCGGCGAGTGCGTGGCCCTCGTCGGCGAGTCCGGCTCCGGAAAATCCGTCAGTGCATTGTCGATCCTGAGGCTGCTGCCATACCCGACGGCCTCGCATCCTTCCGGCAGCATTCGCTTTCGCGGCCAGGATCTGTTGACGGCGCCCGAGAACGAGATGCGCGGAATCCGGGGCAACGACATCTCGATCATCTTCCAGGAGCCGATGACCTCGCTCAATCCGCTCCATACGATCGAGGCGCAGATCGGCGAGATACTGTCTCTCCACAACGGCGTCCGCGGCGCGATGGCGCGGGCGCGCACGCTCGAACTCCTGACCCAGGTCGGCATTCCCGATCCGGACCGGCGGCTGCAAAGCTATCCGCACCAATTGTCCGGCGGCCAGCGCCAGCGCGTCATGATCGCGATGGCGCTCGCCAACGAGCCGGACCTGTTGATCGCGGACGAACCGACCACGGCGCTGGATGTCACGGTGCAGGCCCAGATCCTGGCGCTGCTGGCCGAAATCCGCACGCGGCTCGGCATGAGCATGCTGTTCATCACCCACGATCTTGGCATCGTCCGCCGCATCGCCGACGTCGTCTGCGTCATGAATGGCGGCAAGATCGTCGAGCAGGGGCCGGTGGAACAGGTTTTTACGGCGCCGAAGCATTCATACACACGAGACTTGCTCGCGGCCGAACCAAAGCCCGACCCGGCGCCGCCGCGGCCCGATTCGCCGGTGGTGATGTCGGCGGATAATTTGAAGGTCTGGTTTCCGGTCAAGCGCGGCCTGCTGCGCCGAACGGTCGACCATATCAAGGCGGTGGATGGCGTCAGCCTTGCGGTGCGCAAGGGCGAGACGCTCGGCGTTGTCGGTGAGTCCGGTTCCGGCAAGACCACGCTCGGCCTCGCGCTGCTGCGGCTGATCTCGTCGGACGGGCCGATCGTGTTCCTCGGCAACAACATCCAGAGCCTGCGTTTCAAGGCGATGCTGCCGTTCCGCCGCGACATGCAGATCGTGTTTCAGGATCCGTTCGGCGCGCTCTCACCGCGCATGTCGGTCGGCGATATCGTCGCCGAGGGTTTGAGCGTGCATCAGCCCAAGCTGACATATGAGGAGCGCGAGGCGCGCGTCATCAAGGCGCTCAGGGATGTCGGCCTCGACCCCAAGACCCGGTTTCGCTACCCGCATGAATTTTCCGGCGGGCAGCGCCAGCGCATTTCCATCGCGCGCGCGGTGGTGCTGGAGCCGGATTTCGTCGTGCTGGACGAGCCGACCAGCGCGCTCGACATGCTGTTCCAGGCCCAGATGGTGGACCTCTTGCGCGAGCTGCAGCGCAAGCGCGACCTCACCTACATGTTCATCTCGCATGATCTGCGCGTGGTCGCCTCACTGGCGAGCCATCTGATCGTGATGCGTCATGGCAAGGTGGTGGAAGAAGGGCCGGCGGCCGAGCTGTTCAAGAATCCGCAGAGCGACTACACCCGCGCGCTGTTCGCCGCCGCGTTCCGGATCGAAGCCGTGCCTGACGGGACGGTGGATATTTAGATAGCGTTTTCGAGCGAAGTGGACACCGGTTCGCGTAAAGAAAACGCGTCAAAGAACTAAAGCCGCTTGATCGCCGTGACTTCGCTGCCTGCCGCCTTGATGCGGGCGATGGCCTCCAGCGTATTTTCGATCGCCGTGGCCATGTGATGTGCATTGGCGTGCACCATGGTGTCGGCGTCGCGCACGATCGCGACATGGCCCTTCCAGAAGATCAGGTCGCCGCGTTGCAGCTTTTTGGTCTCGGAAGGATTCAAGGCGCGGCCGAGGCCGTCTTGCTGCATGTCGCTGTCGCGCGGGCAGCCGGTGCCGGCGGCGGTCAGCGCTATCTGCACCAGGCCGGAGCAATCGATGCCGAGACTGCTCTTGCCGCCCCACAGATAGGGCGTGCCGACGAATTTTTCCGCGACCGCAACGAAATCCTTCTCCATCGTCTCCAGGCCGCCGACGTGGCGGCGCGGCAGGTACCAGCCTTCGCGCGTCACGGCGAACGCGCCGTCTTCGCGCGCCACCGTAAGCAGCGCGCCCATCGACAGCGTATCCACCGGCGGCAGCTTGATCGACGCAGCCGGAAACGCAAAGGTCCGCAACGCCGTGACCTTGTGGGTCGGTGCAGCGGATGGTTTGCCGAGCGCGGCGTCGGGAATCCAGCCGACATAGCCGTCGCTGCCCAGTTGGCCCCAGGCAAAACCTTCGCCATTGCGGTCGTAGATCGTGACGCGTTCGCCTTTCAGCGCCTGCGTCAGCAACGGGGCATCGGCGGCCGGCGCCTCGCGCAGCGGGGCGATTGCATCGACCACACCGAATTCTTCGCCGGTCACAAAACGCGCCGCCTTGACCTTGCCTTCGAGATATTTGGCGGCGAGATCAGGGCGTGCCGGGGTCAGGCGTGGATCATCCATAGCGTTCACTCAGCAATTTGTAGATCGCGCGCGCGGCCTGGCATTCGCCGCCCTCGGGGCGCGCGGGTTTGGCTGAGGGGGTCCAGCCGTAGATATCGACATGCAGCCAGCTTTTGGCGTCGGAGACGAAGCGCTGCAGGAACAGCGCGCATGTGATCGAACCGGCGAAACCGCCCGACGGCGCGTTGTTGATGTCGGCGACTTTCGAATCCAGCCATGAGTCATAAGCCGGCCACAGCGGCATGCGCCACAACGGATCCCGCTCCCCGGTTGCGAAACGCGCAACGTCCTGCGCCAGCGTCTCATCATTGGTGTAAAAGGGCGGTAAATCCGGCCCCAATGCAACACGTGCCGCACCGGTCAGGGTTCCCAGATCGACCAGCAGATCCGGCTTCTCTTCGCAGGCAAAGGCCAGCGCGTCGGCGAGCACCAGCCGGCCCTCGGCGTCGGTGTTGCCGATCTCGACGTTAAGCCCCTTGCGCGACCTGAAGATGTCGAGCGGACGGAAGGCGTTGCCGGCGACCGCGTTTTCGACCGCGGGGATCAGCACCCGCAACCGGACTTTCAGCTTGGCGTCCATCACCATCTGGGCCAGCGCCAGCACGTTGGCCGCACCTCCCATGTCCTTCTTCATGATCAACATGCCGCTGGAAGGCTTCAGGTCGAGCCCGCCGGTGTCGAAGCACACGCCCTTGCCGACCAGCGTCACCTTGGGATGCGCAGGATCGCCCCAGCTCATATCGATCAGCCGCGGCGCGCGCGTCGAGGCCATGCCGACGGCGTGGATCAGCGGGAAATTCTGTTGGATCAGTTCGTCGCCGACGATGGCCTTGAAGCTGGCGCCGAAGCGAGCCGCGAGGTGCTCGGCGGCTGCCGCCAGCTCCTCCGGTCCCATGTCGTTCGATGGCGTATTGATGAGGTCGCGCGCCAGCGAGGCCGCTTCTGCCATCCGCGCGATGTCTGATATGTCGACGCCATCGGGCGGCACCAGCCGAACATCGGGGCGGTCCGCCTTGCGATAGCGGCCGAAGCGATAGCTTCCGAGCGCGAAAGCGAGCGTGGCGAGGCGCGTGTCGTGCGGCGCATTGGCGAAGTGATAGACGCCCGGTGGCAGCAGGCCGGGCAGCGCGCCGGGCCGGAAAAGGTCACGGGATTTGCTTGCCTCCTCTTCGAGACCGAAGATGACCTGCGCAATCTGTCCGTCGGGCGAGGGGAGCGTCAGGCACTTGCCGGGCTTGGCGGAAAAATCGTTGGCGAGAGCAAATTGCTGGGCGTGTGGAGGAAGCTCCTTGCTGACCGTTGCCCATGTCGCCTTGGTGGCAAAATAAATCGGAATGCTGGAGGCGGCGGGCGCGGTCTCGAACGGGGATTGCATGCTTGTCTCGCGGAATGGAGCGGGCTCGGTCAGCTGCCGAGGTTGCAGGATATTCGTGTGACTTCAATGGCGAAGCTGCAAAATTGTGGGGTCAAAAGCCGTCGGGGGCCCAACGCAGAGCCGCAGCTCCCGCCTGCCGATTAACCAGCCGTTAGGGTTAACAGTCTATTGCTGGCGTGTTCGGCTCCACCCGAAATCGTGAGTTGAAGTGCCATGCGTCCATCATCCAGCCTTGTCCGGCCCAATCTTGCCCGGTTTCTCGCTTCTGCGGCCGTGACGGCGATCCTGGCCGCAGGCCTTGGCGGTTGCCAGACCATGTCCGATGTGACGGGCGCGCTGACCCAGAAGTCCAGCAGCGCCGCCGCTCCCGCCATTCCCGACGATCCACGTCGTGCCGTCGAAGTCTATGGCGAGCGCTATCGCGCCAATCCCAAGGATGCCAACGCCGCCCTGGCCTATGGCCAGGCGCTGCGTGCCTCAGGCCAGCGTTCGCAGGCCGCCGCCGTTCTCGAACAGGCAACCATCGCCCATCCCGGCAACAAGGCGCTGCTCGCCGGCTATGGCCGCGCGCTCGCCGACAACGGCAATTCGCAAGCCGCCTTCGACGTTCTCAGCCGCGCCCATTCGCCCGACAATCCCGACTGGCGGATCCTCTCGGTGCAGGGCACCGTGCTCGACAAGCTGGCCAAGCACGACGAAGCCCGCCGCTATTACGCCAGCGCGCTGAAGATCGCGCCGGAAGAACCGTCGGTGCTGTCCAATCTCGGCCTGTCCTACATGCTGACGCGCGAATTGCCCGACGCCGAGGCGACGCTGCGGCGGGCCTATGGCAATCCGCGGGCGGACGCGCGGGTGCGGCAGAATCTGGCGCTGGTGGTCGGCCTGCAGGGTCGCTTCGCCGAGGCCGAGACCATCGCCAAGGGCGATCTGCCGTCCGAGGAGGCCGCGGCGAACGTGGCCTATTTGCGGGAAATGCTGAGCCGCAAGGATCCGCGCGGCGGCAAGACCGTCCCGGTGGCCGCGCTCAATCGGCCCGACTGACAGCCGCACGGCGGACCGATCGGCCCGGACCGCTCAATCCAGAGCCGGACTAATCCCGATTTAGAACGCTTTCGAGCGGAGCATGCTCCCCGGACTTGATCCGGGGGTGGCTGCCGGTTCGCACCGCAATCGAGTTTACGCCGCTTGCGTAGGCTCATCTGCGGTAGAAAGCGCGCCAAAGCAGCCATCGGTTCTGATTCAATCAGAACCGATGATGCTTTAGAGAATCGTCAGAGGATCGTCGTCGTCTGCAGCTTGATGTAGGTCGGCCCGAGAATGACGATGAACAGGCACGGCAGGAAGAACAGGATCATCGGCACGGTCAGCTTCGGCGGCAAGGCGGCCGCCTTCTTCTCGGCCTCGTTCATGCGCATGTCGCGGTTTTCCTGCGCCATCACGCGCAAGCTCTGGCCGAGCGGCGTTCCGTAGCGTTCGGACTGCTGCAAGGCCAGACAGACCGATTTGACGCCGTCGAGGCCGGTACGCTTCGCCAGGTTCTCGTAGGCCACCTTGCGGTCCTGCAGATAGGACAGTTCGGCCGTGGTCAGCGCGAATTCTTCCGACAGCGCCACCGATTGCGAGACGATTTCGGTGGAGACCTTGCGAAAGGCGACTTCGACCGACATGCCGGACTCGATGCAGATCAACAGCAGGTCGAGCGCGTCGGGGAACGCGCGCTTGACGGAAAGCTGGCGCTTGGTGATCGCGTTCTGCAGGAACAGCATCGGCGCCTGCAGTCCGAAATAGGCCGCGCCGACGCAGATGCCGATCTTGACCGGCATCGATTTGTCCATGTGCGTGATCACGAAGACGTAGAGGACCGCGCCGATGAAAAGCACGATCGGCGTCACCGCGCGGGCGAACAGGAACGTGACGTAGGGCGCGTGGCCGCGGTAGCCGGCCATGATCAGCTTGTCGCGCGCGGCTTCCTGTGCCAGCCATTTGGTCAGGTTGAAGTCTTCCACCACCTTGGATACCAGCTGCTTCGGGCTCTGGCGCAGCGATACTTTTTCCGTTTTTGCAAGACGGTCGCGCTCGCGCTGCCGGATCCGTTCGCGCTCGCTGGCGACCGCTTTCATGCGCTTGGCGAGGCCTTCGCCGGCAAACAGCGGCGTGACCAGCGTGTAGGCGGTCAGGGTCGCGGCAATGGCGGCCAGGAACATGGTCATGAACCGGGCGTCGTGCATCTTGTTTATGAGGAACTCAACCATGTTACACCGTCAGAAGTCGAAGTTGATCATTTTCTTCATCACGAGAACGCCGATCGTCATCCAGCCAACGCAGCACACAAGCATGAATTGGCCGAGCCGGTCGGTCCACAGCAGCGAGATGTATTCGGGCGTCGTAATCCAGACCAGCACCATCACGACCGGCGGCAGAGAGCCGATGATGGCGGCGGAGGCCTTGGCTTCCATCGACATCGCCTGAATTTTCTCCGCCATCTTCTTGCGGTCGCGCAGCACCTTCGAGAGGTTGCCGAGCGCTTCCGACAGGTTGCCGCCCGATTTCTGCTGAATCGCGATCACGATGCCGAAGAAGTTGGCTTCCGGCACCGGCATCCTTTCATAAAGGCGCGCGCAGGCTTCGCCGAGCGGCATGCCGATGGTTTGGGTCTCGATGATGGCCAGGAACTCGCTCCTCAGCGGCTCCGGCGAGTCGGCCGCGACCACCTTGATCGATTCGAACAGCGGCAGTCCGGCCTTGATGCCGCGGACGATGACGTCGACGGCGTCCGGCAGCGCTTTCAAAAATGCCTTTTCGCGCTTTTTCTTGAGATAGCCCAGCAGCCAGCGCGGCAGCCCGAAGCCCGCGCCGAAGGCCATGCCGAGGGCGCCCAAAACGCCGCCGCCGACGCTGAACGCGGCGAAGCCGGCGACCGCGGCCAGGGCGCCGGAGATGATCCAGAATTTCTGCGTCGACCAGGAAAGTCCGGCCTGGGTGATGCGCGTGCTCAGGGGAATGGATTTTTCCTTCAGCCGGCGCGACTCGAGATCCTTCAGCGATCCCTCGACCTGTTCGCGGCGTGAGCGCTGGCTCTTGTCGGCCTGACGCGCTGCCGCGGGTTCGGACCGCGCGATCGAGGCGCGGCGCGATTCCGCTTTCTTCTCGCCGGACAGCATCGGGTAGACGAAGACCCAGGCGATGCCGCCGATCGCGGTGAATGCGAGAAAGGCCAGTGCGAGCGCTTGAATGGACATCAGCGTGCTCCGGGTTCAGCTGTGACTTCGGCGGCATCGAGCGCGGCCGCGAGCCGCTTCTCCTCGCCATAGTATCGTGCGCGTTCCCAGAACCGCGGGCGTCCGATGCCGGTCGAGCGATGCTTGCCGATGATCTTGCCGTTGGCGTCTTCGCCGATCATGTCATACAGGAACAGGTCCTGGGTGATGATGGTATCGCCTTCCATCCCCATCACCTCGGTGATGTGGGTGATGCGCCGCGAGCCGTCGCGCAGACGCGCGGCCTGCACGATGACGTCGATCGAGGCGCAGATCATCTCGCGAATGGTGCGGGACGGCAGCGAAAATCCGCCCATCGTGATCATCGATTCGCAGCGCGACAGGGCTTCACGCGGGTTGTTGGCGTGCAGCGTTCCCATCGAGCCGTCGTGGCCGGTGTTCATCGCCTGCAGCAGGTCGAACGCCTCGGGTCCGCGGACTTCGCCGACGATGATGCGTTCGGGCCGCATACGCAGGCAGTTGCGGACCAGTTCGCGCATCGTGACCTGGCCTTCGCCTTCGATGTTGGGTGGCCGGGTTTCCAGCCGCACAACGTGCGGTTGCTGCAGCTGAAGCTCGGCGGCGTCTTCGCAGGTGATGACGCGCTCGTCATGCTCGATGAACTGGGTCAGGCAGTTCAAGAGCGTGGTCTTGCCGGAGCCGGTGCCGCCGGAGATCAGCACGTTGCAGCGGACGCGGCCGATGATCTGGAGGATTTCCGCGCCTTCCGGCGAGATCGCGCCGAACTTGACCAGCTGCTCGAGGGTCAGCTTGTCCTTTTTGAATTTGCGGATGGTGAGCGCGGGCCCGTCGATTGCCAGCGGCGGCACGATGGCGTTGACGCGGGAGCCGTCGGCGAGACGCGCGTCGCAGATCGGCGATGATTCGTCGACGCGCCGGCCGACCTGGCTGACGATGCGCTGGCAGATGTTGAGCAGTTGCTGGTTGTCGCGAAACCGGATGCCGGTCTTCTGGATCTTGCCGGCGACTTCGATGAACACCGTGCCGGCGCCATTGACCATGATGTCGGCGATGTCGTCGCGCGACAATAGCGGCTCCAGCGGACCGTAACCGAGCACGTCGTTGCAGATGTCGTCGAGCAGCTCTTCCTGCTCGGCAATCGACATCACGATGTTCTTGATCGCGATGATCTCGTTGACGATGTCGCGGATTTCCTCGCGCGCCGACTCGCCGTCGAGTTTGGCGAGCTGGGCAAGGTCGATCGCCTCGATCAGGGCGCCGAAGATCGTGGCTTTGACCTGGTAATAATTGTCGGAGCGCCGCGCTTCCATGGCGGGCGCCGGCGGCGGTTTCGAGGGCGCGATCGGCGGGGAAGAGACGGTCGGCGCGGCCATTTCGCGCGAAACGGCCGCCACGCCGGAGGGTTCCGGCGCGTGAATGGCGGGCTTCGGCGCCCGCGTGTCGTTGTCTCCGCTACGCTTACCAAACACGATCGTACTCCACGCGGACGGCTTACTTCTTGGCCCGCAACTTCTCGATCAGGGGCGACAGGAACGACCCCTTCGGCTTCTTGGTCTCGCCGCGGCCTGTCAACCGCTGCGCAATCTGCAGGAACATCTCGGTGGTCCGGTGATTGGCGGAGATTTCCGCAATCATCTGGCCGTTGTTGGCGGCCGAGCCGAACATCTGCGGCTCGAACGGGATCGTGGCGATCGGCTGGCTCTCGATGGCCTTGGCGAATTCGCTGGCGGGGATCTCGGGGCGCTTCGGAATGCCGACCTGGTTGAGGCAGTAGAGCGGCGCGCGGTCGTTCGGCCGCGACGCCTTCAAGAGGTCGTAGATGTTCTTGGTGTTGCGCAGATTGGCCAGATCGGGGGCCGCCACGATCAGAATATCGTCGGCTGCGATCAGCGCGCGTTTGGTCCATCCCGACCATTGATGGGGGACGTCGAGCACGATGCAGGGCATGGTGGTGCGAAGCGTATCGAAGATCGCATCGAAAGCGTCGGCGCCGAAATCATAGACCCGGTCGAGCGTCGCTGGCGCCGCGAGCAGGCTGAGATGGTCGGTGCATTTCGACAGCAGGCGGTCGATGAAGGCGGTATCGACCCGGTCGGGCGAGAACACCGCGTCCGCGATGCCCTGCGGCGGGTCCTGGTTGTAGTCGAGGCCGGCGGTGCCGAAGGCGAGGTCGAGATCGGCGACCACCGAATCCAGCGCCAGATCGCGGGCGATCGCCCAGGCGACGTTATGCGCGACGGTGGACGAGCCGACGCCGCCCTTGGCGCCGACCACGGCAATGATGCGGCCGACTGCCTTGGCTTCGGGCGCCGAGAACAGGTTGCAGACCGCCCGGACGACGTCGATGGCGGTGACCGGGGCGATCACATAGTCGCTGACGCCGCGGCGCACCAGCTCGCGGTACAGCGTGACGTCGTTGATGCGGCCGATCACGATCACGCGCGTTCCGGCGTCGCACACGGTGGCCAACTGATCGAGGCCGAGCAGGATATCGTTGCGGCCTTCGGTTTCCAGGATGATCACGTTCGGTGTCGGCGCGGAGCGATAGGCCTCGATGGCGGCGGCCATGCCGCCCATCTGGATCTTCAAATGAGCCTTGCCGAGGCGGCGGTCTTCGCCGGCCGATTGCACGGCGGCAGCGGTTTCCACCGTCTCGCAGAATGCCTGGACGGACACCCGCGGCGCCGGCGCGATATGATCTTCCGTCGACGGCGGCTGGCCGTCCGGCTGCTGTTCGGGGGTCTGGCGCGAGTAGCTGATCATTTGCCTGTATCGCTGAGTTTGGCCTTGTCGGCTTCGGGATAGGTGGTCGTGGTTGACGTACCCTTGCGATATTTGTCGAAGGCGATGTTGCGCCGCGGCGTATAAGCGGGCGTCTCCTCACGCGGCTGCACGAGATCCGACGGATTATCGACCATCGCGGCAAGATTGCGCTGATTGGAGCAACCGAGATTGTAATAGGGCTTGTTTTCGAAATAGCCCCGGTTGTTGACGGACGGTCCGAGGTCGTCGGGCCACAGGCCGCAGGGCCCGGCGGTGGCCGAGATCTTCGGATAGGTCAGCCGGATCGCCGCCATGTGCCTGGGGTCCTCGGGACGATACTGGCGTATGGCGACCGCGCGCGGCGGGACGCCGGCAGCGGCGAACGTCGCCTGGATCTCGCGCAATGATTCGCTGGCAGCGCGCGCGTTCGGCGTATCGGTGGGCATGTCGATGGTGATGCCGCCGGTACCCTCCTTGAGCCAGGTCTGGGCCATTCCCATCACATCGGAGCGCTGGTTCGCGGAGAGTCCGCCGCGGCCACGGCCGACGAATACGATCACCGTGCGATCGGCTTCCTGAATCGCGATCGGATGGCGCAGGCGATAATCGTCCGGCACGCTTGCCGTCGCCACCGGGTCGGTGTGCTTGCAGGCGCCCAGCACCACGGCCAGACCGATCAGCGCTCCCGCGAGGCGGAGAGCGCGCTTGCGGTCGGCGGTTATTGCGGATGTGCTTTGTCGTGTCATCGTCCCGCCTCAGTCCGTAATAAAGCCGTAGGTGCCGCGATATTTCCGTCCCGGCTCATTGCTGCGGCCCGGAACGCCGTAGACGCGATTGATGCTGCCGAGCAGATCGGTCTGCGGATCGGAGGCGTTGGCGAACCCGTCATCGGGGCGCGAAAGATCCTTCTGCGCCACCGCGCGAACCACGTAGGGCGTCACCAGGACCATCAACTCGGTCTGGCTGTTGACGAAGTCGCGGCTGCGGAACAGCGTGCCGAGCACCGGCAATTGCGCCAGACCCGGAAAGCCATTGATGGCCTGCTTGGTCTGTTCCTGGATCAGGCCGGCCATCGCCATCGCGCCGCCCGAGGGAATTTCAAGCGTTGTCTCCGCGCGGCGGGTCTTGATCGAGGGAATGGTCAGCGAGTTGGTGCTCGTGGAACTCACCGACTGGGTCAGCGTGATCGAGTTCTCGTTCGACAGTTCGGATACCTCAGTCATCACCCGCAGGCTGATACGGCCTTCGGTCAGCACGACCGGCGTGAAATTGAGCGAAATGCCGAACTTCTTGAACTGGATCTGGGTCGTACAGACGCGCGTGACCGGGTCGCAGGAATAGCCTGCGGGAACGGGAAACTCGCCGCCGGCGATGAAGGTGGCGGACTCACCGGAAATAGCGGTCAAATTGGGTTCGGCCAGCGTCCGCACCACGCCGGCGCTTTCCATGGCGCGAAGGGTAGCCGTCACCGACGGGACGTTGCCGCCGCCGAACGTTCCCGATGCGGCGTTAGCTGCGACCAGCGGGCGGCCATAGGCGGTAAACGGGTTGGCGTTGCTGAAGTTCACCACCGCCGTGCCGTAGGTCATGCTGGCCGTAAGGTCGATGCCCATCTGCTTGATGATGTTGCGCGCGACTTCGGCAACCGTCACCTTCAGCATCACCTGGTCGCGGCCGCGGACGGCGATCGAATTGACGACCTTGTCGGTGCCGCCGGCGAGGCGGGAGGCCAGATCGAAGGCCTGCTGCGCGTCGATCGGGCTTGCCGCCGTGCCGGTCAGCACCACGCCGTCGCCGACGCCGTCGATACGGATGTCCGAGTTCGGAAGCGTCTGTTTCAGTGCGGCGCGCACGCCGTTGAGGTCGCGCGTGACCGCAATGTCATAGGCCGCGATCTGCTGGCCCGCCGAATCGAAGAATATGATGTTGGTCTGGCCCACCGCCGCGCCGATGATGTAGGCGCGCTGGGAGGAGCGGACGACGGCGTTGGCGATCTTCGGATCGGCCACCAACACGTCCTTGATGTCGCGCGGCAGGTCGATCACGATCGACTTTCCGATCCCGAGCGAAACCGCGCGCGCGTTCATCTGGCCGTCCATGGCGGCGGGCGCCGCGGCGCGATAGTCGCTTGCCTTGACCGGCGTCAGGGCCGGATTGAGCGTCAGCGCTGCGACCGCCGAAAATGACAGGGCGCGGACGATAAATGTCCGCAGCATCGGCTGATTTCCCCTGCACTTCATAACGTGCGTCCTTTCGGTCACTTCTGCATCGACTGCTGGCTGGCCACGCCGTATCTGACGACGCTGATGCTGCCGCCGCGCCGCATGGGTTGGCCGTCCGTCTTGTTCTCGACCATGTTGATGTCCGCGATGCTGCGCAGCGCCAGCGCCAGCGTGCCACTCTGCCATTGCATATCCTCGGGCTTGAGCGACGGGCCGAGGCCGATGTCGCCCCTGGCGACCAGAATATCGATGGTCTGCAGCTGCGCGACCGACTCGGGCGCGGCTGGCTGGTGGTCGGATCCGCTGGCCGGATTTGCGGCAGTGCCGCCAGCGCCCATGGCGATGGTCAAAACGACATTGCGAGCGGTATTCATACGCTTCACTTTCCACATTACGCCGCGACGCTTCCGCCGCCGTGATGGGAGTTGACCAGCTATTCGTCAAAGCATGGTTAATGAGGCGTGAGTAAATTGCCTTAACGGTGCGTTACCGTTCGAAGGATCAACGCATTGCGAGGTGCGTGACGTCGATCGACTTGATCCACTCGGTCTCCGGATAGACCATCAACGCGCCGATCGCGAGCGCGATGCCGTAGGGGATTCCGGTCTGTTTGTCGTGGAGGCGGAGCAGCCAGGCCTGGCCCGTGAGCGGCCGGGGGAGCGGCCATTGCCTGGCATAGAGCAGCAGCAGCGTCAGGGCGCCGCCGAGCAGCGACGCATAGAGCAGATAGTTGAGCAGGTGATCGAAGCCGAACCAGAGCGCTACCCCAGCCGCGACCTTGGCATCGCCGCCGCCGACCCAGCCCATCGCGAAACAGCCAAAGGCCACGACGAGGACAGTGGCGCCGGCGCCGAGATGCATCAGGAAATCGTGCAGGCCCATTCCGCCCAGCGGCGCCAGAACCAGAAAGCCGGCCACCAGGGCCAGCGATATCCGGTTCGAAATCGTCATGGTGAAAAGGTCGCTCGCGGCCGCGAATGCCATCAGGGCCGGAAACAGCATGAGGCGGGCAATATCGAGGATCATGGATTCACACAGCCCGTGCTGCCAACGCGAAGGCCGGGAAGACCTGAAAGAAGACGTTCCAGCATCCGGCGAACCTATCGGCGAGAAGTGAACAATCGGAAAACGGCCCGCATGAGACGGCCCCCGCAAAAACCCCGAGTCTCGGAAACGACCCTTAAGCCGCGCAAACGACAAAGGCCCCGGGTGACCCGGGGCCTTTGAAGCAGATTGCGACGATCGCTTATTTCAGCGAGGTCGAGATCGTGCCGAAGTTGGTCGACAGCTTGCCGCCGACGCCCTGAACGGCGGTGATGATCGCGATCGCAATACCGGCGGCAATCAGGCCGTATTCGATGGCAGTCGCGCCGGACTCATCCTTGACGAAACGCGAAACGAGATTCTTCATAATAGATAACTCCTGTGTACACGTGGCTGGTCGAACTATCATTTGGTCTCGCCGGCGTTCTCAGCACCGTGACCATGACGTCACCCTAAAAGCCGACCATTGCGGCGCAGTTAATTCGGTTGCGTAAAACCGCGGGGAACTCGCTGTTCTCACTCAGAGTAAACGCGGAATTAAGCCAGTTGATAAAATGCGCGTATTATTGCGGGCCTTGCTGTCGCAGCCGCGTACGGCCTGAATCATTGCCGAATTCACCGCTCCTTAAGCGCGAGGGTGATACCCCTTGGGTCTCCCCATCAAGCGAGGCCGTCATGTCGGGTATGCCGTTGGAAGTCATCGAGATGATGGGCCAGACCATGGCGAAGGTAGTGCCGGTTACGATCGGCCTCGCCCTGGTGTTCACGGTGCTCTCGCATTTCTGGGCCTGCAATCCCGGCAAGCCGTGGTGGCGCAAGCGCGAACTCATCACCGACATCTGCTACTGGTTCTTCGTTCCCGTGTTCGCCCGTGTGTTCCGCATCGGGCTGTTGGTGCTCGGCGCCGGTGTCGTCTTCAACATTCATGATGTCGACGCGCTGGTCGCATTCTACGACAATGGCCACGGGCCGCTGGCCGCGCTTCCGCTCTGGGTGCAGGCGCTGCTGTTCCTGGTTGCCTCCGACTTCATGCTGTATTGGCTGCACCGGATGTTTCACAGCGGCGGCTTCTGGAAGTACCACGCGATCCATCATTCTTCGGAAGATCTCGAGTGGATTTCCGCGGCGCGGTTTCACCCCGTCAACCTGTTCATCGGAACGATCATGGTGGACGTCATCCTGTTGATGGCGGGCATCTCGCCCAACATCATGCTCTGGGTCGGTCCGTTCACGACCTTCCACTCGGCGTTCGTCCACGCCAATCTGAACTGGACGCTCGGCCCGTTCAAATATGTGCTGGCGACGCCGGTGTTCCACCGCTGGCATCACACCTCGCAGGAAGAGGGCGGCAATACCAATTTTGCCGGCACCTTCCCGCTCTGGGATATTCTGTTCGGAACGTTCCGGATGCCGGAAAACAAGCTGCCGGACAATTACGGCGTCGACGATCGGTCGGTGCCGGCCGAAATCGGCGGACAACTGGCCTATCCGTTTCGCCAGTAGCGCATTCGAGGAAAGCATGCCCTCGGACTTGATCCGGGAGTGAGATGCTGGCCGGAAGATCCAGCGCGGTGGCCCGGCAGATTTCTCGGAAGTTCCTCACGACGGAATTGACCGCCCAATCCGATCGCGGCACGCTGCGCGCCTGAGCCCTGCAGAAATCGAGTTCTGCGGGGGCGGCAGATCGCACAAGGTGTTAAGAAGCGGCAATGTTTCTGGGCCTGGAAATCGTCGAGATGCTTGGCCAGACGATGGCCATTGTGGTGCCGGTGACGATCGCCCTGGCGCTGGTGTTCTCGGTGCTGGCGCATTTCTGGGCCTGCAATCCCGGCCGGCCGTGGTGGCGCAAGCGCGAGCTGGTGACCGACCTCGCTTACTGGTTCCTGGTGCCGCTGTTCGCCCGCGTGTTCCGGATCGGGCTATTGGTGCTCGGCGCCGCCATGGTGTTCCAAATTCATGACGCCGACGAACTGATCGCCTTCTATGACAATGGCCATGGGCCGCTGTCGAAGCTGCCGCTGTGGCTGCAGGCGGTGCTGTTCCTGGTGCTCGCCGATTTCATGATGTACTGGCTGCACCGCATGTTCCATGGCGGCGGCTTCTGGAAATACCACGCCATCCATCATTCCTCCGAGGATGTGGACTGGATTTCGGCGGCGCGCTTTCACCCCGTCAACCTGTTGCTCGGGACCATCGGGATCGACGTCGCGCTGCTGATGGCGGGCATTTCGCCGAACGTGATGCTGTGGCTTGGCCCTTTCAACATTTTCCATTCGGCGTTCGTTCACGCCAATCTGAACTGGACGCTCGGCCCGTTCAGATACGTGCTTGCCACCCCGGTATTCCATCGCTGGCATCACACCGCGCAGGAAGAGGGCGGCAAGACCAATTTCGCGGGCACCTTTCCGCTCTGGGACATCCTGTTCGGAACCTTCCGGATGCCCGAAGGCCGTTTGCCGGACAATTACGGTGTCGACGATCAGTCGACCTTCCCGCGCGAGATCGCAGGGCAACTGGCCTATCCATTCCGGAAATAGGCTCGGAACGCGAAGCGTCGGGCGTCAGTCCGGTTCCCGACAGCGGGGTTTGTTAACGCGACTTCGATGCGCTCCCTTAACCTTGCTTTGACCTATATCCGGCTAGACTCGCTTCAGCGCCGGAAGCGTCGCTGCGTCATGTATGAGTAAAAGCGTATGAACACCGCCCGAATTATTGTTCTGGCCATCGCAATCAGTGCTGGCGGTGTTGCCGCATACCTTGCGAGCGGTATCGACAAAGAAGCCCCCGCACCGGTCGCAGCAGTACCACAACTGCCGACGGTGGACGTGCTCGTAGCCAAAGATGACATCGGCCTTGGCCAGACTGTCGCCGCCGAAAACCTGCAGTGGCAGACCTGGACCGAATCGTCTTCAAGCGGCAGCTTCATTCGCAAGAAGGACCGGCCCGAGGCCATCACCCAAATCGTTGGCTCCATCGCCCGCATGCCGTTCATCGCGGGAGAACCGATTCGCGAGCAGAAGCTGGTCAAGGCGAACGGTTCAGGGTTCATGGCGGCGATCCTGCCGACGGGAATGCGGGCCGTCTCGACTGAAATCTCGGCCGAAACCGGGGCAGGCGGCTTTATTCTGCCGAACGACCGCGTCGACGTAATTCTGTCGAAGCGCGAGAAGCAGCAGAGTGTCGATGGCGGGGGGCAGCCGCCCGATATCATCTCCTCCCAGACCGTTCTGACCAATGTCCGGGTTCTCGCCATCGACCAGGCCCCCAAGGAAAAAGACGGGCAGAACGCGGTGCTGGGAAAGACGGCGACGCTGGAAATGACGCCTGATGAAGTCGAGATTCTTGGAAAAGCGCGCCTGAGCGGGAGTTTATCACTGGCGTTGCGCAGCATCACGGACAGCAAAACGGCGGCCGTTGCTCCAACCGGCAACAGCAAACTGGTCACGGTTTACCGCGGAAGCACCAGCGCCGACGTGCTGAGTTGCACGCCGCTTTGCGCCCGGCGGTAGAGAGTTAACGGCGGCTTAACGGCGCGGGTCGTTCTGCTTCTATCCGCCGAAACACTTCGACAATCTGTTTCGGCTACTTATGACGGCAGTTCCGCTCGCGCCTGAGGTCGCTTCGATGCCGTCGCATATCCGCTCCTTCAGCCAGTTGCTGCGCCGTTTTCGCCGCAATCGCGGTGGCTCGGTCGTCGTCGAGTTCGCGTTTGTCGCGCCGATATTCTTTGCGCTGCTGTTTGCGATCATCGAGACGGCGTTGATGTTCTTTGCCAGCCAGGTGCTCGAGACGGTGACGCAGGATTCGGCGCGCATGATCATGACCGGTCAGGCGCAGAACCAGCAGCTCACTCCGGCAGAGTTCAAGACGGTCGTCTGCGGCAAGGTCGCCGCGCTGTTCGAATGCAACAAAATTGAAGTCGACGTACAGAGCTATACGCAGTTCAGCGACGTCGACGTCGGTAACCCGATCACCAAGAAGGCATTCACCAATCCGAACAATTACAAACCCGGCGGCCCCGGCGACATCGTCGTGGTGCGGCTGTTCTATCGATGGCCGATCCTGGTCACCAAGTTCGGTTATGACATTTCGAATCTCTCCGACGGCACGCGGCTGTTGACCGCAACTGCTGCGTTCCAGAACGAACCTTTCAATTAAGGGCAGGGCGATGAGTCTGATGACCAGAGTTTGGCTTCGCATGCGGCGTTCGGCGCGCGCTCTGCCCAGTGACACAAGGGGTATCGCGGCGGTCGAATTCGCCATGGTCGTGCCGGTGATGCTGGTGTTGTTTTTCGGTACGGTCGAGTACTCGACGGCCGTCGCGGTCGACCGCAAGGTGACGTTGATGGCGCGAACGCTGTCCGATCTGACGTCGCAGAACGTCTCGGTGACGACTGGTCAATTGAGTAACATATTCAATGCCAGCACCGGCATCATGACGCCGTATCCGTCCTCGGAGGTGAATGCCAGGATCGTGGAGCTCTACATCGACAAGGATCTTGTCGTGCGTCAGATCTGGACCGCTACGTCGGGATCAACGCCGCCGGCGGGTACCGTGACTGTACCTGCCGCACTCAAGGTCGCCGGCTCGTATCTGATCTATAGCGAGGTCACGTACCAGCATAAACCGATCATCGGCTATCTGATGCCGAAGGCCGGGAAAAATTTGAGCGACGTCACCTATACCCGTCCGCGCCAGTCACTGTGCGTTTTCAATCCGCCGCCTGCGGTTGGCGCCACTGGTAGCTGTCCCACTACTTAGGTCGCGCGGCGCAAGGGTAGCGCCTCTGCGACGCATAAAAAAAGGCCGCGCCATGGGCGCGGCCTTTCGTTATTTCGAAGCAATTTTCAAGGGCGCGCCGGGCGTCCTGAAAAATCACTCATCCAGCGGCGCGCAGATTGTCGGCCGAAGATTTGCCAGAGCGACGATCGGCCACGATTTCGTAGCTGATCTTCTGGCCTTCACGCAGCGTGCCAAGACCGGCACGTTCGACAGCGCTGATGTGCACGAACACGTCATTGCCGCCGTCATCCGGCTGGATGAAGCCATAGCCCTTGGTTGCGTTAAACCACTTCACGGTTCCCATGCTCACGGGGGTAGTCCCTTCTCAGATATACTAGTCGTAGCCCACCTCTCGATGGGCTGGTGAGATCGAATTTTTGGAAGGGTCGTCAGCGTCTAAACCGGCTGTACCGGTGGATAGCTAATGTCGTCCGGCCGAAAATCGATGCTCAATATTATTCGATCAAGGGGTCCAAAACAATCCTGAGGTGCACGATTTTTTGAACAGGGCATGCCCGGTCCATCGCGCACCGACATCAGCTGTCGGGCACGATGGCAATCGGTCGTGGGAAGCCCGTTACCGGCGGCGGAACTGGCCGCCACGCGGCGGTGCACCACGCGGGGCACCGGTCGAGGGACGCTCATCCTTGTGACGGAAAATCAGCCGGCCCTTCTCCAGATCATAGGGCGACATTTCGATCGTGACCCGATCGCCTGCCAGCGTTTTGATCCGGTTCTTCTTCATTTTACCGGCGGTGTAGGCAACAATTTCGTGTCCTGCGTCGAGCTGCACGCGGTAGCGCGCGTCGGGGAGGATTTCGGTCACCAGTCCTTCGAACTGGATCAGCTCTTCTTTAGCCATATTTGTCTCCAGATCGATCGAGGCTAGCGCTGCGGCCGATGGGTACGGTTGGGTTGGGTATTCGGGCGGCTCTCGCGATGCAAGAAGGCGACGCCTTGAATGCCTTCGCTGTTGCCACCCTGCGCCGGACGCGGCGACTCATGCCGGGTCGGCTGCGACGCGGCATTATTACCACCTCCGCGGCGGGGACGGCGAGGGCCTTTTGAGCCCGGCGATTGCTCATGGGAACGGCCGCCATGGCTATGGCCGTTGGCGGCGTGGCCACGCGGTGCGGAGCGTGCGCCCCGGTTCTGGGACGGCTTCTGGGACGGCGCAGGCGCGGTATCGCGCGTGCCGGGCGTGCGGCGGTCTTCGCGGGGCAGCGCCACGCGGATCAGCCGCTCGATGTCGCGCAGATAACCCATTTCCTCGGCGCCTGCGATCAGCGAGATCGCAACGCCTTCGGCGCCGGCGCGCGCGGTGCGGCCGATGCGGTGGACATAGGTTTCCGGCACGTTGGGCAGGTCGAAATTGAACACATGGCTGATGCCGTCGACGTCGATGCCGCGGGCGGCAATGTCGGTGGCGACCAGGGTGCGGATCTCGCCGGAGCGGAACGCTGCCAGCGCTCGCTCGCGGTTGTTCTGCGACTTGTTGCCGTGGATGGCGTCGGCCCGGATGCCGACCTTGGCGAGGCCCTTTACCACCTTGTCGGCGCCATGCTTGGTGCGGGTGAAGATCAGCGCGCGGTCGACCGGCTCCTGCTTCAGGAGCTGGGCCAGGATCCCCGCTTTGGCGGCGAAATCGACCTGGATGATGCGCTGGGTGATGCGTTCCACGGTGGAGGCCACCGGCGTCACCGCCACGCGGGCGGGATCGCGCAGCATCGCTTCGGCGAGCTCGGCGATGTCCTTGGGCATGGTGGCCGAGAAGAACAGCGTCTGCCGCTTGATCGGCAGTTTGCCGACGATTTTGCGGATGTCGTTGATGAAGCCCATGTCGAGCATGCGGTCGGCTTCGTCGAGCACCAGGAACTCGACCTGGCCCAGCTTGAGGCCGTTGCTCTGCACGAGATCGAGCAGGCGGCCGGGGGTCGCGACCAGGACTTCGACGCCCTGCATGAGGGAGCGGACCTGACGGCCCATCGGCACGCCGCCGATCGCCAGCGTCGAGGTCAGGCGGATGTGGCGGCCATAGGCGTTGAAGCTGTCGAGGATCTGTCCCGACAATTCGCGGGTCGGCGAGAGCACCAGCACGCGGCAGCTCTTGGGCTGCACCCGGACGCGGTTCTCCAGAATGCGGTGCAGGATCGGCAGCGCAAAGGCCGCGGTCTTGCCGGTGCCGGTCTGGGCGATGCCGACGACGTCACGGCCGGTCATTGCGAGGGGGACGGTCTGGGCCTGGATGGGTGTGGGGGTGAGGTAATTTTCTTCCTTGAGGGCACGCGAAATGGGATCGGCAAGGCCGAAATCCTGAAAGGAGGTCAAAAGAGGGTTCTTTCCATTAAAAAGGCAGACGCCCGGCCGATACAGCCAGGAGCGCGCGAGGGGGTGTCTGAGACACCCGCGTGTTTGGGGCGTCGGTTTTGCTAGGCTGAAGGGGCAAGCCAGAAACCGTTGAACGGGATCAGAACACGCGGCTCGCAAGGACCTGATGATTCTCTAGGTCACGGGGCTCATATGGAACATGAACGCGGCGCTTTCAAGGTAAATCGCCGGATATGCTTGGCGCGGTTAAGAAACAGCCGGAAATTCGCTCGTCCCACCGGGCCAGGCGCACACTCGTTGGCCCCTGCATCGCCAAATTTTCGTGCCGTAAAATTAGACAAATGGCCTATTTTGCCTAAAATATAGACTGTTTGCCGCAAAAGAATACATTTACTGGGTCCAAAAAATAGGCAGATTTCTTGCCGTTTTCTCCGCAAGCGGAAGATTCTACTGCAGTTCTATAGACTTACCCTGTGCTCAGACCGTGGCATGGTTCTTGCGATTCCGTTAACGCAGGCGGCCGTTGGGGCCGTTTCGCAGCGTTTCACGCCTGCGTCAGGGAGATGACATTTCATGCTTGCACAACTTACCCACGATATAGCGACGCTGAGCCGCCGCCGCTGGCTGGCGGCGACCGCTGGTCTGGTTTTGGGCTTCGCTGCGTTCACCAATGCCAAAGCGGCCGACGACACCATTAAGGTCGGCGTGCTGCATTCGCTTTCCGGCACCATGGCCATCAGCGAAACCACGCTGAAGGATACCGTCCTCTTTCTGATCGACGAGCAGAACAAGAAGGGCGGCATACTCGGCAAGAAGCTCGAGGCCGTCGTGGTCGATCCGGCGTCGAACTGGCCGCTGTTTGCGGAAAAGGCCCGCGAGCTGATCACCAAGAACAAGGTCTCCGTCGTATTCGGCTGCTGGACCTCGGTGTCGCGCAAATCCGTGCTCCCGGTGTTCAAGGAACTGAACTCGATCCTGTTCTACCCCGTGCAATACGAGGGTGAAGAGAGCGAGCGCAACGTGTTCTACACCGGTGCGGCGCCGAACCAGCAGGCGATCCCCGCGGTCGACTACCTGATGAAGGACGAGAAGGTGAAGCGCTGGGTGCTGGCCGGCACCGACTACGTCTATCCGCGCACCACCAACAAGATCCTCGAAGCCTACTTGAAGTCGAAGGGCGTCAAGCAGGAAGACATCATGATCAACTACACGCCGTTCGGTCACAGTGACTGGCAGACGATCGTGGCCGACATCAAGAAGTTCGGCTCGGCCGGCAAGAAGACCGCCGTCGTCTCCACCATCAACGGCGACGCCAACGTTCCCTTCTACAAGGAGCTCGGCAACCAGGGCATCAAGGCGACCGACATTCCGGTTGTCGCGTTCTCGGTCGGTGAAGAAGAGCTCGCCGGCATCGACACCAAGCCGCTGCTCGGCCATCTGGCCGCCTGGAACTACTTCCAGTCGATCAAGGATCCGGCCAACGAGAAGTTCATCAAGGCCTGGCAGGCCTACACCAAGAACCCGAAGCGCGTGACCAACGATCCGATGGAAGCACACGTCATCGGGTTCGAAATGTGGGTCAAGGCGGTCGAGAAGGTAAAGTCGACCGACGCCGACAAGGTGATCGACGCGCTGCCCGGTATCGAAGCCAAGAACCTGACCGGCGGCACCTCGAAGATGCTTCCGAACCATCACATCACCAAGCCGGTGTTCATTGGCGAGATCAAAGCCAACGGCCAGTTCGACGTGGTGTGGAAGACCCCGGGCCTGGTGGCCGGCGATGCATGGTCGAAGGAGCTCGACGGCTCCAAGGACCTGATCGGCGACTGGGTTGGCAAGAAGTGCGGCAACTACAACACCAAGACCAACAAGTGCGGCGGTCAGGGCTCCTGATCTCGATCTGATCCGACAGGATCATGATCCCGGACTAATCCGAAGGATTATGTCCCGATCTGATCCGAAGGATCATGGTCTGACTGCAAGAAGAAACTTCCAAGAGAAGACCGGAAGGCGGCGATGTCGCCGCCTTCCTTTTACTTCCGCCGGGGTCGTACAGTGCCTGCCAATGTCTTTGACCGCCTTCGCGCGCTTGTTCTTTCCGTCTTCCTGATTGCTGCCTTCGCTGTGCCGGCGCTGGCGGGTCCGTTCGAGGACGCGGTCGCCAAATTCGCCAATGACGAATTCTCCGACACCGACGAGGCGATTGGCCTGATCGCTTCATCAGGCAACGCGCTGGCCTTTCCGATCATCAGTGCCCTCCAGGATGGCCGGCTGTCGGCCGATCCGGAATCCAAGAAAGTTTTCGTCACGCAGGCCGACGGCAAGATCATCGATGCCGCGACCGGGGCTGCGGTGGCCAGCCTGCCTGCCGGCGCGTCCGCCGTTCGCCTCAACAACCGCCTGCGCCGCACCGTGGAGGCCGCCCTTGGCAGCCTGACCCTGCTGTCCCCTGATCCCGCCAAGCGGATCGCGGCGGCGCAACAGGTGTTCAAGAGCCATGACGAGGCTGCGCTTCCGGTCATCGACGGCGCGCTGGCGAAAGAGACCAACAAGGCTGCGAAATCGGCTTTTGCCGAGGCCCGCGCCGCCATCCTGCTCTACAAGTCGGATGCGTCAGACGCCGAGAAGCTGGAGTCCATCGCCATCATCAAGGCGCGCGGCGATCAGGAAGCCCTGGCGCTGTTGACGGGCCTTGGCAGCGACGCGCCGCCGCTGGTGGCGCAGGCTGCTAGCAGCGCCATCTCCGCGATCCAGAGCAATCTTGCGCTGTGGTCGATGGTGCAGAACGCCTGGTACGGCCTGTCGCTGGGCTCGGTGCTGCTGCTCGCCGCGATCGGGCTTGCGATCACCTTCGGCGTGATGGGCGTCATCAACATGGCCCATGGCGAAATGGTGATGATCGGCGCCTACACCACCTTCGTGGTGCAGGAGGTCATCCGCACCCGCTATCCCGGATTGTTCGATTATTCGCTGCTGATGGCGGTCCCGCTGGCCTTCCTTGTTGCCGGCGCACTCGGCGTGGTGATCGAGCGCAGCATCATCCGCTTCCTCTACGGCCGCCCGCTGGAAACCCTGCTCGCGACCTGGGGCCTCTCGCTGGTGCTGCAACAGGCGGTGCGAACCGCGTTCGGCCCCACCAACCGCGAAGTCGGCAATCCCAGCTGGATGAGCGGCGCGTTCGAACTCGGCCAGATCACCATCACCTATAACCGGCTCTGGATCCTCTGCTTCACGCTGGCGGTGTTCGCGATCCTGCTCGCGATGCTGCGCTACACGGCGCTCGGGCTCGAGATGCGCGCGGTGACGCAGAACCGCCGGATGGCGGCGTCGATGGGCATCGCCACCTCGCGCGTCGACGCGCTTACCTTCGGCCTCGGCTCCGGCATCGCGGGGATCGCCGGCGTGGCGCTGTCGCAGATCGACAATGTCAGCCCCAATCTCGGCCAGAGCTACATCATCGACAGCTTCATGGTGGTGGTGTTCGGCGGCGTCGGTAATCTCTGGGGCACGCTGGTCGGCGCCTTCACGCTCGGCATCGCCAACAAGTTCCTGGAGCCGGTGGCGGGCGCCGTGCTCGGCAAGATCGCGATTCTGGTGCTGATCATCCTGTTCATCCAGAAGCGGCCGCGCGGCCTGTTCGCGCTCAAGGGACGGGCGATCGAAGCATGACGCCGCATGTCCTCACCCGCTCGCTGGATCGCAGCGCAACCGTCTTCCTGTTGATCGTCGCCGGTCTCGGCGTGCTGATCCCGCTGTCGAACCTGCTGCTGCCATCAGGTTCGATGTTCCAGGTGCCGACCTATCTGGTGGCGCTGTTCGGCAAATATGTCTGCTATGCCATTCTGGCGCTCTCGATCGATCTGATCTGGGGCTATTGCGGCATTCTCTCGCTCGGCCATGGCGCGTTCTTCGCGCTCGGCGGTTACGCGATGGGCATGTACCTGATGCGACAGATCGGCAGCCGCGGCGTTTACGGCAATCCGGTCCTGCCCGACTTCATGGTGTTCCTGAACTATCCGTCGCTGCCCTGGTACTGGTACGGCTTCGACATGTTCTGGTTCGCGGCGCTGATGGTCTTGGTCGTGCCGGGCCTGCTCGCCTTCTGCTTCGGCTGGCTGGCGTTCCGCTCCCGCGTCACCGGCGTTTATCTGTCGATCATCACGCAGGCGATGACCTACGCGCTGCTGCTGGCGTTCTTCCGCAACGATTTCGGTTTTGGGGGCAATAACGGCCTGACCGACTTCAAGGACATTCTGGGCTTCAACGTCCAGGCCGACGGCACCCGCGCCGCCTTGTTCATTCTGAGCTGCCTGGCGCTGATCATTGCCTTCCTGATCTGCCGCGCGGTGGTGACGTCGAAACTCGGCAAGGTGCTGATCGCGATCCGCGACGCCGAGTCGCGCACGCGATTTCTGGGCTACCGCGTCGAATCCTACAAGCTGTTCGTGTTCACGCTGTCGGCCTGCATGGCCGGCGTCGCCGGTGCGCTCTATGTGCCGCAGGTCGGCATCATCAATCCCGGCGAGTTCGCGCCGGGCAATTCGATCGAGGCGGTGATCTGGGTGGCGGTCGGCGGCCGCGGCACGCTGATCGGGGCTGCGCTCGGCGCCATCGTGGTCAATTACGCCAAGACCGTGTTCACCTCGGGTCCCCTGGCGCCGTATTGGCTGTTCATGCTGGGCGCGCTGTTCATCCTGGTGACGCTGCTGCTGCCGAAGGGCATCATCGGCACCTTCAACGCCTGGTATGAGCCGTGGAGCGCGAAACGGCTGATGGCCGAAAGTGCGGCGCGCGAAGACGGCGTCAACGAACCGAACCCGGCGGAGTGAGCGCATGAACGTCATCGGTACAAGGACGACGTCCGCGCTGCTCTATCTCGACGGCGTGCACGTCTCGTTCGACGGCTTCCACGCCATCAACAATCTGTCGCTGACTCTGGAGCCGGGCGAGATGCGCGCCATCATCGGCCCCAACGGCGCCGGCAAGACCACGATGATGGACATCATCACCGGCAAGACCAAGCCGGACGAGGGGGTGGTGCTGTTCGACGGCGTCACCGACCTGACGCGCCTCGATGAAACCCGCATTGCCGAACTCGGCATCGGCCGCAAATTCCAGAAGCCGACGGTGTTCGAGAGCCAGACCATCGAGGACAATCTGCTGCTGGCGCTCAATGTCGATCACAGCGTCAAGGGCACGCTGTTCTGGCGCGGCAGCAAGCCCGACGCCGAGCGCATCGAGCGCGTACTGGAAACCATCCGCTTGAAGGATTCGCGGACCAAGCTCGCCGGAAGCCTGTCGCACGGCCAGAAACAATGGCTCGAGATCGGCATGCTTCTGGCGCAGGATCCGAAACTGCTGCTGGTCGACGAGCCCGTTGCCGGAATGACCGACGTCGAGACCCATCAGACCGCCGAGCTGCTCAAGGAAATCAACAAGGACAAGACCATCATGGTGGTCGAGCACGACATGACCTTCGTGCGCGAACTCGGCGTCAAGGTGACCTGCCTCCACGAAGGCACCGTGCTGGCCGAAGGATCGATCGACCAGGTTTCAACCAATGACCGCGTGGTCGAAGTGTATCTGGGGCGGTGATCCATGCTGAACGTCGATAATATCAGCCTCTATTACGGCGCAGCACAGGCGCTGCGCGGCGTTTCGATCAAGGCCGAGCCCGGCAAGGTGACCTGCGTGCTCGGCCGCAACGGCGTCGGCAAAACCTCGCTGCTGCGCGCCATGGTCGGCCAATACCCGATTGCCTCGGGTTCGATCACGCTCAACGGCGACGATATCACCGGCCTCAAGCCGTATGAGCGAGCGCGAAAAGGCATCGGCTTCGTGCCGCAGGGCCGCGAGATTTTTCCGCTGCTGACGGTGGAGGAAAATCTCAAGACCGGCTTTGGCCCGCTGAAGCGTGACGACCGCAATATTCCCGACGACGTGTTCTCGCTGTTTCCGGTGCTGAATTCGATGCTCGGCCGGCGCGGCGGCGACCTCTCCGGCGGCCAGCAGCAGCAGCTCGCGATCGGCCGGGCGCTGGTGATGCGGCCGAAACTGCTGCTGCTCGACGAGCCGACCGAGGGGATCCAACCCTCGATCATCAAGGATATCGGCCGCGCCATCTCCTATCTGCGCAGCCTCGGCACGATGGCGATCGTGCTGGTCGAACAATATCTCGACTTTGCCTGCGAGCTCGGCGACAATTTCGCCGTCATGGACCGGGGCGCGGTGAAATATGCGTGCGACCGGAGTGCGATGGATCCCGCCGAGATCAGCCGCCAGATGGCGCTGTAACTTTAAAGCGGATTGAGGCGCGGCGGCCGGTTTTGGGGAACGGATGCGGACCGAAACGACGGGCGCAGCTTCATCGACTTTCGCTGACAACCGGGCCCGGGGCGCGGTGAAGTTCGACGTGCGGCTGCAGGATGGAGTCACCCGCCGCGGCGTCTTGCATGAATCCGGCTCGCTCCGCGTCAGGTTTCCCTCACCCGAGGACGACGGCCTGTCCGGCGTGTTCGTCAACACGGCCGGCGGCATCGCCGGCGGCGACCGTTTCGACATCGACATTGTGGCCGGTGAGGGCGCGCGGCTGACTCTGACGACGGCGGCGGCCGAGAAGGTCTATCGCGCTCCCGGGCCGGCAGCAGCGCTCGACATTGCGCTCAAGGCCGAGGCGGGCGCGCACCTTTCCTGGCTGCCGCAGGAGACCATCCTGTTCGACCGCGCGCGGATCTCACGGCGCATCGATATCGACCTGGCTGATGACGCCTCACTTTTGCTGTGCGAGATCGTGGTGTTCGGCCGCGCGGCGATGGGCGAGCGGATGCTGCACGGCGAATTCATCGATCGCTGGCGGCTGCGCCGTGGTGGCCGGCTGGTGTTTGCCGAAACCATCCGGCTCGACGGCGATATCGGCGCAAAGCTCGCGCAACCTGCCATCGCCAAAGGCGGCGTCGCCATCGGCACCGCGCTGATCGTGCCCGGCGACGAAGCCGTGGTGGAGCGGATCCGCGAAGCATCAGACGCGTTCGGCGGCGAGGTCGGAATCTCCGCATGGAATGGATTTGCAATGGCGCGCTTCTGTGCCCAAGATGCAGCGCGGCTCCGCGCCGACATGATGACCGTGCTCGGCCGCGCCTCCGGCGTGCCGCTGCCAAGACTCTGGCTCAACTAACGTCTCTGGCTCAACTATACATCACTCGAGTGCCCGCATGAATCTCTCCCCCCGCGAAAAAGACAAGCTCCTGATCTCGATGGCCGCGATGGTTGCGCGCCGCAGGCTGGAGCGCGGCGTCAAGCTCAACCACCCCGAAGCGATCGCGATCATTTCCGATTTCATCGTCGAGGGCGCGCGTGACGGCCGCACGGTGGCCGACCTGATGCAGGCCGGGGCGCAGGTGATTACGCGGGCGCAGTGCATGGACGGGATTCCCGAGATGATCCACGACATCCAGGTCGAGGCGACGTTTCCGGACGGTACGAAACTCGTCACCGTGCATGAGCCGATACGGTGAAGAGCGTTGTTCATATACGTCATGCCCGGCCTTGTGCCGGGCATCCACGTCTTCCTTGAAGCAAAGTAAGACGTGGATGGCCGGGACAAGCCCGGCCATGACGCGGCAAAGTTGTGAGGTAAACGAAGATGATCCCCGGTGAACGCTTCATCCAGGACGGCGAGATCGAACTCAATGCCGGCCGCAAGACCGTGACGCTGACGGTCGCCAACACCGGCGACCGCCCGATCCAGGTCGGCTCGCACTACCATTTCTTCGAGACCAATCCGGCGCTTAAATTCGACCGCAAGAAAGCCCGCGGCATGCGCCTCGACATCGCGGCCGGCACCGCCGTCCGTTTCGAGCCCGGCCAGACCCGCGACGTGCAGCTGGTGGCGCTCGCCGGCAAGCGTGTTGTTTATGGCTTTCGTGGCGAAGTGCAGGGGAAGCTCTAAGCAAGGCTGCCATGGGACAGGTTGCAAAGGACACGGTCGAAATTGGAGTCGTACTCCAGGGCGGCGGCGCGCTCGGAGCTTACGAGTTTGGCGCGATGATAGCGCTACTCGAATTGATGGATGCCATCGAAGTTCGAGGCAGGACCTTGCGGTTGGTAGCGGTAACCGGAGTATCGATTGGTGCGATCAATGCGGCTTGCGTGGTCGGCGCCAAAGACCGGGCCGACGCGCGCAAGCGCCTGCGTTCGCTGTGGTCCGAGCTGGCGCTGGAGACACCAAAACATTGGTGGGCTGCCGCAGGCCGCAATCTGGCATTGTTCGGTGTACCCGGCTTTTATTCACCTCGCCGGGATATCTGGAATTTCTTCAACTGGACCAACTTCTACGACACCAATCCGATGCTCGGAACGCTGAAGAAGCACGTGGATTTCGATTCGCTGAACAGCAGTCCGACCGCCTTTGTAGTCACCGCGGTCAATTTATCCTCCGGCGAACTGATCCGCTTCCGCAATCATCCACACAAGACGGAAGCAAAGACCGAGATCGGTCCGAGCCATGTACTGGCGAGCGGCAGTCTGCCGCCGGGATTTCCAGCAACCGCGGTCAACGATGCGAGTTTCTGGGACGGCGGTGTTGTCGATAACACGCCGCTCGGCGACGCCATCCATGCGTTTTCCGGATCGGCCGACGTCGATCGTATCCTGATCGTGATGAATCTGTTTCGGAAGAACCGCGCGGCGCCGACAAACATGATCGAGGTCAATGATCGGCTGGCCGAGCTGCGCTACGGCAATCGGCTTCGGCAGGATGGCGTGAACGCGCGCACCATAAACATGCTGCTGCGGATTATCGACGATCTGGCGGCCGCGGTCCCCGAAGGACAGCTCGATCAGAAGCTCAAGGACCGGGTTCTTGATGCGGGACGCTTCAAGGTGCTCGACGAGATCACCGACATCGATCTGACGGACCCCGCACTCATGGCGGAAGCCGGCTTGCCGCTTTCGTCCGAAGAGTCCGGATCCTTCCGCGATTTTTCTGCCGCAGGCATCAAGCGCCGTCATGATATCGGATACAAACTTGCCCAACTGAAGCTGCAAAAATTGTTCGAAGCACACGGCTTGCTGCCGGCTTCCCACTGACCAGGAGTTCTTCATGTCGATCAAGATGCGACGTTCCGTCTATGCCGACATGTTCGGGCCCACCACCGGCGACCGGGTGCGGCTGGCCGATACCGATCTCATCATCGAGGTGGAAAAGGATTTCACCGTCTACGGCGAGGAGGTGAAGTTCGGCGGCGGCAAGGTGATCCGTGACGGCATGGGCCAGTCGCAGGTCACCAACCGGCAGGGCGCGGCGGATACTGTCATCACCAACGCGCTGATTGTCGATCACTGGGGCATCGTCAAAGCCGACGTCGCGATCAAGGAGGGCATGATCGCCGCGATCGGCAAGGCCGGCAATCCCGACATCCAGCCGGGGGTCACCATCGTGATCGGGCCCGGCACCGACATCATCGCGGGCGAGGGCAAGATCCTCACCGCAGGCGGTTTTGACAGCCACATCCATTTCATCTGCCCGCAGCAGATCGAACACGCGCTGATGAGCGGCGTCACCTCGATGCTGGGCGGCGGCACCGGCCCGTCGCACGGCACCTTTGCCACCACCTGCACGCCCGGCCCGTGGCACATGGGGCGGATGATCCAGTCGTTCGACGCCTTCCCGGTCAATCTCGGCATATCCGGCAAGGGCAACGCGGCGCGCCCGGCGGCGCTGGTGGAGATGATCAAGGGCGGCGCTTGTGCGCTCAAGCTGCACGAGGATTGGGGCACCACGCCTGCCGCGATCGACAACTGCCTGTCGGTGGCCGACGATTACGACGTCCAGGTGATGCTGCATTCCGACACGCTGAACGAGTCCGGCTTTGTCGAAGACACGGTGAAGGCCTTCAAGGGCCGCACCATCCACGCCTTCCACACCGAAGGCGCCGGCGGCGGCCACGCGCCGGATATCATAAAAATTGCCGGCCTGAAGAACGTGCTGCCATCCTCGACCAATCCGACGCGGCCGTTCACCCGCAACACCATCGACGAGCATCTCGACATGCTGATGGTGTGCCACCATCTCGACCCGTCGATCGCGGAAGATCTCGCGTTCGCCGAAAGCCGCATCCGGAAAGAAACCATCGCGGCCGAAGACATTCTGCACGATCTCGGCGCGCTCTCGATGATGTCGTCGGACTCGCAGGCCATGGGCCGGCTCGGTGAAGTCATCATCCGCACCTGGCAGACCGCCGACAAGATGAAGAAGCAGCGCGGCTCGCTGCCCGAGGACAAGGGCAACAACGATAATTTCCGCGTCAAGCGCTACATCGCCAAATACACCATCAATCCCGCGATCGCCCATGGCGTGTCGAAGCTGATCGGCTCGGTGGAGAAGGGCAAGATGGCGGATCTGGTGCTGTGGTCGCCGGCGTTCTTCGGCGTCAAGCCGGATTGCATCATCAAGGGCGGCTCGATCGTGGCAGCTCCGATGGGCGATCCCAATGCGTCGATTCCAACGCCGCAGCCCGTGCATTACCGGCCGATGTTCGCGGCCTACGGCAAGGCGCTGACCGCCTCATCCGTCGTGTTCACGTCCAAGGCAGCAATTACAAGCGGGCTTGCGCGCAAGCTCGGCATCGCCAAAAAACTCTATCCGGTCAAGAATACCCGGGATGGTATCTCCAAGAAGAGCATGATCCACAACGGCGCCACCCCCAAGATCGAGGTCGATTCCGAGACCTATGAGGTACGCGCAGACGGCGAGCTTCTGACCTGCGCGCCGGCCGAGGTACTGCCCATGGCGCAGCGCTATTTCATGTACTAGGCTTTCGCCCGGGCGATCAAAGCCAGAACAAAAAGTCCGGGAGAATTCACGTGATTTACGTCGTTGCCACGCTGACCATCAAGCCTGAAACACGCGCCGATTTCATTGCGGCGGCCACCGCCTGCATCATGGAAACTCGGAAGGAGCCGGGCAACATCGCCTATGATCTGCATGAAAGCGTCACCGACCATTCCAAGATGGTGTTCGTGGAGCAGTGGGAGAACATGGAGGCGCTGGGGCCGCACCGGACCGCCGAGCACATGAAAACCTTCGGCCGCGTCGCGGTCAAATGCATGAGCGCGCCACCGAAGATCGAGTACATCACCCCCGAAAAAGTCGAAACCCGCTAATCAAGAAAAACGAGGGAGAAAATCCATGATCTACGTTATCGCCACCACGCCCATGAAGCCGGAAAACAAGGACGACTTCATCAAGGGGCACAAGGCCTGCACCGTTGAAACGCTCAAGGAGAAGGGCTGCCTCTCCTATGACGGCAATGTCAGCGTGAACAATCCCAATCTCTATGTGGTGGTGGAGCGCTGGGAAACCCGCGACGACCTCAATACGCACGGCAAGGCGCCGCATATGAAGGTGTGGCGGGAGTATTCGTCGCAGATGAAGACGGCGCCGACCGTGATCGAGATCATCAGCGACGGCAAGGTGGAGAAGTTTTAACTCCATGATTAGGGCAACACGCGTTCAGGGCCAGCATCGCTGGACGGAAGCCGCCGCCGATACCGTGGTGCTCGATTTCGACGATCGGCACCGGCGGCGGATGGCGATGACGGGCACACGCGGGCTCGAATTCCTGCTCGACCTGGAACACGCGATCGCGCTTCGCGGCGGTGACGCGCTGGTGCTGGAAGACGGTCGCCTGATCGAGGTGGTCGCCGCCCCCGAGCCGCTGATCGAGATCCGCGGCGCCGATCCGCTGCATCTGGTTCGCGTCGCCTGGCATCTCGGCAACCGCCATCTGCCGACCCAGATCATGCCGAAGGGCCTTCGCATTCGCCGGGATCATGTGATCGAGGCGATGGTGAAGGGCCTCGGCGCGCGCATCATCGAGATCGAGGCGCCGTTCGATCCCGAAGGCGGCGCCTATGCGGGCCACGCGCATGCGCCGGAAGCCGCGCATGGGCATGCCGGCCACGACCATTCCTCGCACGGTCACTCACACGATCACGACCACCACCATCATCATGATGAGCATTGCGACCACGATCACCACCACCACGATCATTCCCATGCTCATGACCACAAGTGAGCCCGTCCCGGCTGACGGGATGACGGCAGACGAGGGAGCGGCGCTGTACCGGCTGATGACGTGGCTGTCGCCGGCCTTTCCCGTCGGCGCGTTCTCCTATTCCAGCGGCATCGAATGGGCGGTGGAGGCCGGCGACATCACCGATGCCGCCTCGTTGCGCGAGTGGCTGACGGCGATGCTGGCCGACGGCTCGGGCTTTTGCGACGGCGTGTTTCTGGCGCAGGCGCACCGGGCGGCGACTGCAAACGACAAAGCCGCGCTGCGCGAGATCGCGGAGCTTGCCGCGGCCTTCGTGCCGTCGCGCGAGCGCCAGCTCGAAACCTCGACCCAGGGCCGCGCCTTCATCGACATCGCGCGCGCGGCCTGGACCTGCGACGGCCTCGACGGGCTGGTTTCAGCCTGTGGCGGTGCCACCATCTATCCCGTCGCGGTCGGTCTCGTCAGCGCCGCGCACAAGATTCCCCTGGCGCCGGCGATGCATGCGTTCCTGCATGCGGTGGTCTCGAACTGGATTTCCGCAGGCGCGCGGCTGGTACCATTGGGGCAGACCGACAGCCAGCGCATCCTGGCCGCGCTGGAGCCGGTGGTGGTCGCGACCGCGTCGCGCGCGCTGCAGGCCTCGCTCGACGATCTCGGCAGCGCGACGTTTCGCGCCGATCTCGCCAGCCTCCGGCATGAGACGCAGTATACGAGGCTGTTCCGGTCATGATGTACGACCGCTCTTCGCATCCGTCGTCCCCGCGACCCGTCTCCGCCAAGGCTTCGCCGGGGTTGTGGTATGAGGCTCGCCGAAGCTTTAGCGAAGGCGGCAGGCGGGGACCCATAACCACAAATGTTCGCGGTTATGCCGGGCTGGAGCTCCAGCTTGATACAACAACTGAATTCGGTGGTTATGGGTCCCGGCTCGCGCTTCGCTTGGCCGGGACGACAATTGAGGGAATTTTTTAAATGTCCAAATCTCACGGCCCGCTGCGTGTCGGCGTCGGCGGTCCCGTCGGCTCCGGCAAGACCGCGCTGATGGACCTGCTCTGCAAATCGATGCGCGAGCGTTACGACATCGCCGCGATCACCAACGACATCTACACCAAATGGGACGCCGAGTTCCTGGTGCGCTCGGGCTCGCTGACGGCGGACCGCATCGCCGGCGTCGAGACCGGCGGCTGCCCGCACACCGCGATCCGCGAGGACGCCTCGATGAATCTCGCGGCCGTGGCCGACATGCGCGCCAAATTTCCCAATCTCGATCTGGTGCTGATCGAGTCGGGCGGCGACAATCTGGCCGCCACGTTCTCGCCCGAACTCGCCGATCTCACGATTTACGTCATCGACGTCGCCGCCGGCGACAAGATCCCGTCCAAGGGCGGGCCGGGCATCACCCGCTCGGACCTGCTGGTCATCAACAAGATCGACCTCGCGCCGCATGTCGGCGCGTCCCTGGAAAAGATGGATACCGATGCAAAAAGGATGCGGGGTGAGCGCCCCTTCGTGATGACCAATCTGAAGAAGAGCGAGGGGCTCGAGCGCATCATCGGCTTCATCGAGACCAAGGGCGGCCTGCGCCCGGCGCCGAAGGCCAAGGCAGGTTAGAGGCAGGGTAGCGGCAGGTTAGAGGCGGGTTAACGCCGCCGGATTTGGTTAACGGCCGCGGCCCACGGCCCTGCGTCGGCGCGCCTTCTTAAATCCGCCATCACGGGGCGCGACGGTGGCGGGATGTCGCTTCTTGGATATTGCTGGGATGCCTGGAACCAAATTGGTCCGACTTCATTAGCATCTTCTGGCCCCGCGAAATCAGCGTTAACGGCGGCCACGTGTTGCCCGCTGCCAACCAGTTAGTTGCGTGCTGATGATCGCTCATTCATATTCGCCCGCGATCGGCCGTCGTCCGGTTTCTATTTCTTGCCGCCCCGGCAGACCTCGAATGCTTCCTTCACGTTTACGCCAACACTTCATTCCCGAGTAAGCGAGTGGTCCGGCTGGGTTTCATTATCGGCTTCATCGCGCTGATTGGAGGTCTGCTCTCCGGTCTTGCGGCCTATCGCGTCCATGAACAGGAAGTGACCCTTGACGGCATCGCGCTGGCGCGCGCCATCGACGTCCACGCCAGCCTGGTGCAGGACCGGCTGACCGAACGCGAGCTGCTGGCGCGCGTCGCCTCCGGCCTGTTTCGCGCGCCGTCGGTGCTCAAGGCCAACATGCTGCAGCCGCTGCGCGCGTCGATCTACGCCTTCAAGACCGATTTCGTGGTCGCCAACTGGATCGCGCGGCTCAAGCCGGATGAGCTGGAAGCGGCACGTGCGGTGCTGAAGAGCTCAGGGTTCACCGATCCGACGATTCGCGATTTCGACGACCGGCCGCTGGATATGAAGGCGATCGACAAGCCGATCAACGTGCTGATGGACCTCGAGCCGCGCAGCGCGGATACGCTGAGCTTTCCGGGCCGCGCTTACGACCGCCACTCGATCATCGGGCCGGTGCTGACGCAGGTGATGGAGGGCGGCAAGCCGGTGGCGTCTGACCCGATCCCGCTGTTGCGCAAGGATGGTCCGGTCGGAATCGTGCTCGCCGCGCCGGTCTATCAGGAAGGCTCCAGCGAGGCCGCAGGCTTCGTCACGTTCTCCTACGAACTGGCGACGCTGATGCTGACCAATGACGACCGGTCGCTGTTTGCGGTGGTGCTGAAGGACCCGAGTGACGCCAATGACGAATTCGTCGCCAACGACCAGGGTGCGGTCACATTGCAGCCGGTCAGGCCGGAGGGCCCGGCGCCGTCGATGGTTCGCACCGTGACCTTCGGTGGCCGCGACTGGTCGCTCGGCTATTACGCCAAGACCAACGTGGCCGTGCGGGCGCAGCAGACGGCGGTGATCGTGGCGGCGATCGGGCTGGCGCTGACCGGCATCGTGTGCGGCCTGTTCGGCTATGTCGCCTACAACAATTTGCGGCTCAGCCGCGAGATCCAGGTGCGGATCGGCTTCGAGCGGCGGCTGACGGCCGTGATCGACGAGCTCAACCACCGGGTCAAGAACATCCTCGCGGTGATCCAGTCGATCGTGACGCGAACGCTGCGCCACGGCTCCGACATCGACGTCTCGCGCGAACTTTTGATCGGGCGCATCCATGCGATGTCGAACGTGGTCACGCTGCTGAGCGAGAGCCAGTGGCAGGGCGTCAAGCTGAAGGGGCTGTTCGAGGCGCGCGCGATACCGCATGCCGATCGCATCGCGGTCAACGGCCCGGACATCGCGGTGAGCGCGCGCGCCGCGCAATCGCTGTCGCTGTTGTTCTTCGAACTGGCGTCGCATTCCGACGAGGGCCTGTCGCTGGTCGGCAAGCATCCGCATATCGTCGCGAACTGGGAAATATCGGGCGAGGAGCCGGATACGGTTTTCCATTTCCGCTGGGAGGAGTTCAACACGTCAGCGGCGACCCGGCGCGAGGACAGTGATTTCGGCCTGATCCTGCTCGACCGCGTGGCGCCGGAAGCGCTCGGCGGCACCGCCAAGCGCTTCTTCACCGATGTCAGCTACGTCTATGAGCTGACCGCGCCCATGGTCACCGTCGTCGACATGACCGAACGCGACCGCACCGAACAGCTCTCCGCCCCGGTGCGGCCGGTGAAGTAAGCGCTCCCTTTTGCGTTCGTGTACGCAAGAATTCTCCCCGTCATTGCGAGCGAAGCGAAGCAATCCATCTCGCCGCGGAAAAGCAGAAGTGGATTGCTTCGTCGCCGCGCTCCTCGCAATGACGGTGAATGTTGTCTCGTTCCAACGCGTCATCCGGAACCACTCCCGTCCCCCACGCATTTATTCGTATCAATCAGATGACGGACGGAGACCATCCATGGGACGCTATCTGCTGTTATGGGTGCTCGGCATACCTCTGCCGATTCTCGTGCTGATCTACGCCTTCGGCGGCCTGAATTAGACTGGAAACCCGGAACTTCCCGACAACAAAAAAGGCGGCCCGGTCGGGCCGCCTTTTGCGTCATGCGAACCGATGCATGTCAGCTGTTGCCGCCGATCACCGCGCGCACCGTGTTGTCGGGGCCGAAATCCTCGGCGCCGTCGACATAGAGCAGGGCGGAAAGCTTCGAGCGCGCGCGGTTGACGCGGCTCTTGATGGTGCCGACAGCGCAGCCGCAGATGGCCGCCGCGTCCTCATAGGAGAAGCCGGAGGCGCCGACCAGGATCAACGCTTCGCGCTGGTCTTGCGGCAGTTTGTCGAGCGCGACGCGAAACTCCTCGAACTCCAGATGCGCGTTCTGCGCCGGCTGGGTCTTCAGGGTTTTGGCGTAATTGCCCTCGGCGTCCTCGACCTCGCGCCGCCGCTTGCGATAGTCGGAGCGGAACAGGTTGCGCAGGATCGTGAACAGCCAAGCCGGCAGGTTCGATCCGGGCTGGAACGAATCGATGTTGGCGATCGCGCGCAGCAACGTTTCCTGCACCAGATCGTCCGCACGGTCGCCATTACCACTGAGCGAGATGGCGAACGCGCGCAAGGACGGTACCGACGCCAGGATGTCGTCGCGAAGTGAATCTGTGAGAGGCATTAGCTACCTCCATTGTTTTTGTCAGGTTCGCCGCCGCCCTGAGCGGCGGTCGCCGCCTCGGGCCCGTCGAGCTTCCGGATCAGCTCCGCAAAGCGGTCTGGTACCCCTTGGCGCACCACGTCGTCATACATGGCGCGCAGCTGGTGGCCGATTCTAGACTGGATCTCGGCATTGAGACCGCCCTGCTTCTTTACTTCTTTCATGATGTCATCCACGCTTCCCCGAGTGTTAAGTACCTTGTATTTCAAGACTTTTCCTCGAAATTAGGCCTTGGCCGCCCGCGCTCTTGGTCAAACCTAATGCGATGGGTTCAGAAAAGTTCCGAAATTAGGGAACTGTTTGAAGGAACTTTTTTGCCCCTCAGGCGTATTCCGGGATGACAGGGGAACCGGGTCGCCCCGTTTCAGGATAGGTTACGCCGGACCAGGCGTTCAGGTTCGACCCAGATGTGGCCCGCACAGGGCCTCAGACAAGGATGGAGTGGGGATGTCCCGATCACAGCTCGTTGCTGAACATTTGCCGCTGTTGCGGCGCTACGCCCGCGCGCTGACCGGAAACCAGTCGTCAGGTGACGCTTATGTCGGGGCCATGCTGGAGGCCCTGCTGCAGGATGGCTCGCTGCTCGACGAAAAGCACGGTCCGCGCGCCGGACTGTTCCGGCTGTTCACGCAGATCTGGAATTCAGTCTCGGTCAACGAGAACCCGGATGTTGCGACGCTGGCCCTGCCGTCGGAGCGCCGGCTCTCGAACATCACGCCATTGCCGCGCCAGGCCTTCCTCCTGCTGTCGCTGGAAGGCTTTTCCGAGGAGGAAGTGGGTTACATTCTCGGCACCGACATCGCCGAGACCCGCAAGCTTGCCGACGCCGCCGGCCGCGAGATGGCGGCGGAAATCGCCACCGACGTGCTCATCATCGAGGACGAGACCTTCATCGCGATGGACCTCGAGAGCCTGGTGAAGAATCTCGGCCACAACGTCATCGGCGTCGCGCGCACCCATGCCGATGCGGTCGCGCTGGCCAAGAACAAGAAGCCGGGCCTGATCCTCGCCGACATCCAGCTCGCCGACGGCTCTTCCGGCCTCGATGCGGTCAACGAGCTGTTGAAGGTGTTCGAGGTCCCCGTGGTGTTCATCACCGCCTATCCCGAGCGCTTCCTCACCGGCGAGCGCCCCGAGCCGGCGTTCCTGATCTCAAAACCGTTCCAGCCCGCGATGGTTTCGGCGGTGGCGAGCCAGGCGCTGTTCTTCCAGCGCAACTCCCGCAACCGCGCGCCACGGGCGGCGACGGGTTAGGTAGCAAAGCTATCGCTTGAATCGAAAACGGCGCGCTTCACGGCGCGCCGTTTTTCTTTGCGTCGTCCCGGCTTTCTTTCGTCGTCCCGGCGAAGGCCGGGACCCATACGCCGCGGCCCGAATTGTTGGAAACAAAGATAACGACTAGCGCGCGAGACAATTGTCGCCGGTGGTTATGGGTCCCGGCCTTCGCCGGGACGACAATAATTGTGAGCCGCGCGCCTTAACGACGCGCCCCGCTCACCTCCATGATATCGCGCACCAGCGCATCGACCCGTGCCGGATCGGCGTCCCAGGCGAACATGAAACGCGCGCCGCCGCCGATGAACGTATAAAATTGCCAGCCGCGCTGGCGCAACGCTTCCAGTCGGTCGGCGGAGGCGCGCAGGAAGACCGCATTGGCTTCGACCGGAAACATAGGCTTGAAATCCGGCAAGTCGGCCACCGCGGCGGCGAGCCGCGCGGCGCCGGCGTTGGCGTGCTGCGCATTGCGCAGCCACGCGCCGTCCTGCAGCAGCCCGACCCAGGGGGCCGCGAGGAAGCGCATCTTCGAGGCAAGCTGCCCCGCCTGCTTGCAGCGATAGTCAAAATCCTCGGCCAGACGCGGATCGAAAAACAGGATCGCCTCGCCGACCGCCATGCCGTTCTTGGTGCCGCCGAAACACAGCAGATCGACTCCGGCCTTCCAGGTCATCTCCGCCGGCGAACAGTTCAGCGACGCGCAGGCGTTGGCAAAGCGCGCGCCGTCCATATGAAGGCGCAGGCCGATTTCGCGGCAGGTCGCCGCCAGCGCCCGGATTTCACCCAGCGAATACACCTGGCCGGTCTCGGTCGGCTGCGTGATCGTGACCACGCGCGGTTTCGGGAAATGGATGTCGGATCGGCCGGTGGCCAGAGAGCGCACCTGCTCCGGCGTCAGCTTGCCGTCCTCGCTCGCCGCGATCAGAAGTTTTGAGCCGTTGGAAAAGAATTCCGGCGCGCCGCATTCGTCGGTCTCCACATGCGCCGACGAGGAGCAGATCACGCTGTGATAGGACTGGCACAGCGACGCCAGCGCCAGCGAATTGGCGGCGGTGCCGTTGAAGGCAAAAAACACTTCGGCGTCCGGCTTTTCGAACAACTCCCGGAACGCGTCCGACGCGCGCTGGGTCCAGGGATCGTCGCCATAGGCGGTCGCGTGCCCCTGATTGGCCTCCGCCATCGCCGCCCACGCCTCCGGGCAAATGCCGGCATAATTGTCGCTCGCAAACTGCTGGGGATTGGGGGGCATGGCGGGTCGCTTTCCTGATGTCATGGGCGCCATCGCTAGCATGAGGCCGCAACAGGCGCGAGGTTTGCCCCCCGAAAATCGCCAGAGAAAACAACGACTCGCAGGCGATGAACGCTTTGCACGGCTGGCGCCACTAAGCTCAGGACGGGCACTTGAGCCCAGCCCTCTCAACACCGGAAATCCATCCAATGAAGCGTCGAACGAAAGTTGTTTTGCTGGTCAGCGGCCTGCTGGTTGCGGCGGCCGCTTCCACGGTAGGCGTGCTGACGGTGGCGCTCGCGAAAGTGCTGGATCCCTATGATTATTGCGCGACCGGCTATTCACCGCTGGTCGTCCCGTGCGCCCTTCATTGGTCATCGCGGACCACCACTCAGGGGACTCCGGCAATCCCGTCGAACACGCCGCGCAAATTCCAGGCGAGCTATACCGACAAGACGGCATGGGCCATTGCTGACTGTCCGCAGAATGCCATCGGCAGGCGGCTGCTCTGCAGCGTCAGCTCGGACGCCAAGCCCGCAGAGGCCGCGAGCGACGATCTAGTCTCCGGCTTGCCGCGGCCCAAGCCCTGGGTTGTCACGACGGGCAAGAGTTCACGGTTCATTGACGCGGTTCACGTCGAAACGCCGCTCGATCTCGCAGGCACACTCCGCTTCTATCGCGAGGCACTCGCCAAGCGCGGCTGGACGGAAAATGAAGGCGCGGTCATCGAGCGAGACAAGGCCACGATCACGTTCGCCACCAAGGATGGACCGGCGCAGCTTCGGCTCACCCGCCAGGGCGACAGGACGATCGCCGATTTGTCGCAGCGCAAGCCTGCGGACGCGGATGGCGACATCCTGCCGATGCCAGGGCAAATGCGGCTGCGGCTTGGCAACGGCGCGAAGGAAGCGGCCGTCATCACCGTCAACCAGCAGACCATCAATTTGGCCGCTGGCGCCGGAGAAAGTTTGACTGACGATGCCCATAGCGGACGCAAATCGCCCAATGGTCAGGAAGTCAATCTGCCGCCCGGCAAATACAAGGTCAGCCTCAAGCTCGCGAGCGGCACGGCGCACAACCGGGAGTTCGAGTTCGCTGCCGGCGAGACCTGGGGCCTCGTGGTCGGCAAGGACGGCACCCCGCTCCCTGTGCAGCTTTATTGACGTGGGTGGCTCGGCTCGCGCCGATGTTCCTGAATTTTCAAAAAAAAGCGGGGCGCGACCGGCATCACCACGGTCGCGCCCCACATCACCGGTCTATGGGGCAGGGGGAATGACCGGCTTTTGGAAAGACTCACAAGCCGGGGAGTCGTTCCAGGCGCCGTCAAATATTTTCGTACACGGTTAAGTGATCGGTTGTCCGCCGAACCCGCACGGCCTGGTTCGTGTTGTGTTCATGATCGCCATGGGGCGAGGGACACACCAACATGTCACAGATTCATAAGGGAATTTTCGGCTCGCTCGCGATCGCTTTGACCCTTGGCGCGGGCGCGGTCCAGCTCGCATTCGCCCACGACCTGATCGGCAGTCGCCAGGCTACGGCCGCGGCGCCCGAAACCGGCGTCAATCGCGCCGGCAAGTCCGACCGCGCATCGGTTCCCGCGGCGGCCGGGCAGACCCAGACCATTGCGCTGCGCCACGACGGCGTCGCCGATACCTCGGTGCTGGTCCGCGTGCCTGTTGCGAAAGCGGTGCGCAACGAAACGCGCAATGGTCCGGCGCCGACACCGCCGGCGACCAAGCCCGCGTCCAAGAAAATCGCCATCGCCTGCGAGCCGCCGGTCAGCGTCCTGACCGACGTGGCCAAGCTGCTCCAGCCCGGGCGGTGCGTGACGTAAGGGGTTCTTGAGTCGTCTCTCCCCCTCGTCATTCCCCGATGCGCAATTGCGCATCGGGGAATGACGGCTGAGTGCCCGACGGGCAAATCAGTTCGGAGTTTCAGAAATCGTGTCAAGTAGAAAATTTCTGTAAATCAAAAATATTTCTGTTGTCGGCCGACCCAAATCAGTGCGCATCTATCGCCATCCCGTCCCACTCAGAGGGCGTCGGCCGTCGTCACGGACGTTGGACGGGTTGCGGTGGACGCTGGTTTACGCCTCGACGACGGCGTGGATAAGCGTACGGCAAAACCGTGTGGTCCTGGCACCCGTTGCAGGTGTCAAGCTGTCGGAGAAGCGCAAGCGGGAACGGCAGCGACGGAGTCAACCAAGAACTCGTCTCCGGGGAGATCACGGCATAAGCCGTAAAGCCATTGCGCAGGGAAGGCCGGGTGTTCTCCGCTGCCCTGTATGCTCGTGTGCACTTTGTTTTGTGCAAACCGCACGCGAGACCGCGGGTGCAGCGCGCACCCGGTCTTCCCTGCGCCCTCTCATTGGAGGGCGAGGAATTTCTGGCAAAGCTCGGGCGCAATGCGTCGCGAGAATGCGAAGCTATATCTACGTCGTCCCGGCGAAGGCCGGGACCCATAACCACAGGGAGACGTTTTGCGAAAGGTCTCTGCTACCGAGCTTCTATTGAGAGATCACGCGGTATGGGTCCCGGCCTTCGCCGGGACGACGAGTGGGACGACATCAACAACTACTCCGCCGCCTCGATCCATTCCGCCGCCCCACGCCACAACGTGTCGCGATGCTCAGGGCGGAAGAAACCAAAATGGCCGATCCGGCTGGCGCCGGTGTCCTTGGGTGTCACCGTGATGATCTCGGGCTTGATCGACGTAAATCCCGAGCACAGCAACTCCACCGCCGGCCGCGTCGCCCAGGGATCGTCAGACATGCTCAGCGCGCGCAACGCGCCTTTGTAGTTCGGAAAATTTTGCAAGGCCGCCAGATTCTTGTCGTCGAACATGTAGCGCGGGCTCATCACCCAGGAGACCCATTGCAGGAATACGTCCTTCGGCATGTCCATGCCGAGCCCGAGCCAGCCCGGCGTGTAGCCGAACGCGCGGGTGAGGAGGACCGCGGCATTGAGCATCGCATAGACGCGATAGCGCTCGGGCACCGCGATCAGTTTCCAGGTGCCGGCTTGGGCGGCGATAAACAGCGCGCGCGAAATCTCGGTGTTGTTCGGCAGCAGACCCAGCGCCTGGCCGCCAAAGGAATGCCCGACATAGGCAAACGGCAGCGCCTTGTAGCGCTCGCGCATCCAGGCCACCGCGGAGGTTACATCCTGCGCGGCCCAGTCCGACATCGAGGCCTTGAAGCCGACCAGCGATTTCGGCTGGTTGTAGCCGGTCATCGACTTCTGCCGCGAGTCGCCGGTGCCGCGGTAGTCATAGGTCAGCACCGCGCAGCCGCGCTTGGCGAGGTAGCCGGCAAAGCCGCGATAGACCTTGCGGTGGACCGCGGTCGCCGAATTGATCAGCACGGCGTGGCGCTTGGCTCCGCGCGGCAAGAACAGCGTAGCTCCCAGCGGATAGCCATCCGCCGCGGGAAGCGTGATATCGTCGATGAATACGTCGTCCAGCCCCAGCTCGGCCACCCGCGATTTCCTTCCTCGCTTTTCGCGATTTGGCCCTAACAAATGCGAATTCGGCTTTTGCTGCAAGGGCTTGACGGGGAGACCCGCAAGGCTTGACGGGGACACCCGCAAGGGCTTGACGGGGCAGGTGGAAATCTCATGGCGGTTGGCCATCGCCCTGTGTATAACCCGGCCCTTCGTAACTGCGGGTAAGTCGCGGTTTTTGCTCAGGAGTTAACGTCATGTCCGAGCGGTGGACACCCGATAGCTGGCGCGCCAAACCGGTGCTGCAGGTGCCCGATTATCCCGATGCCAAGGTATTGGCTGATGTCGAGGCGCAGTTGGCTACCTTTCCGCCGCTGGTGTTCGCCGGCGAGGCCCGCAATCTGAAGAAATCGCTCGCGCGCGTCGCCGCCGGCGAAGCCTTCCTGTTGCAGGGCGGCGATTGCGCCGAGAGCTTTGCCGAGCACGGCGCCAACAACATCCGCGACTTCTTCCGCGTGCTGCTGCAGATGGCCGTCGTTCTCACCTATGCCGGCGCGCTGCCGGTCGTGAAGGTCGGCCGCATCGCCGGGCAATTCGCAAAACCGCGCTCGTCGAACACCGAGAAGATCAATGGCGTCGAGCTGCCGAGCTATCGCGGCGACATCATCAACGACATCGCGTTCACGCCCGAGGCGCGCATCCCCGATCCGCAGCGCCAGTTGATGGCCTATCGGCAGTCGGCGGCGACCCTCAACCTGCTGCGTGCGTTCGCGACCGGCGGTTTTGCCAATCTCGGCAGCGTGCATCAGTGGATGCTGGGCTTCCTGAAGGACTCGCCGCAGTCACGCCGCTACAAGGAACTGGCCGACCGTATTTCGGACGCGCTGAACTTCATGCGCGCCTGCGGCCTCGACCTCGAAAGCCACCCCGAGCTTCGCGCCACCGATTTCTACACCAGCCACGAGGCGCTGCTGCTGGGCTACGAGCAGGCCTTTACCCGCGTCGATTCCACCACCGGCGACTGGTACGCGACTTCGGGCCACTTCATCTGGATCGGCGACCGCACCCGCCAGCTCGACCACGGCCATGTCGAATATTTCCGCGGCATCAAGAACCCGATCGGCCTGAAATGCGGCCCGTCGCTCAAGCCCGATGAACTCTTGAAGCTGATCGACATCCTCAATCCCGACAACGAGCCGGGCCGGCTGACGCTGATCAACCGCTTTGGTTCGGACAAGGTCGGCGATCATCTGGCGCCCTTGATCCGCGCGGTGCAGCGGGAAGGGCGCGTCGTGGTCTGGTCGTGCGATCCGATGCACGGCAACACCATCAGCTCCAATTCAGGCTACAAGACCCGTCCGTTCGACCGGATATTGTCGGAAGTGAAATCGTTCTTCGCCATCCATCAGGCGGAAGGCACCCATGCCGGCGGCATTCACCTGGAAATGACCGGGCAGGACGTCACCGAGTGCATCGGCGGCGCCCGCGCCATCACCGACGAGGACCTCAACGACCGCTATCACACGGTCTGCGATCCCCGTCTGAACGCCGAACAATCGATCGACATGGCCTTCCTGATCGCCGAACTGCTCAAGCAGGAACGCGCCGGCAAGGTCAAACCGATACCGGCAGCAGCGGGTTTCTGACTTGCTGCGACTCTGGCGCGCCACGATCAATACGCGTAACGGCCTCGCTTTTGCGATCCGGTCGGAGCAGGCCGTCCGCGAGGAACTGTTTGCGCTGGCGCTGTCGGTGCCGCTGGCCTGGCTGATCGGCGCCACCGTGATGCGCCGGGTGGAACTGGTCGCGGCGGTGGCGTTCGTCCTCGTCGTCGAGATCCTCAACACCGCGATCGAAAAGCTCGCCGACCGGCTCACCACCGACCATGATCCGCAGATCGGACGGGTCAAGGACATGGGATCGGCCGCGGTCGGCGTGGCGCTGTTGATGTCCGGCGCGTTCTGGCTGTTTGCCATCGCCGAACGCATAGGCGCGTTCTAAAGGCGGCGATTGAAGTTTCGGCGTGTGCAAGGCACCATTGGCGTATGAGCGAACCGAAATTCACAATTACACTCGCCCAACTGAACCCGACTGTGGGCGACGTCCCCGGCAACGCCGCGAAAGCGCGCGCCGCGCGTGAGCAGGCGAAAGCCGCCGGCGCCGATCTGCTGGTGCTGCCGGAGTTGTTCATCACCGGCTATCCGCCGGAAGACCTGGTGCTGAAACCGGCGTTCCAGGCGGCTTGCCGCGCGGCGGTCGAGGAACTGGCGCGCGAGACCGCGGGCGGTGGCCCGGCGGTGCTGATCGGCACGCCCTGGGTCGAGGACGGCAAGCTCTATAACGCCTGCGCGCTGCTCGATGAGGGCCGCATTACGGCTCTGCGCTTCAAGGCCAATTTGCCGAACTACGGCGTGTTCGACGAAAAGCGCCTGTTCGCACGCGGGCCCGCCGCAGGGCCGGTGACGGTGAAGGGAGTCCGGGTCGGCGTCCCCATCTGCGAGGACATCTGGCTCGAAGAATCAGAAGAATACGAAAATGTCGTCGAGTGCCTCGCCGAGACCGGCGCAGAAATTCTGGTGGTGCCGAACGGCTCGCCATACGCCCGCGACAAGAACGATCTGCGGCTGTCGATCGCGGTCGCCCGTGTCACCGAGAGCGGGTTGCCGCTGGTGTATCTGAACCAGATCGGCGGGCAGGACGAACTGGTGTTCGACGGCGCATCGTTCGCGCTCAACGCCGACCTTTCGGTCGCGACGCAACTGCCGGCGTTCGAGGAAAACATCACGACGCTGGTTTGGACCAAGGGCCCGGACGGGTGGCGCTGCAATGGACCGGTAGTGCCGCTGATCGAAGGCGACAAGGGCGATTACGCGGCGTGCGTGCTGGGCCTGCGCGATTACGTCCGCAAGAACGGCTTTCCCGGTGTGCTGCTCGGCGTCTCCGGTGGCATCGACTCGGCCTTGTGTGCGGCGATCGCGGTCGATGCGCTCGGCGCGGAGCGTGTTCGCGGCGTGATGCTGCCGTTCCGCTTCACCGCGCAGGTGTCGCTGGACGACGCGGCAAAGCTCGCGGCTGCATTGGGCTTCCGCTACGAGGTGTTGCCGATCGCGGACGCCGTGAACGGGTTCGAGAAGATTCTGTCCGGCACCTTCGCCGGCCTGCCGCGCGACATCACCGAAGAAAATCTGCAGGCGCGCACCCGCGGCACGCTGCTGATGGCGATTTCGAACAAGACCGGCGCGATGGTGGTCACGACGGGCAACAAATCGGAAATGTCGGTCGGCTACGCCACACTCTATGGCGACATGAACGGCGGCTTCAATCCGATCAAGGACATCTACAAGACCGAAGTGTTCCGGCTGTCGAGCCTGCGCAACGAATGGAAGCCGGACGGCGCGCTGGGCCCGTCGGGCGAGGTCATTCCGGTCAACATCATCGTCCGCCCGCCGACCGCGGAATTGCGCGAGAACCAGACCGACCAGGATTCGCTGCCACCCTACGAGATACTCGACGGCATCCTGGAACGGCTGGTCGAACGCGAGGAGCCGCTGGCTTCCATCATCGCGGCGGGTTTCCCGGCCGATGTGGTGACGCGGATCGACCGGCTGCTCAACATCGCCGAATACAAGCGCCGTCAGGCGGCGCCGGGCGTCAAGGTCACGGAAAAGAATTTCGGCCGCGACCGCCGCTATCCCATCACCAACCGTTTTCGCGACAACGGCAAGGCATTGCCGGCGCCTGACGAGAAACTGGTCGCCCGCGCGGGGCGCGCCTCGGCGGACGTGTTCGACGGCTAAGGCTTTGACTCCTCGTCTTCATCTTGCCTAGGATGGTACGCCTTTTGCTTGCCGGAAGGTTGTGGCCGTCCTGCACGAAGAAGGCCTTGGCTGATGATGCCGCCGTTTACGTCACGCTCCTATTTGGATGTCGACTCTTTCCAGGCCGACATCACCAGCGTTTGCGGTCATTTCAACGTCAGCCCGGCAAGCCGAAGCGGGCAGATGAAGGGGCGGATCGCACTGGACCGGTTTTGCGGCGTCGAGATCGCCTCCATCGGTCTCGATGCGGATCGCGTGGTGCGCGACCAGCGCGATATCAGGACCGATGACGCGGACTATTTCTTCCTGATCATTCAGTCCAGGGGCAGGGTTTTGATGCGCCAGGGCGGCTATCGCGCGCTGCTGCGCGAGGGCGACATGTTCCTGGTGGATTCGGCTGAGCCGGCGAGCTTCGAGTTTCAGGGCCGCTACGGCGAACAGATATCGTTGCATCTGCCGCGCGACGAAGTCATCAGCCGCTTCGGAGACAGCGTCCATGGCGGGATCGATCTCAGACGCGAAGATGCGCTGAGCCTTGCGATGCGCTCGGTCCTCGAGCGCATGCTCGATGGCCAGTCGGGCGGCAGCAATCGTCTCGCCGAAGCATTCTTTAGCGTGTTCGGCGCGTTTCTGTTCGAACGCCGCAATGGCGCGCGTCCGCAAATCGCAGATGATCGAAGCCTGATTGCCGCGGCGGTGCGTGCCATCGACTTGTACGCCAGCGACCCGGAATTCGGCCCCAAGCAACTTGCCGGTCATCTTGGCGTGTCGCTGCGCAAGCTGCAGCGTGAATTCAGGCAGATCGAGGAAACGCCGGGCCGGAAGCTGATGTCGACGCGGCTGGCGCGCGCCCATGAGGCGTTGCGGCGGCGATCGCCCGCGGCCGGACCGCGGACGGTAAGCGAGATCGCGTATGAGCAGGGTTTCAACGATCTCTCATATTTCTATCGCGAGTTTCGCAAGCGCTACGGCGTCGCGCCCGGCTGTGCCGCGCGCCCGGGGGGCAGCGCCGCGGATTGACGTTTCCGTCCATATCGCGCTGTCGCGTAGCTCCAAGACAGTCCCGCAAGCCGTTTTCCAATGTGCGTCATGCCGGCGAACCGCCGGCGGGCCACGGGGGAAACGACGGGATGCCCGAGACTGCAACAACCTATTCGATGGTCATCGACGGCAAGGCCGTCGCCGCCGCCTCAAGTTTCCCGGTGTCCAACCCGGCGACGGGCAAGATCGTGGGCCTTGCACCTAACGGCACCGCGGCCGACCTGGACAAGGCGGTCGCGGCCGCCGAGCGCGCCTTTCCGGGCTGGTCGGCAAGCCCGGATTCCGAGCGTGCAGCGGCCTGCGTGGCGATCGCCCGGAAGATCGGCGAGCATGCCGAAGAACTCGCCGCCCTGGTTACCCAGGAACAGGGCAAGCCGCTGAACGGCGTCGGTTCGCGCTTCGAAATGGGCGGGGTGCAGGCGTGGGCCGGCTATACCGCCTCATTGTCCCTGCCGATGCAGCTTCTCCAGGACAACAATGAGGGGCGGGTCGAGATGTACCGCAAGCCGCTCGGCGTGGTGGGCTCGATCACGCCCTGGAACTGGCCTGCCTTGATCGCCACCTGGCACATCCTGCCCGCCGTCCGCACCGGCAACACCGTCGTCGCCAAACCCTCGCCTTACACGCCGCTGTCGACCCTGCGCATGGTCGAATTGATCAATGAGGTCCTGCCGCCGGGCGTGGTCAACGTGGTTTCCTGCGACGATGCGACCAACAATCTGGGCGGCGCGATGGCGTCGCATCCCGGCATCCGCAAGATCGTCTTCACCGGCTCATGCGCCACCGGCTCGAAGGTGATGATGTCGGCGGCGGAAACCATGAAGCGTCTGACGCTCGAGATGGGCGGCAACGATGCGGGCATCGTGTTGCCGGACGTCGATCCAGAGGCCATCGCCGAAGGCCTGTTCTGGGGCGCCTTCATCAATATGGGCCAGACCTGCGCCGCGATGAAGCGGCTTTACGTGCATGAGGACGTGCACGACGCCGTCTGCGAGGCCCTGGTCGAATACACCAGGAAGATCCCAATGGGCGACGGCATGGACGAGAGCAGCATTCTCGGACCGGTCGCAAACAAGATGCAATTCGACAAGGTCAGCCGTCTGGTCGAGGACGCCAGGGGCAGGGGACGCGTCCTCCTCGGCGGCGCGCCGGCCGACGGGTTGTTTTTCAACCCGACCATCATCGCCGGCCTGACCAACGGCGATGCGCTGGTCGACGAGGAGCAGTTCGGCCCTGCGTTGCCGATCATCAAATACCGCGACGTCGAAGACGCGATCGCACAGGCCAACGCCTCCGAAAACGGACTTGGCGGCTCGGTCTGGTCCGCCGACATCGACAGGGCGCGCGAGATTGCCAGGCGCATGGAATGCGGTTCGGTCTGGATCAACAAGCACGGCATGATTCAACCCAACGCGCCATTTGGCGGGGTCAAGAAATCGGGTCTGGGCGTCGAGTTTGGCGAGGAAGGCCTGCAGCAATACACCGATATCCAGGTTGTATTCAGTTGAGTTCTCGCCGCCGATCGCCATTCACCAGCTCTCGTTTCGCTTGAGGAAGCACACGCCGATGACCAACAAACCGAACGGTAATCATGCACTCGACGGCACATTCGACTATGTGATTTGCGGCGCCGGCTCGGCCGGCTGCGTGCTCGCCAACCGGCTGACCGCCGATGGCGCCAGCGTGCTGCTGATCGAGGCCGGACGTCCGGATAATTCCGACATGATTTCGACGCCGCTGCGCCTGATCGAGTTGTGGCAGACGGAATACGACTGGGGCTACACTACCGCGCCGCAGCGGCACTGCCACCAACGCCGGATCTATTGGCCACGCGGCAAAACGCTTGGTGGTTCGTCATCGCTGAACGGCATGATTTATGTCCGAGGCCACGCCAGCGACTACGACGCATGGGCTTATGCCGGCAATCCCGGATGGGACTACGTCAGCGTGCTGCCCTATTTCAGGAAGTCCGAAGACTACCAGCGCGGAGAGCACAGCTTTCACGGCGTCGGCGGGCCGCTGCACGTCACGGCGGACTTCGAGCCGCATCCGCTGACGAAAGCCTTTGTCACTGCCGCGGTCGAGGCCGGCCATCCCGCCAACGACGATTGCAACGGCGCCGACATCATGGGCGTCGGCTACACGCATCTCACAACAAAGGACGGCCTGCGCCATTCCACCGCTGCGGCCTTCCTGCGTCCGGCGCTTGGGCGCAACAATCTCAGCGTGGTCACGGGCGCGCTGGTGCAAAGGATCGAGATCGATGGCCTTAGGGCGGTCGGCGTGAGCTACATGCAGGACGGCGCGTTGCATACGGTCAGGGCCAACCGTGAAGTGATCCTGTCGGCGGGAGCGCTGGAATCGCCCCGCTTGCTCATGCTGTCGGGCATCGGCGAGCGCGCACAACTCGAGGAATTTGGCATTCCCGTGATCAAGGAACTGCCGGGCGTCGGCAAGAACCTGCACGACCACACGCTATGCGCCATGATCTTCGAGGGCTCGAAGGAGATTCCGCCGCCGACCAACTTGGCCATTCAGCCGCTGCACGCCCACGCGTTCATGAAAACGGACGCGGCGCTGCCGGGCCCAGATCTGCAACCGCTGTTTTTCCACGTGCCCACCTATTTGCCCGAGCAGGAGGCGGTGACGCCGAATGCCTACACGTTGAACGCCGCCGGCATTCGCCCCACCAGCCGAGGTGAATTGCGTCTGACCAGTGCGGATCCACAGGCTCCGCTGATGCTCGATCCCAACCTTCTCGCGACGGATTACGATGTCGCGGCTCTGGTCAAGAACATGCGGATCAATCGCGAAATCGTAAAGCAGCCGGCGCTGGCCGAATGGACCGCCCGCGAGATCTATCCCGGTCCGGACAAGCAGACCGATGAAGAACTGGCCGACTACGCACGCAGCGCCGTGACCACCTATCACCATCAGGTCGGCACCTGCAAAATGGGGAGGGACGCCCTATCGGTGGTGGATCCATGTCTGAAGGTTCACGGCATTGCGGGTCTGCGGGTTGCTGATGCCTCGATCATGCCTCAGGTCACGTCGGGAAATACCAACGCGCCGACGATCATGATCGCCGAGAAAGCCGCCGACATCATCTTGTCCGGTTCGTGACGTGTGAGGTTGCGCACCGGCATCATCCCGTGATCCCGGTGCGGGACAGGATTACGCTGCAATTACTGTTTCGGCGGGATGAAGGTCGGCCCGACGGTGCGGATCGGCTTCTTCTCGTCCGTCGCGCCGGTTGACTCGGCGGCAGGCGCCGGAGTTGCAGGAGCGGGCGCGGCGGCCGTCGTGCCTGCCGGTGCCGTGCCTTTCTTGGCGACGGGGGCCGTCTTCTGCTGAGGCATCGCGCGCTGCTGCATCCTCTTCGCGCTCTCTTCGGTGACGATGATGTCGCCCTGCTGTTCGGCGGCGGCTTTCTCGTCGATCGATTTCAGCGCATCCGACCAGGTCTGGCCCGCGGCCTTGCAGGCGCAGGACGGATTGAACTCGGTGCGGAATTTGAACGCGTTGGGCAGCGACGAGTAGGGCTGGCCGCTGACCGAGACCGCCTGGTTGATGTCTTCGCCGGGATTACGAAAGGTGAACAGCGATGCTTCCGTTGCCGGGCACAGCGCCTTGCAGGTCTTCTCATCGTCCTGGAAGCGCGCCTGGTAGGTGGCGAACGAGACCGGGAAATAGGCGCCGTCGCAGGTGCGCACGCACACCGTGCGGAACGTGCCGGACGGCGCACCAAGATCGGCGCTCGGCGGAGGGATGGTGTTGTTGCCGAACAGATTGTCGATGAAGCTGCCCCCGCTGCGCGCGGCGGCGGCGTATTGCGGGCCGCAATTGTTCTGCGCGAGCGCCGTCAGCACCGAACGGCGCTGGTTTTCGCGGTCGGCGCCGCCGATGCCGCCTGAGCGCAACCGCTCGAGGCTGGTCGTCATCTGCTCGAGATTGCCGCGCATCTGCTGGATCTGGTTATTGACCGGTCCGCATTGTGCGGACTGGCCGTTGAACAGCGAGAAGAAGCCGGAACTTTCGCAGCCCATTCGCTTTGCTTGCATCGTGACGCGGTCAAGCTCGGCCTGCTGTTTGGTTGCCGCTTCCTGATAGCGGCGGATTTGTTCTTCCTTGGCGGGATCGCCGCCGCTGGCACCGCGGTCGACGGCTGCCAATTGTCCTTCAAGCCGGATGCAGATCGGGTTGGCTTGCGCGCCCTGTTGCTGCGGAGGCGGCGCTGCTCCGGGGGGCATTTGTGCGAGCGCGTCCATATTGGATTGCGCGGGATCGGCTTGTGCGGTCGCAGCCGAATTCGTCGCGGCGATGCCAGCAAGCAGCACGGCGCAGGTCAAAATCCACCGGGAGAAGGGAGTAGTCAGCGTCAGGGGCATGTCCAGCCATCAGAAACGAATCCGCGCGGCTTTGTAGCCGAAAAGGCGCGGCCAGGGCGGCATGGTGCGGCCGAGGCCGCATCCCATAGCTGCTTCTCGGGGCAGCGTCACGTCGTTTCCGCGGCGCCGGTGTGGCAATGCAGCAACGGCCCGTTGTGGCGATCCGGCTCAGCGCTGGCAGGTAATGGCGACGTATTCGTCACAACCGCTGCCGGTACACCTGTCGTTTCCGCCCCTCGGAACCGATCCGGTGATTTCATCGGGATCGACGCGGCGGTAGGCGGTGGCGGAAGCAAATTCGCGTGACTGGCAATAGGAGCGGGCGGCATGGGCGCCGCATTTGTCGCCCTTGGCGAGGCACTGGTCGATGCCGTAGCCATCGGCCTGGTTGGCAATGATGAAAACGCGGCTGTCGGCGTAAGCGGACGAGGCAGCGAGCAGAAATGCGCTGGAAATGAATGCTGATAAAAATCGCATGGGGCACCCAATAAGGGAAAGGGATCGCCCCTCTCAGATAAGCCCAAATGGTTAATAATGATTAACCATGAGCGTCTTGCCGGGCGTTTAGCGGCCAATTTGGCTCAAAAACGGGCGCTGGCGGCCTTGACGGCGTCCCCCGGGCTGGGACATGGTGGAACCATGAACGGTTTCCTCGCCATCTGCAGCATTTGCCGCGAGATTATTAGCTAGCGATTCGCTGGCTGAGGCCGTCTTTTCTCAAAATGAGATCACTGGACGCCCGGCCGCAAGGTACGGGATTCCCATGCAACTACGCCTCTACGATACGTTGACCAAGGAGAAGCGGCCGTTCACGCCGCTCGATTCCGATAACGTCCGCATGTATGCCTGCGGACCGACGGTCTATGATTTTGCCCATATCGGCAACGGTCGCGCCGCTGTTGTCTTCGACGTGCTGTTTCGCGTGCTGCGCCATCGCTTCGGCGCCGATCATGTGACCTATGTCCGCAACATCACCGACGTCGACGACAAGATCAACGTGCGCGCCGCGCGCGACTATCCCGGCGTGCCGCTGAACGAGGCGATCCGCAAGGTCACGGAAACCACCTATCAGCAGTATCAGGACGACGTCACGGCACTCGGCTGCTTGGCCCCGACCGTGCAGCCGCGTGCGACCGAGCATATCCCGGAGATGCGGGCGATCATCGAGAAGCTGGTTGCCGGCGGCTTTGCCTATGCCGCCGAAGACCACGTGCTGTTCTCGCCGCAGGCCATGAATGCCGCAAATTCGGTGATGCCGCGCTATGGCGCATTGTCGAGGCGCTCGCTCGACGAGATGATCGCGGGCGCCCGCGTCGACGTCGCGCCCTACAAGCGCGACAACACCGACTTCGTGCTGTGGAAGCCGTCCAAACCGGGCGAGCCGTCGTGGCCGTCGCCGGCCGGTATCACCGTGGAAGGTCGCCCGGGCTGGCACATCGAGTGCTCGGCGATGGCCTGGAAACATCTCGGCGAGAAATTCGACATCCATGGCGGCGGCATCGACCTGGTGTTTCCGCACCATGAGAATGAACTGGCGCAGACCTGCTGCGCCTTTCATTCCGACCGCATGGCTGAGGTCTGGATGCACAACGGATTCCTGCAACTCGAGAGCGAGAAGATGTCGAAGTCGCTCGGCAACTTCTTCACGATCCGCGAGATGCTGGCCGATTGGCCGGGCGAGGTGCTGCGCTTGAGCATGCTCAAGACGCATTACCGGTCGCCGCTCGACTGGACCACCAAGGGGGCGGAAGAAAGCGCCAGGACGCTGGACGATTGGTACGCCGTCGCAGCCGACGCCGACGCCGGTGAGCCGTCGCCCGCCCTGACCGAAGCCCTCTATGATGACCTCAACACGGCGCAGGCCATGGCAGTTTTGCACGGCCTGCGCAACGCAGCGGCGTCCGGTGGCGATCGCGAACGAAGCGAGTTCGCCGCGTCCCTTCGGCTGCTCGGTTTCCTGTCCGTGAGTGCGGCAGACTGGAAAGGTCGGAAACAGCAGGCGAGCGGCATCGATGCAGCGCAGGTCGATCGGCTGATCGTTGAACGCGCCGCCGCGCGGGCGCGTAAGGACTTCAAGGAGTCCGATCGGATCCGTGACGAACTCGCCGCGATGGGCGTTGTCATCAAGGACGGTAAAGACGCCGACGGCAAACCTGTGACCACGTGGGAGATTGTGTGATGACCAGACCCGATACGCCTTTCCCAAAACACTGGCGCTACTACATCTTCATCAAATGGGCCGTGATCGTTGCGGCGGTCGTGCTCGTGCTGAGATTGTTCGGAGTGTTTTGACGCGATGGGACAGTCGTTGCCCAAACCCGCACTACGGCCGTTTCTTGCGGCGGATACCCCTGTCGTGGCGGCGATCTTCGTTGCCGCGATCCAGGAACTGACCGGCGACGATTACAGCGAGGCGCAGCAGGAGGCCTGGGCGTCGGCGGCCGATGATGAGGAACAATTCGGCAAGAAGCGGGCCGGTGAATTGACCCTGATCGCGACGCTGCAGAATTCGCCGGTCGGGTTTGCCTCCCTGAAGGGCGCCGATCACATCGAGATGCTCTTCGTGCACCCCAGCGCGGTGGGGCAGGGCGTCGGCGCCATGCTGTGCGATGCGCTGGAAAAGCTTGCCGGTGCGCGTGGTGCCAAGATTCTTACCGTTGACGTCAGCGACAACGCGCAGGAATTCTTCCTGAAGCGCGGCTACGTCGGCAAGCAGCGCAACACCGTCACCATCAACGGTGAATGGCTCGCCAATACCACGATGCAGAAGACGCTGGCCGAGGCCGCGCCAGGAGCGCCACAATGAGCCGCGAACGCCTCTATCTCTTCGACACCACGCTGCGCGACGGCGCGCAAACCAACGGCGTCGACTTCACGCTGCATGACAAGCAGATCATCGCCGGCATGCTCGACGACCTCGGCATCGACTATGTCGAAGGCGGCTATCCCGGCGCCAATCCGACCGATACCGAGTTCTTTGCCACCAAGCCGAAGCTCGACCATGCGCGCTTTACCGCGTTCGGCATGACGCGGCGTCCGGGCCGCTCGGCTTCGAACGATCCGGGGCTGGCGGCACTGATCGAGGCCAAGGCGGATGCGATCTGCTTTGTCGCGAAAGCCTCCGCCTATCAGGTGCGCGTCGCGCTCGAAACCACGAACGAAGAGAACCTCGCCTCGATCCGCGACAGCGTGAGTGCCGCCAAGGCCGCCGGCCGCGAGGTGATGGTGGATTGCGAGCACTTCTTCGATGGCTACAAGGAGAATTCCGAGTTCGCGCTAGCCTGCGCCAAGGCGGCTTATGAGTCCGGCGCGCGCTGGGTCGTGCTGTGCGACACCAATGGCGGTACCATGCCGCATGAAGTCGAGACCATCGTCGGCGACGTGATCAAGCTCATTCCCGGCGGTAACGTCGGCATCCACGCCCATAACGACACCGAGCAGGCGGTCGCCAACTCGCTCGCGGCGGTGCGCGCCGGGGTGCGGCAGATCCAGGGCACGCTGAACGGGCTCGGCGAGCGCTGCGGCAATGCCAATCTCTGTTCGCTGATCCCGACCTTGCGCTTGAAGAACGAATTTTCGGACGCCTTCGAGATCGGCGTCACCGATGAAAAGATGGCGACCTTGATGAAGGTGTCGCGGACGCTCGACGACATGCTGAACCGCGCGCCGAACCGCCACGCCGCCTATGTCGGCGAAAGCGCCTTCGTGACCAAGACCGGCATCCACGCCTCCGCTGTCATGAAGGACCCGCACACCTATGAGCACGTGCTGCCCGAACTGGTCGGCAACCATCGCAAGGTGCTGGTGTCCGATCAGGCCGGCCGTTCCAATGTGATGGCCGAGCTCGACCGCGCCGGCATTCCTTACGAGAAGAGCGATCCGAAGCTGGCGCGGCTGGTCGAGGAGCTGAAGGAGCGCGAGGCGGCGGGTTACGCCTACGAATCCGCCAATGCGTCGTTCGATCTGTTGGCGCGGCGTACGCTCGGGCGGGTGCCGGAATATTTCCGGGTCGAGCAGTTCGACGTCAATGTCGAGCAACGCTACAATTCCAACGGCCAGCGCGTCACGGTGGCGCTCGCGGTGGTGAAGGTCGATGTCGCCGGCGAGCGGCTGATTTCGGCCGCGGAGGGCAACGGCCCCGTCAACGCGCTCGACGTCGCGCTGCGCAAGGACCTCGGCAAATACCAGACATACATCGAAGGCCTGAAGCTGATCGATTATCGCGTTCGTATCCTCAATGGCGGCACGGAGGCGGTGACGCGGGTGCTGATCGAGAGCGAGGATGAAAACGGCGATAGCTGGATCACGGTCGGCGTGTCGCCCAATATCATCGACGCCTCGTTCCAGGCGCTGATGGATTCGGTGGTCTACAAGCTGGTGAAATCAGGCGCGCCGGTGTGAGGTTTACTGTCGTTCCGGGGCGCGAAGCGAACTACGATGTGCAATGGCACATCTGAGAATCTCGAGATTCCGGGTTCGATGCTTCGCATCGCCCCGGAATGACGAGGCAGCAATCGAAGGTGCCGTATGCTCGATCACGTCTCCGTCGGCGTTGCCGATCTCGAACGCGCGGCGCGCTTCTATGAACCGACACTTGCCGCGCTCGGCCTGACCCGGCTGGTGACGCGCCCCGCGACCATCGGCTTCGGTAAAACCTATCCCGAATTCTGGATCAACCTGCGCGCCGGCATGCCGCCGGTCGCGCCGGAGAGCGGCGTGCACATCTGCCTTCGCGCGCGGTCAGCTGATGCGGTCGATGCCTTCCACGCCGAGGCGCTCAGCGCCGGCGGCCGCTCCGACGGCGCGCCAGGTGTCCGCCCGCACGACCGCGTGAAATACTATGCGGCGTTCGTCATCGATCCCGACGGCAATCGCATCGAGGCGGTGACGTTTCCGAGTGAATGAAGGCGCAAACCTACAGCCGTCGCGCGACGTCCGGCGCCATCTCCTGGGTGCCCGCGGGCGCAAGGGCTGCGGCGGCGCGCAGGCGAGGCAGGACGTCCTCGACGCGTTCGGCCTTCAGGACCTCGACGTCCAGGGCAGGGCGGATGAACTGATTGGCGCGCATATGCGTCAGCAACGCGATCAGCGGCTCCCAGAAATCGTCGATGTTGGCGAGCAACACCGGTTTGGTGTGCCGGCCGAGCTGTTGCCAGGTCATCTGCTCGACCAGTTCCTCCAACGTGCCGACGCCGCCGGGAAGGGCGACGAATGCGTCGGAGCGTTCGAACATCAGCCGCTTGCGCTCGTGCATGTCAGGCGTGACGACCAGTTCGGTAAGGTTCGGATTCATGCGCTCGCGGTTGGCGAGAAAATCCGGAATGATCCCGGTAACGGTGCCACCGTGATCCAGCACGGATTTGGCAACCGCGCCCATCAGGCCCACCGATCCGCCGCCATAGACGAGGCGGATACTGTTCTCGGCGAACACCTTGCCCAGCGCGATCGCAGCTTCCACGAAACGGGGGTTCGAGCCGGAGCCGGAGCCGCAATAGACGCAGACGGTTTTGATTTGGTTCATGCAATTTATGTGGCACTGCAGCGTAGAAAGCTCAAGTCCGAGATTATACTGCCACAGTGGTTTTGAACCCGAAATACGGGCAAACCGGAGAAAGTTTTGCCTTTCAAGGCTGTACGCGGCGTTTAAACGCTCTATATGACGAGCAGAATGACGATCAATGGAAACCATGTAACGGCGAACGGGCGCGCCATCAGACTTTTGGGCGCTTGATCCATGGCCGATACTGATTCGCGAGCCGACGAAGCGCCACTGCCCGATAGCTCCTCCCTCGAAAAGGCGACCCTGGTCGGGACGCTGGCGCATCTGTGGCCCTATATCTGGCCCGGCGACCGCGCCGACCTGAAAATGCGCGTGGTCTGGTCGATGGTGCTGCTGCTCGTCGCGAAGCTCGCGACGCTGACGGTGCCCTTCACCTTCAAATGGGCGATCGACGCGCTCAACGGCCACGGCAGTGCGCCGGTGGAACCGTCGAACTGGACGCTGTGGCTGATCGCGTCACCCTTGCTGATGACCGCAAGCTACGGCGCGGTGCGGGTGCTGATGGCGGTGCTGACGCAGTGGCGCGACGGCATCTTCGCGCGCGTTGCGATGCATGCGGTACGCAAGCTCGCCAACATCACCTTCGTACACATGCACGAGCTGTCGCTGCGCTTCCACCTCGAGCGCAAGACCGGGGGACTGACCCGCGTGCTGGAGCGCGGCCGCACCGGCATCGAAGTGATCGTGCGGATGGTGATCCTGCAACTGATCCCGACCATCGTCGAGGTGTCGCTGTTGATGGCGGTGCTGCTGTGGCAGTTCGACTGGCGCTACGTGCTGGTCACCGCGGTCACGGTCGTGATCTATATGTACTACACCTACATCGCGACCGAATGGCGGATCGAGATCCGCCGCAAGATGAACGATTCCGACACCGAGGCGAACACCAAGGCGATCGACTCGCTGCTCAACTACGAGACCGTAAAATATTTCAGCGCCGAGCAGCGCGAGGCCGCGCGCTACGACCGCTCGATGGAGCGCTACGAGCACAACAGCGTGAAGACCTACACGTCGCTCGCGGTGCTCAACACCGGGCAGGCGGTCATCTTCACGCTCGGTCTCACCGCGACCATGCTGATGTGCGCGATCGGCGTGCGCAACGGCACCAACACCGTCGGTGACTTCGTCATGGTCAACGCCATGATGATCCAGTTGTACCAGCCGCTCAATTTCATGGGCATGGTCTATCGCGAGATCAAGCAGGCGGTGATCGACATCGAGAAGATGTTCAGCGTGCTGTCGCGCAACCCCGAGATCAAGGATATCCCGAGCGCCGTGCCGCTGGTCGTCGGTTCGGGCAATGTGCGTTTCGAAGACGTGCGGTTTGCCTATGACCCCGAGCGTCCGATCCTGAAAGGCCTCAGCTTCGAGGTGCCGGCGGGCAAGACGGTTGCGATCGTCGGGCCCTCGGGGGCGGGCAAGTCGACGATCTCGCGGCTGCTGTTCCGCCTTTACGACGTTTCCGGCGGTCAGATCCTGATCGACGGCCAGGACATCAGGAACGTCACCCAGGCGTCGCTGCGCGCCTCGATCGGCATGGTGCCGCAGGATACCGTGCTGTTCAACGACACCATCCGCTACAACATCCGCTACGGCCGCTGGGACGCCAGCGATGCGGAGGTGGAGGAGGCCGCGCAACTGGCGCAGATCGACAGCTTCATCCGGATGTCTCCGCTGGGATATGAGACCCAGGTCGGCGAACGCGGACTGAAATTGTCCGGCGGCGAGAAACAGCGCGTTGCGATTGCGCGCACCGTGTTGAAGGCGCCGCCGATCCTGGTGCTCGATGAGGCGACCTCGGCGCTCGATAGTCATACCGAGCATGAAATCCAGGAATCGCTCGAGCGCGTCTCGCGCGGCCGCACCTCGCTGGTGATCGCGCATCGGCTCTCGACCATCGTCGGCGCCGACGAAATTATCGTGCTGGATCAGGGCCGCATTGCCGAGCGCGGCACGCATGCCCGGCTTTTGGCTTCCGGCGGACTTTATGCCAGTATGTGGAACAGGCAGCGCGAAGCCGAGGAGGCGCGGGAGAAGCTCGCGCAGATCGACGACGACAACGAGGCGCCCAACCGCACCCCGCCGCCGGTCCAGGATCCTCTGGTCACCGCTGCGGAATAATTGAAATACAGCTCGATCCCGAAAGAACGGGACCGGGCCAGCCAATAGTGAGCCTTGATGTCGATTGCCAATTCCATCCGCGCGCAAATCCCGCCGATCCATCCCGAGGGCTATCCCTTCATCGGCGGCTTTGCGCTTGCAAGCCTGGTCCTGTTCTGGATCTGGACGCCGCTCGGCTGGATCGGCACGATCCTGACGGTATGGTGCGCGCTGTTCTTCCGCGACCCCGTGCGCGTCACCCCGGTACGCGAAGGCGTCGTGGTGTCGCCGGCCGACGGACGGGTCTCGATGATCTCTCAGGTGTTGCCGCCGGCCGAGCTTGGTCTCGGCGACCGGCCGCTGCTGCGCATCTCGATCTTCATGAGCGTGTTCAACTGCCACGTGAATCGCAGTCCGGTGGCAGGCCGGATCGACCGTATTGCCTACCGGCCCGGCACCTTCATCAATGCCGAGCTCGACAAGGCCAGCGAAGACAATGAGCGCAACTCGCTGGTGATCTCGACCGCCAGCCATGGCCGCATCGGCGTGGTCCAGATCGCAGGCCTGGTGGCGCGACGTATTGTCTCGTTCGTGCGCGAGGGGCAGACGATCGGCGCCGGCGAGCGGTTCGGCCTGATCCGGTTCGGCTCGCGGCTCGACGTCTATTTGCCCGAAGGCGGCAAATCGCTGGTTTCCGAGGGCCAAACCGCGGTCGCGGGCGAGACCGTGCTGGCCGATCTCGGCGGCGCCAGCGAGCAGGGGCGGACCTTCCGCGCCGATTAACCATCCGAATGGCTGAGGCGCCTGCCGGCCGCCACAATGGCGGTGCAGGCTGGCGCTTGCTATATATTGGCGAGCCATGATGATACCCGATCCCAAATCTCCGGAAATGCGCCGCCGCCGGTTTCGTCCGATTCCGATCCGGATGCTGGTGCCGAACTTCATCACGTTGCTGGCGATCTGCGCCGGGCTGACGGCGATCCGGCTGTCGATCGAAGGCCGCATGGAGCTCGCAGTTGCCGCGATCGTTTTCGCGGCGGTGCTGGACGGGGTCGACGGCCGCGTCGCGCGCATGATCAAGGGCCAGTCGAAATTCGGTGCCGAACTCGACAGCCTCGCGGACTTCGTCAATTTCGGTGTCACTCCCGGCCTGATGCTGTATTTCTGGCAGTTGCATGAACTCGGCAATGGCGGCTGGATCGCGGCCATGGTGTATGCGATCTCAGGCGGCCTGCGGCTGGCGCGGTTCAACGCCAGCATCGACGATCCGAACAAGCCCGCGTTCGCGGCAAATTATTTCACCGGCGTTCCGGCGCCACTCGGTGCGCTGACCGTGATGCTGCCGATCTATCTGGTCTTTTTGGGCGTCCCGCAGCCGCCGGCCATACTGACCGCGTTCTATACGCTGCTGATCGGATTCCTGATGGTGTCGCGGCTGCCGGTGCTTTCCGGCAAGACCGTGCGCATGCGCGTGCCGCCGGAAATGGTGCTGCCGGTTTTCGTTTCGGTGGTGTTCTTCATCGCGCTGCTCGTGAGCTATCCCTGGTACATTCTCTCGGTCGGGACGGTGCTGTATCTGTTGAGCCTGCCGTGGGGCTGGAAAACCTATCGCGATCACGAGCGAAACGCCGCTGCCGCGCTGGCGGCTGCGACCACCGATGCCGCGGCACCCGCCGGTCCGGCAACCGTATTCCCGGCGGCTCCGGCCGACGCCGAGCATGACGATCGGCCGGCGCGGCTGAACTGAGCCGCCTGCACGACCTCCGGATACGAGCCTTCCGTTATATCTGCCATGAGCGCTGGCCGAGTTGGGTTCGACCCCAATCTCGGCTATAGGGCTTACGATGTCCGGCTGTCCAGAATTCCGGCCCAAAAATCAGGAGAGAAACGCAGTGACCCAGTCCGCTTCCGCCCCGCTACCGGCTTCCGTGCTTGAAGCGTTGGCCCGCTACGACACGCCGACGATCTGCAATGCGATGGAGATCGTGGCGCCTGAGCGCCGGCTGATCGGCTATACCACCAAGCCGCTGGTCTGCCCGTTTCCCAATCTGCCGCCGATGGTCGGCTATGCCCGTACCGTGTCGATCCGCTCGGTGCTCAAGTCCGGCCTTCCGGCCGATGAGCAGGCAAGGCGCCGCATCGCCTATTATGAATATGTCGGCACCGGCTTTGGTCCGCGCATCACCGTGATCCAGGATATCGACGGCGCCGACGTCGGCTATGGTGCGTTCTGGGGCGAAGTGCAGAGCAACGTGCACAAGGCGCTCGGCTGCCTCGGCGTCATCACCGATGGTTCTATCAGGGACATCCCGCAATGGGCGCCGGGCTTCCAGGCGCTGGCCGGATCGATCGGTCCGTCGCATGCCTGGGTGCATGCCGAGAGTTTTGGCGGCGAAGTGCGCGTCGCCGGCATGACGGTGCATTCCGATGATCTGATCCATGCCGACCAGCATGGGGCGATCGTGATTCCGATCGATATCGCCGCCAAGATTCCGGACGCCGCCGAACTCTGCGGCCGCCGGGAGACGCCAATCCTCGATATTGCGCGCAGCCCGGACTTCACGCTCGAGAAACTGAAAGAGGCGCTGAAGCGTTCCGCTGAAATCCACTGACGAAAACAACCACCGGCAAAAGCCGGGGTCATCAACAGGCGAGGGGAAACGTCATGAGAGCCTTTTGGGCGGCGCTGTCATTGCTTGTCATTGCCGGCGTCGCGGAGGTCGAGGCGCAAACCTATCCGTCGCGCCCCATCACGCTCGTCGTTCCCTTTCCGCCGGGCGGATCCACCGACGCAGCCGCCCGGATCATGGCCGAGCGGATGCGCGCAACGCTCGGCCAGTCGATCGTGATCGAAAATGTCGGCGGTGCCGGCGGCAGCATCGGCGTCGGTCGTGTCGCCCGCGCGGCGCCGGACGGCTACACCTTCGACATCGGGCAATGGGACACCCATGTCGGCAGCATCATCTACAAGCTCGACTATGATCTGGAAAAGGATTTCGAGCCGATCGCGCTGATATCAAACAATCCGCAACTGATGGTCGCCAAGAAGGATCTGCCGGCGAACACGCTTGGCGAACTCGTGACCTGGATGAATGCCAATCCCGGCAAGATCAATTTCGTCAACCAGAATGCGGCCGCCAATGTCACCGGCGTGATGTTCGAAAACCTGACCAAGCAGAAGGTGCAGTTCATTCCCTATCGCGGCGCGGGACCGGCGATGACCGATCTCGTCGCAGGCACCGTCGATCTATTGGTGGTGCAGGGTGCGGTGGCGCTGCCGCAAATCCGCGCCGGCGCGATCAAGGCGCTGGCCAATCTGTCGGTGGCGCGCTCCGCCTCGATGCCTGACATCCCGACGGCGGACGAGACCGGCGTGCCCGGACTTTATATGTCGGGCTGGTTCGGCTTCTGGGCGCCGAAGGGGACGCCAAAGGACATCATCGCCAAGCTCAACGCGGCCACCGTCGAGGCGCTGGCCGATCCGGCGATCCAGAAACGCTTTACCGAGCTCGGGCTCGACGTCGCCCCGCGCGCGCAGCAGACGCCGGAAGGACTGGCCGCATTCCAGAAGGCCGAGATCGACAAATGGTGGCCGATCATCAAGTCCGCCGGCATCGGCGTACAGGCGCAGTGAACTGACCGAGCGAGCTGATCGATTGAACTAACTGCCCCTGCGGTCCGCGGTGGCCGGCGCATTATGGTTAGCGAAAGGTTGCGATCGCGCCAGGGCCCTTGATCCGGCAAATGGCGCCGATATTTTGACGGATTCCTGCGCCCGGGACGTCGGCCCTCGCAATTGTACGGCACAGCCGCGCTTAACCTTTACGCGTCTTTAACAGCGCCGACGTAGGGTTCAATTGGCGCGGCCCCCTATGGGGTGCGCCACCGTCCAGGACGGGCAGGTCGTTCGCGTACGCGTCGGAGTTCAGAATGGATATCACCACGCTCATTGGCCTGGTCGCCGGCGCCATCGTGCTGTGCACGCTGATTTTGATGGGTGGCGATTTCCGGATGTTCTACGACATCCACGCCGTCATCATCATTTTCGGCGGCTCGTTCGCGGCGACGCTGATCCGGTTTCCGCTCAGCGCGATCCTGCATGGCATGCCGCTCGGCGCCAAATTCGCCTTCACGATGAGCCGTCTGTCGGCGCGCGACCTGGTCGATGAACTCGCCCGTATCGCGGAAATCGCCCGCAAGCAGGGTCCGGTCGGGTTAGAAAAGGTCGATACCAACGAGCCGTTCCTCGCCAAGGGAATCCGCTACGTCGCCGACGGTTACGATCTCGAATTCATCCGCGACAACCTCGAGCGCGATCGCGACAATTTTCTGATGCACCTGAACGAAGGTTCGAAGATCTATCGCGCCATCGGCGACTGCGCGCCGGCGTTCGGCATGATCGGCACGCTGCTCGGCATGGTGCAGATGTTCTCGAACATGCAGGATCCTTCAAAACTCGGTCCCTTCATGGCCGTCGCCTTGCTGGCAACGCTGTACGGCGCGCTGGTCGCAAACCTGATCTGTCTGCCGATCGCCGACAAGCTGCATGGCAAGCTGCTCGACGAGGAGACCAATCGCACGCTGATCATCGACGGCATCCTGATGATCCGCGACTCCAAGAGCCCGGCACTGGTGCGTGAAATGCTGCTGGCCTATCTGCCCGAGAAACATCGCCACGAGGAAGGCGAACTGGCTCCCGCCTGATCCTCAGGCAGCATCCAGGCGCGGACATAGAGCATGGCCAAGAAAAAACGCGAAGAGGCACATGGCGGTCACGGCTGGTTCGTGACGTTCGCCGACCTGATGGCGTTGCTGCTGGCCTTCTTCGTGATGCTGGTCGCGTTCTCGAGCCAGGACAAGGATAAGCTGAAAATCGTCGCCGGCTCGATGCGCGAAGCGTTCGGCGTGCAGACCGAAGTACGCTATTCCGGCATCGTCGAATCCGATGGTCTGCCGACGCGGCCGAAGATGAAGAACACCGCCCACATTTCGCCGGAAGACTCCTCCGCCACGCCGACCCCGGACGACAAGGAGCGTTCCCGCGAAAGCGGCGCCCGCATCACGGTCGATCGTGAGTTCGCGCTGGCTTCGGCGTCGTTGCGCCAGGCGTTGCAGGACCTGCCGGAACTGACCGAGATGTCCAAGCACATCATGTTCGAGGAGACCAGCCAGGGCCTCAATCTCGAGATCGTCGATCAGGAAGGGCGGTCGATGTTTGCCGATGGCTCCAAGGTGCCCCATGACCGCACCCGCCGGCTGATCCAGAAGCTCGCGGTTCCGCTGAAGGCGACGCCACTGCGATTGTCGATCGTCGGCCACACGGCGGCAGGCTTCCTGCCGGCGCGAAGCGATTATGGCGCGTTCGATCTTTCGGCCGACCGCGCCAACACGGTGCGTCAGATTCTGGAGCGCGAAGGCCTGCCGCCATCGCACGTCTTTGCCGTATCCGGCAAGGCCGACAGTCAACCGCTGTTTCCCGATGATCCGACGTTGCCGGCAAACCGTCGCGTGACCATCACATTAATGCGCGAAAATCCACCGCTTCCACCCGGTTTGAAGCCGTAATTCGCCGCAACTACCATCTTACCTCTCCAATAGTGTGATGAAATTTGCTTTGCTTGGGTGCCGCATCCCCAGCGGTGCTATGCTCGGCGATGATTGACAGGCGACGCAGAAGCGTCGATAGCCGCCCGGATCAAATAATTGAGAGCGTGTTTCCCGCGTCATGACTGTCAGCGCCACATCCACCGAGGCCCATGAGGGGCAGGTCACCTCAGGCTTTTGGGCCCTGACACTGGGCAGCATCGGCGTGGTGTTCGGCGACATCGGCACGTCGCCGCTGTATGCATTCCGCGAAGCCGTAACCCATGCGGCAGCCGGCGGGCCGGTGTCGCGCGAGATCGTGCTCGGCGTACTCTCCCTGATCCTGTGGTCGCTGTTCATCGTCGTGACCGCCAAATATGTGCTGCTGCTGCTGCGCGCCGACAATCATGGCGAGGGCGGCACGCTCTCCCTGATGGCGCTCGGTCAACGGGCGCTGGGCCGGCGCAGCTGGGTGTTGATGGCGTTGGGCGTCGTCGGCGCCTCGATGTTCATCGGCGATTCCATGATCACGCCGGCGATTTCGGTTTTGTCGGCTGTCGAAGGTCTCAAGCTCGTCGCGCCGGCGCTCGACCATTATGTGGTGCCGCTGACGATCTTCATTCTGGTGCTGCTGTTCTCGGTGCAGAGCAGCGGCACCGCGCGCGTCGCGTCGGCGTTCGGACCGGTCATGGTGGTCTGGTTCGCCACGCTGACGATTTTGGGCCTCATCCACATCAGCGACGATCCCACCGTTTTGCAGGCGATCAATCCCTATTACGCGATCCAGTTCGTGCTTTCGCACGGCATGATCGGACTGGTGACGCTGGGCCTGGTGTTTCTGGCGGTGACCGGCGGCGAAGCGCTTTATGCGGACCTCGGGCATTTTGGACGCAAGCCGATTCAGGCCGGATGGTTCTATCTGGTGATGCCGGCGCTTCTGATCAATTACTTCGGGCAGGGCGCCTTGGTGCTGTCCAATCCGGCGGCGATCGTAAGCCCGTTCTACCGGCTGGCCCCCGAAATCCTGCTGCTGCCGCTGGTGGTGCTCGCGACGGCGGCCACGGTGATCGCGAGCCAGGCGGTGATCACGGGCGCCTATTCGCTGGTGCGGCAGGCGGTGCAACTCGGCCTGTTGCCGCGGTTCGAGGTTCGTTACACCTCCGAGACCCATGCCGGGCAAATCTACCTGCCGCGGGTCAACCGGATGCTGCTGCTCGGAGTGATCCTGCTGGTGCTGCTGTTCCGCACCTCGAGCGGATTGGCGTCGGCCTACGGCATCGCCGTCTCCACCACCATGGTCGTCGACGGCATCATGGGCTTTGTCGTGATCTGGAAATTGTGGAACTGGCGCGCGGCGACAGCGGCCGCGTTGATCCTGCCGCTCGTCGTGGTTGATATGGCGTTCTTCACCGCCAACCTGTTGAAGCTGCTCGAAGGCGCCTGGGTGCCGCTGCTGTTCGGGGTCGCGATGGCGGTGATGATCTGGACCTGGCGCCGCGGCGCAGCGATCCTGATCGCCAAGACGAGACGCATCGAGGTGCCGCTGATCGACCTGATCAAGAGTCTCGAAAAGCGTCCACCGCACATCGTCAAGGGCACTGCGGTGTTTTTGACCAGCGATCCGAATTTCGTGCCCACGGCGCTGCTGCATAATCTCAAGCACAACAAGGTGCTTCACGAGCACAATGTGATCGTGACGATCGAGACCGCACAGACGCCGCGCGTCGATCCGGCCGAACGCGTCAAGATGGAGACCATCAGCGAAAAATTCGCCACCGTGCGGCTGCGGTTCGGCTTCATGGAATCGCCGAACGTGCCCAAGGCGCTGGTGATCGCCCGCAAGCTCGGCTGGCAGTTCGACATCATGGCGACCTCGTTCTTCGTCTCGCGGCGCTCGCTGAAGCCTTCGGCGCAGTCGGGAATGCCGCAATGGCAGGACCACCTGTTCATCGCGATGAGCCGGTCGGCCAACGATGCCACCGACTATTTCCAGATCCCGACCGGACGCGTCGTCGAGGTCGGAACTCAGGTAACTATCTGATTACCTAACGAAATTTCGGTCCGCTAAGCCCCCTGGAACCCATGCGCTGAATGCATATCGGAGGCCTGAATTCAGGCTAACCTATGCATTCACGACAGGAGTATAGGCCTGCACTTCCTGATTGTGCAGTGCGGCAAAAACCGAGGCCTGTCTGATGTCATCCCAGATTGCGATTACCGCGGCGGAAACGCCCGCGGCCAACGGGCATGGGGAAGCGCACTGCACCGCCGGCTTCAAGGCCCTGATGCTGGGCTGCATCGGCGTGGTCTATGGCGACATCGGCACCAGCCCGCTCTACGCGCTGCGCGAGGCCATTGTGGCGGCGAGCGGCAGCACAAGCAGCGCCGATCCTCAGGCGGTCCTCGGCGTTCTCTCGCTGATCCTGTGGGCGCTGGTCGTCGTGGTGACGCTGAAATACGTCGTAATCCTGCTGCGTGCGGACAACAACGGCGAAGGCGGAACGCTGGCGCTGATGGCGCTGGCGCAGCGCGGCGTCAGCAACAGCAAGGGCGCCGCCGCGATCGTGCTGCTCGGGATCATCAGCGGCGCGTTGTTTTACGGCGATGCCGTCATCACGCCGGCGCTGTCGGTGCTGTCGGCGATCGAAGGCATCAAGCTCGTCACTTCGACATTCGACCACTATGTCGTGCCGCTCACGGTGATCATTCTGATCGTGCTGTTCGCGGTTCAGTCGCGCGGCACCGCGCGGGTCGCCACGTTCTTCGGGCCGGTGATGTGCGTCTGGTTCGCGGTCATCGCCGTTGCCGCTCTGCCGCAGATCATGCGTCATCCCGAAGTGCTGCTGGCGCTCAACCCGCTCCATGCGGTTTCCTTCATGACCCATCATGGCGTGATCGGCTTCGTGACGCTCGGTGCGGTGTTTCTCGCCGTCACCGGCGCGGAAGCGCTCTACGCCGATCTCGGCCATTTCGGCAAACGGCCGATCCAGACCGCCTGGCTCTCCATCGTGCTGCCGTCGCTGGCGCTGAATTATCTAGGGCAGGGCGCGCTCCTGATCGGCGATCCCAAGACCATCGAAAACCCGTTCTTCCTGATGTTCCCGGATTGGGCGCTGATCCCGATGGTGGCGCTTGCTACGCTCGCGACCGTGATCGCGAGCCAGGCCGTCATCACCGGCGCCTATTCGCTGACGCGCACCGCGATCCAGCTCGGCCTGATGCCGCGGTTTGAAATCCGCCATACCTCGGAGTCGCATTCCGGCCAGATCTACATTCCGCGCATCAATCTGCTGCTGTTCATTTCGGTGATTCTGCTGGTGCTGCTGTTCCGCTCCTCCAGCGCGCTGGCCTCGGCCTACGGGATTTCCGTGACCGGGACCATGGTGGTCACGGCGATGATGGGCTTTGTCGTGGTCTGGCGGGTCTGGAAATGGTCGGCGGTGGCGGCCGCCGCGCTGATCGCGCCGTTCCTGTTCCTCGATCTCACCTTCCTTGCGGCCAATCTGCTGAAGGTGTTCGAGGGCGGTTGGGTGCCGCTGGCGCTGGGCGGCATCGTGATGCTGCTGATGTATACGTGGCGGCGCGGCAGCCGGCTGTTGTTCGAGAAATCGCGCAAGCTGGAATTCCCGCTGGTCGAACTGGCGGCGATGCTGGAAAAACGGCCGCCGCAGCGGGTCCCCGGTACGGCGGTGTTCCTGACCAGCGACCCCGAAAGCGCACCGACGGCGCTGATGCACAGCCTGAAGCATTACAAGGTGCTGCACGAAAAGAACGTCATTCTCACCATCGAAACCGCGCCGACGCCGCGGATCGATGATTCCGAACGGATCCGGATGGAGCAACTGAGCGAGACCTTCTCCAAGATGACGCTGCGGTTCGGCTTCATGGAATCGCCCAATGTGCCGAGAACGCTGGCGCTCGCCCGCAAGCTCGGCTGGCAGTTCGACATCATGGCGACGTCGTTCTTCCTGTCCCGCCGCGCGCTCAAGCCGGCCGCGCATTCAGGCATGCCGCGCTGGCAGGACCATTTGTTCATCGCGCTGAGCCGCAGTTCCAACGACGCCACCGATTATTTCCAGATCCCGACCGGGCGCGTGGTCGAGGTGGGAACGCAGGTGACGATCTAGGACGTGAACTCATATATCGAGATTGGCGGACGTCCGCTTTGTGCGCGCTACGGACTTAACTTGGACATCGCACCAGGCCCGAAAAGTGCCAAACTCGGACGTCGCAGCGCTATTGCAGAGAGATTCTATTGGGGCATCAACGCAGAAAAGTGTTTGCACTCGTGTCGGGCGGCTAGAAAGAAATGTTCCACATCGCGACGCCTACTTCGCTCAACCGCCCATCGGCATCGAATTCCAAGTCTACGATCCACTGTTTGTGTCCAAGGACGTTGGGCGTCGTCGTTTGACAATCGACAAAGTCTTTTCTGGTCCGACCGCTGTTCGGCATATTCGTCGATCCACGAGCCTCCGGAAAGCGTTGCCGCAGCCGGGTGTCTGTGATCGGCTCAGCGATAGTCTGGCAGCCGAGTCCCTCCCTGCGGAGCACTGCGATGGCTGATTCTCTTTCTGTTCTTAATGGCAATACTTCCAATAGCGCCTCACGTGCTGCTGCGGAGTCGTTTGTGCTGCTCTTTTGCCGGGCGCGCATTTCGCCAAGTAGGCGCTTTTCTTGATAAAAGCTCTCAACTTGAGCACTCTTGAACCAAGTCCAGAGCGACAGTGATGCCACCAGTACGGCTATGACAGCCGTTACTACAAGGCAGACCAGCAGCGCGCCTCTAACGACTTTCCGCACAGAGCTACCCATTTTGCGACAGACCGCGAGAAGACTATTTGGCAATTCCTAACAGTTTTTTGCCGATAGTTCCGGCAGGGTAACGTCCGAGTTGGGTCAATCGCGTCGATTTTGGCATTTCCACCGTATGTCTGGGCACGGGTCCAATCCCGGAAATGCCGTCGGTTTCGCCGGCTCGCATTAGGCTGCATTTGGTTGCATGAGTCCGCGCGCTGGAAGAACATAGGTGTATTTCACGTCTCATTGTAGGATCACTAGTCGACATGGGTGCAGTCGTTCACCGCTTGGCAACCCACGACGACGCGCCCCGTTTGTTCGAGGTACGGCGCCGATCGATCCTTGAACTGGCACCGCGGGGAATGTCGATCGCAAATGCCGAGGCGTGGGCGGCCCAGCTCAACCTCGCCGGAATGGAGCGGAAGCTTCGCGAACAGGAAATATGGATTGCGGAGGCAGAAGGTGTTGTGGCCGGGTGGGGCGGCATCCGCGGCGACACTCTCGAGTCGCTGTACACGGCCCCCGAATATGCCGGGCAGGGCGTCGGTGCCGCGTTACTCGACCGGCTCGAGGGACTGATGCGTGGACGGGGCTTTGAGACAGTTCGCGCGGAAGCCAGCCCAAATGCCATGGGGTTCTATCTGCGGCGGGGTTACAGGGTGACCGATTCGCTGACCCCGGTCGGCGCCTGGCCCATAGCAAGGCAACTTTCGACCTGAAAACACCGCCGCGAGAGAATATATGGCGCCATGCGCGGTGGCCGCGCGGCCCCGTTTGGTGGGCCCATTAAACCGTTCGCAGCGCTTGATTTTCGCCGCGCCAGAGGCGACTTTGGCGCCCGGCTGGCGGGCGGGACCCCTCAAAGCAGGATGTCGGGAGGATATTACGTGGCGGACCATCAGGTGCACGATTTGACGCCGGAAGAAGTCGCAAAGGGGATGGCGGAGGGACGCTATCTGCTCGTCGACGTGCGCGAGCCGAATGAGGTCGCCGTGGAAGCCTATCCTGGCGCCGTGGTGGTTCCGCTGCAGTCGTTCGATCCGGCGGCCATTCCGGACCCCAAAGGCAAGCAGGTGGTTTTCGCCTGCCGCTCCGGCAAGCGCTCGGTGACGGCGTCGCTGGCGGCGCAGGCCGCGGGGCTTCCCTATGACAAGCATTTGGCGGGCGGCATCATTGGCTGGAAGGCTGCGGGATTGCAGACCAAGGCCGGCGGTTGATTTTTCCAGGGACTGCTTTGAAAAAATGACCTCCATGAACAAGGTCTTCGCCGACCTTCCCGTCACCGTCTTCGAGGCGATGTCGCAAGCCGCGCGCGACAACAACGCCATCAATCTCGGCCAGGGTTTTCCTGATGATCCCGGGCCTGAGGATATCAGGCGCGCCGCCGCGGACGCGTCGATCAATGGCTATAACCAATACCCGTCGATGATGGGCATTCCGGAACTGCGGCAGGCGATCGCGTCTCACTATGGACGCTGGCACGGCCTCTCGCTTGATCCGATGAGCGAAGTGATGGTGACGTCGGGCGGCACCGAGGCGTTGACGTCTTCCATTTTGGCCGTGGTCGAGCCCGGCGATGAGGTCGTCTGCTTCCAGCCCGTCTATGACAGCTACCTGCCCATCATCCGGCAGGCCGGCGGCATCCCGCGGCTGTTGCGCCTCGAGCCGCCGGACTGGCGGCTCAGCGAGGAGATGCTGCGCAGCGTCTTCAATCACAAGACCAAGGCGGTGCTGTTCAACAATCCGCTCAATCCGGCCGCCGTAGTCTATCCGCGCGAGGACCTCGAATTGCTGGCGCGGTTCTGCCAGGAGTTCGACACCATCGCGATCTGCGACGAGGTCTGGGAACATGTCACCTTCGACGGCCGCGAGCATATTCCGCTGATCACGATCCCGGGCATGCGCGACCGCACCATCAAGGTCGGCAGCGCGGGCAAGATCTTTTCGCTGACGGGGTGGAAGATCGGCTTCGTCTGCGCCGCGCCACCGCTGCTGCGCGTGGCAGCGAAGGTGCACCAGTTTCTCACCTTCACGACCGCGCCAAATTTGCAGGCCGCCGTCGCCTACGGTCTCGACAAGCCGGCCGAGTATTTTTACGACATGCGCAAGGAGCTGGCGCGGAGCAGGGATCGCCTGACGAAGGGGCTCGAGAGCATCGGCTTTCCCGTCCTTAAATCACAAGGCACTTATTTCCTGACCGTCGACCTGTCGCCGCTCGGACTCAACGAGACCGACGTGCAATTTTGCCACCGCATCGTGAACGACTACAAGGTCGCCGCGATCCCGGTGTCGGCCTTCTACGAACAGGATGCCGTGACGTCGGTTGTGCGTTTCTGTTTCTCCAAGAAAGACGCCACCCTGGACACGGCGCTGGAGCGTTTGTCGGACGCGGTGCATCGCCGGAAGAGGTAGACGAGATGCACGACCGGACCCGCAATGTTGTTGGTTTCATTGGCGCGGTTGCCGCGATCCTGTTGTTGTCGCCGGCGCGAGCCGAAGAGCGCACGGTCAATTTCTACAATTGGTCGAACTACATGGCGCCTGGCGTGCTGGAGGATTTCACCAAGGAAACCGGCATCAAGGTAACTTACGACACCTTCGACGCCAACGAGACGCTGGAGACACGGCTGCTCGCTGGAAAATCCGGCTACGACGTCGTCGTTCCCACCGGCTATTTCCTGCAGCGCCAGATCACGGCAAAGGTTTTCCTCAAGCTCGACAAGTCGAAACTGCCCAACCTCGCCAACGCCTGGCCGGTGGTGACGAAGCAACTCGCGACCTACGATCCCGGCAATAATTACGGCGCCAATTTCATGTGGGGCACCACCGGGATCGGCTACAACGTCAAAACGGCGCAGAAGATTTTGGGCGCTGACGCCAAAATCGACAGCTGGGATATCGTCTTCAAGCCGGAGAACCTCGCAAAATTCAAGGATTGCGGCATCCACATGCTGGATTCCGCCGACGACATTCTGCCCGCGGCGCTTAGCTATCTCGGCATCGATCCGAACTCGACCAAGCAAGCCGATCTGGAAAAGGCCGCCGATCTCGTTACCAGAATCAGGCCCTATGTCCGCAAGTTTCACTCGTCGGAATATCTGGGCGCGCTGGCGTCGGGTGAAATCTGCTTCGTGGTCGGCTGGTCGGGCGACATCATGCAGGCGCGCAGCCGGGCGGCGGAGGCCAGGAACGATGTCGAGATCGGCTACACCATCCCGAAGGAGGGCGCGCAGATGTTCTTCGACAATCTCGCGATCCCGGCCGACGCCAGGAACGTGACGGAAGCCTATCAGCTGATCGACTATCTCTACCGGCCGGAGATCGCCGCCAAGAACTCGGATTTCCTGTCCTACGCCAACGGCAATCTGGCGAGCCAGAAGCTGGTCGATCCCAAAATCCTGGGCGACAAGAACATCTATCCGGATGAGGCGATCCAGAAAAAGCTGTTCGTGATCAACGCCCGCGATCCCGCGACCCAGCGCATCATCAACCGGCTCTGGACCCGGGTGAAGACCGGGAAGTAGAATCTATAGGCACGATCGCGCGGCGCAATATTCCAGGTCAGCATTCACGAGAAAAGTCGGACCGTCACAACAGCTGATTAGACACAGATGTGAATTCGCCCGATAAGTGGCGATGTTCATTCGCATTTGCCGCTAATGCCTGATCCTTCGGCCGTTCCTTCCGCCAGCGATCTCCAATTCATTGCTCGCCAAGTCTTAGAGACTCCTGTGCGATCCTCGCCCGTGCTGGACGCGCAGGTCGGGCGGATGATCCACGTCAAGGACGAGACCGTTCAACGCAGCGGATCGTTCAAGTTTCGCGGTGCCGTACTTGGGTTAAGAAACGCCGAGCGAGGTGTTGTTGCTGCCGGAGCAGGAAACTTTCCAATCGCGGTTGGTTTGGCGGCTCAGGTGCTCGACAAACCGGCCTGTCTGATGATGCCCGGCGACGCACCAGATCTCAAAAGAGAACAGGCGCGCAAAACCGGAGCTGAGATAAAGATTGCCGAGCGGTCGGAGTTGACTGCACGTGCGCAGGCGGAAGCGCGAGGACGCGGTTGGCGTAACCTGCATGCCTTCGAAGACATCGAGATGATTACGGGAAGCTATACGCTTGGTTCTGAGGTGGCAGCCGCCATTGAGGCGAGCAGTACTGCTTCCGATGCGGTGGTCGTGGCCTGCGGTGGTGGCGGACTGGCTGCGGGTGTGGCTCTTGCCCTGCGGTCGCGGTCTATTTCCGCTGCGATCTATGTTGTCGAGCCGGCCACCCACCGACGATATGCCCGGGCACGCGAAGCGGGGATGCCGGTCCGGATCGAACCTTCAGGGGATACGATATGCGATGCGCTACGCTCGCGTCAGATCGGGACGCGCGCATTCGAAATCCTGGAACGGTCGAATGTCCGGGTGTGCGCGGTCGACGACGAGCTTGTGCAGGGTGCAATGACGCTGCTCCACGAGACATGCGGCATTCGGGCGGAGCCAAGCGGAGCGTTGGCGATGGGAGCGGTCCTCGCAGGCGCCGTCGACAGCGAGCATTCGCGCGTGTGGGTCATTGCTTGCGGAGGAAACGTGTAGGTGCCGTCGGTAATGGACGGGATACACGCGCGTGGAAATACATGCCGTTGTCGGCAAGATTTTCCGGTGTGAAACTCCTTTCGCGGACAGGACACCAGCCGTTTCAGGCATTTCAGCTTGGTACAATGATTGCTTCCACCCTTGTCGCTGCGGAAGGGTATCGATGATTACGAGTATGGCGGGTGCCGGGAGTTATTTGCGTCCCGCGCAAACCTCATCGACGACGGTGTTGACGCGGGCCGACGCGTTACCCGTTCCCCAGGCAGATGCAAGCACCACCGTAAGATCCCGGATGTTGGTGCGCTACTGTTGCCGGAACCCGAGGCAGATTCTATAGCTGCCGCCGGGAGCATCACATGACCAACATCCTCACGTTCTTTTCAACGCGCACGCTGCTGCAGATCATCCTTGTCCTGGGGGCGACCGTCGCGATGAAGGCGTGGAACCTCGGCTTGGTGTTCGGCGGCTAAGCCAGCCTGCAGCCCGGATGAGTGAAGCGATATCCGGGGACACCACTGAGACCGGTCCTGGATATCGCGGAGCCTGTCATCGGGCGCGCATTCGCGCGACCCGTTGGCTCATCCGGGCTACCAGAGATGCGCTACCGCCACCTTCGGTGCAGCCACAGCCACTGGTCCGGATACTCGCGCACCCAGCCCTCGATGACAGAGGTCACGGCCTGCATCGTGCCGGCGATGTCGATCTGCCCCGATGCATCGCGCACTGGCTTGACCTCTTCGGAGAGTTCGGCGCGGAAGCGATGGTTGGGCAGGCGGATGATGCGCACGCCATGGATCGGGCATTCGACCTGGCGCACCAGGCGGGCCAGCGTCGGATTGGCCTTGGTCTTGCGGCCGAAGAAGGTGACGTCGACGCCGTTGGTCAAATACTGATCGACCAGCATCGCGACGTGCTGGTTGTTCTGCAGCGCTTCGGCGAGCTTGAGCGGCGCCTCACGGCCGGCCGGAATCAACGTGCCCATTTTGACGGCGCGGATCCGCTCGATCGCGCGATCGGCCGATTCGCTGTTGGGCCGCCGGAACAGGATCGCGCAATCGAGCCCGTGCGCGACGGCGCCGAGCGCCGGTATCTCCCAATTGCCGAGATGGCTCGCGAAGATGATGGCCGGCTTGCCGTCGTCCCTGAGCTGATCGAAGATCTGCTTGGTCCGCGCGCCGAATTCGACGCGGCTCGGCTTGTCCGGAAGATCGACGTCGTAATCCCAGATGTGATCGAGATGGGCAAATTCGGCGCCGATGCGGCCAAGATTGTCCCAGACGCCGGCCAGGATCTTCTCGATCTCTTCCGGCGATTTTTCCGGGAAGGCGGCCGTGAGGTTCTCGCGGCCGATCCGGTCCTCACGCAGCCTGCGGCCAATGAAGCGCGTGACGCGGCCGAAGAAATTGGCGGTCTTGTCCGGATCGAAATAACGCGTGGTGCGCAGCAGGGCGATCGTCAGCGCACCCACGGCGGCTTCCGTGGCCGGCTTGGCGGCGTCGCGCAGGCGCGCCTTGGTGCGAAGGAGCAGGCGGTTCATGGGGACTACGATAGCGTTTTCAAGCGAAGTGGATCCCGGTTCGCGTCAAGAAAACGCGTCAAAACAAGAGGCCACGCGGCTGCTAGGCCGGTTCACGCGTCAGGATCAGCGAGGCATTCTGCCCGCCGAATCCGAACGAGTTGGACATCACGGCGGTGACGCGGGCGTCGCGCGCTTGGTTGGCGACCACGTCGAACAAAATGGCCGGATCCGGAACCTCGTAGTTGATGGTCGGCGGAATCCGCTGATGCTCGAGCGTCAGCAGCGAGAACACGGCCTCGACCGCGCCGGCGGCTGAAATCGTGTGCCCGACCATCGACTTGTTCGACGACACCGGGATCTTCGGCAGATGATCGCCGAACACGACGGCGGTGGTGTTGTACTCCATCTTGTCGTTTTCCGGCGTCGCGGTGCCATGCGCGTTGATATGGTCGATCTGCTCCGGCTCGAGGCCGGCATCCGCCAGCGTCTTGCGCATGCAGCCGATGATCGGCTTTCCATCCGGGCTGGAGCGGGTGCGGTGGAAGGAGTCGGTCAGTTCGCCGCAGCCGGCGACGACGCCCAATATCCTTGCGCCCCGCGCCATTGCGGACTCATAGCTTTCCAGCACCATCGCGCCGGCGCCTTCCGCCATGACGAAACCGTCGCGGTTCTTCGAGAATGGTTTTGAAGCTGCTTGCGGCGGATCGTTCTGCGTCGAGAGCGCCGACAGCAGCGAGAACCGTACCAGGGCTTCCGGATTGACCGAGCCGTCGGTCGCCACGCACAGGGCGGCATCGGCGTCGCCGCGGCGGATCGCTTCGACGCCGAGCTGGATCGCGGTCGCGCCGGACGCGCAGGCGGTGGAGAGCGAGATCGGCGAGCCCTTGGTGCCGTAGGTCTCGGCCAGATGGCTTGCCACCGAGCCGAACATGAAACGGTGATGGAACGCCGAGAACCGGCCGCCGCCGCTGACCCGCAGCATGTCCTCATAGCCGAAATCGGTCTTTCCGATCGCGCGCCCGAGTTCCAGCCGCTGCGGCCACTCGACCTCGACAGGCGCCACCGCGAGGAACAGTGGCCCGGGGAAGTCGGCCTTGCCGCCGATGGCAGCCTGTTCAAGCGCTTCCTCGGTCGCCAGTTTAGCCAGTTGCTCGGTCAGTCCCGTCGAGGAGACGGGATCGACGCTGACGAAGTCGACCGTGCCCGCCATGGTCGACTTCAGGCCGTCGATCGGAAAGCGCGTCACGGTGCGAATGCCGGATTCGCCCGCGGTCAGCCTGGTCCAGTTGTCCTTCTTGCCGGCGCCAAGCGACGTCACGACGCCCATGCCGGTGACGACGACGATCGGCCTGCCGAATTTATCGCGTGGTGCTGACATGTTTCCCCCGTCGATGCTGCGCCGCAACTGCAAGCGCTCGCGCGCTCATTTCATGGTCTCGGCGTGATCCCGCCCGAACAGCGATATGGTTCCGGATCACGCGCTACTTGATGGCCTCGACCAGCGCCATGCCTTCGCCCTGCCAGTGACCGGCCCCGAGCACCACAATCTGGTCCGGCACACCAGGCTTTTCAACCTCGAGCCCGGTCGGATCGTTGGGCGGAAACAGCGCGCCGCGCGACAGCGACAGTGCCGCCAGCGCCAGTCCCAGCGGAAACTGGGTTTCCAGCGTGTGGCCGAACATCGTCCCGGTCGCGCGGACGGCAAAGCCGGGATGCTGGCGCAGGAATTCCTTTTCTTCCGACGTCACCGGTCCGACGCCGGTCGCGCCGGTAATCAGGTTGCCGGTATCGCCGGTGACGCCGAGCTTCGGCCACAACGCTTCCAGCGATTTCGTCACCGCGCCGGCTTGCTTGCGCTGGGCGAGGTCGGCGACCACCTTGGTCAGCCGGGCGTAGGGCTTGGCGCCGCGGGCTTCGGCGTGCTCGCGGGATTCCATCACCAGGAAGCAGCCGGCGGAACCAAGCGCGAAACCGCCTTTATCGTCGCGCTGCCACACCGGGGCGTATTTCTCGGTCAGATTGAAATCGCCGAATTCATAGAGGATGAGCAGATCGGGGCGCTCGCCATTATGCGCGGCGCCGACCAGTGCGATCTCGCTCTGCCCGGATTCGATCCGCGCCAGCGCGATCCGCGCCGCATCGATGGAGGCTGCTTCCTCGCCCATGAAGGTGCGCGAAGTTCCCGACACGCCATGGACGATGGCGATGTTGCCGGCGAGCAGGTTGGAGAGCTGGGCCAGAAACAGCGTCGGCCGCAAATCATTCATCAGCCGTTCGTTGAGGAAGGCCGGACTCGAATTACCCTTGGCGTCGGCGTTCATGATCGCGAGGTCGACGGCAATGTCGCGCTCGCCGCCGCCGGCAGCCACGATCATGTCCATCCGTCCCAGGATTTCCTGGTTGCCTTTGACGCCGGCGGAATCCAGCGCCAGCCCGGCGGCATAGGTGCCGATGCGCTGCCAGGCTTCCATCTGGCGCTGGTCGCCCTTTTTCGGGATCTGGGCGTCGAAGCTGACCGGGGCGAGGGGGTGGACGATGTAAGGCGCGAAGCGCTTGTCGTCGACATTGATGCGCTTCTGGTTCAGCGCATCCCAATGCGCGTCCAGTCCCTCACCGAGCGAGGACACGATGCCGATGCCGGTGATCCAGACTTCCTTGGCACCCGGTGCCGTGGGTTCAGTCATGCTTCAGCACCTGCATGGGGAACCCGATCTTTTCGGCCATCGCGTCCATGTGGACGCGAAAGGCAGGGTCGGGGAATGGGGTAAGGCCGAAGGTTATTTCAGCGCTGCACTTCAGTTCCTTGCCGATGCGGCCCTTCGCCTTGGTGACCGCAAAGCCGGAACCTTCGTGCTCGACCTTGGCTTCGATCGTCAGTAACTGACCGGGACTGACGAACCCCCGCATCTTGGCTTCCTTGACGATGGCCAGGAACGGCATGCGCTCGAACTTCAACACGCCGAGCAAAAGCCAGCCCGAACTCTGCGCCATCGCTTCGGTCAGCAGGACACCGGGCATGATTGGGAAGCCGGGGAAATGCCCCTCGAAAATGGTGTGCTTTTCCGGAACCTGGGCTTCGACCACAATCGTCCGTTCGCCGAGATTGAGGTCGACGATCCGATCGATCAGCTGGAAATAATCAAGGTCCATGGTGGGCGATTACGCGCCCGTGCCCGCGTTCTTGGCTGCGACCAGTTCGTCGATACGATCGGCGAGGTTCTTCAGCACGAAGTACTGTTCGGTCGTGGCCTTGCCGTCGTTGACCTCCTGGGTCCATTTTTCGAGCGGCATCTTGATCCCGAACGCCTTGTCGATGGCAAAGGCGATGTCGAGAAAGTCCAGGCTGTCGATGCCCAGATCGTCGATGGCGTGACTCTCCGGCTTGATCGTGTCGCGCGGAATGTCGCAAGTCTCGGCGATAATGTTGGCGATCTGATCGAATGTAGAAGACATCATTAAGCCTTTGATATATTGGAGATAAATCCGGGACGGCTTGGAGGAGGCGGGCGCGGCGTTTTTCCCCCGGCCGGAGTCGAGAGCCCGTATATCGGAGCGCAGCCCTGAGTTCAATGGAGGTTGGCAACCCCTGTGGGGACCGATTTATCGGCGAAAATGGCCGTTTAGGCCAGCATTCTAGGTGTGCGGCATCGCGGAAATCCGGGCGCAGTCCCGGCGTCCCATCAGCACGCAATCCTGGGTCTTGCGCAGATCGGCAATGCTGATCGCAAGCCATATCCCGATTACCGTCAGCGCCATCGTGAAGGCCAGGGCCGCAATGTTGGCCAGCATGCGATGACGGAAGTCGTCCAGCTCGTCACGGGACCGTTCGTAGCGGGACAGATCGTTTGCCGCCGGTTGGCCATTGGTCGGGGCGGGCGGCTGGGCATTGGCCGCGGCAGGCTCTTCCCGCCGGCTGGGGGGATGGGCCGAGGTGCGCGGCCGGAATTTGACCACGACGTGCTCGTCATCCCTTTGTATGGGCAGCTGGGGCTTCACTGCAGTCGGTCCGCAAAGGTTGTGGTGCTGTTTAGCATGCCGGCCGTGCTTCCAACATAAAATGTTGGTGCGCATTCACGCAGGCCCATCCCGGCAGAGTCTCATGGAACCTGCGTTTCACGACAGGGGCCTATTTCGGCAGCCGCCCCATCATGTAGAACTCGTCGTTCGGCCGCATCGCGGTGACGTTGGCCAGCCGGTTCGACAGCGCAAAGAACGCGGAAATCGCCGTCATGTCCCAGATGTCGTCGTCGGAGAATCCGTGGCCGGCGACTTCGGTAAAATCCTGTTCGGAAACCGTGTTCGCCTCCTGGCTCACCTTCATGGCGAAGTCGAGCATGGCGCGCTGGCGCGGCGTGATGTCGGCCTTGCGGTAGTTGACGGCGATCTGGTCGGCGATCTGCGGGTTCTTTGCCCGGATGCGCAGGATCGCGCCGTGAGCGATCACGCAGTAATGGCACTGGTTGGCGCTAGACGTCGCCACCACGATCATTTCGCGCTCGGCCTTGGTCAGGCCGCTGTCCTTTTCCATCAGCGCATCGTGATAGGCAAAGAACGCGCGGAATTCGTCGGGACGGTAGGCCAACGTCAGAAAGACGTTGGGAACGAAGCCCGATTTCTCCTGCACCGCCAGGATACGGGTGCGGATATCCTCCGGCAGCTCGTCGAGGGAGGGCGTCGGAAATCGCTTTGCAACAGGCTGCGTCATGGAATGGTTCCGGCTTTGGCCGCGCGATGCGGCGCTCGTGCCGGAACCATATCGCGTTTTTGAAGGATGTGGATACCGGTTCGCGCCGGGAAAATGGGCGGGAACGCGAGACCCGCCGAAGCTGTTAGCGCAACGGCTTCTTCAACAGCGAGAAGCGGTCGGGATCCAGGCCCAGCGACGGCTGCAGCATCGGCGCTTCGACAGAACGCGGTTCCAGCGTTCGTGCGGCCGGCCGTTCGTTGATCATGGGATCGTTGGGAACGTCGCGATGCGAGGTGGCGCCGCGCCAGCGGTCCAGCACGGCGCTGACGAAATGCATGTCGTGACCGGCGGCGACCGACGGCGCGGTCGCGATGGTGGCCTCGCTGCGCGGCAATTGATGGATCGGCACTTCCTTGAAGCGCAGCCGCGTCGGCAGTGCCACGCCTTCGCCGAACGCCAGCACTTCGCGGGTGCCGAGCGAGGGCACGAACGACAACAAATTGGCGGCGGCGTCCGAGACGGCCGAGCGCAGCAAGGCCTGATCGCGGTCGTTGGCAAGGCGCATCGCAAACAGTGTGTTGCACTGGGAGATGATGGTGGCGTCGAGTTCGGCCGGACGCTGCGTGACCAGGCCGAGATAGACGCCGTATTTGCGGCCCTCCTTGGCGATACGCGAGACCGCCTTGCGGGTCGGGCCGAAGCCGATATTGCGGTCGGCGGCGGCGTAACGGTGCGCCTCTTCGCAGACGAACAGCAGCGGCGAGACGCCGTCGCTCCAGAGGCCGAAATCGAACGCCATGCGGCACAGCACCGACACCACGGAATCGACGACTTCGGCGGGGAAGCCGGCGAGCTGCATGATGGTCATCGGCCGGCCATTGGCGGGCAGGCGGAACAGATGGCTGATGACTTCCGCCATGGTGTCGCCGCCGACATTGGCGTTGTCGAACATGAACGCGTAGCGCGGGTCGTTGCGCACGGTTTCGACGCGCGAAATCAGCTTGTGATAGATGATGCGCGACGAGCGATTTTCCAGCTTGCCCATCCGCTCGTCGATCAGCGAAATCAGATCGACCAGGCGATAGGGCACCGGCGTATCGACGGTGTAGCCGATCGCCTTGGGATCGATCCGTTTCAAGCCGACGCGGTCGGCGTTCTGGTATTGGGTGTAGATGCCCTTCGCCATCGGAATGACTTCGGCAAGAATATCGAGCTCTTCGGGCACGCCGGGGCGGCCGGCGAACAGGACGTCGACGATCTCTTCGAAATTGAACAGCCAGAACGGCAGTTTCAGGTTCCGCGGGTTGAGCACCAGCGCCCGGTCACCGAAGCAGCGGCCGTATTCGTTGTGGACGTCGAGCAGGAAGATCCGCAGGTTCGGCCGCGATTTGAGGATTTCGTTGAGCAGCAGCGAGACGCCGGTCGACTTACCGACGCCGGTGGAGCCGAGCACCGCGAAATGCTTGGAGAGCATTTCCTCGACGTCGACATAGGCGATGACCGAGCGGTCCTGTTGCAGCGTGCCGACATTGATCTGGTCCGAACCGGTCGGCGCATAGACCGTGCGCAATTCCTGATTGGTGATCAGCTCGACGGCATCGCCGATGGTCGGATAGTTGGTGACGCCGCGCTGGAATTTCGGGCGATCGCCGCCGAGGATTTCGCCGAGCAGGTCGACGCCCGCGCTGGCAATGTAATTATCGGAGCTCGGCAGGTCCTCGCAGGTTACGTCGGTGATCATGGCGACGATGGTGGAAGTTGCGCAGCGGATGCTGATGAAGCGGCCGACAGTGGCGCGTACTTCCGAGGTAGCCATCTGGCTTACCGCGAGAAGTCCGACCCGGGCGAGGGAGCCGCGCACCGAAATCACACGTCCGAAGGATGTCACGATGTTGAACCTGGCATGTCATGAGATTGGTCTGGCCGCATTATGGGCGGCCGGGACTAGCAAAACGGTTAAACCGCCGCCGTTCCAGATTGGCTAAATCTGTTGCATCCCGCTCAGGCTTCGTTTTGCAACAGGCGCCTGCCACGGCCACGACACGCCAGTTGTGCAGGAAAATCAGCGCTTTTCTGCATTTGTACGCCCGCGTGCGATCGGCTCTGGATTAATCATTCGTTTACCACATCGGGGGAGAGGCCGGATTTGATCGGGGGGCCGGCAACGTCCGGTACCGGACTCGAGATCAAGTGTCAGTCCGTGTATCGCGGTAACCGATTGCTAACCGCAAGTTGTAACCCGCCTTCCATTTGTCGTGCGTAACGATGTCACGCTGGGACGGACCAGGTGACTTTCGATAGCGGCCATTACATGCCGGGCGATTCTGCGAATCCTGTAGAGAAGACCGGGACGGTGAGGCGCCTGGCGCTTTGTGCTGTCCTGATCGCGGTGGCGATTTCGGCTGGCGTGGCGACATCGGCGTGGGAGCTTCGCGAACGCGTACTGCTTGCCCTCGTCGTGATCCTCGCACTCGTCGTCGCTCTGCTGCTGAGGCGCCATCGATTGTCCGACCAGCGGCTCGCGGCCGAACGGCGCCAGCTCACAGTTGCCGTGAACAATATCCCGCAAGGTCTTGTTCTCTATGATGCATCGGCGCGCATCGTCATTTGTAACCAGCCCTATATCGATATGTTTGGCCTGTCGCCGGATGTAGCGAAGCCCGGCTGCACGATGCATCGCTTGATCGAACACCGCAAAGAAACCGGCTCCTTTGACGGCGATGTCGACGCGTTCTGCAATGCCATCATCCGCACCGTGTCGCTCGGCAAAGCCACGCGGCAACTCACGGAAGCGCCCGGCGGCAGGGCGATCGAGATCGTCAACCGGCCGCTGAATGCGGGTGGCTGGGTGGCCACGATCGAGGACATCACCGAACGCACCCGCGCTGACGAGAAAATCGCCCATCTGGCGCATTATGACGGGCTGACCGACCTGCCCAACCGGCTCCTGTTTCGCGAGCGACTGGAACAGGCGCTGAAGGCGGTCCGACCGGGCGAACAGCTGGCGGTATTCTATATCGACATCGACGAATTCAAGAGCGTCAACGATGCCCTTGGCCATGCGATCGGCGATGAGTTGCTCAAAGGCGTAGGCGAAAGGCTGCGCTTGTGTCTGAAGGATACAGATGTGGCGGCGCGGCTGGGCGGTGACGAGTTTGCCGTGATTCAAACCGGTATCAAGAAACAGACGGAAACCACTCAACTTGTTGAAGGAATTTACGCGGCGATCAGGGCGCCGTTCGAGTGCGCGGGCCACCTGATCACAACAGATGCCAGCATCGGCATCGCGCTCGCCTCCGGCGATGGGCTCGATCTCGACCAGTTGCTCCGGAACGCGGACCTCGCGCTGTACGGCGCCAAAGGCGACGGACGGCGGACCTACCGCTTCTTCGAGGCCGGCATGGACGCCCGCGCCAAGGCGCGACGAGTCCTGGAACTCGAATTGCGCCAGGCGATATCAGATGGCGGCCTCGAGGCCCATTATCAGCCGGTGCTCAATCTGGAGGACGGCAAGGTCTCCTCCTGCGAAGCGCTGCTGCGATGGCGCCACCCCGAACGCGGCATGATTTCGCCCGTGGAGTTCATTCCGGTCGCGGAAGAGACCGGCCTGATCAACGAGCTCGGGCACTGGGTGCTCAATACGGCGTGCGCCGAGGCTGCCAGCTGGCCGGCGGAGGTCCGCGTCGCGGTCAACGTTTCACCGGTTCAGTTCCGGAGCCAGACGCTGGCGCTCAACGTGGCGGCGGCCCTTGCTGCCTCGGGCCTCGCCGCATCCAGGCTCGAGCTCGAGATCACCGAGGCGGTGCTGATCCGCGACGACGACGGCGCGCTTCAGATGTTGCATCAGTTGCGCAAGCTGGGGGTACGCATCGCGCTGGACGATTTCGGCACCGGGTATTCCTCGCTGAGCTATCTGCAGCGGTTTCCATTCGACAAGATCAAGATCGACCGCTCTTTCATCAGGGATCTGGCCGGCGCAGGCGCGTCGTCGTCGATCGTCCAGGCGGTGGTGAACATTGCGGCCGCGAGCGACATGACGACGACAGCGGAAGGCGTCGAGACCGAGCAGCAGCGAAACCTGCTGTACATTCTCGGCTGCACCGAGATACAGGGATTTCTGTTCAGCCCCGCGATACCAGCCGCGGACATTCGGCGGCTGTTGCTCTCGCACCGCGGCAAGGTGGTATCCGGGAATTTGACGCCGGCGGGTTTCGCGGAAGCGGCCGGTTAATTGGTGTTAGTCCTCATCGGAACCGCTTCGGAAAAATCTTGATCGATCTCCTTGCGCGCGCGGAACCCGCGGCCGCCAAGCGTTTCCGAAGGATACTCCCCGAACAGCGAGTGATAGTAGTGAGAGAAGCGTCCAAGCTCGATGAAGCCGTGCCGGATCGCCACCTGCGCGACGGTGACCGTCGCAGGATTGCTTTCCCTCAGAACGGAATGAATGGCGCAAAGCCGCTTGTGACGCAGGAACGATATCGGTCCCAAACCGAAAACGTCGTAGAATGCGCGATGCAGAGTCCGTCGTGACACGTTGAGGTGGGCGCAGATTTCGGAAACGTGCACGGGGCGAAGGCCGGCGGCTTCGAGATAGTCGTCGACTTTCCCGACCAGCTGCATCGCCGAGGGCAGAAGCCCTCTGGTGTCAGGCGGTAATGATTGCGCGATGGTTCCGGTGACGGCATCGATGATCGAGCGCTTCCAGAAATCAGCGACGGCATCGGACAAGGCGCTCTGTTGCCGTGCCAACCGGGAAATGATCAGTGGCAATCGGTGCGTCGCCGCAATCCCGATCGAAGGGTCCGCCTGATAGACGTTTTTGTTGAGCCATGCGGCGGGGTCGCTCAATCTTGGTTCACCCTTGAACAGCGACATGACCTCGGCAAGATCGAGACGGATCGCGGCATAGGATGAGGCGCCATGAAAAATTCCGTCATGCTCGGTGCTGGGCGGCATGATCAGGACATCCGCCGGACGCATATCGAAGGACCAGTGGGTGACCCGGTCTTCCGAATTCAGCAGCATCCCGACAACGAGCTTGTCATCGGTCGAGACGCGCTGGGTGCGAACGCCGACGGAAAACGAGCCGATGCTGAGCGAAAAATCTCCGATCCCGACATGGCTCAATGAGCCTCGAAACTTTCCGCGGCCGAGTTGCGTCACCTCGACATGCGATCCTCTGATCGCGTTGTGAAGGCCTTCGAAGCTGTCCAGACTGGAGGTGTTGACCGCAAGCTGCCCGCTCATGGTTCGGCATCCCGCTGCTAAAACTTTGCCTTGATTGGCTTCAGGGGCGCAGCTTGGCTGCTGCTGTCGATCGCGAGCGGGACGGCCACGGTGAAGAAACCCGCGGTGCCTTCCATGCGGTTCCGCACGTCAAACTCGCGATAGACCTTGATGCGTGTCGATACCGGCAGCTTTCCTATCTCGAACATATAGCCGATCGATCCGCCGAGCGCGACCACGCGCCCTTCGAACGCACCGAGGAGCGCGCCGGTGCCGCTGTCCGGCGTCAGTTGCTGATAGAAGTAGCCGACCAGGCCGATCGTGAATTCCTTGGTCAGATATTTGGTCGCGGCCCATTCGAGGTGGAATTCGTCGCCGGTCTTGTAGTCGGTGGCGGTGTTCGTCTTGTTGAACGTGAACCCTGCGGCTGCGGAGAGATCCCAGCCGATCGCGGGATCAAGCCACGTGATCGCACCGAACACGTCGATGGCAGGCCGGTTCAGGGATACGTTGGACAACTGGCCAGGCACATAGGTGCCGGATGGAATGACGCCTCCGACACCGAGCTGCCAGTGGAAATTGCCGGCGTGCCATCCGATGAACGAGTTCACGAAGAAATCGCTCACGTTGAGCTGTGCATCAGTGGCGTTGACGCCGATCGGCCCGAACCGCGGCGAGTTCACCAGGAGATTGGCGTTGACGCGCGGTTCGCCGAACGGCGTGGTGAGGGAGACGGCGAGGTCACCGCCGAGAATCTTCGCCGGCGTGACCCACATCGTGGTCGGCAGATTGATCCAGCTCTGTGCGGAGACATTTGCGACCAGCAGGCCGCCCAGCGGCAGCGTACGCCCGCCGCCGATCTTGCCGCTGTAGAAGTAAGTATCGTCGTTGAAGTAGAGGCCCGGCGGCGGCGTGATGCCGGCTCCAACGGAGCGCGAACCAAGAAGGTAGATGCCGGTCGCGGCCTCGGCGGCTTCCGCGCGCTTCTCGAACGCGTGGAGCGTTGCCGCAGCGAGAAGTAACGAACACAAACCATAGCGCATCGACAACTCCCCAAGGAAGCGATGCCCCATCCCCGACTCGATCTAGCCACAACTCCCGCGCGATCACAATGAATTTCAGTGATCCGCTGTGATCAGGTTTGCTCTGATGCACAGACGCTCAGCGCAGACTCGAGAGCCGGCGAGAATATTTGTCTAAAGTTTTGGACAGTACGAGATGCAGTTCGGTCAATGCGTTGATCGATTTGCGAAGTTGTCCATTAAGGCTGAAATCGAGCCGATGCAGATTGGCACAAACTGCACATCACAGAGCTTCGAGATTCGTTTAGCCTGCAAGTGCGCCAATGCTTCGTGTCTCGTAAGCCTTTGAAGAGGCTGAGGCTGTGCGCCAATGAGCCGCGCCAAAAATTGGGCGGAAAAAGGGAAGAGGGGCTGACTGATCTACGTCTGCCGCGCGCAACCCAAACGCGAGCGGCCGCAATAAGAAAAGGGTCCGCCTATGCGTTCAACGAGAACCCGCTTTGTCGATCTGGCCAACGCTCGCAACGAAATGCTCTACGCGCTGGCCTTCTCCGCCTTCGTTGTTCTGACGCCTTCGCCGGTAACGGCGACGGTCATCGTGCCCTCCGGTTCGCTGCAGCAGCAACTCAAGCAAGAACGCACGCAAGACAGTCTGGTGACTGAAGTCCACGCGCGAGCCGGAGGCTCTGTACGCCGGACCACCGTCGTCGGTCCGCGAGGCAACGCTGCCAGTCGGACCGTGGTGCGTGGGGGTGCGGTGGTGGGGCCGGGTGTCGCGCGCACCGGCCGCTGGGTCCGTCCGGCCAATTACTATTGGCGTCCGGACGGCGCGATCGCGGCCGGTGCGGCGATCGGATTCGTCGCCGCTGCCTCCGCAGCAGCCTATGCCGGCTCACCGCCGGCGCCGGGTTACTGCTGGTACTACTCCGATCCGAGCAAGACGCAGGGCTTCTGGGACGTTTGCCCGTAACCGCGCACGTCAGGAGTCAGTGCCATGACGCTGCTGCAAACCGACGTCCGGCAGGGCGACAAGCCGTCGGAAGATGGCCGGACCGCCGACATGATCCGCATTCCCGGCGGCACATTCCGAATGGGCTCCGACAATCATTATCCCGAGGAAGCGCCGGTACATCGCGTGACGCTGGAGGGCTTCTGGATCGACCGCACGCCGGTGACCAACCGTCAGTTCAAGCGGTTTGTGATCGCAACCGGTCACAAGACCTTTGCCGAAATCCCGCCTGACCCAAAGCATTATCCGGGTGCTTTGCCGCACATGCTCTACGCGGGCTCGCTGGTGTTCGAGCGGCCGCACTCGACCTACGATCTGCGCGACTGGAGCCAGTGGTGGTCGTTTATGAAGGAGGCTGACTGGCGGCATCCCTACGGGCCCAAGAGCAACATCAATGTCCTGAACGATCATCCCGTCGTACATGTCGCCTATTCGGACGCGCTGCTCTATGCGCGATGGGTGGGCAAGGACCTGCCGACTGAAGCCGAGTGGGAATTCGCCGCACGTGGCGGTCTCGACGGCGTTGAGTTCGCATGGGGTAACGAATTTGTGCCCGATGGCGTGCATATGGCCAATACCTGGCAGGGTGAATTCCCGCTGCACAATCGCCATGAGGATGGCTACGACCGCACTTCGCCGGTGACGGCGTTTCCGCCGAACGGTTATGGCCTGCACGACATGATCGGCAATGTCTGGGAATGGACCTCGGACTGGTATTCGCCGAAACATGAGGCCGACGCGCCAAAGGCGTGCTGCATTCCCGAAAATCCGCGCGGCGGGCGCGAGGAGGGCAGCTACGACCCGCGTCAGCCGAACGTCAGAATGCCACGCAAGGTCATCAAGGGTGGTTCGCATCTGTGCGCACCGAATTATTGCCGCCGCTATCGCCCGGCGGCGCGGCATGCCGAGGCGATCGACACCTCGACCAGCCATCTTGGGTTCCGGTGTGTGGTGAGGGACGTCAAATGACATCAGCTCCGACATCGGCGTTTGCGCGTGCCCTGACCTGGCTCGCGGTCGCCGTGTCGGTCGTGCTGCTTGGCCTCGGGATCGCCTGGTACGGATGGTCGATCGAAATCCATCGCCGGTTCTGGGCGGACATCTTCGAACGCATCCACGGACCGATGACGTTCCGCTTCTATCTGCAGCCGGTGATGGCCGCGCTGGCGGCGTTGCCGGACGGCATCAGGGATGCGCGGCTCGGCCACAAATCATTCTTCTGGTCGGCGTGGTGGGACAACAACGCGTCAGCCGGGCGGCTGCGCGAGGGTGCCATTTCCACAGCGCGGGTCGTGCTGCTCGGGCTCAGCATGGACGTGATCTATCAATTCAAGGTGCTCGACCGCTTCTATCCCGCGGAAGCGTTGATGATGGCGATCCTGCTCGCCGTCATTCCCTACTTTATCTTTCGATGGATCGTCGAGCGCGCCGCCATCTGGTGGTTCGCGCGAAAGGGTACCGGCGCGTTGATGTAGTTAAGAGGCGTTCAATGGCTGAAGGCGTAACCTCAAAATCTGCTGCCGACCAGATCTCGGTCGAGTTGTCGTCGCGCCGCACCGGCATGTCCTTCCAGCGCACCCGCATGAGCGCCGACCGTACCCTGATGTCGGTGATCCGGACCTCGCTTTCGCTGATCTCGTTCGGCTTTACGATCTATCAAGTGTTCGAGAAGCTGCGCGACCAGAACATAGTCACGCATGGCGCGCCCGCGCGCAATTTCGGCTTGACGCTGGTGGCACTGGGAGTCCTGATGCTGCTTGGCGGCATCGGCTATCACCTTCAGTTCATGGCTCACCTGCGCGAAGAGCGCAAATCCATGGCGGAATCCGAACTGATTCACGCCCAGAGCGGCTTTCCGGTTTCGCTGACGCTGATCACCGCAGCGATTCTGCTGTTCATCGGCATCGCCGCCATCGTCAGCATGCTGTTTCAGGTCGGTCCGTTCGGGTGAGGAGATCAAATGGCAAAGAAGTCGGCAAAGAAAGGTCCAACGAAGAAGGCTGGCGGAAACACGGCTTCGGAGAAGGTCGCGTCAGTGAAGCAAAGAACAACCCAGAAAACTGCAGAACCAAAAGCATCAAAAAATGGGAGCGCGAAAATGGCCAAAGTAAAGAAGCCCAATATCCTCGTGATATGGGGCGACGATATCGGCATCTCCAATCTGAGTTGTTACTCAATGGGTCTGATGGGATACAAAACGCCCAACATCGATAGACTGGCGAAGGAAGGAATGATTTTTACGGATTCCTACGGCGAGCAGTCCTGCACCGCGGGCCGATCGTCATTCATTACGGGCCAGAGCGTAATGCGCACCGGTCTGTCCAAGGTGGGCATTCCGGGCGCGCCGGTCGGCATGAACGAAAAGATCGTGACGATTCCGGCGCTCTTGAAAAACGAGGGCTACACGACCGGCCAGTTCGGCAAGAATCACCTCGGCGATCTCAATCACATGCTGCCCACCAACCACGGTTTCGACGAGTTCTACGGCAACCTCTACCATCTCAACGCCGAGGAAGAGCCGGAGATGTATGACTACTTCCCCAAGGAAGAATTCGGCGACTTTATCGAAACCGTCAGGCCGCGCGGCGTCATCCACAGCTTCGCGACCGATAAAGACGATCCGACGGTCCAGCCGCGCTGGGGCAAGGTCGGCAAACAGAAGATAGAAGATACCGGACCGCTCAGCACCGAGCGCATGTTGACGTGCGATGACGACTTTGCCGAAAGGGCAAAGGGTTTCATCAAGAAGGCCGTGGACGGCGACAAGCCATTCTTCGTCTGGGTCAACTTCACCCACATGCATATGTTCACGCACACCAAGAAGGAAAGCCTCGGACAGGCAGGGCGCTGGCAGTCGCCGTATCATGACACCATGATCGATCACGACAAGAACGTCGGCTCGCTGTTGGACTACCTCGACGAATTGGGCATCGCCGAGGACACGTTGGTGATCTATTCGACCGACAACGGCCCCCACCGCAATTCATGGCCTGACGGCGGGATGACGCCGTTCCGCAGCGAAAAGAACACCAACTGGGAAGGCGCGTTTCGCATTCCGCTGGTCGTGCGTTACCCGGGCAAGATCAAGCCAGGCTCCGTCTCGAACGAGATTGTCCAGCATCACGACTGGTTGCCGACCTTCCTTGAACTGGCCGGCAACAAGACCGTGGTCGAAGACCTGAAGAAGGGCGTGAAGGCGCTCGGCCGTACCTACAAGAATCACATCGACGGCTTCAGCCTCCTAAGCTACCTGACCGGCAAGACGGAAAAGTCGCCACGCCAGATGTTCATGTACATCTCCGACGACGGCGACACGTTGGGGATTCGCTACGACAACTGGAAGATCGTCTTCATGGAGCAGCGCCTCAAGGGCACCATGGGAGTGTGGGCGGAACCGTTCACGGCGTTACGCGTGGCCAAGCTGTTCAATCTCCGGACCGATCCTTTCGAGTTCGCGGATGTCACGTCCAACTCATACTACGACTGGTTCCTACGTCACGCTTTCATCATCTATGGTGCGATCGCAGTGATGATGAAGTTCAACGAGACGTTCGTCGACTTTCCGAAGATTCAGAAACCGAACACCTTCACCGCCGATCAGGCGATCGACAAGCTGCATGCGACGGCCGCAGGAAGCTGATGGGTTTCTGGAACACCGGGAGCCGGTGGCGTTGACGACCGAGCGAATACGGAAGGGCGGCACTCGCGCGGCCCTTCGCTACTGAGGATCTGAACTGGGGTCGCCCGTGAAGCAATGGCTGGTCTTCGCCACCGAGAACGCCATCGTCTTCATCGATGCGCTGGCGCTCGTCATCATCGTGGTCGGTACGGTCGAGGCATTCTTCGGCGGCCTGCGGGCGATGCTGGGTTCGCCGTCCGGGCACGAACGTCGGGACATCTGGCTGCGCTATGCGCGATGGCTGGTTGCCGGGCTTACGTTCCAGCTTGCCGCCGACATCATCGAGACATCGATCACGACGAGCTGGGAAGCGGTGGGGCGCATTGCTGCGATCGCACTAATCCGCACCTTCCTAAATTACTTCCTTGATCGCGATCTGGAAGAAGTGAACCGGCGGCAGCGCGAATTCGATCAACCGCCGCCGAGGCCGGCATGAGGTATCAGCGATGTTGAACCGACGCTGCCTGTTAGCGCTGCTCTTCGCCGTATCAGCCATGGGCGCTGTTGAAGCCCAGCCGTCGCCGGACCCATTGCCGTCGTGGAACGACGGCGCAATCAAGAAATCCATCACCGATTTCGTCACGCGCGTGACTGCGCAGGGTGGCGCTGACTTCGTTCCCATCCAGCAGCGCATCGCCACCTTCGATAATGACGGCACGCTGTGGTGCGAACAGCCGGCCTATTTCCAGCTCGTGTTCGCCTTCGATCGCATCAAGGCGATGGCGCCGCAGCACCCGGAATGGAAGACGACGCAGCCGTTCAAGGCGATCCTGGACAAGGACGTGAAGGCGCTGGCCGCCTCCGGCGAGAAGGCGCAGCTGCAAATCTTGGCCGCAACTCACACCGGTATGACCATAGATGAATTCAGCAACGCGGTGCTCGACTGGACCGCGAGTGCGCGGCACCCGCGCTTCAACCGTCCTTACACCCAGATCGTCTATCAGCCGATGTTGGAGCTGCCGGCCTACCTGCGCGCCAACGATTTCAAGACCTTTGTCGTGTCCGGCGGCGGCGTCGAGTTCATGCGGCCGTGGATGGAGAAGATCTACGGCATTCCGCCTGAGCAGGTGGTCGGTTCGTCCGGAATGGTGAAATTCCAGATGGGGTCCAACGGCAGGCCGGAACTTATGAAACTCCCAAGATCGAATTCATCGATGACGGCCGGGCAAGCCGGTCGGCATCAACCGCTTCATCGGGCGGCGGCCGATCTTCGCATTCGGAAATTCCGACGGCGATCTGCAGATGCTGCAATGGACCGCCGCAGGCGAGGGCGCGCGCTTCGCCGGCATCGTGCACCACACCGATGCGGCGCGCGAATACGCCTACGACCGTCAATCGAAGATCGGCAAGCTCGATAAGGCGTTGGACGAAGCGAAGGCAAAGGGCTGGACCGTCGTCGACATGAAGCAGGACTGGAAGAAGGTCTTCGCGTTCGAACCGTAAGGGTGGCGCATTGATTATCGGTGCACGATTCGCAAGATGGGGACTCGGCCTCTTCATCTTCGGTGTGTTCCTTACCTTCGGGATCATCGCGCACTACTGCGCGGGCTCTCGCTGGCCGAACGGTGCGCTGTTCATGCAGAATATCACGCTGTGGTGGGCCTGCCCGTGGACGCTGTCGGTCGCGGCCGTGCAAGCTGGCGGGCTCGGCATGGTGGCAATTGGTCTCACGCTGATGCTGGCCGCACGAGTATCGCCAATACGCCCAGCGGCCGAAGGCTCGGCGGCGCTGTGGCTTTGCATCGTCGGGCTGTTGGGTGTCTTCGCCGTCGGTTATCCCGGTTACTTCGTCTTCGATGCGATATGGCCGAGCTACTACTACTCGCCAATAGCAACCGGAAAGAATGCGTGGCTGCTCGGTCAGGCGCTTTTCATCGCGATCTATTTTGCAGGCCTCATGATCGCGTTCGGAGACGTTCGTCAGGCACTTTCGCTTGCGACACAAACAGCAACCAGAGCTTGAGGAGAACAACGATGAGCAAGAAACTGTTTGTCGCACTTGCGCTTTTCTGCCTTGCGGGAAATGCGGTCGCGCAATCGACACCGCAGGAACGGTTGCTCCGCAGCCGCGCCGTCGAAGCGGCGATCTGGGGCATGCCCGTCGTCAATTACGACCTGATGCTGCAGGAGATGCTGACCAAGACTCCGGGCAAGGTGAACCAGGTGATCTATTGGGGCAAGCCGCTCGACTGGAAGAACCAGACGCTGACGCCCAATCCCGACACGCTCTATTTCATGACGTTCCTCAACACCAAAGATGTCGGGCCGATCGTGATCGAGATCCCGCCTGCGGACGCGACCGGATCGCTCAACGCCAACATTGTCAATGTCTGGCAGATGCCGCTGGAGGATGGTGGCCTGCTTGGCGTGGACAAGGGTGCTGGGGTCAAACTGCTGATGCTGCCGCCCGGTTACAAGGGGCAGGTGCCGGCGGGCTATGAAGCGCTGCAGCCGAATACCTGGGGCAGTTACGCCCTGATCCGCTCCAACCTGAAGAGCCACAGCGAGACGGACGTCGCGAACTCCGTGGCCTATGCCAAGCGGCTCAAGGTCTATCCGCTGTCGCAGGCATCCAACGCGCCACCGACCGTCTTTACCGACGTCAAAGACGTCCTGTTCGACACAACCATTCGCTACGACGAGAGCTTTTTCGTAAACCTCGACCGCATGGTGCAGGGCGAGCCATGGCTGGGTCGTGACCGCGCGATGATCGACCAATTGCGTACGATCGGCATCGAGAAGGGCAAGCCGTTTGCTCCGGACGCAAAGACGAAGCAGGCCATGAAGGCGGGTATCGCCGACGCCCATGCGTGGATGGCCGCCAAATACGACGCCGCCCCGCCTCAGTTCTTCGAAGGCACGCATTGGACGTTTCCCACGCATCCTGAATTGCTCAAGGGAGCAAGCGAGGAGTTTGAGGGAGCGAACGACTATCCCGTGGATTGGCGCGGGATCACCTATCACTATGCCTATATCGGCATCAAGCGGCTGGGTGCCGGCCAGTTCTACCTCATCAACATCAAGGACAAGGACGGCGCCGATTACGACGGCTCAAAGACGTATCGTCTCCGTGTTCCCGCGGGTGTGCCGATCGAGCAATATTGGTCGTTGACCGCCTATGACCGGGATACGCATGCGCTGATCAAGAACGTCGACCGCGCCAGCCGCGCGTCGAACGCGACCGACATAAAGAAGAATTCCGACGGCTCCGTCGACATCTTCCTTGGCGCCAAGGCACCCGCCGGACAGGAGACGAACTGGATACCGACCGATCCCGCCCGCAAGTTCGAGCTGATGTTCCGCCTCTACGGTCCGAAGAAGGAGTTCTTCGACAAGGTGTGGAAGCTACCGGACGTGGAAGCGATCACTGCATCGACGATAGGGGGCAGCAAATGAGGGCATAAGCTATTGCAGCATCTGCATTCGGTGAGCTGAAGGCTGCGTCACAAGGACAACGCTTACGGGAATTGAAACAATGATCACCAACGCAAATCCCGATCGCAGAAATATCCTGCTCACCGGGACGACGCTCGCAATCGCGTCAGTACTGGCGGGGAGTACTTCGTCCGGCGCCAACGCTGAGTCCTCGTCGCTCAATCCGCAGCCGCTGCCGCCATCGCCTGGCTGGGCTCGCGCGCTGCCATCCGGTCCGGATGCGCGTGTGAAGATCACCGAGGCCTATGCCGCCCACGTCGCGCGCGACGCCTTCTTCTGGGCCTGGCCGCTGGTCAATATCTATAACCGCCGGCTTGCGTTCTCGAAGATGACGGAACAGAGGTATGTCGGCCCGTTGCTCGAGGCGCCGCTCAACCGCCTCACGATGCTGACGGACTATGTCGATCCGGAAGAGCGCAATGTCGCGTGCCCGAACCAGGACGTCGTCTACGGCCTCGGCATGATCGCACTGGATGTTTCTCCGGTGGTGGTCCAGGTGCCGGATTTCGGCGATCGCTTTTGGGTGTATCAGATTGTCGATCTGCGCACTGACAGCTTCGTTCAGCTCGGCAAGATGTACGGCACCGTGCCCGGCTTTTACCTCCTTGTCGGACCCAACTGGAGCGGTGAGGTACCAAAGGGAATCACCCGCGTATTCCGGGCGTCGAGCAATACCGGCCTTGTTGCGCCGCGCGTTTTTCAGGACGACACGCCGCAAGACAAGCGTACGATTCAGGGCGTGCTGACCGGTATCGCTATGTATCCGCTCGCTGACTATGACGGGCGGATGAAGAGCACGGAGTGGAGCAAGCTGCCCAAGGTAGCCGGCGCGTCTCCCGGCGAAGAGGAAACGCGATGGGTGCTCCCTGAGAAGTTTTTCGATGAGCTTCCGATCGTAATCGCCGATGCGCCGCCGCTGCCGGGCGAGGAAGCGCGCTATGCACAGCTGCTCGCGGTACTGGCTGCCGCCAAGGATAATCCAAAAATAAAGCAGGCGATGATCGAGGCCGCCAAGGATGCGGAAGAGAAGCTGGTGAATCCGTTGTTCCAGTTCCGCAACTACGGTCAGCAATTGCCGCATAACTGGAGCACCATCTCCAACGAGTCGGCGTTTGGGACGGACTATTTCACCCGGACGGCGGTGGCCAAATCGAACATCCTGGTGAATTCGCCAAACGAAACCAAATATTTCTATCAGGACCTCGACGCCTCGGGGGCGCGGCTTAACAATTCCAACCGCTACGCCGTGACGTTCGCGAAGGACGGCACGCCTCCCGTGAATGGCTTCTGGTCGCTCTCGATCTACAACCAGCACCATTTCTTTGTCGCAAACCCGATCAACCGCTTCTCGGTCGGAACCAAGAACAAGGATCTCAAACCTGCCGCAGACGGTTCGCTCACCATCTACGTGCAGGCCGATGCGCCGGCCGATCCCACGCAGCGCGCCAACTGGCTGCCGGCTCCGAAGGGCGATTTCTCACTCTACGTGCGCGCGTACTGGCCGAAAGCGCCCGTTCTGGATGTCTCCTGGACGCCGCCGCCGGTGCAGCGCGTCAGTTAGCGAGGCATCATGAGCGGCCTCGATATCTTCGCCTGGATTGTCCTGATCATCCTCGCCGCCTGTGTGGTCGGCGTGTTCTGCATCGCCGGCTGGCTGCCCGGGCATATCGCCAAGAGCCGCGGGCATCCCTGGGCCGAGGCGGTGACGGTGGCAGGTTGGGTGACGCTGATCTGCGGCTTTGCAGTGTGGCCGCTGGCGCTGATCTGGGCTTACGTTGACGTACCGGCGCGGCATTCGCAGGAGCGTGCGCCATGATCGTGGCGATGCTCTGCGTCTACCTCGTCCTGCTGTTTGCGCTGGTGAGATTTGGCGTCATCAGCTTCAATCTGTTCTGGAAGGTGTCGCCGTTCATCGTCCTGCTGCTGCTCAATCTCGGTCTGTTCATTCCGATGGGGTGGGGCGCACCGCAGGGACCCGTGCTGGTGGTGCGCAATTCGGTCGCGGTTGTGCCAAGCGTGGCCGGCGAAGTGATCGACGTTCCCGTCGAGGCGAACAAGCCGCTGAGGGCGGGCGATGTGTTGTTCCGCATCGATCCCGTACCTTTCGAGGCGCAGGTCAAAGCAATCGAAGCGCAGCTGAAGCTGTCGGCGACGCGTCTCGCCCAGATGACGCAATTGTTCGAGCGTGATTCCGGCCGCGGTTTCGACGTCGAGCAACGCCAGTCCGAAGTCGACCAGCTCAAGGCGCAACTCGAAGGCGCGAAATGGAATCTGGACAAGACGGTTGTGCGCGCGCCCGGCGATGGCTACGTCACCAACGTCGCGCTGCGCAAGGGCGCCCGCGTCGCCAACCTGCCGCTGGCCCCGGTGATGGCCTTCATCGATACGTCCGACAGTATCGTTGGTGTCGAAATCGCGCAGATCGATGCCCGCTACATTGAACCAGGCCAAGCCGTCGAGGCGACGTTCAAGTTCAAGCCGGGGCAGATCTACAGCGGCAAGGTCGAGAGCGTCCTTCAGGCGGTCGCGACCGGTCAGGTGCAGACCTCGGGACTGGCCGTGACGCCCAAGAATATTGCCTCCGTGCCGTTTGTTGTTCGTATCCGGCTCGACGACGCGCATCTGGTCCGGAGTTTGCCCGCCGGCAGCGCCGGCGATGCCGCCATCTTCACCGAGCACGTCAAGCTGGCGCACGTCATCCGCAAGGTGCTGCTGCGCCAGATTGCGATCACGAATTACGTCAATCCGTTCTGAGTGGAGTGATTGATGGTGCTTCGATGACGAACAACAGAAGCCTACGGCTCGGGTTCAAGACCTCCGTCATCACGCTGTTCGTCGCGATCGTTCTCGTCATCGGTCTGGCGCTGGTCTATCTCAGCTTTGAGCGGATCACCGCGGTCACTAATGCGGCCGCCAGCCAGTTCATCGGCAAGGTGGCCGAATCGTCGGCGGACCGGATCGGCTCGCAACTGAAACTGGTGAGGGACAATCTCGAAATTCTCAACGCGCTGCCGCCGATCCAGTCCGCGGAAATCGAGGATAATCCGCGCCTGTATGCTCTGCTCGCGGCCATGGTGAGGAACAACACACAGCTCTTCAGCCTGTATGTCGGTTACGACGATGGCTCGTTCATCGAGATGGACGATATCGGCGGTACCGGTCGGGACTCGCGCGCGCGGCTGGAGGCACCCGAACAGGCCGCGTTCCGGCTGGTCGTGATCTCGCGGTCCGATCCTGCTCGCGTCAAGTCAAGAAGGCTGTTTCTGTCAGAGACGCTCGAGATAATCAGGGAGTTGCCGGGGCCGCTCGATTACGATCCGCGCCAGCGCCCTTGGTACAAAGATGCTGAGCGCCGCGATGGCAGCTGGCTGACCGGACCGTACATTTTCTTCGCGACCGGAAAGCAGGGCTATACCGTGCAGTCCGCGCTGAAAGCGGGCAGGGGCGGCGTGATCGCGGGCGACCTGCTGATGGATGCGACGCAGGAGGTGTTGAAAAGGGAGAAGCTGACGGACTCCGGCGTCGCCTTCCTGTTTGACGATGACGATCGCATTCTGGCCCATCCCCGGATGTCGGAAATGCTGGGAAGAGAGGTGTCGGGTACTGTTCCGAGCCTGCGTGAGACCGATATGGCGGGTGTTCTCAAGGCGATCCGTGCCTGGCGCGCGAACGGGATTTCCGAACAGTTCTTTAACGACCCGGCGGGCCGGCTGTATGCCGCCGCATTCCAGACCATCCCCCGTTCGGGTCCGGCCAACCTCCGCGTCGCGGTGGTGGCGCCGGTCGATGAGTTCTTCGCCAGTATCCTCTCCGAGCGCCGACGGCTGTTTGTCGCCACGCTTGGATTCGTCGCAGCCATGGTGCCGATTGTCTTCGTTATCGGTTCGATTCTGTCCAAATCGCTGCGGGCGCTGGCGGACGAGACCGACCGAATCCAGCGGTTCCAGCCGGCGGTCGGGTCATCCCTGCATTCCACGATCCGCGAGATCGACGATCTCGGCCGGTCGGTCTCCACCATGCGCACGCTGGTGCAGACCTTCTCGAACTTCGTCCCTAAGCGCCTGGTGCAGCAACTCGTGGAAACCGGCGACGCGATGACGCTGGGCGGCGCGCGTCGGGAGGTAACGGTCCTGTTCACCGACGTCGTCAACTTCACCGGGCTGACCGAAAACAGGGACCCCACTCAGGTGATGCAGTACACCTCGCGCTACTTCGGGGCCATGTCCGAGGCGATCATGGCGAACGAGGGCACGGTCGACAAATTCATCGGCGATGCCGTGATGGGGATATGGAACGCGCCGATCGAGGATGATGATCATGTTGCCAATGCCTGCGTGGCGGTGCTCGCCTGTATCGAGGCCAACGGTGAGCTCAATGCCGCGTTCCAGCGCGAAGGATGGCCGCTCTACAACACGCGCTTCGGCCTGCATGTCGGCGATGCCGTGGTCGGAAATATCGGATCGTTGGACCGGATGAACTACACCGTTCTGGGGGCAACGGTGAATCTCGCCGCGCGCCTCGAAGGGTTGAACAAGAATTACGGGACATCGATACTGGTAAGCTCGGCTATTAAGCAGCGTGTCGACGGCCGGTTTCATTTCCGCAGCGTTGACCGTATCAACCCGAAGGGATTCGCGGAGGCATTCGAAATCTACGAACTGAGATCGGAGCGGGCGGACGTGCCGAGCGCGGATGCGGAATTCTGCCTGGAATGGGAGATGGTCTACGTTGCGCTTCGCAACGGCCCGCTGGTTACGGCGGAAGAGCTGCTCGGGGCTTTCCTTGCGAAGTATCCGTGGGACGGCATTGCCGGCTATCACCGGCGACTGTCGGCAAGAGCAGGGTAGCCATGCGCTGGGGCTATCATAATTGACACAAGCGATCCCTGCACGCTATCCAAGCACAGGCAAGAACAAGAAACAGGGCAGGGTGGAACGCGATGAACCGCGACAGCGAGTCTTGAGCGATTTCGCGCGGCCTTCCGCGCTCGCTCCATTCCGGATCCGGAATTATCGTTTCCAGTGGCCCGCCGATCTGCTCACCTCGTGGGCGTTCGAGATGGAGATGATCATCCTCGGCTGGTACGTGCTGGTCGAGACCGGGTCGGTGCTGCTGCTCACCGTGTTCGCCTCCCTTGGTTATATCGGCACATTGGTTGCGCCGATGTTCGGCGTCGTCGGCGACCGCATCGGTCACCGCGATCTCCTGGCGATGATGCGCGCGAGCTACGCGGTGCTGGCGACCGTGCTGATGACGCTGGCGCTGACAGGCCATCTCAGTCCACTCTTTGTTTTTATCGTCGCGGCGCTGATGGGGGTGGTCCGTCCGTCGGACCTCGGCGTGCGTGGCGCGCTGGTTGCGACCATCATGCCGCGCGATCAATTGATCGGCGCGATCAGCATCTCCCGAACCACGATGGATACCGCGCGCATCGCCGGCGCGCTGAGCGGCGCCGGATTGTTCGCTGCGCTCGGGATGGGGCCAGCCTATGTGGCGATCGTCTGCCTCTATCTCATCGCGACCGTGCTGACGCTGTGCGTGGTGGTATCGGCCAAGCCGCATCCGACCGGCGACACCGAAGGCGAGGCGCTGCGGCCCTCGCCATTGCGCGACCTGATGGAGGGCGTGGCCTATTGCTGGACCACACCGCGCATGCGCGCTGCGCTCTGGGTCGCGTTCCTTGCCAACCTCACGGCTTATCCGCTGACCAACGGATTGCTGCCCTACGTCGCCAAGACGATCTACGGCACCAACCAGACCGGGCTCGGCTATCTCTCGGCAAGTTTCGCCATCGGCTCGCTGGCCGGCTCGATCGTGCTGAGCCTGATCCACGGTATAAGGGTGGCGCGGCTCATGATTGCCTCGACCGTGCTGTGGTACGCGACGCTGCTGCTGTTCGTGCAGATGCAGACGGTGCCGACCGCGATCGTCTGCCTTGTCATCGCCGGTTTTTCGCAGAGCCTCGCGATGATCTCGATCGCCGTCATCCTGATGCGCACAGCAGCCGAGAATTTCCGCGGCCGGGTGATGGGCGTGCGCATGATGGTGATCTATGGCCTGCCGTTCGGCCTTCTGGCCGCCGGCAGCCTGATCGACGAGATCGGCTTCGCCGCGACGGGAACGCTGTACGCAGCGGTCGGTCTCGCCTTGATGCTGGCGATCATGCTGCACTGGCGCGCCGATTTGTGGCCGGCGCATGCCCCGGCCAATGCGCGATAGGCGTCGCGTTGGCGGCGCCTCACTGCATCTTGATGTTGGCTTCCTTGAGCACCGGCTCCCACTTGGCGGCCTCCGCGCGCATGAACGCGTCGAATTCCTGCGGTGAGTTTCCGACCGGCGTCGCGCCCATCTTTTCCAGCGCGGTCAGAACCACCGGGTCCTTGAGAGTGGCCTTGAGATCGGCGTTGATCTTGCTCAGCAGTTCCGGCGCCATGCCCGCGGGTCCAAGAAAGCCCCACCACACCGACGCGTCGTAGCCGGGCAAGCCGGACTCTGCGACCGTCGGGACATTCGGCAACGCCTTGGCGCGCTGCGCCGTCGTCACCGCAAGTGCGCGCACCGTAGAGCCCTCGAGCTGGCCGACGACCTCCGGCAATGGGTTGACGCTGATCGGAATCTCGCCTGATATCACGGCGGTGAGGGCGGGCGCACCGCCCTTGTAGGGAATCGCGAGGATCTTCACCTTGGCCATGTAGTTGAGCAGTTCGCCGGCAAGGTGCGCGGACGTGCCGTTGCCGGACATGCCATAGGACAGGGCGTCGGGCTTCTCGCGGGCGATCGTCAGCAACTCCCCGAGATTCTTCACGGGGCTGTCCCTGGAGACGACGATGGCAAGCGGCGACGCGGCGATCTCGCTGATCGCGGTGAAATCCTTGAAAGTGTCGTAGGGCAGCTTTGGATAGAAGAATTGATTGAGCGGATGGCCGCTGGCGACCAGGATCAGGGTGTAGCCGTCGGGCGCGGATTGGGTCAGTGCCTGCGAAGCGATAGTGCCGCCGGCGCCGGGCCGGTTTTCGATCACGGGCTGCTGGCCCCAGATCTTCGACAGCGACTGGCCGACCGTGCGCGCGAGGACATCAACCGCGCCGCCGGCGGCATAGGGCACCAGGATGCGCACCGGCTTGCTTGGGAAACCCTCGGCGTGTGCCAGCGTACCGGCCAGCGAGAATAGTGCCGCGGCCAGAACGGAACGGATGAGTTTTCGTGGGGCAGGCATGGCAGGAAATCCTTCTTGTCCGGATCGATGGTTGGAAGTGGGCTGCGTGCGCCGCTAATTCTGTGTTTCCGGCGCAACCGCGCCGCGCAGCCCCGCGCGCGCAATCGCTGCCTTGACCAGGCCTTCCGACTTCGCGGCTTCGGTGAACTGCCGGATGAACGCCATCCCGCCGTCGCGTCCTTTTGGGACGCCGATTGCGAAACGCTCGACGCCCCAGCGGCCGTCGAGCACTTTTGACCCCGGCAGCTTCTCCGACATCTCGTACAGCGAGGCCTTGTTGGTGGCATAGGCGTGGAGGGTGCCGGCCGTCAGCATCTCGATGGCGGCATCGAAATTTGCCGCGCGCACGATCTCGGCCTTCTTCAGGTCGCGCGTAAGGGTGCCGTCCGAGGAGCTTCCTGCCGTGACGCCGACGCGCATGCCTGCTGCATCCACCTCGATCAGCGCTGTGAGCGCCGAGCCCTTCGGCACGAGATAGCCGAGCTCGACTTCAAAAACGGGCGGGCCGAAATCCAACTCCCGTGCCCGCGCGGCCGTGGCGTTGGTGAGGGCGATGTCGGCCTTGCCCGTCTTGACCGCTTCGAGGACCTCGGCGTTCACGGAGAAAATCACCGGCTCAAAGGGTACGCCGAGCCGGCTCGCGAGTTCCTTGCCGAGATCGTAGCCGACGCCCTTTGGTCCGCCCGACTTCGGATCCGGCAGGATCGAGGTCGGTGTTCCCGGATACAGCGCCACCCGCAGCGCACCGCTCGGCGCGAGGATCTGCCGAATCTCGGTGTCGGCCGCAATGGCGCCACCGGCAAAGAGCGCGGCAACCGCCAGCACCGCAACAATGATCTGGCGCCTTCCAGCCATATCGCTCTCCCGTGCCTTCCGCTCCAGTCGCGTCGGCGTCGGGTTTTTCCGGCGCCACCGATATATTTGTTGACTGGACCTGATAATTTGTACATCTGTACAAAAGAAAAAGCGGAAAGCAAACCCCAAAGAAAAGCCCAAAGAAAACTCATGACGCGCAATCCCAATATGCGGGAAGCAATCCTCAGCGCGGCCGAGAGCCTGTTCTCGACCCGGGGCTTCAACGCGGTCTCGATCCGCGACATCGCGCTGGAGGCGGGCGCCAATCCCGGCAGCGTCACCTATCATTTCAAGAGCAAGGACGGCCTGCTGCTCGAAATCTACAAGCGGCATTGCGGTCCCATGAACAAGCGCCGTATCGAGTTATTGGTGGCGGCGCGGCGCGTGCGCGACGTGCAGGACCGGCTCGAGGCCGTGGTGCGCGCCTATGTGCAGCCGGCGTTTTCGTCGAGCAGCGATCTGGCGGGCGGCGGCGCGCGGTTCACGCGGCTGCGCGCTGTCATGTCGGCGGAAGGCAACGCCGTGGTCGGCCGCATCATTGCGGAGATCTTCGACGACACCACCAACGCCTTCATTGAAGCGATCGAGCAGAGCCTGCCGCATCTGCCGCGCAGGACGCTGGTCTGGCGCTCCCAGTTCCTGCTCGGCGCGCTCTATTACACCCTGGTCAACCCGGAACGGGTGACGCGGTTGTCGCGTGGCGAGGCCGATGGCGCCGACATGGCCGAGGCGATCGAGCAACTGGTTTCTGCCACCGTCGCCGCACTGCAGGCGCCTGACATTAACGGCCAGGCGGCCGCCGAGCCCGCTGCGAAAGCCGGAGCCAGGAAAGCCCCGGCCGGTTCCCGCTCACGCACCGCATGAGAGCATGATGTCGAAGCCAACGATTCCCGGCCCGGATCGCAATACGCGGACGCCGAAATTCCGCCTGCCGCCGCTGGCGTGCGACGCGCACACCCATATTTTCGGGCCGGGCGACAAATATCCGTATGCGCCGGGGCGACCGTACACGCCGCCGGACGCACCGCTGGAGGATTTCAGGGCGCTGCATCAGAAGCTCGGCATTGGCCGGGCCGTCATCGTCAATGCCAGCGTGCACGGCACCGACAATCGCGTTGCGCTCGACGCCATCGCCGTCAGCAACGGGACCTTTCGCGCCGTCGCCAATATCGACGATACCATCACTGAGCGCGGCCTTCAGGAGCTTCACGACGGCGGTTTCCGCGGCTGCCGCTTCAATTTCGTGCGCCATCTCGGAGGTGTGCCCGACATGGCGGTGTTCCACAAGATCGTCGCGATGGTGGCGCCGCTCGGCTGGCACATCGACCTGCATTTCGATGCGATCGACTTGCCTGAATATGCCGACCTGCTGGCAAAACTGCCGGTGCGCTACACCATCGATCACATGGGACGGGTCAAGGCTGCTGACGGACTCAACCAGTTGCCGTTCCGGACCCTGATCGACCTGATGCAGCGCGACGAGAAATGCTGGGTCAAGGTCTGCGGCTGCGAGCGGGTGTCCTCCAGCGGACCGCCGTTCCACGACGCGGTGCCGTTTGCGCGCCGCATCATCGAGACGGCGCCGGATCGCGTGATCTGGGGAACCGACTGGCCGCATCCCAACGTCAAGGCGATGCCGAACGACGGCGATCTGGTCGACCTCATTCCACTATTCGCGCCGGAGCCCGAGTTGCAGCAAAAGATACTGGTCGATAATCCCGCGCGGCTGTTTGAGTTCTGATGGATCAACCATGACGGTCAGGCCCGAGGGTTTTGGTTTGAGCGGCCGCTGCGCATCGATCGCAGGCGCATTTGTGTTGGCAGTGTTGCTGCTGACGCCGCAGATCGCCTGCGCCCAGAATTATCCAAACCGGCCGGTGCGGCTGATCCTCCCCTTCGGTCCGGGCGGGGTTGCCGACGTCACCGCGCGGATCGTCACCGAGAAGCTCGGCGAAAAGCTCGGGCAGCGCTTCATCATCGAGAACATGCCGGGCGCCGGCGGCATCACCGCCGCTCGCGCGGTGCTGTCGTCGGCCGCCGACGGCTATACGCTGGCGCTGCTGAGCAATGGCACCGCGATTTCGGTGTCGCTGTTCAAGAACCTGAGATTCGATCCGGTCAGGGATTTCGTTCCGGTCTCGAGCATGGGTTATTTCGACTTCATCCTCGTCACTCAGGCCGGCTCGCCGTACCAGACATTGGCGGACCTGATCAAAGCGGCCAAGGCAAGGCCCGGTGCGCTCAATGTCGGCACCATCAATGTCGGCTCGACGCAAAACCTCTCGGCGCAATTGTTCAAATCCACTGCCGGCGTCGAAATCACCATCGTGCCGTTCCGCAGTTCGCCCGATGTCCTGATCGCGCTGCTGCGCGGCGATATCCAGATGGCGATCGAGAATTACACCGCGGTGCAGTCGCACATATCAGATAAGGCGGTGACTGCGGTCTCGACTTCAGGTTCGGTCCGCACGCCGTTCCTGCCTGACGTTCCGACGGTAAAGGAAGCCGGCGGCGGCGATTTCGAGGCGCAGTCCTGGAACGCGATTTTTGCGCCCAAGGGCACGCCGCCGGAGGTGATCAAGACGCTCAATGCGGCGCTCCGCGAGGTGCTCGACACGCCCGACTTGAAGAAGCGCGCGCTCGAGCTGGGCATCGAGGCCAAGGCCTCCACGCCGGAGGAAATCGCGCAGCGGCTGAAGGACGATATCGAGAAATGGGCTAAAGTGATCGAGCGGGCGGGCATCGAGAAGCAATAGCCGGAAAACCGAAAGAGGAAACAGCAATGACCAATGCAAACAAGACCGGCCTCGTGGTCACGGCGCATCCCGGCGATTTCGTCTGGCGCGCGGGCGGGGCGATCGCGCTTCACGCCAAGAAGGGGTACCGCATCAAGATCGCCTGCCTGTCGTTCGGTGAGCGCGGCGAGAGCCAGTTCGCCTGGAAGGAAACCGGTGCCACGCTTGAAAAGGTCAAGGCGGGACGGCGCGACGAGGCGCAGCGCGCAGCCGAGATGCTGGGAGCGGAAATCGAATTCTTCGATGCCGGCGATTATCCGCTGCGCACCACCGAAGCGCATTTCGATCGCATGGTCGATATCTACCGCGAACTCAATCCGTCCTTCGTGCTCACCCACGCGCTGGAAGACCCCTACAATTTCGATCATCCCAACGCCGCGCATTTCGCGCAGGAGACCCGCGTGGTGGCGCAGGCGATGGGCCACAAGCCCGGCGCTAAGTACACCTACGCCGCGCCGCCGGTGTTCCTGTTCGAGCCGCACCAGCCCGAGATGTGCAATTTCAAGCCGCAGGTGATCCTCAACATCGACGAGGTTTGGGAGCAGAAGCGCAAGACCTTTGAAATTCTCGCCGCGCAAAAACACCTGTGGGCGTACTATGAGCGCGTCGCATTGCAGCGGGGCATGCAGGGCGGCCGCAATTCCGGCAAGGCCATGACCTATGGCGAGGCCTATCAGCGGCTGTTCCCGATGGCGATGGAGGAACTGGCATGAAAACCGTTGTTGTCCGCAACATCAAGCGCACCGATGCCGACCTCGTGAACCGCCTTGGCACGCTCGGCGTCGCCACCGCGCACGAGGCCTATGGCCGCTTCGGCCTGATGAAACCATATTTGCGTCCGGTATGGGCCGGCGGCGAGGCGGCAGGCACGGCGGTGACCGTGCTGGCGCAGCCCGGCGACAACTGGATGATCCATGTCGCGGTGGAGCAGTGCAAGCCCGGCGACATTCTGGTGGTCGGCTGCACCACCGACAATACCGACGGCATGTTCGGCGATCTGCTCGCGACCTCGCTGATGGCGCGCGGCGTCAGGGGCCTGGTGATCGATGCCGGCGTCCGCGATGCCAAGGCGCTGCGCGAGATGGGGTTTCCGGTGTGGTCGAGGGCGATTTCCGCCAAGGGCACGGTCAAGGCGACCTTGGGCGCCGTCAATGTGCCCGTGGTCTGCGCCGGGATCAACGTGGTGCCGGGCGACGCTGTCGTCGCCGATGACGACGGTGTTGTGGTCGTCAGGCGGAAAGATGCCGCCGACGTCGTTGCCAAGGGAGAAAAACGCCACGCCGACGAGGACGGCAAGCGCAAGCAACTCGCCGCTGGTGTGCTCGGCCTCGACATGTACAACATGCGCGAGCCCTTGGCGAAAGCAGGCCTTGTCTATATCGATGAGCCGGAGAGCGACTGAGATGGCAATACGCCTGCGCACCTTGCTCGGCGACCATCCCGGCGCCGCGGCGCTGAAGAGCGGCGCGATTAAATCCGATCTGGTCGAGTTCGACTTTGTCGACTATTCGCCGACCAACAAGGGCTTCAAGCCGATGGTCCGCGAGGCCGCGTTCGACGTCTCCGAGATGGCCATCGTCACCTATCTGATGGCCAGGAGCTTTGACAAGCCGATGGTGCTGCTGCCTGATGTGGTGATGGCGCGCTTTCAGCATGGACATGCGCTGTACAACGCAAAGCGGGGCGCGCTGACCCCTACCGATCTGAACGGCAAGCGCGTCGGTATCCGCTCCTTTACCACCACGACCGGCGCCTGGCTGCGCGGTATCCTCGCCAATGATTACGGCGTCGATCTCAATTCGATCGACTGGGTGACCTTCGAGGACGCCCATGTCGCCGAATTCAGGGACACGACCAAACGAGCGCCGGCCGGCAAGCCAATCATCCAGATGCTTGTGGATGGTGAACTCGATGCGGTGCTCGGCGAGAAGTCCGAGCATGCGGATTTCAAACCGCTGTTCGCCGACGTCGCCGCGGAGGAGAAGGCCTGGGCTGCCAAGCACAAGGTGGTGCCGATCAACCATATGGTGGTGGTAAGCCGGGCCCTGTGCGAGAAAAATCCGGACGTAGTGCGGGAAGTGCATCGGTTGCTGGCGGAGTCGGCCAAGGCGTCAGCCGCTGCGCCACGTTTCTCTGCAGATGAGATGCGTCGTTCGCTGGAGCTGATTATCGGCTACACCGCCCAGCAAGCCCTCATTCCGCGTGCTTTCAGCGTCGATGAGCTGTTCGACGACATAACGCGTGCGCTGCAATTGTAGGGAGGGCAAAGGCGCGTAGCGCCGTGCCCACCATCCGATCTGAACTGGTGGGCACGCTACGCTTTGCCCACCCTACGAGAGAGACCGCCTATGACCCCCGAACCGATCTTCGATCTCGCCCATCTCGGCCACATGGAAATGTTGACGCCGAAGCCGGAGGAGAGCGAAAAATTCTTCGTTGACGTCATGGGCATGACCGTCAGCGGCCGCAAGGGCGAGTCGGTCTATTTGCGCGGCTGGGACGATTACGAGCGCTATTCGCTGAAGCTGACGGCTTCCAAAACCTCAGGGATGGAGCATATGGCGCTGCGCGCGCGCAGCCCTCAGGCGCTGGAGCGCCGCGTCGCCGCGCTGAAGCGGTCCGGCTTCGACATCGGCTGGGTCGATGGCGACATGGGGCAGGGGCCGTCGTTCCGTTGCCGCGATCCGGATGGCCATATTGTCGAGCTCTATTACGAGACCGAATGGTATCAGGCGCCGCCCGAATTGAAGCCGGCGCTGAAGAACCAGGCGCAGCGGTTTCCGGCGCGCGGCGTCAATGTCCGCCGGCTCGACCATCTCAATTGCCTGGCGGTCGACATCAAGGCCAACCGCCTGTTCTTCGAGAACTATCTAGGCTTGCGCACCACCGAGCAGATCGTGCTCAACGACGGCACGGAAGCCGCGATGTGGATGACGATGTGCAACAAGAGCTACGACTTTGCCTACACCCGCGATCACTACGGCAAGATGGGCCGCTTCCATCACGTCACCTACGCGCTCGACAGCCGCGAGGAGATATTGCGCGCCGCCGACATCTTCCTGGAGAACGGCATCCACATCGAGACCGGCCCGCACAAGCACGCGATCCAGCAAACCTTCTTCCTCTATGTCTACGAACCCGGCGGCAACCGCGTCGAGGTCGCCAACGCCGGCGCCCGCCTCATCCTCGCGCCCGACTGGAAACCGATCGTCTGGACCGAGGAAGAGCGCAAGAAAGGCCAGGCCTGGGGGCTGAAGACGATCGAGTCGTTTCACACCCACGGCACGCCGCCGGTGTGACGGGGAAAAGCCTGTCAGCACGCTTCTACCGAAGCAGCTCCCGAGCGATCACCACGCGCTGGATCTGGTTGGTGCCTTCGAAGATCTGGGTCAGCTTGGCGTCGCGCATCATCCGCTCGACCGGATAGTCCATGGTGTAGCCGTAGCCGCCGAAGATCTGGACGGCGTCCGTTGTCACCTTCATGGCCATGTCGCTGCCGACGCATTTGGCCATGCTGGCCAGCACGTTGAGGCGTTTCCAGTCGCCGGCATCGCCGGCCCGGGCGCATTCGTAGACGAGGGCACGTGCGGCCTCGATCTGCATGGCCATGTCGGCCAGCATGAATTGCACGCCCTGAAACTCCGCGATCGCCTTCTTGAACTGTTTGCGCTCCTTGGCGTAGGCAACGCACGCGTCGAGCGCGCCCTGGGCCAGGCCGACGGACTGGGCGCCGATGGTCGGCCGGTTGAGGTCGAGCGCGCGCATCGACGCCCGGAAGCCCTTGCCTTCTTCTCCGACGAGGTTCTCCGCAGGGACGCGGACATTGTCGAAGAAGATCGGAGTATTCGGCGCGCCGCGGAAGCCCATCTTGCGCTCGTGGCGTCCAAACGAGATGCCCGACATCGTCTTCGGTTCGACGATGAAGGCACTGATCCCGTCGGCGCCCGGGGCGTCGCTGGTCCGGGCCATCACCACGATGTAGTCGGCGACGACGCCATAGCTGCACCATTGCTTGCGGCCGTTGAGGACGTAGCTGTCGCCGTCCTTCCGCGCGCGCGTGTTGATTGCGGTGACGTCGGAGCCGGCCTGCGGCTCGGATATCGCGATCGCCGTGACGACGCCGCCCTTGGCGATAATGGGTAGGTATTTGGCGCGCTGCTCCTCGGAACCGAAGTGAAGCAGCGGCATGATGAACATGGTGTTGAGGGCTGCGATCGAGGCGCAAGCCGGCGAGACCCTGGATATCTCCTCCCGGGCGAGGCAGGCCAAGGTCAGGTTGCCGTTCGGACCGCCGTAGCGTTCCGGCACCCAGAGCTGCATCAGCCCCATCTCGCCGAACAGCTTCACGAGTTCGAGCGGGAAGCGGTCGGTCTCGTCGATTTCGGCCGCGACAGGCGCGACGTGCTTTGCGACCATCTTCCGCACGGTGTCGCGGAACGCGATCTGCTCCTCGGTGAAGCTCATGTTGATCCCTGGGTCATCTTTTCTTGCCGGAAGTTTGAAAAGGGACTTCCATTGAATGGGTGAGCCATTTAATAATTCACCCCATGAGCACCAAGTCAAGCCCTCGCACGCCCGCCCGCCCCAGGTCATCGACGCCCAACCGGCGCGAACGGGTCCCCGATCACCGCGCGGCTGGAGCGCCGGCCGCGCCGGCATTCCGCCCGATCCACACACGGCGTGCGTTCGAGGAAATCTGCGAGCGCATCCGCGAGCAGCTCGCGCTCGGCGTCCTCAAGCCGGGCGACAAGCTGCCGCCCGAACGAGACCTGGCCCAGCAGCTCGGCGTCAGCCGCAACGTGCTGCGCGAGGCCTTGCGCAGCCTCGAAATGGCCGGCGTGCTTCGGCTGCAGAAGGGCGTCAAGGGCGGCGCCTTCATTCAGGAGGGCGACACCAGCCGCATGAACGGCGTGATGCGCGATATGCTGTCGCTCGGCACGATTTCCGTCCGGGAATTGTCGGAAGCGCGCGTTCACGTTCTCGATCTCGTGGTGCGGCTGGCGTGTGCCAATGCACGAAAAGCCGATCTCGACGCGCTCGAGGCCAATATTCGGCGCACCGAGGATGCGACGCGGGAAGGGCGGCTGCTGGACCGCGTCGAATGCTCGCGCGAATTCTACAAACTGCTCGCGGCGTCGACCGGTAACAAAGTGATCGCCATGATCATGGATTCGGTCACCGAGATTCACATGCGCTTCGTCTACGCCAAGGTCTCGTCGAGCGGCGTCGCGATGGCGCGGCTGGCGGAAAAGCGACGGCAATTCCTGGCGGCGCTGGGTGAACGAAATGTTGCGTCGGCGACGCGCCTGATGCGTACCCATCTGGAATCCGTGCAGCGGATGCTGGAGCAGGACCCCGGCGCGATGTCGCTTCACGTCGCGTTGGCGGAGGTGCAGCCCGGAATGCGCAGATAACAGAGAGTGGCTCGATCCACGCTCGAACAATTATAACAACGGAGGAAAATGTGTCCCAATATGCCAGATACGAATGCCTGACGGTCGAGGTCGCGGACAAGGTCGCGACCGTGACTTTGAACCGGCCGCAAGCACGCAACGCCATCAATCAGAAGCTGATCCGCGAACTGCGGACCATCTGGGACGACCTGGCCGACGATCACGCCGTCCACGTCGTGGTGCTGACGGGCGCGGGTGATTTCTTCAGCGTCGGTGGCGACGTGAAGGCGATGTCGGAGCGGCCGGGCGGCGACGTTCTCGAGGAGGGGGAAGTCCACGACCCCATGATCAGCCGCCGTGGCGTGACGCGCCAGCTCGAACTCGACAAGCCGATCATTGCGGCGATCAACGGCGACGCCATCGGCCTCGCCGCAACGCACGCGCTGCTTTGCGACATCACGGTGATGGCGGAGGACGCGCGCATCGGTGACACCCACGTCTCGCGGGTCGGGCTGGTCGCCGGTGACGGCGGCACCGTGATCTGGCCGCTGCTGATCGGCATCAACAAGGCCAAGGAGTACCTGATCCGCGGCACCCTTCTGAAAGGTGCGGAGGCTGAGCGGATCGGGCTGGTCAATCATGTCGTGCCGCGCGCGGAGGTGCTCGCCAAGGCCCGCGAGATCGCGATCGAGCTCGCCAACGGCCCGACCTGGGCCATTCGCTGGACCAAGCTGTCGATCAACCAGATCGTCAAGGATCGCGTGAATATGATGCTGGAGGCCTCGATGGCGCTCGAGCAGGTGACATTCGAGACCGCCGACCACAAAGAGGCGACGATGTCGTTCAAGGAGAAGCGCAAGCCGAAATACGGCAAGGCCTAGTCTCCCATGGATGCGGCCGCGCCTCCGAGCGACGACACCGCCAAAATGCTTCGGGATTCCCTGCGCGGGTTTCTCGAAGCGCATTGGGCTGCGGGCGGCGGCAAGGAGCGGCCGTCCCCGGACGATACCTCGGCGGTCTGGCGCAAGCTCATCGGGCAGGGGGTGGCTGCGCTCGGCTCCGGCCGCGATGAAGGCGGCCTTCGCGAGATCCTGGTGGTGATGGCGGAACTTGGCCGTGCCGCATGTCCGGCGCCGATGTGGTCCGTCGCGCTGGCCAACTTTTCCCTCTCGGGCTCGCGGACCGACGCCGCCGTGGAGCTGCTGGAAAAGCTGCATGCCGGCACAGCGGTGGCTGCTTTCTCCTTCGGCGCCCGCGACCCTGATGTGGGTGCAGGATCGATCCGGATTGACGGCTCGCGCGCAACAGGCGTGCTTCGTTTCGTCGAAGCCGCTGGTGCCACACATCTTCTCGTGGCCGTTGACGCGTCCCATCTTGCCCTCGTCCAACTGGATGCTCCCGGCATTGTCCTCACGCCGACGCGCGCCATGGGCGCATGGGGGCTCTGCGAGGTGCGGCTGAATTCGGCGCCGCTGACGCTTCTTCCGCTGGAGGCGGTCGACCTCGATGATATCAGCCTCAAGGCCCAGGTCGCATTGCTGGCGAGGGCACATGGCGCCGCCCGGCGCGCGTTCGAGCTGGCCACGGACTACGCCAGGGAGCGTCACCAGTTTGGGCAACCCATCGCAAAGTTTCAGGCGATCCAGCACAAGCTCGCCAATGGCCTGATCGCGCTCGAAGGCGTCCGCCTGATCCTGGATCATGCGGCCAGGCTGCACGACATTGGTGATTGCAACTGGCGCTATTTTGCCGATTGCGCGGTTGCCTTTGGCGGGCATGCGCTGCGGCGCGTGTCGCTCGAGACCCAGCATATTTTCGGCGCCATCGGCTATGCCGAAGAGCACGAGGCCACGCGACATTTCAAGCGCGTGCACCTGGACACGGTCGCGCTCGGCGGGGCGCCTGATGCACGGCGGCGGCTGGCTTCGTATTTGCTGGATCGCGGCGGCGCGCCGTTGCCGCAATACGATCTCGGTCCGGCCGGCAACGAGCTGCGCGAACAGGTGCGGCGGTGGCTCGATCAAAACTGGTCGGGAGACCGGAAGGCGAGGTTCGACCAACAGCCATTTGAAAAGCGTGAGTTCGACGCCGAGTTCGCGCGCGATATCGGCAAGACCGGATGGATCGGCCTCGGATGGCCAAAGCAATTCGGCGGGCAGGGCCGTTCCCCGTTGGAGCAGATCGCATTCATGGAGACGATGGAGCAGGGCGAAGCACCGCGGATCGGCGCGTCGATCCAGGCCAACGCCCTGATGATGTTCGGCACGCCGGAGCAGCAGCAGAACTACCTGCCGGAAATTCTCCGGGGCGAGGCCATGCACGGCATGGGCTACAGCGAACCGCAGGCCGGCTCCGATCTCGCCGCGCTGCGCACCAGCGCGGTGCGGGACGGCGAGCACTGGGTCATCAACGGCCAGAAGATCTGGACCACGACCTGGTGGGGCAAATACATGTTTCTCGCAGCCCGGACCGACAGGAATGCCAAGCCGCCGCACGCCGGCATCAGCATGTTTATCGTCCCGATGAATGCGCCGGGTATTACGGTCCGGCCGGCGAGCACGATGTATGACGGCACGTTTGCCAACATCTTCTACGACGACGTTCGCATTCCCCTGGAAAACATTGTCGGCGAGGTCAATGGCGGCTGGAAAGTCCTGACGGGCGCACTCGCCTTTGAGCGCGGTCTGGTCGGCGGCGGCATCGTGTGGAAGGTGGCCCACGCCTTCGAGCAACTGCGCCGGCATGTGATGGCGGCCGAGGGCGATCGGCCGCCGCCCGCTCAGGATGCGATCGTGCGCGACAAGATGGCGACGCTTGCCTGCGAAATCGAGGTTGGCCGGCAACTGATGATGCATTGCGCCGAACTCGCGGCCGATGGCGTGACGCCGCCGGAATATGGCGCGATCAGCAAGGTCTATTCCGGCGAACTGATGGAAGGGTTCGGCGAGGCGGCGCTCGACATTCTCGGGATGCGCGCCGCGATTTCCGAGCAGATGCCGGGCGCGATCGACAATGGCCGGTTCGAACAGAACCTGCGGCATTCGCTGATGTGGGTGATCAGCATCGGGACCAACGAGATACAGCGCAGCCTGATCGCCCAGCGCGGGCTCGGGCTGCCGAGATAGGAGGCAGGCAGTATGCAGGACCAAACATCGACATCGGCCCTCGAGGGCGTACGGGTGCTGGATTTCTCCATCATGCTGGCCGGGCCCTATTGCGCGCGGCTGCTGGCCGATGTCGGCGCGGAAGTGATCAAGATCGAGCCGCCGGAAGGCGACGAAATGCGGCTGCGCGCGCCGGTGCGTGACGGCCACAGCGCCTATTTCGGCCAGCTCAATGCCGGCAAGCGGAGCATCGCGCTCGACCTGAAATCGTCAGATGCGATCAAGCTCGTCCATCGCATGGTCGAAGACACCGACATCCTGGTCGAGAATTTCCGACCCGGTGTGATGGAGCGCCTGGGTCTCGGATATGAGACGCTGCGAAAGATCAATCCGGGACTGATTTACTGCTCGATCTCCGGCTACGGTCAGACCGGTCCGCAGGCTGAGCGCGCCGCCTATGCGATGATCGTTCATGCCGAGAGCGGCTTCGATCGCACGCTGATGCGGTATGCCGGAGACCGCGACCGGCCGGCGGCAGGTGCGGTGTTCGTCGCCGATGTTCTCGGCGGCATTTTCGGCTTCTCGGCAATTCAGACTGCAATGGTGCAGCGCTCGCGCACCGGCGAAGGACAGCGCATCGATGTCGCCCTGATGGATTGCATGCTGAATCTCTTGGTGTATGAGCTGCAGGAAGCGCAATTCTCCAAGCCGATGCTGCGGCCGACTTACGGGCCCGTGCGCACCATGGACGGGGACATCCTGATCGCGCCGGTGTCGGCGCGCAACTTCGCGGCCCTTCGCGACCTGACCGGCCTGCCGGAGCTTTTATCCGACCCGCGCTTCACATCGGTGCCGAAGCGCGGCGCGAACTGGACCGCGATGATGCAGGTCATCGAAAAATGGGCCATGCAATACACAATGGACGAATGCCTTGCCATGCTCGACCAGGCCGGCATTCCCTGCGCGCGCTTTCGTGACCCGGCCGAAGCGCTGGACGATCCCGATCTCGCTGGTCGCGGCACATTTGCGCCGATCGCTGACGCCGCCGGCGAATTCAAGGGCGTCAACGCCCCGTGGCGAATGTCGGGTGCGCGTAGTGCGATCGGGCGGGAAATTCCGTCCATAGGGTCGCACCGCGACGACGTGCTCGAACGCGTGCTTGGACTGTCCGCGGATGAAATCGCAAAACTAGCCGCCTCCGGCGCGTTCGGAAAGGTCGCCGGAACGGCAGCGGAATAAGGCCGGCCGGAGAGAAAGACTGCATCAAAAAAAGAGACGACCTGATGGGAGGATCGACGTGAAACGACTTCATTTCTTCGCGTTTGCGCTCGGGCTTGTGGTTCTTGCCGGAACTGCCGCCGCAGACAATTACCCGTCGCGGCCGATCCGGCTCATCGTGCCATATCCCGCCGGCGGTTCGACCGACATCATGGCGCGCGCGCTGCAGGAGCCGATGGCAAAGATCCTCGGCCAGCCGCTCGTCATCGACAATCGCGGGGGCGCGGCGGGCACGACCGGCGCCAACGAAGCCGCCCGGGCGGATCCGGATGGCTACACCCTTTTGTTTGCAAACAACGGCCCGATCTCGATCGCCCCACTGCTTCAGAAGGGTGTCGATTTCGATCCGTTGAAGAGCTTTGCACCGGTCTCGCTGGTCTCCAAGGCGCCGCTGGTTCTGGTTGCGAGTGAAAAGGTGCCGGTGAACGATGCCGCCGGCCTGATCGCCTACGCCAAGGCGCAGGGCAAGCCGATGCTGTATGCGACCGCCGGACCTGGCTCGCTCGGACATCTCAGCACAGAGCGCTTTCTCAACCAGGCCGGGCTGCAGATGGTCCACGTCCCGTACCGCGGCCAGGCACCGACAACGCTCGCGATCTTTGCCGGCGAGGTCGACATCCTGCTCACGACAACATCCGACACGCTGAACGAACATATCCGCTCCGGCAAGGTGAAGCTGCTCGGCGTTTCGTCGCCTGAGCGCTCCGCCGTTGCTCCCGGGGCCACGCCCATCGGGAACGTCTTGAAGGGGTATTCAGTCGAAACCTGGTTCGGGCTGTTGGCTCCCGCGGGTACGCCGCCTGAGATCGTCAGCAAACTCAACGCCGCTATCAAGACGACGCTGGCGATGCCGCAATTGCGCGACCGCTTTCTGGCCTACGGCGTGGAGGCCACGACCAGTACTCCCGCCGAACTGTCCGCCATCATCGCGGCCGAAATTCCCGTGTGGCGCAAGGTGATCGAGGAGCGCCATGTCAAGACCGAGTAATGGCCGGCAGATGATCGAGCTTTGTTCGAATCAGAACGTGCCGGGATAGGCGCCGCCGTCGATCAGAATGTTTTGCCCGGTGATGTAACCGGCTTGCGACGAGCACAGGAACGCGCAGGCAGCGCCGAATTCATCGGGGTGGCCGAACCGCTTGGTCGGGTTGGCCGTTCTGATCTCCTCGGTCACGGCGCCGACCTCGCGCGACGAATTCCGGGCCAGCGCCGTCAGATTAGACTTGAGGCGGTCGGTATCGAACGTGCCGGGCAGCAGGTTGTTGACCGTCACGTTGTGTTCGGCGACCGACCGGGCCAGTCCCGCGACAAAACCCGTCAAGCCGGTGCGCGCGCCGTTGGAAAGCGCAAGCATCGCTACCGGCGCTTTCACGGCATGCGAGGTGACATTGACGATGCGACCGAACTTGCGCGCGATCATGCCGTCCAGCGTCGCCTTGATCAGCGCGATCGGCGCCAGCATGTTGCCATCGAGCGCCTTGATCCAGTCCTCACGCTCGAATTTGCGGAAATCTCCGGGCGGCGGCCCGCCGGCATTGTTGATGAGAATGTCGGGAGCCGGGCAGGCGGCGAGAATGGCATCGCGGCCTTCGTTGGTGGTGACGTCGGCAATGACCGCTTTGGGCCGGTTGGCGGTCGCAGATGCGATCTCCTCCGCGGCACTTTCCAGCACATCCCCACGGCGGGCTACGATGATGAGGTTGACTCCTTCGCGGGCGAGCGCCATCGCGCTCGCCTTGCCAAGGCCCTGGCTTGCCGCGCACACGATCGCGGTGCGTCCCTTCAATCCCAGATCCATTTGCTCTGTTCCAATCAGGAGTTTGGCAAAGCCATGCCCGCGGGTTTCGAACCCCACATGCAGAAACTGGTCGGCTCAAAACCGAATTGCCGCGGCCGGTGCGTCGCCTCGTCTTCGATCTCGTCGACGCCGACCGAGTATTCGAAGATCATGCCGTCCGGGCCTTTGAAGTAGAGGAAGCGCGCGCCCGAGGTCGGATGCCGGCCGGGGCCGAACACGATCGGCACGCGCCGCTCATTGAGGAAGTAATAGGAGCGCAGCACGTCGTCGCTGGTCTCGACCTGGTGGTTGATGTGCTGGATGCCGGCCTTGGGCGCCCGAACCAGCGCAATGGTGTGATGGATCGCATTGACGCGCATCAGCGGAATGTCGCCGATCCGGTCGCTGACACGGGCGTTGCACACTTGCGTCCAGAACCGCTCATCGCGCGCCGGATCGGTCGAGTTGAGGCCGATATGGCTGAAGCCGGTGATCCCGGCATCGCGGCTGGCGAAATAGCGCCGGCCGCTGCGTTCCGGCCGTACCACCAGCTCAATGCGATTGCCGGTCGGATCGCGAAAGCCGATGAAGGCTCTTACCTTGCGCCGCTCGGCTTCCTGCGCAGTTCCTGCATGGACGGCATGCCCGAGCGCTTCCAGCGTGGAGGCCGCCTCCTGCAGGCTCGCCTCGTTCTCGACCTCGAAGCCGACGGTCTGGTCGTCAGGGTCGCCTTCCGAATAGCACAGCGTATGAGCGCGTTCGTCGGAGCGCAGATAGAGATCCTTCTTGCCGCGCTCGGCAATCTGCAGGCCGAGACAGGCGGTCGCGAAATTCTCGGCCGATTCGAGATCGGGCGAACCGAGGCGGACGTAGCTCACATCCTTCAGCTGGATCATGTTGTTCTCCTGTTCATCGGCCCGGCGCTAAGTTCCGGTACGTCCTTGTTTTCGCTGCCCCAGTCGCAGAGCGAGGCGGCAGCAAGCGGGAATTGCCGCGCCAGCCGCGGCTTGCCGTCGAGTTCGGTCATGCCGTTCACATAGGAGAAGATCAGGCCGTCCGGGCCTTCGACGTGCAGGAACATCTGGCGTGAGGCGGCCTCGCGGCCCGGGCCCTGCACGATCCTGATCTGGCTTTCCTGCATGAAGTAGCTGTTCTGCATGATCTGATCGAGCGCCTCGACTTCGAACGCCGCATAGAGCAGCCCATTGCGGTTCGATGGATAGAGCGCGATGCGGTGATGCAATCCGTCGATCCGCAAATAGGCGATGTCGCCAACCCAGTCGCTGACTTCGGCGCCGAGCGCGCGCCAGAATGCTAGGTCGCGTGCGTGATCGGTGCTGCGAAGGCCGACGCCATGAAACGCGACAATGCCGGCATCGCGCGGCGGAAAGTAGCGGCGGCCGCTCCTGGTTGGACGGACCACCAGATCAATCCGGTTGCCGGATGCGTCTTGGGTCAGCAGCGCCGACTGCACGTACCGGCGTTTGCACTCGCTGGCTGAGGCCTCTTGAACCGTGAAGCCGAGTGCGCGCAATCGCCCGCCGATTTCTGCTAGCGCCGTATCATCCCAGACCTCGATCCCGACGCTGGCGCCATCAGCAAAATTCTGGCCAAGGCTTACCGTGCGAAACCGGTCGTCGGAACGAAAGGCGATCTCGCCATCCTGATCGGCGACGCGCTGCAGCCCGAAAATATCGGACACAAAGCGCGCGCTGGCGCTCGGCTCGCTGACGGCGAGGCGCACGTAGCAGACCGAGGTGATCAGAGGGGTGGCGCGGCCGTTGTTCATCGCGCCCGCGCCTTCGGATGCTGGGATTCCAGGAAAATCTTGATCATCCGCCGCCACACCGCGAACAGCTCGTCGAACCATTTTGGGTCGTTGTCCCAGAGCGTGCGCAGCGCCATGCCGCGGACGAGGCTTAATGTCAGGGCCACGATGTCGGCCGACAGGGAAGGCGGCACGCCGCTCGCGGCCAGCGCTTCGGTCCAGGCCGTCTCGACCGGCCGGCGCGCTTTGCGGGAGATATCCAGGATCTGCTTGCGGACGGCCTGATCGGTCGACGTCGACAGCACGATGTCGATCGCCACCATGAAATGTTCGCTGAAGAAGAACTCGCGTGCGTCCTCGATCACGGCCTCGATCAGATCACGCGGCCGGTTCACCGCCGCGGCGCGGCGCCGGCTTTGGATCTGCGCCTGCTCGAAGACGTATTCCAGGGTGGCGACAACAAGCGAATCCTTGGTCGGAAAATGATGAAGCTGCGCGCCACGGGACAGGCCCGCTTCGGCGGCGACGTCGGCGGTTCGAAAGCGGGCGTAGCCGCGCCGGCGAATGAGTTCCGATGCGGCCTTGAGGATGCGCGTGCGCGTTTCCTCGGTTCGTTCGGCCTGGGTGCGCCGCCGGGCTGTGCCAAGCGGTCGGCGCGCGGATTTCAGCGGGGCGGGGACACGGTCAGGACGGCTCGCCATTTCTAGACCTCGATCTGAACGTTGCCGTCAACGATGGTGACGGGGTAGGTTTTCAATGCAATTTCGCAGGGCATGCCGGTCGGCTCGCCGGTGGTCACGTCGAACGTGCCGAAGTGGAACGTGCACTCCACGGTTTTGCCGGTAATGATGCCTTCTTCCGCTAGCGATGCCTCTCCGTGAGTACACATGTCGGCGGTGGCGTAGATCGCGCCGTCGACCCGGTAGAGCGCCACGTTGGAGCCATCGGGCAGCGGCGCCTGCTTGATTTCGCCTTCGACCACTTCACTGGCGGCGCAGATGACGAGTGTCTTAGCCATATCAAGACCTAGAGCATGGTGCTGCCGCCGTTGACGCTGATGACCTGTCCGGTCACGAACGATGCTTCGGCGGAAGCGAGATAGGAAACCATCGAGGCGACTTCCTCCATTTCGGCCGGACGGCCCATGGGGATAACGCTGACGAATTTGGCGGCGAGCGCGGGGTTGCTCTTGGTGATCGCCACCATCTGCGGCGTGTTTACCGCGCAGGGGGCGACCGTATTGACCGTGATGCCGTCTCGGGCAAACTCTCGCGCCATGCCTGTCGTGAGGCCATGAACGCCGCCCTTGGCCGCGTTATAGGCGGCATGATCCCACAGGCCGTTGCGGACTGAATCGGCGCCGAGGTTGATAATGCGGCCATAAGCCTGCGCGCGCATCCTGGGGACCGCGTACCAGGAACACCACAGCACGGTCCAGAGATTGCGATCGATGGTGGTTTTCAGGGTTTCCGGCGTTTGCTCAGTAAACGCCCTGATGATGCCGCCGCCGGCGTTGTTGACGAGGATGTCGAGCCGGCCGAAGCGCTCGCTCGCGAGATTGATGGTCTTCTCCGCCGTGCCTTGATCAGAGAGATCGCCGGCATGGCTGGCGACCTCAGCGCCGAACTCCTTGCTGAGATGAGCGGCAGCCTGTTTCAACCCGGCCTCATCGAGGTCGGCGAGCACGAGCTTGGCGCCGTCCCGCGCCAACCGCTCGGCGATCGCAAGGCCGATGCCCTTGGCCGCGCCCGTGACGACGGCAACATTATCCCTGAGCTTCTTGTCCATTACCTGCTTTGCTTTCACAGAATGATGCTGACGCGGCCCTGGGCGCGGAGGCCTTCGCTGTCGAGAAGGCAGCGCTTTTCCTTGATCCGGAACGTGCCGTTGCCGGGGACGAGACGATAACGGTTGCTGCCGAAATAGGTGTCCGTCACGCCGTCCTTGGTGCGATAGGTGATAAAGGCCGAACTCACCTCGATATCGTCGCCGATATGCTTTCTGATGCGGACGTTGCTGACGAGGTGTCGCGTCCTCGAATGCGGGAACTCGGCATGCGCGGTTCGTTTCATCAAGCGCTTGACCCGCTCGCTGAGCCGGAAGCGGTCGTCGGCGACATAGAACAGGTTGTTGTCGGGCGAAGCGTCGACGGCCAGGTCCGTCGCCGGGACGTAATAAATCGCGTCGTCAGTGAACAGCTCCAGCCATTCCGGCAGCCGCCATTCATCCAGCAGTTCGGCTTCGGCAAACAGGAAATCCTCGACGTCGGTACGGGCTATGGCGTGCATCGCGGTTACTCCGTCGCTCATGCCGGCACCCTGAAAATATGCTCGTTCCAGTTCGACCAGAACGCGCGCATCTGCAATTCGTCGTCGTAGGACGGGTTTTCCTTGCCCATGCCTTTCGAAATGTCGTTCCACTGCGCCTCGGCGGAGTTGCGAAAACCGCGCTGGCACTGCTCGAGCGCCTCGACGTCGTCAGGCGTTGCAAAGCCGCCGGGCCCGAGAAATTCGAGGAAGTTGAACAGCCGGTATTTCCGTGCCCATTCGGTCTCTTCCTTGGGGGCCAGGGCCCAGGCGCTGATGTTCATGAAGTCGGGCGCGGCGGGATAATAGGTTCGTACCGTCACGGCCATGATGTCGTTGATCACCAGGTTCGGAAAGATAAACAGATTGCGGTTGAAGGTGGCGATGCGATCGGCGCGCTCCTTGCCGAACCGCTTCACCAGGCCATCATAAAGACGGGTAAGCTCGTGTTTTCCTTCCTCGCCCCATGAGGGAATCCATTGCGCGACGGGGCGGCCCCAGGGCGCCTTGTATTCGAGCACGGCATGGCCTTTGCCGAGATCGCGCGCAGAGCCCTCAAAGGCGACCTGAGCCAGCGCGCCGCTCGCCGACTTCAGGTAGTCCAGATAGGTCGCATGCGTCGTCAGCGCGTGGTAGCCGTCGATGCTGTTCTCGGTCAGCAGCTTCCAGTTCGCCCGCATCGAGTATTCCTGCGTGCCGCCGACGATGGTCATTCCCATCTCGGCCTGATCGCAGATCACATCGAGATACTCCTTCACCGGACCGAGATAGTCCGAAAGGCTCTCGACGCCCTTGTCGAAGCAAATGAAATTGAGATCGCGGTAGCTCTCGAACCGCGCCACCTGTTGCATGTTGGAGGTCGAGCGCTCCTTGAAATCCGCGGCGTAGGAGGACTCGCCAGGCTGGCTGCGCAGCGTTCCATCGAGCCCAAATACCCAGCCGTGATAGAAGCATTGGAAGGATTTGGCGCTGCCGTGCTTTTCGCGGCAGACCTGCGCGCCGCGATGCGGGCAGGTGTTGAGCATCGCCTTGAGATTGCCCTTGCCATCGCGCGCGAACAGAATGTTCCGCCCCCCGACCGAACGCGTGACAAAGTCCCCCGGCTTGGCGAGTTCGGAACTATGGCCGAGGTAGAGCCAGCATTTGTCGAAGATCTGCGCCCGCTCGGCCTCCAGAATATCAGGATCGACAAAGGCCCGGCGCGAAACCTTGAATATCTTCTTGCCTTCATCGATCATGAGCGCGGTATTCATCCGTTGGAACGCGTTCATTGCTGTTTCTCCCTGGAAAGTTCTTTGCTTTTCATTTCAAGGCGGCCCGCAAATCGTAGGCGGGCGATTCAAGATCGGCACGTGACGGCTTGGTGTTCGCCGCGATCACGCGCTTGAGCATCGCCATCTCCTTGGCGGCATTGACCGACAACGCGCCGACCACTTCCGAGCCGCGCATCGCTACAACCGAGAATTTCCCAGAACGTTCATCGCCGCGGACGATGTGGTCGCTGTCGAGCATATCGCCGGCGACCTGGATGTTCAGGTCATATTGGTCGGTCCAGAACCAGGGCGGGTCGCTGTACTCTCTGGCCTCGCCGATCATGTTCGCCGCGACCGAAATCGCCTGGTTCTGCGCGTTGGCCCAGGTCTCGACCCGGATCGCGCGGCCGTGACAGCGGCTCCATTGCAGAGCGGCATCGCCGGCGCAGAACACGCCTGACGCCGCGGTGCGGCCGCAGGCATCGACGGCGATCCCATCCGCCGTTGGCAGGCCAAGCCGTTCGGCGACCGTCGGCACCGGTTCAACGCCAATGCCGATCAGCACCAGATCCGCCTCGACCTCTTCGTCGTTGCTGAGCTGAACGCCATCGGGCGTACTTCCGGTGACGGTCGCGCCAAAGATGAAGTTGACTCCATGGTTGCGATGCTTGGCGGCGACGATGTCGCTGACGAGCGGCGGGAATGCCCGGGCCAGCAAGCGCGGCTCGCTCTCGATCACTGTAACGCGACATCCGTTCTTTGCGGCTGCGCAGGCCGCCTCGAGCCCGATCACGCCGCCGCCGACGATCGCGATCCGGGATTGATGCTGAACGGATTTGCGAAAGCGCAGCGCATCCTCGACGTTGCGCAGGTACTGAATTTCAAGGCCCGGGTGTTCCAGCGCAGCAAGCCGGCGAGGCCGCGTTCCGGTCGCGATCAGCAGGCGATCGTAGGCGAACGAACGGCCATCGGCTGTGGTAACCGTGCGGCGGTCGGCGTCGCAATCAGTCACTGCCGCGCCGGTTTCGAGCCGAACGTTCAGGACGTCGCTCCAATCCCGGGCCTGCTTGATGTAGGCTACCGGCGCGTCCGGGCTGCAGAGCATCGCCTTGGACAATTGCGGCCGCTCGTACGGCGGATGGGGCTCTTCGCCGAGGATGGTGATGGCGCCCTGAAAGCCGCGGGCGCGCAACGCTTCCGCCGCACGGCCGCCGGCCTGGCCTGCTCCTGCAATCACGATGTTTTCGACTGGCGCCGTCAATTTTCCGCTTTCACTCCCTGACGCGATCTTGATCGTCGCGTCCTTTCCGCAAGTCGGTTGAGCGGAGGTCCGCAAAACCCTGCAATTCGTTTCTTTGATTGCATCCATATTAAAAACAGTCCAACCTGCTTGTAAAGTAGCATCGCAGGTTCCGCCCGGAGAATGTGGGCGGGGAACACTGGTGCGGTGCATAACAATATCGAGGAAGCGCGTTGTGGCCGAGGCCATCGATACCCATACCCATTTCGTTCCCGGCAGCATTCCGCAGCAAGCCGGGCGCAATCCGCTTTGGCCGTCGATCGAACGCAAGGGGGCAGATAGCGCCGCGGTGATTGTCGACGGCAAGGTGTTCCGCGTCATCGATTCCCGAAGCTGGGACGCCAGGCGCCGCATCGACGACATGGCAGCCGACGATGTCGACGTGCAGGTCGTCTCGCCGATGCCGGAACTGCTGTCGCACTGGTTTCCGGCCGCGGATGCCGACGCGCTGTGCCGGCATATCAATGAGGGTATCGCCGAACTCTGCAATGCGAACCCCGGGCAATTCATCGGCATCGGCATGGCGCCGATGCAGGATGCGTCTCTCGCCGTCAAGCGGTTGGACGAGATCAAATCGCTTGGCCTGCGCGGCATCGAGATTGGCAGCCACATCAACGGTATTCCGCTCGGCGATATCAGGCTGCACGATATCTATGCCGCGGCCGAACAGGCGGGCTTGATGGTGATGGTCCATCCGCTGCATCCGCTCGGTCTCGACCGCATGGGCGGTCGGCCCGAGCTGGCGGCGGTTGCGGCATTTCCGCTCGAAACCGCGTTTGCCGCGGTGTCGCTGATGACCAACGGTGTGACTGAGCGTTTCCCAAATCTGCGGATCCTGCTCAGTCATGGCGGCGGCGCGCTGCCCTGGATCCTGCCGCGGCTGCGGCACGCCCGGAGCATTGGACCGCCCTTGGATAGCCTGTTTCCGCGCGATCCCGGCGAGATGGTAAAGTCGTTCTTTTACGACACCATCCTCTATGACGATGTCGCGCTGGACTATCTGGTGACCAAGGTCGGGAAGGACCGCATTGTGGCTGGGTCGGACTATCCGTTCACGATCAAGCAGGATCGGCCGGCGGAGTTTGCCGAGCGGGCGCTGGGCCTCGCGCGTGAAACGTTTATGAGCAATGCGAAGGGCTTGTTGGGTCTCGACATCAGGGCCCCAGCTTGAAGCAAACCTGAAGGGAGGCTGTTCTGGCTACCTGCTATTCCTATCGTCAATTCTGTTCGCTTGGGCTTCTCCCACCGCGTACGCCGGCAAGGCCGGACCCGCAGGTGCCGCGCGACCGCGCATTGGGACCCTGCGCGCATGGCAAAATCGGTGCATTTTATTTCTATGCGGAGGGCTCGCGCGACGATCCCGCGTTCGGCTTTTGCGACATCGAGGTTTCGATCCAGGCGGTATCGACCGGGAAGGTGCGGGTCGAACTCTATTGCATCGCCGATGGCTACCAGACCGCGCGCGGTGTCGGCGCCAGGCATCCGCTCAAGATCGCGGTGATGGCAAAGGACCGGGTGGTGGCCGTGGCGGCCTGGCATTTCGCCGACGTGATCTGCGGCCACGCCGATCCCATGAACTTCGCAACCGATCTTGATATCGCGGATGAATTGTTCGCGCAGATCGACCGGATTGAACTGCAGGAAACCAAAGGCGAATCCAGGGCGTGCGAGTAGAAGGGTAGGCCGTGCTGATGCGTGCCGACGACGCTACCTGCGGGCCCACGACAAAAGAAACCGGCCAACTTGCTTGTAAGCCAAAAATTAGTATGCTAGTGTACCGTTAAATCGAGATCCGTTCAAGCGGGCTTAACGGGGAGGGAAGCATGATCCGGAAATTTGGATGGACGGCCGCGGTTGCCATGATGGCCGTTGCAACGATCGGTGACCTGTCGGCCGCCGAGAAGAAATACGGGCCCGGCGTCACCGACACCGAGATCAAGCTCGGTCAGACGGTTCCCTATAGCGGGCCGGCGTCGGCGTTCTCCAGCTACGGCCGGGTGATGACCGGCTATTTCAAGATGGTCAACGAGGCCGGCGGCATCAACGGCCGCAAGATCAACATGATCTCGCTCGATAACGCCTTCAGTCCGCCGAAGGCAATCGAACAGACCCGAAAGCTGGTCGAGAATGACGAGGTGCTGGCCGATGTCGGTACCGTCGGCACGACGCCGAATGTCGCGATCCAGAAATATCTGAACGGCGCCAAGGTGCCGCACATCTTCGTGTCTGCCGGTGGCCGGCGTTTCGCCGACCCGCAGAACTTCCCCTGGACCGTGCCGATGTATCCGGGCTTCGAGATGGAGGGAAAAACGTTCGGGCAGTACATCCTGAAGCACAAGCCGACCGCCAAAATCGGCGTGCTCTATCAGAACGATGATTACGGCAAGGACTTTCTGGTCGGCCTGAAGGCTGCGCTCGGCGACAAGATCAAGATCGTTGCCGAAGTGACCTATGAAATAACCGAGCCGACCATCGACTCCCAGATCGTTCGTCTGAAGGATTCCGGATCCGACACGTTGCTGTACTTCTCGACGCCAAAATTCACCGCGCAAGGACTGCGCAAGGTGAAGGAGACGGGCTGGACGCCGCTGCAGTTCCTTGCCAGCCCGACCAATTCGGTCAAGACGGTGCTGGAGCCGGCCGGCTTCGATAACGCGCAAGGCATCATCACGACGCAATTCACCAAGCAGGCTGGTGATCCGGCCTGGGCCGATGACCCCGAGGTGAAGGAGTATGTGGAGTTCATGAAGAAGTGGGCGCCGAACGACAATCCCGGCGATTTCGTCGCCCTGTCGGGCTATGTCAACGTGCAGGGCATCGTCCAGGCGATTACGAAGTGCGGGGACGACCTGACGCGGGAGAATCTCCTGAAGCAGGCGACCAGCATGAAGGGCACGCGCCTCAAGATGATGCTGCCCGGAATCCAGCTCAACACCACGCCGCAGGACTATGCTCCCTATGAATCGCTGCGCATGGCAAAGTTCGAAGGCGCTTCGTGGAAGCTGATCGACGAGGCTGCAACGTCGGCCTCGGCCAAATAGCGGCATTGGTCCGGAGTACCGGCCGTCACCTGATCCTGATCAGCCGCTTGCCGGTGTTCTCACCGCGATAGAGTCCGGCGATCGCTCCCGGCGCGTGTTCGATGCCTTCGAGCACGTCTTCGGAATAGCGCAGTCGTCCATCGCGGATCCACTGGGCCAGACGGGTGACGGCCTCTTCGAACCGGGGCGCGTAGTCGAAGATGACGAAACCCTGCATGCGTGCGCGTTTGACCAGCAAATGGCGCTCGGTGCGCGGACCGTTGGGCCACGGATTCCAGCTCGACACCGACGCGGTACCGCAAATCACCACGCGGGCACCGACGGCGAGATGGCGAAGCACAATGTCGCTGATAGCGCCACCGGTGTTGTCGAAATAGAGGTCGACACCCCTTGGGCAGGCCGTGGCAAGCGCGGTCTCCAGACTGTCGCTCTTGTAATCGATCGCCACGTCGTAGCCGAACAGTTCACGACACTGGGCGACCTTGGTCGGCCCGCCGGCAATCCCGACCGTCCGGCAACCCGACAGTTTTGCGATCTGGCCGACCGCTGACCCCACCGCGCCGGCCGCGGTCGACACCACAACGGTGTCGCCGGGGCGCGGCTGGCCAACGTCCAGCAGCCCGAAATAAGCAGTGATCCCGTTGAGACCGGTGACGCCGAGCGAGAGCGAAAGCGGCAGTCCGTCTTCCCCGATTTTTCGCGTGACGGCGGCAGGTCCGACGATGGCGAACTCCTGCCATCCGAACATGCCCATCACCTTGTCGCCCGGCTTGAAGTCGGGATGTGCCGATTGCAGCACCTCGCCGGCGGCGAATGAGCGCATCACTTCGCCGATGCGCACCGGCTCCGAATAATTGGCGACATTGCTGACCCAGCCGCGCATGGCAGGTTCGACCGAAAGATAAAGGTTCTGCACCAGGATTTGGCCCTCCCGCAGATCGGGAACGTCGGACTCGATGATTTCGAAATTGTCGGCCTGGGGAATATCGGCCGGCCGGGATTTCAGGATGACCTGACGATTGCGATTGTTGTTCATGGCCAACGGTTCCTGTTGGGAGGGTATGCGGTGCGCGCACGCGACGAGCTGATGGGCTCACCGATCCGCTTGCATTAGTCCGCAAAGATAGTACGTATGTGTACTATATCGGACAAGGCCCATATGTCGAGGTCGATCCGGAAGGCGATGCCGCCCAAACGCCAACAGGGGAGAGATCAGCTTGAGGGCCAATTTAGTGCGGGCTATCGCTGTCGTCGTACTTCTCCTGGCCGCTTGCTTCCCGGCGGCTGCTGCGGAACCCTATCCCTCGCAGCGTCTCACCCTGATCGTTCCATTCCCGCCCGGCAGCGCGACCGACAGCGTGACGCGGCATCTGGCCGAAAGCATTCGTGCAACGACCAACGCCACCGTTGTGGTCGAGAACAAGCCCGGCGCCGACGGCAATCTTGCGGCGCTCGCGGTCCTGAAGGCGGAGCCCGACGGCTATACGGCTTTTGTGACGACGAATTCGACGCAGGCGGCGAACATCAGCCTGTTCAATTCGCTGCCCTACGATCCCAAAGCGGACTTCGCACCGGTCGCAGGTATCATGACGATACCGATGATGCTGACGGTAAGGGCTGATTTTCCGGCCAGGACCGTTACCGAATTCGTCGCGCTGGCGAAGCAGCGCGAAAAACCCTTGTCCTTTGGCAGCGGCAATACATCGAGCAGGGGCGCGGCCGAGCTATTCAGGTTTCGCCAGGCCATCGAAATGCAGCACGTGCCGTATCGCGGCATGCCGCAGGCCTTGACGGACGTGATGGGCGGGCAGATCGATTGTGTCTTCGCTGATCCCGCGAGCGCGCAAGGCCTGGTCCAGGACGGCAAACTGCGGGCTTTGGCCGTGACCAGTGCAAAGCGGCTGGAGACGATGCCGGAGCTACCGACCATCGCGGAAAGCGGATTGCCGGGTTACGAATTGACGGCCTGGGTTGGCGTCTTCGTCCGGGCAAAGACGCCAACCGAAATCATCGCAAGGCTCAACACGCTGGTCACCGGCTTCGTCAACAGCGCTGAGGCGAAAAAGTACCTGACCACGATTGGTGCTGCGCCATTTCCCTCGACGCCGCAGGAGCTCGGAGCCTTTCAGGAAGCGGATACCAGGCGCTGGGCCGAGATCGTCGCGACCGCGAAGATCGAAAAGAAGTGAACGGCACTCTGCTGTTCGTCGACGTGCGCAAATGGCGCTGCGGCGATGGCGAGTTCCCCTGAGTGTACGTGTCAGTGAAACGAAACGATCCAGGAACAATGAAAATGGGAAATCTGTGTGCGGGACGTGTTGCGATCGTGACGGGTGCGGGCCGCGGCCTCGGACGCGAATACGCGCTGATGCTGGCCGAGCAGGGGGCGAAGGTCGTCGTCAACGATCTCGGTGCCACCGCGGCCGGTGAGGGCGCCGATCTGACGCCGGCGCAGTCGGTGGTCGAAGCGATCAGAGATGCCGGCGGCGAGGCGATCGTGAACGGCAACGACGTCAGCGACTGGGGCGGCGCGAAGGCGCTGATCGACGAAGCGGTTGGGACATTCGGGCGCCTCGACGTCCTGATCAACAATGCCGGTATCCTGCGGGACCGCATGATGGTCAACATGACGGAGCAGGAATGGGACAGCGTCATCAAGGTGCATTTGAAGGGGACGTTCGCGCCTTCGCACCATGCGGCACAATATTGGCGGCAGGAAGCCAAGCGGCGCGGTTCCCCGGTGGGCGCGCGGTTGATCAATACGTCTTCCGCCTCAGGCCTGTTCGGCAATGTCGGCCAGACCAATTACGGGGCGGCGAAGGCGGGCATCGCCGCCTTCACCATCATCAGCGCGACCGAACTCCGGCAGTATGGAATAACCGTCAACGCCATCGCGCCGCGCGCGCAGACCCGGATGACGGAAGGATTGAGGGAGCGCACCGAGGAAGACATCAAGCGGCGCAATCCGCGCTGGGTCGCGCCGATCGTCGTCTGGCTGGCCAGCGAGGAAGCCCGCGACGTCACGGGCCGCGTGTTCGAAGCGGGCGATGGCATTCTCAAAATTGCCGAAGGCTGGCACGCGGGGCCGGGGATAGAGCCGGTCGAGGATCCCAATGAGTTGGGTCCAAAGGTTGCGGAGTTGCTGAAGCAGGCACGCCCCAATGCCGATATTTGGGGGCGAGACATCGTGTCATAGAGCGCCACCGCATCGCTAACGATCGATGCGGTCTGCTCAGCACGTAAAGGGATGAGCGGCTACGCCGCTTTCCTGCTCTTCCGTGGTTTGCCCTTCTTGCCGACGTCTGCTTCGCTCTCATCCGGCAGGGCGCTTCCGTCGGACATCGCCAGCAGATTGTGCTTCATCGCCAGCAATGCGTCCGAAGCCGCCTCCAATGCCTGCCTGTCAATCCCGTTGGTCAGTTGGGCATTGAACTTGTCGGTCTCCTTGCGAAGTTTTTCCAGGAAGCCGCGCGCCTGCTTGGTGACAAAGACGCGCTTGACGCGGCGATCGACCGGGTCCGCCTGCCGAAGCACGAATCCGGAAGACTCCAGACGATCGATCAGCGCTCCCACGCCGACCTTGCCGACGTCGAGCTCATTGGCTAGCTGAGTCTGCGGCAGTCCGTCTTTCCGCGAGATGAAGGCAAGCACCCACCACTGCGACCGCGTGATGCCGAGCGGCGCCAGGGCGCGGTCAAACATCATCCGGCGCAGCCGGGAAACGTCGTGGATGAGGTAGCCTAGTCGGAGATCCCAGTCGGGCCGGTCGACCATTCGATTTTTTCCTCGTCAGGAGCTGATACCGATTGCGTGTCCATCACCGGCGATTCAACTGATATCATACACAAGCGTATTTTAAAAGGAACGCGCCGCGGCGATCCCGTCCGCGGCGATTCATGGCCGTGCGTATCCCCAAGAATCGGCTCTATTTGCTGGGGATTAGGCCGGATCGAGCTCCCGGGGACATCCTTGAGTCGGGACGATCGCGATTTACAGATGAAGTACATTAGTGTATTAATTTGGCTTGGCGGCCTGGCTTGGCTGTAATGTAAGCTTCGAATAGCGGGATTTGCCGTTCATGTTCAGCCGTGACGTCCTCAAGGGAAAGCGCATCCTCGTGACCGGCGGCGGCACGGGGCTCGGCAAGGAGATTTCCTTGGGCTTTGCCGCGCATGGCGCGCATGTCTTCATCTGCGGCCGCCGGCCGGAAATTCTCGAGCAGGCGGCGGGCGAAATTCGTGCGCGATCGGGCGGGCAGGCCGAGGCGCTGGTCGCCAACGTTCGCGATCCCGACAGCATTGAAAAGATGATGGCGGAAATCTGGGCTACCGGACCTCTCACGGGCCTCGTGAACAACGCCGGCGCCAATTTCCTGGCGCCGACCGAGACGTTGTCGCCTCGCGGTTACGAGGCGATCAGGTCGACCATCATGGACGGCTCGTTTTACGCGGCGCAGGGCTGCGGAAGACGCTGGATTGCGGCGGGGCTTCCCGGCGTGATCATCAGCAATCTCGTCACCTGGGTCTGGACAGGATCGGCCTATGTGGTGCCGGCCGCGATGGCCAAGGCCGCCGTCCATGCGATGACGATGTCGCTCGCAGTCGAATGGGGACCGAAGGGCATCCGCGTCAACGCGGTCGCGCCCGGTCCGTTTCCGACCGAGAATGCCTGGGACAAGCTCAATCCGCTGGCGGAGACCGGCGTGGGGGCGACCCAGGCGGACGAGGTTCCGCTGCGCCGGTTCGGCAAGATGGATGAGCTGCGCAACCTCATGATCTTCCTGATGTCGGATGGCTGCAGCTACATCACCGGCGACACCATCAGCATCGACGGCGGGCATCATCTGGCGGCGCCAAGCACGTTTGCCGGGCTCTCAAAACTTTCGCCTGACGATTGGCAGCGGGCGCGCGAGGCCATTCAAGCCTCCACGCGCAAGGAAAAGGAAGGCCGGTCAGCCTGACGCCAGGCCGGCGACGAAAAGCCGTTCCATGCTGGCCGCCTCGAACGCATTTCCAAGAAGGTCCGAACACCCTGGGAGAGACGCAATGGGTCTGGCAATCGCTACCACCAGCTTCGAATGCACGATCGACGGTGGCCTCGCGCATATCATTCTCAATCAGCCCGAGCGGGGCAACCCGATCGACGGCGACTTCTGCCGCGAGTTCGGCCTTTGCATGGCAGAATTGAGCGAGCGCGACGATGTGCGGTCCGTGCTGATCTCCGCACGCGGAAGGCTGTTCAGTGTCGGCGGCGATCTCGCAGCGCTCGCCTCCCGTGGCGCCGCGTTGCCCGTGACCATCAAGTCTTGGACAGCCGATTTGCATGCCGCCATCGTGCGGATGGTCCGCATGCGTGCGCCGGTCGTCGTGGCCGTGCAAGGCAACGTCGCGGGCGGCAGCGTCTCGCTGATGGCAGCGGGCGATCTGGTGGTGATCGGCAAATCGGCGCGCATTTCATCCGCATTCGCCAGGATCGGCTTCACGCCGGACAGCGGCTCGACGACAACCGTGACGCGGCGCATCGGGGTCGCCCGTGCCCGGCGGTTTTTCCTGCTGGCGGAGACGATGGACGCCGACGCCGCGCTGGCGACGGGGCTGGTCGACTATGTCGTGAACGACGACGCGGTTGTCGCCGAGGCCGAGAAGATCGCGCGCGAGCTGACTTCGGGTCCCACCGAAGCCTATGGTGGGATCAAGCGCCTGTTCCTGCAGACGCTCAACCGTTCCATCGAGAGCCAGTTGGAGGATGAGGCACAAACGCTCGCAGCGATCTCGCGAACGGCGGATGCCCAGGAGGGGATAAAAGCCTTCAGGGAGAAGCGCAAACCGACATTTGCGGGAAGATAGGTTCTATTGATCCCTGTAGGTCGGATCGCGCTTCTCTCGAAATGCCGCGACAGCCTCCTGGTGGTCGCTGGTTTCAAGCAGCATCACCTGCTGGCGGTCCTCGATCATCAGCGCGGCATCGATGCCGGGAGCGTCGATCAGCGCGTTCAGCGTTTGCTTGGTCATGCGCAAACCCATTGGCGAGGCGCGGGCCATTTCAGCGGCGAAAGCAAGGCCGGTCTCGAGCAATTTGTCGTCGTCAACGACGTCGCTGACGAGTCCTACCGCCTTGGCCCGGTCCGCACCCAGAAACCGCCCGGTCAGCAACAATTCCGACGCCACCGAAAGACCGATCAGCCGCGGCAGCAGATAGCCGGACCCCATGTCGCAGCCGCCGACGCCGACGCGTATGTAGGCGGCGTTCATCCGCGCCGCCGGCGTCGCGAAGCGAACATCGGAGGCCAGCAGCAACGAAAACCCGGCGCCGCATGCCGCTCCCTGAACAAGTGCGACGATCGGCTGCGGGCAGCTTCGCATCAGGCGGATGATCCGCGAATAGCGCTGCTGCATGTCCAGCTGCCGCTGCGGACGCCCCGCGCCGGGCGCTGCGAACGCATCGGACCCGAGCTCGGCCCCGGCGCAAAACGCCCGCCCATTGCCGCGGAAGATGACGATGCGCGTGGTCAGGCGTTCGTGCAGACCCGAAAAGTAGGCGATCAGCTCGTCGGCCATCGCTGGTGTCACCGCATTGAGGGCATCCGGCCGATTGAGGGAGAGAATCTCGATGGCGTCGCGCGCTTCGACGGTGATGGTCGTGAATTTGTCCATGTCGTGCGTTTCCAAGGGCATCATTCGGCGCCGGGACAACACAATGTCACGGGGCGACGTGGATGGCCATAAGCGGCCGGTTGTTCCAATCGTTCGGCCTCCGGCCTTGTGGCGAGGCCCGCCGCAAAGCGCTTGCGAAACAGAATACACCATATCATAATATAGTGTACTAATTTTGGCAATGCGGCGTGACCCGCCAGTCCGTCACTCTCGGAGAGCACGATGCCGTATCAATCGGTTTTCAGGTCCGATCTGTTCAAGGGCAAGACGATTATCGTCACCGGTGGCGGCAGCGGTATCGGCCGTTGCACCGCACACGAACTGGTTGCTCTCGGTGCCAATGTCGCGATCCTCGGCCGCACTGCCGAAAAGCTGGCGGAGGTGAGGGCGGAGATTGAAGAGGATGGCGGACGGGTCCTCACCCATGTTTGCGATATCCGCGACGAAACGATGGTAATCGCTGCGATCGACGCGGTGCTCGGCACTTATGGCCGCATCGACGGGCTGGTGAACAATGCCGGGGGGCAATATCGCGCGCCGATGAAAACCATCTCGACCAAGGGCTTTGAGGCCGTGGTCCGCAGCAATTTGACCGGTGGCTTCATTTTCATGCGCGAGGTCTACAACCGCTGGATGGAGGCCAATGGCGGGGCCATCGTCAACATCATTGCCGACATCTGGCATGGCTGGCCCGAGTTCGCCCACTCCGGCGCGGCGCGCGGCGGAATGCTGACGCTCACCGAAACCGCGGCGTGCGAATGGTCCGCTTCGGGAGTCCGTGTCAATGCGGTCGCGCCGGGCGGCATCGTGTCCAGCGGGTTCGATACCTACACGCCGGAAATGCAAAAGAAGCTGCATGATTTCACGGCCGGTGTGCCGCTGCAGCGGTTCGGCACCGAGGCCGAAATTTCGGCCGCGATCGTTTATCTGTTGTCGCCGGCTGCCGCCTACGTCACCGGTTCCTGCATTCGGGTCGATGGCGGCACACCGAATGCGCGGACGACGTGGAAGCTCGAACCGCACAATCGTAGCGCGCCCTTTGAAGGCTTTCATCGCTCCAGGCTTCCGGAGGCGTTGAAGAAAGCGCCCTGACTCCTGTCGGGCAGCGTCAATAAGAAATAGTATGCATGTGTACGAATGCAGAAAGGCGAGGAAACGGGATGGCGGGACTCTATTTCGAGCAGTTTTCGGTCGGGCAAACTTTCGTTCATGAAATCCGGCGGACGGTCACCGACATGGACAACATCCTGTTCTCGTCGCTGACCTATAATCCGGCGGCCGTGCACATCGATCACGAATACGCCAAATCGACCGAATTCGGCAAACCGCTGATGAACTCGATCTTCACCCTCGGCCTTGTCATCGGCCTGTCGGTGCAGGACACCACCCTGGGCACGACGGTTGGAAACCTCGGGATGGAAGACACCAAATTTCCACGCCCGGTCTTTGCCGGTGATACGATCAGGGCGGAAACGAAGATCCTGGCGGTGCGCGAGAGCAAGTCCCGCCCGACCCAGGGCATCGTCACGTTCGAGCATCGCGGCTTCAACCAGCACAACGAGGAAGTCGCCTATTGCCGCCGCACAGGCCTGATGATGAGGCGTCCCGCATGAGATTGCGCTCCCTTCTGTTTGTGCCTGGCGACAGCGAGCACAAATTCGCAAAGGCATCCGGTATCGGCGCCGACGCGCTGATCCTCGATCTTGAGGATGCCGTAGCGCCGCCGCGCAAGGCGCTGGCGCGCGAGATGGTGAAAAACCTGCTGGGTGGTCCGGCGCGCGGCTGGGCGTTTCTGGTGCGCATCAATCCGCTCGGCAGCGGGCTGACGCTCGAAGACCTCGCGGCGGTTGTTCGTCCGGGCCTCGACGGCATCCTGATCCCGAAGGTCAACGGCACGCAGGATATCGAACTGATTTCGAACTACGTCGACGTGCTCGAGGTGGCTACCGGGGTCACGCCGGGGCATGTGAAGTTACTCGTGGTGGCGACCGAGACACCGGCTGCGATGATCGGCTTTGCGAGTTATGCAACGCCGAGCAGGCGCCTGGTTGCGATGACGTGGGGCGCCGAGGATTTGGGTGCGGCGCTCGGCGCACTGTCCAACAAGGAAGCCGACGGAAGCTGGACGTTCCCGTATCAGGTCGCGCGGGCGCAATGCCTGTTCGCCGCGGGTGCTGCGGGTGCCATGGCGCTGGACACGCTGTATGGGGATTTCAAGGACGAGAAAGGGCTGGCGGAAAGCTGCCGGATCGCACGCCGCGACGGCTTTGTTGGAAAGATCGCCATTCACCCCGCTCAGGTCGCGACGATCAATCAATGCTTCACGCCGTCGGAGGCCGATCTGGCGCATGCGCGCCGCGTGGTGGCGGCGTTCGCGGCGCAGCCCGATGCGGGGACGCTCGGTATCGACGGCAAGATGTATGACATGCCGCATCTGATCGCGGCCAAGCGCGCGCTCGCGTCGGCCGGGGAGGACGTCACATGAGTGCATTGGCCAACGAGTTCGAGCCGGGAGACGATCAGGCGGCTATTCGCGAGGGCGTACGCTCAGTCGTCACGCGCTTTGGCGACGATTACTGGCTGGCGCGCGATGACGACGGCAAGTTTCCGTTCGAGTTTCATCGCGCGATGGCCGACGCCGGCTGGCTCGGCATCACCATGCCGGAAGAGTATGGCGGTTCCGGCCTCGGGGTGACCGAGGCTGCGATCATGATGCATGAAGTCGCCAGCCATGGCGGCGGTATGTCCGCGACATCGGCGGTGCATATCAACCTGTTCGGACCGCATCCGATCGTCGTGAAGGGCACGCCGGAACAGAAGGCGCGCTGGGTGCCGCGGCTGGTCGCCGGCGAAGATCAATGCTGCTTCGGTTTTACCGAGCCGGATGCCGGGCTGAACACGACCAGGATCAAGACTTTCGCGCAAAAGGTCCCCGGTGGCTATCTCGTGCACGGCCAGAAGGTCTGGACCTCGACCGCACAGGTCGCCAACAAGATCATGCTGCTGACCCGGACCACCAAGTATGAAGATTGCGCGCGGCCGACCGATGGCATCACGATCTTCTACACCGACCTCGACCGGTCCAAGATCGACGTTCATCGCATTCCCAAGATGGGCCGCAAGTCGGTTGATTCCAATGCCATCTTCATCGACGGCCTGTTTATTCCGGAAGCCGACCGGATCGGCGAGGAGGGCAAGGGCTTTTCCTACATCCTGCACAGCCTCAATCCCGAGCGTATCCTGATTGCGGTCGAAGCGATCGGGATCGGCCAGGACGCGCTGCGCCGGGCGGCGAAATATGCAAGGGAGCGCGTGGTGTTCGACCGGCCGATCGGCCAGAATCAGGGCATCCAGCATCCGCTCGCGGAAAACTGGATGTATCTGGAGTCAGCCTGGCAAATGGCGATGCGTGCTGCCTGGCTCTACGATCACGACAGACCCTGTGGCGCCGAAGCCAACGCCGCCAAATTCCTCGGCGCCCGCGCCGGCCACGACGCGGCGTGGCAGGCGATCATGACCCATGGCGGCTTTGGATACGCCAAAGAGTATCACGTCGAGCGCCTGTTCCGCGAAGTCTCGATCACGCGGCTGGCCCCGATCACCGAACAGTTGATCCTCAGTTTTATTGCCGAGAAGGTGCTGGAATTGCCGAAGAGCTATTGAGGAATTCTGAAAATGATTCGCTTTTTCGTCATCGCCGGGCTTGTCCCGGCCATCCACGTCTTTCTTGCCTAAGGAAGCCAGGATGTGGATGCCCGGCACAAGGCCGGCATGACGACGTGAGAGCCGCGAAGCGGCTTCTCGAACGATGCAGCCCCGATCTGCCCTACAGATTGCGCGAAATCAGCTCACGCATGATTTCCGAGGTGCCGCCGTAGATCCGCAGCACCCGCGCATCCGCGTAGAGGCGGCAGATCTCATACTCGCGCATAAAGCCGTAGCCGCCGAAGAATTGCAGGCATTGGTCGACAAGCCGGCCATGCATTTCGGTGATCCAGAGTTTTGCCGTCGACGCCGCGTAGGTGGTTAGTTCGTGGTTGATATGGTCGTGCAGACACTGGTCGGCATAGGCCCATCCCACCGCAAGATCGGATTTCAGGTCGGCCAACTTGAACCTTGTGTTCTGGAAGCTGCCGATCGGCGATCCAAAAGCGTTGCGCTGCTGCACGTAGTCCTTGGCAAGATCGAAGGCCTTCTGCGCCGCGGCGATCGAATGCAGCGCGATGGTCAAACGCTCCTGCGGCAGCTCGCTCATCAGCGCGCCCATCGCGCCACCTTCCGCTCCCAGCAGATTGCTGACGGGGACGCGCACGCCGTCGAAGAACAGTTCTGATGTATCGGAGGAGAGGTGTCCGAGCTTTTCGAGGTTGCGGCCGTGGCGAAAGCCGGGACGGTCGGTCTCGACAAGAACCAGACTCATTCCTCGTGAACCACCTTCCGGGTTGGTCCTGACAACGACGATGACGAGGTCGCACATCTGCCCGTTGGAGATGAAGGTCTTCTGGCCCGAGATCACGAACTCGTCGCCTTCGCGTAACGCGCGGGTGCGGATGCCCTGCAGGTCGCTGCCGGTGCCGGGTTCGGTCATCGCGATCGCGCAGACGGTTTCACCCGTCACCATGCGCGGTAGCCATTTCTTCTTTTGTTCGGGTGTGCCGTAGCTGAGCAGGTACCCGCAGCAGACGTCGTTGTGCACGGAGAAGTCGGTGGCCGGGCCTGCGAAGCCGGAATAACTCAATTCCTCGATCACGACCGCGTTGTGCCGGAAGTCGCCGCCGGCGCCGCCGAACTCTTCGGGAACCTGCGGGCAGAGCAGGCCGGCCGCGCCGCCGGCGCCCCAGAGCGACCTGTCGATGATCCCGGCTTCTTCCCATCGTGCGAAATCGGGCGCGATCTTCGATGCCGCGAAGCGCCGCACGGTTTCCCTGAACTGTTGATGTTCTTCGTCGTAAACCCTGCGATGGGGCAGCATTGAGGCCTCCCGTTGATTGCTTTTGGCGATCCGGCCGCTACATCATTCCGATCGATCAGCGGTCAGAACGCGACCTTGTCGCCGCCCTTGAGCTCAAGGATCTCGCGCGCCTCGTCGGCCGTCGCGACGTCCAGTCCCAGCCCTTCGATGATCTTTCGAACCTGCGTCACCTGATCGGCGTTCGACGCCGCAAGTTGGCCGGCGCCGATCCACAGGCTGTCTTCGAGGCCGACCCGCACATTGCCGCCGATGGCCGCCGCAATCGCCGCGACCGGCATTTGTGCGCGCCCGGCGCCCAGCACCGACCAGCGATAATTGTCACCGAACAGGCGATCGGCGGTGCGCTTCATGTGCATGACGTCTTCCTGATGCGCGCCGATCCCGCCCAGGAGGCCGAACACGGTCTGGATGAACAGCGGCGCTTTCACCAGACCCTCGGTCCAGAAGTAATGCAGATTGTAGAGATGACTGGTGTCGTAGCACTCGAACTCATAGCGCGCGCCGGTCGAGTTAAGCGTTTCCAGCGCGTAACGGATATCCTTGAAGGAATTGCGGAACACGAGGTCGTGGGAGCCCTCCAGCATCGCGGGCTCCCAGTCATGCTTGAACTGCTTGTATCGCTTGAGCATCGGGAACAGGCCGAAATTCATCGATCCCATGTTCAGGCTGGCGACCTCCGGCTTCCAGACTGCCGCGGGCTTGATCCGCTCTTCGACGGTCATATAGGGCGAGCCGCCGGTCGTCAGATTCACCACCACGTCGGATCGCTGCTTGATGACACGAAGAAACGGCTCGAAGGCTTCCGGCGACTGATCCGGCCGGCCGTCTATCGGATTGCGGGCGTGAAGGTGCACGATCGCGGCGCCTGCCTCGGCCGCCCCGAGAGCGGATTCCGCGATCTCCGCCGCCGTCACCGGGAGGTGAGGCGACATCGAGGGCGTATGGATCGAGCCCGTGATCGCGCAGGAGATGATGACCTTACGTGCCGGCACGGTGTTTTCCTCTTGCGGAGCGCGTTCGGCTGATGCCGGAGAGGGCATCAGCAAGGCGAGGGAAGCGACGCGTTCATTGTCGAAGCTTAAGTGAACTTGTGGAAGTCCGGCGTCCGCTTCTCGTTGAAGGCGGCGACACCTTCCTTCGATTCCGCAGTATCGTAGAAGAGCTTCACGGCGTGTAGGGCGAGGTTGCTGATACCGCGAATGTTGTCGCTGTCGGCGTTGAACGAGCGCTTTGCGAGCGCGATCGCGGTCGGTGACCGCTGCGCAAGCTTGTCGGTCCAGTCCTTGACCGCGGCATCGAGTTCGGCGGCCGGAACCACCTTGTTGACCAGCCCCATTTCGCGCGCCTGTTCGGCGGTGTAACGGTCGTTGATGAACCAGATCTCGCGCGCCTTCTTGTCGCCGACGTGGCGGGCCAGCAAGGCGGTACCCCAGCCGGCGTCGACGGAGCCAACCTTCGGTCCGACCTGCCCGAATTGCGCGGTGTCGGCGGCAATCGTCAGGTCGCACAGCGTCGCCAGCACGTTGCCTCCGCCGATCGCAAAGCCATTGACGCGTGCAATGACAGGCTTCGGAACATCCCGGATCAGTCCCTGCAGCTCGTCGATCGGCAGCCCGACGACGCCGCGGCCGTCATATTGTCCTTCATGCGCGGACTGATCGCCGCCGGTGCAGAAGGCCTTGTCGCCGGCGCCGGTCAGCACGATGCTCGAAACGTTGCGGTCGTTGGCGGCAATCTGGAACGCCTGAATCAGTTCTTCGAGGGTCTGGCCGCGAAAGGCATTATAGACCTTGGGCCGGTTGATGATGATCCATGCGGCACGATCGCGGACTTCGTAGATTACGTCGGTGAATTTGGTCGGATCTGCTATCATCGCTAAACCTCACATCTGCTAGATCATGTTCATGCCGCCGGAGACCGAGATGGCCTGTCCGGTGATGAATTTGCCGTCGTCCGACGCCAGTAAAGCGATGATCCCGGCATAGTCGTCGGGCTCGCCCATGCGCTTTAAGGGAATGCCGCGAACCATCGCGTCCTTCCATTTCACAGCCTGTTCGCCTTCGCCCAGCACCGCCGCCATCATCGGCGTGTTGGTGGGACCCGGACACACCGCATTCAGCAGCACGTTCTTGCGGGCGAGTTCGCGGGCGATCGATTTGGTGAAGGAGATCAACCCGCCCTTGCAGGCCGAGTAGACCGCCTCGTCGCTGGTGCCGACGCGGGCCGCGTCGGAGGCGATATTGATGATACGGCCGCCGCCATGTTCGACCATCAGCGGCGCGATGGCGTGGTGGGTATTGAGCGGACCATACAGATTGATGCGGATGATCTTGTCCCAGAGTTCCTTGTCGGTCTTCAGGAACGGCATCGGCCGGTCCCAGCCGGCGTTGTTGACGAGAACCCAAATGGGGCCGATTTCGGCCTCGACCTGCGCGACCGCGCGATCGACCGAGGCGCGGTCGCCGACATCGACGGTGTAGGTCGTGATCGCCGACTGCGGCGCCAGTTTCGCCGTCTCATGTCCGGCGTCGGGATTGATGTCGAAAATCGCGACCTTGCAGCCTTCTTCCGCGAGCCGAAGGGTGATGGCGCGGCCGATGCCCTGGCCGCCGCCGGTAACGATCGCTACCTTGCCTGATAAGCCTCTCAAATCTCACTCCCTTGGTTTGCGACGCTTCGGTCGTCTGTTCTGTTTCGGCGGATACCTTGGCGTCCGCCGGCCGTGTGGCATCAATGCGATCAACCGCTCTTGGTGAGCGCAAAACCACATTGCGCGAACATCTGGCGGGCGATGATGGTTTTCATGATCTCGATCGATCCGCCCGCAATCTTGACGATCCGGGCGTCGACATAGGCGCGCGCGATCGGGTACTCCGTCATATAACCCCAGCCGCCGAATAATTGCAGGCATTCATCGACCGCTTCGCAGTGAAGTTCGGAAGTGAACATCTTGGCCATCGCGGCGTCGACCGGATCGAGCTTTCCTTCCATGAAGAGCGAGATGCATCGATCGGTAAAGACACGGGCGACCGTTGCCTTGGTCTTGAGATCGGCGAGCTTGAACTGGGTATTCTGGAAGTTGGCGAGCTTTTGACCGAACACGCTGCGGCCCGACGTGTATTCAACGGTCCAGTCAATCACGGTTTCGGTGACGGTGGCGGATCGGATCGCCTGGGCGAGCCGCTCCTGCGACAGCTTCGTCATCATCAGGGCAAAACCCTTACCCTCCTGTCCGAGCATATTGGTCGCGGGAATGCGGATGTTCTCGAAGAACAGTTCGGAGGTATCCTGGGCCTTCATCCCGATTTTTTCGAGGTTTCTTCCGCGCTGAAAGCCGGTCCGGTTGCTCTCGACGATGAACAGCGTCACGCCCTTGGCGCCGGCGCTGCCGTCGGTCTTGGTCGCCAGCACGACGAAATCGCAGAGCTGGCCATTCGAGATGAAGACCTTCTGGCCGTTGATGACGAAATCATCGCCATCGCGCACCGCGCGGGTCCGGATCGCCTTGAGGTCGCTGCCGGCGTGCGGTTCCGTCATGCCGAGCGAGCCGATCGCTTCGCCCGACACCATCTTCGGCAGCCATTGCCGCTTTTGCGCTTCGGTGCCGAACGAAAGCAGATAGGTGGCCACGAGATCGGTGTGGATCAGAAACCCCGGGCCGCTCGCGCCGGAACGCCATAATTCCTCGAACACGACCACGTCGAACAAATAGTCGAGGCCCATGCCGCCATATTCTTCCGGAACGGTACAGCAGAGCAGCCCCTCGGCGCCGGCCTTGAGCCACAGTTCCCGTGGCACGATGCCGTCTTTTTCCCACTGCGCATGAAACGGCACGATCTCGCGATCGACGAAGCGCCGGACCGATTCCCGGAAAATATGATGTTCCTCGCGGAAAATGGTGCGCTCGATCATCGACATCCGTCCACATCAATTTAGTTAGGTAGTGTACTATATGTTCGAGGATGGTAAAAGGCAAGCTGGCGCCGCGGGCTTTTTGCATCAGCGGTAAATAACGTCAGTGTCAGAACTTTCGCGCCCTGCGGCATCATCGCTGCAACCGAAGTAGAGCATTTTTCAAGGCGGCAAAGCTGTTGGTTTAAACTAGTACACAGATATACGATATGCTATAGGGCAAAAAACAACGGCGGAGAGGAAGCCCATGGACGAACTGCGAAAGTTGCAGCAATTCCGCGCCGAACGCCGCGAAAACAATGTCCTGCATCTTGTTTTCGACATGCCCGGCCGTCCGATGAATGTGTTCTCCAACGCCGCGATTGCCGAACTCGCCATTTTCAGCCGGTGGCTCCGCGACAGCGACGTCAAGGGCGTGGTGATCCGCTCGGGAAAGCCATCGGCATTCTGTGCCGGCGCCGATCTCGCCGAACTGGGATTGGCCTACGACATGATCATGGCAGCGCCGGCCGAGACGCGGGATCGCGTGGCGTTCGACCATTTCTTCCGCCTCAGTCAGGCGCTGCGTGGAATCGAAACCGCGGGCAAGCCGGTCGCGGCGGCAATCGCGGGCCTGGCGCTCGGCGGCGGCGGCGAACTGGCGCTGGCGACCCACCACCGGGTCATGGTCGATGATCCCAAGGTCGCGTTTGGCTTGCCGGAGTCTCTGGTCGGGCTGTTGCCGGGAGGTGGGGGAACCCAACGGCTGCCGCGTCTGACCGGAATCGAAAAGGCATTTCCGATCCTGCTGGACGGTGCGCGGCTGTCCGGCCAGGCCGCTATTGCCGCCGGCGTGGTCGATGAGTTGGTTCCTGCCGGCGAAGAGGTGGCGGCGGCGGAACGATGGGTGCTGTCGCATCCATCGGCGTCGCAGCCTTGGGACCGTTCCAGTTGGCGGCCGGTGGATGTCGATGATGCAGCTTCAATCATCGAGCGGAAACGCGAGGGTGTTCTGGCAGAAACACTTGGGCACTATCCGGCGCCGCTCGCTATTCTCGATTGCGTCGCGCAAGGGCTGCCGCAACCCTTTGATGCGGCGATCCGCAGCGAGATGCAGATATTCTCAAAGCTCATCCAGCGGCGCGAGCCGCGCAACATGATCAGGACGCTGTTTCTCGGGCGGCTCGATCATGACCGTTTTCGCAAGGCGGGAGGCATTCCGGCGCCCGTCGAACAGGCCGTGGCGGCGGTATCCGAGGCGCTGCAGGCCGGAGCAGATGCAACGCTTGCAAACGCGTTCGCCCGCGCCGGTTTTCACGGCCCGGGCAAGGCGCCGGCATTCGATGGCGTCATTGCGCAATCCGCATTCTGGCTGGAGGCGGAGCCTGTCACCGACGGCAAATGCGCGCTGCGTGAGCGGCTGGCGCGGGCGTATGCCGTGGCAGACCAATGGCGGGCCTCTTTCTCCGAGGATCAGCGCCGCGCGGCGGATTATCTGCTGGTCACGAAATACGGCTTTCCCGCCTACATGGCAGGTGCCTTCTCGTCCGCTCAGCCGGGCGCCTGACTGATGCCGGCGTCGAAACTTCATCTACCGCGGCTCGCGCAACTCAATTGAGAGAACGACAGTGTCAAAACCCCTGACCGGCATCCGCGTCCTCGACCTGTCGAAGGTCCTGGCAGGTCCGCTATGTGCGCAATATCTCGGCGATCTCGGCGCCGACATCATCAAGGTGGAGACCGTCGGCCAGGGGGATGAGACGCGCGGCTGGCCGCCGTTTCCGGCGCCGGGCCTCGGCACGGTCTTTCTCAGCGCCAACCGGAACAAGCGTAGCATCGCCGTCGATATGAAAACGGAGAAGGGCCGCGAGATCGTCCACGCGCTGGCCAAATCCGCCGACGTCGCCATCGAAAGCTTTGGAACCGGAGTGGCCGAGCGTCTCGGCATCGACGCGGCAACGCTGCGCACCCTGAATGACCGCCTGATTCATTGCAGCATCTCCGGGTTTGGCCGCGCTGGGCCGCTGAAAAACTCGCCCGGCTATGACGTGATCCTGCAGGCATTTTGCGGGGTCATGTCGATGACCGGCGACGAGGACGGCGGCTATATCCGCAGTCCGATCTCGCCGATCGACCAGATGACCGGTGTGCATGCCTTCAGCGGCATTCTGGCGCTGCTGTATGCGCGGGAAAAAACCGGGAAGGGCGGCGAGATCCAGGTCTCGCTGTTCGAAACCGCACTGGGCCTGCTCGGTTACAACCTCCAGACCTTCTGGGAGCGCGGCGTTCAGCCGCCGAAATGCGGATCGAGCCATGAATCGCTCTGTCCCTATCAGGCCTTCGAGGCGGCCGACGGGCCGATCATGATCGGGGTCGCCAACGACAATCTCTGGCGCAAATTCTGTGCGGTCACCGGATTGAGCGCAATCGTCGATGATATCAGATTCAGGACCAATGCGGATCGCGTTGCGCACCGCAAGGAAACCCTCGGCCATGTCCAGGCGGCGCTGCGGCAAAATTCCGTCGCGCACTGGAACGAGGTGCTGACCGGCGTCGGCGTGCCCTGCGCGCCGATCAATTCGATCGCGCAGTTGCTCGACCATCCGCACACCAAAGCGAGCGGCATCATTGTCGATTACGAGCACCAGACCGCGGGTAGGCTGAAGGGTGTCGGTCACCCTGTTCTGATCAACGGGGCGGAACGTCGCGCAGGCAGGCCGCCGCCGGTGCTGGGACAGCACACCGACGACGTGCTGGGTGAAATAGGTCTGTCATCCGAAATAATCGGCGAATTGCGTCGGGAACGTGTGATCGGTTGAGGTTTGCGCCGCTTAAGGGGAAATTGAGAAGATGGGACAATCAACAGATACGGCCTTGGCCGCGCTGAAAATCAGTGGACGTGTCGCTTACGAGCGCCTGGCGCGGCCAATGGCGCGCCGGTTCGACGATGTGCCCTGCACACCTTACGCTGTTACGCCTGAATGGCTGACGGCGGTCCTCTGCGGCAAGGTCCCGGGAGCCATTGTCACAGACGTTGAAATCAAGCCTGCGAGTGCAGGCACCCACGAGCGGCATCAGTTAAGAGTGTCCTACAACGAGGAAGGTCGCCGCGCCGGCTTGCCGGTCTCGATCTTCACCAAGTCGCTGCCGAGTATCGTCACCCGCATGATCGGCGGCTTCAACGGCACGGCGCGCGTGGAGGGCAGTTTCTTTACGCAGATCCGCGCCCAGCTCGAGATCGAAGCCCCGCTGTGCTATCATTCCGCCTATGATCGGCGAACGTTTGCGGCGATCCATCTGCTGGAAGATTTGGTCGCAACCAAGTCAGCGACGTTCTGCAATCACAAGACATACGTCACCCGCGCCATGGCCGACGACATGATCGATCTCTTGGCGTCGTTGCACGGCCGCTTCTACGGCGATCCGACGCTGGCCGAACGCTACCGCTGGCTCGCCAGCTATCCCCGATGGTTCACCATCGGTGCGGCGAAAATGGGCACCGAGTATTACACGAGGAAAGCGTTTGACGCCGCCGCTCACGTCATTCCAGCTGCGGTCATGGCGCGCCGCGACGATGTCTGGCCCGCAACAATGCGCGCACTTGCGCTGCATGACAGCGAGCCGCAGGGCCTCATTCACTCCGACGTGCACATCGGCAACTGGTACCGGACAGGTTCGGGCCAAATGGGGTTGTGCGACTGGCAATGTCTGTCGCGCGGCCATTGGTCACGCGACTTCGCCTACGCCGTGACGGCGTCGCTGACGCCGGATGATCGCCGGAGCTGGGAGCGCGAACTGCTGGCCCGCTATATCGAGCGGTTCGCGGAGAAGACCGGCGTCAAGCCGGACTTCGACCTCAGCTTCCGGCGCTATCGGCAGCAGATCGTGCACGCGCTCGCAATGTGGACGATCACGCTATGTCACTCGCCGCTGTTGCCGAACATGCAGCCCGAGGCCACCACGCTGACGATGATCGGGCGGATGACGACGGCGATGGCCGATCTGGACGCGCTCGACAGTTGATCTTCGTTGGCTTGCAGTTTGTGCGCCGAAATCCGCCGCGTCGTTGCGCTTGTGTACTAGTTCATCGAGCAAACTCCCGGCGTGTGACGGCATACGTGTGGCAGAGCAGCGCAGGTTGGTTGGCGTTTTGCGTTTGCGGGGCATAGAAGTATATGATAAACACGTGTACTAAATAGCGGGCATAGACCCGGTCCGCCGGCACGGCGGGAAAAGAAGCAGTTCGGCGTCACGCCCGCGATCGGATCGTTGGCGCACGCCTAACGTGGCGGGGAGGGTCCTTTGCGGAAGCGGGTGCGCAAGTTGACGGCGTATCGGACGGACGCGTTTCGTCCGCGGACGCATGACGAGAGGGCGCCGGCGTGATCGCGCTGCTGATCGCCAATTCGCTGGCGCTTGCCTCGCTGTTGATCATGCTCGCCAGCGGCCTTGCGCTGATCTACGGGCTGCGCGACGTCATCAATTTCGGTCACGGCGCGATTTACATGCTCGGCGCCTATCTCGGCTACACGGTCTCGCTGGTGGGTGGATTCTGGCTGGCATTGATCGTGGTGCCGATCCTGCTCGCGCTGCTCGGAATAGCCTTTGAGTATCTGGCGCTGCGGCCCCTGCAGGGCAGGTCGCATATCGAGGTCGCGCTGGTCACGCTCGGGCTCGGCATCATCCTCGGGCAGATCATCATCTTCTTTTATGGCGGCGTTGCGCGCAGCGTCGATGCGCCGCAAATCCTGTCCGGTTCGGTCACGGTGCTGAACCTGTCCTATCCGGTCTACCGCATTTTCCTGATTATCATGGGGCTGGGGTCGTGCGCGCTTCTTGCCCTGTGGCTCAGATACACTTCCTCGGGGCTCTATGTCCGCGCGGTGAGTCAGGATCCGTCCGTTGCGCGCATGATGGGCATCAATGCCGACCGGCTCAGCTTGCTGGTGACCAGCCTCAGCACCGCGTTCGCCGGTGTCGCCGGCGTGCTGGCAGGTCCCTATCTGTCGATTGACCCGGGAATGGACGTGACGATGATCGTCAACTGCCTCATCATCGTGGTGATCGGCGGCACCGGAAGCATTGGTGGCGCGATCGTCGCAGCGTTGCTGTTCGGGTTCATGCAGGTCGCGGGATCGGTTTTCCTGCCGAATATCGCTGCCCTGGTTCCCTACATCTTGCTGATGATCGTGCTGCTGGTCGCTCCCCGCGGCATCGGGCGCGGCAGGGTGCTCAATTGAGTAACCGGACAACGACCGCGGCAAGCGAGCGCGTTGCCCCGCTTGGCGCGATGGGCGGATCGTCCCTGCGCGTGCCGCTGACCCTTGTCGCGGTTGCGATCGTGTTCGTGGTGGGTGCGGTGGCGCCAACCCGCTTCGCCGGCGATTTCGTGCTCCGGTTGGCCAATGAAGGCTTGCTGCTCGGCATGCTCGCCCTCAGCGTCGCGTTCCTGATGAACCAGGCCGGACTGGTGGCGCTGGGCGCGGCGAGCATCTATGGCGGCTCCGGTTTGCTGTTCGCCATCGCCATGAACGACTGGAATCTGACCCCGGTGTGGGCGTTGTGCGCCGCCTTTCTCATCATTGTCGTCTACGCCACCGTTCTTGGCGCGCTCATTGTGCGCACCAATCCGCTCGCCTTCATGATGCTGACGCTTGCCGCCGGCGAGATGATCAGCCACGCCGTCATGCTGGAAGCATTGCGCGACTATACCGGAGGCGCCGACGGGCTCGTCGTCAGCTTCAAGGGGACGGTATTCGGCATGGAGGCCGCGGACTTTGCCAGCCCGGCGCGGTTCTGGGTGGTGATGTGGGTCGCCGCATGGCTTTCCGGCTTGGCGCTGTGGGCCGTCGGCCGCTCCCGCCTCGGTGCCATCCTGCGCGCGGTGCGGGAGAACGAGGAACGCATGCGGTTCTCGGGATTCGACACCTATCTGCCGCGCCTGATCGCCTATGTGCTCGTCAACATCGTCGCCGCCGTTGCCGGCCTGCTGCACGTGCTCAACGCCGGCTTCGTCTCGCCGGAGAGCCTCGGAATTTCGGTCAGCACCAATTCGCTGGTCGCGGCCCTGATGGGCGGCATCGCCGGCTCCGTGGGACCGCTGCTGGGCGGCGTGATCTTTTCCTTTGCGCAGGATGAATTCGGCGCGCGCGGGCTGACGCAGCTTTTGACCGGCATCGCCATCGTCGTGTTCATCGTGGTTTTCCCGCGCGGTGTCGTCGGCGGATTGTCGAGCATGGCATGGCTGCGGAAGCTCGGTTTCGGCGGACGACGGGAGACGTCCTGACATGCTCAAGATCGAGAATCTTTCCGTGAGCTATGGATCGGTCCGGGCCCTGTCGGACGTCGATCTGGAAGTCCTTGGCGACGGCATTCTTCACGGTGTGATCGGTCCCAACGGCGCCGGTAAATCCACGCTGCTCGACGCGGTTTGCGGCCGCCGCCGTCCGGTCGCGGGAACCGTCCACTATCGCAACGAGGATATCACGCGGCGCTCGGTGGCCTGGCGGCGCCGGCAGGGCATGGCGCGCTCGTTCCAGCGCACCAGCGTGTTCCAGGATCTGACCGTTCACGAACAGCTCCATTTGGTTGCGCAGCATCTTGGCGATAACAGGCTCGACGACGTGATCGAGGTGATGGATCTCGCCGGCTATCTGCACCAGAAAGCCGGCCGCATCGCCTACGGCGTGCAGCGCAGGGTGGACGTCGCCCTGGCCTTGATCGGCCGCCCGCATTTGCTGTTGCTGGACGAACCGGGCGCCGGCCTTTCGGCGGCGGAGACCCTGCACCTGTTCGAGCATCTGCGCGATCTCGTGCGCGAGCGGAAGATTGCGGCGGTCGTGGTGGAGCATGATGTCGACGCGGTATTCGCGTGCTGCGGCAAGGTCACCGTGCTCGACCTCGGCCGCCACCTCGCCACCGGCACGCCCCAGCAAATTCGCGCCGACCATCGCGTCGTCGCCGCCTATCTCGGAACCGCGGCATGAGCGCGCTCCGCATCGAGAAGCTGGTTGCCGGCTATGGCGCCTCGACGGTGCTGCATGGGATCGACCTCACGGTCAATGAAGGGGAATCGGTGGCCGTGGTGGGCCGCAACGGGGCGGGCAAGTCCACGCTGCTGCTCTCGGTTTTTCGCGAGACCAACATCATCTCCGGCGCAATCTGGGTGCATGACAGCAGGGTCGATCATCTGCCCGGCTATATGGCGGCGAAACTCGGCATTTCGATTGCGCCGCAGGGCCGTCGCATCCTGCCCAATCTGACCGTCAAGGAGAACCTGCTGCTCAGCAAGGCGACGGGCAGGGCGGGGTATTGGGATCTCAAAGCCGTCTACGAACTGTTCCCGGTGCTCGAAGAGCGCGCGAACCGGCCCGGCACCATGTTGAGCGGCGGCCAGCAGCAGATGCTGGCGATCGGCAGGGCGCTGATGGCCAATCCGAGTCTCGTCTTGCTCGACGAGCCGTCGGAGGGCCTTTCGCCGGTGCTGATCGACGGGCTGGTCGGCGCGCTCAATACCATCCGCCAGGCCGGAACCGGCGTGCTGGTGGTCGAGCAGCATTTGAATCTGGTCAAGCGTGCGACCGATCGCTTCATCATTCTGGCCAAGGGAGAAGTCGTCGGCTTAGGACCGACACCGGCGATCGGTGCGCCTGAGAACCAGGCACTGATGGCGTTGTAAGAAAATTTAAAACCAGGCGTAGGGAGAGCAAATATGAGGAAGGCACTTACCAGTACGGGCTTCGGCGCGCTGCTTTCGGCGGCCCTCGCCATCGCGATGGCAACGACGGTGTCGACCACGGCTTCCGCCAACGATACCGTCAAGATCGGCGTGCTGCTGATTGACAGCGGGCCATTGGCCGGCCTGAAGGAAACCCAGACCAAGGCGGTCAATCTGGCGATCGAGCGGATCAATGCCGCCGGCGGCGGCGCCGGCAAGAAGCTTGAAGCCGTCTTCATCACCTATCCCGGCACGCCTGATACCGCCGTGGACGGCGCCACGCGCGCCGTCCAGAAGGATGGCGCGTTGTTCATTACCGGAATGGACACCTCGTCCGTCTCGCCGGCGCTACAGGCGAAACTTCCGGCATTGAAAGCCCTGATGGTCGAAGTGATGGCCAATGCCGATGGTCTGACCGGCAAGGGCTGCTCGCCGAATTACTTCCGGGTCAACGCCAACGACTCGATGATCATGGGTTCCTACAGGGAATTCCTGAAGGACCAGGGCGTCAAGAAATGGGACATCATTGCGGTTGATTACGCGGCAGGGCGCGACTCCGCCGACAAGTTCAAGGGCTTGATTACCTCGCAGGGTGGAACGATCGCGAAGACGTTGTTCACCCCGTTCGGAACGCCGGACTTCGGCGCCAAGATTTCCGAGCTCGGCGCAGAACCGGCCGACGGCCTGTTCGTGACGATCTTCGGCAGCGACGCCATCAACCTCGCCAAGCAGCAACAGCAGTTCGGCCTGTTCAAGAAGTACAAGATGGTGCTGGGAAATTCCTTCGTGATCCCGCAAACGCTGCCCGCTCAGGGCGACACGGTGCTGGGCGTCTATCAGAACATCGGCTTCGTTGCCGGTTTTCCGGGCGCACAGGCCGAAGACTTCGTGAAGGCCTACAGTGAAAAGTACAACGGTGAACTGCCGCCTTACACCGGCGCTGACCAGTACGCCGCCATTCAGCTGATCGCGGCCGCACTCAACAAGGCGAATTCGACCGACATCAACGCCGTGCGGACGGCGCTGTCGGGCCTGAAGGCCGATACGGTGCTTGGCGACGTGGAGATGCGCGCGGGCGATCATCAGGCCGTGCGGCGGATGGCCATCAGCCAGATCCTGCCGGGTAAGGATGGCAAGCCGACCTACCACATCAAGAAGATCGAGCCGGGCCCGGACATCATTCCCCCAGTCGATCCCGCCTGCAAGAAGTGAGCGGTCCGGCGCCGATGTCGATCAAGTTTCGACACCGGCGCCGAATTGTCTGCGTCAGGCCGCGCCTGTTTGCGGCCTGCCTGTCACGGCACCAGCGACACCTTGCCGAATTGCGCCCCGGACGCGAGATGGTCGAATGCGGCGCGTATGTCCGCCATGTCAAATGTCGCATCGATGACCGGTTTCACCAGATCGCGATTGAATACATCGAGCAGTTGGCGGAATTCACTGAGGCTGCCGCCGGTCGATCCGTAAATCTCCAGCTGGCGGATGAACACGCGTTGCAGATCGGCCGGCGGGTTGGAACCCGTCGTCGCGCCGCAGGTGACAAGCCGCCCGCCGCGCCGCAGCGACCGCAGCGATTCACCCCAACTCGCTTCGCCGACGCTGTCGATCACCATATCGACGCCGCCATTGCTCATTTGCAGGATCGCGTTCGACACCCGGTCTTTCTGGTAGTTGACGCCGCCGCTGGCGCCCAGCGCGATCGCGCGCTCGATCTTCGCATCGCTGGACGAGGTGACGAAGACCCGCGCGCCCACCAGTTTTGCAAGCTGCAGGCAGGCGACCGCGACACCCCCGCCGATGCCGACGATCAGGACGCTCTCGCCGGGCTGCAAGGTCTTCTTGCCGAACAGCATGCGCCAGGCGGTGAGGTGACCCGTCATCAGCGCGCCGGCCGCGACCAGATCGGCGTCGTCGGGCAAGGGGAAGAAACAGCGGCTCGGCATCGCGATATATTCGGCAAAGCCGCCATGGCGATGCTCGCCCATGATCTTCACGTTCTCGCACAGCGGCTGGTCGCCGGCGAGGCAATAGCGGCAATTGTTGCAAAACGCCTCGGAAAACAGAATGGCCTTCATGCCCGGCTTCAACCCGCTGCCGGGCTCGGCCTCGACGATCTCGCCCGCGGCCTCCACGCCCATCACCTGCGGCAAGGTGTGCGTGATCCCCGCACCGTTGTCGCGCATGTAGAGATCGACGCGATTGAGCGACGAGGCCGCGACCTTGAGCACGGACTCGCCGGGGGCAGGGGCCGGATCGGGAAAATCCCGCCAGCTGACGCCGTCGGCTCCGCGCCGTTCCAGGACCGCCGCTTTCATGCTGCCTTCTCCTTCGCCCGTCGCGCGTTCCGGTATTCGGACACACGTTTATCATATGTGTCCTGTGCTTGTTCCCTCAAGGCGCGCTCGCCCCCGCCGCGGTCGGTACGCGGTCCAGTTTCGATAGGTGAACGGGCCGGTAGATTTTTGAGTTGCGGTTCATCGGAAAACTAGTACACTAGCGAACGAATAGGCCGTCAAGCGCCGCGATATGATTTCAGGGAGAGAACGCATGAGCGGAAATCGATTTGATCCCGTCGCCCACGCACGGTCGATGCGCGCAGGCGGCTTCTGGATCGACAAGAGCTTCGACGAATTTCTGCAAGCGACCATCGCGGCCACGCCGGGAAAGCTCGCCCTTCTGGCCGACCGCGCCGATCGCCCCGAGGCGAAGCGCTTCACCTATGCCGAACTCGGCGATCTGATTTCGCGCGCGGCGGCCGCCTTGAAGCGCCTCGGTGTCGGCCCTCGCGATGTCGTCTCCGTTCAGCTTCCCAATTGGTGGGAGTTTGCCGTGATCGCGCTCGCCGCCTTCCGGGTCGGCGCCGTCGTCAACCCCCTGATGCCGATCTTCCGCGAACATGAACTGAGCTACATGCTCGACTTCGCGGAAACCAAGCTTTTGATCGTGCCAAAACTGTTCCGCGGCTTCGATCACGAGGCGATGGCGCAGTCGCTGCGGCCCAAACTGCCAAAACTTCAGCACATCATCGTCGTCGACGGCGAGGGGGCCAGCAGCTTCGACCAGGCGTTGCTCTCCGGCAGCGATCGTCTCGCGCCGCCCCCGAACGGAGAGATCGGCGCGCTTCCGGCCGATCAGATGGCCGTGCTGATGTTCACCTCGGGCACGACAGGGTCGCCCAAAGGCGTCATGCATTGCCTCAATACGCTGCTGGCTTGCAATATCGCGCTGGCCGGCCGCTTCGGCCTCGATACCAACGACACGATGCTGGTCTGTTCGCCGCTCGGCCATATGACCGGCTTTGCGGCCGGCATGCTGCTCGGCCTCAAGATCGGCGCCTCCGTCGTGTTCCAGGACGTGTGGGAGCCGAAGCGCGGTATCGCCATCATGGCCAATGAAGGCGTTACCTACTCGGCGGGTGCCGCGACGTTTCTCGCCGACATGTGCGAGGCGGTCGCCGGCGGCGCGGCAAAGCCTGCGCGGCTGCGCAAATTCCTGTGTGCCGGCGCGCCAATTCCGCCGGCATTGATCGATCGCGTCTATCGCGAGCTCGATCTCAAGGTCTGTTCGCTGTGGGGCATGACGGAATCGCTGTCGAGCACGTTGACCGAGCCGGAACGCGCGCTCGAAAAATCGTCGAAGACCGACGGTCGCCCGCTGGAGGGCGTTGCCGTAAAGGTGCTTCGCATGGACGGATCGCCGGCGCCGGTCGGCGAGAAGGGGTTGCTCAAGGTGCGCGGCGCGCAGATGTGCCTCGGCTACTACAAGCGCGCCGACATGGAGCCGTTCGACGCCGAGGGGTGGTTCGACACCGGCGACATGGCCTACATGGACGACGAGGGCTACATCCGCATCGACGGTCGCATCAAGGACATCATCATTCGCGGCGGCGAGAACGTGCCGGTCTTCGATATCGAGAACCTGCTGTTCAAGCATCCCGCGGTGCTTTCGACCGCGATCGTGGGTTATCCGGATCCGAGACTGGGCGAACGCGCCTGCGCGTTCGTGGTGCTGCGTCCCGGCCAGACGCTCGATCTGGCCGCCGTGCAGGCCCTGATGGCGGAGCACAAGGTCGCGAAACAATATTGGCCGGAACGCATTGAGATCGTCGCCGATCTGCCGAAGACCCCGGCGGGCAAGGTGCAGAAATTCCAGTTGCGTGAGATCGCAAAGGCCTTCGCCGAACCGCCGCACAAGGCCAGCGCATGAACTCCCGCCTCAGGGATCGCGTGTGCGTCGTCACCGGCGCCGCGCGCGGGATCGGCCTTGCGATCGCCGAGCGCTTCGGCCAGGAGGGCGGTCGTATCGCCTGTGTCGACGTCAGCGCGCGCCGTCTGGAGCCTGCGGTCGCGGGATTGAAGAGCAAGGGGTTCGACGCCAAGCCCTATGAAGTCGATGTCGGCAAGCGCGACGATGTTCACGCCCTGTTTGCGAGGATCGAGAGCGAGTTTGCTGCGCCGGTAGCCGTGCTCGTCAACAATGCCGTCTTTGCGCGCTTCGAGCCGCTGGCGCAGATCGAAGTCGAGACCGTCGACCGCATGTTTGCGGTCGGCGTGCACGGCCTGATCTGGACCACGCAAGCGGCGGCGCCGCAGATGGAGCGTCGCGGCGGCGGCTCGATCGTGAATTTGAGTTCCGTGTCGGCGTTCAACCCCGCCAAGGACTCCATTGCCTATTCCGCCCTGAAGGCCGGCGTCGTCGGCCTCTCCCGGGCATCGGCGATCGAGCTCAGTGCCAAGAAGATCCGCGTCAACGTGATCGCGCCGGGCATGATCGGCACGCCGGCTTCGATCGCGCAATTCGATGAAGCGACGATTGCCACGCGCCAGGCCGAGATGCCGGCCGGACGCTTTGGCGAGCCGGAAGAGATCGCAGCCCTTGCCGCATTCCTCGCCAGCGACGACGCGAGCTACATCCAGGGCGCCGTCATCACCGCCGACGGCGGTTGGACCATTCCTGCCAGATAGGAGAAGCGCGATGAGGCGACTGGAGGGCAGGCGCGCGGTCGTTACCGGCGGTGGCAGCGGCATCGGCCGCGCCAGCGCGATCCGTTTCGCGCGCGAAGGCGCTTCCGTGCTGGTGGTCGGCCGGGCCGGCAATACCGAGGAAACGGCAGCAGCGATCCGGGACGAAGGCGGCATCGCATCGGCGTTGATCACGGACGCGGCGGTCGAGGAAAACGTCGCCGAGATCGTCCGGCGCTGCGTGGCGGAATTCGGCGGTCTGGAAATCTTCTTCGCCAATATCGGCGTCACCGGAACCAACACGCCGCTGCTGGAGCAGACGGTCGAGGAATGGTCGGACGTCTACCGCATCAACACCATCAGTTGCTTTCTCGCCATCAAATATGCCGGCCGGCACATGACGGCGCAGGGCTACGGCTCGATCATCCTCACCTCGTCGGCCGCATCGCTGCGCGCCAATGCCGGCGCCATCTCCTACAGCGCGAGCAAGGCGGCGGTGAACAATCTGGCGCAGACGGCGGCCAACGCCTTTGCCGGCACCGGCGTGCGCGTCAATGCCGTGCTGCCGGGGCTGGTCGAAACGCAGCTGACCCGAAAAGTGTTCGAAGATGCGCGCGCGCGGGGCGTCGAAGCCAAGCTCGGCCATGTGACGCCGATGAAGCGACCCGGGCGTGCCGAGGAGATCGCGGCCGCCGCGGCCTTCCTGGCCAGCGATGATTCTTCCTACGTGGACGGACAACTGCTCTCCGTCGATGGCGGCGTCAGCAGTACCCACCCTTATGGGCGGATCGCGCTCTAGCAGCGGCCTAAAACAAAGAGAGCACCGGGAGAGGCGCCATGGACTTCGAACTGCCCAAGGAAATCACCGACAAGCTTGCTGAGCTGGACGCCTTTATCGAGGCCGAGATCAAACCGCTCGAGCGCGACAATATCAAGTTCTTCGATCATCGCCGCGAGAATGCCCGAACCGACTGGGATGATGACGGACGCCCGCGCACCGAATGGCGCGCGCTGATCAGCGAAATGGAGCGCCGTGCCGACAAGGCAGGGCACCTGCGCTATGGCCTGCCGAAATCATGCGGCGGCCAGGCCGCATCCAATCTTGCGATCGCAGCGATCCGCGAGCACCTCGCCGCCAAGGGACTCGGCCTGCACAACGATCTGCAGGATGAATCCTCGATCGTCGGCAATTTCCCGATCATTCCGGCGCTCGCCGACTACGGCACCGAGGAACAGAAAAGCTATATCGAGGGCATCATCACCGGAAAGAAACATCTTTCCTTCGCCCTGACCGAACCCGGACATGGCAGCGACGCGACCTGGCTGGAGACGACAGGCGTGCGTGACGGCGATCATTGGGTCATCAACGGCCGCAAGCGCTGGAACAGCCAGGTTGCCCGCGCCCATGCCAATCTGGTGTTTGCGCGCACCTCCGGCAAGCCGGGCGAAGCCAGGGGCATCACCGCCTTCATCGTTCCGACCGACACGCCCGGCCATCACGTGCTTTACAATCACTGGACCTTCAACATGCCCAGCGATCACGCGGAGACGGAACTGCTCAACGTGCGCGTGCCCGACAGCGCCATTCTGCACAAGGAGGGGGAGGGCCTTGTCGTCGCGCAGCGCTTTGTGCACGAGAACCGCGTGCGCCAGGCCGCGGCGAGCGCGGGCGCCGCGCGCTACTGTATCCTGAAGGCGGTCGAATACGCCAAGACACGCGTCGCCTTTGGCGAGCCGCTCGCCCGGAAGCAGGCGGTTCAGTTTCCGCTGGTCGAGCTGTGGTCCGAATACGAACTGGTGCGCAACTTCATCTTCCGCACCGCCTGGCAGATGGACCGCCAGAATCCGCTTGAGATCAGCGATATGGTCTCGATCTGTAACTTCCGCGCCAACCGGCTGTGCTGCGAGGCGGCTGATAGAGCGATGCAGGTGCATGGCGGCATGGGCTACAGCCGGGCGCTGCCGTTCGAGCACATCTACCGGCATCACCGCCGCTATCGCATTACCGAGGGCACCGAGGAAGTGCAGATCCGGCGCGTCGCGCAATACCTGTTCAACTTCAGCGGCAAGCGTGCGAGCAGCGGATGACCGGGGCGGACGCGTCCGGCCGCGGCATCGATTTTGACGTTGCGCGGCTCGATGAATATCTGAAGGGCTGGCTCGGCGGCACCGCTCCGACCCGGGTGGAACGCACGCACGGCGGCATGTCGAACCCGACATATTTTGTCAGCCGCGGCGGGTGGCGCGCGGTGCTGCGCAAGCAGCCGAAGAACGTGCTGCCGTCGGCACATGCGATCGACCGCGAATTTCGTGTCTTGACGGCGCTGCAAGGCAGTTCCGTACCGACACCAAAACCCTATCGATACTGCGAGGATCGCGAGATCGTCGGGACGCCGTTCTATCTCATGGAATGGCTTGACGGCCGCGTCTTCAACGAGTTCGGAACGCCCGGACTCGCCCGCGCCGAGCGCACCGAGCTGTTCCGCTCGATGTGCGCCGCGCTGGCCGCCATCCACAGGCTGGATTACCGGGCGCTGGGCCTGGGCGATTTCGGCCGGCCCGGAAACTATTTTGCCCGCCAGCTCAAGCGCTGGTCGGAGCAATGGTCGCAGTTCCGCCGCGGCGACGATGATAACCCCGCGCTCGACAGGATGGTGCGCTGGCTTGCCGAGCGCTTGCCCGAAAGCGAGACCGTCGCACTTTGTCATGGCGACTTCCGTATCGCCAACGTCATGTTTCATGCAACAGAGCCGCGCGTGGTCGGCGTGCTCGACTGGGAGCTCTCGACGCTCGGTCATCCCCTCGTCGATCTCGCCTTCAACAGCCAGGCCTGGCTGATGGCACCGGACGAAAACGGCGGATTGCTCGGCCTGCCGCTGGAGGAGCTGGGCATTCCATCCGAGCGCGATTATCTGGAACTCTATTACGAACTGTCCGGCGCGACCGAGCGCCTCACCCGATTTCACCAGGTGTTCGCGATGTTTCGCGGTGCGGTCGGCAGCGCCGGCGTCGCCGCGCGCGGGGATCTCGGCACCGGGGTGTTGCCGGACGCGGCGCGCGTCGGACGGCATCTGGCGCGGGCCTATGCCGCGCGAGGTGTCGCGTTGATCGAGGAAGAACGATGAGCATGCGCGAACGGCCCGCCATCACCATCGACGAGGCGATCCGGCGCCGCCGCTCGGTCCGTGGCTTTCTGCCCGACGAAGTTCCGGAGGCGACTTTGCGCGAGGTATTCGAGCTTGCGCAATGGTCGCCGTCCAATTGCAACGTGCAGCCCTGGACGCCGCATGTCGTTTCGGGTGAAGCGTTGAAACAACTTCGCGCGGCGCTGGTCGCGGCCGGGATGCGGGACGAGCCGATCAAGCCGGACTGGCCGGCTGACGGCAAATTCACTGGTATCTACCGCGAGCGGCAGGTGGACGCGGCGCAGAAATTATATGGCGCGATGGGGGTCGAGCGGAGCGACGTGGTTGGCCGCAAGATGGCCTATATCCGCAACCACGCCTTCTTCGATGCGCCGCACGCCGTACTGATCTTCATGCCGACGCCGTTCGATACGCGCGAAGCGGCCGATATCGGCATGTATGCGCAGACCCTGATGCTGGCGCTGACCGCGCGCGGCATCGCGTCCTGCGCGCAGGGCGCGCTTGGGCTGTTTCCTGAGATCATCCGCGAACAGCTCGGCATTCCCCGGAATTACAAACTGCTGTTCGGCGTTTCGTTTGGCTACGAGGATCACAGTATCAAGGCCAATGCCGCGCGCGTCGGCCGGGCTGATATTGGCGATGCCGTCCGATTCCATCGCTGAGACAGAGGAGACTTCATCGTGACGGGACCGTTGAACGGCTTTCGCGTCGTCGAGATGGGCGGGATCGGCCCGGCGCCATTCGCCGGAGCGCTGCTCGGCGATCTCGGCGCCGACGTGCTGCGGATCGACCGCATCGCCAGGCCGGGCGTCGAGCCGGATTTGCCGCCGCGCTTCGACTTCTACAATCGCAACAAGCGCTCCGTAGCGCTGGACCTCAAGCAGCCGCAGGCTGTGGCGACCGTGCTGGATCTCCTAGCCGGAGCGGACGCCCTGATCGAAGGGTTTCGTCCCTCGGTGATGGAGCGGCTCGGGCTCGGTCCCAACATCTGCCACGGGATCAATCCGCGGCTGGTCTACGCGCGCATGACGGGCTGGGGGCAGGAGGGGCCGATGGCGCAGGAGGCCGGCCACGACATCAACTACCTCGCGCTGACGGGCGCGTTGCATTGCCTGGGCGATGCCGATCGGCCGCCGCCGCCGCCGCTCAATCTGGTCGCCGATCTCGGCGGCGGCGCAATGTATCTGGTGGTGGGCCTGCTCGCGGCGTCGATGGAAGCGCGTCAATCGGGCCGCGGACAGACGATCGACGTCGCCATGATCGACGGCGTCACGCATTTGATGTCGGCGTTCCAGGCTTTTCGCCAGCAGGGCAGCTGGACCGGGCGGCGTGCCGATAACATCGTCGATGGCGGCGCGCCGTTTTACGGCAGCTATGCCACGCGCGACGACAAGTTTATCGCGGTGGGCGCCATCGAACCGCAATTCTACGCCAGTCTCCTGAAGGTGATGGGCATCGACGGCGAACGCCTGCCGGACCAGAATGATCGTGCGGCGTGGCCGGAGATGCGCAAGCGCTTTGCTGAGATTTTCGCAACGCGCACGCGCGATGAGTGGGTCGCGAAAGCTGCGGGGCGCGACGCCTGCCTTGCGCCCGTGCTGACGATCGACGAAGCGCCGCAGCATCCGCAGATGCAAAGCCGCGATGTCTACACGGCGTTCGACGGTCTCCGGCATCCCAGCCCTGCGCCCCGTTTTTCCCGCACGCCTTCCGACCTTCGCCGGCCGACGCCAGCCGCCGGACGTGACAGCCGGGAGGCTCTCGCAGATTGGGGGATTTCTGCGGCGCAAATCTCTGAATTGGAAGCCGCCGGCGCCATGGGGCAGGTTTGACGTGGTCGATCGGGCAGCCTGGTGAATGGTCCGACGCGCAGCACGCGTCGGCGGCTTTTCGGTTTAAGCGGCTCCAACTGGCGCTTGCGTAGCTTGCGATATGACGCGAGCGGCGCACGAAGCGGTCACCTCGTTGGTTCAATGCGAACGGCGATTCTGGACGAAGAACCCCGGCTTAAGCCGCTGCGCTTCTCGATCATCTTGAATCTGGGATATCAGGCCGCCAGTCGTACCCGCGCCCAGCGGCGCGGTCTGCGGCGCGAGAGCGCGAATTGATTGTTGCAATCGCAGAATTGAGCGGTCTCGCGCCTGGACCTCGGCAGTGGCGACAAGCTGCTCTACAGTTATCGGAGCCGAAGGCTTGCAAACGAGCTTCTCAAGCTGCTCTCTGCGAAACGGAATAAAGAATTCCGTTAGAGCCGGCGAGAGCGCTGCCTTCTCATCGATGTGAACAAAGTTGAGGCTAGCAGGCCAAAGGATTTCTTCCGCTCCAAGTTTGGCTATTGGTGCAGTTCCTGCAGGCGGCCCCGCCTTGAAGAAATTGTGACATCCGGCGCATGTAACGGCTGCCGCGCGAGCAACCAACTGTGTTGAATCCACACCAACCTTGGCCAGCCTGGCAGCTTCTGGATCGACAACTGTTTGCTTGAAGGCCGTGTTATCTATGGCTGGGCCCATGGGATTGTCGATTGGCGAAACTGAACTCTGGAACTCGTTGAACTTGTCGTCGAAACGAGCACCAAGCTTGCTAAAGAGGTAGCTTTTGAAAACTTTGAGATCGAATTCCGGAGCGGTTCTATCTAAGCGTTTATCATAGTTTTTGTGGTTTTTATCCGTTGCAACTTCATCGAACTCAATCAACTGCCCCAGGTAGCTGCCCTTGAACTCCCTCCAAAACTCGTCTTTGACAGTTGCCGCACGCGCCTGCGGAGCCGCCGTAGCGGGTACGCCGGCACCGTAGAGTTCGGCAAGCGGATTTGTCTTCACCGTTACCGGAACGAAACTGCTCGAGTTGCCATCGACGCTTGTGATGATCCACTCTCGCAAATTCCACTGGACCGGCCCGGTGGACGTGCCGACCTTGTTTACAAAAAGATTGCCCCGAACCTGTCCAAAACGATAATTGTCGGCATGTACCACGGGACCAATGTTGGCGGACAACCCCGTATAGTAAAAACGATCCAATTCGTCGGCTATGACCCCACCATCCGCGAGTTTTGACAAATTGGCCCAGAACTCTGCTACGGGTTGGCAGCCGATCTGGCCTCCTAGTGGATTTCGAAGACGGGCTTCAAAGATTATCGTCATCCGGCTGGCTGGCGGACTGTTGCCGTGATCGATTGCCTTGTTGAAAGTGTAGACGATACGATGCTCTCCGCAGTCCGACCAATCCTCGGGTACTAGATCCAGCCTATTGAAGAGGCCAACAGGAACCATGGCAAAAGGGTTGTCTGGCTTATCCGCATCCAACAAATCGGACGCTTTCAAAACGGACTCCATGGGCCGTTCTGATACCTGCATCCGAAGCTGACTGTTGCGATTTACGAAGTCATCGGCCACAAACGACGACAACATTGTCGAAACAAGTTTTTCGGCGGCCTCCTTAGTCACCGCAATACCTTGCGACTTCAACACTGCGTTGATCGTTTTTCGAAAACTAAACCGGTCGGCCAAAGCCGCCTTATCGTTGAAAACGATCGAATGCTGCTTTAACGGCTCAGGACAATATGGCTGGGCGTACGCCGATGAATGCGTAGCGATTAGAATGACTGCAGTACTCATCCGAAGTTTAGCGACGGAAATCATGACCGATTACCCCTCAAACTAAACGTGCAATAGCTCGAACTTCAACCTTATTATGCATACTCGCTTGGCGTGTGCAACCTGCCTCGTGCTACAGGCGGAGTCCGGGCGGCTTCAGGTTTCGACGCATTGGCGACCTAGAGGAAGGTGTTCGACCTGGCCTGCAAGGCAGAGAGGTTGTTTAGGGTGAACGTCGCGCGCGAAGAGAGGCGGCTTTTGGAATTTGTCCCCGCTGGTTCGACGTAGAAGGGCGAGGAGCTATCGGCGACGGTCCGTCAGCCTTCGATTTGCTTGCGGAAACAGCCCCCTCGCGGCGGCTAGGGGATAAACGGGTAAAATACGTCTGAGCATCCAAATTGGCTGGGGAACTAGGATTCGAACCTAGACAAACAGAGTCAGAGTCTGTTGTGCTACCGTTACACCATTCCCCAAGAATTGCCTAGCGACATCAAAGGCTTAGTGAGCCGGTCGGCAATTGCTCGCGTCCGGATCCTGAGAATCCGGCGAACTGGCGCCCTTCTACTCGCTACCTTGCGCCCTTGGCAAGCGCGCGGGGAGGGCGTTGTTGCAATGGGGGCCCGCCAAATCGGGTCATTTACGGCGCGGTCGCGCCGCAGTCAGGGGCCTTGGCCGATGAGCCTTTCATTCGAAGAACTGGACTTCCGCCCGACGCCGATGGGCGTGCTCAGCCTGCGGCGCCGGCGGCGGCCGATGTCCGACGTCGATGTCTACGAAATCAAGCTCGGCGACGAGTTTCTGATGTCGAGCCAGTTCACGTTGGCCGAGATCGAACTGGCTCGGCTTGGCCTCGCGGCGCTCGATCGCGCGGATCTGGACGTGGTGGTCGGTGGCCTCGGGCTCGGCTACACCGCACGCGCGGTGCTCGAAAACGCCGGCGTGCGATCGTTGATCGTGGTCGATGCGCTTTCGGAGGTGATCGAATGGCACGAGCAGGGATTGCTGCCGCTCGGCAAGGAACTCACCGGCGATCCGCGCTGCCGCCTTGCCCATGGCGATTTCTTTGCGATGTCGGCCTCCGCCGAAGGGTTCGACGCGCGTTCACAGGGGCGCCGTTTCGATGCGGTGCTGGTCGATATCGATCACTCGCCGCGCAAGCTGCTGCATCCGCGGCACGCCGCGCTGTACGAGCCGGAAGGGCTGGCGCGGCTTGCCGGCCATCTTCAGCCGGGCGGCGTGTTCGCGCTGTGGTCGAACGATCCACCGGACGATGCGTTCGAACGCGTGCTGGCCGGCGCCTTTGCGACCTCGACAACCCATGTCGTGACCTTCGACAATTGGCGCGGGGATCACGATGCCAGCAACACCGTCTATGTGGCCGTGAAAGCGGAGTTGCCGCTGTCTGGGGCCGTCGCCTGAGCAGAGCAGCCGACGCGCGCCGTTACTTGATCTTGTCGTAGGCCGAGGCGAAGTCGGCGAGCGGCATCGGAATGGTGATGCTTTCCTTGGCCATGTTCTGGAACGACACTTTCAGCTGCTTGCCGGATTTCATCGCCGCCAGCATATCCGCCGGGATCGGGCTGTTGGCGTAGCAGCCGCGCTGCTCGCAGGTCTGGATCTGCAAATCCGAAACCTTGCCGTCGTCGACCTGGAGCTTGGCGCCCGCCGGCAGGTTCAATCCGAGCGGCAGCTGGATGATGGCCATCGGCTGACGGGTGTCGCCGGCGACCCGGATGTTGAGCAGCACGATCACCTGTCCGGTCTTGGTGAGGACCGCTGTCTGTTCGACCGCGCATTCGAGCGGCGCGTCGCGGCTTGGGCTGGAGCAGCGCGCGACCCAGCCGGGAGGGGCGGGGGTGTTGGCCGGCGCAGCATCGGCCTGCGGGGCCGGCGTCGGCGACGGCGTGGCCTGGGCTGCACGCGGCCCCGCCTTGGCCTTGGGTGCCTGCGGCGCCTGGGCGAAGCCGGGCGAGGCAAACGTAACGGCGACGACGAATGCGAGCGTTGCTGAAATTTTCACTGTGGATCCGGCTCCGAAATATGTCGCTCTCGGATGTGCCGTCGGACGCTCAAAGTCAAGTAACTCGCCAGGCCAGATCGCCTGCAGGGTTAAATCACTGGCAATCCATCACGCGCAAAGCCAGTTCACTCGGCGGCTTGCTTGACCGCGCCCTGTTGTTCCGGATCGGCTTCGCGATCGGGATGCGCCGGTCGCCCCCAGCGCGCAAACGCGTTCGAGAGCCGGTCGAGATAGAGATAGATCACCGGCGTCGTGAACAGCGTCAGCGCCTGGCTGACGATGAGGCCGCCGACCATGGCATAGCCGAGCGGCTGGCGGATTTCCGATCCGGTACCGGTGCCGAGCATCAGCGGCACGCCGCCGAGCAGGGCGGCCATCGTCGTCATCATGATCGGGCGGAAACGCAGCAGCGCCGCCTTTCGGATCGCGGCCTCGGGCTCCAGCTGCTCGTCGCGCTCGGCCGAGATCGCGAAATCGACCATCATGATGCCGTTCTTTTTCACGATGCCGATCAACAGCACGATGCCGATCAGCGCGATCAGGCTGAAATCGAATCCGAACAGCATCAGGATCGCCAGTGCACCGACGCCGGCCGAGGGCAGCGTGGACAGGATCGTGATCGGGTGGATGTAGCTTTCATAGAGAATGCCGAGGATCAAATAGACGACCACGAGGGCCGCGAGGATCAGCAGCGGCACGGTGCCGAGCGATTGCTGGAAGGCCTGCGCGGTGCCCTGGAAACTCGAGTTGAGCGTCGTCGGCGCGCCGATCTCGACCATCGCCTTCTGGACGGCGCTGGTCGCCTGGCCCAGCGCCACGCCCTGGCCGAGATTGAAGCTGATCGTGATCGCCGGGAACTGGCCCTGGTGGCTGATCGACAGCGGCCGCACCGGCACGCTGGTCCATTTCGCGAAGGTCGATAGCGGCACCTGGTCGCCGGTGGTCGGGGATTTCACATAGATCTTGTTCAGGGTGTCGATGCTGCCCTGCAGTTCCGGCAGCACCTCGAGGATCACGTGATAGCTGTTGAGCTGCGTGAAGTATTGCGTCACCTGGCGCTGGCCGAAGGCGTCGTACAGCGTGTCGTCGATCAATTGCGGCTGGATGCCGTAGCGCGAGGCGGTGTCGCGATTGATCTTCAATTCCACCGTGGTGCCATTGGTCTGCTGGTCGGTCGCGACGTCGCGCAGTTCGGGCAGCGTCTGCATCTTGGCCAGGATCTTCGGCGCCCATTCGTTCAGTTCGGCCAGATTGGCGTCCTGCAGCGTGAATTCGAACTGGGTTCGCGTCGGCCGGCCGCCCAGCCGCACGTCCTGCGCCGCCTGCATATAGAGCCGGGCGCCCTCGACCTTTTCCAGCTTGGGGCGCAGCCGCGCGATGATCTCCTGCGCTGACGCCTTGCGCTCGTTGCGCGGCTTCAGCGTGATGAACATGTTGCCGTTATTGCCGGCCCTGCCGCTGCCGCCAATGTTCATGGCGATGGTCGCGACATCGGGATCGGCCATCACGATCTTGCCGAGCTCCTCCTGGTGGCGCTTCATGTCGGCGAACGAAATATCCTGGCTGGCCTCGGACGTAGCGGTGATCAGACCGACGTCCTGTTGCGGGAAGAAGCCTTTCGGGATGATCACGAACAGGTAGACCGACAATCCGAGCGTCGCGAAGAAGATCATCAGCGTCGTGAATTTCCAGCGCAGCGCCAAATCGAGGCCGCGCTCATAGGCGCGAAGCATGGCGTCGAACGCGCTTTCGCTCCATTGGTAGAAGCGCCCATGCCTGGTCTCATGATGCGACCTGAGGAAGCGTGAGGCCATCATCGGCGTCAGTGTCAGCGACACGATCATCGATACGAAGATCGTCATCGCCAGCGTGACCGCGAACTCGCGGAACAGCCGGCCGATGATGCCGCCCATCAACAGCAGCGGGATCAGCACCGCGACCAGCGAGATCGAGATCGAAACGATGGTGAAGCCGATTTCGCTGGCGCCCTTGAAGGCGGCGGCCATCGGCTTTTCGCCTTCCTCGATGTAGCGGGTGATGTTCTCCAGCATCACGATGGCGTCGTCGACGACGAAGCCGACCGCGATGGTGAGCGCCATCAGCGACAGATTGTCGAGCGAATAGCCGAATACCCACATCAGCGCGCAGGCGCCGAGCAGGGCAAGCGGCACCGTGATGGTCGGGATCACCGTTGCCCAGAAGCTGCGCAGGAAGATGAAGATCACCATCACCACCAGCGCGATGGTCAGAAGCAGCGTGAATTGCACGTCCTCGACCGCGGCGCGGATGGTCTGGGTGCGGTCGCTGATGACCTCGATCTTGATCGCAGGCGGGATTGCCGCGACCAGCCGCGGCAGCGTCGCCTTGATCTTGTCGACGGTCTCGATGACGTTGGCGCCGGGCTGCTTGAACACGACGAGGAACACGCCGCGTTTGCCGTTGGCCCAGGCCGCCTGCTTGGCGTCTTCCGGGCCGGTGACGGCCTGGCCGATATCGCGAACCCGCAGCGGTCCGCCATTGCGATAGGCGATGATGACGTCGTTCCAGTCCCTGGAATCGAGCAGCTGGTCGTTGGCGTAGATGGTGTAGGCGCGGGTGGCGCCGTCGATATTGCCCTTCGGGCTGTCGACGGTGGTGATCGTGATCTGGCTGCGCACGTCCTCCATCGACAGGCCCTTGGCGACGAGCTTGGCGGGATCGATCTGGATGCGGATCGCGGGCTTTTGTTGCCCGCCGATGATGACCTGCGCAACGCCGGAAATCTGGCTGATCTGCTGCGCAAGCTGGGCGTCGACGCTGTCGCTGACGGTGGTCAGCGGCAACGTATCCGACGTCGCCGACAGCAGCAGGATCGGCGAGTCCGCCGGGTTGACCTTGCGATAGGTCGGCGGCGAGGGGAGGTTCTTCGGCAATTGACCGCCGGCGGCGTTGATCGCGGCCTGCACGTCGTTGGCGGCGCCATCGATCGAACGGTTGAGATCGAACTGGATGGTGACCGCCGACGTGCCGAGATAGCTGGTCGAGGTCATCTGCGCGATGCCGGGAATTTGCGCGAGCTGGCGCTCCAGCGGCTGCGCCACCGACGAGGCCATGGTCTCCGGACTGCCGCCCGGCAGGCTGGCGGAGACCTGGATGGTCGGAAAATCGACCTGCGGCAGGGGGGCCACCGGCAACAGCGGATAGGCGACGAGACCGATGAACAGAATGCCGGCCATCATCAGCGAGGTGCCGATGGGGTAGCGAATGAAGGGCGCGGAGATTCCGCCGCTCATTTTCGGCCGACCTTGGCCGGCACCGGATCCGAACTTGCGACCGCGGTCGAAACCAGCGTGCCCGGCTGAACCTTGTATTGGCCAGCCGTGATCACCTGCTCGCCGGGCGACAATCCCTCATCGATCACGGAGCGCCCGTCGATCGACCGCGTCACCTTGATCTTGCGCAGGGCGGCCTTGTTGTCCTGGTCGACCGTGAACGCGTAGAGGCCGTCGGACCCATGCTGAACCGCATCGTCGGGCACCACGGTGGCGTCCTTCAGCGTCGCAATCAAAAGCCGGGTCGAAACCGACTGGCCCGGCCACAGCGCATGGTCCTTGTTGTCGAACAGCGCCTTGAGCCGGATCGTGCCGCTCGTGGTGTCGACCTGGTTGTTGATCAGCGCCAGCGTTCCCGTCGACAGCACCCGCTTGCCGTCGGTTGACAGCGCGATCGTCTCCGGCGGCGCCACCGCAAGTGCAGCCCTGATATCGGGCAGTTGATCTTCGGGGGCCGTGAAGATCACGGCGATCGGTTCGATCTGCGCGATGGTCACAATGCCGGTCTGGGTTGCGGCATTGACGATATTGCCGACATCGACCTGGCGCAGGCCCGCAACCCCGGAGATCGGCGCCTTGATGGTGGCGTAGTCGAGCTGGGTTTGCGCATTGAAAATCGCCGCCGCGTCGGCCTCGATCTGCGCCGTCAGCTGCGCGACGGTGGAGCGCTGGGTATCGGTTTGCTGCCGGGTTGCGAATTCGCCGAGCTTGGTAAAGCGCTGCAAATCGAGACTGGCGTTGGCGAGATTGGCTTCGTCCTGGGCTTTCTTGGCCTTGGCCTGATCGAGCGTCGCCTGGAACGGCCGCGGATCGATCTCGACCAGCGTATCGCCCTGCTTGACGAACTGACCTTCCTGGAAGGCGATCCGGTTGATCTGGCCATCGACGCGGGTGCGGACCAGGACAGTATTAAAGCCTTGCACCGTGCCGAGGCCGGTCAGATAGACCGGGAAATCGGCCTTCTCGACGGCTGCAGTCTTGACGGCGACGCGGGCCGGTACGCGCTGCTGGGAACTGGCAGCCTGCGCGGCGTGGTTTTCGCCATGGAAGCGCTGCCAGCCGAAATAGCCGAGCCCGGCCATTGCACCGATCAGCAATAACAGACGGATCGCGCGCGATTTGGACATGCAGGCTTCTTGGGTTCGGGAGGGTATTCAAACGAGTCCCCAGCGAAGACCGGTGTAATATGCGCGCCGTTTGGCTGTAAACACACTAAGACTTGAAGAATCCTAAACAATTGGAAAGGTTTGAAGCCTCGCAGCTTGATCGAGAATGTTGCTTCGCAATGCCTGCCGATTGCGCAACTCGCCGGGCGTTCGCGCGCCGCATCGCGGTGGATGAATGCATCAACAAACGTCGTGGCGAGACGAGTTCTGTTGAAGCCGGACAACATCGCCTCAACGCCTCGCGCGACGCGATCGACGGCTCGTCGAGCTCCCGCACCTCTTTTGGTTGCGTCATTTCGAAATGGTTGAAACACGATTGGATGTCGTCCATAGCGCGCGAGCAACGTTGCGACATCGGGAGCAAGTGATGGATGAGTTGAACGGACGTATGATGGCCTGCGAGATCCTGGTCACGGGATTGATCGCGCGCGTCGCCAACAGCTCGCCCGATCCGTTGCGGTTTCTCACCGACTTCCGCGACGAGATCAAAGCGGTGGTCAAGGGCGTCAACATCGCCGGGATGGAAAACACCGAGCGGGTACGACAGGTCGCGCAGGCGAAGGTCGATGAGTTGTTTTCGCTGATGAAGCCGCCGACTTCGGATTGATCAAAACAGAAATGAGAGGAGGCCTGATTTCCAAGCCACCATTTTTTCAAGCCGCTATCTGCATCATTTTAGAACGCTTCAAATCTCAGTTTAGAACGGTTTCAAACTACAGATTAGAATTACTTTTAACTCGATCGATTCAAGCACTCTGTTGCCGTAATCGCATTGACCGGAAATTCCCCACTGGATAGCACCACAATGGGACGGATCGTCGCGCGTCAAAATTGCGCACGAACCAAAGTTTTTCAGGGGCGCGTTTCATGAACAAAGCTAAAGCACCGAAATCGCTGCGTTTCGGGGCGGCGATCAACTCGGCCAATCAAACCATCGAAAACAATTCCGGCAAGACGGTCACGGCGGTCGCGGGTCTGATCGCCGTTGCTTCGTTCTCCGGCGCCGAAGCCCAGCAATCCAGCCTCCCGCCGGTGACGGTCGATGCCCCGGTCGCTCGCCCGCGTCCTGCTGCTGCGAAACCTTCGGCGGACCAACTCCGTGCCCGTTCGGCGCTGCGGCGTGCGGCGCGCCGCGCGCAGCCCACGGCGGCTGCGGCGGTACCGTTCCCCAATGCCGGTGGCTTGCGCGCGGACCGCAATCCCTATGCAAATCCGGATGCGCCCTACATGGCCACCCGGGTGCAGGCGTCAGGCAAGTTTCCCGAGCCGATCCTCAATACGCCAAAGACGATCACAGTGCTGACAAAGGAAGTGCTGGAAGACAAGAACGCCACCACGCTCAAGCAGGCGATCCTGAGCACCGCGGGCGTGACGCTGGGCACGGGCGAGGGCGGCAACGCCTTCGGCGACCGCTTCTTCATCCGCGGCTTCGACGCTCGCAACGACATATTCATCGACGGCGTGCGCGACTCCGGCGTCAGCGTCCGCGAGAATTTCTTCACCGAGCAGGTCGAGATTCTCCGCGGACCCGGTTCGTCCTTTGCCGGCCGTGGTACGACCGGCGGCGCGATCAACATCGTGACCAAGCAGGCGACCACTGAGAAAAGCTTCTACAACATGGACACCACGTTCGGCACCGACCACGCCAAGCGGGTGACGCTCGACCTCAACCAGGTGATCAGCCCGACGCTGGCGCTTCGTGCTGGCGGGCTGTTCCAAGACGCGGACGTCGCCGGCCGCAGCTACGTCACCGATAACCGCAATGGCGGCTTTGTCGCGGCAACCTGGAAGCCGGTCGATGCGGTGAAGGTCACCGGCAACTATATCCATACCGAGCTGACCGGTATCCCCGATTTCGGCGTGCCTTACTACCGGCCGAGCACGGCCACCACGGCCGGCGGCCCGTTCACGGATTTCGGCGTCAATCGCAACAACTGGTACGGAGCGATCAACCGCGACTTCTACAGGACCGGCCAGGACATCGGCACGATCAACGCCGAGGTTCAGATCACGCCCGACCTGATGATCAGTAACAAGTTCCGCGCGTCTAGCTCGACCCAGAATTACATCGGAACGCTGCCGGAATCGCCAGTACTAGCCAACCCGCTCTCGGCTTCGACGCTGACGTCCAACCCGCAGAGCCGTTTTCAGATCACCGACGTGCTCGCCAACCAGACGGAAGCGATCTACAAATTCCAGGATGCGGTCGGGTTCAAACATACTGTGCTGGCGGGTATTGAAGTCGCTCGTGAAAGAACGTCGATCGACAAGTATTTGGGGCTTACCTCGGAGGCAAACGGAATTCCTGTAAGCCCGTCTGGCTCGCCAACGAACACCAGCGTCTTCTATCCTCAAAACACGAATTTGCCTCACGGAATCCCGTCGCTTTCGGGATTCCCGACAAAGGTCGCGATCGACACCACGAGCGGATATGTCATGGATTCCGCCAATTACCGCGACCTCGTGATCGTCAACGGTGGTTTCCGCTACGATGACTACAGCATCAAGACGTCAGGATACGGGGCAAATAGTGCCTTCGGCCAGCAGTCGGCGGATTTCCAGATTCCCAACTTCAACCTCGGTGTCACGCTGAAGCCGTTGCCGAACGGCAGCGTCTATGTGGCTTACGCGACCTCGGCGAACCCCGTCGGCGCCGAGTTCGACGGCACCAGCACGGCCTATGGCGGCATCAATCCGGTCCTGCCCGGTGGCAATACCCAGATCTTCGGACCGGAAAAGAACAAGGCCTTCGAAATCGGAACCAAATGGGAGCTGTTCGATCGCCGCCTGCTGGTGACCGCGGCGCTGTTCCAGACCGAGAAGGAAAACGCCCGCGAAGCGCAGAATGTGAGCAGCGCCAGCACCGCGACCGCGCTTGGGTGTGTCTATCCGACCGGTACGACGGGCAACATTTCCTGTATCACGGCCGGTGCCGCTTACCGCATCCGCGGCATCGATCTCGGGGTGGGCGGCAAGATCACCGACAAGTGGAGCGTGTTCGGCGGGCTCGTGCTGATGCAGTCGGAGGTCACGAAGTCGCTGGCGCCGTCACCCAACACGGTGCTGTTCCCCACCAACGTCGGACTGAAGCTTGCCAACGTCGCGCACCAGTCCTTCAGCCTGCTGACCAAATACCAGCTCACGGACGTCTGGGAGCTCGGCGGACAGGCGGTGTACCGCTCGGAGATCTACGGCGGCACCTTGCTGGCCGCCAACCAGGGCACGTCGATCCCGAGCTACTGGCGTTTCGACACCTTTGCCGAAGCGAAGATCAACCAGAACTGGAAGGTCAAACTGTTCGTCAACAACATCTTCGACAAGCGCTACTACGACGCGCTGTATCAGAGCGCAGCACCGTTCGTGCTGGAAGCGCCTGGCCGCGCGGCCTATCTGGTGCTTTCGGCGCGGTTCTAGACAAATTCTAAGGATGCAGGTGGCATGCTGATCTGCATCCCCGCGGTGCTTGATAAGGCTGATGTGGCGGACTTCCGCCGCATCATGGATGAGAGTGCGTGGGAGGATGGTCGTTCCACCGCTGGCGCGCAGTCCGCGTTGGTCAAGCGCAACGAGCAATTGCCGCCGGACAGCGAGGTCGCCCGCAAGCTCGGCCATCGCGTGCTGTCGGCGCTGACGGCGAGCCCGAGATTCATCTCGGCGGCGATCCCGCTGCAGATCTTTCCGCCGCTGTTCAACCGCTACGCCGCCTCCGACGGACATCATTTCGGTGTCCATGTCGACAACGCGGTGCGGGGCGACACCCTGACCGGCTTGCGGATCCGGACCGACCTGTCGGTTACGTTGTTTTTGTCGGAACCCGACGAGTACGACGGCGGCGAACTGGTGGTCGAGGACCGCTATGGCTCCCAGGAAATCAAGCTCCCGGCCGGGGACATGGTTCTTTATCCTGCTTCTAGTTTGCATCTGGTGACGCCGGTCACACGAGGTATGCGCGTCGCATCTTTTTTCTGGCTGCAGAGCATGGTACGGGATGCTCACGCCCGCAGCCTGATCTTCGATCTCGATACCGCGATCCAGGCATTGGTAGAGCGACTTGGGCGGGATGACCCTGAAACGGTCAAATTGACCGGTATCTATCACAACCTAATCCGCTACTGGGCCGAAGTATGAATTCCATAATTGTTCGCACCACCGTTGCCGTGATCGCCGCCCTGGCGATGCTTTCGTCGACCGTGTCTTCGTCGGCCCAGCAGAAGATGGCGCCTGCAGCGCCGCCCGCGCCTGTGGTTCAGCAAGCTCCGGCGGCGGGGCAGCAGCCCGCCGCGCCGGCCGCACAACCTCCGGCCGTTCAGGCTCCCGCGCCGTCGGCGGCCGCAGCGCCAAACGCCGCATCCCCGGCGGCAGAAGCCACCGCGGCGCCGGCCGAGCGTGACAAGCTGCTGAAGGCCGCCGCTGCGGAACTCCGCGAATTGTCGCCGTGGTCGATGTTCAAGTCGGCGGACGTGCTGGTCAAGGCCGTCATGATCGGTCTCGCCTTTGCTTCGCTGCTGACCTGGACCATCTTCATCGCCAAGATGATCGAGATGACCGTCATTCAGCGCAAGCTGCGCAATGCGCTCAAAAAGATCAGCGACTCCCGCTCGCTTGCGGAAGCGCAATTCGCGCTGGGCGCGAAGGGTAGCGTGCTGTCGTCATTGCTCGCGGCCGCGATGCGCGAAGCGCGCCTGTCGGCGGGTATCTCGAGCGACGCCGGCATCAAGGAGCGCGCGGCGTCGAGCTTTGCCGAGATCGTGCGCGCCGAGGCGCGGCGGATCCGGCTCGGCATGGGCCTGCTCGCCACCATCGGCGCAACATCGCCCTTCGTCGGACTGTTCGGCACGGTCTGGGGCATCATGAACAGCTTCATCGGCATCTCGAAATCGCAGACGACGAATCTGGCCGTGGTGGCGCCCGGAATCGCCGAAGCGCTGCTGGCGACCGCGATCGGTCTTGTCGCCGCGATCCCCGCCGTCATCATCTACAATCACTTTTCGCGCGTGACCAAGGGCTACCTGGAACTGGTCGGCCGTGCGTCGGGCGCCGCGGGACGGCTGCTGTCGCGCGATCTCGATCGTACCCATGTCGGCGGTTCGCATTCCCGCGCGGCGGCGGAGTAGGCGATGGGCGCTTCGATCGCAGACAACGACGACGACGACAGCGATTTTGCGGAATCGCACGAAATCAATGTCACGCCGTTCATCGACGTCATGCTCGTCCTCCTGATCATCTTCATGGTGGCGGCGCCGCTGTCGACCGTCGATCTTCCAATCGACCTGCCGACATCGACGGCGACCCCGCAGAAGAAACCGGACAAGCCGACTTACGTGAGCATCAAGCCGGATCTGGCGGTCGCGATCGGCGAGAACCTGGTCAAGCGGGTCGACCTGGTGCGCTCGCTCGACGCGATGCCGGATATGAGCAAGGATAAATATGTGTTCCTGCGCGCCGACCGCGCGGTGCCCTATGGCGAGTTGATGGACGTGCTGGAGATCCTGCGCGCCGGCGGTTATTCCAAGCTCAAGCTGGTGACACTCGAAGGCGTTCCGGATGCGGCGGCCTTGCCGGCAGCGCCGGCGCCGGCCGAAGCGAAACCTTGAACGGCTGATTGCCGATGACTGACCTCGACGAACAAACGACGTCCCGGCGGCTCTGGGTTTTCGCAGGCGTCTGCGCGCTCGCGCTCCACATCGGCGGCGCGGCGCTGGCGATCTCGCATCTGCAGACCGAAGAGGCCGACGATGCGCTCGGCGCGACCGCGATCGAGATCGGGCTCGAAATGGCCTCGGTCCATCGCGAGGTGACCGATCTGCCGCCAGGCCCCGATACGGATGCGTCGACGGCGTCACCTCAGCTCGCCGAGCAGAAGGCCGAGGTCAAGGAAACCGAGCTGCCGCAGGACAAGCCAACCGAACCCGAAGAAGCGGACCGGGTGGTGACGGAGACCGAGTCGAAAAAACCCAAGGAAGACGATCCGAAGATCGCGGCGGTGCAGACCGCGGCCTCGACGGAGTCAGTCGCGTCAGAAGCAACCGCCACCCCCAGTTCCGAGGCGATCCCGGAGGGGCCGCGCTCGATCGCACCGGCCATCGGCAGCGGCGAGACCGCGCGCCGCGTGCGTGCGACCTGGCAGAAGGAACTGAGCGCCCATCTCGACAAGCACAAGAAATATCCAAAGGATCGCACACAACAGGCCGCCGAAATCGCTGTTCGTTTCACGCTGGACCGGATGGGACGCGTGCTTTCGGTCAGCATCGAAAAAGGATCCGGCGACGCGGCGTTCGACGAGGCCGCACTCTCAATGGTGCGGCGCTCCGACCCCGTGCCCGCGCCGCCGCCATTGATCGCGGACGAGGGGTTGAGCTTTACCGTGCCGGTGATCTTCCGCGTCAAATCGAAGAAGGGCTGAGCGGGGTAGGGCGCAGCGGAGTGATGTTTCCACCAGTTGGCCAGGATAGCCAGGGAAGTCGCCGCTCCGGGGCCTACGACGCTGGCTCCGTTTGGAGCGCGCGCACCGCAGCTCTGATCATCGCGACGATTTCGAGCCCGGCGGCGCCGTCCTCAGGCTGACGCCACGCGCTCTGGATTGCGACGACCACCTGCTCGGCCGGATTGACGACGATGATCTGGCCATAGTCGCCATTCGCCGAAAAGACACCGTTGTTGACGCCGCCCGGCAAGGGCGGCATCGCCCACCAGTGGTAGCCGTATCCCAACGGCGAACCGGGCATGAGCCGACCGAAGCCGGTGGGGGCGCTGTCGGGCTGTCCGGCGAGATCGCGCCAGCCGGGCGGAAGGACCCGCCGGCCAATGAAGGCCTCGCCGTCCTCCAGCACCAGCTGGCCGAAGCGGCCGAAGTCGCGCAGGCGCGCGCTGACGCCAAACCCGCCGAGCTCCATGCCGCCTTCGGAGTCAAGTTGCCAATACCCGTCGGCCTCCATGCCGGCGGGTCCCCAGATCGTCTCGGTGCAGTAGTCGGCCAGGGGCCGGGATGTTGCGGCCGCGACCAACGCGCCAATCAGGTAACTCTCGCCGGTCGAATAGTTGAAGACTGTGCCCTGCGGCTCTGCGCGCGGCAGTTTGCACAGGAGGTCGAGGACGGAGTCTGACCGCCGGCTCACCATGGCCTTGACCAGGCGAGTGCAGTCTGACCGTCCGTCTGCATCGTCGTGCTCGCGCCAGGCCACGCCGGAGCACATCCGCAGGAGGTTACGAATCGTGACGCCCTCGTAAGCCGAGCCGCGCAGCCGCGGCAGGTATTGCTCGCAGCGATCGTCAAGGCTGCCGATCGCGCCATCGTGGAGTGCCGCCCCGGCGAGCGTCGCGGTGATCGACTTCGCGGTCGACATGCTGATCCACCGGCTCTCCGGGCCGTTGCCCATGCCGTAGCGCTCCAGCGCAATCTCGCCGTGCTTCAGGATCAGCAGCCCGGCCGTGCGGCGGCGGGCCAAGTGGTCGCTGAGGCTGAGGCGTACCCCGCCCACATCAAAGGTCAGGTCCGCGAGCGAACGGGCGTGCGGTGGGAGCGGCCGTACCGCGTCGCCGCGCCGGATGACGCGCACCGGCCAGACCTGGTCCTGGTTGCGGAAGGTCGGCGCCTGGTTTTCGGGTGTCGTGTTCCAGTGGTTCGGAGCCGCCCGCTCCGGAGCGGCGTCATCAGCGGCATTCGTCGGTGCAGGATTGGCCATGACTACGCCCTCGTTCGTTGAGACGACGCCAAATCGCCCGGGAATGGCGCGTTTGCAAAGCAAATCAAGTTGGTTTGACCTGGCCTGGCCCCGCTGGCATGCTGACGGCCGACGATACGGAGACATAGCCCCGTCAGGGGATGTGCGAATGTCCGCCCAGGGGCAAACTGAGAAGTCCAGACCGGCGCGCGGGAAGTCGGGTATGCCTGCGGGACCGGACATCGTCGTGCCGTTCACCACGTCGCAAAAGTGCCATTAGCCGCTGTGAGCAATCGCAGCACAGCGGCCTCCCGAGCCGCCGCCGCTTCCACGCGGGTACCACCCGTCCTTGTGGAGGGGGTTCTCCTTTGATTTAGATCTGACCCGCTTGCTGGAGTACCTGGGCGAATGTCTTCATCGCCTGCAGCTGCTCTCGGTTTTCCTGTTCTTTGACCTTCACCTTGTTGCCGCCAGACGCCGCATCGAGCTCCTCGGAGGACAACTCGTGCAGTTCCAGAGCTTCGCTCTTAGCGTTGATTGCATTTCCAGTCATCGCATTTCCCCTTTGAATTAGCCGCCGCGATCATCCGCGCCGATGCGGCCATATCTGGCATCACCGCTCTCGTCGGTATGTGACGGCCATCACAAAATGTCTGATTTAACCGGGGCGCTCGCCTATAAGCTTGGGCGTGGCAGCGAAATCTTCCCGCTTATGTCGGCTTGGGTTCAGTCGCGTCACTTTGACTGCGTGCTGCGAACTTCCGCTCGTCAACAATCAGCGGGCATCACCGATCGTGTATGTCAGGTCCGACAAGTGCCACTTCCAGACGTCAAACCATGTCAGCGCCGCCCCGTCATCTTGCTCAATTCTTTCGATACGCGCTTCACAGCCTTCAGGCCGTCTGGATCGGCCGGAGCGAGTTGAGAGTGCATCTTGAAGTCAGCCAATGCCGCTTGCAGACTGCGTTTCTTCTCCCACGCAATGCCGCGGTTGTAATAGGCTTTGGCAATTTTCGGATCGAGCCGGATCGCCTCGTTGTAATCCGCAATGGCCCGGTCGAGGTCGCCCCTGTTGCCCCAGGCGCTGCCGCGGTTGACGTAGGCGCGCGCATATTTCGGATCGAGTTGGATCGCCTGGTTATAGTCCGCGACCGCCCGGTCGTATTTGCCCCCGGCGCCCCAGGCGCGGCCGCGGCCGTAGTGCGCTTCAGCATCTTTCGGATCGATCTCGATCGCCCGGTTGAAGTCCGCGATGGCCCGGTCGAGGTCACCCTTGGCCCCCAAGGCGCTGCCGCGGTTGGCGTAGGCGACCCCATATTTCGGATCGAACTGGATCGCCTGGTTATAGTCCGCGATGGCCCGGTCGAAGTCGCCTTTGTGGAACCAAATGTTGCCGCGGTTGCTGTACGCAGCCGGATACGTCGGATCGATCCGCATCGACTCGTTGTAGTCAGCCACTGCGCGGTTGACGTCACCCTGTGCCTGGTACGCCCCGCCGCGACGCGTATGCAGCCGCGCAAGGCTTCGACCCGTGTATTGTTGCGAGTCGATGGCGCGCGAGCACCCTGTGACCGCGAGGTCATCTGACAGCTTTATGCAGAAATCCAACTCGTCTGCGGCTGCGGCGGCCACTCTCGGCAACCCGGCGAGAACCACCACGGCCATGCAAGCTAACAACCGGTATGTTGAGAAGCGCATCTGCATCGCACGTGGTCTCCGCACGTTGGTCGCAGCAGCCGGAACAACCGACCGCCATTCTCCGGACGTTCATTTGTCCTTTAGTCGGGTCGCAGAACAAATGGTTCATCAGCGATGATTGGACGCTCGGTTTCCGGTTTGGGTCGTTCGCGTCGCTTCCGGCATGCCGGTCGACGTCCGCTCAGCGGGAATCACCGGACACGCGCCGCACCATTCGCAGACTGTCGTTGATCCTCTCTAGTGTGTATTCTGAGGTCAGAGCGAGGTTGCTGCGTCGCTTCGCGAGCAAGCGCTATTTTGCGGCCCGGGTGCGACAAATCAACCCGACGGGCAAATCAGTTCTGATAGTCGGAAATCATGTCAAGCCCTGAAGTAAAAAAGATTTCTGTTTACCAGAATCCAAATCAGAGGCATATGTTTGGCCATCCCGTCCTGGTCAGAAGGGCGTCGGCCGTCGTCACGGACGTTGGACGGGTTGCGGTGGACGCTGGTTTGCGCCTCGACGACGGCGTGGATAAGCGTACGGCAAAACCGTGTGGTCCTGGCGCCCGTGGCAGGCGTCAAGCTGTCGGAGAAGCGCAAGCGGGAACGGCAGCGACGGAGTCAACCAAGAACTCGTCTCCGGGGAGAGCACGGCATAAGCCGTAAAGCCATTGCGCAGGGAAGGCCGGGTGTTCTCCGCTGGACCTGTATGCTCGTGTGCACCTTGTTTTGTGCAAACCGCACGCGAGACCGCGGGTGCAGCGCGCACCCGGTCTTCCCTGCGCCCTCTGTCTTCGAGGGCAAGGAATTTCTGGCAAAGCTCGGGCGCAATGCGTCGCGAGATCGCGAAGTCGCGTTTGGATGATGGTGCAATGACAAACACCGCTGTCGTCCCGGCCTTGAGCCGGGACCCATAACCACAGGAGGAAGTTTTGCGGATGGTCTCTGCTACCGAGCCTTCACCGAGAGATCACGCGGTATGGGTCCCCCGATGCGCAATTGCGCATCTGCGTTCGCCGGGACGACGAATAGGGTTAGCTGTTTGAAAATAGAATCAGAATATCTTGCGATGGACGCCGTCGCGAGGGAAGGGATCGAACCGATCGCCCAACAAAAATGCCGGCGATCGCTCGCCGGCATTTTGCACTTTGGACGATCCGCCGGATCAGGTCTTCTTCAGCATCGGGCAGACGCTCTTGTCGAGTGGAATGAAGGCTTCCTCGGCCGGGATGGTGGCGACGAGGTTGTAATAGTCCCACGGATATTTCGAATCCGCCGGCTTCTTCACCTCGAACAGATAGGCCGGATGGATCTTGCGTCCATCGGCACGGACCGTGCCCTTGCCAAACAGGTCGTCGTCGGTCGGCATTTCCTTCATCTTGGCGACCACCGCGCGGCCGTCATGCGGGTTGCCGCCGAGCGCTTCCAGTGCCTTGAAGTAATGGATCAGCGAGGAATAGACGCCGGCCTGCACCATGGTGGGCGGGCCCTTCTTGTGCTTTTCATTGAAGCGCTTGGTGAACGCGCGGGTCTTGTCGTTGGCGTCCCAATAGAACGTCTCGGTGAAGTTCAGGCCCTGCGCGACCTTCAGCCCGAGCGCATGAACGTCGGTGATGAACATCAGCATGCCCGCGAGCTTCTGCCCGCCGGAGACGATGCCGAACTCCGCCGCCTGCTTGATCGAGTTGGTGGTGTCGCCGCCGGCATTGGCAAGGCCGATGATCTTCGCCTTCGAGCTCTGCGCCTGCAGCAGGAAAGAGGAGAAGTCGGCATTGTTGAGCGGATGCTTGACGCCGCCGAGCACCTTGCCGCCATTGGCGGTGACGACCGCCGCCGTATCGCGTTCGAGCGCGTGACCGAAGGCGTAGTCCGCCGTCAGGAAGAACCAGCTGTCGCCGCCCGACTTGACCAGCGCCTTGCCGGTGCCGTTGGCCAGCATCCAGGTGTCGTAGACCCAGTGAATCGTGTTCGGCGAGCATTGCGCGCCGGTCAGGTCCGACGACGCCGAACCGGAGTTCAAATTGACGACGTTCTTGTCCTTGGCAAGGTTTGAGATCGCAAGGCCAACGCCGGAGCTGGCGAGATCGACGAACACGTCGACCTTCTCGACGTCGATCCACTGCTTGCCGATGTTGACGCCGACATCAGGCTTGTTCTGGTGATCCGCCGAGATCAGTTCGATCTTCCAGCCTTTCGCCAGCAAACCGGAATCATCGATCGCCATCTGCGCGGCGACGCTGGAGCCGGGGCCGCCGATGTCGGCATAGAGGCCGGATTGATCTCCGAGGCTTCCGACCTTGACGACCTTGTCGAGCGTTTGCGCAAACGCTCCCCCTGCAAATACCAGGCTCGTGGTCATCACCAAAGCTGCAATGGATCGCTTCATTTCCCCTCCAAGGAATCGTTCAAGGATATTTTTGCAAGGATATTTTGAATGTTTGCAAAACTCGCCGAGCCATTATGCCCCGCATCGTGTTCGCCGCCTAGCTGTTGCGATGGATCGTTCGTGAAGGGAATATTCCATGCCGCGGTGAATTCGGCGCACGCGCCGGCGCTGCATGCCACTGAAACGCGAAAATGTCGCGAAGACGTATCGCGTCGATCAGCGCCAGATTCAAAATCATCCCGCCCAGGAATAGAAAGCCGTAGCTCGGAGGCATCGTACGGCAGCGAAGGTCACCGTCATCCAGCAATCACGCGTTACGCCTGCAACCGTATGCGGCGCCACGGTCAGCTCTCTTTCCCCCATGCCGCATTCTGCCCGATTGGCGTCAGGTACGGAGCGTCTCCGCGCATTGCGACGAGGCCAAGCTCGATCAGCTTCGCCAAATGATCCTTGTTGAACGATCGCCTTCCGGCAATGTCCCGCAACGTCCATCTGAGATCGACCGCGTCGATCCCGAACTGTGCAAGCGGATCTGCGTCGTTGCTCATTTCGCTTTCTTGCGCGAGGGTCGGGCTATCGCCAGTAATAGCGGATGCCGACATAGACGACGACAAGGCACGCAAAGATCAGCGCCACCGGAAGACGCGGTTTTGCCTGTGGTCCTGATGCGGCGACCTTTGGCTTGGCAGGCGGCCTGCGAAAGGCGGTGACGTTGCCGGTGTCGGCGGCGGGATCGCTGGATCGCGCTGGGATTTCCGGTGCGGTTCCGGCGCCGCCCATCTCCGCATAATAGCTCTTGTACATGAGCTGGATGGTAGCCTCGGAAGCATCCGCATCCGTCATCTTCTCAAGCAGCTGCTTGTAGCTGACGAGAAAACCTTGCGCCTCGGCGGGCAGGGCGGAAGCGCCATTAAGCTTGGCGAGCATTCTCCAGGTAGCAAAATCCGCCCTCGCGCGGGTGTCGGCGCGTCGTGCGATCAACATATCGGCGGCTTTGATCACCATGGCTCCAAGCCAACTCCTCCTTGTCCGGCGTTCTCTATCTCAGGTTTAAGCGTTGCCTGTGATAAAGAGAAGCGCGCGGATCACATAGCCGGTCAGTGTCCGCAGTATTGCCGAAATAACATCAAGATTTAGGCCGAGCTGGCTGCCCAGGATCGGCAGCAGGATCAGCAGGCCGATCAGGATCAGCATGCCATAGGGTTCCAGCCGCGACAGCGGGTAAGCCAGCACCCGCGGCAGTAGCCCCACCGCGACCCTTCCGCCATCCAGCGGCGGGATCGGCAGCATGTTGAAGATCGCCAGCACGATGTTGATCAGGAACGCATTTTTGAGGTTGTCCGCGGTCCATTGCGCCGCATTCGCGGGCACCAGGGGCATGATATGGAAGGCAAGGGCCACCAACACGGCCAGGACGATGTTGGTGGCCGGGCCCGCCAGCGCCACCCAGACCATGTCGAGCCGGGGATGGTTCAAATTGCGGAAATTCACCGGCACGGGCTTGGCGTAGCCGAACAGGAACGGCGAATGCGAAAGCAGCAGCAATCCGGGGAGAATGACGGTCCCGAACGGGTCGACATGCTTGAAGGGGTTGAGGCTGACCCGGCCGAGTTGCCAGGCCGTGTTGTCGCCGAGGCGATAGGCGGCAAAGGCGTGGGCGGCCTCATGCAGGGTGATGGCGAGCAGGACCGGCAGTACCCAGACCGATACGGCGTACAATGAGATGTTCAATCGATCGGCCCCGATTCACGCGCTGTGCTGGGCTCAGCCTAGCACGTCGGCGTCACTGGGGAACCGTCTCCTGGTATTGCGGTAGGCCGTCGTCGAGCCGTACCCAATCGATCTTTTCCGAGACCCAGATGTGCTCGGTCGGCGCAAAGGTGTTGCGGTCGTCGAAGGCGGCAAGCGCGACGCCAACCACCGTGCCGTTGGTCCGCCGGGAAAACAGCCGGGTGCCGCAGGCCTTGCAGAACATCCGGTCGAGTGCGTCCGAGGATAAATAACCCGCCGTGTCGCCCTCGACCGTCAGCGCGCGCTGGTCGAACAGCGCGCGGGCAAAGAACGGTGATCCCATCGACTTCTGGCAGTTGCGGCAGTGGCAGATCCGGATATTGACCGGCTCGCCGTCGGTCTTGAACCGGACCGCGCCGCACAGGCATCCGCCTTCCCGGATCGTGCCCATTTCAATACGTCGCCCGGCCGCCGGAGATGTCGAACACCGCGCCGGTCGAGAACGCGCAGTCTTCTGACGCCAGCCAGGCCACCATCGCGGCGAGTTCTTCCACCAGCACGAAGCGGGCCTTCGGGATTTTCGACAGCATGAAGTCGATATGCTGCTGCGTCAGCTGGTCGAAGATCGCGGTCTTGGCGGCGGCCGGCGTCACGGCGTTGACCAGGATGTCGTGCGCCGCCAGTTCCTTGCCGAGCGATTTCGTCAGCGCGATCAGGCCGGCCTTGGACGCCGAATAATGCGCGGCGTTGGGATTGCCTTCCTTGCCGGCAATCGAGGCGATGTTGATGATGCGGCCGTATTTGTTGGCGAGCATCGCCGGCACCACGGCCTTGCAGCAGATGAAGGGGCCGTCGAGATTGATGCGCATCACCTTGCGCCATTCGTCGAGGTCGGTTTCCCACACCGTCTTGTTGATACCGGCGATGCCGGCATTGTTGACCAGGATGTCGATCTTGCCGAACGCCTTCAGCGTCGCATCGCGGGAGTCTTCGACGGCGGCGAGGTCGGAGACGTCGACCTTGAACGCGGTGACATTCTCGCCGATCTCCTTCGCGGTTTTTTCCGCAAACGGCAGGTCATGGTCCCAGATCGCCACCTTGGCGCCGGACGCCACAAAGCGTTCGGCGATCGCGCGCCCAAAACCCTGCGCGCCACCGGTAACGATCGCGCAGCGGCCGTTCAGATCGATCTTGTTCATGCTGGAATCCCTTGATCGCGTGGCCGTTAGAGCATGTAGCCGCCATCGACGACGAGGTCGACGCCGGTGGTGAATGCGCTTTCGTCGCTCCCAAGATAGATCGCCATGGCCGCGATTTCCTCTGCGGTACCCAGTCGGCCCATCTTCTGGCGGGCAACGAACTTCTCGCGTCCATCCGGGCCAGCGGCGGCCGCGCGATCGAGCATCGAAGGCGTCTCCACGGTGCCGGGGCAGATGCTGTTGCAACGGATGCCCTGATTGATGAAGTCGAGCGCTACCGCGCGCGTGAGCAGCGAAACCGCCGCCTTGGACGCACTATAGACATAACGGTTGGCCGGTGGCCGGAGCGCTGCGCAGGACGAGATGTTGACGATGCTGCCGCCGCCGCCTGCGATCATGGCTGGCAGAAACGCCTTGATGGTCCGGTGCATCGATTTGACGTTGAGGTCGAACGAGAAATCCCAATCTTCTTCGGAACACTCCATGATGGTTCCGTGGTGCACGAAGCCCGCCGCATTGAGCAAGATGTCGATCTTTCCAACGCGCCTGGCGAAGGCGTCGACGTCGGCGGTGCTGCGAACGTCGAGCCGAGCCGTCTCGGCGACGCCTTCCTTGCCCAGCGTGGCGATGCCGCTTTCATTGATGTCGGTGGCGATGACAGTGGCGCCTTCACGCGCGAATGCTATTGCACAGGCACGCCCGATGCCCGCCGCCGCCGCGGTGACGACAGCGCGCTTTCCCTTCAGTCGATCAGACATCTTCTTCTTCCTTTGAACCTTAGCGAATTATCTTCGGTGTCATACGCGGGCTTGACCCGCGTATCCATCTTCTCAAGAGGGATGGATTGCCGGGTCAAGCCCGGCAATGACATTGCAGCCTAATGATTATCCCGCGCCACACCGACTGTGCCGGCGATATCCTGATAGCGCGTGGCGAGTTCCATGCAGGCGCCGGTGGCCTGCTGGCCGACGGTCGAGCGATAGAGTTCCTGCCACGGCGTCTGGTGCGCCGGGTATTTGAAGCCGCCGCCCGCCTTGAGGTCGGCGTGACGCTGCTTCAGTTCCGCATCCGAAATGAGGATGTTCGCCGAGCCCTTGTTGAGGTCGATGCGGACCTTGTCGCCGGTCTTCAAGATCGCGAGTCCGCCACTGGCGGCGGCTTCCGGCGAGGCATTAAGGATCGATGGCGAGCCCGAGGTGCCGGATTGCCGGCCGTCGCCGATGCAGGGCAGGGCCAGGATGCCGCGTTTGATCAGCGCCGCCGGCGGCTGCATGTTCACGACTTCGGCGCCGCCGGGATAACCGATCGGGCCGGCGCCGCGGATGAACAGCACGCAGTGCTCGTCGATATTGAGCGAGGGATCGTCGATCCGGTCGTGATAGTCCTCCGGGCCCTCGAACACGATGGCGCGGCCCTCGAATGCGTTCAGGTCCTTGGCGTTGCTGAGATAGCGGTCGCGGAATTCCTTGGAGATCACGCTGGTCTTCATGATCGCGGAATCGAACAGATTGCCGCGCAACACCAGGAAGCCGGCCTCCTTGACCAGCGGCTTGTCGTAGCTCCAGATCACGTCGCCGTCGGGTTTTGTCGCCTCGCTGCAATTCTCGCCCATGGTGCGGCCGTTGACCGTTTTGACGGCTTCATGGATTTTCTTGTGCGCCATCAATTCGCGAACCACCGTCGGCACTCCGCCAGCGCGGTGAAATTCCTCGCCAAGATAGAAGCCGGCCGGCTGCAGGTTCACCAGCATCGGGATTTCGTGGCCGTGTTTCTGCCAGTCATCGATCGAGAGCTCGACGCCGATGTGGCGCGCCAGCGCGTTGATGTGGATCGGCGCGTTGGTCGAGCCGCCGATCGCCGAGTTCACCACGATGCAGTTCTCGAACGCCTCACGGGTCAGGATGTCGGACGGTTTGAGGTCCTCCCAGACCATCTCGACGATCCGCTTTCCGGTCTCGTAGGCGATCTGGCCGCGCTCGCGGTAGGGAGCGGGAATCGCCGCGCAGCCCGGCAGCGACATGCCGAGCGCCTCGGCCAGCGAGTTCATGGTCGAGGCCGTGCCCATGGTGTTGCAATGGCCGACCGACGGCGCGGAGGAGGACACGATCTCGATGAATTCGTTGTAGTCGATCTCGCCGGCGGCAAGCCGTTCGCGTTGCTTCCAGACGATGGTGCCGGATCCGGTGCGCTCACCGTTGAACCAGCCGTTCAGCATCGGGCCGCCCGACAGCACGATAGCTGGCAGATTGACGGTCGCTGCCGCCATCAGGCAGGCCGGGGTGGTCTTGTCGCAGCCGGTGGTCAGCACCACGCCATCGAGCGGGTAGCCGAACAGAATTTCGACGAGACCGAGATAGGCGAGGTTGCGATCGAGCGCCGCGGTCGGGCGCTTGCCGGTTTCCTGGATCGGATGCACCGGGAATTCCATCGCAATGCCGCCGGCCATACGGATGCCCTCGCGCACCCGGTGCGCCAGTTCGAGATGGTGGCGGTTGCAGGGCGACAGATCATTACCGGTCTGCGCGATACCGATGATCGGCTTGCCGGACTGCAATTCTTCCCGGGTCAGGCCGTAATTCAGATAGCGCTCCAGATAGAGCGCGGTCATCCCCGGATTGTGCGGGTTGTTAAACCACTCGAGGGAGCGAAGCTTCCGTCCCTTGCCATTGCTGGCACCATTATTGTCATTTTTTTTCATTGGTTCCTCCCGCACTGCAAACTGCTTAGGGCGGCTCAAATCACGGCAGCGGTTTCCACCATGCTCAAAATTTCATCCGCTGCAAACGCGGCCGCGCATCCAATTCCTGACTCTCTTGTTCGATCCTAGTTCGCGCCAAAAGACAGCGCTACCATTTTCTGTGCAACCCTGCATGAGCCCTGTGACACAAGGCTTTCAAGCCGTCTGCGGCGTCGAACTTTCGCGGATCATGAGTTGAAAACCAAGGTCGAGGACCGGTTCCCGCGGCCGGCGGCCCTCGATCGCGTCGATCACCATGGTGATGGCGTGACGGCCCATCTCGTAGCGATTGGTCCGCACGCTGGTGAGCGAGGGGACGGCGGAGGCCATGAATTCCAGATCGTTGAAGCCGACAATCGCCATCTCGCCGGGAACCGATATCTGGCGGCGCTGGCATTCGAACAGCACGCCGAGCGCAAGGTCGTCATTGACGCAGAACACCGCGTCGATATCAGGCGTCTTCGCAATGAGATCGGCGAACAGCGTACCGCCAAGCGTCACGGTGGTCGGCACCGTCGTTGTGACGACGAGGTTTGGATCGAACAGCGAGGCCGCCTTCATGGCGTCGCGATAGCCGTCGAACCGCCGCTGGACGCGGGGATCCATCCGCGCGCCGAGGAAGCCGATGCGCCGGCGCCCTTGCTCGAGAATATGCGAAATAGCCGCAAAACCGGCGTCGTAATGCGAAAAGCCGATCATCATGTCGACCGGGCTGTCCCCGATCTCCATGATCTGCGCGACCGGGCAATCCATGGTCTCCAGGATGACGCGGGATTCCGCGGTCTGGTTGATGCCGGTCACGATCAATCCGGCCGGCTTCTGCGCCCGGAACAGCCGCAGCATCTTCTCTTCCTGCAGGATGCTGTAGCGCGTATTGGTCAACTGGATGCTGTAGCGGCTCAGCTCGGTCGAATCGTAAATGCCACGCAAGACGTCGGCGAACACGCTGTTGGTCAAAGACGGAATGACGACGCCGATGACTTCGGTGCGATGCGAGGCCAGCGCGCGCGCCGCCAGATTGGGCACATAGCCCAGTTCCTTCACGGCGCTGTCGACGCGTTCGCGTTTGGCGAGCGACAGCGCATCCGGGTTTCTGAAGAAGCGGGATGCGGTGATTGGCGACACGCCAGCCAGCTTGGCGACCTCGGTGAGGCGGATTTTGCCAGACTTCGTCGGTTTTCGTGCCATTCCGCGCTCTTACCATAAGAAACCAGACAAATGAACAATTATTGACAGCGCTACCATCGCATTGCTAAAAACCGCCAAACTGCGGATGATAATGCTTGGCTGAATTCGGCTGGATGGCATTAGAGTCGAACAAGACAGCGTGGCGCCGGCCTCCGTCCGATGGCGTCAGAAAACAGAAAATGAGGGGAGAGAAGTCCGATGTCGTCGGTACAGATTCGCGACGTGCGAAAGTCGTTCGGTAATTTTGAGGTTTTGCACGGCGTTTCGATTCCGATCGAGGACGGCGAGTTCGTCGTGCTCGTCGGCCCCTCCGGTTGCGGCAAGTCGACCTTGCTGCGGATGCTCGCGGGCCTGGAAAACATCACCTCAGGCACGATTTCGATCGGCGACAAGGTGGTCAACAATGTCCAGCCGAAAGAGCGCGACATTGCGATGGTGTTCCAGAATTATGCGCTCTATCCGCATATGACGGTCGCCGACAATATGGGCTTCTCGCTCAAGCTGCGCGGCGCCAAGCCTGAGGAAATCTCCAACGGCGTCAAGCGCGCCGCGGAAATCCTGGCGCTGACCCCATTGCTCGAGCGTTATCCCCGGCAGTTGTCCGGCGGACAGCGTCAGCGCGTCGCGATGGGCCGCGCCATCGTGCGCGATCCGCAAGTGTTCCTGTTCGATGAGCCGCTGTCCAACCTCGACGCCAAGCTGCGGGTTGCGATGCGCACCGAAATCAAGGAACTGCATCAGCGCCTGCGCACCACGACGGTCTACGTCACCCACGACCAGATCGAAGCCATGACCATGGCCGACAAGATCGTGGTGATGCATGACGGCATCGTCGAGCAGATGGGCACGCCGCTCGAACTGTACGACACGCCGGCCAACCAGTTCGTGGCGGGCTTTATCGGTTCGCCGGCGATGAACTTCCTCAAAGGCAAGGTGAAGTCGAACGGCAGCGCCGGGTTCGAAGGCCCGAACGGTGTCAAGCTGCCGCTGATGTCGGCGCCCGCCAACTCCGAAGGCAAGCCGGCGGTCTACGGCGTCCGGCCCGAGCATTTCACCATCGCTGATGACGGCGCCGAAGCCGAGATCGTGGTGGTCGAACCGACCGGCTCGGAAACCCAGGTCTTCGCCAAGCTCGGCGGCGAACAGGTCGTCGCAGTGTTCCGCGAGCGACATCAATTCAATCCGGGCGACAAGATCCGGCTGAAGCCGGATCCTGCGCTCGTCCATCTGTTTGACGAGACCACAGGAAAGCGACTGAACGCCTAAAAAACATAATCAAAATCAAATTCACAGGGGAGGATCTACGATGCACGATTTTACTCGCCGCTCGCTGCTTCAAGGCGGCACTGCGCTGGCCGCGGCTGGCGCGCTGACCGGGCCTGCACTGCTGGATTTCGCCAAGGCCTGGGCGCAAGCCTCGCCTTGGAAGGCGGAGCCGGGCGCCAAGCTGACGGTGATGCGCTGGAAGCGTTTCGTGCCGGCGGAAGACGACGCGTTCAACGCCATGGTCGCCGCCTTCAAAGCCGCGACCGGCACCGAGATGAACGTGTTCAGCGAGTCCTTCGAGGACGTGCAGCCGAAGGCGTCCGTCGCTGCGAACACCGGCTCCGGACTCGATGTCGTCTGGGGCCTGCATACGCTGCCGCAACTGTTCCCGACGCAGGTGATGCCACTGAACGACGTCGCCGACTATCTCGGCAAGAAATACGGCGGGTGGACCGAAGCGGCGGCTGTTACCTGTAAGCAGGGTGACAACTGGCTGGGTATCCCGGTCGCCACCATTGGCGGCTACATGACTTACCGAAAGTCTGCCGTGGACAAAGCGGGCTTCAGCGAGTTTCCCAAGGACTTTCCCGGCTTCCTTGAACTGTGCAAGGCGCTCAAGAAAAACAATACCCCGGCGGGCTTCGCGCTTGGCCATGCGACCGGCGACGCCAACGGCTGGCTGCACTGGATCCTTTGGGGTCACGGCGCCTATACCGTCGACAAGAGTGACAAGGTGATCATCAACTCGCCGGAGACCCTGAAGGCGCTGGAATACACCAAAGCGCTTTCGGATACTTTCATTCCGGGCGCCGCGTCGTGGAACGATGGTTCCAATAACAAGGCGTTCCTTTCGGGCGAACTTTATGTCACCGCCAACGGCATCTCGATCTACGTCGCGGCCAAGGATGACCCGACCAAGAAAGAGCTCACTGAGGACACCTACCACGCGCTGTATCCGGTCGGTCCGATTGGCAAGCCAACCGAACTGCAGCTGTGTGTCCCGATCCTTGCGTTCAAGTTCACCAAGTACCCGAACGCTGCGAAGGCCTTCATCGCCTTCATGCTGGAGAAGGAAAACTACGACAAGTGGTTGTCCGGCGCGCGCGGTTATCTGACCCACACGCTCAACGCTTATGACTCGTCGCCGGTGTGGACGGCAGACCCGAAGAATGCGGTGTTCGCCCAGGCCAGCAAGCGCGCGCTCCCTGCGTCCGGCATCGGTACGCCCGGCGAGAAGGCGGCGACCGCGATCGCCGACTTCCTGGTGGTCGACATGTTCGCGAACTATTGCACCGGCCGTGAGACCGCCGCCGGTGCGATTGCGATCGCCGAACGGCAGCTGAAGCGCATCTATCGCTGATGACAACAGCTACGGGCGGCACGCAATGCCGCCCGTAGTTGCCGGATGCTTCGCTATCGAGGACGAGACGGCACCACGGCCGTTACACTTGCGGGATTTTGCCAATGGCTGACATCGCCCTCCAACCCCGGACTGCCAGACGGCCGATTCGCGAGGCGTCGAGGTGGGACCTGATCAAGGCCAACCGCAACTATCTCGGCTTCTGGTTCATGCTACCCGCAATGGTGTTCCTGGTTCTCTTCCTGGCTTATCCGCTGGGGCTGGGAATCTGGATTTCGTTCACCGACGCACGCATCGGCAGGCCCGGCGCGTTCGTCGGGCTGGAAAACTATGAGTGGCTGTGGGGCGACTCGATCTTCTGGCTGTCGGTATTCAACACGCTGCTCTACACATCCGTCGCCAGTGTCATCAAGTTCGCGATCGGTCTTTATCTCGCGCTGCTGCTGAACGAGAACATGCCGTTCAAGGCGATGCTGCGAGCCCTGGTGCTGATCCCCTTCATCGTGCCGACGGTGCTGTCTGCACTGGCGTTCTGGTGGATCTTCGATTCGCAGTTCTCGATCATTTCCTGGTCGCTGAAGCAGATGGGATTGATCACCGACAATATCAATTTCCTCGGCGATGTGACCTGGGCGCGGATCTGCGTGATCTTCGCCAACATCTGGCGCGGCGTTCCCTTCGTTGCGATCACGCTGCTGGCCGGCCTGCAGACGGTCTCGCCGTCGCTTTACGAAGCCGCGACGCTCGATGGCGCGACCAGCTGGCAGCGGTTCCGGTTCATCACCTATCCGCTGCTGACGCCGATCATTGCCGTCGTGATGACCTTCTCGGTGCTGTTCACGTTCACCGATTTCCAGTTGATCTGGGCGATGACGCGCGGCGGTCCGGTCAATGCCACGCACTTGATGGCGACGCTGTCCTATCAGCGGGCGATCATCGGCGGCGTTCTCGGTGAGGGGGCCGCGATCTCGAATGCGATGATTCCGTTCCTGCTGGCGGCGATCATGGTCTCCTGGTTCGGACTGCAGCGCCGCAAGTGGCAGCAAGGTGAAAACAATGACTGATCTGCCCACACAGAGGCTCGACCTCAAAGGGGTGTTGTCGGGATCGGCGCGAACCGCGGCTGCCGACGATCACACCGTCGGCATGAGCTATCTGGAGTCGCTGCCGCGGCGCCTGGTGACGCTTTATCTGCCGCTCGGGATCATCGTCGTTGTGCTGTTGTTCCCGTTCTACTGGATGGCGCTCACCGCCATCAAGCCGGACGAGCAGTTGCTCGACCTCAACACGTACAACCCGTTCTGGACCTGGAACCCGACGTTCAAACACATCCACAAGCTGCTGTTCGGAAGCTACTATCCGCTTTGGCTGTGGAACACGATGTATGTGGCGGTCTGCTCGACCGTGCTGTCGATCTTCGCCAGCGTGCTGGCGGCCTACGCCATCGTGCGACTGCGCTATCGCGGCGCGCAATGGGTTGGCGGGCTGATCTTCCTGTCCTATCTGGTGCCGCCCTCGATCCTGTTCATTCCGCTCGCCACCGTGGTGTTCCAGTATGGTCTGTTCGACACGCCGTTCGCGCTGATCCTGACCTATCCGACCATCCTGATCCCGTTCTCGACCTGGCTGTTGATGGGCTATTTCAAGACCATCCCGTTCGAGCTGGAAGAGTGCGCGCTGATCGACGGCGCCAGCCGGTGGCAGATCCTGACCAAGATCGTGCTGCCGCTGGCGATCCCGGGATTGATCTCGGCCTTCATCTTCTGCTTCACGCTGTGCTGGAACGAGTTCATCTACGCGCTGACCTTCCTGACTTCGGTGCAGAACAAGACGGTGCCGGTGGCGATCGTCAACGAGTTCGTCGATGGCGACGTCTACCGCTGGGGATCGCTGATGGCCGGCGCGCTGGCGGGTTCGCTGCCGCTGGTTATCCTTTACGCCTTCTTCGTCGAGCATTATGTGTCGGCCATGACGGGAGCCGTGAAAGAGTGATCGCGCAGGCCCGAAGCAAGAAATAACAAAAGCCATCGCTGTCGTCCCTGCCTAGGGCGCAATTGCGCTCCGGAGCAGGGACCCATAACCACCGGCAGCAATTGTTGAAACGAAGTCGTCAACCATTTCGTCTCAGTCACATCGGCCGGGGTGTATGGGTCCCGGCTCGAGGCCGGGACGACCAAAAATGAAGAAGGAGTAGGTCTTGCACATTCTTATTCTGGGTGCCGCCGGCATGGTCGGCCGCAAGCTGACCGAGCAGCTGCTGCGCGACGGCCGCCTCGGCAAGCAAGACATCACCCGCATGACGCTGCAGGACGTGGTGGCGCCCACCAAGCCGGCCAGCTCGATCCCGGTCAACGTCGTTGCCTCCGATTTTGCCGATGCCGGTGCTGCCGGGCCGCTGATCGCCGAGCGGCCTGACATGATCTTCCATCTCGCCGCCATCGTGTCTGGCGAGGCGGAGGCCGAATTCGACAAGGGCTACCGGATCAATCTCGACGGCACGCGGCATTTGATCGACGCGATCCGTGCGATCGGCGGCGGCTACAAGCCGCGGCTGGTATTCACGTCCTCGATCGCCGTGTTCGGCGCGCCGTTCCCCGAAAAGATCGGCGACGAGTTCTTCCATACGCCGCTGACGAGCTACGGCACCCAGAAGTCGATCTGCGAACTCCTGATCAACGACTACACCCGCAAAGGCCTGCTCGACGGCATCAGCATACGCCTGCCGACGATCTGCGTGCGGCCGGGCAAGCCGAACAAGGCGGCGTCTGGATTCTTCTCCAACATCATCCGCGAGCCGCTGGCGGGCGAGGAGGCGGTGCTGCCGGTGACCGAAGACGTGCGCCATTGGCACGCTTCGCCGAAATCGGCGGTCGGCTTTCTCATGCACGCCGGCACCATGGACCTCAACGCCATGGGCGCGCGGCGCAATCTCAGCATGCCCGGGATGTCGGTGACCGTCGGTGAACAGATCGCCGCCCTCGACCGTGTCGCCGGCAAGAACGTCACCGCGCGCATCAAGCGGGTGCCCGATCCGACCATCATCAGCATCGTCAGCGGCTGGCCGCGCGATTTCGTCACCGACCGCGCGCTCAAGCTCGGCTTCACCACGGCCGAGAAGACTTTTGATGACATCATCCGGATTCACATCGCAGATGAACTCGGCGGCAAATTCGCCGGCTAAAGCATGATCCGGAAAAGTGGAAACCGGTTTTCCCTCGACAAACGCGAAGCGTTTGCTCGGAGATCATGCTCAAACAAAAGGATAGAGCGAGATGACGAAGTCATCTTGCTCTAGCGTGCGTTCCGGCGATCCCGTACAGATGCGGTCATGATCAGGGTAGCCTGTATCGGCGAATGCATGATCGAGCTGAAGCAGGCCGAGCACGGCCTGTTTTCGCGCGGCTATGGCGGCGACACGCTCAATACCGCCGTCTATCTGGCCCGGCTTGGTGCCGGCACCGACTACATCACGGCACTCGGCGACGATACGCTGAGCGATGAAATGATCGCGGGCTGGGAGGCCGAGGGTGTTGGCACGGCGCGGGTGTCCCGGCTATCGGGCAAATTGCCGGGCCTCTACATGATCCAGACCGACGACAAAGGCGAGCGTCGTTTCTTTCACTGGCGCGAGAGCGCCGCCGCGCGCAGCCTGATGGATTTGCCGGAGACGGCGGATATCCTGAATTCACTGGCGAGTTACGACATCGTTTATCTCTCGGCGATCACGCTATCGCTCTACAATGACGTTGGCCGGGCGCGGTTGTTCTCGGGGATCAAGCGCGCCCGCGAAGCCGGGGCGCGGTTTGCCTTCGATACCAATTTTCGTGCCCGCGGCTGGCCCGACCTGAATGTGGCCCGCGCCGTCTATCAGGATGCATTCGATCTCGCCGATATCGTGTTGGCCTCGACCGAGGATTTGCTGCCGCTCTATCCCGGTGAAAGCCACGATGGCTTGCTGGCGCGCATTCCGGGCGGGGAGGTCGTGCTAAAACTTTCCGAACCCGCGAGCATCCTCCGTCTCGACGGCGCGTTGCATCGGACCCGGGCCGAGCCGCTGACGAAACCCGTCGTCGACACCACGGCGGCCGGCGACAGTTTTGCGGCTGCCTACATCGCCGCACGGCTTGCGGGTGCTGGGCCAGTTGAGGCCGCGCGGGCCGGGCATCGTCTTGCCGGCGTTGTGGTATGTCACCCCGGTGCGATTATCCCGCGCAACGCAATGCCGGCCTGATATCGTTGGCCACCAGCAACCTCTCGCAAGGCGTCCCTAATGAGCGTGAATGTAACAGCAAGGCAGGAAAAGCTCGCGGCTTTGGTGAAATCCGCCACCGTCATACCGGTGCTGACCATCGAGCGGCTGGAAGACGCGGTGCCGCTGGCCAGGGCGCTGGTTGCCGGGGGCGTGCGCATGCTGGAAGTGACGCTGCGCACGCCGGTAGCGATCGAGGCCGCCAAGGCCATGATTGCTGAGGTGCCGGACGCCATTGTGGGGATTGGCACCATCCTGAACGGCGATGATCTCAAGCGGACCGAGGCGCTCGGCGCCAAATTCGGCATTAGCCCCGGAGCGACGCCAGAACTGCTGAAGGCTGCTGCGGCCAGCGACCTGCCGTTTGCGCCGGGTATCGCGACCGCGTCCGAACTGATGCAGGCGCTGGCGCACGGTTTTGACCTCGTCAAATTCTTTCCGGCGGAACAGTCCGGCGGTATCAAGGCACTGCGTGCGCTCGCAGGTCCGTTCCCGAACATCAGGGTTTGCCCGACCGGCGGCATTGGCGAGGCCAATGCCGCGGCGTGGCTGGCCGAACCGAATGTGCTGGCCGTGGGCGGTTCCTGGCTCTGCCCGGCGGCGGATATACGGTCCGGCAACTGGGCCGGCATTTCAGCCATGTGCGCGCGGGCGATGAAAACGCTGAAACCGGCGTGAAGTATTTTTTCCGATAGGGTACAAAACCGTCCGAACCGGAACAGGGAGAACGACCATGACAGCCAGCATCGTGGGATGGGCGCACACGCCATTCGGCAAATTCGACGCGGAGACCGTTGAAAGCCTGGTGGTGAAGGTAGCGACCGACGCAATGGCCGATGCCGGCATTTCCGCTGAAGACGTCGATGAAATCGTGCTCGGCCATTTCAACGCCGGCTTCTCGCCGCAGGATTTTACCGCCTCGCTGGTGCTGCAGGCCGACCCCAAATTGCGCTTCAAGCCGACCACGCGGGTCGAGAACGCCTGCGCCACCGGTTCGGCCGCAGTGCATCAGGGCATCCGGGCGATCGCCGCGGGCGCGGCCAAGATCGTGCTGGTGGTCGGCGTCGAGCAGATGACGCGCACACCGGGCCCGGAGATCGGCAAGTACCTGCTTAAGGCGTCGTATCTGCCCGAGGATGGCGACACCGTCGGCGGTTTCGCCGGGGTGTTCGGCAAGATCGCGCAGAGCTATTTCCAGAAATATGGCGACCAGTCCGATGCGCTGGCGATGATCGCGGCGAAGAACCACAAGAACGGCGTTGCCAACCCCTATGCGCAGATGCGCAAGGACTTTGGCTATGAGTTCTGCCGCGCCGAGAGTGAGAAGAACCCGTTCGTCGCGGGGCCCCTGAAGCGGACCGATTGCTCGCTGGTGTCGGATGGCGCAGCAGCGCTGGTGCTGACGGATTCGGAGACCGCAAAGACCATGGGCAAGGCGGTGAATTTCCGCGCCACCGCGCACGCGCAGGATTTTCTGCCGATGTCCAAGCGCGACATCCTGCAGTTTGAAGGTTGCACGGTCGCCTGGCAGCGCGCGCTGCAGCAGGCCGGCGTTAGCCTTTCCGACTTGTCGTTCGTCGAAACCCATGACTGCTTCACCGTCGCTGAGCTGATCGAATATGAAGCGATGGGCCTGACGCCGCGCGGGCAGGGCGCCCGTGCCATCAAGGAAGGCTGGACACAGAAGGACGGCAAGCTGCCGGTCAATCCGTCCGGCGGGTTGAAGGCGAAGGGCCATCCGATCGGCGCCACCGGCGTCTCCATGCATGTGATGAGCGCGATGCAACTGGTCGGCCAGGCGCCCGAGGGCATGCAGCTGAAGTATCCAAAACTCGCGGGCATCTTCAACATGGGTGGCGCCGCGGTGGCGAACTACGTTTCAGTGTTGGAGCCGGCGAAGTAAGACGGTAAATTCCGTGTCGTCCCGGCGCAGGCCGGGACCCATAACCACCGTCGTTCGTTGTTTTGCCGAGCCGTAGGCTCCGTCTTTCGACTGCAACTTCACGGCGTATGGGTCCCGGCCTGCGCCGGGACGACGCGGAGTATTGAGCTTCGCCACGCATACGCCCATACCCCTGACGCCCTTGCTCTTCGTTTCACCCTGCCGTTACTAGATGGGGAATAACCACATCCGGGAGCGAATTGGGCATGGGACCGCTAAAAGGCATCAAGGTCGTCGACATGACGTCCGTGCTGATGGGGCCCTTTGCCACCCAGACGCTCGGCGATTACGGCGCCGACATCATCAAGGTGGAATCGCATGATGGCGACGTCACGCGGCAGATCGGGCCAACGCGGCATCCAGGCATGGGGCCGGTGTTCCTCAACACCAACCGCAACAAGCGCAGCATCTGCCTTGACCTGAAGAAGCCGGCCGGGCGCGACGCCGTGCTGCGGCTGATCGCGAAGGCCGACGTGCTGGTCTACAACGTGCGCCCGCAGGCGATGGCGCGGCTGCAGCTCGGCTACGACGTGGTCTCGAAAATCAACCCGCGTTTGATTTATGCCGGCGTGTTCGGCTTCGGTCAGGACGGGCCTTATGCAGCCAAACCCGCCTATGACGATCTGATCCAGGGCGCCACCGCGCTGCCGGCGTTGATGGCACAGACCGGCGACGGCGTGCCGCGTTATGTTCCCAATGCCCTGGTCGACCGCATCGTCGGGCTCACCGCGGTCGGCGCGATCTGCGCCAGTCTTGTGGATCGCGACCGCACGGGCCGCGGCCAGCGCGTCGACATCCCCATGTTCGAGACCATGGCGAGCTTTGTGATGGGCGACCACATGGGCGGGCTCACCTATGAGCCGCCGCTCGACAAGGGCGGCTACGCCCGGCATCTGTCGCCGGACCGGCGGCCCTACAAGACGTCCGACGGCTACATCTGCGTGATCGTCTACAACGACAAGCAGTGGGAGAATTTCTTCCATGCCACCGGCCGCGACGATTTGCGCAGCAATCCGAAGTTCGCAACCTTTGCCGGCCGCGCCACCAATATCGACACCGTCTATGCCGAACTGGCGCGCATCCTTGAGACCAAGAGCACGGCCGAGTGGACCGCCATCCTCGAGAAGGCCGACGTGCCTGTCATGCCGATGCATGACCTCGAAAGCCTGCTGCAGGACCCGCACATAACAGCGACTGATTTCGCTCCCGTGATCGATCATCCGACCGAGGGACGGATTCGCAACATGCGGTCGTCGGCGCGGTGGTCGGAGACACCGGTGGAGATGACGCGATTGGCACCGCGCCTGAGCGAGCACAGCGCCGAGATTTTGCAGGAAGCAGGCTTCTCGGTCGACGAGATTGCCGCCCTGGTTCGCGACGGCGTCACCAAGGCCGTATCAAACACCTGAGGACTGAGACCATGGATTTCGCGCTGTCGGCCAACCAGGAATCGATCCGCGACGCGATCGGGAAAATCTGTTCGCGCTTTGACGACGCCTATTGGCTGAAGAAGGACAAGGAAGGCGGCTATCCCGCCGATTTCCACCGCGCGCTGGCCGATGCCGGCTGGCTCGGCATCTGCATTCCCGAGGAATATGGCGGCTCAGGGCTCGGCATCACCGATGCCGCGATCATGATGCGCACGATTTCGGAGTCCGGCGCCGGCATGTCGGGCGCGTCGGCGGTGCACATGAACGTGTTCGGGCTCAATCCCGTGGTCGTGTTCGGCACCAAGGAACAATGCACGCGCATGCTGCCGCCGATCATCGACGGCCGCGACAAATCCTGCTTTGCGGTGACCGAGCCCAACACCGGGCTCAACACCACGCAGCTGAAAACCCGCGCTGTGCGCAAGGGCGACAAATACATCGTCAACGGCCAGAAGGTCTGGATCTCGACCGCCCAGGTCGCCAACAAGATCCTGCTGCTGGCGCGCACCACGCCGCTGGAAGAGGTGAAGACGCCGACGCAGGGCTTGAGCCTGTTCTATACGGATTTCGACAAGCAGCGCGTCGCCGTGCACGAAATCGAGAAGATGGGCCGCAAGCCTGTCGATTCCAACGAATTGTTCTTCGAGAATTTTGAAATCCCGGTCGAGGATCGGCTCGGCGAGGAAGGCCGCGGCTTCGAATATATCCTGCACGGCATGAATCCCGAGCGCATCCTGATCGCAGCCGAAGCCGTCGGCCTCGGCCAGGTCGCGCTGTCGCGCGCGTCGGCCTATGCCAAAAACCGCATCGTGTTCAATCGTCCGATCGGCATGAACCAGGGCATCCAGCACCCGCTCGCCAAGAACTGGATGGAGCTGGAAGCCGCATGGCTGATGGTGCTTTCCGCCGGCTGGCAATATGATCAGGGCATGCCGTGTGGCCCGGCGGCCAATGCCGCGAAATATCTGGCGGCCGAAGCCGGCTTCCATGCCTGCGAGCAGGCCGTCATGACCCATGGCGGCTTTGGTTACGCCAAGGAATATCACGTCGAGCGTTACTTGCGGGAATCCCTGATCCCGCGCATCGCCCCGATCAGCCCGCAGCTTATTCTCAGCTTTATCGCCGAGAAGGTGCTGGGGTTGCCGAAGTCGTATTGAGGATGGCCATACGATTACCCCACGTCGTCATTCCGGGATGCGCCGTAAGGCGCAGGCCCGGAATCCATTGGGCCACTTGCGACGGCGGCGAAATGGATTCCGGGCTCGCGCTTCGCGCGCCCCGGAATGACAATGGGGGACGACCATGAGCTTCATCACCGGTGTCGGACTGACGTCATACGGCAAGCACGAAGGCTCGTCCTCGCTCGATCTCATGAGCAAGGCAGCCGAGATGGCGATTGCCGATGCCGGGCTGAAGCGCTCGGAAATTGACGGCATCCTCTGCGGCTACAGCACGGTTTCGCCGCACATCATGCTGGCAACGGTGTTCGCCGAGCATTTCGGCATCCGGCCGTCCTACGCCCACGCCGTACAGGTCGGCGGTGCGACCGGGCTCGCGATGACCATGCTGGCGCATCACCTGGTCGATGCGGGAATCGTAAAACATGTGCTGGTGGTCGGCGGCGAAAATCGTCTCACCGGGCAGAGCCGTGACGCCTCGATTCAGGCGCTGGCGCAGGTCGGCCACCCCGACTATGAGGTGACGCTGGGGCCGACGATCCCGGCCTATTACGGCCTCGTTGCGTCGCGCTACATGCACGAATATGGCGTCACCCAGCAAGACCTCGCCGAATTCGCGGTGCTGATGCGCGCCCACGCGCTGACCCATCCCGGCGCCCAGTTCCATGAGGCGATCACGGTCGCCGACGTGATGGCGTCGAAGCCAGTGGCGATGCCGCTTAAGCTGCTCGACTGCTGCCCGGTGTCCGATGGTGGAGCGGCATTTGTGATCAGCCGCGAGCGCACAGGTTCAGCCGGCGTTAAGGTGCGTGGCGCCGCCCAGGCACATACCCATCAGCATGTCACCGCGGCACCAGCCTTGAGCGAGCTCGGCGCCGAGATTTCGATCGCGAAAGCCAAAGCCGCATCCGGCCTAACGATCTCCGACGTGCGCTATGCTGCCGTCTACGACAGTTTCACCATCACGCTGGCGATGCTGCTGGAGGACCTCGGCCTTGCCAAACGCGGCGAGGCGGCGGCAAAGGTGCGGGCAGGGTACTTCGGCCGCGACGGTGAGATGCCGCTCAACACCCATGGCGGTCTGCTGAGTTACGGCCATTGCGGCGTCGGCGGCGCGATGGCGCATCTGGTCGAAACCCATCTGCAGATGACGGGGCGCGCTGAAAATCGCCAGGTTCGAGATGCCTCGATCGCGCTATTGCACGGCGACGGCGGCGTGCTGTCGTCGCATGTCAGCATGTTCCTGGAGCGGGTGCGATGAACGCGGATTGGACCAAGGGCGGCGAGGGCATCGTCTACCAATCCTGCGCGGCTTGCGGGACGGTGCAATATTTCCGTCGCAGCTTTTGCGCGGCCTGTGGCGCGCCGGATCCGGCGGAGAAGTCCGCAAGTGGAGCAGGGACGGTCTACGCGACCTCGCTGGTATGCCGCGCCGCAACGCCGGAGACCCGCGCGCACGTTCCCTACAATATTTTGCTGGTCGATACGCCCGAAGGGTTTCGCATGATGGCCCATGGCGACCACGATCTGGCCATTGGCGATCAGGTCAGCGCGACCTATCAGCCATTTGCCGGGCGGCTGATTCCTTATTTCGCAAAGGCAAAATGAAGCATAGCGTTTTCGAGCGAAGCATGCCCTCGGACTTGATCCGGGGGTGGACACCGGTTCGCGTTAAGAAAACGCGTCAAAACAAAATGCAAAGCTCCGAAGCAATCCAGAGTGACGCGGAACGGATGTTTTCTGGATTGCTTCGTGACGCCTTTACTCACAAGCCGCGGTTTCACCGCGCGTAGAAGATGACGCTGGCGATGACGAGCATTGCCGTCACCGCCAGCATTTGCGCAAGCGCCTCCGAGGCCGCCCTCTTGGTGGCTTCCTTCATGCTTTCTCCCTAGACTTGGGCAAGACTCATCGCTGCGTGACAAGCACGCTGGACGGCCGTTTATTTTTACTCGGAACACCCCGCGACGATCGTTCGCTTCGATTGAGTCCCCACTCAGCGAACATCGACCGTACCAAGTTTGAACAGCAATGCGGCGGCATTTTGGCTCAGGCGCAGCCGGATTTTGCGCGCGTGGTGGCGATTTCCGAGCATAGTCTGGTTGATCCGCAGGGAACCGCAAGGCATGATCCGCCTGCAAAATCAAAGAAAACAAGGTGAGAAATGGCCCGTATCGAATACAGCGATCCCGCTAAACACAACGATCGTACCCGCGAAATCCTCGGCAAGAACCGCAATGCCAATATCTTCAGAATGATGGCGCATTCGCCGAGCTATTTCGAGCAATATTGCCGGCTGGGCGGCGCCATCAGGCACAAGGGTGAGCTTGATCCGGTCGTGCGCGAACTTGCCATCACCCGCACCGGCATCCTGTGCGAGGCGCCTTACGAGATCGTCGCGCACAAGCGTATCGGCAAGAACGTCGGCGTCAGCGACGAGCAGAACGAGGCGTTGGAAAACTGGCAGTCGGCCACATGTTTCAACGACGTGCAGCGTGCCGCGCTCGCCTTTACCGATGAAATCGTCAAGCTGCACAAGCCGACCGATGCGACCTTCAACGCCATTGCCTCGAAACTGACGCCGGCCGCGCTGATCGAGCTGCAGCTTTCGGTCGGCTTCTACATCATGACGTCGAAGTTTCTGGAAACCTTTGCCATCGACCTGCAGCCGGCGACCGAAGTGATTCCATAGGTGGGCGAGAGTATGACTGAAGAGGAACTCGATGCCTCGGTAAGCGTGGCCATCGCCCGGCTACATCAGGCGATGGCCAGAGTTGCCAATGGTGATGTGTCCGCGATCAAGGCGCTTTATTCGCACACCTCGGAAGCGACCAGCTTCTACGGCTGGGGCGGCTACGAGAAGGGATGGGAAGCGGTGTCTCGGCGGTGGGACTGGGCCGGCGCGAGGTTCAAGGGCGGAACCGTCCGTCACGAGAATATCTCCAAGGTCGTCACCCCTGCGATGTTCTACGTGACCGATATCGAGACCTTCGAAAACCAACGCGTCGCCGACGTCGAAGGCATCACCGGCTGGTCCAATCGGGTTACGCATATCTTTTGCCGCGAGGCCGGCGAATGGCGCCTCGTTCACCGCCACGGCAACCGGCTGGAATCGCAGCACGAGCCATCCACCAAACTTGGCGAAGTTGGCCGCTGAGGCGATGGTTTGCCGTCGGCTTCCATTCAATAACGACTGTGTTCGGATGCGGGTGCCCTCATGAGCAACGGATGGGAGCTTTCAGCGCAAGCCTGGATCGACTCCATGGGCGAGCGCGGAGATTGGGGCCGCGAGCACGTGCTCGATCCGGTCATACTCAGTCGCGTGGCGGCAGGCCGGTTCGAGCGTGCGCTGGATGTCGGCTGCGGTGAGGGCCGCTTCTGCAGGATGCTGAAGGCCGCCGGCATCGCAGCGACAGGGATCGATCCGACCCGTCAACTGCTCGAGGTAGCAAGGCAGCGCGATCCATCCGGTGACTACCGGTCCGGCAATGCCGAGCAGCTTGAATTCGAGGCGGCCAGTTTCGATCTCGTTGTCAGCTACCTCACGCTGATCGATATCGTCGATTTCAGAACGGCGATCAACGAGATGGCCAGGGTTCTGAAACCCGGCGGCTCGCTGCTGATCGCAAATCTCACCGGCTTCACGTCGGCCGCTGCCGATCGGGGGTGGGTGAAAGATGCCGAAGGACGCCATCTTCACTTTCCCGTCGATCGTTACCTCGAAGAGTTTCCATTCTGGTTCGAATGGGCGGGAATACGCATCCAGAACTGGCACCGGCCGCTTGCCGCCTACATGACGGCCTTTCTCGAAAGCGGTCTGCATCTGACGTTTTTCGCGGAGCCCGGACCCGTATCCGGCGAGGCCGCGCATCAGGAACGTGCCCGGCGGGTGCCCTGGTTCGTCGTGATGGAGTGGCAGCGGCCTTCCGTGGGATGATTTCAGGCCCGCGGCCCGTATCTCCGCAGCGCCTCCAGCGTCAGTCCTTTGCCGACCGCGCCGAACGTGTCGCCTTCGACGAGACGGGCCGCCGGCACCGCCTTCCTGATCGCATTGCGGACATGGGCGAGCTGCACCGAACCACCGGTCAGGAAGACAGCGTCGATGTCCTCAGGCCCAAGCCCGGCCTGCGTGAGGCAATTCTTGATGCGGGCGGCGATACGCTCGGCCAGTTGACCGGTATGGCTGACCAGATCGGGGCGGCTGATGCCAGCGTTGAGGCCGGGCATCACCCATTCCAGCGGAATGTCGGCGCGGCGCTTGTCCGACAGGGCGATCTTGGCTTCCTCGACCTCCATCAACAGCGTGTGGCCGCGCTGTTCCTCGACCACGCGCGCCAGCCGGTCGAGCAATTCAGGCTCGCTGGCCTCGCGCCGGACCTGGCGGATGTCCGCGAGCACGCGCGGCTCATACATGCGGTTGATGCTCGACCAGGTCGCGAGGTCGTGGAAATAGCTTGAGGGCACGTCGAGCCCGGCGCGGCTCATGGCGCTGCCGAAGCCGAACAGCGGCATCACGACGCCGAGGCTGAGCTGGCGGTCGAAATCGGTGCCGCCGATCCGCACGCCGTCATTGGCGAGAATGTCGCTTGAGCGGTTGGCCTTGGCGTGGCGTTCGGGCCCGAGCCGCACGATCGAAAAATCCGACGTGCCGCCGCCGATATCTGCGATCAGGGCAACTTCTTCGCGTTCGATCTGGCGCTCATAATCCAGCGCCGCGGCAATCGGCTCGAATTGGAAGGTGACGTCGTCGAAGCCGACTTCTCGCGCGATCTGGCGCAGCGTCTCTTCCGCCTTGCGGTCGGCGTCCGGCGCATTGTCGACGAAATGCACGGGGCGGCCGTGCACGACATCGCGCAGTTCTAGGCCGGTAGCTTGTTCCGCGCGCCGCTTCACCGCGCCGAGGTAATAGGCGATCACGTCGCGAAAGCCGGTCCGCTGGCGCCCGAGGCGGGTGGTTTCGTCGATCAGCGAGGTTCCGAGCACCGATTTGAGACTGCGCATCAGGCGGCCGGGGGCGCCGTCGACATAGGCGGCGATGGCCTTGCGCCCGATCAGGACCGCGCCGTCCACCTCATAGAAGATCGCGCTGGGAATCGTGGTGTAGCCGGCTTCCAGCTCCGCCAGGACCGGCGCTTCGCCTTCGATGGTGCCGAGCGTCGTATTCGACGTTCCGAAATCTAGACCGCAAATGGACATGGACGCTCCCAGGGGAAGCGTCCGTCTACACATTACCGGGCCGTCGATCCACACATATATTGGCCCGTTAATAGGGACTTGACCCAACGATTCCGGCAATCCGGCCACGCTGATCCACAGATCAATTTCTTTGCGTTTTCGCGGCCCTGGCGGGTTGATGAATCGATCCGTGGTAGTCCATAAGCGGCGTCCCGCGGCCATCATTCCGCCGCGGCCAGTCTGGAAAGAGGTTGCGTGGCAAACATCAATCGACAGATCGCAGAAGAGCTTGGCGTTCGCGAGCAGCAGATCGAGGCGACGGTCACGTTGCTCGACGGCGGCGCCACGGTCCCGTTCGTGGCGCGCTATCGCAAGGAAATCACCGGCGGGCTCGATGACGCCCAATTGCGCACCCTGGAAGAACGCCTGACCTATCTGCGGGAGCTGGAAGAGCGCCGCGTTGCGATCCTTAATTCGGTCCGCGAGCAGGGCAAGCTCGATGCCGCGCTGGAAGCTGCGATCATGGCCGCCGACAGCAAGGGACGGCTGGAAGACATCTATCTGCCGTTCAAGCCGAAGCGCCGCACCAAGGCGGAGATTGCCAGGGAAGCCGGGCTTGAGCCGCTGTCCGAACTGCTGCTGACACAGCCGCAGAACGATCCGCAGGTGGTGGCCGCCGGTTTCGTCGATGCCGAAAAGCAGGTGGCCGATGTCGCCGCCGCGCTCGAAGGTGCGCGCGCCATTCTGGTGGAGCGGTTCGCTGAGGACGCCGATCTGATCGGAAAACTGCGCGAGGAAATGTGGTCGAATGGGGTAATGACCTCGACCGTGCGCAAGGGCAAGAAGCTCGAAGGCGAGAAGTTCAAGGACTATTTCGAATACAACGGAGCGCTGCACAAGCTGCCGTCGCACCGCATCCTCGCGCTGTTTCGCGGCGAAAAGGAAGAAATCCTCGAGCTGCAGATACTGCCCGACGCGCAGGTCCCGGTCGCCAACGTGCCGAGCGCCTATGAGCTGAAGATCATGCAGCGCTTCCTGATTTCGGACCAGGGCCGCCCCGGCGACCGCTGGCTGGTCGAGACCGCACGCTGGGCGTGGCGCACCAAGATCCAGGTGCATCTCAACATCGACCTGCGGATGCGGCTGTGGACCAATGCCGAAACCGAAGGCGTGCGGGTGTTCGCCTCGAATTTGCGCGATTTGTTGCTGGCGGCGCCCGCAGGCGCGCGCGTCACCATGGGGCTCGATCCCGGCTACCGTTCCGGCGTCAAGGTCGCCATCGTCGATGCCACCGGCAAGGTGGTGGCGACCACGGCGGTCTATCCGCACGAGCCGCAGCGGCAGTGGGACGCGACGCTGGCAACCCTCGGCAAGCTCGCGGTCGCGCACCGCGTCGATCTGATCGCGATCGGCAACGGCACCGCCTCGCGCGAGACCGACAAGCTCGCGACCGAACTGGTCAAGCTGCTGCCGGACCTGAACATGTCGAAGATCGTGGTGTCGGAGGCGGGCGCTTCCGTTTATTCGGCCTCGGCCTTTGCCTCCGAGGAGTTGCCGGAACTCGACGTCACCCTGCGCGGCGCGGTCTCGATCGCGCGGCGTCTGCAGGATCCCTTGGCTGAATTGGTGAAGATCGATCCCAAGGCGATCGGTGTCGGGCAATACCAGCACGATCTCGGCGAATCCAAGCTGGCGCGTTCGCTCGATGCCGTGGTCGAGGACTGCGTCAACGCCGTCGGCGTCGATGCCAACACGGCGTCCGCGCCGCTGCTGGCGCGGGTGTCGGGCATCGGCGCGGGTCTGGCGCAAAGCATCGTGCAGCACCGCGACGCCAACGGCCCGTTCAAATCGCGCAAGGGGCTGAAGGAAGTGCCGCGGCTGGGGCCGAAGGCGTTCGAGCAGTGCGCCGGCTTCCTGCGCATCCAGGGCGGCGAGGATCCGCTCGATGCCTCCGGCGTGCATCCGGAAGCCTATCCGGTGGTGCGCAAGATTTTGACCGCGACCAAGAGCGACATCAAGGCGCTGATCGGCAATGCCGAGATCGTGCGCCAGTTGAAGCCGCAGAGTTTCGTCGACGACACCTTCGGTCTGCCCACGGTGACCGACATCCTGCGCGAGCTGGAAAAGCCGGGCCGCGATCCACGCCCGGCGTTCAAGGCGGCGGTGTTCAAGGAGGGCGTCGAGGAGATCAAGGATCTCAAGCGCGGCATGATCCTCGAGGGCACGGTGACCAACGTCGCGGCGTTCGGCGCCTTCGTCGATATCGGCGTGCACCAGGATGGATTGGTGCATATCTCGGCGATGTCGAAAACCTTCATCAAGGATCCGCGCGAGGTGGTGAAGCCGGGTGACATCGTCAAGGTCAAGGTGCTGGAGGTCGAGGTCGCCCGCAAACGCATCGCGCTGACATTGCGTCTCGATGACGAGGTCGGCGACAAGGGCCCAAAGCTGTCGGACAGCAAGATGCGCGAATACTCGAAGGCATCGATGACGTCGTCAGCGCCGCGCAAGGCCCAGGAATCTGGCGGCGGCGGTGCGCTCGCTGAGGCCTTGAAGCGTGCCGCGGAGAAAAGCGGGCGCGGAAAGATCTAATTCGACGTCAGCAGATTCACCTTGGCGTTGGCGAGGATCAGGCGGTCGGCGAGCAGTTGCGCGAGGTTGCGCATGATCCGCTCGCCGGCGCGGGGATGCTGCCCGCGAAAACGTTCGAAATCGCGGAGCGGGACCTCAAAGGCGGTGGCCGACATATCGGCCAGCACATCGGCGGAGCGGCGCTGTTCCAGTAGGGCCATCTCGCCGAACGGCATTCCCGCGGTCAGCGTCGCCAGCCGGATGCCGTCGGGCAGGGTGACGTGAACCACGCCGCTGCGCAGGAAAAACAGCGAGGTGGCGGGATCGCCTGACGCGATGATCTTTTCGCCGGGCTGGTAGGTCGTGATGCTGCAGAGCGAACCCAGATCGGTCAGTTCCTCGTCCGTCAATCCCACCAGCAGCGGCTGTTCGGACAGTTCCGTCGTCTCGAAAAAATCGATCGAACCGCCATGGCGAAACACCACCTGGTCTTCCGCCCATTCGATCGCGGCGTCGAGCAGGAAATAGTACCGCATGTTCGGCAGGGTGCCGGTCCGCCCCGCGATCGGCTGCCATTCCGCGTCGGCCCGCTTGATGCCGGACACGATCACGGTGACCTGATAGGCCGCCAGCTCGCGAAACTCCTCGGCGAGCAGCCGGGCGCCCGCCGGGGTCATCGACGTGACCCGGCGAAAATCAAAGATGACGAATTGCGGGCGCGGCTTGGCCACGAGCCGGCGCGCAATATAGTCGACATTCGATAGCGACAGCGTGCCCATCAGTTCGATGACGCGGACGTCCTGATAATGCGCGGCGAGAATCGTTTGCTCGTGCGGGCGGCGGCTGCGCCGCGACGGATTTTCGCCGATATCGTAATCGGCAATAATGGCATTGCGCGCATTGTCGCTGCGGTTGAGCATGTGCAGGTCGTAATGCGCCGACAGCGCCTCGCAGACCTTGATGCCGCGCACGCTGTTGCCGTGCTTGTCGAGTTTGGGCGAATAGCTGCCGAGCCCGATCCGCGCCGGCAATGCGGCCAGAATGCCGCCGCCGACGCCGCTCTTGGCGGGGATGCCGACGCGGTAGATCCATTCGCCGGCGTAGTCATACATGCCGGAACTGGTCATGACGGACAGCGTCCGCGAAATCGCGTAAGCGCTCATCACCTGTTCGCCGGTGACCGGATTGATGCCGCGATTGGCCAGTGTCGCCGCCATCACGGCGATGTCGCGCGCGTTGACCAGGATCGCGCATTGGCGGAAATAGACCTCCAGCACCGAGCTGACATTGTCCCTGATGACCGCGTTGGTACGCAGGAGATAGCCGATCGCCCGGTTGCGGTCGCCGGTCAGGCTCTCGGAGGAATATACGGCGTCGTCGACGCCAAGCTCGCGCCCGGCAAAACGTCCCAAAGCCTGGCGGATGTACTCGAACGCGCCGTCGCCCTTGGCCTCATAGATCAGCCCGGAGCAGGCGATGGCGCCGGCATTGACCATCGGATTGAACGGGTGGTTCTCGGCGTTGAGACGGATCGAGTTGAAGGGATCGCCAGAAGGCTCGACGCCGATCACGCTCTCCACGCGCGCGGCGCCCAGCGTGTCCAGCGCCAGCGCGAACACGAAGGGCTTTGACATCGACTGGATCGTGAAGGGGACCTGTGTGTCGCCGACCTCGTAGACATGGCCGTCGAGGGTCGCGAGGCTGATGCCAAAATGGGCAGGGTCGGCCTTGCCGAGCTCAGGGATGTAGTCGGCAACCGCCCCGCTGGTCTCGGGCAGGTATTCGGCGTGACAGCCGTCGAGAAACCGCAGCAATGGCGGTTTCGAACTGGTCCAGGCCGGGGCGCCGGTGGGCGATACTTTCATCGCCTACCGTTTTGCCGCGCAATCACGGGGCGCGCAACTGGTTCGGCAACAGACTTTGGCGCCGGCACAACAGGAAGGCGACCAGCACGGTCGGGATCAGGATGGCGAGGCCAAGGCAGGTGATCTGCAATTGCGAGATCGGCATGATGCCGCCGCCGGGTGTCGCGATCACGAAGCCGCCGATCACCAGCAGCACGCGCAGCGGCCATTCCAGTGCGCCGGCGCCGCGGAGGTCGCCGACATAGGCCTGATAGCCCTGGATGCCGCCGCATATGAAGATGATGCCGAAACAGGCCAACCCCGTCAGCCCGATCGCTTCCAGATAGGGGTTGTTCCCCTGCAGCAGCAATGCGGGGTTCAGCACGAAGAAGAACGGGATGAAATAGATGATGCTGCCCACCCACATGCTCTCCCAGCCCGTCTTCATCGCGGGCGCACCGGCGATGCCGGCCGCGGCAAACGAGGCGATGGCGACCGGTGGCGTGATCGCCGACAGCATGCCCCAGTAGAAGATGAACATGTGCACGGCCATCTTGTTGAGCCCGAGCTTTTCCAGCGCAGGGGCCACCAGGATCGCGAGGAAGATGTAGCAGGACGTCGTGGTCAGCCCGAGCCCGAGGATCAGGCTGGTGAACGCGCACATGATGAGCAGGAGGAACGCGTCGCCGCCGGCGATGTTCAGCAAATCGTTGGCAAGGCTTGAAATCACGCCGGTGAGCGAGAACGCACCGATCAGGAGACCGCAGCCAGCGAGAATGGCGATCAGCTCGACGAAGGTCTTGCCGTTCAGTTCGAGGAACTGCAGCCAGCGCGCGCCGCCCCAGTTCTTGCCCGGAAAGAATTCGTTGAGCGCGGCGAGCAGGCACATGCCCCAGAGGATCGCGTTGAGCACGTCGAACCAGAACATCAGCCCGGTCGCGACGATCGAGAGGACGAGCACCGCCGTATTGCCGCGCTTCCATGGCGCCGGTCCCGACCATTGATGCAGGATCACCAGCAGCACGGATGCGTAAAACGGCGCGTGACTTTCGCGCTTGAAGTGCAGCAGCATGACCACGAGGATCGCGATGACAAAGAGGTAGTACCAGCCTTCCTTGAAGGCATCCCAGAAGCGCGGGAGCTCCTCCCGCGGCAGCCCCTTCAGCTTGTGACGCGCGGCGTAGGCGTCGACCTGCGCGAACAGGCCGACATAATACAGGATCGAGGGGATGGTCGCCGCCAGCGCGACGTCGGCATAGCTGGTGTTCATGAACTGCGCCATCACGAACGCGGTGGCGCCGAGCACCGGCGGCGCCAGAACGGCGCCGGTCGAGGCGCAGGCTTCGATCGCGGCGGAGTAGGATGGTGTAAAGCCGGTCTTCTTCATCGCCGGGATGGTCATCGTGCCGGCCGTCAGCACGTTGGAGACGATGCTGCCGCCGACGGTGCCGAGCAGGCCGCTGGCAAAGACACAGACCTTTGCCGCGCCGCCGCGGAACGTTCCGCACATCGCGAATGCGATATTGATGAAGAACTTGCCGGCGCCGGTCATCATCAACGCGGTGCCGAACACCAGGAAGCCGATCACCGTGTCGGCGAAGGCCTGGACCGGAATGCCGAGCAGGCTTTCGCCCGACAGCGTGTGATAGGCGGTGGTCTGTTCGAGGTTCGATTGGGTGCCGCGAAACGGTCCAAGCCATTTGGAATCGGCGAACATCGGATACAGCGTGAAGGGAAGCACGCTGAGCAGGAGGCTCCAGCCGCCGGTGCGCCGCAACGCCTCCATCAGCACGAACCACATCACCAGGCCGGCTGCGATCACCGGCGTCGGCGCGCCGCCGAATTCCCAGCCTGCCGACGCCGCCTTGCGGACGTTCATCATCAGGTAGATCGCCGCACCGAATGTCAGCAGGAACAGCGCGATGTCATACCAGGGCATTCGCTCGATGCTTGCCTTCTCCGAACCTGGAAATATCAGGAACGTAAAAGGCAGCATCAACGCGATCAGCAGATAGAAATATTCGGTGTTGAGCTGCGTGTAGTCGATGAAGAACCGCAATGAGAATTGCTGGTTCACGCAGAGCAGGATCGTCACCGCGGTCAGGACGATCAGCAACCAGCGCCAGCCGCCTTTCAGCGTTCGGATGCGCGAGACCTCGGCTTCCTGCAGGTCGGCTACCGCGACCAGCGGATCGGCCAACTCGACCTTGGCCGGCTCGGCCGGGCCGCCGCCGGTCGGCGACGACACGGCGCGCGGCTGCTGCGCTCTATCGGATGGAGGAAGCGTCATTCATCTGTTCCAATAGTTGCGGGTAGTTGCGGGCGATCGGTCGTGCGCGGGTTTGCGATGGTCTATTCGAATCCGTTCGGCATGCCGGCTTTGGCAAGGGCTGCGGCGCGAGCCTTCATCCAGCCATCCAGGAATGCCTTCTCATCCGACGGCGGGCTGGCTTTGCCGTAGTCGGCCCACGCCGCGGCCAGAACGGCCTGCCGCTTGAACAGCGCATTGTTGTGCGCCTCCTGGTCGTCGCTCCATTGGCCGGCTTCCTTCATCGCCTTCACCGCGCCGGGATGGAGGGGCACCGCCCAGTTTTTGGTCTGGCGGTCGGCCGCTAGACCGGCGGCGCCGGCAGCAGCGTCCTTGTAAAGGTCGTAGCCCGTGATCATCGCCTTGGTCACGGCATAGACCTGATCAGCCGGCTGCGATCCATAGACGACGAAAATGGGATACGGATAGTTTCCGAGTTCGATCGGCTTTTCCTTCGTAATGCCGGCGCCGCAGGTGGCGACGTGCGGGAAGAAGAACGAACCGACTTTCTTGACGCGTTCCCAACCAGCCTTGTCGTTGTGCGGGAGCGGGGGCCAGACGATGCCGCGCGGCGAGGTCTCGGCTTCCTTTGCAGGGGCGGTGATGGTGGTCGCGAAGGCAGCGTCGACGTCGTTGTTGATCAAGCCCTTCCACATCGCGCCATAGCTGGAGAATTCCACCGCCTTGACGTCGCTCTGCTTGAGATCGCCGAACGCCAGGATCGCAAGCGCATTCTGGTTCAGCGCCGGGGAGCCGACGACGAATCCGACCCGCTTTCCGCGGAGATCCTTGACCTCCTTGACCCCGGTATCGCGGGCGACGCCGAGCGAACCTGCGTTGCAGTCGACCGACGAGAGCACCAGTTGCAAGGCTTGCGGCCCCCATTCCTTGGCGCCGAATTCAAACACGCCTTCCTGCGCGAAATAGGTGCCGGACCCCATCGCCGAAGACATCGCGCGACCGGCGCGCAAGGGCGCGAGGCGCGCCACGTCATTGCCTGCCGGGAGAACCCGCAGGTCGGTGCCGTATTTGTCCTTCATCATCTTGCCGACGGCGACCGCAATGTTGAATCCGGCGGTACCGGTGTCATAGGCGGTGAACGTCATGGTCGGCGGCAGCTTGACGTCCTGGGCCAGCGCCGGCGCAAACGCCATGAGCGAGATGCCTGCGAGTGCGGCAGGCGCAAAGTTCGACAGTCGACGGTTCATGTTTCCCCCAAATTGTTTCGCTAGATGAAACTTTTTCTGATTAGGATGATGTCATCGCAGCATTGCTATGGCAACGTCCGAGCACGTTCACGTCCACCATTATGCCAGTTGCACTGGCGGACAGATCGTCACGCATCAAAAGTATGAGCGCGAAAGAGCTAAGCTTCGACGATCGCGACCACCTGTCCTTCAGCGATCACGTCGTCGAGTTTGACCAGAATTGCCTTGATTTTCCCGGTAATTGTCGACGTTACCGGGATTTCCATTTTCATCGCTTCGACGAATGCAATCTCGTCGCCGTCACCGACACTCGCTCCAGCTTCTGCAGCCAGCGCGCACACGCGTCCGGCGACTTCGGTCACAATCTTGATCTCTGGCATGCCACCCTCCGGTACCGTGTGACGTGACAATTTCGTCCCGCGAACGGCTTTTTGTTGTGGCTGCAGATTGCCTGAGGTAGCTTGATCTGCAAGTGGAATTTTATTCCGCAGGGCGGAACGGAGCCAAAATATGGGAAGACGCTCAGAGCGGCTTAGCAAACAGGGAATGCTTGCCAGCGATCTGGCGGGCGAGGGCGATGTGATCCAAGTGGTGTCGCGGGCGTTCGATGTCCTGCGCTGCTTCGAGGGTCACGAAGCCCGACTCGGCAATCTCGAAATTTCCAATCGCTGCGGTCTGCCGCGATCGACGGTGTCGCGGTTGACGCACACGCTGACGCGGATGGGTCAGCTGGTCTATCTGCCGCGCGACCAGAAGTACCGCATCGGCCCGAGCGCGGTGGCGATGAGCACCTCGATGATGAAGGGATTGCAGCTGCGCAATCTGATCCGGTTGCGGTTGCAGGATGTCGCCGAGCAATTGCCGGGCACCGTCGGTTTCGTGATCCCCGATCGTTTTCAACTGGTCTATCTCGAGTTCGCCCGCGCCGCGAATGCGCTCGGCCTGCACGAGACCACCGGCAGCCGCATTGCGATGGCGAGCACGGCGGCGGGCCACGCCTACACCGCGGCGCTCGACGACGATGTCGGCGATGCGCTCATCGTGGAAATGGAACGCGAGATGCCGGATAGCGCGCGGATGCTGAAGTCGCGCATCGAGGACAATCGCCGTCATCTGCGCGAACACGGCTATGTCGTGGCCTGCGGCACCTGGAGCCCGCACATCAACGGTTGCGCCGTGCCGCTGTGGTCGCCGCAATATCAAACCTACGTCGTCGCGACGATCGGTCTGTTGTCCGCGATGTTCGATGAAAAGCGGGTGCACCGCGACGTGGCGCCGGTGATGGTCGAACTGGGGGCTGCGCTCGGCGGTCTGCTCGAAGGCGCCGACGGCGACATCTTCACCAACCGGCTGGAAAGAAAAGCGCTTCCGGTGTCAGTGCATAACAATAATAAAATCATCAAGGCGGAGGATACGAATGAACTGGAAGCCGGAACTCGACGACCTCGCCCGGCGCGAAGCGTTCGCGCGCGAGATGGGAGGCGTTGACAAGGTCAAGCGTCAGCATGACCAGGGCCGGCTCACCGTTCGGGAGCGCATCGACAAGATCGTTGACCAGAAGTCCTTCCACGAAATCGGCGCCATCTCCGGCATCGCCGAATATGACGAGAACAGCGAACTCAAGCACCTGACGCCCGCGAACTGCGTGTTCGGCCGGGCCAAGGTCGAAGGCCGTCCGGTGGTCGTCGTTGGCGACGATTTCACCGTGCGCGGCGGCTCGGCCGACGCCTCGATCTCCGCCAAGCCGCTGATGGCCGAGGAGATGGCGCATGATTTCCGCCTGCCGATCATCCGCGTGATCGAAGGCTCGGGCGGCGGCGGCTCGGTGAAGACGATCGAGACGCGAGGGGCCGCTAATCTGCCGGGCGGCGTCGGCGGCACGCGCTGGTACTGGTTCACGACGGCGAACATGGCGCGCGTGCCGGTGGTGGCGCTCGGCCTCGGCTCGGTCGCGGGCCTCGGCGCGGCGCGGCTGGCGGCGAGCCATTATTCGGTCATGACCAGGAACTCGGCGATGTTCGTCGCGGGGCCGCCGGTCGTGAAGCGTCTCGGCCAAGACCTGACCAAACAGGAACTCGGCGGCGCTGACATCCAGACCCGCGCCGGCGGTGTGGACGATGCCGTCGATACCGAGGAAGAGGCGTTCGAGCGCGCCCGGCGCTTCCTGTCCTATCTGCCGTCATCGGTCTACGAGCTGCCGCCGACCACGCCCTGCACCGACGATCCGGAGCGCGCCGAGGAAGCGCTGATGAAGGCGGTACCGCGCAACCGCCGTCAGGTCTACAAGATGCGCCCGATCATCGACGCCGTCGTCGACAAGGGCTCGTTCTTCGAGGTCAACGCCAATTTCGGCCGCCCGATCATCACGGGCCTCGCGCGTCTCGAAGGCCGCGCGGTGCTGCTGCTCGCCAGCGATCCCTTCCACTATGGCGGGTCGTGGACGGCGGAGGCCTGCCAGAAGGTGGTGCGCTGGGTCGACTTCGCCGAAACCTTCCATCTGCCGGTGGTCTATCTGATGGATTGCCCGGGCTTCATGATCGGGCTCGAGGCCGAGAAGTCGGCGACCATCCGGCACGGCGTGCGCGCGATGGCCGCCGTCAACCAGAGCACCGTGCCCTGGTGCACCATCATCGTGCGCAACGCCTTCGGCGTCGCCGGCGTCGTGCACCAGCCGGCCAACCGCTATTCGATGCGTTACGCCTGGCCCTCGGCCTATTGGGGCTCGCTGCCGCTCGAGGGCGGCATCGAGGCCGCCTATCGCGCCGACATCGATGCCGCGGAAGACCCGGCGGCAAAGCTGAAAGAGATCGAGGACCGTCTCAACAAGCTGCGCTCGCCGTTCCGCTCGGCCGAAAAATTCTGGGTCGAGGAAGTGATCGATCCCCGCAAGACGCGCTCGCTATTGTGCGAATTCGCGCGGCTGGCTGAACGGGTCCTCACGACGGGGCCGGCGACGAACATGGCCATCAGGCCGTAGGTGGTTGCCGCGCACTCAACTCGTCATACGCGGGCTTGACCCGCGTATCCATCGCCCGCGCTAGCGGACAATCGCGATTCATTCGAAGAAAGATGGATTGCCGGGTCAAGCCCGGCAATGACGATAGTCGAGCTACGCCTCGTTCTCCCGATGCACGTCGTGGATCACAATACCCATGCCTTCGTCGGGCATCCGGATCCAGTCGCGGCGCTTCAGGGTGCGTTTGGTGTCCTCGTGGCCGCTCATCCAGTGCTCGCGCATCGAGGTGCCCGAGAATTCGTGGTCCTTGGCGTCGCCTTCATAGGCCTTCTGCTGGTAGATCAGTTGCAGGATCGCGATCTCGGGCAGATTGCCGATGCTGGCCTTGATCTGACGCTCTTCGTCGGACAGCTGATCGTCGGGAATTCGTGACAGCGCCTTGTGCAGGCGCGCTTTCAGATTGTGCGTCTTGCGGTAGACGTCGGTATTGTGGCGCGTGCGCGAGGAATACATGATGTCCTTGTGCCGGGCCATCACGTCCTGGATGTCGCGCGGCAAGGCTCCGCGGGCGCTGAACAGGTCGACCTGGAACACCAGCGAATTGAGGCTGTCCTCCTGGTCCAAGAGATGCTGCAGCGGCGTGTTCGAGACGATGCCGCCGTCCCAGAAATGGTCGGTGCCGACCTTCACCATCGGCAGGGCCGGCGGCAGCGCGCCGCTCGCCATGATGTGCTCGGGAATGATCTCGTCATGGGCGTTGTCGAAATAAATGAAATTGCCTGACAGCACGTTGACCGCGCCCACCGCAAACCGGATCCGCTTGTCGTTGATCATGTCGAAATCGACGAGCTCGAGCAGCGTCTGGCGCAGCGGCTCGGTGTCGTAATAGCTCGTCGCCGTCCGGGCGCCGGTGGCGCTGAGCCACGGGTTGGTCATGTGCGGGGTGAAGAAGCCGGGCTGGCCCAGCGACGTCGTCATGAGCGAGCTCGCGAAATTGCGCGCCTTGCGATAGATGTCGCCGTCCGGCGTGTAGTGCCAGATCTTGCGGCTGGTGATGCGGTCCCAGAAAATCTGCAAGCGTTCGAGCCGGCGCTCCGGCGGGTTGCCGGCGATGATCGCCGAATTGATCGCGCCGATCGACACGCCGCACACCCAGTCCGGCTCGATATGGGCCTCGTGCAGGGCCTGATAGACGCCGGCCTGATAGGCGCCGAGCGCGCCGCCGCCCTGCAGCACCAGCGCAACGCGGTCGCAGCGCTCCGGCCGCCAGCCGCGCGCATGGATGGTCTGTTCGAGATGTGGGGTTCGCGCGTCCATGTTCATTACTCCAAAACTGCCCGACAATTCCGCGCGCTGGTGACGCGATGATGACAAATGTGTCGATCGGCTTTTGCCGCCTCGCGTTTTGCCTGCGCCTGAAGCATTGACGTGTTCGAAAAACGGAGGCCGAAATTTGCGGTCATGACGCTGAAGGAAATCCCTCACATCCCTGTCAATTTCGGCCGCTAGCAATCGGCAGGACGATTTTCAGCAGGGGATTGCAATGCGCAGGGAAGACTTGCTCAAGTTTCCGTCGATGCCGGCCGCAGGGCCAAGCTATCCCGCCGGTCCGTATCGTTTCGTCAACCGCGAATTCCTCGTCATCACCTATGAGACCGATCCCGAACTGATCCGTGCGGGATTGCCCGAGCCGCTGGAGCCGGTCGATCAGCCGATCGTGCACTATGAATGGATCAAGATGCCGGACAGTTCCGGGTTCGGTAGCTACACCGAATCCGGGCTGGTCATCCCGGCGCGGCTGCATGGCGAGGAAGTCAATTTCGTCTCGCAAATGTATCTCGACGACGATCCGCCGATCGCAGCGGGGCGCGAAATCTGGGGCTTTCCGAAGAAATACGCACACCCCAAACTCGAGATCGTCAAGGACACCTTCACCGGCACGCTGGAATATGCTGGCCAGCTCGTGGCGATGGGCACCATGGGCTACAAGCACGAAAGCATGGCCGGCAATGGTGAAATCACGCGCGCCACGCTGTCGAAGACGCAGATCAATCTCAAGATGATCCCGGGCGTCGATGGCCGCCTCGAGATCTGTCAGCTCGTCGCGATCAATCTCACCGACATCGTCGTCAAGGGCTCATGGATCGGGCCGGGGCGGTTGCATCTGGTGCCGCACGTCAACGCGCCGGTGGCGGATTTTCCGGTGCGCCGGGTGGTCGGCGCCCATCATTTCCTGGCCGACCTGACGTTGCCGTTCGGCCGCGTGGTTCACGACTACAACAAGGAAGTCGAACAGGCAGCGGTAACCGGTCTCGCCGCGGAGTAGGCGGCGAGAGCGATCTCTTCGGTGACATCAAACTGTAACAATAGTGCAATTGAATCGCCTGGCATGCACGAGGGCCGCTGCGGCTGAGTTCTCCTATGGCCGCTGCGCAGGGTTTGGCGGGGGCTGCTGATGTCTTCGATGGATACGTTGGCCGAGCCTGCAATAGGTGTCGGCATGCCGATAGCTGATGCCGCTTCGGCTATCCCGGGACTGGTGTGGGTGTTTCGCCTGCACAGCGATGGCAGCGCCGAGCCGCTGCCGATCAACGTGCCGATCGAATTCAGCCATGACGGGCGGCTGTGGCTGCACTTTAATCTGACCGACGCAAGGGCGCGGTCGTGGCTGGCGGGTGTGGACGTGCCACTGCCGGCGCGCGAGCTGCTGCTGTCGAAAGACAATTATCAGCAACTCCACATCTCGGACCATTGCGTCTACGGCGTGTTCTCCGATCTCGTCCGCGCCATCGACACCGCGACCGAGGAAACCGGATTTCTTCGTTTCGCGATGACCGAACGCTTTCTCATCAGTGGCCGGCATCAGGCGCTTTGCGCCGTCGATGCCACCCGCCGTGTGCTGGAGAGCGGTCATCGCGTCGATACCGTCGCCGCGTTGCTGGAGAAGATCGTCGACGAGGTCGCCGATACCATGGACCGCATGGCCGACAAGATCGGCACCGCAATCGACAATATCGAGGAGCGGATTCTCGCAGGCGAGACAAGATCGGAAATGCGCGCAGCACTTGGCCGGTCGCGGCGGACCTGCGTGCGTTTGCACCGGCAGCTGGCGGGATTGCGCGTGCTGTTCCACCGGCTCGAGCAGAAGAGCGTTGAACACCTCAGCCCGGCGCTGCGGCTTCAGGCCGGAAAACTGGCGCAGCGGCTCGATGGCCTCGACCACGATATCGTCGAACTGCGCGAGCGCAGCCGCCTGCTGGAGGAAGAAATACATTTCAAGATGGAGGAGGAGAGCAACCGGCACCTCCACACGCTGTCCATCGTCACGACGATGCTGCTGCCTCCGACGCTGGTGACCGGCATCTTCGGCATGAACACCAAGGGCCTGCCGCTCACCGACACCGAAACCGGATTTTTGTGGGCGGCGGCGATCATGGTTGGCGTCGCCAGTGCGGCCTATCTCGCCATGCGCCGCTCAGGCTTCTTCAAATAGAGCAGTCGGCGGCGGTATCGACACCATGTACAGCGTTCTTTCCCGCGCCGTCACCTTGCTCGCGACGGCGGCCTGTCTTGTACTCGCACCGGTCGCGTATGCCGACACCGCTCCGGCGAAGCCAAAGGAAACGCCACAGGACGCGCGCGAAGCCTTGGCGGATGCCGGCTATCAGTTCAGTCTGATCTACATCGGAGAGGGGCTCGCCAATATCTCCGGCGGCATGCGGACGGGGGCGATCTACACCGGCCGTCTCGATTTGGGCACCACGATCGATCTGGAGAAGGTGGCGGGTTGGACCGGCGCCAGCTTCCACGCCAACATGTTCCAGATCCACGGCGACGGGCTGTCCCGCAGCTATATCGGCAATCTGATGCTGGCCAGCGGCGTCGAGGCGTTGCCGGCCACGCGGCTCTACGAATTCTGGGTCGAGCAGAAGCTGCTTGGCGGCAAGCTCGCCGTCCGTGTCGGGCAGCAGGCGTCCGACATCGAGTTCATCGACAGTTCCTATGACGACATCTTCGTCAATTCGGCGCTGGGCTGGCCGGGCCATGCCGGCATCAATTTGCCGAGCGGCGGGCCGTCGCCACCACTCTCGGTGATGGGCATCAGGGTGAAAGCCGAACTCACGGACCGGCTCACGGCGTACTTCGCGCTGTTTAACGGCGACTCGGCTCCACCAGGGCCGGAAGATCCGCAGATCAAGAATCCCCACGGGCTGTTGTTTCGCGTCAGCGATCCACCGTGGTGGATCGCCCAGCTCAAATACAAAGTTGAACTTGGTGAAAGCCGGCTGCCCGGGACGATCACCGGCGGCGGCTGGTACCACATAAAGTCGTTTCCGGATCAGCGGTTCTCCGCCGATGGCCTGTCGCTGGCCGATCCCAACAGCAATGGCGAGACCGCATGGCGGCGGCGGAATCCCGGCGTGTTCATGGTCTACGAGCAGTTGTTGATGCGCGCGTCGCCGGGCTCCGACAAGGGCATCGCCTTCTTCATGCGTGCCTCGATGAGCCCGTCGGACCGCAACCTGGTCAGCGCCTATATCGATGGCGGCTTCCTGTTCACCGGCTTCAGCGCGCAGCGCCCGAACGACAGGTTCGGGATCGCCGCGACCTATGCGCGGATCTCCGATCGCGCCCGCGCGCTCGACCGCGACACGCAGATCTTTACCGGCACGCCGTACCCGGTGCGCGATTATGAGGCGATCCTGGAGATCACCTACCAGCACGAAGTGCGGCCGGGCTTTCTGCTGCAACCGGTGGTGCAGTACATCGCCCATCCCGGTGGCGGCATACCCGATCCGAACGATCCGACGCAGTCCAAGCGCATCAAGGACGGCGTGATGGTGGGTGTTCGCGCCACCATCACGTATTGAGCTTTACGCCGGCGCCACTGCCGCCGCCGGCTTCGGCGCCGGCCGCGAGATCGCCAGCGTGATCAGGGCCGCGACGATGCAGAGCGCACCGGCGGCGAAGAACGCGTGCAGGTAGGTCCCAGAGACCGTCCGCCACAGGCCCGCACCGAAGGCCGCGACGCCGGCGCCCAATTGGTGGCCGGCGAAAATCCAGCCGAACACCAGATTGGCGCGTTCCGCTCCGAACCGCTGCGCGGTCAGGCGTACCGTCGGCGGCACCGTGGCGATCCAGTCCAGTCCATAGAACACCGCGAACACCGACAGGCCGTAGAACGAGAAATCCGTAAAGGGTAAGAACAGCAGCGAGAGCCCACGCAGGCCGTAATACCAGAACAGCAGCCAGCGATTGTCGTAGCGGTCCGACAGCCAGCCGGACACGATGGTGCCGACGAAGTCGAAGATGCCCATCGCGGCAAGCAGGCTCGCGGCCTGGACCTGCGGGATGCCGTAATCGAAGCACATCGGAATCAGATGCACCTGGATCAGGCCGTTGGTGCTGGCGCCGCAGATGAAGAAGGTGCCGAACAGGATCCAGAACACTTTCGTCTTCGAGGCGTCGCGCAAGGTGCCGAGCGCCGCGGCCATGATTGGCGCGTTGCTCGGCGGCGGCGCTGCGATCGGCTCGGTGCCCGTATCGCCGTATGGACGCAAACCGAGGTCGCTCGGGCGGTCGCGCATGATCATCGCCACGGCAAAGGCCGCGACGCCGAGCATCACGCAGATCAATCCCAGCGCGGTCCGCCAGCCGTAATGCTGCGTCAGCGTGGCGAGTAGCGGCAGGAACACGAGCTGGCCCGTCGCCACGCTCGCGGTGAGGATGCCGACCACCAAACCGCGTCGCGCCACGAACCAGCGAGCCGAAATCGTGGCGCCGAGCACCAGCGCGGTCATGCCGGTGCCGAGACCGATCACGACGCCCCACAGCAGCATCAGGTGCCAGACCTGGGTCATGAACAGCGACGCGATCAGCGCTGTGCCGACGATCAGCAACGACAACAGCGACATGTTGCGCAGGCCGTAACGGTTCAGCAGGGCTGCCGCGAACGGCGCCATTAGCCCGAACAGGATGAAGCGGATCGACAGCGCCGAGGAGATCTCGGCAGCGCTCCAGTGGAATTCCTCCTGCAGCGGCACGATGAACACGCCGGGCGCGCCGACGGTGCCGGCCGAGATCAGCGCGGTGAAGAAGGTCACGCCGACCATCGCCCAGCCATAATGGATGTTGCGGCGGGCGAGGGCGGCGGACAGCCAGTTCGAAATCATTGGGCCTCTGGAAAATTCAATTGGAAGGTTGGCAGGATGTGGCCGAGCACCACATCCTGACACAAACGCTCTGCGACATAAATGCTTGAACTTCCCTCGTTTTCGGACATCCAGCTAATGCACGATGCGCTCGACCGCGATCGCGGTGGCTTCGCCGCCGCCGATACAGAGCGCCGCGACGCCGCGCTTCAGGTTCTGCGCTTCCAGCGCATGCAGCAGCGTGACGATCAGGCGCGCGCCGGTGGCGCCGATCGGATGACCGAGCGCGCAGGCGCCACCGTTGATATTCAGCTTCTCGCGGGGAATCCCGAGGTCGCGCTGCGCCGCCATCGCCACCACTGCAAACGCCTCGTTGATCTCGAACAGGTCGACATCGCCGACGCTCCAGCCGACCTTGTCGAGCAGCTTCCGGATCGCCGGGATCGGCGCCGTGGTGAACCATTGCGGCTCCTGGCTGTGGGTGGCGTGGCCCTTGATCTCGGCGAACGCCCGCAGGCCTTCGCGATCGGCGAGCGAGCGCCGCGCCAGGATCAGCGCCGCGGCACCGTCGGCATTGGCGGAGGAGGCGGCGGGCGTAATCGTGCCGTTGGCGCGGAACGCCGCCTTCAGCCCGGGAATTTTGGCGGGATCGACCTTGAGCGGATGCTCGTCATTGGCGATCACGCGCGGACCGGTCTTCTCGCTGACGGTAATCGGCACGATCTCGGCCCTGAACGCGCCGCCTTCGACCGCCTTGCGGGCGCGCGTCAGCGTCTCGATCGCGTAGGCGTCCTGATCGGCGCGGGTGAACTGATAGGCTTCCGCGGTGGCCTCGCCGAAATCACCCATCGAGCGGCCGGTCTCGTAGGCGTCCTCAAGCCCGTCCATCATCATGTGGTCGATGATCCGGTCATGGCCGGCGCGGTAACCCGCGCGCGCCTTGCTCAGCAGATAGGGCGCGTTCGACATGCTCTCCATGCCGCCCGACAGCACGATCTCGGCCGAACCGGCCTTGATGATGTCGTGCGCCAGCATGGTGGCCTTCATGCCGGAGCCGCACACTTTGTTGACGGTTGTGGCGCCGGTGGCATCCGGCAGCTTGGCGCCGCGCGCGGCCTGGCGCGCCGGGGCCTGGCCCTGGCCGGCCGGCAGCACATTGCCCATGAACACTTCGTCGATCCGCTCCGGCGCCAGTTTCGCGCGTTCCAGCGCCGCGCCGATCACATGCGAGCCGAGCTTGTGGGCGCTGAAGGGCGACAACTCGCCCATGAATCGGCCAAGCGGCGTGCGGGCGGCGGACAGGATGACGACGGGATCGGAGGCGGCCATGGCGGAACTCCCAGGGATGTTCGAATAATAAGATTATGAACATCATATGATGCGCTGCAAAAATTGCAACGGATGATCTCATGAAAATGAGTGGATCATTCCATGAGAAAATCTCGCGTTCGGATGAGCTGAATTGATCCGTTGATCGGGGCAGGACGTGTGGAGCCGCGTCGCGCGCTATTCCAGCCCGTCGAGCGCGGTCTTGATGGCGTTCTGGAACACGCTGATGTCGCCGAGCTCGTGGCCGAGCACCAGCGCCAGCCGGGTCAGGAACAGTGCCTCGCGCTCGGGCCCGGCCGAATCGATGGCCGTTGCGAGCGTCTCATAGGCGGTTTCGAAATCCGCTGATGGCATCGTGCTCATGCTCTGGCCCTCCCGAGGCACAAGGCGGCGGTCCGCAGCACCTCATTTGCGGCGATCGTTTTCCATCGCCCGGCGATATGCAGGTCGGGACGCAGCAGATAAAGCGTGCCAGGAGCCGCCGCATACAGGCGAGCAATCTCGCCGTCGGCGTCGCTGACGTGACTGGTTCCAATCAAGAGTGCGGCAAGGCGCTTGTCCGTGTTGCGAAGCCGGTCGAGGAGCATGATGTCGTCGGTGGACGGCGCGCCCCGGCAGAACAGGATTGCCGTCATGCCAATGCCGGCCTGATCCAGCAAATGACTGCCGTCGGGAAGCTTCGCGTTCGGCGCAACGCTGCCGCAGACGGGGCCGCCCGTAAACTCGGCATCGCGGCCGGCATAGGGCGTCAGCGGGCTCTCGGAATAGGTGTAGGGCTGCATCTGCCTGGGATTGGCGAGGCCGCGCGGAAATTCGTGCTTCAGGCTCAGCGACAGCGCCGCCTCCCGCGCCAGCCGCCAGCCACGCGTCGGCGGCGTCATGAAGCGCGTGCTCTTGGTGGCGTTGGCGAACACGTCCAGCGTGGCGCCGCGGCGCTCCGGCGAATAGCTGTCGAGCAGGACTTCATCCGCCGCGCCGTTGAGGACGAGCGCCAGCTTCCAGCCGAGATTTTCGGCATCCGCGAGGCCGTTGTTGAGGCCGCGCACGCCAAAAATCGGCACGATGTGCGCGGCGTCGCCGATGAAGAACACCCGGCCGTGCCGGTAGTCGTCGAGGCAGAGCGTGTTGGCGGAATAGACGCTCCACCATTCCAGCTCCCACGGACTGTCGTGGCCGATGTCACCAAGGATGGCGCCGACGCGGGCGCGGATGTTTTCCTCGCGCATCGCCTCCTGTTCGCTTTCGCCTTCGCGAAGCTGGTAGTCGACGCGCCAGATCCTTTCCGGCTGCTTGTGGATCAGCACGGTGCCGCCGGGATTGCCGCTTGGCTCGAAGAAGGCGCGGCGCTCGGTCGGGAAATCGTGATCCATGCGGATATCCGCGATCACGTAACGGCCTTCGTAATTGTCGCCCTTCATCCGCAAGCCGAGCTGTGACCGAATCGGCGAACGCGCGCCGTCGGCGGCCAGGACATACCCGGCATCGAGGCGGTAGTTGCCGGCGGGCGAGGTGACACCGATCGAAACGCCATCCGCGTCCGGCTTGATGTCGGAAAGCTCGCTCTGCCAGCGCATGTCGATGAGATCGCAAGCCGCGACCGCGTCATGCAGATATTGCTCGATATACTGCTGCTGCAGATTGTACATCGGCAGATATTTTTCATTCGGCGGATGCGGCATCTCGAGCCGGAAGATCTGCTCGCCGCGGTAGTAGCTGCGGCCGTAGCGCCATCCCAGTGATTTCTGGAGGAAGGGCGCGACCGCGCCGATCCGTTCCAGGATATGCATGCTCGGCCGGGCGATGCAGAGTGCGCGGCTGCCGTCGTTGAAGGTGTCCTTGCGATCGATCAGCACGCTGCGAATACCGTACCGCGCCAGCACCAGCGCTGCCGTCATCCCGATCGGGCCGGCGCCGACGATCGCAACGGGATGGCGAGCGGCCACACCGTCCAGTTCGGGCACGCGCCGCGCCGGAAAGATCGGATAGTTGAAGTAGAGCGAATCCAGCGGCCCCTTGCCGGCAGGTCTCATGCGTTTCCCGCTTTGTTCATCCGGTTCCTTGTTCACACCGACTACAGCTTGAAAGAAGCGAGATGGCAAGGCAGCATGTGTCGAACGCGAACAACCTTCACGATTGAAAGAAGGCCGTACGATGAATCAGCCAGCCCGCAGCGAGCAGACCGAATCCAACGAAGTTCTCTACGAGGCCGACGAGGGCATTGCGGTCATCACGCTCAATGCGCCTGAGCGTATGAACACCATCTCCGGGCCGATGCTGAACGACCTGACGCGCCTCCTGATCAGGGCCAATGAGGACAAGGCCGTGCGCTGCGTGATCCTGACCGGCAAGGGGCGCGCCTTTTGCGCGGGGCTGGATTTGCGCAAGGAGCGCAGCGGGGATGGGCTCAGCTCGGCCTCATCGAGCACCTCGCTCGACCTGCGCAACACGCCGCCGACGGTGATGCAGGCGATGGACAAGCCGACGATCTGCGCCGTCAACGGCGGCGCTGCGGGCTACGGCATGGATACCGCGCTCGGTTGCGACATCCGCATCATGGCGGAATCCGCCAAATTGGCTGCCGCCTTCGTCAAGCGCGGGGTGGTACCGGAGTCCGGCGGCACCTGGTTCCTGCCGCGCATGATCGGTTGGGCCAAGGCCTCCGAACTGATCTTTACTGGGCGCACGCTGAGCGCGCGCGAATGCCTCGAATGGGGACTCGCCAACGAGGTGGTTCCTGATGCGGATCTGATGGGGAGGGCGCGTGCGGTGGCGCGGGAGATTGCCGCCAATGCGCCCTTGGCGGTGCAGGCCGCCAAGCGGATGATGCGGATGGGGCTGAACGAAACATTCTCGGACCATGTGCACCACGTCTATCTGCAGCTCCTGCCGCTGTTCAAGACGCAGGACATGCAGGAAGGCATCAATGCCTTCATGGAGAAGCGCGAGCCGAAATTCGAGGGCCGCTGAGGCGGGGGATAAATTGTCGTGGCCGCCTTTTTGCAGCGAAGCGCGCCGGGATCTCAGATAGCGCCTGAAAACGAGAACTTGCTTACGTCCAGATGTGATTGACCAAGCGCCATCTGCGCAAGGGTTTCTCCAACAGCGGCGGAATGTTTGAACCCGTGTCCCGAGCACGGCGAGGCTATGATGACGTTCTTCATGTCGGGGTGATGGTCAATGATGAACCGGGCGTTCTTCACACAGGTGTAAAGGCACACCTTCGTCTTCACGCACGTTTCGTCGAGGCCAGGGAAGAACGGCCCGACATAGGTTCTGAACATCCTGGTGATTTCGTCTGGACAAACGCTCCGGCGAACCGTGTCGGGCGTCGTCGTATCCTCATACTGCTCGGTGGCGATCTTCACCCCCTGTTCGGGATGGCCAATCAAGGGAAAGCCGTAGATGCTCTGGGGTGCCGGAAGTTGCCAGATGTAGACCGGAAATCGCTCTGGAAGAAATTCGGCGTATTGGTTCTGGTTTTTCAGGCCAAACCAATAAAGCACCTGCCGTGTTATGCTGAATTGCCGATCCAGGCCTAATACCTGGTTGATCCATGGACCAGCGGTTACGATGAGTTTTTTGGCGCGATAGGTGCTGACGCCTGTCGTCACCTGCACGCCGTCGCCATCGGGTTCGAATTTGAGCACCTTCTCGTAAAAGCGCAGCACGGCGCCCGAGGTGGCCGCGAGCTGAAGCTGTGCCTCGACGCATGATTCAGGTCGCACAAAGCCGCTGACCTCGTCGAAATAGGCTTCGTCGTCGTCGTTGACATTGAAGGCGGGAAAACGTTCCTTGATCGTTTTGCCATCCAGAATTTCGTAGTGGATCCTGGCCTCGTCGGCCGCTGCCACCGTGGTCTTGAGGAATTCCGGATTTTCATGTCCAGCTGCACGCTGACCCTTGCCTGAGATCACCAGCAGTCCATTTTGGGTGAAAAGATCCCGACCGGTTCGGCTCTCGATGTCGCGCCATATCTCGTGCGACCGCTGGGCAAATGGCGAATACTCGGGACCCTCGCCGCAGGCGATACGCGTAATTCGGGTATCGCCGTGCGTCGAACCCAACTCATGAGGCGGCTTGAACTGATCAATCCCGAGAACGGAGGCGCCTCGACTGGCCAGCTGGTAAGTCGCGGCGGAGCCCATTGCTCCCAAACCGAGTACGATTGCGTCGAACGACCGTTCCATTTCTTCTCCTGCGCCTATCGCTTCCGGTCGAGAAATCCCTGCATCATCCGCTGCGGTTCGCCGGTCAGGAAGGACTGCCCGAATACGCCAACGCTAAGATTGACAGATTCCGTCAGCGGCAGCTCTTCCCATTGTCGCATGAGCGCCTTCTGCGAACGCAGCGCTTCCGCTCCGCATTCGAGCAGCGCCTTGACCGTATGCTCGACCGCGTCATCGAGGCCGCCGGCCGGCGCGACCTTGTCGACCAGTCCCCAGGCCAGCGCCGTCGGCGCGTCGATGTTTTCGGCCGTCATGACAAGCCAGCGGGCGCGGCCCCAGCCGATCAGCCGCGGCAAGAGTGCTGCGTGGATCACCGAGGGAATCCCGACCTTGACCTCCGGCATGCCGAAATGGGCGTCGTGCGCGGCAATCCGGAAATCGCAGGCAGCCGCGACTTCAAGGCCGCCGCCGAGACACCAGCCCGGCAGCCGCGCGATCACGGGCGCCGGGAATTGGCGCACGGCTTCGCAGAGGTCGCGCAGCCGCGTGATGAAGGCTTCGGCGGATTTCTGGTCGAGTTTCGCCATTTCCTTGATGTCGGCGCCGCCGATCATGCTCTTCTCGCTTTGGCCGGCCAGGATCACCGCGCGAATGGTCCGATCGGTGGCGAGTTTCTCGAAGCCTTCGCGTACGCCTGATGTGACGGCCGAACTCAGGATGTTCAGCGAACCGGCGTTGCAGATCGACAGCCGCACCACGCCGCGCGGATCGCGGTCGATACCGCAATGGGGATTGATCATTTCCATCTGATTTTCTCTGATTGGTTTTGGTTTTTGGGTTCAATGGCACGGTTCACGCCACTTCCCGGACAATGCGCTGAATTGTCAAGGGCAGGCAGGCGAGAGGCGTTGCGCGGCGACGGTCGGCCATATAATATGATAATCGTCATCTAAAAGGAGTTGCCATGAGCGCGATTGATACCGCCGACCTGTTTTCTTCAGCCATGCGCCGGGAGCGCGTGGTCGACTGGCAGACGCCGGGGCCGGCCGCGAAGGCCGCCGCAGGGATGACGGGCATGGAGGCGATGTGCGCGATCCGCGACGGCGTGCTGCCGGAACCGCCGATGGCCCGCCTGATCGATTTCCGCCTTCGCACGGCCGAACCGGGGCGGATCGTGATGGAACTCGAACCGCACGAAAGCCTGGAAAATACCATCGGTCTGCTGCACGGCGCGACCGCGGCGGCTCTGCTGGATACCGCCATGGGTTGTGCGATCTCGACCATGCTGCCGGCCGGGCAGGGCGCGGTGACGCTCGATCTCAAGCTGACCTATCTGCGGCCGCTCTCGGTCAAGTCGGGCAAGATCTCGGCCGAAGGCAAAATCATAAAACTCGGCCGCCAGACCAGCTATACCGAAGGCTTTGTCCGCGACGGCGCCGGCAATCTTGCAGTGCACGCGACCGCCACCTTCTCGATGATCGGCGGCGAGGCTAAAACGAAATAGTTGCAGCTATTTTTACGCGCAACTGCTATTATATGACTGCAAACATCTAATGGTTATGGGATTACGATGCGGTATTCCAAGGAGCACAAGCAGGAAACCCACGCGCGGATCGTGAAGAAGGCTTCCGTGCGGCTTCGCGAAAAGGGCGCGCATGGCATCGGCGTCGCCGACCTGATGAAGGAGGCCGGCCTGACCCATGGCGGCTTCTACGCCCATTTCGATTCCCGCGAGGCGCTTGTCATCGAAGCCTTTGCCTATGCGATGGACCGCTCGACCGAGCGCTGGCGCAAGGTCGCCGACGAGACCCCGCCGGACAAGCGTCTCGCAACCATCGTCGAGAATTATCTGACGCCTGTTCATCGCGACGATCCCGGCCATGGTTGCGCGATTCCGACGCTCGGCGCCGAGATCGCGCGTGAGAGCGCGAAGACGCGGAAGGCTTTTGCGGCCAAGCTGGAAGCGATGATCGACATGATGGCCGATCAGATTCTCGACGTGCCGCGCAAAGTCGCGCGCAAGCAGGCGGTCGCGGCGCTCGCGACCATGATGGGCACGCTGGTGCTGTCGCGGATCGCCGGCAATGGCGAGTTTTCCGACGAAATGCTGGCCGCCGGGCGCGAGGCCGTGCTCGGTCGCGCGGCGGCGGCGAAGAAGGCCGCAGCGAAGTCGAAGCCGAATTAGAAGCCACCACCACCGCTGTCGACCCGGCGAAGGCCGGGACCCATACGCCGTGACGGCCGTGTTGGAAAAGAAAGCAATTAACAACGATCTCGGCAGACGATTGCAGCCTGTGGTTATGGGTCCCGGCCCCCGTGCGCAATTGCGCACTAGGCCGGGACGACACGTCGCTTCACCGCCCGCTGAACAGCCCGCGCTCGTTCTCCACCGTCTCATAGATGTAATCCGCCACCGCGCGGATCCGCGCCAGATCCTTGCTGTCTGCATGCATCAGCAGCCAGAACGTCCGCGATATCGTGATCTCGTCCGGCAGCACCGGGCGCAGCTCGGGATGCGCCGTCGCCATGAAATGCGGCAGCACGGCGATGCCGAAGCCGGCGATGGTGGCGTTGAGCTGGGCGATCAGATTGGCGCTGCGGAATTTAGCGGAGATCTTCGGGCTAACCTGCGGCAGATAATCCAGTTCCGGCGTGAACAGCAGTTCCTCGATGTAGCCGACGAAACGATGTGCGGCGAGGTCGCTGCGCCCGGTAATCCCGGGCGCGCGATCGAGATAGGCGGGGGCGGCATAAAGCCCGAGGCTGTAGTCGAGCAGCTTGCGCCCGACGATCCGGCCTTCCTTCGGCATCGTCAGGCTGATCGCGATATCGGCCTCGCGCTTGGAGAGGCTGAACAGCCGCGCGGTGGCGACCAGCTGCAGGTCGAGGTCCGGGTATCGCTCGACGAATTTTACCAGCCGCGAGGCCAGGAAGTGGCTGCCAAACCCGTCCGGCGCCCCGATCCGCACCGTGCCGGTCAGATGCGCGCGGGAGCCGCCGACCGCCTCCTGGTTGGCGACGATGGTCGATTCCATTGCTTCCGCGCTGTCGGCGACGCGCTGGCCGGCCTCGGTCAGCAAATATCCGGTTTTACGCCGATCAAACAGTTTTGCGGACAGATGCCGTTCCAGCCGGTCGACACGCCGGATCACTGTGGCATGATCGACGCCAAGCTGTTTTGCGGCAGCGGATACCGTTCCGCCGCGCGCAATCGCCAGCAGAAAACGGAAGTCATCCCAATCGATCGTACCGCCGCCTTGATCCAGCATTTCCGCACATCTATGGTGCAATTTATCGCACTTGTATCCTAGGAAATGCAGGTCAAAAAGGGCGGTAAAGCGATCTAACCGGGTCTAGGGAGAAGATTCATGCGTTCAATCGGACATTTCATCGGCGGCAAAGAGGTCAAGGGCAACTCGGGCCGCACGGCCGACGTATTCGAGCCGATGACCGGCGACGTCCAGGCCAAGGTGGCGCTGGCGTCCAAGGCCGAGGTTCGCGCCGCCGTCGAGAACGCCAGGGCAGCTCAGCCGGAATGGGCCGCGACCAACCCGCAGCGCCGCGCGCGCGTGATGATGAAATTCGTCGAACTGGTACAGCGTGATTACGACAAACTCGCTGATTGCCTTGCGCGTGAGCATGGCAAAACCGTTCCCGACGCCAAGGGCGATATCCAGCGCGGACTCGAAGTCGCCGAATTCGCCTGCGGCATTCCGCACCTGATGAAGGGCGAATACACCGAAGGCGCCGGCCCCGGCATCGACATCTATTCGATGCGGCAACCGCTCGGCGTCGTCGCCGGCATCACGCCGTTCAATTTCCCGGCGATGATCCCGATGTGGAAATTCGCGCCGGCGATCGCCTGCGGCAATGCCTTCATCCTGAAGCCGTCGGAGCGCGATCCCGGCGTGCCAATGATGCTGGCCGCCCTGATGATCGAGGCCGGCCTGCCGCCCGGCGTGCTCAACGTCGTCAACGGGGACAAGGAGGCCGTCGACGCCATCCTCGACGATCCCGATATCAAGGCGATCGGCTTTGTCGGCTCGACGCCGATTGCGCAGTACATCTACGAGCGCGCTGCACAGACCGGCAAGCGGTGCCAGTGTTTCGGCGGCGCCAAGAACCACGCCATCGTCATGCCCGACGCCGATATGGACCAAGCTGTCGATGCCCTGATCGGCGCCGGCTACGGTTCGGCCGGCGAGCGCTGCATGGCGATTTCGGTCGTGGTGCCCGTGGGCAAGACCGCCGCCGATCGCCTGATGGAAAAGCTGATCCCGCGCGTGGAGTCGCTCAAGATCGGCACCTCGATCGATCCCTCGGCCGATTACGGCCCGCTGGTGACGCGCGAAGCGGTCGAGAAGGTGAAGAGCTACATCGATATCGGTGTCAAGGAAGGCGCGACGCTCGCCGTCGACGGCCGTGGCTTCAAGATGCAGGGCTACGAGAACGGATTCTATCTCGGCGGTTCGCTGTTCGACAACGTCACCAAGGACATGCGGATCTACAAGGAAGAGATCTTTGGCCCCGTGCTGTCGGTGGTGCGCGCGCACGACTACAAGGAAGCGCTGGCTCTGCCGTCGGACCATGACTATGGCAATGGCGTTGCGATCTTCACCCGCGACGGCGACGCCGCGCGCGATTTCGCCGCCAAGGTCAATGTCGGCATGGTCGGCATCAACGTGCCGATCCCGGTGCCGATCGCCTATTACACTTTCGGCGGCTGGAAGAAGTCCGGCTTCGGCGATCTCAACCAGCACGGCCCGGATTCGATCCGCTTCTACACCAAGACCAAGACCATCACCTCGCGCTGGCCGTCGGGTGTGAAGGAGGGCGCGGAGTTCTCGATTCCGACGATGAACTAGCGCGCAGAAGCCGAGCGCAAAATGCATTTCGCTCTCAACGAGGACCAGATTGCGGTTCGCGATATGGCGCGGGAGTTCGCCGCGGAAAAAATCGCGCCGCATGCGATCCGCTGGGACGAGGAAAAGCATTTTCCCGTCGACGTGATGCGCGAGGCGGCGACGCTCGGCATCGGCGGGATCTATATCCGCGACGATGTCGGCGGCTCGGCGCTGACGCGGTTCGACGCCGCGCTGATCTTCGAGGCTCTGGCGCAGGGCTGCCCGACGGTGTCGGCGTTCATCTCGATCCACAACATGGCGTCCTGGATGATCGATGCCTATGGCAACGATACCCAGCGCCAGAAGTGGTTGCCAAAACTCTGCACCATGGAGCTGCTGGCGAGCTATTGCCTGACCGAGCCGGGCTCCGGATCGGACGCGGCTGCCTTGCGTACCCGCGCGGTGCGCGACGGCGATCACTACGTGCTCAACGGCCAGAAACAGTTCATTTCAGGCGCCGGCAAGGGCGATCTCTATGTGGTGATGGTGCGCACCGGCGCCGATGGCCCCGGCGGCATCTCGACCCTGGTGATCGAGGGCGATACGCCAGGGCTGTCGTTCGGCGCCAATGAGCGCAAGATGGGCTGGAACGCCCAGCCGACCCGCGCGGTGATTTTTGAAAACGCTCGCGTGCCGATCGAAAATCGCCTCGGCGACGAGGGCATCGGCTTCAAGATCGCGATGGCCGGGCTCGATGGCGGCCGCATCAACATCGCCGCCTGTTCGCTCGGCGGCGCGCAGAACGCGCTCGATAAATCGCTTAGCTACATGAAAGAGCGGAAAGCCTTTGGCAAGCGCCTCGACGAATTCCAGGCGCTGCAGTTTCGCCTCGCCGACATGGCGACCGAACTGGAGGCGGCGCGGACCTTTGTGTGGCGCGCAGCCGCCGCGCTCGACCGCAAGGATGCGGACGCAACCATGCTGTGCGCGATGGCCAAGCGCTTTGGCACCGATGTCGGTTTCGAGGTTGCCAACCAGGCGCTGCAACTGCATGGCGGCTACGGTTACCTCAGCGAATACGGCATCGAAAAGATCGTGCGCGATTTGCGCGTGCACCAGATCCTGGAAGGGACCAACGAGATCATGCGGTTGATTGTGTCGCGAAAACTGATCGAAGGCGCGCGATGACAGCAGTCGAATCGCCAGAGGGTGACCTGATCGCGCGGCGCGAGGGATCTTGCGGCGTAATCCGCCTCAACCGGCCGAAGGCGATCAATGCCGTGACGTTGGAGATGTTTCGCGACATCGACAAGGCGCTCGATCAGTTCGAGGCCGATCCAGCGGTCGCGGTGATCCTGCTTGAGGGGGCAGGCGAGCGCGGCCTCTGCGCCGGCGGCGATATCCGCGCGCTCTGGGAAAGCTCGAAGGTCGCCGGCGATCTCGGCAAAATCCTGTGGCGCGAGGAATACATCCTCAACGCCCGCATCAAGAGATTCCCAAAGCCCTATGTCGCCTTCATGGACGGCATCGTAATGGGCGGCGGCGTCGGGCTATCCGCCCACAGCAGCCATCGCGTGGTGACCGAGCGGACAAAGCTTGCCATGCCTGAAGTCGGCCTCGGCTTTTTCCCGGATGTCGGCGGCACCTGGCTGCTCTCGCATTCGCCGGGCGAGATCGGAACCTATTTTGGCCTGACCGGCCAGACCATGAACGGCCCCGACGCTGTCAACGCCCGTTTTGCCGATGCGGTGGTGCCGTCGGCCAAATTGGCCGCACTGCGCGAGGCGCTGACCAAGGTCCGGCCCGGAGCAACATCAGCCGAAATCAAGACCCTTATTGATGGCTTTGCGACCGGCGAGACTGCCGGTCCCGTCGCCGCGATGCAGGCAAAAATCGACAACTGGTTCGCCCATGACCGGATGGAAGATATCGTCGCCGCCCTGCAGCGCGACGGATCGGAACTGGCGCAGGCGACGCTGAAGACGCTCGGTGAAAAATCCCCGCGCGGCATGGTGGTCACGCTGAAACTGCTTCGGCTGGCGCGGGCGTCGTCCTCGCTGGAAGAATGCCTGATGCGGGAATATCGCGCGGCGCTGGAAGTCTTCGCCAGCGACGATTTCCGCGAGGGCGTGCGCGCCGCCGTGATCGACAAGGACCGCAGTCCAAAATGGTCGCCGCCGCGGATCGAGGACGTGACGCCGGCGATGCAGGCGCCTTATTTCGCCGAGATCGGCGCCGACGAACTCAGGTTCAACTGAAACAACAAGAACAGCTCACGCGGAGGATTCGAGATGGCTACTATCGCATTCATTGGCCTCGGCAATATGGGCGGACCGATGGCGGCCAATCTGGTCAGGGCCGGCCACAAGGTCATCGCCTTCGATCTGGTCGAGGCCTCCAAGAATCAGGCCAAGAGCGACGGCGCCACGATTGCGGAAAGCGCCGCGGCCGCGGTGAAGGGGGCGGATACCGTCATCACCATGCTGCCCGCGGGCAAGCACGTGGTCTCGGTCTGGACCGACGTGGTTCCGGCGATGGCCAAGGGCGCGCTGATCATCGATTGCTCGACCATCGACGTCGAGAGTGCAAAACAGGCGCATGCGCTGGCGGCCAAGCACGGCATGGCTTCCGTCGATGCGCCGGTGTCCGGCGGCACCGGCGGCGCCAAGGGCGCGACGCTGACCTTCATGTGCGGCGGCGAGGAGAAGGCGTTCGGCGCCGCCAAGCCGGTGCTGGAAAACATGGGCAAGAAGATCGTGCATTGCGGCGGCGCCGGCGCCGGGCAGGCGGCCAAGATCTGCAACAACATGATTTTGGGCATTTCCATGATCGCAGTCGGCGAGGCCTTCGCGCTCGCCGAAAAGCTCGGCCTGTCGCATCAGGCATTGTTCGACGTCGCCTCGACCTCATCGGGACAATGCTGGTCGCTGACGACTTATTGCCCGGTGCCGGGCCCGGTTCCGACCTCTCCGGCCAACAACGACTACAAGCCCGGTTTCGCCTCCAATCTGATGGTGAAGGATTTGACGCTGGCGCAGGACGCCGCCAATGCCGCGGGCGCCGCGACCCCTCTGGGCAAGCACGCGCAGGAGATCTACAAGGCGTTCGACGCCGCCGGCCATGGCGGGGTGGATTTTTCCGGGATTATCCAGCACGTTCGGAGTCTCGCCGGGAAATAACGGAGCGCCGATGACGAGTTTCCAGGAAGCGCGCGCCTTTTTGCTCAAGCACCGCACCGACTACGACACCGCGGTAAAGGGGTTCCGCTGGCCGGATCCGGTTCCGTTCAACTGGGCGCTGGACTGGTTCGATGCCGAACTGGCGCGTAACTCCGACAGCAAGGACCGTGCGGCGCTGTGGATCGTCGATGCCGGCAGCGACAAGGAGACAAAGCTTTCCTTTGCCGCGCTGTCGCGTCGCTCCAACCAGGTCGCCAATTTCCTGCGCGCGCAGGGCCTGAAGCGCGGCGACCATTTGCTGCTGCTGCTCGGCAATGTCGTGCCGCTGTGGGAGACCATGCTGGCGGCGATGAAACTCGGCGTCGTGGTCATTCCAGCCACCACGTTGTTGACACCAGACGAATTGCGCGACCGCCTCGACCGCGGCCGGGCCAAGGTGGTGGTGGCCTCGCAGGATCAGGTCGCGAAATTTGCCAGTCTCGGCGCCGAAGGCCTGGTGCGCATCGTCGTCGGCGCGACGGCGAAGCACGAGGGCTGGTTGCCGTTCGAAGAGGCCGCCGGCGCTTCGGAAACATTCGCAGCCGATGGTCCGACCAACGCCGACGACCCGATGCTGCTCTATTTCACCTCGGGCACCACGGCAAAGCCAAAGCTGGTGCGGCACAGCCAGCGCAGTTATCCCGTCGGCGCGTTGTCGACGATGTTCTGGCTCGGGCTGCAGCCGGGCGACGTGCATCTCAACATTTCCTCGCCGGGCTGGGCCAAGCATGCCTGGAGCTGCTTGTTCGCGCCCTGGAATGCCGGGGCCACCGTGTTCGTGGTCAACCAGCCGCGCTTCGACGCCAAGGCGTTGCTCGCGACCATCGGCCGTTGTGGCGTGACGACCTTGTGCGCACCGCCGACGGTGTGGCGGCTGTTCATCCAGGAGAAGCTTGCGGCCTTCAAAGTCTCCTTGCGCGAAGTCTGCGGCGCCGGCGAGCCGCTCAATCCCGAAGTCATCGATCAGGTCCGCACCGCCTGGGGCCTGATCATCCGCGACGGCTATGGCCAGACCGAAACTACGGCGCTCGCCGGCAACTCGCCGGGCCAGACCGTCAAGGTCGGATCGATGGGCCGGCCGTTGCCCGGCTACCGCGTGCAGATCACCGACAATGATGGCCACGCGACCAAAGAGGGCGAGGTGACGCTGGTGCTCGGCGCGGACCGTCCGGCCGGCCTGATGCAGGGCTATCAGGGCGAGGACGGCAAACTGAGCGGCGCCGATGGCGACCTCTATCGCAGCGGCGACGTGGTGTTCGCCGATGACGAGGGTTATCTGACCTTTGTCGGCCGCTCCGACGACGTGTTCAAATCCTCCGACTACCGCATCAGTCCGTTCGAACTCGAAAGCGTGCTGCTGGAGCATGAACTGGTCGCGGAAGCCGCCGTCGTGCCGAGTCCAGATCCGATCCGCCTCGCTATTCCAAAGGCCTATGTGCTGCTGGTGGCGGGAGTGGAGCGTTCGGCGGAAACCGCGCTGTCGATCTTCACGCATCTGCATACGCGGCTTGCACCGTTCAAGCGTATCCGCCGCATCGAGCTCGTCACCGAATTGCCGAAGACGATTTCCGGAAAAATCCGCCGCGTGCAGTTGCGCCGGCTCGAGCATGACGATAATCGCGGTGATGCGCTGCGCGGCGCCGAATTCCGCGAGGAACAGTTTCCGGGACTCCAGAAAGTGCGGACCGCCGGATTGGAGAGTTGATAGATGAATGAAGTCTGGAAGAAGCCGCCGGTGTCGTTTGAAGCCTATCAGGCCATGGTCGGCAAGGAGATCGGCGTCTCGTCCTGGCACCTGGTCGATCAAGCCAGGATCAACCTCTATGCCGACGTGATCGAGGACCACCAGTTCATCCATGTCGATCCCGAGCGCGCCAAGAAGGAAACCGCTTACGGCACCACCGTGGCGCACGGCTTTCTGACGATGTCTCTGCTGTCGATCATGTCCTACGAGGTGATGCCGGTCATCGAAGGCACCACGATGGGGGTCAACTACGGGTTCGATCGGCTGCGGTTCATGTCGCCGGTGCGCGCGGGCTCCCGCGTCCGCGGCCGTTTCACGCTGCTGGAGGCAATTTTGCGCAAACCGAAGGAGCTGCAGTCGCGCACCAATGTCACCGTCGAGATCGAGGGTGAAGCAAAACCCGCTTTGGTCGCCAACTGGCTCGGCTTGATCTATTTCGCGTAAGGTTTCGCCAGTCATGCCGGGCTTGACCCGGCAATCCATCACTGCTCAAAAACCTCTCGATTTTGGATGGATGCCCGGGTCAAGCCCGGGCATGACGAAGAGCAGGAACTGCAATCATGACAATCAGGTTTGACGGACGCGTCGCAATCGTCACCGGCGCGGGCAATGGTCTGGGACGGGCGCATGCGCTGGGGCTGGCCAGCCGCGGCGCCAAGGTCGTCGTCAATGATTTCGGCGGCGCGCGCGACGGCACCGGTGGCTCGCTGACCCCGGCCGAGACCGTGGTTGAGGAAATCCGCAAAGCCGGCGGTACCGCGATCGCCGACGGCGCCGATGTCTCCAATTTCGAGCAGGTCACGGCGATGGTCGAGCGCGCCACCAAAGAGTGGGGCAGTGTCGATTTGCTGTGCGCCAATGCCGGCATCCTGCGCGACAAGTCGTTTACGAAAATGGAAGTCGCTGATTTCGCAAAAGTGCTGGATGTCCATCTCACCGGCACCTTCTATTGCTGCAAGGCGGTGTGGGCCGGCATGCGCGAGCGCAATTACGGCCGCATCGTCGTCACCACCTCCTCATCCGGCCTGTTCGGCAATTTCGGCCAGGCCAATTACGGCGCGGCCAAAGCCGGCATGATCGGCCTGATGAACGTGCTGGCCGAGGAGGGCCGCAAGAACAACATCCGCGTCAACACCATCTCGCCGACCGCGGCGACGCGCATGACCGAGGAACTGCTGCCGCCGCAGGCGCTGGCCCTGATGCGCCCCGAGGCGATCACGCCGGCGGTGGAATTCTTGCTCAGCGAGGACGCGCCGACCCGCACCATCATGGGCGCCGGTGCCGGCTCGTTTGCGGTGATCAAGGTCGTCGAGACCGAAGGCATCAACCTGGCCCAGTCCGACTGGACGCCGGACGCGATCGCCGCGAACTTTGCCGCGATCGGCGATATGTCCACGGCGAAGGCGCTGCAGGGCGCGTTCGAGCAGACGCAGAAGTACGTGGGGCAGGCCGCGGCGAGAGCGGGGATCAAGCTGTAGCGCTCGCCGTCATTCCGGGGCGACGCGAAGCGTCGAGCCCGGAATCTCGAGATTCCCCAGGGCGCAATTGCGCCCCTGAGATCTGGTCCTTCGGACCATCCCGGAATGACGTTCTTTGTTGCGGTAGGCGAATCCGGCTTACACTCACGCCATGTCATCGCCTCGCGCCAACAACATCGCCATCATCGGTGCCGGCCCCGCCGGCCTGATGGCCGCCGAGGTGTTGGCCAATGGCGGCGCTGCCGTCACCGTCCATGACGCGATGCCGTCCGCCGGCCGCAAGCTGCTGATGGCCGGGCGGGGCGGGCTCAATCTGACGCACAGCGAACCGCTGCCCGCGTTTCTCGCGCGATACGCCGAAGCAATGCCGAACCTGAAGGCGGCCATCGATGCCTTTCCGCCACAGGCGCTGCGCGACTGGAGCGAGGCGCTGGGGCAGCCGACCTTCGTCGGCTCCAGCGGCCGGGTTTTCCCAAAGGCGTTCAAGGCCTCACCGCTGCTGCGGGCATGGCTGCGGCGGCTGGACGGGCAAGGCGTTCAACTCGCGCTACGCCATCGCTGGACCGGTTGGGACGAGAATGGCCGCGTCAAGTTTCAAACGCCCGACGGGCAACGCGCGATTGACGCCAGCGCGACGGTGCTGGCGCTCGGTGGCGCAAGCTGGCCGCGGCTTGGTTCGGATGGCGCTTGGGCCGAAATGCTCGCCGCCAGAGGCGTCACGATATCGCCGCTGCGCCCAGCCAATTCCGGCTTCAGCATCGCCTGGTCGGACATTTTTCGCGATCGGTTCGAAGGCCAGCCGCTCAAGGGCGTGGCGTTGACGTTTGGCGCACACAGCGTTCGCGGTGAGGCCATTATCACCCGCACGGGCATCGAAGGTGGCGCGATCTATGCGCTCTCGGCGGATTTGCGCGAAGCGATCCTCAGCGCAGGGAAGGCGCCGCTGCACGTCGTGCTACGGCCCGATCTGGCGATCGAGGAATTGACCGCGCGGCTCTCGGCGCCAAAGGGCAAACAATCCCAGTCGAATTTCCTGCGCAAGGCCGCGCATCTTTCGCCTGTTGCGATCGGGTTATTGCAGGAGGCGGTCAAGATATCCGGCGTGTCGCTGGCGTCGCTATCGCCACCTGATCTTGCCCGTCTGATCAACGCCGTGCCCATAGAACTCAACGGCGTCGCGCCGATCGCGCGCGCGATCTCGACCGCGGGCGGTATCGCCTTCGATGAACTCGACGACGCCTTCATGATCCGTCGTTTGCCAGGCGTATTCGCCGCGGGTGAAATGCTGGATTGGGAAGCCCCAACTGGCGGCTATCTGCTGCAGGCGTCGTTTGCCACCGGCGCTGCGGCGGGCAGGGGCGTATTGAAGTGGCTCAGCCTGGCTTCGTAGGGTGGCAAAGCGAAGCGTGCCCACCATTTCGTTGGATAGATAGATGGTGGGCACGGCGCGAAGAGCGCGCCTTTGCCCACCCTACGTGCGTATCACCGCAACTTCCCCCGCGCCGCGACCGGCAGCGTTCCAAGAATCTCGTCGCCGCGCACCATCACCACTTCGTCCATCATGTTGACGACGACGCAGACGTGGTTGGGCACGATCCGCACGACGTCGCCGACGTTCGGCCGCGTGTTGCTGCGGGTGAGGTCGAGGAAGCCATGCTCTTCGGCAAAACGCGCGATCTTGGCTTCGGGATGCTCGAGGATCAGGCCGTGGCCTTCGAGCCCGCCGGTGTCGGACGTCAGTGTCTTGGAGCCGGCATCGAGAATGCCGCGATCCGGGCCGGCGCGGCTGACAACCGTCGAATAGATGCTGAGCGCGCAATCGTCCCAGCCGGCGACGCCGGCGGCGACCTGCATGCGGTCGTTGTAGATGTAGGTGCCGGGCCGATGCTCGGTGGCGCCCTTGAGCTTGCCGACATTCTTCATGTTCGGCGAACCGCCGGTCGAGACCATGGTTGCATCGAGGCCGTGGGCGCGGACGCCTGCCAACGCCTCGTCAAAGAACTTCTGCGCTTCCGCCCAGCCGGTTTCGGTCGGGTACAGCATGAAGCCGGCGAATTTCAGCCCTTTTGACGCTGCGATCTCGCGTGCCAACGCAATGGCTTCCGCCGGGGTCTCGACGCCGGCACGCTTGCGGCCAGTGTCGCATTCAACCACCACCGACAGCGGCCGGCCGGATGCAGCGGCAGCCTGCGGCAGGCCCGCCACCACGACGGAATTGTCGCAGGCGACCGTCATGTTGGCCTTGCCCTGCAGCGCGCCGAGCCGGGCCATCTTTTCCTCGCCGATCAGGTTGTAGCTGATCAGGATGTCGTCGATCCCGGCGTCCGCCATCACTTCGGCTTCACCGAGCTTCTGGCAGGTGATGCCCTTGGCGCCAGCCTTGATCTGCATCGCGGCCAGCAGCGGGCTCTTGTGGGTCTTGATATGCGGCCGGTTGGCGACGCCAGCGGCATCGCACGCCGCCTGGATCCGCGCGATGTTGCGCTCGACCCGGTCCATGTCGATCACGGCGGCGGGGGTGCCGTATTCACGGGCGATCTTGGCGGCGAGGGGTGTGGTCATTTTTCACTCCAATTCAGCATGCTCGTCATTGCGAGCGAAGCGAAGCAATCCATCTATCCGAGGTGCAGAATGGATTGCTTCGTCGCTGCGCTCTTCGCAATGACGATGGCAACCATCCCACGCATCATGCCTGTTCTATCTCTTCGCGCAGCACCTCAAGCTCCAGCCACTTGTCCTCGGCTTCCTGCAATTCCTTCTGCGCCTTTGTAAGCGCATCGGAGGCGGAATCAAACTTCTTGCGGTTCTTCTTGTAGAGATCGGTATCGTCGAGGATGCGCTGCTGCTTGGCAATCTCGGCTTGCAGCTTCGCCATGGTCTTGGGTAGCGTTTCCAGCGCGTGCTTTTCGTTGAAGTTCAGGCGCCGTTTCGGTCCGGTCGAAGGCGATCCAGCGGCAACCCTCGCTTCCCGTTTCTCTTCGGCGACCTTTACCGCCTCGCGCTTCAGATCCGCGCCGCGCTGCGCCAGCATGTCGGTATAGCCGCCGGCATATTCGATCCAGATTCCGTCGCCTTCGGGCGCGATCACCGAGGTCACGACGCGGTCGAGGAAGTCGCGGTCATGGCTGATCAGGATCACCGTGCCTTCGTAGTCGCCGAGCATCTCCTCGAGCACGTCGAGGGTTTCGAGGTCGAGATCGTTGGTCGGCTCGTCCAGGACCAAGAGGTTGGAAGCTTTTGCCAATGAGCGCGCCAGCATCAGTCGGCCGCGTTCGCCGCCGGACAATACCTCCAGCGGCGTGCGCATCTGCTCCTGCGCGAACAAAAAGTCCTTCATGTAGCTGACGACGTGCTTCGGCTTGCCGCCGATCATGACGTGGTCGCTGCCGCCCCCGGTCAGGGCGTCGGCCAGCGTCGATTTGGGGTCGAGGCTTTCGCGGTGCTGGTCCAGCGTCGCCATCTCGATATTGGCGCCGAGCCGGATCGTGCCGCTGTCGGGCGGACTGCCGCCGGTCAGCATATCAATGAGCGTGGTCTTGCCGGCGCCGTTCGGGCCGACGATACCGATGCGGTCGCCGCGCTGCACCCGGATCGAGAATCCGTCGACGATCTTGCGGTCGCCAAAGGATTTGCCGATGTTCTTGGCCTCGATGACCAGCTTGCCCGATTTGTCCGCTTCGGCGGCGGCGAGGCTGGCATTCCCGGTCGCGCCGCGATAAGTGCGCCGCTGGTCGCGCAGGGCATGCAGATTGCCGAGCCGCTTGACGTTGCGCTTGCGGCGGCCGGAGACGCCGTAGCGCAGCCAGTGCTCTTCGTTGACGATCTTGCGGTCGAGCTTGTGCTGGTCGCGCTCTTCCTCGGCCAGCACTTCGTCGCGCCAGGCCTCGAATGCGGAAAAGCCGCGGTCGATCTGCTTGATCTGGCCGCGGTCGAGCCAGGCGGTAGAGCGCGACAGGTTGGAGAGGAAGCGGCGGTCATGGCTGATGATGACGAGCGCACAGCGGCGGCTCTCCAGCTCGCCTTCCAGCCATTCGATGGTGGTGAGATCGAGATGGTTGGTCGGCTCGTCCAGCAGCAAAATGTCGGGGGCGGGCGCCAACACGCGCGCCAGCGCCGCGCGGCGGGCTTCACCGCCCGAGACATGGGCGGGATCTTCATCGCCGCTCAAGCCCAGCTGCTCGATGAGATAGCGCGCCTGATAATGGTCGTCGCCCGGATTGAGTCCGGCCTCGACATAGGCCAGCGTCGTCTTGTGCGCGCCGAAATCAGGCTCCTGCGGCAGATAGCGGATGGTGGCGCCGGGCTGCACGAAGCGGCTGCCGCTGTCGGGCTCGACGAGTCCGGCGGCGATCTTCAGCAGCGTCGATTTGCCGGAGCCGTTGCGGCCGATCAAACACACGCGCTCGGCCGTCGATACGGACAGTTCCACGCCGGATAACAGCGGCGTGCCGCCAAAGGTCAGCGCGATATCTTTCAACTGGATCAGCGGCGGCGGCATCGTTCAGCTCAATTCTGGTTCGGCGCAGGCGGCAAAGCCCGCTGACGCTGGATGCGCCGGATGGTCTGGTCGAGCGCGGAGAGGAACGCCGAGCGGTCGCGCGGCGCAAAGGATCGCGGGCCGCCCGTCACTTCGCCGGATGAGCGCAGGTCGGTCATCAGGTTGCGCACCGCCAGGGTCATGCCGATCGACTGTTCGGTGAACGGCTTGCCGTTCGGTGCCAGCACCTCGGCGCCGGCTTTCACGCAACGGCTCGCCAGCGGAATATCGGAGGTGATGACGATATCGCCTCTGCCGGCGCGTTCCGCAATCCAGTCGTCGGCGGCATCCATCCCGGCGCCGGCGGCGATCCGCTCGATCAGCGGATCCTGCGGCACGCGGATGAAATTGCCCGCGACCACGCTGACGGGCAGGCCGTGCCGGCTCGCGACCTTATAGATCTCGTCCTTGACCGGGCAGGCGTCGGCGTCGACATAGATGCGGGGTGGGTTCAAGTCAGGCACTTCAGGTCAGTTCATCGGGGTGGATTCGGTCAGTTCGTCTCGTCCGCGCGTGGTACTCCATGGGGCGGAAAAATGCGAGGAAAACAGGCCGGGGAACACGCTTGCCACGACACTTTCTTTGCGTACGATAACGCCCGGAAACAACAAGAAAATAGAGGAAATGGGCATGACAAGCCGGATCGGGCCGTATCGCGTCTCGGCCTACAACACTTCCAAGCATTCCGAGAACAAGATGCACGATGACACGGTGGCGAAGCGCTATGGTTTTAGCGGCGGTCTGGTGCCCGGTGTCGATGTCATGGCCTACATGATGCACTTACCGGTCGCAAAATGGGGCCGGGCCTTTCTTGAGCGTGGACTGATCGAGGCGCGTTTCGTCAAGCCGGTCTATGACGGCGAGCAGGCCGATGTCGTGGGCGAGGAAAGCAACGGCGTGCTTGAGCTTCAGGTCGAGAGCCGGGGAGATCTTTGTGCGACCGGCACGGCATCGCTGCCAGCGGCGGAGCCATCATTCGCGCTTTCCGACTTTGTCGAGGTCGCAGCCGCAGGCGAGCGCAGGCCGGTCGATGCGTCGTCCTATGCACTGGGTAAATGGCTCGGCGCGGCGCCGCGCACCTGGGCGACGGACGCGGCAAAACAATATCTGGCGGATATTCGCGAAACCGAAGTGATCTACGCGCAGGAAGGACTCGGCCACCCCGGCCTGTTGCCGCGGGTGATGAACATGGTGCTGGTCGACAACGCCATCATGGGCCCATGGATTCATGTCGGCACAAGGATGCAGCTCCTGTCAGCGGCCCGCATCGGCGATGAATTGACCGCGCGTGCCAAAGTGATCGGCAATTACGACAAGAAGGGGCACCGTTTCGTCGAACTCGACGCGCTGGTGGTCGCCAACGGCAAGACGCCGCTGGCGCATTGCCACCACACCGCGATCTACCAGCCGCGCGAACAGGTGGCGGCATAATCATGGCCATCACCATCGACTATTACCTGTCGCTGAACTCGCCCTGGACTTACATGGGCAGCGGCCCGTTCGCCGAGATTGCGCGGCGCTATGGCGCGCAAGTCAACGTCAAGCCCGCCAAGTTCGGCCCGATTTTCGAGCAGACCGGCGGGCTGCCGCTGCCAAAACGCTCGCCGCAGCGGCAGGCTTACCGACTGATGGAGCTCAGGCGCTGGCGTGAGGTGCGGGGACTTCCGCTCAATGTCGAGCCTAAATTCTTCCCCAGCGATGACGCGGCGGCGACACGCCTCGTGATCGCGGCCAAGCTGCAGGGCAAGGACGCTCATAAATTGTCGCTGGAGCTGGCGCGCGCCATCTGGGAGCGCGAGGAGTCGTTTGCGGATCCCGCGGTGATGGCATCATCAGCGCAACGCGCCGGCCTCGATGCCGCCGCGCTGCGGGCCGGCGGCCCATCGGATGCGGAACTCGATGCGCTGTACGAGCAGTACACGCAGGATGCCCTGAAGGCGGGCGTCTTCGGCGCGCCCAGTTACGTCTTGCCCTCGGGCGAGATCTTCTGGGGCCAGGACCGGCTGGAGCTCCTGGAGCGCGCTTTGAAGCTCGCCGCCTGACCGGCGCGCTTCACATCTCGAAGACGCGACCGGGATTGAGGATGTGATGCGGATCAAGCGCGCGCTTCAGCGTGCGCATGGTCTCGATCTCCTCCGCGGTGCGGCTGAGCCTGAGATAGGGCCGCCTGGAGATGCCGATACCGTGCTCGGCCGAGATCGAACCGCCGAAGTCGCTGGTGAGGCCGAACACCAGCTTCTTCATCTCCTCATGCTTGTCGGCCGGAGGCGAGTATTTCGTGTTGACGTGCAGGTTGCCGTCGCCGACGTGCCCGAGCACGATGGTGTAGGCGTCCTTGTCGACCGCCTTGATCGCCTTTGCGACGGCTTCCGTGAACGGTTCCATCTGGTCGATGGCGAGGCTGATGTCGAAGCCGACCGTGGGCGCGGTCGCCCGGCTCAGCTCGACGCTGGAATCGCGCACCCGCCAGATCGCGGCTGTAGAAGCACCCGAATTGGCAATGATCGCATCGAGGATGATGCCTTCACCGAGCGCCTCTTCGAGCAGACTTTCAACGTCGGCGCGGAGTCGCTCGGCATTGCTGCCCGAGGATTCCATCAGCAGGTAGAAGGGATGGGTAACCGGCAGCGGCGCGGCGACGCCTCGCACCAGCTGGGTCACAAGGCGGTAATAGCTGTTCCACATCACCTCGAAGGCGGTCAGTTCGCCGCCAAGCCGCTTGCGCGCCAGGTCGAGCATCGCCCGCACCTTGTCGAAGCTCGGCAGCGCGCACAGCACCACCTGCTGTTCGGCCGGCGCCGGGAAAATCCGCAATGCCGCGCGGGTCACCACGCCGAGCGTGCCTTCGGTTCCGATGAACAATTGCTTGAGGTCGGTGCCGGTGTTGTTCTTGATGTATTTGCGCACGCCCTTGAGCACGGTGCCGTCAGCAAGCACCGCTTCGAGCCCGAGCACCAGATCGCGCGTCATGCCATAGCGGATCACCCGGTTGCCGCCGGCATTGGTCGAGATGTTGCCGCCGATCGTGCAGCTGCCGCGGGCGCCGAGATCGAGCGGGTACATGAAGCCGTCCTGCGCGACGCGCTCGTGCACGCGCTGCAGCGGCACGGCGGCCTGGGCAATGACGACCCCGCCGCCGGTGTCGACCTCTTCGATCGCGTTCATGCGCTCCATCGACAGCACGATCTCGCCGGCCATCGGCATCGTGGCGCCGACGAGCCCGGTCATGCCGCCCTGGGTCGTGACCGCAACGCGCGCCCGGTGGCAGATCGCCAGGAATCGCGAGACGTCTTCGGTCGAGCGCGGCCGCATCACCGCAATCGGCGGAGGAACGGGGATGCCGGCTATATCGGTGTAATAGCGCGCATCGATATCGGCGCCGGTCAGGACCGTTGTCGCGTCGAATGCTGCGCGGAGTTCACCGATGATGGCTGGTTGCATCCTATGCCGCCTTCCTCGCCTTGGCCTCCTGGATCGCACGCCAGACGCGTTCCGATGTCAATGGCATATCGATCTCTGAAATGCCGTACTCCGACAGCGCGTCGATAACAGCATTGACGATGCAGGCGAGGCTGCCGGCGCAGCCGGCTTCTCCGCAGCCCTTGGTGCCGAGCGGATTGGTTTTGGCCGGCGAGGGATGATCGGCGGTTGCCATCAGCGGGATGTCGCCGGCGCGCGGCATCGCGTAATCCATGAACGAGCCGGTGATCGGCTGGCCGCTGGAATCGTAGCTCACTTCCTCCATCAGCGCCTGGCCGATGCCTTGCGCGACGCCGCCATGCAGCTGGCCGTCGACGATCATCGGATTGACGATGGTGCCGAAGTCGCTGATCCCGGTGTAGCGCACGATTTTCGTAACCCCAGTGTCGGGATCGATCTCGACTTCGGCGACGTGGCAGCCATTGGGGAACGTCGACGGCGTGTCCTTGGTGGCGTGATCGACGTCGAGCGTATCGGGCACGCCCTCCGGCACCTTGCCGTCGCGCAGCCGCTGCGCCAGCTCCATGATGCCGATCGAGCGGTCGGTGCCGGCGATGGTGAATCGGCCATTGCCGAATTCGATGTCGCCCTCGCTGGCTTCCAGCAGATGCGCCGCCGCCTGCTTGCCCTTGGCGACCACGAGCGCCGCGGCTTCGACGATCGCCTGGCCGGTCGCGGTGATCGAGCGCGAGCCGCCGGTGCCGTTGCCGAAGCGCACGAGATCGCTGTCGCCTTGTTCGAGCGTGATCTTCTCGAAGGGCACGCCGAGCTCGGCGGACAGTACCTGCGCAAACGGCGTGGCGTGGCCCTGGCCGTAATCGAGCGTGCCGGTGGTCAGCTTCACCGAACCGTCAGGTTCGAAATTGATCTTGCCGAGTTCGCCGCTTGGCGGTGCGGTGACTTCGAGGTAGGAGCCGACCGCAATGCCGCGCAGTTTGCCCTGCTTCTTGCTTTCCTTCTTGCGCTTGGCAAAATTGGCGTGGTCGGAAAGCTCCAGCGCTTTCGCAAACACGCCCTGGAAATCGCCGCTGTCATAGGTGACGCCGGACGCCGCCGGGAACGGCAATTGCGCCGGCTTGATGAAATTGCGCTTGCGCAGGGTGAGCCGGTTGATGCCCATCTCGTCGGCGGCGCGGTCTATCAGCCGCTCCATGTAGTAATTGGCCTCGGGCCGGCCGGCGCCGCGATAGGCGCCCATCAGCGTGGTGTTGGTCAGCACCGTCTTGATGTCGACGCCGAGCAGCGGTGTGCGATAGACGCTCGCAAGGTTCTTGGCGGTGTTGAGCGACAGCGGGCCCGGCGCCACGCCGGTGATGTAGGCGCCGAGATTGCCGTAGCCTTTCAGGCGCACGGCGAGGAATTTGCCCTCGGCATCCAGCGCCAGTTCGCAATGCATGGTCTGCGCGCGGCCGTGGCTGTCGGACAGGAAGCTGGTCGAGCGCTCGTCGGTCCACTTCACCGGACGGCCCAGCACCTTCGAGGCATGCGCGATGCAGGTGTATTCCGGATAGTTCATGTTCTTCATGCCGAACGAGCCGCCGACATTGGCGGTCAGGATGCGAACCTTGTCGTTCGGCACGTTCAGGATTTTTGCAAACGTGACCTTGTTGCCGGAAACGCCCTGGGTCGGCACCTGGATCGTGAAGCGCTCGCTGGCCTTGTCGTAGGAAGCCAACGCCACGCGCGGCTCCATCGACACCACGGCGACGCGGGTGTTGACGATATCGAGCTTTGTTACATGCGCGGCGCCGGCGAATGCCGCATCGATCTTCGCTGCATCGCCATAGTGATAGTCGAGCGCTGTGTTGTTGGGGATGTGATCGTAGAGCTGCGGCGCGCCGGGTTGTGCCGCTTCCTCGGCACTGGTCACCGCGGGCAGCGGCTCGATATCGAGCTCGACGGCTTCCGCCGCATCACGCGCCTGCGCCAGCGTTTCGGCGACGACATAGGCCACGGGATCGCCGACGAAGCGCACCTTGTCGGTCGCCAATGCCATGCGGTTGGTCTGCAGCAGCGGCGAGCCGTCGCGGCTCTTCAGCGGCAGACCGCAGGTGAAGGGGTTGTAGCCGGCGGCCATAAGGTCCTGGCCGGTCCAGGCGCCGAGCACGCCCGGCATGGTCCGCGCGGCCTTGATATCGATGCCGCGGATGATTCCGTGGGCGTGGCTGGAGCGCACGATCCAGGCATAGGCCTGGCCCGGCAGGCTGAAATCATCGGTGTATTTGCCCTTGCCGCGGACCAGCGTGTCGTCTTCCTTGCGGCGCACAGGCTGCCCGACGCCGTATTTTTGCACTGCGATAGCGTTTTCCAGCGACGACGGCGACGTATGATCTTGCATCGAAAAATACCTGAAATGCTTGGATTTCCGCGACTTTCGCGGGCTCGGAACCAAATAACCCACCGATCCCCCAGCGACAACGCCTGTTTGGGCATGGTCCTATGTGATGGGATGTTGCGTAGGCCCTTGGCGCTGCTAAAGTTTCCGTGAGCGCTCATTCTTCGGCGGCAGCAAAGCCGCGGAAAGACAGTTTTGATGAACGAGGATACGCGGCTTGCCGATGGCCTTGCGGCCCGCGCAAGCCCGTCAGGGTCTGCTGTGGCAGGGGCGGAAAGCGGCGTCTACGCCGCGCTCGACCTTGGCACCAACAACTGCCGGCTCCTGATCGCCTGTCCGGCCGGCGACGGCTTCCGCGTGGTCGATTCGTTCTCGCGGATCATCCGGCTGGGCGAGGGCATCTCCTCGACCGGTTCCATCAGCGAAGCGGCGATCGACCGTGCCATTGCGGCCTTGAGTATCTGCAGCGACAAGATCCGCTACCGCAAGGCCCGGCGCCTGCGGTTGATCGCAACCGAAGCCTGCCGCGCCGCGGCCAATGCCGAAAGCTTTCGCGAGAGGGTGGCAAAAGACACCGGCATCCGGCTCGAGGTGATCGATCGCGAGACCGAGGCGACGCTCGCGGTAATCGGCTGCTCGCCGCTGCTCGACCCCAAAGGGCGAGGCGCCATCCTGTTCGATATCGGCGGCGGATCGACGGAACTGGTCCGGATCGAGCGCGATCCAGGGGAAGAAAACGCCGTCCCGCGGATCAAGGCCTGGATGTCGATCCCGCTCGGCGTCGTCACCATCGCCGAGCATTTCGGCGGCAAGGACGTCACGGCCGAATCCTATGCGCGGATGATCGCCGAGGTCGCGCAATACGTGGCGCCGTTTGCGGCCGAGCATGGCGGTGATCTGCGTGACATGCATCTGCTCGGCACGTCGGGCACCGTGACGACGCTGGCCGGCGTGTTTCTCAATTTGCAGCGCTACGACCGGCGCCGCATCGACGGCATCTGGATGAACAATTCCGACGTCACGTCGGTGATCCAGCGGCTGCTCGGCATGAGCTATCAGGAGCGCGCCAACAACAATTGCATCAGCATTGAGCGCGCCGATCTGGTGCTGGCCGGTTGCGCCATTCTCGACGCGATCCGCGACGCGTTCCCGCTGCCGCGGCTGCGCGTCGCCGACCGCGGCCTGCGCGAGGGCATGCTGGTCGAAATGATGCGGGAGGACGGCGCGCTAAGGTCGTGCTAAGGCGGCGCACGTGCGGCCTGGCTTACCTCGCCCCGCTTGCGGGGAGAGGTCGGATCACATCGCAGATGTGATCCGGGTGAGGGGGTACAGGTCCATCAACTGGAACCAATTTCGCGGATAGAGCCCCTCACCCCAACCCTCTCCCCGTGAAGAACGGGGAGAGGGAGAACCACTGTATCGCGTTTCAATAGTATCCAAAGGCAAGCATCCGTATGGCGAAAGACACCACCGGCCGGTTGCACGTCACGGTCAAGTCTGGTGGCAAGCGCAAGCTGTCATCAAAGCTCTGGCTTGAACGGCAGCTCAACGATCCCTATGTGGCGCAGGCCAAAAAGGACGGCTGGCGCTCGCGCGCGGCCTATAAATTGATCGAGATCGACGACAAGCATCGCTTTCTGAAGTCAGGCATCTCCGTGGTCGATCTCGGCGCGGCCCCCGGCGGCTGGAGCCAGGTCGCGGCCAAACGCATCGGGGCGGCCAACGGCAAGGGCAAGGTGGTCGCGATCGATCTGCTGGAAATGCCGGAAGTGCCGGGCGTCACCTTCGCGCAGCTCGACTTTCTCGCCGAAGACGCGCCGGAAAAACTGCTGGCGATGATGGGCGGCCGCGCCGACGTGGTGCTATCAGACATGGCCGCCAACACCACGGGCCATCGCAAGACCGATCAGCTGCGCATCATCGGGCTGGTCGAAACCGCGGCGGCGTTCGCCACCGAGGTGCTCAATCCCGGCGGCACCTTCGTCGCAAAAGTGTTTCAGAGCGGCGCCGAAGGCGAACTGCTGGCGCAGCTCAAGCGCGATTTTGCCACCGTCAAACACGTCAAGCCGGCCTCGAGCCGCCAGGACTCGTCCGAGCGCTACGTGCTGGCGATGGGCTTTCGCGGCGGAGCGAAGGCGTAGCCGATACGTTCCGCCGTCATTGCGAGCGAAGCGACCTGTCCGCCGTAGCTCAACGAGCGAAAGGCGGAAGCAATCCATCTCACGGCATAACAGCAGGTGGATTGCTTCGTCGCAAGTGCTCCCGTGCGCAAACGCTCTGCGTTTGTCGCAGGCAATGACGAAAAAAGAGGCCGCCTGACGGGCGGCCTCTTGCCGGTCTGATGCCGTGAAGGATCAGAAACGGAACGGACCAAGCGGAATAAACGGAATCGGGAACGGAAACGGGTCGGTCGGGAAGGTCGGGCCGGTCCCGGTCGGAAGTCGTGGGCAGGTCTGCTTGATCATGCCGCCGGCAACCTTGTTCAATTCATCGAGGCTCAGTTCATTCTTGTTCATGTCAGTCTCCTGTTGGTTTGGGATTGATGGTTAGCCGATGGTCCAACGCACGAAGACGTCCTTGAACGTCCAGTCGCCGGTCGGGTACGGCGGCTTCGGCACCGGGCGTCCCGGAATGCAGCCGCCTTCCTGCACGCCGCCAGCCACGATTTCCAGCGCAGCGTCGTCGAGCAGATCTGAGGTCTTGAACTCGGTCATGGTCGTCTCCCGTTTGTCTTTGAAGCGGGACCGTTCCCGCCATCCATGCTCACAGGGATACGGCACCGGCCGGGCCTTTGCCGTGACTGACATCACACAGCAAATCAGACGGGTTTCCATTGCAGATTGAAGAGGCTGGCTAGCCGGCGCCGATCGCTTGATCGGCTATCCCTTGACGAACTGCCTGAAGTCGGGCTCGCGGTGAAACCAGAATTCGTAGCCGCTGATGTTCTTTTGCATCGCGACGTCGTGGATCGGCTGGTTAAGCGGAATCACCGGAACGTCGCGCATGCACAGCGCAATGAACGCCTTCACGGTCGTTTCGTATTCCGCGGCATCGGTCGTAAAGCGCGCTTTGTCGATCAGCTTGTCCATCTCCTTGTTCTGGTACGAGGAGATGTTGAAGATCGAATTGTTGCCGTGGAAATTCCAGTAGAAGTAATATTCGGGATAATCGAGCCAGCCGCTGAAGCGGTTGAGCGCCAGCGGCAATTCCTTCTTGTTCAGCGTCGTCCGCCAGTTGGCGCCCGGAATCTTGTTGATGTCGGTCTTGATACCGATCTTTGCGAGGCTCTCCTGAATGAGCACGATGGTGGGCTCGCCGACCGTTGCCGTGCCGGTGTCGAGCGAGAGCGTCGTCTCGAACCCGGTCTCAAAACCGGCCTCCTTCATCAGCGCCTTGGCCTTGTCGAGGTCGGTGACATAGGGGAAAGGTTGTGGCCATACCGGCTTTGAGACCTCAGTGGGGCCGCCATACATCGGAACGGCGCGGCCGAAGAAGGCGCTGCTCTGGATCTGTTCGTAAGGCATCGCCCAGGCGAGCGCCTGGCGCAGTTTGACATTGTCGAACGGCGGCTTGGCGGTATTCAGCGCCAACGACCAAAGCGCATTCGGGATCGGCACGCCGGAGACCTTGACCTTGCCGTCCTTGATGACCTGATCGAAATCACGCGGGGCAAAGCCGCTCGAGAGATCGGCATCGCCGCGTTCCAGCGTGGCCCGCCGCGTGCCGGCGGAAGGGATGTCCCGCATGATAATGCGTTTGATTTTCGGAAGCGGGCCGCTCTTCCAGTCGTCGAAGCGCGTCAGGACGGTCTCGGTGCCGGGCTTCCAGCTGTCAAGCTTGTAGGCGCCGCCGCCGGCCTCGTTGTTCTTCAGCCAGCTCAATGCCCAGGGATCCTCTGGCGTCGCATTCTTCTTCGCCAGTTGCGAATTGATGATGAAGGGGACGACGACGGCGACGTTGAACAGCAGCAGTTTGTCCTTGCGGACATAGTCGATCCGGAAAGTGTGGTCGTCGACGACGACGAACTGTTCCGTTTTTTCCAGCGAGCCCGCTGACATCTGAAAGGTGGGAAAACCGCCGACCCTGACCGCGCGATCAAACGACCATTTGACGTCGCTGGACGTGACCGGCGTGCCGTCGTGAAACTTTGCGTCCTTGCGCAGCTTGAAGGTGCAGGACATGCCGTCGGCCGCAACTTCCCAGCCCTCGGCCAGTTCAGGCGCGAGTTTTTCGCGGTCGTAGGACAGCGTCCCGTCGGGCAGCGTTTTTGACGCGTAGGTCAGGAGCCGGTCGTAGCAATTCCAGGACAGCCCGTTGACGGTCTGGTTCGAACCGACGCCCTGCATATCAAGCGAATTGGGGCCGAGCTCCTGCACCACCAGCAATGTTTCCGAGCGGCCTTGCGCAGCGGCGTCCGAACCGTGGAAACCTACAGCTGTCGCGCCGGCCAGGGTGGTCTGCAGAAAGTGCCGGCGGCTGAGGAAAAACGATGAATGCGACATGAGCAGCGATCCCTCTGCAGAACAAAGATGCTCATTTGCAGGCAAGGTCTGTGCCACAGGTGGGTAAGCGCTTCGGTGCGTTGCGCCTTCATTGGGCCGGGTGCAAACATGCTGAAATCGACGCGATTGCCCGTCGACGAGGCGATCGGATGAAGCGCAGGCAGTTTCGCTGGCGGCGCGGCTTGGCGCGTCCGCAGAAGGCGTCGGTCCATGCGCGGCGTCGCGGCTCAGCTTCCAAAAACTCGCAATAACGGCCTCAGCGCCTTTCAAGCTTCGGCGCCGAGGCCGTTAGAGTCAGAAGCGCTATTCGCGCCAGCGTGTCAGCTGCAGTGCAACTGATCGCCCTTCACGGTCAGCGTACTGCCTGAGAGGACGCAGCTCGCCGCGAACCACAGCCGATGGAGGTTCTCGTAAAGGGTGCGTTCACCGCCGCTCACGAGTTCCAGATCGGTGTCGTCGAGACGATTGGTCGAAGCTTCCGTGTTCGCTTTGGTCATAGACGTTTCCCTCCTTGATTTCTGGCGAGCCCATCTCGCCAGGAGGGAAATTTTGCCAGTGTATCGATGGATCGCAGTGATAAAAATCACATACAACCGTATGTCACGACACGGCGCTATCGTCCCACGCCCGAACCCGGAGCAGGAGTTACCGGCGATCCGCTGGGGGAGGTATTGATTGCGGGATTTCCTGAGGGATTCCGCGCGCTGTTCGCGCCGGCGGCAGCGCTGCCGGCATCGTTGCTCAAGCCGGTGGTCGAACTGCCTGTCGTCGTGCTGTTGACCGACGGTCCCGTGGTGGAGCCGCTTGTGGTCGATCCGCCGGTTGCGGTGCTGCCACCGGTGGAACCAGTACCGGTCTGTGCGAGCGCGAAGCTGCTTGCAAGTGCAAGTACCGCGGCCAATCCAAGCGTTCCGAATTTTGCGAGTTTCATGGTGTCTTTCCTTTCGAGGTACGAAAGGAAAACGGTTGCGCCCGGATATGTTTCCGGCGCCGGGATCAACTGGGTGTGACGGATCTATCCCAGCCGCTGATCGCGCGTGTCCTCGGGGCCTTCGCTGGCGGCTTTTGTCGCGGCCTTTTCCGCGCCCTTGCGGCTGGAAATCTCGACCGCCTTGCGGCCCGAGATCTCGTGGCCGGCATCGTCAGGCATCTGCCAGAAGAACCAGCCTGACACCGCCGAGATGATCGCGACCACGATGAAGGCCGGGCCGAACATGGTTGCATCCAGTTCGGTGGCGTGATGCCACAGCATGGTCGATTCCACCGAGAACGCGCCGACGGCGACGCCGGCCGAGGTCGCCAGCTGCTGGTTGACGCTCACAAGCGTGGTGGCGCGGCTCATCTGCGCCGGTTCGACTTCTGCATAAGCGACGGTGTTGATCGCGGTGAATTGCAGCGAGCGGAAGAAGCCGCCGACCACGAGGATGATGAAGATCAGCATCAACGGCGTCGTGATCGTGAACAGGGCGCAGGCGGCGAGAAATACCGAGCTGATGATGGCGTTGACCGCCATCATGTTGCGAAAGCCGAAGGTGCGGATGATGCGCGCGGCCAGCGTTTTCATGCCCATGGCGCCGACCGCGGACGAGAACGTTACGAGGCCGGACTGGAACGGCGTCAGCCCAAAACCTTCCTGCATCAGCAGCGGCAGCAGGAATGGCAGCGCGCCGATGCCGAGCCGGAACAGGAAGCCGCCATAGATGCTGGCGCGCAGCGTCTGCAGCCGCAGCATCGAGAAGTCGAGGACCGGCGAACCCGTCTTCCGCGCGTGCACCACATAGAGCGCCATCGAGATCGAACCGACCGCAACAAGGCCCGCGACGACCGTCCACGGCAGGAGATTGAGCCCGGCGACCGAGAGGCCGAAGGCGATGCCGGCGAGGCCAATGCCCGCCAGCACCAGCCCGTAGAGATCGAACCGCTCCGGGTCTTCGCTGCGGATCGGATCGATGTATTTCATCGCCATGAAGATGCCGAGCAGCCCGATCGGAATGTTGATCAGGAAGATCCAGTGCCAGGAGAAATAGGTGGTGATGAAGCCGCCGAGCGGCGGCCCGATCACCGGGCCGATCAGCGCCGGCACCGTCACCCATGTCATCGCCTGCACCAGCCCGCTTTTGTCGATCGAGCGCAGCAGCACCAGTCGTCCGACCGGCGTCATCATCGCGCCGCCGAGACCCTGCAGGATGCGCGCGATCACGAAATGCGTGACCGACGTCGACATCGCGCAGCCGATCGATCCCAGCATGAAGACGCCGATGGCGATGGAAAACACCATCCGCGCGCCGAAGCGGTCGGCGGTCCAGCCGCTGGCGGGAATGAACACCGCGAGCGAAAGCAGGTAGGACGTGATCGCAAGTTTCAGCGTCAGCGGGCTGGTGCCGATGTCAGCCGCGATCGCCGGCAGCGACGTCGCAATGACCGTCGCGTCCATGTTTTCCATGAACAGGGCGGTGGCCACGATGAGCGGGATCAGGCGCTGTTTGTCCATCGGGAATCGGGGTGCGGGAGGGCAGGCGGGGTGAATTGGGCTGTATCACCCCGCTGTCGGACAAGCCATTGCGGAACCGTGCAAACCACCTAAATCCTGCGTGACGCCGCCAACTGGCGCCACCGGAGACCCGACGATGATCTACCTGCTCGCCGCGCTGTTGCCGCCACTTGGGCTGCTCCTGAACGGGCAGCCATTTTCGGCGATCTTCAACCTCGTTCTGCTGGTGTTTTGCCTGGTTTTCGGCCTGTTTTTCCACGTCCTGCTGCTGGTGCCGTCGGCGCATGCGCTCATCGCGGTTCACATGAGGCGGGAGGACCGCCGGCACCGGGAGGTGGTGGAGGCGATCCGCCAGCACGGCCCGCCGCCGGGATATCAACGTTAAGGCCCTTTAACTAAGGGCTTTTCGGGAAAAGCCTGTGCATAGCGGCCAAACGCTTTGATTCGGCCGCCTGCCATGCTATCGACCACCGTCAACCCCACCGATGGGCTTCGATTCGACGGCAGCGCCGCTCGCGCAGCCGAAGGCGACGTTCATCTTAAATAATATGCGGCGGAAGGCCGCCGAAAGGAGTTGGCAAATGGCGCAGGGACTTCAGGCTATCCGCGAAGCCTACACGTTCGACGACGTGCTGCTCAAACCCGGTCTTTCCGACATCCTGCCCTCGGAGGCGGATATCCGCTCCCGCGTGACCCGCGCAATCCCGCTCAACATCCCGATCATTGCTTCCGCAATGGATACGGTGACCGAAGCGCGGATGGCGATCGCGATGGCGCAGGCCGGCGGCGTCGGCGTCATTCACCGCAATTTCGATCCCGAAGGCCAGGCCGCCCAGGTGCGGCAGGTCAAAAAGTACGAATCCGGCATGGTGGTCAATCCGCTGACCATCGGCCCCGACGCCATGCTGTCGGACGCGATGACGTTGATGACCGATCATGGCTTCTCCGGCATTCCCGTGGTCACCGGTGCCTCCAAGGGCGTTCCCGGCAAGCTGGTCGGCATCCTCACCAACCGCGACGTCCGTTTTGCCACCGACCCCAGGCAAAAAATCTCCGAGCTGATGACGCATGAAGGCCTCGTCACGGTGCGCGAAGGCGTCAGCCAGGACGAGGCGAAGCGGATGCTGCACAAGCATCGCATCGAAAAGCTGCTGGTGGTCGACGAGCAATATCGCTGCGTCGGCCTGATTACCGTGAAAGACATGGAAAAGGCGGTCGCGCATCCGCTCGCCTGCAAGGACGCGCAGGGACGGCTTCGCGTCGCGGCGGCGACTACGGTCGGCGAGGGCGGCTTTGAGCGCACCGAGCTGCTGATCGACGCTGGTGTCGACCTCATCGTGGTGGATACCGCGCACGGCCACTCCTCGCGGGTGCTGGAAGCCGTCAATCGCATCAAGCGGCTTTCCAACGCTGTGCAGGTCATTGCCGGCAACATCGCCACCAAGGAAGGCGCGCAGGCGCTGATCGATGCCGGAGCGGACGCGATCAAGGTCGGCATCGGGCCGGGTTCGATCTGTACCACGCGCATCGTCGCCGGTGTCGGCGTGCCGCAACTGACAGCGATCATGGATGCGGTCGAAGCCGCCAAGAAATCCGACATCCCCGTGATCGCCGACGGCGGCATCAAATATTCCGGCGATCTGGCCAAGGCGCTCGCCGCCGGCGCCGACATCGCCATGGTCGGCTCCTTGCTCGCCGGCACCGACGAGACCCCGGGCGAAGTGTTCTTGTGGCAGGGCCGTTCCTACAAGGCCTATCGCGGCATGGGCTCGGTCGGCGCGATGGCGCGCGGCTCGGCCGACCGCTACTTCCAGCAGGACATCAAGGACACGCTCAAGCTGGTGCCCGAGGGCATCGAGGGCCAGGTGCCGTATAAGGGCCCGGTCGGCAACGTCATGCACCAGCTCGCCGGCGGTCTTCGCGCGGCAATGGGCTATGTCGGCGCGCGCAACCTCGCCGAATTCCACGAGAAGGCGCAGTTCGTGCGCATCACCGGTGCGGGCCTGCGCGAAAGCCACGTCCACGACGTTACCATCACCCGCGAAAGCCCGAACTATCCGGGCGGAGTTTGAGCTAAGGCCCGTCATTCCGGGGCGATGCGCAGCATCGAACCCGGAATCTCGAGATTCCGGGCCTGGTCTTTATGGACCATCCCGGAATGACGCTGCCTTCATGCGCTAGCAGCGCTGTTTTTGAAAGAAATTGAACATCATGGTCGATTGGTCGGACGACAGGATTGCCGCGCTTTCAAATCAGGATTTGAAGAATCTGCTCGTCAACGCCGAGCGGAAAGCCGCGGCTGATATCATCGCGCGGTGCAACGCCGAGCTGCAAAAGCGCAACGCGGCCAGGCCAGGCAAGGCATCGAAGCCGCGCACCGAGGCAAAAGAGTTCGAGCACGCGATGTCGGAGCAGCTCGCTGAAATCGGCAAGGCGATGGCCGCCAAATTCGATTTGTCGGAAGAGACCGCGAAAGCGAAGTCGGTTGGCATCAAGGGTTTCAAGGCCCACAAGCTGCTCGACTCCAAGGGCTTTGCAAAACTCGGCGGCATGCAGCGCGACGGTTCGGTGGCGGTCGACCGCTATATTTCCTATCGGCGAGGTACTGACATCGTCTCGCTCAGTGTCTTCCTGCTGAAGGATCAGCCGGTCGAAACCCATGAATTTCACGTGATCGCGCCGGCGGCCTTGCTCGATGGGGCAAAGCCGATTGCGGAAGTGCGTCCTACCGCGACCGCGGACCAGAAGCAGACCGCCGATAGCGGGCTTGCTTTCGCGGATTTGCCAAGCGCTGCGGCGGCGTTTGAGGCCGCGCTGGCAAAAATCGCGGCCTGATATTCGAGTACGGTAATATCAGCCGTCATTCCGGGGCGATGCGAAGCATCGAACCCGGAATCTCGAGATTCCGGGTCTGGTGCTTACGCACCATCCCGGAATGACGTAGCATCATCGCTACGCTCGCAATGACGACAAATAACAATCCGGAGGAAACAACCATGTCCGCAAAACGCATCGTTCTCGCTGCTCGCCCCGTGGGCGAACCGAAGCCATCCGACTTCCGCCTCGAGGAATATACCGCGCCGACGCCCGGTGAGGGCCAGGTCCTGCTGCGCACCATCTGGCTGTCGCTCGATCCCTACATGCGCGGGCGGATGAGTGACGGCCCGTCCTATGCGGCGCCGGTGCCGATCGACGGCGTGATGGAAGGCGGCACGGTCAGTGAGGTGATCGCCTCGAACAATCCCGGTTTTGCGAAAGGCGACATCGTGCTGTCGCGCGCCGGCTGGCAGACGCATGCGATTTCCGACGGCAAGGGTCTGGCCAAGATCGATCCGAAGCTCGCACCGATCTCGACCGCGGTCGGCGTGCTCGGCATGCCCGGCATGACCGCCTATACCGGCCTGCTCGATATCGGCAAGCCGCAGGCGGGCGAAACCGTCGTGGTGGCGGCGGCCTCCGGCGCCGTCGGGTCGGCCGTCGGCCAGATTGCGAAGATCAAGGGCGCGCGGGCGATCGGCATCGCCGGCGGCAAGGACAAATGCGACTACGTCAAAAAGGAACTCGGCTTCGACGATTGCCTCGATCACCGTGATCCCGATCTCGCGGCGAAGCTGAAGGACGCCTGCCCGAAGGGCATCGACGTCTATTTTGAAAACGTCGGCGGCGCGGTGTTCGAGGCGGTATTTCCGCAGCTCAATGCGTTCGCGCGCATGCCGGTCTGCGGCTTGATCGCCGAGTACAACAATTTCGGCGAGACCTCGCCGAAATGGGCCGGCAAGATGATGCGCGCGGTGCTGACCAAGCGCCTCACCATCCGCGGCTTCATCGTCAGCGATTTTGCTGCGCGCCACGGCGACTTCCTGCGCGACATGTCGGGGTGGTTCCGTGAAGGCAAGATCAAGCACAAGGAGTTCGTCACCGAGGGCCTCGACAGCGCGCCCGCGGCGTTCATGGGCCTGCTCAAGGGTGCCAATTTCGGCAAGCAACTGGTGCGCGTCGGGCCGGACAAGGCGTAGGGAGTAGGTCTTTAGATGCTGCCGCGCTCGACGAAGAAGAGTTCGACCGCGTGACGCTGCAGCGCATGCGGCGTACCGGCCAAACGCGCCAGCAGAAGTTCGCCGGCGATCCGGCCGATCGCCGCGGAATCAAATGCGATCGTGGTGAGGCCCGGCGTCATCTGATCCGCCACGTCGTTGTCGCCGAAGCCAAGCAACGCAAGATCGCGCGGCACGGACAGGCCGCGGGAGCGCGCTTCGATCAGCGCCCCCGTCGCCAACAGATCGTTGGCGCAGAAGACGGCGTCGACCGGATCGCCACGGGCGAGAAGGGCGCCGAAGGCGGCGCGGCCGTCGACAAGACCGGTGATCTCGTCGACGGCGATCTCGTGCACGATCTCGATGCCGAGTTTTCCAGCGGCTGCGCGAAAACCGTCGCGGCGCAGCGCGCCGCGGCCGCTGCTGCGACCGATGAAGGCAACGCGGCGATGTCCGGCGGCCGCCAGTCGCTGTGCCGCCATCGCTCCGGCGTCGGCGTTGGAGAATCCGACGAGCATGTCGATCGGATCACGCGGATAGGCCCATGTCTCGATCACCGGAATGGCCAGTTCCTGCAGGGCTGCCCGGTTCTCTTCGAGCTCGATCACGCCGGTAAACAGCACGGCCGCCGGCCGGATGCCGCGCAGCGACTGCAGCATCGCCACTTCCCGGGCATAGGAGTAGGAGGTCTGACCGACCAACACTTCGTATCCTTCCGGCTCGAGCGCCGCTGCGAAGCTGCGCACGGCCAAGCCGAACTGCTGGCTGAGGATGTTGGAGACGAAGGCAATGACGACGTTGGAGCGGCCCGAACGCAACGCCCGCGCGTGAGGGTTGGAAGCGTATCCGGTCGCCTCGATGATCTCGAGAATGCGGTCGCGGGTCTCGCGATTGACCTTCTCGGGATGACGCAGCACCCGCGACACCGTGATCGGGGAGACCCCGGCGCGTTCCGCCACCTCTTCGATGCGCGGCGGTCGCCCGACCGCAGTGCCGCGCCCGGGCGGCGCCGGAATTCGCACGACATCATCGAAGGTTGTCACGGTCGGATCGGCCATCGAACCCAAGTGCTGGCGTTGTCTAGAGCCTTTTCCGTTCCGATGGAATCGGAACGGGGCTCTAGATTCTTGATTTGACGCGTTTTCTTGACGCGAACCGGCGTCCACTTCGCTGGAAAACGCTCTAGAGTCGTTTCGCGCATCAAAATCTCATCGGCCCGAAACCTCACCCCGTGTCAACGGCCGGCCAACCTGGACCAGGCAATCACCGCTCTGGCAGTCGGTGTGGAGACGTTGCGAGATCACGATCCCGGCGGCGGGGAAGTGCAGCACTTCCTCCGGCGCCTCGGGTCGTTCGAAATCGTGGTACCAGCCCGCCACGTCGCCATCCCCAACCCGCGCGCCGACCACGACCGCCGGTTCGAACCAGCCGCGCCGTGTCGCGAACACCGCCTGGGCGTGGCTCTCCAGCGCCAGCAGTTCGGTTTGTCCTTCGATGGGGACGTGTGGGCCGAGCACCGGCGCATCAATGATGCCAAGCGCGAGCAGCAGGCGGTCCACGGCCCGGGCGGTCAGGGCCATCGTCTGCGGCGTGACGGTGCCGCCGGAGCCGAATTCGCCGGAGATGCCGATCGCTCGGGCCCGCGCGGCTGCTGCCATCGAGGTCGGCGCTTCGGCACCGTTTTCGGCGACGAAGGCGAACGGCATTCCGAGCCCCTCCATGAGACTGAGCGCGCGGGCGAACATGTCCGGCGGGCCTTGGCGCTCGATCAGGGCGCAAGGCAGATGCGCCATCGACGTCCCACCGGAATGGATGTCGAAGATCACGTCGTGGCGGGGGAAGAGTTCATGTTCGAGGAAATGAGCGAGCCGGAAAGTCGGCGTGCCCGAGGGGTCGCCCGGGAAGGCGCGGTTGAGATTGCCCTCGTCAAGCGGTGAGCGTCGGCGGGCTGCCATCACCGCCGGGAGATTGGCGAAGGGCAGGATCGTCACCTCGCCCTTGATGATGGCAGGATCGAGCCGGCGAAACAGCCGCGCGAGCGTGATCTCACCCTCGTATTCGTCGCCGTGGTTACCTGCCATCAGCAGAACCCGCGGGCCCGCGCCGTTGCGGATCCGGAAGATCGGAATCTTGACCTGGAAATAGGGCGATCGATCGATCGAGAACGGGATGCTGAGGTGGCCGGACCATTTGTGGTCGGCGTCGAAGTCGATCTCGTGGAAAAGTCCGGTATGCATTGGATGCCTCGGGGCCGCGTCGTCACCGACGCCGGCCGAAGGTTGAAGGAGAGCACGAAGCGCGTCTCAGACGGCGGCGACGGCCGTCATCTCGACGCGCAAATCGGGGTCGGCGAGCCGCGCTTCGACGCAGGCGCGTGCAGGCGGATTGGTGGGATCGATCCAGGCGTCCCACACCGAGTTCATCGCCTCGAAGTCGGTGATGTGCGGCAGGAAGACGTTGACCGCGACCAGCCTGGAGCGATCGGATCCAGCCTGCTTCAGCAGCGCCTCGATCTTGCCGAGCACCTGGGTCGTCTGGGAAACGATCCCCGCCTTGCGGTCGTCGGCCACCTGGCCGGCGATATGCACCATGCCGGCGCAGACAACGGCCTGGCTCATGCGCGGGCCGACCAAATAACGTTCAATCATGTTTGCAGCTCCTCGAGAAAAAAGAAGTTCGCCTGAACTCACAAGGTCGGCAGTGACTGCTCTTCCTTGAACCACTTCAGCTGCAGTGCGCCGAGCTTGCCGTTCAGCTTGTTGGTGAAGAGGTCGGTGTTGATCCAGTTGAGCAGATTCTGCTCGCCCTGCCGCAAGCCGATATGCGCCGGCGACTGACGGATGAGGAACTTCAGCTCGACCTCCTTGGTTGGATTCTGCTCTTTCACCTTGAGCGCGATCGCGCTGTTCTCGGCGAAGGTATCGGCCTGGCCGGCGAGATAGGCGGCGATCGCCGCGGGAGTGTCCTCGAAGCGCACCAGCTTCACCTTTGGCGCGTTGTCGGTGAGCCAGACGTCGAGCGTCGTTCCCTTGGCCACAGCGACGGTGTGGCGTTCGAGGTTTTCGGCCTTCTTGCCGGTCGCTGTGGCAATCGACTTCGGACCATAAACGCCGAGATTCACCACCGCGTAGGGCTGGGAGAACATGACCTGCTGGGCGCGTTCCGGCGTTGCACCGAGACCTGCGATCAGGACATCGATCTTGTCGGACAGCAGGCTCGGGATGCGCGCCGCGCCCGTCACCGGGACGAGTTCGAGCTTCACGCCCATATCGGCCGCAATCAGCTTGGCGAGATCGGCGTCGAGGCCGGCGATTTCGCCCTTGTCGTCCTTGAAGCCCCAGGGTGCAGCGTCGGTGAGGATGCCGACGCGCAGACGTCCGGCACCGAGCACATCCTGCAGCTTGTCGGCCCTGGCAAGACCCGGCGCAGCGAGGACGGCGAGCGCCGTGGTGGCGATAGCGAAGAGGGATTTCAATCTTCTCATAACTCTCTCCTGGTGGCGGCACGATGGCCGGTTTGCTTGGAAGGTGCTCATTTCACCGAGGCGATGAAACTTGCGAGTTCGGGGGTCTCGGGTCGGACGAACAGTTTCGACGGCGGTCCCTGCTCCCAGACGCGGCCCTGATGCATGAAGACGATGCGGTCGGCGACGTTGCGGGCAAATCCCATCTCGTGCGTGACAAGGATCATCGTCATGCCCTGGCGCGCCATCGCCTCCATCACCTTCAAGACCTCGCCGACCAGTTCGGGGTCGAGCGCCGACGTCACCTCGTCGAACAGCATGAGGTGCGGGGCCATGGCGAGGCAGCGGGCAATCGCCACCCGCTGTTGTTGACCGCCGGAGAGCTGCTCCGGCCAGGCGTCGATCTTGTCGGCGAGGCCGACGCGGGCGAGGACATCCAGGGCAAGCGGGCGCGCTTCGGACTTGCCGATGCGGCCGGTGAGCAATGGGGCCAGCGTGATGTTGCGTTCGACCTTGAGGTGGGAAAACAGGTTGAAGGCCTGGAAGACGATGCCGACGCGCTGGCGAAACTGCCGCAAGTCCGGCATCCTGGCGTGGACCCTTTGTCCCTCGACGTGAATCTCGCCGGCATCGACCGTCTCGAGCGCGTTGATGCAACGGAGCAGCGTCGATTTTCCCGAGCCGGAGCGGCCGATGATCGTGACGATCTCGCCCTCTTCGACGTCGAGCGAAACGCCGTTGAGCACGTCGGTCCGGCCGAACTTCTTGTGGACGTCGCGGATTTCAACGAGAGCCATCGAGGCGAGCCTCCAGGGAACGGGACCACAGCGTGAGCGGCAGGCAGGTTGCGAAGTAGATCGCCGCGACCACGGCGTAGGTGAGGAGCGGCTGGAAGGTCGCGGCGCTCACCACCTGGCCGGCGCGCGCCAGCTCGACGAAGCCGATGATCGAAGCGAGCGAGGTGCCCTTCACGAGTTGGACGAGGAAGCCGACCGTCGGCGGCAGCGACAGGCGCAGCGCCTGCGGCCCCACGATGTGGCGGAATTGCTGCCAGCGCGACAGGCCGAGGCAGGCACCGGCTTCCCATTGCGCCTGTTTCACGGCCTCGAGCCCGCCGCGCCAGATCTCGCCCAGGAAGGCCGCGGTGTAGAGCGTGTAGGCCACCGTAACCGCGACGAGCGCCGGCACCTGGATGCCAAGGAACACCGGCATGCCGAAATAAAAGAAGAAGAGCAGGCCGAGCAGTGGCACGCCCTGGATCACCTGGATCGCTGCGGCCGAGATCCAGCGCAATGGGGCGAGGCGGCTGATCCGGCCCGTCGCCAGCCCAAGTCCGAGCGGCGCGCCGAAGCCTAGCGCGAGGACGACAAGCACCACCGTCCAGCGCAGCGCCGAGAGCAGCGAGACGAAATCGATGAAGGAGAAGGATCGCATGCGGCGGCCTGCCTCAACGCCGCCGGGGCCAGCGGAAGGCGAGGGCGCCTACCACCGCGAACAGGATCTTGAACGACATCGCCATCGCGAAATAGACCGCGCAGATGATCGCGTAGACTTCGAAGCTGCGATAGGTGCGGCTCTCGATGAAGCCTGCGACGTGGAACAGCTCGTCGGCGGCGACCTGCGAGGCGAGCGAAGTCCCGAGCAGCAGCAGCACGAATTGGCTGGTCACCGCCGGATAGGCGTTGCGCAGCGCCGGCGGCAGCAGGATATGGAAGAACACCTGCCAGCCGCTGAGACCGAGGCATTGGCCGGCCTCGATCTGGCTTCTCGGCACGGAGTCGAGGCCCGAGCGGATGATCTCAACCGAATAGGCGCCGAAGTAGAGCGACAGCGCCACCGCCGCCGCCTCAAACGCCGGCAGCTTCAAGCCGAAATTCGGCAGCACGAAGAACACGATGAAGAGCTGGATCAACGATGGCGTATTGCGGAACAGCTCGATGTAGCTGCGCACCAGCCAGCGCGTGGGCTTCACGCGCCCCTTGAGTGCGACGGCGCCGGCGGTGCCGATCAACAGGCCGAAGCAAGCGGCTATGACGGTCAGTTCGAGCGTGACGATCGTCCCATCGATCAACTGGTCGCGATAGCGCCACAGCGGCAGGAAGTTCATCGCCGTTCCCTCAGCCGAAACGGGTGTGCAGGACCGGCCTCAGGGTCCTGTCCGCATCGGGACCGAAGATCACGCGCCACCGATCCAGCTGGGTGCAGGAATGGGAGAGGCCGAGGGGGATGTGTCGCTCCATCTGTGGCGATCCAAGGTGCCGGATCACCGTATGATAGAATGACAACGTTGTCATTACCAGTTTTTAGCCAGATTTGGCCCAAGAAGGAGGCAAAGGCATATCCAGGGAGAGGGTGACAGCGAACGCGGGAGCCGGCCGGCGCCGAGGACCAGCCGGCCGAGCGAAACGGAACGGCGGCCAAAGCGGACGGCCGTCGACCATTCTGAATTCACGGGTTCACGGGGCTAACTGGCCGGCGCTTTTTGGAGCAACTCGTCCAGGTCGATATTGACCTGGCCGGGCGCTCTGATGTGGCGGACTTCAAAACTGTCGGGCGTGAACCGGTATTCGACCAGCCCGGTTTCCTTGATCGCGATCACTTCCTGGATGCGACCCGGAATGATGAAGCCCACAGAAGGCGCCCAGACATGGCGGACGCGGCCATAGGTGAAATCGCGGCGCTGGTGGACGTGGCCGGAGGCCACTAAACGCAGATCGACCGTGCCGAACATCTCGATCAGCCGCGCCCGCGCCGGCTGCGGCACGTAGCGGATCGCAGAAGACTCAAGCTCGGGATCGTCGGGCGCGTCGAGATAGAGCGGCTTGTGCAGGAACAGCGCGACCGGCTTGCCGTTCGTGCGCGCCAGCTCCGACGCCAGCCAGTCGAACTGCTCGGCCTCGCTGGCAAGCCCGGTGTTCATGATCAGCGAGTTCAATCCGACAAAACACCAGCCGGCTTCGTCGAACCGCCAGCGGTCTTCGCCGATCACAGCGCGAAAGTTTTGCAGGTGCTGTTCGCTCGCCGGATGCGACGGCACCGGTCCGACTGCGGTCGGGTTGTCGCCGATGTCGTGATTGCCGGGCAGATAGCGGCAGGCGACCGGAAGCTCGGCGTGCAGCGATTTGGCGAAGGTGAGATCGTCCGGGCTGGTCGGGGCACTGAATGCGAGATCGCCGCTGTTGATCACGAGATCAGGCCGCGTCGCGTCGATATGCGCAGCTACGCGATGAAAATTGTCGGTGAGCTTTGCGAGGCGGCGGGCGAGGTGGGTATCGGAAATCTGGGTCAGGCGGAATGAGCTCATGCGAAAATCCTTTCGTCGCCGATTATAGATTTGTCGGCGACGGAATGATGAAATTCCAATGGTAACCGCCCCGTCCGACGACAGGCAACCGAAGGTTGTTTGAAGGATTGTTTGAAAAGATGTTCGAATTGAGAACGCCGCGTCTTCCTCCCCTCTCACAAGGGGAGAAGGGAAAAGAGATCGGCTCACAGCACGCGGTAGCGGATCGCAAAAGCGTTGTGCGTCTCGGGTGTCACGGTGTCGCCCTTCGCAAGCGTGATGCCGTCGGCCAGATGCCACGGCCCGAACTTGTCGGAATGCGTCGGGCTGGCCGGCAGCCGCAGCTTGAACTGGGTTTGCGCTCTCCCGGGCAGATTGAGCACCACCATGCGTTCGGTGGTGCGGTAGTCGAGGGTGACGGTTCCCGTGAGCACGCTGCGGCCGTCCGATGTCGAGGCCAGCGCATCCAGCACTTTGGCCAGCTTCTGGTTCCGGTCGGTGAGCAGTTCCACCTGGGTATCGGCAATTGCGGTCAGCGCCGCCTTCGGCAGCCGGATTTCGAATTCCACGGCGGGTTTTGCCGGATTGATGCCGAGATAGGCCAGCGCGGCATGCCTGACGTCGTAGACCACGAAGGCGACGAGGGCGATCACGACAACAGTGGCGAGGCCGCGCTTGAAAAGGTCGCGCGGGCTGCGGTAGCCGCTGCGGAAATAGACCGACAGCACGATGGCCACCGCCAGCGCGGCGGCGACACCCGCCAGCGTCGACATCACAATGCCAAGCCCGCCATCGACGCTGTCGTCGAACCAGCCGGTTCCGGCGCCAACCATCCGGAGCAGGGAGGTCACGGAATCGCCGGGCACTTCGGCCACGCGGGCCGCGCCGGTCCAGAGCGGTGAGGTGATGTTCATGGCGCCATCTCGAAGGTCGCGTCGGAGCCGTCCGAAGCCGGAATGACCTGAACCCTCCAGCTTTTGGTCACGGCGGTGCCGATTGCGGTTCAAGCGGACGCGACTGCTGATTTGTCACAGGGCGGCACCCCCGCTATTGGTTGGCCGGGCGGCGAACGCCCTGCGGGGGAGATTCCCATGGGCGTCCTGATGTCGATTCAACTGGTCTTGCTGCCTGTCTTTGCCCAGGTCGGGCTCACCTTTGCGCTGCTGCTGTGGATGGCCACGGCGCGGACCGGTGCCCTGAAAGCGCGGGAAACCAGCCTGAAGGACATCGCGCTGCGGCAGCCGAACTGGCCGGAAAAGGCCACCAAGATCGGCAATTGCTACAGCAACCAGTTCGAAATCCCTGTTCTCTTCTACATCCTGATCGCGCTGGCGCTGCCGCTGCGCAAGGCCGATTTCTTCATCCTGCTGATGTCCTGGGTGTTCGTCGTGACGCGCTTTGCCCATGCCGGGATTTTCGTGACCTCCAACGATGTCCGGACCCGCTCGCTGGCCTGGTTCGCCGGCGTCCTTGTGCTGCTGGCGATGTGGATCTACTTCGCGCTGAAGATGCTGTTGCTGATTTGAGAGCATGATCCGGAAAAGTGGGAACCGGTTTTCCGAAGAAGATCATGCTCAAAGAGTAAGGCTTGCGCCCTTCTCGAACCGAAAGCTTTGAATGACCCCCGCCGCCCGGCTGTCCGCAGCCATCGAACTGATCGACACTATCGACGCCCAGCGTGTTCCCGCCGCCAAGGCGCTGAAGGAGTGGGGCACCGCGCACCGCTATGCCGGCTCCGGCGATCGTGCCGCGATCTCGGGCCTGATCTGGGACGTGCTGCGCCGCCGCGCCTCGAGCGCCTGGCTGATGGAGGCCGACACGTCGCGGGCCCGCGTGCTCGGCATGTTGAAGCTGGAGCGCAAGCTCGATGCCGACGCCATTTCGGCCCTCTGCGACGGCGGCCGCTTTGCCCCGGAACCGCTCAGCGACGGCGAACGCTCGGCGCTCACCTCGCGTTCCCTCGACGGCGCGCCGCCGCACATCGCCGGCGATTATCCGGAATGGCTGGATGCGCATCTGGCTGATGTGTTCGGCGACGACCGCGTGGCGGAAGCCACCGCGATGGCCAGCCGGGCGCCGCTCGACCTTCGCATTAACACCCTAAAAGCCAACCGCGAGAAGATGTTGCCGCGGCTTTCTCATCTCGGCGCACAGCCGACGCCATGGTCGGCGATCGGCCTGCGCATCGAACTCGGCGCCGATGCCCGCAACCCCGGCATCCATGCCGAGGAAGACTTTATCAAGGGCGCAGTTGAAGTGCAGGATGAAGGCTCGCAGCTTGCGGCATTGCTGTCGGCGGCAAAACCCGGCGAGCAGGTGATCGACCTCTGCGCCGGCGCCGGCGGCAAGACGCTTGCGCTGGCGGCAATGATGCAGGGCAAGGGCCGCCTGATCGCAACCGACCACGACAAGCGCCAGCTCGCGCCGATCCACGAGCGGCTGTCGCGCGCCGGCATCCACAACGCCGATGTCCGTACGCCGAAGGGCGACGCCGACCCGCTGGCCGACATCCACGCCTCAGCCGATCTGGTCGTGATCGACGCGCCGTGCACCGGCACCGGCACCTGGCGCCGCAACCCCGACGCCAAATGGCGGATGCGCCCCGGCGCGCTCGAGGTGCGCTTGAAGGACCAGGCTGAAGTGCTTGATCGCGCGGCGGCTCTGGTAAAGCCGGGCGGCCGGATCGCTTACATCACGTGCTCCGTGCTGCCACCGGAAAACGGCGCGCAGGTTCGCAGTTTTGTCGCGCGCCATCCGGGGTTTGCGGTCGTACCGCCGGAACAGACGGCGAGCGTGCTGTGGGACAAGGCGGAGGACTTTGCCAAGGCCGCGCTGGAAACGCCGGAGGGTTGGCTGATGACCCCGCGGCGCACGGGAACGGACGGGTTTTTCGTGTCGGTGTTGAAGAAGGGGTGAGGCTCTCTGGCCGTCATTCCGGGCGATGCGAAGCATCGAACCCGGAATCTCGAGATTCCGGGTCTGCGCTTCGCGCATCCCGGAATGACGGAGAACATCAATCCACAATAAACAGCTTCACTCCCGTCGTCGTCGACGACCGGTGTGCCGCATCACCAAAATCCGACACCTGGTAACTCATCCCCGGCGTGAGCTTGAACTTCCGCCCATCCCGCAGCTCGCTATCGAGCTCACCCTCCAGCACATAAAGCACATGCCCGCGGTCGCACCAGTGATCGGCGAGGTAGCCCGGCGTGTACTCGACCATCCGCACCCGCAAGTCGCCGATGTTCAACGTCCGCCACGTCGCCTGACCGGTCTCACCCGTGTGCGTCGTTGGCTCGACCTTGCTCCAGTCGGTGACGGTGAAGGGGAGTGTCGGGATTTTCATGGGGTGAGCGTCCTCAACGATGAATTCACAACTGCCGGCGTCTTGGTCACCTCGCCCCGCTTGCGGGGAGAGGTCGGATTGCGAAGCAATCCGGGTGAGGGGGTACAGGTCTATCGTTAGACCACCATGGCGGAGGGAGCCCCTCACCCCAACCCTCTAAGAGCGAGCTTCGCTCGTCTCGACCCCGCGAAGTGCGGGGCGAGGGAGAAGTCACCCTCTAATGCACCAGATGATTGGCCGAACCCTGCCTGATCCTGCCCTCATCGTTCAGCCGCAGATACTCGCAAATTCTCGCGCCGCGATCGTTCTGATACAACACGATCACGCTGTCCGGGCTCACAAAGGTATCGATCAGCTCAAAACGCAAACCGGGCAGCCGCTGCAGAGCCAAGCCCCAATAGGCGCGAAGGGAATCCTTGCCGCGCAGCGTGCCCGAAGCTTCAAAGCCGAGCGCCGGAATCCGGTCGGACGTCATCTCGCTGTCCTCGGCATACATCGCCAGCACGCGTTCCAGATCGTGCGAATTCCAGGCGGAAATCCATTCCCGCCCCAGCGCGGTGAGATCAGCGGCATCGTGGGGCAGGCTTGCCATGGCTTCCTCCGTTTCCCAAATTAGGTCAATAATACTGACATAATGGCGCCTGTCCATCCCCGCAGAAGAATGTGAGTCCCCCGTTTGTGCGGTTGCGAGCGCGGCCCCCGTCGCGTAATTCCTGTCCATGACAGCAGCACAGCCCGCAGCAGAGTCGACGCCTTCGGTGGCCTCGGCGCACGACAAGATTCTGATCGTCGATTTCGGCAGTCAGGTGACGCAACTGATCGCCCGCCGCGTGCGCGAGGAGGGCGTTTATTCCGAGATCGTGCCGTTCCAGAAGGCGGAGCAAGCCTTCAAGGAGATGAAGCCGAAAGCGGTGATCCTCTCCGGCGGCCCGGAATCGGTGCATGAGGCCGGCTCGCCCCGCGCGCCGCAGCTGATCTTCGATTCCGGCGTTCCCGTGCTCGGCATCTGCTACGGCCAGATGACCATGGCCGCCCAGCTCGGCGGCGAGGTCGAGGGCGGCCATCACCGCGAATTCGGCCGCGCCGATGTCGAGGTCAAGGCGGCGAGCCAGCTGTTCGAATCCACCTGGGGCATGGGCGAAAAGCACCAGGTCTGGATGAGCCATGGCGACCGCATCACCAAGATGCCGCCGGGCTTTTCGGTCGCGGGCGTCAGCGCCAATGCGCCGTTCGCGGTCATCCAGGACGAGAAGCGCAAATATTACGGCCTGATGTTCCACCCCGAAGTGGTGCACACGCCCGACGGCGCCAAACTGATCCGCAATTTCGTCAGGAAAGTTTCCGGCCTCACCGGCGACTGGACCATGCGCGCCTTCCGCGAGGAGGCGATCGAAAAGATCCGCGCTCAGGTCGGCAAGGGCAGGGTGATCTGCGGCCTCTCCGGCGGCGTCGATTCCGCCGTCGCCGCGGTGCTGATCCACGAGGCGGTCGGCGACCAGCTCACCTGCGTGTTCGTCGATCACGGCATGCTGCGGCTCGATGAAGCCAAGACCGTCGTCGACCTGTTCCGGCACCACTACAACATTCCGCTGGTGCACGTGGATGCGTCAAAACAGTTCCTCGGCGAACTCGCTGGCGTCACCGATCCCGAAGTAAAACGCAAAACCATCGGCCGCCTGTTCATCGACGTGTTCGATGCCGAGGCGAAAAAAATCGGCGGCGCGGATTTCCTGGCGCAGGGCACGCTCTACCCCGACGTGATCGAGAGCGTCTCCTTCACCGGCGGCCCGTCCGTGACGATCAAGAGCCACCACAATGTCGGCGGCCTTCCAGCGCGCATGAACATGAAGCTGGTCGAACCCTTGCGCGAATTGTTCAAGGACGAAGTCCGCGTGCTCGGGCGCGAACTGGGCCTCCCCGAAATCTTCGTCGGCCGCCATCCATTCCCCGGGCCGGGCCTCGCCATCCGCTGCCCCGGCGACATCACAAAAGAAAAGCTCGACATCCTCCGCAACGCCGACGCCGTCTATATCGATCAAATCAGAAAACACGGCCTCTACGATGCGATCTGGCAGGCTTTTGCGGTGCTGCTGCCGGTGAAAACCGTCGGCGTGATGGGCGACGGCCGCACCTACGAATACGTCGTCGGCCTCCGCGCCGTCACCTCCACCGACGGCATGACCGCCGACTTCTATCCCTTCGAGATGAAATTCCTCGGCGAGACCGCGACGCGGATCATCAACGAGGTGAAGGGCGTGAACCGGGTGGTGTATGACGTGACGTCTAAGCCGCCGGGGACGATTGAGTGGGAGTAGGGGGACGTTTGTCACCCCACAAGGCTTCGCGACTCCATGTCCTATCTGTCTCCAGGTGCCGAGTTGTCACCCGACTTTTTGTTGAATGCTGCTACAATTTCAGATTTATCTAGGCAAGAATACAACTAAACAGGTTAGCTTTTGCTGTTGAGGATGAGAACGCCCGATGAAAATTCAGGATGAGAGGAAAGTACGGGGTCACCTGAGCAGTACAAACGCCGCTCTATTTGCGCGCTTTAAGACTTTCGAGCTGCAGGCCGAAAAGCTTTTGGAGTGGGCGCAGGCCGGTGCTCATCTTTCATACACGACGCACGGATTATCGCACGTGCAGAGAGTTGAGCGGAACTATGACTGGCTACTGGGAGAAGATGACATAAGCGATTTTTCGCCAAGTGAAGCCTTTTGCTTGCTTTGCGCTACATACTGTCACGACATTTGTATGATCCCCAAGTTCGTTGGAGATGAACCTCGAGCCCGAGCAGAGCATGCAACTCGTGCTGCATCGGAGCTACGTAAATTACAAGGTCAATTGGGCCTGACAGCATCCGAAGCAACTTATATCGGCGAAGTAATTCGAGGTCATCACGTTGAGAGTGTCTCCGAATTGCAGGCAGATGCTGTTCTGGGCAGTGATTCGATTCGAATTCAGATGCTCGGGGCGTGCCTATCGATGGCCGATGTTTGTCACGCAGACGAAAGCCGAGCGCCGCAGATAGTCTTCAGCTATCTCTCTTTAGAGGAGGAGAGCGCCAGCCATTGGAAGCGGCACATGCAGATTTCGGGCATCAATCGAACGTCCAACAAGATTCTCCTCTCTGCCATTACCTTTTCGGACGAGGGGAGGCTCGCAGTCGAAAAGTACGCGGCCGAAATTGAGACGCAGCTTCAGCGAGTTTCGCCTTTTTTTCACTCGAAGTTGTTGCCGCTATCCGAGCATCGATCAGACGACGGTTCATCTTCGAGAGCGTTACCGTCAACCTCATGGTGATGACCTAGCGTAATCCACCGTATTGTTGTGTCGCGACGAAGCTCGTGGGGTGGATTCGTAATCCACCGCAGTGTTTTGTCGCAACGCACTAGCGGGGCGGCGGGTTACGGTTCGCTAACGCGCCCTACGGACTTCTTGATAGCGGCTTCCTTTAGCTCGTAGGGTGGATTAGCCGAAGGCGTAATCCACCGCATTGTCTAGACGTACAAATGGAGCGGCGGGTTACGCTTCCGCTAACCCGCCCTGCAGGCTGCACTGCCACCCAGCGTGGCGATCGCGGAGCTCGACAACGGGGGAGCAGGCAGGGATCTTGTTGCGCTTCGCTAATCCCCGCCCTGCGGGCTGCCAACCGCAGTTTCCAATTCCTCCGTATATGCTAGAAGCCTCCGCACAGGGGGCGCCATGTTTCGTACCGCAAATGATGCGCAGTTCTGGGACCGCATCGCGCGCAAATATGCCGCCGATCCGATCGCCGATATGCCGGGCTATGAGCGCACGCTGGAGCGAACGCGACATTATCTCAACGGCAATGAGGCGGCTTTCGAGTTCGGATGCGGGACGGGAACGACGGCGCTTAGACTTGCGCCATCGGTCGGGCGCATCATGGCGACCGACCTGTCCGGCGAAATGATCGCGATCGCGCGTGAGAAGGCTCACGCCGAAGGCTGCGCCAATATCACGTTCGAGGTGGCGCGGCCCGAGGTGGCGCAGTGGCCCGACGGAAGTTTTGACGTCGCGTTCGGCTTCAATGTCCTGCATCTGGTGGCCGACCGCGCCGCGGTCTTGCGAGGCATCCATCGGCTGCTGCGGCCTGGCGGGCTGTTCCTTTCGAAGACGCCATGCCTGAAGGAAATGAATCCGCTGCTGCGGATCGCAGTGCCCTTGGCGCAGTTCATCGGCAAGGCACCCCATGTGACGTTCCTGTCCGCGGAGGATCTGGAGCGCGAGATCGCGTCGGCGGGATTTGAAATCATCGAACTTGCGCGCCACGCCTCGCGCGGTAAGGACGCGCGGCCGTTCGTTGTGGCGCGAAAGGCGATGATTTGAGCACCCGATGAACTCGTTGATGTCGGGGTTACGCTTTCGCTAACCCGCCCCACGAACTGCGTCGCTTCGCACGCAACAACGAAGTTGAGTTGCGTCTTCCCCTGCGACAAAACAACCCGACGGGCAAATCAGTTCGGATTAGCGGAATTCATGTCGAGTACAAAAGTTCTGTAAATCAAAAATATTCTTCTTTCCACGTACCCCAAATCACCGGCACATATCTGCCCATCCCGTCCTGCCATGAGGGGCGTCGGCCATCGTCACGAACGTTGGGCGGGTTGCGATGGACGCCGATGTTGCGCTTGACGGGCGCGGCAGAGGCGTACGGCAAAAGCGTGTGGTCCTGGCGCCCGTAACGGCGTCAAGCTTTTGGGAGGCTAACGCTGACCAGAGGCGACGGTGGCAATAGAGGCCGTCTCACCGGGGAGAGCGCGTCATAAGCCGTAAAGCCATTGCGCAGGGAAGGCTGGGTGTTCCCCGCTGCCCTGTATGCTCGTGTGCAGCATTCTTATGCACAATCGCACACGAGACCGCGGGTGCAGCGCGCACCCGGCCTTCCCTGCGCCCTCTGTCATCAGAGGGCGAAACCAAAGCAATAGCTTGGGCATGTCGTGCCGCGAGAATGCGGACCCACGCCACCGTATTGTTTCAATGCGACGGTTCTTTAAATAATCCCAGGCCCCATGTCGGCTCGATCAAGTCTCGTTCGTCCTCGGGGCACCAACCTGCAATCCAAGAGGTCCATCAGCATGCCCAGCACCATCCGTTTGCACCGTGTCCTGACAACCAGCCCGCAAAAAGTCTATCGCGCGTTCCTCGAAGCGGATGCGCTTGCGAAATGGCTTCCGCCGAACGGCTTTGCCTGCACCGTGCACCATCAAGAGCCGAAGGTCGGCGGTACGTTCAAGATGTCCTTCCGGAACTTCACGACGGAAAAAAGCCACTCGTTCGGCGGCAAATATGACGAGCTCGTTCCGGGCGAACGTCTGCGCTACACCAATACATTCGACGATCCGGGCCTGCCCGGCGAGATGCAGGTGACCGTGACGCTGAAGAAGGTGTTGGTCGGCACCGAGGTGAATATCGAGCAGGCCGGTGTGCCGGACGTCATTCCAGTCGAGGCTTGCTATCTCGGTTGGCAGGAGTCGCTGCGAAACCTGGCGAAGTTGGTCGAGCCCGAGATCAACGAGTAGCCTCCGCCATTCCCCGATGTGCAACTGCGCATCGGGGGAACGACGGAGAGGGGTGCCGCGAGCATGCGAACGCATGACCCTCAGCCTCAAACGCAGGCTGCCTCCCGTGCGGCCCCATGCTACGAATCCTCTATCGCCCCTCCGGAGCCAGCCTTCATGTCCGTCGCAGCCGCCCAACCAACTCCAACAGCCGCCGAAACCGACCCCCAATCCCTCGGCTGGATGCAGGGCTTCCCGCCGCCGCCGGACAAAACCATCGCCTTCCACAACGGCTCCTTCCGCAGCTTCCCCGAACTGCGTTGGGCCTGGAGCAATATCCGCCAACTGGTGCCGACCGTAAACGTCTGGCGCGGGGCTGGGCCCGCGTCCGTGCTGCCGCGTGCGGACCACGATATCGGCGCGTCCAAGTCGGTCACGATGGATGGCCGGCCGATGACCTTTGAGCGCATGCTCGAGGAGACCTATGCCGATGGCATCGCCGTCCTGCATCGGGGCAAGCTGATCTACGAGCGCTATTTCGGCGCGCTGAAGCCGCACAAGCCGCATATCGCGATGTCGGTCACAAAATCGTTCACCGGCACGCTCGCCGGCATTTTGATCGCGGAGGGCAAGATCGATCCGCAAGCGCCGGTCACGGAGTACGTGCCGGAGCTGAAGGCCAGCGCGTTTGGCGACGCGCGGGTGCGCGAGGCGATGGATATGACCACGGGACTCGAATACACCGAAGTTTATACCGACAAGAATTCCGGCGTGTTCGCCCTGCGGCGCGCCAACGGTATGGCGCCGATCGAGCCGGGCCATGAGGGCGCCACCAGTATTTTCGATTTCCTGTGCACGCAGCGGAAGCAGGGTGAGCACGGCAAGGCTTTTGCCTACAAGACCGTCAATTCCGACGTGCTCGCCTGGATTGTCAGGCGCGCGAGCGGGATGACGCTGTCCGATCTGCTCTCCGAGCGCATCTGGGCGCCGATGGGTGCGGAGGAGGACGCGCATTATCACGTCGACCGCATCGGCACCGAAAGCGGCGGTGGCGGACTTTCGACCACGCTGCGCGATCTTGCCCGCTTCGGCGAAACCATCCGCAATCACGGCCGCTTCAACGGCCGCCAGATCGTGCCGTCAGAAGTGGTCGAGGACATCGCGCACGGCGGCGATCCCGAAAAATTCAAGCCGGCCGGCTACACCACGCTGCCGGGCGCGTCCTACCGGAACCAGTGGTGGGTGACGCACAACGCCCACGGCGCCTACATGGCGCGCGGCGTTCACGGCCAGGGCATCTATATCGATCCGAAAGCCGAAATGGTGATCGCGCGCTACGCCTCGCACCCCGCCGCCGGCAACGCCGCCAACGACCCCGTCACGCTGCCGGCCTACATGGCGCTGGCGAAGGATTTGATGGCGGGAGGGTGAGGGGCGGTGAGGGCTGGCGCGTGCATTGACGGCATACCACGTCGTCATTCCGGGGCGCGCGCAGCGCGAGCCCGGAATCCATCAGCCCGCATGTGCTGCCGCCCGATGGCTTCCGGGCTCTCGCTTCGCGAGCCCCGGAATGACAACTCGATTTGGGCGCCGTTCTCTCCCCTTCATTGCGAGCGAAGCGAAGCAATCCATGTCGCCACGCAAAAGAAAGAATGGATTGCTTCGTCGCTTCGCTCCTCGCAATGACGTGGGAATAGCTATGAAATCAAAATCATCGCGTCCGGAGAAGCACACACCTCTCGCGCCATTAGTCCTGTGCCGTCGGCCGGATGACGATGCTTCCGACATCGACCTCGTCCGGCTGCTCGATCGCGTAGGCAATGCCGCGCGCAATCGACTCCGGCGGGATCGCAATGTCGGCGCTGCGCGCTGCGATCGCTGCCTTGACGGCGGGGTCGGTCATCGAGTTTGCGAAGTCGGTCGATATCATGCCGGGGGATATTTCGGTCACTCTCAGATGCGGTCCCGCCTCCTGACGCAGCGCTTCGCTGATGGTCCGCACGGCGTTCTTGGTCGCCGCATAGACGCCCATGGTCGGGAGAATCTTGAGGCCAGCGGTCGAGACCACGTTGATGACGTGGCCGGATCGCTGACGCCCGAAGATCGGCAAGGCGGCAGCGATTCCGTAGAGCGTGCCGCGCAGGTTGACATCGATCATGGCATCCCAATCCTCGACGCGCAGCGCATCGAAGCGCGAAATCGGCCCGATCCCGGCGTTGTTCACCAAGACGTCCAGCTTGCCGCCGCGCTCGACCGCCAGTGCGACAAGGGCTTCGAGGTCGGCACGATGCCGGACGTCAGTGACCTTGAACGTCGCCTGGCCTCCCGCTGCGAGAATCTCATCAGCAACCCGTACCAGGACATCCTCGCGCCGGGCTCCCAGCACGACCAGGGCGCCGTGCGCTGCAAGCAGCCTCGCCGTTGCGCGCCCGATGCCGCTGCTGGCCCCGGTGATGACCACAACCTTACCCGTGATTCCCATCGTTTTGCTCCTTCGCAAACGCAGGTGGGTATCGGCGGCAGGATCAGCTATGCTCGTGCGTCCATGAATGTATCGCAATCGTCCAGGCCTATGATCGGCGCGCTATCGGATGTTTTGGCGGCGCTGGACGCGCACGTCACCCGCCTGACACGTCTGGAAGCTGCGGGCGATTGGGCGCTGGCGTTCCCGGCGCTTGACCGGCTGAAGTTCGTGGCGGTGCTGCGCGGAACGTGCTGGTTGATGCTTCCCGACCGCGATCCGCAGCCCATGAGCAAAGGGGATGTCTGCCTGATCGGGCGAACCGGCTACGCGGTCGCCAGCAATCCGACGCTGCCGCCGGTCGACGGCGCGCGGTTGTTCGACGAGCTCGGCAGCGATGTGCTCCGCCTTGGTGGCAATGACACCGTCATGCTGGGCGGCGGCGTCACCTTCGCGCCCGGGAACCCGGTGTTCCTGCTTGATATGCTGCCGGCCTTTCTGCTCGTTCCAGGGCGATCGGATGGGGCCGGCGCGGTCGCGAACATCCTCGCGCTGCTGAATGATGAAGCCGAGCGGGCCGATCTTGGCAACGAACTCGTCTCCGCCCGCCTCGCTGATGTGCTTTTGATCGAGGCGATCCGCGTTCATGCCGGCAACGCCGACGCAACCGGGGTTGGGTGGCTTGGCGCCTTGACCGACCGGCGCATCGGCCGCGCGCTGCAATCAATCCATGCCGACATCGCGCAACCATGGACGACGGCGCGCCTCGCGGGGATCGCTGGTATGTCGCGCGCGGCCTTCTGCGCGGAGTTCGCCCGCCGCGTGGGAAAGGCGCCGCTCAGCTATGTGCGGGCATGGCGCTTGACGCTTGCGCGCGCAGCACTGGCGCGCGGTGGATCGGACGTCGCACGCGTAGCGGCCGAGGTCGGTTACACCTCCCAGAGCGCGTTCGGGCACGCGTTTCGCCGCGCCTTCGGCACCTCGCCAAAATCGAGCACGCGGCCATGACGAACGGCCGTCGGGGATTGGCAGCAAAAGCCCACAGCCTGACCCCCGCGATTGCGGCTCCCGCCGCGGGGGTCAGTCTGGAAGATGATTTAGTTCGGGCGGTCGGTCGCACGGCGAAGGTCGCCGTCTCCTTTCAAACGGCGAACGATCCAGCGCCCGATGTCGCCGAAGATGTTACCGCCGCTGATCGCCTCGAGCTCTGCATCGGTCAATTCGCGGATTTCCGAGGTCTTCTGTTCCATGTTCTGCATTGTCGTCCACTCCTTGTCAGGTCGGGCGGACCATTCCGCCGTCGATGGGCAGATCAATGCCGCAGGACGCCTCCCGTCGCTGTGACGGATGTCACACGGCGTCGCTTGGGTGCCGACGAGGTTCGAAAACGCGGTGAAGAAATCTCAAGCTGCATCTGCCGCAGCAAAATGCGCCAACTGGTCTGCGTGCGCCTTCACGAAAGACGCTCGGGCCGTGGCGCGCGCGACATAGTCGTGACAGGCGGGATATTTTGCGAGGCCGTCGAACCGGGCGACGAGGCGCAGCACATCCGCCATGAGTATGTCGGCGACGGAAAATGTCCCGGCGAGCCATTCGCGTCCTGCCAGCACGGCCTCCATGTGTTTGAGCCGGTGCTGATGGAGGAACCCGTCAAAGAGTTTCCAGGCCGGCGTGTCGCCGGTGTTGCCGGAAAAGATGAGCAGGGACCAGGGCAGGCTGGCCATCTCGACGGAGTTGAGCGCCGCGAACAGCCATTGCTTCGTATCGCTGCGAGCGCGCGGATCACTGGGCATCAGCGCGTTGCTGCGCTCGCCGAGATGCAGCAGCATCGCGCCGCTCTCGAAAATCGAGATGTCGCCATCGGTCAACCACGGCACCTGGCCGAAGGGCTGGTGGGCGAAATGTTCGGCGCTCCGATCGCGAAACGGCACGCTCTCGACCCGGTAGGGCAGGCCTGCCTCTTCCAGCGCCCAACGCACCCGGATGTCACGCACATAGCCGCGCGGCGGTTCGGGAACCCAATCGAAGGTGGTGAGGATCAGGTCGCTCATTCGGCTTCTCCAGAAAAAACCTCGAGAAAGACGGGTAGTTTGTCGAGCAGGCCGCTCCAGCCTTGCTCGTGACTCTTGCGCGCCTCTTCGTCGGGAAGATGCTCGTGTCGCAATGTCAGCCTGGTGCCGCCGTCGTCAGGCTCAAGCAGAAACGTGACCAGCGACTCGCGTTCCCTCGTTCCCGGCAAGTCCCAGGTGAACACCAGCTTCCTTTCGGGAATCACCTCCTGATAAATTCCGGTGGGATTGTGCTCCTCGCCGTTCAGCAACCGGAAGACGACGCTGAAGCGGCCTCCCGGCCGCACGTCCGCCTCGGCGCGCAGTGTCGGCCCGGCATCAGGACCCCACCACTGCATCATCAGTTTGGGCTGCGTGATCGCCGCCCAAACCCTGGCGGGCGAGGCCTTTATTCTGCGCACGATGGTCACGCTCGGCAGGCTCCACGTCATCGCTCGCCGTCCTCTTCCACGAGCGCAACAAGGCGATCGAGGCTGACCGTCCAGAGCCGCTCATACCGTTTGAGCCACTCCATGGCCTCCCGCATCGGCCGGACCGAAAGATGGACCGACACGGTGCGACCGGTTTTGGTGCGCTTGATCAATCCCGCATCGGACAGCACATCCAGATGCTTCATCATTCCAGGCAGTTTCAGCGAAAACGGCCGGGCGAGCTCGCTCACCGAAAGCCCGGGTTTTTCCTTCAGCCGTAGCAGGACGGCCCGCCGGGTAGGATCGGCGAGCGCGGAAAACGTGCGGTCCATACGGGACGTTTGATACTTCACCATGTAGCGAAGTATTGCTTTTGTCGCCGGCGGAGTCAACTTCGCCGTCGGATTGATGAGGTTTCCAACCGATATGACTGAGGATAATGTTGACGCGATGAAGCCAAGACCCGCCGACCCCTCCGAAACCAGCGTGCTGACACGCCTGTGGTCTGACGGCTGGCAGGATGCCCACGCGGCGATCCTGCCGCCGGCGCTGGCGCGTGCCCGCACGTTTGAAGATTTTGCCGAACGGATGTCCGCCGCGCTTGCCGATGTGCGGGTGGTCGGCCCGCTGGGCGCGCCATTGGGCTTTGCGATGCTGAAGGGCGATGAACTCAATCAGTTCTACGTCACATCGGCATCGCGCGGCACGGGTGTCGCGGCCACGCTGATCGCGGATGCGGAGGTGCAGATGTCGCAGCGCGGCGTCGAGACGGCCTGGCTCGCCTGTGCGATCGGCAATTCGCGCGCCGCAAAATTTTACGAGAAGAGCGGATGGTATCTCGCCCGGACGATGGTCAACCGCCTCGATACCGTTGACGGCCCGTTCGATCTCGAAATCTGGCGTTATGAGAAGCGCCTGGCGCAGCGGTGAAGTTGCTGTGACTATTGCGACGTCATTGCTCGATTTGCAGCAATCCGACCGCAAGATGCCGGAACGCCGCGACTGCCTTGGCAAGAACGGCGCGGGGATCGTCGGCCGCGGCAATCCACAGCGCGGCGCTGAGCGCGGCGCCATTGAGCAGCCGGGCGGCCGCTTCCGCATCCACCGGCCTGACGGTTTTCGCATCGATCAGCGCCTGGATGGTTTGCGTCGTGGTGCGCAGGCACTCGTTCTGGTTCGGCCATCGCGAGGGATCGCCGAGCACGGCCGGCCCGTCCAGCAGCATGATGCGCTGGATCTCCGGCTCCAGCGCCATCTCGATAAAGGCGATGTTGGCGTCGAGAAATCCGAGCCACGCGGTCTTGGCCCGGTCCTGGACGGCGCGCATCCGCGCCACCATTTCCGCGTCGATCTGGTCGATCACCGCCTGCAGCAGGCCCTTCTTGTCGCCGAAATTGTGGTAGAGCGCGCCGCGCGTCAGGCCGGCCTTGGCGGTCAGATCGTCCATCGACGCCGCCGCGTAGCCCTCCGCCGCAAACGCCTTGCGGGCGGCCCTGATGAGCTTGGCCCGGGTCTTCTCCACCATCTGCGCCCGTCGCTTTGCGACCAAAGCCAACTCCCATCAAAAAACATACGCCGCGTATGCCATTGACATACGGCGCGTATGAACAGATATAGCGGCATACGGGGCGTATATCAATGCTCCCGCCGGCCGCGACCGTTGCGGCCGGGTCTTGCCTGTTCGAATGGAGTGAACCGATGGCCAAGCGCGACGCGATCTTCCCTGCCGGCCGGCAGGCGCTATACGAAATCAACCGCTATTCGGCGGCGATCCGCTCCGGCGACCTGCTGTTCGTCTCCGGCCAGGTCGGCAGCCGCGATGACGGCTCGCCCGAGCCGGTGTTCGAAAAGCAGGTCCAGCTCGCCTTCGACAATCTCGCCGCCGTGCTGAAGGCCGCCGGCTGTACCTTCGACGACGTCGTCGACGTCACCACCTTCCACACCGACCCGGCCAGGCAGTGGGAGACGATTGGCCCGATCCGGCTGAAGGCGATCGGCGAGGCGCCTTATCCGAACTGGACCGCGGTGGGCGTGAACTGGCTGGCTGGCTTCGATTTCGAGATCAAGGTCATCGCGCGCGTTCCGCAGTCTGCCTGATTGGATGGCGGCGTATCGCAACGAGAAAAGCGCCGTGTCACCGCAATCAGCAATGCAGATCGGCGCAGCAAGCCAGCGACGCGCCAGCCTGTCAGCGCCATCCGCCCGGCACGGTCTGCAGCAGTTTCTGACCGGCCTGGGTCTGGTCGGAGGCCAAAGCGACCAGCACTTTCGCGACGGTGGCGAAGGCCAGTTTGGGAAGACCCGGAACGTTGCGCACCTTGTTCAGTGCCACGAGATCCCAGGCGGGATCGGGCGGTCCCTTCCACAGGCTCACTGGATAGACCGCGGTCCAGTTCGCTTCGCAACGGGAGAGCGCCTGCTCGGCAATGGATTTGTCGTCGAACAGCCTCTTGGCGATGAAGTAGTAGAACAGAATCCTGGGAAGCAGCGACGCCTTCGCCGCCGTTTCGCCAACACCGAAGGAGGACATAAGGACGAAGCGCTTCACTCCCGCCTGATTGATCGCCGAAATAACCTTGGGCAGCATTCGCCGTTGAAAATCGGTTCCCCGGAGCAGGGTACCGACCGTAACGCGGGCGCCGAGGCAGGAGATGACGGTATCCGCCCCCACGAAGGCCTTGCACATGGCGGCCTCGTCCTCGATCGAACCGCTGACGACCGTGAGCCGTTGACGCGGCGTGACCGCCCCGGCGTTGCGGACAAAGGCGGTCACGTCATGCCCGGCCGCCAGCGCCTCGTCCACGACGAGCCCGCCGGTCGTTCCCGTTGCTCCCAAGACCACCATTTTCACTGCAGGCACCTCGTTACATGTGGACATAGGAATATTGGTACAAATTTCAATTAATCCAGATTGGTCGGCGCAATACGTTCTGTCATTGCGGCCGGCGACTGATCGCTCCTCAACCCCGCGACACTTTCTCAAACCGCTTGATCAGCCGCTCGCGCTTCAGCCGGGACAGCCGCCTGATCCAGAAAATCCCGTTGAGCTGATCGATCTCATGCTGATGGCAGACCGCGCGGAGGCCTTGCGATTCTTCGGTTCGGGCATGGCCGTCGACGTCATGATAGCTGATCCGCAACCGGGCATGTCGCTCGATGTCGTCGTTGACGCCGGGCATCGAGACGCTGCCTTCCTGATGCATGATCATCTCGGGGGAGGCCCAGACGATCTCCGGATTGACATAGGTCCGTGCGCCGTCGACCGGGTCGAGATCGAGCACGACGACGCGAAGCGAGACGCCGATATGCGGCGCGGTGATGCCGATGCCGGGCGCGGCGTGCATGGTCTCGAGCATATCCGTCGCCAGCTCGCGCAGCGCGCCGTCGAACGCGGTCACTCGCTGCGCGGTGAGCGCAAGGCGCGGGTCGGGATAGCGGACGATGGGACGGATGGTCATGAGCTGTTGTAGCGCACACGATGGCGCGCGTGAACCTCGCGAGTGGCGCGATGGATTGCGTCGCGGAGCTTTCATCGGGCGCGCATTCGCGCGACCCGTCGCACTCGCAATGCCGAAAGTTGGGTCGCAGGGTGCGACAAAACAACCCGTCGGGCAAATCATTTCCGATTTTCGTAATTGACGTCAAGTCCCGAAATAAAAAATATTTCGCGTTTCCAGAAGGGCAAATCAGGGGCATATTTCTCGCCATCCCGTCCCACTCAGAGGGCGTCGGCCGTCGTCACGGACGTTGGACGGGTTGCGATGGACGCAACAGTTGCGGCTGACGAGCGCTCTGAAGCGTACGGTGAAGTCGTGTGGTCCCGACGCCCCGATGCTGGCGTCAAGTTGGTGGAAAGCTCAGGCTTCTGACTGATGACGGTGACAACGAGCTCGGCCCGACCGAGGAGAGCACGAAGTAAGCCGTAAAGCCATTGCGCAGGGAAGGCCGGATGCTCTCCGCTGGACCTGTATGCTCCTGTGCGCACTCTTGTTGCACAATTGCACACGAGACCGCGGGTGCAGCGCGCACCCGGTCTTCCCTGCGCCCTCGGATTGGAGAGGGGCGGAAACTCTTGAAAAACCTCGGGCGCAATGCGCCGCGAGAACGCGAATTCATGTCCTAGATATGCAGCAGGAATTCTCCTCATATCGTCCCGGCCTTTGAGCCGGGACCGATACTCCGCGGCCCATCGGCGGGAGCGCTGGCGTTAGCGGTCTTCTTCAACAACGGGCGCCACGCGGTATGGGTCCCGGCGTTCGCCGGGACGACGCATGGGTGGAGTCATGTTTGACAATACTCACCACGGACAGACCTGCTATTCCAGGCAGGCCGCGCCAAATCTGTCTGTCTGTGGCAACATCACCGCAATTCTCATCCTCGGCCAAGGATAAATCCATGTCACGCGTGTCGATCAAGACCAAGAACGATCTCCCGGCTGAGTTGCAGCCGCTGTGGGACAAGATGACGACCTATGGCGCGTTCGAGAACCAGGCGGGTGTGATGGCGCACCGGCCGCCGATCTTCAAGCATACGTGGTCGCTGCTGGTTGATCTCGCCGAGAGCGGCACCTTGTCGAAACGGCATCTGGAGATCGCGCTGGTCGCGGTGTCCCTGTTGAACAAGTGCGACTATTGCGTTTCGCACCACGCGCCGAAACTGGCGATCCAGGGCGTATCGGAAGCGGGCGCCGAACGGCTGCTCGACTACAACGACCATCCGGAACTCGACGCCGTCGACAAGCTCGTGGTCGAATATTCCGTTGCGGTGAACAATAACTGGAGCAAGACCCGCGACGAAATCTTTACCCGCCTTCGCGACCATTTCTCCGAAGCCCAGATTGTCGAACTGACCTGGCGCATCGCCCTGTGTGGCGCCTTCAACCGCTTCACCGATATCCTGCAATGCGATATCGAGCCGAGCGTCCCCGCGCGCGAAGCCGCCGAGTAGCCCGCGCGATGTCCGACGATATGAACTGGCTTTCCGCCCGCGAGATGACCCGGCGCTTCGCCAAGGGCGACCTGTCGCCGGTCGATGTGTTGGAAGCGACCCTGGCGCGACTGCATGCGGTCAATCCGGCTCTCAATGCCACGTGCCTGCTGGATGAGCCGCAGGGGAGACGATTAGCTGCAGAGTCGGCGGAACGCTGGCGTCGCGGTGAGCCAATGGGGCCGCTCGACGGCGTGCCGGTCGCGATCAAGGACACCGGACATGTCAAGGGGTGGCCGATGCGCATCGGCTCGCATTCGACCGCAACGGCGCCCAGCGCCGAAGATACGCCGGGTGTCGCGCGGCTGCGTGAGGCCGGCGCGGTGTTCTTCTGCAAGACAACGACTCCGGAATTCGGCTGGAAGGGGATTACGCACGGCCCGCTGACCGGCATCACGCGCAACCCCTGGGATACTTCCCGCACGCCCGGCGGCTCCAGCGGCGGCTCGGCCGCCCTGGTTGCGGCGGGCGTCGTGCCGCTGGCCACCGGCGGCGATGGCGGCGGCTCGATCCGCATCCCCGCCGCATTCAGCGGTGTGTTCGGATTGAAGCCGAGCTACGGCGTGGTGCCGAATTTGCTGGGGCCGATGGGAACGCTCGCGGTCTATGGCGGCCTGTCGCGCGACGTCGCCGACAGCGCGCTGCTGCTGAACGTGCTGACGCGCCCCGATGCGCGGGATTCCTTCGCCATTCCCTATCGCGGCATCGACTATCTCGACGGCCTCGACCAGGGGGTGGCGGGAATGAAAATCGCATGGTCGCCCGATCTCGGCTTCCCGGTCACCGAGCCTGCAGTCGTCGCCGGCATGCAGCCGGCCATCGACGCACTGGTGAAGGCCGGCGCCGACGTGAAGAGCATTGATCTGGATCTGTCAGCTGCGCAGCCTGCACTGGAAGTGATCTGGGGCGCATCGCATGCCGCTGTGGTGCGCGATTTCGACGGCGCGCAACTGGCGGCGCTCGATCCTGGCCTGCTGCGACTGGTCATCGCCGCCCAGGATATTTCGGCGAGCGAATTGCAGGCGGCCTATGCCGACATGCGCACGCTCAGCCAGCAGATGCATCACTTCCATCAGCACTACGATCTCTTGCTGACGCCGACCATTCCCATCACCGCCTTCGCCGCCGGCATCGACACGCCCGATTCGGCGCGCTTTCCCCAGTGGTTCGATTGGACGCCATTGACGTGGCCGTTCAATCTCACCCGCCAGCCCGCGGCCTCGGTGCCGTGTGGTTTTGTCGAAGGCTTGCCGATCGGCCTGCAGATCGTGGGGCCGATGTTCAGCGAGGAGAAAATCCTCCGCGCCAGCCGCTGCGTCGAACAGGCCTGCGCCAGCGGCGCGCGGCCGAACCTAACCGGTCAACCGAACGTGAAGGTGTAAGCGCTCAGGCCGGCCTTGGGCACTTTCAGGCGCAACACATGCTCGCCGCTGCTGCCGCTGTAGAGAGGATAAAGCCGGCTTCCATCGATGGTGACCGGCGGTTGCGCCGTGCCGTCCACGGTGACGGAGACCGCTTGCGGCAACGCGCTTCCCGCGACCAGATTGACCTTGGGCGCGTTGAAGCGGAGCACGATCTCGCTACCGTCTGCCGAGGCGGTGGCGCTGTCGCCAACCAGCTTCCAATCGCCACCGAGCGCGAAGCGACCTTGCGGCACGCTGTCCGGCAGCGCGTAGGATCGCTCTCCGGCTGCGGAATCCTGCGAGGCCACGATGGCGCCGTCGTTCTTCTCCGACCCGAGATAGAGTTCGGGCGTTTCGATGCCGGCGAGATCCGGATCGCTTGCCTGCGCGGACGGCGTGGCTTCGCCGACGAGGCGGGCGATCGTGTTCTCCATCTGCTGGTAGCCGCCTTCGCCGAACTGCGTCGCGACGATGGTGCCGGACCTGTCGATCAGATATCCGGCCGGCCAATACTGATTACCGAAGGCGCGCCAGGTGCGGTACTGATTGTCCTGAGCAACCGGGTATTTGATACCGAAGCGCTTGGTGGCGGTCTCGACATTCGCCGTCTCCCTCTCGAAGGCGAATTCAGGCGTGTGCATGCCGACCACGACGAAACCCTTGTCCTTGTAGGTGTCGTACCACTTCGTCACATAGGGCAGGGTGCGCACGCAGTTGATGCAGGAATAGGTCCAGAACTGCACCAGCACGACCTTGCCGCGCAGGCTTTCCAGCGTCAGCGGCGGAGAATTCAGCCAGGCCGAAATTCCGGCGAATTCCGGCGCGGTGCGGCGCTCGCTCGATGTGGTTTGCTCACCGCGGGTCAGCGACGGGCTGAACTGCACGACGACGAGGAAGCCGACGATCAGAAGCACAATGACGGTGAGAAGCTTGCGCATGGTCATAGTCCTGTTTGGTGGTTCGGGTAGAAGTCCGAGAGCCACACCGTGATGATGGTGTCGTATTGCGTGTAGAAAGCGAACGCGACGAGCAGTACTGCCGCGCCGAAGCTGCGCTGCAGGGCAGGCGTGTAGGGCACGAGCCTGCGCATCTGGGTGGTGGCGTATTGCCCGCCATAAGCGATCAGCAATATCGGGAGGGCCGCGCCGATTGCGTAAGTGACGAGCAATACGCTGGCGCGTGCGAGGTCTTCCGACGTCGCGATCAGCGTGAGTATGGAGCCGAGCACCGGCCCGGCGCAGGGCGTCCACAACACGCCGAGCGAGAGGCCGAGAACGAGGCCGCCGAAATTGCCCGGTCCGGCAGCCCGCACGGCGCCATCCGCGTGCGCGAGGAGACCGCTCAACCGCGCCACAAGCCACTCATAGGGTTGCGGCCAGAGCATCAGCACGCCGAATCCGCCGAGCAGCACGATGGAAATCTTGCGCAAGCTGTCATGCGACAGCCCCAACACCGTTGGGAACGCGCTGAACAGCAAGGCGAAGCCGGAGAAGGCGATGACGAAACCGCCCACGATGAACATTGGCCGCAACCGGCCGTGCTGGCCGATCGACGTGCCGAGCAGGATCGGAAGCAGCGGCAGGATGCACGGCGCTGCTGCCGTCAGCAGTCCTGCCGCCAGGGCGAGGGCTATGTCGATCATCGCAGTAATCCCCGTGGGAAGCCGTCGCCGTCACTTCTTCAACGTCAGAAGCGGCTTGCCCTTTTCGACGATGTAGGTGGCGAGCTCGCTGCCGGTGACGCTGCCGACATTCTTGGCCGCGTGAACGGTACCGGCCGGAATGAACAGAACATCGCCCGCCTTGAGTGTGACCGGTGGCTTGCCCTCGATTTCGTATTCGAGCGTGCCCTCCAGCACATTGACGATCTCTTCGCCGGGATGGCTATGCCTGCCGAACGCCGCACCCGGCGCGAAATCGACGCGCACCTGGACGGCCTCGCGTCCGGGAATGCTGAGATCATGCCGCTGCAGGTCGGTTCGCGTGATGCCGGACGGCTGTGCCTGCGCCGCAGGCAGCGCCAAAACGCTTGCCGTGATCAACGCCGCGCTCGCTACAACTCGCATCGCCTTCATCAGATGGTTGCTCATATCGATTCTCCTTGGGTTGAGGAATTTCACGAGCCCGCGTGGACCGGGCCGAGACCCGGCCGGTCCGCGTGGGATAAAAGCTGCTCACAGCGGCAGCGGCTCGCCGGCCTGTTCCTTGGCGATGTACTCGGCGTACCAGTCCGGCCAGTTCACATCGTGCTGGCCGCCGTTCCGCTTCTCGTGCTCGCCATGGGCTGCCGCCGCGCGGCGAAGCGCGCTGGCGATTTCGGCCGACGACGAGAAATTCGTGTCGCCTTCGACGCGTCCGGGGGCGCGGGCGGTGACTTCCTGGAACAGCCAGCCATTGCCATCAGGATCGCTAAAGGAAGCATACGACTGGTAGGTGCGACGCTCCGGATCCGGGCCGCTGGCGCGATCACGCCCGAGCAGGAAGGGTTCATGTTTGGCGGTGAACACGCCGTCGGCGGCATGGAACACTTCGCTCACCTCGACGCCGCGACCCTGCAATTCCTTGCGCGCGGCTTCGATGTCGGAGACGACCAGATAGAGTCCCTTTGCGGAGCCGGGGGCCGCCGCGGTGACGTTCTTGCCGAAGATGACAGAAGCGTCGGAGCCGGGCGGGGTGAACTGGATAACGCGATAGTCCTTGCCGTCGGCGAAGTCGGCATCGAGCCGCCAGCCGAGGCTGCCGTAGAACGCCTTGGCGCGATCGACGTCGGAAACCGGGATAACGACGACCTCGAGCTTCATGGCGGGGGTCGCGGTCTTGCTTGCATTTGTCATGGTCCTTCTCCCTTTGCGAGTTAGGTCGGATGCGATCTATTTGCGTACGCGCTATAAAGGCCCGAAAGCCCCGAAAGTCAACGTATCCGATTAAATCGTATACGATATATTATTCACGTGTTCGTGTCCGGCAGGCGGGCGCCGGCTACGGTGAAAGACGGGCCAGGACCGATTCCCCAGACAATTCAAACGAAAAGCGGCGCGGCATGCCGGAAATGCCGGGAGATGTGTAAGTTGGCGACGGCTGGCGCCAGTGCTGGCTGGAGCAATTTGGACGACATCGACGAGGGAAAGTAAGGCCGGCCGCGCGCTGCACCGTTCCTGAGGCGCGATGATAGAAGCGTTCAACTACGAATGATTCTGCGATCAAAGGTCCGCTGGTGGCACCCGTTAAAATCAATCCCGACAAGATCCGCGAATTCAAGGACGCCGTGAGTTTCTACAAATGGCTCGGCAGATACCACGACAAGGAAGACGAAATCTGGATCAAGATCCACAAGGTGGATTCAGGATTCAAATCGATCACGCCCAAGCAGGCCATCGACGTCGTGCTGTGCTGGGGATGGATCGATGGTCAGCGCAAGGGTTTTGACGACAAGAGCTATATGCAGCGCTATACGCCGCGCACGAGGAAAAGCATCTGGAGTCAGATCAACGTCGATAATGTCGCGCGGCTGATCGACGAAGGCCGGATGACCGATCACGGCTTAAAGGAAGTCGACGCGGCCAAGTCCGACGGACGCTGGGCGCGCGCCTATAACAGCAAGGACATGAAGATCCCCGATGATCTGCAGGCCGCGATCGATGCCGAGCCCAAGGCAAAGGCCATGCTGGCGAAACTCAGCGCGCAGAACCGCTTCGCGCTGGCGTTTCGGACCCACAACATGAAAACCGAAGCCGGACGGAAGAAGAAGGTCGAGACGTTCGTCGCGATGCTCAAGCGCGGCGAGACGATCTATCCGCAAGGCAAGAAATGAGGCGAGAAATGAGTGATGTTGCGGTCACTCCGCCAGCGCCTCCTGGCGGCTGCGCCGGATCGCGGGGAATATCATCAGCAGGAACAGCACCGCGACCAGGGCGAGCAGCGTGGCGCTGATCGGTCGGCGCAGGAAGACCGAAAAATCGCCGTCCGCCAGCAGCATCGCGCGCCGGAAATTTTCTTCAAGCTGCGGGCCGAGCACGAGCCCGAGCAGCAGCGGCGCGGGCTCGACGCCCACCTTGATGAAGAAGTAGCCGATCACCGCGCAGCCGAGCATCAGCCAGACGTTGAACAGATTGTTCGCGATGCCGAAGGTGCCGATGCAGCAGAACAGCACGATTGCCGGGAACAGCAGCCGGTAAGGAATTTTGAGCATCGAGACCCAAACGCCGATCAGGGGCAGGTTGATCACGAGCAGCATCAAATTGCCGACCCACATGCTGGCGATGACGCCCCAGACCAGTTGGGGTTGCTCGCGCATGATCTGCGGCCCGGGCTGGATGCCCTGCATCATCAGCGCGCCGATCATCAGCGCCATCAGGGCATTGGCGGGGATGCCGAGCGTCAATAGCGGGATGAAGCTGGTCTGCGCGCCGGCATTGTTGGCGGCCTCAGGCCCCGCGACGCCCTCGATCGCGCCCTTGCCGAAGCGCGAAGGATCGCGGGCGAGCTTTTTCTCCAGCGCATAGGATGAGAACGGCGGCAGCGCCGCCCCGCCGCCCGGCAACACGCCGAGGACGGAACCCAGCAGTGTGCCGCGGACCATCGCCGGGAAGGCGGCGCGAAGATCGGCGCCACTCGGGATCAGGCTGCGGATCGACTGGCTGACGACGCGCATCGTCGCCGGGCGCTCGAGGTTGGCGATGATCTCGCCAAGGCCGAACAACCCCATCGCGACCGGCACGAAGTCGAGTCCGTCGGAGATCTCGGGGATCCCGAAGGTCATCCGCGGCGCGCCAGAATTGACGTCGATGCCGACGAGGCCGAGCAGGATGCCGAGCAGCACCATCGCGAGCGACTTGGCGACGGAGCCGTGCGCGAGCACGACGGCGGCGATCAAACCGAGGACGAGCAGGCTGAAATATTCGACAGCAGTGAATTTCAGCGCCAGCGCCGCCAGCGGCAGGCTGAGCACGGCGATGACGACCGTAGCTACCGTGCCGGCAAAGAACGACGAGATCGCGGCGATGGCGAGCGCGGTCCCGGCCTTGCCCTGTTTGGCCATCTCGTGGCCGTCGAGGCAGGTGACGACCGAAGACGTTTCGCCGGGCACGTTGACGAGGATGGCCGTGGTCGAGCCGCCATATTGCGCGCCGTAGAAGATGCCGGCCAGCATGATCATGGCGGATGGTGGCGACAGGCCGAAGGTGAACGGCAGCAGCAGCGCGACCGCCGGGATCGGCCCGATGCCGGGCAGCACGCCGATCGCGGTGCCGATGACGACGCCGATCAGGCAGAACAGCAAATTGTTCAGCTGCAGGGCGGTAGAGAGCCCCATCAGCAGATTGTCGAAAAGCTCCATGTCAGAACCATGCTCCAGGCCAGATCGGCACCGGCAAGGCCAGCGCCTTGACGAAGAGCAGCACCGCGGCCGCCGAGAGCCCCAGCGCGAACAGCAGGGTTTCGATCGGCCGCGCTTCCCGCGTCGCCAGGCTTGCGATCAGGATCGCGGCAAAGGACGACAGCGCAAGGCCGAAGCGCGTGGCTGTCAGTGCGAACACGGCAACGGATGCCGTGATCGCGAGCAGCGGCTGCAGCCGGACCGGCGCGATCCCGACAAAGGGTCGGCGGAGCCCGCGGACGCTGAACCAGAGCCCGAAGCCCAGCAGCATGATGGCGATGGCGCGCGGCATGTAGCCCGGCCCCATGTCGGCGGCATTGCCGCCCGACAAGGTGCGCGTCGCCGCCAGCGCGATTGCAGCGACAGCGATCAGGAACAGGCCGAAGAGCAGGTCCTGCCAATCCGTTCGGCGGGCGTTCATCACAAGCCTCGCTTGGCCAGTATCGGTCGCGTCATTCGCCCTTGATGCCGGCTTCGCGAATGATGTCGCCCCAACGCTTTGTTGAATCCTTCAGCCAGGTCGCCATCGCATCCGTGCTGCCGGCGCGGACTTCGCCGCCCTGTTCGGCGATCTTGGCCTTGATCTCGGGTGTCTCCAGTATCTTGCCGATCTCGGCATTGAGTCGTGCAATCACTGCCGGCGGCGTACCGCTGGCCACGACGATGCCTTGCCAGGTGCCGAACTCGCCGCCGGGCAGCTTGGCTTCCTTGAACGTCGGCACGTCCGGCGCGGAGGGGACGCGGTTCTCGCCGGTGACCGCGAGGCCGATCAACTGCTTGTTATTCACGAAGGGAAGGGTGGCCGACGCGCCATTGATGAGGGCGCCGCTCTCGCCGGCAACGACGGCGCGGGTGGCCGCAGCACCGCCCTTGTAAGGTACGTGCTTGAACTGGATGCCGAGTTCCTTCTGCATCACCACGGCGGTGATGTGATTGGCGCCGCCGACGCCGGAGTTGGCGACGGCGAGTTTGCCGGGATTGGCCTTGGCATAGGCAATCAGTTCCGCCGCCGTCTTGACCGGGATCGATTCATGCACGGCCAGCACATAGGGGCCGAACATCACCATCGTGACGGGGGCGAGGTCCTTTTCGAGACTATAGGTCAGGTTCGAAAACAGGCTGGGCGCCGTCGTTAGCGATCCGAGATCCGTCAGCAGCAACGTCGTGCCGTCAGGCGTCGCCTTGGCGACGGTGTCGGCGCCGAGATTGCCGGACGCGCCGGGCTTGTTCTCGATCACCACGCTCTGGCCGATCGCCGCCGACAGTTTCGGGCTGATCAGCCGCGCCAGGATGTCGGAGGTTCCGCCGGGCGCGAACGGCACGATGATGCGCACCGGCCGGTCGAAGTTTTGGGCGTATGCAACGCCGGGCAGTTGGCTGAGCAGGATGGCTGCGGCGGCGGCGAGGGCGGCGCGGCGCCCGAAACGTGGAAGCATGTTTTTCCTCCGGTCGAATTCGCGCAAGCGCCTGCGGCGTCGCGCATAGCGGTCTTTGGCCGCGCTGATGGCACGATAGGCGATGACCGATCCAATAGCGAACTAGAATGAGGATGGTCCGATACCAATTTTGGATCAAATAGCAGGGATGCGCTAGGCTAGCGAACTGGGAGCCGGTATGCGGCAAACGATAAAGGGAGTGGGATGTTCGAATTGAGTCAGGTCCGCTGCTTCGTGGCCGTGGCGGAGGAACTGCATTTCGGCCGCGCCGCTGCCCGGCTGAACATGACGCAACCACCGCTGAGCCGGCAAATCCAGATTCTCGAACGGATTCTGAGTGTAAAGCTGCTTCAGCGCGGCAATCGCCTGGTCCGGCTGACACCGGCCGGACAAAGCTTCCTGACTGAGGCGCGGCTGATCCTGAAGCTCACCGAAAGCGCGGCCTTGTTGGCGAGGCGCGTGGCGGAAGGCAAGGCCGGCTCGGTCAATATCGGCTTCACCGCCGCGTCTTCCTACAGCTATGTCCCCGAGCTGGTCGCGGCCTGCCGTCAGCAATTGCCTGACGTCGAGCTGATCCTCAAGGAAATGGTCAGCGGCGACCAGCTCAAGCGTCTCGGTGCCGGCGAAATCGATATCGGCCTGTTGCGGCCGCCGATCCCGCGCACCGGCCTGCAGTTTTTCCGGGTCAAGGCCGAACGGATGATCGCGGCGGTGCCGGCCGGGCACAAGCTCGCCGGGGCGACGACGATTGATCTCAGAGATCTCGCGGCCGAACCGTTCATCACATATGCTCCGTATGAGGCCCGTTACTTCCATGATCTGCTGGTGGAGCTTTTCTCGCGCGCAGCATTGGCGCCGGTCTATGTCCAGCACCTCGCGCAGATCCATTCGATCCTGGCCATCGTGCAAGCCGGCGTCGGCGTCGCCCTGGTGCCGGAAGCAGCCGAGAAACTGCAGTTCAGGGGCGTCGCGCTGCGGCCGCTGGCGGACGACCAGCAACGGGCAGCCGAACTCTACTTCGTCTGGCGGGACGACAACGACAATCCGCTGTTGCCGGTGATCGCGGCGATCGCCCGCGATCTTGCCGGCGCCTGAACCATCCAATCAATGGATCATTCGATCCAGCAATTGGTCTGCGGCGGCATCAGTCCCGGTCTACTCCTGAGGTCTTCACAGCGAGGATCGCAGCGATGAGCAGAATGACCCCGAAGGAAATGGCACTGACGATCGGCAACGGGCTGCTGTCGTTTCCAGTCACGCCGTTCGACGCAGCCAACAAATTCGACGCCGCGCGCTATCGCTCGAATCTCGACTGGCTGTGCAGCTATGAGGTGGCCGGTCTGTTCGCGGCCGGCGGCACCGGCGAATTCTTCTCGCTGACGCCGGCGGAAGTCGTCGACGTCGTTACAACCGCGGTGCAGCAGACCGCCGGTCGGGTACCGGTGCTCGCCGGCATCGGTTATGGCACGGCGATGGCGACCGAACTCGCTGGCGCCGTAGAGCGTGCCGGCGCCGACGGCATCCTGCTGCTGCCGCCCTATCTGGTGTTCTCCGAGCAGGCCGGACTGGCGGCTCATGTCGAGGCGGTGTGCAAGGCGACCAGCCTCGGCGTCATCGTCTACAACCGCGACAACGCCATTCTGACCGAGGACACGATCGCAAGACTTTGCGAACGCTGCCCGAACCTCGTCGGGTTCAAGGACGGCGTCGGCGACATCGAACAGATGACGCGGATCTATCTGCGCATGGGCGACCGGCTGACCTATGTCGGCGGATTGCCCACTGCGGAAACCTTCGCGCTGCCTTATCTGGAAATGGGCGTCACGACCTATTCCTCCGCCGTGTTCAACTTCGTGCCTGAGTTCTCGACCAAATTCCACGCGGCGGTGCGGCGGCGCGACCGCGAGACCGTCCAAGCGGGCTTGCGCGATTTCATCATGCCGCTGCTCGCGATCCGCAACCGCAAGCGCGGGTATGCGGTCTCGATGATCAAGGCCGGGATGAAAGTGATCGGTCGCGATTCCGGCCCGGTGCGCTCGCCGCTGACCGACCTGACGTCGGGAGAGGTCGAGGAACTTTCGGCGCTGGTAAGCCGGTTGAAAGCAAGTGAATTCACGCGCCGGTCGCTCGCCGCCGCCTGAGTTCGTGCGGCTGCACGCCTAACAAATCCCTTGTAGGCTCGTCCGCAACCGATTCTCGGTTGCGGAGGGGACGCGTATGGCGTTGCGGTCGATCAAACGCATGGCGCTCGCGCTGCTGGTATGTGGCGTAGGCTTCAGCCCTTCAACAGGCGCCGATGCCGCCGAACCGATCCGCATCGGCGCGGTGCTGCCGTTTTCCGGCGGCGTTGAGCTTTACGGCCAGCAGGCCAAGCTCGGGCTCGACCTCGCGGCCAGGGAGATCAACGCGGCGGGAGGTGTTCTCGGCAGACCGATTGAAGTGATTTACGCCGACGACAAGACGGGGCCGCCCTCCGCCGAGGACGCGATGCGCAAGTTGATCGCCGATGGCGTTGTCGCGGTAGTCGGCCCCATCACCTCGGCGAACCTGAATGCGATCGTGCCAATCGCCGAGAACCTGAAGACACCGCTGCTCTACGCCACCAATTACGAGGGCGGCAAGTGCAGCCGCTATGTTTTCTCGTTCTCGACCGTGCCCAACCAGGACATGGGCCAATTACTGCCCTACATGAACCAGACCTTCGGCAATACTTATTTCCTCTTGGGCGCCGACCGGGTCTGGCCGCACCAGATGTTCGATATCGCAAAGCCGCTGATTGAGAAGCTCGGCGGCAAAATCGTCGGCACGCAATATACGCTGGGCACGGAGACGGATTTCACCCCGCTGATCGCGCAGGTGGCGGCGGCCAAACCGAAGGTGCTGCTGTTCGCGCTGAAAGGCGACGGCATCGATTTCATCCGGCAGGCCGACGAGCAGGGGTTGTTCAGGGAAACCACGGTCGCATTCCTCGGGTTGTCCGAAATCGATCTCGGCATTTTCCGCGGCAAAGGCCAGAACATGTATACGGCGGTGCCTTCGGTCGCCACCAGCGACGATCCCGCCATCAAGGCCTTCGTCGGCAAGGTTCGCTCTGAGGCCGGCGCCGACGTCCTGGTGTCGAACTATGTCATGACCCACTACAACACGCTGATCGCACTCAAGGCGGCGATCGAGAAGGCCGGCAAGGTCGACAAGGAGGCCATCATCGACGCGCTGGCGGGGCTCGTCTTTGCATCGCCGACCGGGCCGGTGACGATCGACCAGAACCATTACGCGACGATGAACATGTTTATCGCCAAGACGCAGGGGAGCGAACTCGTCACGGTCCGCGCGCTGGGCCAGATTGCGCCGCAGCCGGGATGCAAATTGGCGGATCGGTGAGTGCGGAGGCGCAGCATCGAACACCTCCGAAGGCTCCGCCGCGGTCTACTGGCCGTAGCCCACAAGCAGTTTCGGTAGCCACAATACCGTCGCGGGAAACAGCGAGATGATGATCAGCACCGCGACCCCGGCGCCCAGGAAGGGGCCGAGTTCACGGCTCTCCTCTTCCAGCTTCACGCCGGCGAAGTTGGCGCAGATGTAGAGCAGGATGCCGACCGGTGGCGTGATCAGCCCGAGGCAGAGGTTGAACACCATCACCAGTCCGAAATGGACGAGGTCGATGCCGACGGCCTGGACCACCGGCACCAGCACCGGGATCAGAATGAACATCGCCGGCAGCGGCTCCATGAAGATGCCGATGATGAGCAGGAAGACGTTGATCATCATGAGGATGATCGTCGGATCCGAGGAGAGGGAGCCGATCCAGACCGCGAGCGCGCGCGGCGTGCCGGAGACCGCGAGCAGCCAGCCGAAACCCGATGACAGCGCGATGATGAACATCACCAGCGCGGTGTCGAGGGCGGTCTGGATCAGGATCGGCCAGATCGTCCTGAGGCTGAGCTCCCGGTAGACGAAGAAGCCGATGAAGGCGGCGTAGACCACGGCGATGGTGGCGCTTTCGGTGACCGTGACGATGCCGCCGGTGACGCCGATCAGGATGATCACCGGCATCATGAGCGCCCAGCTTGCCGGCAGGAAGAGCCGAGGAATCTGCCGGATCGGCACGGCTTCCGAGACCGGGTAGTTGCGCTTCACCGAAATCCAGTAGGCCGCGACCATCAGCGACAGCGCAAGCAGGACGCCCGGCACGATGCCGCCGAGGAACAGCGCGATGATGGAGACGCCCTTTCCTGCGGATAGCCCGTAGATGACCAGCGGGATCGAGGGCGGGATGATCGGTCCGTTGACGCAGGCCGCCGCCATTAGCGCCGCGGCGAAACCGCCGCCATAGCCCTGTTTCTTCATAGCCGGGATCAGCACCTTGCCGAGCGCCGAGGCGTCGGCCGCCGCCGAGCCCGACAGGCCGGAGAAGATCATCGCCGCCGTCACCGAGGTCAGCGCCAGACCGCCGCGGAACCGGCCGACCATGGCGTTGGCGAGGCTGATGATCTGGTGGGTGATGCCGCCGCCATTCATCAGGTTTCCGGCCAGGATGAAGAAGGGGATTGCGAGCAGCGCGTAGGAATCGGCGCCGACCAGCGTGCGCTGCGCCAGGATCGACATCGGCAGCGAGCCATGGGTCAAGATCGCGCCGATAGTGGCGAGCCCCATCGCGAAGGCAATCGGCACCGACAGGGCGAGCAGCAGGAAGAAGCCGCCGATCAGAACGGTGCTCATCTCAGAAATCCCCCGCGAAGCCGTCAGGCTGCCGCTTGGAGGGATCGACGATCTTCTCGATGAAGTAGAGCATCATCATCGCGCAGGAGACCGGCGCCGAGAAATAGAAGAAGGCCGGGGTGATATCGAGCGCGCCATAGGTGTTGGGCAGGACGTCGATCGAGAGCTTCAGGCTGTAGACGAACAGCACCATGATGAAGGTCAGGTTGGCGAGTTCGATCACCCAGAACATCACCTGCTGGGCGCGTCCCTTGAGCATGCCGATGAACATGTCGACGCCGATATGCAGCTTTTGCCGGTAAAGCACGGCCGCGCCGATGAAGGTGATCCAGATGAACAGGATGTTGGAGACCTGCTCGACCCAGGCAATCGGTGCGTTGATGACATAGCGCCACCACACGGCGGCGAGCGTGATCAGCACGATCGCCGCGACGCAGAGCCCGAGCGCGAACTTGGCGATCTCGGTGATGCCGTCCGATAGCCTGCCGATGAGCGCCTTCACGCGGGATGCTCCGCTGTCAAACAACAATTGCCCGCCCCGGACGCGCTCACGCGCCGCCTCGGCCGTGGACCGAAGCGGTGCGCGTCCGCAGCGGGTCTGAACGCATCAGGCGATCTGGCCGATGCGGTCGGCCCATTTCTTGCCGGCCGGAAACTCGGTGGTCAGGCCCTTCACGGTCGCCGTGAAGGCCGCCTTGTCGACCTCGGAGATCACGATCTTCTTGGCCTTGATCAGTTCCAGGATGCGAACGTCGTCGCCGATCACCTTCGGCCGCATCTCGGCTTCCATGTCGCGCGCGGCCTGGTCGACGGCCTGGCGCAGCTCCGGGCTCAGTTTCTGGTAGGCCTGTTCGCTCATGACGACGCAGTTGTCCTGCATCATGTGCTCGGTCAGCGACAGATGGGTGTTGGCGTCGAAGATGCCGGAATTGTAGGTCAGGCCCATCGGGTTCTCCTGGCCGTCGATCACGCTCGACTTCAGGGCCTGGAAAACTTCGGGGAAGGGAAGCGGGGTAGGCGAGGCGCCGAACAGCTCGAAGGTGCGGCGCCAGAGCGCGGTTTCCGGCACCCGGATTTTGAGCCCCTTCATGTCGGCTGGCACTTTCACCACCCGGTTGCAGGAGAGCATGCGCGGCATGCGCGGGATCGCGCCGAGCGGCCGCAGCTTGGAGGTCTTGGCGATGTCATCCTGATATTCGGCGCGCATCGTGTCCCACACGCGATCCTTGTGGGCGACGTCCTTGAACAAATAGGGATGGGTCCAGACCTCTGCCGGGCGGTACCAGCCGGCGACCACACCCTGGCCCGGTGTTGCGATCTGGATCGCGCCCTGGAGGACGGCCTCGACATGCTCGCGTTCGCCGCCGAGCGCGCCGCCATGGTGGCCGGTGATTTCGATCTGGCCCTTGCTCAGTTCGGCGACGCGCTTGCTGAAGAAATCAAGGCTGATGCCGATGAAATCCTGCTGCGAGGCTGCGCTGGCGCCGATCCAACTGAGCTTCTGGGCCCTGAGCACGCCCGGCATGCCGATCAGCGCCGCGCCGGTCGCGAGCCCGCCGAGCATGGCGCGGCGGGATAGATAGCTTCGTCCCTTGGTCGTCATGGTTAGTCCTCCTCGGTTGTGGTTCGGCCCGTTGTTCGGGCTCTGGGGCGATGGCGGGGCGCAACGGCGCCCCGTCATGAAGTCGGTCAGGCGACGCGGGTGTTGGGGCGCGCGAAGGCCGCCTCCATCTCGCGCCGGACTATTACGGCGAGATTGGCGGGGTCGTAGGCGACGTCGCTCCATTTCAGGCGCTGGCCTTCGGCGATGTCGGTCTTGAGCTTGACGTTGTGGGCAAGCCCGAGCGGCAGATAACCTTCATCGAGCGAGGCCGAGGCGGGTGTCTGCTTGCCCCAGACGCAGAAGCCGCCTTCGCCGTCGAGCATCTCGCCGGCCTTGAGCGCGCGCTTGGCGGTGGCGACGACATCCGAGTTGAACATGATCGGCGCGCCCGTCGGCTCCTTGCGCAGCGCGGCCGATGCGACCGAGATGCCGAGTTCCAGTCCGATCATGTGGATCGGCCGGTACAGGCAGGAATATTTGCCGGTCTTGTCCGGCAGCATGCTGTACTCGCGGAAGCACTCCTCGCTATAGGCGCTGTCGCTCTCGAAGACGACATAGGTCCCCATGACGAGGCTGTTGGCGACATCGGTGCCGTCGCGATAGACGGAAGACGTGACCTCGGTAACGCCACTGCGCTCCAGAACGCCGCCGTCCGATTTCGGCTTGCATATCTCGGCATGCTCGAAACGTGTCGCCGGCGGGAAGGAGAGGCCGTCGGCCTGCGCATGAAGGCCGGTCGCGTTGCAGACGGCGGTCATCTCGATGCCCGACTTGGTGCCGTCGACGAAGCTGTTGAACATCTTCGGATTGATCGAATTGCGATCCTTGATCTTCATGTACTTGTCGAGAATGTCCCAGACCGTGTCGGGGGTCGACTGGTGGTAGGTCGGGTGGTAGCGCGTGCCCTTGCCGGCCGACACCACTTTGAAGCCTGCCGCGCGCGCCCAGTCGACATGGTCGGCGATCAGCGCCGGCTGGTCGCCCCAGGCGAGCGAATAGACCACGCCGGCCGCGGCCGCCTTGCGGGCCAGGATCGGGCCGGCGACGGCGTCGGCTTCGACGTTGACCATGATGATGTGTTTGCCGTGCTCGATTGCTTTCAGCGCGAAGCGGATGCCGGCGCCGGGATCGCCCGTCGCTTCGATGACGACCTCGACGCCGGGATGGGTGACCAGCTTGTCGCCATCGTCGGTGATATGCGTCGCGCCATTCTTGAGCGCGTCCTCGATCGAGGCGGCCGCATATTGCTCCTGCGGCCAGCAGGCGAGCTGCAACTGCGAGCGGGCGCGCGCGGTGTTGAGGTCGGCGACGCCGACGATGTGCATGCCGTCGGTGTTGCGGGCTTGCGAGAGGAACATCGTTCCGAATTTTCCGGCGCCGATGATGGCGACCGTGACCGGCCGTCCGGCCGCCTTCCGTTCCAGGAGCATGCGATGCAGGTTCATGTTGGTGCGCCTTCCGCCTTCGGCCGATCGACGATCGGGCCAGCCTCATCCAGTGAGGAATCGACGGAAACAGCGAGTGCCGTGCCGCGTACCAGGCGGCATACAGCGACCACCAGGGGCTTGCGCCGCCTGCCGGTCTTCGCCCCCCACGATGGCGGGTGACGTCTCTTCCCGAGCGCTAGCAGCTTCTTTTGATGAGCTGCATTCCTCATTTATGCGTGCTAGCATTGGCAAATGGGGCAACAAAAGCGAATAAGGATGCTCGAATCGATGAGCTATATTCGTCGATGATTGGCGAGTTGCCGCCCTTGCAGTGGCTGCTGACCTTCCGCGCCGTGATGGAGGCCGGCAGCTTTGTCGGCGCGGCCAAGCTGTTGAACCTGACGCCTTCTGCGATCAGCCATCAGATGCGTGCGCTGGAAGGCACGCTCGGGCGCCCGCTGTTCCTGCGCGTCAAGCGAACCGTCATCCCAACTGAGGAGGCGCTGACCTACAGCGCATCGATAGGGGAGAGCTTCGCCCGGCTCGTGACCGCAACCAGCCGCGTCGCCTCCGGCGCCGGCGTGCGCCGGCTCCCGATCCACGCCTCGCCAAGCTTCGCGACGCTTTGGCTGGTGCCACGGCTCGGCCAGTTCCTGCGCGAGCACCCGGCGATCGACGTTGCGCTCTACGCCAGTCACGAGCCGGCGCGGCTCGGCCAGGACGGCATCCTGGTCGATATCCAGTATGCGCGTCCGGTGCCGGAATCCTGCGAGGCGGTGCCGCTCGTCGAGGAGTTGATCGTGCCGCTGGCGAGCGCAGGCTTCGTCGCCGAGCATCGGTTGACGAGCCCTGCCGATATCGCCCGCGTGCCGCTGATCCACTCGCTGCGTTGCGTGGTGCCGTGGGACCAATGGTCGGCCAGGCACGCGCGGCTGGTGCCGCTCAATCCGCGCGGCCTGCAATTCGACCGGGCCCATCTTGCGCTTGCTGTCGCGGCAGACGGGCTTGGCCTCGCTCTCGAATCGACCTTGCAGGCGGGTGACCATCTGCGCCGGGGCGCATTGACGATGCCTTTCGGGCCGCTCGGCATTCCTGCCGTCGCTCACCGGCTGCTCTATCGCCGCGAGGACCGCGCCAACCCGGAAATCATCGCCTTTGTTGATTGGATCACCGGCATGCTGGCGCAGGAACGTCATTTCGAGTGGCGCTGACGACGAAACTCAGCGCTCGGAATCTCGGAATCGTTTCACGCTGGCGTGCCGCAATTTGAAATAAGCAGGAAATGAGATTGGCGTGCAGGGTAGGCGACATCAAGCAACGTCGCGCGTGCCGTTCGGGCCCCGATCGGGACCAGGATCTTGACCGGCGGCGGCTGAGGTCAGCCGGCCGAGATAATGCGCCCAACCCTTGTCATGGCTTGCGCGGGTCGCCTCGTTGGGAAGGCCGCTATGGGTCATGCGCAGCAGCGTGCCGCCATCCTGTTCGATCAGATCGATTTCGATCAGGCTTGATCCCGGCGGCACCTCGTCATTGGTTTCCCAGCCAAAACTGTAGGCGAGGCGGTGCACCGGCACGACTTCACGAAAGGCGCCGCGCGCCGTGGCGCTGCCAACGCCTTTCAGGAGATAGAGCCCGCCCGGGTGCATCTGTGTCGTCGCCTCGGTCCCCATCCATTGCACGATCTTGTCGGGATCGGTGAGGAAGGCGAACACGCTGGCGCGTGGTGCCGCAATGTGGGTCTCGCGCTGGACGACGAACGCTTCAGTCATCGAAAACCTCGTTGCTCGTTGGCATGAAGAAGGTGCAACCGATGCGAAGATATGCCCGCGCGCGGATTTACCAAGGGCGGTTGATGACAATGACGCGCCGCTGCCACATGATCGGCCCATGCAACTCAATTCGACGCTGACATGGTTGGTCGATGCGGCGAGCGCTTCACCGGGTTCGGAGCGGTTCCTTGCCGAACTCGGTGCGCATTTGATCGCTGATAATCTGCCGCTCGCCGGCGGCGCCCTGACGCTCGCGGTTCCGCATCCGATCATTGCCCGCCGCACCTGGTTGTGGCGGGCGGAGAACGGCGAGGTGATCGAGGCGGTGGGTTTTGCGCCGGCGGATGCAGCACAGAATCGTTCCGCTGGCGATGCCGGCTGGCGTTGGCTGGCCGGGCTCGCGGGCGGAATGGTGCATGAAGACGTCGTGGGGCCGGGATCGGATGGACCGGTGCTCTCATGGATCGGGCCGCGTCAGTTCACGGCAACAGAGATTGCCCGGTTGCGTGAGGTCGCCCGTTTTGCCGCGGCACCACTTGCAGCCCTTTCAGCGCGCGCGACGCTGACCGCAACGCTCGAGGCCTATCTTGGCCGGCGCAGTGCGGCACGCGTTATGGCGGGACCGCTACGGCGCGATGTCGGCGAAACCATCCGTGCCGCGTTGCTCTATGCGGATCTGCGCAGCTTCACCGCGCTGTCCGAGACTTCGCCGCCGGCTTCCGTCATCACCGCGCTCGATGCCTGGTTCGATTGCATGGCCGGCACCGTTCACGCCTTCGGCGGCGAGGTGCTGAAATTCATCGGCGACGGCATGCTGGCGATCTTTCCAGTCGCTGGGGAAAATCTCGGCGATGCCTGCAACGCGGCGCTTCGTGCCGTCACATCCGCGCAAGCCGGGATGGCGCATCTTGATGGGATCAGGCGAGAGCAGGGGTTGCCATCGCTGGCGTTTGGCGCCGCGCTGCATCTCGGCGAGATCCTTTGGGGCAATGTCGGTGCGGCGGACCGGCTCGATTTCACCGCGATCGGTCCCGCCGTCAATCTGGTCAGCCGGCTCGAGGGACTTTGCCGGCCGCTCGGCCGAACGGTTTTGATTTCCGGCGCAGTCGCTCGTGAAACCACCGCAAAACTGATCCCGCTGGGAACGCATCCTCTGCGCGGCATCGCCGCTCCCTGCGACGTCTACACCGTGCCGGACGGCTAGTCGGCGACCTGACAAAGGCTGCACAACACAAAATCGCGAAAACAACCCCATGCAAAGTAAGAATGGGCCACCGGAACCCCCGCGGAACCCATCACGAAGAAGTTAAACCGATCGGTTGACAATCCGTTTCAGGCGACTATGTTAAACCACATGGTTGAACAACACGCTCATCTGGACGCCGTCTTTCATGCCCTTGCTGACCCGACGCGGCGGGCCATGCTCGGCCAGCTCGCGGAACGCGAACTCACGATCGGGGAGCTGGCGACCCCGTTCAGCATGAGTTTTGCGGGCGCCTCGAAACACGTGCGGGTGCTGGAGAACGCTGGCCTCGTGACGCGCACGATCCAGGGCCGCACCCATCTCTGCCGCCTGCAAGCGGCGCGGCTTGCGGAGGCCAATGAGTGGCTGCGGCGTTATGAGCGCTTCTGGAATGAAAAACTCGACACGCTGGAATCCCTGTTGCGCGCCGAAGACGAAGCGGCGGCAAAGAAAAGCAAGACGTGAAGGAATAGAACGATGGATGCGAAGACACCCGATGCGTACGGCGCGCTGATCGAACCGACGACGCTGAAAATCCAGCGGCTGTTGCCCGGTCCGATCGAGCGCATCTGGGCCTATCTCATCGACAGCGACCTGCGCCGCAAATGGCTGGCGGCAGGCGCGATGGAGATGAAGGTTGGCGCGCCCGTCGAATTCGTCTGGCGCAACGGCGAGCTCAACGATCCGCCAAGCCCGCGGCCGGCCGATTTTCCCGAAGAGCACCGCATGCAAAGCCGGATCACCGAACTCGATCCGATGCGCAAGCTTTCCATCGCCTGGAACAACAGCGGCGACGTGACGTTTGAATTGGAGCCAAGGGGGCAGGGCGTGCTGCTGACGGTGATCCATCGCCGTCTGCCCGATCGCTCGACCATGCTCAAGGTCAGCGCCGGCTGGCATATGCATCTCGATGTCCTGGTCGCACGCGCATCCGGCAAGGAGCCGGCGCCGTTCTGGGAAGGCTGGAGCAGGCTGCGAGACGAATACGACCGGCGGCTTCCGGCCTGACACTGCAGCACGACGCGTAACGCAACAAGCATCGCAACCAACAGGAGGCTAGCTATGACTCTAGCAATGGAGACTCATGTCGTTTCGGCAAAGGAGTGGGAAGCTGCGCGCCAGCAGATGCTCGTGAAGGAAAAAGCCAATACCCGCGCCCGTGACGCGTTGGCGGCCGAGCGCCGGCGGATGCCGTGGATGGCCGTGGAGAAGAGTTACGCGTTCGAAGGACCCGGCGGCAGAGTGAGCCTGGTCGACCTGTTCGATGGCCGCCGCCAGCTGATCGTCTACCGCGCGTTCTACGAGCCCGGCGTGCATGGCTGGCCCGAGCAAGCCTGCCGCGGTTGCTCCATGGTGGCCGACCAGGTCGCCCACGTCGCCCATCTGAACGCCCGCGACACCACGCTCGTCTTCGTTTCGCGCGCGCCGCAGGCGGACATCGCGCGGCTGAAAAAGCGGATGGAATGGGATATGCCCTGGTACACCGTCACCGACAGCTTCGACAAGGACTTCGGCGTCGACGAATGGCACGGCACCAACGTGTTCATCCGCGATAGCAACAAGGTCTTCCGGACCTACTTCATCAACAACCGCGGCGATGAGCAGATGGGCGGCACCTGGAACTACCTCGACATCACGCCGTTCGGCCGCCAGGAGGTCTGGGAGGATTCTCCGGAAGGCACGCCGCAGACGCCAACCTACAAATGGTGGAACTGGCACGACAGCTACGTCCCGAACGCCGCGCCCGACAAAAAGTGGGCCGAGGTGTCGGACGCCGGCGAGGCCGCCATGCGCAAGCAAAGCGGCTAATCCGGCGAGGTCAGCCACCGCTAGCGCAGGTGCTGTGCGAGCGGAAGCAGCCAGGTAGCAGTAACGCAGGAGAAGGACCATGAGTGAGACGCATGCCGTCGCACGCAGCACCGGCGCGATTCCTCGTAACAACGGCAACGCGGCCGCGACCGGCGCCGCCGAATTTCTATACCTCGCCGCCGCGCCGACCTTCGCGATCATGGCGTTGCTGACGTCCGTTCTTGGCGGCGGAGTGGGGGAGGCGTTGTGTTCGCCGGCGTCGCCGCTGAGCGGAATGGTCCCGATGTATTTGCTGATGAGCGCCTTCCATTTGGCGCCTTGGCTGAAGCTGATTTCGCGCCGGCGAAACGCCATCCGCCGGTGCTGATCCCGCCTTCGCAACTCAGATTCCCCCGCATCACCCCCACTGAAAGGAATAACATGAGCAAAGCTTTTTCCGGCGGCTGCGCCTGCGCCGCGATCCGTTATGAAACTTCCGGCGAACCCGTCTTTATGAACCACTGCCAGTGCCAGGATTGTCAGCGCAGGAGCGGCACCGGGCACGGCTCCTATCTCACCTTCGCGGGCAGGAACAGCGTGAAACTCGAAGGCAAAGCGGCGCATTGCGACGTCGTCGGCGACAGCGGCAATGTGAAGACGCACAGTTTTTGCCCGGCCTGCGGGTCGCCGGTGTATCTCACTTTTGCTGCCATGCCGGATCTCTTCACCGTGCACGCGGCAAGCCTCGACGATCCCGGCCGCTTCAAGCCGCAGGCCGTCACCTACGGAATACGTGGCCACGCCTGGGACGATCTCGATCCGGCATTGCCGAAATTCGACAAGATGCCACCTGCTGCCAGTTCCTGAACCGGCCATATGCTCTAAAATATTATCCTGATCATGTCGCCTTTGGCGCTTCTCAAACGTCTTGAACCGAGAAGCGCCAAAACGGAGATTTGTAATGGACCATTCTCGCTATCGTTGGGTGATCGTCGTGGCAGGCGGCACACTGGGCTGCGTCGCGGCCGGGGCGATGTTTTCCCTGCCGGTGCTGCTGCAATCGATCACGCGGGATACCGGCTGGTCGGTCGCAGGCGTATCGAGCGCGATGACGATCGGTTTCCTGGCCATGGCGTGCTGCAGCATGCTCTGGGGCAGCCTGTCCGACCGCTTCGGACCGCTGCCGGTGGTGCTGACGGGATCATTGGTGCTGGCCGGAAGCCTCTTGCTCGCCAGCGTGGCGACTTCGCTGCTCGCGTTCCAGTTCATCTTCGGCGTTCTGGTCGGCGGCGCCATTGCCGCGATCTTTGCGCCGATGATGGCCTGCGTCACCGGCTGGTTCGATACAAATCGCAGTCTCGCGGTCTCATTGGTGTCGGCCGGCATGGGAATAGCGCCCATGACCATGGCGCCGCTGGTGGCCTGGCTGGTCTCGGTCCACGACTGGCGAACGACGCTGCAGATCGTGGCTGGTATCGTTGCCGTGATCATGATTCCGGTATCGCTGTTGGTGCGGCGCCCGCCGGCGCTCGCGGCGGCCAACGCCCCAGCTCTGGCAAACGGCGAGCAGCAAACCGAGATGTCGGTAGGCGAGGCGGTGCGTTCGCCGCAGTTCGCGATCCTGCTGCTGACGAATTTCTTCTGCTGCGCCACCCATTCGGGTCCGATCATCCACACCGTCAGCTATGCCGTCAGCTGTGGCATCCCGCTGATCGCGGCGGTTTCGATCTACAGCCTCGAGGGGCTCACAGGGCTCGGCGGCCGTGTCGCGTTCGGCATCCTCGGCGACAAATTAGGCGCCAAGCGCGTTCTGGTCACGGGATTGCTGGTGCAGGCCTTCGGCGCGCTGGCCTATGTGTTCGTCCGCGACCTTGCCGGCTTCTATGCTGTCGCGGCGGTGTTCGGATTCATCTATGCCGGCACGATGCCACTCTATGCTGCAATCGCGCGCGAGAATTTTCCGCTGAAGATGATGGGCACCGTGATCGGCGGCACCGCGATGGCCGGCAGCCTCGGCATGGCCATGGGCCCGGTGGCCGGCGGTCTGATCTACGATACCCTTGGCAGCTACACGTGGCTCTATGTCGGCTCCTGGGCCATGGGACTTGGCGCGTTCCTGATCGCGATGACCTTCAAGCCGTTCCCCAAGGCGAACGCCAACGCGCAAGCGGCGCAGGTGCCGGCTTCGGCATAATCGGATAAGCAAACCCCGGGCGCTGTTGGCGCGCCCGGGCCTGGCTAGGCGAAAGCGAGTGCGGCGGCGTAGGGAAAGCGAAGATCACCGGAAGCGAAGCCCGGTGGTGAAACCACGATTTGCCGCGACCCGTTGCGGAATTGGCTGACATCGTGGCCGGATATTCCCTGGAATTGGACCTGCAGAACCCGTGGTTCTGCCCATTCGCCTTTTGCGCCGAACTTGATATCGCCCATCACGGTGTGAAACGTCGCGGCGCGGGTGTATGCCGCAAGGCTTGAATCGTCGAAGCCACCGGTCGCTTCGACCGCCTGCGTCACCACCTGCATCTGGGCATAAGCGAGCGGTGCCATGTAATGTCCGAGGAGATCGACGCCAGCTTCGCCAGCGCGCGCCTGGTAGGTGTTCAGCATTTCCTGAACGCCGGGAAGCATCCGCTTCGGGATCGGCACCCAATATTCGTAGTTCACGAAGCCGTTGAGCAATGGTCCGAGCGTGGTTTTCACCGCCGTGTTCTGCGGACCGATCATGGCGCCGCCGACCATTTTGGGGCGAAAGCGATGTCCGTGGACGGTTCGCACGAGGCCGATCGAGTCGGCGAGGTAGGAGCAGAGAAACAGCAGATCGCAATCGGTTGCGGCGACCGCGTCGATCACAGGTGTGAAATCGTCAGTGGTCAGCGGATAGGTGGCCTCGTGGACGATCCGGAAACCGTACTTTTCGGAATTCGCCTTCGCACCGAGGACAGGATTGCGCGAGAACTCGGCGTCCGCAGAAACCAGCGCCACCGTGGCAGGCTTGGGCTTCTGCTCTGCGGCGAGCGCAAAGAACCCTTCGGTGAGGGCGGCGTTCGGATCAGGCCCGGTCGGAATCATCGCGAAGTAGTTCGGATAGAGCAGCGCGTGGTTGACGCCGAGACCCATCAACCCGACGAAAAAGCGCTGCCGCTCCATGATGGCAGGCATCGCTGGCAATATGGTGTTGGTGCCGTAGCCGCCGATGACGAGATCGACGCGATCATCGTCCAACAGACGTCGGTAGATGCCGGGGACGCGCGAAGCGTCCGCGCCATCGTCGTAGCAGATCAGTTCGACGGGACGGCCGAGCAGCCCACCCCGTCGGTTGATGTCCTCGCGCCATATCTCGTGGGCGAGCCGGGCCGATTTGCTGTTGTCGGCGACCGGACCGGTCAATGACAGGGCGTAGCCGATACGGATTGGCGCTGGCGTGATGGGCATGACGTCGCTCTTCAGACGCCGGCCCCGGCGCGCCCGGCGAGAAGTTGCAGTTCCCAGGCCAGCGCGACAGCGCTGGCGCCGCCATGTTCGAGAACGACGGCCGCGACGCCGGCCGCGGTCTTCTCGCGCGCCCAGTCGCGCTGCCATTCGCCCAGCACCGCAAGCCAGGTGATCGGCACCGCGCCGGCGGCGACCATGCGGCGCACCGCCATGTCGTGGGCCTCCAGCGAGACGCCGCCCGAAGCATCGGTGACGATGAAGACGTCATACCCTTCGGCAAGCGCCTGGATCGCCGGCATCGCAAGGCAGATCTCGGTGTAGAGCGCGGCCAGCACCAGCTGCTTGCGCCCGCTCTTCTTGACGATGTCGGTAACCTTTGGGTCTTCCCAGGTGTTGATGAAGGTGCGGTCGATCGGTTTCTGCTCGGGGAACACATCCTGCAGACCCTTGATGATATAGCCGCCGCGCTCTTCGATCACTGTGGTCAGGATCGTCGGCACGTCGAACACTTTCGCCGTCTTGGCGAGACCGATGACGTTGTTGATGATCATCGTCGGCTCGTGGCTGTTCAGATTGGTGAACTGGTACGGCTGATGGTCGATCAGCACCAGGATGCTGTCTTCCGGGCGAAGCAGTGCGTCGAGGCCGGTCTTGGCGGGCATGAATACTCCTTGGAATGTGCAGGCGCTCAGGCGCCGGTGGGATCGAGAAAGACGTGCAGGGATAGGATTCGGCCGCCTTCGATCTTGGCGACATCGGTTCCGGTTACTGCGGCGGGACCATCCGGAGGACCGGACCGCCAGCGCAGCCGTCCCATGCCGTGATGACCGACAGCGGGACCAACCGAAGTGAAGACGAAATTGGGCGGCAGGTTCGCCAGCAATGCTTCCACCGCCTGACTGATGGCGGCATGGCCGGTCGCCGCGGCATCCGGTGGTTCATACAATGTCGCGTTGTCGGCATAGAGTTCGGTGACGGCTTTGAGCCGGCGCGAGGCGTCGCGCTCGCCGAACACCCGCGCGAGGTTCGCCTGCATCAGGCTGTCATAGTCGATGGATTGAGCGGTCATCTGCTGCGTTCCGGGGGTGAGAAATTCCGGAAGGCGGGTGTCGTCACGCACTCAAGGCAGCTCGCCCGCCTGTCCGGTCGGGCGACTATTTATTCTGCCGTGTGGGAAAGGCACTGTTCGATTCTGCTGCCGGCAGTTCAAAACTGCTATGGGCTCAGTTTTTTCGGTCGTATCGCCACGCCGCCGGTGTCGCGCCGGTGAGTTTCCGGAACGTGCGCCCGAAATGTACCGCGTCGGCAAAACCGGTGGCTTCAGCCACGTCGTCGAGCGAAGCGCTGGTATCGATTAGCAGCGCCTGCGCGCGCCGGATGCGGGCGTCGAGCTGCCAGCGGTAGGGCGCCATCCCGGTCGAAGCCTTGAACGCCCGGCTGAACTGCGACTGCGACAGGCCCGCCAGCTCTGCCAGACGCGCAAGTTCAACACGCCCCGGCAAATGCGCGTTAAGATATTCGATGACGCGCTGAAGCTGGTGGGGTGCCAACCCCTTGGCATCCGCGCCCGGTGCAGGTGGATCGGCGAACAGCCGCGCCGCGATCGCCGCGACCAACCCATCGCCATAGAGTTGCGCCGACGGATCGGGATCGTTCACCGCGTCGGACAGCAGCCTGACCAGGTTCCATATTCGATCGTCAGCAAAGCGCAACCGCGGCGCAGTACTCGCATCGGCGTTGAAGCCGGTGGCCAGCCGCTCACCCAATACCGCAAGGTCGAAGCTCAGGGTGGCGTCTTTCACAATGCGCGCGTCGGCGTTGTAGCCCCACATCTCTAGACCCGCCGGCGCGAAGTGCATGTGCCGGGGCATATAGTCGATCGGGCAGGGCTGATCTTCGCGCAGGCGTGGTTCGCAGTGGCCTCCGACCTCTTCCAGCACCACGCTGAGGCGGGTTTCGGTCTGGTGGCGGAGCGGATGAACCACCCGGCCGGCGCAATGATACTCGCTGACGTCGACGCTCACGCCGTTCCACGCGCGCTGCGCGACCGCCAGGCTCAGCACGTTCTCCGGCAACGAGGTCAGGTGGTCGGCACGGGTAAGCAGGTCGATATCCTCCGATATGCGGCTGATATCATATCACACCCCCTCCGCCGCGGCAGCATTCAACCCGCCCGCATCTATGGATGGGCCCGGGCACGTATTAGCGCGCCCGGGCTCGTTGTCACCTTGATCACCTTGCGGTGTCAGGGATCAGCCGGCAAATGCCTTTTCCAGATCGGCAATAACGATCTTTCGCATCTTCATCATGGCCTGCATGGCGCGATCGGCCTTGTTGCGATCGGGATCGCCGAGGTATCGGCCCAGCGCCGTGGGCACAACCTGCCAGGACAGGCCGAATTTGTCCTTCAGCCATCCGCATTGCGATTCCTCGCCGCCATCGGCGGTCAGCCTGCTCCAGAAATAGTCCACCTCTTCCTGGGTCTCGACGCTGATGAAGAAGGAGACCGCCTCGTTGAACCTGTACTTGGGGCCGCCATTGAGGGCGTTGAACTTCTGCCCCTCGAGTTCGAAACTCGCCATGAAGTCATTGACCACCTCGACCTTGGCATTGGGAAACACCGATTTGTAGAACGCAACGGCCGCGGGGACGTTGTTGTCGAACCAGAGGAACGGCGTGATGGAAGTCATGACGGATGTCCTTGTCGGTTGGGGGGAATCGGCAGGCTTGGGGCTATGGAGGGAGTGGGCTCATCGGGAGGACGAACGGAGGGACGGGATTCCGACAGGGTCTGTTTCTTTTTTCGTAATGCCCAATCCACCCCTCCGGGGGCAGGGCTGGTCTGCTAGGCTTCCTCGGTTCGTCTGAATCCGGATTGCTCATGTCCATTGATCTTGAACGCCTTCGCGCTGAGACGCCCGGTGTCGTCAGCCGTGTCCACCTCAACAATGCCGGCGCCGGCCTGATGCCCTTGCCGGTGCTGCAGGTGATGACAGACTACCTCAGGCGAGAGGCCGAGATCGGAGGCTACGAGACGGCCGCCGAGGCTGCAGCACGCCTTGACGGCGTTTACGACAGTGTTGCCGGTCTGATCGGCGCCGCCAGGGATGAAATTGCGCTGACCGAAAATGCCACTGTGGCGTGGCAAATGGCCTTTTACGCCCTGCCACTGCGCGCGGGCGATCGCATCCTGACCGCGCGCGCCGAATATGCGGCAAACTACGTTGCGTTTCTGCAGGTCGCCAAGCGCACGGGGGCGGTGATCGAGATCATCCCTGATGACGCAAATGGCGTGCTGGATGCGGAAGCGCTGGAGCGGATGCTTGACGATCGCGTGCGTCTGATCGCGATCACCTGGGTGCCCACCAATGGCGGCCTGGTGAATCCTGCGGCCGCCGTCGGCCGCATCGCAAGGGCGCACGGGATTCCCTATCTGCTCGACGCGTGTCAGTCCGTCGGACAGATGCCAGTCAACGTCGCGGCGCTTGGCTGCGACATGCTTTCAGCGACGGGACGCAAGTTCTTGCGCGGTCCGCGCGGGACCGGATTCCTTTATGTGCGTCGCGAGCTGCTGGGCAAGCTCGAGCCACCGATGATCGACCATTTCGGCGCGCCGTGGGTGGCGCCCGATCGCTACCAGCTGCGGGCCGACGCCCGTCGTTTCGAGACCTGGGAGAACAACTACGCCGCAAGATTAGGGCTCGGTGTCGCGGTGGACTACGCGCGGGCGATCGGAATCGAGCCGATTGCCGCGCGTTGTCGGACCCTGGCCGGCCGGCTGCGCAATGGGCTTGGCCAGATTCCGGATGTAACGATCCATGACCTCGGACCGCATCCGGCGGCGATCGTGACATTCTCCGTCCCTGGCTTTGGGGCCGATGCGGTGAAGACGCATCTGGCCGGCGCGGGGATCAATGTCAGCACGTCGGACCCTGCGAGCACGCTGCTCGACGCGAAGCGGCGCGCATTACCTTCGATCGTGCGCGCCTCGCCTCACTATTATAATACGGAGGACGAAATCGATCGTCTGACGACGGCTGTTCGGAAGCTCAGGGATCGCCAGTGATCAGTTTGCGCATCCCGCCGCGTCAAGAAGGAGCGGATTGCTTGGTCGCTTTCGGTCGGCCGCTTGCGTTCGGACCGCCATGGCGCGAAACTCTGCGCCAAGACTGATATCCCCCGCACTCCAACGAAAGCAAAAACCTGATGGCACGCGTGCGCTGTATTACCGAAATGGGCATGGGCGTTGATGTTCATGGCCGCGACGCCACCAAGGCCGCGAAGCGCGCGGTCTCGGACGCGATCCGCCATTCCAGCCTCGGCTTCTTCCGGATGCTGGGCAAGACCGCCAACGATATGTACGTCGATGTCACCATCGCCGTGCCGAACCCCGAAGCGGTGGATACCGCGGCGGTCGCCAAGGAATTGCCATATGGCACCAAGACCGTGAAGGCGATCGCGGGCGGGCTCGAGATCCCGTCCGATCTGGGCAACGATCCTATCCTGATCGCCAACGCTGCCGTGATCGTGAGCTTTGACGACGGTAAAACCGGCTAGACACCCAACAAGCCGTCGTCCAAGCTGCCGATAAGAACAACACCGGGGAAACAAGGGAGCGTCACCGCCATGAAGCACTCTGTCAAATCCTTGCTCGTGTCCGCGGCGCTCTGCGCCCTCCCGCTCTGGCCCGCACATGCCGAGTTGGACGTTCCCGCGCTCAAGGCCGCAATCGAAAAATCGTTCGAGGCGGACTATCCAAAACTCGATGCGCTCTACAAGGACCTCCATGCCCATCCTGAGCTCGCCTTTCAGGAGGTAAAGACCGCGGCAAAACTCGCCGCCGAGATGCGCGCGCTTGGTTTTGAGGTCACCGAGAAGGTCGGCAGGACCGGGCTGGTTGCGATCTACAAGAACGGTGACGGCCCCACCATTCTGGTGCGCACCGAGCTCGATGCGCTGCCGATGGAGGAGAAGACCGGCCTCGACTATGCGAGCCGCGAAAAGACCACCTGGAACGGCCGGGAGACGTTCGTCGCGCATAGCTGCGGCCACGACATCCACATGGCGAACTGGGTCGGAACGGCCAAGACACTGGTAGGCCTGAAGGACCAGTGGAAGGGCACGCTGATGTTCATCGCGCAGCCGGCCGAGGAAATCGTGCAAGGCGCGAAGGCCATGCTGGATGACGGCCTGTTCACGCGTTTTCAGAAGCCCGATTTCGCCTTTGCCCTGCATGCCGGCGGCGTTCCCTACGGCAATGTCAACTATCGCGTCGGTGTCGGCTCATCCACTGTCGACGGCCTCTATATCAAGTTCCGTGGCCGCGGCGGTCACGGTGCGATGCCGCAGCTGACGATCGATCCCGTGATGATGGCGGCGCGCTTCATCGTCGATGTGCAGAGCGTGATCAGCCGCGAAAAGGATCCGACCGAATTCGCAATTGTCACCATTGGGTCGATCCATAGCGGCACGGTCGGGAATATCATCCCGGATGAGGCAACGCTGCTGGGGACGATTCGTACCTTCAAGCCCGCGGTGCGCAACAAGTTAGTGGCGGGTATCGAACGGGTGGCGAAGGCCGCCGCTGCGATGTCGGATGCGCCGCCACCGGAGATCAATATCGCGGAGGGCACCAAGGCCGTGATCAACGATCCTGGCGTGGTCGCGACCGCCGAGAAAGTGCTCAAGGCGGCGTTCGGCGAAAAATTGAGGCAGACGCCGGCGAACACGACAAGCGAGGATTTTTCCGAGTTCGCCGGAGCCGGGGTGCCGTCGATGATGTTCAATATCGGCGTCTACGAGCCTGAACGATGGATGGCGGCAAACAAGGCCGGTACGCCGCTGGCGGGCAATCATTCACCGCTGTTCGCGCCGGTGCCGAAGCCGACTATCCAGACCGGCATCACGGCGTTGACGCTCGCCGTGCTCAGCGCGTTCGATCAGCATGCAAGGGGCAAATAAACAATAATGGTTGAAGACAGCAGCACCTACTGGAAGAAAGCCCGCGTCGAATTGCGTGCCGCCGGCTTCGAACCGGACCGCGCCGCGAAGACCAGCGCCGTCGTGACGATTGCGAGCGCCTATACCAACGCGCATCGCTGCAACAATCGCGTGCGTACCATTACGGATTTGCTCGTCGAACTTCTCGCCGAACGAGGCGGGCAGGGGCTGATCGTGGGGGCGCCTGCGGTGTCGGACGCGCTGACGCAGGGCACGCCGACGGCGGGCTACAGCCTGGCATCGCGTGACGTCGTCGCCGATTGCTTCGAGATCGGCCACTACGCGCACCATGGCGACGCCATGATCGTGATCTCCGGCTGCGACAAAACAGGAGCTGCCGCCCTGATGCCGCTCGCGCGGACCAATGCCTTCGGTCTCGTGCTCTATCCTGGCACCAGTTCGCCGGGCCGGGTGTCGTTCGGGGCGTGGGCCGCCAAGGGCAACAATCTGACGGTGATGGATTACGCCGAGGCGCGCGCGGCCAACGATTCCGGTCGCATCTCGTCGGAAGAGTTCCTTGAAATTGAACGCAACGTGATGCCCGGCAGCGGGACCTGCGGTGCGATGTTCACCGCCAACACGATGAGCACGATAGCGGAAGCGATCGGCATGATGCTGCCGCGCGGCGCCTCGCATCCCGCCGACTACCATGCCGGCAGCGATATCCATGCCGACGTCCGCGCGCAGGCCCGTGCTTCGGTCGACGCGCTGTACCGGCTGATCGAGGCCGGCATCCGGCCGCGCGACATCATGACCGAGCGTGCCTTCGAGAACGCGATCACGACCGTCTACGCGATGGGCGGTTCGACCAACATGTATCTCCACCTGCTCGCGGTCGCGCGCGAGGCGCAGGTGCCGGTTGGGATCGAACGCATCCAGCAGGTCGGCGAGCGGGTGCCGCTGCTGGCCAATCTGCAGCCGCACGGACCGTTCGCGATGGGAAGCCTGCATGCGATCGGCGGCGTGCCTGTCGTGATGAAGGAACTGCTGCGCAACGGCCTGCTGCATGGCGACGTCATGACCGTGACCGGCAAGACGCTGGCGGAAAACCTCGCTGATGTGCCGACACTGGAGCAGATCGGCCCGCAGGAAATTGTTTCCCCGGTGTCCAATCCGGTCGCGCCACCGAACAACCATATCAGTGTCCTGAAGGGTAATCTCGCGCCCGAAAGCTGCCTGCTCAAGCTGTCGGGCAAGACGCTCGACAACGGACAATTTCGCGGCACGGCCCGCGTGTTCGAGTCCGAGGCTGCCACGATGGCTGCGATCCGCGCCGGCGAGATCGTGGCCGGCAATGTGATCGTGGTGCGCAATGTCGGTCCGGTCGGCGGGCCGGGCATGCCCGAAATGGTAATGCTGACGATCCAGTTGCAGGGGCAGGGCCTCGGTGAGGATGTCGCGCTCATCACCGACGGGCGCTTCTCCGGCGTCTCGCACGGCATCCTGATCGGCCATGTCTCGCCGGAAGCGGCGCGTGGTGGGCCGATCGCGGCGGTCCGCGACGGCGATATCATCGTGATCGATCCCGGCGCTCGCACCGTCACCCTCGACGTGTCGCCCGAGGAGATCGCCCGGCGCATGGCCGACTGGCGCGCGCCTGACGCGGCACGGGTGCGGCGCGGCTCGGTGCACGACAAATATATCCGGCTGGTGTCGTCGGCGCATTATGGCTGCGTGCTTTGAGCGGACTTGCGCCAGCAAAACCATGACCCATCCGCTCGATCAGCCCATCTGGAGCGCTCTAACGACCCGGCAGCAGGCGCTGGCGGAGGGCGGTGCCGTGGCGCGGCGCTTTCCGCTCACGATCGCGCCATTCGCTGACATGGTGGACATGTCACCCGAAAGCTTTGCAGCCCTTGGCGCGTTGATGTCCGGAACCGAGATCGCTGTGCTGTTTACGTCAGAAGCGGTCAGCGTGCCGGATGACTTCAAAACCCTGCTTGCCGAGACCGGAGAGCAGATGGTCGGCACACCAGCGCAAAGTTCGCTTCCCGGCGTGGACATCGTCACGCTCGGCGCCGCCGATGTGCCCGAGATGATCGCGCTGGTCGAGCTGACAAAACCCGGTCCCTTCAGTACGCGAACCCATGAACTGGGAACGTTTCTCGGCATCCGGGTCGATGGCCAGCTCGTCGCGATGACCGGCGAGCGCATGAAGCCCGGCAATTACACCGAGATGACCGCCGTCTGCGTACATCCCTCGTATCGCGGCCGCGGCTACGCGCAGGCGTTGCTCGGTGCAGTGGCCAGTCAGATTGTGGCACGGGGAGAAATTCCGTTTCTGCATGTGTTTACCAGCAATGAATCCGCCATCGCGCTGTATCGGCGGCAGGGAATGGAAATCCGCCGCCGCCTGCATGTGACGGTGCTGCAGAAAAAGGCGTGACGGTTCAATCAGGCGATCGTGAGCCCTTGTTTGATCTCTTCGAACGTTTGGAAGAAATGCGTCGGCCCGGCGGCCTGCAGCGCGGCGGGCAGGGCGTAGCCCCACGCCACCGCGCCTGAATCCATCCCGGCGGTCTTGGCGGCTTCGATATCGCGGAGTTCGTCGCCAATGCAGAGGACTTCGGAAGCACTTGTTCCGAGCTGCCGCGCAACGCGCTTGAATTTGTGATGCTTGCCGAAGAGCGAGGCGCCGCAGTCGAAGCGCTCGATCAGCGCCGCGGAAGGACCGAGGACCTGGCGTACCGATGCTTCGCTGTCGGAGCTGACGATCGCGGTGTGGATGCCGAGGCTCTGCAGGTCGGCCAGCAGTTGCGAGGCGCCGTTGAACAGCGATATCTGGTTTGCGGCCGCAAGCTTGCGCCTCCGTATGTCGCGCGAGATGGCTGGAAGCTTCCACATCGGCATGTTGAGGCGGGCGATGATTTCGCGGCCCGAGCGTCCGCGCAATCCCTCCAGTTCCTCGGCGCTGACGGGCGCGAGGTCGAACTTCGTGATCAGGTCGTGAAAAACGGTTCGAAACCAGGGAAGCGAGTCGGCGAGCGTGCCGTCGAAATCGAAAATGGCGAGGCGATAGCGGGGCATGCGGGATCGACTAGCACATCACCTGTCGCCGCCGAAATAGTCCGGCTTGCCGGTGGTCCAGGTCTCACCCCAGAGCTGACCGCCGCCGTCGACCGTCAGCGTTTCGCCGGTGACGAATTTGCCGGATGGGGCGGCGAGGTAGACGCTGGCTTCCGCGATGTCCCAGGGCGACCCCGCGCGCATCATCGGGTTCGAGCGCGGATAGGCGGCGCGGGCTTCCGGCGTGTAGACGTTCCAGCCCTCGGTTTCGATCGCGCCGGGCGCCACGCAATTGACGCGGATGTTCAGCGGCGCCCATTCGACGGCGACGGCGCGCGACAGCCCGATCACGCCGGCTCGCGCCGCGACCGAATGCGCGATGCCGTAGAGCCCGTGTGTCGTCACCACCACGATATTGACGATGCTGCCGGGATGCTTGCGGTCACGCCAGCGTTGCGCGGCGGCCTGCATCATGTACCAGGTGCCGTTTAGGTTGGTGTTGATGACCGTGTTCCAGCCCTTCACGGAAAAGTCGATCGCGGCTTGCGGAAACTGCCCGCCGGCGCTGTTGACGAGAATATCGAGCCTTCCATGGGCGTCCCAGACGGCGTCGAACAGGGCGTCGACTGCGTCGGGCTCCCTGATGTCGGCGGTGTGGGCCGATGCTTTCAGGCCGCGTCCGGCCATTTCGGCCACCAGCGCATCGAGCTTGCCCTGATCGCGCCCGACCACGGCGACATGCGCGCCGAGCCGCGCAAACAGCCAGGCGATCGCTCGCCCGATGCCGCCGGCGCCGCCCGACACCAGCACGACCTGACTTTTGAGAGCATCCGCCGCGAACACAGTCGGATGAACCGCGAGCTCCGCGTCTGTCATGCCCAGCTTCGGCGGCGACGGATGATCAGTCATTGGTGGCGCCAACCCTTGTTAAGCGCGGCAAGGTTCGTACATTACCCGCCTGACAACAACCAAGCAAAGAACGAGTGTCAATGTCCGACCTTTCCGGCTTTCCCATCACAAAACGCTGGCCCGCCAAACATCCCGAAAAACTTCAGCTTTATTCGCTCCCGACGCCGAATGGCGTCAAGATCTCGATCATGCTGGAAGAGATCGGGCTGCCTTACGAAGTGCATCTGGTCGACTTCAACAAGGACGACCAGAAGACGCCGGAATTCCTGTCGCTGAATCCGAACGGCAAGATACCCGCGATTCTCGATCCCGATGGACCCGGCGGCAAGCCGCTTGGTCTGTTCGAGTCCGGCGCGATCCTGCAATACCTCGCCGAGAAGACCGGCAAGCTGCTGCCGGCGGACGCCGCGCGCCGCTGGCAGACCATTCAATGGGTGCACTTCCAGATGGGCGGGATCGGACCGATGTTCGGCCAGGTCGGCTTCTTCCATAAATTCGCTGGCAAGGAATTTGCCGATAAGCGGCCGCTCGAGCGCTATGTCGCCGAGTCCAAGCGCCTGCTCGGGGTGCTGGAGATGCACCTCAATGACCGGCAGTGGGTGATGGACGATGAATATACCATTGCCGATATTTCGATGCTCGGCTGGGTGCGCAACCTGATCGGTTTCTATGGTGCGCGTGAACTCGTCGCGTTCGATAGTTTTAGACACGTGCCGGCATGGCTGGAGCGCGGCCTCGCGCGGCCTGCCGTGGAGCGCGGCCTGAATATTCCGAAGCGGCCTTAGGAGAAGCGCTTGAGCAGTTCGTAGACGGTCGGATTGTCGGCGCAGGCGCCGAAACCGCATTCAAGGAGGGTCGAAACCACATTGAGACCTGTCAGCCCGATCACGAGCCAGACGGCGGCCTGCGCAAACAGGCCGCCGGTCGGCGGCAATGCAGCGCCATCATCTTCGAACTGACGGTCGAACAGCAGCGCCGCCGCGAGCAGAACGATGGCAGCGATGAAGCCGATCAGGGCCCAGGTGTAATAGTGATAGCCGAGCAAGGCCGAACCATAGCCCGGATCTCCCGGCATGATGTGCAGCAGCACCTGCCGCGTCGAGGCGACCGCGCCGGCAACCGCTGCCAATAGCGACAACGCATAATGGCTGGGACGCGGGCCGAAACGGATGTTCAGGATCGGGCCGATGGCCAGCATCGCAAACAGGATGCGCTGCAGCAGGCAGAGCGGGCAGGGCAGTTCGTGCAGCAGGAGCTGCGCCGCGAACGCCGCCGCCAACACCAGCGCGACGGCGTAGAGGCTGAGCGCATTCAGGGTGATGGCGCGGGTCTGGGTCATGCGCGGCTCAGAACGACAGTTTCAACGTATCGGTTGCGTGATGCAGATAGGTTGCGACGCAGGCGATCATGGCGGCGGCGTAAAGGCCGAGCGCAAGGGCCCGAGAACCGCGCCAGGCAACCAGCATCACGATGCTTGCTGCCAGAAACAAAAGGGTGAATTCCATGCGGGGCCTCACCTGCGGGTGACACGTCAGTCTATGATGGATTCGCTGATCTGCATTGTATAAAAACCTGCGGACGCTCCGCCAACATGGCGCCAAATCTGGAATGCATTGAAATGCCCATCACCATCTACGGCATCAAGAACTGCGACACCATGAAGAAGGCCCGGGCCTGGCTCGACAGCCAAGGCGCCGCCTACGACTTCCACGACTACAAGACCGCGGGAATCGCCAAGGACAAGCTCAAGCAATGGTCCGATGAACTCGGCTGGGAAACCCTGCTCAACCGCGCCGGCACGACCTTCCGCAAACTGCCGGATAGCGACAAAGAAGGGCTGAACGAGCGCAAGGCGCTGGCGCTGATGCTGGCGCAGCCGTCGATGATCAAGCGGCCCGTGCTCGATCTCGGCGGCAAATTGCTGGTTGGCTTCAAGCCGGATATATACGCCAAGGAAGTGGTGTCGAAGGGCAAGCGCAAGGCTTAGTCGAGTTAGAGGCCTAGCCCAGTTCGATGACGTCGTCGGACAGCTGCCGGCTCGCGGTGCTCGGCACGAAATCACGATCGATGATGGCCCGGACCAGGATCACAGGAACGGCTCTGGGCCGGAGGCCCATCAGGTTGTTGATCTTGAAGCCGCCCTCGATGCTGATGCTCTTGTAGGAGCCCACGATCTGTTCGACCGCATCGCCCCGGCCGAACGGCATCAGCAGCCGCTCGTAGGACACGTCCTTGTTGTCGGCGTCCTGCACCGTTGAAATCGAATAGGCCGGCCGCCTGTGCTTCAGGCAAGCGCGATACAGGGCAATCACGCGGGCATACCGTTCAGGCCCGAGCGCGTCGTCAAGATAGCGATTGATGCGCTGAGCCGGGCTGAGATGGTCGCTGCCGTAAGTGGCGCTTAATCTGGCGCCTGCCTGGGTAATCAGGAAGCGCGCGCCGTCGCCGTCGCCTTCGACGTCAAATCCCATCATGTCGGGCAGTTCGTCGCCGACGCGGTTCGGATTGAAATCATCGACGAGGGGAAGAGGCCGGTGCCTGGTTGCGGCGCTCAGCCACGCATTCAGGAGCTCGCGCTGCTTGATCGACCTCACGACCGAAGGATCGGCACTTGCGAATTCCATTGCCCTAGCCGAATTCGAGCACGTCGCCGGACGGAATGCGGCCGGGCGCGCGATGGAAAAGATCGCGGTCGATGATGGTGCGAAGCTTGGGCACCGGCAGCTTGTCGCTTCCGCGCATCAGATTCCTGATCTCGAAACCGCCATCCTCGCTGATGGTCTTTAGCGATGCGATGATGCGGGTGACGTTGCCGTCGTCAGAGAACGGCAGCAGCAGCCGCTCATAGGCAACGATTCGCCCGTAGATGTCATCGATATTGGCGATGGTGTAGGCGGGCAGGCGGCGGGCGATGCATTCGTAATAGACCGGCATCACGATCGGTGCGAGCCTTGCGCCAAGATACTCGTCCAGATAGCGGCCCTTGCCGGTATTGCCATACGCGCTCGACATCCGCGTGCCGTCGCTCTGGATCACCAGGCGCGGCGGCTGAGCGCCGGTATCGACATCCAGAAAAACAAGGTCGGGAAGTTCATCCTCGATCCGCGCCGGTTGAAATTCGTTCATGCGCGGCACGGCCTGATCTCGGGCAAAAAGCCGCAGCCAGGTGTTCAGCAAATCGCGCTGCTTGATCGATTTGACGATTGATGGGTCGGCGCTTGCAAAATCCACGGCCGCGATCCCTGCCTGACTAAATCGCGAGATGATCTGCCCCGGGCGGTAATATTCTATGAAACGGCCCGATTGCAGCAAAACACCGTTAACGGCGGCTTTCCGGTGCACGGGTACGGCGGAAAAACGCTCCGGCCCCCTGCCATTCGCGCAGGCCGTGCAATTCGACTAAGGGCGGATTTGGAACCGGCACTAATGCTTTGGCCTAGCCAAGCTTTCCGCCTTGCCTAATCCGTGCCGTTGACGGCATATTCCGCCCGGAGGCGGCAGGTCCGGGACGGTTTCCAAGGCGTCCGGGAGAGCCTGCCCGACAAGGGAAAAATTGGCCGCGCGCGAGGGGACTTCGCAGCGGGCTGATGGGGGAAGTTTGTTTGGCCGATGAGATCATTCTCGAAACCCACGGATTGACCAAGGAATTCGCGGGTTTCTTCGCTGTTCGTGACGTTGCTCTCAAGGTGCGTCGCGGCAGTATTCATGCGTTGATCGGGCCGAACGGCGCCGGCAAGACGACATGCTTCAATCTCCTGACCAAGTTTCTGAAGCCCTCGGCGGGCCAGATTCTGTACAAGGGGCAGGACATCACTGCGATGGCGCCGGCCGATGTGGCCCGCCTCGGGCTGGTGCGCTCGTTCCAGATTTCGGCGGTGTTTCCGCACCTCACGGCGCTGGAGAATGTTCGGGTCGCGCTACAGCGCCAGCATGGTTCTTCATTCGATTTCTGGCGCTCCAAGAGCGTGCTCGATCGCTTCAACAATCGTGCCCATGAGCTGTTGAACGACGTCGGCCTGAGCGAATTCGCCACGACACCGGCGGTCGAGATGCCCTATGGGCGCAAGCGCGCGCTCGAAATCGCAACGACGCTGGCGCTCGATCCGGAGATGATGTTGCTCGACGAACCGATGGCCGGCATGGGCCACGAGGACATCGACAAGATCGCGGCGCTCATCAAGAGCATCTCGGCGAAACACACGATCCTGATGGTCGAGCATAATCTCTCCGTGGTGGCGAACCTTTCCGATATCATCACGGTACTGACGCGCGGTCAGGTGCTGGCGGAAGGCAACTATGCCGATCTGTCCAAGGACGAGCGCGTCAAGGAAGCCTATCTGGGGGCCGGTCATGGCTGAGGTAAAGATGGCGGAAGCCCCTGCAAAGACGACCGGCACGCCGGTTCTCTCGGTTCAGAACCTGGAGGCCTGGTACGGCGAATCCCACATCCTTCACGGCATCAACTTCAATGTGAATGCCGGCGAGGTGGTGACGCTGCTCGGACGCAACGGTGCCGGCAAGACCACCACGCTGAAATCGGTGATGGGGATCATCGGCAAGCGCACCGGTTCGATCCGCTTCAACGATCAGGACATTACCCGCGCCGCGTCCGACAAGATCGCGCGGATGGGCGTCGCTTTCTGCCCGGAGGAGCGCGGCATTTTCGCGAGCCTCGACGTGCGCGAAAACCTGCTGCTGCCGCCGATCGTGCGCCCCGGCGGCCTGTCGCTCGATCAGATCTTCGAGCTGTTTCCGAATCTGAAGGAGCGGCTCAACAGCCAGGGCACCAAGCTTTCGGGCGGTGAGCAGCAGATGCTCGCGATCGCCAGAATCCTGCGTACCGGTGCGCGGTTCCTGATGCTGGACGAGCCGACCGAAGGTCTGGCACCCGTTATCATCCAGCAGATCGGACACACCATCGCGCGGCTCAAGTCGGAAGGTTTCACCATCCTGCTGGTCGAGCAGAATTTCCGCTTCGCCGCGACGGTCGCGGATCGCTACTACATCGTCGAGCACGGCAAGGTCATCGACGGGTTCGCGAATTCGGAACTGCAGGCCAATATGGACAAGCTCCACACTTATCTTGGCGTCTGATCGGTATAGTTCGGCAAGCAAAATTCAGGGAGAAAATATGAAACAGAAAATTTCGGCACTTCTTTTCGGCACCGCGCTGACCCTCGCCGCGAGCGGCGCGCTGGCGCAGGACAAGAACATCAAGATCGGCGTCCTCACCGATAATTCCGGTCTTTATTCCGACCTCGGCGGCGCCGGCTCCACGCTCGCCGCCCAGATGGCGATCGAGGATTCCGGGCTTGCGGCCAAGGGTTGGAAGATCGATCTGGTCTCGGCCGACCACCAGAACAAGCCCGACATCGCCACGACCATCGCGCGCCAATGGATCGACGTCGAGAAGGTCGACATCTTCATGGACGTGCTGAACTCCGGCGTTGCGCTGGCGGTCAACAACCTGGTGAAGGAAAAGAACGCCATCATGATCAATACCGGCGCGGCGTCGTCGGACCTCACCAACGCCCAATGCTCGCCGAACACAATCCACTGGGTCTACGACACCTACATGCTGGCGAACAGCACCGGGCAGGCGCTGGTGAAGGCCGGCGGCGATACCTGGTACTTCCTGACCGCGGATTACGCCTTCGGCCACGCGCTGGAGCGCGACACCGCCGCGGTCGTGACTAAATCGGGCGGCAAGATTATCGGCACCGTCAGGCATCCGCTGAATTCGTCGGACTTCTCCTCGTTCCTGCTGCAGGCGCAGGCCTCCAAGGCCAAGATCGTCGGCATGGCCAATGCCGGCGGCGATACCACCAACACCATCAAGCAGGCGTCGGAATTCGGCATCGTCGCTGGCGGCCAGAAACTGGCCGGTCTCCTGCTGTTCATCACCGACGTTCACTCGCTCGGTCTGAAAGTAGCCCAAGGCCTGAGCTTCACCGAGACGTTCTACTGGGATCTCAACGACGACACCCGCGCGTTTTCCAAGCGCTTCTCCGAGCGCATGAAGAACAAGGCGATGCCGTCCATGGTGCAGGCCGGCGTCTATTCCGGTCTGATCCACTACTTCAAGACTGTCGACGCGATGGGCGGCAATCCGCATGACGGCATCAAGGTCGTCGAGAAAATGAAGGCGGCGCCGACCGACGACCCGCTGTTCGGCAAGGGCACGATCCGCGCCGACGGCCGCAAGCTTCATCCGGCCTACCTGTTTGAGGTCAAGAAGCCGGCCGAATCCAAGGGGCCGTGGGACTATTACAAGCTGATCGGGACCACCCCCGGCGACCAGGCTTTCCGGCCGCTTTCGGAAAGCGCCTGTCCGCTGGTAAAGAAGTAAGATGATCGCCCGCCGGCACCGTGCCGGCGGGCTTCACTTCGCGTCACTACGCGATACCTTCGCGTCACCGCGCGAAATAGCGTCACCACGAAATCGAGTGCGAAACCGATGCAAGCTCTCTACGCGCAGCTTTTGGTGGGATTGATCAACGGCTCGTTCTACGCGCTGCTCAGTCTCGGGCTGGCCGTCATCTTCGGCATGCTCAACATCATCAATTTCGCCCACGGCGCGCTCTATATGATGGGAGCGTTCTGCGCCTATTTCCTGCTCAACCTGGCGGGCATCGGATACTGGCCGGCGCTGATCATCGCGCCGATCGTGGTCGGCATCTTCGGCATGATCCTGGAACGGACCATGTTGCAATGGCTTTCAGGCCTCGACCATCTCTACGGGCTGCTGCTGACGTTCGGTATCGCGCTGATCGTGCAGGGCGTGTTCCAGAATTATTTCGGCTCCTCGGGCCTTCCTTATGCGATCCCTGATGAACTGAAGGGCGGCATGAACCTCGGCTTCATGTTCCTGCCGATTTACCGCGGCTGGGTGGTGGTCTTCTCGCTCATCGTTTGCCTCGCCACCTGGTACCTGATCGAAAAGACGCGGCTTGGTGCCAATCTGCGCGCCGCGACCGAAAACCCGACACTGGTGCGCGCGTTCGGCATCAACGTGCCCAGGATGATCACGCTGACCTATGGGCTCGGCGTGGGCCTCGCGGCGCTGGCCGGTGTCTTGTCCGCCCCGATCAACCAGGTCCGGCCGCTGATGGGCGCCGACCTGATCATCGTCGTGTTCGCGGTGGTGGTGATTGGCGGCATGGGCTCCATCATGGGATCGATCATCACCGGCTTTTCGCTCGGCGTGATCGAAGGACTAACCAAATACTTCTATCCCGAAGCTTCAAACACCGTGGTTTTCGTCCTGATGGTACTGGTGTTGCTGGTGAAGCCAACGGGTCTGACCGGACGGGCGGCCTGATATGAGCGCATTGACTGACGATACACTGCCGGCATCACCGCGCGCTGTGCGCGACGAGATGATCGTATTCGTCCTGATGGCGGCGCTGCTGGCGATCGTGCCGCTGACCGGGATCTATCCGTTCTTCGTGATGCAGGCGTTGTGCTTTGCGCTGCTGGCCTGCGCGTTCAACCTCCTGATCGGCTACGGCGGGCTGTTGTCGTTCGGCCACGCGATGTTTCTGGGCACGGCCGGTTACTTCACCGCGCATGCTCTGAAGGTCTGGGGGCTGTCGCCGGAGCTCGGAATTCTGGTCGGCACCCTGGGTGCCGCCGGGCTTGGCGTCATTACCGGCGTCGTCGCCATTCGCCGTCAGGGCATCTACTTCTCGATGATCACGCTGGCGCTGTCGCAGCTTCTGTATTTCATCTACCTGCAGACGCCGTTCACCCATGGTGAGGACGGCATCCAGGGCATCCCGCAGGGCTATCTGTTCGGCATCTTCAATCTCGCCAAGCCGACGGTGCTCTATTACGTCATCCTCGTCGGGTTCCTTGGCGGTTTCCTCTTGATCTATCGCACCATCAACTCGCCGTTCGGCGAGGTCTTGAAGGCGATCCGCGAAAACGAACCGCGCGCGATCTCGCTCGGTTACAAGACCGATCACTACAAATTGCTGGCCTTCATCCTTTCCGGAACGATCGCCGGTTTCGCAGGTTCGCTAAAGGTATTCGTGGCGCAGAACGCCTCGCTCACCGACGTGCACTGGACGATGTCGGGCGAAATCGTGCTGATGACGCTGGTCGGCGGTCTCGGAACCGTATTCGGTCCGGTGGTCGGCGCCTTCGTGATCATCGCCATGCAGCAATATCTGGCTGGTTTCGGCCAGTGGGTGACGGTGATCCAGGGCGTCATCTTCGTCGCCTGCGTGCTGACTTTCCGCCGCGGCGTGATTGGCGAGATCGCGCATTTCTTCCGCCGTTCGCTGTAAATTGCCCGTTCGGGTGCATTTTTACGGCCTACAAAGCGGTGGATGACCACTATTCCGGGGTCCGTCGTCGCGCGCTTTGCCTGTGAATGGTCTATGACAGTTTTGTGACAGGCTGCCTCGGGCAGCCGTTCCAGAACGATGGATAAGACCGATGTTGCGCTGGTTTCGCTATTTCCTGCCCAAGGAAGAGCGGTTTTTCGACCTCTTTGCCCGTCATTCCCAGACCGTCGTGCAGGGGGCGCTGGCCCTGCAGGACATGCTGCGCGGCGGCGACGAGACGCCGGTGTTCTGCCAGCGCGTCAATCAGTTCGAAAACGATGCCGACAATATCACCCGCGAGGTGCTGACTGCGGTCCGGCGCACCTTCATCACCCCGTTCGACCGCGGCGATATCAAAAACCTGATCACCTCGATGGACGATGCCATCGACCAGATGCAGCAGACCGCCAAGGCCGTCATTCTGTTCGAGGTCCGCGTATTCGAGCCGCCGATGCGCGAAATCGGAACGCTGATCGTCGAATGCGCCAATCTGGTCGGGCGCGCTTTGCCGTTGATGCAGGCGATCGGTGACAACGTCGCGATGCTGACCGCGATCACCGAGGAGATCGGCAAGCTTGAGGGTCGCATCGACGACCTCCACGATATCGGGCTGAAGGAACTGTTTCTCAAGCATCGCGACGCCAACACCATGGATTTCATCGTGGGCGCCGAGATCTACAAGCATCTTGAAAAGGTTTCAGACCGCTTCGACGACGTCGCCAATGAGATCAACAGCATCGTGATTGAACAGGTATAGGGCAGGGCCAACAAGTGGATGCTGCGCTTGGTCTTCCAATTCTGATCGCATTGATTGCGGTCGCGCTGCTGTTCGACTTCCTCAATGGATTGCACGACGCCGCCAATTCGATCGCCACGATCGTGTCGACCCGCGTATTGCGGCCGCAATATGCGGTGTTTTGGGCCGCCTTCTTCAACTTCATCGCCTTTCTGGTGTTCGGTCTTCACGTCGCCAACACCATCGGCACCGGCATCATCGAGCCCAGCATCGTCGATGCGACGGTGATCTTTGCCGCGCTTGTCGGCGCCATCGTCTGGAACCTGATCACCTGGGGGCTTGGCATTCCCTCGTCCAGTTCGCACGCGCTGATCGGCGGCTTGCTCGGCGGCGGGATCGCCAAGGCAGGCCTGTCCGCAGCGGTCTGGAGCGGGCTCTCCAAGACGCTGCTGGCAATCGTGCTGTCGCCGCTGGTCGGGTTCCTGCTGGCACTGGTGCTGGTCGCGATCGTGTCGTGGCTGTCGGTGCGATCGACCCCGTTCGCGGTCGACCGCGCCTTCCGCATCCTGCAGTTCGTCTCGGCCTCGCTGTATTCGCTCGGTCATGGCGGCAACGACGCGCAGAAGACCATGGGCATCATCGCGGTGCTGCTCTATTCGCAGGGCCATCTCGGCACTGAATTCTCGATCCCGTTCTGGGTGGTGATCTCGTGCCAGGCGGCGATGGGGCTCGGCACGCTGATGGGCGGCTGGCGGATCGTCCGTACCATGGGCCTGCGGATCACCAAACTGACGCCGATGCAGGGTTTTTGCGCGGAAACCGGCGGGGCCGCGACCCTGTTCATGGCGACCTGGCTCGGGGTTCCCGTTTCCACCACCCATACCATCACCGGCGCCATCGTTGGCGTCGGCGCGGCGCGCCGGGTCTCGGCGGTGCGCTGGAACGTGGCCAGTTCGATCGTCTATGCTTGGGTCATCACCATCCCGGCCTCGGGAATCGTGGCCGCAGCGACATATTGGGCGGTGGTGCTGCTGCGCTAATCAGGTGACCAGCTTCAGCCCGACAATGCCGGCTACGATCAGCCCGATGCTGGCCAGGCGGGCCGCGGTGGCGGGTTCGCCGAAGAGGGCGATGCCAAGGATAGCCGTGCCGACGGCGCCGATTCCGGTCCAGACGGCATAGGCCGTTCCGATCGGTAAGGTTTTCAGTGCCAGTCCGAGCAGGAGGATGCTTCCGGCCATGGCCGCCAGCGTCAGGGCCGACGGCACCAGCCGCGTAAAGCCTTCGGTGTATTTGAGACCGATGGCCCAGCCGATTTCCAGGAGACCCGCGGTGAACAACACAGCCCAGGCCATGACAAACCCTCCAGATAAGGCAGGGTCGTCCCCGCGGATGATGGTGATGGGAAGGTCGTCCTTCCCTGCTGGATATGGGGGTTGTATCCACGGTCGGCAATTGCCAAATCGCCCTTGATTGCGCCCGTTTTCCCTGCCAAACGCTCGATTCATGTCCGACATTGCCGTTTCAGCCGAATCGCCGTCCCGCTCGCCGCTTGCAGATGAAGTGGCGCGGCGGCGGACCTTTGCCATCATTTCCCACCCGGACGCCGGCAAGACCACGCTGACCGAAAAGCTGCTGCTGTTCGGCGGCGCCATCAACCTTGCCGGCCAGGTCAAGGCCAAGGGCGAACGCCGCAACACCCGATCCGACTGGATGAAGATCGAGCGCGAGCGCGGCATTTCGGTCGTGACCTCGGTGATGACCTTCGAGTTCGATGGCCTGGTCTTCAACCTCCTGGATACGCCGGGCCATGAAGACTTTTCGGAGGACACCTACCGCACGCTGACGGCGGTCGATTCCGCGGTCATGGTGATCGACGCCGCCAAGGGCATCGAGGCGCGCACCAGAAAGCTGTTCGAGGTATGCCGCCTGCGCGACATCCCGATCATCACCTTTATCAACAAGATGGACCGCGAGAGCCGCGACACGTTCGAGCTGCTCGACGAGATCGAGAAGACGCTGGCGCTCGACACCACGCCGATGACCTGGCCGGTCGGCCGCGGCCGTGACTTCCTCGGCACCTACGACATCGCCACCGGCGGCGTGCGCCTGCTCGAAGGCGGCGGCGCCAAGACCGGCGCCGCGCAGCAGATCGACATCGCCGATCTCGCCGGCCGGAGCGCCAATCTCGACGTCGCCGAGGTCAAGGACGAACTCGCGCTGGTCTCGGAAGCCTGCAAGCCGTTCGAACTCGAGGCGTTCCGCGAGGGCCATCTGACGCCGGTCTATTTCGGCAGCGCGCTGCGCAATTTCGGCGTCGGCGATTTGCTGGAAGGTCTGGGGCGCTTTGCGCCGCCGCCGCGCGCGCAGGAGAGCAACCTGCGCAAGGTCGAGGCATCAGAGCCGCGCATGAGCGCCTTCGTGTTCAAGATCCAGGCCAACATGGATCCGAACCACCGCGACCGCATCGCGTTCGCGCGGCTGTGCTCCGGCAAGCTCAGCCGCGGCATGAAGGCCAAGCTGGTGCGCACCGGCAAGAACATGTCGCTGTCCTCGCCGCAATTCTTCTTTGCCCAGGACCGCTCGGTGGCGGATGAAGCCTTTGCCGGCGATGTCGTCGGCATTCCCAACCACGGCACCTTGCGGATCGGCGACACGCTCACCGAAGGCGAAGATCTCACGTTCGTCGGCGTGCCGAGCTTTGCACCGGAAATCGTCCGCCGCGTGCGCCTGACCGACGCCATGAAGGCCAAGAAGCTGAAGGAAGCGCTGCAGCAGATGTCGGAGGAGGGCGTCGTGCAGGTGTTCCGCCCGCGCGACGGCGCGCCGGCGCTGGTCGGCGTGGTCGGTCCGCTGCAGCTCGACGTGCTCAAAGCGCGGCTCGATGCGGAATATTCGCTGCCGGTCGAATTCGAAGTCTCGGAATTCCAGCTGGCGCGCTGGATCTCGTCCGACGACCGCAAGAAGCTCGACGCGTTCATGTCGGCCAATGGTTCGGGTGTCGCCGATGACGTCGACGGTGACCCGGTGTTCCTCGCCAAGAACGAGTTCTATTTGGGCTATACCAAGGAACGCGCCGAGGGCATCGTGTTTTCTCACATCAAGGATGTGAAGAAGAAGGCGTGAGGGCGAGGGCTTTTAGACATCCGTAGCACCCCACTTCTGCCTTCTCGACTTAGCACAAATCCGATCAAGTTCGGACCTAAACGGCTCTTTCTCGAGGACCTGAAGCGCAAGCGGTTCGCCTTTGCTCCTAAGTTCGCAAGCCACATAGAACCAGCCGTTATGCCTTCCGCTGACGGCAATCTCCTTGGCCGTTTTGACCAAGCGGGCCTCATGATCTTTCTTCTTCACGCCTGCAATCCCTGCTGTTCCACCTATCATACCACAACGGCAGCGTGAGTACGAGCGACCTACGGGCCAAACCGGCGCGTTGGTTCGATCCGCCACCACTCATGCATCCAGTGGATGCCTCCATGCGAATCTGGTTCAGCAAAATCCCTTGCGCCGGCCAGTCGCGTTCTAAAGTATCCACTGGATGCTTACAAAACAGGGAGGCCAACATGACTGATCTTGCGACCTATTCCCGCACCGGCCCCGTCGGCACCATCGTGATGGACGAAGGCAAGGCCAATGTGATGTCGCTGGCGATGCTCAACGCGCTGCATGCGGCGTTCGACCAGGCGGAAAAGGACAAAACCGTCGTGATCCTGAAGGCGCGCGGGAGGCACTTTTCCGGCGGTTTCGACCTCAACGTCTTCGCCAAAGGGAGCGCCGAGGATCAGTACCTGATGCTGAAAGCGGGCGCCGAACTGGCGCTGCGCATCCTGTCGTTTCCGACCCCGGTGGTCGCGGTCTGCCAGGGCAACGCCTATCCGATGGGGGCCTTCCTGATCATGTCCAGCGACCACCGTCTCGCCGCCGAGGGCAATTACTTGATCGGGATGAATGAAGTTGCAATCGGGCTCACGGTGCCGCGGTTCGCCATAGAGATCGCCCGGCAGCGACTGACGCCGACCTATTTCAGCCGGGTCGTGATGACGGCCGAAATGTTCGGTCCGGCGGAAGCCGTCACGGCCGGCTTCTTCGACCGCGTAGTGCCGGCTGACGCCCTGGAGCGCAGTGCGGAGGAGGTGGCCGGGAAGCTGAGCACGCTCGACATGGCGGCGCATGCCGCCACCAAGGCGCGGGCGCGCGGTGCCGTGATCAAGATGATCCGCGGCATGATCGACGAGGACATCACCCCGCAATATGGCGAGGATCGCATCAGGAGCCGCGTTTCGGCTTAAGCTTCGGAAAATCGTGTCCGCGACAGTGGCGCTGCGGCCGGGGTCTTTGTATGAAGGGATATGACCGCATCGCCGCGCCGGGCGACTTACCGCCACGGCAATCTGAAATCAGCCGCGCTGAAGGCCGCCACCCGTCTGGTGGCCAAGGCCGGCCATGAGCAATTGAGTTTGCGCGAGGTGGCTGATGCCGTCGGTGTTGCGCATCGCTCGCTGTATAATCATTTCAGGGATCGCGAAGCGCTGCTCGATGCGGTCGCCACCGGCGCCTATGACCGGCTGGCCGCGATCCTCGTCAAGGCGACCACGCCGGAGGATTACACCGCGAAATATGTCCGCTTCGCGCTCGCCAACCGTGCGCTCTATGCGCTGATGACCAGCCGCCCGCACGCGACGATGAAGCACAATCCGCCGCTGCAGACCGCGGTCCACGGCGTCATCACCCAGGCGATGCGGATCTTTTGCCAGGACATCCCGACATCAGCCGCGCGGCGCCGGGCCGTGATGAAGATCTACATCACGCTCTATGGTGGTATTTCGCTCTATGCGGCCGGCGTGCTCGACCAGCCCAGCGAAAAGGCGCTGATTGCGGAACTATCGGCGATGAATGCCGGGAAATGAACGCGGGGATGTGAACGCCGGCCCGCTTGAACCCGACCAAGGCGCGGACCAACTTGATTGGATCGTCGACATCAAGGGAACCGGCGTATGCTCCGGCGCGTCATCATCTGCCTGATCGTCGCGGTTGCCGGTATCGGCGCCGCCGACGCCCAGTCGCGGCGTCAGATCGACGCCACGCCGTTTTCGCACGCGCCGTGCAGCGTGCTCGACGGCCAGCCCTGCACACCGTCATTCTGCAGCGTGTTCAACGATGGCCCCTGCATTCCCGAGATCGATTATCCCTACGGCCAGAACCTGCAACTGACGATCGAAAGCGTACCGCCAAAGGACCAGGCGGCGAAATACCGGAAGCCGGACCACGACCTCGACAGCATCGGCGACCTGTTTGCGGCGCTGCGATCCTGCTGGACCCCGCCGCCGGCCGATAGCGCGCGCGAGGGCATGCAGATGTCGGTGCGCTTCAGTTTCAAGCGGTCGGGCGAAATCATTGCCGCGCCCCGGCTGACCTTCGCCACCGCCGGCGTTCCAGCCGATACCCGTGCCACCTACCTGAAGGCGATCAACGCCTCGCTCGAGGCCTGCAAACCGCTGAAATTCACCGGCGAGCTCGGAGGCGCGCTGGCCGGGCGACCGATCGCCATTCGTTATGTCGACAACCGCGATCTGAAGAAGCAAGTGGAGAAGCCATGAGGCGGATGGCGGCGTAGCGCATTGCGCTCCAAGCCCCATCAATGATAGGCGAGGGTAGAAGCGAAGCCGCCCAGGGAGAGGACGTCATGGGACTGCTGGTGATGATCCTGGGCCTGGTCCTGTTTCTCGGCGTCCACACGCTGACCACGCAGCGCAAATTGCGTGCACGGGTCGTCGGCTCAATGGGCGAGGGCGGCTACAAGATCGGCTATACGCTGGCCTCGGGTGCGGGCCTGGCGCTGGTCATCTGGGGCTTTGCCAATTATCGCGCTACGGGCTGGATCGACGTCTGGAACCCGCCGACGGCGTTCAAGCACATCACCGTGGCCCTGATGCTGCCCGCGATCATTCTGGTGGTCGCCTCCTACATCCGCGGCCGGATCTACACGACGCTGAAGCATCCGATGCTGACCGGCGTCAAGCTGTGGGCGGCCGCGCATCTGCTCGCCAATGGCGATCTCGGCTCGATCATCCTGTTCGGCTCGTTCCTGGCGTGGGCGGTGTTCGACCGCATCTCGCTGAAACGCCGTGCGGACGCCGGCGGGCCGCCGATACCGGTCGGCGGTCCCGGCAACGACCTGATCGCGATCGCGGTCGGGATCATCGCCTATCTGGCGCTGGCATTTGCCTTCCATCCGGTCGTGATCGGCGTCCCCGTGGTTGGAGTCTAGCAAGGCAAGAGTTGAGCCATGGACTGGTCGCAACATCCTATTCCGGCGATGCGGCTCGAGACGCGCTTCGGCGACCGCGTCGTGTCGGCATTTAGCGAACGGCCGGGCTCCGTCTGGGCGATGATTGCCGAGGCTGCAGAGAGAAATCCGGATGGCGAAGCGTTGATCTGCGGTGATCGCCGGATGAGTTGGCGCGACGTGGCCTCTCAATCGGCACGGATTGCGGCCGGGTTTCAGCGGCTCGGATTGCAGCGCGGCGATCGTATCGCCGTGCTGCTCGGCAATCGCGTCGAGTTCGTGCTGACGATGTTCGCCGCCGCTCATGCCGGCCTTGTGACGGTGTTGCTGTCGATCCGCCAGCAAAAGCCTGAGATCGCCTATGTGCTGACCGATTCAGGCGCAACGCTCCTGGTCCACGAAGCGACACTGGCCGAGCGCGTGCCGGATGCGCGCGATGTGCCTGACCTCCTGCATCGCGTTGCCGTCGGTGACGGCAGCACCTCGCAGTTCTCCGATCTGTTGGATATCGAAGCGTCGGCGACGCCTGCCGAGGTCGGCGAAGAAGACACCGCGATGATCCTCTACACGTCGGGCACCACCGGCAAGCCAAAGGGCGCAATGCTGGCGCATTGCAACATCATCCATTCGTCGATGGTCTTCGTGTCCTGCCTGCAGTTGACCGCGGCGGACCGCTCGATCGCCGCGGTGCCACTCGGGCACGTCACCGGCGTGGTCGCCAATATCACGACCATGGCTCGCTGCGCGGGCGCGCTGATCGTGATGCCGGAGTTCAAGGCCGCGGAATATCTGAAGCTGGCGGCGCGAGAGCGCGTCACCTACACCGTGATGGTGCCGGCGATGTATAATCTCTGCCTGCTGCAGCCGGATTTCGACGGCTACGATCTGTCGAACTGGCGGATCGGCGGCTTTGGCGGGGCGCCGATGCCGATTGCGACGATCGAGCGGCTGGCCGCCAGGATTCCGGGCCTGAAGCTGGCAAATTGCTACGGCGCCACCGAGACGACGTCGCCGTCGACCATGATGCCCGGCGAATTGACCGCGCGGTACATCGACAGCGTTGGCTTGCCCTGTCCCGGCGCGCAGATCATCGTCGTCGATGCCGACGGCCACGAACTGCCGCGGGGCGCGATCGGTGAAATCTGGATCCACGGCGGCTCGGTCATCAAGGGCTACTGGAACAATCCAAAAGCAACGGCTGAGAGTTTCACCGCCGGCTTCTGGCATTCCGGCGATCTCGGCTCGATCGATGAGTCGAATTTCGTGCGCGTGTTCGATCGCCAGAAAGACATGATCAACCGCGGTGGCTTGAAGATTTATTCCGCCGAGGTCGAGTCTGTCCTGTCAGGCCACCCCGACGTGCTCGAAAGCGCGATCATCGCCAAACCGTGCCCGGTGCTCGGCGAGCGCGTCCACGCCGTGGTCGTGATCAGGGGCGGGGCCAGCGTTGAGACCTTGCGTGCGTGGTGCGCCGAGCGGCTGTCGGACTACAAGGTGCCGGAAACCATCGACCTGACCGCCGATCCGCTGCCGCGCAACGCCAACGGCAAGGTGCTGAAACGGCAGTTGCGTGAGGCTCGCAATTTAAGCGCCTGACGATCAGAGCTTCGGCGCGCTGCCTTTCGGCATCGCATTGCGTTCGTTCTGTTCCGCGGTAAGCGCATCGCTGTCGATCGCCGCCGCGCTGATGACGCGTTTGACGTCCAATAGCGAAAACTGCGCGATCCCGACACGGTCGGATGCTGTGCCGGGGATCAGCTGCACGCTCAGCACGCCGTCGCAATTGGCGCCCTTGGCTTCGCTGAGCATCGCGGCCAGCGCTTTCTCCTTTGCCTGCGCACGCTTGACGACCGCCACGCAGCTGCCCCGGATGGTTTCGCCGTTGAGCTTGAGCGCGGCCTTGGGATCGAGTGGCTTGCCGATGGCCTCGATCGCGGTTGCTTCCTTGTATTTCGTGCCGACCGATACGATCGAGCCGGCGCGATAGATGTAATAGAGGTGCTGATCGCCGACGATGGTGGGTGCGCCGTATTTGCCCATCACCTCCTTGACCATGTCGGCCTTCGCCGGCTGCTGGTCCTTCGCAAAGGTGAGGTTGCGGGCGAGGAAGTAAATGCGATTGCCGCTCGCCGGCGACGAGAAGCTGCTCGACAGCATCTCACCGTTCTGGCTGGGCCCGGGAGGAAGGCTGAAAGTCAGTGCCGAGGTGAAGCTGATCGCGGTGCTGCCGAACTTCTGCTGCTGGACGTCGGTCGTGGTGTTGGAGCGTCCCTTGAAGAACGAATCTAGCGTGGCACGCGTGGAATCAGCGGTGGAATCCGCTGAGATGCCCAAAATGTCCGGGCGCAGCTTGCCGGAAAATGCCGAGTCCGGCGTCCTCGCCTTGATGTCGTAGGCTTGGGTCGCGGCGGGCAGGGCGGCGGCCCCGATGGCAAGCGTGACGACCAGGGCGCGGCAAACCATGAAGCACCTGCAAAATCAGACGTATAACCGACAAAAATCGAACGGATTACGCCAAGCTTTGAACCGCGAAGTCAATATTCCCGGACGTTCGCGGCGTGGGACAACTCGCTTCCAACTGCCACGTCCAGCGTTAACGCTTTGATCCGGCTCGCTTTGCCTTGCCACCGCCATATCGTTAGGGTATCGCCGCCGCCATGCGGGGATCGGGCGCAGGGCGCCGCCGCGCGTCCAGCGGCTCAGCGGGGATGGGATAGCCTTAAGTGTCTGAATTATTTAATGAAGTCGATGAGGAGGTCCGTCGCGATCAGCTCAAGAAGCTGTGGGACCAATATTCCATCTATATCATTGCCGGAGCGCTCCTGATCATCGCCTCCGTGGGTGGCTGGCGTGGCTACCAATATCTGGAAGCCAAGAAGGCGGTTGAGGCCGGTGCGGCCTTCGACAAGGCGGCAGAGCTATCGGAAGCCAACAAGCACGCAGAGGCCGAGGCGGCGTTTGCCGAGCTGGCGGCGAAGGCGCCGGCCGGATACCGCGTGCTGGCGCGCCTGCGTACGGCCGCGGAGGTCGCAAGCCGCGACCAGCAGGCTGCCGCCAAGATGTTCGACGAGATTGCCGCCGACCGCAGCGTCGGCGTGGCGGAACAGGATCTGGCCCGGATTCGCGCCGCCCAGTTGCTGCTGGAGAGCGCCTCCTATCCTGACATGAAGTCTCGCCTCGAGGCGGCAGCCGGACCGGCTGCTACCTTTCGCCATACTGCGCGCGAATTGCTGGCGCTGTCGGCCTGGCGCGCCAACGATGCGACAGCGACACGGCAATGGCTGGACGTAATTGCCAATGACGGCGGCACGCCACCGAGCCTGCGCTCACGCGCCGAAGCGCTGCAGGCGTTGCTTCCGCCTGTCGCAAAGAGCTGAGCCGGCCAACGAGATAACGAGAACCGAGCATGCGCCGCCCGCACCGTCTGATCGCAGCCACCGTCCTCATCGCGTTTTCCAGCGCGCTGGCGGGCTGTAGCAGCATCGGCAATTTCGATCCGACCGACATGCTCGACTTCCTCGACACCAAAAAGAAGCTGCCCGGTGAACGCAAACCGGTTTTCCCCGACGGTGTGCCCGGTCTCGAGCAGGGCGTGCCGAAGGATCTCTACAGAGGCGCGCGCCAGCAGCAGATCGACGACCCGAATGCCCAGGCAGCGGTCGCACCGGCGCCGCAGGAGCCGAAATCGAAGGGATCCGCGAAATCCAGAGGCAGGCAGGCCCCGGTTGCAGCAGCGCCCGCGGCTGAGCCCGCCGCCGCAGAGCCCGATGCCGCGCCCGAGGAAGAGGGCGGCACCAACGCAGCGCCGCCGGCGCCGAAGCCGAAGAAGATCGTGCGCAAGCGCACCACCGCGCCGCCGCCCGACCAGCCGGCGGCCCAATCGGCGGCGCCCGCGCAGTCCACCCAACAATCCGCCGCGCCGTTCCCGGCGCCGATGCCGAGCGGCAGCTTCACGCGTTAATTGCATAGCGTTTTCGCGCGAAGTCGGCGCCGGTTCGCGTAAAGCAAACGCGTCAAAACAAAATCAGAGCGCGGTTCCGACGGAACCGTGCTCTATCGTTTCGTTCGATTGACACGTCCATCAAAAAGGGCGTTTGGATTTATTTATGCCCTTCACGATTGCCATCATCGGCCGGCCCAATGTCGGAAAGTCGACGCTGTTCAACCGGCTGGTCGGGCAGAAGCTCGCGCTGGTCGACGACGAACCCGGCGTCACCCGCGACCGCCGCGAGGGCAATGGGCGCCTCGGCGATCTCGAATTCACCGTGATCGATACCGCCGGCCTCGATGAAGGCGCCAGGGGCTCGCTCACCGCGCGGATGCAGGAACAGACCGAAACCGCGATTGCGCTTGCCGACGCGCTGATGTTCGTGCTCGACGCGCGGGCCGGGCTTACGCCGAACGACCGCGCCTTTGCCGATTTCGCCCGCCGCGCCAACAAGCCGGTGGTGCTGGTCGCCAACAAGAGCGAGGGCAGGCACGGCGAAGTCGGCGCGATGGAAGCCTATGCGCTCGGGCTCGGCGATCCCGTGCAGATTTCCGCCGAACATGGCGAAGGCCTCAGCGATCTCTACGACGCACTGCGCGTGCTGATGCCCGATCCCACCGAGGAGGGTGAGGAATTCGACGATGACGACATCATCGAATCCGATGAGGATTTCGCCAAGCGTCCGATTCGCGTCGCGATCGTCGGCCGTCCCAACGCCGGCAAATCGACGCTGATCAATCATCTGCTCGGCGAGGAGCGGCTGCTGACCAGCGCCGAGGCCGGCACCACCCGCGATTCCATTTCGGTCGAGGTGACCTGGCAGGGGCGCGACTTCCGGGTGTTCGATACCGCCGGCTTGCGGCGGCGGGCGCGGATCGATGAGAAGCTGGAGAAGCTATCGGTGGCGGACGCGCTGCGCGCAGTGCGCTTTGCCGAAGTCGTTGTCATGATGATGGACGCGCAGAACCGGTTCGAGGAACAGGATTTGCGCATCGCCGACCTGATCGAGCGCGAGGGACGCGCGGTCGTTCTGGCCGTCAACAAATGGGATTTGATGGAGAAGAAAGGCAGCCTCGTTTCGGGGCTGCGCACCGATGTCGATCATTTGCTGCCGCAGATGAAGGGCGCGCCGGTTGTTGCCGTGTCGGGCCTGATGGGTGAGGGCATCGATCGGCTGATGAGCGCGATCGAGCAAGCCTATGCGGTATGGAACAAGCGCGTGCCGACGGCAGCCCTCAATCGCTGGTTCGAACAGGCGGTCGACGCCAATCCGCCGCCCTCGGTGTCGGGCCGCCGGCTGAAGCTGAATTACATCACGCAAGCCAAGGCGCGGCCGCCGAGTTTCATCCTGTTCTGCTCGCGCGCCGACGCGGTGCCGACGTCTTATTTGCGCTATCTCACCAACAGCATGCGTGAGGCCTTTGATCTGCCGGGTACGCCGATCCGCATTATGCTGCGCGAGAAGGCCAATCCGTTCGCCCACAAGCGCAAACGGCCGTCGTGAACGAGGCGGCCTCGGAACACGCGACCGGGATGCCGCCGGTGCGCAGCGGCGCAGCCATCTTCATTTTCGTTACCATCCTGCTCGACATGTTCGCGCTCGGCTTGATCCTGCCGATCTTGCCCAAGCTGGTCGAAAGCTTCGTCGACAACGATACCGCGACCGCCGCGCGGATCTTTGGATTGTTCGGCACCGCCTGGGCGGTGATGCAGTTCATCTTCTCACCGATCCTCGGCGCCTTGTCCGACCGGTTCGGCCGCCGGCCGGTGGTGCTGTTGTCCAATTTTGGCCTGGCGCTGGACTATGTACTGATGGCGCTGGCGCCGTCGCTGCTGTGGCTGTTCATCGGCCGCGTCATCTCGGGCATCACCTCGGCCAGTATCTCGACGGCTTTCGCCTACATCGCCGACGTGACGCCGCCGGAACGGCGCGCTGCCGTGTTCGGCAAGATCGGCGCGGCGTTCGGCGCCGGATTTATTCTCGGCCCCGCCGTCGGCGGCCTGCTCGGTGACATGGATCCGCGGCTGCCGTTCTGGGTCGCGGCGGGCCTGAGTTTTGCCAATACGCTTTATGGCTGGCTGATTCTGCCGGAGTCGCTGCCGCCGGAGCGCCGGTCGCCGTTCCGCTGGAAGAGCGCCAACCCGCTCGGCGCGTTGCATCTGCTGCGCTCCGATCGGGTTCTCGCAGGTCTCTCGCTAGCCAATTTCTTTGGCCAGGTCGCGCATGTCGTGCTGCCCTCGACCTTCGTGCTCTATGCGACCTATCGCTATGGGTGGGACACCAAGACCGTCGGGCTGACGCTGGCGCTGGTCGGTGTCTGCGCCATGGTGGTGCAGGGCGCAGGCGTCGGACCGATCGTCACGCGCCTTGGCGAACGCCGCGCGCTGCTGCTCGGGCTCGGCTGTGGGGCGCTCGGTTTCCTGATCTATGGCGCTGCGCCGACCGGTCCGCTGTTCTGGGCCGGCATTCCCGTGATGGCGCTGTGGGGCATTGCCGGTGCGGCGATCCAGTCGCTGACCACGCAACTGGTCGCGCCCGATCAGCAGGGCCAGTTGCAGGGCGCCACCAACAGCGTCAACAGCGTTGCCCAGATGGTGGGACCGTTTTTGTTTACGCTGATCTTTGCCTATTTCATCAGCGAGTCTGCGCCGGTGAAAATGCCGGGCGCGCCGTTCCTCCTGGCCGCTGCGCTATTGGCGCTGGCGCTGGTGGTCGCGTGGCGGACCATGGCTGGCAAACCAGCCGCTTGAAGCCGCAGAGTTCCACGGACATCACGGTAGCCTGAATTGTTTGGATCCGGCCGGCCCGTTACATCTGATGGCCGACGTTCCGAAGCTCCCCCCAACCGAGCGAGGCCACCATGCCGATCGACACCGTCGCCGACCTCATCGCGGAAACGCTGATCCAGGCCGGCGTGAAGCGGATATTCGGCGTGGTCGGGGACAGCCTGAACGGCTTGACCGAAGCGCTGCGCAAACGCGAGGTGATCGACTGGGTTCATGTCCGGCATGAGGAAGTCGCCGCCTTCGCGGCTTCAGCTGAAGCGCAAATCACCGGCGGGCTCGCGGTATGCGCGGGATCGTGCGGGCCGGGCAATCTTCACCTCATCAACGGCTTGTTCGATGCACATCGCAGCCGAACGCCGGTACTGGCTATCGCCGCCCAGATTCCATCCGCGGAAATCGGCGGGGGCTATTTTCAGGAGACACATCCCCAGGAGTTGTTCCGCGAATGCAGTCATTATTGCGAGCTCGTTTCCGATCCGGCGCAGCTTCCTTATGTGCTGGAAAATGCGATCCGCGCTGCGGTCGGCCGCCGTGGCGTGGCCGTGCTGGTGATCCCCGGCGATATCGCGCTGCGACCGGCGCCCAGCCGTGGCATTTCACCGAATGCTGGGCTTCTGCCGAAAGCCCCGGTGGTTCGGCCGGATGAGACGGAATTGACGGCGCTGGCGGGGCTTTTGAACGGCGCCAAACGTATCACGCTGTTCTGCGGCCGCGGCTGCGCGGGCGCCCATCCCAGCCTGATGCGGCTGGCGGACAAGCTCAAGAGCCCGATGGTGCATGCGCTCGGCGGCAAGGAACACGTTGAATTCGACAACCCCTATGATGTCGGCATGACCGGCTTCATCGGCTTCTCGTCCGGCTACGCCGCCATGCATGCCTGCGACGTGTTGCTGATGCTGGGGACGGATTTTCCCTATAAGCAGTTTCTACCGTCGGGAGCGAAGATCGCGCAGGTCGATATCCGCCCCGAAAATCTCGGCCGCCGCTGCAAGCTCGATCTCGGTCTCGTCGGCGATGTCGGCGTCACGATCGAGGCGCTGCTGCCGAAACTGACAGCAAAGGATGATCGCCGCCATCTCGACGACAGTGCCGCCCACTACAAGAAAGCCCGCGCCGGACTGGACGAACTGGCGCGCGGGACGCCCGGGCACAAGCCGATTCACCCGCAATATCTGGCGCGCTTGCTCAGCGAGGCGGCTTCCGACGACGCTGTGTTCACGGCCGATGTGGGTACGCCGACGATCTGGGCGGCGCGCTATCTCGTCATGAATGGACGCCGTCGTCTGCTGGGATCCTGGGTGCACGGCTCGATGGCCAACGCGATGGCGCATGCGATCGGCGCCCAGGCGTCGCAACCGGGGCGGCAGGTGGTGTCGATGTCCGGCGATGGCGGGTTCGCGATGCTGATGGGTGACCTGATCACGCTGCGGCAGATGAAGCTGCCGGTGAAGGTCGTGATCTTCAACAACGGGGTGCTGGGATTCGTTGCGCTGGAAATGAAGGCGTCCGGCTTTATCGAAACCGGCGTCGATCTGGAAAACCCTGACTTCGCGGCGATGGCCCGTGCCATGGGCATTCATGCGCGGCGGGTCGAGGATCCCGGCGATCTGCCACAGGCGATCCGCGAAATACTGGCCCATGACGGACCGGCGGTGCTCGACGTCGTCACCGCGCGGCAGGAATTGTCGATGCCGCCCACGATCACCGCGGAACAGGTCAAGGGCTTCAGTCTGTGGGTGCTGCGGGCGGTGATGAGCGGGCGGGGCGACGAGGTACTTGACCTAGCCAAGACCAACCTGCTGCCGCGTTGAAGGTGCGGATGCGCATGTAATTCAAGTCATTCCGGGGCGCGCAAAGCGCGAACTCCGATGCGCAATTGCGCATCGGAGAATCTCGAGATTCCCCGGTGCGCAATTGCGCACCTGAGGTATGGTGCTTACGCACCATCCCGGAATGACCGCTACGCGGTCACTTCTTCACAAGCGGACAGTCGCTGGCCTCTAGCGGCTTGGCGGCGTCTTCCGGGGCGATCGTGGCGATCTGCTTGTAATAGTCCCACGGTCCCTTCGACTCTTCCGGCTTCTTCACTTCGAACAGGTAGGCCGGAATGAGACGGCGGCCGTCGGCGCGCAGCGGGCCCTTGCCGAACAAGGGGTCGTCGGTCGGCAGTTCCTTCATCTTGGCGATCACCTTGGCGCCGTCATGCGGATTGCCGCCGAGCGCTTCCATCGCCTTGAGATAATGCAGCACCATGGCGTAGTTGCCGGCTTGCGTCATCGACGGCATCGCATTCTTGCTCGCCAATGCGGCAAACCGCTTCGAGAAGGCGCGGGTCTGATCGTTCAGGTCCCAGTAGAAGGATTCCGTGAAAGTCAGGCCTTGCGCCGTCTTCAATCCCAGCGAATGCACGTCGTTGATGAACAGCAGCAGTGCGGCCAGCTTCTGGCCACCGGCGACGATGCCGAATTCGGAGGCCTGCTTGATCGCGTTGGTGGTGTCGCCGCCGGCGTTGGCGAGGCCGACGACCTTGGCCTTGGAGGCCTGCGCCTGCAGCAGGAACGAGGAGAAATCCGAGGTGTTGATCGGATGCTTGACGCCGCCGAGCACCTTGCCGCCATTGGCGGTGACGACCGCGGAAGTATCGCGCTCCAGTGCGTGGCCGAAGGCGTAATCGGCGGTCAGGAAGAACCAGGTGTCGCCGCCGGATTTGGTGAGCGCCTTACCGGTGCCGTTGGCCAGCATGTAAGTGTCGTAGGTGAAGGAGATCGTGTTCGGCGTGCAGGCCTTGCCGGTGAGATCGGCCGTCGCGGCGCCCGAATTGAGCAGCGCGATGTTCTTCTCCTTGACGAGGTTGCTGACGGCGAGAGCCACGCCGGAGTTCGGCGTATCGGCGATCGCATCGACCTTGTCGTTGTCGATCCATTGCCGCGCGATGTTGACGCCGACGTCGGGCTTGTTCTGATGATCGCCGCTGACGACGTCGATCTTCCAGCCCTTCTTGAGCAGCCCGGAATCCTCGATCGCCATCTTGACCGCGACCACTGAATTGGGGCCGCCGATATCGGCGTAAAGGCTCGACATGTCGTTCAACACGCCGATCTTGACGGTCTTGTCCTGGGCGTAGGCGGGCGCAGCAAAGCTGACGCCGGCAACGGTAATCAACGCGGCGAGTCGCCGCGCGGTGAATGCAGTCATGTATTTCCTCCATCTATGTCGCCGGGTGGCCTTCTTTGGGAGGTCCACGCCCGGCATATGACTGAGACGGTGGTAGTGGTTCCGGATGTCCTGGGCAATCCACCTATCGTAGCGCGTCCGATGTCAGCTTGAATTTCTGGATTCGCTTTCCGGTGTCGACTTCGGCGGTATAGACGTTGCCCTTGGAATCCACGGCCATGGCGTGAATCCAGTGGAACTGCCCGGCATTGCGGCCGCTGCGTCCAAAACTCCCGACCACGGTACCGTCGTCGCGCTTCAGCACCCGGATTTCGTTGTTTTCGCCATCGGCGCTCAACAGCCAGGTCTGTTTCGGATCGGGCCAGACGGCGATGTCCCACACCGCGCCATTGCCGAGCGTGTTCTTCTCGAAGAACCACTCCTTCACGAAAGTTCCATCCTTCTTGAACACCTGGATGCGGTTGTTGATGCGGTCGCAGACATAAACCATCCCGTCATTGGTGAGCTTCACGCAATGCACGGGATTGGCGAATTGCTGGGCAGCCGGCGCCTTGGGATCATAGGGCGGCTGCTTGTCGTCGTTCGGCGGCCTGCCATAGGCGCCCCAGTGCCGCTTGTAGGCGCCTGACGTGGCGTCGAACACGATGACGCGGCGGTTGCCGTAGCCATCGGCGATGTAGATCTCGTTGGCATCCTTGTCGACCGCGGTCTCGGCGGGTTTGCCGAGTTGCGTGGTGTCGTTGGAGCCCTTGCTCGGCGCGATCTTGCCGATCTGCATCACGAACTTGCCGTCGAGGGTGAACTTGAGAACCGCGTTGTCATTGTCGGCGTTGCCGCCGACCCAGACAAAACCCTTCTCGTCGACTTCGATGCCATGTTCGCGGCCGACCCATTCATAGCCTTCGCCCGCACCGCCCCAGGAGCGCAGCAGATTGCCCTCGGCGTCGAACTCCAGCACCGGCGGCGCCGAGACGCAGCATTTCGATCGGGGCGGGGTCAGCGTCGCGCCCTTTTCGTCGTCGGTCAGCGAGCGCGGACGATGGATGACCCAGATGTGGTCCTTGGAGTCGACGGCGATGCCGCCGACCTGGCCGAGAATCCAGTTGTTCGGCAGCGGCTTCGGCCAGGATGCATCGACCGCGAAGGTCGGAATGTCGCCGGCGAGCGCGGGAAGCGGCATCGCCGCAACTGACATCAGCATGGCGGTCGCGACGCCTGCGAAAATGGTTTTGGTGAGATGTTGGATGGCAGGTATCGAGCGCGCGCGATGATGCATCGGCATGATGCTTCCTCCCTTGATCTTCTTGGCGGGTTGCTCCCGCTCGCGTGGGCAGTCAATCGCGGGGAGGGGGAGGAGTCAACGGTATGACACTGTCATTGCGAGCGAAGCGAAGCAATCCATGGCGCCACGCAAAGGAAGAATGGATTGCTTCGCGGAGCCTGTCATCGGGCGCGCATTCGCGCGTCCCGTTGGCTCGCAATGACGTGGAGAGAGTTCAAGCCGGCGCGCGAAAGTCCATCAGCGTGCGCGTCTTGTAATCGTAGAGCTTGCCGGTTTCGGTCCAGTCGGGCGCGCACATCGGCACGATGAACTCCGCTGCCTGCTCCGGCGTGTCCAGCGTCGCGGGATCTTCGCCGGGGAATACCGTGGCGCGCATCTTCGTGCGGATCGGGCCGGGGCTGAAAAGGTTGACGCGGAGATTGGTGCTCGCGGTCTCCTGTGCCCAGGCGCGCGCCAGGGCTTCGAGGGCGGCCTTCGAGGCGGCGTAGGGACCGACATAGGCGCTGGCCTTGTTGGCGGCGCCGGAAGTGACGAACACGGCGCGGCCGGCGTCGGACTGCCTTAGCAGCGGTTCCATGCATCGGATCAATTGAAAGTTCGCGGTGACGTTGACCGCCATCACGTCGTTCCACGGCTTCAGCTCGATATGACCGAGCGGCGAGGAAGGGCCGGCGACGCCGGCATTGCCGACGAGAATGTCTATCTTGCCGTGACGCTCGTGCAGCGCCGCCCCAAGCCGGGCGATGCCGTCGGAGTCGGTGAGGTTGAGCGGCACCAGCGTGGCGCTGCCGCCGTCCTTGCGGATCTCGTCGTCGAGCTCTTCCAGCCCGCCTTGCGTGCGCGCCACCGCCACGACATGCGCGCCGGCCTTGGCAAGCGCGCGCGCGGTGGCATAGCCGATGCCGCGCGAGGCGCCGGTCACGAGAGCGATACGGGAGGCGAGGGATTGGGGCATAGAAGAAGCTCTAGCAAAAACGTCGTCCCGGCGAAGGCCGGGACCCATACGCCGTGACGGTTATGAGGCGATTGGTGGTTGTATCAAATGGCGTTCGAAAAACGAAGGCCGGTGGTTATGGGTCCCGGCCCCGGAGCGCAATTGCGCCCTAGGCCGGGACGACACAGTCAACTCGCCTCCGCCAGCAACGACAATTGACGGGGCGACGGCTCGGTTTCGCTCTGGTCGGTGAGGTGGGTCGGGTAGGCGCCCGTGAAGCAATGGTCCGAGAATTTCGGATTGGCGGGATCGCGGCCGGGTTCGCCCATCGCGCGGTACATGCCGTCGATCGACAGGAACGCCAGTGAATCGGCGCCGATGATCTCGCGCATCTCCTCGAGGGAATGCGTAGCGGCAAGGAGTCCGCCGCGGTCCGGCAGGTCGATGCCGTAATAATCGGGGTAGAGGATCGGCGGCGAGGCGAGGCGGAAATGCACTTCGCGCGCGCCGGCGTCGCGCATCATGCGCACGATCTTCTTTGAGGTGGTGCCGCGCACCAGCGAGTCGTCGATCAGGATGATGCGCTTGCCTTCGATCGCGGCGCGGTTGGCCGAATGCTTCATGCGCACGCCGAGTTCGCGCACGCTCTGGGTCGGCTGAATGAAGGTGCGGCCGACATAGTGGTTTCTGATAATGCCGAGTTCGAACGGCACGCCGGAATGCTGGGCGTAACCGATCGCAGCCGGCACGCCGGAATCCGGCACCGGCACCACGACGTCCACCTCGACACGGCTCTCGCGCGCGAGCTGCGCGCCGAAGGCTTTTCGAACCTCATAGACCGAACGGCCGCCGACGATGGAATCCGGCCGCGAGAAATAGATGTACTCGAAGATGCAGGGCCGCGGCGGTTTTGGCGGAAAAGGCTTGTGGCTGTGCGCGCCCTTGTCGTCGAACACGACGATTTCGCCGGGCTCGATGTCGCGGACATATTTGGCGCCGATCATGTCGAGCGCGCAGGTCTCAGAGGTCAGGATCGGGTGACCGTCGAGGTCGCCGAGCACCAGGGGACGGATGCCAAGCGGATCGCGGGCGCCGATCAGTTTCTTGTTGGTCAAGGCCGTCAGCGAATAGGCGCCCTCGATCGTGCGCAGCGCCTCGATAAACCGGTCGACGAAGCGGGTGCGCTTCGACTGCGCGACCAGATGCAGGATCACTTCGGTGTCGGTGGTCGACTGCATCATGGCGCCGTGGAGCACGAGTTCGCGGCGCAGCGTCAGACCGTTGGTGAGATTGCCGTTATGGCCGACGGCGAAACCGCCGGCATTGAGCTCGGCGAACAGCGGCTGCACATTGCGCAGGATGGTGGCGCCGGTGGTGGCATAGCGGACATGGCCGACGGCGGCGTTGCCGGGCAGGCGCTCGATCACTTCGCGGCGGGAGAAGGTGTCGCCGACGAGGCCGAGCCGGCGTTCGCTGTGGAAGCGGCTGCCGTCGAAGGAGACGATGCCGGCGGCTTCCTGGCCTCGGTGTTGAAGGGCGTGTAGTCCGAGTGCAGTGATGGCGGCGGCCTCGGGGTGGCCGAAGATGCCGAACACGCCGCATTCCTCGCGTAGCGTGTCGCCTTCGAGATCGTCCTGCAAATCGATCGGACCGGAGTTTCGGTCAAGTTGCTCGGCGGGATCGGAAGGGTTTTGCATCGCGTCCATCGCCTCTCTTTTGGCCAAGAGTTACTTGCTCGCAGGTTTCTCGATCAGCTTTTTAAGGCCGTCGCGGGCAGGTTTGCTGTAGCCATCGCCGGACGCCGGGGCTGCCGGCTCGGCGTCAGTTGAATCGTCGTCGGGTTTATTCTTCTTGAATCTCTTTAAGATGGTGTTCTCAGGGTCGTCAGGCAAGAGCGCCATTAACCAATCGCCGGTTCCCTGCAGCACCATCCGGGACTTCGCCCCGGTGATCCAGTCGGGTCGCTGCTTGTCCGGAACCAGCCAGCTGAAGAATAGGAAGGCGACAACCACGATCAGGAGGCCGCGGGCCAGACCGAACAGGAAGCCCAGCGTGCGATCCAGCGCGCCGATCCGGGAATCCAGGATCATGTCCGAAATCCGCACCGTAATGATGGACACCACGACCAGGGTCGCGATGAAGGTGCCGGCTACCACCACCACGGCCGCCACCGTGTCGTTATTGAAATAAGTTTTGGCGGTCGGCAGCAGCTTGGAGAAAGCATACAGCGTGACCAGAGCCGCCGCGCCCCAGGCCGCGATCGACAGAATCTCGCGCATGAAGCCGCGCACCATGGCGAGCAGCCCCGAAATCAGCATCACACCAAGCAGGACGAGATCGAGTATCGTTATCGGCATCGGCTGGTCAGGTCCGCTCGTAAATGCTCAAAGTCTTGCGAATCGGCGTGTCGGTGCCGTTCTAGGTGATGGTCATATGGCGTGTCCCGCAAGGCCGGATATCACGCCATCCCACGCGCCTTTCGCGCGCGTTGTATAGCGGCGAGGGGGCGTAACGTCACGCCGCTTTAGCCGTTCTCGCGACGGAATCGCGCCGGTGTGGCATTTTTCTCCGCTGGGTGCTCGCGATTGGCCTCCCGGTTACCCTCTCGATTGGCTCTGGGCGTGCCTCGCGCGGCAATTTCGGCGACCAGGCTGGTCAATCCGCCGACGCTGTTCAGCACAAGGCCCGCGTCGCCGCCGGCCTCGCCACGCGCCGATTCGGGCAGTATTGCGCGGCCAAAGCCGAGTTTTGCCGCCTCCTTCAGCCGTGCCGAGGTTTGCGCCACCGGCCGGACCGCGCCGGACAGCGAAATCTCGCCGAAATAGACCGCATCCGTTGGCAGCGGCGCGTTGACCAGCGACGACACCAGCGCGGCGGCGGCCGCGACGTCGGCTGCGGGCTCCTGGATCCGCAGGCCGCCGGCCACGTTCAGATAGACGTCGTAGCCGGATAGTTTGACCCCGCAATGGGCCTCCAGCACCGCCAGCACCATCGATAGCCGGCTTGGGTCCCAGCCGACCACGGCGCGCCGGGGCGTGCCGAGGGTGGTCGGCGCCACCAGCGCCTGCAATTCCACCAGCACCGGGCGGGTGCCCTCGATGCCGGCAAATACAGCGGTGCCGGGACTGCCGAGGTCACGCTCCGACAGGAACAATTCGGAGGGGTTCGAGACCTCACGCAGGCCGAGGCCGGTCATCTCGAACACGCCGATTTCATCGGTAGGGCCGAAACGGTTCTTCGCCGCGCGCAGGATGCGGAATTGCTGCGAGCCTTCGCCCTCGAACGACAGCACCGCATCGACCATGTGCTCGACCACGCGGGGGCCGGCGATCTGGCCGTCCTTGGTCACGTGCCCGACCAGGATGATGGTGGCGCCGGATTTCTTGGCAAACCGAATCAGCGCCTGCGCCGAAGCGCGGACCTGGGTGACCGTGCCGGGGGCTGATTCCACCGTATCGGTCCACATGGTCTGGATCGAATCGATCACGATCAGGCGCGGCACCGCGCCCTCGGACAGCGTCGAGACGATGTCTTCGACGGAGGTCTCAGCGGCGAGCTGCACCGGCGCGTCGGCAAGGCCGAGCCGCTCGGCGCGCAGCCGCACCTGGGCGACGGCTTCTTCGCCTGAAATGTAGACCGCGCGATGCCCCGCACGCGCCATCATGCTGGTGGCCTGCGTCAGCAGCGTCGATTTGCCGATGCCGGGATCGCCGCCGACCAGCAGCACCGAGCCGCGGACAAAGCCGCCGCCGGTGACGCGATCGAGTTCGACCATGCCGGAGGAGAGGCGGGGCGCGTCCTGGCTTTTGCCGGTCAGCGATTCCAGCGCGAAAGTTCTTCCCCTGCGTTTGGAGCGGATCGAGACCGGCATCGAGGTGGCGCCTGATGTGTCCTCCTCGGTCAGCGTGTTCCACTCGCCGCAGGACTCGCACTTGCCCTGCCAGCGATTAAACGCCGCGCCGCAGTTCTGGCAGACAAAGGAGAGGGTGGATTTGGCCATGAAGTCCCGGTGAGCAAATGTTCTTATTTTGTTCTATAGCGGTTCCAGCGCCAAGTCAAAGGCTGGAGGGCCCAAGCCGGAATCAAAACAGTTCGGCAATCGGAGACGCCGTCTTGATGCCGGTGCCTGAAATCAACACCACCGTGCTTTCGCGCTCCGCAATAACGCCTCGCGCCGTGAGGCTGGCAAATGCCGCCGCGACACTGGCTGAGGTGGGCTCGACGAACAGGCCGAGCCGCGCGAGCCGCCTCAGGGCTGTGATGATCTCGTCTTCGGAAACCGCGATCGATTGCCCGCCGCTGTCCTTCAAGGCGTGGATCATTTCCTTGAGCCGCAGCGGATGCGCGATCGCGGTGCCTTCCGCGATCGTCGTGCGGACGGCGCGGTCGACCGGCGTGTCGACGCCGGCCTGGAAGCTGGCGTCCAGCGGCGAGCAGTTGAGGGGCTGCGCGGCAAACAGTTTTGGAAGTTTCCTTATCTGACCGGCCGCGAGCAATTCGGAGAACCCGATGTGGCAGCCGAGCAGGTTGCTGCCCGCGCCGACCGGCATGATGATGTTGTCGGGCGCCGTGAAGTTGAAATCTTCCCAAAGCTCATAGGCGACCGACTTGGTCCCCTGCAGGAAGAACGGCTGCCAGTTGTGGCTCGAGTAGAAGATCTCGCTGGACTGCCGGATCGCCTCGCGTTGGGACTCCTCGCGCGGACCTTCGACTAGCTGCACCTCGGCGCCATAGGCGCGAACCTGCGCGACCTTGGCGGGCGACGTATAGGCGGGTGCGAGGATCTTCACCCGCATGCCGCCGGCCGCGCCATAGGCCGCAACCGACGCGCCGCCATTACCGGAGGAGTCTTCGAGCACCGCATCGATGCCGAGCTGCCGCACATAGGACAGCATGACCGTGGTGCCGCGGTCCTTGAAGCTGCAGGTCGGATTGAACCATTCCAGCTTGAAGAACGGCCGAAAATCGTCCCATTCCTTCTGCACCAGTGGGGTGCAGCCTTCACCGAGCGAAATCGGTCTTGCAATTTCGACCGGCAGCGAAGCCCGGTACCGCCACAGCGACCGCGTGCCGCGATCGATGTCTTCGCGGCCGATGCCGGGCTGCGGGTTGATCAGCAGCGGCTTTTGCCCGTCGGCGCACCAGCGCGGCACATCCAGGGAAAAGCGCTCGCCGCTGCGCGGTTCGACGTAGAAGGAGTCGTTTGGATTTGGTTTGGATCGGGGCATTTGGACCTATTTCAATCGCTGCTTCAGAATGTGAACGGCGGTCGAGGCGGCAGGCCAGAGCTGTAGCCTGTAGCGATCATCTCCGCTTAGCCCGTCTTCCGAAAGTGTATCAAGTGCCCCGTAGGAAACTCGGACCCGATAGACGCCCGGCGGAACCTCGACGCGTTTTGCATCCGGGAAGTAGTCGATGCAACCGGCGATTACGATCCGCCCAGACGTCACGTCCAAGCCCGCTTCAACCACGTGATCCCAATCAGAGAACTCATCCTCCGGCGCGTGCTCGAGAAAATCCACTGTGACCGGGACATCTATGTTTCGCACCGTGCCGATGCCAACCGTCCCCGGGGCCAGCGCCAGCAATCGGTCAGTTGCCTCTTCATTCCATGCCTGGGAAAGGTCGCCTTTTGCTGCCTCATCCTGGATGTAGAATTGGAAGTAGTCGGCGAATAGAACAAGCTCGAATGACTTCATGAAATGCCTTGCCCGACGGTTGGGTCCAATGAGCGCGGCGTCATAGCATGAATTGGCTTGGCATGAATCAGGTCGCCTCGTAATCCCGCGTCCATATCCCCACCGGTTGCTCGAGGCCGCGAATGGTCCGCGCGGGCTTTTTGACAAGATGCAAAAAGTCGTCGCTCGAGCTGCCGGTTTCTGCCCGCGCCCGCTGCACCAGCTCGTCGCTGGCAACCAGGGCGCAGCCGTATTCACGCGTCAGCGCTTCAAGGCGGCTTGCGGCGTTCACCGCCGAGCCGATCACGGCGAATTCGAGCCGGTTCAGGCCGATGTCGCCGAGCACGACCTGACCAAAATGCAATCCGATGCTGAGCTGGATCGGCGGCTCGTCGCGGGTTTTTCGTTCGCGGTTGAGTTCAGCGATCGACCCGATCATGGCCTGCGCGCAGCGCAGCGCGTTGCCGGCGTCGGAATCGCTGGTGAAGGGCGTGCCGAACGTCGCCATCAATCCGTCACCGAGATATTTGTCCAGCGTTCCCAAGTGCCGGAACACTTCCCGTTCCATCCGCTCGTGGAACTGCCGCAGCGTCCCGATCACTAGCATCGGGCTGCGGCCGTCCGCATAGGCGGTGAAATCGACGATGTCGGCGAACAATACCGCGACATTCTGCGTTCGCACCTGTTTGAGCGGATCGTCGTTTTTCGACAGCTGTTCGACGACATTGGGAGAGAAATAGCGCGCAAGGTTGGTGCGTTCGCGTTCGATGCCGGCGTGGCTGATCAGCAGGGCGTTCGAGCGTCGCGCCGCCAGCGCCAGCGTCATGGCGACGATCAGGAAGACGGTGATCTGCTGGAACCGCGCGCCAAAGCCGATCGACGAGGGGTCGATGATATCGAACAGCCTGACGTCGGAGCCGACAGCGGCCCGCACCCGTTCCGACAGCGCGGCGTGGGTTTGTGGCTGCAGGTAAACCCAGCCGACGCCGATCGCCCACAGCGCCGATGTCCAGAACCCCATCGCCACGACGGTGCGCCATGAATAGGCCAGCGTCGCGGTGCCCAGGAAAACAAAGAAGTAGATGAAGCTGTCGAATCTGTACTGCATCGCAAGCGGCCAATCGACCGTGCTCCAGGGATTTGGCACGACGGTCAGGAAGGTCATCAGCAGCAGGTCGCAAAATATCAGAATAAGCTCCGGCCACGACCGCTCGGCCTTGCCGACCTTGAGCTGGGCCCAGCCGATCAGGGCGAACAGGCCGAGCATCAGGACGTAATAGAGAACCTCCCATTCCGGATTGATGATCGGCAGGGTGGCGGCCGTCACCGCCAGTGCAACCCAACGGGCCCGAACGGCGAGCAGCAAGCCCTCGCGCTTGCTGTCGGTAAGCGCGGCCTCCGCGAATTTCAGGGTATCTTGCCGGGCGTCGCTCTGTTTGGCGGGCTGGCTCCCGGCGGTGGTGATATCAGCTACATCAGCTATTGCGCTCAAGACATCGCCCTCAAGGCCGAATTGATCGGATCATGCACTATGCCATGATACCGGGCATTGTTGGCGTCAGCATGATGTCATCCGGCCGCGTTTTTCAACGGTTCGCGATGCTCCGCAGGCATCCTAACTTTTGAAAAACTCAAGGGCGACGTGCTCGACGTCCGACCACGAATGCGCCAGGTGGACGGCGCCGGCGTCGCGCAGCCTGAGATCATGGCCTTCGCGAATATGGCTGGCCGCGCACAGCCCGACGGCCGTCATGCCAGCAGCAACCGCCGCCCTGATCCCGCCTGCGCTGTCCTCGATCACAAGACATTTCTCCGGGCCTACGCCCAATTTGCCTGCAGCGAACAGAAAGATGTCCGGATGCGGCTTTCCGCGCGCAACCATGTCGGCACTGAAAACATGACTGCCGAATTCCGTTTCCAGCGCCAATACCGAAAGGCACAGCTGCAGCCGATCCATCGAACTGGACGAGGCGATGCACCGGGGCAGGTAGGAAAAACGCCTGATGAAATTTGAAGCGCCACTCACTTCCTTCAAATCCGTCCGGAACCGCTCGAAGGTGGCAAGCTTGAGCTGGTTGGAGAAATCCGCAGGTAGCGGTTTTCCGATGGCCGTTTCGATCTCAGCCACGGCTTCATCCCACCTCCGGCCGGAATAGCGCGCAAGCGCCTGGTCGAGCGTTGTTGAATGACCGAGGCCGGTGACGGTTTCCGCCAGAACGGTATTGGCGATCGCCTCGCTGTCAGCGATGACGCCGTCGAAGTCGAAAATCAATGCGCCCACGATTATCAATTCCAGGAAGGGATCGAGGTTCGCACGTTAGCATGCGGTCCCGCATGAAATGGACCGACGTAACCGCAAGCAGTCGAACACTTTCTGTTGCGGTGTGTATCATCGGAGGCTCGGGCAAAGGGTTTGTGCCTAGCGCTTGGCGGCACCGCTCCCGGCCTTGCAGCGCAGATACGGCTTGCCGTTGATCTTGATGGTGCCGTTCGGGCCGGGCGCGAGCTTGACGGTCGCTTTCCTTGGCTCGACGCCCTTGTTGAAATAATCCCAGAATTCAAAGCAGGTGACCGAGAGATTGATGCCATCCCCGACGGCGGTCTTGCGGTCGATCCGGCAATGATTTTCATATTGGTCGACCATCGGCGCGGGCTTGCCGCCGATCGGCTTGCTCATGTCGATGAGCGTCTTGCTGTCGGGGCCTTCCTTGTTGCGGTAGTCCTTCGCCGTCCTGGCCCAGAGCCCGTCAAAACTCTCCGCGGCTTGCGACGCCGGCGTGACGAGGGTGAAAGCGAGCGCGATGCCCGCCATGGTGATGAAAATTCGCATGGGACCTGTTCCTCAAGACGATGATGCCCGAGATCTCGATCCCGGGCATCACCGCTTCCGGATGATTTCGAAGATTATTTGACCGAGACGAACGGCACGGCGGAGCCGGGCACCATGGTGGTCGGCAGCACGCCGTTCCAGCGCTCGGCCTGCACCAGCGTGACGAGGTTCGGGTTGGTGCCGAGTGCCTTGGCGCGGGCTTCGATCGCGGCGGCTTCGGCTTCACCGGTCAGCTTGATGTTGGTGGCGCGGGCTTCGCCGTTCAGCCGCAGCGCGTCGGCGGAGGCCTGCGCTTCGGCGCGGACGGCGTTGGCCTTGGCGTTGGCTTGCGTGACTGTGATCTGCGCTTGCACCTTCTCGCGCTCGGCGTTCTGCTGCAGCTTCTGCACCTCGACTTCGGCCAGCATGCGCTGCTCGATCGAATGCAGATAGGTCGAGCTGAACTCGATGTTCTCGAGCTGCACGCTCTCGACGATGATCATCGGATCATCCTTCAGCGAAGCGGTAATGGCGTCCCTGATCGCGTTGTTGAGGGCGCCGCGCTCCTGGATGGCTTTCACCGCGGTATAGCGGCCGAAGACGATCTTGACCTGCTGGTTGACGGCAGGGCTGACGACCTGATTGACCGCCGCCTGCAGCCGGCCGAATTTCGCATAGAGATCCGTTACTTTTTCCGGCGACGCCCGCAAGGTGACGCTGATCTTGAGGTCGGCGGGCTGCTGGTCGTAGGAATAGGAATTCATCTTGTCCCAGGAGAAGGTCGTGGTCTTGACGCTGACCTTCTCGACGCTGTCGATCAGCGGGATCTTGAAACCGAGGCCCGGCTGTGCGGTGCCGATAACAGCGCCATAGCGCAGCAGCACGCCGCGCTCGGTCTGATCGACGGTGTACCAGCTTCCGGCTGCAATCAGGCCGACGACGATGACGGCAGCGACGGCGCCGATAATGCCCCTGTTCATTTCTAAATCTCCTGTGGCTGAACATGAGTGTTCACGCCACGCAACGTCTAAGGCCTCATCCGGAATAGGATGTGATGCACGTCACTTCGTCTCCTGGACCGCCGAGTTGGTTCAGATCGGAACGAGCGGATTTTTCAAACAGTGAAGGCCGACCAAAGCAGGGAAAGTCCCGCCGCCAGCATGATGCCGTCCATCAGCAGGCTGAACATGTTGGGCTGCAGGTGCAGCACGAAGCGCTTGGCAATGAAGGCGCCGAACATCAGCGAGGAGCCTGCAACCAGGCCTTTCAGCGCCACATCTGATGTCAGCGCGCCGAAGCGTTCGAAGGTAACCGATTTGCTGAGATAGAGCCCGAGCGAGCTTGCGGCTTCGGTGGCGAGGAACGCGCCCTTGTTCAGCCCGTAAAACAGAAACAGCGGCACGCTGAGCGGGCCGGTCGACACCACGATGCCGGTGAGATAGCCGATAACAGCGCCACCGACCGCCAGATGCCAGAGCCGCGCTTTAAGCTGGTGGCGGTCAAGCCAGTGCCGCACCGGCACCATCGCGATCAGAAACAGCCCGATCGCTATATCGACGGCGTGCGACGGCAAGGCCAGCAGCGTCCGGGCGCCGAGCGCCGCAGCCGGAATTCCGGTGATCGAGTAGGCGAGGCAGGCACGCCAGTCGACCTCACGCCACCAGGCCAGGATACGCGACAGGTTCGCCATCACGGCCGCCACCGCCATGATCGGCACGGCTTCCTTCGGCCCGTATTGATAGATCAGCACCGGCATCAGCATGATCGACGAGCCGGTGCCGACGATGCCGCTGATGGTGCCGGCGAGAAGCCCGACCGTGAGGACGAAGAGGAAACCCAAGACTTGCTCCCAAGACTTACTCCGAAGACTTGCTCCGCGACTCGATCCGGCGGGACTGGAAAGCTAGCAACTTTCGCGACGCAGCGGCAATGCAACCCGATCACGTTTGGCGGCGTTATGGAGACACGACGTTGCTTGCTGCTGACAGCATGCTGGCAGCAGGCACCGTTTATGAACCTCGCCGTGTCGGATCAATCGGAAGGGAACAGATCGTGCCAATCAAGGGAAGCTGCCATTGCGGCCAGACGCAATTCGAGGTGAACGAGATGCCGGCCGACGTGACCCGCTGCACCTGTTCGCTATGTTCGAAGCGCGGCGCGCTATGGGCCTATTACACGCCCGCGCAATTTCGTCTGACCTCGCCGCCGGAAAATGTCGCCACTTATTTGTGGGGCAGCCGCACCATCAAGCATCATTTCTGCGCCAATTGCGGCTGCGGGACCTATGGGGAATCGCCCGATTGGTCGACGGGTAAACCGGATTTCGAGAATCCCAAGGTCGGCGTCAATGCGCGGCTGTTCGACGATGTCGATCTCGACACCGTGCCGGTGACGGTCATCGACGGCAAGAACCTCTGGTGAGCAAGGACCGCTGGAAAGCGAGGCAGGGCTATGCCGCGTAAAGCTCGATCGGGGCATCGAATCCCTTGAGCTGAAAGGTCTTCGAATGACTTTCCTGCAGATCCGGTCGGGCGCGCTGATAGACCTCCTGCGTCACGAGAATCTGGTCGGCTTCGGCGACCGACTGCGCGCGGGAGGCGGTGTTGACGACGGTGCCGATGGCGGTGAGGTCGCGGTGTGACCGGCCGAACTCGCCAAAACTGAGTTCGCCGGCGTGAATGCCGATGCCGATCCCGAGTTCGCTGGCGTTCAGGCCGAGGGCCACTGCAAGGCTGTCGCGCCGCTCGCGCCAGTTCCTCTGGATATCGCGTGCCGCGAGCAGGGCATTGCGGACATGGTCATCGCGCCGCAACGGAAAATTGAAGACGGCCATGACGGCATCGCCAATCGTCTTGTTGAGGAGCCCCTCATGCCGCCAGATCGCGTCGGCGCATTCATCGTAGAAGGCATCGAGCAGGCCCGAGACGGCCTCCGGTGATTTCGACTGGGACAGGCTGGTATAGCCGCGCAGATCGGCAAACATCACGGTCGCGTCGATGGTGATCTTGCGGGCTCGCATCACCTTCGTGAACATCAGCTCGCAGATGGTGCAGGTGTTGGGGTTCATTCGGCTCGGGCGAACGCCAAATGCCCGGAACGGCACCGAGATTACCCCGCGGAGCGGCACCGGCATGTGCATCTGCTCCCAGCAGCCCTTGCAGAAACGCGAATGTTGCAGCGCCGCCATCGTTCACCATGCGTCGCGGGAGTGGCAGGTCTGTTGATCCTACAATTGGGGGCGGACGCCAGCAAGGCAGGATGCGGGTTTCCCGCGCGCCGGACCCGGCTGGTGGTTGCGGGCAAAGCTGCTAGGATCGCCTCAAATCCAAAAAACGGAGGATCGCCATGGACGCCGTGACGCCGAAAGGCCCAGAGACCGCAGACACGCATTCGCATCTCGTTCGCCCGGCCGACATGGAGTGGCAGAAGACCCGTTTCCCCGGTTGCGAAGCCAAGACGCTGCTGTTCGATCGCAAGACCGGCCTGATGACCGCGCTGATGCGGTTTCAACCCGGCGCGGTGCTGCCCGACCATGAGCATGTCAACATCGAGCAGACCTACGTGCTCGAAGGCAGCCTGGTCGATAAGGAGGGGCCGGCAAAGGGCATCGAATGCAAGGCCGGCGAATACATCTGGCGCGAGCAGGGCAGCCGTCACGTCGCCTGGTGCCCCGAGGGCGGGCTGATGCTCGCGATCTTCCAGGTCCCGAACAAGTTCTTCGAGGCCGACGGCCGCGTCGTCGACGCCGCGGGCGAGGACTGGGACCAGATCTGGGGCCATACTAAGAAGGGCTGATCCGCGAGGCATTTGGCTTGCAGAGCCGTAGCTCGCGGGCCGAGCAGCCCGCCTGCGGCTTCGGCGCGGCAGCCTTCACGCGCTTCGCGAGCGAAGGCTGGAACCTGGCAAGGCGGCCTTTACCATGGCGCAGGTTAGCGGTTCCCGGCAGCCGGATTAAGACTTTGCTCAGGACTGATTGGCTACCGTGCAACCCTAAATTGCCGGTGCGCCAGGGGGACTATGTCGCTTTTTAATGCTTCCAATCGGATTTCGCCCGACTGCGATCGGCAGGCGATGGTGGTCCGGCTGACGCCGCTGCTGTATGTCGCGACGCTGTTCGTCTCGGCGCTGCTATTGTTCTCGATCCAGCCGATGTTCGCCAAGATGGTGTTGCCGAAGCTCGGCGGCGCTCCCGCGGTGTGGTCGGTGGCGATGGTGTTTTTCCAGACCGTGCTGCTCAGCGGCTATGCCTACGCGCATCTGCTGAACCGTGTGCTTCCGCCGCGTTGGGCCGCAGTGTTCCACCTTGCGCTGCTCGGCGCAACCGCGACGATGCTGCCGATCGTGATCGCACCTGGATGGGGTGTTCCGCCATCGGATGGGACGGCGCTCTGGCTGTTCGGCCTGTTCGCGGTCTCGATCGGCCTGCCATTCTTCACGCTGTCGGCCAGCGCGCCGCTGCTGCAAAGCTGGTTTGCAGGCAGCGGGCACAGCCGGGCCGGCAATCCCTACGTTCTCTACGCCGCGTCCAACCTTGGTTCGTTCGCGGCACTGTTCGCCTATCCCGTCGTCATCGAACCGTTTCTCACGTTGAAGACGCAGGCTGCGGCGTGGTCGATAGGCTTTGCGCTGCTCGCCATGCTCCTGAGCCTGGTCGCGGTGTTGACGTCGCGCGCGAAGCCTGTCGCCGCAAAGGTCGAGGTTTCTGACGATATGCGCGCGAGTACCGGCGAACGGATGCGGTGGATCGCTCTCGCCGCCGTGCCATCGGGGCTCGTCATCGCGGTCACTGCCTATCTGACGACCGATATCGCCGCCGCACCATTCCTGTGGGTGGTGCCGCTTGCGATTTATCTGCTGACTTTCGTCGCCGTGTTCCGCGAGCGGCCATGGATCGCCCACGCCAATGTGGTGCGCTTCGTTCCGTTCGCGGTGGCGCCGCTCGCGGTCAGCCTGATCGGCGGTGAGAAGGTGTTCTGGCTGACGACCATCGCCCTCAACCTCGTCGTCTTCGCGCTGCTGACGCTGATGTGCCACGGCGAACTTTACGCGCGACGGCCGAGCCCGCGGCGGTTGACGGAGTTCTATCTCTGCACGTCGCTTGGCGGGGTGATCGGTGGCGCCTTTGCGGGGCTGGTCGCGCCGCAGATCTTCAATGGCAACTACGAATATCCGATCCTGATCGCGCTCGCGCTGTTGTGCGCGCCTGGCATTTTTACCGGAGGCGTCCGCAAGGCGCTGACCGGAGCGTTCCCATGGCTTGCGATCAGCGCAGCGCTGGCGCTGGTCTGGTACGTCACGCGCTATCAGCCGCCGGCGACATTGGAACTGGCTTTCCAGGTGCTGCTGGCGCTGCTGGCAGCGGCGATGCTGTTTCAGCGGCAACGGCCGATGCGCTTCGTCGGGCTCGTGATCCTGAGTTTTGCGGTGACCGCCCTGTGGCGGCCCGGCATTGCGCCGATCGAAACCGCGCGCAGTTTCTTCGGCGTCCATAAGGTCGCAGAGATCAACGGCGGCAGTGCCCGTTTGCTCTACCACGGCACCACCATTCATGGCGCGCAGCGGTTGCGCAACGATGATGGCACGCCGGTCATCGGACCGCTCTTGCCGCAGACCTATTACTATCCGGGTGGTCCGTACGCGGAAGCCATTGGCGCCGCCCGTGCCGCGCGGGGCAGCCTCGACCATGTGGCCGTCGTAGGCCTCGGTACCGGCACGCTGGCCTGTCATCGCAAGGGCAGGGAGCGTTGGACCTTCTTCGAGATCGACCCCGAAGTGATCCGGATCGCGCGCGATCCGCGTCGTTTCGAGTTCCTGTCGAAATGCGCCCCCGATGCACCTATTGTCGCCGGCGACGCGCGCCTGACGCTGGAGGCATCAACCGACCGCTATGATCTGATCGTGCTCGATGCGTTCTCGTCGGATGCGATTCCGGTGCATCTGCTGACGCGCGAGGCGGTTGCGGGTTATCTTTCAAAGCTCACACCGCATGGTGTGATCGTGGTGCACATCTCCAACCGGTACTTCGATCTCGCGCCTGTTGTGGGTAACGTCGCGCAATCCCTTGGGCTTGTCGCCTACCTGCGGGAAGACACCAGCGCCGGCGATCTGCTGACCACGATGAAAGCCAATGCACGCCTCGTTGTCCTGGCGCGCGATGCGGCCGCCACCGGCAGCGTTGCAGCAAGCTGGACGCCGTTGCAGCCGGACCGGTCGAGCGCGCTGTGGACCGACGATTACTCCAATATTCTTGGCGTCATGCTGCACAAGAAATTCGGCGGGTAACGCCGCACGCAGCCGTCACGACCTGGACCAGAGCGCGAGCCGCGTGTTCAGGCGTCGCAATGGCACGAGGAAGGTGACGAGTTCGACGAAATGATTGGCGCCCGGCAGGCGAAACATCCAGCCGATGAAGGCCGGGATGCCGCCGAGATGCTCGAGCGCGCGCCCGAACGCGGCGATGCCGACGGCATCGAGATCGGGATCGCTGCTGACATAAACGATGCGCTGGCGCTCGAGGCTTGGACGCGCGGGTGCTACCTCGATGGTCAGCCCGTCGGCGGCGCGCCGCATCAGCCAGGCCCACGCCTTGGCGTCGCGACCGGAGTCAGGAAAATGCAGCGTCGCGGTGCGCGCGATATAGGGACGGCGCCGAAAGCGCCAGTCGCGGACCTCGGCACGATAACGCTCCCAGTCCTCCGGCATGGCGAGTGCGATGTGGGCGCGGTTGTACCAGGCGGCGAAAATGCCGTCGAACACTAGAAACATGATCGGCAGCGACCAGGCCGCGCGCGAAGCCACCAGGATCGCGAGCGCCGCCATCACCAATGCCGATGTCAGCTGCATCGGATTGGCAATCGATGCGTAGGGGCCACTGGTCACAACGCGTTTCGGCGGATCGTAGGGGATCGGCGTTCCCCGGCCGACCAATGCGAATTCGTGCGCGGCGGCCCAGCCGATCAGCAGCGAGGGCAGTCCGATCAGGAGCGCCACGATCCATCGCCACGGCGTGGCTTGCGCAAGCGCGTCGATGTAGTCGCGTCCCTCCCATGCCAGCACACACGCCGGGAGCACGAGCAGCATGTAGCCGCCCCAACCGAGCGCATGGAAACAGGTCCTGAGCACGGGAAAGCGGTCGGCTTCCGTCAAGCGGGCAAGCATCAGCGCCGGAAGCAGCGCGAAGGTGACCGCGACGATTTCGCCAATCAGCCAGTTGTCACCGAGCACCACCAGAGGCTTGAGAAGCGGCATGGATATGATGTCGGCGGCGACCAGACCGGCGATCACGAGTGGCATCGGCAATTTGCGTGAGGCGAGCACCGCGATCGGTCCCCACCAGATCGCCCACCCGATCCAGAGATCGACCGGCAGACCGAGGACGGATGCGGCATCAGGTTGAAACCGCCACCAGCCCGCTTGCTGGGCGAACCAATTGAGCAACAGGAGCGCCGGCAATTGCCAGAGGCCGCCCAGCATCGCCGCGGTCGCCTGCCGCGGCGAGCATCGGACCAACACCAGCATCAGCATGGCCGCGAGGGTCGGCCCGATCAGGAGGGCGGTCCTCGCCAGCGCGACGAATCCGGAGCTGTCAGCCACGGCGGCGTTCCCCGTAGAGCAAGCCGATCGCGACCGATGAGGCCAGCAAGGCCGGTACGGCGAGGATCATCGGCGCAAGCCACGGGCCCGACAAGGTGCCGATGGCGCAGCCGGCCACCGTCAATCGCTTGGCCAACCGCGAGATCACGGCGGGAGGGTCAGGCGCGAAGGCCAATGTAATGCCGAGCAGCGCTGGAAAGAGGACCGTCAGTGCCATCCGCTCAAGCGGCCAGACATGCTGATGGATCAGCAGTGAAGTGCCGGCACAGACCACCACCATGAATGAAAGGCCCTGCGCCCAGCGATTGCGCCACTGCGGCCGCAGCGGCATCGACCCATAGGGATAATCCGGACCGGTCTGGGCAGGCGGCATGGCAATCACGACCTCCGCGAGAGCCTAGCCGCAAAGCCCTAATGAAGTTTAGGAAACTTGGCTTCAAATGGAAGCAATGCGGCGTTGGCCGTCTACTTCAACACGATCCACGCCGGCGCGTGATCGCTGGCGCCTTCCTCGCCGCGAAGCTTGCGGTCGACGCCGGCTTTCATCAAGCGCGGTGCGAGCACGGGGCTCAGCAGGAGATGATCGAGCCGCAGCCCGGCGTCGCGTGGCCAGCGGTTGCGTTTGTAGTCCCAGAACGTGAACATCTGACTTGACGGGTGCAGGGTTCGGATCGCGTCGGTCCAGCCTTGCGCCGTCAGCGTCTTGAACGCCGCGCGGCTTTTCGGCTGGATCAGCGCGTCCTTGTCCCAGGACTTGGTCGGATAAATATCGAGCTCGGTCGGCGCGACGTTGTAGTCGCCGGCCAGCACCACAGGGATGTCCTGCTTGATGAATTTCGCGGCATGCGAGCGCAACCGTTTGAACCAGTCGAGCTTGTAGTCGAATTTTGGCCCGGGTTGCGGATTGCCGTTCGGCAGATAGAGACTGGTGACGATGATGCCGTTGACGGCGGCTTCGATGTAGCGCGCCTCGTTATCCCCGGGGGCGCCGGGCAGGGCGGTCCGCGTCAGCACTGGCTCGGCGTTGCGCGCCAGGATCGCGACGCCGTTCCAGGTCTTCTGGCCGCGCCACACCGCGCCATAGCCGGCCTTCTCCATTGCAGCCGCCGGAAAATCGGCGTCGGTCGATTTCAACTCCTGCAACGCCACGACATCGGGTTTTGCCGAACGCAGCCAGCGCAGCAGATTGGGCAGGCGGCGATTGACATTGTTGATGTTGAAGGTCGCGATCTTCATGCCTGACAGGAATTGTCAGGTCGGCAGTGGGGGCGGGGCCTGGGGAAGTGCGGCGGCCGGTTCAGCGGTTGCGGGCACCGGTTCGATTGCCGGTGGCGTTGACGCCGTTAGCGGCGGCTCGGCCTTTGCGTCGCCGCCCTTGTAGATCCGCGCGTAACGTTTGCCGAGGCTGGTCAGCACTTCATAGCCGATCGTGCCGAAATGATGGGCGAGTTCATCAACCGTGATGCCTTCGCCGATCAGCGTCACCATGTGGCCACGCCGCACCGCGTTCTTTTCCAGATCGGTGATATCTACCGCCATCAGGTCCATCGAGACGCGGCCCGCGATCGGGCAGCGCTTGCCGGCGACCACCACCTCGGCGCCACGGCTGCCGTCATTCGAACTGGCGGCGCGGAAATATCCGTCGGCATAGCCTGCGGAGACGATCGCGACCCGCGTCGGCCGCCGCGCGGTCCAGGTGCCGCCATAACCGACGGTCTCGCCCTTTTCCAGATTGCGGATCTGCACGATGCGCGCCTTCAATTCGACGACCGGCTGCATCGGATTGTCGGCCTCCGGTGTCGGGTTGATGCCGTAGACGGCGGCGCCCGGCCGCACCAGTTCGAACTGGAACTGGGGGCCTAAGAAAACGCCGGACGAATTCGCCAGCGACGCCGGCACGCCCGCGAACAGGCTCGCGATTTCGCGGAAGGTCGTGAGCTGCTTGGCGTTGAGCGGGTTGTTGAGGAGTTCGGCGGAGGCGAGGTGGCTCATCACAAGCGTGATGCCGTGATCGCCGGCATTGATGCGCGGAATGATACCTTGCGCCTCGGTCACGGTCAGGCCGAGCCGGTTCATGCCGGTGTCGATGTGGATGGCCGCACCGCCGGACCAGCCCGAGCGGCGGCAGAACACGTCCCATTCGGCGAGTTCGTTGAGATCGCCGATCACGGGCTTGCAGTCGAGCTTGGCGTAGGCGTCGCCGGTGTTCTGGAAGAAGCCGTCGAGCGTATAAATCGTGACGGTGGGCAGAGCCTCACGGACCACGCGGGCTTCCTCGAGCGTCGCAACGAAGAACGTCTTGCAGCCGGCGTTGGCCAGCGCGCGCGCGACCTGTTCGGCGCCGCAGCCATAGGCGTCTGCTTTCACCACGCCGGCGCATTCGGCCGGCACGGCGGTCTTTTCGAGCTTGCGCCAGTTGGCGACGATGGCGTCGAGATCGACGGTCAGCACGCCGGTGACGCTCGCCAGCGCGGCGGCCTGGTTCGCCTCGGGCGAGAGCAGGGTGCTGGTCGGGATGGATTTGGGGTCGGATGCGATGTTCATGCCGCATTTTACGCGGGCGAACGCCATGGTTCAACCGCGCAGAAGGCAGGACTGGGGCATGATCGGTCCTGATTGATCAGAACCGATCGCGCTCCAGATTATTGTTTTGACGTGTTTTCTTCACGCGAACCTAGCACCACCCCGGATCAAGTCCGACGCTTCGCTGGAAACCGCGCTAGGGCGCGCGGTAGGGTAGATTATCCCCTTCGGCGAAATCGCTAAACCGCGTGAACTGCCCCTCGAATTGCAGTTGGACCGTACCCGTCGGTCCGTGGCGCTGCTTGGCGATGATGACCTCGGCCTTGCCGTGAGCGAGCTCCATGTCGAGCTTCCATTTCTCGTGCTCGGGCGTACCGATTTTGGGTTCCTTGTTCTGCAAATAATATTCCTCGCGGTACACGAACAGCACCACGTCGGCGTCCTGTTCGATCGAGCCGGATTCGCGCAAGTCAGCCAATTGCGGGTGCTTGTCGTCGCGGCTTTCGACCTGTCGCGACAGCTGCGAGAGCGCGACCACGGGAATATTGAGTTCCTTGGCGAGCGCTTTCAGGCTGGTGGTGATTTCGGTGACTTCCTGCACGCGATTGTCGTTGCCGCGCTTGCCGGAGCCCTGCAGCAGCTGGATGTAGTCGACCACGATGATGTCGAGGCCCTTCTGCCGCTTCAGCCGCCGCGCGCGCGCCGTCAATTGCGAGATCGAAAGGCCGCCCGTTTCGTCGACGAACAGCGGCAAGTGCTCGAGCTTGATGGTGTAGTCGCGGATCCTGTCGAATTCGTCCTGTTTGATCCCGCCGCGCCGGATCATGCTGGACGCAATGCCGGTTTGCTCGGCCAGAATACGCGTGGCGAGTTGCTCGGCGGACATTTCGCAGGAGAAGAAGCCGACAACGCCGCCATTGACCGACTTCATGGTGCCGTCGGCCTGAACTTCCGCCTGGTGCGCTTCGGCGATGTTATAGGCGATATTGGTGGCAAGCGCGGTCTTGCCCATGCCGGGACGTCCGGCCACGATGATCAAGTCCGACCGCTGCAGGCCGCCCATCTTGGAGTCGAGATCGCGGAGGCCAGTTGAAATGCCGGACAATTTTCCGTCGCGCTGATAGGCGTTGGCCGCCATATCGAGCGCGGTCTTCATCGCCTGCGCGAAACGCTGGAAGCCGCCGTCGTAACGGCCGGACTCCGCCAGTTCGTAGAGCTGGCGTTCGGCGTCCTCGATCTGCGCGCGCGGGGCAAAATCCACCGGCGCGTCGAACGCAACGTTGACCATGTCCTCGCCGATCCGGATCAGATCGCGGCGCAACGCCATGTCGTAGATCGTCCGGCCGTAATCCTGCGCGTTGATGATGGTAGTGGCCTCGGCCGCGACACGGGCGAGGTACTGGCCAACCGTCATGCCGCCAATATCGGTCTCGGCGGGCAGGAAGGTTTTCAACGTGACGGGCGTCGCGACCTTGCCCATCCGGATCAGGCTGCCGGCGGTCTCGTAGATCGCCTGATGGATCGGTTCGAAGAAATGTTTTGGCTCGAGGAAGTCCGAAACCCGGTAGAACGCGTCGTTGTTCACCAGGATCGCGCCCAGCAGACTCTGTTCGGCTTCGATATTGTGCGGCGCACTCCGATAGGCCGGAGTTCCCGCGTCGGGGGCAAGCTTCAGAATGTTCGAATCAGTCAGCGCCATGCTCGGAATTGTTCTTCGGATTTGGGTCGGTATTTGGGATGCCGGATTTGGGGTGGCGATAAAGCGCTCCCCTCGTGCCGAGCGGAAGTACCTACATGCCTTATGCCCGATTCACACAAGCGAGATGTGAATCCCCGTCGGTCGTTGCGGCGTTGCACTTGACGGATTTTGGCCAACCCGTGCGACGGCCGCTCGGTACCGCCGCATTCACGAAAATGTTTGGAAAGCTGTTAGGGCCAGCTGAACCTTGTCGCCAGTTGGACAGACCTAATCAGGCTGCGGAGGTCATCCGGGCCGCGATGTTAGCGATTGATCAAGCCAGGATGAGAAAGATCAACGCGATCAGGGCCGAGCCGATGCCGGTCGCGATCAAGGCGTAATCGACGATGAGATCGGCGCGAGGGACGAGCGAGGTTGAGTAGGTTTTCTGGGCCATTCAGTAGTTTTACGGCAATCAGCCGGCGAACTCTGTGAACCAGATCACATCCGCGGGGCTTTCTGGCCGGCATCCTGGTCGAGGAATTCGGGAACGGGTTTTAGGCTTTCGGGTTGGTTAAGGGCAGGGATCAAGGACAAGACGATGGGTCAGCAGCTCGGTACATGGCGATCAGGAGGCGACCAGCGCGCTTGGTTGTCGATGCTGATCGACACCATGGAACTCGTCTCGCGCCCGGAATCGCGTGCCGTGCCCTGCGATACCGAGGTATTGGACGCGCTGCGCGCGCAACTCGCGCGCCCCGCAACTGCCGGAATAGCCTACGGCTCGGGCTACAGCTTCCGAAACTAAGACATTCAGCTCAAAATCGGCCTACTCGCCCGCGATTTGCAGCCGCGGCGGCTTGCCCGTTTCGATCGCGCGCAGCCGCGCCTCTTCACGCGTGATGTAGTCTCGCGTCATCGGCACCACGCCCTGGCGCTTGGTGAGCTGGATCTGGAAGTTCATCAGGTTCTGCTTCCGGAACGACATTTCCGACCCGGCCAGATAGAATTCCCACATCCGGGCGAAGCGTTCGTCGTAAAGGCGCACGGCCTCTTCGCGGCGCGCCATGAAGCGCTCGCGCCAGGCTTTCAGCGTCTCCGCATAATGCAGCCGCAGAATCTCGGTGTCGCAGACCAGAAGCCCGGCGCTCTCAATCGCCGGCGTCACTTCGGACATCGCGGGGATGTAGCCGCCCGGGAAAATATACTTGGTGGTCCAGGGGCTGGTCACGTCGGGGCCGGTGGAGCGGCCGATCGAGTGCAGCACCATGATCCCGTCGTCGCTGAGCAGCTCGGCGCACCGCTTGAAGAAGGTTTCATAAAACCCGACGCCGACATGCTCGAACATCCCGACCGACACGATCCGGTCGAAAGGACCGGGAATGTCGCGGTAGTCGCGAAGCAGGAATTTCGCCCGATGGCCCAGCTTTTTCTCCCCGGCGCGGGCGTTCGCGACCTGCAATTGCTCGGTCGAGAGCGTAACGCCGGTAACATCGGCGCCGGTCATCTCGGCTAGATAGAGCCCAAGTCCGCCCCAGCCCGAGCCGATGTCGAGCACGCGGTCGCCGCGCCCGATTCTGAGCTTGGCGGCGAGGTGGCGCTTCTTGGCCAACTGGGCATCATCGAGTGTGGCATCCGGCGTCTCGAAATAGGCGCAGCTATATTGCTTGTCGGCGTCCAGGAAGAGCGAATAGAGCCGCCCGTCGAGATCATAATGATGCGCGACGTTGTTCCGTGACCGGCCGCGCCAGTTGAACTGACTGATGTGCCGGGCGAGATAGCGCATCCACCATTGCAGCCGAGCCCATTGCGGCACCATGGCCGGCTGATCGAGCAGGATCGCCAGCGCGTCTGCGATCGAGCCATCTTCGACCACGAACGTGCCGTCCATATAGGCTTCGCCCAGCGCCAGTTCGGGATTGAGGAGGATCCGCCGCTCGGAGCGCGGGCTCAGGAACCGGGCCGATACCGGCCGCCCGGTGCCGTCGCCGCAGGTAAATGTGGTCCCGCTCGCGGCCGTGAATGTCATCGTGCCGCGGCGGATGAACTGTCCCAGGAAATAACGCAACAAACGATCCATCAAAGCACCAATGGAACGACCGGCCCGTTACAACCGACGCACGGCGGGAACGAATGTTCCAATGTGCGTCAACCAGATCATAATCGTGATCAGCCCGACGGGCTAGGGCGTTGTAGTCAAAGCGGATATTCCCAAATGTGGAGATCACGCAGTTGCGTCACAAGTGAGCTTCCATTCGTAGGATAATCGGCTAAAAGGTGACCGCCGTCGGCCGTGTTGCGCGACGCTGGAAGCGATTCCAATTGGAGAAGCAGGGAATGTTGAGCCGAGCGCTCAGTCTGGCGACGGTGATGCTTCTGGTTGGCTGTCTCGTGGCGCGGGCTGAAAACCTGGAGGCCGGCAAGACCCCTTCCCAGATCTTCGCGGGTACCTGCAACGCCTGCCACAAGAGCCCTCGCGGCCTGTTGAAGAACGTTTCGGCGTCTTCGCTGCCCGGCTTCCTGCGCCAGCACTACACCACCAGCAGCGAGATGGCCGGGGTGCTAGCCTCGTTCCTGATCTCGAACGGCGCGGCCGACGCACGATTTCAGAGCAAGGATCAGCCGAAGACCGATGCGGCAAAGGGCGCCAAGCAAGAGGCTGCCAGGCCGGATCAGCCCGACCGATTCGGCCGCCGGCAACATCCCGCCGCCATGCAAGAGGCGTCCCGGCCCGACGCCGACGGGCTCACGCCGCAAGGCCCCGGACGCGACGGCAAGCGACGGCCCGGCCAGCAACCGCCCGATGCCGCCAGGCCCGCCGATGGCCAGACGCCGCAGGCCGCGACCGACAGCAAAGCGGGCGCCAAGCAGAAGCTCGGCAAGCGCGGCAAGCCTGCCGAAGAGCCGCCGAAACCGGACGAGGCGGCCAAGGAAGAAGCCAAGCGCGAAACCGCCAAGGTGGATGCCGGCGAAAAGCCTGAAGCCGCCAAGCCGGCGGGCGAGGGCACCTCTGACTCGAGCAAGTCTGAAACAGGCAAACCTGAAACAGGCAAATCTGAAGCAGCGAAGCCTGAATCAGCCAAGTCAGAAACCGCCAAGGTCGATGCGCCCAGGGAAACCGGCGGCAGCGAACCAACGCCGCTGCGGCCTGATCCAGTCCCGCCGGTCACGCCCGCGCCGGCGGCCGCCGCACCAACTCCCAGCGGTACATCAGAACCGGCCGCGATCGCGAGAGAGCCCGCCGCGATTCCAAGTCCGTCGGCGCCCGCCGCAGCACCTGCGCCGGCCACTCCGCCCGAGGTGACGGCAGCTGCGCCGCCTCCACCGGCGGTTGCGCCGGCGGGGCCGCCCGCACCGCCCATTTCCCAGTAACGCCGCGTTCCAACAACGCACGCCAATAACGTTCGCGACGGAAAGCTCGCGAGCGGACTTGCTCAAACATCTCTAGAGTATTACTCTAGAGCAATGATCTAACCGGCGAGGTTTGGCGTGGTGACCACGGCGCGAGAGGATTTGCTGGCGGCGGGATTGGCGGTGTTCGACCGCGACGGCTTTGAGGGCGCAACCGTGGCCGCCATTCGAACCCGCGCGCGGGCGTCGAACGGCAGCTTCTTCCATTTCTTCGGATCAAAGAAGGAACTGGCCGGCACGCTGTTCCTCGAAATCCTCGGCCGCTATCACGCTGCGGTGCTCGCTGCGATCGACGAATCCTGCGGCGCCAGGCAAGGCGTGGCGCAGCTGATCCATGCGCATCTTGACTGGGTTGTGAACAACCGCCGCGAGGCGCGCTATCTGTTCGAGATTTCGCGCAGCGAATGGACCGAAGAGATGCGTGGCGCGCAGCGGGCGCAGAATTCGCGTCTCACCGAGGCCGTCGAGCGATGGCGCGCGCCGCTGATCGCGCGCGGCGAATTGCTGCCGATGACGGCGCCCTTGTTCTTCAGCCAGATCATCGGACCTGCGCAGATTTTCTGTCGCGCATGGTTGTCGGGCCGCGACCGCGCCGATCCCAGGGACCAAACCGACATCCTGATCGCCTGCGCCACCCGTGCGGTGGTTGCTCCCGAGGCGGGCCACAGCACTGGAGAAACCGCATGACCGCAAATACCGACCCCGACTTCGCGCCGATCGCCAGCCGCATCCGCGACAATGTCGGCCGCCAGGGCTTTATGAGCCATATCGGCGCGGAGCTGTCCGAACTGACGCGCGGGTCGTGCACGCTCGCGGTCGACCGGCGGCCGGAGCTGTTGCAACAGCACGGCCTGTTCCATGGCGGCGTCACCGCCTTTCTGGTCGACAATGCGACCACCATCGCGGCTGCGACCTCACGCGGCCAGGCGGCGCTCACGGCGGAATATAAATTGAATCTGTTGTCGCCGGCGGTGGGCGAGCGCCTGATCTGCCGGGCGCGGGTGATCAAGCCCGGACGTCAGGTCGCGGTGGTCGCGGCCGATGTCTATTGCCTCACCGACGGCGTCGAAAAGCACACCGCAACGGCGCTGGCCTCGATCGCGATGCTCGACGAGAAAGCGGCGGCACGAATCCCAAGCCCGGCCTGATCGGCCGGGCTTGGTTCTCACATAAACAGAGGCGCGATAAAGAGAAGCGCGCGTTACTTCTCGGTCGCAGCCGGTGCCGGCGCTTCGTCGTCGTGCTGGGCTTCCGGATCGAAGAACTCGCCGGCGGCGGCCAGCGCCTCGGCGGCGGCGTCCTGATCTTCCTGACGGCTCGAGATGTCCTCGCCGCGGTTGATGCGCTCGGCTTCATCGGCGCTGCGTGCAACCGTGACGCTGACGCTGACTTCGACTTCGGGGTGCACGGCGATCGCGATCGAGTGCTTGCCGATGGTCTTGATCGGCGCGTCCAGCATGACCTGGCTGCGGCTGATGGTGACGCCGTCGGCTTCGAAGGAAGCGATGATGTCGCGCACGCTGACCGAACCGAACAATTGGCCGGTTTCGGAGGCCTGGCGCAGCACGACCACGTTGCGGTCGTTGATCTTCTCCGCGACCTTGGTCGCTTCGCCCTTGGCCTTGAGGTTGTTGGCCTCGAGTTCGGCCTTCATGCCGTCGAACTTGGAGCGATTGTCCGCGGTGGCGCGCAGCGCCTTGCCGCGCTTGAGCAGAAAGTTGCGGGCAAATCCGTCCCTGACTTTGACGACTTCGCCCATCTGGCCGAGCTTGGCGACGCGTTCCAGCAAAATGACTTCCATATTCGTTCTCCTTTTGAAGTGGTGATGATCCGGTTCGAGTGGATGGGTGGAATGGTTACGCTGCAGGCACCGGCGGCGGTCTGCCGCGCATGAAGCGTTGGCGAAATCCGAAGACGGCGTCGGCGAGGCCAAGAACGACCATCGCCAATACCGGCCAGCCGAACACCACGACGACGGCGTAGGCGCAGGACAGCCAGAACGCGCGGCCGTTCAGCGCCAGTGTCAGCGTGTGCAGTACGGCAAAGCCGGTGATGGCGTAAGCCATCAGCAGTGCTGTCGCTGTGATCTGCGCGAACAATGCGGGAAGCCCGCCGACGAAACAGAACGCCAGTGCGACCGACAACGCGACCAGCGTCATCGGCGGTAATTCGGCGGCCTTCAAATCCGGCCACGGCCGGTGCAGGCGGCCGGAGGTCGCGGTGATTTTGCCGGCGAGCCAGAGATTGAGGGTCAGCGTCATCATGGCGACGATCGCGGCTGCCGGTGGCGCGATGATTGCGAGCGCGCTAACCCACCGCTCGGTGTCGCCTGATGGCGCGGCATTGCGGGGCGTCAGAATTCGCAGCAGGCCGCGTTTCAGTGACGCCGTAATCGCCTCGGCGTCGCTGCCGAGCGTCAGCATGGCGGTGATCGTGGTCAGCATAGCAAAGCCTGCAATCCACAGCAGGATGCGGCCGACCGGATACCATTCCACGGCAGGTGCGGCAGGCGACGCGCCATTGCCTGCTTCCTCGGCGGGCAGCGGCCGTCCGAGCAGCGCGAGATGGCCGAGCCACCAGGCGGGCAGGGCGACGGTGACGACAAAGGCGATGCAGTAGGGCAGGCCGAACATCAGCCCGAGGCCCGAAGCCGCGGCGATGCCGCCGATCGTTGCCGCAAGCGGTCCCCATCCAAGGGCGGCCACCATCAGCGGCAGCGGGGCCAGATAGAACAACAGCAATGAGATCAGCGCGCCCGAGATGATCGAGGCGAACATCAGCGCCGACGCAGAGCCGGCCGCAAGCGCAATGAGTATGATCACGATCATCAGCTGTCCCGCTCCCTTCGAGCGGTTAGAGGTCTTTGGACCCCAACCATCGGCGACCGGACGACCCGGAAGCCTTATGAAAAGTCGCGATCGGCGGCACGGATGCCGCCGATCGAAATTGTCTTAGCGAATAACGTAGGGCAAGAGGCCGAGGAACCGCGAGCGCTTGATGGCGCGGGCGAGTTCACGCTGCTTCTTGGCGGAGACGGCGGTGATGCGGCTCGGCACGATCTTGCCGCGCTCGGAAACGTAACGCATCAGCAGCTTGGAATCCTTGTAGTCGATCTTCGGCGCATTCGGACCCGTGAACGGGCAGGTCTTGCGGCGGCGGAAAAACGGACGGCGTGCACCAGCTTCAGCCATGATTCTTACTCCTCTACCGCTGCGTCTTCATCGCGCGGACGGCGCGGCCCGCGGTCGCCACGGAAGCCACCGCCTTCGCGATCGCCACGGAAACCGCCTTCGCGGTCACCCCGGAAACCACCGCCACGGTCGTCGCGTTCGCGATCGCGATCGGCCTTGCGCATCATGGCAGAGGGACCTTCCTCGTGCTCTTCGACGCGGACGGTGAGATAGCGGATGACGTCTTCGCTGATCCGCTCCTGCCGCTCGATCTCGGTGACCGCAGCGGAGGGCGCATCGATGTTCATCAGCACGAAATGTGCTTTGCGATTCTTGTTCATGCGATAGGTGAGGGAGCGTACGCCCCAGTTCTCGGTCTTGGTGATCTTGCCGCCGAGCCCTTCGACGATGCCCGTCATCTGGGTGGTCAGCTCTTCGACCTGCTGGGTGCTCGCATCCTGACGCGCGAGAAAAACATGCTCATAAAGAGGCATGGGTGTCCTTTCCTGTGTTGGCGCGGTTCCCGGCGGCAAGCCCTTCGAGACCTTCGGAAAGGACTCGATAATGCTCAGAAGGCGGAAGCACGGGACGACGGGCCAACTGGCCCTGCCACATCAACATCGCCGAAAGGTGAGATTGCTGAGACCGTCCGTTCAGCTCCCGGCCGGGATCCACGGATGCGCGGTTTATAGAGATTTTGAGCCCGCTGGCAAGCGTTGATGCGGGATTTTGGCCCGGTTGATGCCATGGCCGACCTCTGCCTCCAAGGACCCAATTGACATATTTGTTTGTATGTCATACAAATAAAAGACGAGAGGGCAAAATGGCTCCCAAAATGGTTTCCGAGTCCGTCGAAACCGCTCAGGCACTGGCCGGCGACCCCAAGCACGCCGTCCGCGCCACGCGTTCCGCCGGACGCCAGATGCGTTCCCGCCTGCTGGATGGCGCCAGCCGCCTGTTCAAAGAGCGTGGCCTTTCCGGCACCTCGATCTCGGATATCGCTGCCGCTGCCGACGCGTTTCCGAGCCAGATCACCTATTATTTCCGCACCAAGGAAGCGCTGTTCGTCGAGGCCGCCTGCCGCGACATGCTCTACGTCGCCCGTGCGGCCGAGCAGGCGGCGTTGTCGGCGCACACGCCGCGCGACTACACGCGCGCGCTGGTCGAGAGCGTGACATCAACGGATTCGGTCGCCTTCTTTGCCGAAGCTCTGACGCTGACGCGCCGCCGCCAGGATCTCGCGCCGCTGGTGGAGCGCACCATCGAACGGCTGCACGGCGAGGGCCTGCGCGCCTATTCGAACCAGATCGAATGCCACGGCTGGAGCACGCTGCGCGATCCCGACGCGACCTCGCGGCGATTCTGGGCGGTCGCGATCGGCGTGATGGTCGAGGGCTTTGCCATGGGCCGTTCGGCCGAAGAATTATCCGCAGAGATGCTGCGCGTGCTGGGCGAGCAGGCGACGACGAAATCGGCCGGCGACGGCGGCCGCCTGCGCCTCGTCGGCAATCCCACATCCGCTTCAGATTCAACCGAAGGGGAGACATCGTCATGACCGCGCTTCGCATGCGTGCCCGTGATTTCCTGTCCGAGGATGAATTGATCGCCGTGCGCCGGCGCTCGACCTGGAAAGGCGTTGCCCTGATCGTTCATGCCTGGGTATTGATCATTGGCTCGATCGCGCTGGTGGCGTGGTGGCCCAATCTGCTGACGTTTCTGCTGGCCGTCGGCATCATCGGCTCGCGCCAGCTCGGGCTTGCGATCCTGATGCATGACGGCGCCCATGGCTGCCTGTCGGCCGACGAGAAAACCAATCTGACTCTGAGCCAGTGGTTCTGCGCCTATCCGGTTTTTGCCGAGACCCGCGCCTATCGCCGCTATCATCTGCAGCATCATGCGCGCACCCAGCAGGAGGATGATCCCGATCTCATCCTGTCGGCGCCGTTTCCGATTACGAAGATGAGCTATCGCCGCAAATTCCTGCGCGATATCACCGGGCAGACCGGCTATCAGCAGCGCAAGGCGCAATTGCTCAACGCGCTGGGTCCTGCGGAATGGCCACTGTCGAAGCGCGCTGCCCATTTTTGGGAAAAGCTTGGTCCGCAGTTCGCGGTCAATGCGGTGATGTTCGCAGGCCTTGCCGCTGCCGGGGTGTGGTGGGCCTATCCGCTGTTATGGCTGCTGCCGCTCTTCACCTGGCAGATGGTGATCACCCGCATCCGCAATATCGCCGAGCATGCCGTGGTGCCCGACAGCAGCGATCCCTTGCGCAACACCCGCACCACGCATGCCGGTTTTCTCGAGCGGCTGTTCATTGCGCCCTATTACGTGAACTATCATCTCGAGCATCATCTGCTGTTCTACGTGCCTTGCTACAACCTGCCGCGCGTCCACAGCATTCTGAGCCAAAGCCGGCATGCCGACCGCATGGAGGTGCAGCCGAATTACGCTGCCGTGCTGCGGCTCGCCACCGCGAAGCCAAACCAGCAGGATCGTCCGGGCCAGCTTGTGAGCAGCGCGCGCCGTGCGCGGGCCGGGGCGGAGGTCGGCGGCGATCAGAAGGCCGGCGGCTTCTAGCCGCCGCTAACGCGTGTTCGGCCGGCTTGCGCATTGGCGCGGCGAAACAGCACGAACAGAAACGCCAACAGCACCGCGGCCGACAGGGCGAGCGACCAGTGAATGCCGATCGCCGCGCCGAACAGGCCCACGGTGATGCCGCTGAAGGCCCGCATGCCGAGCCCGGCCATGTTGAACAGGCCGACGACGCGGCCGCGAATGTCGGCGGGGGCATTCAGCTGGACCATGGTCTGCGCCATCGTGTTGAACGACAGCTCGAAGAAACCTGCGGCGAACAGCAGTGCGATCGCAAGCGAGTAGATCCCGACCGACGCGAACGCGAGCAGCGACAACGCCCATAGAATGGCAAGGACGATGGCCGTCTGAGGCGTCGCTCTGAGCCGTCCCCACGCTTCCAGCGCGATGCCTGCGAGGAGCGCGCCGGCGGCGTCGGCCGCCAGCAGCACGCTGTAGGCCACGCCGGGGTCGCCGTGGCCGAGATCGATGGCAAAGCCCGGCATCTGGGCGTGATAGGCGTTGCCGATCATGAAGGAGGTCAGCCCGGCGAGCAGCGTCATCGAGATCAGGACAGGGTAGGTGCCGATGACACGGATGGTCTGCACGATGTCGGAAAGGCCGCGGACGGCGAGGCGCTTTGCCACTGCGCCCTGGGCGCTGATGGGTGCCCAGAACAGCCAGAGCAGCATCGGGAGATAAAAAAGCGTGTTGAGAATGATGCCGTGGGACGGGCCGAGTGCCAGCATGATCACGCCGCCCGCGGCCGGACCGACCAGGATTCCCAAATAGCGCGCCATCGCGTTCAGCCGCACCGCGCTCGGCAGGTCGGCGGGGCCGACGATATCGTAAAGCAGCAGCTGGTTCGGCGTCTGCCACAGCACGCCGGCGCAGCCGTGGATGACCAGGAGCAGCATCGCGTGCCACATCTGAAGCGTGTCGGTGACGAAGAAAACTCCCCATCCCGCCGACGCCACGATGAAAAGCAGCATTCCGCACTGAATGATGCGGCGTGGATCGAACCGGTCGGCGAGCCCGCCGACGGCGACGGAAAACAGCAGAAATGGCAGCCAGTGCGACAGCACCGCAAAGCCCGCCAGCGCCGGCGAATGGAATTTCTGGAACACCACCCAGTAGCTGATCACGTGCTCGACATTGTCAGCCATCATGGCCAGCACGTAGGCGACGAACTGGGCCCGATAGGGCCGCGACTTCATGGCCGCGAACGAGCTTGACGCCACGGGTTTCGCAGAAGGTTCAGGACTCAAGAGATCACCTGGGTAAGACTTATGAGCACGACTTGGCCGGGGCTCGGCGATTGCGGGGCTGGCGCGGCATCCGTTTCCGCTCGCGCCGTTACACGCTTGTTACATGGCGCTCAAGACAGCAGGAGCTGCTCCGGTGCCGAAATAGCTGGGTTGATCGATATCTGCGATGATGCCGGCAAGCGCCGCGGCGAGGTTCCGGGCGGCGTAACCAATTTTGCACCGCGATTGCTTGTGCGATGCACGCTCCGTCCGGCTTGACAGGGCGGCGAAAGCCGGTGTCTTACGGCTGCACTTGAAGGAGTTTTCAGTCAAAATGACCGCAGCATTCACCTTTCCGGGCCAGGGGTCGCAGGCCGTGGGCATGGGCAAGGCCCTGGCGGACGCCTTTCCGGCCGCGCGGGCGGTATTCGACGAGGTCGATGCGGCGCTCGGCGAAAAGCTGACCGCGATCATCTGGGAGGGGCCTGCCGAAACCCTCCAGCTCACCGAAAATGCCCAGCCGGCGCTGATGGCAGTGTCTATCGCGACCTTGCGCGTGCTGGAGACCGAGGCCGGCTTCTCGGTCGGGCGGGATGCGGCATTCGTGGCCGGTCACTCGCTCGGCGAATATTCGGCGCTGGCCGCGGCCGGCAGCCTCAGCCTCAGCGATACCGCGCGCCTGTTGCGCACCCGCGGCCTTGCGATGCAAAAGGCCGTGCCGGTCGGCGTCGGCGCCATGGCCGCGCTGCTGGGTCTGGACTACGAGGCGGCGGTGGCTGTCGCGGCTGAAGCTGCGCAAGGCCAGGTCTGCCAGGCCGCCAATGACAATGGCGGCGGGCAGGTGGTGGTCTCCGGCGACAAGGCCGCGGTCGAACGCGCGCTTGAAATTGCAAAGACCAAGGGCGCCAAGCGCGCGATGCTGCTGCCGGTGTCCGCACCGTTCCATTGCAAGCTGATGCAGCCCGCGGCCGACGCCATGGCGAAGGCGCTGGCCGATGTGACGATCAAGGCGCCGGCTTCGCCGCTGGTGTCGAACGTGCTGGCCGCGCCGATCACGGATCCCGATGAGATCAGGCGCCGCCTGATCGAGCAGGTCACCGGCACCGTGCGCTGGCGCGAGTCGGTCGCCTATATGGCGGGCCACGGTGTCACGCGATTTTTCGAGATCGGCGCCGGCAAGGTGCTGAGCGGGCTGGTCAAGCGCATCGCCGACGGTGCCGTTGGCGTATCCGTCGGCGGGCCCGGGGACATTGCCGCCGCCAAGGACGCATTGGCGGCTTCAGCGTAAGCGCGCCGAAAAGGAGACTTCGATGTTCGATTTGACGGGCAGGACGGCGCTGGTGACCGGCGCGACCGGCGGCATTGGCAACGCCATCGCGCAGGCACTGCATGCGCAGGGCGCGACGGTGGCGATCTCGGGTACGCGCCGCGAAGTGCTGGATGCCTTCGCCACCAAGCTCGGCGAGCGCGTTCACGTGCTGCCGTGCAACCTTTCCGACAGCGCGGAAGTCGAGGCCCTGGTGCCTGCGGCGGAGGCGGCGATGGGGCAGGTCGATATCCTGATCGCCAATGCCGGCATCACCCGCGACAACCTGTTCGTGCAATTGCGCGACGAGGATTGGGACGACGTCATCAACGTCAACCTGACCGCGACCTTCCGCCTGGCGCGCGCCGCGACCAAATTGATGATGCGCAAGCGCTTCGGCCGCATCATTGCCATCACCTCGATCGTCGGTGTGACCGGCAATCCCGGACAGGCCAATTACACCGCGTCGAAGGCGGGAATCATCGGCCTGATCAAGACGCTTGGCGCCGAGTACGCCAAGCGCAACGTGACCGCCAATTGCATCGCGCCCGGATTCATCAAGACACCGATGACGGATGCGCTCAACGACAAGCAGCGCGAGACCATCCTGTCGAAGGTTCCTGCAGCACGGCTGGGAACGCCCGAGGACATCGCCGCGGCGGCGGTTTATCTCAGTTCGAACGAGGCGGCTTACGTCACCGGGCAAACCATCCACGTCAACGGCGGAATGGCCATGATTTGAGCCGGTTAACGGCCCGATCGATGGGCTCAAAGGCGGTTTCGGGGGGCCGGGCGAGGGCTTGTAGTCAACGGTAGGGAAGTATGATAACCGAACCACCGACGGATGGGCAAACAAGGCCATTGCAGGATTTTGAAACCCTGTATATTGGCGTGGCGACGCCTGCCGTTCGCCGGGCCTTTATCGGCTACCACCGTGCCGAATCAAGACTATGCGCGATTGCGAAGGAAGTTTAACGACCACGATGGCTCGTATCGTCTTGCGGTATCTTGGGGTCGGGTCCAATGGAACAAGCACGAGGTTGAACGATGAGTGAGATTGGCGAGCGGGTTAAGAAGATTGTGGTCGAGCACCTCGGTGTTGAACCCGAGAAGGTGGTCGATGCGGCAAGTTTCATCGATGACCTTGGCGCTGACAGCCTCGACACCGTCGAGCTTGTGATGGCATTTGAAGAAGAGTTCGGTTGCGAGATTCCCGATGACGCCGCGGAAACGATTTTGACCGTCGGCGACGCGACAAAATTTCTCGAAAAGAACGCGAAAAGCTGACGCCCCCGCGCGGTGCGCATAGAGCCGGACGGGCCGTTGTCGAACGGTCCCCCGGTTTCTTGTTATGGACCGCCAGTTTCGGGCCGGAGTTTTTGATATGAGGCGGGTTGTCGTCACGGGGCTGGGCATGGTTACGCCACTCGGCTGCGGCGTTGACGCAACGTGGACGCGTATCCTCGCCGGCAGGAGTGGCGCCAGGCGAATCGAGACCTTCGAAGTTGCCGATCTCTCCAGCCAGATCGCCTGCGTGATTCCACGCGGCGACGGTAGCGGCGGCACCTTCAATCCGGACCAGTGGATGGAGCCAAAGGACCAGCGCAAGGTCGATGATTTCATCATCTTTGCGATGGCCGCCGCGCGCCAGGCGCTCGACGACGCCGATTGGCATCCCGAGAGCGAAGAAGACAAATGCGCGACCGGCACCCTGATCGGGTCCGGAATCGGCGGCCTGTCCGGCATCGCCGATACCGCCCTGCTGCTCAAGGAGCGCGGGCCGCGCAAGGTCTCGCCGTTCTTCATTCCAGGGCGGCTGATCAATCTCGCTTCCGGCTACGTCTCGATCGAGCATGGTCTCAAGGGACCTAACCATTCCGTAGTCACCGCATGTTCGACCGGCGCGCACGCGATCGGCGACGCCAGCCGCCTGATCGCGCTCGGCGATGCCGAGGTGATGGTGGCGGGCGGAACCGAATCGCCGATCTGCCGGTTGGCGATGGCAGGCTTCTGCGCGGCGCGCGCGCTCTCGACCGCCTTCAACGACACGCCGGAACGGGCTTCGCGTCCCTACGACAAGGATCGCGACGGCTTCGTGATGGGCGAGGGCGCCGGCATCGTGGTGCTCGAGGAATATGAGCACGCCAAAAAGCGCGGCGCGAAAATCTACGCCGAGGTGATCGGCTACGGCCTGTCCGGCGACGCCTATCACATCACCTCGCCAGCGCCGGACGGCGATGGTGCCTTCCGCAGCATGAGTGCGGCGTTGAAGCGTGCTGGAATCAGCGCTTCCGATATCGACTACATCAACGCGCACGGCACCTCGACGCAGATCGGCGACGAGATCGAGCTCGGCGCGGTGGAGCGGTTGCTCGGCAATGCAACGTCCAAGGTGTCGATGTCGTCGACCAAATCGTCGACCGGGCATCTGCTCGGCGCGGCCGGCGCGATCGAGGCGATTTTCAGCATCCTTGCGATTCGCGACAACATCGCCCCGCCCACCATCAATCTGGAAAATCCGTCGGTGGAGACGTCGATCGATCTCGTGCCTCAAACGGCGCGCCAACGCGAGATCAATGTCGCGCTGTCGAATTCTTTCGGTTTCGGGGGTACCAACGCCTCCGTCATCGTTCGGCGCGTAGTTAGTTAGCAAGTGTTTAGAGCGACTCCACCGTTTTGCCGTATTCGGCGATGACTCCTAGACGTGGGCGTATGCTATTGGCCGGGCAGGGGTTTGTCAGGCCACGATTGAACCGGCAGGATTCAGGTTGCATCGATGAGTGAAAGGCCGCCCATTTCCCCCCGGAGCCCGCGCGCTGCGCTGGAGCCCGAGCAGGTACCGCCGCCGCCGAAGCGGTCCGAGCGTGCCCGCAATCCGTTTGTCGTGATCGGCAATGCCATCATCACCATTCTGATCATTTTGATGATCGGCGCGGGCACGGCGTATTATTACGGCCGCCAGCTTTTGGAGACGCCGGGTCCGCTGCAGGAAGACAAGATCGTCAATATTCCGGCACGCGCCGGCAAAAGGGACATCGCCGACGCGCTGCAGCGCGAGGGCGTGATCAACGTCAATCCGTGGCTGTTCATCGGCAGCGTGTTTGCGTTGAAGGCGAGTTCCGATCTCAAGCCCGGCGAATATTCGTTCCAGAAGCGCGCCAGCCTGCGCGATGTCATCGCCACCATCGTCGAAGGCAAGGTGGTGCAGCATGGCGTCACCATTCCCGAAGGCCTGACCTCCGAGCAGATCGTGGCGCGCCTCACCGACAACGACCTGTTCTCGGGCTCGCTGAAGGAAATGCCGCGCGAGGGCACGCTGTTGCCGGAAACCTATAAATTCCCGCGCGGCACCAGCCGCGAACAGGTGGTCCAGCGCATGCAGCAGACCCAGAAGCGGGTGCTTGCGGAAATCTGGGAACGCCGCAATCCGGACATTCCGGTCAGGTCGCCGGAGGCGTTGATTACGCTTGCCTCGATCGTCGAGAAGGAAACCGGCCGGGCCGACGAGCGCAGCCGGGTCGCCGCTGTCTTCACCAACCGGCTGCGACAGAAGATGAAGCTGCAGTCCGATCCCACCATCATCTACGGGCTGGTGGGCGGCAAGGGTACGCTGGGCCGGCCGATCAAGCGCTCCGAGATCACCCAGCCGTCGCCCTACAATACCTATGTGATCGAAGGCTTGCCACCGGGCCCGATCGCCAATCCCGGCCGCGCCTCGCTTGAGGCGGTCGCCAACCCGGCGCGGACCCGCGACCTGTTCTTCGTCGCCGATGGTAGCGGCGGACATACCTTTACTGAAACCTACGACCAGCACCAGAAGAACGTCGCCAAGCTGCGGGTGCTGGAAAAGCAGATCCAGAACGACACGGTCGAACCGGCCGAAGAGGCCGCAGCTCCTGCAGCGGCAGGCGCGCCGGCGGCCGACACCAACCCGACGGCGACGACGCCGAGGCCAACGGGGACGAAGAGACAGCCCGCACGTCCGGCGGCGCCTGCGGCCGCCCCCGGCGCCCGCCAGGGCGCGGCGCAATCGACCACCACGGCGCCGGTGGTTCAGCGCTAAGTCAATTCCATCAGGCGTGAATTCGTTTTAAGCTCGCGCCGCACCCCGAGTCTCGCATCTCCCTGTTTTCGGAAAGTTTTACGCGATGGCGCTATCGAGCATGACCGGTTTTGCCCGGAGCAACGGCGCCAGCGGTCCGTACACGTTCGAATGGGAACTGAAGTCGGTCAACGCCAAGGGCTTTGACCTGCGGTTGCGGCTGCCGCCCGGATGGGACGAACTCGAGGCTTTAGCCAAGAAGCGCGCCGGCGAGGTGCTGTCGCGGGGCACGGTCTACGCCAATCTCAACGTCAAGCGTGCCAACGCGGTCTCGACCATCCGCATCAATGAGGACGTGCTCAACTCGATCGTAAAGGTGGCGGGTGTGCTCGCCGGCAAGATCGACGCGGTGGCGCCCAGCATCGATGGTCTGCTCGGCATCAAGGGCGTCATCGAGGTGGTCGAACCCGAAAGCGATGAGGCCGAAGACAAGGCGGCCAAGGACGCCGCGGCGCTGGCCTTCGAGCAGGCGCTGGCCAATCTGGTCGAGATGCGCCGCCGCGAGGGCGTCACGCTCGGGCAGATTCTCAACCAGCGCATGGATGAGATCGAGAAACTCGCGAAGAGGGCCGAGGCCGCGCCCGGCCGCAAGCCCGAGGCGATCAGGGTGCGTTTGGCCGAACAGGTCGCGGCGCTGCTGGAAACGTCAGATCGTTTCGATCCTGACCGGCTCAATCAGGAAGCGATCATGATCGCGGCCAGGGCCGACATCCGCGAGGAGCTCGACCGCATCGCCTCCCACATCGCCCAGGCCCGCGAGATGATCGGCAAGGGCGGCCCGGTGGGGCGCCGGCTGGATTTTCTCGCCCAGGAGTTCAACCGCGAGGTCAACACCTGCTGCTCGAAATCGAACGATCTGGAGTTGACCAATACCGGGCTCGAGATGAAAAACGTGGTGGAGCAGTTCCGCGAGCAGGTCCAGAATCTGGAGTGAGCGATGACGGCTGGTGGTTTCGACGGGGTTGAGCGGCGCGGACTGATGTTCGTGCTGTCCTCGCCATCCGGCGCGGGCAAGACCACGCTGTCGCGGATGCTGATCGACAAGATGCCTGGTCTAAAGATGTCGGTGTCGGCGACCACGCGGCCGATGCGGCCGGGAGAGGTCGACGGGCGCGACTATTTCTTCGTCGACAAACCGAAATTCGAAGCAATGGCCAAGAAGGGCGAATTGCTCGAATGGGCCACCGTGTTCGACAATCGCTATGGAACGCCGCGCGCGCCGGTCGAGGCCGCGCTGTCGGCCGGGCAGGACGTGCTGTTCGATATCGACTGGCAAGGCACGCAACAATTGCGCGAGAAAGCCCGAGCCGACGTGGTCAGCGTGTTCATTCTGCCGCCGTCGGCTGCCGACCTCGAAAAGCGCCTGCACACCCGCGCCCAGGATTCAGACGAGGTCATTCGCGGAAGGATGGACCGCGCCACCCACGAACTGAGCCATTGGGCGGAATACGACTACATCGTCATCAACCAGGACGTCGACCATGCCTTCGCCGAGGTGCAGTCGATCCTCAAGGCCGAGCGGCTCAAGCGCGAGCGCCGCACCGGACTGACGGAATTCGTTCGCGGCCTGCAGCGCCAGCTCGAAAAATAATCCCGACTGCGATCGCAGGCCTGGTTCGTCCCTAGGTTACGCTAAGCCCGGCCTTACGTATGCGCACTGCGCGCCAAACGCGCCAGCATCTCCGTTACCCGCCGCTCCGGATCGTCGGGCGCGCGCGGATCGCGGGGAACGTCGCGGGGAGTATTGCTGCGCCAGATCGGCGTCTCGTCCGGGAACATCGATGGCGACGTCCGTTCGGTCGGGATCGAGTCCCAGATCGCACGGCGATCACCGCGCGCTTCCAGCGGGACCGCCTGTGCGCGGCCGAACCGGTAAACCAGACTTGCGGAGATGCCTGCCAGCGCCAGCGCACCGGCCATCACCAGCAGCAGCATCTGCATCGATGCCGACCGTCTTTCCTGCGATGTGTCAGCGGCAGCGAGCGCAACCGGGGGGACGGCGGGCTGCGGCGCCGCTGTGGGATTGGTTTGAAGGCTCTGGGTTTGAAGGTTCTGGGTCTGGAGGCTTTGGGTCTGCGGGTTTTGAGTCTGCAGGCTCTGCGATGGCTCGGCCGCGGCAAGGCGCGGACCGCTCGAGGGGCTGACGCCCGAAGATTCCGGCCAGCGCGACGCGACGGACGATGGCGGCGGCGAGTCCGGTGCGGCCGCAATTTGGCTATTTGCGATTCTAGCAGCGGGCACGGCACCCGTGCTCTGCGGCTCGATCAGATCCTCGACGCGCGCCTGCGGCGCGGTCAGTTCGGCGCGTGCGTTGGCGATCGCTTTGCGTGCATTGATGCTCTGCTGCGGCGAAACGGCATTGGCCGCCTCCGCCGATGCGGAATCCGATGCTGCAGGCGTGGATGAAGATTCCTTCGGCGCGGCGCGCGCGGTCTTGTTCTTCCCTTCGCCGATGTACCAGCAATTGCGTTTGGTGGCGTGATCGGTCCGGTAATACCAATGACCGCCTGCCGGCAAAGGTCCTTTTGGACGCGTCAGGCAGGTGTCCGCCGTTTTCGCGCTGTTCTCCTTGTTCGCGCTGTTCTCCTTGGCGGCATCCTGGGCAACGGCAGCGAAACTGGTTCCCGCCAGAATACTGGCGAAGAACGCCGAGATGAATTTCGCTGAACGCTTTGACATGGCCATCCCCGATGATGATACGCGACGCTTACGCGACACTTACGTCTCAAGTTTTCGTTAAAGACTTGGGTCGTAATGGGCCGCAATTCCGGAGCGGGTAGGGCATAATTGGGGCTCGCCGGCCGCATCTGAGAGGCGGGTGGGAGCGAGAGCCTTTTCCGTTCCGATTGATCGATCGGAACGGGGCTCTAGCTTCTTGATTTGACGCGTTTTCTTAACGCGAACCGGTAGCCACTTCGCTGGAAAACGCTCTAGAAACAAGCACGAAAGCTACTGTTTGCTGGCCGTCCACGTTCCACCACAACCGGTCGATTGCCGGAACGTTCCGGAGCCGCTGCGGCCGGAGAGACGGCCGGAACTGGTGACCGTGATGCCGTTGAAATTGCCGACCGTGCGGGCGGAACCGTTGCCGCTGACGCTGCCACTGACGCCCTGGGCGATGATCCTGCCGCTGGTCACGACCACCGCGCCAGTCGTGGTGCTGCCGCAGCCGACGGATGTAACCATCCAAGCGCCGTCGAAATTGCCGCCGCCACCACCTCCACCACTGCTGCGCGAGGCGCGGCGCGGGCTCTCGGCTTCGGGCTTGCTGCGCCGTGCGGGCTTCTCCGTCTCAATCGCGCGCGGCGTGGCGCGAGAGCCCGACAGTGATTTCTCGTCATTGCCGATACTGCCGCCGGCGCTGCCGGATTGCGCCAAGCTGGCGCTTACGCCGAATGCGGCTGACATCAACAGGGAGAACAGAGCAATCCTGACCGAGCGTTGACCGGCGGCGTTTTTCATAACAGGTGCCTTCAATTTCTCGAATGTAGAGTCGGCTTCATCTGAGACGAGCGGGAGCCAAGTGCGATGCTACTGTTTCGACGCTGTCCACGTTCCGGAACAGCCGTCCGATCGCCTGAACGTTCCGGAGCCGCTGCGGCCCGAGAAACGGCCGGAGCTGCTCCAACTCAAACCCGAGACGGATCCGCCTGACGTCGTTGCGCCGCTTGCACTAACCTGACCGGAACTCAATTCGCCCGAGATCCTGCCGCCGCTGATCACGAACCGCTCCGTGCTGCTGCCGCAGCCCTGGGATTGGGCAACCCACGTGCCATCGAAATTGCCGCCACCGCCACCGCTCTTCCGCGCAGCGCGACGCGGTTCGTCGGGCTCGGGCCTTGGCTTGCTGCGTCGTGCGGGCTTTTCGGTCTCAACCGCCCGCGGCGTCGTGCGCGATCCCGACAGCGATTTCTCGTCATTGCCGATGCTGCCGCCGGCGCTGCCGGATTGCGAGAAGCCGGTCGTTCCGAACCCAGCTGACATCAAAAGGCAGAGCAGACCAACCTTGATCGAACGTTGAACAGCGTTTTGCATAAACCGGTGCTTTCAATGACTCGAATCTAAAATCTAGCGGCCGGATCCGTCGGCGCAGACCGCACCGATGACGCGGCAAGACTTGCCAGCCTTGTTGCACTCGTCAAGCGCGGCCTCCTTGGCGCGCTGGACCGTGTCGCGCTGAACCAGCGAGTAAGAATTCCCCGAGATCGCAAACGCGCCGCAGCGCGATCCATAGAAGCTGAGCTCGAGCGGACATTTGCTCGATCCGCAATTCTTGAGCGCATCGTCGACCGCCGCGCGCCGCGACGCGTGATTCCAGGAGATGCCCCATTTGTTGCTGTCGGGGCCGTAGACGATCGATCCCCAGGGTTTGAGATCGTCCATCTTGCGCAGCCGCGTCAGCACGCCCTCGGTGGCCTCGCCGGTCGGCGTCATGCTGCTCTTGGCCTGGAACTGGCTGATCGCCAGCCGCATGCCGTTCTTGCTGTCGAGCGGCTCCGGATCGAAATTGTGCTCGTAGAGCCGGTCGCTCAATTCCCTGAGCAACGCGACGTCCTTGATCGCGATCCGGTCGGGATCGGGGCGTAGCGTGCTGGAGAGCTGCGGCGCCGGTTGCGGTGCGACCGCGACCTGCGGCGAGGCGGGCGAGCTGGGCGCGACAAAGTAGAAGGTGCCGTCGATCGGCGAGGACGACACCCAGGGCTGCTGCGTGCCGCCGGTCTCACGCTTCACCGCGAGGCCGACCTGGTTGAAGGTCTGGAAAATATCGAGGCCCGATTGCTTGATCGTCGCCGCCAGCGCCTTGGTGTAGGGGCTGTTGCCGCCGGTGCCGTCCTGCGCGACGTTGCCGGGCTGCGTCGCGTAGGAAATCAGCGTGCCTTCCGGCGCGCGCATCTGGGCGAGGCCGCCGTCGGAGGCGCGCAGGCCGCGCGCGCCGAACGGATTGTTACGGCAGGCATCGAGGATCACCATGTTGAGCCGCGTGCCAGAGCCCTGCATCTGGCGCAGCACGAGGTTGACGTCCACCATCTGGAAATCGACATCGGCCTCGCGCGTCGGATTGGCGCCGACCGGAACCAGATAGTTCGAACCCGATACCTGAACACCGTGGCCTGCGTAGTAGAACAGCGCGACATCGGCGCCCTGGACCTGGCGGCCGAAATTCTGCACGGCGGTGTCCATGGCCGATTTGTCGAGATCGAGCTGGGCGCGGCCGCCGACCAGGGTAAAGCCGAGGCCGGCGAGCGTGTTGGCCATCAGCGCCGCGTCGTTGCGGGGATTGTCGAGCCGGGGAACGTTCTGGTAGGCGGAGTTGCCCACGACGAGCGCGATACGTTTCTCGGCGGCGGCGGGCGCGGCTGTCATCAGCGACAGCAGAAGCGCCAACGCTGCAAACGTCCAGACTTTGCCGTCGAAAGCCCCGCGCATTTCCAATAATTCCCCGCAATATGCCGGCAGGATACCAGCCTGCGCGGCCCCCGAAAAGCGGGCCGGATGTCCGATCGGTGCGGCCTATTGCTTCGACAGCGTCGCAGCGTGGTGTGGCGCGTCGCTGCAAGGCCGAGGCGTGACGCCGGTCGGGCTTTGTGGCAGTTTTCGTCTGACAGGACCCAAAAGAGAGGTCCGCAGGAGGATCGCATGAGCACGAAGTTTGCCGTATCGCGGCCAATCACGACGACGGTATTTCTATGCGGTCTCATCGCACTGCCAGCCCTGGCCGCTGCGGCCGAGCGGCCTCTCGGCGCCGACCCGGTCGCGGCGTGCGCCGCATTGTCGGGTGCAGGCAGCGGCGCGATCAAGGTCGATACGGCCGCGCTCACCGAGGCGAAGCCGCTGACCGTCGCGCCGGGCGGACCGACCCCCGCCGCCCGCATCAGTCCCGCGACCCCGCAATTCTGCCGGGTGCTGGGTCATATCGATCCGACCGATCCGAAGGCGCCGCCGATCCGCTTTCAGCTCAATCTGCCGCTGCAATGGAACGGCCGCTCGGTGCAATATGGCGGCGGCGGTTTCAACGGCGTGTTGATCACCGGGCTCAGCCTGCCGCCGGCCGCCCCCTTCGACAGCGCCTCGCCGCTGGCGCGGGGGTTTGCGACCTACGGCACTGACTCTGGTCACGAGACCAAGCCGGGCGAACCACCTCAGCTGTTTGCCGCGAACGACGAGGCCTTCGTCAATTTTGCGCATGCCTCCTACAAGAAAGTGCGCGACGCTGCCGCCATGCTGATGGAGCGGGCTTACGGCGCGAAGCCCGAGCGGATGTATTTCGTCGGCAGTTCGGAAGGCGGCCGCGAGGGGCTGACCATGGCGCAGCGCTATCCTGCGGATTTCGACGGCATCTTCGCCCGCGTTCCCGTAATCAACTGGGTCGGCCTGCAGCACGCCGGCACCCGCGCCGGCCTTGCGACCTGGGGGGAGGGGTGGATTCGCCCGGCGCAGGTCAAGCTCGTGCACGATGCGGTGCTCGCCGCCTGCGATGCGCAGGACGGTGTTGCCGATGCGCTGGTGGAAGACGCGGTCGGCTGCAAGGCGCGCTTCGATCCGGCGAAACTGCTCTGCGCCAGCGGCACGAGCGGCGACGCGTGCCTCAGCGAAGCGCAGCTCACCGCCATTCGCACGCTGCTTTCCCCCTATAAATTCCCGTTCGCGCTTGCCAACGGCGTCACCGAATATCCGGGGTGGGGCGTTTCCGGCGAGGGGACGAAATCCTTTGGCCCGACCGGCGGATGGAGCGCGTGGTGGCTGGGCTCCGCACCTCCGGCGCTGCCGCCGGTGCCTGCCAACGGCATCGCCTGGGTCTACGGGGCGGGCGGCATCGCGCATATCTTCGCGCGCGATCCGAATTTCGATGTCCGCAAATACCGGGTGGAGGATTTTGCCGAGCGGGTGCGCGAGGTTTCCGCGCTGATGGATTCGACCAATCCCGACCTCAGCGCGTTCAAGGCCCGGGGCGGCAAGCTCATCATGCTTGAATACATGGCCGACTACGCGCAGAGCCCCTACGCGGGGATCGGTTATTTCGAACAGGTGCAGAAGCGGATGGGTGAGGCGGCGACTGCCGAATTCGCCCGCCTCTATGCCGCGCCCGGTGTCGACCACGTCGGAAGCGGCGCACCGGCAAACGTCGACATGCTGTCGGTTCTGGTCGATTGGGTGGAGCATGGCCGTGCTCCGGGAAATCTCACCGTCGTCGAACAGCAGCCGGCGCTGCCGATCACCGTTGATCGCTCACTGCCGCTGTGCCAGTGGCCGGCCTGGCCGCAATACAAGTCAGGCGATTCAAAAAATGCCGCCAGCTTCGTCTGCGGGCGGTGAGGCGGGAGAAACGCGATCCGATCTGACGGCGGGGTGCTGGCGTTAGCCGAGACTGCCTTGCCGTCAGCTCGCTGTTCCCGCGGCGAAAGCCGCGAACAATGCCTTTCCCTGCGGCCAGTCCGCAAGCTGGCTGGTCTCGTTGATGTGTCCAAGTTCTCCAACCTCGACGATACCGCTTCCCCACTGGTTCGCTCTCTCTCGGGCATATTCGGCCGTGCCATAAGGGTCGTCCGCGCTCGCGACGATGAGCGAGGGAAACCTGAATTCCGTCCGCGGCGGATTGGCAAAACCGGCGGCCTCGACGGGGAAGGCCGGAGCTTCCGGGTTCGGCACCGCCACGAGGAATGCGCCAGCTACCGGCGCCGTTGAAACTTGCTGCCAATGCGCCACCAGGAGGCACCCCAGGCTGTGAGCGACGAGGAGCGGCGCCTGCCAGGCTGCACCAACCGCGCGATCTAGCGCCGCGATCCAGTCATCGAGTTCAGGCTGATTCCAGTCCGTCGGTTGGAGGCGGTGCCATTGCGGATTTGCAACTTCCCAGCGGGTTTGCCAGTGCAACTCACCCGATCCTCCGATCCCCGGCACAATAATGATCTCAACCATGTCCGCTCCGTTATCCCTTGTAAGGGGACAAAGTTGACGTCTTCCGTTGCGATCAGGAATGGGAAATGATCGGAAAAGAAGCGCGCGCACCGATGGATTTAAGGTTCACCCCATGTCATCCCGAGAAAACAACGTCGTAGCCCTCGATCCCACAGACATCGCGATCATCGAAGCCATGCAGGAGGATGGACGTATCGCGATGTCAGAGCTTGGCCGGAGGATCGGACTCTCTCAGCCCGCGACGTCCGAACGGGTCAAGCGACTGGAGGAGCGCGGCGTCATTACCGGCTATGGAGCTCGAATTAACCCTGCCGCGCTGGGGTTGGGAATGATGGCTGTCATCCGCGTGCGCACAACCCACGAACATATTCAGGCTTGCCTGAAGCAATTTTCCCAAATGCCTCACGTCATGGAGGTGCTGCGACTAACCGGAGAGGATTGTTTCATTCTCAAGGTTTTCGTGCCGTCTCCGCAACAGCTTGAAACGATCGTGGACGCTGTTGCCAAACACGGCTCTGTAACGACGTCGCTGGTCCTGCGCAGCGAGCAACCCAAACCGATCGGCCGCAAGTTGATCCAGCTCGCCGGCGCGTGACGGCTTCTCCGTCAGTCGTCATTTCGCACCGTATTTTGTCGAGCAGGCTCGCTTCAGTTCTTCAGAACAATGCTGCCGACCATCTTGCCGTCGCGCGCCACCACTGGAGAATTACGGTGACAGTGCACTCAATGGACGCATCGCAGCAATTCGCAAGATCATGCGCTCATCGTGCACGACCGGACGATTTCATCCGCGGCCGATAGTCTCGAGCGGAGTGCGGTAGAGCTCGTTGCTGTCCCCGTCAGTAACGCGCACGGCACATCCTGTCGAACACAGCTCGGGGCGAACGATGCAAAGCTCGTTCGCGAGGCTATCAGCTTTATCGATCGCGTAATCTGTGTTCTCGAGGATCATGCCGCCCTGGTTTTTAAACTCAGCGCCGACGACGAGATCAAAATTGAAGTATGGCATTAGAGCCCCCTGCCAAATTCCAACTGCATGGAATCTAACCTGAGTCTGTTTGGTTCCTTCATTACAATTCCGCGCGCGACATCTGATTGCGGTCGCCTGTTGCGTTTCGGTATCGCGACCGCATCATCGCGTGCACATCGACGAGGTACCCGCGGGTCGCTCGGCTGCAGCATGCTACCTATGAAGATCGATCTCGATTCGAAAAACGCGCAGCACCTTCAAGCGATCGCAAGCGCAAGCAGCCTAGGATACCTTGCTTGACCCCAAGCCCTGTTATTCAACGACCGGACAAGATTCGCTTTGGCTGGTTGAATAGAGGAAGAAAGATCAGGAGCAACACCGCCAACGATTCCGTGGAACTACGGTGACGGTGCATCTAACTTATCGGTAATGCCTTGGAAGACGCGACAGCGTCGCTGTTGCCGCAATTCATGGCAACGCTGCGCGCCTGCATCGCCTCAGTTCTTCAGCACGATCCGCCCGACCACCTTGCCGGCGCGCAGCTCGTCGATCCATTTCTGGACGTCGGCCATCGGTTCTTCCTTCATCGGCGTCGGCTTGATCTTGCCGGCGCGCGCCAGCGCCATCAATTCCTTGCCCTCGGCCAGCGTGCCCACCATGAAGCCCTCGATGGTCATGCGCTTGTAGACCCACTGCACCATCGGCAGGCTGAAATTGCCGCCCATCAGGCCGGACACCACGACCTTGCCGCCGCGCGCCACCACCGAAACCGCAAAGGCCATCGATTTCTCGTTGCCGGCGAAATCGACGACCGCGTCGAAGCCGCCCTCGGTCTCCTTGATCATGCGCTTGGCCACGTCGGGCTCCGACGGGTCGTAGGCGACCGCGGCGCCGTTCTTCAAGGCGCTCTCGCGCGCAGCCGGGCTTAGGTCCGCCACCGCGATCTTCTGCGTGAACATCGCCTGCGCGAATGACAGCCCCATCATGCCGACGCCGCCGAGCCCGATCAGCAGCAGATTGCGCTGCCGCGGACGATCGACCAGGCGCTTGAGCGCACCATAGGCGGTGACGCCGGAGCACATCAGCGTCGCGGCCTGGTTGACCGGCAGCGGATCGTAATCCAGCAAATATTTCGCGTCGGGCACCAGCACGTGGCTGGCAAAGCCGCCGTCGATGGAAACGCCGAGGAAGCGCTGCTTGACGCAGAGATTCTCATCGCCGTTCGCGCAGTCGCGGCATTGCCCGCAACCGATCCAGGGGAATACCGCCTGCTTCTTTCCGATCAGGTCTTTCGGCGCATCGGGTCCGACTTCCTCGACCACGCCGGCGATCTCATGGCCCAGCGTGAACGGCAGCGTCATGCCGCGCGTGGTATCGAGCTTCTTGCCGCCGCCGAGATCGGCGTAGCCGTCCTGGATATGCAGGTCGGAGTGGCACAGTCCGCAACGTTCGATGCGGACCAGGACTTCGCTACCTTGAGGTTGGGGCGTGTCGACGATGGTTTCGCACAGGGGCGCATCGAATTTGACCAGCGATTGGCGTCGCATCAGCGCCATGGCATTTTCTCCTCAGGGAACGTTTGATTTTGTGCTTCGTATATTGGTCAATTCACGGGCCATGGCAACAAAGCCGGAAACCGGGATCGTCTCGGCGCGCCGGGTCGCATCGACGCCGGCCGCGGCGGCCAGCCGGGCCGGATCGACCGACAGCGATTTGAGGCTCTGGCGCAGCATTTTCCGGCGCTGGCCGAAGGCTGCAGCCGCCACCTGCTCGAGCGCGCGGCGGTCGCACGGCTCCGGCGCGCTGCGCGGCACCAGCCGCACCACCGACGACGTAACCTTGGGCTGCGGCACGAAGGCTGCCGGCGATATGTCGAACAGGATCTTGGTCTCGGCGCGCCAGTTGGCAAGCACGGCGAGGCGTCCATAGGCCTCGTCGTCTTCTTTCGCGACGATCCGTTCGGCGACCTCGCGCTGAAACATCAGCACCATCATGTCGTACCAGGGCGGCCAGGGCTCGATCGAGAGCCAGTCCACCAATAATGGCGTGGCGATGTTGTAGGGCAGGTTGGCGACGATCTTGGCAGGCTCGCCGCCGAGCAGGGGGCGGGGATCGAAATGCTGCGCGTCGGCATGCACGATCTCCAGCCGTCCCGGATAGCGCTTGGCGATATAATCGAGCGGCGCCAGTGCGCGTTCGTCGCGCTCGACCGCGATAACGCGCCGCGCGCCCAGCGCCAGCAATGCGCGCGTCAGCCCGCCGGGGCCGGGGCCGATCTCGATGATGGTGGCGCCCTCGAGCGGACCTGCGGCGCGCGCGATCCGTGCCGTGAGGTTGAGGTCGAGCAGAAAATTCTGGCCGAGCGATTTGCGGGCCGACAGGGAATGTTCGCGGATGACGTCGCGCAGCGGCGGCAGATCGTCGATCGCGCTCATTCAGGGCTAGAGCTTTTTTGATTTGACGCGTTTTCTTGACGCGAACCGGTATCCACTTCGCTGGAAAACGCTCTGGCCGCCGCCATGCGCGCGGCGAGCCGCAACGCCGCGACGAGGCTCGACGGGTTGGCGCGGCCGGTGCCGGCGATGTCGAACGCGGTGCCGTGATCGGGCGAGGTGCGGATGAACGGTAATCCCAGCGTGACGTTGACGGCATCCTCGAACGCGATGGTCTTGATCGGGATCAGCGCCTGATCGTGATACATGCAGATCGCGCAGTCGTAGGTTTTTCGCGCGGCTTCGTGGAACATGGTGTCGGCGGGCAACGGCCCCCGGACCTCGATGCCGTCGCGCCGCAGGATGTCGACGGCCGGCGCCACCACCTCGATATCTTCCATGCCGAGCGAGCCGTCTTCGCCGGCATGTGGATTGAGGCCTGATACGGCCAGACGCGGGCTGGCGAGGCCAAAGCGGGCTTTCAGGTCGGCCACCGCGATGCGGGCCGTCGTCACGATCAGATCGGTCGAAAGCTGCGCGAGCGCGTCGCGCACCGATAGATGGATCGTCACCGGCACCACCGCGAGCGCCGGCGACCACAGCATCATCACCGGCTGCGGTGCCGCCCCGCCATTGGCGGCAAGCTCGGCGAGAAATTCGGTATGACCGGGATGACGGAAGCCGGCGCGGTACAGCACGCTCTTGGCGATCGGGTTGGTGACCACAGCGCTGGCCCGTCCGGCTCGGACATGGTCGACGGCCTGACGGATGGAAGCGAGTGCGGCGCTTGCGCTGGTGGTGTCCGGCTGGCCCGGCGGCGCGGTTGCGGCTTCGCCCGTCGCCACGACAGGCAATGCGCTGGCAAAAACGGCGGCCGCATCCTCCGGACTGGTGTCCGCGAGTTCGATTTTCAATCCGAGAATCTTTGCCCGCTCGGCGAAGCAGTTGCGATCGCCGAGCAGATAGAACGGCGGGAGGTCCAGTTCGTTACGCCGGAGCCACGCTGCGATGGCGATGTCGGGACCGATGCCCGCAGGCTCGCCGGATGTCAGCGCGAGGGGCTTTGCCATGCATCAACGACATTCGATCATTGCGGCTTTGCGGATCTCGGCCAGATAGGCTTTCTGCTTCGCCTCGTACTTCTCGGTATACATCTTTTCGCGGATTTCCCGCTTCTTCGGCGAATCGACGGTGGTCGACTTCCTGCTGCACAGGGCAACCATTTCCACGCCCTGCTTGGTGATCTCGGGCGGGGTCAGGTGGCCGATCGGAGTCTTGTCGAGCATCTCGCGCAACGGGGGAGCAAGCTCAGCCGATGTTTTCGTGACGGAGTCGCGGATCGTGCCGTTCTGCATCGACTTGAAGTAGGAGTTGGCCGCCTCGCAGCTCTGGACGCGCTCGCGCAGCACTTCCGCTTCCTTTTTCCGCGCTTCGATCGCGCCCGGCGGAGCACCCCGCGGCACCAGCAGCACGATCGGCTGCATCTTGTATTCGAAGGCTTCGACCTTCGTTGCCTCGCCGCCTTCCTGGGCGGCGGCGTTGACCTCCTTCTCGCCGACCTGGAGGCTCTCCTTGTACCGGCCGCGAACCAGGCTGGTCCAAACCATCTCGGCCTTGAGGCGGGCCTTCAGGGTCTCCGGCCGGATGCCCTGGCTTTCAAGTGATTTTGTCAGCTGCTCGGTCGAGAGCCGCATCCGCGAACCCATCTGGGCGTAGGACTGATCGACATCGCTGCCCGTGGGGTCGACGCCATACTTCTTGGCTTCCCGGATCTTCACCTTTTCGTCGATCAGCTGGTCGATCACTTCCTGGCGGGGCATCTGCTTGCGGGTCGTCAGGAAGTTCAGCTTGGTGCGCTGCTCGATATCGAGATTGGTGATGGGTTCGCCGGTGACCATACAGGCGATCGATTGCGCGTGCAGGTGAGTGCCGCTGCTGGTGAGCATGGCCAGCGCAACCGAGCAGCCTGCGATCCGGGACCGAAGGCGATGATGTCGAGGCTTGATGGTCGTCATGCTCATGTCAGGCGCATCAACCAATTCGATCCGCAATACGCCGGGAACTGTTCGGCAAGGCTTCCCACGTTCAAGGCTTCGCCCACGCTACTGAATGCCGCCGGCGCCGGAGGCCGACGTGGACGAATTGGCAATGGTCCGCAGGCCGATCTGAAGCATGAACCCGTGACTGAGGACCGGCGGCGTGGTGCCGGCGGAATAGGTATAGGACGTCACATAATTGGCAGCGAGCACGAAGCAGTCGTCCACATAGCCTGCGCCGATGATGTACTGATTGAGCTTGTTGGCTTCAAGATCCCACCGCGCGGAACCCGACACCACCCAGTTCGTCGCCAGCTTGACCGATGCGCTGCCGAGCAGGCCCTCGCGCCGGGTCAGGTATCCAAGGGCTGGCTGCGCCGCATAATTGCCGTACAGCAGGCTGACCGACCAGCGGTCGAATGAGGCGCGGCCCTCGGCCTCGAAACGATTGAGGTTGAGCGTTGCTTCGTCCATGCGCGAGCGCACGCTGAACGTATAGGTCCGGTTGGGCGAATAGTTGACGCGGGCGACATAGTCGGAGCGCGTGTTCTGCAGGCCGGAATCGACACCGGTATTGGTCAGGTCGGCGACCGCGAACGAGTTCATGCCGAACAGCTGATAGGATTGTCCGAACAGCACATTGACGCTGCCGCCGCGGTCGAATTGCGTGGTCGCCTGCACGCCGACATTGGCGCGGCCGCCGCCTTCGATGCGGTCGTAGCCCGAGAATTTGTCGATCGCGAACAAATTGCTGGCGTCGAACACCATGCTCTGCGCGTCTTCGTTGGGCAGCCTGCCGGCATAGGTCTCGTTGGGGCGGATGATGACCTGCGCGATCGGCTCGATCGTGGTGGTGCCCCAGGGCTGAACGTTGATGAAGGGATAGCGATATTCGAGGCCGACGGTCGGCATCACGCGCAGCGCGGTGGTATCGCCGACAGGCAGGAAATTCGAGACGCCCGGCTGATTCGAAATCGAGGCATCGACGGCGTCGACGCGGGCGATCGCGAACGGCGTCCAGATCTGGCCGTAGGGGTCGGTGTACGACCGCCGCCATTGCGCTTCCGCGGTGAACCTTGTGTAGGTGCCGGGGATGCCGCGCAGCAGACACTGCGTGGGTACCCGCGCGAGCGGATCGGCGGACGCGGTGGTGCAGAGCGCGTTGGTGTTTGCCATCGTCGTGATCGGGTCGAACGCCGCGGTCGAGCGCGACAGGCTGGTGAAGTTGGTCTTGTAGCTGACCTCACCGCCGAAGATCGGACTGTTGATCACGTTGGAATAGTCGACCACCGGATGGATGACCGGAACCTTCTCCTGGCTGCCGGAGAAGCTGAGGTAGTAGATCGTGCGCGCGTCGAAGAAGCTGCGATTGCCGACGCCGGTCAGATAGAGCTGCGAGATCGCTTCGGTCGGCAGGCTCAGGAACGATCCCAGCGTATCCCTGTACTGGGCCAGCCGGTAGTCGGACATGAAGAAGTAGTCGGACAGCAGCACGCCGTCCCAACCCCAGGTCCATTTGTCATTGATGGCGAACTGGCCCCTGGTTTCGACGCCGCCGCGGAAGTTGCGGTCGCCGGGCTGGCCGGCGAAGGCGCTGGGCTCAAGCTGGTTAATGCCATAGGCGCGGATCTGGTACGAGCCGTTGATCAGGCGTTGGCGGAATTCGCCCTGAAACAGCACGCCTTGCCGGGTCGTGATACGCGGATTGAAGGTCGCGTCGTAGTCCGGCGCAATCGCCCAATAGAACGGCGTTTCCACGCCGTAGCCGTAAGGCGTGTACGAGCTGAGGAACGGCATCAGGAAGCCGGTCTTGCGCTTCACGGTGGGATCGGGCGTCGAAAAATACGGCAGATACGCCATCGGCACACCGAAGAATTCGAGCTGGGCGTTCTCGAAATACAGCATCTTCTCGGTCTGGTCGTGGATGATGCGCGCACCCTTGACCTGCCACAAAGGCGGCTTCTTCGGATCGTCCTTGCAGGGCGCGCAGGCGGTATACACGCCGTTTTCGAACACGGTGTAATTGCCGCTGGTCCGGTCGGCACGGGTTGCCGCCATCCGCGTCGCATCCTCGGTGTCGACGCGCAGCGAATCGACGAAACCGTCACGGTAGTCGTCGCTCAGATCCATGATGTTGGCGTAGGTGACTTTGCCTTCGGCATCCGTCAGGCGGATGTTGCCCTCGGCGTGAAGGCGCTTGGTCTTCTGGTCGTAGATGACCTTGTCGGCCTCGACGCTGGTGCCGTTGTAGAACATCTGCACGTTGCCGACCGCCGACACGCGCTGGTTATTGTAGTCGTAGTCGACCTCGACGGCCTGCACGAGCATTTGCCCGTTGTTGTTGACGGGCCGGGGCGGCGGTTTGGGCGGCCGCGGATTGTAAGTGAAGCCCTGCGCCGAGGCGGGTGCCGTCCAGGCAAGCCCGATCATGCCTGCGAGCGCAAAGCCGGCGAGCAGGGCGATCATCGGGACGCCAACGGCGGCCAAGCGGCTCCGATAGCGGCGCAGCAGGCTGCGCCGCCTGAACGCAGGCGACCTCAACTGGCGGGCGGCGACAACGGCCACTACCCGTCCTCCTGGTACAGCAAGGCCAAAAAACCGGTGAGGCCGCCCACGCATACGGGCAACCACGCCGCAGCGATGGGATGCATCAACTCAGCCTTGCTCAAATCCTCAGTTACTTTCGACAGAACGTAGAGCAGAAAGCCCGCACCCACGCCACTCAAAACCATCTTTTGCACGCCGCCCATCCGGAAGAAGCGAAGGCTGACCGACGCCGCCAACATCACCATTGCAGCCAGCAAAAACGGCTGTGCGATGAGCTTGTGATACTGCAAACGGTAGCCGGCGGTCGCAAATCCCGAGCTCTCCGAAGATCGGATATAGCCGGGGAGTTGCCAAAAAGACACAGTTTCCGGGGTCGAGAAACTGTTGCGAATCTGGGCCGGCGTCAGGGTGGTTGTGATGTACAGGTTTTCCTGTTCGATCGGCGGCTTGTCGAGGGAGTATCGGCGCACCGATTTGAACGCCCAGCGGCCTTCTTCCAGCGACGCCTCGCGGGCCTCGATTCGTTCCTTGAACTGCAGGTTTGTATCAAACCGGAACACCGTGAGACCGGTCAGCCGCACGCCCTGGCGCTCGCTGCGGGCGGCGTTGATGATGGTCTGGCCCTCGCTGTTGATCTGGTTGAGCCAGAATCCGGACGCGTCCTGGATGCCGCCGCCGGGTGCCGAGCCGAACAGTTCGGCCTCCATCCGCTTGGAAAGTTCGCGCAGGTTGGCCGACATCGGGTTGTAGGCCACCGTGGCGATGGTGCCGAGGATGATCGCGCTGGCCAGCGCCGGCGAGATGAATTGCCACGCCGATACGCCGGCGGCGCGCGCCACCACGAGTTCGAGCCGCCGCGACAGCGCGAGGTAGCAGGTCATCGCGCCGATCAGGACGCAGAACGGCATCAGCTTTTCGAGCAGCTGCGGCACGCGGTACAGCGACGTCTGCGCGACCGTGATCGCCGACGCCGTCGGCAGCCCCGAGGTCTTGCGCACCATCTCGATGTAGTCGACCAGCACCAGCAGCACGAAGATGCTCGCAAACACGCCCACCGCCGCGACCAGGAAGCGGCCGGCGAAGTATCGTCCGAGCGTGTTGGTCAACATGCTCATGCTGTGGCCGGCCGTCCAAAGAGCCGCGCGAGGCGCGCATTCGATTTGTTGATCGCTTCGATCAGGGCGGCCGGCGGCTCCACCACCACGCCGCCGACAATCATCCACAAGCCGGCGCCGATCGATGCGAACAGCATCACGTACTGGACCAGCGCTGCGGTGGGGTTTTTCACCGCCATGACGGAGCAGGCGAATCCGGCCATGCGCAGGCCGAACACCGCGACAATCGAACCGCCGATCGAAAAATTGCGGCTCTGCCGCGTGGTTCGCGGCGTACCCAGGAACGCGAATGTCAGGACCGCAAACGCGAACGGATACACCGGCGCCATCAAGCGGTCGTGCAATTCGGCGTAAAATTGCCCGCCCAATCTCTTGAACACCGGGTCGTTTTCATCGGGCGAAACCAGTTCCCAGAGGTAGCGTTCGCGAATCCCCAGCACCGCGTCGCGCTGATTGGAAAATTTAGACATGTCGAATGCGTAGCGCCCGAACGCCACCAGCGCGGGGTCGCGCTTGCCCGCCTCGAATCGTTCAAGATTGCCGTCTTCCAGCACCAGGTACGAGCCGTTCTCGTTCTTCAGCACCGTGCCGTGATCGGCGATGATGGTGACGCGCTCTTTCGGATCGCGGCGATCGTCGACGAAGATGCCGGCGAGCACGCCGCCCGGCAGGCGTTCGCGGATGCGAATCGTCAGGTTCTGGTCGAGCTGGGCGAAGCGACCGGGCTGCAGGATGTTGGTCAGCACGTCGGCGGTGATCTCGGCGTCCCATTGCTTGATCCGGCGCATGCCGTCGGGAGCGAGAAAGGCGCCGATGAAGGCGACCATCAGCGCCACCACGCAGGTGGCGTAGAAGAAGGGACGGAACAGCCGGAAAGGCGAGAAGCCGGCGGCGTTCATCACGATGATCTCGGAATCGGTGGCGAGCTTGTTCAGCGTGTGCGAGACCGCGATCATCAGCGCGATCGGCGCGATGATCAGAACCAGCGCGGGAATCACCAGGCTGGTGATGCCGAGGAAGGTGATGATGGTCTGACCCTGGCTCGTCATCAGGTCGATGCCGCGCAACGCCTGCGTAATCCAGATCACGCCCGTCAGGCTGACCAGGACCAGCGCAAACGACGCAAGCGTCGTGCGGAAGATATACTTGTCGATAGACCCCATCGTTTACCGCACGATCCCACCTAGCGTGCCAAAAGAGCGGCTTGCGACCAATCCCGAAACCGGGATCCCCAAGGTCGCGCCGCCAGCCTTTCAGCCGTCTCCACTCTCTCTACCATCCCTTTGATCCGTCAACAAAATGGCCGGGCCGTGGCACCCTTAGGATATGGTTAATTATTCGGCCCCTGTGGCCTTGGGGCCACGCAGGCGCTTGGCAGCGCCGCGGCTGACAGGCCATAGTGGGGCAAATCAAGGTCCCGGCTGATCGGGACCGTCACCAAGAGACCATTCTGAATACCGCTCCGCGTATCCTTGGGACTGTTTCCGGTCCCGCAATCAGCCCTGAATTCTGGAGGAATTGCCTATGTCCGACGCCGTCAAGGTCGGCTTTGTCCCGTTTTCCGCGGCGTCCCGCGGCATTCTGGTGGTGTTTTGCGACGATGCGCTGAAGTTCGGCGCGGCGACCCGCAAGGCGCTGGGATCAGCGGCCGACACCGTCAAGCGGGCGGCGGCGGCCAACCAGTTCAAGGGCAAAAGCGGCGCGGCGCTGGACATTCTGGCGCCGGAGGGAATCAAGGCGCCGCGACTGATCGTCGTCGGTCTCGGCAAACTGTCGGCGTTGAAGGAGAAGGATTTTCTCAAATTCGGCGGCGTCACCGCCGGCAAGCTCAATGCCGCCAGCGACGCCGTCACCATCATCGCCGAACTGCCCGATGGCGCGATGCAGCCTGATCAGGCCGCCGCCATCGCGGCGGGCGTCCGGCTGCGCGCCTATAAATTCGACCGCTACAAAACCAAGAAAAAGGACGAAAACGGCGCCTTGCGATCAGATGTTTCGATTGCGGTGGCTGACGTTGCCGCCGCTCGCAAGGCCTTCGCGCCGGAATCGCACGTCGTCGACGGCGTGATCATCGCGCGCGAGCTCGTCAACGAGCCGCCGAACGTGCTTTTCCCGATCGAGTTCGCTCGCCGCGCCAGTCAGCTCAAGAAGGTCGGCGTCAATGTCGAGGTGCTCGACGTCAAGGCGATGACCAAGCTCGGCATGGGTGCGCTGCTCGGCGTCGGCCAGGGCTCGACCCAGCCCAGCCGCACCGTGATCATGCGCTGGAACGGCGGCAAGAAGGGCGAGCAGCCGGTTGCCTTCATCGGCAAGGGCGTCTGCTTCGACACCGGCGGCATTTCCATCAAGGGCGCCGCCAGCATGGAAGACATGAAAGGCGACATGGGGGGAGCTGCCTGCGTCGTCGGCCTGATGCATGCGCTGGCGGCGCGCAAGGCCAAGGTCAACGTCGTCGGCGCCATCGGCCTCGTCGAGAACATGCCTGACGGCAATGCCCAGCGTCCCGGCGACATCGTGACCTCGATGTCGGGGCAGACCATCGAAATCATCAACACCGATGCCGAAGGCCGGCTCGTGCTGGCCGACGTGCTCTGGCACGTCAACAAGAAGTTCAAGCCGAAATTCATGGTCGACCTGGCCACGCTGACCGGCGCGATCATGGTCGCGCTCGGCACCGAACATGCCGGCTTGTTCTCCAACAATGACGAGTTGTCGGAACGGCTGAGCAAGGCCGGCTTTGAGACCGGTGAGAAAGTCTGGCGTCTGCCGCTCGGTCCGGAATACGACAAGCTGATGGATTCGCAGTTTGCCGACATGAAGAATGCCGGTGCACGGTACGGCGGCTCGATCACCGCCGCCCAGTTCCTGCAGCGTTTCGTCGACGATACGCCGTGGGCGCATCTCGACATCGCGGGAACCGCGATGGGCGCGCCGAAAACCGAGATCAATCACAGCTGGGGTTCAGGCTACGGCGTCCGTCTGCTCGACCGGCTGGTCTCGGAATATTACGAAGCCAAAAAATAGCAGCGCAATAGTAGCGGAAGAGCAGAAACCTGCATGACGGAAGTCCTGTTCTATCATCTGCAGAACATGTCGCTCGAAAGCGTCCTGCCGCCGCTCCTGGAGAAGTCGCTGGAGCGGGGCTGGCGCGTGGTCGTGCAATCCACCTCGCAGGAACGCACCGATGCGCTCGATGCGCATTTGTGGACCTACAGCGACGATTCGTTCCTGCCGCACGCCACCTGGCGCGCCGCAGACGCGCCGGATCAGCCCATCATCCTCTCGACCGAGGAGGGCAATCCGAATCGCGCCAATGTCAGGTTCCTGATCGACAATGCCGCGCTGCCCGCGGATTCCGACAGCTACGAGCGCCTGGTGCTGGTTTTCAACGGCGACGATTCCGACGCGCTGACCGCGGCGCGTGGCGTTTGGACCGATTGCAAGGCCCGCGGCTTCGAGGTGACCTATTGGCAGGCCGACGAGCGGGGCCGCTGGCAGCGCCGACAATAGCGACATAAGACAATTAATGATAATTTGAAGTTTCTTCCGGCGGGCTTGTGGGTAGCCATGGTCGTGCCGCAAAGTGATGTTGGGACAAGTAGTTACATTAGGGGTGGGAGCCTGGGTCCAGCGTGCGAGACGGAACGTTCAATCGAAAGCCATTGCTGGCGTTGCTTCTGCTCGGTCCCGTGATCGCGGGCTGCAGCGGCGCGCCCGACCTGCTTTCGAAGGATGCCGATTGGTTTTCGCGTCCCAGCCGCATCTTCATCAAAAACATTTCGATCGAGACGCCGCCGCTCACGCCAGACAAGCCGGTCACGGCGGAAGATCTTGTCTCCGCCGACGGCGCCTGTCCGGGGATGGCGCCGCCGCCCGGTGCGGCCGACGCCAATGCGCAGGCGGGTAGCAATCCGCCGCCCTCGACGAGCGGTACCGTCGCACTTGGCCATACCGAATGCGACGTGGTGCGCGGCATCGGCGCGCCCGACAACGTCAACTTCTCCAACAACGGCCGCGGCGATCGCGTTGCTATCGTTACCTATTCGCGCGGCCAGCGCGCCGGCATCTACACGTTCACCGCCGGACGTCTGTCGTCGATCGAGCGCGGGCCCGAGCCGGTGCAACAGCCGAGGGGCGCCAAGCCGAAGCGAAAGCCGGCAGCGACGTAGTCATCTGCCTCAGGGCATCATGAAGCCGTAGGGTGGGCAAAGGCGCATCAGCGCCGCGCCCACCGCCTTCCATTTTTGCGATCTTGATGGTGGGGACGCGGAGCCTGTCATCGGGCGCGCGTTCGCGCGACCCGTTGGCTTTGCCCATCCTGCGCACTACGCACCAATCGCGTAGCAATAGGCTTGGCTAACCCGTCGCCTCGTCATATTGCGAACTCGCCTCCAGCCAGTCTTCCTCAGCGCGCTGTAGCGCGCTGGCTGCACCGGCGCGGGCCTTGCTGAGCTGGGCGGCCTGCTTCGGATCGCGCGTGAACAGGTCCGGCAGCGCGAGCGCGGTGTCGATCTTGGCGAGGATGCCGTTGATGCGCGCGATCTCGGCCTCGGCCTCGGCGATTTTCTGCCGCAGCGGCGTGCGCTTTTCACTTTTGCCGCGTTCGGGCTTTGCGTTTTCCTTCGCGCGCTCATTGCCACGGTCGCGCGAAGCGGGTCTGACGTCGCGGATCGACAGCACCATCCGCCGATAATCGTCGAGATCGCCGTCATAGGTCGTCACTGTCTGGTTGGCGACCACCCACAATTGATCGGCGCAGGCTTCGATCAGATAGCGGTCATGCGAGACCATGATGACGGCGCCGGGAAATTCATTGATGGCTTCGGCCAGGGCGGCGCGGCTGTCGATGTCCAGATGGTTGGTCGGCTCGTCCAGGATGATCATGTTGGGGCCGTAGAACGTCGCGAGGCCGAGCAGCAGCCGCGCCTTCTCGCCGCCCGACAGGCTCTTCACCAGGGTGTCGCCGGCCTTGCCGGAAAATCCGATGGCGCCGACCCGCGCGCGCACCTTGCTCTCGGGCGTCTCGGGCATCAGCTTGCGGACATGGTCGTAGGGCGAGCCATCGAGGTTGAGTTCGTCGACCTGATGCTGCGCGAAATAGCCGACCGACAGTTTTTCCGCACGCGTGATCCGCCCCGAGAACGGCGGCAGCTTGTTCGCGAGCAGTTTTACAAGTGTCGATTTGCCGTTGCCGTTCGATCCCAAGAGCGCGATGCGATCTTCGGTGTCGATCCGCAGCGTGACGCGGTTGAGCACGGGCTTTTTGGGATCGTAGCCGACCGAGACGTCATCGACCGCGATGATCGGCGGCGACAGCATCTTTTCAGGCGTCGGGAATGAAATCTCGCGCACGTCCTGCGTCACCAGCGCCGTGACCGGCTTCATCCGCTCCAGCATTTTCACGCGCGACTGGGCCTGGCGCGCCTTGGATGCTTTCGCCTTGAAACGGTCGACGAACGCCTGCAGCCGCTTGCGCTCGTCCATCTGCCGCTTGGCGTGCTTGGCGTCGAGCATCTCGCGCGTGGCGCGCTGCTCCTCGAACGACGAATAGGTGCCCTTGTAGAGGGTCAGCTTGCCGCGATCGAGATGCAGGATCTGGTCGACCGACGTGTCGAGCAGATCGCGATCATGGCTGATCACGACCACCGTGCGCGGATAATTCGCCAGATGGTCTTCCAGCCAGAGCGTGCCTTCGAGGTCGAGATAGTTGGTGGGCTCGTCCAGCAGCAGCAAATCGGGCGCCGCGAACAACGTCGCGGCGAGTGCGACGCGCATGCGCCAGCCGCCGGAGAATTCCGAACAGGGGCGGGCCTGATCCGCGGTCGAGAAGCCGAGGCCCGAGAGGATCGCCGCGGCGCGGGCAGGCGCCGAATGCGCATCGATATCGACCAGCCTGGTCTGGATCTCGGCGATCCGGTGCGGATCGTCGGCAATCTCGGCTTCCTGCAACAACGCGTCGCGCTCCAGGTCGGCCTTCAGCACGACGTTGATGAGGCTTTCCGGCCCGTCGGGTGCTTCCTGCGCAAGGCTGCCGATGCGCCAGCGCGGAGGTATCGAGATGCTACCGGATTCGGTCGGCAGATCACCGCGAATCGCGTGAAACAGCGTTGATTTCCCGACGCCGTTGCGGCCGACAAAGCCGACGCGCGCGCCGGGCACGATCTGTACCGAGCTGTCCTCGATCAAAAGCCGTCCGGCAATCCGGATCGAGATATCTGTGATTGAAAGCATGCGGCCTTGTCACCGGACCCGCCGCCAAACGCAACCGATTTATCTGACGAACAGGCTCTCCTGAGCCTCCCGATACAGGTTAATGCCGCTCGTTCTCGCGCCGGCGGAGCTCATTGATCAATTGCTGCAATCGGGGCGAGAGTTCGGTTTCCGGACGCATATACTGCTGCAAGCGTTCGCCGACGGCATCGCAGATCGATTGCGAAGTCCGGTGATCGATCTGCTCGAAAACGGGATTGATTCGGCTATCCATGGCGAGTTCCAGCGTCGCTTTTGAGTAAATCTGAGTAAGTTGCTGCAGGATCAAGTCACGAGGCTGCGATTTGTTTCCGGTTGCAGAACTCCTATGCATGCATCTGAAACGAGCCGAAAAAGCGCAGTCCCACTGGTTCCCTGAATGGCCGGGGGCCATAGCGGGCCCGCCGAAGCGGATGCGGGCCTACTCCCAGCGAAGCCCCGGCAATGCAATGCGATCGATTGCGAAACGCGATCATCCGATCGCGAAGCGTGATCGTCTCCGCGAGGTTTCGGCGCGGAAAACGCGCCATCCGTGAGCTCGCTTCGGATCGGCCCGCAAGACGCCCGATCCGGGGGCGGGCAGGGGGCTGGCCAGCGAAAACGCGTCAAAACTGCGCGATAGCGCGGCATTGGGTCGCTTGCCGTCGCAGGACTGCGCCGATATAAGCCCCCAACTCCCAATCAGTGTTTGTAAGGACGTAACTATGGCGATGGAACGCACTTTCTCGATCATCAAACCCGACGCGACCGAGCGCAATCTGACTGGCGCCGTCAACGCGTTGATCGAGAAGGCGGGTCTTCGGATCGTGGCCCAGAAGCGCATTCGCATGACGCGCGACCAGGCTGAAACCTTTTACGCGGTCCACAAGGCGCGTCCGTTCTTCGGCGAACTGGTCGACTTCATGACGTCGGGCCCGGTCGTGGTGCAGGTGTTGCAGGGCGAGGGTGCGGTGCTGAAATATCGCGACGTGATGGGCGCCACCGATCCGTCGAAGGCGGCCGAGGGCACGATCCGCAAGGTTCACGCCAAGTCGATCGGCGAGAATTCGGTGCATGGTTCGGACGCGACGGAGACGGCCGCGATTGAAATCGCGCAGTTCTTCTCCGGCAACGAAATCGTCGGTTAATTCAAAACGAGCGGCGCGCGAGCGCCGCCCAGGACGGCCAAGCGCCGGGGGGAGCATGCTGTGAACTGGGTGCTGCAAATTTTCGATCCGGCGACGATCTCGACTTTCTTCACGCAGTTCCAGGCCGAGATGCAGCAGCCCGCCTTCTGGGTCGCGCTCGGCAAGATCATGTGGATCAACATCCTGCTGTCGGGCGACAATGCGCTCGTCATCGCGATGGCGTGCCGCGGGCTGCCGCCGCGCCAGCGGTTCTGGGGCATGATCCTCGGCGCCGGCGTCGCCGTTGGGCTGCGCATCATCTTCACCGGCATCGTCGTGTCGCTGATGGCGCTACCGTTCCTCAAGCTGGTCGGCGGACTGGCGCTGCTCTACATCGCGGCCAAGCTGTTGGTGCCCGAAGATGAAGGTGAGGGCGACGTGCACGCGGCGGCGCACCTGTGGGCTGCCGTGCGGATCGTGGCGATCGCCGACATCGTGATGAGCCTCGACAACGTGATCGCGGTCGCGGCGGCCGCCAATGGCAGCATTCCCCTGCTGGTGATCGGCCTTGCGATCAGCGTTCCCCTGATCGTTGCCGGTGCGGCGCTGATCATGGCGCTGCTGACGCGCATGCCGGCTCTGGTGTGGGCCGGTGCAGGCCTGCTCGGCTGGGTCGCGGGCGAGGTGATGGCCACCGATCCTGCCGTCGTTCCGCATTTGCGTGCGCTTTCCGACGGCCCGGTCGGCGTCCAGCTCGACAAGCTATTCGGCTGGACCGGCCTGCACTTCGCCAATGGCGGTCATGGCGCCGAGGTGGTGTGCGGGCTGATCGGCATCGCGATCGTGCTGGTGGTGGGATCGATGTGGCGCAAAAGCGCGCAGCAAAAACACGCCGCCGAGCACGCCGCCAAGGCGGCGTAGGTGTTCAGACAGCGGATTGCGTAGCGAACGGCTCGCATCGCGAAAACGGTAACGCCCGGGAATCTCCCGGGCGTTTTTTATGTGAGCTTGGCGTTCTCGGCGATCCGTCGCATCCCTGCTTGGGGCCGCTGTGCAATGAGACAGGGATAATTCTGTCTTTACCGCCGCACGATCGAGCCGGAGCGTCCGACCAGCCGCGCCAGTTGCTTGAAGCGGCTGCCGACACGGTCGGCGACCAGATCGACCATCCGGTGCTCGAACACCAGCATCAGCTTGCGGCCCTGGCTGCGGAAATGCGTCGCGGGCAGCACGCCGGTTCGCGCCGCCGAGATCAGATGCGCAACGCGGAACGCCGCGCCCAGCATTCTGGCGCGTTCGTCCATCGCCGGAGGCACCAGCTCGCGAATGCGCGCCGGCGGTTCGTTTTCCTCGCTGAGACCGGCGTAGCGATAAAACACCGACAGCGCGACAAAGGCGCGGCCCTGGTGGCTGATCGAGCCGAAATTGCCGTTGGTGATCAGGCTCAGCGTCTCCTCGCCGCGATGGTCCGGATGCACCCGCCAGCCGATGTCGGACAGCAGGCATGCGGCGTGGCGCAGCCGCCGTTCCTCGACGGTTTCGCGCAGCTTGACGACCCTGACCAGACGATCGGTCCACGAGACCAGTTCTTCGGCATGGCGGGCGGACCGCGACAACAGCTGGTTCAGCGTTTGCGCGGCGCAGATAAATCCATCGAGGGCGCGCTCGGATGGTGGCAGCTTTTCATACAGCAGCCCCTCGCGCACGCCGAAGGTCGAGAACACGATGGTCTTGGGCCTGGCAACGCGAATGATGTGTTCGAGCACCAGCGCCGCGTAGGTCAGCAGCGGCCGCCGCGCGTCGGAGATCATCTCGATATTGGCCAGCATGTTGGCCGCGGCCAGCCGCCTCAGCCGCTGCGCGAAGTCGAGCGCTTCCGCCGCCGGGATCGAATAACCGTGCATCACCCGCAGCGGGTAGTCGCTCTGGATGATGTGGATGCGCGCCAGCGCGCGCCAGGTGCCGCCGACCGCATAGAAGGTGCGGCCGCGGCCGGCCTTGAGCTGGGCGACGTCGGACAGTTCGTCCCGGACGATTCGGTCGGCGCGTTTCAGCGATTTGTCCGACAGATCCTGCAGCGCCAGGCTGCCGAGCGGCAGCGTGACGCCGCTGCGGACGCGGTTGCGGTGCACGTCGATCAGTTCGAGCGAACCGCCGCCGAGATCGCCGACGATGCCGTCGGGATTGTGCACGCCGGACACGACGCCGAGCGCCGACAATTTGGCCTCGCGCGGTCCCGACAGGATTTGAATGGGGGCGCCGCAGATGCGCTCGGCCTTGGCGATGAAGTCGGGGCCGTTGGAGGCGTCGCGGCAGGCCGCCGTGGCGATCGCATAGACGCGGCCGACCTTCTGGATCTTGCACAACGCGCGAAACCGCCGCAGCGCGGTCAATGCCTTGGCGACGGCGTCGGTCGCCAGCAGCCCGGTGGTCTGGACCTCGCGGCCGAGCCCGCACAGCGCCTTCTCGTTGAAGATCGTGACGAGGCTGCGCGCCATCGTTTCATAGACGACGAGACGAACCGAGTTCGAACCGATATCGATGACGGCGACGCTGGATGCGCGCTTGCGCGGCCGCTTCACCGCCAATCCCCCATATGACGTAACCCGCTAGGACGAATGCTGACGCTCATTACGGCGCGTGAGGCGGCGCGGCGAAGATTCCTTGAGAGACTTTCCACGGCCTGACAGACTCGGATTCGTCATGAAGTAGTTGTGCAGATTGAACGGCTCTTCGCCTTTCGCGGCCTTCATACGCGTTGAAGACCCGTCCGGCAACAATTGCCAGCTTTGCTCGGTATCCTTCAGGTTCGCGACCATGATCTGTTCGAGAACCTGCTGATGAACCGTGGGATTTTGCAGCGGACAGAGCACCTCGACGCGGCGGTCCAGGTTCCGCGGCATCATGTCGGCGGACGAGATATACACAGCAGCTTTTGTGCTCGGCAGGCCTTGACCCATGCCAAAGCAGTAGATTCGGCCGTGTTCGAGGAACCGGCCGATGATGGATTTGACGCGGATGTTCTCGGAAAGTCCGGGCAGCCCGGGCCGCAGGCAGCAGATGCCGCGCACCACGAGCTCGATCGCGACGCCGGCCTGCGAGGCCTCATACAGCGCATCGATGATGTCGGGGTCGACCAGCGAGTTCATCTTCATCCAGATCGCGCCGGGCTTGCCGTGGCGGGCGTAATTGGATTCACCCTTGATGTGTTCGATGATGCGGTTGCGCAGCGTCAGCGGCGACACCGCCATGCGCTCGATGTCGCTGGGTTCGGCGTAGCCGGTGATGTAGTTGAATACCCGAGCCGCATCGCGCCCGATGATCGGGTCCGAGGTGAAGTAGGACAGGTCGGTATAGATGCGCGCGGTGACCGGGTGATAATTGCCGGTGCCGGTGTGGACATAGGTGGTGAGGTTGCCGCCCTCGCGGCGCACCACCATCGACAATTTGGCGTGGGTCTTCAGTTCGATGAACCCGTACACCACCTGCACGCCGGCGCGTTCGAGGTCGCGCGCCCAGCGGATATTGGCTTCCTCGTCGAACCGCGCCTTCAGCTCGATCAAGGCGGTCACCGACTTGCCGGCTTCGGCGGCTTCGGCCAGCGCGCGCACGATCGGCGAGTTATTCGAGGTGCGGTAGAGCGTCTGCTTGATGGCGACCACGTCGGGGTCGCGGGCGGCCTGTTGCAGGAACTGCACGACGACGTCGAAGGATTCGTAGGGGTGATGGACCACCAGATCCTTCTGCCGGATCGCAGCGAAGATATCGCCGCCATGGTCGCGCACGCGCTCGGGATGGCGCGGCACATAGGGCACGAATTCGAGGTCGGGCCGGTCGAGCCGCGTCAGCTGCGACAGCTCGTTCATCGCCAGCACGCCGTCGACCAGGAAAATCTCGTCGTCGGCGGTGGACAGCGCTTGCTGCACGAAGGCGCGAAGCTCCTCCGGCATCTTGGCTTCGATCTCGAGCCGGATCACCGATCCGCGCCGCCGCCGCTTCAGCGCGGTCTCGAACAGGCGGACCAGATCCTCGGCCTCTTCCTCGATTTCCAGTTCGGAATCGCGGATGATGCGGAAGGCGCCCTGGCCCTTGACGGTATAGCCGGGGAACAGGCGGCCGATGAACAGGCCGGTGGCCTGTTCCAGGGTGATCAGGCGTACCGCGCCGTCCTTGCCCGCGGGCATGCGGATGAAGCGGTCGATCTTGCCGGGCATGCGGATCAGCGCGTTCATCGGCTTGCCGTCGGCGACCCGCGACAAATGCAGCGCGATCGTGAAACCAAGGCTCGGGATGAACGGGAAAGGGTGCGCCGGATCGATGGCGAGCGGCGTCAGCAGCGGGAAGATGTTATGGAGGAAGTGATCCTCGATCCAGCTCCGCTCGGCCTTGGTGACGTCATGGCCATCGACCAGAATGATCCCGGTCTTGGACAGAATGGTGCGCAGGTCGCTCCAGATCGCCTGCTGATCCGAGGCGAGTTCCGAAACCGTCTTGTTGATGGCGACGAGCTGCTCGGACGGGGTCAGGCCGTCGGGGCTGCGTTCGGCGATACCTTCACGGACCTGCGCCTTGATACCGGCGACACGGACCATGAAGAATTCATCAAGGTTATTGGCTGAAATCGACAGGAACCGGACCCGCTCCAGCGTGGGGTGGCCGGGATTGACCGCTTCCTCGAGCACGCGGCGATTGAAGTGCAGCCAGGACAGCTCGCGATTGATGAACCGCTCCGGGCTGGTGGCGATGGCCAGTGGCGCTTCGGCAACTGCGTCTTTTTCTGTTATTTCAATAGCTTGTGCCGAGTCCATGAAGTTTCGGTCCATCTCAGTTGGAGCGCAGCGCCAGTTTAGGCGGATGCCGTGCGCACCATGTGATAGTTGGATGACGTTTCGATGACATTGATGTTCCGCCCGCCGCCGCCGTCAAGGCGGCGGGGGCGTGACATGGCGCGCAGCGGCAGCAGCGCCCGTCAGGCGTTGCGCAGCAATTCGGCTGCCAGCGCCCGGGTCACCGGCCGGCCGAGCCGCAGCGCCTCGCTATCCAGCAGGTCGATGGCCTGGCGCGCAGCCGCATAGGATCGCTCGATCCGGCTGGCGAGATAGCTCACGACAGTCTCGTCGATGCTCAGCTGCCGGTCGGCGCAGAATTTGACGATCAGGCTGCGGAACAACAGATCGTCGGGCGGCAATAGCGGCACCGTCGGCACCGCGCGTAGCCGCGACCGCAGATCGCGCAGCTCGACCTCGAACGCCGATGGCGCCATCCGCGCCGTCATCAGAATGAAGGCTTCGTCTTCCCGCCCCAGATTCATCAGGTGGAACATCGCACGCTCGTCGAAATCCCCCGGTTTCAGGTCCTCGACCACCAGCGCCCCCGTCGCAAGCGCGCCGGGTACGGCGGTGGGCGTCAAAGCGTGTGCGGATATCGAGCGGGCGCCGGCTTGCTCGGCCCAGATCGCGGCGAGATGGCTCTTGCCGGAGCCTTCCGGGCCTACCAGCAGCATGATGCGGTTGGGCCAGTCGGGCCAGCTTTCGATCAGCGCCAGGCCCGCCTCATTGGCTGGCCCTTCCAGAAAATTGTCGCGGGTCAGGCTTTCTGCATGCGGCAGCGCAAAGGCAAGCTGACGGGGTTGAACGCGAACTGCCACGCAAGTCTCCGGAACCATGGCGTTTTCAAGCGAAGTGGGTACCGGTTCGCGTGAGGACGCGTCAAACAAAACGCTTCAAACAAAACGCCTATTTGGCCTCGATCGTACTCATGTGCCGCACCCACTCCACGAGATAGAGGGAGACGGAAACCAAAGTAAAGACCGTAACAAAGCCCATCAGGATCAGGTCGTATGGCGTCGGCTTGAAGTTGAAGCCGAGCGACGCCAGCACCAGGGCGGCGAACGCCACCTGCGCCACCGTGTTGAGCTTCGAGACCATCAAGGGTTTCATCGGGATAGGCTTGTCGAACAACCATGACACAATCACGGCGGTGACGATCATGATGTCGCGCGACACCACCAGGATCACGATCCACAGCGGCACCGCGCCCCAGATTCCGAGCGAGACGTAGATCGAGACCAAAAGCGCCTTGTCGGCGAGGGGATCGAGCAGGGCGCCAAGCTCGCTGGTCATATTGAAGCGCTTGGCGAGGAAACCGTCGACGGCGTCGCTGACACCGGCAATCACGAAGATAGCGAACGCGATCTCCATCTGCCTCGAGGCGATCGCCCAGACGATAATGGGCACCAGGATGATGCGACCCAGTGTAATGATATTCGGAATATTCAACTCGGTCGCTTCCCGGCTACCGGCCTAATTGCGTAACAGATCCGGCCCTTTGCGGGGCGGGCCGGTTGTTATCTACATAGTATATCGACCCCGCGCTTGCGAGCCATTGCAGGATCGCCGAAATCCTCGTAACCAGCCGTCTTCTGACGGGAATTGAGCATGATCGACCGCAAAAACGGGCTCACTTACGCCGATTCGGGCGTCGATATCGATGCGGGCAATCGCCTCGTCGATCTCATCAAGCCGATGGTGCGTGCCACCGCCCGCGCCGGCGCCGACGCCGAGATCGGCGGCTTTGGCGGGCTGTTCGACCTCAAGGCAGCCGGCTTCACGGACCCGGTGCTGGTGGCCGCGACCGACGGCGTCGGCACCAAGGTCAAGATCGCGATCGAGACCGGCCTGCACGGCGGAATCGGCATCGACCTGGTGGCGATGTCGGTCAATGACCTCGTGGTGCAGGGCGCCGAGCCGCTGTTCTTCCTCGACTATTTCGCCTGCGGCAAGCTCGATCCGGAAGCTGCGGCTGCCATCGTGGCCGGCATTGCCGAGGGCTGCAGGGAGTCCGGCTGCGCCCTGATCGGCGGCGAGACCGCGGAAATGCCTGGCCTCTACAAGGACGGCGATTACGACCTCGCGGGCTTTGCTGTGGGGGCTGCCGAGCGCGGCACGCTGCTGCCGAGTTCAGACATTGCGATCGGCGACGCCGTGATCGGTCTTGCCTCCTCGGGCGTGCATTCCAATGGCTTCTCGCTGGTTCGGAAAATCGTTGAAAACACCGGCCTCGGCTTTGACGCCCCGGCACCGTTCTCGCCCGTCATGACGCTCGGCGGCGCGCTGCTGGCGCCGACGCGGCTCTATGTGAAATCGTGCCTGCGCGCGATCCGCGAAACCGGCGCCATCAAAGGCCTCGCCCACATCACCGGCGGCGGCTTCACCGACAACATTCCGCGCGTGCTGCCGAAGCATCTCGGGGTCGGCATCGATCTGGCGCGGCTGCCGGTATTGCCTGTCTTCAAATGGCTGGCCGAGCAGGGCGGCATCGCCGAGCTCGAATTGTTGCGCACCTTCAACTGCGGCATCGGCATGATCGCGATCGTCAAGCCGGAAGCGATCGACAGGGTCACCGAAATCCTCACCGAGGGCGGCGAGACTGTCGCCCTGCTCGGTGAAGTGATCGCGGCGGAAGGCGAGCATCGCGTGGTCTATAACGGTCATCTGGACCTGTCGCGGTGACGCCGTGAAGCGCCGCGTCGCCATTCTGATCTCCGGGCGTGGATCGAACATGGCCGCGCTGATCGACGCGGCCAAAGCACCGGATTTCCCGGCGGAAATCGTCACCGTGATTTCCAACCGCGCCGATGCCGGTGGCCTGGAAAAGGCTGCTGCGAGCGGCATTCCCACGACCGTGATCGAGAGCAAGCCGTTCGGCAAGGACCGCGCAGCCTTCGAAGCGGTGCTGCAGCGGGCGCTCGATGAAAAGAATGTCGAGCTGATTTGCCTTGGCGGATTCATGCGGCTGTTCACCGCCGAATTCGTCAAACGCTGGTACGGCAAGATGCTCAACATCCATCCCTCGCTGCTGCCGTCCTTTCCGGGCCTCGATCCGCACGGCCAGGCGCTGACGACCGGCGTGAAGATTTCAGGCGCCACCGTGCATTTCGTGATCCCGGAAACCGACGCGGGGCCGATTGTGATGCAGGGCGCGGTCGCGGTGGCCGATGGCGACACCGCCACGACGCTGGCTCAGCGCATCCTCGGCATCGAGCACCGCATCTATCCCGAAGCGCTGCGGCTGCTCGCCAGCGGCAAGGTCCGCCTCGAAGGCGACATCTGCAGGATTTCGGGACAGGCCGCGCCGGACGGAACCCTGATCTGGCCCGCGGTGTGATGCGGCGCTTGTGGCCCGCTGCGGGATACCGCATCGAGCCACGACGATTCAGCGCGGCGCGGGCGGCTGGCTAACGGGCAGGCGCTGCGGCGGGCGGCCAGCGCTGGTCAAGCGGCGCCGGGGGCTCTGGCGGGGGCACGCTGGCGCGCTGTGCCGGCGCTGGTTTGGGCCGGGCGGCGGCTAGGGGCGGCGCAGGTGCGGGGCCTGCAAAACAACTGATCGAGCCGATCGTGGTCGAACCATATTGCACGTAACCGCTGGTCTGCTGCGGCGAATGTGGCGCATTGATCGGCAGATAGACCATGCAGATCGTGCCGTCGACTGGATCGCGCAATCGCTGGATGACGGTATCTTTCAACGGCCCTCCGAATTGCCGCTCGATCTGCATGGTCGGCATCTTGCTCCAATCCACCGGCTGGGCGTGCGCAAGCGGCGGCGACAGCGCAAGGCTTGCCGCACACACGCGCCATGTGGACAGGGCGCGCCGCCGGCCCTGCGTTCGTCGACTTCGCCGCATCGCTGAATATCGCTGCTCAGAATTCAGCGGCCATGCCGACACGGCCGATATGTTCGGTGCCGCCGCCGTTCGAATAGCTGCCGAACAGCACGGTCGGCGCCGGGGTGTTGAGGCGATACGCAAGCCCGAGGCCCGCGCCATAGGCGTCTCGATAGGCGCCGCCGGTCGCCGATACCGTGAGCTTGCCTGCGGCGGAAGGCATCACGACGGGGGCGAGTGCTGCGCTGGCTGCGATGCCGCGGCGCGCTTCGGTGCGGTTGGCATCGACCTGGCTTTGCACGCCATTGAGCTGGGTTTGCAGCCCGGTGACCTGACTTTGCAGGCCGGTAACCTGGCTCTGCAGCCCGGTGGCCTGGGTCTGCAGCCCCGCGGCCTGCGACTGGAAATTCGCCGTCGCGCTGTTGAGCTGGCTGATATTCGCAGCGTCCGTCGCGCTGACGCCGGCGGCGACATTGGTGACGCGCCGCTCATTGCCGGCGGAGCCGACGGAGACCGTATTGGCGGCGGTGGCGGTCGAATTGGCGCCGATTGCGACGGAGTTGGTGGCGGTGGCGGAGGCGTTGACGCCGACCGCAACGGCGCCGGTCGCCGTGGCGTTGGCGCTGGTGCCAAATGCCGCGCTGTTGACCCCCGATGCGGCACTGTTGGCGCCGGCGGCCACGCTGTTGGTTCCGGATGCGGTGCTGTTGTAGCCCAACGCCGCGCTTTCCTGACCGCCGGCATTGGCGCCGCGGCCGACCGCCGTCGCGCTGGCGGCGCCTGCCGTCGCGTCGGTGCCGAAAGCCGCGGCATAATTGAAGTTTGCGGTTGCGCCCGTGCCAAAGGCCGAAGCACTGGTGGCGGTCGCACTGGCACCGGTACCGACCGCCACGCTTTCGCCGGCAGCGGTATTGGCGTTTGCGCTCGACCCGATCGCGATCGAGCCGGTGGTGCTCGATGCGTTGACGCCGATGGCGATCGAACCGGCGCCGGAGGCGTGCGCTCCGAGGCTGCCGGTGCCGCTCGCTGCAATCGCGCCAACGCCGGTGGCGAACGCGTTGTTGACCTCGGCGCCGCTGTAGGTGACGCCGTCCTCGGCGGCAAGCGCGCTCGAGATCGGCAATGCCATGGCGCCAATCAATGCGAGGATCGCAGGCGTTGCAAACTTGATCATAAATACCCCTGAAATTTCCTGTCTCCCGCAGGGCTTATTCGACTGAGGGCAAACCGTCGTATCCCCGGCGGCATTGGTTATGAACAGGATGGCACCGGCCAGGCAATTTCATCTGATGTTGCGGATGCGTCACAGGAAAGCGGCGGCGGCGACGGGAAAACATGAACTGCATGGCGCTAACGGCACCTCAGGGGAGCGCCTCGATGCGCAGCGATCGCTCGGTATCGGTGTTCACGCGATGTTTGTGCGTTGAACTTTATCTTCTGGCCGCTGACCTATGATGAAGCCAGCCGCGTGGGACCCAAGAACATCATGGATGACGCAAGAACAGTATGAATAAGGTCGTTTTCTCTACCGATGATTTGTCCACTGAACTCGACGACAACGGGCGGTTCAAGCTCTGGAGAGAGCTTCATAGCGACCTCTATTGCGCGTTCGACTATTCAAGGCTCAACGACTCCGTGTTTTCGGCGCGCTATCAATTCTCCCAGTACGGAAACGTGAGGACCAGTCGGTTCAGCAGCGGTGCGATCAATGGGTTAGCGCGAACGCCGCGGCACATTGCGAACGACACCACTGAACTCTTTGCCTTCACGTTCAATCATGCCCGCGAATCGGTATCGATACGATGCGAGTTGACGAACCGTGAATGCATCATGGCGCCTGGCGGGGCAACATTTTATACCGCAGACAACGCAGGCATATGTCAAAGCAAGGCCGGGTTGAAATCGACGACCGTCGCAGTGGCACGCCAAAATCTCATTGAACTGGTTGCCGATCCGGACGATCTCATTCTCAGTCAATTCGACCTGAACAATCCGACGCTCCGGCATCTGGCGCGATATCTCGACATCATCCAGGAGCCGAACGACGATGGCGGCAATCCATTGGATGCGCACATCGAGACGACCTTTCTGGATCTCTTTGCGCTCGCGCTCGGCGCACGCCGCGACGTGACTGAAGTTGCCCGCAACCGCGGGCTGCGCGCTGCCCGCCTGCAAGACGTTCTCCTCACGATCCGGAAAGGATTCTCCGATCCGGCCTTCTCGTCGGAACGGGCGGCCCGCGCTCTCGGCGTATCGCGCCGCTATGTCAACGACCTGCTTTCCGAGACCGGCAACTCCTTCGCCGCGCGCGTCCTGGAGTTGCGCCTGCAAAAGGCACGCATGATGCTGGCCGATCACCGCAACGATCGCCTCAAGATCGACGAGGTCGCGTTCGCCTGCGGCTTCAACGAGGTGTCGTATTTCCACCGCTGCTTCCGCCGCCGCTTCGGCGCGTCGCCGGCGCAATATCGTGGCAGTGGGGGCGGGGACGCCTAGTTCCGTTTCGCCCGTCTTGGACCAGGCCAGTGCCGCCCAGTGCCACCCAGTGCAAGGTACTGTGGCCGCCGAACAACAGCGGCTTCTATTCGGTCCCTGGTGAGGCCCGTAAGCGATTGACGCTGTGCACGAACTGGGCGCAAATCCGGGCTTGCTGACCGGCATGTCGTGCACTGTTTTCGAGCGGGCGCTTTCTTCGGGAATGAAATTGATGCGCTGCGCATCGCGAGCGGAGAGGATCGGGGGCGGTCGCGCTTTGGCGCGACTGGCGGCGATCGCGTTCGTGCTCGCGTTCGGCGTGTCTTCCGCGCAGGCACAGCTGACGCCGACACCGACCCCCACGCCAACACCGACGGCCTCGCCCACACCATCGCCGTCCCCGACGCCGCAGATGATCAACTCAGCGGTGTCGTCGACCGCGACCATCACCAACCTCGGCAGCAATTTCCTGGAACGGTTCGGCACCACCAGCGGCTTCAGCCGCATGATGCGGACCAATCCCGGCGGCGGCGGCGCCTCCGAGGCTGCGGAAACACCGCGCTACCGGACCTGGTTCGAGGGCTATGGCATTTCGGCCAACAACGGTCCGCTCGGGTTTTTCGTCGGCGACACCCGCAAGACCTGGGGCGGCGTCGCCGGCATCGGCGCGCGCATCGCAACCGGCGTCAATGTCGGCTTCTCCGTCGACCAGAGCCGCACCGACATCGACGTGCCGCTGGCGTTGCAGTCGGCCAGGATCGACCTGACCCAGTTCGGCTTCAATGCCTCCGTGGATGCCGGGCCGTGGACCTGGGCCAGCGTGATCGTGCACGGTTTTGGCAACGTCAATTCGCGCCGCGATACCGGTTTGGGTTTCGCGACTGCCGGCTACAACGCCATGCTCGACGGCGTGCTGAGCGAAATCAGCTACTACTGGTCCAAGGACCAGTACCGCATCGTGCCCAAGGGCGCGGTCGAATATGTCCACGCCCAGACCGGAGCGTTCCAGGAGTTCGGCGGCCTCGATCCGGTGACGGCAACGGGCGCGACGGTGCAGCGCTTCCGCGTGCTTGTTGGTGCCGAGGTCGGGCATTACTGGATCTTCGATCAGAAGATTTTGGACCTGTCGGCCTATGGCAAGTTCGTCAACAACGTCGTGCAGAATTTCTCCGACACCACGGTGAGCCTCGGCGCCCAGAGCGTGACCTTCCAGGGCATCGGCGAAAGCCAGTACGGCGCGGATGCCGGCGCCTCGGCCTCGCTCAGCCTGACCAACACCGCGCGCCTCTACATCAACTACGACGCCAAATTCCGCGCCGCGATGCAGTCGCACCAGGGCACGTTCGGCCTTGAACTGAAGTGGTGATTTTTCCTTCTCCCTCGCAAGCGGGGTCGAGACGAGCGAAGCTCGCTCTTAGAGGTTAGGGAAGCCATGGAGCGGGCGTCATTGAAACAACGCGCCTTCGCGCGTACAATTTCTCGCTCACCGTGGAGAAATCGAAATGGCGAACAAAGACGGCCATGGGCAAGCCAGCGACCCGCGTGAATTGACGCTCGATGAGCTCGACAACATCTCGGCCGGGCACGGCGTTGTCATCCCGCCTCAGGGCTTCGACAAACTCGAAACCCAATCGCCACCGCCGAAGCCGGTGAACCCGGTAGGAACCAAGATTATTTAGGCCGCGCGCCTAAACCGCCTTATCCCGATCGACCCTGACCACGCGGCCTTTTTCGATCGCGAGCGCCAGCCTGCCGTGCTTCAGCGACAGCGCCGCTTCGCCGAACAATTCGCGGCGCCAGCCATGCAGTGCGGCGACGTCGGCCTGATCGTCGGCCGCGATCTGCTCGAGGTCGTCGACGGTCGCGATCACCTTGCTGGCCACCGCATGACGCTCCGAGGTCATTCGCAGCAGCACCTTCAGGAGTTCGACGATCGCAGCGCCATTCGAATTGCCGCGCGGCTTTTCGAGCTTCGGCAAGGTCGCAGGATCGCGCGCGATGCCGCGTTGTACGGCGGCGACGATGTCGCTGCCCCATTTGGAGCGGTCGAAACCCTTCGGCAGCGAGCGCAGATTGGCGAGACGCTCCAGCGAGGTCGGCGCATGGGTGGCGATGTCGCCGACCGCGTCGTCCTTCATCACGCGGCTGCGCGGCACGTCGCGGCTCTGCGCTTCCTGTTCGCGCCAGGCTGCGACTTCCATCAGCACGGCCAATTCCTTGGGCTTGCGCACCCGCGTCTTCAGCCGCTCCCAGGCGCGCTCGGGATGGAAATCATAGGTCTTTGGCGAGGTCAGGACTTCCATCTCCTCGCTGACCCATTCGCTGCGGCCGCGCTTCTTCAAATCGGCGTCCAGCGCCGCGAACACGTCGCGCAAATGGGTGACGTCGGAGACCGCGTAATGCATCTGGTCTGCGGTCAGGGGCCGGCGCGACCAGTCGGTGAAGCGATGCGTCTTGTCCGGGCGGTGGCCGGTGATGCGCTCGACCAGCGCGTCATAGGCGATGCTGTCGCCATAGCCGAGCACCATCGCCGCCACCTGCGTGTCGAAGATCGGGTGCGGAATGGTGCCGGACTGATGCCAGACGATCTCGATGTCCTGCCGCGCGGCATGGAACACCTTCAGGACCGCCTCATTGCCCATCAATTCGAAGAACGGCTTGAGGTCGATGCCCTCGGCCAGCGTGTCGATCACGACGGCTTCGTCCGCGCTGGCCATTTGCACGACGCAGAGCAGGGGATAATAGGTCGTCTCGCGGAGGAACTCCGTGTCGACGGTGATGACCGGGTGCTTGGAGAGGCGATCGCAGGCAGCCGCGAGGTCGGAAGTGGTGGTAATCAGATCCATGAACAGTCCATGACGCTTACGACAGGCGTTCGGCCGAAAGCGCTGGTATGTCAAGGGTCTTTGGGCAAATTTTGGCCCGGAATAGGAGGCACAGCACCGCTTTCTGCGTGCGCTTTGCGGCAGGACGCGCTTGGGGCGAGCCCTGCAAACGGTGGTTCCGGCCAAGGATCCCAGGTCGAAGCCAGGTCGAAGCCAGGCTGGCCGGAAGAATTACTCGTAGCGGGCGCGCTTCGACGGCCGGCGCCCCGAGGGCAGTGCGAGCACGATGAGGCAGAGCGCGACCATCATCAGCCCGATGAATTCGATGGCAAAGACGTTCAACGAAAAGCCGTCCACGGCAATCACTCCCCAGTACGGTCGTTAGAATTGTCGGGAGTGGATTGAGGGGATGTTAATCGAAATGGTTAAGCGCCGGGTCCGTCCGGCAATGGTGGATGGGCGCTTAAGAAGCGGGGTTAACGGGCGGAGGCGAATGCAACTTTGGGGCGAAGCGAATTGTCAATGAAGCTGCGCCATGTATGGGCGATGGAAGGGCAGACAGTCTCGCTCACATCGCATGGGCTATTTGAATGAAACGGCTGGGCATTACGATCTTGCTGATCGCCGGCGTTGTCGTGCTCTGGATGACGGCCTTTCCGAGCGTCACCGTACGATATCGCTTGACGCTTGAAGTGGAGTTGAACGGCGAACGAAAAACCGGTTCGAACGTCAGCGAGGTCTCCTACCGGAAGAATCCACAATTCCTGGGCGCTTCCGCCAGTATGGTTGCGGAGGTTCGTGGTGAGGCCGTTTGGGTCGATCTGGGTGAGCGCGACACCTTGCTCGCGCTGCTCGCGCCGGGCGGGGATCAGCGGAGGCCGGAGTACGTCCTGCCGGTGCTCTACGGTGTTACGAGCGGGGGTGTCGGGGTGGAAGAACTCGGCCGTATTGGCGCGTTGGAGGGCCGGCGCGAGGTCCCGCTCGGGTCAGTGCCACCCATGGTGAGGCTTCGAAACGTGAATGACCCGAAGAATGTGGAATTGGTTGCCCCGGCGGGACACGGATTGAAGCTGGTGCGAGCGACGATTGAAATCGTCGATGCCGGATATTGGCCGCTAAATCAGATCGGCCTTTCCGGCGTTCCGATTTCTCACAAGCTCCGGGATGAAATTCCATGGCTGGACGACAGTTCGGGCACAGAAACATTTTGGCGATCTCTCTACGGCGCGGGATTTCAATCGAATGGGTCGGTCGAGCCTCGCAGGCTCTTGATTAGCGGACGCTGAAAAGGATGGGCGGAGCCCTTTGCGAAACCCAATCCCCTTAGTAAGCGAGCCCGCACGAGCGCAGCGGTATGCGGAATGAGATCTCGGTAAGGAAGCGGACGAGGGAAGCGGGCTGTTGGGCTTCCGCTAACGCCCGCGATCGCAGCAGGCGCTTTCGCCGCCGAGGACGGCTCGCTCCCCGGACCAGCATTTCATACCGCCTGCATTGGGCCGGCGTGCTCGGCAGCAGCGGTCTCTTCGCGTTCCAAGGGCAGGGTGAAATGAAAGGCGGCGCCGCAAGGTTTATTCGCGTCGGCCCAAATCCGTCCCCCTTGCGCTTCGATGATCGAACGGCAGATGCTTAGTCCCATGCCGAGGCCACTGGATTTGGTGGTGAAGAATGCGTCGAAGAGGTGCTCGAGGCTCGCCGGATCCAGTCCCGGACCGGTATCCCGCAAGCTGACGTGCACGCCGTTCGAGGCATCTGCGGCAGTGCTAATCAGCAACTCCCGCGTCCCCTCGCTGGCGCCGTTCATCGCTTCGATGGCGTTGATGATCAAGTTGAGGATCACCTGTTGCAGCTGGACCCGGTCCGCCTGAATGAGCGGCAAGCCATCTGCGAGTTGCGTCCGCACCCAGACGCCGTTCTGTACTGCTTCGCCGCGGGTCAGGGCTATGACCTCGAGGATCGCCTGGTTGATCTCCAGGCGCTCCTTCCGCGGGGGAGCTTTCTTGATGAGGGCCCGGATCCAGCCGATGACGTCGCCGGCACGCTTGCCGTCACCCGTGATCTGACTGAGGATCTGCCGAACCTCGCCGAGGTTCGGTGGCTGAGCGCCTAGCCAGCGCAAGGCTGCCTGGGCGTTGAGCACGGTCGCGGCGATCGGCTGGCTGACTTCATGGGCGACCGAGGCCGTCAGCTGCCCCATCGTGGCGACGCGATTGGCGTGGGTGAGCTCCGCCTGCGCGGAGCGCAAGGCCTCTTCGGCCCGCTTGCGTTCGGTGATGTGCCGCCCGACGCCGCGGTAGCCGACGAAGCGCCCAGACTCGTCGAACATCGGCAGCCCCGAGACGGATACGTAACGCTTGCTGCCGTCGGGGGCAGGGCGCGCGAGTTCGAAATCACGGAACGGCAGGTGGGCATCGAGTGTCTGCCGGTGCTTGCGCCAGGCCTCTGCGTCGGGCTCCAGGTAAGGCACCTCCCAGCGCGTCTTTCCGATCTCGGCGCCCCACGCCGGCGCGTCAACAAGGTTCTCGGCGAACTCCTGGTGAGTAAAGCGATGCTGCGCGTCGGTCTCCCAGTACACGTCGAAGGAGAATTGCACGAGGGTGCGAAAGCGCTCCTCGCTTTGCCGCAGCGCCTCTTCCGCCCGCTTGCGCTCGGTCAGATCGAGGACAAAGCCAACACCTTGATTTGTACCTTCTTCGAACATCGCCCCGCCGATCAGCACGTGGACGCGGCTTCCGTCCTTCCGCAAGTACGCTTTCTCGAACGGTTGGGCCGTCCCGATCCGCTTCAACTCTGCCACGGTACGCGCGTCGCGGTCGCGCCATTCCGGCGGTGTCAGGGATGTCCGGTGCAGGCGACCCGCGGTGAGATCCTCCCGGTCGTATCCCACCATGCGGAGAAACTCGTCATTGGCCTCAAGAATGCGCCCGTCGACTTCCCAGATGATGATCCCGATGATGTTGGCGTCGACCAGGCGCCGGATCTTCCTGTCACGCTCTTCGATTTCGCTCTGGAGCTGGACGTTCTCCTCTGTCGCTTTTCGCCGGCGCCTCGCTTCGAACCGTGCGAGTGCCAGCGCTGCCGCCGCCAGGACCGCGACAACGACGACAGCCGTGGCGATCAGCCAGGCCTTGCGTTGTTCGAGTGCCTTGGCGCGCCTTTCCTGATCCACGCGCAGGAAGCGCTCGTGGTCCACCATCTGGTCGATTTGCGACCGGATCTCGTCCAGGCTGCGGATCATCGCCAGCGCTGCCGGCCCGGAGCTGGTTCGGGCAGTATTGACGATGTCATCGATCTCGCGCAGCTTTGCTGCAACGGTCAGCGCCAGATGTCCCGCACGATGGTTCTGCAATGGATCGCTCGCTACCAGAGCCTGGAGCGCGTGGGCGTCGCGGCGCACGCTTTCGTCGGAGACGCCGTAGGCCTTGAGATATGAGGGGTCCAGAGTCAGCAGATACCCGCGCCTTTGGGCCTCCACGTCGGCGATGACTGTCCGCAGCCGATCCAGCGTCTCGAGCACCTGGCGACCACGCTCGAACAAGAGATCTGCCGCTTGTCGCTCCTGCCAATATCTGAAGCCGAGAAACCCGGTCGCGACAACCACAGTTAGAAGAACCGCGACCACCAGCGCCAGCGGACGAGCAAACCACCGAGAGGACTGGCTTAGAGTGACTGACATTGGCCTGCTTCGATGCTCGCGTGAGCGATTATTTTCTGATGCCGACGCAGAACATTGCTAGTATAATGAAAACATAGCCGCGGTCCGCGGGATGCGACGGGAACCGGCAAGCTCCACCGTGCAGATTACACGCAAGGGGCCAGAACGTCACGGGTAAGGCCCCGACCGCTTGTTGTGAAGGCAGATCCCCCGGCAGGAGCAACCACATGGCTCCAAACCACTTGTCTCCAAACCATTTGGCTCCAAACCACTTGGCTACAGGTGAAAAGTTTCCGAGCAGTCCAAGCTCGGCCAGCCGGCGGAGCTTCGTCAAAGGATTGGGCGCGGCGGGGGCGACATTGCCGGCCCTCGCCATGCTGCCGCGGTGGGGTTTTGCGGAGGATGCCGCCGCGAGCTATGCCAGGGCTGCGATTGATTGGAAGCAATTTGCGGGGCAGACGATCACGCTCGCGGGCGCAATTCATCCCTGGTCGAACGCGATCACTCCGCTTTTGTGGGACTTCACCAAGCTCACCGGTATCATCGTCGCTACCGACTTCCGGTTGGAGACCGCGTATCTGGGCGCACTGCCGATACAGCTCAACCGTGGCAGCAGCACCCCCGACGTCTTCATGTGGACGACCTATGGCCAGGGCATCGCGGCAGGATGGCTCGAGCCGCTGAACGGGTATTATTCCGACAAGTCGCTGACTGATCTCGGCTGGTACGACGAGAGCGACCTTCTCAAGACCGCCCGCGCCTTTCCGCTGTGGTCGGACCGCGAACGTTACGCCGTCCCGATCACCTCCGAGGCGGTGACCTTGTTCCTCAACGGCGATGCGCGGGCAGCCAAGAATCTGCCGGTTCCCCAGACTTTCGAAGAACTGCTTGCCGGCGCCAAGACGCTCAAGACCAACGAGATGTCCGGGATTGCCATGCGGGCGCAGGCCGGCGGCAATTCGTCCGTGCCGGCCATGAGCTTCGTGTTCTCTTACGGTGGGCACATGGTCAAGGACAAGAAGGCCGCGTTCGCGAGCCCGGAGGCGATCGCGGCCGTCGAAATGTTCGGACAGCTGCTCAGCCAGGCCGGGCCGGTCGGCGTCGGCAGCTATGAATGGTACCACGTATTGGACGACTTCCTGCAGGGAAGGACGGCAATGGCCATCGACAGCAGCAACTTTGCGACCGACATCTCCAACCCGGCCAAGAGTCGCGTGACGAGGCAGGCTGAGTTTGCAGCTTTTCCGCATGCAGCCGGGCACGCATCCGTTCCCTTCATGTCGCACTGGCAGGCGTGCATCAATTCCAAATCGCGAAACAAGCGGGCCGCTTTCCTGTTTCTGATGTGGGCGACAAGTAAGGCGACCTCGCTGCAGACCGCAGCGGCGGGGCTCGCGACGACACGCCTGTCGGCCTGGTCGAGCGAGGGCTTCAAGAAGGCGTTCGGCCCGCAGGCCGCCGCAGCGGCGCTGACCAACTTGCAAAATGCCGACGTCGACCGCGCGAAGGCTATACTTTTCCATCCGCAATCGAGACCCATCATGGACGCCTTCATGATCGGCGTGAATGAAGTCGTCTCGGGAGCGAAATCGGCGAAGATTGCCATGACCGCCGCCGCCGAGAAGGCCAATGCGGTGATGCGCGGATAGTCAAGTCGGCTTTTGGGTTGCGGGCGCCCGGCATTCCCCACGCCCTCCATCAGGCGAGAGATTTGCAAAACCCGGGCGCGACGCGCGTTCGGCGAACGCTTGTCGCTCCACCCGTCCTACGGACTGCAGCATGGGTGGAAGCTTTGGCACTAACGCCGGCCGGAAAAAATATAGTGCCGCTCGGCGTCAATCCGTTCCGCCGTGAAAGCTGTCCATCCAATACCGCGTCTGTGCGTCGGTCCAACCGGGAACGGCATAGCCCTTGGTGGCAGCAACAGGTTGGGCCGAGCGCGACTGGCCCGCAGGCGATTTGGAGTGCTGCACCTTTGCGGCGTTGGCAGAAGCACAGAGGGCGATCAAAAGGCCCAAGGCCAAAACAGCGCGCATTACATTTGCTCCAGGCAAACCGTATTGTGCAGGTAATGCGCGGGCCGAGCCGTCGCAATCCGTAGCGGCTTCACGATTCTGTGGCGTTTGCGCCAAAACAGGTTGCGCCCTTCGCTGGCGGCCAAGGCCTGCGCGGGATCAAGATGGTGCGACAGCATCACGGATTCCGGTTTGATCGGGCCGTGCTCTACACCCGTTCCACGCACCGACTTGAGTGTGATGTCCGACACAGCGGCCTGGCGCGCCGCGGACTATCGATCTCTTACGAGTGGCGGGGACAGTCCTTCCACCGACAACGGGAGAGACTGATATGACAAAGCTGAACACTGAAGCGCGCGAACTGAATGTTGCCGAACTCGACTCCGTCTCGGGCGGATTCATCTGGATCCCGGTCGTCGTGGTTGCCTTCGCCACCGGCACCGCGATCCGCATGGGCATCGATGCGGTGGTCGACAAGGTCACCAAGTAAAAGCCACCAAGTAAAAGTCCTGCAGCGCCTTTCGGAGAAGCCTGGTTTCCTCGGAAGGCGCGCAGCAAGCAGCCTGCATCAGCGCAGCGATATACGGGATCCGTGTTTGCTGACTGTTTATCTCGCGCCTCGATGGGAATCGCCGGCATCTCCGGCACGACTTGACGCCACGGTTTCGGAAGCCATCACACCATCAGGTCGTGCGGCGCATGAAAAGCGGTGACGCTCGCCAACGGCTCCAGAGCGAAACCGAAATTGTCATCAGCGGGATTTCCTGACAGCGATTGCGCAAGCATTTGTGCTCCCGCCGACGTCGCCAGCTGTCCGTTGATTCCTGCAGCATCTTCGCTTTGGCTGATTGCAGCTTGGGCAAAGTCCACATCAAGGGGATCGATGACGTTTGAACCGCCAAAGCCGGAAATCTCGTCGTTGAACTGGAACGAGTCACCGGCGGCCGACGCCTTGAAGTCGAATCCGTCGCTGGTGCCGTAAATAGTGATCTTCACCACCTGGGCTGTGCCGTCGATGGTTGTGACCGTGAAGCTGTCGCAAAGGGTGTCGCAGCTATTGAGCGCCTCCACGGTGCAGTTCGCGTTGTCGAGCGTGTAGGTCCACACGCCGGCCGCCGTCATGGTGAAGGTGCCGTAGCCGCCCGCGCTCGCCTCCGGCCAGCAAACCGGCGTGAAGGTATTGGGCGTATTGTCGACGTCGGTGTCGGTGAGCATGCCGCACGCGTCCGGCTTACCATGATCATCACAACCAGCCTCGACCACACATCCGGCTGTGGTGCCGGAGATGACGGCCGGGTCGTTGGAGCCCTGGATGGTGACCTTCACCACCTGGGCGGTGCCGTCGATGGTTGTGACCGTGAAGCTGTCGCAAAGGGTGTCGCAGCTATTGAGCGCCTCCACGGTGCAGTTCGCGTTGTCGAGCGTGTAGGTCCACACGCCGGCCGCCGTCATGGTGAAGGTGCCGTAGCCGCCCGCGCTCGCCTCCGGCCAGCAAACC
>NZ_JAFCMB010000019.1 GCF_018130145.1 Bradyrhizobium sp. AUGA SZCCT0176 | reverse complement strand
GCCATCCCGTCCTACTCAGAAGGGCGTCGGCCGTCGTCACGGACGTTGGACGGGTTGCGGTGGACGCTGGTTTACGCCTCGACGACGGCGTGGATGAGCGTACGGCAAAACCGTGTGGTCCTGGTGCCCGTTGCAGGCGTCAAGCTGTCGGTAGGCGAGAGCTGAACGGCAGCGACGGAGTCAACCAAGAACTCGTCTCCGGGGAGATCACGGCATAAGCCGTAAAGCCATTGCGCAGGGAAGGCCGGGTGTTCTCCGCTGCCCTGTATGCTCGTGTGCAGCCTACTTAGTGCAAACCGCACACGGGACCGCGGGTGCAGCGCGCACCCGGTCTTCCCTGCGCCCTCTTATTTAGGAGGGTAAGGAATTTCTGGCAAAGCTCGGACGCAATGCGTCGCGAGAATGCAAAACTGCGTTTGGATGACGGTGCAACAACAAACACCGCCGTCGTCCCGGCCTTGAGCTCAGATGCGCAATTGCGCATCGGGGGACCCATAACCACAGGAAGAAGTTTTGCGGATGGTCTCTGCTACCGAGCCTCATCGAGGGATCACGCGGTATGGGTCCCGGCGTTCGCCGGGACGACGAGAGGAGCCAGCGCCGAATGCCTTCGCCCCTAGTTCAACACCCGCTTGTTATCCGGGCTATCCAGCGAAAATGTCGGCACGTCGATCTCGAATTTCTCGCCGCTTTCGTTGACCATCTGATAGCGCCCGGTCATGAAGCCGGACGCGGTGGGGAGCGGCACTCCGGAGGTGTATTCGAAGCGTTCGCCGGGGGCCAGCACCGGCTGCTCGCCGACCACGCCTTCGCCGCGGACTTCCTGCTTGCGGCCGGTGGCGTCGGTGATGATCCAGTGCCGCGTCCGCAGCTGCACGGTCTCATTGCCGGAATTGGTGATGACGATGGTGTAGGACCAGAAATACTGGCCCTTCGCGACCGACGGGTGGTCCGGCATGAAGTTCGGTTCGACGGTGACTTCGATCTGACGGGTGACGGCGCGGTACATGAATAAAAGCTTCCAGAATCCTGTGCCGCATCATAGCCAAGAAAGCCGATGGAACCAATCGCGGGGCCGGCCGGCAGGGGCGGGGCGTCCACGCTATTCCATCCTTGTTTCAACACAGTTTCGCCCTAAGGCGCACCCGCGCGGTCCAGATCGCCGTATCTGGCTTGTCTTGCGTGCTTGGGGGGCCGATATTGTGCCCTCGTGCCGTGCAATTTGCGTCAGATTCGCTGCCAAAACGGTGCCCGATGTCGTCCATTGCCGATCAAATTACCGGACCATCCGTGAGTAACGCCGCGGTAACCTCCGCGCCGGCGATCACGCTGCCGGCGGCCGGCGAGCGCGAATTGCGGCTCGATCTGTTTCGCGGGCTGGCGCTGTGGCTGATCTTCATCGATCATTTGCCGGCGAACATCCTGACCTGGTTCACGATCCGCAATTACGGCTTTTCCGACGCCACCGAGATCTTCATCTTCATCTCCGGCTATACCGCGGCGTTCGTCTATGGCCGCGCCATGCTGGAATCCGGCTTCGTGATCGCCACCGCCCGCATCATGCGGCGGGTCTGGCAGATCTACGTGGCGCATGTGTTCCTGTTCACGATCTTCCTGGCGGAGATTTCCTACGTCGCCACCAATTTCAACAACCCGCTGTATTCGGAAGAAATGGGGATCATGGATTTCCTCAAGCAGCCGGATGTCACGATCATCCAGGCGCTGCTGCTGCGATTCCGTCCCGTCAACATGGACGTGCTGCCGCTCTATATAGTGCTGATGCTGTTCCTGCCCCTCATCCTGTGGCTGATGAAGTGGCGGCCCGACGTCTCGCTGGCGCTGTCGGTGGCGCTCTACGCGGCGACCTGGCACTTCGATCTGTACCTGTCGGCCTATCCGAACGGATTCTGGGCCTTCAATCCGTTCGCATGGCAATTGCTGTTCGTGTTCGGCGCCTGGTGCGCGCTCGGCGGCGCCGAGCGGATGTCGGCGATACTCTCCTCGCGGATCACGATGTGGATCTGCATTGCCTATCTGCTGGCCGCCTTCTTCGTCACGTTGACCTGGCACATCCCGCAATTGAGCCGCTTCATGCCGAAGCTCGTCGAGCAGTGGATGTACCCGATCACCAAGACCGACCTGGATGTGCTGCGGTTCGCGCACTTCCTGGCGCTGGCGGCGCTCACCGTGCGCTTCCTGCACAAGGACTGGCCGGGGCTGAAATCACCCTGGCTGCGACCATTGATCCTGTGCGGGCAGCATTCGCTTGAGATATTCTGCCTCGGCGTCTTCCTCGCCTTCGCGGGGCATTTCGTGCTGGCCGAAATCTCCGGTGGAGCGGGCCTGCATTTCCTGATCAGCGTCGTCGGGGTACTCATCATGTCCGGCATGGCGTGGGTCATTTCGTGGTACAAGCATTCCGCCGACAAGAATGCCTCGAAGAAAAAGGGCGCTGTTGGCAACGCCGATATGGCGGGAGGGGGCTGATGAAGTCCAACCCGGTGATGATCCTGGGGCTGACCTTGATTGCCGGCTTGCTGGCCGTGGCTCCCGTGCGCGCCGAGGATGCCCCTGCCAATTGCGAGGTTCCGGCCTATCTGCTGACGTCCGAGAGTAAGTTGCCTAAGGTCGAGACGGCCATTGCCGGCGACCGCCGGCTGGAGATTCTGGTGGTGGGCAGCCGGTCGTCGACCATCGCGGCGTCCGAAGCCAGCGCCTATCCTGGCCGGCTGCAGGTCATGTTGAAGGAGGCGCTTCCGAAGGTCGCGGTGAACGTATCCGTAGAACTACAGGTCAAGAAGACGGCCGAAGAGGTCGCTGGCGGACTTGTTAAGCTCGTGGAAGTAAGAAAGCCTACTTTGGTTATCTGGCAGACCGGCACCTACGATGCTATCCGATCGATCGATCCCGATGATTTCCGCGCCGGTGTTGAAGAGGGTGTGGCTGCGTTGCAGAAGGCGGGGGCCGACGTGATCCTGATGAATCTGCAATACAGCCCGCGCACTGAAACGATGATTTCCGCGCCGCCCTACCTGGATAATATGCGCGTGGTGGCGCAGCAGCACGACGTTCCCCTGTTCGACCGCTTCTCCATGATGCGGCACTGGAGCGACGCGGGAGACTTCGACCTGTCCAGCACGTCGCATGGCCCTGACCTTGCCAAGCGGGTGCACGATTGCCTCGGCCGCGCGCTGTCGAAATTCGTGATCGACGCGGCGCATGTGAACCCGGCCCAGCAGAATTGAGGAACTAGCGTAAATGAGTCGTTACTGCCCTTTTTTGCCGTCGACATCGCTGGCAGCGTTCGCCATCGCGGCGACGGTGCTGATGATGCCGGCGTCCGTTTTGCCGGTGCAGGCGCAGGCGACCCAGACCGCCCAGCAGGCGACGCTGTCCGACACGGCCAAAACTGAAGCCGCCAAACCGCCGGCGGCGCCGACCACGGGTGCGGGCAGCGTGGCGGCCGCCGAGCCGTCCGGTCCGGCGGCGCAAAGGAGCGTTACCGGCAAGGCGATCGACAAGGCCAAAGAGGTCGCGAAATCGGCCGCCGACATTTTCAGCCGTGTTCCCTGCCTGCCGCCGAAGGGTGGCGCCAAAAAGATGGGATCGCTGCCGCGTGTCGCGGGCAAGCTCGCCGCGGGCGAGCCGGTGGTGATCATCGCGTTCGGATCGTCGTCGACCGCGGGCTTCGGCGCGACCTCGCCGGAGTTCAACTATCCCAACCGCCTCGCAGCGCAGCTGCACCGGCAATATCCGACCGCCGACATCACCGTGATCAATCGCGGCCAGGGCGGCGAGGACGCGCCTGAAATGATGAAGCGGCTGCAGACCTCGGTCATCGACATGCATCCGGACCTGGTGATCTGGCAGGTCGGCACCAATGCCGTGCTGCGCAATCTCGATCCGGCTGAGACCATCAAGCTGGTGGAAGACGGTGTCGCGCGCATTCAGGCGACCGGCGCCGATCTGGTGCTGATCGATCCGCAATATTCGCCGCGCGTCAACGAACGCGCGGAGAGCGCGGGCAAGATGATCAACCTGCTCAACAAGGTCGCCGAACTGCGCAAGGTCGGCATCTTCCCGCGCTTCGAGGTGATGCGCGACTGGCACGAGAAGCAGGCGATCCCGATGGACAATTTCGTCATCGCCGACGGCCTGCACATGAGCGACTGGGGCTACGCCTGCTTCGCGCAGCTGCTCGGCGACGACATCATCCGCTCGGTCGGCCAGATCAAGCTCGGCGTCAACGTGCCGTCGAACGTCCGGACGTACCGGCCGATGTGATTACTGTCGCGGCTACACACCGCTGTCGTCCCGGCGAACGCCGGGACCCATACGCCGCGGCCGCGCTGATTTAGGCGGTGCACGACGACTTCCTTAACTCACAACGCCCTGTGGTAATGGGTCCCGGCTTAAGGCCGGGACGACACCTGTTGTGTGGCTACACGTGCCGCTCAGCAGCTCACGCCTTCTCCAGCGCTTGCGCAAAATCCTCGATCAAATCATCGGCATGCTCGAGCCCGGCGGAGAAGCGAATGAAGCCTTCGCTGATGCCGAGTTCGGCGCGCGCCTCCGGCGTCAGCCGCTGATGCGTCGTGGTCGGCGGATGGGTGACGAGGCTCTTGGCGTCGCCGAGATTGTTCGAGATCCGCGAGATCTGCAGCGCGTTGAGGCAGCGGAACGCGGCCTGCTTGCCGCCCTTGACCTCGAAGCCGACCAGGGTCGAGCCGGCGCGCATCTGCCGCTTCACCAGTTCAGCCTGCGGATGATCTGATCGCCCGGGATAGATCAGCCGCGAAATCTTCGGATGCTTCGCCAGTGCATCGGCAACCTTGCCGGCGGTCTCGGTCTGCGCGCGTACACGTACCGCCAGCGTCTCCAGTCCCTTCAGCAGCACCCAGGCGTTGAACGGCGACATCGACGGGCCGGTATGGCGCATGAAGTTATGGAGGTGCTCGGCGACGAAGGCTTCCGAGGCCAGGATGATGCCGCCGAGGCAGCGGCCTTGGCCGTCGATGTGCTTGGTGGCGGAGTAGACAACGACGTCGGCGCCGAGTGTCAGCGGGCTCTGCCAGATCGGCGTGGCGAACACATTGTCCACGATCAACCGTGCGCCGCCACTGTGCGCGATCTCGGCAATCGCCGGGATGTCGAGCACGTCGAGCGTCGGATTGGTCGGGCTCTCCAGGAAGAAGGACTTGGTGTTCGGCCGCAACGCGCGCTGCCACTGGTCGAGATCAAGACCGTCGACCAGCGTCGTCTCGATCCCGTAGCGCGGCAAGAGATCCTGCACCACGTAAAGGCAGGAGCCGAACAGGGCTTTCGAAGCGACCACGTGGTCGCCGGCCCGGAGCGGTGCGAGGATCGCGGTCGCCACCGCGGCCATGCCGGTCGCGGTGGAGCGCGCGGCTTCCGCGCCCTCGAGTTGGATCATGCGGCGCTCGAACATCTCAATCGTCGGATTGGAATAGCGCGAATAGATAAAGCCGGGCTCCTCGCCCTTGAATCGGGCCTCGCACTGCTCCGCGCTGTCGTAGACGTAGCCCTGGGTGAGGAACAGCGCCTCGGACGTCTCGCCGAACTGCGAGCGTAGCGTGCCGCCATGGACAAGGCGGGTTTCGGGACGATAGCGGGTGGTAGACTTAGACTCAGGCATGTGACCTCCATCGTGACCACCATTGAAAATGGTCACAAAAAACCGGCCTGGAAAAATTTCCACAGGCCGGGATCACACGTGTCCCCGGCCTGTTTAGCGACTTATTTAACGTGGCTGCAAGCCGGCCGGCTCAAATCACCACGGGATAAGTCATGCTGATATTCCCTCGTGCCCTTTTCGTCAAGCCGGCCATCGGATAACCCCTAAATGCCCATATTTATGAGGTTTGGATGACATCTGGGTCATCCTCCCGGGCTCCCTTGAGGACCGCCGTGCCTTTCACGCTGCCGCCCGACGCCAACGGAATTCTGCCCGACCGCATGATCGCGGCGATGGCGGATGCGGGCCTGATCCTGCCGGCCTATCCCTTTGTCGAGAGCCAGATCCAGCCCGCGAGCCTTGATCTTCGCCTCGGCGACATCGCCTACCGGGTGCGCGCGAGCTTCCTCCCGGGGCCGGGTGCGACGGTCGCCGAGCGTATCGACGAGCTGAAACTGCACGAGATCGACCTCACTGACGGGGCGGTGCTGGAAACCAACTGCGTCTACATCGTGCCGCTCCTGGAGAGCCTCGCGCTGCCGCCGGAGATCGTCGCCGCCGCCAACCCGAAGAGCTCGACCGGGCGGCTCGACGTGTTCACCCGCGTGATCGCGGACGGCACCCGCCGCTTCGACATGATCGGCGCCGGCTATCACGGGCCGCTCTATGCCGAGATCAGTCCGAAGACGTTTCCAGTGCTGCTGCGCGAGGGATCCCGGCTGTCTCAAGTGCGCTTCCGCACCGGCGACGCCATCCTCAACGCGGACGAGCTGGACGCGCTGCATGAGGCCGAGCGGCTGGTCGATATCGACGACGCCGATCTCGCCAATGGCGTGGCGCTGAGCGTCGATCTGAGCGGCGCGAATTCCGGCGGTTTTGTCGGCTACCGCGCCAAGCGCCACACCGGCGTGGTCGATGTCGACCGCCGCGGCGGCTATGCGGTCGATGAATTCTGGGAGCCGATCGCGGCGCGCCCGGACGGCAGCCTGATCCTCGATCCCGGCGAGTTCTATATTCTGGCGTCGAAAGAGGCGGTGCAGATTCCACCGGATTACGCCGCCGAGATGGTGCCGTTCGATCCTCTGGTCGGCGAATTCCGCGTGCATTATGCCGGCTTTTTCGATCCCGGCTTCGGCTATGCCGGCGCCGGCGGGCAGGGCTCGCGCGCCGTCCTGGAAGTGCGCTCGCGCGAAGTGCCCTTCATCCTCGAGCACGGCCAGATCGTCGGCCGTCTGGTCTATGAAAAGATGCTGGCGCGGCCCGACGCCATGTACGGACAGCGCATCGGCTCGAACTATCAGGCGCAGGGCCTGAAGCTGAGCAAGCATTTCCGGCTGTAGCCTCGCTCTCTGTCATTGCCTGCGACAAACGCGAAGCGTTTGCGCAAGGGAGCGTTAGCGAAGAAGCAATCCATGCTCTCCACGCGTAGTGGCATGGCTTGCTTCGCTGGCGCTCGCAATGACGGCTGATATATGCTCGTCGCCAACAACGAATGAAGGCGGGAGAGAACATGAGCGGCGAGCAAGCAGCCCGGGAAGCGCAATGGGCGAAGTGGCGCAGCGTGGCCGATCTCTGTCACGCGTTCTTCACCGGCCTCGTTCTCACCGTCGTCTCCCGCCGCGGCACGGCGGACGCCGCCGAATTCGTGTTCCGGGTGTTTCGCCGCCAGCAGCAGGAACGCTTCCTGCCGGGGCTGGAAAAACTCGGGCTCAGCCATCTGCCGCCGGCGGTCGCGGCTGCGCAGTATCATTATCTCTCGAACTGGATCGGCGGCGTTCATGTCGAATACATGTACGAGACCGATCGCAAGGCCTGGATCCGTTATCCGCCGCCGCGCTGGATCTGGCGTGGCACCGCGATCTGCGGCGTGCCCGGCGAAGTGTCGCGCGCGATGCTGCGCGGATGGCACGGCAATAACGGCGTGGCGCTCGGCAATCTCAATCTCGGCTTCGTCTGCACGAAGCAAAGCGTCGACGGCCAGGACGGCCTCGAAGGCTATTACTGCGAATATGATCATCCGCTGGACCTTGATGCGCGGATGGTGTTCGCGCGGCATCTCGAAGCGCCGCGCTTCGATCCCGCCACCGCGCCGGCATTGCCTGTTGCAAGCTGGCCGAAGCCGCGGTTGGAAAAGGCCTATCGCAACTACGCGATGGAATATGTGAAGACCGCGGCTCCCGTGATGGTGCAATGCTTCGGCCCGGAGGATGCCCGATATCTGTTGCACCTCACCGGCAAGCTGATCGGCATGCAATATTTCGACGAGATCGCGCAAAACCTCGGGGCGAGCCGCGGCGGGCCGAAGGAATTTGCCAGCTTCCTGCGTGCGCTGTTCGAGGCGCAGGATGATGCGGTTGAGATCAGCGAGTCCGACGGCACGTTCGAAATCCGGCAGCAAAGCTGGAAGCTGATGGCCGATGTCGGCGATTATCACCCGGCCTGCGCCAGCGTCCTGCAGGGATTGTTCGAGGGTCTGGCGGCCGGCTGCGGCCGCCATATTCCGGTCCATTTGAAGCCGCCAACCGGCGGAAAGGCACCGTTCGTCTGGTCGATTGGCTAAAGGGAGCGCGCTCGCCTGCAATCGCGCAGGGCCCCATTGCGTTGCGCGCACGCGGAATCAGGCCTTGCCGTGCTAGGAAACAGCTCGGCGCAGCGAGATAATGCGCCCAAAATATTGAATGGGCGCGCGACCTTAAGGTTGCCTTTCGCGCGCGGGAGCAGAAATGTCCGATATCGGCGTTGCCGAAATTCCCGTCGACGAGGAAGAACGTCCGCTGCCGCCACCGCCGCCGCCGGCGAAGAACGCGCTGATCGACGGTCCGATCCTGCGCACGCTGCTGTGGCTCGCCTGGCCCAACGTCATTGCGCTCTCGGCCGGCACCTGCGTGGTGATCGCCGAGACGTCCTATATCGGCCGGTTAGGGGTGGAATCGCTGGCCGCGATGGCGCTGGTGTTTCCCTGCGTGATCCTGACCATGACGATGTCAGGTGGCGCCATGGGCGGCGGCGTTGCGTCGGCGATCGCGCGCGCGCTCGGCGCCGGTGATACCGAGCGGGCGTCGGTGCTTGCCGCGCATGCCTTGCTGATCGGCCTCTGCTTCGGGCTCGTCTTCATGCTGGGCATGCTGATCTTCGGCCCCAAGTTGCTGGAATTGCTCGGCGGCCGCGGCAACGTGCTGACGCAGGCGATCGGCTACACGCAGATATTCTTCGGCGGTGCTGTCGTGCCGTGGCTGATGAACACGATGGCCGGCATCCTGCGCGGCACCGGCAACATGAAATTGCCGTCGCTGCTGATGCTCATTTCCGCCGTCTGCCAGATCATCCTTGGCGGCACGCTCGGTCTCGGCCTCGGGCCGATTCCGCAGTTCGGCATGCGCGGCGTCGCCGCCGGTTCGCTGATCGCCTTTATGGTCAGCATCTCCGTGATGACGTGGTATCTGTTTTCCGGCCGTGCGCGCGTCGTTCCCAAGCTCATCGGCCTGCGGATTCGCTGGGCGATGTTCATCGACATCCTCAAGGTCGGCGCCATCGCCTGCTTCTCGCCGCTGCAGTCGGTGCTGACGATCAGCATATTCACCTACATGCTGGCGGGTTTCGGCACTGAAATCCTGGCCGGTTACGGCATCGGCGCGCGGCTCGAATTCATGCTGACGTCGATCGCCTTTGCGGTCGGCATCGCGACGGTGCCGATGGTCGGCATGGCGATCGGCGCGCAGCGCATCGCGCGGGCCCGCAGGATCTGCTGGATCGCGGGAGGCGTGGCCTTTGTCGGGGTCGGCGCGCTTGCGACCTTGATCGCGATCTTCCCCGACATCTGGGTCAATCTCTTCACCGACAATGCGGGCGTGCGCGCCGCAAGCCGGCAGTATCTGTCTACGGCGGCGCCGATGTATGCCTTCCTCGGCCTCGCCACGACCTGCTATTTTTCATCGCAGGGCGCGGCCAAGGTGCTCGGCCCCGTGCTGGCGCAGACCGCGCGGCTAGTGTTCATCATCATCGGCGGCTGGTGGCTGTCGACGCACGATGCCACCGCCACGGACTACTTCATGCTGACGGCAGCATCGATGATGCTGCTCGGTCTGCTGTCCTGCGCAAGCGTGATCCTGACGCGGTGGGGACCGAAGCAGGGTCCCCTTGCCAAGGCTCGTCCGGCGCTGTCGTAGCTCAGCGCCGCCGATGACGCCGGCCGTGACGGCTGCCACCCATATTGGCCATGCGCATCAGCTGCGGAATCATGCTCATCATCTCGCCGCCGCCAGGGCCGCCGAGCATGCCCATGATGTCGCCGCCGCCCATGCCGCCCATGTTGACGCCATAGCCGTCGGCCGTGCCGCCGCCATAGCCGCCACCGAAGCCGCCGGGGATTCCACCGCCGCCCATCATGCCACCAAAACCACCGCCTCCACCTTCCATCATGCGGCCCATCATCGGCCCCAAGGTCTGCATCATCATGCCGAAGCGGCGCTTTCCCATCTTCGCCTTCATCATTTCCAGCATCGGCGCCATCTGCGTCATCATGTCGTCGCCGCCACCTCCACCGCCACCGAAGCCGGCGAATTGCGCTTTCGCCGGCGTCGTCGTCAGGGCAAACAGCAGCAGCAGCGTGGCCGCCTGACACACAACCTTGTCAGCTCCAGTCATGGTTCGACCTCCCAATGCGCCGCGGCCCGCGGAGGCGGTGCCATCCGGGCGCAAATGGTGACGCTAGGAGCGGACGAAAGGCTGATCTGTGCGACAGATCACGGTGCTCGGCGTCGGGCGGTGAACTCGGTATTGACACGCCAGCTCGCGCCGTTGTCGGCGGAGATCTCGCCGCGCCAGAGGAACGAGTTAGGTGTGATCTCGGAAAAACTCCAGCGCATCAGCTGTCCATCCGGCCGCGTGCCGTGCTGCACGATGTCATGGCCTTCAGCACGCCCGATCATCTGCAGAAAACTTCGCGCCACCGGGTCGGTCCACTGGATCCGCCAGGCGTCGATATCGGGATCGTAGACCCGCAGCGTCGTGCCATAGGAATTGATCTTGGCGGTGGCGTCGCCGTGGCGCCCTTCGCCACGCGGCGGTACGATCCAGACATCCTGTATCGCGCGCCCCTCCAGCGCCCAGCCGAAATGCCATTCACCGGCGCGGCGGCGCTCGCGGCCGTCGTCGGCAAATTGCCTGACGTCAAGATCCCAGGAGCCGATGAAGCGTCCGTACAGGTCCATCTTGCCGGCGCGGTCGGCTGAGGGACCGACCGCGCCGAGCGCTTCGAGAAACGCGGAAATCATGCCGCGGCTTTCCCAAGCGCGTTCTGCATCGCCAGCGCCGCCTGATCCATCTGCGCGTTCATGTAAGGCGCGATTTCATGCGGCAGCACGTCGACGGTCCAGGCCAGCCGGCTGCGGCCGTTGCCTTCCGCGGTCACCTGCACCGAGGCGCTGTGCTGTTTGATCCGTTCGCTGATGACAGCATAAACCAGCCGCCGCCGTGCATCGTCGCAATCGACCAAAAGTTCGCGCGCCACCGTGCCATTGGAAAACGTCACGATCCGCGCGTCGCCGTCGAGGCGGGTGTCGAGCACGAAGCCCGGCACCAGCCGCGTATGCAACGCCCCGAAATCGCGCACCGCATCCCAGACGTCGTTCGGGTTGGCGTCGATGATGATGTCCTTGTGGATGGAAGCCATGAGGCAGGGTCCTTCAAATGAGAATGAGAGGCATCGGTCCGTAGGGTGGGCAAAGGCGCACTTCGCGCTGTGCCCACCATCTATCCACACCGTTGTCTTGAATGGTGGGCACGCTTCGCTTTGCCCACCCTACGGTGCGCACCTACGTACAAACCGCCTCGACATTGTTGCCGTCAGGATCGATCAGGAACGCCGCGTAGTAAGTCGGGCTGTAATCGGCCCGTGCGCCCGCGCCGCCATTGTCGCGGCCGCCGGCCTTAAGTCCCTCGGCATGGAATTGCTTGATCGCGGCATGATCCGGCGCCCGGAACGCGACATGGGCGCCGGTGCCGGCGGCGCCCTTGTGCAAGTGCAGCCAAAGCGCGGGTTCGCCCTTGGGGCCGAAGCCGGCGCCGGAATCGTCGCGCGAGCACAGCACAAAGCCGAGGGGTGCGAGCGCTGCCGTATAGAAGCGCACGCTGGCGTCGAGATTTCCGACGCGTAATCCGATGTGGTCGTACATGGTGTTCTCCAGTCAAAACCGCGCGGGAATGCCGCGCAACCTGGAGAAACCCTAGCTAGTTGAGGGCAAGCCGTTCTTGGAGAATCTTGCGCTTCCCCCGCGAGGCCTGGCGGAACCGCAGCGGCGAGGCGCCGGCGGCGCGGTGGAACGTACGCACGAAATTGGAGAGGTCGCCGAAGCCGACGTCATAGGCGATGGCGGTGATCGGGCTGTTGTCATCGGCCAGCCGCCGCGCGGCATGGCGCAGCCGCGAGCGCAGCAGATATTGGTGCGGGGTGACGCCGAGCACGTCGGAAAACAGCCGCAGGAAATGGAACGGGCTGATGCCGGCTTGCGCGGCGGCATCTTCCAGGTCGATTTCGCGGTGCGAATTGGCATCGATCCACAGCGCGGTTTCCACCGCGCGGCGGCGGTCGCGGGCGGCGTCGGGACCAGTCTTGCGTGGCTTGCCGGAGACCACTTCGACAAAGCGGCTGGCGAACACCTGGCCGATCTCGTCGAGGCCGATGTCGCTGCTACCATCTGCTGCCGCTTGCGCCAGTTCGCCGAGCACCATCAATTCCCCGAGCGGCGGCGCCGAGCCGATCTGCCAGATATCCCTGGCTTCGCTGATCGCATCGACCAGTTCCGGCCCCAGGAAGAACGACAGGCACTCGTCGCCGCAGACGTGATCATGGGTGCAGGTATATTCGTCGCCTGGATGGCCGATCAGCACCGATCCCGCCACCAATTCGCTGAACTTGCCGCGGCAGTGCAGGCCAAAACTGCCCTTGCGGACATAGGAAATGGAGTGGCAGCGGTGCAGCTCGGCAAAAGGCTTATCGCCGGGTCCCGCGCTGCAGCGGAAATCGGATACCGAAATGGATTTGCGCTCGAGCAGCGTGGTCGCGGCCATCCCGTAAATTTAGGTAGGCGGGCGCGGCGGCGCAACCGGCAGCAGCACGTCGAACAGGGTCTTGCTGGCGGTCGGGTGGGTGCCCTCGATCGACAGCAGCCGGCGCTTGGAGATGGCGCCGCCGTTCGGCGAGATCTTGTCGGCATAGTGCCCGGCCTCGAGTACGCGATGGCAGGGCACGATGATCATGAAGGGGTTGCGGGCGATCGCCTGCGCCACCGAATACACCGCGCCCGAGGCGCGTAACGCACTTGCGACCTCGCCATAGGTACGGGTCTCGCCGCGCGGGATGGTGCGGGCGAGCTGATAGACGCGCTGGTTGAAGGCGGGAATCCCGGTCATGTCGAGCGCGACATCGGAAAGGTCGCTGTAGCCGCCGCGCAGCAACGCCACGATGCCTTCGATCGCGATGGCGACATTCTCCGGAGGGCGAAGTTCGCGGGCGTCGGGATAAAGCTGGAACAGCCGCCGTCTTGTGTCGATCTCGCGGGCTTCCGGGAGCTGCACGCCCATAACGCCGAGCTCGCCCCATGCGATTCCGCACCGGCCGATCCCCGTGTCAAAAATGCTGTAGCCCCGCCCCGCCATACGCCACCAACCCCGGCAGGATCATAACACCGTCATCAAAGCGCGCATCTGGAATCTTTGTAAGCCGTTAAGGGCCTGGGACGGGGAGGCGCGGGTACCGCTTGGCGGAACGCCCGGGGTCGGCTAATCAGGGGAGCGCAAAAGCGTTCGCGGGCGTAGTTCAATGGTAGAACGGCAGCTTCCCAAGCTGCATACGAGGGTTCGATTCCCTTCGCCCGCTCCAAAATTTCCGGACAAAATTCGTAGGGCGGGCTAGCGATAGCGTAACCCGCCGCTTTTGCAGAGATGGCGGATTACGCCGTTCGCCTTGATGTTTCTAAGGGAAGGGCCTCGGGAAGCCGGGGCCTTTTCTCTTATGGGAAGTTCTTGGACGCAACCATGCTCATGTAGTGGATAAATCCCGCGTCGGACATCGGCGTGCGATCTGGCGATGCGAAGTATTTACCTATCCGATCTGCCATGACCACCGCCGATCCGTTGGTCAGATCACAGTTGAACGCCGTGATCGCCGCTTGTGGCGGTACGAGCTTGCCGGGATTGGGTATGAGACCAGCAGCAACACACGTGTTCCTGATATCTTCGTACGCCGCCGTGAGAACGGCGAGATCGTTGTGAGATCCGATGAAGTCATCAAGGTAGACCGAAACGCATACGCCGTTAGCCCGAGCGCGCTCAATCGCGTCGTGGACCGGTGACTTCATCAACACGAGACTTGCGAGGAGCGGGGATTGAACGAAGCCGATAGGCAATGTGTGCTGGGGTCCCGGTCCTGGATTGCGAACGCAGGACCACATTGAGAAGGTGCCGGCGCCAGGGTAATGCCACGCACGCAACGCCCGTGTGACCCGCATTCGAGCGATGGAGTAGTAGAAGTTCTGGATGTCGATCTTGAAGAACAGTGCGTTATTCAGATGCGCGTGTAAGGCCGCGACATGGCCACCCTTCTTGAAGTGATACATATAGTCCGGGTAGACGACGCGCTTTTTGAAGAACTCAAGCATGCGACGCCCGCGGCGTTCGCATTTGTCATTGGGGACGAAAAACCACTTATTGCGCGACCGATATTTGAATTTGTAATTTTCGATCATGGCAGTTGGCGACCTTACCCACAATTTCGATCAGAAGCTTGATGGCGGAAAGAACCGGCACCAACCATTCCGCGATCTTGCGGGTAAGGGTCGCCACACGTGCAAAAAACTTGCGCATGGGGCATCTCCATTGTTCACCGCCAGCTACCCGCGACCCAAACACTTGGAGTCGTCAACCGAGAAGCACCTGATACGCCATGTACAGATCGCACCAGTTGTCCGAACCGAACGCCACGTACAACGCACGAAACGCCCGATGTCGCCAGGTCATCGCCAGCGGAGGATTACAACGTGGGGACGCGGGTTCCACCGGTCAAGGCCATTGACTCAAACGGACGAGAACCGCGCATTGAACGTGGAGCCAAAAAAGAGCCGAAAGCGCGCTAACCCATTGATTTGACAGGCAGCCAATAATGTTTCCCATGCATACGAGGGTTCGATTCCCTTCGCCCGCTCCAAAACCATACTCCCCATCAGGAAGCGTCGAACTCGGTACGGCGAGAATGCTACGTCGATTTCGAGCCCGCAGCGTAAAGTGCACGCGGATGGCGTGCGGCGCATTCGTGGAGATTTAGATGGCCGACGAAGACGAGAGGGTGCGTTCAGAACGCATGGTGGCCATTGCCAGCGATCACGGGGGCTTTGCGCTCAAGGAAGCCCTGAAAGTCGCTTTGCCCGATGTGAAGTGGCTGGATCTGGGCACGAATAGCGCCGCATCCGTCGACTATCCCGATTTTGCCGGCAAGCTAGCCGATGCCATCAGGGCCGGCAAGGCCGGATCCGGCATCCTGATCTGCGGATCGGGCATCGGCATTTCGATCGCCGCCAACCGCCATGCGCATATCCGTTGCGCGCTTGCGTATGACGTCACGGGCGCGCGGCTGTGCCGCCAGCATAATGACGCGAATGTTTTGGCGATGGGCGGACGGATGATCGGCGAAGCGGTGGCGAAAGAATGCGTCGAAGTGTTCTTGCGTACGAAATTCGACGGCGGTCACCATCAACAGCGCGTCGATAAACTGGGTTCCCGTTAGGACTGCAGAGTTCGGGTGCGTAAGTCTGGAGTTATTTTTGCCAGCTCGCAGCCATAAGAACCGTTTTCATCAAGTCATTTAGGGGGGCAAATGAATCGCTTGCTTTTCGTCGTTGTGTTCGCACTCCTGACCCTTACTTACTCTGAATTTGCCGGCGCTCAACAATGTAGCGACGGCCCACGCGCGGGCTGTTGCGTCCGTTCTATAGGACGACCGCATACTCAGACGGGTCAGCCGACCACACCTGCACAAGCCAATCAGTGGTGCAATCGCCCCTGTTCTCCGAATGGTGGCGATGGGTGCAGGGGCGGAAGAAAAGGAAAGGAATAGCGCACCCTTTCTTCACTGAAGCTAACAGGGATCGCTATGCGCGTGGTTGCGCTTGCGGCACCTGATCTGCGCAATCGCCGACAACGGCCTATCTTTCGCCCTCAATCTCGCGTACAACCGCCCCGTCGCAAGACGATGGCGCTGAACCTTAGAATGGACTGCGGGCAGACCCGGGGGCAGTACCCGGCGCCTCCACCTTAGCAGCTTGAGCTTAAAGGTCTCATCCACAGCACGATCCGAAAAGATCATGCTCCACATGAGATCGATTCTGCCGCAAGGCAAAATCCCAGGGCTGCTATGGCGGGGGCGAACCAGGATCGATGGTCGCAAAGAAGTTCTGAATTGTGCTCGGCATGATACCGCCGTTATCGGGTCAAAAACCTAAATGCAAACGATAACGTTGCATTGAACGAAGTGCGCCTCGCGGCGTAACCTGTTCGGGGTTGGTCCACCTGGCAACAGAACGGCCATGGCCGCGTCAACCTTCGGGTTGGCGCGGCTTTTATTTGTGAACCGGCCTCGCGCCGTGCGCGACTACAATCACAAGTACTATTGTGCTAAATTGCTGTGCCGCAGAGATGGAGGCGAACGCGTTGACCCAGGCCATCGCTGCCGACAACACCTCCCGCAACAATTTACTTATCATCGCCGCCGGCGGTCTGCTGTCGGGCCTGTTGACGCCGCTGACGCCGCAACTGATCGACAAGTTCACCGGCGGTTCCGGCAATCTGCGCATGGCGCTGGTGGCGGTGCCGTTTGCGGTGCTCGTCTTCTTCGTGGTCCGGCGCTGCAGCGCCAATCCGGTTTGGGCGGCGCTGCTTGCCGGCATTGTCACCATGGTCGCTTTTGTCTGCGCCGTGAACGCCGCCATCTGGATCGATCTGCAGGCCTATGGCGCCTCCAAGATGATGCGCAATGTGCTGGCGGGCCTCGCCGGCGGTTTTGTCGGCGCCGGCTTGATGGCGCTGGCGATCGCCCTGCTGCCGGCCGGGCCGCGCGATGCGGCGTTATGGATGCGGATGCTGCTGACGGGCACGCTGGCCGGTACGCTGATGGCTGTCGACAGCGCGCTCGATCTCGATCTCACCTCGGTGCTCTATCCGGTGTGGCAGGCGGCGGTCGCGGTGCGGCTCGCGATGGTGCTGCAGCGAGGGACGTTGACCTGACGAGGTTACCGGCTTACGGCGCGATCGTCAGCACGGCCTTCATGTTGGGATGGAAGCGGCAGTAATATTCGACCGTACCGGCCTTCTTCAGCACCGACGTCACAGTCTTCTTCGGCGGCATGGCGACATCGAAATCGCCGTTTCGCGCGGTGGCGGTGTGGGCGAAAATATCCTTGTTGATCCATTCGATGGTGTCGCCGACCTTGGCGGTTGCCTGCGCCGGCGACACCACGAGATCGTCCATCACGATCTGGATGGTTGCGGCATGCGCCGGGACGGCGATTGCGCCCGCTATCAGGGCGGTCACGATGAGAAACGTGCGTCTCGGCAGCATGGCAGTCTCCGTTACTTCAGGCCGGCGGCGACGTGTTCGGCATGCTGCTGGTGGCCCTGAAACAGCTTCAGGCCGGTCTGCAGCAGGCTCTTCAGCTCGTCATTGCTGGCTGACGGGATCAACAGTGTCTCCAGCGCGCCATTGACCGCCTTGTGGTAGGCAACCTCGTTGGCGACATAGGCCTTGTCGTACTCGGTGCCCTTCAGCTTGGCGAGTTCGGCCAGCTTGTCAGCCGCCTGCTTCGACAGTGTCTTGCTGGTGTCGTTGTCTTCAGGTGTGACTTTCAGTTTCTTGACGAGGTCGAGCGCCTGCTTATTCACGGCTTCATGGTCGCGCACCATGCCTTCCGCGAACGCCTTGACGTCCTTGTTGCTGGCCTTGGTGATCGCCTGCTTGGCGGCAGCGATGTCGATGACACCTGCTGTGTAGGCGATATGCGCGATCTGCGGATCGGTGGGCTTTGCGCCCTGCGCCAGTGCGGCACCGCCCAAAAGGCTCAATGCGGCAATCGCCGCGCTCAATCGAACGAACATGGTGTGACACTCCTGTGGCGCCGACGCGAGCGGCCGGCTTTCAAGTTGATTGCACAGGAGTTGGATGGCGCTGGTGGCCGGAGGTTCCCGAAAAAATCAGATTAAGCCGAGCCGGTTCAGCACCGCATCGGTGAGCCGTTCGCAGCGCCTGCCGGCAAACGGAAACGCGTCCATCACGACCGGGCCGATCTTCTTCTCGACATTGTCGCGCAGCATGACGCGGGCGCGATGCAACCTCGTCTTCACGGTTACAGGATTGAGCCCCAGAATCTCGGCGGTCTCCTCGACATTCATGCCCTCGATCACCCGGGTGATGAAGACGAGCCGGAACGGTTCCGGCAATTCGTCGATGGCGTGTTCGACGACATGCTGAATTTCACGTTGGGCCATGGATTTTTCCGGGTCGTCTGCGGCGGCGCGGGGAAACTGGATGATCTGGGCTTCGAGCGTGCCCTGCGGCAATGACGACAGTTCCACGCCCGGCCGCTGCCGGCGCAATCGTCCCAGCGCCTCGTTCATGGCGATCCGCGCCAGCCAGGTCGCCAGGCTGGAATCGCCGCGAAAACTCTCCAGATGCGTGAAGGCGCGGACGTAAGTCTCCTGCACGACATCCTCGGCCTCGCCGTCGTTGCGCAGGATGCCACGGGCGAGCCGGTAGAGCCGGCGGTTGTTCGCCTGCATGATGGCGCGAGCCGCGGTCTCGTCGCGGTCCAGCGCCCGGCGGATCAGGTCGAGGTCACCAGTGTCGACTGGCGGAATATGAGGCGTGTGGGCCTGACGCATGATGGTTCCACTAATAGCAATGTATTGGGGTTGGATGCGGCAAAGGCCAAGAGGTTCCCGAAATAATTTGGGGCGCGTCGGCGGCTACCTGGGATTACCCAGGCAGCCGCACAGCCTTTCGCTCACGCGCCCGCCGGCACCTGATCGAGGAAGCCGGTGATGCTGCGGATGCGGCCGTCGCTCAGCACGGCGAAATCCGTGCCCTTGATCGGGCTGTCAGCGCCGTCGGGGCCGAGGCCCCAACAGAACCGGACGTGGTCGCCGTACCCATTGGGCTCGCCGATCAGCTTGAATTTGAAATCCGGAAACCGCTGCTGCACGCCTGCGATCAGCGCATCGACGCCGTCATGGCCGTCGCCGCTCATCAAGGGGTCGACATAGCGGGCGTCTCTGGCCCAGTTTTGGCTGAGGATCTCGCGGCGGCGGGCCGGGGTCCGCTCGTTCCACAAATCGATGTAATTGTTGGCAATGGTCTGCGCGTCGGTCATGGGGCTCTCCTTCGTTGCGGCCGAATGGATCGGCTGACCCTTTATCGAAGGTTCGCGCGCGTGTTTCGATTACCTCAGAGGTCAAGGAAACGCGGTCATTGAGATACGGATCAAGGAAAGGTACGGCGCGAGGGCAGGCAAACCCTCGCGCCGCGAAAAATCACTTCGCCGCAACCACCATGATCTCGACGTTGTATTGCGGGGACGCCAATTGGGCCTCGACCGTGGCGCGCGCCGGGGTGTTGCCCGCCGACACCCAGCCGTCCCACACCGCGTTCATTTCCGGGAAGGTTTTCATGTCGGTGATGTAGATCGTGGCCGACAGAAGCTTCGACTTGTCGGTCCCGGCCTTAGCGAGATGGCCGTCGATGGTCTTGAGCACGTCCTGCGTCTGCTTGGTCACGCTTTCGCCGGCTGCATTGTTGGCGACGACGCCCGCGAGATAGACGGTGTTGCCGTGGACGACGACCTGGCTCATGCGCGGGCCGGTTTCGAAGCGCTGGACTGACATGGTGTTCTCCGTTTTTTAAAGTGGCGCGCCTCCTTAGCGCGCCGGGGCGCGATCGGCTACTGCGTTCTTGGCAATGAAGGCCGCTCAAATTGTCACGTATCGGGGAATCCAACTTAAAGCCGGGTTGGTTTGGCTTTGCCGGAGCGCTGCGGGCGGCCGACGATATTGCACGGAGTGCAATTGTCCGATTGCAACGCAAAAAGTCAGGTGATCGATGGTGGAGGATCGATGTCCGCACCGGATTCTTCATGACGATTGAGCCAGCGACACTTTGCGTTGCCGCGACCGGAATCTTCGTGATCGGCTTCATGAAGGGCGCTTTCGGCGGTGGCTTCGCGATCATCGGCATTCCGCTGCTGGCCTTGGTGATGGACCCGATCGATGCGGGCACGATGCTGGCCCCGCTGTTCGTGGCGATGGATGTCTTCGCGCTGCGCTACTGGAAGCCGTCGACGTGGTCGAAGCCGGACCTCTCGATTTTGTTGCCGGGTCTTCTGGTCGGCATCGGCGTCGGCTTCTTCGTGCTCAGGGATCTCGACCGCCACGCGATCGAGATCGTGATGGCGCTTATCACCCTGGTGTTTGCTGGCTTGTGGCTGCGCGGCGGCGCCGGCGTCTCGGTGCGGCCGCGTTCGCCGGCCACGGCGCTGCTGGCCGGCGGCGCGTCGGGCGTGACGACGATGGTCGCCCATTCCGGCGGCCCGCCGCTGGCGATGTACCTGCTGCCGCTCGGGCTCTCCAAGCAGATGTATGCCGGCACGACGAGCATGTTCTTCACCGTCGGCAACCTCATCAAGGTCGGGCCCTGGCTGCTGATCGGGCATCTCTCGCAGGCCCTGGTGACGATGATGCTGCTTGGCATACCCGTCGCCTTTGCCGGCGTCTGGACCGGCTGGCGGTTGCATCAGCGCCTCGACCAGGTGCAGCTCTACCGCGCTTGTTACGCGCTGCTGGTCGTCACGGCCTTGAAATTGCTGTGGGACGGCGTCGCCGGATATGCGCGGTGAGTTCTGCCGGCGATCAGCTCACTGCTTCGCCGCTGAGGTCACTTATTTTTCGAACGCGTCATACACCAGCGCCTTGAAGGCCGGGGTGATGCGTGAACGTTCCAGCTGGGTCTGCTCCATGAGGATGTAGACCATGTCCAGTTTGGGATCGACGCCGAAGTATGTTCCGCTGCCGCTGTCCCATTTCAGTTCGCCGATCGAGCCCGCCGGCGGCGGCTTTGCGTTCCCCGGTTCCACGCGCACCGCAAGGCCATAGCCGTAGCCAAAACCATCGCCGGGAAAATAATAGTAGTCGCGTCCGACGCCGGAGCCCGGTCCGATCTGGTCTGACGTCATCTGCTTGAACGCGGCCGGGCTGAGATACTGCTTGCCGTCCAGCTTTCCGCCGTTGAGCAGCATTTGCGCAAATCGTGCATAATCCGTGATGGTCGAAAGCAGGCCGCCGCCGGCTGACTCCCATTCGGCGTGCCTGCGCCGTTCCTCCCCCGACATACGCAGGACGGTATCGCCCGGCAGCGGCTCGGCCATGCGCGCCGCTTCAGCCGCGCCCTGCAGCACGAACTTCGTGCTAGTCATGCCAAGCGGATCGAGAATGCGCTCTTTCAGGAAGTGGTACAGCGATTTGCCGGAGACAATTTCGATGACGCGTCCGAGAACGTCGGTGGAATGGCCGTAGCGCCAGAGTGTGCCGGGCTGTCTCGCCAAGGGCAGTCGGGCAATGCGCTCGGCAAACTCCGTGTTGTTGAAATGTCCCTCAAAGATGTTGGCGTCCGTATACGTCTTCATGATCAATTCGCTGCCGATGTATTCATAGGTAATACCCGACGTATGCCGGAGCAGGTCCTCGATCGTCACCGGCCGGATCGGCGGCACGAGTTCCAGGATCGGGTTTCCGTCCTTCGGTTTGGATTCCACGCCGACTTTCGTGTCGGCAAATGCCGGAATGTATCGGGACACCGGGTCGGCCAGCGCCAGTTTTCCTTCGTCGATCAGCATCATCGCCGCCAGGCTGGTGATCGGCTTGGTCATCGAATGAACAGCAAAGATCGTGTCCGGCGTCATGGGCAGCTTGGTGGCGACATCCCGAACGCCAAAACTCTTGAGATAGACCGGACGCCCATGCTGCTGGATCAGCACGACAGCGCCGGGAAGCTTTCCGGTAGTCACTTCGTTTTCGAAAAATTGCGACAGGCGCTCGAGTTTGGCAGGTGACGGCGCCGGCGCGACCGCGTTGCCCTGGGCGCGGGCGGGGATGTCGCTCCCGGCCATCACAGCGGCCGCGATGGACAGAGCCCATATGATCTTCGGCATCATGGCAAGTATCCCCCGCGCAAGTAGGCCGGAACGGCCGCAGCAACTGCTTCGATCGCCCAGGTATTCTGCGGCCTTGTCAGCCGGCCGCCTTCGCCGCCGCGCGTCCCGCATTGCGCCCCGAAAACAGGCACCCGCCGAGGAACGTGCCCTCCAGCGAGCGATAGCCGTGCACGCCGCCGCCTCCGAAACCGGCGGCTTCGCCGACGGCGTACAGCCCCTTGATGATTTCGCCGCCTGTGCCGAACACGCGGGAGTCGAGATCGGTCTCGAAGCCGCCGAGCGTCTTGCGGGTCAGGATATTGAGTTTCACCGCGATCAGCGGGCCATGCTCGGGGTCGAGGATGCGATGCGGTTTGGCGGTGCGGATCAGTTTGTCGCCGATATAGCGCCGCGCATTGTGGATGTTCATCACCTGCGCATCCTTGACGTAGGGATTCGTCATCTCGCGGTCGCGAGCCTCGATCTGACGCTTGATGTGATCGAGCTGCAGCAGATTGTCGCCACTGAGCGCGTTCATGGCGCTGACGAGGTCGGCGAGGTTGTCGCGCACGATGAAGTCGGCGCCTTTTTGCTTGAATGCTTCCACCGGCGCCGGCGCGCCCTTGTTGGTGGCGCGCTTGATGGTCATGCGCCAGCTCTTGCCGGTGAGGTCAGGGTTTTGTTCCGAGCCGGAGAGCGCGAACTCCTTCTTGATGATGCTCTGGGTCAGGATGAACCAGGAATAATCGTAGCCCGTCGACATGATGTAGTGCAGCTGGCCGAGCGTGTCGGAGCCGGGAAACAGCGGCGCGGGCAGCCGCTTGCCTGTCGCGTCGAACCACAGCGATGACGGGCCGGGCAGGATGCGAATGCCGTGGCGCGGCCAGATCGGCGACCAGTTCCTGATACCCTCGACGTAATGCCACATCCGGTCGCGGTTGATCAGCCGCGCGCCGGCAGCCTCGGTGATCCCGATCATCCTGCCGTCGACATGTTCGGGCACGCCGGAGATCATGAATTTCGGCGGCGCGCCGAGGCGCTTCGGCCAGTTCTGCCGGACCAGATCGTGATTGCCGCCGATGCCGCCGGAGGCAACGATCACTGCCTGGGCGCGAAAGCTAAAATCGCCGGTGACCTGGCGCGAGCTGCTCTGGCCGCGTTCGACATTGGTGGGTTCGAGGATCGCCCCGCTGACGCCGTCGACGGTGCCGTTGGTGATACTGAGGGCATCGACGCGGTGGCGGAACTTGAAAGTCAGCCGGCCGTTCTTCTGCGCCTCGCGCGCCCGCCGTTCGAACGGCTCGACGATGCCCGGGCCGGTGCCCCAGGTGACATGAAAGCGCGGCACCGAATTGCCGTGCCCCATCGCGTCATAGCCGCCGCGTTCGGCCCAGCCGACCACGGGAAAAATACGGTGGCCCATCGCGCGCAGCCAGTCGCGCTTCTCAGCCGTAGCGAACGCGACATACGCCTCCGCCCACTTCTTCGGCCAGAAATCCTCGTCGCGGTCGAAGCCCGCGGTGCCGATCCAGTCCTGCAGCGCCAGATCGTAGCTGTCCTTGATGCCGAGCCGGCGCTGTTCGGGGCTGTCGACCAGGAACAGGCCGCCGAACGACCAGAACGCCTGACCGCCAAGGCTTTGTTCGCCCTCCTGGTCGATCACGATGACGCGCTTGCCGGCGTCGGCGATTTCACATGCCGCGACCAGGCCGGCCAGCCCGCCGCCGACCACAATTACGTCCGCGTCCTCTGCCATCCATGTCCTCCCCAGCCCAGAGCCCCCTTCCGATTGAAATCGGAAAGGGGCTCTGTTTGTTGCTTTGACGCGTTTTCTTCGCGCGAACCGGTGCCCACTTCGCTGGAAAACGCTCCGATGTTGATTCAAGCCACGCCATCCAGCGCGCGGTCAACGGCAAATGCCGCTTGCCTGTGGCGAAGCTGCCACCGTGGAAACGTTAACTTGTTCCAGTTTGGGACCTTTTCGTTCTTCGGGTGCAGCGCTACTGCAACACTTAATTTGAATTTGTTTTGAGCGGCTCCAGCCGCCTAGACAAAATCACGGTCTCGAACGACGCTCGCGAAGTCTTGCATCACTAAGACAATCAGATTCGGGTTCGACGTTTCAGGACTGGGGCTGGGATATGAAGCTGGCGACGGGGTTGCTTGCGGCGGTGCTGCTGCTGGCAGGGGTTGTATCGAGCCAGGCGGTGGTCCGGATCGCCGACGATCGCGGCGGCCGGATAGGCACTTATGTCGATAAATACCAGGGCCTGCGGAGTTCCGGCGAGATGGTCATCATCGACGGCCTGTGCGCCTCGGCCTGCACCATCGTTCTCGGCGCCGTTCCCCACGACAAGATCTGCGTCACCTCGCACGCCAATCTCGGTTTCCATGCCGCCTGGGATTTCGGCGCCAACGGCCGGGCGATCACCAACGCCGAAGCCACCCAGATGCTGTATTCGATGTACCCGACACCAATCCGGCGCTGGATCGCCCAGCGCGGCGGCTTGACCCAGCGCATGATCTTCCTGCGCGGCAAGCAATTGCAGGCGATGTTCAAGCCCTGCTATCTCGACGCCCAGGCGTCCGCGATCAAGCCCGCGTCTCGCTGAGATCCCGGCGTCACACCGCGATCGCCTTAGCGTCGCGCTGCGATCGCCCCGGCGTCGCGCTGAAACGGCAGATATTCCTCCGCATGACGTGATCGGCTGCGCGACCATGGCGCTTGCCTGACCCTGGAACTGGCCCTATCTGAACCCCATGGTTCAGCCGATTTCCACCCAGCATGGGATGATCGCGGCGACCCGGCCCGAGGGCAGGGTGGCGTCCGCGATCGTCTGGGGCGCCGCCAGCCTCGGCGGGCTGGCCGTATGCGGCGCCGCGGCGCTCTGGTTCCATTACGGGACCACGGTGTTTTTTGAAATGATCGCCGCCGGTATTTCGGCCTGCTTCTGATCCGGACATAGAAAGTTCTTGGGGAATTCTTGCATGGACCGGAGCATCCGACCGCTGGTGATTGTCGCATCCTTTGCCGTCAGCCTGCTGGTTGGCCTCCTGATCATGTTGTGGGCGCTCGGCGGCCTGCGCACCGTCACGGCGCCGGCCGCGATCGGCGGGCCGTTTCAACTGACCGACCAGGCCGGCCAGACCGTGACCGACAAGGATCTCAAGGGCCGGCCGACGCTGATCTTCTTCGGCTTCACCCATTGCCCCGATGTGTGCCCGACCGCGCTGTTCGAGATTTCCGAAGTGCTGAAGGCGATGGGCAAGGACGCCGACCGGGTCAACGCCTTTTTCGTCTCGGTCGATCCGGAGCGCGACACCGCGGCCGCGATGAAGGAATATCTCTCCAGCTTCGACCCGCATCTGAAGGGCCTGACCGGCAACCCCGAGGCGGTGTCCAAGGTGCTGTCGGCCTACCGGGTTTATTCCAAGAAGGTCCCGCTCAAGGACGGCGATTACACCATGGACCACACGGCGCTGATCTATTTGATGGATCGCGACGGCCGCTTCGTCTCGCCGTTCAACCTGAAACGGACGCCCCAGGAAGCCGCGACCGATCTGAAGAAATACCTCTGAGCCGTACCAAAGCCCCGCAAAACGGCCTCGCATCGGATGCCGGATGGTCTATAAGGCCATCCAATTCCACAACAAAACGCCGGCAATGCCCCACCAGCCAGCCTTGTTACAAAGCGCCAGATTGCCAAAATCCGTCCGCAACCTGCTGACCGGGATGTCGATCGCGGCTGCGCTGGCCGTTTTGCTGCCCGGTGAGGCGTCCGCACAAACCGCGCCCCGGCCCGCGGTCGAGGCGGCGCCGCAGGCGGTGCCAGGCTTCTGGGACCCGAGGCGGCGTCCGGACCGGCCCGATTTGTCGCGCCTGACCGTGATCCGGTTCCTGACCGAAACCGACTATCCGCCGTTCAACTTCACCGGCCCCGACGGCAATCCGGCCGGCTTCAACGTCGATCTGGCGCGCGCGCTGTGCGACGAGATCAAGGTCACCTGCACCATCCAGATGCGCCGGTTCGAGACCCTGATCGACGCCATCACCAGCAACCGCGGCGACGCCATCATCGCGTCGATGGCGGTGACGCCGCAATTGCGCGCCCGCATCGATTTCACCGATCCCTATTACCGCGCGCCGGCGCGCTTCGTGTCGCGGCGCGACGCCGTGATGCCGGAGGTGCGTCCCGAATATCTCGAAGGCAAGAAAATCGGCGCCATCGGCGGCACTTCGCATGAGGCCTATCTGAAGGCGATGTTCACCGACGCCGAGATCAAATCGTACCCCAATGACGAGGCGCTGCGGCTGGCGCTGCGGCGGAGCGAGGTCGATTTCATCTTCGGCGATGCGATCGCGCTGGCGTTCTGGATCAACGGCACCGATTCAGCCGAATGCTGCGCCTTCTCGGGCGGGCCGTTCGTCGAGAGCCGTTATTTCGGCGAGGGCATCGGCATCGCGGTCCGCAAGGGCAACGATCTGCTGCGGCAGTCGCTGAACTGGGCGCTGTTCCGGCTCTGGGAAAAAGGCCGCTATACCGATTTGTGGCTGCGTTATTTCTCGATCAGTCCGTTTTGACGGAGTCGCAGACTCCGTCATTTTGCAATTTGCCACGGAAGCGCTAGTTTCCGCGGCCCCGGAGACCTCTGATGTCCACCATCGACCTTGCCGCCAACCCGAGCGATTTGCGCGCGCTCGCCGAACAATCCAACGCCTGGCCGTTCGAGCAGGCGAAAGCGATCGTCGCGCGGCTGAAAAAGAGCCCGAAGGATGAGGTGCTGTTCGAGACCGGCTACGGCCCGTCGGGGCTGCCGCATATCGGCACCTTCGGCGAGGTCGCGCGCACCACCATGGTGCGTCATGCCTTTCGCGTGCTGACCGAGGACAAGATCAAGACCAGGCTGCTGGCGTTCTCCGACGACATGGACGGCCTGCGCAAGGTGCCGGATAACGTGCCGAACAAGGAGCTGCTGGAAGCCAATCTCGGCAAGCCCTTGACCAAGGTGCCGGATCCGTTCGGTACCCATCCGAGCTTCGGCCAGCATAATAATGCGCGGCTGCGTGCCTTCCTTGATTCTTTCGGCTTCGACTACGAATTCGCCAGCGCAACCGACTACTACACTTCGGGCAAATTCGACGCCGCGCTGCTGCGCATGCTGGAGCGGATTGAGAAGGTGATGGCGATCATGCTGCCGAGCCTGCGCGAGGAGCGCGCGGCCAGCTATTCGCCGTTCTTGCCAATCTGCCCTCGCACCGGCCTCGTACTCTACGTGCCCGTAACCGCGCATGACGCCAAGGCAGGCACGATCTCCTATGAAGACCCGGGGACCAAGGAAAGCATCACCGTTCCCGTTACCGGTGGCCACTGCAAGTTGCAATGGAAGCCGGATTGGGCGATGCGCTGGTACGCGCTTGGCGTCGACTATGAAATGGCCGGAAAGGATTTGATCGACTCAGTGAAGCTGTCAGGCAAGATCTGTTCTGCGCTCGGCGGTACGCCGCCGGAGGGATTCAACTTCGAGCTCTTCCTCGACGACAAGGGCCAGAAGATTTCCAAGTCGAAGGGTAACGGGCTCACCATCGACGAATGGCTGCGCTATGCGTCGCCGGAATCGCTGTCGCTGTTCATGTACCGCGAGCCGAAGGCGGCGAAGCGGCTGCATTTCGACGTGATTCCGCGCGCCGTCGACGACTACCAGCAGTTCCTCGAAGGCTTTCCGCGGCAGGACGCCAAGCAGCAGCTTTCCAATCCGGTCTGGCATATGCATTCCGGCCAGCCGCCGAAGGCCGACATGCCGGTCACGTTCCAGCTGTTGTTGACGCTGGTGTCGTCGTCGAATGCGGAGAACGCCGAAACGCTGTGGGGTTTCATCGGGCGCTATCGTCCCGGCGTGACGCCGCAGACGCATCCGAAGCTCGACGCGTTGGTTGGCTACGCCATCAATTATTATCGCGACTTCGTGGCGCCGACCAAAAAATTCCGTGAGCCGACCGATCGTGAGCGGGTCGCGTTGCAGGATCTGCGCGACGCGCTGTCGCAATTGCCGTCGACGTCGACGGCGGAAGATATCCAGAACGTGGTCTACGAGATCGGCCGCCGCGAGCCGTTCCTCGATCTCGTCAAGAAGGGCAAGGATGGCAGGCCGGGCGTTTCGCTCGACTGGTTCAACATGCTCTATCAGGTGCTGCTCGGTCAGGAAAAAGGCCCGCGCTTCGGCTCGTTCGTCGCGGTGTACGGTCTGGCCAACGCGGTAGCGATGATTGACGGCGCGCTGGCAAGGAGCGCGTAGCCCCGATGTCGTCCCGGCGAAGGCCGGGACCCATACGCCGCGGCCGATGTTATTGAAAAAGGAAGATAACGACCTGCGTGCAAAACAATTATCGCTGGTGGTTATGGGTCCCGGCCTTCGCCGGGACGACGATAGAGTTGGGCTTTGCAACGCATCATCTCACTGCGACCTCGAGCCGCAAATCCAGATGGCAGGCCCGCCGCAATTTCAACCGCGGCCTGCACCGAATTGCGCTACACTATCCGCCATCAAGCCTCCGTGGAGAGGCGGGCAACATTGGGAGCAGACGCATGCAGTTCAAGGTTTCGCCGGACTTGCGCAACGACAGCAGCGCCGAGGAATGGCAGGCGCGGGTCGATCTGGCGGCCGCGCATCGCCTCGCCTTCAACCAGGGTTTTTCCGAAGGCATCTTCAACCATCTGACCTACACGGTGCCGGGCCGCAGCGACCGCTACTACCAGATCCCGTTCGGCATGCATTGGTCCGAGGTCACGGCCTCGTCCTTCATGGAAGTCGGCATCGATGACGGTGAGGTCAAGCGCGGCGAGGGCGAGGTCGAGCGCTCCTGCTATTGCATCCACGCGCCGATCCACAAGGCACTGCCGCAGGCCAAAGCGGTGTTTCACACCCACATGCCCTACGCCAGCGCGCTGACGCGCCTCGACGATCCCCGCATCAAGGAGATCGGCCAGACCGAGGTCGGGCTATCAGGCGCCATCGCCTATGACGACGAATATACCGGCCCGGCCGTCGATCCCGCCGAGGGCGCCCGCCTTGCGAAGGTGATCGGCGACAAGCAGGTGCTGTTCATGGCCAATCACGGCATCTCGACGGTCGGTGCGACCGTCGCCGAGGCCTACGACATGCTCTATTACGTCGAGCGCGCCGCGCAGGTGCAGATCTACGCGATGTGGACCGGGCAGAAGCTGAAGCAGCTTCCCGCGCCTGTGGTGGAGAAGACCCAGCGCGAATACAAGGACGAGCGTCTCTACAAGGGACCGACCCCGGCACAGCGGCACTTCGATGCGCTAAAGCGCATGCTTGATCGCAAGGAGCCGGATTACGCGACTTAGCTAGCGGCATTCTCCGCTGTCGTCCCGGCCTTGAGCCGGGACCCATACGCCGCGGCTTCTCGTTTGGAGAAGATTGTTCGACGATTTTCGTATCACCACTAACGCTTGTGGTTATGGGTCCCGGCTCAAGGCCGGGACGACGAAGGTGGCAGCCCGCACCGCATCCGCAAACGCATGCCACACCTCCGGCCGCCAGCTTCCATTCGCCGCGCCTGACGTGGATGGCAAAATCCAGATCCGCGTATCGGCGATCAGCTCAGCCTGTTCGCCGTAATCGCGCTTGCCGCCGAGAAACCCCTGTCCGGCCGCCTTGCTCGTGAACGCCAGGAATTTCGGCCGGAATGCCGCAACCGAATTGCTCAGGCGAGATCGCGCGTCCAGTCGCAGTTCGGATAGCGGGATCTGGTGATCCATTCCGGAATGCGTCTTCACGAGATCAGTGAGTCCGATCCGATGCTGCAGCAGATCGCGGCACTGGTGCGGCTGCAGCAGCGCCGGCGTCAGCCCGGTCTCGTAGAGAATTTTCCAGAACTTGTTCTGCTTGTGCGCGTAGTAAGCCTTGGCTTTGGCTGATGCCGTCCCCGCAGCCATCCCGCACAAAACGACGTTGAGCGAATCTTCCAGCAGGTCCTGCAGGACATCCGGAGCCGGGGACAACCCTACTGGCTCGCCCATACGATCCGCGCGATCCATTCGACGTCGTCGGCGTCGAGCGCGCGGTCGGCCTGCGCCGGGTTGAGCGATTGCAGCTCCAGCGTCCTGGTGGTGCGGCGCTTCAATTCCTTCACCATCACCTCGCCGTCACTCGTCTTCACCACCACGCGGTCGCCGCGCCGGATCGGTGTGCCCGGTGAGACCACGATGATGTCGCCGTCGCGGTAGGCGGGCTTCATCGAATCGCCGGATATTTCCAGCGCATAGGCGTGCTCGTCGTCCGCGGCGGGCAGCGCCACCTCGTCCCAGCCCTTGCCGGCGGGAAAACCGCTGTCGTCGAAATGGCCGCCGCTGCCGGCTTGGGCAAAGCCGAGCATCGGCACGGATTGCTGGCTGCGCGCGCCGTCGCCGATCAGCTGCACAAACGTGTCGATCGAGGAATTGGTGGCGGCCAGCGCCTTGGAGACCGATTCGGTCGAGGGCCAGCGTTCGCGGCCGTCGCCCGTGATGCGCTTGGATTTGTTGAAGGTGGTGGGGTCGAGGCCGGAGCGCTTGGCGAGGCCCGAGGGCGACAGGCCGGCGCGCTCGGCGAGCCGGTCGAGCGCGGTCCAGACCTGGCCGTGGGTGAGAAGGCGGGCTTTGGATGGTTTGGCCATGGGATCACTCAAAGTCGGGTTTAGGAATTATTGCCTGAAACGCGGGGTTTCCGCAAATTCCATGCTGGTCGGACGGCGCGGCGGCGCTTGAGTTCAGCCCCAGCCGCCTTTACGGTCGGCGCCCGACCCGGAATCCCGGGAAAAATCCCAAGAGACTCAACGACAAACAGGGAATGCCGGCGAGTGCCCACGATCTACAAAATCAGCTCCGCCTCGGCCTGGCGCGAGGCCGAGCGGCAAGGCGTCTATCGGGGCAGCGCGGACGATCTGCGCGACGGCTACATCCATTTTTCCACAGCCTCCCAGGTCGCCGAAACCGCGCGGAAACATTATTTCGGCCAGACCGGGCTGTTTTTGATCGCGGTCGACGCCGATGCGCTCGGGGATGAATTGCGCTGGGAGCCCTCGCGCAACGACGAATTGTTCCCGCATCTCTATGGCGAACTCGATCTCGGCGCCGTCACCGCCATCCTCGACATGCGGGCGCGGTCCGACGGCCATCATGACATTCCGGAGCTTGCGCCGTGATCCGCGCCTTCGACGCCTTTTCGCTGCCGCTGCTGCGCTGGTTCGACCCGGAGGATGCGCATCGCATGGCCATCCAGGGCCTGCGGCTGCTGCCGCCGATCCGTTCGAAGCCGGACGATTCGAAGCTGGCGGTGCGCGCCTTCGGCCTCAATTTTCCCAATCCGATCGGGATGGCCGCGGGCTTCGACAAGAGCGCGGAGGCGCCCGACGCGCTGCTGCGGCTGGGATTTGGATTCGTCGAGATCGGCTCGGTGACGCCGAAACCGCAAGTCGGCAATCCGCGGCCGCGGCTGTTCCGGATGGAGCGCGACGAGGCTGTGATCAACCGGATGGGCTTCAACAATGACGGGGCGGAAGTTGTGCTGCGGCGGCTCGCCTCGCGCGCGCATCTTGCCGGCATCGTCGGCGTCAATGTCGGAGCCAACAAGGATTCGGCCGACCGTACCGCCGATTACGTCAAGCTGATCGAGACCTTTGCGCCGGTCGCGAGCTATTTCACCGTAAACGTCTCCTCGCCGAACACGCCGGGTCTGCGCAATCTGCAGCAATCGGCCGCGCTCGACGATCTCCTCGCCCGGGTGATCGATGCGCGCGAGCGGGTGCGCAAGAATGCCGGCGATTCCCCGGTGCTGCTCAAGATCGCGCCGGATTTGAGTCTGGCTGAACTCGACGACGTCGTGCACATCGCGCGCTCGCGCCGGGTCGACGGCATGGTTGTGGCCAACACCACGCTGGCGCGGCCCTCGAGCTTACGCGAAACGGGCCGCGCCAAGGAGCAGGGCGGTCTGTCGGGGCGGCCGCTGTTCCGGCTGTCGACGCGGATGGTGGCGGAAACGTATGTGCGTGCCGAAGGCGCCTTCCCGCTGATCGGGGTCGGCGGCATCGATAGCGGAGGTGCCGCGCTGACCAAGATCCGCGCCGGTGCCAGCCTGATCCAGCTCTACTCGTCGCTGATCTACAAGGGCCTCGGGCTGGTCGAGGACATCAAGAGCGATCTGTCCTCGACCTTGCTGCGCACCGGCCGCGACTCGCTGGCGGAAATCGTCGGCGCCGATGCCGCCACGATCACCGCCGAGGAATGGCCGGTGCAGTAGCGGGCGTTCTCTTTACCTCTCCCCGCTTGCGGGGAGAGGTCGGATCGCACTTGCGATCCGGGTGAGGGGGTACCGGACCATCGTCGGCCTCACTCGTGGATAGAGCCCCTCACCCCAACCCTCTCCCCGCAAGAGCGGGGCGAGGGGGAAGAAAGACCTCACTCCTCGAACGACCTCTTCAACAGCGCCGGATAACGCAGCGCTTCCAGGCCGCCGCGGGCGGCGTAATGCACCAGTAGCGCGCCCCACAGCCCGGCATTGCCGAACGAACGCAGCGCCAGCCACGCGCCAAGGAAGATCAGGAGCGACAGCAGCATCAGGTTGCGCATGTCGCGCGCCCAGGTCGCGCCGATATAGACCCCGTCAAAGGCAAAGGCGAACACGCCGAGCAGCGGCGCGAAGATCACGAACGGCAGATAATCGCGCGCGATGCGCCGCACGTCGACGCTCGCCGTCATGATGTCGATCAGGGAGGGGCCGAACAGAGCGAAGACGGCGGCGACGGCGAGCGCAAAGCCAAAGCCCCAGACCACGACCAGTTTGACCGCGCCGGCAAATCCGCTTCGGTCGCGGGCGCCATAGGCGCGGCCGCAGAGCTGTTCGGCGGCGTTGGCAAGGCCGTCGAGGAAGAAGGCGCTGATCATCAGGAAATTGTTCAACACCGCATTGGCCGCGAGCGTCAGGTCGCCGGCGCGGGCTCCCTGCGCGGTGAAGAACAGGAAGGCCGCGATCAACGCCGCGGTGCGAATCAGGATGTCACGGTTGACCGCCAGCAACCGCATCAGTTTGGTGCGGTCAAGCAGCGTCGCGCGCGAGATGGCCGGTTGCCCATGGGAAAGACGCCGCGCGATCATAATGCCGAGCAGGAGCCCGGCCGCTTCCGCGATCACGGCCGCGATCGCCGCGCCGGCAATGCCGAGGTCGAGCACCAGCACCAGGAGCGCGGTCGCTGCCGCGTTGATCAGGTTGATGGTGATCTGCGTGCCGAGCGCCAGTTTGGCGCGGGCCTGTCCGATCAGCCAGCCCAGCATGACATAATTGCCGAGCGCCAGCGGCGCCGACCAGATCCGGATCGTGAAATAGGTTTTCGCCGCGCGCGTGACGCCTTCGCTGCCGCCCATCGCCTCCAGCAGGAGGCTGGCGAGCGGGATCTGCAGCAGGATGAGCGCGGCGCCGACCAGCCCTGCAGCGATGAAGCCGCGCAGCAGGATGGCGCGTAATTCCTGGGTGTCGCCGGCGCCGAGCGACTGCGCTGTAAACGCGACCGTGCTCATGCGCAGAAATCCGAACAGCCAGAACAGGCAGTCGAACAGCACGGAGGCGACCGCCACGCCGCCGAGCAGCGTGGCATCGCCGAGCCGCCCGATCGCCGTGGTCGAGACGATGCCGATCAGCGGCGTCGTCAGGTTCGCGATCATCGCGGGACCCGCGATGGCAAACATTTGTGCCGTCGTGACTTTCGAGGGAGCGGCCGGCGAATGCATGCTTACAGCTCGACCACCAGACCGTCGCTTGCGGTGGAGTAGGAAAGCGAACCCAGCCGTCCCAGCATGTCGTCGCTCATATGCGTCAGGATCAGCCGCCTGGCGTTGATCTCGGGCAGATGGGCTTCCAGCGTTTTCAGGCTGAGGTGGTTTTTGACAACCCTGTCGTAATAGTACGCCTCGGCAACGAACAGGTCGGAATCGCGCGCGGCCGGGATCAGCGTCTCCGTCCACTCGGTGTCAGCGCTATAGGCGATGACACGGCCCTCGGCCTCGATGCGGTAGGCCAGGAATGGTCCACCGGATTCGCCGTGCACGACAGGATAGGGCGTCACCTTGACCGCGCCGAAGCTGCGGCTTTCTTCGGGATCGAGCGCGACGACGGAGAGTTCGAAGCGCTGCTTCGTTTTTGAGGAATGCTCGAACATCGCCTCCATCAATTGCGTCAACCGGGTCTCGATTCCCTGCGGACCGGCGATGACGAGCGGACGGGTGCGGCGGGTGAACTGCGTATCGAGCAGGAAGAACGGCAATCCGCCAAAATGGTCGGCGTGGAAATGCGTGATCAGGATCAGGTCGATGCCGTCGCTGATGACACCGAGCCGCTTCAACGCCGGCAGGGACGAGGCGCCGCAATCGATCAGGAAATTGACGCTGGCGCCGGTGACATGGAAGCAGGTGTTGGCGCGTCCGCCGGAGCCCAGTGCGTCGCCGCAGCCGATAAATTGCAGTTGCATCGGCTGCGGTCCCTTGGCGAGGAGATTTAGCGCCCGCGCGGGCTGCCGAACAGCCGCGACAACAGCCAGATCGGAATCACGATCACGGCGCCGAGCAGGAAGTAGCGCCACAACCAGTTGACGGCGTCAAAGCCGAGATCCCAGAGCCGCTGGAACAGCATGCGCATGCTGTGCAGGATATTCCAGGGATCGAAGCCAACGGCGGCGAGAACCACGCCGACCAGAACCGACAGCAGGATCAGCCGGAATGCCACCGCCAGCGGCGAGCCGCCGAGAAAGCGGTTGAGGCCATCATTGCTGGCCGGCAAATCCCTGACGTCGTTGGGCATCTCAGCTCTCCTGCGGGTCACGCCCGCGCATTGTAGCGTTTTCGAGCGAAGTGGATACCGGTTCGCATGAAGAAAACGCGTCAAAACAAGTATCTACTATAGCGGACAGCAAATGGGGAACCCGCCTTCAGACGTCAATGGGCTGCGGGATTACGCTGCGGTAATGCTGGCGTCACTCTTCAGCATCCGCTCCAGCGTTTCCAGCCGGTCGGCCTCGCGCGGCGGCTTGTCCCAGCGCAGCCGGCTGATGCGCGGAAACCGCATCGCGACGCCGGATTTGTGCCGCGGCGAGCGCGCCAGCCCCTCGAAGGCGACTTCCAGCACCAGGCCCTGGTCTGGCTCGTGCACGACGTGGCGCACGGGCCCGAATTTTTCGGTGGTGTTGCGGCGGACGAAGCGGTCGATCTCCAGCAATTCTTCGTCGGTGAAGCCGAAATAGGCCTTGCCGACCGGCACCAGCTGTTCGCCGTCCTCGCCCGAGGTCCAGACGCCGAACGTGTAGTCCGAATAATAGGACGACCGCTTGCCGTGGCCGCGCTGCGCATACATCAGCACGGCGTCGATCAGATGCGGGTCGCGCTTCCACTTCCACCATTGGCCTTTGGGACGGCCCGGCAGATAGGCCGCGTCACGGCGTTTCAGCATCACGCCCTCGACGGCGTCGGCATCCTCGCCCGCGCCGGCTTGGGCCGGATCCGCGCGCGCCGCCGTCAGCGCGTCCCAGCTGTCGAAAGTCACCGTCGGCGATAGATCGATCCTGGCATCGTCAAGCTTTTTGACGAACGCCTCCAGCCGCGCGCGGCGCTCGACGAACGGCAGCTCGCGCAAATCGTTCTCGTCGTCGCCGAGCAGGTCATAGGCGCGCAGATGGATCGGATACTCCTTGATCAGTTTTGGCGAGACGACTTTGCGGTTGAGGCGCTGCTGCAGCACGTTGAACGTCTGCACGCGGCCCTCGCGCAGAACCAGCAATTCGCCGTCGATGGCGAAACTTGAAGATCCTTGCAGATGCAGCGCCGGCACGAGGTCCGGGAAACTCTTGGTGATGTCCTCGCCGGTGCGCGAATAAAGCCGTGCCTGGACGTGGCCGCGCTCGTCGCGGCCGCTCACCGCCTGCACGCGGATGCCGTCCCATTTCCATTCGGCGATGAAGTCGGCGGGATCGAGGTTGGCAAAATCCGCATCCTCGATCGCATGCGCCAGCATGACAGGTCGGAATGGTGTCGGATCGCGATTTACTGGCTTTTCGCTGCGCCCTTCCAGCCAGGCGAACAGGTCGAGATAGGGCGGGCTCAATCCCGGCCACATCAGCTCGACGTCATGGGCGTCCTTGCCCCCGAGATTGCCGGCGGCGGTTTTGGCGAGCCGCGCCGAAATGCCGATCCGCATCGCGCCGGTCACGAGCTTTAGCAACGCCCAGCGCCCGGTTTCATCGAGCTCATCGAGCCAGCGCGCGAGCTGTTTTGGCAGCTCGGTCTTGCCGAGGGTGCGCAGCGTGGTGACGACTTCGGAAAGGGTTGGCGGGGGCGGGTTGTTATGGCCAGGCAACGCCGCCTTCGGCCACATCAGCGCCACCGTCTCGGAGAGATCGCCGACATAATCATAGGACAGGCCGAACAGCACGGGGTCGGCGCGGTCGGTGATCAGGTCGCGGATCAGGCCGGCCTTGGCGTGCTTGAACGACAGCGCGCCGGTCAGTGCCGCCAGCGCATAGCCGCGATCGGGATCATCAGTCTCGCGAAAATACGCCGTGAGCAGCCGCAGCTTGTTGTTGCGGCCGGGCTCATAGGCGAGGCGATCCAGCAATTCGGCGAAGCGGTTCATGCCTCGGCCCCTTCAGGGGGCGGCGGCTCGTGCTCGGCCTCGTCGCCGTAGCCGACCAGATCGAGCGGCCGCGCGGCGAGGCCCTTGGTCTTGCACCAATGCACCAGCGCGTCTTCCTGGCCGTGGGTGACCCAGATTTCGCCGGCGCCGGTGGCTTCGATGGTCGTGGTCAGCCCGTCCCAGTCGGCGTGGTCGGAAATCACCAGCGGCAATTCGATGCCGCGCTGGCGGGCGCGGGCCCGCACCCGCATCCAGCCCGAGGCGAACGCGGTGACCGGATCTGGGAAGCGCCGCGTCCAGATGTCTGATGTCGCCGACGGCGGCGCCAGCGTGATGGTGCCGGCGAGGTCGGCCTTCTTCACGCCCTTGGCCGGACGAAGCTCGCCGAGCGCAACGCCGCGGCTTTGATAATATTGCGTGATCGCTTCCATCGCGCCATGCAGATAGATCGGCGCGTCGTAACCGGCCTCGCGGAGCAGCGCGATCACGCGCTGCGCCTTGCCGAGCGAGTAGGCGCCGACCAGATGCGCGCGCTCCGGGAACAGCGCCACGGAAGCCAATAGCTTCTTTACCTCATCCGCCGCGTTGCCATGGCGAAACACCGGCAGGCCGAACGTCGCCTCGGTGATGAAGACGTCGCACGGCACCACTTCGAACGGCGCACAGGTGGGATCCGAAGCGTCCTTGTAGTCACCCGAGGCGACGATGCAGGTGTCCTTGCAGGTGACGGCAATTTGCGCTGAGCCCAGAACGTGACCGGCGGGATGGAATTTGACGGTGACGTCGCCGAGCCTGATTTCCTCGCCATAGGCGATCGCCTGCGTGGCGCCTGCGAAATTCTCGCCATAGCGCAGCCGCATCATGTCGAGCGTCTCTTGCGTCGCCAGAACCGCGCCATGGCCTGGGCGGGCGTGGTCGGAATGGCCGTGGGTGATCACGGCGCGTTCCACTGATCGAACCGGGTCGATATGGAAGCCGCCCGGCTTGCAGCACAAACCGGCGGGAGCTGGCAGCAGGATGTCTTGTGGACGCATGTCAGTTATATAGGGCGTATTGCCCCGATTTTTACCTGCCCCATAGAGCCCATGCCCACGCGAATATTTCTGACCTCCGGCGATCTGATGGCCGATCGCCGTTATGATTTTGCGCGCGACCTGCAAATGAAGGGCGATCTGCCCGGCGCCGCCGACCTGTTGCTGCAGGCGACGGATTTGGCGCCGAATTTCGTTACGGCCTGGTTCACGCTCGGCGATATCAGAGAAACGCTCGGCGAGCGCGATGCGGCGATCACGGCGTTTCGCAAGGCGTGGGACGGCGATCCGGATGATCGTCATGGCGCCCGCCTGCGGCTGATGCGGCTCGGCGCCGAACCATTGGCCGCGATGCCGCAAGGCTATGTGCAGGTGCTGTTCGATCAATACGCGCGGCGGTTCAACTCCGCGCTGGTGGACGATCTCGGTTATCGCGGCCCGGACCTGCTGTTCAGGGCGGTGCTGTCGGTGCGCGCGGCCGCCCGCAAGCCCGCCTTCTTCAAGCGCGCCATCGATCTCGGCTGCGGCACCGGGCTCGTCGCGACGGCGTTCGCCAAAGAGGTCGATCATTTCATCGGCATCGATCTGTCGCCGCGCATGATCGAGAAGGCCCGCTCGACCGGCTTTTATGCGGAGCTTGAAGTCGGCGACATCGTGCAAGGTCTGCGCGCGAGGCCTGACAGCAGCGCCGATCTCATCCTGGCCTCCGACGTGATGATCTATGTCCCCGATCTCGCGCCGGTGCTGGCGGAATCAAGCCGCGTGCTCGCCGCCGGCGGCCTGTTCGCCTTCACGACCGAGACGCATGCCGGCGAAGGCGTCATTCTCGGCGCAGGGCTGCGCTATGCCCACGCGGCAGCCCATGTGCACGAAGCGGTGGAAGCGGCCGGTCTGAATTTATCCGTGCTCGAAGATCGCTCGGCGCGCACTGAGGACAGCATCCCGGTACCGGGCCTGGTGGCGGTCGCAGCCAAGGGCTGACCGCCAGAATTGCTATTAGGGGAATGAACCCGAAGCCCCCCGCGGGGCGGGCTGGACAAACCTATAGGGATATACCAATCTGGACCTACCAGATTGGTAGGATCAGATGACGGTGCTGCAGCAGGCAGGCGAAGGATCGAGAGCGGTCAAGCGGACGATCGAGTTCATCCGCCATCACCGATTGCAGAAGGGCGACCGGCTGCCGTCAGAGCGCGAGCTGTCAGATCGCTTTGGCGTCACCCGCAGTTCGGTGCGGGAAGCGTTGGCGGTTCTTGATGCGCTGCGGCTGACCGAGCGCCGGCCGAAGTCCGGTATTTTCCTGCGCAACGCGCTCGAAGACAGCGGGCTCGATTCCCTGGTCATCCAGGCCAATCTGGATTTGCCGTTTGACGAGCGCACCATGCGCGATGTGAGCGAGGCCCGCGTCATATTTGAAACCCATGCGATCCGCCTCGCATGCGCGCGCAGGACGGATGCCGATCTCAACAGGTTGCGGGGGTTGGTCGCCAATTATTACAGTCGGGTGCAGGCCGAACTCAATGTCGCCAATGAAGACGTCGAGTTTCATCTGGCAATGGCGGCGGCCAGCCAGAATGCCATCATCGTTCGAACGCTCACGCCTTTGTTTCTCATGAGCTTTCAGTGGCGGCAGAAGTACTTCTCATCCCCTGTCATTCGCCGCCGTTCGCTGGGTGATCATCAGGAGTTCGTGGCCGCCATTGCTGACAGGAACGAATCCCGGGCGGCGGCCTTGGTGCAAAAGCATGTCCATTCCGCATTCGACGAAGTTCGGGCACTGGCGGAAGGAAACGGGCAGCCGGAATCTCACAACCAATGGGTAGGCCGGGACCAGTAATGCCGGGAATACCGGCTCACGCAGCGCAAGTCGAAGCCAATTTCGATCCGCACGAACTGAAGGACAGATCACTGCATTCAGGTTTCAGACAATAACCAATGAAGAACAACTATAAGGGAGTAAACAGCATGAAAAACAAACAGACCCGGCGCCAATTCGGTGCCACCGCTCTTGCCGGTCTCGCTGCCGCCGCCATGCCCGCCCCGTTCGTGTGGGCGGCCGAGAAAAAATACGATCCGGGCGCGACCGATACCGAAATCAAGCTCGGGCAGACCGTGCCGCATTCCGGCCCGGGTTCGCTCTACGGCGTGCTCGGCCGGGTCGGCGAGGCCTATTTCCAGATGCTGAACGAAAAGGGCGGCATCAACGGCCGCAAGGTCAAGTTCTTGACCATGGACGACGGCTACAGCGCGCCGAAATGCGTGGAAGCGACGCGGCGGCTGGTGGAGAATGACGAAGTGCTGGCGCTGTTCGGCTCGCTCGGCACCGCGCCGCAGACCGCCGTGCATAAATATCTCAACTCCAAGGGCGTGCCGCAGCTGATGCTCAATACCGGCGCGTCGAAATGGAACGATCCGAAGAATTTCAAATGGACCATGGCGGGCCTGCCGCTGTACCCGACCGAAGCGCGCATCCTCGCCAAGTACGTCGTGGCCACGAAGCCGAACGCCAAAATCGGCATTCTCTACCAGAACGACGATTTCGGCCGCGATTTCCTGGCGCCGTTCAAGAAGGTTCTGGAGGAAGCCGGCGGCACCGCCAAGGTGATCATGGAGCAGAGCTACGATCTGACCGAGCCGACGATCGATTCGCAGCTGATCAATCTCTCCAAGTCGGGCGCGGACGTCTTCTACAACATCTCGACCGGCAAGGCGTCGTCGCAGTCGATCCGCAAGGTGGTCGAACTCGGCTGGAAGCCGCTGCAATTGCTCTCGGCAGGCTCGACCGGACGTTCGATCCTCAGCGCCGCCGGTTTCGAAAACGCTACCGGCATCGTCGCCATCCGCTACGCCAAGGAAGTCGGCGTGCCGCGCTGGGAAAAGGATCCCGACGTGATGGCGTTCGAGGCGCTGCGCAAGAAATATCTGCCCAATGTGGATCCTGACAACACCATCGCGTTCGCCGGCTACGGCCAGGTGGCGTCGATGGCGGAAATCCTGCGCCGCTGCGGCGACGATCTCACCCGCGCCAATGTGTTGAAACAAGCGACGACGCTGGCCGGCTTCCACTCGCCGTATTTCCTCGACGGCGTCAATTTCAGCTACACGCCGGAGGACTACACGCCGATGAAGACCCTCTTCATCTCGCAGTTCAACGGCAAGGACTGGGATATTTCCGACAAGCCCGTGACGGAGTAGCGGACCTTCTCCCTCGCCCCGCTCTTGCGGGGAGAGGGTTGGGGTGAGGGGCTGTCTCCGCGAAATCGATGTCAAACGTTAGACCTGTACCCCCTCACCCGACGCTTCGCGACGACCTCTCCCCGCAGGCGGGGAGAGGTTAGTAGCCCTCGACGTAGCGATCCTGACGGCTTACCTCTTAGCCGTGCCGCCCCTGACCTCACCCGCCATATCGGCCGAGCCGGCCGCGCTGCTGCCCGAGCGCTTCCTTCGGTGGTTCGCGTCGCGCAGCTGGTCGCCGCGTGAACATCAGCTGGAACTGCTGGCCAAGGCCCGTGAAGATCGCTCGGCGCTGCTGATCGCGCCGACCGGCGCCGGCAAAACGCTGGCGGGTTTTTTGCCGACGCTGGTGGAACTGTCTACTCCGCCACCGGGTGCAGGGGAGGGCGCAAAGAACGTCATCTCCACCGGCCGCGGCGTCCAACGCACCGGCGGTCTACACACGCTTTACATTTCTCCCCTGAAGGCCCTCGCGGTCGATATCGCGCGCAACCTGGAGACGCCGATCGCCGAGATGGGCCTCCCGATCAAGGTCGAGACCCGCACCGGCGACACGCCGGTGTCGCGCCGGCAGCGGCAGCGGCGCTATCCGCCGGACATTCTGCTCACCACGCCCGAGCAACTGGCGCTGCTGCTGTCGTCCGACGATGCGCCGTTCTTGTTCGGCTCGTTGAAGCGCATCGTGCTCGACGAATTGCATGCGCTGGTCACGTCCAAGCGCGGCGACCTGCTGTCGCTCGGGCTGGCGCGGCTGTGGCGGCTGGCGCCCGAAATGCGCGGCATCGGATTGTCGGCGACGGTGGCCGAGCCGGAATCGCTGGCGCGGTTTTTGGTGCCGCAGCGCGACCGCAAAATCGAGTCCGCCGACATTGTCGTCGCCGGCGGCGCCGCGGCGCCCGTGGTCGAGATGCTCGACACCAAAGAACGTCTGCCATGGGCGGGGCATAGCGCCCGCCATGCGCTCGGCGAAATGTACGAGCTGATCAAGCGCAACAAGACCACGCTGGTGTTCGTCAACACCCGCAGCCAGGCCGAAATGCTGTTCCAGGATTTCTGGCGCATGAACGACGACGGCCTGGCCATTGCGCTGCATCACGGCTCGCTCGACGTCGCGCAGCGCCGCAAGGTCGAGGACGCGATGGCGGCCGGCAAATTGCGCGGCGTGGTCTGCACCTCCTCGCTCGATCTCGGTATCGACTGGGGCGACATCGACCTCGTGATCAATGTCGGCGCGCCGAAGGGGTCCTCGCGGCTGATGCAGCGGATCGGCCGCGCCAACCATCGACTGGACGAACCCTCGCGCGCGGTGCTGGTGCCGGCCAACCGCTTCGAGGTGCTGGAATGCGCGGTTGCGATCGATGCGATCGCGGAGAATGCGCAGGATACCCCGCCGTTACGGATCGGCGCGCTCGACGTGCTGGCGCAGCACGTGTTGGGGTGCGCCTGCGGCGAGCCGTTTCTTTCCGATGAGCTCTATGCGGAGGTACTGACATCGGCGCCTTACTCTGGTTTGACGCGAACCGATTTCGACGACGTGGTCGATTTCGTCGCCACCGGCGGTTACGCGCTGAAAACCTATGAGCGCTTCGCGCGCATCAAGCAGGACAAGCAAGGCCGCTGGCGCGTCGCCAATCCCCGCGTGCGGCAGAGCTATCGCCTCAACGTCGGCACCATCGTCGAAGAACCGATGCTCAAAGTCCGGCTGGTGCGTTCGCGCGGCGGCGGCTCGGGATCATCAGGCCCACTTGGACGCGGCGGGCGGATGCTCGGCGAGATCGAGGAATATTTCATCGAGGGACTGGTGGTCGGCGACACCTTTGTGTTCGGCGGCGAGGTGGTGCGCTATGAGGCGCTCGCCGAAGATCAGGTCTACGTCTCCCGTGCCAACGACGCGGATGCCAAGGTGCCGTCTTATATGGGCGGCAAGTTTCCGTTGTCGACCTATCTCGCCGAGCGCGTGCGTAAATTGCTCGACGACAAGCGTGCCTGGAACGCGCTGCCCGATCAGGTGCGCGACTGGCTGTCGCTGCAACGGCATTTTTCGCGCGTGCCGGCGGTGCGGGAATTGCTCATCGAAACCTTCCCGCGCGGCAACAAGCATTATTTGATCTGCTATCCCTTCGAGGGGCGGCTGGCGCACCAGACGCTCGGCATGTTGCTGACGCGGCGGATGGAGCGGGCGCGGGTGCGGCCGCTCGGCTTTGTCGCCAATGAATATGCGGTCGCGGTGTGGGGGCTCGGCGACATGTCGTTCATGATCCGCCAGGGCAAGCTCGATCTCAACGCGCTGTTCGATCCGGACATGCTGGGCGACGATCTCGAGGCGTGGCTCGCCGAATCCGCACTGATGAAGCGCACCTTCCGCACCTGCGCGGTGATATCAGGCCTGATCGCGCGGCGCTTCACCGGCGAGGAAAAATCCCGCCGCCAGGTGCTGTTCTCGACCGATTTGATCTACGACGTGCTGCGCAAACACCAGGCCGACCACGTGCTGCTGCGCGCCGCGCGCGCCGACGCCGCCACCGGGCTGCTCGATCTCAAGCGGCTCGGTGATATGCTGTCGCGTATTCAGGGCCGAATCATCCATCGGGAACTCGACCGTGTTTCGCCGCTGGCGGTGCCGGTGATGCTGGAAATCGGCCGCGAGTCAGTTTATGGCGAAGCAGCCGACGAGTTGCTGGCGGAAGCCGCCGAGGAACTCGTCAAGGAAGCGACAGGGTAGAACGTGACGGCATCGGCGCAATCTTCGGACGATGATCAAATGGCGCGGGTTTCGAAGGTTGCGATTGCGGATGTCACTTTCCTCGCCGATCTCTCCGGCGCGCTGTTCTGGCAGGAACAGCGCCTGCTGGTCGTTTCCGACCTGCATCTGGAAAAAGGCTCCAGCTTCGCCGCGCGCGGCGTGCTGCTGCCGCCTTACGACACGGTGGCGACGCTGAGCCGGCTTGCCGCCGTGATCGCGCGGCACGACCCGCGCATGGTGATCGCGCTCGGCGACAGTTTTCACGACCGCGATGCGCATGAGCGGCTGTCCGCGCCCGACCGCGAGGCGCTGTCAGCGATGCAGGCGCGGCGCGACTGGATCTGGATCGCGGGCAATCATGATCCGGCGTTGCCGTCCGATCTCGGCGGCGTCGTCGCCAGTGACGTCGCGATCGGCAACATCACGTTCCGTCATGAGCCCACGGGCGCGTCAGGCGAGATCGCGGGCCATCTGCACCCCAAGGCCCGCGTCGCCACGCGCGGCCGCGCGATGGAGCGGCGCTGCTTCGCCTGCGACGGCGAACGCGCGGTAATGCCGGCGTTCGGCGCCTATACCGGCGGCCTCAGCATCCGCGATCCGGCGTTCGCAAAGATATTCCAGACACCGGGCCTGATGGCGCACGTGCTCGGCGACAACAGACTGCACGCGATCGCAGCGTCGCGGTGTTACTGAGAGAGCGACCGCAGCTCACCGTTGATACGAACCAAAGCTGATACGAGCCAAAGCCAAGCGAACGCGCATCAGCGTCTGCGACCGAATCTATCGGTAGATTTCGAAATTGTGAGTCAACTCCGTTTCACTATGCGGTGAGCCATTGTTGATTGGCGCAACAGCACCGCGCCAAGCTATCGACAACGGCACATGGAGTTCGGCGACGGCCGAAAGGGAGTCGGTGTCCTCCATGCGTGCCGCGACTCCAATGCGTCAACGGGGTTCATCGACTACCTCGAAAAACGCATCAGGCCTCGGCGGGAGAGCCGGGTTGTCCCTCCGGGACAACGGGCCAATTACAAAACAAAGCGAGCTGTAACTCGCTTAACCATGGAGCAAATACCATGAACTACAAAACACTCGTTGCCGCATCCTTGATGTCGGTCGCTCTGTCGTCCGCAGCGTTTGCGCAGTGCACGGACTGCGCAATGTATCCGGATCGCGATGTCCTGAACAAAGGCGCGCCGACCCCCGCCAGCAAGATGATGGCGGAGCCGGGCGGCCCAGCAGGTGCGAGCGCCGCGAATTTTGAAAACGGTGCGTACAATGCACGGGCCGGAGCCAGGGTGGCTGGAACGCAGCGCCGCCACCCCCACGACGCCAACGCTTCCATGGCCGGGGGTTTTGCGCCGGCCGGTGCCCCGTCGCAGCGGGTGTACCTCAAGAACCTGCACGACTCCGGATACAATCCTGCCAGCGATGTCGATGGCGCCGGCAACATGAAAGTAAACTGATCCCCCGACGCACCATTCGGCATGCGTTACTTGGTGCGCACCCCAGCCCTCGCAAGCGGGAGAGGGGGCGTGCCGAGTTCGCCGCAAGCTACGCCGCCTTCGCCTGCACCGTATTGCAAAACTCCGCCAGCCGATCGGCGAGCCGCAACGTGGCGGGGCTGGCATCCGGTGCGGCGACCAGCGCGACTTCGGTGCGGTCGATCGGCGCAAAACCGTCTTTCGCGGTCAGCACGCGATGGTCGGCCTGGATCGCCATCTCGGACAGAATGCTCAGGCCCATGCCGGCGGCAACCGCGGCCTGGATGCCGGAGAGGCTGGAGGACGTGTAGGCCATGTGCCAGGCGCGGCCGGCGCTTTCCAGCGCGTGGATCGCGCGCGAGCGATAGAGGCATCCGGTGGGAAAGCCGATCAGCGGCACCGAGCCAGTGCTGGTGTCGCGGGGCCGGCTCTTGCTGGTGACCCAGTGCACCCGTTCGGGCCACACCGCGATGCCGATTTTCTCGCCGGCGGCGCGCTTGAACAGCGCCAGATCGAGTTCGCCGCGTTCGAGGTCGCGCTTCAGGTAAGTGCTCTGGTCGGAGCGGACATCCATCCGCAGCTGCGGATGCGAGCGCGAAAACGCCGCCAGCAATTTCGCCAGCCGGTAGGCGGCAAAATCTTCGGGCACGCCGAGCCGGATCGCGCCTTCACTGCCGGGGCGCGTCAGCACATCGCGGGCCTCTTCCGCCAGCGACAGCAGCCGCCGCGCATAGGACAGCAACCGTTCGCCGGCCTCGGTCGGCGTGACGTCCTTGCCGCTCCGGTTCAGCAACGGCTGGCCGACGTCCTCCTCCAGACGCTTGATCTGCTGGCTGACGGTCGACTGGGTGCGGTGGACGCGCTCGCCGGCGCGGGTGAAGCCGCCGGAATCCACCACCGAGACGAAGCTGCGCAGCAGTTCCAGATCGAGCATGGCCATGGCTCGTCTCACTCCACAGAAGTGACTATTCATAAATTCACTGAGTGTCAGTTTATCATTTAATTTCTAAATATCAAGGCGCGGGCCTACATCATTGGCGAAGGAGACTTTCCATGTCGCTCGCGCCCTCGATTGCCGTTCCCCGCACCGGTTTCAATTGGCTGCCGCTCACGATCACGCTGTTCTGCCTGCTCTGGAGCTTTGCCTTCGTCGCCGGCAAGATCGGTGTCACCGATTGTCCGCCGCTGATCCTGCTCACGGCGCGGTTTTCGCTCGCGGGCGTGCTTATCCTCGGCATATCCGCACTGCGCAACGAAGGCTGGCAACTCAGCTGGCGCGACGCCGCCGTGTTTGCCGTGCTCGGCGTCGCCAACAACGCGCTCTATCTCGGGCTCGGTTACACCGGCCTCAAGACCGTATCCGCCGGCCTCGGCGGGCTGATCGTCAGCGCCAATCCGGTGTTCACCGCTGTCGCGGCGGCGGTGTTTCTCGGCGAGGTGCTGACCTGGCGCAAGGTAATGGGACTTTTACTCGGCATCGCCGGCGTCGGCTTTATCGTCTGGCATCGCATGTCGGTTGGGTCAGACAGCATGGACGGCATCGTCTACACGCTGGCGTCGCTCGCCTCGATCGTGGTCGGCACCATCCTGTTCAAGGTGCTGGCGCCGAAGGGCAGCCTGTGGGTCGGCAACGGCGTGCAGAATCTCGCCGGCGGCCTGGCGCTGCTGCCGTTCGCCTTCACGTTTTCCAGCGTCGGCGACATCGTGCCGAGCGCGCGACTGCTCGGCGCATTCGCCTTCCTGGTGCTGGGCGGATCGATCCTGGCCTATTTGCTGTGGTTTCACCTGCTGAAGGTCTGCGGCGCCACCGCTGCGAGCGCCTATCACTTCCTGATGCCGCCGCTCGGCATGCTGTTCGCCTTCCTCGTGCTGGGCGAGCACGTCGAATTCCGCGACCTGCTCGGGATCATTCCGGTGGCGCTCGGGATTTATCTGGTGACGCGGCCCAGCAGAGCCGCTGGTGCTGCGTGAACGCGGCGATGCTAATCAGCCTGTTGTGAAATGGACCGTAGCCCGGATGAGCGCAGCGATATCCGGGAGCCATCGCGACACTGCCCCGGATGTCGCTTCGCTCATCCGGGCTACGTCGGGATTCAATCCTTCCGGAACACGATCGACGCCATCCAGCCCGTCATCAGCGCCATGAAGGCCGTCACCAGCCCGTAGGCGAAACCATTGTTGTGGGCGGCGTTGGCGATGAACTGTTCGAAACCGACTTTGACGATCTCGAACGCGGTTTCGGTGCGCGTGACCAGCGTGCCGTCGGCGAACAGCTTGATTTCGACGTCGTAGGTGCCGATCGGCACCTCGCCCGGCAGCGGAATGCCGGTGCGGAACAGCGTCGGCGTCAGGAACGTCACCGCCGATTGTTCCTCGCGATAAAGCCCGTGCTGGGTACGCAGCCGCACGAACGCGCTGCGGAACGGATCGTTGGGCACGACGTCGGCAAAATCAGGACCGACGCGCTGGGTCAGCAGGACATTGTTGAGCCCGAGTTGTTGCCGCCGCTGCACTTCGGGTGAGGCGATGGCGTCGAACGGCCGGTTGGAAAACAGCGCGAGATAGGTCGGCACTTTGAGGAATTGCCGGGAGTCGGTGTTGATCCAGATGCCGAACTTGCGCTCCTTGCGCCGTGTCACCATGTCGGCGCGCGGTCCGCTGACGGTCACGACCAGATCGTAATTGTTGCGGCCGGCCGGCGTCTGGGCGTCCTTTTCGACCGAGCCGAACAGCACCAGCTCCTCGCCGGAATAATTCGGCGTCACCGTGACGCGGTGGTTCGACACCGACACGATCAGCCGCTCGGCGCATGCCGGCGAAATGGCGAGCGCAGCACCCAGCACGAGACTTGCCACGATGAGCGAGGCGCGCGCGCTCATACCCCGCCTCCCGTTTCGCGGATCGTGAACAGATCGGCCGGCCGGATCACCAGTTCGACGGCAAAGCGGATACCGACGGCGAGCACCAGAAGCCCGAGCAGCAGCCGCAGATGTTCACCGCGGATCTTCTGGCCGGCGCGCGCGCCGAACTGGGCGCCGGTCACGCCGCCGATCATCAGGATCAGCGCCAGCACGGCGTCGACCAGATGATTGGTCACCGCATGCAGCAGGGTGGCGAATATCATCGTCACCAGCGTCAGCACCATCGAGGTGCCGACCACGGTCGAAGTCGGCACCCGCAGCACGTAGATCATCAGCGGCACCAGGATGAAGCCGCCGCCGATTCCCATGACGGCGCCGATGAAGCCGATGATCAGGCCGATCACGACGACGGGGATCACGGACAGGTAGATCTTCGAGCGCTTGAAGCGCATCTTCAGCGGCAGGCCGTGAATCCAGCCATGGCTGCCGGGGCGGCGTATCGTCGCCGCGCCGCCGCGGCGGGTCCGCAGCAGCGCGCGCAGGCCTTCCCAAAACATCAGCCCGCCGACCGTCGTCAGCAGGATGACGTAGGACGTCGCGATCAACAGATCGAGCTGGCCGAGCGAGCGCAGCAGCGTAAACGTCCAGACCCCGAGCGCCGTCCCGACGGTACCGCCGGTCAACAAGACCAACGCCAGAATGGGATCGATGGATCGTCGCCTCCAATAGGATATCGCGCCCGAGAAGGAGGAAGCCGCGATGTGGCTCGCGACCGAGGCGACGGCGACCGCGGGCGCGATGCCGACGAAGATCAACAGCGGCGTCATCAGGAAGCCGCCGCCGATGCCGAACATGCCGGAGACGAAACCAACCGCCGCGCCCATCGCCAGGATGAGGAAAACATTGACGGGAATGTCTGCGATCGGAAGGTAGAGCTGCACGCGCGTCTGCTTCTCGTTGTCTGCCGTTGACCTGGCCTAACGGCCGCCCAGGGCATGGTTTCGAGCATTTGCCGGCAGTGGAATCCGATTGGCGCGCAGGGTCAGCGCACGCGGACCGGTTGCCGCATCTTTGCATAACCCAGATCAGTGGCAGGGGGGACTAAAGAATGCCCCGGAAGGCAATTATTTGCCGCACCTGCACACACTTCCGACGGCGGCGTGAAACATTCGGATGAATGCACTGCATCACATTTGCGTGGCCGACCGGGCCCGGCGGATTCAGGGCTTTCCGAGGGGATCGGTGACGAGGTTCATGGCGAGCGCCTCCTTGGGCGCAAGCCAGCGGATGTCCTTGGTCTCGGACATCGCCTGCACGACCGACGACGAAACCCCCATTTTGGTCATATAGCCCAGCACCGCGCCTGATATCTTCTGGGCTTCGGCGAGCGGATCATCCACTTGCTTTGTCGTGGTAAACCGGTGCACGCCCAAGCCTGAACCCAACACGCCGATGCGGCTCTTGCCGCCGGCATAGACGAGCACGCAGGCGCTGGCGCAATAGGAGGGTTTGACGCGGCCCGCGGCATCGGCGGTGCCGACCGCCGTGATCAGTCCGCGCGAGCGAATGATCTCGCCAATGATCGCGGCCTGATTCAAATCGCCGCCGGGCGAAGACATCAGGATCACGTCGCCGGCGGCAAGCTGGGCCTCGTCCAGTTTCTCGCGGAACCATCTTGCGGCCCCGGGTCCGATCTCTCCCTTGATGAACAGGGCACGCCGATCACGCGCGGCGCCATCAAGATTGAGTTTGGCGACCACCGAGGAGGTCAGGCTCGGCGAGACATACTGGTCCTTCCAGTAATCCCAGGCATCGGGCCGCGAGAGGTCGCGATAGGCCTGGATGGCGATGCCGGCAAGCAAAAGAACGAAGATGAGAATGGAGCCGAGCGGCCATTGGCTCCGCACCGTTTGCGGTTGCTGCGGAGGAGGAGGCGGCAGCGGAGCAGATCGCCACGGCGAAGGCGCGGAGTGCTCGGCCGGCTTGCGCGGCGGCGCGACCGAAGGCCCGGTCGGCGACCTTCGGAAACGGCCTTCCCCGTCCTGACCATCTTCGGCAGACAATCGATCCTCACTGCAAAGCCGCGCGAGGCCACGCCGGCCCCGTCAGATCATACGGCTTTATATGGAGGGATTATCGGGTCGATGCCAGCGGCGCCGCCGCCGAGGCTGCGGCGCGCTTGGTCGAAGCCTGCTTGGCGGCGGGTTTGGTCGCAGCTGCGGGCGCAGGCGCCGGGTCCCAGCCGCCGGCCGGGGTTGCGACATTCACGGCGGCGTCGGGCTGCGGCTCCGGCGTAAAGGTCTGGATCGCGAGCTTGGCCGCGGCCAGCGACTGGGCGTCGAGGCGCTTGGCGATATCGTCACGCTTGCGGCCGGAATCGGCATCGCCCTGCGCGGCGGCGAGGCTGAACCATTTGAAGGATTCGGCGAGGTTCTGCTCGACCCCGATGCCGCGGGCATAGAGGATGCCGAGGTTGAACTGGCTGTCGGCGACGCCGCGATCGGCGGCCTTGCGGAACCATTGCGACGCGACCTTGTAGTTGGCGCCCTTGCCGCCGCCATCGGCGTCGAGAACGGCCAGATTGTGCATCGCCTTGGCGTTGCCGCGTTCGGCCGCCTGCAGATAGTAACGCCGCGCGACATCGGCGTCCTTTTTGACGCTCATGCCCTTCTCGTAGAAGGTGCCGAGCCGGAAGATCGCGGGCACCACGCCGGCTTGCGCCGCGCGGTCATACCATTTCGCGGCTTCGTCGAGATTGGCTGCCACGCCCTTGCCCTCGGCAAAGCGCACGCCGACTTCATAGGCTGCGGTCGGATCGCCCTTCAGCGCAGCGGCGCGCAGCATCGGCCCGCCGATGCCATCGGGCAGTTGCTCGCCCGGCGGCACCTGCACCATTCCAGGCTTGCCGTTGGCCGGCAGGGCCGGGAGCGCGCCGGTGATATCGCCGGCATTGATCGGCGACATCACCGCCTGCGGCGGGATGGACATCGCCGCCTGCGGCGGGATCGCGGTCTGCGGAATAGCGGCTTGAGGAATTATGGCCTGAGGAATCGTGGATTGGGGAATAGCGACTTGCGCGCCATCCAGCGTGTTCGGTGCGGAGCTGTTGTTCGATTGCCGTCCGATCGGGGCGGGCGACATCATGGAGGGCCCAGCCGGTGCCGGCATGGCGGGCTTGGCGCTGTTCTCGGCCGGGGCCTTTGAGGCCGGCGCCGGATCGGTGGATTCCATCTGCGGTATTTGCGGCGCGCTGCCGGTGTCGAGCAGCGTCATCGCCAGCTGGAAGGTGCTAAGCACGATCGCGAATACGCTCGCGCCGACCAGCAGCGAGCGGATCTTGGAAGTGATGTTCGACGGCTCCTTGCCGTCGGTCTTGCCGTTGTCGATGGCCGTAACCTTGGCGGAGGTCTTCGAAGTAGCCTTCGAGGCGGCCTTCGCAGCGGCCTTGGCCGCCTTCTCGTTGGCGGGCGCGGCGGCAGCAGCCTGCGCGGCACGGCGGGCGGCGGCGATGAAGCTCGACGAACTGACCGGCTCCTTGGCGGCCGCGGAAATTTCGTTGATCACGCTTTCGGATGCGGCGATCCGCTCCGATGGCGACGACGCCCGTGCGGTCGGCCGTGTGCCCGGCTCCAGCGGATGATCCGGCGGCAATTCCGGCGCGATCGCGGTGCGCGGCGGGGCTGCGTGCGGCTCAAGGATTTCGCTGATGGCGCGCGGCGTCATCGGCGGAATGGCCGGCGGCGCTACCGGCTCCGCGGCATGGAAGTCGCGCGGCGCGGCGGTAAAATGCTCCTGGGAGGCTGCGGGATTCGGCAATTCCGGTTTCGGCTGCGGCGCAAAGGCCTGCGGCTGAGCCTGAGGGACATAGGCCGGCGGTGCAAAGCTCGGCGGCGGCATCATCGCGCGCGGCGCTTCTTCGCGGGCTTCGTATGCAGCAGGGGCCGGCGCTGCCACGGGCGGTGCGGCGCGAACCGCGCGCAAATCGCCTTCGATCATCGCCAGCCGATCGACCACATGGCCGAGCGTGCTGTGAACCGTCTCCAGCGAATCCTGGGTGCGGCGGTCGGTTTCCGACTGGTTGAAACGGATGTCCGACAGCTCACGCTTGACGGCTTCGACGATGCCGGAATCCATCGACTGCGGTGCCGCATAGCTGCTGGTGTTGTCGGCGAGCCTGGCCAAATTCGCGTGCTGGTGTTCGAGATGGCGCAGGATGTCCTGCAGCCCTTCCTCGACGCGCCCGAGATTGCCGCCGCCAGAACCGCCCTGGCTGCCGGAGGTCTCCAGGCGTTCCAGCAGATAGGTCACGCGCTGTTCGAGATGGGTGAATGCCGAAGCATTGTCGTTGCCGGCCGGGATCCGATCCAGGCGTTCGGACAGCGAGCGCAGCGCGCCTTCGATATATTCGGAATTGTCGCTTGCGACCGGCCGCTCGCGCGTTTCGATCGACGAGGTCAGCGCGGCAATGCGCTGTTCGAGGCTGGCCAGCGACTCGCTGTTGTCGCCGGCGCGGGACAATTGATCGACCTTGGCCGACAGCGCATGCAGATCGTCGGAAACCCTTGCCAGCGCATCGTTGGACGCAACGTTGGAGGCGATCGCGCGCATCGCCGAGATCGCGTCTTCGAGCTGACGCACCGTCGACGGATCGTCGTTCGTACGCAGGATCAGGTCGAGCTTGGTGCCGAGGTTGCGGATCGCATCGTCATAGCCCGCGAGTTGCTCCGCCGGCTTCAGCGAGCGCAGCGCGTCGTAGATTTCGCCGAGCGCGCGCTCGAGGTTGGCCAGCACGTTGGCGTCCATGCCGTTCTGGCGGGTTTCGTCGATCCGGCGCGACAGCGAGCGGATTTCGTTCTCGATCGAATCGATCGCCTGGCGTGGCATCGCTTCGGTAATGGCGCGGCGGATGTCGGCAAGCTCGGTGCGGAAGGCCGCAATCGACTGCTCGACATTGTCGGGGCGCTGCATCGCCTCGATCTGGCTCGTGATCTTGAGCAGATGCCGTTCCAGCGACGAAAAATCCGGACCGGCGGGCATGGGAGCAGGTGCCGGCGCCGGTGCAGGCGGCTGCATCGGTGGCGCATAAGCCATGGCAGGGGCGCTCGGCGCCATCGGCGGCATACCTGCCGCCATCGGCGGCGCGCTGCGCGGCGGCATCTGCCGGGACGGCACCCCGTCCAGTTCGTTCTGGCGCGCGGCGATTTCGGCGATCGCCGAATCAAACGACGTCGGGCTCAGCGGCGGCGAGGGACGATAAACCTGGGCTGCGGCGCGCTCGACCAGGTCGGTCTGGCGCTGCCTGTCCTGCATCGTTGGCTGGCGGGGAGCGTGGTTTGAAATCTGCGACAGCCGCGCATCGAGCCGCGAAATGGCGTCGTTCAGCTGCCGCGCGACGGTCGGCTCAGCGCGGGGCGCTTCGGTTCGGGGCGCGTCGCTCCGCGGGGCGGGGCGGGAAATCTGATCGATCTGCCGGGTGATCGAATCGAGCCGCTGGTGAATGTCCGCAACCTCGCGGCTCTCCGCGCTCGGCGTCGCCGGCTGCTCGTCATAGGACGCACGGAAATTCGGAGGGGCGGAATCACCGATGGTGGAATTGAGCCAGTCGCTCAGCGACATGCCAGCGCGCCGCGCGGCAGCCTCGGCCCTTTCGCGGACCGATGGATCGATGCCCTCTACACTCCACGATACGCGCGAATTCATGCTCTCGTCCGGTTCTGACTCCGGCGCTTCCTGCGCCTTCAGCCTCCCCGCGCGTCCCAACCAGGAGACAATCGAATTTTGCGCAGGTCGTCTGCCTCAGAACCTGACTTTTTCGCGTTACGGTAAATAACGGGTTAAGGAATGGGGCCGGACGGCCCGAAAGTTAACTTGGAACCCGAACCAGCCGGGTTCCGCTGCTGCTCAGCCGTTGCTTTCGCGGCTGGTGTCTTCGAGCAGCAGGATGGGAGCAGGTTTCGCGACGGCGGCCAGGGTCTCGATCGCCTCTTCGCACCATTCCGCCACGGCTTGTTCGTGGCGCAGGCCGATGCGCAGTCCCAGCAGCTTGCCGGTATCGGCGACGGAGGTGGCTTTGCCGTCCGGGAACAGCTTGTTCAGAATGCGCTCGTAGCGCGCGTAGCGGTCGCGGTGATGTTCCAGCCGCGCCATCAGGTCGGCGCGCAAGGGCTCGATGTCGAAGCTGTCGAGCGCGCACAGCCGCACCAGGAGATCGTCCTTCATCATTGGCGGGCTGCTCGGCCGGGCGCCCCAGTGCCGCAGCGCGGCCCGGCCCTCTTGTGTCAGCGTATAGACCAGCTTGTTGGGCTTGCCGGACTGGACCACCTCGTGGCCCTGGATATGGCCGCGGTCCCTGAGTTTTGAGAGTTCGCGATAGATCTGCTGGTGGTCGGCCTTCCAGAAGAACCCGATCGAGGAATCGAACGTCTTGGCGAGCTCATAGCCCGACATCGGACGCTCCGTCAGACAAGCAAGGATTGCGTCACCGAGCGCCACTACGCCGATCCTTCCAAAAATCGCGAAAACAACCCCATGCAAAGTAGAAGGGGCCCGTCTCACGATCAAATTGCCGCGTTGACTTTATGCATAAAGTTGCATATGCGTCAACGTGCATAAAGATTGGGCTGAACCTGTTTTGAGCCGATCGGAGACGCATCATGACCGTGACTGCACTCGACAAATGGTACGGCTACATGAAGTCGCACGACCAGACGGCGCTGTGGGATCTCCTGCATCCCGACGCGGTGTTCGAGAGTCCCGTGGTCCATACCCCGCAGCGCGGGCGTGACATCACCTTCAAATATCTATCGAGCGCCGAGAAAGTCCTGGGCGGCCCGGGATTCAGATATGTCGGCGAATGGCGCAGCGACAATGGCGCCGTGCTCGAATTCGAAAAAGAAATCGACGGCATCGTGATCAACGGCGTCGACATCATCACCTTCGCGGATGGCAAGATCACGCATTTCAAGGTGATGGTGCGGCCGCTCAAGGCGATGAACCTGCTGCATCAATTGATGGGCGCGCAACTCGCAAAAGGGTGAGGCCGTGTCGTCCGGAACCGGATAAGGTCCACCTTTAAATAAAGCGCCTGCTGGCCTGCCGACTTTCACCTGAAACGTAATCAGCCATTTCATTCTGCCCTGCCGGGAGAACACCATGCCGACTTACAAAGCCCCTGTTGAAGACGTCACCTTCCTGCTCAACGACGTGTTCCAGATCGACCGCTACGACAATCTCCCTGGCTTCACCGACGCGTCAGCCGATGTCCGCGAAGCGATCCTCGGTGAAGCGGCCAAGCTTTCCGAAGAAGTGCTGCAGCCGCTGAACCGGGTGGGCGATCTCGAAGGCTGCGTCCGCCACGATGACGGCCGCGTCACCACGCCGAAAGGTTTCAAGGAAGCCTTCAAGCAGGTCGCCGAGGGCGGCTGGCTCGGGCTGTCGGCGCCTTCAGAATATGGCGGGCAGGGGCTGCCGGTCACGCTGAGCCAGGTCGTGACCGAATTCCAGAGCTCGGCCAACATGGCGTTTTCGATGTATGGCGGCCTCACCATGGGCGCGACCGCGGCATTGATGGTGCACGGCAAGCCCGAGCAGAAGAAGATGTTCGTGCCGAAGATGGTGGCCGGCGAGTGGACCGGCACTATGAACCTGACCGAGCCGCAATGCGGCACGGATCTCGGTCTGCTCCGCACCAAGGCCGTCAAGCAGGCCGACGGCAGCTACAAGATCACGGGCACCAAGATATTCATCTCGGCCGGCGAGCATGATCTCGCCGACAACATCATCCATCTGGTGCTGGCGCGCATCGAAGGCGCGCCCGCGGGCATCAAGGGCGTCTCGCTGTTCGTGGTGCCGAAGGTGCTGGTCAATGCCGACGGCTCGCTCGGCGCACGCAACGGCGTGTCCTGCGGCTCGATCGAGCACAAGATGGGCATTCACGGCAATTCCACCTGCGTAATGAATTACGACAGCGCCACCGGCTGGCTGATCGGCGAAGAGAACAAGGGCATGCAGGGCATGTTCGTGATGATGAACGAGGCCCGCCTCGGCGTCGCCGTGCAGGGCCTCGCACAGTCAGAGGTCGCCTATCAGAACGCGGTCAATTATGCGCGCGAGCGCCTGCAGGGCCGGTCGCTGACGGGCGCCAAAGATCCGGACAAGCCGGCCGATCCGATCATCGTACATCCCGACGTGCGCCGCGTGCTGCTGACGATCCGCGCCTTCAACGAGGCGGCCCGCGCCATGGTGGTGTGGACCGCGCTGAAGAGCGACGTCGCCCACCGCTCAAGCGACCCGAAGGATCGCCAGGAGGCCGATGACCACATGGGCCTGATGACGCCGGTCATGAAGGGCGTGATGACCGATGTCGGCTTCTCGAATTCGGTGCTGGCGCAGCAGATGTATGGCGGCCACGGCTACATCGCCGAACACGGCATGGAGCAGTTCGTGCGCGATGCGCGCATCGCCATGCTCTATGAAGGCGCCAACGGCATCCAGGCCCTCGATCTCGTCGGGCGCAAATTGCCGCGCGACGGCGGCCGCGCCGTGATGGCGTTCTTCGGCGAGGTCGGAGCCTTCGCCAAGGAGCACGGCGCCGACGAGGCGATGAAGCCGTTCGTGACGCCGCTCTCGACCGCGCTCGGCCATCTGCAACAGGCCACCGGCTGGCTGATGCAGAACGCGCTGACCAAGCCCGACAATGCCGGCGCCGCCGCTACCGACTACATGCAATTGTTCGGCCTCGTCACCTTTGCCTATATGTGGGCGCGGATGGCCAAGGTGGCGCAGGACAAGATTGCGTCCGGCGGGGCCACGCCCTATCTGACCACCAAGCTCGTGACCGGCCGCTTCTTCATGGAGCGGATGCTGCCGGAAACGACGGTGCACCTTGCGCGCATCCAGACCGGCTGCGCGACCACCATGGAATTGGCGGCGGAAGCGTTCTGAAGCGTCCTGCAAAATTCTATCGTCATTGCGAGCGCAGCGAAGCAATCCATAGACCCACAACGGAAGCATGGATTGCTTCGTCGCTTCGCTCCTCGCAATGACGGACCTAACGATCTGACTGTTCTGCAATTCGTCTGGCTCGATCAGAGCCTGCACCGAAACGGGAGAAAACCATGCCTGAGGCATATATCTACGATCACGTTCGCACCCCGCGCGGCCGCGGCAAGGCCGACGGCTCGCTGCATGAAGTGACCGCGCTGGCGCTGGCCACGGTGCCGCTAAGGGCGTTGAAGGAGCGCAACAATCTCGCCGTCGACGTCGTCGACGACGTCGTGCTCGGCGTGGTCGATCCAGTCGGCGAGGCCGGCTCCGACATCGCGCGCTTTGCGGCGCTCAAGGCCGGCCTCGGCCAGGCCGTCCCCGGCGTCCAGATCAGCCGCTTCTGTGCTTCCGGCCTCGATGCCGTGAATTTTGCCGCCGCCCAGGTCATGGCCGGCCAGCATGAGCTCGTGATCGGCGGCGGCGCCGAATCCATGAGCCGCGTCGGTATCGGCGCCTCCGGCGGCGCCTGGCCGATGGATCCCTCGATGGCGGTGCCGGCCTATTTCATGCCGCAGGGCGTCTCCGCCGATCTGATCGCCACCAAATACGGCTTTTCGCGCGATGACGTCGACGCCTACGCGGTGCAGAGCCAGCAGCGCGCCGCCAAAGCCTGGGAAGAGGGCCGCTTCAAGAACTCCGTGGTGCCGGTGAAGGACATCAACGGCCTCACCATCCTCGCCAAGGATGAGCATATGCGCCCCTCAACGACGATGCAGTCGCTCGGTCAGTTGCAGCCGTCATTCGTGGCGATGGGCCAGATGGGTGGTTTCGACGCGGTCGCGATCCAGTCGCACCCCGAAGTCGAGCGCATCAATTACGTGCATCACGCCGGCAACTCCTCCGGCATCGTCGACGGCGCGGGCGCCGTGCTGCTCGGCAGCAAGGAAGCCGGCGCCAAGCATGGCCTGAAGGCCCGCGCGCGCATTCGCGCCTTTGCCAATATCGGCTCCGAGCCCGCGATGATGCTGACCGGCCCGGTCGACGTCACCGAAAAGCTGTTCGAGCGCTCCGGCATGAAGAAGTCGGACATCGACCTGTTCGAACTCAACGAGGCCTTTGCCTCGGTGGTGCTGCGCTACATGCAGGCCTTCGACATCGACAGCTCCAAGATCAACGTCAATGGCGGCGCAATCGCGCTCGGCCATCCCCTGGGTGCGACAGGTGCGATGATCCTGGGCACCGTGCTCGATGAACTCGAGCGCACCAACAAGTCGACCGCGCTGGTGACGCTGTGCATCGGCGGCGGCATGGGCACCGCGACCATCATCGAGCGGGTCTGACGCTTAATCCGTAGGGTGGGCAAAGCGAAGCGTGCCCACCAAGACCAACACCTCGATCAAAATGGTGGGCACGGCGCGAAGCGCGCCTTTGCCCACCCTACGATCAGAAATCGATTTGGGAGCAACACATGGCCTTCAAGAATTTCAAGCTGGAAACCGACGCCGACGGCATCGTGCTCGTCACCTGGGACACGCCCGGCCGTTCGATGAACGTGCTCGACGAGACCTCGGCCACCGAACTCGAGGAGATCGTCAAGCAGACCACCGCCGACGCCGCCGTCAAAGGCGTCGTCATCACCTCGGGCAAGGAGGCGCTGTGCGCCGGCGCTGATCTGTCGATGCTCGAAGGCATGGCCCATCAATATGCCGATCTGCTCAAGGCCAAGGGCGAAGAGGCCGCCAACCAGATGCTGTTCGACCAGAGCCGCCGCTTCTCGCAGGTGTATCGCAACATCGAAATTTCAGGGAAGCCGTGGGTCGCCGCGATCAATGGTCTCGCGCTCGGCGGCGGTTTTGAACTGACGCTGGCCTGTCACTACCGCGTCGCCGCCGACAACCCGAAGACCCGGCTCGGTCTGCCCGAAGTGAAGGTCGGCCTGTTCCCCGGCGCCGGCGGCACCCAGCGCGTGCCGCGTATCGTCTCGCCGCAGGATGCGATGCAGCTGCTGCTGAAGGGCGAGGCGATCAACCTTGCCAGGGCCAAGGCGCTCAATCTCATTCACGCGATCGTCCCGGCGGCCGATATGATCAAGGCGGCCAAGGACTGGATCAAGGGCGGCGGCAAGGCCATCGCGCCCTGGGACGAGAAGGGCTTTAAGCTTCCCGGCGGACCGGTGTTCTCCAAGATGGGCATGCAGATGTTCCCGGCGGGCAATGCGATCTACCGCCGCGAGACCTACGACAATTACCCGGCGGCGCGCGCCATCATGAGCTGCGTCTACGAAGGCCTGCAGTTGCCGATCGATGCGGCGCTCCGCGTCGAGTCGCGCTACTTCACGCAGATCCTGCGCTCCAACGAAGCCGCCGCGATGATTCGCAGCCTGTTCCTGTCGATGCAGGAACTGAACAAGGGCGCGCGCCGTCCGCCAAACGTGCCGCCGACCAAAGTGAAAAAGCTCGCCGTGATCGGCGCCGGCTTCATGGGCGCCAGCGTCGGCTATGTCTCCGCGCGGGCCGGCATCGACGTGGTCTTGATCGACCGCGACCAGGCCAGCGCCGACAAGGGCAAGGGCCACGCCCAAACCGTGATCGACGATCTCATCAAGAAGGGCCGCGCCAAGGAAAGCGACCGCGACGCCGTGATGTCGCGCATCAGCGCCACCGCCGACTATGGCGTGCTGAAAGACTGCGATCTCGTCATCGAGGCCGTGTTCGAGGACCGGAAAGTAAAGGCCGAAACCTACGCCAAGGCGCAGCCGCTCCTGAAGGATGGCGCGATCTTCGCCTCCAACACCTCGACGCTGCCGATCAACTCGCTGGCCGAGGAATTCAAGGACCAGGGCAAGTTCATCGGCATCCACTTCTTCTCGCCGGTCGAGAAGATGATGCTGGTCGAGATCATCGTCGGCAAGAACACCGGCGATGCGGCGCTTGCCACTGCGCTCGATTACACGCGGATGATCGGCAAGACGCCCATTGTCGTCAACGACAGCAGAGGCTTCTACGCCAACCGCTGCGTCGGCCGTTACATCGCCGAAGGCAACGAGATGTTCCTGGAAGGCGTGCCGCCGGCGATGATCGAGAACTGCGCCAAGATGGCCGGCATGCCGGTCGGCCCGCTGTCGCTCTCCGATGAAGTGGCGCTCGACCTCGGGCTCAAGGTGATGAAGGCGACCGAGGCCGATCTCGGGCCGAACTCGATCAACCCCGATCAGAAGAAGCTGATGGTGGAACTGGTCGAGAAGCAGGGCCGTCTCGGCCGCAAGAACAGCAAGGGCTTTTACGACTATCCCGAGAAGGGCAAGGGCCAGAAGAGCCTGTGGACGGGACTTGCCGATCTGCAGCCGAAGAAGCTCGACCCCGACACGCTCGACATCGAGGAACTGAAGCAGCGTTTTCTCGTCGTGCAGGCGGTGGAAGCCGCGCGCACGGTGGAGGATCACGTCATCACCGACATGCGCGAGGCCGACGTCGGCTCGATCCTCGGCTTCGGTTTTGCGCCGTTCACCGGCGGCACGCTGTCCTACATCGACTTCATGGGCACCAGGAAGTTCGTCGAGCTCTGCCACAAGCTCGAGGCCAAATACGGCTCCCGCTTCACGCCGCCGAAACTGCTCGAGGACATGGCGGCCAAGGGCGAGACGTTCTATGGCCGCTTCCCGCCGAAGAAGCTGGCGGCGGCGTAACACAAATCCATCGTCGTCCCGGCCTTGAGCCGGGACCCATAACCACCGTCGTTCATTGTTGCAGATGCCGTTAGCCGCAATGTCTTATTGATAGATCACGCGGTATGGGTCCCGGCCTTCGCCGGGACGACATCCAACAAAAGGGGCCGGATCATTTATCCGGCCCTTTATTTTGTGAATAGGGTTTTCAGCTTTGCTTGTGCAAAGCAGCTCTCCATCTCAGAGAGCCATCGCCATTGACGCAAACCGGTGCTGCTTGTTGGAAGACCAATCAAGAGCACAACCTCGCAGTCAGGGAGGTCGAGTGTTTCGCGAACACGCTCGGCCATCAAAATCCTGACAAATCAATATAAGGCAGAGCCACCATCCGCAATTCCGCCTACTGCCCAGCCGCGATTTGATGTAGCTGGTCCCAGAGATTAGCGGAAGCCTGGTCCTGACCGGTCCCGGACCCATGCAAGGGTGATGGTCGCAATGCCAAGTGTTATCGTTCTCGGCGCCGGAATGGTCGGGGTCGCAACCGCGCTGCAGTTACAGCGCCGCGGCTGGTCGGTCGTGCTGCTTGATCGCAATCAGCCCGGCCGCGAGACCAGCTACGGCAACGCCGGCTTCATCCAGGCCGAAGCGGTGCGGCCCTATCCGATGCCGCGCGATCTTGCGACGCTGGCGGCGATCGCAACAGGGCGCGCCAACGATGTCCATTACCGCGTAAAATGGCTGCCGCGGCATCTTGGTCCTTTGCTGCGGTACTGGTGGCATTCCGCTCCGGATCGGCACCAGCACATATCGCAGGCCTACGCGCGGATCATCGCACGGGCGACAAGCGAGCATGATGTGCTGATCCGGGAAGCCGGCGCGGACAATCTGGTGCAGCGAAGCGGCTATCATTCCCTGCGCCGCACCCAGGCTGCGCTGGATGAAGTGGCGCTGGTCGCCGAGATGCTGGCGGCCGAATTCGGTGTGCGATCGGAAATTATCAGCCCGGCACAGCTTGCCGCGGCCGAACCCGGGCTTAACGAGACCGGGGCGGGGGCTGTTCACTGGCGCGACCCATGGACGGTCTCGGACCCGGGCGGGCTCGTATCCGCCTATGCCGATCTGTTCACACGCGCAGGCGGCACCTTCGTCAACGGGGATGCGACCACGTTGGCGCCGAGTCCTGCCGGCTGGACGGTTCAGTCGGATGATGGCCCGATCGACGCCGAGGCGGCCGTGGTATCGCTGGGTCCGTGGTCTCCCGATCTGTTGCAAAAGTTTGACTATCGTTTTCCGATGCTGCGCAAGCGTGGCTACCATCGGCATTTCACCGGCGGCGGCCGCCTCAATCTGCCGCTGCACGACCCCGAATTCGCATACGCCATGGCGCCGATGGCGAAGGGATTGCGGATTACGTCGGGCGCCGAATTGATGGGACCGGAAAGGTCGTCGCAGTCGCGCCAGCTCGAACGGGCGGAGCAGGCGGCGCGGCGGCTTGTCGATCTCGGCACCGCGGTGGAGGCCGAACCCTGGAGCGGGGTCCGCCCCTGCATGCCCGACATGCTGCCGGTCGTGGGGGCTGCACCGAAGCACAAAGGCCTGTGGATGCATTTCGGGCATGGTCATCACGGCCACACTCTTGGCCCCACCACAGGCCGCCTGCTCGCCGAGATGATGAGCGGCGAGGCGACATTCACCGACCCATCAGCGTTCAGTCCGGCGCGATACTGATCGTCTTGTTGTGGTTGCAGCGTAAAAAAAGTTGTCGTCCCGGCGAAGGCCGGGACCCATGCGCCGCGGCCCATCGGTAAGAGCGCCGGCGTTAGAGACCTTCTACAACAATCAGCGTCACGGAGTATGGGTCCCGGCCTTCGCCGGGACGACGCGGGGTAAAACAAAAAGGGCCGGATCATCGATCCGGCCCTCAAGCCTTATCGCACTCCGAAAAAACTCACGCCGCCTTCAGCAGGCCTTCCTTGGTCAGCGCTTCCTGCACCTTCGGGCGGGCGCCGACGCGGGCCTTGTAGGCCATCAGATTGGAGAGATCAGCGAGATCCCATTTCATCCGTTCGGCCCAAGACAGCATCGTGAACATGTAACCGTCGGCGACCGAAAACTGCTTGCCCATCAGGTAGTCTTTTCCGGCGAGCTCGCCGTCGACATACCTGAACTTGCCCATCACACGGTCCTTGAAAAATGCCTTGGCATCGTCTGACAGTGCCGGGGCGAACTGCGGACCGAGGTTCTTGTGCAGCTCACTGTTGATATAGGTGAGCCAGGCCTGCAGCTTGTAGCGATCGGCATGGTCGCGGCTGGGGGCAAGATTCTTGTCCGCGGCTTTATCGGCGATGATCTGGACGATGACCGGGCCTTCGGTGACCAGTTCGCCGGAATCCAGCGCCAGCGCCGGCACTTGGCCCTTCGGATTGACCGTCAGATAGTCGTCGCCGTTTTCCAGCTTCTTGGCGCGCAAATCGACCTTGACCAGATCGTAGGGGAGACCGGCCTCCAGGAGCGCGATATGGGGAGACAGCGAGCAGGCGCCTGGCGAATAGTACAATTTCATTGGATTTTCTCCCTTTGGAAGTTCTTGCCTTTGGAAACCTTGGCTTGGGGCCGAGGAACGACTAAATGCATCTGCATGTAATAGTCAAGATTGATGCAGCTGCATTTAGTGCGGTACACTAACCTGTGACAGACACGGACCTGTGACGGATACGGACCAGACCATGAAACGCAAACCATCGACCGAGGCGACCAACGCCTGGATCCGCCTGATGCGGGTGCAGAGCCGGGTGCTGGACGCCGTCGAGCAGGATTTGAAGAAGGCGGGCTTCCCGCCGCTCGCCTGGTATGACGCGCTGCTGGAATTGTCGCGCGCGCCGTCCGGCGAGATGCGCCCGGTGGAGCTGGAGAAGCAGATGCTGATCCCGCAATACTCGACCTCGCGCCTGATCGACCGTCTGGTCGACGAGGGGCTGGCGGCGCGGCGCGAATGCAAGATCGACAAGCGCGGCCAGTTCGTCGAGATCACGGAGACGGGACGCGAGCTGCAGAAGAAAATGTGGAGCGCCTATTCCGCCGCGATCGAAAAACACGTCGGCTCGAAACTGTCCGACACCGACGCCATCAAGCTCTGCGGTCTGCTCGACCGGCTGGGCTGCTCGTGCAGCGAAGTCAGGGCGGTCGCCGCGCGAGACGGCGTTCCCGCCCGATGATACGCCTTCATCTTATCGTTTTTGCGGACAACGCTGTCCGCAATGCTCCCTGCCACACGGCGCGTTCGGTCGAATCGCCAAAGATCCGGATTTTTTATGGCGCGTGACCAAATCGATATGACGCCGTTGCAATCGCGCGACGAACTCGTGGCGTGGCTGGCGGCCGGCGTGAAGCCGCCGTCGGAATTCCGCATCGGCACCGAGCACGAGAAGACCCCGTTCACGCTCGAGGGCTATCACCCCGTGCCATACGAAGGCGCGCGCGGCATCGGCGCGCTGCTGGAGGGCATGCAGCTTCTGCTCGGCTGGGAGCCGATCATGGAGCACGGCAACATCATCGGGCTGTACGACGTCACCGGCGGCGGCGCGATTTCGCTGGAGCCCGGCGGGCAGTTCGAATTGTCGGGCGCCCCGGTCGAGACCGTGCACCAGACCCAGGCGGAATTGATGGCGCATCTGGCGCAGGTGCGCGAGATCGCGACCCCTTTGGGGATCGGTTTTCTCGGCCTCGGCATGACGCCGTCATGGTCGCGGTCGCAGGTACCGCTGATGCCCAAGGGCCGCTACAAGATCATGACCAATTACATGCCGAAGGTCGGCCAATACGGCCTCGACATGATGTACCGGACCTGCACCGTGCAGACCAATCTCGACTTCTCCTCCGAAGCCGACATGGTCAAGAAGCTGCGGGTATCGGTGGCGCTGCAGCCGATCGCGACCGCGTTGTTCGCCAATTCGCCGTTCACCGAAGGCAAGCCCAACGGCTTCCTGTCATTCCGCTCGGAAATCTGGCGCGATACCGATAATGCGCGTTCCGGCATGATCCCTTGGGCGTTCGAGGACGGGATGGGTTTCGAGCGCTGGGTCGACTATGCGCTCGACGTTCCCATGTATTTCGTCAAGCGCGGCGACAGCTATATCGACGTGTCAGGCTCGTCGTTCCGCGCCTTTTTCGACGGCAGGAACAGTTCCTTGCCCGGCGAGCGGCCGACGCTGTCGGATTGGGCCAATCACCTCTCGACGATTTTCCCGGAAGTACGGTTGAAACGTTATCTGGAAATGCGCGGCGCCGATGGCGTGCCGTGGGGCCGTTTGCCGGCGCTGCCGGCGTTCTGGGTCGGTCTCTTGTACGACGACACGACGCTGGACGCGGCATGGGATCTCGTGAAGCACTGGACGGCGGCAGAGCGTCAGGCGCTGCGCGACGACGTGCCGCGCTTCGGCTTCAAGGCCCGGATCCGCGACCGCTATCTGTTCGAAATCGCGCGGGAATGCGTGAAGCTGTCGCATGCCGGCTTGCGGCGGCGCAGCCGCATCGATCACCTCGGCCGTGACGAAAGCCGTCACCTCGAGCCGCTGGAGCGGATCCTCGAATCCGGCCGCACGCCGGCCGAAGAGATGCTGGAGAAATTCAACGGCGCCTGGGGCGGCTCCGTGGAACCGGCCTACAAGGAATACGCTTTCTAGCGCATGATCCGGTAAAGCATGCCCCGCACTTGATGCGGGGTGGGTACCGGTTTTCCGAGAAAGATCATGCGCAAACAAAAGCATAGAGCGTGATGAGATCATCACGCTCGGCTCGTTGCCGCGTTTCTGGGCCGTTCATCCGCCGTACAGGTTGATGCCGCTCCAATGGCAACCTTCGGAACGCGCGCATTCGAAAGCAATCACATGGGGATAGGCCGCCTGCTCAGGGCGTGTTTGGTGACGCTCGCCTTTTTGGCGGCGGCAGCACCCGCACGCCCAGCCGCGGCGCAGGCCAATTTCGATCGCCCCGGCGGCGATTATCTGAACTCGCCGGTGATCTCGGGCGATCCGGCCGACTGCGCGCTGGTGTGCGAACGCGACAAGCGTTGCCGGTCGTGGAGTTTCAACTATCCGACCGACCTGACCAGCGGCGCGGTGTGCTGGCTCAAGAGCAACGTCCCGGCGCGCGTCCAGGACAGTTGCTGCGTCTCCGGCGTGCGCGGCGCCGGCGTGGTCGAGCCGAGGAACAGCGCGATCGAAACCTCGATCGACCGGTTCGGCGGCGACTACAAGAATTTCGACGTCAAGAGCAAGGACGGCGACGACGCCTGCAAGGCCGCCTGCACCGCCGACAACAAGTGCCGGGCCTGGACCTATGCGCGGCCGGGCTATGCCGGCACGGAAGGCCATTGCTTCCTGAAAAAAGACATCAAGCCGCCGCGGCGCAAGGCCGGGTTTACCTCTGGCGTGGTGCGGTAGCTCCGTCCTCCGTCGTCCCGGACAAGCGACCGCAGGGAGCGCCGATCCGGGACCCATACGCCGCGGCCGTCCTGATTATGGGTGCTGGTCGACGACTTCCTCTACTCATGATGCCCTGTGGTTATGGGTCCCGGCGTTCGCCGGGACGACGACCAGAGTCACTCCGCCGCCAGCACAGTCACCTCCGGCCACGTCGCCTTCCATCGCGCCGCCTTCACCGCATAACTCTCGGGCAAAAAATTCGGGCCCGGATTGGGTCGCACGATCAGGCCGGCGGCATCGTCGAAACCATCGGGCGCGTAGACGTCGTAGCCATCCGGCGTGCGGCGGATGCCGATTTGCGTATTTCTCGTAAGAAAGCGATCGATGCCTTCGGTCGAGCAGCGCAGCGGCGGGTAGGGTAGGCCATGCTTTTCGCCGTACCAGAGATGGACGCGCGCCTGGTTGCGCGCCTCGATTTTGGCGTCGAGCTTGCCGAGCGCGCCGTGCAGACGGCGGATCACGGCGTCCTCGGCCGTCCAGGATGTATCGGGATCGAAATAGAACACGTCGTAATCGTTGATGCCGTAATCGACATCACGCCCGGTCAGCATGTTCCACACCGTCTGCACCAGGCATCCCGACACGATCCAGGCATCCGGCAGCGCGAGCTCGAACAGTTTTTCGGCGATGATTTGATTGGCGGGATTGCGCAGCGCAAGGTCGAGGAATTCGTCTTGGGTCATGGATGCTCTTTCCCGTCATTGCTTCGCTTCGCTCGCAATGACGGGAATGATCTATGATTCGTCGTATTCCTTCACCGCCTTCTTCGATGCCAGTGTGCGCCAGTGCCGGCGCAGCAGCGGCTCGACGACGGCGCGCCTGGCCTTCGAGAGATGGATCAGCACGATCGGATAATCGCGATAGTGGTCGGTGAAGTAAAACAGCTTTGGCTGGCTTTCGACCAGCATCTCGCGCTCGCCATGGGGAACGCCGAACACGACAAGACTGTCATGGTCTTCGCGGAGCCGCGCCAGCAGCTTCTTGCGCACCTTCAGCGCCGGTGTGCCGTAGGACGTGCCGTCCTCGACCTCGTCCCACAGCAGCGCGAACTCCCTGACGTCGTCGAAGGTCACGCTTTCTCAATGCACCGACGTGAAAAACCGCGCCATGCGAAAGCCGGAGAGCCATGTCCATACCGGCTGGCTGCGGATGCCGAGATCCCAGGAGCCGACCACGGCGTCGGCGCGGCCGATCAAATTGTCGATCGGCAACAGGCCGACGCCGCCGTCGCGCACCGCGACACGGCTGTCGGCGGAATTGTCCCTGTTGTCGCCGAGCACGAACAGTTTTCCCGTCGGCACCGTTACCTCTGGCGTGTTGTCGAGCCGGCCGTTGTCGCGCATCTTGAAGACCGCATGCGTGACCCCGTTCGGCAGCGTCTCGACATAGCGATAGGCCTTTTCGCTGCCGCCGCGGTCGTCTTCGGCTTCACCCACGCCATCCGGCTTCAAGGTCGCAGCATGGTCGTTGATGAAGAGCTGGCCCTGCCGCATCTGGATGCGGTCGCCGGGCAGCCCGACCACGCGCTTGACCCAGGCCTGCGAGCGGTCGCCGGGCCAGCGGAACACGACGACGTCGCCGCGCTTGGGCGTCTCGCCGAACAGGCGGCCGGTTTCCGGCAGCGTGATCTGGATCGGCAGCGACGCCGCGCCGTAGCCATAGGGGAATTTTGACGCCAGCAGCGCGTCGCCGATCAGGAGCGTCGGCTCCATCGAACCGGACGGTACGTAAAACGGTTCGGCCAAGGCGCCCTTGGCGACGAACACAACCATCACGATGGCCGCGATCTGGGCTAGCTGCGCGCGCCAGCTCGAAGGTTTGGCACCCGCAGTTTCGTTTTCGCTGGTCACTAGCCGGTTCCTCCGACCGTAATGCGCTCCATCCGCAGCGTCGGCTGGCCGACGCCAACAGGCACGCCCTGGCCGTTCTTGCCGCAGGTGCCGATCCCGGTATCGAGCGAGAGGTCGTTGCCGACCATGGTGATGCGATGCAGGTCGGTCGGGCCGTTGCCGATCAGCATCGCGCCCTTCAGGGGCGCGCCGATCTTGCCGTTCTCGATCTTGTAGGCCTCGGTGCACTGGAACACGTATTTGCCCGAGGTGATGTCGACCTGGCCGCCGCCGAAATTCGCGGCATAGATGCCGTTCTTTACCGAGGCCAGGATTTCAGCGGGGTCGCGCCCACCCGACAGCATGTAGGTGTTGGTCATGCGCGGCATCGGCACATGGGCGTAGCTCTGGCGCCGTCCGTTGCCGGTCGGCTTCATGTTCATCAGGCGGGCGTTCTGGCGGTCCTGCATGTAGCCGACCAGAATGCCGTCCTCGATCAGCACGGTGCGGTTGGTCGGCGTGCCCTCGTCGTCGATCGACAGTGAGCCGCGCCGCGAGGCCATGGTGCCGTCGTCGACCACGGTGACGCCCTTGGCGGCGACCTGCTTGCCCATCAGGCCTGCGAAGGCCGAGGTCTGCTTGCGGTTGAAATCACCCTCGAGCCCGTGGCCGACCGCTTCATGCAGCATGACGCCGGGCCAGCCGGCCCCCAGCACCACGTCCATTTCGCCGGCGGGGGCGGGAACCGATTCCAGATTGACCAGCGCTTCGCGGATCGCGCCGTCGGCGGCATCGCGCCAGGCCTTGGTCTCGATGAAGCGCGCATAGCCCTCGCGGCCGCCATAGCCCTTGCTGCCGCTTTCCTGCCGGTCGCCCTGGCCGGCAACCACGGAAACATTGACCCGCACCAGGGGGCGGATGTCGCGGTAGCTTTCACCGTCGGGCCGCAGGATTTCCACCACCTGCCAGGTGGCGCTGAGGCTGGCCGTCACCTGCCGCACGCGCGGGTCCTTGTCGCGCACATAGGCGTCGATTTCGGCGAGCAGCTTCACCTTGGCCTCAAAACCCGGCGCATCCAGCGGATTGTCGTCGCCATAGAGTCTCACATTGGTGTGAGCGGGGGCGGCGGAAAAGCTGCCGGAATAGCCGCCACGGACCGCTGCGACCGCATTGGCGGCGCGGATCAGCGCCGGCAGCGAGACGTCGGAGGAATGCGCGTAACCGACCGCGTCGTCCTTGACCGCACGCAGGCCAAAACCCTGCGAAGTGTCATAGGTCGCCTGCTTCAGCCTTCCATTGTCGAACATCAGCGCTTCGGTCTGGCCATATTCCAGGAACAATTCGCCGTCATCGGCGCCTTCGAGCCCGCGCGCGATCTCCCGGCGGACGGAATCGCGGTCGAGGTTGGCGCGGTCGATCAGGGAGGTTGTAGCGGGGGAGTTGGTCATTACATTCAGTCCGTTGTCGGAGGGGTGCAACCAAGATAGTTGTTTCCTCGTAGTTTCGCGAGAGGCTGGATCAACACGTTGCAGGCACGATGGCTACGATCGAAATTGTTCCGATAACGCAAGGCCATATCGACAGCTTTCACCGGACCCTCGATATCGTGGCGCGGGAGCGGCGCTTTCTGTCCTTCCTGGAGGCCCCGCCGCTGGAAGCGACGCGGGCGTTCATTCTCGACATCATCGAACAGGGTTATCCGCAATTTGTCGCGCTGTCGGGCGGTGAAGTCATCGGCTGGTGCGACGTGACCCCGAAGCCAAGGCCGATTTATGCCCATAACGGCGTTCTCGGCATGGGCCTTTTGCCGCAATTCCGGGGGCGGGGCATCGGCAAGCGCCTGATCGCGCAGGCGCTGGGCGCCGCACAGGCCTTCGGGCTGCAGCGGGTCGAACTGACGGTCCGGGAAAACAACGTGAACGCGATCGCGCTCTATAAGAAGGTCGGCTTCGAGATCGAAGGCGTGCAGCGCGAGGCCATCCTGGTCGATGGCAGCTACGAAAACCTGATTTTGATGGGGTTGCTGTTCTAGCGGCAGGGCCAAGAAAAATCTGACGGGAAAAACCTGACGGCGAAAACCTGACGACGCCCAATCAGATCAGGGTTAGTGCTGGCGGCGCCCGGTTGCCAATCCTGACGCCGCGTCTCGCGGGGACTTCACACTGTGCTCGACGCGCACGATTTCAAACCACTTGCCGCCGGATACGATGTTGAGTTGCTCCCCGGTCAGCTCGCTTTTCGCAGCGTCTGCACGGGTCTCGAACGTACGGTCGTCAGTCATGGCGGTCTCCTCCGCGTTGATGGGGAAACCTTGGCAGGATTGCCGTTGCCTCGGCTGTGAGCGAGGTCACTGTGTCGTTCCGCGTCATTGCGACCCGGTGGCTCGCAATGACGGGGGAATCTACCTTGGCTACGCTTTCTTGTCGGCGGAAGAACCCTTGGGCTGCGCCGCGGTCGGAAAGCCATGCTCCTGCGACCAGCGAAACAGTTCATCGAACACCGGTTTGAGGGCTCTTGCCGATGGCGTGATCTCATATTCGACGCGCGGCGGCACCTCGGGATAGACGGTGCGCTTCACGAGTCCGTTGGCCTCAAGGTCGCGCAGCTGCGTCGTAAGCATGTGCTGGGTGACGCCGGGGATCGATTGGCGCAATTCGCCGAACCGGTGCTTGCGCTGGACCAATTGCCAGAGAATTTCGCCCTTCCATTTTCCGGCCAGGACCCCCAGCGCACGATGAAATTGCTCCACCACGCCGCGCTGGCACGGTTCCGCGGCGGCAATATCGTTGCTTTCTGCAATAGTCATCTTTTTCATACTACCTCACAAAAAGCATCCTACTTGTACTTTTCATCTTACTCCCGAATTTTGTGTGTCGAAAGCCTTTGGCGCGTCGGCCACGGCGCCGCGCGGTCTGAACCGCTGGAACATATCGGGAGCTACCAATGTCACTTGCCGCCGCATCGGCGCCGCCGCGCTGGAAGTCTGCCGGTCTCTGGGTCGTCAGGGGATTACTGGCCCTTGCCTTTGCAGGCGCAGGCGCCGCCAAGCTCTATGGCGTGCCGATGCTGGTTGAGGAATTTCAGCACATCGGACTTGGTCAATGGTTCCGCTATTTGACCGGGGCGCTGGAAGTGCTCGGGGCCATCCTGATCCTCGCGCCATCGCTGGCGGCCTTCGGTGCCGTGCTGCTGATCTGCATCATGATCGGCGCGACCGTCACTCATCTCTTTGTGATCGGCGGCTCGGCTGTGCCTGCTCTGGTGCTGTTGGCACTGAGCGCCATCGTCGCCTACGCGAAGCGCGACCAGATCGCATCGCTTGCCAAGAATTTGTGAACAGGCATTTGTGAAGCTGCTGCCATGCACCTTTCTCGCCGTGAATTGACGATTGCCGCGGGGCTCATCCTGGCCTTCATGGTGCCGCTGACCGTGACCTTGTTGCTGACAGGATCGGAGGCGGCGAGCCCAAAGCCGCAGGCGAAGGCCGCTGCGGTCGGCGTGCATCGGCTGGTGCTGCCGATCAACACCGATGATCCCACCACGATGCGGGCGCTGATCTCGACCTCGCTCAACCTTCCAAAATACTACCAGGAGCGGAACGAAGCGTTCACGATCGAAGTGGTCGCCTACAATGCCGGCGTTCACATGCTGCGCGCCGACACTTCGCCGGTGAAGGACATGCTGCGGGTGTTAAGGACGGTCAATTCGAACATCCGCTTCGTGGTCTGCGACGCCACCAAGCTCGGTATGGAGCGCCAGGAGGGGCGTCCGGTCACCCTGATCGATGGCGTCGATCTGGTGCCGAGCGGGCCGGGGCGCATCATCGAATTGCAGGAAGCCGGCTGGTCCTACATCCGATCGTGATATTTGGATTCAGAACCTGGATGCAAAACTGCACAGCGGAGTATCCGACATGACGTCGCCTCGCGGCCCGACCCGCCGCAGCTTTGTCGCGGGGATAATGGGCGCGGCTGCCTCGCTTGCGATTCCGCCCCTGCCAGGCCGCGCCGCGGCCGGCGGGCCGCCGCCATTCGCAACGGCCCGGCATCAGTTCACGCTTCTTCGCGGCGCACGGCCGGTCCCGCCGGTACCGATCCCGCGTCTCGGCGGAGGTGTGCTCGATCTGACGTCCTTCCGCGGCAAGGTGGTGCTCGTCAATTTCTGGGCAACCTGGTGCCCCGGCTGCCGCACGGAACTGCCGATACTGGATCAACTCGCGGAAAACCGCCGCGCCGACCTTATGGTCGTCGCCATCACCACCGATCGCGATCGATCCGTGGTCGCGCCGTTCGTCCGGCAGCTGAAGCTTCGCCACCTCGGAATCGGTTTCGATCCCGGTGGACTGGTGGGGCGTGCCGGCGCCAGCGACGGTGTCGACACGCCATTCGCGCTGTACGGCATGCCGATCAGCTTCCTGCTCGGCGTCACCGGGCAAGTCGAAGGCTACATCACGGGTGAAGCGGACTGGCTCTCGATCGAGGCGCGCCGGTTGTTCGACTACTACGCCGGCGCCGCGCGTGACTAAGCGAAGCGGACGTTGAGGCGAGCGCCCGGCCCCTCACGGCAGCTTGTCATACCCCTCGCCGATCCCGTTCAGGCTCAGCGGAAAGCCGATGCCCTCTTCCGGGGTCTCGAAGATAATGAAGGTCGCGGTCTTGGCGGTGCGAAGCTGGCCGAGCAGTTTTTCGTCCATCACGACCTCGGCAACGCAGCCATTGGGCAGGCAGCGGACAAAACCGGCGCGGCCGACGTCCTGATTGTCCAGTTTCAGGCCGAGCCCGGAGGGCAGCAGCACGCCCAAGGGGGCGACTACCCGCATCAGCTTGCTCTTCTGGTCGGCGGTCTTGAGCACGATCACGGTGAGGCCGGCGTTGGAGCGGTCTTCGGCTACCACGCTCTGGATCAGGGCGCATTGCTCGCCCTGGGCGCCCGGCGGGGTGTCGCAGCGGATCTGCCAGTCGCCATGGACCGAGCGCACCGCGCCCTGGGCGCTGGCAGCCTCCGTCAGGCCGAGCAGGAGCGCGGTGGCGAGCAGTCCGCCCAGCCAGCGGCCTGGCCCTGGCTTGCGTCCTGCCTGATGTTTCGAACGCCTCATCCGGGTCGATCCTCTGAATGATTACTCGGACTGATACGTAATGACGGCGCCTTGAAGGCGGTCTTTCGCTAAATCTCGAAGCAATTCCCAAGCCCGATATCAAGCCCGATGCCAAGCCGGAAGGGCGCTTCGGCGGCGAATCAGGTCCCCGCGGCGCACCCTGCCTTTGCGTACATCCAGTAATCCGCCTGTCAAGCGGCGCAGCTGGACAAAAAGGCGAGTTTTGCCTGTTTCACCGGGAAAACCTGACATGCAGAGATTAGCCGGTGACGCATGGCTTTGGTCCCCACTACTGCATTGCGAGAGCCTGCGAATTATGGTTTGAGAGGCTGGATTTCGAAGCGTTCTAGCGATTTGGCCCCGGTACTTTTGAGGTGTGCATCCAAGCCACCTCCGGCGGGCTGTTTGTAGGGGCGGATCGTGCGGCATTTCCGGCCATCCGGCGGGGATGCTTTGGGGATTTATCAAGGGAGCGCGAGCGGCATGAAGATGTCGAAGGGCCAGATTGGCCGGCGGTTGCTGGGATTTGCGGTGGCGGGCATGGCCCTTGTCGCCGGCGGTACGGCGTCAGCCGAATTGGGGCAGCCAGCGCCGTGGGAATGGACCCTGCAGGAATCCGCTACGCCTGTGATGGACTACATCATCTGGTTCCATAACTGGCTGGTCGGCACCATCACCGTCATCACGCTGTTCGTGCTCGTGCTGCTGGTCATGGTCGTCGTGAAATTCAACGCCAAGGCCAACCCGGTCCCCTCCAAGACCACCCACAACACCCTGATCGAAGTGGCCTGGACCCTGATCCCGGTGCTGATTCTGGTCGCGATCGCGGTGCCGTCGTTCCGGCTGCTGTTTCTGCAGCTCGACGTGCCAAAGGCCGATCTCACCATCAAGGCGACCGGCAAGCAGTGGTACTGGAGCTACGCCTATCCCGATCACGGCAAGTTCGAGTTCGATTCGCTGATGGCGGCGGACAAGAAGCCCCGGCTGCTCGGCGTCGACAATGAGATGGTGGTGCCGGTCAACAAGGTGGTCAAGGTTCTGACCACCGGTGCTGACGTCATCCACGCCTTCGCGGTGCCGGCCTTCGGCATCAAGATCGACGCCATCCCCGGCCGTCTGAACGAGACCTGGTTCAAGGCCACCAAGACCGGGATGTTCTACGGCCAGTGCTCCGAACTGTGCGGCAAGGATCACGCCTTCATGCCGATCGCGGTGCGGGTCGTGAGCGATCAGGAATTCGCGGCCTGGGTGGAAACCGCGAAGAAGAAATATGCGACCAACCCGGCGAATTCGTACGCCTCGGCTGGCGCGGTGGCGCAGTAAGCCGCAAAGCTCAGGCAAGCTTAAGGCTTAGGCGCAAGGGACAAGGGCGACGGGACCGCAAGGTCCGAAAAGGGACTGCAAGGCAGGATTTGAACATGGCAACAGGCGCAGCGACACACCACGATCACGCCCATGATGACCACGCGCACGCGCATCCGACCGGATGGCGGCGCTTCGTCTATTCGACGAACCACAAGGACATCGGAACGATGTACCTGGTGTTCGCGGTCATCGCCGGCGTCATTGGCGCGGCGATGTCGATCGCGATCCGCATCGAGCTGATGTATCCCGGCGTCCAGCTGTTCCACGAAGCCCATACCTACAACGTGTTCGTGACCTCGCACGGCCTGATCATGATCTTCTTCATGGTGATGCCGGCGATGATCGGCGGCTTCGGCAACTGGTTCGTGCCGCTGATGATCGGTGCGCCCGACATGGCGTTCCCGCGCATGAACAACATCTCGTTCTGGCTGCTGCCGGCCTCGTTCGCGCTGCTCTTGATGTCCACCTTCGTCGAGGGTGAGCCGGGCGCCAACGGCGTCGGCGCGGGCTGGACCATGTACGCGCCGCTATCGACCTCGGGCCATCCGGGACCGGCGGTCGATTTCGCGATCCTGTCGCTGCATCTGGCCGGCGCCTCGTCGATCCTCGGCGCCATCAACTTCATCACCACGATCTTCAACATGCGCGCGCCGGGCATGACCCTGCACAAGATGCCGCTGTTCGTCTGGTCGATCCTGGTCACCGTGTTCCTGCTGCTGTTGTCGCTGCCGGTGCTCGCCGGTGCGATCACCATGCTGCTGACCGACCGCAATTTCGGCACCACCTTCTTCTCCGCCGACGGCGGCGGCGACCCCCTGCTGTTCCAGCATCTGTTCTGGTTCTTCGGCCATCCCGAAGTCTACATCCTGATCCTGCCCGGCTTCGGCATGGTCAGCCAGATCGTCTCGACCTTCTCGAAGAAGCCCGTGTTCGGCTATCTCGGCATGGCCTACGCCATGGTCGCGATCGGCGGCATCGGCTTCGTGGTGTGGGCGCACCACATGTACACGGTCGGCATGTCCAGCGCGACGCAGGCCTATTTCGTCGCCGCCACCATGGTGATCGCGGTGCCGACCGGGGTGAAGATCTTCTCCTGGATCGCCACGATGTGGGGCGGCTCGATCGAGTTCAAGACGCCGATGCTGTGGGCGATCGGCTTCATCTTTCTGTTCACGCTCGGTGGCGTCACCGGCGTCGTGCTGGCCAATGCCGGCGTCGACCGCGTGCTGCAGGAAACCTATTACGTCGTCGCGCACTTCCACTACGTGCTGTCGCTCGGCGCCGTGTTCGCGATCTTCGCCGGCTGGTACTACTGGTTCCCGAAGATGTCCGGCTACATGTACTCGGAAACCATCGGCAAGCTGCACTTCTGGGTCACCTTCATCGGCGTCAACCTGGTGTTCTTCCCGCAGCATTTCCTCGGGCTATCCGGCATGCCGCGCCGCTACATCGACTATCCGGATGCGTTCGCCGGCTGGAACCTGGTGTCCTCGCTCGGCTCCTACGTCTCGGGCTTCGGCGTGCTGATCTTCATCTATGGCGTGATCGATGCCTTCATCAAGAAGGAGCAGGCGGCGGATAATCCGTGGGGCCCCGGTGCCACCACGCTGGAATGGACGCTGTCGTCGCCGCCGCCCTTCCACCAGTTCGAAGTGCTGCCGCGGGTGCAATAAACCTCATAATTCGCGGCGCGCTCCTTCGGGCGCGCCGCGGCTTAGAACCAAGCGAGATCAATCTTGTCGGTCGTCGATCACAACGCCATCGAGTTGCCCCGGATTTCCGAGGCTGAGGTCGGCGACTACCTCGCGCTGCTGAAGCCGCGGGTGATGTCGCTGGTGATCTTCACCGCGCTGGTCGGCCTCGTGATCGCGCCCGGGCATATCCACCCGATCCTGGCGTTCACTTCCATCCTCTGCATCGCGGTCGGCGCCGGCGCCTCCGGTGCGCTGAACATGGCCTATGAGGGCGATATCGACGCGTTGATGTCGCGCACCGCGAACCGGCCGATCCCGCGCGGCCGCATCACGCGCGAGGAAGCCACCGCGTTCGGGCTGATCCTGGCGTTCTTCTCGGTGATGACGCTCGGCATCCTCGTCAACTGGCTCGCGGGCGGCCTCCTGGCGTTCACGATCTTCTTCTACGTCGTGATCTACACCATGCTCCTGAAGCGCTGGACCGCGCAGAACATCGTGATCGGCGGCGCCGCCGGCGCACTGCCGCCTGTGGTGGCGTGGGCCGCGGCGACCGGCTCGCTGTCGATGGAGCCGGTGCTGCTGTTCCTGATCATCTTCTTCTGGACCCCGCCGCATTTCTGGGCGCTGGCGCTGTTTCGCAGCGACGATTACGCCCGCGCCGGCGTGCCGATGCTGCCGGTCGTCGCCGGCCCCGACGCGACCCGGCTGCAGATCCTGCTCTATACGGTCGTACTGGTCGCGATCGCCGTCGCCCCCTGGCCGCTCGGCTATTTCGACGCGATCTATGGCATCACCTCGCTGGTGCTTGGCGCCGGAATGATGGCGCTGGCGATCAACGTCTACCGCCGCCGCGAGGGTACCGCGGCGCTGCGCGCGACCCGACGGCTGTTTGCTTTCTCGATCCTTTACCTGTTCGCGCTGTTCGCCACGCTGCTGCTCGAGGTTGTCGTGCGCGGCGTCATGGCTTTGATCGGGTAGGGGGCGCATGGGACCGGAATGGACGACAAGCGGATGCCAGATGGAATCGTCCTCACCGAGGCGCAGAAAAGAAGCCGGCGGCAGCGGTCGGTCGCGATTGCGCTCGCGCTCCTCGTGCTCGTCGTGCTGTTTTTCGCCGTCACCATGGTCAAGGGGCCGGCCGTTCTAGTTCGGCCCATGTAAACTGGAAATGTAGGTAGGTGGTGGAGATGGCAAACCAACCGATCGCGCGAGGGGAAACGGAGGCAAGCCGCAAGGCTTCGCGCCGCGGCCTGACGCGCGATGCGATGGTGGCCTCGATCTGCGGTTTCGTCGTGGTGTTCATGGTCGGCGCATCCTATGCCGCCGTTCCCTTCTATAACTGGTTCTGCCGCGCCACCGGCTTCAACGGCACCACCCAGGTCGCTACCTCGGCGCCGTCGCAAGGCCCGCTGGCTCGCAAAATCTCGGTGCGGTTCGATGCCAATGTCGGCGCCGGCCTGCCCTGGAAGTTCGAGCCGGAGCAGAACGAGATCGAGGTCAGGATCGGCGAGGTCGTCACCGTATTTTATCATGTGACCAACCAGGCGGCGCGGCCCACGGTCGGCCAGGCCGCTTACAATGTAACCCCGCTGACGGTCGGCGCGTATTTCCAGAAGATCAACTGCTTCTGCTTCACCGAACAGACCATGGCGCCGGGCGAGAAGCGCGAGATGCCGGTCGTGTTCTACGTCGATCCGGCGCTGATCGCCGACAGCGAGAATGACGGGCTGAACACCATCACGCTGTCCTACACCTTCTATCCCGTGCGCGATCCGGCGCCGAAGCCGGTGGCTTCGGGCGAGCCGGACAAGCGCAAGGGAAGCCTGTAACTCCGGGAATTTCGGCCTTTCGAAATTCCCGGACTTTGAATTTTTGAGACGAAGATGTGCCGAAGGATCCGGCACCGCTAACGGAGAGACCGCAATGGCTACGGCGCACGCGAAGCACCACGACTACCACCTCGTCGATCCGAGCCCGTGGCCGGTCGTCGGCTCGATCTCGGCCTTCATCATGGCCGTCGGTGCGATCGGCTGGATGCACCATATGTATGCGGCGGCGCCGATCGTGTTCGGCGCCGGCACCATCGGCGTGCTCTACACCATGGCGAGCTGGTGGGGCGACGTGATCCGCGAAGCCCAGTTCAAGGGCGACCACACCCGCGTGGTGCAGATCAGCCACCGTTACGGCATGATCCTGTTCATCGCCTCCGAGGTGATGTTCTTCGTCGCCTGGTTCTGGGCCTTCTTCAATTCCGCGCTGTTCCCGGCCGATGCCATTCACGCCACCCGCGACGCGGTGTTCGGCTGTGGCGCCGGCACGGCCGCGGGCGCCTGCAGCGTGCCGGGCACCTGGCCGCCGAAGGGCATCGAGACCTTCGACCCCTGGCATCTGCCGCTCCTCAATACGCTGCTGCTGCTGACCTCGGGCACCACGGTGACCTGGGCGCACCACGCGCTGCTGGAAGGCGATCGCAAGGGTCTGAAATACGGCCTGATCCTCACCGTCGTGCTCGGCGCGTTGTTCACCTGCGTGCAGGCCTATGAATACGCCCACGCCACATTCCACTTCTCCGGCAACATGTATGGCGCGACCTTCTTCATGGCGACCGGCTTCCACGGTTTCCACGTGCTGGTCGGCACCGTGTTCCTGCTGGTCTGCCTGTTCCGCGCCTATGCCGGACACTTCACGCCGACCCAGCATCTCGGCTTCGAATTCGCCGCCTGGTACTGGCACTTCGTCGACGTGGTGTGGCTGTTCCTGTTCATCTGCATCTATGTCTGGTTCCGCGGCGCTGACGCTGTCGGGCACGCCGCGCATTGATCTGGCATCATTTTGTTACAAGAGGGCGGCCGCAGGGCCGCCCTTTTTCTTTCGTTTGCCTTTTGGGCTAACGATCGAGATGCGTGTATCGCCGGGCGTTAACCATCCTCATGCTGACACGGTCACCGACGGGTGAAGTCTCGGATCGTGACAGCATGGAGACCGGTTCAGCGCTAGCCGGAGCGGCTTGCCGGTTTGGGTAATCCTTCTGCGCACTCACTCTTGCGTCGTCCCCCGAATACTCTGAACAGGCTACCGGGCGGTCGGGGGAGCTCCCGCGCGTGCCGATAGACTGAACGATTACCGCTGGAAGATATTGAACATCGCGAATTTCGAAAATTGGAGGAGCCGCCTTTTGGCGGCGACGCTCGTGCCGAAGAGTAGCAAGCGCGATTGGATCGCGGGCGCACACCCGGACGACGTATCGATCTTTTCTCAGCCCTGGTTCGTAGATATCGCGTACAGGAAGGAGCACCGGGTAGCCAAAGCATTCAACAGAGCCGGCAAGCTGATATGCGCTTTTCCGTATTGCCAAACAAACGTACTGGGCATTTTTCCAAGGATAACAAGTTTAGATAACTGGAGACGGCTCAGCTCATTCGTCTTTCTCGACAAGCACATCAGTGATGAAGAGAAACGAGGTGCGATTGCCGATATTATAAAGCAGCTACCTGGATCGATTGGTTACTGCCAATTCATCCTGGATGATGATTCCGGCATCATTCGCGATGCGTTCATCAAGGCCGGGTTTGAATGCATCAAAATACCCAAATACGTCCGTTCACCCAGCAAACAAAATTATGAGCGTGACGCGTATGCGCAAGCCAGAGAAAAAGTACTGAAAACCATTTCAAGAGACGGAAGAACTAGATACCGAACCGCATTGGAACAAGCTAAAATAGAGGATATCTCAGCGTCTGACTTTTGTAAGTTTTATCAGAGCAATCTTACCAGTAATGGCGCGCAGAGCTATGCTCCGCTGAGCATTGCAGAGGCACTCATCGAGAATGGCGTCCGTCGTCAGAAAGCGTTCGCGCTTGCGGTAAAAGACAAAGACGGCATAGAAGCCGCCGCCGCTTTCCTGTTTGATTCAGGAGCGATCTATGCGTGGATGGCAACCAGAAAGTATCATCCGCAAAGCACGAAATTTCGTGGTGATGATAAACATAAAAAATACTTCATTGATATATTGGTCATCGAAGCCATGATCTTCGCGGAATTGCATGGCCTAATTTATGATGCCGAAATTGTTCCTGTTGAAACAGACGGCGCCCCCAGAAATCCGCACAAGGTTTTTGTCAACGAGAAGATACTTCACCTTTCGAAAAGAGAATCCAGATTTCTTTTCCAAAGAGTGGGGTGGTGGTATCACGGGGCAAGGCGGTTTTTTTACACGGCGAGGGATTTTTGCAAAGCGACCGGTTGATATGATCGGATGACGCTCGACTTGACCGTCGGGGGCCGATCCTTGCGAGGCGCTGCCCCTGCGTCGCGCCGTGCTGCTTGGAAATTTCATCCAGGCTGCTTCAAATTTGCTCCTCAAGGCTCTGATGCTGGTCCTGTGGCCACTCCACCACGGGCAGCAAACCGCCATCATCCGTAGCCTCCGGATATGTCGGCGCAGGCCTTGATCTACCGGAAGAGGTGCAGCCGCACGGCCTTGGCGGCTGCAAGCGCGGCGTTGATGCGCTCGCTGACGAGGCGTCGCTCTTGCTCGGCTACACCACGATGCCGATCGTCAGCGATTGGCGGTCCCAGGCCGGCGGACGGGTTGGCAAGAGCGGAACAGGGTTCCGCATGTTCGTCCGAAATGTCGCGACTGTGGCCTGAACGATACATCTGGGCACGATGAACCCGTTTAAGCTTTGGTTCGGGCCATTCACCGAGCGCTGGGGCTTTTTATGAAAAAACTTGCTTTGGCAATATCCGTTCTCGCGTCCAGCGCCATGGGCGCATCCGCTGCCGACATGGCTGTGAAAGCCCCTCGCTACGCGCCTGAAGCAGCGGTTTCGACCTGGACAGGCTTTTATGTTGGAGCCTCGCTCGGCGGCGAGCAGGCCAACGCCGATTGGACCACGACGTCGATTGGCGTTGTCGCGCCGGGCTTTGTAATTCCTCCCCCAACGGTAGACGGTAGTTCGCCTAGAGGCTTTCGCCCCTCAAACGGTCGCTACGGCGGCTTTGCAGGATACGACTACCAGTTCGCGCCTCAATGGGTTGCCGGCATTGTCCTCGATGCCGCGTATTTTGATGGTACCGTCACGACGGTGGGCGCGCCCGGCTGCACGGTCACCTGCATTCTGGGTGTCCCGGGCCCCGGCGCCAATGTATCGAGCGTGAAAGCTCGATGGGATGCGAATGTGCGGGGGCGGCTCGGATACCTGGTAGCTCCCAATGTTCTGCTCTATGGGACTGGCGGTATTGCGTTCCAGAACTTCTCCAACTCGATAACCTGCGAAACCAGCTTTACTGATCCCCTTTGCGGACCAACGCCAATCCCCCTTCTTACGACGGCGACCAACAGCTCCACCCGAACGGGCTGGACGGCCGGCGTCGGCATCGACGCGAAAATCTTCGCAAACTGGATGCTTCGTGCTGAGTATCGTTACTCGGACTTCGGAACCTGGAGCAATTCGCTGGTGCTGGTATCCCCCGGTGTTTCAGTTGTAACGGTAGCCACGGATTTGAAACTCAACACGCACATTGGAATGATAGGAATAGCGTACCGGTTTGGTGGCCCCGTCGTTGCAAGGTACTGAGTTCTCCAAACTTTCCATCCATTAAAGCCACGCACACCTCCCTGTGCGCCGCTTAGGGCAGTCGCCTCGAAGGCGCTGGGAAAAATGGGTCTGCGGTGTCGCGGCCGCCATAAACTGATTCCGGCATTCCAGCAGACAGGCTTGGGAATGCGGAGATCGCTCGCGAGTTGCTTCGTCGAAGGCGAGGAGTGCGCAAGCGGATGGTGCGATCGGGTGGGCATTGTCGTTCGTCCGCTATTCCCACGCTTACGATGCCGACGAGATCGCTGCGAGAGAGAACCGTGCGGGCCTGTGGTCCGGATCGATCATCGCGCCATGGGACTGGCGGCAGCGCAACAAAACGGCCATTATTCACTCGGGGAGCCTTGAGGTGGAGGCAACCCAGTAGTACGCGAATGGCTCTCCAATAAGTAGCTTGCGGTACATATGAAGGTGGCGTAGGCCGCCTCCGGCCGCCGTTTCTTGGAACGCCGACGCTTCGCGTCGGCCAGGGCACCGAATGACGGGTCTGTCGCCGCGGATAGAGACCCCTCACCCGCCCTCGCTTCGCGAGTGCACCCTCTCCCACAAGGGGAGAGGGGAAGAAGGATGCAAATGGACGAGACACTTCCCACGCTGACCGAGAGCGCATTGCGCGGCATCGCCTGCCGTTGCCCGCGCTGCGGCAAGGGCAAGCTCTACGCGGGCTTCATCGATTTGCGGCCGAACTGCGAGGCCTGCGGGCTCGATTACGCCTTCATCGATGCCGGCGACGGGCCGGCGATTTTCATCATCATGATCGCCGGTGCGATCGTGGTCGGATCGGCCTTGATCGTGGAGATAAAATACCAGCCGCCGTTCTGGCTGCATGCGGCGCTGTGGCTGCCGCTGATTCTGGCGACCACGCTGTTGCCGCTGCGCTCGATGAAGTCGCTGCTGATCGCGCTGCAATACCATCACAAGGCCGCACCCGGCCGCCTGATCGACCGCGAGCCGAAATGACCGGCGTCGTTGCGCGGCGGCGTGGTACGCTCGGCTTTGCCATCTTCACGCTCGTGATGATCGTGACCTGCCTGAGCCTTGGGATCTGGCAATTGCAGCGGCGCGACCAGAAGCACGCGCTGATCGCCGCCCTGAACGAAAGGCTGGCCGATGCGCCCAAGGCGCTGCCGGAACAGGCGCAGTGGGGCACGCTGACACCGGCCAAAGACGAATTCCGCCGCGTCAGTTTCACCGGAGCTTACGCGCGGCTTCCCGATGTGATGGTCTATAGCTCCGGCTCTTCGGTCCGTAACGACGTGTCCGGCCCCGGCACCTGGGCGTTCCTGCCGGCGCAAACCGCCGATGGGGCAATCGTCGCGGTCAATACCGGCTTCGTGCAGAACACGATGCAGGATCGCGCCCAGCAGGATCGCGCGGTCGGCCGTCTCGTCACCGGCCAGCCGGTCAAATTCACCGGCTATCTCCGCTTTCCGGAAGCCGCCGGCACGCTGACGCCGTCGGAAAACATCGCCAAGCGGCTCTGGTTCATCCGCGATCATCTTGCGATGGCGCGCGCGCTCGGCTGGGGCGAGGGCGGCAAGAATGTCGCGCCGTTTTATATCGATCTGGAATCACCGGTGCCCGAGAGCGGCATTCCGAAACCGGGGCCGCTCAATGTCCATCTCAAGGACGACCACATGCAATACGCCATCACCTGGTTCAGCCTGGCGGCCGCCGTCGTGATCGCATTCGGCGTGTGGTGGCGCGCGCAAAGGCGGAGCGCAGCTTCGTAGCTTCTTGGTGTCGTAGGGTGGGTTAGCGAAGCGTAACCCACCATCCTCGTCCCTTACTCGGTGGGTTACGCCTTCGGCTAACCCACCCTACGAAGCCACTGTATTTTTTCTTGAAATAGCTTCATAGGGTGGGTTGGGTAGCGTAACCCGCCGTCTCCGTCTTCGCCCTTACTGCGTGGAACGTGTCGGCAGAGATTCGATAGCCATGACCGAGACGTTGAAAGCTTCCCTCGCGCACCTGCCGGTTACCCTTCGCGATATCGAGGCGGCGGCAGGCGTGCTCGCCGGCTTCGTGAAGCGGACGAGCTTCGAGCCTAGTCGTACGTTGTCCGACATCACGGGCGCGAACATATGGCTGAAATTCGAAAACCTGCAGTTTACGGCGACGTTCAAGGAGCGCGGCGCGCTCAATCGGCTGTCTGCGTTATCGGCCGACGAACGGCGGCGCGGTGTGACAGCCGCCTCGGCGGGCAACCACGCACAGGGCGTGGCCTATCACGCGGCCTGCCTCTCGATCCCTGCAACCATCTTCATGCCGGTGGGAACTCCAACTGTGAAGATCGAGAACACGCGCCGGCACGGTGCGACCGTGATCGAGGGTGGGGCGACGCTGGAGGATACCGCCACCCTCGCCACCGACTACGGTCGAAAACAGGGTTTGACGTATATCCATCCCTATGACGATCCGTTGATCATCGCGGGTCAAGGTACCATCGCGCTCGAGATGCTGGCTTCGGTGCCCGATCTCGATGTCCTGATCGTTCCAATCGGGGGCGGCGGCCTGATATCCGGCATGGCCGTTGCAGCCAAGACCCTCAAGCCGGATATCGAGATCGTCGGCGTTCAGGCCGCGCTTTATCCCTCGATGTACAACCTCATCAAGGGGGAACATCTTGCGATGCGCGGTGATACGCTCGCGGAGGGCATTGCCGTCAAGGCGCCCGGTCAGATCACGTCGAAGATCGTGCGCGCGCTCGTCGATGATATCGTGCTCGTCACCGAACAGCAGATTGAGCACGCGTTGAGCCTTTTCATCACCATCGAGAAGTCGGTGACCGAGGGTGCGGGGGCGGCGGGCCTGGCGGCCGTGCTCGCCGATCAGGCCCGCTTCAAGGGCCGTTCGCTCGGCCTGGTGCTGAGCGGAGGCAATATCGACACGCGGCTCCTTTCCGGCGTGCTGACGCGTCAACTCGCAAGGGAAGGTCGGCTTTCGAAGCTGAAGTTCGACATCGTGGATCGGCCCGGACAGCTCGGCACGGTTGTCGCCGTCCTGGCCAAGGCAGGCGCCAATATCGTCGAGGTGTCGCATCAACGCATCTTCACCGACCTGCCAGCCAAGGCGGTGGTCCTTGAGGTTGTCATCGAAACCCGAGACCGGACCCATCTTGAGGCGACCATCGCCTCACTGAAGGCCGCCAGCCTCGATGTCGATGTCGGTGGCGACTAGGGGGCCGAAGCGTCGCTGCATGCATGACATGCAAGGGCTGGCTGGACCGTGGATTTCAAATGATGGATCATTCGCTACCCGCAGTTCACGCCACAGGCCACCGATGTCCGACGCGCCCTCCGCCGATCCCGCACGCCCCCTGCTGTTCCAGCCGTTCAAAATCCGCGATCTGACGCTGAAGAACCGCCTGGTGGTGCCACCGATGGTGCATTACCGCGCCGATCCCGGGGCGACCTGCGGCATGTTTCATCAGGTGCATCTCGGTCGTTACGCGCTCGGCGGTTTTGGTCTGGTGTTTGTCGAAGCTACCGGCGTCGAGGAAATCGGCCTGATCAACGAGTTCGATCTCGGCATCTGGAACGAGGCCCAGGTCGAAAGTTTCAAGCCGCTGATATCATTCATGAGGCGGGAGAACACCGCGATCGGTCTTCAGCTCGCGCATGGCGGCCGCAAATCGTCCTCGCAAAAGGCGATGGACGGCATGGGCCCGCTGACGCCGGAAGAGATCAAGGCCGGCGCCAAATTATGGCAGCCGGTCGGTCCGACCAGCGAGCCGGTGGCGCCGGGATGGCTGACGCCGCGCCAGCTCACGACCGAAGACTGCCGCGCCATGGTGAAGACCTGGGCGCACGCCGCGAAAAACGCGGTCAAGGCGGGCTTCGACGTGATCGAGGTTCATATGGCCCATGGCTATCTGCTGGCCTCGTTCCTGTCGCCGATTTCAAATACCCGCAACGACGAGTATGGCGGCGACCGCAACGGGCGGATGCGGCTGCCGCTCGACATCGTCGAGGCGGTACGGCGCGAAATGCCTGATACGATGCCGCTGTTCGTACGCGTGTCCTCGGTCGACGGCGCGCAGAACGGCTGGAACATGGATGACACGGTGGCGCTGGCGCATGAATTGAAAGCGCGCGGTGTCGACGTGGTCGACTGTTCCTCCGGCGGCATTTCCGGCTCGGCGACGGCCGCGCAGGTGCCGCGCGGCCTCGGTTTCCAGGTGCCTTATGCTGAAAGAGTCCGCAAGGAAGTCGATATCGCGACCATGGCGGTCGGCATCATCCTCGAGGCCGAGCAGGCCGAAGCGGTGCTCGAAAAAGGCCAGGCCGATCTGATCGCGGTCGGCCGGCAATCGCAGTACAACCCCAACATCGCCCATCACTGGGCCCATGATCTCGGCATCAACCGCAAGTTCGAGGACTGGGCGCCCGAATATGGCTGGTGGTTGGAAAAGCGGATCCGGACCATGGAAGGGTTTGCCAGCCCGACCGGCGCCGTGAAGCGGTGAGGGGTTCTTTCTTCGTCATGCCCGGGCTTGTCCCGGGCATCCACGACTTTCTTCTCATTCGTCCGAGTTAAGACGTGGATGGCCGGGTCAAGCCCGGCCATGACGGAGAGGGAGGAATCAACCCGTAATCGGCAATTCCGTTTCCGGATCGAAGAAATGCAGCCGGCCGGGCTGGGCCGAGACGCGGACCTGATCGCCACGCGCGATCACCGTTTCCGCTGGCACCCGGGCCACCGTGATGCCGTGGCTCCCCACGCGGGTTTCGAGCAGGATCTCGGAGCCGAGCTGCTCGACGACCTCGACATGGGCGTCAAAGCTTGCGCCCGGCGCGCCCTCGCCGAGGGCGAGATGTTCGGGCCGCGCCCCCATGATCACGGGCTTGTCATGATAGGCCGCGAGCGCACGCGCATCCGCGCCGCCGACCGCCAGCTTGAGGCCATCAGCCTCGACCGTCGTCGCGCCGCCATCGCTGCGCACGGTGACGCTGACAAAATTCATCGCGGGCGCGCCGATGAAACCGGCGACGAACTTGTTGGCGGGCTTGCCGTAGACCTGCAGCGGCGTGCCGACCTGCTGCACCCGGCCGTCGCGCATGATCACGACCCGGTCGCCCAGCGTCATGGCCTCGACCTGGTCGTGGGTCACGAAAACAGACGTGGTCGGAATGGCGGCGTGCAGGCGCTTGATCTCGATCCGCATCTGCGCGCGCAGCTTGGCATCCAGGTTCGACAGCGGCTCGTCGAACAAAAACACTTCCGGATTGCGCACGATGCAGCGGCCGAGCGCCACGCGCTGCTGCTGGCCGCCGGATAATTGCTTCGGCTTGCGCGCCAGCAATTCGTGCAGTCCGAGCATGTTTGCCGCGCGGTCGATCGCGGCCTTGATCTCGGCTTCCGAAGTCTTCTTGTTGCGCAGGCCGAAGGCAAGATTGTCGTAGACGCTCATGTGCTGATAGAGCGCGTAATTCTGGAACACCATCGCGATGTCGCGGTCGCGCGGCGGCAGGTCGTTGACGACCCGGTTGCCGATGCGGATGTCACCGCTACTGATGTCCTCCAGCCCCGCGATCATGCGCAGCGTCGTCGACTTGCCGCAGCCGGACGGGCCGACCAGCGCCACGAACTCCTTGTCGGAGATCTCGAGATCGACGTCCTTTACGGCGTGGAACAGCGAGCCATAATGCTTGTTGAGCTTGCTGAGTGAAATCGCTGCCATTTACCCGCCGTTACTGTACTAGAGCGTTTTCGAGCGAAGTGGATACCGGTTCGCGTGAAGAAAACGCGTCAAGATAAAGATCATGTTGACCCAAAACAATCCCGCCGCGATTTCCCGCGGCGGGATATTGCTTTCGACTTATTGCGCCGCCTTGCTGACCAGCGGCGCGCCTTCGGCCAGCACCTTTGCGATGTCCTCGCGCTTGCCGGTGACGGCCTTGGTGACGGTGTCGTTGAACGCCTTGTGCACGGCGGGCCATTGCGGGAAGTAATAGGCGCCGCGCACCTTGTCCGGGGAATCCAGCACCGATTCCTTCAAGAGCTTCATGAACGCATCTTCCGCCGCGATCTCCGCCCAGAACTCGGTGTTGGGCGGCGGCGCGCCGGTCGCCTTGAACAGCTTCTTCTGGCCTTCCTTGTCCAGCATCATCGCGTTAAGCATTTCCTTGGCCTTCTTCTTACGCTCCGGCGAGATCGACTTCGGGATCGCCCAGCCCCAGATGTCGTCCCAGGCGAACGGCTTGGCGCGGTCGGGACCGAGCGGGAAACGCGTCGCAGCCACCTTGCCAACGATCTTCGACTTGGCGGGATCGTTGAACGTGCCCCACCACAGCGAGTCCGCCACCGTGAACGCGGCATCGCCGGCCATGAACACGGCGTTGGCTTCGTTGCGGTCATAGGCCGGCATGCCGCGCGGCACGATCTTGTGGGTATTGATCGCATCCCACCAATATTCGACGTTCTTCTGCATGCAGGGCTCGGTCATGCCCGACTTCCATCCTGCCGCGGCGAGCTTCTTGTTGTCGCGCTCGTAGGGCGGCAGCAGCACGTCGCAATTGTTGCCCCACATCGACCAGAACCAGGTGAACCAGGAGTTGTTCATCGAAGCGCCGGCGACATAGCCGAACTTCACCTTGCCGTCAGCCTGCAGCTTCTTGCTCACGGTGACGAGTTCATCCAGCGTCTTCGGCACTTCCTCGGGCTTGACGAGGTCGGAGCGGTAGAAGAACACGCTGAAGGTCTGGCCCATCGGCACGACGGTGTTCTGGCCCTTGTCGTTGCCGAACACGATCGGTGACATGCTCCACTTGGAAGCAAATTTGTTGGCTTCGACGTCATCCATCGGCTCGAGCAGATGCGCCCAGGTCTGGCCCCAATCGTCATTGTGCCAGATCACGTCGTACTGATCGGAGTTCGACGTCAGCGACGCCGTCATCTTCTCGACATAGACGCCGTAGGAGTTCGGCACCTTGACGATCTTGACGCCATTCTTGGCGCCCCAGGCCTCGAACATCGCAATCGAATTGTCCTGGATCGGGCTCGGCTGGTAGCCGATCCGCAGTTCGGTCACCTGGGCGCTCGCGCTTCCTGCGGCCGCCCACAGGGCCACCGTCGTTGCGACAGCCAGTTTTGTCAGTTGCTTCATCGCTTCCCTCCCTCTTTTTTGGTGTTGTTTCCTCGTCGTATTCAGCGTCCCCGTCGTTTCTAGATACGCAGTCCCCGGATCACATATTTCTGCCCGAACAGCGCGACCAGGAACGCTGGCACCAGCGCCATCACGGCGGTCGCCGCCATCAAATTCCAGCGCAGCCCCATCTCGGTGACGAACTGCGCCATGACAACCGTGATCATCGGCACGCGGTTGCCGGTCAGGATCAGCGCGAACAGGAATTCGTTCCAGGTGAACAGCCAGCACAGCACCGCGAGCGCCGAGATCGCCGGCAGCGCCGACGGTATGGCGACGCGGATGAAGGCGCCCCACCGCGTGCAGCCGTCGATCATCGCGGCATATTCCATGCTGGGATCGATGCCGTCGAAAAACCCCTTCATCAGCCACGAGAAGAAGCAGATATGCACCGCGACGTGCGGCAGCAGCAGCCCGGTATAGGTGTCGTAGAGGCCCCAGCTCTGGGTCACGAAATACAGCGGCAGCACCCAGGAAATATAGGGGATGCAGCGGAACACATAGATGGTCCCGAACCAGATCCGCGACGCCGGCCCGGTGAAGCGCGACAGCATGTAGCCGCTGGAGACGGTGACCAGCAGCGAGAAGATGGTCGCCAGCGTCGAGATCAGCGCGCTGTTGAGGAAGGCCGACACGATGCGGTCGTCGGTCAGCACCTCGGCAAAGCTGGCCAGTGTGAATTCGGTGCCACGATGGACGTAATAGACGCCGGATTCTGGCCGCAGCGAGGTCAGGATCAGCCACAACACCGGAAACGCGAACGCAAAGCAGATGCCGAACAGCGCCAGCGCGAACAGCGTCTTGCGGCTCCATTTCGGCAATCCCGGCAGGAAATCGGGGCGGCTTACGATCGGCATCTGATTATGCCTTTGCGATGCGGTCGACGAGGCGGTACAGCACCACGCCGATCACGAGGATGATGAGCCCGCCGATGATCGCCGCCGCCGAGCCGCGGCCGAGATCGAGGTTGAGGAACGCGTGCACATAGGCATAGAGGCTGAACAGCTCGGTCGAGCGGCCCGGCCCGCCGCCGGTCAGCGTCCACACGATGTCGAAGGTGCGAAAGGCGTCGATGGCGCGGATCACCACGCACACCACGATGACCGGGCGCAGCATCGGCAGGGTCAGGAATCTGAACACGCGCCAGGTCGTGGTGCCGTCGATCGCGGCCGCCTCGAACGGCTCCTTCGGCAGGCTCTGTAATCCCGCGAGCAGCAGCAGCGTGAACCACGGCGTCCACAGCCAGATGTCGGTGAGCAGGATGATGCCGAAGGCGCTCCAGCGCTGCACCAGCCAGGGCTGGCCCTCCAGCCCGATAGCCTCCAGCACCGTGTTGACGATGCCGAACTGGTCGTTGAACATCCAGCGGATCATGATCGCGGCGACGACCGGCGCCACCATCAGCGGCACCAGCAGGATCGTCTGCACCAGCTTTTGCCCACGAAACGGGCGGTTGAGCAGCAGCGCCAGCGCCAGTCCCGCCACCAGCGCCCCGGCCACGCTCAGGATCATGAACAGGAAGGTGTTCGGCAGCACCGTGTAGAGAAACGCCGGATCCGACAGCACCGCGTAATAGTGGCTAAAGCCGACCCAGATCTTCTTCGGGTTATAGAGCGCCCAATCGCGGAAGCTGGCATTGGCGCCGATCACGATCGGCAGCACCTGAAACAGCAGCATCAGGAGTGCCGCCGGCGCAATGAGAAACAGCATGAACCGCTGTTGCTCGCCGAACATTGGACGCCGCGATGCCGACAAGCCCGTTACCCCGCCTTTGCACCAGACTGTCACGACTCTTGTGGTCGGTACGTGCAGAAAGCCCCTTGCATCGGGATTATGGGCGCGGCGTCGGAGGCTAGTCAATCCGCATTGTGGCGTAGGCAGACGCGCGACGCATGCAGTGTGTGGCTGCAAGGTGCAAACGCGCTGCCACGCCTGAATCCGCGTGCTCACCGTTTATACGGATTGCCGCTACCAGAGATTGCTGGTTCGAAAGTACGGTTGTCTTGAATCCGCTGATCGCGCCTGGAACTTCCGTGGACCCAAATTGTTTTTGGTTTCAAACTGAATTGCGCGGGTAACCGGTGGTTCAGTGCCCGTTCACGACGATCGCCTTAACTCCGTTGCCTTTCTCGACCCATCGAGCCAGGTGCAGCCAATGGACATGTCGAACCTGCCCAAGAATACTGCCAAGGAAATTGCCAAGGATAACGCCAAGGATATCGCGAACGATATCGATCAGGTGGCTGTTGTCGTCGATTGGCTCGATGCCTGCCGGCGACATGAGCTTGGTCCGCTGCTCGACCTGTACGCGTCCGAAGCAAGGCTCGAATGTGGCTGCGACGGCGGAAACACCTATGCGGGCCGGGCTGCGCTTGAATCATATTGGCGGCCCCGGCTCGAGGCGTTCTCGCCCAATGCCTTCGGACTGGAAGAGATCACGCCGTCTGCCGACGGGGTCATGCTCGATTACCTGAACTCCGAAGGCAGGCCCGTTCGCATTGTCTTCACGTTCGACGCGGCCGGGAAGATTCTGCAAACCCGCTGCGCCCCGTTCGCGCCGGCAACCGCGCCGGATGTCGCTGGTGTGCCGGATCGCGCCTGGTGACGACGCGGTCGCCACTCCAGTTTTCAACCTGATGTTCTTTCGCGCTGCATCCTTCGCTGCATCCTTGGGCCAGCGGTGCGCCTCACACGCCAGCCGGCAAACGGCACCGGACATAGGTCCGGCCGTTCTGCCGCTTGAATTCGAATGTCCCGCTCAGGGCCCGGACGCGCTCGTGCATTCCCGTCAATCCACGGCCAAAGCGCTGGTCCGGTGTAAATCCAACGCCATCGTCGGAAATTTCCACCAATACCTGGTTTCCTTCGATCATCGCCTCGACGCTGATCGCGCCGGCATTGGCGTGCCTGAGGACATTGGTCACGCCTTCCTGGATAACCCGGTAGATGGTCTGGGAAAGCAACCCGTCGGTGTCGTTCAGACAGGGATCGATCCGCACCGCTAGCTTGAGACCGGGCGCCTGCGATCGCGCATATTGCAGCAGTGTCTGGACACTCTTCTCGAGCCCCAATTCCTGGATATGGAGCGGCCGCAACCGGTCGAGGATACGGCGATTCGCGAGCTGCAGTGCCTCCACCGATTCAAGCATCGCCTCGACCGCAGCGCCGAGTTTCCCATCCTGTGCCGCGCCATCCTGCAGCGCCACCGCGTTGGCCCGGATCCCGAACAGCAAGGGCCCGAGTTCGTCATGAAGGTCGCGCGCGATGTCGCGGCGCTCATCGTCCTGCAGCGAGACGATCTTCCGCAGCAGGCTGCGATTGTCCTGGCTCAGTTGGTTCAGCGTGCGTGCGAGTTCATTGGCCAATTCGGAACTCTTGCGAATCTCCGGCGGACCCGTCGCCGCGATCAGGTGCTGGTAGTCCCCCGTCCGCATCCGGGTCAGGCCTTCACCCAGATTCCGCAGCGCATCGACCACGGTTCCTGCGGTCAAATAGGCGATAATTCCGGTCACCAGCATCAGGGCGATGACGGATGAAACGAGGGCGAGAAAGCCGACCCATTTCTCGTAGATGTCGGCTGAAAGATCGGGCGAAGACAGGATGTCGCCGACCTGCTTTCCATCGATCCTCACCGGAAACGAGGCGCCGATCTCCGGCAGGCCGAGAAGATCGACGAACCAGTGCGGCACGCGTCCAAGCGGGGTGCGTATCTCCGCCGGCAACGGCGTCGCCGTCTCGATACCGGTACGGCGGAAGCGGATGGCCTCGGATGTGCCCAGCGCCTGCACAAATGCATCGAGCGTTTGCTGCGGGTTGGCGGACGTCAGCAGCGCGCTGTTGAGCGCCTCGGCGACCACCTTTGCCGATCGCGATGCCGGCTCGCTTTCATCCACCAGTTGGGCCGGCGCGAAAAGCTGCAGCGAGACCGCCCCGAGCAGCAGCGCGGCCACGAACATGGTGCCGAGCGGGAGAATTAGCCGCATGCGAAGGGAAAGATTCTGCCACATTCGGACTATTCTAACTCCCGTAGCGCAGGTTTCTCTTTTCAATTATCGCGAAATGCCTATTTATCCCAAAAGGGGCTGCAAGGATGCAGAACATCGCCAAATCGGCAACCAGGATCCTGATCGTCGACGACCATCCCGTGGTCGTTTCCGGATGCCGTTCGCTGTTCGCTTCGGACGCGACGGTGAAAATTGACGAGGCCGCGGACGCAAAATCCGGTCACAAGGCCTTTATGACGCGACGACCGGATGTCACAATCATCGATATCAAACTTCCCGACGTCTCGGGGTTTGAGCTGATGCGCCGGATCCGCAAGGAGGATCCGGACGCGAAAATCATCATGTTCAGCATGAATGACGACCCTGCCTTCGTGGTTCGCGCGGTGGAAATGGGCGCGCAGGGTTACGTCGCCAAGGGCGACGATCCGCGGACGCTGGTAAAGGCCGTTCGTAAGGTGGCTTCGGGAGAAAATTTCATCTCGCCGCAACTGGCGGAGGCAGTGACGTTCTCGGGCGCTTCCATCAAGGCCAATCCGGCCTCGCAAATGACCGCGCGCGAATTGGAAATCCTGCGCTTGCTGGGCCGCGGCGACAAAATCGTCGAAGTCGCCGACGCGCTCGATATTTCCTACAAGACCGTGGCCAACACCACCTCGCTGCTGAAGCAGAAACTCGGCGCCAAGAACCATTCCGACTTGATCCGGATCGCCGTCGAGATGGAGCTGGGCTGACCGGCGTCAGGAAACTGAACGGGCCGCGCCTGTCGGCGCGACCGTCCATACCGCCGGTGCCTGCTTTCGTCGGGGCAATGGATCGATGAAAGCAGCACCGGGCGAGCGTTTCAATAGTGACGACGGTGATGGCGCCAGCCGTAATGGTGCCCGCGACCCCGGCCCCAACCGTGATGATGGCCCCGGCCACCGCGGCCCATGCGATGTCCGTGACCGTGCCCACGTCCGTGCTTGACCTGGGTCACTCCGTCATCCGGCACGGTAAGCGGCGCAACTCCCAGCCTGGCGGAAGCGGATGCGGTCATTGCCAGCAGCAGTGCGCAGCCAATCAATGCAATGCGTCTCATGCAGTCGTCCTCCATCGCATGATTGCGACTACGTCTATAAGTTCCCGGCCATATGTTTGTTCCGCTCGCCGGAAAGACCGAGGTCTTTAGTGGGCGGTATTGCTGACTATTCCCGATCTGTTACCGAGCCGGCTCGCTGCGCATAGGCCAGGATGGAATCCGGGAAGTGCAAACCATTCGGGAAAAAGTGGAACATCCGGTTTCTCCGCGGGTTGCTGATGGCATCACTAAAATCGGAGGAGGATACCTTGAAGAAATTTCTGATGATCGGCGCACTGGCGTTTGCCGCAACGAGCGTAGCCGGGACCGCGATGGCTGCCGAATATTACGTCGTTCGCGACAGCACCACGAAGAAGTGCACCGTGGTCGAAACCAAGCCGGTCAGCACGACCACCGTCGTCGTCGACAACGGCATCTACAAGACCAAGACGGAGGCCGAAACCGGCATGAAGACGACCAAGGTCTGCACGGAGTAACGACAGACCCTTCCAGGAGAAAGGGCCGCGGTTTTGCCGCGGCCCTTTTTGCGTTTCGATTTGGCTGTGCGTGCCCGTCAGTTACGGTCGCTCGACGTTGGTGATGGTTTTGCTCCCCCCCGCGTCGGTGAGCGTAAACTTGACCCGGTCGCCGGCGTGCAGGACGTTCAACAGATTGCCCTGGATCTTGGTCTTGAGCTCTTCGGCAGGACCCTCTGTTTTAGCGCCGTCGGTGTTGGCGCCGACGGTGCCGCTCTGCGTTGGAGTCCGGTGCAACTGGATTGCGATCGTCCCGTCGGTCCGGTCAATTCGCGTGACCGTTCCCGTCATCGCTTGCTGGGCTGAGGCCGCTGAAACGAGGGTGAGGGCGGCCAGTCCAGCCAGCATGATCTTTGCCGTTTTCATGGAAGTCTCCCGGAATTCGAAGCGTTGACAATAATGCCGACAGGACCGGATTGTTCCCGCCGCATTTTCGTTGGCAAGTGCAATCTGATTTGTTTGTGTGTTCTTAATCTGATGTGTTTGTGTGTTTTTTTCATGTGAGCGCGCTTGCAGGCCTCGAAATTCGAGTGGCGAATGTTCCGCTTGCAATGACGGTTGGCTGCGACAAAGCAACCCGACGGGCAAATCAGTTCTGATTTACGGAAATCGTGTCAGGCCCCAAAATAAAAAATATTTCTGTTTACCAGAAGGCAAATCAGGTGCATATCTTTGCCCATCCCGTCCTACTCAGAAGGGCGTCGGCCGTCGTCACGGACGTTGGACGGGTTGCGGTGGACGCTTGTTTAC
>NZ_JAFCMB010000018.1 GCF_018130145.1 Bradyrhizobium sp. AUGA SZCCT0176 | reverse complement strand
GAGAGCACGGCATAAGCCGTAAAGCCATTGCGCAGGGAAGGCCGGGTGTTCTCCGCTGCCCTGTATGCTCGTGTGCATTTTGTTTGTGCAAACCGCACGCGAGACCGCGGGTGCAGCGCGCACCCGGTCTTCCCTGCGCCCTCTCATTTTGGGGGCAAGGAATTTCTGGCAAAGCTCGGGCGCATCGCGCCGCGAGGGCGCGGAACCATGTCCCTGCATTGCGAAGCAGCAAACCGCCTCTTTGGTGAACACCGTGGATGGACAGGATGTCGCATTTTGCGATGCAGCAAACCTCCAAAGACCGGCCCCTGCTAACGGGCAATGGCGTTTTGCCCGGCTTCTCTGTATTGGTTCGGTGGCATACAAGCTTCGGAGCCGGGTGTTCGCGCTCCGCAAAAATAAATTGGGAGGAAACATGCGCAAATTGATTTTGGCTGCGGCATCGATTGCAGCTTTGGCCCTGGCGAGCCCGGCCTCGGCGCAGTCGCCGATCGTCATCAAGCTCAGCCATGTCGTGGCGCCGAACACGCCGAAGGGGCTGGCGTCGGAGAAATTCAAGGAACTGGCCGAGAAGTACACGGGCGGCAAGGTCAAGGTCGAGGTCTACCCGAATTCGCAGCTCTACAAGGACAAGGAAGAGCTGGAGGCGCTGCAGCTCGGCGCGGTGCAGATGCTGGCGCCATCAAGCGCCAAGTTCGGGCCGATCGGCGTCAAGGAATTCGAGGTGTTCGATCTGCCGTACATCCTCCCCGACCTGAAGACGCTGCGCAAAGTCACCGACGGGCCGCTCGGCGCAAAGCTGCTGAAGCTGCTCGATGCCAAGGGAATGACCGGTCTCGCCTATTGGGACAACGGCTTCAAGCAGATGAGCGCCAACAAGAAGCTGATCACGCCGGCCGACTACAAGGGCCTGAAATTCCGCATCCAGTCGTCGAAAGTGATCGAGGCGCAGATGCGTGCGCTGGGCGTGATCCCGCAGGTGATGGCGTTCTCCGAAGTGTATCAGGCGCTGCAGACCGGCGTCGTCGACGGTCAGGAAAATTCCTGGTCGAACATCTACACCCAGAAAATGCACGAGGTGCAGAAGCATATCACCGTCACCAACCACGGTTACATCGGCTATATCGTGGTGGTGAACAAGAAGTTCTGGGACGGCCTGCCGGATGATATTCGTGTCCAGCTGGACAAGGCCATGAAGGAAGCCACCGCTTACGGCAACGGCCAGTCGCAGAAGGAAAACGACGAAGCGCTCGCCGACATCAAGAAGAGCGGCAAGACGGAGATCGTCACGCTGACGCCGGAGCAGGACGCTGCGATGCGCAAGGCGATGGAGTCGATCTACAAGGATGTCGCCGGCCGCGTCGGCCAAGGGCTGATCGACGAGTTCCTGAAGGAGACCAGGGGCGCGACCAACTAAGACGACGATTTGGGATGCTGTGAGCTTTTTCAAGCTCTTGGTAGGGGCAAGTAAATCGTTCTTCGTCATGCCCGGCCTTGTGCCGGGCATCCACGTCTTACTCGCTTAGCAGCTAGAAAGACGTGGATGGCCGGGACAAGCCCGGCCATGACGAAGTTCGATAATTGGGGGATATAGATGTTTCTACGCATCCTCGACCGGCTCGAGGAACTGCTGATCACATTCCTGATCGCGGCGGCCACGGTGATTATCTTCATCGCGGTGATGCATCGCTATCTGGTCGGCATTCCTCTTTTCTATCCGTACCTGTTTCCCATCAACCTCGCATGGGCGCAGGAGCTCTGCATCATCATGTTCGTGTGGATGGCGAAGTTCGGTGCCGCCTATGGCGTGCGCACCGGCATCCATGTAGGCGTCGACGTACTGGTCAACAAGCTCGGTCCGAATAAGCGCAAAGTCACCGTCATGTTCAGTCTGCTGTGCGGTGCGCTGTTTACGTTCGTCGTTGGCTCCATGGGGGCGAAGTTCGTCTGGGGGCTCTACCACACCGACCAGGTGACGGCCGACATGGAGATTCCGAGCTGGATCACCTATCTCTGCGTTCCGCTCGGTTCCTACCTGATGTGCTTCCGCTTCCTGCAGGTGGCCAATAATTTCTGGCATACCGGGCATCTGCCGCATCACGACGAAACCCAGGTCGAGGGCGTGGAGATCGATGCGCCCGGTGTCGGCGCTGGGGGGATCGCCCGATGATCACGCTGATGATCTTCGGGCTGCTCGTCGCCCTGATGCTGACGGGCATGCCGATCTCGATCGCGCTCGGCCTGACCGTGCTGACGTTCCTGTTCTTCATGACCTCGGTGCCGATCGAGTCCGTGGCGCTGAAGCTTTTCACCGGCATCGAGAAGTTCGAGATCATGGCGATCCCGTTCTTCATCCTGGCCGGCAACTTTCTGACCCATGGCGGCGTCGCCAGACGCATGATCGCTTTTGCCAGAACGATGATCGGCCATTGGCCCGGAGGGCTCGGCATCGCCGCCACCATGGCAGCCGCGCTGTTCTCGGCGGTGTCGGGGTCTTCGCCCGCAACCGTCGTCGCCATCGGCTCGATCATGCTGCCGGCGATGCTGTCGGTCGGCTATCCCAAGCGCTTTGCCGCCGGGGTCATCGTCACCGGCGGCGCGCTCGGCAACCTCATTCCGCCGTCGATCATCATGGTGATCTATGCGGTGGCGACGAGCGGGGCGGTTTACTTTGGCCCGAATGGCGAGAAAGTCGCCTCTGCCTCGGTCGGGCAGTTGTTCATGGCCGGCATGGTGCCGGGCGTGATCCTGGCGATCATGCTGTCGGGGACCACGTGGTATCGCGCGTGGAAGAATAATATTCCGCGGGTCGAGAAGGCTTCGTGGGGCGAGGCGTTCACGGCGTTTGTAGACTCGTTCTGGGGCGTCTCCCTGATAGTCGTGGTTCTTGGCGGCATCTATCTCGGCTGGTTCACGCCGACCGAAGCCGCGGCGATGAGCGCGGTTTATGCCTTCCTGATCGAGATGTTCATCTACAAGGACCTGAGGTGGAAGGACGTGCCAAAAGTCCTGCTCATCTCCGCCAACATGAGCGCGATGATCCTCTACATCGTCACCAACGCGGTGCTGTTCTCGTTCCTGATGACGAGCGAGCAGATCCCGCAGGCGATGTCGAACTGGATCACGAACAGCGGCATCACCTGGATCACCTTCCTTTTGGTGGTGAACCTGCTGCTGCTCTTGGCCGGCAACGTGATGGAGCCGTCGTCGATTGTGCTGATCATGGCGCCGATCCTCTATCCGATCGCGGTCAAGCTCGGCATCCATCCGGTGCATTTCGGCATCATGATCGTGGTCAACATGGAAATCGGCATGTGCCATCCGCCGGTCGGCCTCAATCTCTATGTGGCCTCCGGCATCGCCAAGATGGGCATTACCGAATTGTCGATCGCGGTGCTGCCATGGCTGGTCACGCTGCTGGTTTTCCTCGGCCTCATCACCTACATCCCGGAATTGTCGTTGTGGCTGCCGCGTACCCTCGGGATGCTTTAACGATCTGGACAGACGAAGTTCATCGACATTACATCTTGGTAAGGGAAGGCACTCTTGCCTATCGTTAAGTTGATTGCCGGCAGCCGCGGGCCCATCTTCATGCAACCTTTCAACGGAGGTCAGCATGAGGAAGTTCGCCATCGCCGCGGTCGCGGTGCTCGCCATCGCCGGTTCTACGGCGGTCTATGCCCAGCACCGTCATTGGGGCTACGGGCATACGCGGATGAACCCGGAAGACCGGGCGGCGTTTGCCGACGCGCGGATCGCCTCCGTGCATGCCGGGCTCAAGCTGACCGCCGACCAGGAAAAGCTGTGGCCGGCGGTGGAAACCGCCGTGCGGGAATTCGCCAAACTGCGGATCGATCGCGCCAATGCGCGGATGGATGCGCGGCGGGACGATTCGAGCCAGCAGAAGCCGGATGATCCGCTGACGCGCCTGCGCGAGCGCGCCGACAACATGGCGACTTCGGCGGCCGCCATGAAGAAAATCGCTGACGCGGCCGATCCGCTTTACAAGACGCTGGATGATGGCCAGAAGCGCCGCCTGGCCGTGCTGACCGGAATGAACCGGTTTCATGGTCGTGGTGAAGGCTGGCGGGAGCGCCGGATGGAGCGTTTTGAGCGGGATCGCGACGATGGCGGCCGGGACCGCGGCTATAACCGCAACCGCTATGACCGGGATGACGGGCCGGACCGAGGGGGCCCGGAGCGGCTCTGAGCGCAGGTTTGCCGAGTTCGGCCCGGGTAGGGCGTTTTCCAGCGAAGTGGATACCGGTTCGCGTCAAGAAAGCGCGTCAAATCATGAATCTAGAGCCCCGTTCCGATTCAATCGGAACGGAAAAGGCTCTAGGGGCGGAAGCCGCTGAAATCCAGCGGCTTTTTGCCTTTCCGGGCCCGTGCCAAAGGCCGGGAAAACTCGCTCCAGTTTGCTGGACATCCGGGAATCGCTTTGCTAAACGACGCCCTCTTGCGAAGGCTTTTCCGGACCAAGTCCGGGCGCATAGCTCAGTTGGTAGAGCAGATGACTCTTAATCATCGGGTCCCAGGTTCGAGCCCTGGTGCGCCCACCAAGCTTTTCAAGAATTTGGCCAGATAGCCGCCACGCAGACCGCGAACCGTTTGCGCGGTCGCGGCCGAGCAATATCTGAATGCTCCGCATGGCGGATCGGCAGTCAGGAAGTCAATGGACGGGGGCGAGCGTCCGCTTCAGCTTGTTGACGGCGCGAACGGCCAAACCGAGCAAGAACGGACTGGTCTGGCGGAAGACGGCGACCTTCTTCACATAGCCCTCGACATGCCATTTGGCGTGGGCACCGTTGTGGAAAACGATCACGTCACCGACGCCGTAACGTTTCGGTGGCATGCCCTTGCTCTCAAGCACGATCGATCCTTCCTGGATCACGATGGTCTCGTCGACATCGTAGTACCAGTTGAATTTGCCCTCGGTGCAGGACCAGATCACGGTTGTGGCAGCGCCGTCCGCGCTGGTCGACAGCACATGCGAGCGGGCTTCCGGATTGCCTTCAAGGATCCAGGATGGCTCGATCGGCGACGGCTTGAGATCCACGTTCAAATGGCCAGTTTCAATAAGCGCAAGCGGCATCGATCACCTCAGCGGATTGAAAAAGTATGCACGGCTCAACAGCGTCCCGGCTACGCGAGTTGCAGATTGCTAACTCTCCCGGAACGGATGGGATTAGATTATCCCACAAGAATGAAGAGGCCAGTTTGGGGGCGCCCAACGGGTCGTTCAACGCGGGTTACCTCTAAAGAGCCACCTCAGGCCGTTTCGACATTCGAGATGAAGCTAGAATGCGCTATCTTCTGGCGCCCGGCGAACAGGGGCGGTGATGCGACGAAGCTGGTGCGACAAGGAGACCGGCTATGGTTCGAAGTTTCAAGGTTCGTTCCGCTGAGCGCGATGCTCAGACCGATAGCGAACGGTTCGGTTCGATTTCGGCCGCGATTAGCGCCGCGGTTGCGTCAGTTCAGAAGGAGAGGGACGCGTTGCGTGGGCGAGTAGATGCGGCCCGCGATCTGGCTTCCTTTGTCGCGGGCACGGATTACGAAGAATATCTGACCCGGGATGCCAAGGACGCGTCCATGATCAAAGAATACGAGTCGCAGATGATAGCCGGCGAAAAGCGCGTGCAGGAGCTGGAGAGCCAGCTTGGCAGTCTGATCGCTGTTCAGGAAGTTTTCAGCCGCTCCTTTCCCGGCATGCCAGGGTAGATGGAGATAAGGGCCGGCGACATCTAGGCGGTGTTGCCGGCGTCCACCGTCAGCACAGTGCCGGTGATGTTCCGGCCGCCTTCGCCCAGGAGATACTCGACCATGGAAGCGACGTCGTCGACCTCGGGCAGTCGGCGCAACGCGCTGCGGCCGGCGATCCGCCGGCGGCCGTCGTCGTCCAAGGTCTTGGTCAATTCGGTGTCGACGAAGCCGGGCGCAATCGCGTTCACGGTGATGCCGAGCTTGCCGACCTCGCGGGACAGCGAACGGGTGAATCCGCCCGCCGCTGCCTTGGACGCGGCGTAGACGGACAGGCCGTTGTAGCCGGTCGAGGCGATGATGGAGGAGATGTTGACGATGCGCCCGGCGCCGTCGGCCATCATATGGCGCACCACGTATTTGGTCAGAACGATCGGCGACAGCACGTTCAGGCGGATCAATGCCTCGATCTCGGAATTGCGCGTGTTGGCCAGCAGCCCTTCGGCGCTGATCCCGGCATTGTTGACGAGGCCATAGATCGCGCCGAAGGCGTCGCGCAGTTCCTTCACGAAGGCGGGAATCTTGTCGGTCTGCCCGAGATCGAACGCCCTGAAGTGCAGGCGGTCCGCACCCGCCTCGCGGATGGCGTGTCCCAGCTCCTCGCTCTCGCGGCGCGCGACCGCCACCACGTTGTAGTCGCCGGATGCGGCAAGCCTGCGTGCAATCGCAAGCCCGATGCCGCGACTGCCGCCAGTGACGAGGACGTTATGCATCGGCGCGCGTCAATTTGCCGGCTGCCGTGAGGTCCAGCCGCTCGACGAAGCGGATCACCGCAGGCACCTTGTATGCTGCCAGCGCGTCGTTGCACCGGCTGAGAATCTCCGTACGGATCGTCTCGTGGCGACCAGCCTCGGTGCCGTCGGCGAGGACGATGTCGGCGACCACGATGGCGCCAGTGATCGGGCTTCTGCGCGACCGCGCGCGCGACATTCGGACGGACTCGTGCCGATTGATCACGGTCTCGACCTCCTCGGGATGGACCTTCAGCCCGCCGATGTTGATGATGCCGGTGCGCCGGCCGACAAAGTAGTAACGCTCGTCGCGCAGTTCGACCAAGTCACCGGTGTCGACGAAGCCCTCGGCGTCGGTGAGCTGCGGCGCGCCGGTGCCGACATAGGAGCGCGCCGTGCGGTGAGAGCGGATCCGAAGCGAGCCGTCGACGACCTTCATCTCGACGCCGTCGCGGTTCTGCCCGATCAGGTCGGCGGGAAAACCCTCGCGCCCGTCGTTGACCGCGAAACCAACGCCGGCCTCGGTCGAAGCATAGGCATGGCCGATCGACGCATGCGGAAAGGCCCGGGCGAGGCCGTCGAGCACCGCCTGGTCGGCGATTTCGCCGGACAGGCGGACATAGCGTGGCGAGAAGTCCGCGACCGCGCTGCTCATCAGGAGCTTGCGCCAGTGCGACGGCGTCCCGGAAATGTGGGTGACGCCGCCCGCGCGCAGCCGTGCCACGTGATCGACGGTGGCTTCCTTGGGCTCCGACAGCACCATCGATCCGCCGCCGATCACCGCGCGCAGGAAGATCTGCAGGCCGCCGTAGCGACGGATGTCGTAGAACGTCGCCCAGGTAGCGTTCTGGTAGCGCGCAGCACCGTCGGCGATGATCGCGCCGGCCAGCCCGTCGAGCGTATGGCCGACGATCTTGGGCGGCCCGGATGTGCCCGAGGTCAGCATCAGCCACTCGGTCGCGCGTTCGGTCTTCCATCCCGCACCCGGCCGTTCAGGTAGACCGGCGCCGACGACCAGATACGCGCCATCATCCCATCGGTGCAGCGGCCTGTCGGTCACGATGGCGTCGATCTCGGCATCCGCAAGCAGGCCCTCGATGTGATCCGGATCGAGGTCGGGCGGGCACAGAAGCATGCGGCGAGCGACGCCGTCGAGTTCGATCATCGCAAGCGCAGACTGCAGCTGTCCCGACGTCGCAAGCAGCACCGAGCGGCCGGACAGCTCGCGATATCTGCCGATCAGACAGCTGTACCCGAGAATGTCGGTCAGCGATATGACGTGCCGGGCATCGGAAATCGTGCGGCCCTTCAGCTCCGGGCCGAGATACTCGCGAAGCGCTAATACGTCAGGCTGGGACATTCTCGTATGCTCTGATGAACTCGCCGACGGTCGACGGGAAGGCGGCGTCTTCCGCGATGGTGAACGGATCGATGCCGAGATCGTCCTCCAGCCGCGCGACCAGGATCGCGAAGGCCAGAGAATCGAACCCGGTGTCCTGCAGCGCCAGATCGTCCCGGAGCGGCGGAAGGGTGACCTTTTGCTCTTCAGCGATCTGCTGCATCGCCGAAAAAATCCTCAACTTTACCGACATGAACACCTCACCTCTTCAAAAAAACGGCTCTTCGAGCCGATGCTAAAACCTGATTCCGCCCTCCGCGACGCGCGCGTAGACGGCCCGGTCGATCGAACGATAGGCGCGGGTTGCCGGATCGCGCAGGAACAGCCGGTCGCTCACGACGGAAGGATCAAATCCCTCGCGGATCAACCGCTGCTTGTTCATCTTGAAGGTCTCGGTGGCGTCGAGTTCCACGCAGAACCTGACGAAGACCGGAATGGCATAGACCGGGAGCCGGCGCGACAGGTGTTCCGCGAAGGTCCCGAGATCGAAATGCTGGTCCACGACCAAAGCCGCCATGCCGGCGCGGCCGTCGGCGCCGGGGACGGCAGCCCCGTAGGTTGAGGCGTCAACCACGCCGGGGCAGTCCCTGATCGCGTCGTTCACCTCGCTGGTCGCGACGTTCTCGCCCTTCCAACGGAAGGTGTCGCCGACCCGGTCGACGAAATAGAAGTAGCCCTGCTGGTCCCGAAGCATCAGATCGCCAGTCCGGAACCAGGCATCGCCTTCCGCAAACACGTTGCGGAGAATCTTTTTCTCGGTCTCGGCCGGCTCCGTATAGCCTTCGAAAGGTCCGCCACCCCGATCTGCGGTGCCGATGCGCCCGATTGCCTCGCCGACCTCGCCGTGGGTGCAGGCGACGCAGAGCCCGTCGTCGCCGCGGACCGGGCTGCCGCTGTCGGCATCGACCTTCACGATCGAGGCAGGAAAGCGATGCGCCAGCAGCGGCGGGATACGGCCGATCGCGCCGGGTTTTCCTTCGAAGTTGAATAGCGAAAAATTACCTTCCGTCGCGGCGTAGAATTCCAGGACCTGCGGAATCGCGAACCGCTTCGCGAACGCCTCCCAGATGTCGCCGCGCAATCCGTTGCCGACGGCGAGCCGCAGCCCGTGTCCGACCTCCAGCCCCGACGCCGGTGCGTTCAGAAGGTAGCGGCAGAGTTCACCGATATATTGGAAGACGGTGCAGTCGAAATACATGATGTCGTCCCAGAAGTCTTCCGCGGAGAACTTCTCGGCGATCACGACTGAACCGCCGGCGCGAAGCATGCTGCAAGGCGCGACGACACCGCCCACCGAATGATGGAGCGGCAGGCAATTGTAAAGGCGGTCGTGGATGGAAGCGTCTGTCAGCCCGGCAAACCATCCTCCCCAGCTGAGGATGCGGCGATGACTGACGTTTACCGCCTTTGGCAATCCCGTGGTGCCCGAGGTGTAGATGAGCAGGGCGCGTTCATTGATCGTGACGTCGCCGCGCTCGACGGAGGACAGCGGGCGTGGATCCGTGCCGGCGAGCGCCGCATCCAGATCGGCGCCAGCGCTGCCAGGACCCAGTCTCCAGATCTGGGGCACGCGATCCAGGTGCGGACGTGCGGCTTCGAACGCATTCATGCAATCGGCGGCAAGAACGATGTGGTCGGCACGCGCGACGTCGATGCAATGGGCAAGGGACCGGCCGACCAGCCGGGTGTTGATTAGCGCCACCGTACCGCCGACTCTGCTGATTCCGAGCCAGCAGGCAACGTACTCCGGCCGGTTCGGCATCAGCAGACAGACGGTGTCGCCGGCGCGGACGCCCAGGCTCCGTGCCCAACGCGCATATTGGCTGATCCGGGCGCTGAGCTCCCCGTAGGTGAAGGATTGGCGGTCCGAGAGCAGTGCAGGGCGTTCGGGTTGCCGCTTCGCCCATTCTTCCACGACGTCGGCGAACAGCCGTTGCGGCTCGGCATCGATCCGCGAGGTCAATTCGATGGCCTTCAGCCAGGCTTTGGTGGCAGACGGCCTGTGTCGCGCGTCACCGCTTTCAGTCGCCCGCTGAAGTGCGCCTGTTTTCATGATCTGACCCAGATAGTTTCGATCGCTGTTCGCGCCGACCAGGTCGCGAGGCGGTAGAGCTGCGGCGGAAGGAGCGACGAGGCGCACTGGACCGCGCGCGACCTTGCGATCACTGTCGAAGGGGTTTCGCTCGATCGCACCGGGCGCATCTCTGTCCAACTCCCTATCCCGTCGCGGGTCCGAGTTGGTTGAGGATCATGACCTCCAGCGTCTTCACCGATTGGAAGTTTTCGGGCGTGATCTCGGGCTGGGGAAGGGTGAGATCGAACTCGGCCTCGACCTTGAGCATCAGCGCGACCATATCCATCGAGTCCAGTCCGATATCCACCAGCCGGGATTCCGGGTGGACATCCGCGATGATAGCGTTCTGCGCGAGGACGTTCCTGACGACGGAAAGAACACGCTCTTGGACGTTTGCGGCAAAGTCTTGCATTTCAGCTCCACTCATCGCGTGACGGGGCAGATCATAATCGGCGTGACGATACCTGACTGCAGCTCAGGTCAGTAGCTCCACTTCGGGGGTACCCCGCTTGGGAGCACGTTCTCGGCAACATCCACCTTTGCGCCGCCGACTCCGCAACTGCGGTCGGTTAGATTGCCGCCATCGAACTCGCGCGGAATTCGTCTCGACCCGGTCGGGTCTTCGACCATCAAACCATCCAAATGGGAGCTGTTGGGCCATGAATGTGCAGGAAGTCCAGTTCCGCAGTCTCGCTCGAGAAGCCAGCCGAGTGCCATTCTCTCCCGATCGCGCTTCGTTCCAGCAGCGGGTTGCCGCCGTCGCGGAGGCTGCGGCGTCGGAGGCCGTAGCGGTCGACCGCGAAGCGCGCTTCCCGCAGAAGGCTATCGACGCTGCACGCGCGGAAAGACTTCTAGGCGCCCAGATCCCGATCGAGTTCGGCGGCGACGGCGCGTCGATTTCCGAGGTGGCCGACATGTGCTACGCGCTCGGACGCGCCTGCGCATCGGCCGGGATGATCTTCGCGATGCATCAGACCAAGATCGCCTGTCTGGTCCGTCACGGCGCGGGCAGCAGCTGGCACGAAAGGCTGATGCGCCGCGTGGCGGCCGAACAAATGCTCCTGGCGTCTTCGACCACGGAAGGCCAGAACGGCGGAAACATTCGCTTCAGCTCGGCCGCGGTGGAGCACGAGGGCGCCGAGATATCGCTGGTGCGCGACGCGACGGTGATTTCCTACGGCGCCGAGGCGGACGGCATCGTAACCATCGCCCGCCGCTCCGACGACGCCACCGGATCCGATCAGGTACTGTTGGCCATCACACGTGACGACTACACGCTGGAGCAAACTCTCGCATGGGAGACGCTCGGCATGCGTGGTACCTGCAGCGCCGGCTTCAAGCTGAGCTTCAAGGGCTCGGCGGAACAGATATTCCCCGTGGCATACGAAAAGGTCCATGCGCAGACCATGACGCCCGTCGCGCACCTATGCTGGTCGTCGGTCTGGGCGGGGATCGCGGCTGCGGCAGTGGACCGGGCGCAGCTCTTCATCCGCAAGGCTGCCCGCGGGGCCGGCGGCAACCTGCCTCCCGGCGCGCCGCATTTTACCTCCGCCAAGATGACTCTGACGAAACTGCGCGCCATCATCGCCGCAAACCTCGATTCCTTTGCGGCCCGCGAACAAGACGAGCGCGCGCTTTCGTCCATCGACTTCCAGTCCTCGATCAACCTTCTCAAGGTGGAGGCTTCGGAACTCGCGGTCACGGTCGTCATGCATGCGATGCGCGCGTGCGGCCTGTCCGGCTATCGCAACGACACCGATGTCAGTGTCGGCCGCCATCTCCGCGACGTGCTGTCGGCTCCGATCATGATCAACAACGATCGCATCCTTGCCAGCATGGGTAGCGCCACTCTGATGAGCGCCGTCCCGGCGTCCCTGCGCGATTGATTTTTTTTCTCGAAGAAATGGGGTTGGTATGAACGTAGCCATGTTTGCTGCACCGGCGGAACCCACTCAGGCTGAGGCTGATCCGCTGGACCATCTTGCCGACGTGCTGTTCCACAAGATGGGCTCTCCGGGTGTCTATGCCCGCACCGCGCTCTATGAAGACGTCGTGGAGCGGCTCGCGGCGCTGATCACGCGGCACCGCGAACCGGACACCGAGGTGATGCGCTTTCCTCCCGTCATGAGCCGCGCGCAGCTTGAGAAGTCGGGTTATCTGAAGAGCTTTCCGAACCTGCTCGGCTGTGTCTGCGGCCTGCACGGCACGGACAGTGAGATCGACGCGGCGGTCAGCCGTTTCGATGCTGGCGGCGACTGGACCATGTCACTTTCACCGGCCGACCTCGTGCTGTCGCCGGCCGCCTGCTATCCGGTCTATCCGATCGCGGCGAGCCGGGGTCCCCTGCCGGCGGGCGGCTTATGTTTCGACGTCGCCGCCGATTGCTTCCGTCGCGAGCCCTCGCGCCATCTCGACCGGCTGCAGTCCTTCAGGATGCGCGAATACGTCTGCATCGGCAGCCCCGACCACGTCTCGGCGTTCCGCGAGCGTTGGATGGTGCGCGCTCAGGAGATCGCCCGCGATCTCGGACTGACCTTCAGGGTCGACTATGCCAGCGATCCGTTCTTCGGCCGGGTCGGCCAGATGATGGCGGTGAGCCAAAAGCAGCAGTCGCTGAAATTCGAGTTGCTGGTGCCTTTGCGCTCCGAGGAGAAACCGACTGCATGTATGAGCTTCAACTATCACCGCGATCACTTCGGCACCACCTGGGGCATTAAGGACGCGACCGGTGAGCCGGCCCATACTGGTTGCGTGGCCTTCGGAATGGATCGTCTCGCCGTCGCCATGTTCCATACCCACGGCAAGTCCGTCGCAAGGTGGCCGACTGCGGTGCGGGATCTGCTCGGCTTCCCGCGGAACGACCGGTAGCCGACGACGGCATTCGAGGAACTGAAATGCACCAACGAACTCCCGAGGTAGCCCGCGACCGAATAGCCGAAGGGCCGACCTCCATGAAAAGAGAGACTCTCGCCGTACACGGCGGCTTCGACAACGATCCGACCACCAAAGCCGTCGCCGTCCCGATCTATCAGACCGCCTCGTACGCCTTCGACAGTGCCGACCATGGCGCCGCGCTCTTCAACCTCGAAGTGGACGGCTTTCGCTACACCCGGATCGGCAATCCGACCAACGCGGTGCTGGAGAAGCGCGTTGCCGCCCTGGAAGGAGGCGTCGAGGCGATGAGCGTGGCGTGTGGCCAGGCCGCGGTGAACTATTCGGTGGTCAACATCGCGGAGATGGGCAGCAACATCGTCTCGGTCCCGCAGCTCTACGGCACCACGCATACGCTGTTCGCACACATCCTGCCGAGGCAGGGCATCACGGTCCGGTTCTCGGAAGACGACAGTCCGGCGAGCATGGAGAAACTGATCGACGACGATACGCGTGCGGTGTTCTGCGAGAGCGTAGGAAATCCGGCCGGAAATGTTTGCGACATCGAAGCGATCGCCGAGGTCGCCCACAGGCATGGCGTACCGCTGATCGTCGACAACACGGTTCCTACCCCGATCCTGCTCAGGCCGATCGAGTACGGAGCGGACATCGTGGTCGAGTCGCTGACGAAGTTCATGGGCGGGCACGGCACCACGCTCGGCGGAATCATCGTCGATAGCGGCAGGTTCCCATGGGCGAAGCATGCCCGGCGCTTTCCGATGCTGAACGAGCCGGAGAAGTCTTACCACGGGCTGGTCTTCACCGAGCGCTACGGGGCCGCCGCCTACATCGCCCGCTGCCGCGCCGTTTCCCAGCGGACCACCGGCTCCATCCTGGCGCCCTTTAACGCTTTCCTGCTGCTCCAGGGCATCGAGACCGTCGCGGTGCGGATCGATCGGCACGTCGAGAATGCCGAGAAGGTCGCGCGGTTTCTGCGCGACAACCGCCGCGTCGGATGGGTCAACTACGCGGGCTTTGACGATAGTCCCTATTACGCGTTGACGCAGAAATATCTGGGCGGCCGCGCGTGTTCGCTGCTGACCTTCGGCGTGGCCGGAGGGTTCGAGGCCGGCAAGCGGTTCTACGACGCGCTGAAACTGTTCAAGCGGCTGGTCAATATCGGGGACGCGAAATCGCTTGCCTGCCACCCGGCATCGACCACCCACCGGCAAATGTCGCTCGAAGAGCAGGAACGGGCCGGCGTGCGGCCCGAGATGATCAGACTGAGCGTTGGTATCGAGCACGCCGACGACATCATCGCCGACCTCGATCAGGCGCTCCGTGCCGCAGATTGAATTGAGGTCAACCATGAAGGCATTCCGATGCCCGTCCTAGTAAATATAGACTCGTACGAACACCACCTCTTCTCAAGAGCGCGCAACGGAAGCGGCGCCGAGTCCCCGGGAAACCGGAAGGAGTGTCTCGATATCGGGCTGATCAACAACATGTCGGATGCCGCCTTGATGTCCACCGAGCGCCAGCTGTTCGACCTGCTCGGCGCGGCGGCCGGAGAGCTCTTGGTTAGGCTGCATTTCTACACGATGGAGACGACGCCCCGTTCGGACTGGGGGCGCGACTACGTGCGTCGCTACTACCGTGGCACCGACGATCTGCTGAACAGGAGCCTGGACGGAGTGATCGTGACCGGCGCCGAACCGAAAGCCGCCAGCCTGCCGGAAGAACCATACTGGTCCACCTTCGTCCAAATCATCGACTGGGCCAGGGAGAGCACCGTTTCTTCGGTGTTTTCCTGTCTGGCCGTCCATGGGGCCGTCCTGCACCTGGATGGTGTGGAGCGCCACAAGCTGCCTGCCAAATGCATCGGCGTCTTCGCTCAAACGAAGACGAGAGATCATCCCTTGATGCGCAACGTTCCGGCGACCTTCAGAACACCGCACGCCCGGTGGAACGAGGTGCAGGAGGGGGCTGTCGAGAGCTGCGGATATTCCGTTCTCACCAAGTCGGCAGAGGCCGGCGTCGACTGCTTCGTCAAGCAACAGGGGAAGAGCCTCTTCGTCAATTTCCAGGGCCATCCGGAGTACGACACCCATAGCCTGCTGGCCGAATTCAGAAGGGACATGGGTCGTTTCCTCCGGAGAGAGAGCGAGGTCTGTCCGACGATACCGAGAGGCTATTTCGCCTCGGAGGCGGAAGAGATTCTGACGGCCTTCCGTCGGAAAGCCCTTTCCGACAGAAGTCCGGAGCTTTTCGCCGATTTTCCGGTCGACCAACTGGCGAAGGATCTGAGAAACGTCTGGCATCCGCCGGCCCGGCGCATATACCGCAACTGGCTGCTGTACATGGCCTCGCAGCGAGCTGGACGCTCAAAGCCGTTTGCCTTCAACGGAAGTTATCGAACGAGGCCCAGACCTGCCGCGGCGTAGATCATGCATGCGTCCGGGCAACATGGAGAACCGGAACAACGGCCGCGATCCGTTCGCCGGGCTCTCGCTCGCCGACCTGCCGACGAAGAAGCGGGAGCGGATTGTATGATGGAGTTCGGACCGTGATCCGATGCCGCGAGATAGGACCAGCCGATCTTGCTGCCATCGCCGATCTTCTGACGCGTGGCTTTGCCCGCCGTTCGCGCGACTACTGGATGGACGGACTCCGGCGCGCTTCCGTGCGCGAGGTACCCGATGGTTTCCCTCGCTTCGGGTACATGCTCGACCATGAAGGGATGCCCGTCGGCGTTCTGCTGTTGATCTACACGGAACGGGACGATGACGGCGGGACCTCGATCCGCTGCAATCTCTCCAGCTGGTATGTGGAACCTGCCTTCCGCAACTACGCGCCGATGCTGACCAGCGTCGCGCAGCGCCACAAGCGCGTCACCTACGTTAACATCAGCCCGGCGCTCTGGACCTGGCGGACCATTGAGGCCCAGGGATTCCGCGCCTATTGCGGCGGCTTGTTCTTTTCTTTTCCGGTGCTGTCGCGTCCGGCGAAGGGTATGCGCGTCGAAGTCGTTCAGCAGGGCACGCATGCGGTCGACGGCTTGTCCGATGCCGACGTCGCGCTGCTTACGCGGCACGCGGCCTATGGCTGCCTAAGCCTGGTGTGCCGCGCGGGCGACGGCCGCGCCTACCCCTTCGTCCTGCAGCCGATGCGCAAACGCGGGATCCCCCTGCTGGCGATGCGGCTGATCTATTGCCCCGATGTGACCGACTACGTCGCCTGCGCCGGCGCCATCGGCCGCTTCCTGCTCCGGCGCGGCCGGATATTGCTCGCCCTCGACGCCAACGGCCGCATGAAGGATCTGGTCGGCTTCTACAGGGGACAGCGCGGCCGCAAATACTTCAAGGGTCCGCAGTGTCCCCGGATTGCCGATCTGTCGGATACCGAGCTGGTCATCTATGGACCGTAACTTTGCTGCCCAATGGAGAGCCGTCATGATTCCCACCAGCAAGTCCGTCAGCCATTCGCAGACATGGACATTCTTCCAGGGCCAGTGGCACGAAGGCAATGTTCCGATCATGGGGCCACGCACCCATGGGCTTTGGCTCGGCTCGACCGTGTTCGATGGCGCACGCGCCTTCGAAGGTGTTACGCCCGATCTCGACCGCCATTGCGCCCGCGTCAATCAATCCGCGCTCAACTTCGGGCTCAAGCCGATCGTCGATCTCGACACGTGGCTGGGTCTGGCGCGCGAAGGCATCGCGCGCTTCCCGGCCAATGCCGAACTCTACGTCCGCCCGATGTACTGGCCGCAGAATGGTGTGGGCGGCGGCGTGCTCTTCGATCCGGAGACGATGGACTGGTGCCTTTGCATCTACGAAGCGCCGCTACCGAAGCCTGTCGGCAACGCGATCACGCTGTCGCCGTTCCGCAGACCGACCGCCGAATGCGCGCCGGTCGATGCCAAGGCCGCCTGTCTCTACCCGAACTGTTCGCGTGCGCTGATCGAGGCCGCCTCGCGCGGCTTCCAGAACTGCCTGATGCTGGACATGCTGGGTAACGTCGCGGAGTTCGGCAATGCCAACGTGTTCATGGCGAAAGACGGTGTGGTCTACACGCCGGCGGCGAACGGCACCTTCCTGAACGGCATCACCCGGCAGCGGGTGATCGAACTCCTGCGTGGTTCGGGCGTCACCGTGGTGGAGGCCACGCTGCGCTATGCCGATTTTCTCGCCGCGGACGAAATCTTTTCGTCCGGCAATTTCGCCAAGGTTGCGCCCGTAATTCGGATCGACGACCGGTCGCTCACGCCCGGGCCGTTCTATGCGCGTGCGCGGAAGCTGTATTGGGAATTCGCGCACGCGGTAAGGCTTGCGGCGTGATGATGATGACCTTCCAACCGAGATCGTGTCGCATGGCTTTTCGAGTTGCCGATCTACTCGTGGATTCCCTGATCGCGCACGGCGTCGACCGGGCATTTAGCGTACCCGGCGAAAGCTTTCTTGCGCTCCTTGACGCTCTGTATGAACGCGCCGAGATCGATCTCGTGACTTGCCGCCACGAGGGAAGCGCGAGTCTTGCCGCAGTTGCCGACGCCAAGCTCACCGGCCGGGCCGGCGTGGTGATGGTGAGCCGCGGGCCGGGCGCATCCAACGCGGCGCTTGGTCTGCATGTAGCTTCCCAGGAGGCCATACCGCTCGTATTACTGGTTGGTCAGGTCGGTACGTCTGAGCTGAATCGTGACGCAGTGCAGGAGATCGACACGGGGCGGGCGTTCAGTGGCCTTATCAAGTGGTCCACTAGAATCGATTCGGCGGCCCAGGTGCCCGAGATGATGGCGCGCGCATTTTCCGTGGCGCTTGGCGGCACGCCCGGGCCGGTGGTGATCGAGCTTCCTGAAGACGTTCTCGAGATGGAGGCGGGTCTGCTCTCCGCCAGGGTTCACGGCATCGCGCGAGCCGAGCCCAGTCGAGCCGCCGTGGAACAGGCGATCGTCTTGCTTGGCAAGGCGGAGCGACCGATCCTGCTGGTTGGAGGAGAGTGTCGAACGGCGGAATTTCGTAAGGACTTGCTCGCGCTGAGCGAGCGCTGGAACGTTCCGGTCGCGGCCACCAACAAGATGCAAGATCAGTTTCCGAACGATCACCGGCTCTGGATTGGACAGCTTGGCTTCTTCACGTCGCCAGCGCATGTTGAGCTCTTTGAGCGAGCGGATCTGATCGTTGCGATCGGAACACGGCTCGGCGACCTGTCGTCCATGGGTTTTCGGTTTCCGCGACAATCGCCGCCGTCTCAGCCACTGGTTCACGTCTATCCCGATCCGAATGCGATCGGAACCCACTTCCATACGGATCTTCCAGTCGTCGCGTCGGCGCATCCGTTCTTGAGATCCTGGCTCGACTTTCCGGCCGTGTCGCGTGAGCGCGGTGGGTGGATCGAAGCCGTGGCGAAAACTCGAGAGGCGGTGCACGCGTGGCCCGAGCTGGGGATCCCCAGCGCTGATGTCTTCGGGCATGCGGTTGCGGCCATCGTCAAGCGCTTCCCGGCAGATGGTATCGTGACGACCGATTCCGGCAACTTCGCCGCCTGGGTACACCGCATATTCCGCTTCCAGCCGTCGGCCCGGCTGCTTGGCTCCGCCTGCGGCGCGATGGGCAGTGGTGTTCCTTCTGCATTGAGCGCGAGCCTTCGTTATCCGAACAATCAGGTGATCGCGTTTTGCGGAGACGGCGGTTTCCTGATGACCGGAAACGAGCTGGCAACAGCGGTCGCCCGCCGGCTCAATATCAAGATTGTGATCTCCAACAACCAATCGTACGGCACCATCCGTTCGTATCAGGAGAAGGCATTTCCGCAACGTCCTTGCGGTACCGACCTGTTCAACCCCGATTTTGCGGCCCTTGCCCAAGCATTCGGCGCGCAGGGCTATACGATCACGAACGCGGCGCAGGCAGCCGAGGTCGTCGCGGAAGCAATGTCGGCCAAGGGCCCCGTAGTGATCGAAGTACGATCTGATGTACGCCAAACACTCGATCGATCCCTCGCTGCTGCGCGCGCTGATGCATCGGAGCGCCGGTAGGCTGTTTATCTGCGGTCCTCGGGCCGCGAGCGCCTAATGATTCTGATTGTCCCCCGCTAGGTGTACCTCTGAAGGGTTACCTACGGATATCAGCTGCGCATTGAAAACAGGGATCGTGAGAGGGAATGGGGCACGAGAGCCGATACCAAACCAATTCGTGCCGTTCCATCTGTTCACATGATGAGGGCTCCGCGCAGAGCATAGCCCGGAAGGGTAGGTGTGGTTTCTCCGTGCAGGGAATAGGATGCGCAGCGAAGTGCATAAAGCTGCGTAAGACGGATTAGAAAAGGATATCACCATGGGACAGGTGATTGCCGATGGGGCGCGGAACGCAAAGGCTGCGTTGCGCAAGCTGCTTGTGCTGGCGGCGCTGGCCCCGCTGCTCACGATCATTCAACCGTCCGACGTGGATGCACAGACGCAACCTGCCACTCGTCAATTGCGACGTGAGGCACCGCTGCAAAAGCCGCAAGTGACGATGAACGCCTGGACGGTTGGCCTCGCCGGAGGTCTTCTTGAGGGTGCACCTATCCGCCTGGCGGCTGAAGTAGCCCGCGTCGTGGATGATGGTGACAAGCTGCACGTTCTTCCGATCGTGACGCGCGGGGCCACGGAAAACGTGAACTCGCTGCTTTATTTGCGCGGCATCGATGCTGCCATCATCAATTCCGACGTGCTTGAGGAATACAAGAGCCAGGTGCCCGATATTCAGCAACGGCTGGCCTATGTGCTGAACTTGTTTCCGTCCGAACTTCATATCTTCGTTCGTCCCGAGATTCAGAGCCTGAACGATCTCGTCGGCAAGAAGGTGAACTTCAATACCCAGGGCACCGCGGCAGCCTATTCGGGGCCGCTGATCTTCAGTCGTCTTGGCCTCGATGTGGAAAAGACCTTCATCCCGCATCAGATCGCACTCGAGCAGATGCGCAAGGGCGAGATGGCCGCGGTCGTCTTCATTACCTCGAAGCCGGTGGATGCTTTCGTGCGCGGCCGCTGGGAGTCGGGGTTCAAGTTCCTGCCCGTCCCCTATGACCGCAAGTTCGAAGACTATTATCTTCCTGCCGCGCTCGATGCCGCAGAATACCCCAACCTGATCAAGCCGGGCGAACGTGTAACGACGATTGCGGTGCCGACCGCTCTCGTCGCGTTCAACTTTCCAGCCAAATCAAACCGCTACGAGCGGCTAGCGCGCTTCGTGGACCATCTTTTCTCCCGGATTGAAAAGTTGCAGCAGCCTGGCTTCGACCAGAAGTGGAAATCGATCAATCTCGCGGCTACCGTTCCTGGTCTGGCGCGCTTCCCTGCGGCGCAGGCATGGCTCGATCGTGGGCCGCGTGCTGCGCATGCATCGCAATGAGACGCGCAGCCGTATGGTTCGTGGCTGGAATCACGCTCGCAAGCGGCAATGCGTTGGCGCAAGGGGCACAAGATCATCCGGCAGCGCAGCTTCACGATTGTTCCCCGGCTGAACGCGCAGCAGGCCTGGAGTGCCCCGAGAGGGCGCCGCGGACCACCGCGCCGCGTCAGGCGAACCAGGCAAACAACTGGATCATCAGCGTGACGATCTCACCCGTCGACTATTCACCGGTCGCTACCGCCACAACATCGTCACGCGATGGTGCAGGCGAATCCGGAGTGAAGCTTTCGATTCGCTGCCGCGGCGGGCGGAGCGAACTGGTGGTCGCCGGGCCCGGCGTTTCCGGTCGCGGCACCGATTATGCGATTTCCTATCGCGTCAACGATGGTCAGGGGCTGCAGATCGCGGCAACAGCGCCGACGTCCGGAATCGGAGTGGCGTTCGGGGGCGACGTTGTTCGCTTGCTGCAATCTCTTCCAGACAGCGGAAGCCTCAGTGTTCACCTTACATCCCGGATGGGGACTGCTCTGGATGCAGTGTTCTCGCTAGGCGGGCTGGAGGCGGTGCGTACGAAGATGGCCACTGTGTGCAGGTGGCCACATCCAGCCACGAAACCTAACGGATGAGCGGTCCAACAACGTGTATTGATAGGAGAGGCATCATGAGCATGTTTCAGTATATTGCGCGGGTAATCACCATGGCAGCCGCAACGGTACTGTTCGCCGCGCCATTCGCTGCGGCGGAGCAGGGCGGACGGTACTGGGTGCCGACAACGACTGAGCCCGCTACACACCATCAGCGCATTGCAGCAAAAGCCACCACACCTAACAAAGCAACCACACAAAAAAGGGCACGATCCCCTCTTGCCGCCAACGCCCGGCTTGCGTCCGACTCCAAAGCGCACCGTTTGATTTTGCAAGTGAACACGAACGACCCCGCCGCCATGAATCTCGCGCTCAACAATGCAACGAACGTTGCGCAATACTACAAGGATGCCGGCGAGAAGGTGAAAATCGAGGTGGTCACGTTCGGGCCCGGCCTGCATATGCTGCGCGATGACACGTCGCCGGTAAAGGCCCGTATCGAGGAGATGGCGCTGAGCACGCCGGAGGTATCGTTCAAGGCCTGCGGCAACACTCAGGAAAGAATGCACAAGGCCGAGAACAAGGACATCCCGATTGTTCGTCAGGCGGAGGTGGTGAAGTCAGGCGTCGTGCGCGTGATGGAGCTGCAGGAGAAGGGCTGGTCCTATGTAAAACCCTAACCCGAAAGGGGTGGGGGGTCCCCCATGCGAATCATAGGATTTGCGTAGCGGCGGGGCGCATAATAGCGCGACCTGAACGGGTCGCATCGCCAAGCGACGGGTGATTGCAGATGGGCCGCACGGTTATTCCCAGTGACGGATTAAATACCGTCTCCGATATCGAAAGCGCGTCGCGCAACGATTCGGACACGCCGCCGTTTGGGCAGAAGACATTGCAAAGGACAATGAGGCAACTGCCTGTGCCCGGACGATCCGCGCCCCTGTGGATGGCCGCCGCCATGCTCGCAATGACATGGGCGTCGGAAACGCAGGCGTCCCCCGATCGAGTGCGACCCTTGGCGGATGCGCAGCACGCGACGGCTGCCCGCAATCTCGATTCCGTTGGAACGGAGGGTGATGGCAATTTGGTAACCCTGCTGCCGAGCCGGGGCGGCTACGGCAAATCGGTGCAGGTTGTCCAAGCGACGATCGGCGACACAAGGCAGTCTCCGGAACAGGAACTTCACTGGGCGGAGACCCTGTCCCGCGAACTCAGCAATGCAAGGCGCGATATCGAGTTGCTGCAACGTCTCGAGCAGGAGCGCGATCGGGCCGAGAGGCTGGAGCAGGGTCTTGCGGCAGCGCGAAGGGATGTCGAAACCCAGAGCGCGCTAGCGGCTAAAGCGGTCGAAGAAACCGCGCGCATGAGGCAGGCTGCGCCGAGCGGTGCGGCGGAGTTGCAGAACTCCCTGCAAGAGGCGCGTGAACTGGCAGACCGGCTGGAGCAGGACCTCGCGGCGGCGCGACGCGATGTCGGGACCCAGACCGCATTGGCTGCAAGGGCAGGCGAGGAAGCTTCCCGGTCGAAACAGGCGGGGGAGAGCATCGCTGCGGAACTGCAGAAATCCCTGCACCAGGAGCGCGAGCGGTCCGCGCGGCTGGAGAAGGATCTGGCGACGGTGCGGAATGATGTCGAGACCCTGACCGCGCTGGCGAAGAAAGCGGGTGAGGAAACTGCCCTGCTGAAAGCGGCGGGAGAGAGCGGCGCAGAGCTGCAGAGATCCCTGCACCAGGAGCGCGAGCGGTCCGCCCGGCTGGAGCAGGATCTTGCGGCAGCGCGGGGTGATGTCGAGACCCAGGCCGCGCTGGCGGCAAAGGCAAGCGAGGAGGGTTTGCGGCGGAAGCAGGCGGCGGAAGCCGGGGCTGCCGAACTGAGGCAGTCGCGCGCAAGGGCCGACGCGCTGGCACAAGACCTCTCCCTGACGCGGAGCGCGATCTATGCATACGAAGCTCAGGCCCGCAAAGCTGGAGACGAAGCGGCAGAACTCAGGCAAGCAGCTGCAAACGGCGCGCCGTCGCCTGGCAAAGCCGCTCCGGACGAGCGCGAGCGGTTCGCACGTCTGGAGCAGGATCTGGCGGTTGCCCGACGTGACGTCGAGACCCAGGCTGCGCTGGCGGTGAAAGCGGGTGAGGAAGCGTTCCGGCTGAAACAGGAAAGGGAGAGCGGCGCGGCGGAGCTGCAGAAGTCCCGGCAACAGGAGCGTGAGCGATCCGCGCGGCTGGAGCAGGAGCTTGCAGCGGCGCGGCGTGATGTCGAGATCCAGACCGCGCTGGCGACGAAAGCAGGGGAGGAAACTTCCCGGCTGAAGGCGGCGGGGGAGAGCGGCGCGGCGGAGCTGCAGAAGTCCCGGCAACAGGAGCGTGAGCGATCCGCGCGGCTGGAGCAGGAGCTTGCAGCGGCACGGCGTGATGTCGAGACCCAGACCGCGCTGGCGACGAAAGCAGGGGAGGAAACTTCCCGGCTGAAGGCGGCGGGGGAGAGCGGCGCGGCGGAGCTGCAGAAGTCCCGGCAGCAGGAGCGTGAGCGATCCGCGCGGCTGGAGCAGGAGCTTGCAGCGGCGCGGCGTGATGTCGAGACCCAGACCGCGCTGGCGACGAAAGCAGGCGCGGAAACTTCCCGGCTGAAAGCGGCGGGGGAGAGCGGTGCGGCGGAGCTGCAGAAGTCCCGTCAACAGGAGCGTGAGCGATCCGCACGGCTGGAGAAGGAGCTTGCAGCGGCGCGGCGTGATGTCGAGACCCAGACCGCGCTGGCGACGAAGGCGGGTGAGGAAACTTCCCGGCTGAAAGCGGCGGGGGAGAGCGGCGCGGCGGAGCTGCAGAAGTCCCTCCAACAGGAGCGCGAGCGATCCGCGCGACTGGAGCAGGAGCTTGCAGCGGCGCGGCGTGATGTCGAGATCCAGACCGCGCTGGCGGCAAAGGCCGACGAGGAAGCTACACGGCGGAAGCAGGCGACGGTAGCCAGTGCCGCGGAGTTGAGGCGATCGACCCAAAAAGAGCACGAAACGGCCGATTTGCTTGAAGGCCTCCCGATGACGCGGAGCGCGATCTATGCGTACAAGGCGCAAGCCCGCAAAGCTGGAGGCGAAGCGGCGGAACTCAGAGAGGCGGCTGCAAACGGCGCGCCGTTGCCTCGCAAATCGGCACAGGACCAGCGCGAGCGGCCCGCGTGGTTGCAGCAGGATCTTGCAGAGGCGCGTGCCGAGTGGGCACCAGCGGCGCCCTCGCGTGGCGATGCTCAGCTCGATTCCGAGCAAGCCGCGGTGGCGACAGGGTTGGTTGCGCGCGCGAGCGCACTGCTCCGGCAGGGCGATATAGGCGCGGCGCGGCTTGTACTTGAGCGTGCCGTCGAGATGGGCAGCGCCCAGGCGAGCTTCGCGCTGGCAGAAACCTACGACCCATTGATCCTTGCGAAATGGAAAACTCAGGGCACGCGCGGCGATGCGAGCAAGGCGCAAAGCCTCTATGCAAGGGCCGACGCCGCAGGAATCCAGGGGGCGAAAGCGCGGCTGGAAGCGCTGCGTCGCTAGCGCATACGCCAATCGACTGGCGACATCCGCGCAATCGTCTCCACGGCCGGCATCTCCCGGCAGGTGCTTCGTTCGAAAGCGGGCAGCGCCTTACGGGCAATTGTCCGCTGCCAATTACCCGTAAGGCTCACCGATGGTGTTCCGCTTCGTCTACCGCTCTCGCATCGACTCCTGCTTGTATCGCGCCAGCGGCGACAGAAGGTAGCTGATGATCCTGCGCGTGCCGGTCTTGATTTCAACCGTCACCGCCATTCCGGGGCCGAGCTTGACGAGCTTGTCCTCCACCTGCATCTCCGGACGGTCGAGTGAAATGCGGGCGGCATATTCCAGTTCTTGACCTTTCGGCTCACTGCTGCTCTGCGCTGTACCCGATCCCCGGTCATTCGAACCGCTCTGCGGCCTGTCGCGCGTGATGGCATCTGACGACACGCTGAGCACGTCGCCATGAAGGAGCCCATAACGCGTGAAGTTGAAGGTGTCGACCTTGATCTCGGCCTTCAGTCCCGGATGAACGAAGCCAATGTCGCGATTGGAGAGCATGGCCTCGATCTCGAGCTGGCTGTCGCTCGGAACTACCACGGCCAGCGCCTGTGCCGGCGTCACCACGCCACCCACCGTATGAACGGCAAGCTGCTGCACGATGCCGTCGACCGGTGCGGTCAAGCGCTGTAGTTTCGTGCGCCGGTCCGCCTTGACCACCTCCTGCGCGGCGTTCGCAGCCTTCTGCTCGGCCTTCGCAAGTGCGTCATAGGTCGTGCGCCGATACTCCGCTGCGGTCCTTTCCTTCGTTTCCTTCAGCAACGCGGTGGCTGCGTCGGCTTCGAGCAGTCGACTTTGCTGCAAGAGGAGGTCCTGCTGAAGGCCGACCAGCTCCTGGTACTCCGAGAGGTAGATGACCTTCGAGGCCAATGCCTTCTCGACGAGGCCTTTGCGGATGTCGACGCGTTCCTGCAGCACCGGTATCGTCGCCTGCAGCTTCGCCGCGCTCGCCGACGTGGTCGCCCGTTCCGCTTCCTTCTGACCCAGCTGGCGCTCGATCTCCGCGAGCTTGGCGTTCTGTTCGGCGCGCTGGCTGATCAGGAACTGGCGATGCATTTCGACCTCGGCGGCGCTTGCGCTCTGCGGCGGCCGGAAGGCGGCGAGCGGATCAGCCGCCAGTGCCGCGCGCAGCCGCGCGACTTCGAGCTCGGCCGCAAGGAGATCGCTCTTTTGGCGCTCCTGGTCGGCTTCCGTCATCGTCGGGTCGAGCTCGATCAGGACGTCACCGGCCTTGACACGCTGTCCGTCGCGAACCTGGATGGCGCGGACAACGCCGGTTTCGAACGGCTGGATCAGCTTTGTGCGCCCACCCGGCACGATCTTGCCCGTCGCGCTGGCGACGATATCGACGCTGCCGAGCGACGCCCAAGCCAGCGCGACGCAGAAGAGTGCGATGATACTCGCCCCGATCGCACGCCCGATCGGCGACGGAGGCGATTCGGTGATTTCGAGAGCCGCCGGCAGGAACGCAATTTCGTTCTCGCGCCGGCGAACTTCGGCTCTCGGAAATGCAACGACGTTTCGGTTAGCGGACGTCATGGATACCAGCCTGCAAATAGTGAAGGTTTGCGTAACGACCGTTCGTGCGGATCAGCTCATCATGGCTGCCGTCCTCAACGATCCGACCATGCTCGATCGTAATGATCCGGTTCGCATTGCGCACGGTAGAGAGCCGGTGCGCGATGACGAAGACGGTCCGTCCGGCAGAAATTTGTTTCATGTTCTGCTGGATAGCGCGCTCGCTTTCGTAGTCCAGGGCGCTTGTCGCCTCGTCGAAGATGAGGATGCGCGGATCGGTGATAAGTGCGCGCGCGATCGCGATACGCTGGCGTTGCCCGCCTGACAGACTGCTGCCGCGTTCGCCCACGACGGTGTCGTAACCTTCGGGTAGCTCAAGGATGAAGTCGTGAGCGCCGGCGAGCGATGCCGCCTCGATGACTCGCTCCATCGGCATGGCCGGATCGGCGAGTGCGATGTTCTCGCGAACCGAGCGGTTGAAGAGCACGTTCTCCTGCAGCACGACACCTATCTGCCGTCGTAGCCAGCTCAGATCAACCATCGAGAGATCGACGCCGTCAACCAGCACGCGCCCGCTCTCCGGCACATAGAGGCGCTGGATCAGCTTGGTGATGGTGCTCTTGCCCGAACCCGAGGAGCCCACGATGCCGACGACCTGGCCGGGCTCGACGCTGAAGGAGACGTTGTGCAGCACCTCGGGGCCGTCGATGCGGTAGCGGAAGGTCGCGTGCTCGAACGTGACCTTGCCGCGGATCGCCGGCAGCGCGGCGCGGCCAGGATTGAAGCTCGGCTCGGGTTGGGTGTTGAGGATGTCGCCGAGACGATCGATCGACAGCCGGGCCTGATGGAAATCCTGCCAGATCTGTGCGAGCCGCAGCACCGGCGTGCTGACGCGCGCGGCCAGCATGTTGAACGCGACGAGCTCCCCGACTGTCAGTTCCCCGCCGATCACGAGCCTGGCGCCGAAGTAGAGGATTGCGGCGATGACCAGCTTGTTGATCATCTGCACTGCCTGGCTCGCCGTGTTGTTCAGGCTGAGCACGCGGAAGCTTGCAGCCACATAGCCGGCAAGTTGCTCCTCCCAGCGGCGTTGCATCTGCGGCTCGACGGCCATGGCCTTCAGGGTTTCGACGCCGGTGACGCTCTCGACCAGGAAGGCCTGATTCTCGGATCCGCGATTGAACTTCTCATCGAGGCGCCGGCGAAACAGCGGGGCAACTCCTGCGGAGATCCCGATGTAGAACGGGAAGGACGCGAGGACGATCAGCGTCAACGTCGTCGAGTAGTAGAACATTACCGCAAGGAAAACGACCGTGAACAGGAGATCGATGACCAGCGTAAGGGCCGAGCTCGTCAGGAACTGGCGGATATTCTCGAGCTCGCGGACGCGTGCCACCGAATCGCCGACACGGCGGACCTGGAAATAGGCGATCGGCAGCGCCATCAGGTGACGAAACAGCCGGGCGCCGAGTTCGACGTCGATACGGTTTGTCGTGTGCGCGAACAGATAGACGCGCAGCGTTTCGAGAATGGCCTCGAAAACGGTGAGGGCGACCAGGCCGATGATCAGAACGTCGAGCGTGCTCATGCTTCGATGCACGAGCACCTTGTCGATGACCACCTGGAAGAACAGCGGTGAAACGACGGCAAAGACCTGAATGAAGAAGGAGGCGACCAGCACCTCGCTGAGCAGGCTGCGATACTTGTGGACTGCACCGACAAACCAGCCGATATCGAAACGCCGGGAGAGATCGGTCAGGGTCGCGCGCCGGGCCATCAGGATGATGTCGCCGTCCCAGATGGCCTCCAGTTCGGCCTGCGTCATTGTTTCGGGTCGGGGGGACAACGGGCGCTGAACGAGGAGATTGTCGTCGACCACTTTGCCGAGGACCAGAAATCCGCCGTCGCGCAGCACGGCGATCCCCGGCAGCGGGGTAACCGCAAGCCGCTTCCAGCTCGTTTTCTGTACCCGTGCCTTGAGCCCAAATTCCTTGGCACAGCGCAGGATTTCGGTAACACCTACGCGCGCCGCGCCTATCCGATGGCGGATTTGCCCCGGGTCGGCCGCGATACCATGGCTACGCAGCAATATCGTCAGCGCAACGAGCGCGGAGTCATCGGCATTGTCGGATTCGGGACTCGCCGCCGCGACTTCGGTGTTCACCGGCGGGGGAGCAGGAGCAGTAGCGCCGCGGGCGGCGAAACGTCCACGCATCAAGGTATTGCGGGCTTTCATCAAGCTATCGCGCGTACGCATCAAGGCATCGCGCGTACGCGTCAAAGGCGCGAGGGCACGGAGCAGAAGGTCTCCGGCACGGCGCGCCAGGTCAACTCCGCTTGTGCTGATGCCGGCGAATGCATGAAGCACCCGATTGGCGACGTTCTGAGGTCCGGGCAGGATCAAGCCGCCGTCCCAGATTTCCTCGAATTCCGCGCGCGTCATCACCCTGGGATTTGACCAGGTCGGGTGCAGCACAAGCGCACCCCTGTCGTCGACCTTTCCGAGAAGCAGAAATCCGCCGTCATTCAGCGATGCGATTCCAGGCAGCTGGATGCCCGCAAGTCGCTTCCAATGCGTCGTCCGCGCACCGAGATTGACGCCAAATTCGCGCGCACAGCGCAGCATTGCGCGGATGCCGATTGCGTCGCTTCCGCATCGATCGCGGAGCTGCTCTGGCGTAGCGTTGACGCCATGAATCCGCAGGAACAGAGCCAGAGCTCGGAGCCCTAGATCTGCGGCGTGGGAATTTCCATTCTGGATCGCCATGTTTTCTACTCAACCCTTCGCGGCTACCGACCGCTTCCGATGTTCCTTCTCATGCATTCCCAAATTTCGATGTTGCCGCACCCGGGCGGCGAGCGCCCGGGTGCGGAAGCGGATCATGAAGCTGGTGGTCTGGTGAGGAACGATTCCTGACCCCAGGTCGTGCCATTCGATATGGCCGACACAATCTGACCGGAATCGACCCGGCCTGGGCTGGCGGCCATATACTGGTTCAGCAGCGCAAAGCTCTGGTTTGCCAGGGACGCCGTGGTAGTGCTGGTCGCAGGCGCCGTGGCCGTGGTGGTCGCAGGTGGGGCAGCCGTCACGGTGATCGACTGTGGTGCGGAGGCCGTCAGCGTGCTGGTGACCGGGCTCGTGGTAGCGGTCGCAGGCGCCATTACGCTGGGGGTCTGCGGCGTCGTGGTGGTCGGCGTGGTCGCAGACGTGGTGGTTGTAGACGGAGCATCCGACAGGGTCATCCACTTCGTCGAGGATGTCGTAACGGCGCCGGTGACCGGGTCCTTGGCGGTTGCGGTCAGCGTGATTGTGTCGACCGGATCGCGCGAGCCTCGGTAGTAGTTGTGCAGCGTCAGTCCGCTGTCAACCTGCTCCTTCGTCAAGGTGATGTTTCTTCCACTGAACGTGTGACCGAGGCCGTCGGTGATCGTCTCGTACGACGCCAATCCCCTGATGTTCACGGTCACCTTGTCGTTGGGATCGGTCGTTGAAACCTTCACCCCCAGGCCGACCGTGCCGCCCCTGCCGGCCACCGTGAGCGTGGGATCCACGACGGTGAGCACCGGCGCGACCGAGGATGGAGACGTCGGTGATGTCGGGTTCGTCGGTGAAGTCGGCGATGTCGGTGAAATCGGATCGACATCGACCTGGAGACCGGTGAATGTCTTCACCGCGCCCGAAAGGTTCGCCGCCAAGCCACCAGCATCCTTGATGCTCGAGCCGGTCGGAATATTGACGCCGGTGATGGCAAGCGCCGAGGTGTCGGTGTGGGTCGTCGCGACGGTCGTCTTGAAGGTGAGCGTATTCGTGCCCGACCCGCCGAAATAGGCGGCCTTGGCGCCATCATTGAGCGACAGCGTAGGCGTACCAATGACGTTCACGGTCTCGCTGAAACGGAGCGTCAATGTGATGGTATCGCCGACATGCTCGATTCCCGTCCCCGGTGAGGCGGACGCCTGCGTGACCGATGGCGCGAGGTTTTCCGGGGTAGTTGGGTTCGTGGGCGTGGTTGGCGTCGTCGAACCACCAGGCTCCAGGCCGGGCGGCGGATCTGCCGTCAATTCCGCCGCAGTGAGCGTAGTGAAATAGAGTTGCTGATACTCGGTTGTCAGTTTGGTCCAGTTGTTGTTCCCGGCCAAGGGATTGTTGGAAAAGTCGTTGACATATCCAGCGCTGGAGTTCCGCCACCAATCGGCGCCGAGCTGGGCGACCAGATTCGCGCTCGGATCGTTGGTCTTCATGTCCGCTACGACGTAAATACCGTCGACCGTTCCGGGTGTGTAAGTTCCGCGTCCCAAGGGCCAGAAATGGTCGTTGTATCCGCTTGTAGGCGCATCCACGATTGCGCTGCCATCGGACAATTTTTGCAGGCTCCATGGCACAGTTGCATCACCACCAGCGTAGTCAGCGTAATAATGCGCCCCTTGGATGCCCTGCGTCGACTGATTTTGCACCAGCACCCAGTTGCCATTTGTGAGATGCAGATACGTGCGGAAATTCGCGATCTGTACAGTGTCGTCCGATGGGCTCGGGCTGAGCGGCACTCCGGTCTGGGGATAGATTACTCCCCATGCCGTGACAGCCGAGAAATCGGAAGGCGGGTCGTCGTTGGCAACAAGTGCGCCCTTATACCAGCCCCAGCTCGAAGGGACGCCTAGCGGGTATCCATCGCTGTTCCCAGCCGTATTTTGATGGATGGCTTCGTTCAAAGCGCTTGTGGACACTAAGATCTCCTTTGCAGGAAGTTGAAGTTGAAGACGGGATTCCACTGCCGCGCATAACGGGGCGCACGACATATTGCTTGCTCGCAGTGTCCGACCGCGAACAGATTTCAAAGCATTGCAGCCTCGAACCGCGAGGGTATTTCACTGCCGCGCATGGTGGGGCGCGCGACATACCGCCTGATCGCAGCCTCACGCCGCGAACAGATTTCAAAGCATTTCAGCCTCGAACCGCGAGGATATTTCAAAGCAGTGGGATTTTGCCCCCCCGACTGCTGGATCGGTTGGTTAGTAAGCAAAAATGGCGAAAAGACTTCCAAAAAGTGATTTTAAACACATGTATATCGCCCTATTACGTGCGGATATTTCGTCGAAACGCGGCCGACTTCAAGACAGCCACTTTAGATCTGTCTGTCATTTGCGGCGGCGTCGCTGGCGCTGGAGCGTCATGCGGGTCGTCCCAAAGCGTCGGCGAACCAAGCTTGCGGATCGGTCGGCGCTCGCCACCGACTTCGCCACAGAGGTCACGAGGGGCTGGGGGTGTTCAGCAGGCTGGCCGGCGGATCAGCTTCAGTCGCTTTGGACTCAGCGATGAGTAGTAAAGCGTTTGCCATGGCGTCGTCAGCTTGATCCAGTTGTTCAAACCGACAGCGGTGTTGTCCGCGTTCAGCCCCGCGTATTGATCAGTGGCGTTTCGCTACCGATCGGCATCCACCAGATCTGCGTTCGGATCATTGGTCTTCATCTGCGCTTCAACGAAGACACCGTCGACGTTCCGGGCGTGAAAGCGCCGCGCGCCGCGGGCCAGAATGATTATTATATCAGCGGGCGGAGCCCAAGGACACCTGCCATCTGGCAATGTTTGCTTGCGAATTGGAATATGTGCGTCACCAGAGAAGTCCGCGACTGTTGGCTGCGCTGATGCCGACCTGAGCTTGGTCTCGTGCCTTGACCCAGGTGCCGTTGGTAAGGTGAACGAAGGTCGTGAAGCCGTGTACCTGCACAGTGTCGCTGGCATTATTCGGCCGCAGAAACGCCGATAGATCAGCTATTTCAAAGGCGGAGGCGGTTCGGCTTGTAGCTGCGATTTAGTCATGCTCGTGAAGAAGAAATACTGGTACGTCGTGGTCAACTTGACCCAGGCGCCCATGCCGACGGCGGGATTATTCACTTCTACTCCATTCTGTTTGAGGTACCGAGCCGAGGCACTTCTCCACCAGTCAGCGCCAAAGTTTGCGATCAGATTTGCACTTGCACTATCGGTGCGCAGCTGTGCCATCGAGAACACCCCGTTGACTGTTCCGGGAGTATAGGAGGCCCTCGGATCAATCCAGAAGTGATCGTTGTAGCCGGATGCCGGCGAACTCATTCTAGCGCTTCCGTCAGGCTGAACGATGAGACTCATTCGCGAAGCGGAGTCATTGGAGTAATCTGCCACGTAATGCCCGCCCTCGACAGAATTCGTGGCTTGATCTTGTACGAGCTGCCAGCCGCCACTCGTCAAGTGCACATAGACCCGATAATCCTTCAAATAAACATTGGCAGCTACGTTCGAAGCGCCGATTTGCGGATATATCTGTCCCCAACCAGTCAGTGCAAGGAAGTCGAAAGGAGGAGTACTGTTCCTCGTGGCCGGTCCACCTGCATACCACCCGAAGTAGGTCGGGACTCCGTATGGATATAATCCGTTGTCATATCCGGAATTTTGCGAAACGACACAATCGATAGATAACGATGTGCAGATGGGTTGGAGCTTCGGACGCTTGGTCTCGGCGCTCGCCGATGAGACGAGGGCGCCGAGGAACATGAGAGCCGGCAGCGGAAGAGCAAGATAGTTTTTCATGTTATTTATGGTCCAATTGGGCCGGTGATACAATCAGCGGCCACCAACGCGGACGCGACGGTTCGCCGTCCGAGACGCGAGGCGTTGTCGTCAGACCTAAGGCTACGCTCCCATTTCACAGGCTTGCGCCACGCTGGCAAAACACGTCGTTGGCGCCGCACGCTCATCCACCCTCACGCACTCACCAGTGATCGGTAGGTGTCTGTCAAATTGGCGTTGTGTTTCTCGATGGAAAATTGCCGCTCTGCTCGAACCCGCCCCGCAGCACCCATGCGCGCACGCAGCGAAGGATCGCCCATCAAGCGGCTGATGTGGCTTTGGAGTTCATCGGCATCGCCTGGCTCGAACAAGACTCCCGTCTCGCCTTCAACAACCAGTTCCGGAATGCCGCCTATCCGGCTCGCCACAACGGGTTTGCCATGAGCCATCGCTTCCAGCACCGACATTGGGCAATTCTCGTACCACTCTGACGGCACGACGATTGCCGAGGCGCCGCGGATCGTCTCCTTCAGCGGCTGTCCTGACAGCTGGCCAACAAACCGCGCATTGGGGTATCGCATCTGCAAGCCACGCTCCAAAGGACCGGTCCCGGCAACCACCAGGTCCCAGCTGCCGGCAGCTTCATGGGCCCGCAACAGAGTCTCGACGCCCTTCTCTCTGGAAAGCCGCCCCAAATAGAGAACGTATCCGTCGTCCTGCGTGCTCGCGTCGATTTCGGCGGTATCTACCCCATTATAGAGCAATACGACCTGTTCCGATCGGAACCGATGCAAAGCCGCATCGCGCATGAATTGGCTCGGCGCAAGAAATCGATCCACCTTTTCATAGCTGCCGAGCCAACGCTGAATCGCTGCTTCTGCGAAGAGCAGGGCACTGTCAGCGATGGCCCCGCCGGCACAGCGGTTCCTCAGGACGTGGCGGAAATCTCCGTCCAGGCACAGCGAACAAGGGCGCCCCTCCCGCAGACGCAAATATGCCGGGCAGACCGGCTTGAAGTCGTGCAGCGTCAACACAACCGGAATGCCCCGCGACTTGGCAATGCTGATGATCGAGGGCGTTATCTGATGATAGACGTTATGGCAGTGCATGAGATCTGGTTGCGTCTTGTCGATGAGCGCAGCGATCTTGCTTACTGCCTCGCGCGAATGAATAAACGAAAGCGCGGGGCTCAACTTCGACAGCTTGCTGCCTTTACGATAGTCCTTGTTGGATACGAAATGGGATTCGTAAGGGGAGTCACGATTCCGTTCGTCGTGCATGGAGAAATCGATCACTTGCTCGCCCGAGTGCAACAGGTAGTCGCGCTCCTGAAACATGACGACTTCTGCCCCGCCTTTGGGGAAGAAAAACTTATTGACCATCAGTACCTTCATCAGCGCAGTCTCGCTCCCAAGCCGACGTTTATTCACCCAGCTGACGCTCTATGCCGCCTAAGTTCGGCTTCTCCGCTGCGTACTGCTCTTCGATACACCCTCATGGTCTGCTTCACCACGGAGTGCCAGTCATAACGTTCGGCGACCCATCGGCGAGTGCTCTCGCGCATCTCCACCGGCCACGGCATGCGCGCGAATGACTCCAACCGAGCCGCAAGTGCAGGAACATCCCCCAAAGGAAAATAGTGCTTCGTCTCCAATCCAATCTCCTTATGTGCGGGGAGATCGCTGGCGACCACGGGGAGCCCGTAACTCAATGCCTCCAGCAGCACGATCGGCAAACCTTCGTGAGAAGATGGCAGGACGAAAACGCCGGCATGAGCATACAACTCGCGGAGCGCAAGGCCGTTCTGGAAGCCGGCCAAGACCGCGCCGGGGGTCGCATGTACGAGCGTCGCCACTTCCGCAGCGTATGCGTCCGGGTGATCGGACCCCCCAACCACCACAAGTTTCCATCCGTTCAGCTTAGCTGCTGCGTAGGCCGCGATCAGATCCTTGTGCCGCTTCTCTGGCACCATGCGGCTCACCGTCAACACGTATCGGCCCGGCGTCAGCCCGAACGTTTCCAACGCCGAAGTGCTGCTCGGCAATTCCGGCAGGTCGACACCGTTAGGTATCACGTACGATTCCAGACCGTATTTTTCACGTATGAGGTTGCGGATCGTCCGAGAGATTACAATACGGCGGTTGCAGAACCGCATTCCCCATGCCTCTCCGGCACGCAAAATTGCCTTGGCAAATAGCCCCCATTTTTCTCGATCATAATCAGGGCCATGATGCGTCACAACCACATGCAGTCCCAGCAAGCGTGCCAACGGCACCATCAGAGAGGGCCCGATTGCCTGGATGTGCAGGATCTGTGGGCGCCGCCAAGCTGCGGCCAGCACGCCCAGGAACGAATGAACTATCGTCTCAAGAGCCCGGGACTTGGGCGACCAGATCCGCAGGTAGCGTACCCCCTTCCAACCGTCGCCTCGATGACGCGGCACATAGGCAGAACGAACGACCACCTCAACATCACAATCCAGCTCCCTCAACATCTGGCACAAATGCTCCGCGTGAGCTTCCACTCCGCCTTGCACGCCGGGAAATCCGCGCAATCCAAGCATCATCACACGCAACATGGAACGACCCCGTGCTTACCAACATAGTCATGCTGTTTCAGCGAAAGTGACCTTGCCGACGGTCACGTTAGGCCACTCGCCAATGTTGCTGCGGGGCTAAAAGGCGTTACTGGGAGGGAGTCCGGAGTACCCACAAAGAGGTGTCCGCACGAGACGAGTGGTGGTCTTGGCAAATCCGCTCGCTCGATGCGATGCTTCCGCTCATCGAAATTGGGTTGTGCGAGCAGAAGGAGTCCCTTTCTCCATGAACCAGCAACTGAAGGATTTCGTGTGCCGCGGCGTTAGTTGGGCTGGGCTTATGCCGGCCGTTCGCAGTCTTTTTGCGGGCCGCGCCGCGATAATCATGTTCCACGAGATACAGAGAGAGTTTCGATCTGAATTGGAAACCGGGACGTCAGTTGCCCTATTTGAGCACTCACTGAGTTGGCTGCGGCGAGAAGGGTGGGAAATTGTGAGCCTCGAGGAATGCCTTGATCGAGTGTCGAGGGACGACCGATCGCGTCGCTATGCAGTGCTTACTTTCGATGACGCTTACCGGGACAATGTTTCGGTGGCGCTTCCAATCCTGGAGCGTCATAAAGCGCCATTCATGATGTACGTGCCGACTGGTGCTCCCACCCGAACGTTACAATCGTGGTGGCTCGGATTGCGCGAGTTAATTCGCTCACGGGATGATGTTACGATCGATGCAATGGACACCCGATTCCATTGTCCGGACATCCAGACGAAGGTATCGGCGTTAACCCGAGCCACGCAGTGGGTTCATGAGGACTATCATCGTGCAGCGATGCTTGATCCGACCATCCGCAAAGCTGGTATATCGCTGTCTGCATTGAACGACGCGTATTTTCTTGACGAACGGGAAATTCAAGTTCTGTCGCATCATCCACTCGTTTCGATTGGCGGGCACACGACCTCGCACCCAGCGCTCAAGAATCTTGACAGTGCTTCCGCGCGAGCGGAAATGGCCGATAACCGAAACTATCTCCAGAACCTGACCCAAAGGCCGGTGCGGCACTTCGCTTATCCATATGGCGGCCCTAAAGCATGCGGTCTTCGCGAAGAGCAACTCTGCAGCGCAGTGGGCTTTTTGACGGCGGTAACTACACGGCCTGGACCACTAGATGCTCTGCCCTTGAATAACTTTGCGCTTCCTCGTGTATTCGTTGACTCAAAAGTAGGATTTCAGGCCCGAATGAACGGTCTCCAGCGGGCCTTTCGGATGCTGATTGGTGATGCACGCGCGGCATAAGCTGCCGACCGTCGATCCGGGTCACCGGCGCAACATTGCGAAACTGCTGGTCGAAAAGTTCTCGTCCGCGGCCAGGAGATCGGCATAGCGCAGCGTTGAAACGAGTTCGATCACCCGCTGCAGGGCATTGCCGTTCAGGCAGGTGTCGTTCGGCACCGGCGTGTAGACGGCACGCCATGAACCACGTTGGCATTGACAGAACTCCGAGACGGTGCCGAGCATGTCCATCTTCGGTTCTGGAACCCGCTTGACCGCGGATTGATTGACGCGGCCGTATGGGTCACTGAGTTACGGTCCGTGGATCACCAGTTCGGTATCCGACAGATCGGCAAGGCGGGGGCATTGTGGACCCTTGAAGTATTTGCGGCGGCGTTCCCTGTAGAAGCCGACCAGGTCGTTCATGCGGCCGTTCGCGTCGAGAGCGATCGCGACTTTTCCGCGACGGAGCAGGAAGCGGCCGATGGCGCCGGCGCAGGCAACATAATCGGCGACCTCGTGGCAATAGATCAGCTGCATCGCCGGAGGCACGATCCGTTCTTTGAGGCGCATCGACTGTAGCACGAAGGGATAGCCGCGGCCGTCAGCCGCGTGGCACACCAAGCCGAGGCAGCCGTAAGCTGCGTGCCGCGTCAAAATCGCGACGTCGGCTTCGGCCAGACTCTCGACCGCCTTCGCATCTCGCGGGACGATTTCGACGCGCATGCCGTTCGCCGGGCGCGAAAGTGCCGGGAATGAGAAGAACAAGCCGCGGCAGTAGGGGCGGAAACCCTGGGTCTCGATGGTCGGCCAGGTCCAGTCCGCCGGGCTAATGTTGACGTAGGTGACATGATCATGGCGCTGCGCGACCTTGGTCAGCATCGGCGCGTAGTTGCGGTAGGCAGGTTCTACGTACCAACTGGAGAGATTGCAGCGAATCGAGATCGCGCCGCCATCGTCTCGTGCGCTGTAGATCAACAGCAGAATCCCGACGGGCGTCCCATCATGGTCGAGCATGTAGCCGAAACGCGGGTAACCTTCGGGTACGTCGCGCACGGACTGGCGCTGAAGTCCGGCCATCCACCAGTCGCGGGGGTGGCGCGTAAAACCGTGCGCCAGAAGGCGGGCAACGGCGTCAAGATCGGCTATTCCTATCTCGCGACATCGGATCATGGTCCGAACTCCGTCATGGGATCGGTGCAGATCAACCCGGCTGAGCTGCAGGCGCGGCCGAGCGCGTAGCACGTATCCGCCACCCTGGAGTTCAACGCGCCATCCGACGCGCTCGCGAGAGAGTACGACTCTGCTTTCCGCCCGGCCTTGTTGCGGGGCTGCCTTTCCTGCACATTCATTGGTCCAACGCTTCCCCATGTGATGGTCGGACGGATCCACGCAGAGATTAGCTCCGCGCGAACTCGCTGGCTGCAATCTAACAGACCGTACTTGCGGAGTCGGCGGTGCAAAAGTGGATACTCAGGAGCATGCCCACCAAGCGAGGTACCCCCGAAGCTGAACTACCGACCTAGGTGCGGTGTGGCGTAAAACAGCCAAACCGACGGCTGCAGCCATCCCTCCGCTCAGCGTGGAGCGATTGGCAGGAATTGCCTGGTGAGGGTCGCTCTCAGCTTCATCTCGGTTTCGAGAAGGCGAGGTACCTCTTTTGAGCTTCAACGAACGCTGATCGCGCCAAAGTAGCCTCTTCACACTCTTTGCGAAAAATCGGATTGTTCAAGTCCCGGGAGAACTCGGCAACAGGCACGCCGGGATGCTTTCAGTTTGAGGTGAGACCGATGCCGCTCGCGCTTATCGAAACTGGTCATTGCAACGTGGATCTCAAGCCAGCACCGATTGAGCCATCCTGGATCATTGAGGGCAATCCGGAAGCCCGCAACTGCGCGCTGTCGGTCAGCGCAGATCGCGCGGCCTGCACGCTGATCTGGTCCTGCACCGAAGGCAAGTTCAACTGGTACTACGACTGCGACGAGACCATCGTGATCCTCGAGGGATCGATCGTGCTCGAGAGCGATGGCATGCCGCCGCAGCGCTATGGAGTCGGTGACGTAATCTTTTTCCGCGACGGTGCGCACGCGAAATGGCATGTCGAGGGCTATGTGAAGAAGGTGGCCTTCTTCCGTAAGACCAATCCGGTGGGGCTCAGTTTCGCCGTCCGCGTGGTCAACAAGCTCAGGTCCTTGATCCCGCGGCGCCACGATCCGGCTGTCCAACGAGGGGTAGGCGCCACCGCTCGTTAGGGGCAGGGAGGCGGATTTGTTGTCAGAGACTGAGAAAGTTGGCGCGCGTAATCGGCTCCGCAGCAACGGGAGGCAGGCTGCAGGTGCAGCGCTTGCCCGGCCATCAATCCCATTTGGGCTAGCTCGAACGGCTGCGCCGGGGTTGGCGTCGGTAACTCGATTGACCATTCTCGATGCCCCTTTGGCCCTTTGCCCGGGAGTCACTCGTTTTATAGGCTTGGCGAAGAGGAAGATCGATTTCGTCGATTTGGACTAGGGGGCCGGCGGCTGTGCGGCGGGAACCCACGTTCGTTAAGGAAATGAATGTGTCCACGGAAACACGACCAAGTGTCAGCATCATCATCAAGGCGCTGAACGAAGAACGTCATATCGCCGCGGCTATCGAAAGCGCGCTCGACGCGCTCGGAGAAAGCGACGGAGAGGTAATCCTGGCCGATGGCGGTTCGAGTGATCGTACCGTCGAGATTGCACGCCGATACCCGATCCTCATCGTTCAGCTGAACAGAAGCGAAGACCGATCCTGCGGGTCGGGCGCGCAACTCGGTTTTCAGTACAGCCGCGGCCGCTATCTGCTGCTGATGGACGGCGATATGCGGGTGCATTCCGGTTTCCTGGCCGCCGCCATCGACACCCTGAGCCGAAATCCGGGCCTCGCCGGCGTCGGCGGCGTGCTCTCCGAGCCCAGCTTGGTGAACGAGGAATATGAACACCGACGCAAGCGCCATAGTCCTGATCGCCACCCCGGCCGTGTCACGCGGCTGGAGGGCAGCGCGTTTTATCGTCGAACGGCGATCGAGTCGGTCGGCTATCTGACCGACCGTAACCTCCACGGCTTTGAGGAATTCGATCTGGGTGCCCGGCTGCATTCCGCGGGCTGGGCGCTTGCCAAAATAGACCGTCCGATCGCCTATCATGAGCCTCACACCGGGAGCGCCTATCGTCTGTTGCTTCGTCGTGTTCGCAGCCGGTTCGCCTGGGCGCCCGGCGAGCTGGTCAGAGCGGCTGTGGGTCGCCGACATTTCTGGTTCGTCATGCGGAACGACAGCCCGTGGAAGGTATGCCTGCTCGTGACCGGCTGGTGGATCACGGTGCTCACAATGCTGGCAATACCGGGCTGGCTCTCGGCGTCTGCTGCCGTCGGGATATTCCTCCTTCCCTTCGCCGGCATGTCGCTACGCTGGCGATCGGTTCGGCTCGGCATCTACTCCGTCGCGGCGTGGAACGTTATGGGTCTTTGCTTCTGGCCTGGTTTGTTGCGGCCGCGTCGTTCCCCGGCCAGCTGGATTGAAAGCACTGTCCTGCGGGACCGTCGTCACGAACGCGATGGGACGGGGCACCAGGGCTGCCAGATACCCGGCAGACAATCGAATATGCCCGCGCGCGACGCCGAGGAGGTCAAATCGTGACCATTGCGCTGCCAGCGAGCCGGCATTCTCTCGTCCGACCGTTCGCCGGAAGCGACCGTCTCATTCGCAGCGCGCTGTTCCTGGCGACATTTGTGCACATGTGGTTGACCGCGAGCCCGTTTCCCGACCTGTCGGATGCGAGCGCGCTCGAGCTTTCAACCGACGGAAACGTCACGGGGCAAATCATTATGATAGCGTTGACGGGCGCCCTGGGCGCGTTTGCGCTGACCCACCGATTGCGCGTTATTGCGCAAGTAGTGACGCCCATCCTCGTTGTAATTTTTCTGTGGTTCGCTTGCTCCGCGGTATTCTCGCTTCACCCTGATCTCGCTGCGCGTCGATTGGTGCTGGCGAGTTTCGTGATGTTCCATGCCGGCATGTTTGTTTTTCTGCCGGAAGATCGCATCCACTTTGCGCGACTGCTGGCGATCGGCGCCCTGTTCGTCCTGGTTTTGTGTTATGCCGGAGTGATATTTGCGCCGCAATTCTCCATCCATCAAGCCGCCGACCTTGCCGAGTCGCAGCTCGCCGGGAATTGGCGCGGCTTTTTCGCCCAAAAGAACGGGGCGGGGGCCGGCATGGCTATCCTCATCATTTTCGGCATTTACATCTTTCGTGCGCTGAGCGGCGTGCTCGGATCGTTGATCGTCGCGCTTGCGTCGGTTTTCCTCATCTTCACGGAATCGAAGTCATCGATCATGCTGTTGCCGTTTGCGTTGGCCGTCAGCGTCGTTTTTGTGCGGCTCCGCAATACGGCCGCGAAGCTGATCGTCCTGATCTGCGTCCCGGCGATCATCGGCGTCCTTACTATCGGATCGATCCAGTTCGCCGCCGTGAACGCGTTGGTCAACGAACTGATGCCGGACCCGACCTTCACGGGCCGAGTCGAAATCTGGCAGTTCTCGCTCGATCATATCGCCCAGCACCCCATCGTCGGCTTCGGATTTCAGGCCTTTTGGGGAACGAGCGAGTTGGTGAACAGCTGGACCTGGCGTGGATCGTGGGGCTACCGCGCTCCCGATGCACACAATGGCTATCTCAACATCGCGGTGATGACCGGGCTCGTGGGCCTGGTGCTGACGCTCGGATGGGTATTGGTCCGGCCTTTCATCGACCACGTGCGCACTCCCCCGGGCCGCGCCGATCCGGCGCTCAATTTGATGTTCATCCAGACCTGGCTGTTCGGGCTCTATCTGAGCGGCTTCGAAGCCGTGCTGTTCACCAACGGCAGCGTCCGCGTCGTGTGGTTCATGATGGTGGTGTCAATCTTCGGGCTGCGTCTTCAGGCCAGGGCCAAGTAGGTTGGAGAGAGGGCATGAGGCTCTCCGCGCACTGCCTCCTGTCGATCAACAAATATTTCTACCCACGGGGCAGAGCCTGTCCTGCCTGCACCATGAGGCAGCAAATGGGCCATGTGAACGCTGTCGCGGCGGCCGCATTCACAGCGTCGGGGTTCATCGCTGTATCAAGGCATCGTTCGCGCTGAGCAGCCTGGTCGCGGCCGCGGTGACGAGGCTCAAACATCGCTCGCCAGGGCGTTTCGAGCTGCGGGTCGTGGTGACGCATCACTTTGCGAATTATGAAATGGGGTCGCGCGAGCGATTAATTGGTTAGTTGCCGTTTACCGGTCATCCTCACCGACATCCCCGCGCTCGCCGAACATCTCGAGGCGATAGGCGCGGCCGGCGCCGAGCGCACGCTCGCTTCTTGAGAGACCACGATGGGCGACAGGTCGCCCAGCGGACGCTCGATCTTTGCATCTCGGCGCTGGCTCGCTCGCGCACCCGCCGGGATTCGATGCAGGATGGAGCATCATGCTCCGGTCCGCCGAATCGCCGATCGACAGTAATAGAAGGCGATAGCGGAAAGGCCGGACACGCTCACAATACCCCACATCGCTGCACCGGTAATCGCGTATGAGACAAGGACGATGATCCCGGCGCCGATCAGGAGCAAGTCGCGCGGCTCAAACGTCCTGACATCGAACAGGGTTTTCACGCGCGCTGCGAGCGGATAGAGCAGAGCGGTCGCGAGCGCCATTGTGACCGGAATCGCCGTCGGACCGAGAAACGGCGCTGTCACGAACGGCGTGGTGACCAGCATCGCGAAGGTCGAGGCGGTGGTCGTGAGCGAGACGTTCGCCTGGCCAGCGATGAGCAGCAGTCGGTCCGAAGTTGCAAAGAACGAATGCATGAAAGCGTGGATCGCCAGCCACACCAGGAACGAGCCGGCGCCCGCGTAATTGCCGAATAGCGGCAGCAGGAAGGGGCCGACGCATAATATGCCTGCGATGTTCAGCGCGCTGCAGCCGACCATGAGCTTGCGGCAGAATACGTATTCCTGGCGCACCGCGGCAACGTCCTTCGTCTGGATCATGTGCGCGGCGCGCGGCGCAAAGCGCTTGAGCAGCGCGATCTGAAAGAAGGAGTAAAGCGCCGCGATTCGTGCGGCGACCGCGTAATCCGCTACAACTTCCGAAGGGAACAACATGCCGGCGACCAGGATGTCGACGGCGCCCAATTGATTGGCGAAGAGCGTTGCGGCAACGTACTTGCCGCAGTAGCTCAGGTCCCAGGAGGTCCAGGGCCGCCATCCTACGACCGAGCGGTCACACAACGAGCGAGCGGACCACAGCCATGGAAGGAGAACTGAAACTGTCATGGCGTGGGCAACGTATGCGCTCGGCAGGCCCGCCAATGCCACGGCGGGCAACAGCACCATCCGCACCGCGTTGGGAGCGGCTTCTCCGAGCGCGATCGATTCCGTGATGCGCGAACGCCCTTCGAGCGCGCCGGTCGACGTCACCAGCAATACGGTGAAAATTCCAAATGGAGCGAGTTCGCGGAACCAAGCCTCCAGCCCCGGCTTGGCGAGCGCATGCGCGATCGGCCCGGCCAGAACAAAGCCTGCGAGTGCGACGAGGGCGGCCGCCGCGGCGCTGATGACCGCCGAATAGCGGTGCAGCCTAATTTCCGCGGTTCTGTCGTTGGGATGCCGCGACACGTGATAAATCAGCACGAGCGAGGCGCCGATCCCGAACGCTATGCCGATCAGTCGATAGAAGCCAAAGGCGATCATCATGTCGCCGAAACTGTCTTTGGACAGTATGCGGTTAAGGATGATCAGCACGATGAACTGCGAGGCCAGCCCAAACACGCGAGCGCCGGATCCAGCTGCCAGAACGGCCAGATAGGTGCCGAGCTGGCCTCCACGGAAGGCCGCGCGAACGCGGTCTTGGGAAAAAAACGCGGCTAGCATCCCTGCTATTCCAATCCTGACGCCTTGACGATTGACGGATCGAGTGCGGACCTTTCGGCGTGCTTTATCAAGAGACACCAATACTGCCGCTGTGAACGCATGTGGTGAGGGGATTATTCAAAGACTGCGGCCCTGCGCACGATCCAAACCTTTCGTGCCTAACTGCCCAAACTCGGCTCTTTGTATTCGCGATGTTTTTCGAGCTCGGACGAGCCGTCGAACTGGGATTTAGAAGCGCTGGCCTTGCCCATCGGGACAACTGCGCGTCCTCCAGACCTGCCCTCCGGTGCGGCCGCTCGATCTGATAGATCTCGCAGCATTCCGATGGCGATGCCAAGAAGCAACCCTGCAACGGTCGATATCCCAAGCGCGATTCCGACTTTCGGCGTACTAGCCGTCAAGGGACGCGACACATCGGTGAGCTGGTACGCCTCGAACGTCGGTGAGGGTTGCTGCTGCGTGGCTTCCATATAGCGTTGCACACGGAGAAAATTATCATAGCTCCTTGCGGCGGCTTCCGCGGTGGCTTCCAGTTCGCGGAGCTCTCCTTGCATGCTCGCCATCGATTGCGATGGTCTGCCTGCGTCATCTGCGGGATCCGCGATCGCGTTCCTCTTATCCGCAAGTGCCTTTTTGGCAGCTGACACCTGGCTGCTCAATTCGATCGTCCGATCCTTGACCCACCTCTCATTTTGCAAAGCCGATTTGTACTTTGCGTCCATTTGACCCACGATGTACGTTTCGGCGACAGCGTTCAGGATCTTCACCGCGCGCTCGGGGTCGGCGGAGTCGTAGGCAATCTCGATAATGTACGTCGAGCCGACGCGCTTCGCCGAAAGATTGCGGGCGAACGAATCCGTAGCATAGCGCATCAAGCTATATTCCGTTTCTGGCTTACTCCAGCCGAGCAGCCGAGATACGGACCTTTTCATGCGTTGCGCGAAGCCTTGCTTGGCAAATTCAGGATCGCCTGCCAAGCCGAGTTTCTGGATCACGACGCGAGCGACACCCTCTGACCTTATGATTGCGATCTGACTGTCCGCGATCGTTGACACGGACGCAGCGTCTCCCGGTGCAGCTTTCGAATTTATGACAAGTCTCACGTTTGCGGTAAACGTGGGTACTGCAGTGATGAGGTAGAGTAGAGCGATGAAAAGCGTTGCCGAATAGGCCATGACCATGATCGACAGGTGTCGCCGTATGAAGGCCACCCCTTCTGCCAGGATCTGGTAAGGCGATCGATTTTCAGGCGGCATATTGTCCTGATCTACCGAGGTATCCGTTCTATAAATCTGCAGCATTTTCACGTACCTGTACTAACAGTTACACTACCGAGGCGCTGGGCATCAGGCGCAAATGGGACACGACGGATATCTCGGTCTAATCGCCGTGCGTTTTGCTAAACAAAAGTCGGCTGGCAGAAGATGCTGCGGACGTAGGACGTAGCCGCGTTAATAAGCATTCCAATACACCTTTCTGGAAAAGAAGGTCATGACCAGGATCTTGAGGTCGAGAAGGGGTGACCAGTTGTCGATATAGTAGAGATCATGCTCCACGCGGCGCTGCATCTTCTCGAGGGTATCAATCTCGCCGCGGTACCCGTTGACCTGAGCCCAACCTGTAATGCCAGGCTTGACGTTGTGGCGGCGGGAGAATGACGAAATCAGCTCAGCGAATACTTCGTTCTGCGAGGTTGCGTGTGGGCGGGGTCCGACGAGCGACATGTCGCCTATCAGGACATTGAATAACTGTGGGAGCTCATCGATATTGGTATGGCGCATGAGGCGTCCCAGTCGAGTCACGCGTGGATCGTGTCTGGTGACAGGGCTGAAACTGTCGCCTTCCTCCATCACGGTCATTGATCTGAATTTCAGCACGCGAATGGGCTCGTTGTTGTAGCCATGCCGCGTCTGGCGAAAGAACACCGGCCCAGAGGAATCGAGCTTGATTGCGATCCCAACGAGGACGAAGAGGGGGCTAAGCATAATAAGCCCTGCGCTTGCAGCGGCGACGTCGAATGCTCGCTTTATTGCCCGATTGAAAGGAGCGAGGGGACACTGGAAGACCCGCATCGTCACCATGTCGCCGAACTGAGTGACCCGTGACACGGCCATGAGATCGATGGATCCAACAGGGAGGACGTGAACGTCAACCGGGAGGTCTGACAGGGCGCTGGCGAGCGCGAGAGCAGACGGAACTTCTGCTTCCGAAGGCAAAATGACAATGTCATCTGCTCGGAGGGGCCGGCAGCTTGCGACAAGCTGCCGCGCATCAGGTAGCACGCGGACCGCGCTGGGAGGCGCCGGTCTCGAGGCGTCGCTGCGTACCGTCGGAAAATCGAACGAGTGGATGGTCCGGATTCCGGTGTTCATTGCCCGAACGGAAAACCTCAGGCAGTGCCCCTGGTCTCCAATAAGAATGATGCGTCTGGCGTCGATCAGCCCCGTTGCAATGGCGCGGCGCAGTAATGAGAACCATACCGCCCGTGTGCCAAGTACCGTGAGGAGGACACTCACAGCTTGGGCTATGACGGTCGCGCGGGAGTAGCCTTCTGAGACCTTCAGAACGAATAGTGTCGAGATGAGGAAGGCGAACACGAAGAAGACCGCGCTGGCGCCGCTCCACAGGAAGACGTGCCGGGGCTGCGTCTGGATCCGCGAATATTGCCGGAGCCCCATGGAAACGAGCAACTGCAATGTGGAGATCAGAAGAGATTCCTGAATGTACTTGGCAGCGTCCGGCGGGCTCAGCAGGACTAACCGATGGTAGAGGATGGCTGCGGAATAGGCCGCGACGGTTACGAGCAGGAATTCGGTAGCTGCGGCCATCACCAACAGGACAGCCAATCGGTTCCTGCCGACGCGTGCCGGGACTACCCTGCCGACGTCGACCGAACGTGCCGGCAACTCGGTAGAGGCCGGCAAATTGGTAAAGGAGGCATAACTCATTTGCACTCTGCCACCCAGTCACTCCGTGGCCAAATCAGTACCATCGGTGTCGCCGGTTCGAACTGGCAATAAATGGGTAGGGAGGGGTAACCACGATGGTCGATTGAGCTGCGGCTGCGCGGGATTAGAATTGCCGGAAAGCAATCCGTCGCAATGCTGAGCACTGATCAATCGAACAGCGAGGGAGGCATTGAGCGGCCCGGCGCCAAGGAGGGGAACACGAACGGTAAGCCTTGCGGATCGCTTCTCCGGGCAGTCGCTCGGACGATAGCGATGCAGGCGCGCTGCTTTCCATCGAGAGAAGAATTTCACCCATAGACCACGTCCATGCAGGGAATTGCTACCATGCCGAATGCCGGACTGCGCAATGATTTCCATATCGATGTCTTCGGCGGCAAACTGGGCCGCAGCATCAAATGTGGTTTGGTGGCCGTTGGCCTGACGATTTTCGTTCCTCAAGCAAAGGCCGAATATCGGGTAAGCATCGGAGACGTGCTGGAGGTCTCGGTGGCGGGCGTACCGGAGCTACGGCACCGTGCTGCCGTTCAAATGGACGGGAACATCTCGTTACCACTGGTCGGAATGCTTCCAGTAGCCGGCCTGCCCTTACCGGAGCTCCGGGCCAAGATTAGCGCCGCACTGGCGAGCAAGGTGTTTCGACAGCGCGAGGCCGTCATCGTGATAGACGCCGATCACGTCACAACGATGGTGGCGGAATACAGACCGATATATGTAAATGGGGACGTGTCGAAGCCGGGCGATTACCCTTATCGTCCGTCCATCACCGCGCGCCAACTTGTCGCTGTGGCAGGCGGCTACGACATCATGCGTATCAGAATGAATAATCCGTATCTCGAGTCAGCGGACTTGAGGAGCGAATACGGATCGCTTTGGACAGAACTCGCCAAAGAACAGGCGCGTATGTGGCGCATCAAGAATGAGCTCGGAGAGGCGACGCAGCTCAATCCAAGTATTCTGACGGACGTGCCCATCGCTCGATCGGCGATTTCGGAAATAGTCAATGCAGAAACGGAATATTTGAAAACGAAGCAGAGTGACTTTCAGCAGGAAAAGACATTCCTTCAGGGCGGCGTAAGGCGGGGGGACGACGAGATCCGCGTGCTCTCAGAGCAGCAGAAGAAAGAGGAAGAGGGACTTCACACAGACCTCGAAGAACTGCAAAAAGCGGCCGATCTCTTCGGCAGGGGTTCCTTGACCAGCCCTCGCGTCACGGATGCGCGTCGCGCGGTGTTGCTGTCGTCAACCCGGAAGCTGCAGACCACTGCGCAACTGCTGCAGGCCAAGAAGCAGCAGGACGATCTCACCAGAAAGCTGGCAAAGCTTGACGATCAGCGGAGGCTCGATCTGCTCCGTGAGCTGCAAGACACCAGCGTAAAGCTTAACCAAATTCGCGAGAAGTTGCAGAGCGTCGGCGAGAAGCTTCAGTACACTTCGATGGTTCGATCGCAACTCGCTCGCGGAAGCGGTAACAAAACAGAGATTGCGATCATTAGAAAAGGCGACAAGGGCCAGGAACGGATCATCGCAGGCGAAGATACCGAGTTGGAGCCGGGTGACGCAGTCGAGGTCACCTTGCGATACCATGACCGGCCTGACGCTTCTCCCCGAAGCTTAAGCAGTTCAAGTATTCCGTCAGGAATAAGCCGGGTCGACGCGACTGGGAACGATTCGCTGCGCGTCGGGAGGAGGTGACGAGGTTGCCGCCAACGGCGTTCGTCTATGCCACGACACGCCTTGGCGCAGCTGCCGAAGCTTTCTCGCAGAAACAGTTATCGCGAGTCCGAGTCTGGAGAGCGTAGCCGGCGTCCAGGCAGGCATTGCACGGAAGCCGGTTGGACGAATGCGGAAAGCGGCCAAAATGATCTTGTTGACCGGCGGCGCTGGCTACATCGGGTCCCATGTCTGTGTCGCCTTGCTGGACGCTGGGCTCGACGTCGTCGCAGTCGACAATCTCTCCAACAGCAAGAAAGCCTCTCTCCAACGGGTGCAATCCATCTGCGGGAGGTCGCTTGTCTTCCGGCACGCCGACATCCGGAATGAAGAGGCGATCTACGAAATACTTCGTACCTGCGGAGTGACTGCGGTTATTCACCTTGCGGGGCTGAAAGCCGTGGGCGATTCCAACGTTCGGCCCTTGACGTATTACGACAACAACGTCCTGGGAACGATGCGGCTCGTGTCGGCCATGAAGCGGGCGAACGTGAAGTCGCTCGTCTTCAGTTCGTCTGCAACCGTTTACGGCGTACCCGGCTATCTACCGCTCGACGAGAAGCATCCGCTCGGACCGACAAATCCGTACGGCCGCACGAAGTTCTTTATCGAGGAAATGCTGAGGGATCTTTACAGCTCCGACGACGAGTGGCGGATCGGTATCCTGCGGTACTTCAATCCGGTTGGCGCGCACGAAAGCGGACTCATCGGAGAAGACCCGCTGGGCGTTCCGAGCAACCTGTTGCCGTTTGTGGCGCAAGTGGCGATTGGAAAACGAGAAAAGCTGCTCGTTTGGGGAAACGACTATGACACGCCGGATGGCACCGGTATCCGCGACTTCATCCATGTCGTCGATCTTGCATCCGGTCACCTCAGTGTCTTGCGCCACCTGAAACGGCCAGGGGTGCTCACGATCAACCTTGGAACGGGCAGCGGCAGCAGCGTTCTGGAAGTCATTCGAACATTTGAGGCGGTGAGCGGCAGGTCTATTCGGTATGAAATCGGGGCGCGCCGGGCAGGGGATGTCGCCATCTGTTATGCCGACCCCACGTTTGCGAAGGAGGAGTTGGGTTGGAAATCGGCGCGATCGTTGGAGCAAATGTGCGCGGACCATTGGCGTTGGCAATTGCAGAACCCCAACGGCTATCGTGATATCGAGCTTAAGGTCCAGGAGCGGTCCAGGCATGCCGACCGTCACCGCCCGCGCGTCCGCTCCAGGGGGGGTGAGCACGCACGGAATGGCCCGACCGCATGAGCGGGCTTGAGGACGAGTTGCGGCAGCAAGCACGCCGCCCATCAGAGGTAGCCCGTTAAGACCCGAAATCTCCATGCCTCGCAGCGTAACTTGCAGATAAAACGGTGACGGTAGGGACAAACGATGCCGCATTATCGTGTCTACGTTTCGGACGAACACGGCCGGTTGGTGGGCGTGGTCAACTTTGACTGTACCGACGACGACGCAGCGAAAGAGCGCGCCAAGCAGTTAGGGAACGGCCACGAGGTGCAGCTTTGGCGACAGGTCACGCAGTTCAAATTCGAAAATCCGCCGGACCGATCCAAGCGGCGACGAGGCGCCCTCACGCACTAGGACCAGCGCAATCACGCGCCTGTGACGCTGTACCGCACACCAATGCCGATTGTGCCGCGATAACTTCAGGGATCGTCTGATGGAACGATCCCAGCTCCAGCCAGCATGGTCCCAACGCATCATCGACGATCCGACCACGGCCGAGATCACCGAGAAGCAGGCGCACGCGATCACATACCAGCTCACCATCGCCAGGCGGTGCGCGCGACCCTGAGCCCCAGCCAGGCCGCCGCGTTCATCGGTACGGTCTTCGGGTAGCGGCGGATGACGTCCGCTTCTCGCGAGACCTGCCGGATGGGGCCGGCCAAGCCCGGCTTCGAATGCCTCATCTCAAGAAGGGCGGGCGCACCGTGGCGGCCTGAACGCAGCGACGGGTGGGTCGAGGTCAAGCGCGTGCAAAGGGCGGCATTTCCGGTCGTCGACTTGTGAAGGATCCGACCCGCGCCGTCCTTCGCCTGGCCAAGAAGAGGGGCGCTACCCGACCTAGGTCGGCATCGACGGCTCCAGGTGGTCGCGCGCGGTTTCGAGCCGGATCGCCTTCTCCAGCGTCTCGGTGCCGATGTGTCCGTGTGACAGTGCAGGATTCCGTGCAGATCGAGATCGGCCACCAGCTTCGGCCGCCTGCCCGTCAGCGCCCGCTCGATTTCGCTGCGACCTTCGCATGCCATTCTGGCTCGATGTCGGCAGCCGGACATCGCGCAACGCGAAGACGTCGCGGCGGCACGCTTCGTTTTTGCGCGCGCAACGCATGCAAACCGCGGCGGCACTGACTTTCAAATCCCGCCGCGATTGCCGGCTATTTACCTACCCGCGCTGCACCAAGAGTCCTTGGGTTGATGTCCTTGCGGATCAGGCCGTCGTAACGCGCTACCTCGGCATGATTTGTCTCGTGGTTAAGTACTTCAACTGGCGCCGGCCCCCCGATTTGCTTGATTTCGGAGATTGCCGCGATGGGGGTCGGATGTCGCTCGCTCACATTTGAGATTGAGGGCTGAAAGCTGCTTGCCCGATTGTTCATCCCCCAAATCGCCGCTTGTGTCCGGTTCTGGACCCGGATCTTGCGCAAGATTGCCTTGACGTGGACCTTCACGGTCGCCTCGGCGATGTCGATTTTTCGCGCTATGGATTTGTTGGACTCGCCTTCGATCAGGCCGCGCAGAATCGACTTCTCCCGAGGGGAAAGCTGCGGCGCGATCGTGTCCTCGGTCGTAACGAGGATTGCCTCGCCGCTTTCGACGCTCGGCGCCGCCTCAGGCAGGTGGCTGCCTTTGGAATCGAGAAACAATGACAGGAATGCCGGCGGAAAAAATGTTTCACCCATCATCACCAACTCGACGGATTTGATGAATACATCACACCTCATTACGTCGACGAAAAAGCCGTTGGCGCCGGCCCGAAATGCCGAAACCAGTTCATCCAGCCGATAGTGATCGGCCACGATCGCAAAGCGGCCGCCCGGATACCTCTCTCGCAAGAGTTCGATCTGTTCCAGGGCGACGCCGAAATCATCACCAGTGTGGACAATGAGAAACAGCAATTGGTGTGGTTGGAGTTTGCCAGGCGGCAAATCATCAGCGCACGATACCGAGGCGGATGTGCGACAATTTGCTGCGCGTAGGATTCTGGCAATTCCTTCCCTAACTAAGATGCTTCTGCCAACGAGAACCGTTGTAAAAGATTTTTGCCTCCGCATTTTACTCTCCCGCCAAACGCAATTGTTTTGAACTAAATGTAAATGATTGGCTTGTTCAGTCGGTCTTCTTCTCCGGTCGTCTTACTCCTTCGTTCACAGGGTTTTTCGTTGGCGGATTTCAAGGGCCCCGAATCTGTGATGCTTGTTATCCTTCGTTCGCAGGGATATCGGCTTGGCAGGTTTCGAGGGATCCGCGTTGGTAAAGCCTTTATGAATGTTAGATTCGAATTCTCCGTATCCCTATATACCTTTGGTTATAGTGCTCGCTCGGGCAGATGGATGTCGTTCATAATGGCTAACGCCCCCTTCTTCCGCATTCTCTGAGCGAGTTGATAGCGCGACGCTAATCAAGCGTTGTGAGATTTTCTTAGCTGCTGACGGTGTCGCCAAGTGCGGATGCATTGGCGCGAGACTTCAAATGATGAAAGGCGAAAGCGAAGTAACACGTCACTCGAAACCAATCCGTACTTCTACGGAAGGGGTACGTCTTTTGAGACGCAGACAGGCTGACAGGACGCGGGTTAACCTCGTTTTGCGTTGCGGCATCAGATGCGGTGCATTGTTGGAAATTTGTCTCGAACTCGTTTAGGTTAGCAATGAAACAAGCGGGGGCGAGTGGGGTTTAAGTTGTTGGGGGGACAGGCTGAGGAACCGCTCGATGCGTTGTACCAGCGTAGTGATCGCAGACCGGCATCCAATCGTTCTGCAGGGGTTGAGCCGCCTGCTTGGCGCCGACGGCGACTTCAACATTGTTGCGAGTTGCAGTGATGGTGCGAGTTGCGTCGAGGCGCTGCGGAAGTTCGGGCCGGACATCGCAATTCTCGGCGTTTCAATTCCCGGCGTGACCGAGTCGGAAATTCTCTCCATCATCAATTCCGAGAATCTTTCCACGCGACTGGTCTTTTTCACCGCATCTGATGAGGACTGCGAAATGGTGATGGCAGCTGCGGCCGACGGCTACAGCGTCATTTCGAAGGATACGGAGTCCGAAGCTCTGATGCAGGCCTTGCGCGAGGTTGCGACAGGTCAGCGGCTGTTGCCGCTGCTTTCGCCAGAGCAAACGATGGCTCGGGAGCCAAGCGCGGTCGCTGAGAATGCGCTGACAACGTTGACGGACCGTGAGCGCCAGATCATGCGCCTGGTGTCCGAAGGATTGTCGAACAAGGAAATTGGTCGACGGCTGAGTATTACCGACGGCACCATCAAGGTGCATCTTCATCACATTTTTCAGAAGCTCGAAATCAGTAACCGGACGGTGCTTGCGGCGCTCGCAATTTCGCAGAGCGATCGCGCGGGTACCCCTGAGGACAAGCCAGCGCTGCCCATCTCGTCCGATTGAGTGCAAGGTGGGGACAGTCCGAGGGAAAACCCGTGCCTGTCTGAATGCGTAACAAAGGTAACCTTATAAGTGCCAAGTCATCTAAGTGCCACGTCATCGGCACGACGTCGGCAGCAGCCTGCGCGGCAAAACCACCGCCGTGCGCGGCCTGACCTTCAAGCCCTGACACCGACGATATGCGCGCGGCGCCGTCGATTCCGCTGGAAGGGGGTCGCTCGATCGGAAGGCGGGCCGTGGGCATGAATGACATGTTGGCAAGACGGCCGAGCCGCGAAATTTTCGCTTTCAGTGCCGCTTTGCCGGGCTGTCTCGTATTGTGTCCAGGGCTGGTGGCATCACTTCAACGTATTCGCGATGAACTGTGGTCGGCGATCTATTCCCACCAAACAAGACGCTGACGCTATTGACGTAGACGCTCCCTCCAACAATTGTGCCCGTCCTGTTGGCAAGGCGCGCGCAGCGTTACGCGCCGCCGCGAAAACAATGGTGAAAGAGAACAGCTGCCAAGGGAGCGAGCAGCTACAATAGACCTCGTGCGATGCAGCCGCGATGCTTCCCAGGTTCATTTGAGCCTCCGGCGCGATCAACTTCATGTTAGCGAAGGCGCAGTTAGCGGATGGTTTTGAGGAGATTTGGCGACTGCTCGCGCGCCCAGATTTCGACTATCCGCGGAACCGACCTTAGCGCGAGCGGAGCGCCCCTCGCACCACTCGTCAGATTGACGCTTACGTGCATTCGTCTCGGCTGGCTACGTCGCGCTTTCGATCTCCATTTTGGCGGATGAGTGAGGGGGAACGACGGAGGATGGAGGTCTATTTTTGCCAGATAACGCTAAAGGTCATGGGCAGATAAAACCTGTTCTTAAGTAGAGTGTAGTTCGAAATGTGTGCATCGGCAAAAAGCGAACGGATATCCTTCTCAGAAAGAAGATGCATATAGTCACCGGTAGCCCATTCTTTTCCTATGCATACCAGGAAGGAATCAAACATTCTTTTGTGAAGGAGAAGATGAAGAAGGGGAGTACGCGTATGAATTTCGATGGGAAAGTGCCGATTGGGTGTGGTGAGGTAGCCACGCTTACTGACCCGTACCAATTCGGTAAGAAACTGTAGTTGATCGGCCCGGGTGGAGCCGACATGTTCAATGACGGCGTTGGAGTAGGCTATATCAAATGAGTTGTCGTCGAAGGGAAGAGCACGGCCATCACCTTCGAGACTGTTTGTTTTTGGATAGCGCTCACGAAAACGAGAGAAATCACCAATTCCTACGGCAGTAATGTTTTCGGGATAGGAGTAAAATTTCTCCAAGTAATTGTCGACGGGCGAGTATTCTTCGGTATTCACCCCGACGTCTACCAACGTTTCATGAGGCCGAGGGGCGACGAAACGAAGAAATTGATCAAATTTTTTCTTGCGACTCCTCGCTGAGATAGAGTTGGCAATCTTTTCTATCACTGAAAACATAGACGGCTCTCGGTTCGCTTTCGCCCACACACATATCTCCATCGGAAAATTGTGTCCCGAATCCCGGGGTATCGCAATAAACCTTACGAGCTACCCATGAAATGCGGGCGCCACGGGGGGGCGCCCGCGTCGAGCCCTTGCGGTAATCAATGTGGCAAGCTCTATGATGGCGCGAGCGGGCCAAATCTGCTGCAAAACTCGCAGGTCGGGAGGCCGGCCGAATAGTTTGGCCATCCGGCACGGGCACGGGCGCCCGCTGGTCGATGGTGTGCCGCCGCGAAATTCTGGCTTTCAGTGCCGCTTTGCCAGGCTGTCTCGTCCTGTGTCCGGGGCTGGCGGCACGACTTCAACGTATTCGCGATGAATTGTGGTCGGCGATTTATTTCCATCGAACAAGACGCTGACGCTGTTAACGTAGACGCTCCCTCCAACAATCGTGCCCGTCTTGTTGGCGAGGCGCGCGCAGCGTGACGCACCAAGAGCGCTCATTCGAACGCGAACGCCCATCGATGGATTGGACTTCATTGGATAGTCCAGGCTGCAATCGACTCAGTGCTGCTAACACATGACGATATTCGGCTGGATGCGGCGCGACCGGAACACTTCCTTGGCGGAGAAGGGGTTTTTAAGGGGTACCCCCATTGGGTGGTAGACTTGGCGCGTCGTCTGGCGACAGTCTAGGTGCGATTCGTGCAGCTCATGATCAACGCGGGCTGTGTGCCGTCCGGCGCGCGGCTATCGAAAGCCTCAATCAGGGCGACACGAACGAACGTTATTCAAATATTGTTCACCCGTCTTGGTTTCGTGCGTTTTCGAGCGGAGGCAAAATGCGTATTGCTCTGCCATACACGGCTATTGTCTGGTGCATCGCTGTCGCGGTTTGGATCGCCTTGGGCGCGGCGCTATAGCAGGTGCTTCGGGTATCTGGCAGTGACGTCGCTGTCCAGGCGTAGGCCTAAGCCTGTTCGAAATTGTAGAGCGCGGCCATATTGTCCCGGAGAATCTTCCGATAAAAGTCCTCGTCGCCAAGCCGGCTGGCAAGAGCGCGAACGCGCGATAATATCAGTCGGCTCAAGCCTGACGGATCACCTTTTCGGCGCACTTCAGGAAATTCCGGACTAACGGATTGAGAGAATCCCGGCGCCAGCAAACCGCGACATCGATGGCGTCGTCGGCATCCAGGAAGTGCCTGAACACGACGCCCGTTGGACATCCGAGTTCGGCGCAGGCAGGAAGGATCGCCAGGCCTTCTCCGGCGAGGACCATGCTGAGAGCCGAGTGGACCGTTTCGACCCGGTTCGCAACCGGCATACCGACCTGATGCCGCCTCAGCAGCGACGTCACAACGGAGGTCGCCGGATCTTCGGTGGGCCAGGGCAAGCTGATAAGCGGACGCCCTTGCAGTCTTTTTACCGGCACTGCGGCGGAGCGCGCCAGCGGCGAACCGGCCGGCATGGCCAGCATCAATCGCTGCGTTCCGATCGTGGAGGCTTCAATCTCGCTGTGGCGAATTGCAGGCATGCACAGTGCGACAGTCACGCTGTGGTCCAGCAACCGCGCCTCCCGCGTCGACGCGCTCAGTTCTATGAACTCGAGGTCGACCTTCGGAAGTGACCTTCGGAGTTCCGGAACGAGCTTGGGCAACACGGCGTGGGCGAGCGCGAACATGTATCCGACTGACAATCTTCCCCGGCGTCCAGCCGCCACCGCGCGGGCTGCCTCGAAACCTTCAGCCGTCAAGGCCAGCGCTTCGCGCGCGCGCGACAGCAAGGCGCGACCGGACGCCGTCAGCTCCATTCCCCGGGTGTCCCGACGAAACAGCGAAGTCCCTACTTCCGATTCCAGTTTGCGAATCTGAACCGACAATGGCGGCTGCGCCATACGAAGGCGGACGGCCGCCCGACCCACGCTGCGTTCTTCTGCAACGGCAACGAAGTAGCGGAGACGGCGGAGGTCCATTATCGGCATACCGAAATCTCATGCCATACCGAAATCGTATGGCTCGGTTGTGCGATGGTATTGGACCTGAAGTCAATGCGAATGTCATCTTTGCGTCAAATCGATCCTGGGGCTTTAGCGTGATGAGCGACGAACTGTGCCTGCTGCCCGCCAGCGAACTCCGCGCGCGGATTGCCCGCAAAGACGCCTCACCGGTTGAGATCATGCGTGCCGTGCTTGCGCGCGCCGAGCGAATGCAGCCCGAGTTGAACTGCTTCATCACGCTCTGCGGCGATGAGGCGATGGCCGAGGCAAGCAAGGCCGAGCATGCGGTCATGGCCGGGGAGCCGCTGGGTCTTCTTCACGGCATTCCGTTCACCGTGAAAGATCTGGTTAATACCAGGGGGGTGCGAACGACTTTCGGAGCGGTCCCCTACAAGGACAACGTTCCTGATCATGATGCGGTCGCCGTGGCGCGAATGCGGGCAGAGGGTGCCATTCTCATAGGCAAGACCACGACGCCGGAGTTCGGCACCAAGTGCCTCACGGATTCGCCGTTGTTCGGCCGCACGCGCAATGCCTGGAGCGGCGCGCGCTCGAGCGGTGGCTCAAGTGGGGGAGCGGCGGTTGCCGTCGCCGGCGGCATCGCGCCTCTGGCGATCGCGACGGATGGCGGCGGCTCGACGCGGATTCCGGCGGCCTGCAACGGCGTTGTCGGGCTGAAGCAAAGCAACGGCGTTATTCCCCACAGCCAGGTGCACGACGCGTTCGGCAACCAGACCTATGTTACCCCGATGACGCGCACCGTCGCGGACACCGCCTTGATGATGCAGGCAATGTCGGGAGAGGATGCTTCCGATCCGTGGTCGATGGGATTCCCGCAATGGAATTTTGTGGAGGGATCGGCTCCAAACGGCGATCTGCGCGGGCGCAGGATCGCATTCTGCCTTGCGCCTTCAGGCCGGCCGGTTGCGGCCGATGTCGCTGCTGCATTCAAGGCCGCGCTTGTCAGGCTGGAAGCCCTTGGGGCCGAGGTCGAGGAAATGTCCGCCAACGGATTTGAGGTGGAGCCGATCTGGCGGGCCATCAATCACACCGCCTGGCGCGCACGATTCGAGAAGCTCGCGGCCGATCATGGCGATGTGCTGAGCGAGACCTTCATGAAGCAACTGGCGCTGGCCACGAAGGTAAGCGGTGTTGACTATCAGCAGGCGATGTTTGACCGTACGGCTCTGTTCCGGCGGATTCAGAGTTTGTTGCAGAGGGCCGATATTCTCGCGATGCCAACCATCACCCGCACCGCGCTTCCGATCGATCAGGACCTGTTCGGCACGATAGAAATCGACGGGCGGGTGTTGAGCGACGTCCGGCCAAGCTGGTTTCCCTGGACGATGCCGTTCAACATGACCGGCCATCCGGCGGTCAGCTTGCCCTGTGGCTTTGACGCGGACGGCCTGCCGATCGGCATTCAACTCGTCGGCAAATTCCGTGGAGACATCGAACTGCTGCGCGTCAGCGCGTTGTTTGAGGGCTCGCAAAATCTGCTCGGCCGGTGGCCGGGCTTGGACGGCTAAGCGAACATGCGGCCGCCATCACACCTGATCGCTGACAAGGGACTGGCCGCCAACAAGGGAATCGAGACTTGAGCGTCTTCCTTTTCCGCCGCTTTCTGACGCTGATGGCGACGCTGGTCGGCGCGTCGCTCATCATCTTTCTCGTTCTGGATGCCTTGCCCGGCAACGCCGCACAGATGCTGATGGGCGCGGATGCCTCGCCTGACGCCGTCCGGGCGCTGACGGTCAAGCTCGGGCTGGATCAGCCGCTGTACTATCGCTACGTCCATTGGATCAAGGGGATGCTGACAGGCGATCTAGGCAACAGCTATGCCTATGGCACCCCTGTCGCCGGCCTGATTGCGGAGCGCCTCACGCTGACAATTCCGTTGGCGGTCATGTCCATGTCAGTGACGGTCGTGCTGGCCCTGGCTGCGGGAATCTATACGGCGGCAAATCACAACAAGCTAGGTGATGTGGGCGTGATGTCGCTGACGCAGTTCGGCATCGCGCTTCCCAATTTCTGGTTCGCCATCCTGCTGATCCTGCTGTTCTCGGTGAAGCTGCAATGGCTTTCGGCCGGCGGCTTTGCCGGCTGGGACGAAAGCATCGTTGCCGGGATCAAGTCGCTGCTGCTGCCTGCGATCTCGCTATCGGTGGTGCAGGCGGCGATCCTCGCAAGGGTCACGCGTTCGGCGGTGCTTGAGGTGCTGCGTGAGGATTTCGTGCGCACCGCACGCGCCAAGGGTTTGAGCAAGCGCGACGTCCTGTGGCAGCACGTGCTGCGCAATGCGATGATCCCGGTGATGACGATCATGGGCCTTCAGTTCGCCAACCTGCTGGCGGGGACGATCGTGATCGAGAACGTGTTCTATCTGCCGGGTCTCGGCCGGCTGATCTTCCAGTCGATCGCCAATCGCGACCTGATCGTGGTGCGCAACTGCGTGATGCTGCTGGCGGCTGTGGTCGTCATCGTCAACTTCGTGGTCGATGTGCTCTATGCCTTCATCGATCCGCGCATCAAGGTACACAGCCTATGAGCACCCCGCTGAGCGCCTCAGTCGAGGTTGGGGCCGCCACCGCGCGACCGCGGCTTGCGAGCGGCTTCTGGCGCCGCGCGCTGCGCCACCGCAGCTTTGTCACGGGCGGCACGCTGAGCCTGGTGGTGCTCTGTGCCGCTTTGCTGTCGCTGGTTTGGACGCCGTGGTCCGCCTATGAAATCGACGTGGCCTCCAAGCTGCGACCACCGTCGGCCGCGCATTGGCTCGGCACCGACGTGCTCGGCCGCGATATCGTCTCGCTGCTGCTGGTAGGCGCCCGTTCCACCATCATGGTCGGCATCATCGCCGTCGGCATCGGCCTCACTTTCGGGGTGTGTCTTGGACTGATCGCCGCCGCGCGCAAGGGCTGGACCGAAGAGATCATCATGCGGATGAGCGACTTCACTTTTGCGTTTCCCGCGGTGCTCTCGGCCATCATGCTGGCGGCGGTCTTCGGCCCGGGCATGGTGACCTCGATCGTTGCCATCGGCATCTTCCAGATTCCGACTCTCGTCCGGTTGACCCGTGGATCGGCCAATGCGATCTGGGCGCGGGAATTCGTGCTGGCCGCGCGCGCCTGCGGCAAGGGCGGCTTCCGCATCACGATCGAGCACGTGCTGCCCAACGTCCTGCCGATCCTGATCGTGCAGTCGACGATCCAGTTCGCTCTCGCAATCCTGGCCGAAGCGGCGTTGTCCTATCTCGGGCTCGGCACGCAGCCGCCGCAGCCGTCCTGGGGCCGCATGCTAAACGATGCGCAGACGCTGCTGTTCCAGTCGCCGATGCTCGCGGTCTATCCGGGCGCTGCGATCGCCATCGCTGTGCTTGGCCTCAATCTGTTCGGAGACGGATTGCGCGATCTGCTTGATCCCCGGCTGGCGCGGGAGCGTTGAACATGAGCGGGTCCGGCAACGCGCCTTTGATCGAAGTCAGCGACCTCGGCGTGCGGCTCAACACCAGCCGCGGCCCCGCGCAGGCCGTTCGCGGCGTCAGTTTCTCGCTGAGGCGCGGCGAGACCCTGGGCCTCGTCGGCGAATCCGGATGCGGCAAATCCGTCACCGCGCTGGCGCTGATGGGCCTCTTGCCTGACAGTGCCGTCATCAGCGGCAGCATCCGCCTTGACGGCATGGAGCTGGTGGGTCTGCCGGATGCGAATTACTGCAAGCTGCGCGGTAATCGCATCAGCATGATCTTCCAGGAGCCGATGACCGCGCTCAATCCGATGCACACGATCGGCCGTCAGGTGGCCGAACCGTTGCGGCGCCACACCAATTGTTCGGCGGGAGAGGCGCGCAAGCAGGCCATCGCCTTGCTCGATCGTGTCGGGCTTCCCGATGCGGCGAAACGCGTCGATGCCTATCCGCACCAGTTCTCCGGAGGGCAGCGGCAGCGTGTTACCATTGCCATGGCACTGGCCTGCCAGCCCGAAGTGCTGATCGCCGATGAGCCGACCACGGCACTCGACGTCACCATTCAGGGACAGATTCTCGACCTGATCGCGGATATCGTTGCCGAGCGCGGCATGTCGATGATTCTGATCTCGCACGATCTCGGCGTCATCGCCGAGAATGTGCAGCGCATGATGGTGATGTATGGCGGCACCGTCGTGGAAAGCGGTGCGACGGATGCGGTGTTCACGCGCATGGGACATCCCTATACGCAGGGTCTGTTTCGCGCTCGCCCGCGCCTTGGTGCGCGCAAGGGCACCCGGCTGAAGACCATCGCCGGCACCGTTCCCGAGCTTGCCGATCTGCCCTCCGGTTGCACTTTCGCCGACCGCTGCGCGATCGTCGAGGATCGTTGCCGCGTGGCGCCGCCGGCCGCGGTGGACGTCGGCGCCGGCCACGGCGTGCGCTGTCTCAGGACGGATGTTTCGATGGCCGAAGCGGTTGGAGTTTTGGGCGCATGACCATGCCTGAGCAGACGCCACCGCCCGCCGAATTGCCGCTGCTCGATGTGAAGGATCTGGCGCAGCGCTACACCTTGCCGCGCGAAAGCGTGTTCAAGCCGGCCGGGCAGGTGCATGCGCTCAACGGCGTCACCGCAAAGGTGACAGCGGGCCGAAGCCTCGGTGTGGTCGGCGAGTCCGGATCAGGCAAGTCGACCTTCGCGAGGCTGGTGATGGCGCTGGAGCGGCCGTCGTCAGGTTCGGTGTCGCTCATGGGCCGCGACCTGAACCGGCTGCCGGCCGACGAGTTACGCCGCGCCCGGCGTGATTTTCAGATGGTGTTTCAGGATCCCTACGGCTCGCTGGATCCGCGGCAGACCATTGCGCGCATCGTCGCGGAGCCCTTGACCGCGCTCGGACGGATGGATCGCGCCACGTTGCGTCAGCGCGTTGCCGACGTGCTGCGGCAGGTCGGACTGCGCGAGGCTGACATGGACAAGTTCCCGCATGAATTCTCCGGTGGCCAGCGCCAGCGCATCGCGATCGCGCGCGCGCTGATCACCCAGCCAAAACTGATCGTCGCCGACGAGCCGGTCAGCGCACTCGACGTCTCCGTGCAGGCGCAGGTGCTCAATCTCCTGCAAGACCTGCAGGATCAGTTCGGGTTGAGCTACGTCCTGATCAGCCACGATCTGGCGGTGGTGGATTATCTCTGCGACGAGATCGCGGTGATGTATCTCGGGCGGATCGTCGAGCAGGGGAGCCCTGAGGATCTGTTCGCGCATTGCGCCCATCCCTACACGCGGGCGTTGCTCGAGGCGGTGCCGCGCGCCCGGGCCGGAGGTGTGCGCCGGCGTCGCGGTGCGCAGGTGATCGCTTCGCATTCGCTGGGCGCGACGGGATGTCCCTACGCGTCACGCTGTGCGCTGGCCGACCAGCACTGTCGCGAGGTCGCGCCTGCGCTGCGCAAGGTGGGACCGGCGCAATCAGCCGCCTGCCATCGCGCCGAGACGGTGATGGCATTGCCTCCGGTAGCGTCGGAGGAGGGTTAGCCTTTTATGCGGGACTGGCTTAGTCTGGTCGCGCGATATTTCAGGGGAGCAAGGGATGTTCAGGAAGTTAGCCATTTTTGCAGTTGTGGCCGCGTTCGCCGCCGCGCCGCTGCCGAGTCTGGCGCAGGGCAAGAAGGACAGCGTCGTCATGGGCATGACGCTGGAGCCGCCGGGACTCGATCCCACCAACGCAGCCGCTGCGGCCATTGCCGAGGTCACGCTCTATAACCTCTATGAGACGTTGACCAAGATCAACGAGGACGGTTCGGTATCGCCCTTGCTCGCCGAGAGTTGGCAGGCGTCGGCCGACCTGAAAACCTATACGTTCAAGCTCCGCAAGGGCGTCAAATTCCACAACGGCGAGCCGTTCGATTCCTCTGCGGTGAAGTTTTCCTACGATCGCAACGCGGCGCCGACCAGCACCAACAAGGACAAGAGCCTGTACCAGGCGTTTGAGTCGGTCACCGCGCCTGACGCGGAGACGATCGTGGTCGTGCTCAAATATTCCGAACCGAACCTGCCGTTCCTGATCGGTCAGGCGGGCGGCTCGATCGTCGAGCCGAAGAGTGCACCGACCAATGCGACGCAGCCGGTCGGCACCGGACCCTATACGCTCGGTGCCTGGGCCAAGGGATCGTCGATCACCCTGAGCAAATGGCCGGATTATCGCAACGCCGCCGCGATCAAGCTTTCCAAGGTGACCATCCGCTTCATCGGCGATCCCGCCGCGCAGGTCGCGGCGCTGCTGTCGGGTGACATCGACGTGTTTCCGCGCGGCGCGGTGGCGCGCAGTGTGGCGCAGTTCAAGGCCGATCCGCGCTTCAATGTCCTGATTGGCGGCTCCAGGGCCAAGACCATCGTCGGCATTAACGAACGGAGGAAGCCGCTCGACGATGTGCGGGTTCGTCGCGCCATTCTCGCCGCCATCGATCGCAAGGCGATGATCGATGGCGCTGTCGATGGATTTGGCTCGCCGATCGGCAGCTTTTATACGCCGGGATCGCTCGGCTATGTCGATACGACAGGCATCAATCCATACGACCCGGAAAAGGCCAAGAAGCTGCTGGCAGAAGCGGGCGTCAAAGCGCCGCTGGAGCTGAGCCTCAAGCTGCCGCCGCCACCTTATGCGCGGAACGGCGGAGAAATCCTCGCGGCCCAGCTCGCCAAAGTCGGCATCATCGCCAAGATCGAGAACGTCGAATGGGCGCAGTGGCTGTCACAGGTCTTTGCCGGCAACGGCCCGCACAATTTCGATCTCACCATCGTCTCGCATGTCGAGCCGTTCGATCTCGTGAAGATAACCGAGCCGGACTATTATCTCGGCTATAACAACGAGGCCTTCAACGCGCTCTACCAGCAGATCAAGGCAACACCGGCCGAGGCCGAACGCGCCAAGTTGCTCGGCGACGCGCAGCGCATGCTGGCGACCGATGCGGTTGCCGGCTTCCTGTTCCAGCCGCAATGGATCACCATTGCGAGCAAGAAGCTGAAGGGTGTGTGGAAGGAAGTCCCGCAATTCGAAAATGACTTCTCCGCCTGGTCCTGGGAATAGCCGTCTCGCGAGGGGCGGTTAGCGGACCTGTCGGAAGCTGTTGCGGCGACCATTGCGCGCCTGATCGTGTGAGATCATGGGGCGGCCGCTAGTATCGCGTGCTGACGTCCGCCGCTCACCTCGATCGCGGCAACGCCGATGATCGCGCCGACGCGGCGGGCAAGCCTTTCGACGGCCTGGCGGTCACGGACGTCGATGGAAGCCTGGATTTTGTATTCGCCGGCTTCCTCGCGGGCATCGACGGCCGCCAACCGCAGATCGGCGACGCGCACCTGGTCGAGAAGGCGGCCGAGCGCGGCATGTAGATCGCTTGCGTGCAGCTCCAGAATGAACACGGCATCCCCATTCAAATTTGGAGAAGTTGTATCCGTGTTTCCCGAGAAGAGGCTTCCTTTTGCCTGGCAATTTGGCAAGTTAGCGATATAATTATCCTCGGAAACTAACCAATACCCAGAATAGAGTTCTCGGTTATGAAGGCGACGCGGCGGAAGGACTCACTGCGCCTTGACGAGACCGACCGGCGCATCCTGCGGGCGATGCAAGCCGATGCACGGCTCACGACGGCGGAGCTGGCCGACAAGGTCGGGCTATCCACGACGCCGTGCTGGAACAGACTCAAGCGACTGGAGAAGCAGGGTTACATCGACGGCTATGTTGCGCTCCTCAATCAGGAGAAGCTCGGTCTGCCGGAAACAGTGATCATCGAAATCACGCTCGACCGTCACGATGAAGAGGTGCTGGAGCGGTTCGGAGAACTGCTCGCTGGCTTGCCCGAAGTGATCGAGGCCTATCTCACCACCGGAGATTATGACTATCTGGTAAAGGTCGCCGTCGAGAGTACGGCCGGCTACGAACGCTTCCTGCGTGAAAAGCTTTATCGCATTCCAGGCATCCGCCACAGCCGATCGTCATTCGCGCTGCGGTGCCTGAAGAAGCTGACCTCGATTCAGGTCTGATCTTCAGGTGTGCGGCTTGCGATCGCTTTCGCCCCAGACATGGCGCGAACGTTCGAGGTGGCGGCGCATCACCGCAACAGCGCCGGCCTCATCCTGTTTCGACAGCGCGTCGATCAACTGGAAATGCTCACTGGCCGACTGCGCGATATGCTCCCGGGTCGATCCATTCTTGAAGCCGTGAAGCCGAACGCGATCACGTAGCGTCTCGACCAGGTCGGCGAGGGGCTTGTTGCCGAGTGTGGCGATGAGCCCAATGTGGAATTGGCGATCGGTCTCCAGGAACTCAATGAGATTGCCATCATCGGCGGCGCGTTTCGTGGCTTCGGCAAGGTGGCGCAGTTGCTCGGTCTGCGCGGGCGTGAGGCGAGCCCGCGCGATCTCGGCGACAACAGGCACTTCCAGCAGCAGGCGGATCGCGAAGATATCGTTGAGTTCGCCCGGTGACAGCGAGACCACGCGGAAGCCGCGATTTCGTACGGGCTCGAGCAGGCCTTCGCGCGCGAGATCGAGCAGAGCTTCGCGTACGGGTGTCGCCGAGACGCCGAGATCGATCGCAAGACGCGGGACGGAATAGAGCTGATCGGGCTGCATCTGTCCCGTGATGATCAGCCCGCGGATCACCTGCCTCGCTTGCTCCCGCAGGCTGGGTCCGGACACCAGGCTTGATGCACCGATTTGTCGAAGATCCATGGCTTTTACTACCCGAACCCCCCGGATGTGTAAATGTAACGTGTGACATACTACCGTTGACGCCTTCCGAGTGATATGTGATATATTACTATAAAAGGAACGCAGAAAAAGGGAGGTTTGCCGTGGTGGAGCGCATTTTGATGATCGTATCCGACACTGTCCGCTGGGACATGCTCGGCTACAACGGGGGCCACGTCCGAACTCCCAATCTCGATCGGCTCGCTGCGCGATCGATGGTCTTCGATCGTTATTATGCGTCGAGCTTTCCGACGGTGCCTGCGCGCTACGACTATCTCACCGGCAAGCCCGCCTTTGCCGGCGTCGGCTGGGGCGCGTTGCCGCGCGCGGATCGCTCGATTGCGACCGCATTGACCGAAGCGGGTTACACGACGCTCGGCGTGGTGGACACGCCGTTCTACCAGGTCAACGGCTATTCATATGATCGCGGCTTCAACTTCTTCTACGACATGAAATCCCAGCTTCTGGGAACGCCGCATTACAGCTCCTACACCGCACCCAACAAGACCAAGCGCCAGGGCGAAGGCAAGCTTCCGCAATGGCCGATCACCGGCAAGGTGAAGCCCGATCCCCGTACCGGCGAGATGGATTGCCCGGCACCGATCACCATGGTGCAGGCAGCCAAGTGTCTGGAGGAAATCTACCAGGATAAATTCTTTGCGCTGGTCGACACCTGGGATCCGCATGAACCGTGGGACCCGCCGGCCTACTACGTCAGACACTATCTTCCTGACTATGACGGCGAACGCGTGCACCCGCCCTATGGCGACTGCAAGAAGCACGGCATGACGGATCGCGACATCGCGGTGGCGCGCGCGCTCTATAGCGGCGAGCTCGAACTGGTCGATCGCTGGATCGGGCATCTGCTCGACCAACTCGTCTATCTCGGCATCGAGGACTCCACCGCCATCATCTTCGTCTCGGACCACGGCTTCCTGCTGGGAGAGCATGGGCTGATGGGCAAGATGGTCCGCAGGGCGCCCGGCGAAGCGACGTGGATGCGTTCGCCGCTTTACGAGGAGATCGCCAGGGTGCCGCTGTTGATCCATGTGCCGGGCGCAAAGCCCGGACGAACCAACAAGCTGACCTGCGCGCTCGACCTCGCTCCCACGATCTGCGACATGGCCGGCCTGCCGCGCCAGGCGGAGATGCAGGGACTCTCGCTGCTCCCCGCCGTCCGGGGGCAGCCCTTCGAAGGGCGCGATCACGTGCTGACGGCTCTGCCGCTCGCCAATCCCGGCGAGACGGTCGAAGTGGTCGACGACCTGATGCGGACGGTAGTCGAATGGCAACCTGTCACCATCACGACGGAACAATGGTCGCTGCTCTATGCGACACCGAGCGAACCGGTCGAGCTCTACGATTTGAACGCCGATCCGAAGCAAACGACCAACGTGGCGGCAAAGCATCCCGATGTCATCCGTTCTCTGCTGGAGTTGTATGCGGAGGACCTGCGCCGTGCTGGAGTCGCCAAGAAGTACAGCGATCCGCGCCTTGCCGGTTTGCTCGAACGCGCATGACGGTTCGCGACATCGCTCGGAAGGGCTCGACGCCCAAGCTGCCGAGGCGGCATCGTCGAGATCGCTGAGGTGCCGCGGAAGACGTCGCTGAAAGCGTCCATCAAACAGCGCAAGATGGGACAGCGAATTGCTGTCCCATTCTCTTTCGCCTGCATCAAGCGACCCATCGACCTGCAAGAATACGGTGATGATGACGGCCGTATCCTCGGCTGGCTAATCAGTCGACCCTCACCATCAGGGTGCGGCCGTTGACGTAGCCGATGGCATAGGTGTGGCCGTTCATCGTTTTATAGTGAAACTTGCGGTGACCGCCGACGACGGCATTGGGTTCGTTGTCGCCGAGTTGGTTGTGGGTGTTGTTGGGCCGGGTGATCATGACTTCTCCATCTCCGTCCGACCGGCAGCGGTTATCGCTGCCCTCACGTCGGCGGTACAGAATAGGGGACGGCGCTTTACCCCGCTGTTCCCTGGGGAACAGCGCAAGACAGCGAGCATTCGAGTGTTTGCCTGCCCGATAACTTATTGGAAATAAGGAACTATATGGGAGTGAAGTGAGCTGGCGGGGCTGGCAATTGTTAAGCCCTCGAGAGCCTTGGGGGCTGTTCGGCGTCTCTCTCCCGCATGCGGGTGACAGAGATTCAGACTTGAGGAAGCCGGCGCTGCAATTTGTCGCAGCGAATTGTCGTGGCAGCATCCAAACGCGCTCGATGCGGGCTCGAGAACATCGGTCGCGGCCGCGTGTCATCCATTTGGTTTACGATTGCTCCTGAGCTGATCGGCAGTTCGGTAGTGAGATCACACTGGAAGCCTGCCATTGTGGCTTCCGGTTGCCTGGACTTGGCTGCTCCGCTAGCATCAATCCCGCAATAGAGCGGATTGTACGATGCGTTTCATGCTTCAGGGATCGCGGCGATACTTCGGGCATCCGTTCGATCGACGAGAGGTCTTGGGCTTCGTCGGCACGCTGCTTGCGTCAGCCCTCAGTTCGCCAGTGCGCGCCGCCGATCCTGCCGGCCGCGTCGAAGAGGTGAAGGGCGAAGCGTTTGTCGATGCGAGCAGCCAGCAGCGGCCTTTGCAGAAAGCATCCTCGCTTTTTGTCGGTGATCGCGTCGGGACGGGGCCATCCTCCCGGCTGACGATGTTGATGGGCGAGGACACGACGATCAAGCTCGGCGAAAAGGCGCAACTGGTCATTGATCAGTTTCTTTCGACCACCGGAGGCGAAATCTCGCTGCAGTCTGGTCCGATGCTTTTTGACCGGCCGAGTGGGAGCCGGCCCGTCCCAATGAAGATCAGGAGTTCCTACGGACTCATAGCCGTCCGCGGCACGAAATTCTTTGCCGGGCCGAGCAATGGCGTTTTTGGCGTGTTTGTCGACCACGGCACGGTCACTGTTTCCGGAGGTGGGAGCGAGGTCGTGCTACAGGCAGGAGAGGGGACAAACCTGGCCACTCCGGGTTCGAAACCCTCCGCGGCCACCAAGTGGGGCACGGAGCGGATTCGCGGCGCTTTGGACAGCGTTAGTTAGCTTCTCTGATCAATTCGCACGACATGCAGGAAAACTTCACGATGGAGATCCTGAAGACGCGGTGAGATTTTCCGGTCTGACGTCAAATCATTGCAAACCGAGGCCTTTCATTCAGGCGACAAATGTCCAGCAAAGATACTCTCGTTTCTCTTCTGTCGAAAACCGAACTCTTCAAGGGTCTGGCTGTCGAGGATCTCGAGGCCTGCATTCCGTCCTTTCGCGAAGCCAAATTCAAAAAGGGACAGGCGCTGTTTACGCGCGGCGAGCGCGCGACGGGCCTTTACCTCGTCGCGGAAGGACGTGTGCGACTGGCGATCGCCACCGAGGATGGTCGCGAATTGAGCTTTCGGCATGCGACAGCGGGCGAATTGCTCGGTGAAATTGCGGCGCTTGATGGCGGCACAAGGAGCGCCGATGCTACCGCCCTCACCGCGGTGACGACCTACCGGCTCGACAAGGAGGATTTTCGCAAGCTTTGGACCGCGCGGCCGGTGCTGTCCGAGCGGCTGATATCGTTTCTCTGCAGCCGGCTGCGGGACACCAGCGGACAACTTGAGTCGATCGCGCTTCATCCGATGCATGTTCGGCTGGCGCGCTTCTTCCTGGTCGCGATTGGCGACCGCAAGCCGGTGCCGGGAAAGCGGCTGCCGCTTGATCTCGGCATGTCACAGGGCGAACTCGCCCTGCTGCTCGGCGCCAGTCGTCCCAAGATCAACGAGGCGCTGGGCAAGCTGGAGGAAGTCGGCGCCATTGGCCGCACGCTAGACCGAATCTTCTGCGATCCGCTCAAGCTCGCCGAAGTTGACGGGTCTCATGCTTAGCCGGCTGGGCAAGACTCATTCAGGCCTGATTGCCGGACTTCTAGCCCTCGTGCTGTTCCTCGCCGCCCTATTGTTGATGCCGAGGGAATGGCGGAACGTATCTCGTGAAAGGGCATTCGATGTGGTGCTTGCAGCCGACCGGCAGATCCGCCGATCGAAGCCGCAAGAGACAGCAAGCGCTGTTCCGGTCGTCGTTGTCGATATCGACCGGCGCACGCTCGACGATTTGGGGCCGTGGCCGTGGCCGCGCGAGACGATGGCGCGCCTCATCGAAGCAGTGGCCAGTGGCAAGCCGGCCGTCGTTGGAATCGATGTCCTCTTTACGCAGGTGGATACCCGCTCTCCAGCCGCGTTGGCGCGACAGCTCGGCTCTCTCACCGGCAATCAGGATATCAGCGCGCTCGCTGGCGGTCTTCTCGACGGTGACAAGCATCTCGCCGCGGCGATGAAGAGCGTTCCGGTGGCGCTCGGATTTGTTCTCGATGCCGACAAGGCCGACGCCGTCCCAGGGGTGCCGGTTCTCGCACGCCACCCGGTCGTGCTGGATGGCCTCTGGCGCATGAGCGGTGGCCTTGGGCCGGTGTCGCCGCTGGTCGACGCGGCGAAAGGGCTTGGCGCGCTTTCGTTGCCCGGAGACGCAGATGGCAGGATCAGGCGCGTGCCGCTCCTCGTCGGCGCCGGCGAAGCGACGCGACCGGGCCTGGCGCTGGAAGCGATCCGGCTGTTTGAGCGCTCGCCGGCCTATTCCGTCGATGCCAACCCGCAGCGGATCATCGTCGGCGATCTCGAAGTGCCGCTGCCCGCCGACGGCCTGTTGCGATTGGCCGGCGCCGATATCCGCAAACGGGAGGCGCGCACGATCTCCGCGGCTGACGTCGTCAACAACAACGCTGTGCAACGCGCGCGGCTTGCCGGCGCTATTGTATTGATCGGCGGGTCGGCGCCGGAGCTTGGCGGATTGCGCGAAACGGCAACTGATCCGCTTGTCCCATCGGTCGAGATTCAGGCCGATGCCATCCAGCAGATTTACGCGCGCCGGGCGCCACAAGCGGTCCCTCTAGGCTTTGCTTTGACCCTGATCATGGGATTGATAGCCGTGGTCGCCGCGTCGGCTTTGTCGCCGGTGTTGGGTGCTTTTGTCGGCCTGACCGCTTTGGCGGCTCTCTGGTCGGGGGCGATCCTCGCGTCTCTGGTCGGGGATCGGCTGATCGATCCCATGATGCCGTCCATAGGAGGCCTGTTCGTCTTCATGACATCCTCCGTGAGCTCTTATGCGCTGGTGGCCCGTCGCGAAGCTCGCATCCGGAGCCGCTTCGAGCAACATCTGGCGCCGGCGGTTGTGAAGCGGATCGCCGAGAATCCGGGCCTCCTGAAGTTGAGCGGCGAGAAGCGCGAGATCACCGCGCTGTGGACCGACATCGAGGACTTTACCGCGATGACGCATCGCGCGGGACCCGAACAGCTTGTCGCCGTGCTCGACGAATATATTGAAGGGATGGCGGCTATTGTGATGAAGCATGGCGGGATGGTCGACAAGATCGTCGGCGACTCCGTGCATGCGTTCTTCAACGCGCCGCTCGATCTCAAGGATCATCCGCAACGCGCGCTCGACTGCGCCGAGGAGATCCGGATATGGGCGAAGGAATTCCAGTCACGGAACGAACCGTCCCACATCGGCTTTGGCCGCACGCGTATCGGTATCGAAACCGGTGAAGCCATTGTCGGCGATATCGGGATCAGGTCAAAGCTCGACTACACTGCCCACGGCGATTCCATCAACTCGGCGGCGCGCCTGGAGGCGCTCAACAAGCGCTATGGATCGACCATCTGTGTCGGCCCATTCGCGGCCGCGCGCTGCACGACAACCCTGTTCAGGCCGCTCGGCGTCGCGTCACTGCGCGGCCTTGATGTGCCCGTCGAGGTTTTTGAACCCTGGCCGCCGGAGGCCTCGGCGGATTGGCGCGAACGATACATTGCGGCGTATCGGTTGATCGAAGGCGATAAGGCTGGCGCGGCGCAGTTGTTTGAGGGCTTGGCCGCAGAGTGTCCCGGCGACCCCGTTCCGCGCCTGTTGGCCGCGGAGTTGCGGGCCGTGCTGTCGACGTAGACAGATGCGGCGCTCACAGCCTGGTCGGCGCACCGCTTCCGAGAATGGCGGCAATAGCGGAATTGCCCTCCGCTTCGAGCGCTGTGATGCGCTCCCGCGTCCAGAGATAGGCTGAGTCGAAAATCTCGGTGTGGCGTTCGAATTCGGTTACTCCGACTCCGGCCGGAATCGGTGGCCGCATGACGTGATCGAGCGGTGCGGCCGGGATTGTATCATAGCGCTGATGGGCGACGAGGCTCCGCCACAGCACGTTGACCGCGTTGGGCGCCGCCGGAAGCAGCTTCTTGCGGAACGGCACCAGCATCGCGGCAGCCAGTTCCAGCCGGCCGGGCAACGCCGCGTAGTCGACGTCAAACGTCTCGACCTCGGGTTCGCCGAAATGCACGACCAGATTGGGGCCGCTCTTGAGTTGATGCATCGGATCCAGTGGGACGTTATCGATCAGGCATCCGTCGACCAGCATCGCGCCGTCCTTGGTGTAGAAGGGCGGCAACAGCCCGGGTATGGCGCTCGATGCGCGCACCGCCTGCCAGAGCAACCCTGACTGGATCAGTTCGAGGCAGTGCGTCGAAAGGTTGGTTGCGACCGCCGCGAAAGGCCGCCAGCAATCCTCGATCCTGCATTGCGCTCCGTATTGTTCGGCGAGCGCGCGATCGAACGCCTTGTGATCCAGCAGCGCGTATCGCGGCCAGGTCGGGCGGCGGAAGCTGCGGCTTTTCACGAAGATCTCGTGGGCGCCGCGTTCGAGACGGTCAGCCTCGAAGTTCTTGGCGAAGCCGGCGGCCATGGCGGAGCCGACGCTGGTTCCGACAAAGATGTCGAACGTCACGCCGCGTTCGCGAAATGCCTTGTAGATGCCGGCATGGGCGAATCCGAAGCTTCCGCCCCCAGCGGCCACGAATCCAATCGCACGCCCGGACAGAAAACGGATCAGGCTGTCGATGTCGAGCTGATCCTCGAGCGCGACGTGATGGTGCATGAAGCAGGGCAGGCGCGCGAGCCACGCCGTGGTGCCGCTGACTTCGCCGCTGCGCCGGTCATGGATACGCACGATCCGCCGGGCCGACACCGGATGCACGTGGCAGGCGAAGGTTTCGATTTCGGTCAGGCCTTCCGCAGGCGCATCTCCGCGACATGCCAGCACCACCATGTCCGCCTGCCGGATCGCCTTCCGCGTCCAGGCCGGCACCTCACCGCTGCCGAGATAGATCACGAGCGGCGAAACCTGTTCGAGCTTGTTGAGCCAGTCGGTGACTTCGGGGGCATCCAGTGCCCGGCCGGGAAACATCGAGCTGACGCGGGCTGGATCGACGATCTGGGCGTTGGTCCCGGCGAGGGTCTCGCGCATGCGTCGATAAAAGTCGGCTGGAATCGGCTCAAAGCCACCATCGATCAGCGCCACCGTGCGGGCCATCGGCGAAGTGCGCGTCGTTGGAATCTGTTCCGTTCGCTTCGCAAACCGAAGCGCGAGCGCTGCAAGCAGCGCCTCGGCAATCGCCGGCGTGTTCTCCGCGAGGCTTTGGTAGGCGGCGCGCGTCAGCACGAGCACGCTGGTGTCGCGGATGGCGATCACATTGGCGGTACGGGCAAGGTTGGCGAAGAACCCGATTTCACCGACCAGTTCTCCGGCGCGCAGTTCGGCGATCGGGAGGGAGTCGCCGGTTCGGCGTACCGCGAGGGCGCCGTGCAACACAATGTAGAGTGAGTCGGCAGGGTCCCCTTGCGCCACCAGCATTTCGCCGCGGACGAGGTCTTGCCGGACCATGGCATCAAAGGTCTTGAATCGCTGCTCCGGCGAGAGCGCCTTGAACAACGCGAGGTCCTCCGACAGCCTTCCCCACGCAAATACCGGACCTGGCTTACTCATCGGCGCCTTCCACTGCGAGGCTGTGATGCTATCGCCAGCAGAGCTCGACGGCGAGCGATATCAGGTTGGGCGTTGCTTATTGCGGTATTTCGTAACTGTCGACGGCTGGCCGTGGCCGGACAGGCGGGTAGAGGATGTTCGTTGCTGCGCAGCAAAACGCGATGCGGCACTGCAACGACCGTCCAAAACAAAAGAGACCGCCCGTGGAGGCGGTCTCTTCCGTGCTGTCAACGCCTTCAGCGTTTAGAAGGGGAAGATGTTGCGGATGAGGTTACGGAGCCAGCCGAGGCCGTCGCCCCCACCGGTGCCGTTGCCGCCGCCGCCGCCGGTGCCGCCACCGGTGCCGCTGCCGTGCCCGCCGGCAGGTTTGCCGCCGCTAACGATGGAAAGCGCTTCGTCGTTGAGAAGGTCGTGGTTCATGGTCGTCTCCTGTTTTGTAGCGAAGGGATGATCCGCTTCGTCTATGGTCAGGAGATTAGGATCCGCTCGCGGCCTCGCGCAGTGACAGGCGTCACGCTGCGAAACGACGTCGCGCCGGGTGATTCATATCACTAAAGCAACTGGCGCTTGGCGAATGAAGCAAACATTCCCGGCGTGTTGCTGAGCTCGTCATAGCTTCCGGTCTGCACCACCTTGCCATCGACCAGCACGATAATGCGATCCGCCTGGCGGACCGTGGAGAGCCGGTGCGCAATGACGATCCGCGTCACATTGAGGTTGCCGAGCGAGTTGCTGACGATCGCCTGCGACTGATTGTCGAGCGCGCTTGTCGCCTCGTCAAACAGCAGAACACGCGGCCGGCGCGCGACCGCGCGGGCGATCATGATGCGCTGCCGTTGGCCGCCGGACAGCGTATTGACGCCTTCGGCGACCACGGTGTTCATGCCCATCGGCATCGCCTTGATGTCGTCCTCCAGGCCGGCGAGCCGCGCCGCCTCCCAGGCCTGGTCGAGCGGCAGCTGGACGCCGCCGCAAATATTGTCGTAGAGGCTGCCGGTTGCCAGCTTGCCGTTTTGCAGCACGACGCCGAGCTGACGGCGCACCGCGCTGATGTCCAGCGTGTCGATGGCCTTTCCGTCGAGGAATACCGTGCCGGACTCCGGCTTCTCGAACCCCAGCAGCAGCCGGAACAGCGAGGACTTGCCGCTGCCTGACGGACCGACGATGGCGACGTATTCGCCTTGCGCGATTCGGAGCGAGACATTCTCGAGCACCGGCGGACCACCTTGCGTATAGCGGAAGGTCACGCGCGACAGCTCGATCGTTCCGGACAGCTCGCCCGGGGATTTGCGTTCGTCCGACAGTTCGGCTGCCCCCGAAATCAGCGGTCGAAGGCGGGTGATGCGGGGGATGGCGATCAGCGATTCGCTGATGCCGGATGCCCAGGCGCCGATTGAGGCCATCGACTGACCGAACGCGGAAAAAAACGCCAGGAAGCCGCCGACATCCAGCAGCAGCTTGCTCTTCAGATAAGTCGCCGCCGCGAAGATGATGAGGGTGGCGATCAGCGGATACGCCGTCTCGAAAACGCCAAGGGCATTGGAGGCCTTCTGCGACGAAATGAAATTGCGCTTTTGCCCGGCGAATTGCTTTGACCATACGGCGAGCGCACGCGCGGTCGCGTCGGCGACGCGCAGCTTTCCGATACCGGCGATCAGCTGCAGCACGAAGCCGTCGATCTTGCCCTGCTGGGTAAAATACTTGTTCTCATAATAGAGGCGCAGCGCGCTGGTGGCGATGATCAGCAGCGCCCGGATCAGCGTCAGCAATAGCGCGATCAACCCCAGCTTGACATCATAGTAGAGCATCAGGCCGATGCTGAACCAGGCGAACACGCCCATCAGCATGCTGCGCAGCGCACGCCCGGTGAAGACCCGGCGCGCCGCGTCGATGCCCATCGAGCGGTCGACGAAATCGCCGACGGTGTATTCACGAAACAGCGATGTCGGCAGCCTGAGTACCCGGTCGATCACCGCGGCCTGCAATCGCCAATCCATCAGGCCTTCCACTCTCAGCATCGCGAGCCCCTCCATCGTCTGGATACTGGCGATGGCGATGGCCGTGACGGCGAGGGCGAGCGCACAGAACGTGAGCTGATCGAGTTCGCTGCGGGGTATCACCGAATTGATCAGGACGTTGGTGATCAGCGGCGTCACCAGCGACAACAACCCGATCGCGACGATCGAAATCGCGATGCGAAGGAAGCTGCCGGTGGAATGCCGGAACGAGAACGTCAGCAGATCCCGGAACCGAAGCGGGCGGGCCGGAAGTGCCGGATAAAACGATACCGCCTCCGGCGCCAATTCCATGGCGACCGACCGGTCGACCGGCCGCCGCGTTCCCGTTGTTGTGTCGAGCATCACATAGCGGCGGTTTCCGCGGCGAATGAGCGCGACCGGATTTCGTGCCTCGCCGTGCCATGCGACCAGGGGCCCGGCGTCCTCGGTCCACCACTCGCCCCGCAACAGCGTTCGCCGCACGCGCAAGCGCGCCGCGCGGGCAATCTCGACGGCACCATTAAACCCGGCTTGGGCAAGGACGGAGCGGGGCGGGACGGAGAACGGCATCTTGATCGCTTCCACCACTATCCGGCAGGCGTTGAACAGGGGATCCGCCGAGTCGGTCGCCATCTCGGTGTGGGTGGAGCGCTGCACGACGACGTCGGAAAGGCGCTCAAAGGATTCCGCGGTCTGCGTTGTGATCAATTCGGTGCGAAGCACGAGACGCCGCGCCTCGCGCTCGACGTCGCGGGCCAGATATTCCCTGATGCAGCTTGCCACGCTGAGATGGAATTGATCGACGGCGCGCCACAATTGGTCGGCGTCCGGCATCGCCTCACTGCCGAGCGCGCTGCAGCCCGATTGACCTGCCTCGATCCACATGCCTGACGTCAGCGGCAGCGGCGGGCCTCCAGCTGCAATCGATGGTTCAAGCCCCATCGGCTTTGCCGTCCCGGCTTGCAGGGAGACCCAGACAATGCTGCGCGCCGGACCACGGCGCCGTTCGCCCGCCGGGATTTCGGCCGCGCCATCGCTCGCGACTTCGAGCATGTCCCAGCTCGGGTTGGGTCCGGCGATCAGCCGCGCAAGCCGCCTGATCCAGGTGGTGACCGGGTCCGGGGATTGAACGTCCATGCGCGGCACAAGCAGGGCTTCGGTGCCGGGGCTTCCGACCGCGAGCACTTGAATTTGCGGATCCGACCGGTTGAAGCCTTCCTGCAGATCGAGAATGATCTCTCCACTCTCGGCCCGAAACAAATGGTGCCGGGCGCCGTCGGTATTGCCTTCGACAAGCCGGACCGCGAAGACATCGACATGCCCCGCGGTGATCTGGAGCGCGTAGCCGCGGTGATCAAGCAGCTTTGGATGCCGTCCGTCGAAGGCGATGTGGCCCGCCGCATGGGCAGCCCCTTCCTGATTGGCCATCGCCTGGGCCTGCTGGAGGAGAGATTCACTCATTCCTGCGCCACTAGTCTTGCGTACGTGCCCTGAAGGCCCATCAGTTGTTCGTGGGTGCCCCGCTCGACGATCTTGCCCTGCTGCAGCACGATGATCTCGTCGCAGTCACGGATGGTGCTGAGGCGGTGCGCGATGATGATACAGGTGCAGCCGCGTCGCCGCAGATTGTCATCGATGATCTTTTCGGTGATCGGATCGAGCGCGCCGGTGGCCTCATCGAGTACCAGGATGGAGGGGTTGGAAACCAGCGCCCGGGCGATCTCGATCCGCTGACGCTGGCCGCCGCTGAAATTGGTGCCGCCCTCGTTGATATAGCAGTCGTAGTTTCCCGTTCGCGTCGCGATGTCTTCGTGGATGACGGCATCCTTCAATGCCTGCGAAAGGTCGGCCTCGGTGATGGTCGAGTCCCACAGCGTGAGGTTTTCGCGTGCCGTCCCCTCGAACAGGAAGATGTCCTGGTCGACATAGGTGATCGAGTTCGCAAATACCTGCGGCGGAATCTCCGGCAAATTCCATCCGTCGACGCGAACCTCGCCGGCCCAAGGTTTGTAGAGACCGCAAATCAGCTTTCCGAGGGTCGATTTTCCACTGCCGGAAGCGCCGACAAGGGCTACCCGCGAACCCGGATGGATGTCGATCGAGATGTTGTCCAACAGCGGCGGCTCCAGGATCGAGTAGCCGAATTTGATATTGCTGAGCTCGACCCGGCCTGTCAGTTTTGGCGGAAAGTGCTCGGGCGCGATCGTTGGCTTGTCCGACTTTCCGAGCGGATAATTGTAGACGTCTTCGAGGCGCTCCAGCCCGCCCTTGATGGTCTGCACGTTGCCGAAATAATTGACGAGTTCGGTCACCGGTTCGGAGAAGCTTGCCATCAGCGACTGGAAGGCGACGAGGCCTCCGAGGGTCAGCGATCCCTCGATGACGCGCAGGCCGCCAACGCCGAGAATCGCGGCCACGGTCAGTCCCGTGAATAGCGTCGGCAGCATATCGAGATAGATCGACGAGGCGCCGAGTTCCTGCTCGGCGTTCAAGGCCTTGGCCTGGATGCCGGCCCATTGGCCGAACGCCTCGTCCTCCAGGCCGCTGGCCTTGAGGGTTTCGATGCTGCGCACCGCGCTGACGGTGGAGCCGACGAGCTTGCCTTGCTCCAGCGCGAGGCTGCGGCTGAGGTCTTCGCGACGTCCTCCGATGAACTTCAACGCCAGCACATTCGCCAGCGTCATGCTCACGCCAATGATGGCCAGCGGGAGGTCGTAGATGGCCATCGCCGCGGCGAAGAAGACGATCGACGTCAGATTGAGCGCATTCGATGCGACGCCGCTCGAGAGCAGGCGGCCGATCTGCTCGTTCGCGCCCACGCGGTTGGAGATATCGCCGGCGTGGCGCTGGGTGAAGAACTCGACCGGCAGCGCCATGACATGCCAGAGAAAGCGGCTCACCATGACGACCGAAAGCTTGGTCTGCAGGCGCAGCAGCAGCGATTGGCGCACCAGCGTCAGCAGCGCGCGGATGATCGCGGTCAGGGCCATGCCTATCAAGAGCGGAATGAACCAGCTGCTGGTGCGCTGGATCAGGATGTTGTCGATGAATATCTTCGAGAAGCCGGCAGCGACGATGGCGGGCACCACCAGCGCGAGGCTGACGAGCACCAGCAGGCCGACAGGGGTCTTCGAGAAGCGCAATTCGCGCAGCAGCAATCGCAAGCCTTGCGGCTTGCTGCCCGACCGCTGGAATTCAGCCGTCGGCTCCATGGTGAGCGCAACGCCGGTGAAGGCGAGATCGAGCTCGGCCATGTCGGTGCGCCGCCGTCCGGTCGCGGGATCATTGATGTAAACGTCGTTGCCGTCGATCCCTTCGAGCACCACGAAATGATTGAAATTCCAATGGATGATGCAGGGCATCGGCAGTTCGTGCAGCGTCGTCGGCTCCTTGCGAAAACCCTTGGCATCGAAGCCAAAGGTGCGCGCCGCCCGGACGATGTTGCTTGCCTTGCTGCCGTCGCGCGAGACACCGCACGAAACGCGAAGCTGCTCCAGTGGAATCCACGCGCCGTGGTGCGCGAGCACCATCGCCAGCGCCGCCGCGCCGCACTCGACGGCCTCCATCTGAAGGATGGTCGGCGTCTTCTTGACGTTCCTGCGCCAAAACAGCCTTCGGAACCGGTGCCAGAGGGAAGGCGGCCGGAACTGCGGCGGAAGCGGTTGCTGCGGCGGGGCGCTATCCATCAATTCCGGTCAACCGCCTGATGAGGGGCACCACCAGGTCGAGCGGGCGTTGCCGCCGTGTGGTGATTTCCGCGCGCGTCAGCGTTCCGCTGGAGAGGCGGATCGGCGGCCCCTGTCCAACCGCCCAGCGGTATCCGCTGACGGTTTCGGGGTCCTGCTCCAGGCTGACCGTTGCGGCGTAGGCGGCTCCTTCCTTTGAAAACCGGGTAACCAGATTGTCGTTGTGGAGGACGGCTGCCATGCCCTGCGGCGTCATCGGGAAGTCCGATATCGTCACGACGGTGCCGACCATGGTCCCGAATTCCTCGCGCTTCACCGTGGAGGGCTCGATGCGGACCGGCATCCCGAGCTTGACGTTCTTGCCGCGCTCGGCGGGAATATAGATCAGGGCTTCCAGCTTCTGGCCTTCGCTTTCGATCGCGACGACAGGTGCACCGACCGCAAGCACGGCGCCCGCCGAGACCTTGATTTCGAGCACGCGACCATCGACCGGGCTGATGATCTGGGTGTTCTGGGTCAGCAGCCCCGCCGCGGATTCCATCTGCCGGCGGGCGTCATTGAGGGCAAACTCGGATGTCTGGCTCTCGCGTTCGCGCTGGGTTTCCAAATCGGTCTGAGTCGTCCGGATCTTCAGGATTTCATTGAACGTGTCTTCTTTTCGCTGCTGGGCGTCGTTGAGATCCCGGCGACGCTCCTCAAGTGTGCGCCGCGTCGTCAATCCCTTCGCCATCAAATCCTCGAGGGTTTTGACGTCGTTCGTCAGATAGTCGATGCGCTGCGTGGTCGCCTTGATGACCTGGTTGAACGCGGCTTCGAGCTTCGCAAAGTTCTGTGCCTTCGACGCGAGTTCGCGCTTGGTTTTGTCGATCAGGTCAGCGTGCTGGCGTTCCTTCTCGCGGAAAACTTCGACGGCAGCCTGGTGGCGTTGCTGGATGTCGGTCTGAACGATCTCCGCGATCGGTTGCCCCTGGGTGACGCGGTCACCGACCATGACGCTGATGGTTGCCAGCCGGCCGGAGGCGGCAGAAGACGCCTCGACGACGCGGCCGCCACCGCTGATCAGAATGCCCTGGCCTTCAGCACGGGTAGGGACGCGGCCCACAATGCCCCATGTGACGGCTGCGATAAGGGCGATGCAAATGGCAAATACCAGCATCCAGTCAAACGGTCTGGTAATGCGGACGAGATGATCAAGCTGTTCGGGCGAAGCGGCGCGCTGCAGCGCGACGGCGCGAAATGTCCGCTGCGAGAGATCGGTCATTTTCCCGGGTCCGTAACCAAACCGGGGACGGCCTCCCCAGCCGCGAGCAGTCGCTGATTTTTCTCATCACGCACAGCTCTATTCCTCTCGGGGCAGATAATACACAAAAGCCGATGCAGAACAACCAAACGGGCCTGCCCACTCACGCCGGAACGCGCGTTCGTCGTGCAAAAATGACGCAGGCCAGGTTCGGTCCGCCCTAGCAGCGCACGCAATCGCGAACTATGCTTGGCCACCAGGTCCGAGGCTGATCCAATGGGCGTAACCGCCGTCTGGAAAATGATGGGCAGAGTGGTGGGGGGCGGCAAGAAACCCGCTTGCGCGCCCAATGGTCGGTCCATAACCCGCCTGCGTCGCGGATGGGTGCGGCCGCTTGCCCTCGGCGTCACGATGCTCGTGCTGGCGACGAACGTGTCCAGCAGCGGCGTCCTCAGCGAAAGCGATTTCAAAAAGGTCGAAGCCATAAAGCCGCTATTCCAGAACTTGATGGGTGATCTCGTTCAGGCCGCCAAGCGACCCGATATTTCCACTGGCGACGCCGATTGCATTACGTCGACAATCCGGGAACTGCTTCAGATCTCCGAGGAGCTTTCGAGTTACGAATATCTCATCACGATCGAAAAGGAGATCACCGACTTCGGCGAAAACAGCCCGGTGAAGGGCGTCGTCAAATTCGCGATCGAAAAGACGAATACGATCCTTGCCGAGGAGCGGAGACGATTGGTTCAATTGTCGGACCGCTGTTCGCGCTTCCCGCTGGCCTTCGGCAAAACGCAGCAGGCGCTGCAATTCATCGACACGACAACCAATCTTCTCAATTCCATTCAGGTACGCCTGTGAGTGAGTGGCGTTCATGCCTGTCCCCTTTATTCTGTGATTGCCAGAATAGGTTTGCGCGTTAGCTTCACCGTGACGGACGTCACAAAGCGCCGACACGGCTTAAGGCGCTGCGCTGCTATTGCGTGAGAAGTCCGCGCTTTGCCGCCAACGAGCAGAACCCGCAGCCGCCGGGAGCGGGCGTGGTTCGGCGGATTCCGCATCATCCCGAATCCAGCACGTGCATCGCCATGCCGTTGACGCGCGCAGCGTTGGCAACGCCGGTGTTGAATCCCTGACCGGTCACCGTCGCCGGGCGGCATGGGAGATTCGATTTGGCTTGCGCCGCCATCGGGGCGGGGACCGCGCTGTCCGGCGCCAGCCGTCGCAACGGCAAGACCGCCGAGCCGCAACAATATCGGCACCGATCCAGCGAGACCGGTTCATTCGCCGGCCATGCCGGCAGCAGCCCCGGGGAATGGCGCGTCAGCGACACCGTTATGTCGGCCCGCCCGGCGGGGTGCGGACTTGGCGGCCCGTGCGGGCCAACGCCCAAAATACTGCGCTCCGCGGGGCGAGCCCCTGGCTGAACCGTTGGCATTTCACCCCTAAGATTCTCTTTGCATATCTTTGTATACATAGTTATACGTAGCGGAAAGCCCCGATCTGGCTTTCTGGGAGGCCGCGATTTCCAACACTGCTGAGGACGACACGCTTGTGATCTTCCCGGGCCCCGCGTCATCGCGGGCCGCCGGCGGGCTGGCCGAGCATGCCTATCGGGCCATCCGCAATGCGATCCAGGAAGGCCAACTCGAAGCGGGCCAACGTGTTCTCGAGCTGGAGTTGTGCGCCTGGCTCAAGGTCAGCCGTACGCCCATTCGCGAGGCGATGCGCCGCCTGCAATCCGACGGCATGCTGGTCCATGCGCCGGGCGGCGGGCTGTCGGTCGCGCAACACGACCTGCGCGCGGTGGCCGAACTCTACGATGTGCGCGAGCGGCTTGAAGGTACGGCCGCGGCACTGGCTGCACGCTTTGCCGACGCGACCGAAATCCACATGCTGCAGGCGATGCTGGATTCACATCGTCAATTGCCTGATGACCCGAAAGTCCACGCCCGGGAAAACACTCTCTTCCACGAGCAGATCTACCGCGCCGCTCACAATCGGTTCCTGATCAAGAGTCTGCAGGACCTGCATGACTCTGTCGTACTGCTGGGCCGCACCACCTTCGCGGCACCCGGCCGTATCGCGGAAGCGCTGGGAGAGCACCAGGCGATCGCGAATGCCATCGCGCGGCGCGACGAGGCTGCCGCCGAAGAACTGGCCCGCCGTCACGTCCGCCGCGGCTACGAACTGCGCCTCGGCGCGATGGCCGAGGCCGCCCGCGCCGGATCGCAACATCGGATCGATAGCCGGAAAGACATGCCCAACAAAGAATAATGCCGAACAAGACGCGAAGGCACGCGCCGCAATCGCCGCCTTGCTGCGATCCACACCAGGTCAATCCCACAGGAGTTGAGTAATGAACAAGTATGACGTCATCGTCGTTGGTGCGGGCAACGCCGCTCTGGCTGCCGCGGTGTCCGCCAAGGAGAATGGTGCCGAGCGCGTCGTTGTGATCGAGAAGGCGCCGCGGGAAATGCGCGGCGGCAACACGCATTGGAGCGGCGGCGTGCTGCGCTTTGCCTTCGACGATCCCCGGGAAATCGGCGAACTGCTCCCCGACGTCGAGGATGAATACGAGAATTTCTATGACGGCGTATCGCCGTACTCGAAGGAGGATTTTCACGGCGACCTGATGCGCGTCACCAGCGGACGCACCGATCCGGTGTTGTCGAAGCTGCTCGTCCATAACTCGTTCGACACCGTGAAGTGGATGAAGAAGGTCGGCGGCATCAAGATGGAGCCGGCGATCACGCTTTCCGCAGTCAAGAAGGACAACGTCATGGTGTGGGCGCGCGGCCTGGTCGTGCGCGCCGAACACGAAGGCGTCGGCCTGTCGCGGAGCTGGTTCTCGACCGCCGAGCGGCTCGGCATCGAAATTCGCTATGGAACTGCGGCGACCGAGCTGCTGGTGGGCGACGATGGCAGGATCAACGGCGTCAAGGTGCGTGATGACGACGGCGTCTCGGTCCTGAATGCCAGGTCGGTGATCCTCGGTTGCGGTGGATTCGAAGCCAACGTACAGATGCGCACCCAGCATATCGGTCCGCTCGTCGGTGCGGCGAAAGTGCGGGGCACGCCACACAACCAGGGCGACGGTCTGCGGATGGCGATGAACATCGGCGCGATGCCGTGGGGACAGTGGAGCGGCTGCCACGCCACGCCGATCAGCGCCGATTGGGGCGAGTTTGCACCACGCGAACTCACAGATCGCAGCAACCGGCTGAGCTATGTCTATGGCGTCATGCTGAACCGCAAGGGACGGCGCTTCGTCGATGAAGGCGAAGACGGTGCGCTCTTTACCTATGCCAAGTTCGGGCGCGCGATCCTGGCCGAACCCGGCGCCAAGGCCTGGCAGATATTTGACTCCAGGGTCGTTCACCTGCTGGAGCCGCGCTACCAGACCAGCAAGCCGATCACAGCCAACACGCTGGAAGATCTCATTGAAAAACTCGACTTCGACGACAGGGATCAGGCGCTGAAGACGCTCGACGAATACAATTCCTGCGCCCGCGAGATGGACGACGGCTTCGATCCGACCAAGAAGGATGGTCTTTCCAGCAAGGGGCTGGCGCTGGAGAAAACCAACTGGGCGCTTCGAATCGCAAAGCCGCCGTTCTACGCCTACAGCGCCACCGGCGGCATCACCTTCACCTTCGGCGGACTGAAGGTGAATGAGACGGCGCAGGTGATCGGCACGGACTGGCGGCCGATCAAGGGCCTGTTCTGCTGCGGCGAAATGGTCGGCGGCCTGTTCTACGACAATTATCCGGCGGGCACCGGTCTGGTGTCGGGCGCGACGTTCGGGCGGATTGCAGGACGCAGCGCGGCAGCGGCGGACTGAAGCCTACACGGGAGAACCGACATGAGTGACGCGTCTGTTGCATCGTCAAGGGCAAGTTCGGCAGAGCACGCTTCGTCCGGAACCACGCTGCTCCAGCATCTGGCCCAGCGGGTGTTGGCCTTCGAGAAGCGTCAGCTCACAAAGGGAGCGGTCGCGTCGGCAAGAGCCTGCATCCTTGATGCGATCGGCGTGACCCTGGCCGGCTATCCGGAACCCTGCACGCAGATCCTCCTCAAGACCCCGGGTGTCGCGACGGCGCCCGGACCCGCGCTGATTTTCGGCTCGGCGCGGCGCACCAGCGCACTCGATGCGGCGCTGATCAACGGCACGGCGTCCCATGCGCTGGATTTCGACGATTTCAGTGGCATCATGGGCGGTCATCATTCGGTGCCGCTGGTATCGACGCTGTTTGCGCTGGCGGAGGAGCGCGGCGGGACCGGCGAAGACCTGATTGCCGCCTACGTGATCGGCGTCGAGGTTGAGATCAGGCTCGCGCGGGCAGTCAATTTTCATCACTACGACAAGGGCTGGCATCCGACGGCGACGCTCGGCATTTTTGGCACCGCGGCGGCCGCCTGCCATCTCATGAAGCTCGATCATGCCAAAACGACGATGGCGCTGTGCATTGCGGCCTCGCTCGCAGGTGGCCTCAAGGCCAATTTCGGCACCATGACCAAGCCGCTCCACATTGGTCAGTGCTGCCGCAACGGCCTGCTTGCGGCCCTGCTGGCCGAGGGAGGGTTTGACGCCGCCACCGACGTGTTCGAGCATCAACAAGGCTTCCTCAACGTCTTCAACGGGCCCGGCACGTTCGACCCCGATAAGCTCTTTCAGAACTGGGGCGCGCCGTGGGAGATCGAGGCGAAATCGATCGCGCTCAAGCAGTTCCCTTGTTGCGGCAGCACGCATCCAGCGATTGCCATGGCGCTCCAGTTGCGGCGCGAGGACAAGGTCAAAGCCGCGGACATCAGCCGCATCGAAGTGCTGCCGCATGGCCGGCGCCTGCGCCATACCAACAATCCGCATCCGCAGACGTCGCTGCAAGCCAAGTTCAGCGTCCAGTATGTCGTCGCGCGCGCGCTTCGCTATGGCGTGCTTCGGCTGAAGGATTTTGAGGGGGATGCGCATTTCGATCCGGAGATCACACGGCTTCTGGATCTCACGACCGCAAGCCCGCACCCTGATATGGCCGACGATGCTGAGGACCAATGGGGCGCGGAAGTCATCGTAACGCTCAAGGACGGCACCCGCCTCTCGCGGCGCGTCGACAATCTCGTCGGTCGTGGCGGTGACAATCCGATGAGCAGCAGCGAACTATGGGACAAGTTCAACGATTGCGCGGCGCGCAGCCTTCCCCGTGAGCAGATCGCGCCGCTGTTCGAGCGGCTTGAAACCCTCGAAAAAGTCACCGAGATCGCACAGGTCACGCGGCTACTGGAAGTCAGCGAATTGCACAAGGCACCGGCGAAGAAGGTCGTCTTCGCGCCGCGAGGTGCTCATGAGGCTCAGGAGACGACCTGGGTGCCTTGAGCGAGGCTTCCAACGACCTGACTATCAGGCCGGCTTGGCCCAGTTCTGATACATCTTCAGCAGCGCCACGATATCCTGGCCGCGAAAGCCCTCGGCCAGTGCGACGGCATAGAGTTCGCGCGTCGCAGAGGCCGACGGCGTCGGCATCCGCGTCATTCGCCCGAGTTCGACCGCAAGCGCGAGGTCCTTCTCGCCCAGCTCCATCTTGAATCCCGGCGAGAAATCTCCCTTGATCGCGTTCGGAAAGCGCTTGGTGAAGTGATGCGAGCGGCCGCCGCTGACCGACAGCACGTCATAAAGCTTGTCCGGCTCGACGCCGGCGGCCACGCCGAGCGCAAAGGCTTCCGCCGCGACCAGGACGTTGCCCATCGACATCATGTTGTTGACGATCTTGACGACCTTCGCGGTTCCCACGGGGCCGGTGTACTTCCATTCGTTGCCAAGCAGCTTGAGGATCGGCTCGGCCCGGGTCACGTCGGCCCGCTCGCCACCGGCAATCAGGATCAGCTTGCCGGCGCGCGCCTCGTTGGGGCTGCCGCTGACCGGACAATCGACCACTGCGATTCCCTTGGCGACCGCTGCCTCGGCGGCCTGCCGCATCGTCTGCGGATCGATGGTGCTCAGCTCGATGCAAAGGGTGCCCTTGGCCGCATGGGCGACGATGCCGTCGGCGCCGAGCCAGGCTTCCGTCACGGCTTTCGGATCGGGCAGGCTGGTCAGCACGATGTTGCGGCCCTCGAGCGCTTCCGCGATGCTCGGTGCCATCCGAAAGCCGTCCTTCGTGAGGCGCGCGCGCTGATCGGCGTTGACGTCATAGCCGACGACGTCGAGGTTGGACTCCCTCAGTCGTCCTGCCATCCCCGATCCCATCTGCCCCATTCCGATGACCGCGACCTTCTCAGACATGTCGTTCTCCCGATTCTTTTGTTGCGAGGTCGTGCCGAGCTATCGCTGAAGCAGACTCATCGCTCGACTCTATACAGAGGTGCCGGTGCCAAGGCGACGGCGCAGCCCCGCAGGCGGTGCAACGGCGTGCATCGGTGCCGCATGATGAAAACTGTAGACAGTTTGGGGAGAGGGCGGTAGCGTCCGTGCAATTCGGTCAGGCACCGCCGCGATGCTTGCGGCCACCGGCCTGCATCGGTCCAACAGATGATCAATGGGAGCGAGACTTGAGACAGCCTGTGCAGTTTGCCGCGATGTGTGAGCATCCATGAAGATCGCCCAAGGAAAATTTGTCGTGACCGGCGGCGCCAGCCTGATCGGATCGCATGTCGCGGAACAATTGCTGAGCCAGGGTGCGCGGGAAGTCGTGCTGCTCGACAACTACGCGCTCGGTAGTCCCGATACCGTCCGGTCGCTATTGGGAGACCCCAGAGTAAAGCTCGTGCGCGGCGATATCCTGCGCATCAACGAACTCTATGACGCCTTCGAGGACTGCGACGGCGTGTTCGCGATCGCCGGTTTCCTGACGTTGCCGCTCAGCCAGAATCCGAGCCTTGGGCTTGCCGTCAATGTCGAGGGACAGGTCAACATCTTCGAGGCGTGCCGCTACCGCAACGTCAGGAAGGTGGTGTTTTCGTCGTCGATCGCGGTCTACGGCGATCCGGCGCCGGGCCTGATCGACGAGTCCGCCCCGGCGCAGCTCGGCACATTCCAGCCCGCCACAGCGCTGTACGCGTGCACCAAGCTGATCGGCGAAAATCTCTGCCGTCTGTACAGCGCCAAGCACGGCATCCAGGGAATCGCGCTGCGATACGCAACGGTTTACGGCGAACGACAGCACTATCGCGGCGTCAATGCGCTCTACATCATGGAGAATTACGACCGCATCATGCGCGGTGAGCCGCCGGTGATTCCGGACGACGGCAGCGAGGTGCATGACTATGTTCACGTTGCCGACGTCGCCCGCGCCAACGTGATGGCGATGGCGTGCGATATCACGGCTGAGAGCTTTACAGTCGCATCGGGTGTTGCGACCGATCTCAATCAGGTGGTGGCGCTGTTGCTGAAGTTCACCGGCAGCGACCTCAAGCCGGTCTACAAATCGGCTACTTCGAGCGTGCGATCGAGCGTGACCAAGCAGCTCGATTTCAGCATCGCCAAAGCCGAGAAGATGCTGGGCTGGAAGCCCGAGGTTTCCATCGAGGAGGGCATCCGCCGGCTGCTGGAATGGCGCAAGGCGCAGGACACTCCAGCAAGCTAAGGGGAGCGCATGTCGGAATACGAGATTCTCGCGGTTCGTTACGCCCATAATGCCGAACGGCGCATTTCGGAAAATTTCCTCGGTGGCGATGCGCATGACGGGCCGATGCCGATGGATTTCTTCGTCTGGGTGCTGAAGGGCGACGGCCAGACCATCATCGTCGATACCGGCTTCGATGCTGACATGGCCAAGCGCCGCGCGCGCAAGATAACGCGCCCGGTTGCGGAAGGCCTGAAGGTTGCGGGCGTCGATCGTGCCGGTGTCAAGGACGTCGTACTGACTCATATGCATTACGACCACGCCGGCAATCACGAGATATTTCCGAACGCGCGCTATCACATCCAGGAGCGCGAAATGGAATACTGCACCGGCCGGTGCATGTGCCATTCCAGTTTGCGGCATCCGTTTGAGGCTGACGACGTCACCGCGATGGTGGGCAAACTGTTCCAGGGCCGCGTGAAGTTTCATAATGGCGCGAGCGAGATTGCCGATGGTGTCACGGTGCATCTGGTCGGCGGTCATTCGCGCGGTCTGCAGTTTGTGCGCGTCCGAACCCGGCGCGGATGGGTCGTACTCGCCTCGGACGCGTCGCACTATTATGCGAATTTCGAACAGTACCGGCCTTTCCCGGTCGTGGTCGACGTCAGCGAGACGCTCGAAGGTTATGACGCGATGCGCCGGCAGGCGTCGTCGCTGGCGCACATCGTGCCCGGCCATGACCCGCTCGTGCTACAACGCTATCCGGCGCAGCCGGGCGGTCCGGCAGACATCATCCGCCTGGATGCCGAGCCGCTGAAATAAGGACAGGGATCGGCCATGGCAAATGCTCGACTTCGTGCGGTGTTCATGCGGGGCGGCACTTCCAAGGCGGTGATGTTCCGAAGGGACGATCTGCCGGCCGACCCGAAGGCTTGGGACCCTATCTTTCTGGAGGTCATGGGCTCGCCCGACCCCAATGGCCGGCAACTCGACGGCATGGGCGGTGGAATCTCGTCGCTGTCGAAGATTTGCATCATCGGCCCGCCGAGCCGGCCGGATGCGGATGTCGACTACACCTTCGCGCAGATCGGTGTGCGCGACACTTTTGTCGACTATGGCGCCAATTGCGGCAACATGTCCTCGGCGGTCGGGCCGTTCGCGCTCGACGAAGGGCTGGTGACGGCGCCAGCCAATGGCGAAGCCACGGTCCGCATTCACAACACCAATACCTCGAAGATCATCGTTGCGCGCTTTCCGGTCGAGGATGGTTCGCTGGCCGCCACCGGCGATATCGAGATCGATGGCATCGCCGGGAAGGCGGCGCCGATCCGGCTGGAGTTCCTCGAGCCCGGCGGCGCGCGGACCGGCAAGCTGCTGCCGACCGGAAACGCGGTTGACGATCTCGACATCGGCGGCGGGGAAAGCGTGAAGGCCTCCTGCGTCGATGCCGCCAACCCCTGCGTCTTTGTTGCGGCAAGCGCGGTCGGAAAATCCGGCGATGAACTGCCTGACGTGCTCGACAATGATTCTGTCTTTCTGCAGCGCATGGAAGCGATCCGCTGCGCGGCATCGGTCAAAATGGGGATTGCGCCGGATCTCGATCAGGCGCGGCGGATGACCGGTATTCCCAAGGTCGCGATGGTAACGGGCCCGCGGGCCGGACGAACGCTGTCGGGGCGTGAACTCGCGCCGGCGGATGCCGACATCTGGGTGCGGATGATCTCGGTAGGGCTGCCGCATCGCGCCACGCCGATTACCGGAGCGATTTGCCTTGCGGTGGCGTCGCGCATTCCCAGCAGCATTCCGGCCGAACTGTGCAAGGCGAACGGACCCATTCGTATCGCGCATCCGTCGGGCGTCACGCTGGTCGACGCCGGCGTTTCGCCTGCCGGCTCCGGCGCGGTGAAGGCGGACTATGGCGCGGTCTACCGCAGCGCCCGCCGCCTGTTCGAAGGCAATGTGGTTTATCGAACGGCCATCGCTTAGTTGTATACAGTTGCGGGAACGCAGGTTTCCACGATTGATTGTCCTTCACGAAGGGACATACTAGAGCGTTTTCCAGCGAAGTGGACACCGGTTCGCGTCAAGAAAACGCGTCAAAACAAGAATTAGAGCCCCGTTCCGATTCCATCGGAACGGAAAAGGCTCTAGTAAGTACAAGGGCTTGGCTGAGAGCGAGCCGGCAGGCGTCTGTGCGGGCTCCCACGGGAGCGGTATCGAAAGGCTTTCATGAACGGCATCTTGAGCAACAAGGTCTCTGCCCAGTCGCTGGTGGATGCGCTCGCCGAGCGGATCGAGGCGGCGATCATGAGCGGAGACCTGCAGCCGGGCAGCAAGATCAGCGAGCAGGCGCTTGCCGCCTCGCTCGGCGTCAGCCGGGGTCCATTGCGCGAAGCCATCCGCCGGCTCGAAGGCCGAAAGCTGCTGCAGCGGACACCCAACATCGGCGTCCGCGTCGCAAGCCTGTCGCCGAGCGATCTGTATGAAGTGCTGCAGGTTCGCGAAGCGCTGGAAGGGATGGCATGCGGGCTCGCGGCCCAGCATATGACGGATGATGAGCTGGAGGCGCTTTCCGAGCTGCTGGACCAGCACCAGCAGCAGAAAAGCGTCCAGGAAGGCACCGGCTATTATCAGGAGTCGAAGGACTTCGATTTCCACTTTCGCATCGTCAAGGGCAGCCGCAATGCACGGCTGGTCCAGATGCTGTGCGAGGACCTCTATTATCTGCTTCGGGTCTACCGCTACAAATCGAGTACAAAACCGGGGCGCGCCAAACAGGCTCTGCGTGAGCACAAGGACATCGTCGCTGCGCTAATGCGGCGGGATTCCGTGGAAGCCGAACGCAAGATGCGGCTGCATATCAGCAACGCCCGCCAGTATGTCGAGGAGCAGATGAGGGAAGCGGCCGCCCGGCAAGAAGTCGCGCCGCCCGTCCGGAAGCCGAAGGCAGGTACGGCGTGGACAGGCAAAAGCAAGGCCGCGGTTCAGTCGCGCAGATAGCCTCCAGCCGCCGCTTTCATCGACCGGTTTGCTTCTGCGGCATTCCTTCGGGCGTGATCGACGTGATGATCGATGAATCGAGGGCCTCATATTCGTGATAACCGATGGTCGCGTATAGTTCGGCCCGCGTTTGCATGCGATCGATCAGGCGGTGGGTGCCGCCATCTTTGCGGATGCCGTCATACAGTTCGGCCTGCGCCTTTGCGGCCACGCGAAGCGCGCTGACCGGCCAGATCACCATCTTGTAGCCGAGCGCCTCGAACTCGGACGCCGTCATGAACGGCGTTCGTCCAAACTCGGTCATATTGGCCAGCAGCGGCACCTTGATGGTCTCGGAAAATTTGCGGAACGCTTCCGGGTCATGCAGCGCCTCAGGGAAGATCGCGTCAGCGCCGGCTTCGACATATAGCCGGGCCCGGTTGATGGCGCTGTCGAGCCCTTCATCCGCGGCCGCATCGGTGCGGGCCACGATGTAGAGATGCCGCCGCGCCTTGGCGGCGGCCGCGATTTTGGCCGCCATATCCTCCGGCGCGATCAGCTTCTTGTCGTTGAGATGGCCGCACTTCTTCGGCAGGATCTGATCCTCGATCTGGACGGCCGCAGCGCCCGCGTCTTCGAACGCCCGCACCATGTTCATCACGTTCAGCGCTTCGCCAAAGCCGGTATCGCCATCCACCAGCACGGGAAGTTGCGACGCGCGGGAAACCTGCCGGACGAAGAAGCAGACGTCGTCGATCGTGAGGATGCCGAGGTCCGGAAGCCCCATCGACGCGGACATCGCCGCTCCCGACAGATACAGCGCTTCAAACTGCGCGGCCTTGGCCTGCAACGCGGCGAGGCCGCAATGGGCTCCGGGAATCTGCAGGATGCCGGGACGCTGCAATAGTTTCCGGAAGCGCTCGCCGGCGGCCAGCGTCGGCAGGTCATTGGCGACGAGATATGTCATTTGGCTCCCGCCTGGTCTGTTTCGTTCCTGATCATATCCGTCATGCCTGCTTGCGTCGTCGCCCGAACGGGGGCGGTCAGGAATGTTTCCTGCATGGGCCTCAAACTGTCAACAGTTGACTTTAGTCAATTCCCTAAGATAGGTTCCGCCATCCCGTCGCCCGACAGGGGCGCGGACGAAAGCAACAGAAAAATCGAGAGGGGTTGGCAGCAAGCTGCTCCCCGACACCAGGGAGGTAGCCATGCGTGGATTTTTGAAGGTCGCGCTTCTTTCGACGGCTTGCGCTGTTTCCTCATACTCGGCTTCGGCGCAAACGTTGAAGCTCGGCGTTCTGGCGACGCTTTCCGGCGCCGGAACCGCGTGGGGGATGGCGATGCAGGGCGCGGCCGAACTCGCCGCTGAAGACGTCAACAGCAAGGGCGGACTGGAGGTCGGCGGCAAGAAGTACAAGGTCGAGATCGTCGCCTATGACGACCACTACAAGGCGGCGGACGCGCTGACCGCGTTCAACCGCATGGTGTTCGACGACAGCATCAAGTTCGTGGTCGGTCCGCTCGGATCGGCGCCGGCGCTGGCGCTTCTTCCCGTCAGCACGGAAAACAAGGTCATCACCATGACCATGGCCTTCACCCCGAAGGCGCTGTCGGCCGAATACAAGTACAGCTTCCGTCCGGTGATCCCGTCGGACGTGTTCTCCGATCCGCAAATCAAGTGGGTGGTGCAGAAGTTGGGCGCCAGGAAGATCGGCGGCTTGTTCCCGAACGACGAGTCCGGTCAGCAGGTCGGAGCCGCCAACGAAGCTGCCTATGAGGCGGTCGGTGCCAAATTCGTTGCCAAGGAGTTCTTCGAGCGCGAGCGCGTCGATTTCGTGCCGCTGCTGACGCGCGTGCTGGCGAAGGGCATCGATGCCTTTGAACTCAACGGCAACGCGCCGCAGACCGCGGGATTGCTGGTCAAGCAGCTTCGTGAACTTGGCTTCAAGGGGCCGATCATCCGGACCGGCGGCGACGCCACCGCGGATATCCTGAAGGTTGCCGGCAAGGATGCCACCGAGAACGTCTACGTCCATCAGCCGATCAATACGGATTCCCCGGCGATCCAGGAATACACCAAGCGCTTCGAGACAAAGTACAAGACGCCGCTGAACGCCTTCAGCCCGTTCTTCTACGCCAACGTGCAGATGGCGTTCGCTGCGATGCAGAAGTCGGGAACGGTGACGGATAGCGACAAGGTACGCGAAGCGTTGCTTGGCCTGAAGGATTTCGAAACCGTGCTCGGCAAGGTGAACTGGATCGGCGAAGCGCAGTGGAAATCGAACCAGCAGCTCGACGCGCCATTCTACGTGGCGCTGCTCAAGGGCGGCGCGGCGCAGGTCGTGGCCAAGTGCACGCCCAAGGTCTGTGAATGAACGTCGCAGGCATCTCCGGGAAAATGGACGCCGCCTGACGCGGGAGAATGGGTTTGGACTATTCGATACTTCTTGCGCAGGCTGTGCTGAACGGTCTCGTCATCGGCGCTATGTACATGCTGATGGCGGTCGGTTTCACGCTGGTGTTCGGGATCATGCGCGTGGTGAATTTCGCGCATGGCGAATTCTATATGCTCGGCGCCTTTACGGGATTCTTCACCTACGTCTATTGGGAGATCCCGTTCGTCGTCTGCCTTTTGATCGCGGCGCTGACGATCGGCATTCTCGGCATGCTGGTCGAACGCACGTTGATCCAGCCGTTTCGTTCGGATGAGATGTCGGGGATGATCGCGACGCTTGCGATCTCGGTGATCATTCAGAACGGCGCCGTCCTGCTGTGGGGACCCCAGCCGCGCGCGATGCCCGATATCGTGACGGGCACGCTGGCGATCGGTCCCTTCAGTTTTCCCTGGTCGCGGCTTGTCGTCATCGCAGCAGCCGCGCTGATCTTTACCGCGTTCTGGCTTTTCATGCAGCGAACGCGGCTGGGGCGGGCGATGCGGGCGGTCGCCCAGGATACCGAGACCGCGCTGATCCAGGGCATCCGCGTCAACTACATCTATCCGCTGGCCTTCGGCATGAGCGTCGCGCTCGCGGCGCTGGCCGGGGCGCTGATGGGGCCGGTGTTCTCGGTCTCGCCCTTTGTCGGCCTCACGCCGATGCTCAAGGCCTTCGTGGTCGTCATTCTCGGCGGTCTTGGCTCGGTCCCGGGCGCGGTGGTCGGCGGCCTTCTGCTCGGCATGATCGAGAGCTTCACCGCCACGATCTTCGGGTCGCTGGTTTCGGACATTCTGCAGCTTCTGCTGGTCATTCTGATCTTGCTGGTTCGGCCCGCCGGCCTTTTGGGACAAAGGGAGGCCTGACTTGGAGGGATCATCCACCGCCGCCATCGGCCGCGATGGGCCACGCCTCGCGCCACGTCGCCGTTTGCTGCCAGGTATCGCGCTGGTCGTGGTGCTCGCGGCGGCTCTCGTCCTGCCGCAGCTCACGACAAACCAGTTCTACATCCATCTGGCGAACCTGATGCTGCTCAATTCGATCTTCGCGGTCAGCCTGGGCTTGATTGCGTCGGTCGGGCAGATATCGCTCGGACACGCGGCGTTCGTGGCCGCGGGCGCCTACGTCTCGGCTCTGGCCGCGCTGAGCTTCAAGCTTCCGCCGATCCTCGGCATTGTTCTGGCCGGGCTTGTGACGGGGCTGGCGGCGGTGCTGCTCGGCAAGGTATTGCTTCGGCTGCGCGGCGTCTATTTCGTGCTGGTCACGTTTCTGGCGGGACAGGTTTTCACGCTGATCGTGCTGAACTGGGAGAGTGTCACCCACGGCGCCAACGGGCTGCTCGGGATTCCCGCCATATCGATTTTCGGCCTTCCGCTCTCGACGCGCCTGCGCTTCTACTATTTCGCACTCGCCGCCTTCATTATCGTCGTGACGTTTGTCTGGGCCCTGATGCGCTCGCAATACGGACGGGCGTTTCGTTCCATCGCGGAGAATGTGCGCCTCGCCGAATCGAGCGGCATCGATGTGAGCCGTTACCAGATCGTCGCCTTTGCGCTGGGCAGCGGCATCGCAGGGGCCGCCGGTGCGGCGATGGTCCACTACATCCGCTTTCTGTCGCCGGACAGTTTCACGTTCAACGACTCGATCGCGTACATCACCATGCTCGTCGTCGGCGGGCGTCACACGATGATCGGCGGCGTCCTTGGCGCTTTGTTCCTGACGCCTCTGCCGGAGCTGTTGCGCGGCTTCGTCGGTGCGCAGCACATTATCTACGGCGTGATACTGCTTTGCGTATTGCTGTTCATCCCGAACGGTCTCGTCTCGATCGGACGATCCTTCTTCAGCAAGGGCTCGGAGACGGAGACGCCGAAATGAGCGCTGCATTGCTGGAAGTGGATGCGATCAGCCGGCGGTTCGGCGGCCTGAATGCGCTGAAGGACGTTTCGTTCTCGATCAAGTCAGGTGAGATCGTCGGGTTGATCGGCCCCAACGGCGCCGGAAAGACGACCTGCTTTAATGTCGTCAGCGGGGTCATGTCGCCGTCGGCGGGCGCCATTCGCTTCGAGCAGCGCAGCATTGTCGGCAAGAAGCCGAGCGCGATCGTCAGCGAGGGATTGGTGCGGACGTTCCAGGCCACGACGATTTTCCCGGATGCCACGGTCATCGAGAATGTCATGCGTGGCGCGTTTGCGACCACGCCGGTCTCGATGCTGGGTTCGATTTTCAACACCCGCGCCGCACGTGCGGCGCTGTCGGCGACCCGAAGCCGGTGCGAGCTTTTGCTCGAACGCCTGTCTTTGCTTCAGTTCCGCCAGCGCCGCGCTGGAGAACTGTCATATGGTGGTCAGCGTCGGCTCGGTGTTGCCATCGCGCTTGCCGCGCGTCCCAAGCTGCTGATGCTCGATGAACCGGTGGCTGGATTGAACCCGGAAGAAGCCGCCGAGTTCGGCCGGTTGATCAAGGACCTGCACAAGACGGAGAACATCTCGGTGCTGCTGGTCGAGCACCACATGCGGCTGGTGATGGGGTTGTGCGACCGGCTTGTCGTGCTGGACCACGGCGAAAAGATTGCCGAGGGTATACCTTCGGAAATCCGCGCCAATCGCAGCGTGATACAGGCCTATCTCGGCGCCGAGGAAGCAGCATGAGCAAGGCGCTTCAGGTACGTGACATTCACGTCGAATACGGCCATCGGGTTGCCATCTCTGGCATCAGCCTCGATGTCGCGCCGGCGCAGATCGTCTCATTGGTCGGCAGCAACGGCGCCGGCAAGACCAGCACGTTGCGGGCGATCATGGGATTGCGATCGCCGAGCCAGGGCGAGATCAGTTTTGGTGGTGTGCGGATCGACAAGATGTCACCGCCGGATATCGTCTCGCAAGGCATTGCGTTGTCGCCGGAGGGACGCCGCGTGTTCCCGCGGATGACCGTCCACGACAATCTGCTCGTGGGCGGGTATTTGCAGCCGCAAGGCAGCAGCCTGCATGCTTCCGTGGAACGGATGTTCGGCTTCTTTCCAAAACTCAGGCAGCGCCGCGACCAGATGGCAGGCCTGCTGTCCGGCGGCGAGCAGCAGATGCTGGCGATTGCGCGGGCGTTGATGGCGGCGCCGAAGGTGCTGTTGCTGGACGAGCCGTCGCTCGGGCTCGCGCCTATCATGGTGCAGGAGATCGGCCGCCTGATCGAGACGATCAACCGGGAGCAGGGCCTGTCGATCGTGCTGGTCGAACAGAATGCCAATTTGGCGCTCCGGCTCTGCCACTACGCCTATGTGCTGGAGAACGGGCGGATCGCGCTCAGCGGTCCCGGCGCTGAGCTTGCGAAGAGCGATTACGTTCAGCGCGCCTATCTCGGGGTTTAGGAGACCGTTTCGGTGGCCATAGGCCGTGGACTCATTAGCGCAGCCAAACCTGGATTGCGGCGGGTTTGAACGCTGACTTCCGGGGTTAGCCGCAAACCGGACATGCCGCCGACTTGCCAAAATCGACGCGATAGACCCAATAGTAAGTGACTTTGTCTGGCTGAATGTGAACCAGAACGCCAAATTCCGATACAAACCCCAGGATTTCAAAGTTCGCCCAGGGGAAATGGCATGAGGCCCACGGATTGGAGATTCTGGAGCGCGCTTTTTGCCGCCACGATATTCCTGGGTTATTCAGCCGCATTTCTGGATTATTCAGCCGCCGCTGACCAGTGTGATTCTGCGCAGGACCCCGAGGCTGCGATCGCTGACTGTACCCGGGGCATCAAGTCGGGGAAATCGAAAGGGCGCGATCTGGCGGCTTACTACAACAATCGAGCTTTCGCTTATCGCGCCAGGGGCGACAACGACCGCGCCATCGCCGACTTGAATGAGGCGATCCGGCTCGATCCTAAATTGGCCATGGCCTTCAACAATCGAGGTGCCGCATACAACGAACAGGGCGACAACGACCGCGCCATCGCCGACTTGAATGAGGCGATCCGGCTCGACCCAAAATTCACCATGGCCTTCAACAATCGAGGTAACGCCTACAACGCCAAGGGCGACAACGACCGCGCCATCGCCGACTTCAATGAGACGATCCGGCTCGACCCCAAACTCGCCAGGGCCTTCCAAAATCGGGGTAGCACCTACCACGACAAGGGCGATAACGACCGCGCCATCGTCGACTACAATGAGGCGATCCGGCTCGAACCCAAACACGCCAAGGCCTACCTCGGTCGAGGTATCGCCTTCGTCGCCAAGGGTGACAACGACCGCGCCATCTCTGACTTCAATGAGGCGATCCGACTCGATCACAAATCCGACATGGCCTTCGACAAGCGAGGCAACGTTTATCTCGAACAGGGCGACCTCGACCGTGCCATCGCCGACTTCAGTGAGGCGATCCGGATCGATCCCGAAGATGCCACCGTCTTCAACAGTCGAGGTTCCGCTTATCGCGCCAGGGGCGACCATGACCGCGCCGTTGCCGACTACGACGCGGCGATCCGGCTCGATCCAAAGTCAGTCAAGGCTTTCGTCGGCCGAGGTGTTACTTATCACGCCAAGGGCGACTTCGACCGCGCGATCACCGACTACAATGAGGCGACCAGGCTCAATCCGAAATCACCCCTGGCCTACTTTGCTCGCGAGCGTTCATATCTCTTTGCTGGTTCGTTCGAAAAGGCGCTGGCCGATCTTGACCAGGCAAGTGCGCATGCGCCGGACAATGCCTATCTGGCCCTGTGGGTCGAGATCGCCAGTCAGCGAAACAATCTCCCGAGCCGCCTGGCGCAAACCAGTTCCCGGATCGACATGAACGTCTGGCCGGCGCCTGTCATCAGATTGTTCATGGGCCAGCTGACGACTGCTGATGTACTTGCCGCCGCCGACGATCCTCACGCCGCCAGGAAGAATGGCCAAGTCTGCGAGGCGAATTTTTACAGCGGTGAGCTCTCGTTGACGAAGGGGTTGAAAGACGAAGCAACTCGCCTGTTCCGTCTGGCGGCAAGCGATTGCCCGCACAGTTTCAACGAGTGGGAGGCCGCCAACGCTGAGCTGAAGACACTTGGCGTGGTCCCATGAGCAAGTTTGACCCGGCTTCCAGATTGCGCTTGCGAGTTAGAACCGGACAGTCAGTTTGAATCCCAACAAAGGGGAAATTACATGAAATTTATGGCCCTAGCTTTTTCATGCCTCTTAGTTCTTTCAATGCCTGCCAATGCAAATGAAGCTGACTCCTTCAATGCGATGGTCGCATTGGCCAATAAAGGAGATGCAGAGGCGCAATACCATGTTGGCATGATGCACAATAATGGCATCGGCACCCAAAAAGATCGGAGGCAGGCATTTGAGTGGTTTCAAAAATCCGCTGGGTCTAATGACCCGCTGGGAGCCTATAAGCTTGGTTGTTATTATGACGGGCAAGGCGCGGGCGTTGTAACGTCTGACACAAATGAAGCATTAAAATACAAGCTAGTTTCTGCCAAAGCCGGTTATGCGCTTGCCCAGCACGATGTTGCTATTCTGTATAACAGACAAGGAAATTCAGAAGAGGCGCTGAAGTGGTGGAAGATGGCAGGCGACCAGGGACATCCCCAGTCTCTCTATAGTTTATCCATTTCGTACTCTGCGGGAAAAGGAGCGCCAAGAGATTTGTCGTTATCGTATGCGTATTTTAAACTCTCAAAACTGGCGCCCCAAAAAAATGTGAATGAGATGGCTGCTATGTTGTCCAAACCAGAACTTGAGAAGGCAGAAAAACTGGTTTCCGAATGGAGCCCACAACCAACAGCTCTGACACTCAAGGCAAAGAGCGGTGTCAGGAGGGCAGAAGAACTCTTAAAAGCCACCAGGAAGTAAGTGTCCTCTGCCGATTGCTTCGATGTCCGTTGTCGGGGGAAGATCGGACGTTGCCGACCCGACGTTAACTTCCCTTGATGCTCTCCTTGCCTGGAGATACCGGCGAGGATCATCGCACGCTTGCAGCCACCACGTCGCTTTAGCAGTAAAGCGGACATCACCGAAATCTATGGGTTCACGCCCTAGTTCACCGTCGCGCCGGACGACTGGATGATCTTCGTCCATTTCGCGGTTTCCTCGCTGAGGAATTGTGCGAAAGCAGTACCGGAAATGTTGCCGGGCTCGGCGCCGAGTTCGGTGAACCGCTTCTGCACGTCAGGCATTTTCAGGATCGCGTCAACCTCGCTCCCCAGTTTTGCAAGCACCGGCGCTGGCGTTTTCGCCGGCGCCACCAGGGCGAACCATGCGGAGGCTTCGAAGCCGGGCACGCCGGATTCTGCGACCGTGGGCACATCGGGGAGGGCGCTCGCGCGTTTGGCGCCGGCCACGGCAATCGCCTTGATGGTCTTGGCCTGAACCTGCGGCAGCACGGCCGGGATGTTGTCGAACATCATTGGAATATGCCCCGCGATCAGATCGTTCATGGCGGGTGCTGCGCCCCTGTAAGGAAGGTGAACGATATTGATGCCGGTCATGCTCTTCAGCAATTCGCCCGCGAGATGATTGGTCGAGCCGTTGCCCGACGATCCGAAGTTGATGGTGCCCGGTTTTGCCTTGGCGAGCGCGATGAGTTCCCTGACGTTGCTGGCTTCGACCGACGGATGCACCGCAAGCACGATCGGTACCGAGGCGACCAGCGCCACCGGAGCGAACGCCTTTGCCGGATCGTAAGGCAGGTTCTTGTAGAGCGCTGCGTTGATCGTAAGCGGCGGCGGCGCCGTCAGCAGCAGCGTGTGACCGTCCGGCTCCGAAGTCGCGACCGCATCCGCGCCGATATTTCCGCCGGCGCCGGCGCGATTTTCGATCAGGAATGTCTGGCCGGTCCTCTCGCCAAGTTTTTGCGCCAGGATGCGGGCGATGATGTCGTTGGAGCCGCCGGCTGGAAACGGTACGACGATCTTGACGGGGCGGGATGGATAATCCTGCGCCGTGGCGGTGCCGCCGAACAGGAAGGCGCTGAAGGCGACAAGAATAGCGCGACGACTGAATGGCCCCATGCTGCGTTTCCTCATCCCTGGCATCAGTCGTGCTTTCGCAAGATCTTATTGGTCGCTGATGGAGAATTACAGGATCAGCATGAATGTCAACCATGCGTTGTCCTGCACCGTATTGCCAACAGCCTTCGAACTCGCCGAAGGCACGGTTCGGACTTCCCAGATTGCATTCGCGATGGCGCGGGACGACGATGACATCGTCGATTCACAATTGTCTGGCTGACGAACATGGCTCCATATTGGCTCGTTCGGTTGAATGATCTGCTGGCGTGGCTCAATCCAGCGCTGGGCGGTGTTGCCGCCATACTGGCGTTGCTTGTCATCGCAACTGCCGCCGAACGTTTGCCCCGGAATGGGTCCAGTGCAATCGCTCAGGCGGCTCGCCCCGTCAGTGTAGTTGCGCCGGCCGAATGTGTTCGCGCGGCCTTGCCGCCCGAATGGCGGGATCTACGACTCCACGACTAGGGGTGCGTGCTTTTGCGCCGGAGCCTTTTCCCTGCGGGGGATCGTTCCGATTGCGATGCCTCCCAGGATCAGAAGCATCGCGACCACCAGGTCGGCCGTGACCACTTCACCAAGAATGATCGCTGAACTTGCGACCCCGACGACGGGTGTCGCGAGCAGCCCGAGCGATGTGACGACGGCGGGCAAGCTGCGATTGGCAGTCGACATTGCCCAATTGGCCAGTGCGGTTCCGATGATTCCGCTGAACAGAAACAGCCCAACCAGCTGAGCACTCCATGTCGGATGCGGCACGCCGTCCTTGAGAAGCGCCAACACGGAGACCACCACCGTGGCCAGCAGCATCTGCCAGAAGACGAGCTGAAACGGCGTTGATATCCAGCGATGGGCGCGCACATACACAATGCTGACTGCCCAACACAGGGCGGCCAGCAATATGGCGCCGCTTCCGGCCAGCGTGTTGACGTCGGCCCAATTGAAGGCAAGCGGATTGAACATGACGGTAAGGCCAGCCAGACCAAGCGCCATTCCCAGCGAGCGTGATGGTGTCATTCGCTCACCCAGAAACAGCCAGGCGGCCGGCATGACCCAGAGCGGCGTCGTGTAGCCGAGGACGATCGAACGGCCGACGGCGGCGAACTGCAGGCCGTAGGCGACCAGCGCCGAAAACGCCACCAGATGGAATATCGACGTGACGAACACCACCGGCAGGTCGCCGCGGCGCGGCACGATCATCTCGCCGCGTGCGAAAAGAAGCGCGGCCAGCGCCACCGTGGCGATGCCGGAACGGAATGCCGTCGTCCATAGCGGCGTGACGCTTTGGACGAGGGTCTTGGTAATCGTCCAGTTCAGGCCCCAGGCGATCACGATCACCGCGAACAGCAGGAATGCGCCGCGGCGCGACAGATGGGTCTGCATGATGATCCCTATAGGCTGGGCTGCACAAACCATAACCTTGACTGGCATGATTGATAGGTCCATTTTCATAAAAATCATGGAGCCAGTTTTGTCCAATCTCCTCTCCGGAACGATCGATCTGAGGTTCGTGCCGCAGGATGGCGGGCGCCTGGCGCGCCAGATCTACGATCGCCTGCGCACCGCAATCCTGTCGGGCGCCTTGCCGCGGGGATACCGGCTGCCGTCCAGCCGGGGGCTGGCGGAAGATTTCGGGGTCTCGCGAAACACGGTCTCAACTGTCATCGATCAGCTGGCGGTGGAAGGTTACATCGTCGTCGCACGCGGACGCCGGCCGGTGGTCGCGGCGGTCGAGAAGATGCAGCTGGTCTCCGGTGATCAATCTCCGGATCATGAACGTTCCGGCTTCATGCGGGTCTCCCGTTGGGCGAGGCAGGTCAGCCGGTCGGACTGGCACTTCACGAACGAAGGAGGGAGTCCGCGGCCATTTGCTCCGGGGCTCGCCGATGCCCGCGAGTTTCCACACGAGGTGTGGGCGCGCTGTCTGCGTCGTGCGGCCCGCAGCAGGCATGCGGCGGGAATCAGGGCCAACCATCCGGCTCTTCGATCGGCGTTGCTCAGCCATCTCGTGGAGCATCGCGGCGTCAAGGCCGACGCGCGAAGGCTGATCATTACATCGTCGGCCCAGGCGGCCATCGAATTGATATCGCGGGTCATACTCAATGAGGGCGATCTGGCGTGGATCGAAAGCCCGGGATATGGCGGCGCGCGCGTGGCGCTTGAGGCGACCGGTGCACGGGTCAAGGGAATGACGCTGGATCGGAGCGGGTTGCGGCTGGCGGGGCGGACCGATCGTCCGCGGCTGATTTTCTGCACACCCTCGCATCAATACCCGACGGGCAGGCTGATGCCGATCAAGCGGCGGCAGGAACTGTTGGCATTCGCCGCGGAAGCGGGCGCGGCGATCATCGAGGACGACTACGACAGCGAGTTTCATTTCGACGGCCGGCCGGTGGTCGCGTTGCAGGGCATCGATACGGCCAGCAACGTCTTCTATGTCGGGACCTTCTCGAAACCGATGTTGCCGGATATCCGCGTGGGCTACGCGATCGTGCCCGACGGCCTCGTTGAAACATTCGAGAGGATGCAGCGGCATACCGGCCAAATGGTGATGGGTGCGATGCAGCTCGCGCTGGCGGAGTTTATCGGCGACGGCGATTTCGCAGCCCATATTCGCCGGATGACCCGCATCTATCGCGGCCGCCGTGACCACCTGACGCATGCGCTGGCTTCAGCGGCCGGAAGCAAGCTCGCGATCACGCCGCCGGCCGGCGGCATGCAGCTTCTCGCCCGGCTGGAACCGGGATCGGATGACTGCCGTCTCGTGGCCGATCTGGCGAGGATTGGAGTCACGGCACGGCCGCTTTCCCGTCACTTTACCGGCAAGACCGCCGAGCACGGGCTGTTTCTTGGATTCGCCGCCTGGAATGAAACCGAAATCGATGCCGGTGCCGAACTTATCGGCAAGACGATCGCAAGGAATCTCCGCGGGCGATGATTCAGGCCGCAGGCCGGAAATGCGCGGGGGAATGTTTGGTATCGCGCCGGATCAGGCGGCGAAGGGTAGAGGGCTCCGCGTAACCCACTTGCCGGGAAATTTGATCGACCGACAGGCGCGTGGTCTCAAGCAGGTATCTGGCGGTCTCAAGCCGGATGCGTTGAACGAACTGAATAGGCGAGACGCCGCAGGTCGCCGCGATGCGCCGGGCAAATGTGCGCGGCGCGAGCGCGACGGCCTCGGCGAGTTCCTCCATCGCAAAATCGCGCGCGATATTTTCCCGCACCCATTTTTCCGCCTTTGCGATTTTCGGGTCCTGGCTCGCCAGATAATTGATCGCCATGAACGGCACCTGGGAGCGCCGTTCATCCAGCAGCAGATAATTGGCGCAGGCGTTGGCCAGCTTCGGTCCGGCAAACTTGCCCACAATCGCCAGCATCAAGTCCATCTGCGCCATCGCCGCGCCGCCGGTCGCAATTGGCCAATCGGGCACGACAATCCGGTCGCTCGCCAGTTCGACCATCGGATAGCGCTCGCGGAACAGCGGGCCGAGCCACCATGTCGTGGTCGCCCGCCGGCCGTCCAGCAATCCGGTTTCCGCGAGCAGGAAAGTACTTGCGCACGCCGCGGCGAGCGCGGCGCCGGCTTCGAACGATTGAATCAGCATGTCGTAAGCATGCCGGCAGGCCGGGCTCTTCAGTTTCGCGTCGAGTTCGTCTGCTGACGCAACTCCAAGGCCAAGACCCGGGACAATGACGAGGTCGGCGCCACGCAGCCTTTCTCGTTTTCGGCGCGGGCCCAAGCGCACCGTCGTGACGTCGAACGGTAAGGTACGTTTGGCCGTCTTGCTGATCTGGTTGGCAGTCGCCATCACGTCATGGGTGATGGCGGCGCCGGAAGCCAGGCAGCCCTCGATTTCAATGACCGTCACCCTGGTCATGTCCAAAAATCCCCGATCAATGTCATTTTTGACACTATGCGATCCGGCGCGGAATCGCAATGATCGGCACGAAGGCTGATGCGGCGTCGCTAATTCCGGAGGCGCCGATCGTTGCGCGCGCGGGGAGTGACGCCAGATGCCAAAACGATCCATGAAGCACGATGACCCGCTCGAGGATTTCACGCGCCGCGAGATTGCGCTCGACGGCGTCAGCAAGGCGGTGCATGTCGCAGGCAGTGGACCTGCGGTCATCGTGATGACCGAGATGCCCGGCATCAGCCCCTATGTCGCGCGTTTCGCCCGCTGGGTGCGCGACGCCGGGTTCACGGTCTACATGCCTTCGCTGTTCGGCCGCGATGGCGCTGTTCCCAATGTGGAAGAGGGCACCGCCGTCTTTCAACGCGCCTGCGTGAGCGCCGAGTTTCGTGCCTTGGCTGCCAATGAATCAAGCCCGGTGACCAAGTGGCTGCGGTCGCTGGCGAGATTTGCGCACGGGGAGTGCGGTGGTCCCGGCGTCGGCGCCATCGGGATGTGTTTTACAGGAAACTTCGCGCTGACGATGATGCTGGAGCCATCGATGCTGGCGCCGGTCCTGTCCCAGCCGTCACTGCCGCTGAACGATCCGGCAGGCATCGAAATCGCGCCGGACGAAATCAAGGCCGTCCGCGAACGGCTCGACCGGGAAGATCTGACCGTGCTGGCCTATCGCTTCGAGGGCGACAAGTTTTGCATGGCGCAGCGCTTTGCGGCCTATCAGGAGGCGCTTGGCGACCGCTTCATCGGCCGGGTGCTTCCCGACAACGCGGCGAACACCGATATTCCCGAGTTCTTCGAGCGCTACGTCACGACGCCGCATAGTGTCGTGACCGCCCACCTGATCGACGAAACCGGTCAGCCGACCATCGCAGCCCGCGACGAGATTTTGGGGTTCTTCAAGCAGCGGCTGGCGCCCTGACGCGCCAGGCGCCGCACAACTGCCGCGAGGTCAAGGGAGGATCCAGCAACAGGACTCCGGAACGTCTCGACCACCCCGTCAATTTGCATCAAGCTGACGCGTCTGCGTAATGTCACGCACATAAAGTCGGCAGGATGCAATTGCAGCTTGCCATCCGGCATTGTGAGAATTCCCCATGAGCGCTGAAATCAAACCCTATCGCATCTCGGTCGGCGACGATGTGCTCGACGATCTGAAGTCGCGGTTGCGGAACACGCGCTGGCCGGATGCCGAACTGGTCGACGACTGGAGCCAGGGCGCGCCGTTGAAATGGATCAAGGATATTTGCCGGTACTGGGCCGACGAATATGACTGGCGCGCCCGCGAGGCACGCCTCAATCGCTTTACGCAGTTTACGACCGAAATCGACGGCCTCGATATTCACTTCCTGCACGTCCGCTCGCCGCATCCGCAGGCCATGCCGCTGATCATCACCCATGGCTGGCCGGGTTCAGTCGTCGAATTCCACAAGGTGATCGAGCCGCTCACCAACCCGACCGCATACGGCGGCAACGCCGCCGACGCCTTTCACGTCGTTTGTCCGTCGCTGCCCGGCTTCGGCTTTTCGGCCAAACCCACCACGACAGGTTGGGGCGTCGATCGCATTGCTGCCGCCTGGGCGGTGCTGATGGACCGTCTTGGCTATGCGCGTTACGGCGCGCAAGGCGGTGACTGGGGCTCGGCGGTGACGACCGCGCTGGGCGCGCAGGATGGCGAACATTGCGCCGGCATTCACATCACGCTGGCGATGTCGGCGCGTCCCAACGTGGACGGGCAGCCGACGCCAGAGGAAGCGCGGGCGCTGCAGGGCATCAAATACTATGCCGACTGGGATTCCGGCTATTCCAAGCAGCAAGCGACCCGGCCGCAAACCCTGGGCTATGGGCTGACGGATTCGCCGAGCGGCCAGGCGGCGTGGATTCTCGAGAAATTCTGGGCCTGGACCGATTGCGACGGGCACCCCGAGAATATTCTCGGCCGCGACGAACTGCTCGACAATGTCATGCTGTATTGGGTGACCGCGACCGCCGCCTCATCGGCGCGTCTCTATTGGGAGAGTTTTGGGCCGAAGCGCCGGACGCCCCACAAGGTCACGATCCCGAGCGGGGTTGCCGTATTTCCCAAGGAGATCGTCACACCGGTGCGGCGGTGGATGGAAGGAAGCTACACCGACATCCGGCAGTGGCGCGAATTGCCGAAGGGCGGTCACTTCGCGGCCTTCGAGCAGCCTGAGCTGTTTGTGCGCGAGGTGCGGGACTTCTTTGGGGTTTTGCGCCAGCCTCTGGCGCATTGATCCGATCGTTCAGAGATACCAGGCGAGCACGGCCTTGAGCTGGGCGCTCTCGATCACCGGCAGCACGACGATCTGATTCATGCCGGCCGCGCGTGCTGCCTGCGCCGCAACTGACTCATCGACCTTCAGATGCTCGTTGATCGCGGGCATGCCCGTCGCCCAGGCACCGCCGATGCTGCCTTCGCCTTTGCCGATGCTCTTTGACGCGTAAATCGATTCAAGCTCGGTATTCCTGCTGCAATCACCGGAATGAAAGACCAGTGCCGATCGCGATGGATTCGGCACCCAGATTTCAAAACGCTTGGCGATCGGGGTCGCCTGCGCCGACAGGAACGTCATCACCCAGGTTTTTTCAGGTGACGTCGTGTAGGGAATGCCGACACCGCAATTGATGCCGATTTCGGAAGCTTCTTCCCAGCGCAGGAAGCGCTTGGAATTGTGCAGGTCCTTGATGATCAGCGGCATGCCGGCTTTCCAGGTCCGCCCGGGCAGGCCAAAGCCCCGCGGAAACTTGGTGTGCCGCGAGTTGAACTCGAACATGTCGGCCGTGCCGTAATAGCCGTCGACAAGCCCCATTTCGTGGCTGACGCCGGCATCATTGTGCCAGAGTTCGATGGCGCCGACGTGCTTCTCGTCGTCACCGCAGAACAGCACCATGACAGCCATCAGGAATTCGCCGGCGAACACCGGCAGCGCCACGCCACAGGTCAACCCGGCTTCGATCGCCTCGTCGGTGCGCTTGAAGTAGGAGTTGGCAAATTTGGTGAGAATGACCGGATGGCCGGAGGCCCAGGCCTTGCCGGGCAACCCTTCATCGTAGGCAAACAGCGCATTTTCGCTGACCGCCTTGAACTCCGAATACTCCTCGCTGCAAAGACTGCCGCCGAATTCCAGACGCGTGCGGGTCCGGTCCGGTACCCACAGTTCAACCACTCGAATGAACGTCTTCATCGGGACGCACCTATCGCCTCATCGACGACCAGCATCCGCGATTTAGCGACGGTATGTACGATCAAATTACAGGCAAGCGCCGCCCAAACTTCGTGCGAAGTGCGTCAACGGGCAGGACGGAACCTCAATTCCGATAGGACGGATCGATGCGATCGAGTTTACGTAGATAAGCGGGCCAGGCGAGGTCGCCATTTCGGGCCGGCCGGTCAACCCGCGGCCGCATCTTGTCGTAGGTCGCTTCGAGAATGCTTTGGGGCGGGTAAGTCAATTTGGTGTTGCAGGACAGTGCCATGATCTGCACTTGGCAGGCGCGTTCCAGGCGCCACAGCACGTTGAACGCCGATGGCACGGTTCTACCGACGACGAGCAGCCCGTGGTTGCGCAGGATCATGGCTTCGTGGTCGCCAAGGTCCCTGACCAGCCGCGCACGCTCGTCGACGTCGTCGGCGATGCCTTCAAAATCGTGGTAAGCGACATGCAGGAACCGCATCGAGGTCTGGGCCAGCGGAAGCAGCCCGCATTCCATCGCCGAGACCGCCATGCCGGCCGGCGTGTGCGTATGCGCGACGCAATCCATGTCGTGCTTGGCCATGTGAATGGCGCTGTGAATGACGAAGCCGGCGAGATTGACGTTGTAGTCGGTCGCATTGAGCAGCGTGTTGCCGTCGACGTCGACCTTGATCAGGCACGATGCGTCTATCTCTTCGTAGAGCATCCCGTAAGGATTGATCAGGAACTGATCTGTCGTTCCCGGCACCCGGCAGGAGATATGATTGGCGATCATTTCGGTCATGCCATACAGCGCCGTGAGGCGGTAGCAGGCCGCCAGATCCACTCGTGCCTGCCATTCCTCCGCACTGACCTGCTCGCGAACTGATCTCACGACCTTGATGGCAGGCGAACTGACTGGGGGATTCATGGCGTTTCTCCACTAGGCGGGATTCATTGGGCCAAGCGGGGCCCGATCATTTGGTATGGAGGATAGCTGCAGAATTCGCTGCGCCGCAAGGCAAGCCATGCCGGTTTATTGCAGGGCTGACGGGCGAAATCCGAATGCACCGGTTGGCGCAATTCCGCTTCGATGCCAGTATCGCGTGTCCGGCGTTCAGGTTTGGGACGATCGAGGGAGTACCATGACTGAAGGCCGCTATCGGCTGATTGGATCGACCGCGTCGCCATACGCCATCAAGCTGCGCGCACTGATGCGCTATCGCAGGATTCCTTTCGACTGGGTCATCATGACCAAGGCGCTCCGGAAGGCGACCGAACATCTGCGGCCGAACCTGATCCCGGTGCTGCAATATCCCGACGGCACGTTTCGTGGCGAGACCACGACATTGGCTTACGACCTGGAGCGGCGTCACCAGGCGCGGTCCGTCATCCCCGACGACAAGGCGGTCGCATTCGTGTGCGACCTGCTGGAAGATCTCGCCGACGAATGGGCAGTCAAGCCGTTGTTTCTGTATCGATGGTGGGATCCGGAGGATCAGGCCTATGTCTCGCGCTGGGCCGGCGAAGAGTGGTCGGTGTCGGAGGCTGCGACCGGCAGCCCGGAGGAGATCGAGCAGTTCCGCCAGCGGCAGATTTCACGGATGGTCATTCTCGGCGCGACCGTGGAGAACAAGCCGTTGCTCGAAGAGAGTTACTTGCGAATGCTCGCGGCGTTCGAACCGCATGTCGGCATGACGAATTATCTGTTCGGCAGCCGGCCGTCGCTCGCCGATTTCGCCTGGTTTGGCCAGCTCAGCGAGATGGCGACCGATCCGACGCCGATGCGGATCATGCGCGAGAAGGCGCCGTTCACGGATCACTGGGTGCGTCGGCTGGATGACGCTTCGGGCGTCGAGGGCGAATGGTATCCGCGCGCGCAGGCACTCGGCGGAATGGCTGAGGAGCTCTTGAGAATTACGGGCGAACTCTATTTGCCGTTCCTGGTCGCAAACGCGGAAGCCTTTGCGAAAGGCCTCGACCGGCTGGAGATCAACGTCTGGGGTCTGCCCTATGCGCTGGCACCGTTCAAATATCAGGTGAAGTGCCTGCAACAGCTTCGCGAAAAATTCGCAGCCTTGGATGCGGTAGATCGCGCCGCATTACGACCGGTGCTGGAGCGTACCGGATGCTGGTCTCACCTGATGGCTTCCTGAAAGGTCAGCCCTTGGGAAAATCCTTGCGCATCGCGATTTCGGCGGCGTCGCCGGGTGACAGCACATTGCCGTCGAATGCCGGCTGACGTTCGGTCACGATGTCGTAGAGCGAAATCTGCTTGATCGGCTTCGCCAGCAATTCCCTGATGCAACCCGCCAAGGTGCCGTTGTAAACGAGATACGGCGTCTTGCTCGCGACCCGCTCGTTCTTCAGCGAAGGCCACTTCTTCAGGTCGGCAGGCGCGTCATAGGCAATCGGGAGGCTTTCTCTGAACATGCCCCGGTTCCGGCGTTTCAACCACCAGACAGGTTAGCCAAACCTGGTAAACAGATTGAAAACGGGAACAGTGCGCGATTACTTCCGGTGCCGGCTGCCCAGCGCGGCCGCAATCGAGTCAGGGTTCTTGATGCGCTCGATCAACAGGTCAATGCGGTCGCCGCCCCAGAACAATTCGCCGTTGAAGACCATGGTCGGCACGCCGAACACGCCGAGATCCTCTGCCTCGTCGATGATGCGGTCATGTTCGGCCCGAGCCGGACCGTGGACATAGGCTTTGAATTCCTCGGCCGAACCGCCAAGCGATGCAATCAAGCCGGCAATATCCGACAGTTCGTCGATTTCGAGATCATGGCTCCAGAAGCGCCGGAACACCGTGTCGTGGTAGGAACGAAACAGGCCATGACGCTGCGCGAACAGCATGCCCGCGCTGGCATAGAAGGCATCATAGATGCGCCGCGGGCCCTTCATGGTGAGGCCCTGCGCGTTGGCATAGCGCCGTGCGTCCATATAGGCGTAACGCACCTTGCGCCAGAAATGCGGTGTACGCTCTTCCACCGTGCCCATGAACTCGGCGACGCGTAGCGTATAGGGCAGCCATTCGAGCTCGACGCCGTATTCGTCCTCGAGTTCGAACAGCCGCTTGTTCGCGACAAACGCGTAGGGGCTCTTGTAGTCGGTATAGATTCGTATGCGAGGTTTTGTCATCGCCGCTTCCTGTCACGATCGGGTAATTGTTTCCGATCCAAATGACGGAAGCAATCTAAGGAGATCTCGTCGATCGCCGGAAAGCTGTCATGGAGTCAAACGAATGAGAGCCAAACGAATGGGCCCCGGTGCATTCAAGCAGCGCGGGGCCCTACATCTTCGTTATAGGCGAAGGGTTTTCTGGTAGACACCAGTGCATCTTCAAAATCGAAAAGCGCTTGGCCTTTGCGCTCCGATCTTGCGCATATGTTTGAATTTTTAGGCGGCGCAACGGGGCTAGCAGCTGCTGTTCACCCAATTTGCGTCGAGACCTTGCGGTTGAGCAAGGTCACTGGCTTAGCCGGTGGCGTCATGCTCCTCTCCAAGAGTGGGCCTTACGGACTTACGTCCGCATCCGCTGCTTGCAGGTCGATCACATGATCGGTCGCCATTCCCGCGAGGCAGGGAGCCGAAGGCTCCGCTACGCCGACAGGTGCAGCGTTTGAAATGCTGCGGCAGATATCGTCAGGTGTCAAGTTTATGCTGAGAAAAATCGCACTTGGGTTCCCGTGCGTACGCCCGCCGGATGGAAGAGGGTTCCGCTCTTGAGCGCCATTTTGAAGCGATGAACTCATGCTTTGGTCTGCCGATACTGGTTGAAATCCGGATCATGAGTCATCGCCCAGTAATCGACGAACCGCCACGGCATCGCTGAGAACACCCGGCCCTGGCCGTTGCGATAGTAGGTGGTCATGCCCGGATGAGACCAGATCAACTGCTCATGCTCGGCATCGACTTTCTCGATGTACTGATCGTGAGCTTCCCGGCGAACATCGATCGCGGCGATGTCGCGCTCGATCATCTCGACCAGGCAGGCACTGATGTAGCGGCTCTGGCACTCCGACTGAAAGATCACGCTGCCGCCATGCGCGGGCCCGGAGTTCGGGCCGAGCATGACGAAGAAGTTCGGGAAGTCAGGCACGGTGAGCCCGAGATAGGCTGTCGGGTTATCGTTGGCCCAGGCCTGCCTGAGGTCCTTGCCGTCACGGCCGGTGATGTTGAGGCGCGCCGCCATCTCGGTGACCTTGAAGCCGGTCGAGATCACGATGATGTCGGCCGGCCGCGATTTACCGTCTGACGCGACAATGCCGTCAGCTGCGAAATGGTCGATGCTGTCGGTGACCAGTTCGACATTCGGTTTTGTCAGCGTCTTGAACCAGTTGTTGTCCAGCAGGATGCGCTTGCCGTAAGGCGGATAAGTCGGCACGCATTTTTCAATCAGGTCGGGACGGTCCTTGAGTTCGGACAGGATAAAATCCGTCAACTCCTCGCGGTGGCGGTCGTTGCCCTTGTTTACGGCGCGCTCGGGATGCGGCCAGTTCGGATCCTTGCGCAGGAACGGCAGCAGGCCGTCGCCGTAGCGCCAGAACATGTTGAAGCGGTACCACTGCACATAGAAGGGCAGATGGGCGAGCAGCCATTGCGCACCGTCGCTGATCGGGTCGGAATAGCCCGCGACCGGTCGTGCCCATTGCGCGGTCCGTTGATAGACGGTCAGCGATGCCACCTGGTCGGCGATCGACGGCGCCAGCTGCATCGCGGTGGCGCCGGTGCCGATGACGGCGACATGCTTGCCGTCGAGCTTGATGTTGTCCGACCACAATGCGGAATGCAGGGTCTGCCCTTTGAAATTTTCTTCGCCCTTGAAATGCGCGGGCGAGGGGTCGTTGAGCTGACCGATCGCGCTGACAAGGGTCGTCGATTCAACGATCTCTTCGCCATTTGCCGTCTTGAGCGTCGAAATCCAGCGCCGCTTGCTCTCATCCCAGCGCGCAGACGTCAGTTCGGTGTTGAGGCGGAGGTGCTGTCGAATGTCGTATTCGAGCGCGACCTTCTTGAGATAGTCGAGCAATTCCTGACGCTGGGCGAAGTAGCGCGTCCATGGATTACGGGCGCCGAACGAGAAGGAGTAGGAGTGGTTCGGCGTATCGACGCCGCAACCGGGGTAGCGATTGACATACCAGGTACCGCCGAGTTCGGCGTTCTTCTCGACGATGGTGTAGGGAATACCGAGGCGGCCCAACGCGACGCCAAGCGCGATTGCGCAGACACCGGCGCCGACAATCAGCACATGCTGCTGCGCCAGTTTGTCGTCGGCCGGAGGTTTGGTCCAGCTGATGTCGCGGGGGATAAAGCCCATTTCCTCGCGCATCAGCGGCGCATACTCCGGCGTGACGTTTTCGCCGAGCGTCGCGCGCATCATCTTCAGCATCAATTCGTCGCCGGGATCTGATATCACAGGCTTGGGCTCGCCATTGGCGAACAGCTTCACGACAGCAGCGCGGATTTCGTCCTGCACTTCGCGGGGCAGGCCGGCCTCGGGGTCGGGGATCAGGCGAACGTCGCGCCTCGGCTTGTACGGTGGCTCCAGCCAGCGTTCATCGCCGGTCATGTGGACCAGCACCATCAGCAGCACGCGGATATCGCCTTCGGCGATGGCCGATGCGAGATCGAGCTTCTTGCGGGGCATCTCGATATTCATGCTCGTATCCTTGTTACGTGCCAGGCGCTTCGCGCAGACCGCCATAGGCGGCCCAGGTGGTGCCGGCGATGTATCCGGCGTCGACCGGCAGGTTGATGCCGGTGACACCGCTGCTCATCGGTGACAGCAACCACGCAATCGCCCGCGCGACCTCGATCGGCTCGACCAGCCGGTTCATCGCGGTCGGGTTTTCGAGCAGGCGCTTGTTGAGCGCGCCGGAGGCAATGCCGGCTTCGAGCGCCGCGGTGCGGGTGAACCCGGGAGATACGGCATTGACGCGCACGCCGGCGCGGCCCCATTCGGCGGCAAGCGTCTGCGTGATCTGAATGACGCCGGCTTTGGCGGCGGTGTAGGCGTGGATCGGACCTGATGTCATGCCCGCGACCGAGGCGACATTGACGATGGCGCCATGCCGGCGCTCGGCCATTTTGACGCCAACGCTGCGGGCGACCAGAAATGTCCCGCGCAGGTCGATATTGACCTCGCGGTCCCACTGATCCATCCGCACGCGCTCGATTGGATGCATCTTGCCGAACACACCGGCCGCATTGACGAGGCCCGTGATCGGGCCGTGCGCCGCCTCGATATCCGCGATGCCGCTGACGACGGCGCTCTCGCTGGCGACATCGAAAGGGGCAGGCCACAGGATCGTCCCGGTGCCGGCCAGTGGTTCCGGCGCAATGTCCGTGATCACAACACGCTGGCCTTGCTCGGCCAGAAGCGTGGCGGTTGCCGCGCCAATGCCGCGGCTGCCGCCGGTGACGAGAACGATACCCTCAGCGCTCATGGTCGTTGCCTTTGCCGGCTGAATTGAAAAGCCCGCGCGTCATCAGCTTCTGGTAGGCGGAGATGACATGGTCGGGCACGGCCGTGACCGCACCGTCCGAATAGGAATACCGCCGGCTCAGATAGCCGCGGGCACCCATCAATATTTGCACGATGGCCTCGAATTCCTCGTCGCTATAGCTATCGACCGCGCCGGCAAGCCGCGCACGCTGCAGGATACGGACATAGGCCGTCGAGATGTTGTCGAAATGCTTCTGATAGCCGATCGGCGCAAAGAACTCGGCCTCGTTGAGGATGCGCAGGAATTCCGGCACCTCGCGGATGAAGTCGAAGAAGGCGCTGAAGCGTTCGACTTCCTGCTGCGCGGTCTGTGCCGTGCCGGTGCGCGCACGGATGAAGCGCACCATGTCGATGCCGATTTTTGGCAGCAATTGATCCAGCAGTTCCTGGCGGTTTTCGAAATGATTGTAGAACGTGCCCTGCGCGACGCCGGCTTCCTCGGTGATGCGGGCGACGGAGGCTTCGGCATAGCCGTATTTGCCGACGATCTTGGTCGCGGCATCGAAAATCTTGCGCTTGGTCCAGGCGTTGCGCTCGACGCGGTTGAGTTTTGTGACCTTGCCGGCATTGGCTCGCGTTGACTGCGTCATGAAGCCTCCAGTTCGGCGCGCAGCACGCGCTTGAGCACCTTGCCGGACGGATTGCGCGGCAGGCTGTCGCGAACGATCAGTTGCTTCGGCACCTTGAAGCCGGCGAGCCGCGCGCGGCAATGATCGGTCAGGGCAGGCAGCTCCAGCGCGGCGCCTTCTCCCAGCACCACGATCGCGACGGGCTTTTCGCCCCAGCGAGCGTCCGGCATGCCGATGACGGCGCATTCGCGCACCTGCGGCAATTCATAGATCACGCGTTCGACTTCGGACGACGCGATATTCTCGCCACCGGAGATGATCATGTCCTTCTTGCGGTCGGTGAGGTAGAGGAAGCCGTCTTCATCGAGATAGCCGACGTCGCCGCTGCGGAACCAATCGCCGAAGAAAGCGGCTGCGGTTTTCTCGGGATCTTTCCAGTAGCCTTGGGTGACCTTTGGTCCGCGCAGACAGATTTCGCCGTTTTCGCCGGGTGCCAGGCGATGGCCGGCATCGTCGCGGATCTCAATCTCGACATGGGCGATGGCGCGGCCGGTCGAGCCGATCTTTTCGATCTCACGGCCGGCTTCCATGAAAGTGTCGCCGCCGCAGGTTTCCGTCAGGCCATAGGCGTCGATGTAGCGGGCGTTCGCAAAATATTCGGAGAAGCTGCGGATGCGCGCTTCCGGTGTCTTTTCGCCACCACCGATCGCCCATCGCAGGCTCGAGACGTCGTAGCGATCGCGGGCCGGGCAGGTGAGGATCGCCGTGGTCATCACGGGCGCGAACCACGCCGCGTTCAGCTTTTCGGCTTCGATCGCCGCCAGCGCCTGCTCGGGTTCGAAGTGGCGGTGGATGGAAAGCATGCCGCCATGCCAGAGCACGGCTATGCCAGGCAGATCGAGCGCGCCGACATGGTAGAGCGGGCCGACCACCAGCAACCGCGTATCCGCGTTCAGTCCGAGCACCAGCGTCTGGTCGGCTGACTTCCAATAGATGTTCTCATAGGTGAGCATCACGCCTTTGGGGCGGTCGGTGGTGCCCGACGTGTACATCAGCCGCATCAGATCGCGCGGTTGTCTTGGATGCATCGGGGCGGGGGCGACGTCAGGCGCGAGCCGCGAGATGCCGGATTGCTCGGCCTCATCGAGCAGCACCACGGGAACGTTACCTGCTGCGATGCCTGCCAGTTCTTCGTCCGCAATCAGAATGCGCGCGCCGGAATTGCCAACGATGTAACCGACCTCGTCGGCCGACAGCCGATAATTGATCGGCAGAAACACCGCGCCGATGTGGCTGGTTGCAAACACCAGTTCGAGAAACGCGGTGCTGTTCTTCATCAGCACCGCGACGACATCGCCGGCGCCGATGCCGCGCGAGCCCAGCCAGCCGCCCACGTGGCCGATGCGGCGGTGGAAGTCGGCGTAGGAGATCTCCTCGCCGCGGTATTTCAGCGCACAGCGGCCCGGCGTCCGCCTGGCGTGAAACGCGATGAAGCTCGAAAGGTTGATCATTTCTCGGCTCAAAAGGCCGGATTCCGGCCCGATCTCCCGTTAGATGAATTCTGACTCGTAATTCATATTTGGCTTGACGTCACCCCCTTTGCTCTGAAATCTTGTGAGTACGGGGGCAACACGATCCCCGGCTGGGATTTGGGCAGGAAACTGGGAACGCAAACCCGAGAGGGAGGGAATAATGACGAGAACCCGCAAACCGGGCATCAGCCGCCGTTCAACCCTGGCGCTGATGGGCGCCGGTGCCGTGACTTTCGCGGCACCATGGGTGGCGCGTGCGCAGGCCAAGACCATCAAGGTCGGCATGCCGACCATTCTCTCCGGCCGCGTGGCGCAACTCGGAACCTCATCGCGCAACGGCGTGATGCTGGAAGTCGAGAAGGTCAACGCCGCCGGCGGCCTCGCCGGACGGCAGATCGAGATGGTGATCCGCGATTCCAAGGGGCAGCCGCAGGAAGCCGCCCGCGTGGCGCGCGAACTGGTCAACACCGATGGCTGCGAACTCCTGATCGATGCCGAGGCCTCATCCGGAGCGTTCGCCGTGCACGAAGTCGCGCGCGATCTGGGCGTGCTCTGCATTCACACCAATTCGGAAACCTCGGCGCTGACCGCCGATCCCAAGCAGCACATTCCCAACGCGTTCCGCACCGCGCGCCAGGGCGTGCATGACTCGATCGTCGGCGGCAGCTACGCGGCTGCGATCTCCAAGGCGAAGGGCCTGAAGAAATGGGCCACCTGCGCACCAGATTACGCCTATGGCCGCGACACCACGGGCGAGTTCACGCTGTATCTGAAGCGCTTTGCGCCTGATGTCGAGATCATCAGCGAGTCCTGGCCAAAGCTGTTCCAGCCTGATTACACCGAGGTCGTCACCAAGATCCTGCAGGCCAAACCACAAGCGCTGTATTCCTGCCTGTGGGGCGGCGACCTGACGTCGTATATCGATCAGGCCAATATCTATGCGCTGTTCACCCAGATGGAGGTGTTCGCGGTCAACATGGCCGACTACACCGCGCTGACCGTGGTGAAGAACCTGCCCAAGGGCATTCATTCCGGTAACCGCTACATCAAGACCTATCCTGCGACCGCGGAGAACGCGGCCTGGGGCGATGCCTACAAGGCGAAATACAATGAGTACCCGACCAACTGGTCGTGGGAGAACGCAACCGCGATCATGTTGCTCGCCGAGGCCTCGAAGAAGGCGAATTCCGCCGACGGCAAGAAGCTTGCGGAGGCATTGCGTGGCCTCAAGATCAAATCGCCGTTCGGCGCCGACGGCACCGTGACGATGCGGGCCGAGGACCAGACCCTGATCGGCTATGCAATCGGGTGGGGCACGACGATCCCGCAAGAGCCCTACGTGCCGGAGGTCAAGCCGGGCGACTGGAAGACCATTCTCGAACTCGAAGCCGAGTGGAAGAAGAGCAAGGGTTACACCTGATCGATCCGCGAAACGGAGGCGGCGCAGGCCGCCTCCGTTCACCGCCCCATGGTTCTTTCGCGCGCCGATCTTCCGGCACGCCGTAACGGATATTTTCCTTGGATCTCGATACACTCACCGGCTGTCTCGCCAGCTCCGCCTGTCTGGTGACGCAAACCACCAGCGGCTTCATCATCGGCATGTTGCTGTTTCTCGTCGCCGTCGGGCTGACGCTGATTTTCGGCGTGCTCAAGGTGGTGAATTTCAGCCACGGCGCCTTCTATATGTTCGGCGCCTATTTCGCGATGACGGCCTATCAGCTCACTGGCAGTTTTGCGCTGGCGATGCTGTGCGGTGCGGCCGGCACCGCGCTGCTGGGCTTGATCTTCGAGCGCGTCTTCATGAGCCGGGTCTACGGCCGCGACGTGTTGATGCAGGTCCTGGTCTGCTACGCCTTCGTGCTGATATTTGACGATGTCGTACGGATGATCTGGGGACCGGAATTCAAGTCGATGGGCATGCCGGCGGCGTTCCAGGTGCCGCCGCTGTTCATCGCCGGCGGCGTGGTGCCGCCCTATTATTTGCTGCTGATCAGCGTCGCGCTGCTGGCCGCGATCATTCTCGGCCTCGGTCTTTCGCGCACCCGGATCGGCAAGGTGATCCGGGCCGCGGCGCATAATCCGGGCATGGTGTCCGCGCTCGGCATCAACACCGGCCTGATCTATGGCGGTGTGTTCGCGCTCGGCGGCATGCTGGCGGGATTGGCCGGCGCGCTCGCGGCACCCGTGCGGTCACTGACACCGGGGATGGGATTTTCGGTGCTGATCGAATCCTTCATCGTGACTGTCATCGGCGGAATGGGCTCGATCCTGGGCGCACTGATCGGCGCGCTCCTGATCGGCATGATCCGCTCGTTCGGTTCGCTCGGCTTTCCCCTGTTTACGGAAGGCCTGATGTACCTGTTCATGGTGATCGTGCTGGTCTCCCGCCCGACCGGCCTGTTCGGCAAGGAGGTCGCGTGACCGAATTGCAGGCCGAACAGGCGAGCAAGGTGCTCGACAACTCCGTTACCCAGGCAAAGCCGCGCCCCAATCGGGATGCCCTGATTGCGCTTGCGGTCTTTGTCGTGCTCGCCCTGCTGCCGATGCTCACCAGCAGTAAATTCCTGCTCGACTTCGTGATCCGTTGCGCGGCCTATGGGCTGTTCGCGACGTCGCTCAACCTTTTGGTCGGCTACACCGGCCTGACGTCGTTTGGCCACGGCATGTTCTTTGGGCTCGGCGCCTACGGCTTCGGGCTGATGATGCAGAAGACCGGTGTTGCCGTTCCCGTGGCTTTCGTTGCGACGCTGGCGATCACGTTTGTCGTCGCCCTCGTCATTGGCGCCATTTGTGTACGGCTGAAGGAGATCTATTTCGCCTTTGTGACACTGGCGTTCCAGATGCTGATCCATTCGACCATCCTGTCCTGGGTGTCGCTGACCGGCGGCGATCAGGGATTGCGCGGCGGCATTCCCCGGCCGCCATTTTTGGGCATTGACCTGTCGAACCATCTGCATTTGTACATTGTCAGCTGCGCGCTGCTGGTGATCGGGCTGTTTTTGATGCACCAGATCGCGCAGTCGCCGTTCGGCTACACGCTGCGTATGATCCGCGACAACGCCACGCGGGCGAGCTTCATCGGCATCGACGTCTGGCGCGCCAAACTGACGATCTTCGTGCTCGCCGCGCTGTTCGCCTCGACCGGCGGCATCATCATGGCGCTGTTCGTCTCCGGCGCTTATCCGGAATTCGCCTATTGGACGATTTCGGGCGAGGGCATCTTCATCAACATGCTCGGCGGCGTAACCACCTTCCTGGGGCCGATGGTCGGCACCGCGCTGTTCCTGATCCTCAACGATACCGTCACCCGTGTGACCGAGTATCACGGCATCGTTCTCGGCATCGTGATCCTGTTCTTCGCCATCGGCCTGCGGAAAGGCCTGATGGATTTCGTGATCGAATGGTACGCGCAGCGCCGCGAGCGTTCCGGGGAGCGCGCATCATGAGCCCGGCGGCGAAAGCGCGGATCAGCGTGGTAACGGGCGGTGCCAGCGGGATTGGCGCGGCTTGCGCGCGGGAGCTCTCCGCGAGCGGCGATCTCGTGATGGTCGTCGATCGCGATTTGGCGAAGGCAGGGGATGTCGCCGCGGAATTTGGCGGCAAGGCCTATTTCGCCGACGTCGGGGACGAGACCAGCGTCGAGGCCTGCGCGGAAGCGATTGAGCGCGAATGCGGGCCGGTCGATGTGCTCGTCAACAGTGCCGGGATCATCCAGGTGCCGGTGCGGCCGCACGATTTGCCGATGTCGGCCTGGGACGACGTCGTTCGTGTCGACCAGCGCGGCACCTATGTCGCCTGCCTTGCCTTTGCCCGGCGCATGATCGCGCGCAAACGCGGCAGCATCGTCAACATCGCCTCGATCGCCGGCATGCGCTCGATGCCCTTACATGCCTACGCCCCGGCCAAGGCGGCCGTGATTGCGATCACCGAATGCCTTGCCGCGGAGTGGGGCCCCTCCGGCGTGCGGGTGAATGCCGTTTCTCCGGGCTATACGCTGACGCCGGCGCTGAAAAACGCGATTGATCGTGGCGAGCGGGATGTCTCCGCGCTAACAGCCAATGCCGCGCTGCGCCGTCTGGTCGACCCTTCCGAAATCGGTCGTGTGGTCGCCTTTCTTGCCTCCGATGCCGCGTCCGCGATCACGGGCGTCAATTTGCCGGTCGATTGCGGCTGGTTGGCCGGGACATCGTGGAGCACCTATGGCGGACTTCGGGAGGCGAACGGCTAGCCATGCTGGAAATTCGCGCACTCTCGAAATCGTTCGGCGGCGTCAAGGCGACCGATAACGTGACGCTGGACTTTGCTGACGGTTCGTTGACCGCTGTCATCGGCCCCAATGGTGCCGGCAAGAGCACATTCTTCAACCTGATCACCGGGGCGCTGAAGCCGGATTCCGGCCAGATCCTGCTCAACGGCGTCGACCTGGCTGGGCGCTCGCCGCCCGAGATCGTGCGCCATGGCATCGGCCGGGCGTTCCAGGTCGCCAGCATTTTTCCGTCCCTCACGGTGCAGGAAACGATGCTCGCCGCCGTCGGCGCCGATCAGCGCCGCGCCGGTGTAATGCATCGAAGATTTCCGCTGGCTGAAACCCGCGACCGCGCCGAGCACGCGATGGAATTGCTGGGCCTTGCCAGCAAGCGTAATCGGACGGCGGCGACGCTGTCGCATGGCGACCAGAAGCTGCTCGATATCGCGCTGGCGCTGGTGCTTGATCCCAAGGTCCTGCTGCTCGACGAGCCCACCGCCGGCATGGGCACCGAAGAGCGCTGGCGCATGATCGACAAGGTCAGGGAGCTCTGGGAGAAACAGAAGATCACGGTCGTCTTCATCGAGCACGACATGGATATCGTGTTCAAGATCGCGCCCGAGATCGTGGTGCTGTGCTACGGCCGGATTCTTGCCACCGGCAAGCCCGATGCAGTCCGCCGCAACGAGGCCGTCATCGAGGCCTATCTCGGCACCGAACATCACGCGGAGGCCGCGATATGAGTGCGCAGCCGGTGGTGCAGGTCGAGGACCTCGACGTTTTCTACGGCAGCAGCCAGATCCTGTTTGGCGTCGGCCTGTCGGTGCGGCAGGGCGAGACCATGGCGCTGCTCGGCCGCAACGGCGCCGGCAAGTCGACCACGATGAAGGCGATCATGGGCCTGGCGCCGGCGCGCCGCGGCAAGGTCACCCTGCGGGGCAGGACCGTATCCGGGCTGAAGCCGCATCACATCGCCCGCGCCGGCCTCGGCTTCGTGCCGGAGGATCGCCAGATTTTCCCCGAGCATACGGTGGAAGACAATCTGGAGATCGGCGCCAAGAAGGGCCCCGATGGCCAGGACGAATGGTCGATCCGGCGCATCTACGATGTATTTCCGCTGCTGGAGCCCTTGCGGCACCGGATCGCGGGACGTCTCTCGGGCGGCGAGCAGCAGATGCTGGCGATTGCACGCACCCTGATGGGTAATCCGGCGCTGCTGCTGCTGGACGAGCCGAGCGAGGGGCTGGCGCCGATCATCGTGCAAAGGATCGGCGAATTGCTGCGACAACTGCGCGGCACCGGCGCCACGGTGTTGATCGCCGAGCAGAACATGCATTTTTGCCTTGGCCTTGCAAGCCACGCGACGGTTATCGACAAGGGCCAGATCGTCTACACATCCGGTATCGAAGAGCTGAAAGCCAACGAAAACATTCGTCAGCGCTATCTCGCGCTGTAGCTTTCGGTCCGACCATAGCGTTTTCAAGCGAAGTGGATCCCGGTTCGCGTGAAGAAAACGCGTCAAAAAAAGAATCAAGAGCTTCGGTTCTGATTTCATCAGAACCGATTGCGCTCCTGTGGGAGGATAAATGGCTATCAAGCGTACGCTATCGCCGACGCATGAGGCGCCGTATCGCGGCTTGCGGGTGCTCGATTTCGGGCAGGGCATCGCCTCGCCCTATTGCGCGATGCTGCTCGGCGTTTACGGTGCCGAAATCATCAAGGTCGAGCCACCGGAGGGAGATTGGTCGCGTTTCCTGGGTACGACCTATGGAAACCATACGACGCTGTCGGCGGTCTATAACCGCGGCAAGCGCAGCCTCTGCCTCGATTTGAAGCACAAGGACGCGATCGCAATCGCCCGGAAACTGGCCAAAGACTGCGACGTCCTGATCGAAGGCTTTCGTCCCGGTGTCGCAGCCAGGCTTGGAATTGGCTACGAGGAACTCTCGCGCGACAATCCCGGCCTGATCTATCTCTCGGTGAGCGCATTCGGGCAGAGCGGACCTTACTCAAAGCGGCCGGGCTCGGATTCCGTTGCGCAAGCGTTTTCCGGCCTGGTGTCGATCAATGTCGGCAATGACAAGACCCCACACCGGGTCGGCACAACAGTCTCCGACGTCGTAACCGGCGTCTACGCCTTCCAAGCGATATCAACCACGCTGTTCGCGCGCGCGACCACCGGCACCGGCCGCTGGATCGACGTCAATCTCTGCCAGTCGACGGCGGCGCTGCTCGGCCACAAAGTCGCCGAGCATATTCTGGAGGGCGGCGCGCCGCGGGCGCTTAACGTGCCGGCGGGTTCCTATCAGACCAGCGATGGCTGGATGATGGTCACGCTGGTCAACGAGCTGCAATACAAGCGCCTGTGTGCCGCCATCGAGCGTGACGATCTCGCCAGCGATCCGCGCTTTGCGGACTTCGCCAGCCGGGCTGACGCGGCCGACACGCTGATCTCGCAGCTGCGCGAGGTGTTTCTGGCGCGACCGACCGAGGCCTGGCTGTCGCGGTTGCATGCGGCTGATATCATCGCCGAACGCATCCTCAATCCCGGGGAGTGGCTGCGCAATCCTCACGTCGAAGCGACCAACGCGTCGGTGTGCCAGGATACCCCCGGCGTCGGCCCGGTCTACACGCCGCGCACGCCGGGTATTGCCAGCCTTTCCGAAGACGCACTTTGCGCCGCGCCGGATATCGGACAGGATAGCGTTGCGGTCCTGACCGAGGCCGGACTCGATCGCAGCACCATCGATGATTTGATCGCGGCCGGCGCGGTGCGTCAGGCCAGACAATAAGGAAGCGGCATCATGAGCGCTGAACTCGTTCGCTACGCCGTCTCGGACAAGATCGCGGAGATCATGCTGGACCGGCCGCCGGTCAACGCGCTCAGCATGCCGCTGATCGATGCGTTGCTGGCAGCGCTGCAGAAAGCGAAGGATGATCCGTCGGTATCATCAGTCATCATCGGCAGCCCGCACAAGGTGTTTTGTGCCGGGCTCGACCTCGACATCGTCAGGGGCAAGCCCGGGATCGAAACCAAGAAATTCCTCGAGCGGCTGTATTTTGCACTCAACGATACCCAGTATCGCATGGGCAAACCGACCATTGCCGCCGTCGACGGCGCGGTGCGGGCCGGCGGCATGACGATTGCGATCTCCTGCGACATGATCATCGCCGGCGAGGCCTCGACATTCGGCTATCCGGAGATCGATGTCGGACTGATCCCGGCGATCCACTTCGTGCAGCTGCCGCGGCTGGTCGGAAAGCACCAGGCGTTCGGGCCGCTGTTTCTGGGCGAACCCTTTGATGCCGCGACTGCATTCCGCATGGGTCTTTTGAGTGAAGTGGTGCCGAAGGGGACCGCGCTCGACCGCGCCCGCGATATTGCGCGGAAGCTCGCCGCCAAGTCGCCGATCGTGATGAAGATCGGCCGCGATTCGTTCATGCGGGCGGTCGATGCCGATTTCCGCCGTTCGGTGGAGAACACGGCCGAGAGCTTTGCGCTGGTGGCGACGACGGAAGATTGTCAGGAAGGGTTGAACGCGTTCGTCGAGAAGCGGACACCAAACTACAAGGGGCGCTGATGGCGGGACTATATTTCGAGGAGTTCGAGGTCGGCCGGGAATTTCATCATGAGTTCAGCCGGACCGTCACCGAGATGGACAATACGATGTTCAGCCTGCTGACGATGAATCCGCAGCCGCTGCATATCGATGCGCATTTCTCCGAGAATACCGAGTTCGGCCAACGGCTGTTCAACAGCCTCTATACGCTCGGCATCATGATCGGCATGAGCGTCTACGATACGACGCTGGGCACGACGGTCGGCAATCTGGGCATGACCGACGTCAAATTCCCAAAACCGGTGTTTCACGGCGATACGCTGAAATCCCATACGAAGATCATCTCCAAACGCGCCAGCAAATCCCGGCCGACGCAGGGGATCGTCGAGTTCGAGCACACCATGACCAATCAGCGCGGCGAAGTAGTCGCGAGTTGCCGTCGCACCGGCCTGATGCATTGCAAACCAAAGGCGTGATTTGATGCGATCGTTTCTGTTCGTTCCGGGCGACAGCCTGCGCAAGTTCGAAAACGCTGGGAAGACCGCGGCCGATGCGTTGATCCTCGATCTCGAGGATTCGATCGCGCCGGACGAGAAGGTCGGGGCGCGCCGCACCGTGCGCGCAATGCTCGATACGCGGAACCCGAGCCAGAAGATCTATATCCGCGTCAACGCGCTCGACACCGGTATGACGCTCGGCGATCTCGCGGCCGTGATCCCGGGCCGGCCCGACGGTGTCGTGCTGCCGAAATGCGCCGGCGCCGCCGACGTTAATAAACTGTCCCTGTATCTCGATGCGTTCGAAGCTGCAGCTGACATCGAACACGGAACCACCCGGATCGTGACGGTGGCGACGGAGACGGCGCGGGCGGTGCTCAAGCTACTCGACTTCGAGAACATGAGCCCGCGGCTGTGGGGCATGATGTGGGGCGCGGAGGATCTCGCGGCGTCGCTTGGTGCCTCGCGCAACCGGACCGCGGGCCGATATCATGGGCCGTTCTTGCTGGCTCGCGACCTCTGCCTGATCAGTGCCGCCGCTGCCGGCGTCGTCGCGATCGATACCATCGCCACTGATATCAACGATCTCGAAGGCTTACGGGAAGAATCGATTGCCGCGCGTCAGGACGGGTTCCTGGCCAAGGCGGTGATCCATCCCAAGCACGTCGATGTCGTCAACGCCGCCTTCCTGCCGACGGACGAAGAGATCGCCTGGTCGGAGAAGATCGTCAAAGCCTTCAACGACAATCCGGCCTCCGGCGTCGTCAAGATCGACGGCAAGATGATCGACAAGCCGCATCTGCGCGCTGCCGAAAAGATCTTGGCACTGCGGGCCAAGTAGGGTGGGCAAAGGCGCTCTTGCGCCGTGCCCACCATCTACGTCGATGACCTGAATGATGGGCACGCTGCGTGCGACAAATTGGCCCGTCGGGCAAAGTTTCGCTTTTACAGAAGGGCAAATCAGGTGCACAGATATCGCCATCCCGTCCTACTCAGAAGGGCGTCGGCCGTCGTCACGGACGTTGGGCGGGTTGCGGTGGACGCTGGTTTACGCCTCGACGACGGCGTGGATAAGCGTACGGCAAAACCGTGTGGTCCTGGCACCCGTTGGAGGTGTCAAGCTGTCGGGTAGGCGTGAGCCGAACGGCGGTGACGGAGTCAACCAAGAACTCGTCTCCGGGGAGAGCACGATATAAGCCGTAAAGCCATTGCGCAGGGAAGGCCGGGT
>NZ_JAFCMB010000017.1 GCF_018130145.1 Bradyrhizobium sp. AUGA SZCCT0176 | reverse complement strand
CCGTTCCCGCTTGCGCTTCTCCGACAGCTTGACGCCTGCAACGGGCGCCAGGACCACACGGTTTTGCCGTACGCTCGTCCGCGCCGTCGTCTCAGCGCAAACCAGCGTCCACCGCAACCCGTCCAACGTCCGTGACGACGGCCGACGCCCTTCTGAGTAGGACGGGATGGCCGAAGATATGCACCTGATTTGCCTTCTGGTAAACAGAAATATTTTTCATTCTGGGGCTTGACACGAATTCCGGAAACCAGAATTGATTTGCCCGTCGGGTCAGAATGTCGCGGGTGCATCGATGCTGATGGGTCCGCGGGAGGGATCAGCCCATCCTACCTCTGCCAAGCCCGATCAAATTGCGTCCCTTCTGCACCAGGAACGCCAGTCCCACCGGCTCGGCGTGATGACGATGCAGCGTGTGCGATTCAAGGACGTGGTGGAGATTTCCCGGCAGGGACTGCAGCTCAGCCTGCAAATCGGACGCTACCGCGGCCATCACGGCGTCGAGCTTTCGTCCCCAATCGGTCTGGTCGATGCGATCGATCGAGGTCCGCAGCGCGTGTTCGATATCGTAGATGTCGGTGAGAATGTCCCTGGCGATCGAAATACGGTTGCGCTTCAAAGCGTGGCTCAGCTCTATTCGTTGGTCGTCGAGATGGTCGAGCACCATGGCGATGCTGATCGCATAGCGGGTCGCCGCGATCTCGGCGGCATTCTTGCTGCGCGCCGACCTGGTCGCGAGACGGGCCAGTTGCCATGGCACCTTGAGGTGCTTCGTCACCATGGTCAGGGCAAACGGCATCGCTTCGGGATGTTTGGCCGCGAACGTGTCGAGATGACCGCGTATCCTGGAAAGCGCGTCGCCGTCGAAATCATCCACCTTGGATGGCAACGCTTCATTGAAGGCGACGATGGCGTCGCGGAGCCGCAACGCCAGCAGGATCTTCTTGAGATCGTCAAAGCTGGCGCGGGAGCCGGTATACTGGCCAAGAGCTCTTCGTACGTCGGAAACGCCCTGCTCGGAGCCGAGAAGCCCCTCGATCGTCTTGACTACCTTGGACTGGAAGCCGGCGACGATCAGCTTGGCTTCGTCCGGATTGTCCTTCACGATCAGCTGCTTCATCTGCTCGCAATAATCGCGCGCCATCGACGGCAGCTGATCCTGGTTGATCCATTCCCAGATCGCCGACAGCGACCCGCGCGATATCTGGCCGGAATTGGCGCGCTCGGGCGAGCGGTCGACGAACAATGCTTCGATCGGCTTGAAGAAGTAGCGCGACGGATTGCCGATCCGGTTGTGGGTCTCGCCGCTCTTGCGAAACTCGGCGCGCAGTTCTGCCAGGATAATTTCGAAGCCCGAAATGTCCTCGTCATACATCTGCATCCGCTCGATTTCGACGAGCAGGCTGCTGCGCGCATGCGACGTCAAATGACCGAGGTATTTTCGGATCCGATCAGCCTGGAGTTCATTCTTGGGCGTCACTTGGAAAGGATCCCTGATCCGGCCCTGATGAGCTGCCCCGAAGTGTGGGGCGCGTTCCTTGCAACCGGATTACTTTTTTATCCCGTAACTTAACGGTTTGGCCCCGCAGGTTCACCGGGGAGGGGGTATGGTCCCTCCCCTATGTGACCTCCCCCATAAACATGGCTGTCCCAAATCCCCCTCGAACGGTTAAACTCGCGCAGGGCCGCGCGGGGACAGGCGGCCGGAGCCAATTCCATGACGCCGTTGAGCGATGAACCGCTTTCGCAGGCCATCTCCGTTTTGCTGGTCGAAGACGACGCGCCGACATTGTGGCGGCTGCAGGACGCGCTGACCAAGGCGGGCTATCAGGTACGCGCGGCGGCGACGCTGGCCGAAGCCAAGGCCGGCCTGGCGCAGGGCGCGCCGAAGGTGCTGCTGACCGATCTGCAATTGCCTGACGGCCACGGCATCGATCTGATCCGCGAGACGCGCCAGCGCTTTCCCGACACCGAGATCATGGTGATCTCGATCCTCGGCGACGAGGAGAGCGTGATCTCGGCGATCACCGTCGGCGCCACCGGCTATTTGCTCAAGGACGCGTTTCCGACCGACATCGCCGCCACCGTCCGCGACCTCGTGGCCGGACATTCGCCGATCTCGGCCTCGATCGCGCGTTTCATCGTGCGCCGGACCCAGAACAATCCGGAGCCGCCGCCCGGCCCGCCGCTCAACACCGCCAAACTGACCCCGCGCGAGATCGATATCCTCTGGGGCATAGCCAAGGGTTTCAGCTACGCCGAGATCGCGGGCCATCTCGGCCTGTCGCGGCAGACCGTGCCCGGGCACATCAAGAGCATCTATCGCAAGCTCGAAGTGCACACCCGGGGCGAAGCGGTGTTCGAGGCGGTGCAGCAAGGCCTGATCCGGCTGTGAGCGAGGACGCCGCAATCGAGGCTCCTCCCGGCGAGGTGCGCCGGCGGCTGCAGGTCTCCCGCCTGTTGCAATATGTGCTGCTACAGGTGCTGATCGCCGCCGCCTGCGGCTTCATCCTGCGACAGCCGCTGCCTGCACCGCCCCAAAGTTTTGCCGTGACCGAGTTCAGGCTGAGGCAAGGCGACACCGAGCGGTCTGTAACCTTGCCGCATTTCGCCAGCGCGCGGTCGGCGGCCGACGATCAGCCGACCTATTCCGGCCGGTTCACATGGCCGGCCGAGCAACCGCAGCGCGCGTGGTCGATCTATCTGCCGCGCTTCACCAATGCCGCCGAAGTCGCCGTCAACGGCGTCGCGGTGCTGGACTCAAGGCGCGATCCGGTCGCCAACCGGCCTGACCGCTCCACGCCTCAGATCGCCGTGATTCCGTCGGCGCTGCTGCACGGCGGTTCGAACGAACTCACCATTCGCGTGCTGGTGTGGGGCCCGATCTCGGCGTTTCTCGACACGCCCTACGTTGGACCTGACGACATTCTCCGTCCTTATTACGACCGGCGGGCACTGCTGTTCGTCACGTTGCCGATCGTGTTTTCGGCCTGGCAGGCGATCCTTGCGGTCATCCTCAGCATCATGTGGGTGATGCGACGGCATGAACCGGCTTACGGCATGCTGGCGGCGGCAATGGCGGTCGGCGTCTTGCAGGCGTTTCTGTCGACGCCGATCGATAACTCACCGTACGCCGGGCTCAACGCCATTGCGATCGCCTCCGCGCCGCTCGAGAGCGGGCTTGTGCTGGCTTTCGCGATCCTGTTCTTTGGCCGCAAATGGCCGCGCTGGGGTGCGCTGATCTTTGCACCCGGAATAATCCTCGCCATGACCGGGCTGATCAGCGGCCAGGCCGCGGTCCGGTCGCTGTATCTTTTCATCGGCACGCCGACGGTCGGAATTTGCCTGATCGTGATAGCGGTCATCGCCGGGAATGTGGTGCTGCGGCGGCAGGACGCCGCCAGCATCCTCTTGGGCTGCGCGGTCACCATCGTGCTGACCAGCTGGATCCACGACATGCTCTCGGTGCTGCAGATCGTCCCTGATAGACGCATCTTCTTCTCGCGATTGTCCTATTCGGCGATGCTGGTGGCGATCGGCGCGGCGCTGACCTGGCGGTTCGCACGCGCGCTCAACCAGGTCGACAGTTTTGCCGGCCGCCTCGTCACCCAGGTGCGCGAGGCCGAAGACAAATTGAAGGCCAGCTTCGCCCGCGAGGAAGAACGCGCGCGGGCCGCGGCGTTGGCCCGCGAGCGCACCCGGCTGATGCGCGACCTGCACGATGGCCTCGGCGGCCAGCTCGTCAGCATCGTGGCGCTCAGCGAACGCGGCAATGATGCGAGCGCTGGTATCGGCGACGCTGCGCGGGCGGCGCTGAAGGATCTGCGCCTTGTCATCGACTCCATGGATGACATCGGCGGCGACCTGATGCTGGCGCTGGGATCATGGCGCGAGCGCGCGATGGCGCAGCTGCGCCCGCACGACATCGAGCTCGATTGGACGATAACGCCGCCGGGCCTGCCGGTGCATCCGGAATTGCGGCCCTGGCACGTGATCCAGATCATGCGGCTGCTGGATGAAGCCCTGACCAATGCGGTCAAGCACTCCGGCGCGCGCCGCATCACGGTCAGCATCGAGACTTTGCGCGATGTAGACGGCCTCGATCAGGGCTGCATCACGATTGCGAACGACGGCAAGGGTTTTGCGCTGGCCGCTGATGGCGAAGCGCCAGCCGAGGGCGCCAAAGCGGGACGCGGCCTGCGCAACATGCAAAGCCGCGCCGCCCGCTGCGGCGCCGGGTTAGATTTGACATCCGGCGCCGGCGGAACGCAGGTGCGGCTGACCTTGCCGCACCGCTTTCCCGATAGCGACGGTAGTGCTTGAAGTTTGACGCGTTTTCTTCACGCGAACCGGTACCCATTTCGCTCGAAAACGCGATACCCGTGTGAAGTTACCTTCGCCCCACGCGGTTGACCGGGCCGCCACGATTCCACGCCGTGCCGGGGCGGACACCGACGCCGCGCGCGCCGACGCCAACGACGCCGACGCGGGGTGTGGCAACCGCTACCGCGGCCACCGGCGTCGGCCGCACCACGCAGCCCTGCGGCACGCCGGCCGTCTTGCAATAGACCACCGCCGCCTGGGCCGAGCCGGCATGAAGCGAAAGCGCTGCCACGGTCGAAAGCGCAGTCGCGGTCAGACCGGCGCGCAGCCATCTAGAAATCCTCAACATGTAACCTCTCCTGATTATTTTGCCGTGCAGCCTTGCGATGGACCGACCGGTCACCGCAGCCGACGTGGAGAGGTACTTGGGCCAGACCGGCGCGCGGCAACATCCCATGAAGATGGTGGGTCGATGTCGCGGGGCGTTTGCAGGGGAATTTTCGCTGCCATGAACATGGCATGGACCGCGCAGCCGGCCTCGACGAGTTTTCCCGCGAACGCTCGTTCAACCCGTCAACGCCCCAGCCAAGGTGATCCATGAAAAAGCCAGTTCAGAAATCCACGCCTGTCGCAACCGCCCTCGTCTCGCTGATTTTTCTGCTCGCCGGCAGTGCGCTGGCGTCAGCCCAATCCGGGCCGAGCCGCGAAGAGCAGATGGCTTGCCGTTCCGATGCCGGGAAATTCTGCGCCGAGCATATCGGCAAGCCGCCGCAGATGAACGCCTGCCTGCGCGACAACAAGTCGAAACTGTCCGACCCCTGCCGCAAGGTGGTGGAATCGCGTGGCGGATAGGTGAAGCGATCTGGAGCTTCGGTTCTGAGTGAATCAGAAGCTCTGGATCTTTCTCTTGACGCGTTTTCTTCACGCGAACCGGTGTCCACTTCGCTCGAAAACGCTTTGGGTAGTGGATCGATCAGTCCAGATCGAACAATCTGATCCGGGGCGTCTCGAGTCGCGCCGGCTCGGCCGCAAAGACCTGCCGCGGCTCGGTCTCTTCGCGGACCTTCTCCTCGACCTCGCGAAGCTCCTGATCCTGCCGCGGCCGGCGTCGTTCAACCCAGTTCTGACGACGCTCGGCCTTGCGCTTCTCCTCAGTGGCGCGTCTTGCCTCTCGCCTGATATCGGTGTCGCGTGACTTCACGTCGGCATCGCGCGCCCTGATATCGCTATCGCGCGTTTTGGCAAAAGCGGCTTCGGGCGTTCTGATCGACTCAGGATTTGTCTTTTCGGGCGCAGCTGCCTGCGTCACGGGTGCGGCGGTCGTCGGCTGTGGTGATGCTGCGGGCGGCGTGCTCGCTGCAGCTCCAGCGGGCTGCGCCTGGGTCGAGGTGGGCGTGACGGGTTCGTTCTGCGGTTGGTTCTGCGCTGCATTCGGTGCGACCGCCGCCACGTTCGGTGCCGGTTCCGACGAAGCCTTCGCCGGGATCGGCTTCTCCGACATCCGCAGCTCAAGCTTGCTCGTTTCGATCCTGGGCGCATGCGGGCTGACGATGTTCGAAATCAACATGCCGCCACCAAGGCCCGCGACAACAGCCGCGACCACGGTTCCCACGCCTGCAAAATATGCCGTCGAAGTGCGCATGGTTCGGCTCCTTGATACCACGCGGGAAAACGCGCTGATGGAGCCGATGTTCCGATATGGGAAAATGTGGAAACGATGGAACCGGCGGCGTGCGCTGCGGCCGCCGCAATCGCTCAGATCATGGAGGCTACTTTTTCGAGCCCGATGATGCGGGCGAGCGAGCGCACTTCGCTCTTCTGATCTTCGCGCAACTGGAACAACAACGGCATCGCCGCCGATTTCAGCTGCTGGACTTCTTCAGCCTCGGGATCGATCGGAATGCCGCCCGCCGCATTGGGATCGGCCTGACGCTTTGCGTGAATCTTGCGGGCGACAGCCTTCAACGCGGTCTCCACCGGCGGCCAATAAGATTCCTGCGAGGCGGAAAGCTTGAGGCGCTCCTTGATCCCGGCGATCTGGATGTCGCTGAGCAGCGCGTAGTTCTTTTGCGGGGTCGGCTTGGCGGCGGCTTTGGGCTTGGGCGGTGCCGCAGCAGGCGCCATGGCGGGTGCCGCGACTTTCGGAATTCCAAGATCGGCCGGCCCGGTCGAGGCATAGGCCTGGCGCAGCGGCTCGCTCAGTACGGGGGCGGCCTGCGGCGGTTCGAACGCGGCCAGCGCCATCGTCGCAATGGCGAGCTTGTCCTTCTTGCTTTCCTTGTTCGAGACCGGAGTTTGGACCGCGGTTGGTGCGGAGGCCAGTTCGTAATGCGCGGCGAACAGGGTGTCGCGGCCGAGAATTGCGGTGGCGGCGGCGCCCACCACGAGGAAACAGGTCAACGCAACGATCGTAATGACTTTGGTCAACAATGTCTCCATTCCGCCGATCCCAGAGCCTGTCGGCTCCAGTCTTTATATTTATGACGCGTTTCTTGACGCGAACCGGTATCCACCTCGCTCGAAAACGCTACCGAGGATGCCCGAAAGCTGGACGGTAATTAAGGCTTTACCATGCCGCTCAAGGGGTTAGTGCCCCCGGAAAAGCGCGAGAATCGCGTCGAATCGGCAAAAAATCAGGCCGCCGCGGCCAGATCGTAGGCTTCCTGGATGTCGGCCACGATATCGGAGGCCTCCCAGAGCGCGTCGGGGGCGACCGAGCGCAGGCTGATGGTCCAGTTGCTTTTGCCGGTGCGGGGCATGCTGAGGATGTCGAATTCGACGTTGCGGCAGAGCGGGTGCCGGTCCAGCGCGCGGGTCACCCGCCACCTGATTTCGTCGATGGTGGCCGGGGTTTTGGCATAAAACTGATCGAAATCCATCTTGCGCCCCCTTATTTGCGGATCGCCCGGCGGTGCGGCCGGCTATCCTGTGGTTCTATTGTTGGGGCGGATTTGGTTAATGGCCCGTTAATCCGGGAACGGCACGAGAAACAACCCTGCATGGCGGAAACAACTCAGGAAGCGACGACCGCCACGAACGGGCCGTCGGTCCGCGCCGAATTGCTGGCGGCCGCGGGCATTTCGATCGGCACGCTGCTGCTCGCGACCTTCGAATTGTCGATGGCCGAGTGGCCGTCCGGCTTTGTCCTGCTCGGCATCCTGCCGCTGACGGCGCTGATGTTCTTCGGCTGCTGCCTCTGGACGGCGACGCTGCTGCTTCGCATCCCACGGGGCGGGACAAAATTCGCGATCCCGTTCCTGATGTGCGCGGCGACGCTGGCGCTGCTGGTCTACGCACCACTGCAGAAGGTCGCGCTGCAGCGAAATTTCCACTGGCACCGCGCCGATCGCGAACGGATCGTGGCCCGCGTCGAGGCCGGCGAGCTCAGGCCGAACGTCCCCTACAACAAATACATGATCGCGCTGGGCGCAAACGAGCCCAAGGTTTCCGCCGGCGGAAACGACATCGTCATCGACACGGCCAAAGAAGGCACCTACGTGCTGTTCCTGACCTCGCGCGGCCTGAAACACTATTTCACCGGCTTCCTGCACGTGCCGCCGGGCAGCGATCCCAAAGACTTCTTCGAGTTCGACGACAAACCGCCGAGCCAGCTCGTTCACTACGACAAGAATTGGTATTTTGTGGCGAACTAGGTGAACTGGATTTTCGCCGCCGCGGCGCGATACTCGACTAGCGTCCGTGCAACCAGTTCATCGACGCCAAGCACTTCGGTCACGCCCGAGGTGGAATGGCCGGCGCTCCAGATGTCTTTCCAGCGCTTTGGGCGGTTTTCGCGCGCGCCGATGTCGATGTCCTTGCCAATATCGATGGCGCCGCGCGCCGGCAGATCGTCGGGATCGAGGCCGGCAGCTTCGATGGATGGCCGCAGCATGTTGGTCTGCAAACCTGTGAAAGCCGTGGTCAGCAGAATGTCGTCGGCGCTGCTGGCGACCAGCATATCCTTGTATCTCGGATCCGCCATGCTCTCGCACGTGGCGATGAACCTGGTGCCCATGTAGGCGAGGTCGCAGCCAAGCGCCTGCGCCGCGCGCAAGGCATGTCCGTCGCTGATGCCGCCCGCGAGCACCAGCGGCCCGTCGAAGAAGCCGCGCACCGCACGCACGAACACGAACGGATTGAGCCAGCCGGTCTGGCCACCCGCGCCTGCGGTCAGCAGTACGAGGCCATCAGCGCCGGCAGCGACCGCGCGTTCGGCGTGGCGGATGCTGGCGACGTCGGCGAAGACAAGCGCGCCGGCATCATGCAACGGCGCCGCGACCTGTGCCGGCGATCCGACCGAGGTGATGACGATCTCGGGCTTGTGCCGCAGCAGCACCGCCAGATCCTGCGCCAGCCGTGCATTGGAGCGATGCACAATCAGGTTCGCGCAGATCGGCGCGGCGGGCTTGCCGCTCTCGTCCGAATGACGCTGCAAACGGCCTTCGATCTCGCTGAGCCATTCTTCGAGCTGTTCGTGGCTGCGGCAATTCACCGTCGGGAACGAGCCGATCACGCCGTTGCGGCATGCGGCGACCACAAGCTCGACGCCGGAAACGAGAAACATCGGCGCCGCGATCAGCGGCAGGCTGAGACGATCCTGAAAGCGCGCGAGAAGATCGGATGTATGCATCATCGCAACTTGAGCCGTGGCCTTGGTGTGCTAGCGGCTTTATTGTTTTCACGCGTTTTCTTCACGCGAACCGGTATCCACTTCGCTTGAAAACGCTATAGGATCAACATTGGCACGATCGAGAGCCAATTACAAAAGTTGCGGGAGGAATTTTGAAATGAACAATCCGCTGTACGCGTCTCCGGTCGCTTGCGAGCAGACGCTGCGGGCGCTGGCGCGTTACCCGGAGCGGACCGCGTTCAGCTGGCCCGGCGGATCGATCACCTATCAAGGCACGACCGACCTGATCGGCCGCATTCAAGCCGTGTTCATGCGGCTGAACTTCGAGCCCGGTACCCGCGTCGCTTTCCTCACCGCCAACCGCGCCGACGCCTGGTGCGCGGGCGTCGCCGCGCAATTGTCGCGGCTTTCGATCACCTGGCTGCATCCGCTGGGCTCGCTCGACGATCAGCTGTTCCAGCTCGAGGACTCCGAAGCGCAGATGCTGGTGGTCGACGGCGTCACCTTTCGCGATCGCGGCGGCGAACTCGCGGCCAGGGCCGTTAGCCTGAAAACCGTGTTCACGCTCGGGCCCGCCAGCTATGGAGTCGATCTATTGACGGCAGTTGAGGCTGCCGGCAGCGTTACGGCACGCTGCTTTGCCAGGCCCGACGATATCTCCACCCTGAACTACACCGGCGGCACCACCGGCAAATCCAAGGGCGCGTTGCGCACCCACCGCGAGAATAGCGGCGCCGCCAGCGCGATCCTGGCGGACTTCGAAATCCCGGATCGGCCGAGCTATCTCACGGTGGCACCGATCAGCCATGTCGCCGGCACCAAAGTGCTGCCGACGCTGATGCGCGGCGGCACCGTGCACATGCTGAAGGGTTTCGATCCCGAAGCCGTGTTCAAGACCATTGAGCGCGAGCGCATCAATTTTACGCTGTTCGTGCCGACGATGATCTACGTGATGCTCGATCATCCATCGCTCGACAGGACCGACCTCTCTTCGCTCGAATTGCTGCTCTATGGCGCATCCGCAATGTCGCCGAGCCGCCTCGTCGAGGGCATCGAGCGGATCGGGCCGGTGTTCTCGCAGCTCTACGGCCAGACCGAGTGCTATCCGGTGTCGGTGCTGCGCAAGGCCGACCACGATCCGAAGACGCCGGAAATGTTTACGTCCTGCGGATTCCCGATCTCGGCGTGCGAGGTCAACGTGCTCGACGACAACGACCAGGAGGTTGCGACCGGCGAGGCCGGCGAAATCTGCGTGCGCGCGCCGCATGTGATGGCCGAATACTGGAAGCGGCCGGAGCAAACCGCCGAAACGCTCAAGAGCGGCTGGCTGCATACCGGCGATATCGCTCGCAAGGACGAGCGCGGCTATATGTTCATCCTCGACCGCAAGAAGGACATGATCGTCTCCGGCGGCTTCAACATTTTTCCGCGCGAGGTCGAGGACGTCTTGTCGCAGCATGCCGACGTCGCGATGGTCGCCGTGGTCGGCGTTCCCGACGATAAATGGGGCGAGGCCGTCACCGCGGTGGTGGTGGCGCGCGAAGGTGCGAAGCCGAATGCGGATGAGTTGATCAATCTCGTGAAAACGAAAAAAGGCTCGGCGCACGCGCCAAAGCACATCAAATTCGTCACCGAGTTGCCGATGACCGGCGTCGGCAAGGTCGACAAGAAGGTGCTGAAGGCAGGCTTCTGGACCGGCCGCGACCGGATGGTGGGGTAAATTTTCCGGCTCACGCCAGCAGTTGATCGAGCCGCTCGCGCAGCTGATCCTGGTGATAAGGTTTTGCAAGCCGCGGCAGATCGAGCTGCGCGCCTTCGGGCAATTCGGCATAACCTGTTGCCAGCAGGATGGGCAGCGACGGGCGCACCTGGCGCGTCGCAGCCGCGAGTTCAATACCGGTCATCCCGGGCATCACGTGATCGGTCATCATCAAATCGATCGGCTGCTCGCTCCTGAGAATGTCGAGCGCATGCAGGCCCGAATTGGCGCCGATCACGTGGTGACCGAGGTCTTCCAGCATCTCCATGGTCGACATGGCAATCAGCGGATCGTCGTCGACAAACAGGATCACGGCCGAGCGTTTGGTGCCTTGCGTCGCCGGCGCCGGAGCCTCGACCTCCGGTGCAGCGGTAGCTATCGGGAGTATCAGCGTCGCGGTGGTGCCTTTTCCGACCGCGCTTGCAAGCCGCAAGGCGCCACCGAGTTGCACCGCCAGGCCGTGCACCATCGACAGGCCAAGGCCGGTGCCCTTGCCTAGCGGCTTGGACGAAAAGAAGGGCTCGATCGCCCGCTCCAGTGTCTCTGATGTCATGCCGGTGCCGGTATCGACGACGGACAGCCTGAGATAACGGCCAGGCTTCAACACCGCATCCCTGGTGATCTTCTGCTCGTCCAGCCTGATGTCGATCGGACCGCCGTCGGGCATCGCGTCACGCGCGTTGATCGCCAGATTGAGGATCGCAAGCTCAAGCTGGTTGGGATCGATACGCGCCGGAGGCAGGCCGTCCTTGATGTCCAACCGCACCGCGACGCGCGGGCCGAGCGAGCGTTCCAGCAGGTTGGTCATATCCTGAATCAGCGAACGGAGGTCGACCGAGACCGTGCGCAAATCCTGCTGGCGCGCAAAGGCCAGAAGGCGCTGGGTCAATGACGCACCCCGTTCCGCGCCCTGCATGGCGCCATCGACCAGGCGGTGAAGCCGGGGATCGTCGGGCATGCGCTTGCGCAGCAGATCAAGGTTACCCATCACGGCCATCAGCAAATTGTTGAAATCATGCGCCACGCCGCCGGTAAGCTGTCCGATCGTCTCCATCTTCTGCGCCTGGCGCAACTGTTCCTGCGCCTTTTCACGCGCGGCGACTTCCTTCATCAGATCGGCGGTGCGCTGCTCGACGCGCTGCTCCAGTGTCGCCGTCAGTTCCGCCAGCGCGGTGCGTTCGGCGGCGAGTTGCGCGAGCAGGGCCTCGCGCTCGATTTCCGCAACCTTGCGCGCGGTGATATCGGAGCAGACGCCGACCAGCGACTTGATGCTGCCGTCCGGCCACCGTACCGCGCGGGCGCGGGTGTCCACCCAGTGCTGCGAGCCGTCGGGCCAGATAATCCGATATTCGATGCGGTAATCCCCACCGGTCTTGATCGCCTGATCGATGGCTTCGAGACGGCGCTCCCGGTCGTCGGGATGAACCGCAGCCGACAAATCCTGAAAAGTGAAAGACTCGCCCGGCTTGCGGCCGAAAAAGCGCGCGCAGGTTTCCGATGCTTCGAGTTTGTATTCCGGCAAATGCAGTTCAAGCGCCCCGAGATGACCGGCATTCAGCGCGGTCTGCAGCAGGCCTTCGCTTTCGGTCAGATCGGCGAGGATCGAGCGCGTCTGGTACTGGCGGCGCCTGGCCCGGACCGCAGAACCGACAATGCTGACAAGCGTCGTCGGATGGAAAGGGCGCTCGATGAAGGTGACATTGCCCAGGATTTGCCCGAGCCGCATCGCATCCGGATTGCGCTCGGGACCGCCACCCTGTCGCGTCAGCAGCACGATCGGGAAATCCGACCACGGCGGCTGGCTGCTCAGCCAATCTACCAATCCCCGGAGATCCGCGGTCTTGATCGCCTCGTCAGCGACGACCGCAAGGCCAGCCCCGCTTTCGATCTCATGGATCAAGCCGGCAAGATCGCTGCAGGTATTGGCGTAATACCCCGCTTCCCTGATGAGCGTAGTGGCCACGGACGAATCGCGCCCGGTCGGTGCGAGAATGACGGCGCGCTCAGACGATGCGCCCGGTTTCACGGCTGCTGCTCCTCGAACAAGCGGCGTTCCTGCAGCAAGGGCTGCCCTTCGCCAACATAAACCGGAACGCCACGCAGAACGCCATGGAAACCGTCCAGCGGTTCACCAATCGTCAGTCCGCGATTGCCGATGCGATATTCGCGAATCGTCGATTCGTGCATGCCGGTACGCTTCTTGATGACCGACATCGCACGCCGCACGCTGCCCAGCGCTTCGAAATAGCGCAGCAGCACAACCGTATCGGCAAGGTACGTGACATCCACCGGCGCCTTCATATCTCCGATCAGTCCATGCTGTGCCACCGTCATGAATGTCGCAGCACCCTGGCGGTTCAGATACTGCAGCAATTCATGCACGTGCAGGATCAGGGAATTTTCTTCGGGCATGGCGGCCTGATAGCCGTTGAGGCTGTCGATCACGACCGTCTTGATCCGGTCGTCATCGACCCGCTTGCGGACGCGATGGGCGAATTCACCGGGCGACAGCTCCGCGGCATCGACCTGCTCGATGAACAGGCTGCCGCTGCGCTGCATTTCCTCGAGATTGATGCCGAGCCCGATCATGCGCGAAAACAACAGCCCGAGTTCTTCGTCGAACACGAACAACGCCGCCCTTTCACCCCGCGCGACCGCCGCGACAATGAAGGTAATCGCGGCCAGCGACTTGCCGGTTCCCGCGGGCCCGAGGATCAGGGTGCTCGATCCTGACTCGACGCCGCCACCCAGCAGCCTGTCGAGTTCCGCGATGCCGCTGGACATCGTGGTTCGCTCAACCGCCCTGCGAAACTCCGAGGCCACCAGCCGCGGAAAGATATTCATCCCGCCGGTCGTGATGGTGGCGTCATGATAGCCGCCGCGAAACTTCACGCCACGATATTTGACGACGCGCGCCCGCCGTCGCTCTGCGCCGTAGGCCGGCGCCAGCTCCTCCAGCCGCACCACGCCGTGTGCCACACTGTGAACGGTCTTGTCCGCAGCATCGGCGGTCAGATCGTCGAGCAGCATGACAGTGGTCTTGAACTTCGCGAAATAATGCTTGAGCGCCAGGATCTGACGCCGATACCGCAGCGAACTTTGCGCCAGCAGCCGGATTTCGGAAAGACTGTCCAGAACCACCCGGGCCGGCCGCGTGCGTTCCACGGCTTCGAATATCTGCTTGGTGGTCTCGCCGAGTTCGAGATCGGACGAATAGAGCAGGCTCTGCTGCTGTTCGGAATCGAGCAGGCTCTCCGGTGGCAACAATTCGAAGATGTCGATACGCTCGTCGAGCGCCCAGCCATGGGACGCCGCGCCCTCGCGCAGCTCACGTTCGGTTTCAGACAGCGTGACGTAGAGGCACTTTTCGCCGGCGCGCGCGCCTTCCATCAGGAATTGCAGCGCAATGGTGGTTTTGCCCGTGCCGGGCTCACCTTCGAGCAGAAACAGATGGCCACGCGTAAAGCCGCCGGACAGGATGTCGTCCAGGCCCCACACGCCCGATTTTGCCTTGTCCGTGGGTATTCCGGCTGCGTTCATGAGGCCCCCTAACGGAGGGCAACTCCGGCGATATCAGGGGGTTCCCCGGAGATGGAACCAGGAGGAGAAAATTCGGATCACATCGCGCCGTTTCCGGCCAGCAGCCGGAAATTCGTTGGTGACATGGCCAGCGTTGGACGGCCGGCTTCACGGCAAGCGGGGAACGGCGCTCCCCGCCGCAGCGCCATTGCCCGGCCCCGGCCTCATCGCGGTATCAAGCCGCCCCTGCTCGCCTTTCAGCGTGAGCCTTGGTCTTCTCGAAATTATTCGGCACTTCGATATCGACTTCGAGCGTCGACACGGCCGGGCCGCGGTCAAGCTTGACCGTGACCTTGTCGGGGTCGAGCTGGATGTGCCGAGAGACCACGGCGAGGATCTCCTCGCGCAGCGTCGCCAGCAGGTCCGGTTGACCGCGCAGGCCGCGCTCGTGCGCCAGCAGAATCTGCAGCCGCTCCCGCGCCACCGGGGCGGTTGCCTTGCGGCCGCTGAACAGGCGAAGCAGATTCATACTCATGCCGCCCTCCGTCCGAGCAATCGATTCATAAATCCCCTGCGTTCGGCCGGCACGACCATGTCGACGGTTTCGCCCATCAGGCGGCGGACCGCGTCGGTATAGGCGCGAGCCGGTGCACTGGCCACATTGTTCAGGGTGACGGGAGAGCCGACATTCGAGGCGCGAAGCACGTCCTGGCTCTCGGGGATGATGCCGAGCAGCGGGGTTGCGAGAATTTCGAGGATGTCATCGATGCTGAGCATCTCGCCGCGCGCCGCGCGCACCGGATCGAACCTTGTGATCAGGATGTGCTTGGTCACCCGCTCGCCCTGCTCCGCCTTGACGGTCTTCGAATCGAGCATCCCGATGATGCGGTCGGAGTCGCGCACCGAGGAGACTTCCGGGTTGGTGACGATCACGGCTTCGTCCGCATAACGCATCGCCAGCATCGCGCCGCGTTCGATGCCTGCGGGACTGTCGCACAGGATCCAGTCGAACTTGGTCCGCAGCTCAGCGATGACCCGGCCGACGCCTTCGTCGGTCAGCGCGTCCTTGTCCCTGGTCTGGGAAGCTGGCAGTAACCACAGATTCTCCAGGCGCTTGTCGCGGATCAGCGCCTGCTGAAGCTTGGCGACGCCCTGCACCACGTTGATGAGGTCGAACACCACGCGCCGTTCCGCGCCCATCACCAGATCGAGGTTGCGCAGGCCGACGTCGAAGTCGATGACGACGACCTTCTCGCCGGCCTGGGCCAGCGCCGCACCGAGCGCGGCCGTGGACGTCGTCTTTCCAACGCCGCCCTTGCCTGATGTAACGACCAGGACCTTTGCCATAATTGATCTCCGTAGCCGATTAATTCAGCGGTGTAATTTTCATGGTGTCGCCTTGCAGCCAGGCCTGGGCCGGGCGATTCCGCAGCGAGGCGTCGATTTCTTCAGCAGTCTGGTAGTAGCCGTCGATGGCGAGCAGTTCCGCCTCGATCTTCTGGCAGTAAATCCTGGCCGACGAATTGCCGTTGACGCCGGCCATCGCCCGGCCGCGCAGCGTGCCGTAAACATGGATCGATCCGCCGGCGACGATTTCCGCACCCGAGCCGACCGAGCCCAGCACGGTGACATCGCCATCGGTGAAGACGATCGACTGGCCCGAGCGGACCGGACTTTCGAGCAGCAGCGAATTCGGCTTCGGCTTGGCCTCGACCTTTTCCTCGGGCTTTTCCGCAGGCTCGGTTCGCGTGATGACGCAGGAACGACCGCCGGTCAAAAGCGGCGGCATGCTGGTGGTGAGCTTCTCGGCATCCACGCCCTCGATCCCCAGCACGCGGATGTTGCGTTCTTCCAGATTATTGACGAGGTGGGTGATGGCCGCGCGGCTGAGGTCCAGCGCCGCCAGGTCGAGCACGACAGGCTTGCCGACGAAGAAGCCCGGCGAACGCGCCAGTGTCGCATCGATCTCCTCGAGCCAGCCAAGAATCGGAATCTCCGGCGTGAACACGAAGGCGACATACGAGCGGCCTCGCATGCGAACCAATTGTCGCGTTGCCCCCGCTGTTGCCTGCATGGTGGATCCACCCATTCCTGGTTACTGAATAATTAAGGATGGGACTGATTTGGTTAATGGTTGATTAATTATGACAACTCATTCAGCGACCGCGTGGCGGCCGGAGAGCGACACGAGAGCTACCCGAAGTTACAGGCGAGCGGTTGCGATCAGCAAAAGTGGTGGCAATTTGATCGGTTTGCCAAGCCGGATCGGCTGACCACCCGATCGCCCTCGCGTCAACGCCGCTCGATCACCAGGCTCTGGACGGCGCGGCCGAAATAGCCGCGTTCATCGGCCAGCCGCGCCATCGCGAGGCCCGCGCCGTCGGGGCCGATCCAGGATTCGGCGTCGAGCAGCATCCAGTCGCCGACAGGCTGGCGCGCGAAATTCACCGTGAGGTCGGCGTTGAGAAACGTCCATTGCCGGAAATCCAGCACCGCCGAAGTGCCGTTGCAGAAATCCGCGGCCACCATCGCGCGCATTGCCTGAGAGACCGCCGCCCCTTCGACAACCGGGCGATCGACGCGATACCAGATCGCGCCCGGACCGGGGACGCCGAACCGGCCGCGCGCGGCGCGCAGCGACATGCCGGTTACGAACGGGCTGGAAGAAAAATCCGCGGGCTCGACCCGCGATTGTTCTGGTCCCGGCAGCGTGACCTGTTCGATCTCGGCCTCGGGCGGCAATTCGTTGGCCTGCAGCTTGATCTTCAAGATCGTGGCTGCGACCACGACGACGCCGTTGGCGCGAAGTTTTACCGCGCAGAGCTGGATCTTGCGGCCTTCGCGCAGAATCTCGGTCTCGATCGTCAGCGGTGCGACCGGCACCGGGCGCATCAGATCCACTGTCACGCGCGCGATCCGCATCGGTACCGGCGTCGGTAATGCTTCTGCCGCCCAGACCACCAACGCCGCCGGTGGTGAGCCGTGCTGCATGCTCGGATCCCACGGGCCCGCCGCGTGGGGGCTGGTGAGGACGCTGTTGCCGTCCACGCGAAAGATAGCGTCCATCAATCAATGATCCCTGGAGAGGAGAATGTCGCTTTCTGCCTGCTCGGTGTCGGAGAGTCGAGAGCGCGGCGACACAGACCCCCGTGCACGATTCACAAGGGGATGCGCTCACGCGTCAAATGAAGGCCATGCCGCCGTTGAGAATAATCGTTTGCCCGGTCATGTAGTCGTTGCCGAGCACCATCGCGACGGCCTGCGCCACTTCCTCAGGTTGCCCCATTCGGCCCAGCGGAATATTGCGCGCAAGATCGGTGCGGCCGCGCATCATGTCGGTTTCGATCAGCGACGGCGCCACATTGTTGACCGTGATCCCCTCCTTCACCAGCCGCGCCGCGTACCCTCGCGTCAGTCCCTCCATGCCGGCCTTGGAGGCGTTGTAGTGCGGGCCGATGGCGCCGGCGCCGCGCGCGGCACCCGAGGAGATGTTGACGATGCGGCCCCATTGGCGCGCCCGCATCATGGGAAGCACGGCCTGGGTGCACAGGAAGACCGACTTCAGGTTGACCGTGATGGTGCGGTCGAAATCGGCCTCGGAAAGTTCGTCGACGCTGCGCACGATCGCGATGCCGGCATTGTTGACGAGGATGTCGATCGGACCGAGGTCGCGCGCGACCTGTTCGACCATTCTTGCGACGGCAGCGGCCTGCGACACGTCGGCGGCAACGGCGATGGCGCGGCCACCACCGGCCTTGATTTTGGCAACAACGGCTTCGGCGTCATCCGCTCGCTCGCGATAATTGACCGCGACCGTGGCACCGAGTTCGGCCAGCGTCATTGCAATCGCAGCGCCGATGCCGCGCGAGCCACCCGTCACCAGCGCGACACGCGCACTCAGATCCTGTTTGGTCGTCATCGATCCCGTCCGTCGCAAGCGTGGATGGGCGTAACGATACCATTCTCACGCCGCTCCGCTACCCACGCTCTCCAAAAACGCCTTGACGTTGCTGACCACACCCGTGTTGGTCGCGACATAACCGGGCAGGCTCGCCACCTCGCGCTGGAACTCGCGGCCCTTCATGATGTCGATGACGCGCCGCATCGGCTCGGTCTCCAGAAACGCGCGCTTGCAGACGAAGAAATAATCCTCGGTCAGCAAGCGGATGAAATCGAGTCCGAACTGACGTGCGGCCGCCTCGACGCCAAAACTCACATCGGCCATGCCGCTGGCGACATAGGCGGCGACCGCCGCGTGGGTGAATTCCATCTGCTGGGCGCCGTTGATTTTCGCTTCGTCGATCCTGTGCAGGATAAGCAACTGATCGAACAGCAGCCGCGTTCCGGAATCATGGTCGCGGTTCACAAAACGCGCCTTGCTATCAACGATATCCTTGATGGATGCAATCTTGAGCGGGTTGCCCGGCTTGACCATCAATCCCATTTCGCGCGTCACGAAACTGATGACGCGGTCTTCGCGCGGATCGAGCCATTCCTTGCAGGCCCGGATGCCCTGCGCCCGCAACTCGCCGCGCGGCAGATGCACGCCGGAGAGATCGCAGGCGCCCTGCGCCAGCGACAGCAGCGAATTCTGGTTGCTGACATAGCGCAAATCGACGCCGATCCCGGGTTCGCGGTCGAGCAGTTCGCGCAGCTTCGAGACCGCAAAGCCATGGCTGGCGTGGACGCGGATCACGGATGGACGCTGGTGCAGGAAGGGCTTGATCTCGGTCGCGAGCTCCTGCGCCAGGTTTTCAAGCTGGGGGCCGAGACGCGCCTGCATCCGCTCGCCGGCCCAGACCAGCTTTTCGCCGAACGCGGTCAGCGTCGTGCCCTTGCCGCGCTGGGTCTCGACCAGCGGCACGCCAAAGAAATCCGACCATTGCTCGACCAGATTCCAGACATGGCGATAGGACAGTTGGGCGTGCGTGGCCGCGCTGGTGAGTTTTCCGGTTTTACGGATCTCGTTGAGAATTCCGAGCATCACCACGGCTGTCTGCGGGCTGCCCTCCTTGTGAAATCGCCAGACGGTTTCGATCTCGATGTGGTGCATTGGCTCTCAACCTATGAAGTCGACTGCATATATTCGCGGTCCATAGGCAGATCATATCATATTTACTGCGCCAAATATCCTCCTAGTTTGGGATACAGAAACGGAGGAAATATGATGTCCATTGCATATGATTACACTGCGACGGCGCCTGCGATCGCGGCCGCCAGGCCCCGGTTGCTGCTGATCGACGGCCAGCACGTGCCTTCGATCTCCGGGCGCACCTTCAAGACGCTCAATCCAGCCACCGAACAGGTCATTGCCACCGTGGCCGAAGGCAACGAGGCCGACGTCGATCGCGCCGTCGCCGCGGCCCGCCGGGCCTTCGAAGGCCCCTGGCGCAGCATGCGCGCCTCCGAGCGCGGGCAGATCCTGCTCCGTCTTGCAGAACTGATGAAGAAGCATTCGGACGAAATCGCAGCACTCGAAAGCCTGGATGCCGGCAAGCCGATCTCAGGCGTGCTGCGGCAGGACCTTCCGGCCGCCATCGACACGCTGACCTACTACGCGGGCTGGGCCGACAAGATCCACGGCGAGGTGGTCTCGACGCGGGACGATGCGCTGACCTACACGGTGCGCGAGCCGGTCGGCGTGGTCGCTGCGATCGTTCCCTGGAATTTTCCGCTGATGATCGGGATGTGGAAACTGGCGCCCGCGCTCGCCTGCGGCTGCACCATCGTGATGAAGCCCGCCGAACTGACCTCGCTGTCGGCGCTGCGGATCGGCGAACTGGCGCTGGAAGCCGGCCTGCCGCCGGGCGTGCTCAACATCGTGACCGGCCCCGGCCGTGTCGTCGGCGACGCCTTGGTCAATCATCCTGATGTCGACAAGGTCACGTTCACGGGCTCGCCAGGCGTCGGCCGCGGCATCCTGCGCGGTGCGGCCGGCAACTTCAAACGGGTATCGCTCGAACTCGGCGGCAAGTCCGCCAACGTGATCTTCGACGACGCCGATATCGAGGCCGCCAGCAAGGCGGCGGCTTCAGGAATCTTCTTCAACGCCGGGCAGGTGTGCTCGGCAGGCTCCCGCGTGCTGGTCCATGAGAAAGTCTACGATGAAGTGGTCGAACGGCTGACGCAACGCGCCCAGTCGATCCGCATCGGCGATCCCGGTGATCGCGCCACGGCGCTGGGTCCGGTGATTTCCGAAAAGCAGATGAAGAGCATCCTCGATTATGTCGATATCGGCCAGCAGGAAGGCGCGCTGCTGACCACCGGCGGGACACGCGTCGGCACCAGCGGCTATTTCATCAGCCCCGCCGTGTTCGCCAATGTCGAACACGAGATGCGCATCTCGCAGGAGGAAATTTTCGGCCCGGTGGTCAGCGTCATCAAGTTCAGAGATGAAGCCGATGCGCTGCGGATCGCCAACGGCACCGCCTACAGCCTCGCGGCCGGGGTGTGGAGCCGCGACATCGGGCGGGTGCAGCGTTTCGCGAAGAATGCAAAGGCCGGAACGGTCTGGATCAACACCTATGGCTATACCGACGTGCGCTTGCCATGGGGCGGCGTGCGCGATTCCGGTTTCGGCCGGGAACACGGCTCGGCCGCGATCGAGAATTTTACCGAGCCGAAGGCGGTGTGGATGAATCTGAACGTGTGATGGTCGCGCGTCGGCGATAGCGCGTCGCCTTCTTCCCTCTCCCCTTGTGGGAGAGGGTGGACGCGATGCGCAGCATCGCGGACGGGTGAGGGGTTCTCTCCGCGGATAGAGCCCTCATCCGCCTTCGCTCTCGCGAAGGCACCTTCTCCCACAAGGGGAGAAGGAAGAAAAAATCACAGCGGCGGATCGATTGCTTCGGCGTATTCCTTCTTGAACCTTGCGATCAGTTCGGCCGCTGGCAGAATTTTTTCCACGCTGCCGACGCCTTGGCCACTGCCCCAGATTTCCTTCCAGGCCTTCGGCTTGGCGCGCTCACCCGAAGCATCCGTGCCGAAACTCATCTTGGACGGATCCGAGGTCGGCAGATTGTCGGGATCCATGCCGGCGGCGACGATCGACGGCTTCAGATAGTTGCCGTGCACGCCGGTGAACAGGTTGGAATAGACGATGTCTTCCGCGCCTGAGGCCGTGATCATCTGCTTGTAGCCTTCCACCGCATTGGCCTCCGCCGTGGCGATGAAGGCCGAGCCGATATAGGCGAAGTCGGCACCCAGTATGCGTGCCGCGCGAATGGCCCGGCCGTTGGCAATCGCGCCCGACAACGCGATCGGACCGTCGAACCATTGCCTGGTCTCGGCCACGAAGGCCAATGGCGAGATTTCGCCGGCATGGCCGCCGGCGCCCGCCGACACCAGGACCAGGCCATCGGCGCCCTTCTCAACCGCCTTGTGCGCGAATTTCTGGTTGATGACGTCGTGGAACACGATGCAGCCCCAGCCATGCGCGGCCTGGTTGAGCTCTTCGCGCGCACCGAGCGAGGTGATCATCATCGGCACCTTGTGCTTTTCGCAAAGCGCCAGATCCTGATCGAGCCGGTTGTTCGACTTGTGCACGATCTGATTCACCGCGAACGGCGCCGAGGGCGCTTCCGGGTGCGCCTTGTCGTGCGCCGCGAGTTCTTCCTTGATCCGCGCCAGCCATTCGTCGAGCAGCGCCGGCGGCCGCGCGTTCAGCGCCGGAAACGATCCGACCACACCCGCCTTGCACTGCGCGATCACGAGATCAGGCACGGAAATGATGAACAGCGGCGCAGCGATGACGGGGATCGACAGACGGCCCTTGAACAAGGCAGGCATGGACATTCGAAGCAATCCTTATGCGTGTTCCGGAACTGGCATGGGCATGACCCGAGAGGTGTCTCAAGAGATGCCAGACGTCATACCAACAAGGCAATCTTTCCAGTGTCAAGTATTGCGTTTTGGCGCTATTTTTTTGCGCATGATCTCCGGGCAAACGCTCCCGAGTTTGTCCCGAGGGAAAACCGGCGCCCGCTTTGCGCTGACGCGGCCCTGCGGGTCCGCATCATACGCTATTGGCATATCGCGCGCGTCACGTAATTTTCGGTCTTGCAGTCGCCCGGTTCGCGCTTGCGGCCCGGGATGAACACTTTCGGCGAGCATTTCTCCGCCGCGTCGGTGTCGAGGCTCTTGCCTTCCCTGTAACCCTTGGTCTGGCACAGCTTGTCGGCCCCCGCCTTGCAGTCCGGCGCGCCATTGGCCGACACCAGGCAGGCCGCGCGTCCTGTGACCATGATCGACGGAAGCGCCAGGTTCGACCGGCTGTCGCCGGTATCCTTTGCAGCATCCTTTTCAGTATCCTTGGCGCGGGTGTTGGGGTCGGTCTCGCCCGGGCTCTTCAGGCTCGGCAGGATCGATTTGGATTTCTCGAGCAGCTTGCCGATTTCGTTGATCAGGCCGGGATTTTCCGGCTGCGGCGGCGGTTCGATCTGCTGCGGCGCCGGTCCTTGCGGCACCGGCTGCTGGGCCGGTGACTGCACGCCGAGCGAGGGCTGGGGCGCGCCTTGCGACCAGCCGGCGTCCGAGGCGAGCGCCAGCATCGACAGCGCGAGGCAAGCGACCGCGAACGCCGTCCCGAATGACTTGAAAAGATGGCCGATTCGATCAGGCATGGAGCGAGCGTAGCCCGAAGCGGGCGTGTTCTGAAGCCTTTGGGCCGGCACAGCGCCCCGCGCGCAGGTCAGACCAATTTGACCGCAATGACGAACCCGAGCACCAGCACCGCGGCGCCGATCGCAACCCAGAGGCCGAGGCGCTTTTCCAGCTCGCTGCGAATGAGGTCGCCGTAACGGTTGAGCAGGATCGCGACCACGAAGAACCGGCCGCCCCGCGCGATGATCGAGCACAGGATGAACAGCCAGATATTGTAGCCGGCGAACCCTGACGTGATCGTGACAAGCTTGTAGGGGATCGGGGTCAGCCCCTTGCCGATAATGATCAGCGCGCCCCATTCGGCATAGGACTGCCGGAACGCCTCGACCTTGCCGCTGAGACCATAGACGTTGATCAGCCACTGCCCGACCGAGTCGTAGAGCAACGCGCCGATCGCATATCCGACCACGCCGCCGGCCACCGAGGCGATCGTGCACACGGTCGCGAACCACCATGCCCGCTTCGGCCGCGCCAGCGACATCGGCAGCAGCATGACGTCGGGAGGGATCGGGAAGAAGGAGCTTTCAGCGAACGATACCGCCGCCAAAATCCAGAGCGCGTAGGGCTTGTCGGCGGCGCCGATGAACCAGTCGTAAGATCGTTTAAGCATGGCCGCATGAACCATCATGGAGCGGATTTGTCCATGCCGGCAAACGACTGAATTTTGGAAGATTTAGTGCCGCTTTCGCAGGCTGCGGCCTTCCAGCGCGACAATTCGCCGCCGAACCGCAGGTGGTGTCACCGCTTTGGGTAACGCCTTGGCGGAGGCCTCCTTGTCAGGAATCGCTTTGGGCGCCTTGACCGTCGATTTCGGCAGCTTCTCGGCGATGCCGAGCATCAGCTCGCGCCGCGCCATCTCGCGCCAGACATCCTCGGGCTTGACGCCGGCGGCCGCCCACAGAACGGTCAGGTTGTAGAGAAGATCAGCACTCTCGCGGACCACCGCATCGGTATCGCCGTTGACGGCGTCGATCACGACTTCGATGGCTTCCTCGGCCAGCTTCTTGGCCATCTTGGCCGGGCCGCGCTGAAACAGCCGCGCCGTTCGCGAAATTGCGGGATCGAGATCCCTGGCCGCGAGCACCGCCTGATAGAGCCGTTCGAGCGAATCACTCATCCCTCAAACCTAATCGAAAGCCGTGGCCAGCGTGTTAACGGCCGGCTTGACAACCAAAAAAATCCACCGGCCGGATGCGGCCGGTGGATTCGTGTTTAACAGCGGCCTTAGCAACGCGCGCAATTACAAGGCGTTGGAATTACCAGGCGTTGGGATTCTTGTAGCCGCCATAGTACTGGTTACCGCCGCCGTAATAGCCACCGCCGTAGTACGGGCCGCCGCCGTAATAGGCCGGGGGAGCAGCGTAATAGGCCGGGCCGCCGTCGTAGTAACCATAGCTGTCACCGTAATAAGCTCGGCGGTTCTGGGTGGCCGCAATCGCGATACCGGTGCCGACGATGCCGGCGAAGGCCGCAGCCGCCGCAGCGCCGCCGCCGCCATAATATCTCCTGCCGCGCGAGCTGAAGTCGGTCGCGTCGCTGGTGCCGGTCGTGGCCGTTACGCCCTTGGCGGGCGCGGAGCCGGCGAAAGCTGCCGACGGCTGGTAGGCCGTCAGGGCTACCGCGACAACCGTCGCCACCGCGCCGGCGCGGCCGATCGATGAAAACACTCCTGATCGTGCAAACATCTCAATATCCTCCGTGGGAGCTTGGCCTGACAGGCCTCGAATTGCTAACCACCGAGCGGATATTAGGTTCCCCAAACCAAATGCAAGCTGAACGATCTCTGGCCAAATCGTGGCAGTCATCGCCCGTTCACGTTGGATGCGACAGAATGCCTGCGTTTAAGGCTTGTAATGCCGGTGTTCTTGTCCTGAAACAGACCTGCGATCCAACAATCTTGGCCCACGCGGCAACGTGTCCCATCTCCCAGTGACGTAAGCTCTATGCGTGCACGCCGAACCAACGCCCTTCGCTCGATGCTGGCCTCGCTTGCAGGCCTTTGCGGAGTGGCCTGCTTTGGTGCGGGGCCGAGCCTTGCCGCGGACGAACCACGGCCGCCGCTCGCGATCCAGTTCTCGCTCGACCGGCCGATCGATGCGACGGACGCGCCGTTCGTGATGGCGGCCACCGGCGGCCTGTTCACCGCCGAGGGGCTCGCCGTCACCATCAACATCGCCAGCGGATCGCCGGATGCGATCGCGCGCGTCGCAGCGGGCACCAGCGATTTCGCGCTGGTCGACATCAACGCGCTGGTGCGCTTTCGCGACAAGGACAAGCAGGGCGTCCCGCCGGTCAAGGCGGTGTTCGTGCTGTTCAACAAGGCACCCTACGCCATCATCGCCCGCAAGAGCCGCGGCGTCCGGGCGCTGTCGGACATCGAAGGCAAGAATCTCGGCGTCGCCGAGGGCGATCTTTCGATCCGCCTATGGCCGGCGGTGGCGAAGCAGAACGGCATCAAGATCGCGAGCGTCAAACAAAGCAATATCAGCGCCGCGGTGCGCGAGCCGATGCTGTCGGCGGGCCAGATCGATGCCGTCACCGGATTTTCCTATCTGTCGGCGATCAACCTGAAAGACCGTGGCGTGCCGGCCGACGATCTGGCGGTATTGAAATTCGCCGACTATGGCTGCGACGCCTATGGTTTCGCCATTGTCGTCAACCCGGCGCTGGCGGCGGCCAAGCCGGAAGCCGTGAAGGGATTTGTGCGGGCGGTGATCGGCGGCACGCACCTGGCCGTCAAGGACCCCGCGGCCGCAGTGACCGAGATCGTCAACCGCATGGACGGCGGCTCGCGCGATCTGGAGCTCGAACGGCTGAGCGCCATCCTGCGCGACAATATCCTGACCGGCGAGGTCAGGCGCAACGGCATCGGCGGCATCGATAGTGCGAGGTTCGAGCGGTCGATCGATCAGCTCGCGGAAGGCTTCAAATTCCAGAAGCGGCCGGTAGCAGCGGACATTTTCGACGACCAGTTCCTGCCCCCCGTCAACGGCCGGCTGATCAATTGAGTAAAAGTCGCGCGGACGCTGGTTCTCGGCGGCGATCCCTGATTAGAATGCGGCTCGACCGATCGCCCCGTTGCCCCCTCCAGTGCTTGCGGCATGTCCATGATTCGCCTTTACACCCGCGTGCTCGAGCTGCTCGGCAAAGAGGCGCGGCTGGGCTGGATTCTGGCCGGCGCCAATCTGCTGCTGGCCGGCGCGCAATTCGCCGAGCCCGTGCTGTTCGGCAAGATCATCGACGTGCTCTCCGGCAAGCCGGCGCCGGGTCCGCTGTCGTCGTCAGGAGCCTGGCCGCTGCTGGCGGCCTGGGTGGCGTTCGGACTGTTCACCATCAACTGCAGCGCCGCGGTGGCGCTGCACGCCGACAAGCTGGCGCACCGCCAGCGCCAGGCGGTGCTGACCGACTATTTCGAACACATCATGCAGCTGCCACTGACCTTCCACACCGGCACCCATTCCGGGCGGTTGATGAAGGTGATGCTGAACGGTACCGACTCGCTGTGGCGGCTCTGGCTCGGATTCTTCCGCGAGCATTTTGCCGCGATCATGTCGCTGGTGGTGCTGCTGCCGTTGTCGCTCTACATCAACTGGCGGCTGGCGATCCTGTTGTTCCTGCTGTGCGTGGTGTTCACGGTGCTGACCACGCTGGTGGTGCGCAAGACCTATGGCATGCAGAGCGAGGTCGAGGAGCATTACTCGGACCTCTCCGCGCGCGCTTCCGACGCGCTCGGCAACGTCGCGCTGGTGCAGAGCTTCGTGCGCATCGATGCCGAGGTGCAGGGCCTGCGCTATGTCGCCGACAAGCTGCTCGCGGTGCAGATGCCGGTGCTCGGCTGGTGGGCGCTGGTCACCGTGATCACCCGCGCCTCCACCACCATCACCGTGCTCGCGATCTTCACCATCGGCATCGTGCTGCACGAGCAGGGGCTGACGACCGTCGGCGAGATCGTGATGTTCGTGAGCTTCGCGACCATGCTGATCCAGAAGCTCGAACAGGTGGTGAGCTTCATCAACAGCGTGTTCATGGAAGCGCCGCGCTTGCAGGAATTCTTCGACGTGCTGGACGCCGTGCCCGCGGTGCGCGACCGGCCCGGCGCAATGGACACCGGGCGGCTCTCCGGCCTGATCGAATTCAACGACGTCTCGTTCTCCTATGACGGCAAGCGGCCCGCGATCGAGGATCTTTCCTTCACCGCTTTGCCCGGCCAGACCATCGCGCTGGTCGGCCCGACCGGCGCCGGCAAATCGACCGCGATCGCGCTGTTGCATCGCGCGTTCGATCCGCAGTCCGGCATCATCAAAATTGACGGCATGGATATCCGCGGCCTGAAGCTGACCGCGCTGCGGCGGAATATCGGCGTGGTGTTCCAGGAGGCCCTGCTGTTCAACCGCTCGCTCGCCGACAATCTGCGCGTCGGCAAACCGGACGCCACCGAAGAGGAAATGCGCATCGCGGCGTCGCGGGCGCAGGCGCTCGAATTTATCGAACGCAGCGACAAGAAATTCGAGACCCATGCCGGCGAGCGCGGCCGCATGCTGTCCGGCGGCGAACGGCAACGGCTGTCGATCGCGCGCGCGCTGTTGAAGGACCCGCCGATCCTGATCCTCGACGAGGCCACCAGCGCGCTCGACGCGGTCACCGAGGCAAAAGTCAACGCCGCTCTCGACGAAGTGATGAAGGGCCGCACGACCTTCGTGATCGCGCACCGGCTTTCGACCATCCGCAACGCGACGCGCATCCTGGTGTTCGACAACGGCCACGTGATCGAAAGTGGAACTTTCGATGAACTGGTGGCCAAAGGCGGCCGCTTTGCGGAACTCGCGCGGGCGCAGTTCATGGTGCAGGCCGACGCGCGGGCCAGCATTGAGACACAATAGCCCGCCCCTGCGCCGCCATCCCGCATTGAATTATCGGCGAAATTGCGCCTTTTCGTCCACGATTTAATTGCCCGGCCTCTGTTCTCGATCAACAAGCCGGTATAGGTTTGCAGCCGCCGTGAGCGACGGCGCAAATTTGGTTTCAAGATCGCACGCTTGAAACCCGAACGTCAGATTTCAGGACCTCCTTTTTCGAAGGCGGGTCTCAAAGGACCGGAACGCAAAAGTGCATTTTCTTCGCCCGCTGCTTCGCCATCCATTGTTGAACCTGATCCTGCTCGTCGCCGCGCTTGCGGTGGCAACGCCCCGCGCCGCGCACGCCGAGGCGTTGCTGGTGGTCGAAGCCGAAACCGGCAAGGTGTTGCAGGCCGAAAATGCGACGATGCCCTGGTATCCGGCCTCGGTGACCAAGATCATGACGGCTTACGTCACGCTCAAAGCCGTCAAGGAAGGACGCCTGCGCCTAGACAGCGTGCTGACGGTTTCGCCGGTGGCGGCATCGCAGTCGCCGTCGAAGATGGGCTTCAAGCCGGGCACGCAAGTCACCGTCGAAAACGCGCTGGCGATGGTGATGGTGAAGTCGGCCAACGACATGGCCGTGGTGCTCGCCGAAGGCGTCGGCGGCTCCGTCGACGGCTTCTCGGGGATGATGAACGCGACCGCGCAGCGGCTCGGCATGACGCAGACGAGCTACGTCAATCCGAACGGCCTGCCCGCCGATGGCCAGATCACCTCGGCGCGCGATCTTGCGATTTTGGCGCGTGCCGTGATTCGCGATCTGCCCGAATACGAATATTTCATGCACATCCCGGCGATCCGTTTCGGCCGCCGCACCACCAACAATTTCAACAAGCTGATCGGCCGCTATGCCGGCGCCGACGGCTTCAAGACCGGCTTCATCTGCGCGTCCGGATACAATCTGGTGGCCTCGGCGACACGCGACGGCAAGCGGCTGATCGCGGTCGTGCTCGGCTCGACCTCCGGCCAGGCGCGCGCGGTGCGCGCCGCCCAGCTCTTGGAGCGCGGCTTTGCCAGCAACGGGCTGGGATGGTTGCGACCCTCGCTCGGCACCGTCGACAATCTGGTGCCGATCGACGCCACGCCGCCGAACCTGCGCGAGGAGATGTGCAACGGCAGGCGCAAACGACCCGCCACCGACGAGGATGCGGACACGACGCTGGCCGCCGCCAGTGGTGAAAGCCCGGCGCTGGCGTTCTTTTCCGCCGGACTGCAGGCGCCGACGGCAAAGCCATCGGAATTGCTCGCGACGGCGTACACGGCTGGCGAGCCCATGGTGGTCTATACCGGCCCGAAGAAGACCGGTCCGGAGCTGATTGCCGCAGTGGCCGCGGATGATCAAAAGCAGACCACGCGGCGCGGCAAGAAATCGAAGGTCGCGGTCGCTGCGAAGAAGCCGGACGCGGATAAGCCCAAGACTGATGCCAAGACCGCCGCCAAATCCGACGCAAAACCCGCGCCCAAGCCGGCCGCGGCCCGGCACGCGAATGTCAAACCGGACACCGCCGCCGCAAAGCCTGCTGCCGCCGCCAAGCCTGTGGCAGCTGTAAAGCCTGCCGCAGCTGCCAAGCCCGCCGCCAGGCCGGCCGAGAAGCCTGCCGCTTCGGGCGATAAGCCGGCCGCGAAGCCCGCCAAGCCCAAGGCCGCCGCAAAACCTAAGAGCGAATCCAAACCGGCTGGTTAACGGGCCCGCAAGGCCCCGCAATCAGACGGTTTTCGCCCGTTCCGGACGTGGACTTGTCGATTCCCAATGCGTCGATAGCGCGCAGCCGCTTGCCATCGGCGGCGGCATTCTCAATACTGCCCAAAACAAGGCATCCCGGCCCAAGAATTCGAGAAATCGGGAACTAACCAGAGGGGAAATACCATGGAGCGGATCTGGCTCAAGCAATATCCGGCCGGCGTGCCCGCCGATATCGACGTCAATCAGTACTCGTCGCTCGTCGAGTTGCTGGAAGAGAGCTTCAAGAAGTTCGCCGACCGCAAGGCGTTCATCTGCATGGACAAGTCGATCAGCTACCGCGACCTCGACCAGATGTCGGCTGCCCTTGGCGCCTATCTGCAGAGCAAGGGCCTGCAAAAGGGCGCCCGCGTCGCGCTGATGATGCCGAACGTGCTGCAGTATCCGGTCTCGACCGCCGCCGTACTGCGCGCCGGCTATGCGGTGGTGAACGTCAACCCGCTCTACACCCCGCGCGAGCTCGAACATCAGCTCAAGGATTCCGGCGCCGAGGCGATCGTGGTGCTGGAGAATTTCGCCACCACGGTGCAGCAGGTGATCGCCAGGACCGCGGTCAAGCATGTGATCGTCGGCAGCATGGGCGACCTGCTCGGCTTCAAGGGCGTGATCGTCAATCTGGTGGTCCGCAAGGTGAAGAAGATGGTGCCGGCTTGGTCGATCCCGGGCGCGGTTTCGTTCAACGACGCGCTGGCCGCCGGCCGCGGCATGAAGCTCAACAAGCCGCAGCTCAGCCGCGATGACGTCGCCTTCCTGCAATATACCGGCGGCACCACAGGCGTTTCCAAGGGCGCGACGCTGCTCCACCGCAACATCCTCGCCAACGTGCTGCAGAACGACGCTTGGCTGCAGCCGGCGCTGAAGAAGCCGCCGCATGTCGACGAACTGTTCATCGTCTGCGCGCTGCCGCTCTATCACATCTTCGCGCTGACGGCGTGCTTCCTGCTCGGGGTGCGGGCCGGCGGCGTCAATCTGTTGATCCCGAACCCGCGCGACATGCAGGGCTTCATCAAGGAGCTGATGAAATACCAGGTCAACAGCTTCCCGGCGGTCAACACGCTGTATAACGGCCTGCTGAACTCGCCCGGTTTCGAGAAGGTCGATTTCTCCAAGCTGAAGACCTCGTTCGGCGGCGGCATGGCGACGCAAAAGGCCGTGGCCGAGAAATGGCTCAAGGTCACTGGCTGCGCGCTGTCGGAAGGCTACGGCCTGTCGGAAACCTCGCCGACGCTGACCTGCAACCCGGCCGACACCGACAAGTTCTCCGGTTCGATCGGCATTCCCGTGCCCTCGACCTACCTCTCGATCCGCGACGACGACGGCAATGAAGTGCCGCTCGGCGAAGCCGGCGAGATCTGCGCCAAGGGTCCGCAGGTGATGGCCGGCTACTGGAACCGACCGGAAGAGACCGCGAACGTCATGACGGCGGACGGCTTCTTCCGCACCGGCGACATCGGCGTGATGACGCCGGACGGCTACACCAAGATCGTCGACCGCAAGAAGGACATGATCCTGGTCTCCGGCTTCAACGTCTATCCGAACGAGATCGAGGAAGTGATCGCCAGCCATCCGGGTGTGCTGGAATGCGCCGTGATCGGCGTCCAGGACTCCAAGTCAGGCGAAGCGGTCAAGGCCTTCATCGTCAAGAAGGACCCGAACCTGACGGCCGAGGACGTCATCAAGTTCTGCGGCACGCAGCTGACCGCCTACAAGGTCCCAAAGCAGATCGAGTTCAGAACCGACCTGCCCAAGACCAATGTCGGCAAGATCCTGCGCCGCGAACTGCGCGACGAAAAGAAGGCCGCGGCCTGAAGGCCAATGCTATCTTTTTATTTTGACGCGTTTTCTTCACGCGAACCGGTACCCACTTCGCTTGAAAACGCTCTAGCGCGAGCGTCCGATCATGTCTGACGCTCGCGAGCCTGTGCCGGCTGACATCCTCGGATTCTGGCGCGAAGCCGGCCACGACCGCTGGTACAAGCGCGACGACGCGTTCGACGCCGAAGTGCGTCAGCGGTATCTCGAGCTGTGGCGGAAGGCGGCCGCAGGCGAGTTGTCGGCCTGGGAAGCCAGCGATGACGGCGCGCTGGCGCTCACCATCGTGCTCGACCAGTTTCCCCGCAACATGTTTCGTGGTGACGCACTGACCTATGCGAGCGACAGGCTGGCGCGCGACGTCGCCGCCCGCGCCATCGACCGGGGCACCGACAAGCGCATCGACCCGGCGTTGCTCGAATTCCTCTATCTGCCGTTCATGCATTCGGAACATTTGCCCGACCAGCTGCGCTGCATCGAATTGTTCAGCGGCACGGCCAATACCGAAAACAGGGAATACGCCGAGCATCACGCCGACATCATCCGCCGGTTTGGGCGCTTTCCGCACCGTAACCGCATCCTGGGGCGCGAAACGACGCCTGAAGAACAGGCATTCCTCGACGCCGGCGGCTTTACCGGCTGATGACAGAACAGTGAAGGCACGGCGGCATTGCCGTTTCCGGGACACCGAATATTGTGCCGGTCATCCGCAAAGGTTAGTCTTGTTTTGACGCGTTTTCTTCACGCGAACCGGTACCCACTTCGCTCGAAAACGCTATAAGACACATCCGCTCATTGAGGGAGAATTGACGATGACGATCCAAGTTGGCGACAAGCTGCCGGAAGCCAAGTTTCGCGTGATGACGGCGGAAGGGCCGCAGGTCAAAACCACCGACGATATTTTCAAGGGCAAGAAGGTCGCGCTGTTCGCGGTGCCCGGCGCCTATACCGGCACCTGCCACAAGATGCATCTGCCGAGCATCTTCCTCAACGCCTACGCCATCAAGGACAAGGGCGTGAACACCATCGCGATCGTCTCCGTCAACGACGCCTTCGTGATGAACGCCTGGAAGCGCGACACCGACCAGCGCGACGAAGCCACATTCCTCGCCGACGGCAATGCCGACTTCACCAAGGCGATCGGCATGGAGCTCGACGCGTCCGGCAACGGCCTCGGCATCCGCTCCAAGCGATATTCGATGCTGGTAGAAGACGGCGTGGTCAAGAAGCTCAACCTCGAGCCGGCGCCCGGCAAGGTCGAGGTTTCCGGCGGCGATACGCTGTTGGGGCAGCTGTAAGTTATTCGTCATTGCCTGCGACAAACGCAAAGCGTTTGCGCAAGGAAGCAAAGCGACGAAGCAATCCATACTTGCTTTACCGCTCTATGGATTGCCTTCGCTTTGCTCGCAATGACGGGTTGATGGTGTAGCCACACATACAACTGTCATCGCCCGGCTTTGACCGGGCGACCCAGTACGCCGCGGCCTCTCGGCTTTATCTCAATCGTCTCTGGAATACTGGATCACCCGCTTTCGCGGGTGATGACAGCTGTGGTTATCGCGGCATCGCGTGGCGCGTCAGCCTACGCCTTCAACCGTGCCATCGCGACGCCGTCGCGGGCCAGCTGATCGGCGCGTTCGTTCTCGTCGTGACCGGCGTGGCCCTTGATCCAGTGCCAGCGCACCTCATGCGCCTTCAGCGCCGCGTCGAGGCGCTGCCACAGGTCGACATTCTTGACCGGCTTCTTGTCGGACGTGCGCCAGCCGTTGCGCTTCCAGCCGTGGATCCACTCCGTGATCCCCTTGCGCACATATTGGCTGTCGGTGGTGAGGTCGACGACGCAGGCTTTCTTCAGCGCTTCCAGCGCCGAGATCGCCGCCATCAATTCCATGCGGTTGTTGGTGGTGTGCGCTTCGCCGCCCTTCAATTCCTTTTCGGTGTCGCCGAATTTCAGGATCGCACCCCAGCCGCCGGGGCCGGGATTGCCCGAGCAGGCGCCGTCGGTGAATACCGTGACATGCGGCTTGGAATCGCTCACGCGGCGCATCCCGCCTGCATCAGGCCGTAATCGCGCGCGGACTGGACGCTCTGGTGGAAGCGCAGCTTGCGGACATATTCGAGCGGGTCTTTCGGCTTCACCAGCGCGCCTGGCGGCACGTCGAGGAAATCGACCAGACGCGTCAGCAAAAAGCGCAGCGCGGAGCCGCGCGCCAATAGCGGCAGCGCATCCTGCTCGGCATCGGACAATTTCCGTTCGCGGCCATAGGCGCCGAGCAGCGCCCGCGCCTTGGTGACGTTGAAGGAATGATCCGGCTCGAAGCACCACGCGTTGAGGCAGATCGCGACGTCGTAGGCCAGGATATCGTTGCAGGAAAACGGGAAGTCGATCAGCCCGGACAGCTTGTCGCCGAGGAAGAAGACGTTGTCGTTGAAGAGATCGCCATGGATGACGCCGAGCGGCAGATCCTTTGGCCAGTTCGCCTCGAGGTGATCGAGTTCGCGGGCGATGAAATCGCCCAAGCCCGGCTGCACGCTGTCGGCACGCGGCGCCGACAGGTCGAACAGCGGCCGCCATCCCTCGACCGACAGCGGATTTTTCCGGAACATCGGAAAGTCGCCGCCCGCCAGATGCATTTTGGCGAGCGCCCCGCCGACGCCGCTGCAATGCGCGGCGTTGGGCCGCCGCGGCCACATGCCTTCGAGGAAATTGATGATCGCAGCTGGCCGCCCGACGAGATGGCTGTAGACTTCGCCCTGGCGGTTTTTCGCCGGCTGCGGGCAATGCACGCCGCGCTCGGCCAGATGCGCCATCAGCGACAGGAAGTAAGGCAGATCGTCCACCGCCACGCGCTTTTCATACAGCGTGAGGATGTAGGCGCCCTTGCTGGTGTGCATCAGGAAGTTGGAATTCTCGACGCCTTCGGCGATGCCCTTGTAGGAGAGCAATTCGCCGATATCGTAACTCTTGATGAACTCCGCGAGGTCTTCGGCGGCAACGTCCGTGTAAACCGCCATGGCAGACGCGCCCTAAGCTGCGTCGGGCCGCAGCGAACGCGGCAGCGGGAAGAATTCGTTTTCTTCCGCGGCCGAGACCGTCTCCACATGCAGCGTATAGCGCTCGGCGAACGCGCCCATGATCTCCTCGACGATCACTTCCGGCGCGGAGGCGCCCGCCGTGATGCCGAGGCTCTTGATGCCTTCGAACCGCGACCAGTCGAGATCGCTGGCGCGCTGCGCCAGCACCGAGACCGGGCAGCCCTCGCGCTCGGCGACTTCGCGCAGGCGCTGCGAGTTCGACGAGTTCGGCGCACCGACCACGATCAGGGCGTCAACCACCGGCGCCACCTTCTTCACCGCAAGCTGGCGGTTGGTGGTGGCGTAGCAGATGTCTTCCTTGTGCGGGCCGGAGATGTTCGGGAAACGCTCCTTCAGCATCGCGACGATCTCGGCGGTGTCGTCGATCGACAGCGTCGTCTGGGTCACGAAGGCAAGGTTGTCCGGGTTCTTCGGCGTGAACGTCTTGGCGTCTTCGTTGGTCTCGATCAGCGTCACCGCGCCCGGCGGCAACTGGCCGAGCGTGCCGACCACTTCCGGATGATGGGAATGCCCGATCAGCAGGATTTCACGGCCGCGCTTGAAATGGATCGCGGCCTCGCGATGCACCTTGGTGACCAGCGGGCAGGTGGCATCCAGCGAGAAAAAATTGCGCGCGCGGGCGTCCGCCGGAACCGACTTCGGCACGCCGTGGGCGGAGAACACCACCGGTGCGTTGGTATTGTCGGGAATTTCGGCCAGTTCCTCGACAAAGATCGCGCCCTTGGTCCTCAGGCTGTCCACGACATAGCGGTTATGCACGATCTCGTGGCGGACATAGACGGGGGCGCCATAGATCGCGAGCGCCCGCTCGACGGTGTCGATTGCCCGTACCACGCCGGCACAGAAGCCGCGGGGGGAACAAAGCACGATTTTCAGGTCGGGTTTGGCTGACGCTGACAAGGAAGACATGGGGGCTATCTCAGGGACCGAATCACCCCTCGCCAGTGGGCGGGGAACGGCCAATTCGTATAAGGACTTGGGGCTGCTTTTGGGCGCTGTCAAGGCACTTTAGCAGGCCATTGCGCCAATAGGCCCTCAAGGGGTATATAGGCCCGGAATTCCCGTCATCCCCGATGACCGCAGACTTCGCCTCCAAAAGAGGTGGGCGAGGCACAAAGGAGATTTGCCATGAGCAATGCACCGCTGATGCCAAAGGCGACTGCCGTGTGGCTGGTTGATAATACCGCGCTGACCTTCGACCAGGTGGCCGATTTCACCAAAATGCACCCCCTGGAGGTCCGCGCCATCGCCGACGGCGACGCGGCGCAGGGCATCAAGGGCATGGACCCGATTTCGACCGGCCAATTGAGCCGCGACGAGATCGAAAGGGGCGAAAAGGACCCGAATTACCGCCTCAAGCTCGGCGAGAGCAAGGTTACCCTGCCCCCGGCGGCCAAGAAAAAGGGCCCGCGCTACACCCCGGTGTCGCGCCGCCATGAGCGGCCGAGCGCGATCCTTTGGCTGGTGCGCAACCATCCCGAGCTGAAGGACGCCCAGATCATGCGCCTGGTCGGCACCACCAAGACCACCATTGCCTCAGTCCGCGACCGCACCCATTGGAACGCCTCGACCCTGACCCCGATGGACCCGGTGACATTGGGCCTGTGCTCGCAGATCGAGCTCGATTTCGAGGTGCAGCGCGCCGCCAAGGAAAAGCCGGTCCCCGCGGCCTACGGCGGCGCCACCCTGCTGCCGGCCTCCGAGACCACCAAGAAGGAGCCGGAATTCGAGCCGACCGAAAAGCAGCGCGACGACCTCAACGTGGATGCGGTGTTTGCGAAGTTGAAGGGGATCGGCGGCAAGAAGCAGGACGACGAAGAGGAATAGGTTTCCCGTATTCCGGTTACGGGATTTCAAACGCGGCGGGGCAACCTGCCGCGTTTTTGTATTGGCAGGCTTTTGTATTTCAATGCCTAGGTGCTCAACCGTATTTCAGTTTCATGAACAAAACTCCGCCGGCCAGCACGATCGTGATGGCATTGGCGACGATCAACGGCCCATCTCCGGAAAGCAGGCCGTACACCAGCCACAGCAGGATGCCGACCACCATGACGAGAAACATTCCGAGCGAAATGTCCTCCGTCGAGCGGGTTCGCCAGACTTTTACGAATTGCGGGACATAAGCGAGCGTCGTGCACGTTGCGGCGGCAAAGCCCAGCAGTTTGATGGCAATCGGTTCCATGGGTTTCTTATAACATCGATTCGAAGAATGAGCGGTAGTTGGCTGCGTGCCTCGCTGCGGCAAACTCCCCTCACGCCTTCTTCAAGAACTCCGTGCGCAGCACCAGCCCCTTGACCTTGTCGGTGCGGCCTTCGATCTCGTCTTCGTTGTCGGTGAGGCGGATGTTCTTGATCACGGTGCCGCGCTTCAGCACGGTGGACGAGCCCTTCAGCTTCAGGTCCTTGATCAGCGTGACGGTGTCGCCCTCGGCGAGCAGCGCGCCGTTGGAATCCCTGACCTTGATGTCCATGAATTACGTCTTTCCAAAAAGGCTGAAGTGCTTCTTTCTTCCTTCTCCCCTTGTGGGAGAAGGTGGCGCGCGAAGCGCGCCGGATGAGGGGTTTCTATCCGCGGAGACAACTCCTCACCCGTCTGCGATGCTCCGCATCGCAGCCACCCTCTCCCACAAGGGGAGAGGGGAAGGAAGGCGTTCGCTCAGCCCAATTCGATCTCGTCGTTAATCTCGTGCGTGAGGCTGATGCCGCCAATGGTCAGAACCATTTTGGCCGGCAGTTTTTCGTTGCCCTTGAGGCGGCCGCTGGCGACGGCGTCGCGGACCGCTTTTTCGATTTCGCGCTGCGAGGTGATGCCGACCTTCTTGAGAAAGCCGCGCAGGCTGGTGTTGAAAACGTCTTCGTTCATGATGACCTCCTGATCACGGCCTGGTCGGATTGTTCAGCATTTGCTCGGCGAGGTTTCGCTGGGCACGGTCGGTGCGGGCGTTGGCATTGCCGCGTTGCACGTCGCGGTTCTTGCGGCAGATGACGTAGTCGTTCGACCCCGGCGCAACATTGTTGGCGCGGCAGAACGCATCGTCGTCGGCGCTGGTATCGGCCATGGTCGGCTGGCCCTTCTCCAGGCAGCCGGCGAGCAGCGGGGCGGTGAGTAGCAGGGCGATGAGAAGTCGAGCGGGGTTATGTCGCATGACTGATCCATGGGTCCGGTTTCGTCATTGCCGGGCTTGACCCGGCAATCCATCGAAATCAAGGCATTTTGCTGGAATGAAACCCGTCATTCCGGGGCGATGCGCAGCATCGAACCCGGAATCTCGAGATTCCCCGGTGCGCAATTGCGCACCTGAGGTCTGGTGCTAACGCACCATCCCGGAATGACGGTGCTAGCAGCTACACCCTGCCCTTCAGCGCGTCGCCGATTTCGTCGAGCACCTTGGGATCCTCGATGGTCGCCGGCATGGTCCAGGCATCGCCGTCGGCGATTTTCTTGATGGTGCCGCGCAGAATCTTTCCGGAGCGGGTTTTGGGCAGGCGGCCGACCGTGATCGCGAGCTTGAAGGCGGCGACCGGGCCGAGCTTGTCGCGCACCAGCGCCACGACTTCTTTCTCGACCTCCGCCGGGCCCTTCGAAACGCCGGCCTTCAGCACCAGGAAACCGCAGGGCACCTCGCCCTTGATCGCATCCTTGATGCCGAGCACCGCACACTCGGCGACGTCGGGATGCGAGGCCAGGATTTCCTCCATGCCGCCGGTGGAAAGCCGGTGGCCGGCGACGTTGATGATGTCGTCGGTGCGGCCCATCACGAACACATAGCCGTCTTCATCCTTGTAGCCGGCGTCGGAGGTTTTGTAATAGCCGGGGAATTCGGTGAGATAGGCTTCCTTGAAACGCGCCTCCTGCTCCCACAGCGTCGGCAGGCAGGCCGGCGGCATCGGCAGTTTGATGACGATCGAGCCCATGGTGCCCGCGGGCACCGGTCTTGCCGCCTCGTCGACCACATCGACCTGATAGCCCGGCATCGGTACCGTCGGCGAACCATGCTTCACAGGAAGCATGCCGAGCCCCACCGGATTGCCGGCGATGCACCAGCCGGTCTCGGTCTGCCACCAGTGATCGATGACAGGCACCTTCAGCTGCTGCTCCGCCCATTCCACCGTCGGCGGATCGGCGCGTTCGCCGGCGAGAAACAGCGTGCGAAATTTCGACAGGTCGTATTTCCGGATGAAGGTGCCATCAGGGTCTTCCTTCTTGATGGCGCGGAACGCGGTCGGCGCGGTGAAGAAAGCAACCGCCTGGTGCTCGGAGATCACGCGCCAGAACGCGCCGGCGTCCGGCGTGCCGACCGGCTTGCCCTCGTACATAATCGAGGTCGCGCCATGGATCAGCGGCCCGTAGATGATGTAGCTGTGGCCGACCACCCAGCCGATGTCGGAGCCGCACCACCAGACCTCGCCGGGCTTGACGCCGTAGAGGTTGAACATCGACCATTTCAGCGCGACCAGATGCCCGCCATTGTCGCGCACGACGCCCTTTGGAATCCCCGTGGTGCCTGAAGTGTAGAGGATGTACAGCGGATCGATCGCCTTGACCGGCACGCATGGCGCGGCCTTGCCGGCATCGAGCGCGGCGCTGCGTAATTGCGCCCAGTCGTGGTCGCGGCCCTCGTTAAGTTCGCAGGCCTGTTGCGGCCGCTGCAGGATCACGCAGGTTTCCGGCTTGACGCTCGACAGCCGGATCGCCTCGTCGAGCAGCGGCTTGTATTGCACGATGCGGCCGGGCTCGATACCGCAGCTCGCCGAGAAGATCAGTTTTGGCTTCGCGTCCTCGATCCGGCTCGCGAGCTCTTTCGCCGCAAAACCGCCGAACACCACCGAATGAACAGCGCCGATCCGCGCGCAGGCCAGCATCGCGAACACCGCCTCCGCCACCATCGGCATATAGAGAATGACGCGATCGCCCTTGGCGACGCCGAAATCCTGCATGACGGCCGCGAGCGTCTGCACCTCTTTCAGCATCTGCGCATAGGTGAATCTGGAAACGGTATTGGTCAGCGGCGAGTCGTGGATCAGCGCCACCTGATCGGCGCGTCCGCCTGCGACATGGCGGTCGAGCGCGTTGTAGCAGGTGTTGACGACACCATCCGTGAACCAGCGGCCGTAGGGTCCCATCGTGGGATCGAAGATTTTCTTTGGGGCCTCGATCCAGTCGATCTCGCGCGCAGCCTCGGCCCAAAAGCCTTCGGGATCCCTCAGCGAGCGGGCGTGGATTTCGTGGTACCGGCTCTTTCCGTGGATGTTCATGGCGTTTCTCCCGTGGCCCACCCACTCGTCATGCCCGGGCTTGTCCCGGGCATCCACGTCTTTGCTGCCAGTTGGATAAGCAAGACGTGGATGGCCGGGACAAGCCCGGCCATGACGACGGGGCGGCAATCATATTTGCCACGCATTGTCACGGGAAGCGGCGCGAGATCAAGCCGGAACAACTTGGCGATCGGCTAAAGCCCGACCACCATTCAGCGCGACTCGATCGCCAGCAATTGGTCGAGCCGTTCCTTCATGGCCCTCCGCAAATCGTAACCCGGCTGGCCGAAGGCGGCGCTGCGGCGGGCGACGAAATCATCCTGCTCACGCTGCAGGGCACGGGCGCGCGGGCTGTCGGCACTCGCATCGCGGACCACCTTGGTATTCACGGCACTGATCTCGCGGTCAAACTTGGCAAGGTCCGGACTGGCGCAGATCGCCTTTTCCACCGGCTGCTTCGTGGTGGCGCAGTTGAAGCTCGGCCTGTTGTAGACCGCCATCAGCGCGCCGAGACGCTCGAGTTCCTGCGCCAGCGATTTGTAATTGCCGCGCGCGGTGGGATGCTCCGGGTTGAGCTTGATCGCCACGCCGAAGTCCTGCAATGCCCTCGGCCGGTCACCCTTCTTGCGCCAGAGTTCGCCGCGCGCGTTGAAGATATCGGCCAGCGCCGGATCGAGCCGCAGCACGCCGTCATAATCGGCAATGGCGCGGTCGATCAGATCCTTGCGATCGTTGGCGCCGCCACGCGCGATCAATGCCTTGATGCGGTCGGACCTCGCGGTCTTTTCGTTGCCGATCAACGCGCCGCAAATGCTGATGGTCTTGTCGTCGTCATTGGCCGCCGCCGCCGCAATGCAAGGCGCGGGATCGACTTGCGGATCCCTGGCTGGCTCGGCGCCGGTTGCAAAGGCGGCTTGCACGAACGCCGTCCACAGCAGGGAAGCGACGACAATATTGCGGATGATAGGACAACCTCGCATCAACAGACCCGGAAAAACGCTCTCGACGACGGACAATCCTAGCAAGCGAGGTGCGCTTCCGACAGCGGCCAACGCGAATTTCGATTTTGGCTGAAGCATGACGTCCGGGAAGCCGCGCTTTTCGCGTGCAAGTGTGTCTATCCATTGAAGAATTTTCGTTGAACCTTTCCCCTTTCCGGTCGACTCAAATCCATGACCATCCTGACCGACACGACTCCGCCGCGCGCGATCGCGTATTCCCAAACCGGCTATTTTTACTTCTACATGGCGCTGGCCTGCACGGCCGTCGCGTTTCTCGGCTTTGCCCCGACCTATTGGCTCCCGATGATGTCGCGATCGCTGTCAGCCTCGCCCGTCGTCCATTTTCACGGCCTGCTGTTTTTTGCCTGGTCGCTCTACTTTGCGTTCCAGACCTGGCTCGCCGCATCGGGAAATGTCACCCGGCACCGCGCAATCGGAATGATCGGCGTGTCGCTGGCGACCGCGATGACGATTTTCGGCTTCCTGGTTGCGGTCAACGCGATGAAGCGATCGGCGGCGGCGGGGCTGACCAGTGAAGGCATCGCGTTTGCGATCGTCCCGCTCAGCGGCATTGTTTTCTTTGCGGTGGTGTTCGCGCTGGCCATTGCGAACATCCGCCGGGGCGAAACCCACAAGCGGCTGATGCTGCTGGCCGGCATTTCGCTGCTGGATGCAGCCGTGGCGCGCTGGTTTCTCACCTTCCTGGCGCCTCCCGGGCCGCTCGGCCCGCCGCCGGTGCCGGTCACCATCCCGCCGGCCTTCGTCGCCTATCTGCTGCTCGTTGTTGCCGTCGTGCACGACTGGCGCACGCGCGGCCGCCCGCATCCGGTCTATATCTATGGCGGCGCCGCGCTGATCGCCGTGAAGCTGCTGAACTGGCCGATCAGCATGACGCCGATGTGGCACTCCTTTGCCGGCGGCATATTGGCGATGGCGCAGTAGCGGGAGCCCGAACCCGCGCTTGGCTTATGCCGACCTCGCCGTCATCCCGCCATCGACCACGAGTTCGAGCCCGGTGACGTAGCGGGATTCGTCGGAAGCCAAAAACAGCGCCGCATTGGCGACATCCCAGGCGTCGCCCATGTGCCCCATCGGCACTTGCGAATCCCTAGCCCGCCACATCGCCTCGACATCGCCCTTGGCATAACTCGCCGCAAGCCCTGCGGAGTGCTCGACCATCGGCGTTTTCATCAAGCCCGGCAGAATGCAGTTCACCCGGACATGATCGGCTGCGAACTGCACCGCCGTGGTGCGCGTCATCTGGTTCATCGCCGCCTTCGACGCCCCATAGGAGACGTAGGAAATGCCGACGTGACGGATCGAGGCGATCGACGAAATATTGATGATCGAGCCGCCGCCCTGCTTCTGCATCACCGGAATAACGTGCTTCATGGCGAGGAAGGCGCTCTTGAGATTGACCGCGAACACGCGGTCCCATTCGGACTCCGTCGTCTCGACCACGCTGCCCATCTCGGCAATGCCGACATTGTTGTCGAGCACATCGATACGGCCATAGGTCTTCAGGCACGCCGCCACCATCGCCTCGACTTCGGCGGCGCGCGAGACGTCGGCGGTGAAGGCCGCCGCCTTGCCGCCCTCGCCCGTGATGATCTTCACGGTCTCTTCGGCCGCCGCCGCGTTGCGATCGACGCAGAACACCTGCGCACCCTCGCGAGCAAAAGTCACCGCGGTCGCCTTGCCGTTGCCCCAGCCGGGCCCGATCGAACCCGCGCCGACCACCATCGCCGTCTTGCCCTTGAGCCGTTCCATCGACTTCTCTCCCCTTGATTTGGACGGGAAGTTGAACGGGCATGTGCCCGCGGTCAACCCATCCAGCGCGTGGCGGCCGATGCAACCCTCGCATGGATGTAACCATCCCAAAATCTCTCGATTTATGCCCTTGCAACGCCTCCCCAAACCGGCATGAATGCGCCGCCGTTAAAGGCCCCGGCGATCCAGCCGGGAGATATCAATGCGCTCCGGGGGAAGCATGGCCGCACAGGGTCAACCACCAGGCAATTCTTTGCCCAATGACGACGTCATCGCCGTGTCCGACGAAGCGTTGCATAAGGCTGAATTGTTCATCGAGGCCGAGGAAGGCGCGGCCAACCGCCTGATGGGATGGGCGGGGCGGATCTCGACCACCATTGCGGTGGTGATGAGTCTGTTCCACCTCTATGCGGCCTACGCGATCGTTCCGACCCAGGAGCTCCGCTACACCCACGTCGCCTTCACGCTGGTGCTGAGCTTCCTGCTGTTTCCGCTGGCGACGCGGTTTCGCAACCGGGTGCGCTGGTGGGACGTGGTGCCGGGCATCTTTGCGGTCGCGACCATCGTCTATGCGCTCTGGGGCGGCGAGGACTTTACCGACCGCGCCACCTCGCCCGACCGCTGGGACGTCATCGTCGGCGTCGTCTTCATCGTGCTCGTGCTGGAGGCGACGCGGCGCACCACCGGGCTGATCATGCCCGTCGTGGCCGTATTGTTTATCGCCTATGCGATGCTTGGACCGCATCTGCCGGCGCCATGGACCCATCGCGGCTACGATCTGCCCCGGCTGGTCGGTCATCTCTTCATCACCCTGGAAGGTATTTTCGGTGTCGCGGTCGACGTGTCGGCGACCCTGATCATCCTGTTCACGATCTATGGCGCGTTCCTGGCGCAATCCGGTGCCGGCAAGTTCTTCATCGATTTCTCGCTGGCGCTGATGGGCGGCAAGGCGAACAGCGCCGGCAGAACCGTCGTGCTGTCCTCGTTCCTGCTCGGCGGCCCCTCCGGATCGGGCGTCGCCACCACCGTGATGATCGGCACCGTGGCCTCCCCGATGCTGGCCAAGGCCGGCTTTGAGAAAAACGCCGCCGGCGGTTTGCTGGCGGCCGGCGGCCTCGGCGCCATCCTGTCGCCGCCGGTGCTCGGCGCCGCGGCGTTCCTGATCGCCGAGTTTCTCAAGATCAGCTATCTCGACGTGATCTGGATGGCGACGATTCCGACCTGTCTCTATTACATGTCGCTGCTGTTCATGGTCGAACTGGACGCGAAGAAGTTCGGCGCCAAGGACGTCAACTTCACGCCGGAGATGTCGCTCGGGCAGATGACCCGGCGTTACGGCTTTCATTTCATCTCGCTGCTCGCCGTGGTCGTATTCATGGTGATCGGCTATTCGCCGTCGCTGTCGGTGTTCTACGCCATCGTCGTGACCTTCGCGCTGAGCTTCCTGCGCAAGGAAACCGCGCTGGTGCCGAGCAAACTGGTCAAGGCGCTGGCGGAAGGCTCTACCGGCGCGCTGAACGCAGCGACCACCTGCGCCTGCGCCGGCATCGTGGTCGGCATCGTCACGCTGACCGGTCTCGGTCTCAAATTCTCGGCGATCGTGATCAGCTATGCCGGCGGCAGCCTGCTGCTGACGGCGATCTACACTTCGCTGATCGTGTGGATCATCGGGCTCGCGGTGCCGGTGACCGCCTCCTACATCATCTGCGCCGTGATCGCCGCACCGGCACTGATCAAACTCGGCGTGCCCGATTACGCCGCGCACATGTTCATCTTCTATTACGCCGTGCTGTCGGAGGTGTCGCCGCCGACCGCTCTGTCGCCGTTTGCGGCCGCCGCCATCACCGGCGGCGATCCCTACAAGACCACGCTGCAGTCCTGGAAATACACCTTGCCTGCGTTCCTGGTGCCGTTCGTGTTCGTGCTCGATCCGCAGGGCGTCGGATTGCTGCTCTCGATCCCCAAGGGCGGATCATGGCTCGACATCCTCGAAATCACGATCAAGACCACTCTGGGACTGCTGGCGCTGGCCTCAGTTGCCCAGAACTGGGCGCTGCGACAAAATACGCGGGTCGAGGGAGGCCTGCTTCTGCTATCCGGATTGCTGCTGGTATTTCCGAGTTTGATCGAGGCGATCGTCGAATGGATGATCGGCCGCGATATCAGCTACACTTACGTGCCCGGGCTGATCATCGGCTTCGGCGTGTTGCTGTGGCAGTCGAGAACGCGGGCGCCGAAACGACCGGCGCTTACAACTTAAGTCCAAGAATAAGGTCAAGGGAGTAATTGAGATGAAAATAATGAAAAAGACCGTGGCCGTCCTGGCTGTGACTGTTGCGGCCGGACTCGCCTTCGCCGGCATCGTCCACGCCCAGCAGAAAACGATGTCGATCGGCACCGGCGGAACCGGCGGCGTCTACTATCCGCTTGGCGGCGCCGTCGCCAACGTGCTGTCAAAGACCCTTCCCAACGTGCAGGCCACGGCCGAAGTCACCGGCGGCTCGATCGACAATCTCAAGCTGATCGGCACCGGGCAGAGCGAGATGGGCTTCACCATGGCCGATGCCGCGCTCGACGCGCTGCAGGGCCAGGACAAGTTCAAGAGCGGCAAGCTGCCGCTGCAGGCGCTGCTCGTGGTCTATCCGAACCGCATGCATGTGGTGACCGTCGAAGGTACCGGCATCACGACCATGGCCGATCTCAAGGGCAAGCGCGTCTCGACGGGTTCTCCGGGCGGCGCGACCGAAGTGATGGCGTTCCGCGTCATCGAAGCCGCCGGTCTCGACAAGGACAAGGACATGAAGCGCGAGCGGCTCGGCGTTGCCGAATCCGTCAACGCCATCAAGGACCGCAAGATCGACGCGTTCTTCTGGGTCGGCGGCATCCCGACCGCGGCGGTGACCGATCTCGCGGCAACGCCAGGCTTGAAGATGAAGCTGGTCGACCACGGCGATCTCGCCGAGAAGATGAACGCCAAATACGGCAAGCTCTACACGTCGAGCAAGATCAAGGCGGGCTCCTATCCCGGCTACGACAAGGACAATTCCATTACCGAGGTCTGGAACCTGATCGTGACCGGCGACAAGATGAGCAACGACGATGCCTACACGATCGTCAAGACGCTGGTGGAGAAGAAGGCCGACATCGTTGCCGTGCACAAGGAAGCCGAGAGCTTCTCGCTCGACAACCAGGTGCAGGACCGCTCGCCGATCCCGTTCCATCCCGGTGCGCTGAAGTATTTCAAGGAAAAAGGCATCGGCGGCTAAGCCGGCAGCCTGCAATTGCTTGATTGCATTTGACCGCGGCCTGCCAAGGGCCGCGGTCATTTCTTTGAGCTTGCTGCTTCTCGCTGCGGTCGCTGACGTCGCCCTGATCGGGTTTTGCGCCATGATGCCGGAGACCCCGAGGCATGACGCCGACGGGGGTGGTGGTCGCGCCGATTAACAAATACGGTCCGCCGAAATTTTGGAGGGACCGACATGACTTCGAAGATCATTCATCCGCACCGCCTCAACCGCCGCGCTGTGCTGACCGGCGCGGCTGCCTTTGGCGCTATATCGCTGTTGCCGCGCCGGGCGGGCGCCGATCAATGGCCGACACGGCCGGTCAAACTGGTCGTGCCGTTCGCGGCCGGCGGCACCACCGACATCCTGGCGCGCGTGGTCGCGGCAAAAGTCTCGGAGGAATTCGGCCAGCAATTCATCGTCGAAAACAAGACCGGCGCCGGCGGCAACATCGCGGCTGAATTCGTCGCGAAGGCCGAGCCCGACGGTTACACCTTCGTGGTGGGAACGCCAGGCACACACGCCATCAACCAGTTCGTGTTCAAGAACATGAACTACGACCAGGCCAGGGATATCGCTCCGGTCATCATCATCGCGCGGGTACCCAATCTTTGTTCGGTCACCAATTCGCTGCCGGTGAAATCGGTCGCGGAGCTGATCGCCTATGCCAAATCGAAGCCGGGCGAGTTGTTCTACGGCACGCCGGGGCTCGGCAGCACCGCGCATGTCTCGACCGAATTGTTCAAGTCGATGACCGGCGTCGAGATGACCCATGTGCCGTACAAGGGCAGCGCACCGGCGCTGACCGACCTGATCGCCGGCCGCGTGCAACTGACGATCGACAATTTGCCGGCCTCGCAGCCGTTCGCCGAATCCAACTCGATCCGCCCACTGGCGGTCTCCTCTGCCAGGCGCTGGCCGGGCCTGCCGGATCTGCCGACGATCGCGGAAGCCGGCGTACCCGGTTACGAGGCGGCATCCTGGTTCACCATCGGTGCGCCGGCCAAGACGTCGAAGGAGATCATCGACAGGCTCAACGCCAGCGTCGACAAGTTTCTCAAGACCGACGACGGCATCGCGCGGCTGCGCAAGCTCGGCGCCGAGCCGGCCGGCGGGTCGCCCGCGGACATGCAAGCTTACGTGCTGGCGGAAACCGAGAAGTGGGGCAAGGTGGCCAAGTTCGCCGGCATCAAGCCGGAGTGACTATCGCGTTCATCTGACGCCGCACGTCGAAGCGATTCTTGTGTTCGGCGCGAACATAAACTGTGGTCGCGCCGACAAGCGACCACAGGCGTTAACGCGCGTCCAGCAATGAAACAGCGCACAAATGCACGCATCCGTTCATAGCGCACGCCACGACGGCAACGACAAACGGATGGGTCTCCATCGGGCTTCCGAGTTGCCATGTTACAGCCAGATGACTTGCCGCTTTCGTTACAATTCTAATTTCATTGGCGGCTTTAACCTTACCCGCGCATTCATCACCGCGTCCCTAAAACTCCATGATTAGCGCCGCTGCGCGGATGTACGACTAGCGTCGATATCTGTGCAGGGGGACGGAATGAATCTGATCAATGCTAACGCGCATGCGCGCACCGGTGGCTTCGGACTGCGAAGGGTGATGCCCCGCGCCTGCGTGGCCGACGCCAAGAAACACCTGCGGCTGTTCCTCTCTGACGCGCTCGAGGAGCTCGGCTTCATCACCAGCGCATGCGCTTGTGCAAGCGAATTGTCGGGAGTGCTTGACGCACAACAGCCTGACCTCGTCGTGCTCGGCGTGTCCGTCAACGGGACCGAGGTCGGCGAAATTCTCGAAGTTCTCGTCCGGAAGAATTTCGGCGGCAAGGTGCTCATCATCGGTCCACCGGACTCGATTATGGTAAAGGCGGTTCGGCAAATTGCCGAGGAATACGATATCGCGATGCTGCCCTCGCTGCCGACGCCCTTCAGCGCCGGAACGTTGCGGGCCAGCGTCGCTTCACTGCTGCCCACCGAACCGGCGCCGAGCCCGGCGGTGGACGTGGCCGAGGCGCTGAAGGCCGGGTGGCTCGAATTGTGGTATCAGCAAAAGATCAATGCGCGCACCCTGGTTCCGAGCGGCGCGGAGGCGCTGGTGCGGATGCGACATCCCGCCTGGGGGGTCGTTCCACCGGCGTATTTCATTCCGGACGACAAGGATCCGCATTATCGCGCGCTGTCCGAGTTCGTGATCGGCCGCGCGATCGAGGATTGGCATTACCTTCTGGAGCAGCAAGGTCCGGTTGATCTCTCGATCAACCTGCCGGTTTCGTTTTTAAGGGGCCGCGAGACGGTGCGCGACCTGTGTCTCGGAATGCCCGACCATCCCGCATTCGGCGGTTTGATCATCGAGATCGACAGCGCCGAGGTGATGGACAATCTGGATCTCGTGATCGACGTCGCCAGACAGGTGCGCCTGCATAATATCGCGATTGCCGTCGACAATGTCGGCCCGGAATGGCCGGCGCTCTTGGGGCTCCGGAACTTTCCATTCGTCGAGCTGAAAGTCGATCATCAGTTTGTCACCGGCTGCGCGGATGACCGCTTGAAGCAGACGGTATGCCGCCACATCGTCGAGCTGGCGCAGGACCATGGTGCGCGCGCCATCGCCCAGGGGGTCGAAACCCGCACCGATTTTCTCGCCGCGCATGACATGGGCTTCGATCTGGTCCAGGGCTATCTGTTCAGCAAGCCGCTCGGGGTCAAGAAATTTGCCCGCTCGCCCCCCGTGCTGCCATCCCCCTCCGGGCAAAAGCCGTGAGGGATCGTTCGGCCCGACTCAGCCGAACTTCATCAAGAACTGGCTCACGGATGAACCAGCCGCATGCGCGCGCGGCCATGTTCATCGAAATTCCCGTCCGCGAGCCACGCGGCGATGGCGGCGCGGCGCGACGGCCATTCGGCGGCGATGATCGAGTGCCACGCCACGTCGCAGCGACGCCCCTTGCTGAGGGCCGAGCCACGCCATGTCCCCTCCGGCGTAAAACCGTAGCGCGCCGCCGCGTTCAGCGACGCCTGGTTTGCCGCGTTGCAGCGCCAGACCAGCCGCTGGTACTGCAATTCCTCCATCGCATATTGCATCAGGAGAAAGATCGCTTCGGTCGCGGCCCGGGTTCGCTGCAGCCGCGGCGAAAACCAGATCGCCCCGATTTCGATCGCCCCCTCGGCCGGGTAGATATCGCACAGCGATAGCCAGCCTTGAGCCACGCCGCTGCTGTTGGGCCGCACCACCCAGAACGGCTGATCCGCCCGCCCGGCCAATTCGGTGACCAGCGCCAGCAAGTCGCACTGCTGCGCGAACGGCCCGTAACGCAAATAGGCAAAGGACGCGTCGGCGCCCTGCGCGGCGTGCCAGAGTTCGTCCGCGTGTCCGACGCGAAGCGGTTCGAGGGACACCGCGCGCCCCTCAAACGGAAGCCGTTCAGGAAACGGCCAGGGCGGTGGTGGCGAGCCCGGCGCGGAGGGGGCGGCTGTCACGCCCGCCGCCCATCAATCGAACTTCATGTCGAGACATTTCGAGATGTCGGAGCCGAGGCCGGACGAGATGATGATGCAGCCGCGCACCTTGCGCGCATTGTTGTCGCTGGCCCACACCGCATAGCCGCCGGGTCCGAAGAACGAGTTGGTGTTCGGCGGTTCGGTTTCGGTGGCGTCGAACGAATAGTTCGAATCGGTCTCGAAGATGCGGGGCTTCTTGGCGCAGTTGCCATCGGCCTGCACGTTGATGACTTCCTTGTTGTCGCGCGTCAGCGCCAGCGTGACCTGGCAGCGGAAATATTCCGAGGTCTTGATGTTGAAGACATACGCGTACGATCTGCAGGTCGCGGTGTTGAGCTTGCCGGGGCTCAGGCCGCGGCTGCAGGCAATCCGCTGGTTGTTGCTGAGCTTGAATTCGTCGGCCTGGACCGCGGAGGCCAGCGTCATGAACGACAGCGCAACACCAAAACCGATCTTCACGACGAGGTTCATCCGAATCATCCCTATAAACGTTTCTGGCAATAGCGCGTGTGTAACCGGAAACCGGAACATAGTCGCGAAGTCGAAGGCGGGAAATCACAAAGTCGCAGAGAAGGCGTGATGCGGCAAAGGTACCATTGACGGAATAATGACGTTCGTGATTTGTTCAATGAGATGGGACGGAAGCCAATTTGGCCGCTGGGAGGGATGACGATGACGAGAATTTCAACCAAAACCTTTTTGATCGCGGCCGCGCTCGGCGTGCTGACGTCGTCAGCATTCGCACAGGCCGCCGCACCGACGCCTTGGGAGCTGAAGTCCGACATGGGCTATGCCTACGGCAAGGACGGCAAGACGCTTGCGTACAAGTTGGGCACCAGCAATGCCGGCACGCTGCTGAAGGGCGCCAAGAAAGTGCCGAAGGGCACGCTGTTCTTCGTCGGCGAGAACGGCCAGCTTTACATGCGGACCGGCCCCTACCTCGAAGACGACGGCAAGTTCAAGTTCGGCGCGAATTGAGGGCTCAGCCCACCTATGTCGTCCCGGCGAACGCCGGGACCCATACTCCGCGGCGCCAGTAATTCAAGGAAGGTATCTAACGCCCTGCCCGAACGATGGGACTCGGCGTATGGGTCCCGGCGTTCGCCGGGACGACGACATCGCAAGCTTTACTAAAACGCCGCCGCCAGTTCCTTCGCACCTGGCTTGCTGCTGTTGACGTCCATCCGCTCGTCGGTGATCGCAAGCAGTTTTGCCACCGTGTTGTGGCGGATCGCGACCGGGTTGCGCTCGTAACCACCGCGCTGGAAGAAATTCGAGGTCGGCACCTGCTCGCGCATCGCCTGCGGCATCGTCACCATGTCGAGACCGGTGCTGTCGCCGGTCAGGTTCATCATCTCGAGTTCGGCGGCGCTGAGCGGTCTGGTATAGCCCTTGGCGCGCGCGAACAGCACCGAGGTCAGCAGCTTGTGGGTCTGCAGCAGCGGGCCGACGTCGATGTCCAGCACCATGGCGTGGACCCCCCAGCCCTGCGGCGTGTTGGCGAGCTTTTCGTGCTCCGACCATTGCACCGGCACCGAGCGCGCGAACGCCACCATCCGCTTCAACACCGCCAGTTTGTGATCCATCGCCTTGCGCGCCGGTCCTGACAAGCCGGAGGCCTTTTCCGTCAACGCCTTGACGATGTCATGTCCCTGTTCGGCGAGCAGCGAGACGGTGTTGGTGGTGAGCAACTGGTTGTAGCCAACCGCCGTCGAGATCGCGCGCGAGCCCGGGCGCGAGGAACTCAATCCGGATTGCATGTCGTGATTGCCGTTGCCGCCGGTCTCGAACGAATAGACCCGCACGATCTGCTCGCGGGTCAGCCCGGAAGCCAATGCGACGCGGCCATAGGCGCGCTTGAACTCGACCTCGCTGGCCGGCCGCTGCGGCGTAAACTGGAAGTGCGCCGCGGCGGCTTGCAGGAAATCGGCGACCACCGGAAGCGGCTTGCGCTCGGGCCTGTCTTGCGGTTCCGGATCCACCGGCCGCTTCGGCCCGTCGTAAAGCGGCGGCTGCGTCAGCACATAATCATCGAGCGTGATGGCCTGGCGCTCGCGCCGCTTGGCGTTGCGGCCGCGCCGTTTTTCGGCAATCGCAGTCCAGTAGGGTTCGGCTTCCTGCTCGAATGCCGCGCGCGCGGCCTGATACTCTTTCAACTTGCGGCGATATTCCGCGATCGCCTGCGGCGAGGCCGCCTGCGCCATCGCATCCGCCGTTGAGGCCGGCAGCGCGTCCATGGCCAAAGCCGGCGGCCCGCCCGCGGGAAGCGCGAGCACGACAAGGCAGAAATAAAGGCGAATCAATTGCAGGCGCATGGCCCCGTTGTATCAATTGCCGGGCTCAAGTCAGTTAACAAAGTGCCTAGAGCCTTTTCCGTTCCGATTGAATCGGAACGGGGCTCTAGATTCTTGATTTGACGCGTTTTCTTGACGCGAACCGGTATCCACTTCGCTGGAAAACGCTCTGCCCTCAGCCGCCGCGGGCCGACAGGAATCCGTTGAGGAAACTGCCGAGATTGCGGCGCAGGGCGTCGACGGCATAGCCGCCTTCCTGGATAATGACGCTGGGCAGCTTTTGCGCCCCGATCCGCGCCCCTATGGCGCCGAAGCCCGCGGTGGTGACCCGCATCATTTCCGACGAATCTTCCTCGAATGCATCGAGGCCGAGCGCCACGACGCAAGCTTCCGGCTGAAACGCCCTGATAGCTGCGAGCGCGTGGTCCAGGGCTGCCAGATAGGGCTCGTCAGTGGTGCCGAGCGGCAGCGGCAGATTGAGATTCTTGCCGAACCCCTCACCCTCGCCGCGCTCGCCGGCATAGCCGACCTGCCAGGGATAGCCGGTATTGGGATCGCCATGGATCGAGACGGTCAGGACGTCGCCGCGTTCCCAGAAGATGCCCTGCGTGCCGTTGCCATGGTGCACGTCGACGTCGAGCACCGCGACGCGGGCGAACCGGCCGCGCAGATGCTGGGCCGCGAGCGCCGAGTTGTTCAGGTAGCAATAGCCGCCGGCCAGATCGGCATAGGCGTGGTGGCCGGGCGGTCGGCACAGCGCGTAGCTTTCGGACGCGCCGCTGCGCACGGCGTCAGCCGCTTCCAGCGCGCAATTCGCCGAAGAGGCGATCGCGCGCCAGCTCTGCGGGCCGATCGGCACCGAATTGCCCGAGAGGAAGAAGCCGAGCTGGCCTTCGAAACTTGTCGGCAGCGTCTTCATCTGCCGCATGGCATAGCTGTTGGCCAGCACGAACGGGCCGCGCGGCTGCGGCAAAGTCTGCCAATTGTCGTAGGCATTGGCGAGGAAATGGATATAGCGCGGGTCGTGCACGCTGAGCAGCGCGTCGCGGCCAAAGTCGCGCGGCGTGCGGATCTCGTGCGCGCCATCGCGCAACGCGGCCAGCAATTGGTTGGCCCGCTCGGGCGATTCCCGCACCGCGATTTTCACGCCGCGCGAGATGAAATGATCGGGATCGTGCAGCGCGTTGTCATCCGAATAGACAGCCAGCATCGGACAGGTAACTCCTCGCATTGTCGCGCTCCGCGCAGACTCGCGCTTCGCGCGGAGCAAGTTCTATGCCGCGCAGCGCTTCCCGCATGCATGGCATAGCGGCAAAGCTGCCGCCAACCATGCGACGCAGATCGAGAAAGTCAAAAAAAAATGCGCCGAATTTTCGTTCAGTTCGTCACGATCTTGGCGATGCAGAGCAGGATGACGAGGGCAAGGAACAGCAGGTCGATATAGGCCTTGATCTCGCCGGCGTGGCGAAGCCCGCTGACCTCGGTGACGATCTGCTTGCGCGAGGCCGCGGCGGCAGCGGCCGAGCTCGGCCCCTCGGCGGCGACCTTGGCCAGACGCCGCGCCTCGATCTCCAGCCGCTCGATGCGCTGAAAGAAATAAAACGAACGCAACGCCGAGGCGGCATGCATGGCGGCATAAACCAGCACGAGGATCGCCACCACCGCGCGCTGCGGATATTTGTCCAGGAAGTTAAGGGCGAAATAGACCAGCGCCAGGAACACGAAGTTGGAGACGAATCGATAGGCGTAGCCCAGGAAAATCATTCACGTGCCCCGGATAGATTTGGAAGTGCCGAATTACGGTCATCGGACCGGGTAGCCGGCGATGCCCTGTTGTTTTACGCGAACGGTGTAACAGCAAGGCTACTTCCGCCTGCCCCGGCGATTCCCAACGGTTTCGCCACTGTGGCACTGAGAAGAATCACGTGTTTCCACCGAATCGATTGGGTTGGGCCCAAACTGCATGATTTTGTAGTGCGCTCGGAGGGCGGGCGCATTCACTGCGATTTCAATCGCTTATGCGAACTCCCCAAGCTCCAGCGTAGCTATCAAATCAAAGCGTCTATTTCCACACTTAATATCATCTGGCTCAGCTTCTCCGTACTTTAGCAAACAATAAGGATAAGCTCCCCTTTCTGGTCGCTCCGCCATCGTGGCCTTCGCCTCTGCAATCGACGCGCGACGTGAAGCTGGATATGAATTGTCTCAGGTTCAGATCGGCGAAAATCCTTCCGACTGGAAACCGATGCCGTCGATCGGCCCCGGCAAATCGCCGATGGGCCACCGACGTCGCCATTCCACAGCTTGCAACCTGCAGCTTCGCTATATTCCGTTGCACCAACCGCCATTGACGCGGCACGCCCGGCTTGCCATGTTGGCCGCCCGCCATTCCAGAGTCGTCCATGCAAGTCGTCCGTTCCGTTCGCCTCTGGATGAAGGAGGGCCGTTCAGACAAACTCTATGAAGTCGATCTGGTCGATCTCGAACGCGACGTCGACGCACGCTATCTCGTCAATTTCAGATATGGCCGTCGCGGCACGTCGCTAAGGGATGGAACGAAGACTTCGTCTCCGGTTACCCGCTCGAACGCCGAAAAGCTGTTTGACAGCGTCGTGGTGTCCAAGATCAACGACGGTTATCGCCGCGTCGACGGTGACGCACCACCGCTGACGGTTCTCGACACAGGCGCCGCTGCCGACGGACGCGACACGGAGCTACTCAAAAAGCTCGCGATCTGTGCGCGTAGTGCGTGGCCCGACAAGGAACGCGACCGCCTGTTCTGGCGCCTCGGCGTGATCCGGCTGGCCCCCGCCTATCCTCAACTCGCCGCCATCGCAGAGAAGATCGGCGCGGCGAATGCAAGTTACAGCCTCGTGTATGCGCTGGCGCGCTGTGGCGGTGCGAACGCCGTCGATCTGCTACGCAGCTGCGCCGACGTCAATGTCAGTTTGGTGACACGCGACTACGCGGCCTATGCCCTCGCCAGCGAACTGATGGGCGCGCGGCGACCGCCGCCGCGCCTGTCGTTACCGCGAACCGCGGACACTGCGGCGACACGCGATATCGAGATGGCGCTGACGAACGGCGACGGCGCGGGGCTGCTGCAGGCCCTGCTGGCGGCGAACTCGGCACATCCGGGCTTCGGCAATCAGTTCCTCATCGCTCTTGCCCACCACGCGCTCGCCGACGGCGCGGCGCGCAAGGCGCTGCTCGCGGCGGTGCGCGCGATGAGTCCACGCCCGCCCTACGTTCAGGTGCTGCGGCGCCTGTTCAAATATGCCGATCTCACCGACGACGGTCCGCTGTTCGCCGCAACGGCGCGGCAGTTCGAGCTGGCGACACCGATGTACCGCCGCAACCGCGTCTATAACGACCGCGTCTGGGTGCCCGGTTCGCGCCAGGCGCTGAAGCTCAGCGAGGAATTGCGGAGCGAAACTCCGCGCATCGCGCTGTCTGACCAGACCCTGCTCTACTTCAAGCGGCGCGCCTGGCGCATGCTGCGCAAGCGCGCCGAGCTCGGACAGGACGCCTTCACGGCGATGGCAAGCGAACTCCTCCTTGCCTTCACCGACGCCGACGGCATCAAGCCGGCAACATGGAGCACGCACGTCCTCATCGACGGCCGCTGGCAACTTACCCCCCTTGCCAGCGAGGCACTAAGCCGGGTCTGGAGCGTCAGCCACCTGCTGCATGAAGCGGCCGAGACCAGCCGCTTCAATCCCAACGGGCTCACGCATCGCCACGTCGGCGTGCGTGCGCCGGGACAGCGCGAGGAAGCGTTCCCCGCACTATGGGATGCCCAGCCGCAGCGGCTGCTGCGCATCGCAACATTGGCGCGCAATCACGCAGCGGCGCGCTTCGCGGCCGAGGCGCTGCGGCAGGGCCCGCCACGGCCTGATACGATGGACGTGGCCGCGATCGGCGGCCTGCTGGCCTCGCCGTATCCGGAGGTCAATGCGCTCGCAGCCGCGATCGCGCGGCGGCTGATCGATGCCGGCAAGGCCGAGGCGGCGTTGATCGCCGCGCTGCTCGAGGCGACCGCGCAGGAACTCCGCGACCTGGCGATCCGCGCCATCGACGACCGCGCCGACTGGCCGTGGGCCGACCCTGCCCTTGCACGCACCGCGCTGACGAGCCCGCACGACCATGTGCAAGGCCGGACGCGCGGCTGGTTGCGCGACCGCGCGCCCTCGCGGGACCAACGCGCCCGCGCCACGGAAGCGTTCGCGGCCTGGCTCGCGCTGCTGCCGCCTGAACTTGACGACGGGCTGCGCGCCGGCCTCACTGCCGCCCTCGCGCTGCTGCCACAGCTATGGCCCGATCGCGACTGCCCGCTGCAACCGGAGGTGATCGAAAGCCTGACCGGCCATGCCAGTCCCGACGTGCAGGCGGCCAGCATCCAGCTCATCGCCGTGACTCCAACGCGGCCTGGCGACCTGCCGGTAGCGTTTTGGCAGGCAATCCTGCAGGCTGATGCACCGGAAATCCGCATTGCCTCGATGATCCTGCTGGCACGGCTCGACGACGCCGCCCTCGCACATCATCGCGACGGCATCACGCTGGCGGCCACGGGCGCCCATGCCGGGCTGCGAGCAGCTGCGCGGCCGCTGGTCTCGCGCCTCGCGGCGACCGACGACGATTTTGCCATCCGGTTGCGCGACATGCTGATGGCCGGCTTCTTCCGCGCCGAGCCGATCGAAGGCCGTGCCGCCGACATGGTCACACTGTTCGCAGATGCCCTGCCGGGGGCAGCGGCCGCCATTGACGACGGCACGCTTTGGCGACTGCTGCAGGCACGCGCGGCCGGCGCGCGCATGATGGGCGCAAAGCTGCTGGAGAGCCGCGACCCACAGCGCTTCTCGGTCCGCCAGCTTGCCCGCCTCGGCAACCATTCGTTGGCTGCCGTGCGCCGCTTCACGCTTCATGCGTTTGCAGCCGACGAGGCCCGCTTCCGTGCCGACCCGCAGAATGCCGTGCTGCTCGTCGAGAGCGAGTGGGACGATGTACGAGCGATCGCGGTGAACCGCCTCACCGCATGGCCCAGCGACGCGCTGCCGGCGGCGGCGCTGGCTGTCATGGCGGACTCGACCGTGCCGGCGGTGCAGGACGGCGCCCGCTTGCTGCTTCGGCGCAGCCTCGCCGACGGCGATGTCGCCGAGGTGCTGGGGCGCGTGCTGGAGCACCCTTCCGGCAGCTTTCATCTCTTCGTCACCGAGCTGATAACCGGCGATTCGCTGGCGGATGCGGCGATCTTCGCTAAGTTCCTCACCCAGGCCCGCATCATCCTGATGCAGATCAACCGCGGGCGCATCGCCAAGGACCGGATTTTCACGGCACTGCGTAACGAGGCGCTGGCGCACAGGGACCGCGCTGCTGATATCGCGCAGTTGCTGCACGACTTCACGCTTAGCGTGACCCTTCGCGACAAGGCGCCGGCGCTGATGATCCTGCGCGACATAGCCCATGCCTGGCCGGATATCACTCTGCCTGTCACCGTGGCCCGCGCCGGCCGCACGCCGTCGGGCGGAGGCTCGCAAAGCAACGGAAGCGCCGCATGAATTTCGCATATCGATTTCTCGGCAGCACCAGTGCCTCGTCCGACGCCGCCTCGTCGTCGTTCGCCTTCGCGCCCGATACGCTGCGCCAGCCGACCTTCTTCACCGGCAAGGTCGCGCGCCATCTCGCGTTCCGCGAGGCGATCTCGGCACTGCATCATGTCGTCGTGTCGGACCTGCGCTTCAAGCCGCGCGACCGTACCGCCTACTTCGAGTGGCTGAAGCAGAACGAGGCCAACTTCCTCGCCGAGGCTACGGCGCAGTCTGCCGCGCTCAAGCCGCGCATCGCGGAATTGCAGGACCGCATCCGTGGCCTCGACCGCGAGCGCGATCGGCTCATGAAGCCGTTCTGGGCGGCGCGGCAGGCCTATTTCAACTACCTCTACAAGCAGAACCGCGACGCCTGGATCGTGCTCGATCCGGTTATCACCGTGCATCCGGACGAGATCTTCTTCGAGTGCTTCAGCCTCGACGAATCGAGCTACGGGCGGCTGTCGTGCGACCACGACGTGTTCGAGAGCCTCGGCGAGATGGCGTTCGGCACCACCAACATCGACTACAGCCACGCTCTCTACGACGAATTCCAGAAGATCCGTTCCTATCGCGACACCACGCTCACCATCGATCCCTCCGGGTTCGAGGTGCAGACCGGCGACGACCTCGACTTCCGCGAGGAGAAGATCGACCTGCCGGACAGTTGGCTGCGCGGCTTCCTGCAGGTGTCGAGCGCCATGACCCTGCCGGCGCATGTGTTCGACCTGCATCCGGTAGACATGGCCAATATTCTCACCCGCCTCGCGCAGAAAAAGGAAAAGGCCGGTCCGCGCTCGCTGCGCTTTGTGCTGAGGCCGGACGCGCCCGTGGAGGTGGTCATCGAGCCGTGGAACGACAGGCTCACCTTCCGCCGCTCGATCTATCGCGGCAAGTCCCCCGCCGAGATCCGCATCTGGGGCCGGCGGCGGCTTGCTATCCTCGGGCGGGCGCTGCCGCTGGCGCGGTCGGTGCGGGTCCATCTGACTCAGAGCGGCCTGCCATCGTTCTTCGTGGTCGATTTCGGCGGTCTGCGCTTCACGCTCGGCTTGTCCGGCTGGACAGCGAACGACTGGTCGTCCGCCGGGCAATTCGATCTGCTCGCGCCGCGCCACAGGGTCGACAACGACACCGCCCAACGCATTTTCGCGGCGCTCGGCAAATCCCATGCGGCGACCGCCGCTCAACTGGCGCAGCAGACCGGCGTCGACCAGACGCTCGTGCATGCCGCGCTGACGGCCTACACCCAGGCCGGACGCGTCATGTTCGACCTCGACAAGTCGCTCTACCGACTGCGCGAACTGACGCGCGAGCCGTTGTCATCAGCCCAGTTGCGCTTCGCGAGCCCGCAGGAGGAGAAGGCCGACCGCCTGATCAACGCCAACCTCGTGACGATCGGCAGCATTGATCGCAACCAGGGCGTTCGCGCCATCGACGGCACGGTGCTCGACAATGCCCGTACCGATCAGGTGAGCCTCGTCATCGACGACGACGACCGTCTCGTTGAGGCGCGATGCAGCTGTCATTTCTACGGCCACAACAAGATGGCGCGCGGCCCCTGCGAGCACATGCTGGCGTTGCGCCGGATCTTCCATGCGCAAGTCGAGGGCGTTGCCCAGGATGGACACGCCACATGAGTGACATGAAGGCTGCCATCAGACCCGGCTTGAACCGGAGACGGCAATGCGCGTATCACTGTAATCGGAAGGGCGCAGGCTGGTCAGGACCTTGCAACCCGGGCGGCGTATCGCCGTCCTTGCACCATGACTATGCACGCGTCACTGGCCCGATCTTCACTGGGCCGGGGCAGTCCACCCATACGCAATCGCAGATTGGGTTCTTTGAACCCAATTGCGTATGGGTGGACGCCCCGGCGTCGAGTGGATCGATCCAGTTCTTAGATGAGACGAAGGCAACCCGGCCTGCGCCCTTTCCGATCTCCCTCAGCAAGGCTGCCGCCGTCCTCCTGACCGGAGGGCCGGCCGCGTGAACGAGACCGTTGCTCCCGGCACGCTGACGCGCCAGGAACTCTACGACCGCATCCGCCAGTCATCAAAGGACGAGGTCATCCTCGAGGAGATGATCCGCCTCGGTTTCTGGCCCGACGGCGAAGACGCGCCTGCGCCGGCCGCGGACGTGATCCGCGCCCGTGCAGAAGCGATGCGCGAACTCACCGAACTGCAGCGCCAGAACGCCACGCTCGGCGATCCCGAGCGGGCGCTGAAGGAAATGCATAAGCGCCGCAAGGCCGAGGCGATGGCGCGGCGTCAGGAGACGAAGCGTTGCAACGCCGAGGCGCGACAAGCGCGGGCGTTTGCCTGGTACGAACGCCGCAAGCGCGATGTGCTCTACCTCGGCGAGGACGTCTCGCGCGGCCTTCACAGCCGCACGACCACCATGCCGTTGCACGACGGCTTGCCGCTGCTCGCCGATGCCAAGGCGCTGGCTGACGCGATGGGCGTACCGCTGGGCGAGCTGCGCTTCCTCGCATTCAACAGAAAGGTGGCGTCGGTCAATCACTATCAGCGCTTCACGATCCCCAAGAAGAGCGGTGGCGAGCGGTTGATCTCGGCGCCGATGCCGCGCCTCAAGCGCGCGCAGTATTGGGTGCTCGACAACATCCTCGCGCGAGTGCCATTACATGATGCCGCGCACGGCTTTGCGCCACAGCGCTCGATCCTGACCAATGCGCGCAACCATGTCGGCCGCGACGTGGTGATCAATCTCGACCTCAAGGATTTCTTCCCGACCCTGACCTACCCCCGCGTCAAGGGTCTGTTCGAGGCGCTGGGCTATGCTGAAGCGGTCGCGATCCCGCTCGCGCTGTTGTGCACCGAGCCTGTTGTCGATGAAGTGACGCTCGACGGCGAGCGCCACTTCATCGCCGACGGCCCGCGGCTGCTGCCGCAGGGCGCGCCGACGAGCCCGGCGATCACCAACCTGATCTGCCGCAAGCTCGACCGGCGCCTCATGGGGCTCGCGCGCACACTCAATTTTGTCTACAGCCGCTACGCCGACGATCTGACCTTCTCCGGCTCGGGCGAAGCGGTGAAGAAGATCGGGACCTTGCTCAAGGCGGTGCACGGCATTGTCGAGACCGAAGGGTTCAAGGTCCATCCGGACAAGACGCGCGTGATGCGGCGCTCGACGCGCCAGGAGGTCACCGGCCTCACCGTCAATGAGGCCGTGACCGTGCCGCGCGACCTGCTGCGCCGTTACCGCGCCGTGCTGCAGCAGGTCGAGTGCCACGGGCCCGCGGGCAAGCACTTCGGCCCCGGCAAGGACGTGATCCGGTCGCTGCTCGGCTTCGGCCATTTCGCCATGATGGTCGATCCAGGGAGTGGCACGCCCTTGCTGCAGCGAGCGCAGCGCCTCGCCGCGCAGTACGCGCCCACCCGCTCCGAACGGCGCCCGACCCGCGCCGCATTCCGCAAGGCCGCGAGCGCCGGCCAGACACCGCCCGGCCGGCAATGGAATCCCGCAGAGCAGCTGCCGCCAGCGCCGGACCCGGTGTTGGTTGCGCTGGCGCGACAGGAAGAAAAGAAGCGGGCCGCACAAGCGCGCACCGCAACGCCCGGCCTGTCACGCCCGCCCAACGTCACCCCATCGCCGTGGGGCGCGCCGCGCGCGGCCGGCCCGCCAGCGGCTCCCACGGCGGGGCCGGCGACGCCCAAAAAGAGACAGCCGTGGTACGTCACGGCGCTGGTGATCCTGCTGGCAGTGATCGTCGCGCTCGCAATCAGGCCTGGCGGCGCCGTGGTCGCCGGCGCGATGCTGTTTCTCTACTTCTGGCGATGGTGGAAGCGTTGAACCACCGCCCGGTCCGGGCCGATCCCAATTAGAGAAAGATCAACGAACCCGGAACGCTCAAAAGGGCTGCTCTTCACATTAGGGACACCTTCGGACCGACCGTCAAAAATGCAGGAGCCTAGGCTGCGGTCGAACCGTTCGTTTTCGATCCGCGGCTACTTCAGCTATCGTTCAGCAGCATCGGCTTCGGCATCGCTACAACTGCATAGACTGGCAACGCGGAGTGCATTTCCTCTTCGCGCCAGGAGACACGATAGAATCAATCCATTTCAGCGGAAGCACCGCGGCATCCTGTCCCTCGCTCCATGAGAGAATCTTCTGGAGAATTCGATCTAAGATTGCTATATTGGGTCAGGTTACGCAGAATTGGAAGGCCCGCCCAGAGCGCGGGCTGCTGCGTAAGGGGACATGCGGGCCATGGGATCGATCCCTCCGCTATTGCTGCAGGTAATCGAATCCACTCGCGCTCGTGCGCAAGGACTCGACATGGGCGCCATAGTGGCGTCCCGCGACGCCAAGCCGCGGGATGTCGCTCCTGACAATGTGCTGCGTGAGCGCCGCAATTTCCTGGACACCCAGCAGGCCGGCGAGTTGAGCGACCGCGAACTCGAAGAAACGTTTGAGCGCATCATCAATGGCAACGAGCTGCAGGACATCAACTACCTCGAAAAGGGCGTGAGCGCGGCCCGCTCGGTCTGCCGCATTCGTCTCGAAACCTTGGGCGGAGGCTACGCGACCGGCTTCCTGATTGCCCCGCGCGTACTCATCACCAACAATCACGTCTTTCCAGATGCGCAGACCGCGCGTACCGCTGAAGCACAGTTTCGCTATGAGCGCGGCCTCGACGGACGTGAATTGACGCCTGTTCGATTCAGGCTCAAGCCGGATGACCTGTTCTTCACATCCAAGAAGCTAGACTTCAGCGTCGTGGCAGTGGAGGCGCGCGATGTTACGCACGCAACGGCGCTCGACACATTCGGCAGCCTGGCGCTGATCGATGTGACAGGCAAAGTCGCAGAAGGGGAATGGCTTACCATCGTGCAACACCCCGCAGGCCAGCTGAAGCAGGTCTGCGTGCGCGAAAACCAGCTGCTGCGCCGTACCGACGACTTCATCTGGTATTCCACAGACACTTTGTCGGGCTCTTCGGGTTCTCCGGTATTCAGCAATGACTGGCTTGTTGTCGCCCTGCACCACAGCGGAGTACCCGTGCGCCGAAACGGCGAGATCCAGACCGTGCTCGGTCGCGATTTCAACCCAAATACCGACAAGGAAGATGACATCAAATGGGTCGCCAATGAAGGTGTCCGCGTCTCCCGTATTGTGCAGACCCTGCGCGATGCGCTGCCCCATCACGAACTCATCAAGCCCATCATCGCGCCTCGGCCAGCCCCCTCAGCCGGCGGCGTCAACCTCAAGCCACAGGAGGCGGCCATGAGCCGTAGCGTTACGGTGCATCTTGAGATCAACGATGCAGGCGAGGTACGGCTTGGCGGCAGCGGCGTGGAAGCGTTCGGCGCGGAAGCAAGCAAGCCAAAGGGTACGCGCGACGAGCGTGGCAACGTGATCGACGCGCCGGCTGACCGGACATTCACGGGAAAGCACCTCAAGGGCTACGACCCCAAGCTGGGCAACTTCAAGGTTTTCCTGCCAAGGCTCGACGGTTCTATTGCTGGAAATGCCGCCCCGCTCCTGGAGAACAAGTCCCAGATCGAACTCAAATACGAGCACTTTAGCGTTGTCATGAACATGAAGCGCCGGCTTGCGTTTTTCTCCGCGGCCACCTTGTCCGCAGCCGGCCGCTTCAAACTCACGGGACGTACCGACGATTGGCTGGTCGATCCAAGGATCGACCGCGAGCACCAGATCGACAACACCTACTATCGCCGCAACAAGCTGGATCGCGGTCACCTCACCCGCCGCGAGGATTTGGAATACGGCGACAAGGTGAAAGAAGCGGTACGCTCCGCCAACGGCACCTGCGTGTTCACCAATTGCGTGCCGCAGCGCGACATCTTCAACCAAGGTAAGGCAACGAACATCGGAGAAGATTCAAGGCTGTGGGCAGGCCTCGAAGACTACATTCTGGAACATGTGAATCCGGACGATGATCTGTCGCTTAAGGTATTCACCGGCCCGATCTTTTCGGACTCCGATCCGAAATATCGCGGCCACAGAATCCCGCTCGAATTCTGGAAAATTGCCGCAGGCATCGCTCCCGATGGCCAGCTTTTCGCCACCGCTTATCTGCTGTCGCAGGAAAATCTGATCGACGTCACCGACCTCGATGAGGCGGTGCGGGAATTGCCGCTCGGCGCCTACATGACCTATCAGCGCCGCGTTACAGAAATCGAGGATGCGACCGGCCTTCGGTTCTTCTTTGCCGACGCGAACGGCGCCAAAGAACGTCCGCTTTCGAACGCGGATCCGCTGGCTGGCCCCGCCGGGCGAAGGCCAAGACGGCGGCCCACGCGCACCGATGAAGCCTTCGAATCCGCTGGCGGCGGCGCGATCGAAAACTTCGACCAGATCGTCCTTCCCTAGCAGGGGGCGCTGTCGCCAATCGTTTCGCCATGCGGCGCGGCGCCGGTGCGCACCAAGGAACTGGGTCGAATCACTCCTCTCCTGCCGGGACCACCATTCCACGTTGGCGCTTTACTACCGCGAGCATGTAGGAGTCAGGTATCGGGTGGGAACTCGGATCTTGAAAAAAAGCCCTGACTTTAATCAGTTAGGCATGGGCGTGGTGCGCTCGGAGGGACTCGAACCCCCACGATTTTACTCACTGCCACCTCAAGGCAGCGCGTCTACCAATTCCGCCACGAGCGCTTGGGATACCGGCTGGAAGGATTTAAGGCCTGCCGGATCAACGGCGCCGATGTAACAAATCAGAGATGGAGGGACAAGGCGGTTTTGCGACCGATTAACTACCTAACACCCGGTAATTTCGGCAGCATTTGCTTGACTTCGACCGCGATCCGGTTGCGATCGACCAGGACCACGCCGGAAGCCACCGGAAGGTTGTTGGCGAGGATCTTGACCTCGTCCGCCTCGGTGGCGTCCAGTTCGATGATGGCGCCGCGGGAAAGCCGCATCACCTGGTGGATGGGCATCGTGGTGGTGCCGAGCACCACCATGAGATCGACGCTGACTTTATCGAGGGTGGCCACTACGAAACCGCCAAACTTGGACTAGATCTTGGACTAAATTGGGTGGTTTCACCTGACCACGTTATGGTTAGCCAATGGTTAATGACCGCCAAAGCCTTGATTTGACGACCTTCGCGCAAGCCCCTGATGGCAGCGATGTCGAATGGCGGATTGCGGCCAAAGCGGTGCCCTACCCCGACGCCGTGGCCGAGATGGAAGCCCGGGCGGCCGCGATCGCGGCCGGGCAAGCGCCCGAGCTGGTGTGGCTGTTGGAACATCCGCCGCTCTACACGTCCGGAACCAGCGGCAAGGCCGGCGATCTCCTGGACCCGCGCTTTCCAATGTATGAGACCGGGCGCGGCGGCCAGCTCACCTATCACGGCCCCGGCCAGCGGGTGGCCTATGTGATGCTCGATTTGAAGCGGCGGCGGCCGGACGTGCGGGCCTATGTCGCCGGCCTGGAGGAATGGATCATCCGCACGCTGGCCGCCTTCAACGTGCGCGGCGAACGCCGAGAGGACCGCGTCGGGGTCTGGGTCAACAGGCCGGACAAGGGACCCGGCCATGAGGACAAGATCGCGGCGATCGGCGTGCGGCTGCGGCGCTGGGTCTCGTTCCATGGCATCGCCATCAATGTCGAGCCGGAGCTGTCGCATTTTTCCGCGATCATCCCCTGCGGCGTCGCCGATGCCAGATACGGCGTCACCTCGCTGGTCGATCTCGGACTGCCCGTGACCATGGAAGACGTCGATGTCGCGCTCCGGCAGGCCTTTGAGGACGTGTTCGGCGCGACCAAGGCCCGCCTGCCGGAAACGACTGTCTAAGACGGTTTTATTTTTGACGCGTTTTCTACCGCAGATAAGTCTACGCAATCTGCGTAAACTTGATTGCTATGCGAACCGGTACCCACTTCGCTCGAAAACGCTATGGGTTCACGCCGCCTCCTGCTGTGGCGGCACCTCGAGCTTGCCGGCGATGTAGCGCCGCTCCTGCGTCAACCCGCCAAAGCCGTAAGCATCGCCCTTGACCTCGTCGACATGCGCGTAGCTCTCGTGGTGCAGCGGCCCGAGCAGTTCGCCCATGCGCTGGAACACCGCGGCGAGATAGGCGGCCTTCTCGTCCTTGGTGTTGGTGCCCTCGCTGACATGGACGTCGAGCCAGAAGCTGGCGAGGCTCTGTTCGGCCAGCGACTTTCCGCCGGCGAACCAGTCCGCGGCGTCGACCGCGCGGACGATCACCGCTGTGACCCTGGGATCCTTGCGCAGGATTCGCGCAGTGAGATCACTGACGGCGGTGGCGATTTCGGCCTTCAATGAAGGCGCCTTGCGGAAGCTCGAATAGGTGACGGTGATGAGCGGCATGATGGTTCTCCCTGGTGTGCGTTTGCGTCCCCATACCTAGACTTATCAGCATCATTTTGGTATCTTATCTCTATTCATAACAATGATAACCATTAGTGATGATGCCATGGGCACGCTGGATATCGACACCGTTCAGGCCTTCCTGCTGGTCGCCGAGCTGCAGAGTTTTACCCGCGCCGCCGAGGCGCTCGGCACCACGCAGGCCGCGGTCAGCCTGAAGCTGCAGCGGCTGGAAAGCGTGCTCGGCAAGCGGCTGGTCGAGCGCTCGCCGCGCGCGGTGACGCTCACCGCCGATGGCACGGCGTTCCTGCACCATGCCCGCGTCCTGATGGAGGCGCATGACCGCGCGCTGTCGGGCGAAAAGCCGGCGCGGCAGCAATTGTCGCTCGGCATCAGCGATCACGCCGCCGGTGCGGAACTGGTGCCGCTGCTGGAGCGGCTGCATGCGATGTCCTCGCAGATGTCGCTCGCGGTGACGATCGGTTTTTCGCGGGCGATGCTCGATGCTTACGATGCCGGCGAACTCGACGCCGTGGTGGTGCGGCAGGAAGGCAGCCGCCGCGGCGGTGAGCAACTGACCGAAGACGAGTTCGGCTGGTTCGCGGCGCCCCGCTTCGTCTGGCCGCGCGGTGATGCCCTGCAGCTGGCGACGCTGGCACCACCCTGCGGCGTCCGCGCGATCGCCGTCCGCGCGCTCGACAAGGCCGGCATCCCCTGGATCGAGGCGTTTGTCGGAGGCGGCGTCACGGCGGTGGTCGCAGCGGCCCAGGCTGGGCTTGCGGTCGCGCCGCTGGCCCGGAGAATCGCGCCGGCGGGGCTGGTCGATATCGGTTTGGTGCAGAAGCTGCCAAGGCTTGGAACGTCAAAGGTAATGTTACACTCGAAGGTCAGTGATCCCGTCAAACTCACCGCGCTGCGGACGCTGGCGGCGACGTTTCGCAGTGTGGTTACGGTTTCCCGCGCAAGCACCTGAGTATCCCCGCATTTACAAGATCGCCTCGAACGCGCTGCGCAGCGTTTCGTGGCGGAACTTGAATCCGTTGCTGAGCGCCTTGTTGGGCAACACCCGCTGCCCTCCGAGCAGAAGCTCATTGGCAAAATCGCCGCCGACCCGGCGCAGCAATGCATCCGGAACCCGGAACACGGCCGGACGATGCAGCCGCCGGCTGAGTTCTTCGGTGAACTTCAGATTGGTGACCGGGATCGGCGCTGTCGCGTTGATCGGCCCTGAGATGCCGGGGCTGGCGATCACATGGGCGATCAGGCGCACGAGATCGTCGCGCTCGATCCAGGACATCCATTGCTTGCCTGACCCGAGCGGCCCGCCGAGGCCGAACTCGAACGGCGTCAGCATCCGCGTGATGAACCCGCCGTCGGTGCCGATCACGAGGCCGATCCGTAAGTGGACGACCCGCACACCATAGTCAGCCGCCGGGCGCGCCGCGTTTTCCCAAGCGTCGCACAATTCGTGGCTGAAGCAGGCGTGGGATTTGGCGGACTCGGTCAGCACCTGATCCTGCCACAGCCCGTACCAGCCGATCGCGGAGCCGGACACCAGCACCGTTGGCTTGCGCTCGAGACGGCCAATCAAATCAACGACATCGCCGGTCATCTGAATCCGGGATTCGAGGATCTTGCGGCGCTTTGTCTCCGTCCACAGCCCGTTGCCGATCGGCTCTCCGGCGAGATTCACGATGGTGTCGATTCTGGCATCCGCTGGAATCTGGTCGAGGCTGGTGATCAGGGTGATCGGCGGCGGCAGTTCCGCTTTCGCCGGGTTACGGACCAGCGCAATCACCTGATGGCCCGACGCAGTCAGGCTCGCAACCAGGCGGCTGCCGATGAAGCCGGTGGCGCCGGTGACGAGCACGGTCTGGCTATCAGGCAATTTCTCGACGAGGCCAGCCGCAGGCGCGCTGGTCATCCGCCCGAGACGCCGGGCCGCGGTAAAATCCCGCAATCCGCACAACGCCGCGCCGACGGCAGCCGCCGCCGCTGTCATGCTGAGCCATCCCGTGTAGGCCGATTTGACCCCGGTCGGCTGCATTGCCCAGTCGATCAGGACCGGCAGCAGCAACACCAGGATGGCGCCGTAATTGATCGCCAGCAGCGTGTGGTTGATGCGCTCGCTCGCCGGCAGTTTCCGGCTCATGTCCTCCTCGACGAAATCCAGCAGCGTGATGACGACTTCCGCAACCAGCACCGCGATGATGGCCATCGCGAAAATGCCGTACACTTCCAGCCAGCCGAGCACCAGGAACAGGAACGCGTACATCATGTTGCGCACGCCGTGGAGCTGCAGCTCGTAGCGCTGCGACGGGCGCCAGGCCAGCCGCTCGGTCAGCTCATGGTGATAGAACGTGTCGAACACGCCCATCACGATCTGAATGGCGATCAGGGTCCATAGCAACGATGTCATGACGCGGCCTCCCGGAACACGGCGGACTGACGAATGAGCCTGCCAAAGCGCGGATGAACGATATCGAGCGTGAAGCGGAACGTGCCGCCGCCGAGATCGGAATGGGTTACGGTGAGATCGCCCGGCGTCAGCCAATCCGGCAACGCCAGCCGCAGCGGCCCGACATGGAACGAGTAACCGACACTGCGAAACACCAGCGCTTCGTGCTCGACGAAGATCCGCAGCGCCATGCTGATGCCGTGGCCGACATATTCCTCGAGCCCGGTCGGCCCGGCGAAGCGTTTGGAGGAGTGAATGACTTGCGGAAATCCGTGTGAGCGGGCGCAGATGCGGGTCCAGATCTGGCCGCCGCTCGCTGCGTCCTCCGTCACCGTCACCACCATCGGGACGCCGGTCTCGGCCCCGGTCGGCAGCGGCCCGCCGACCAGCCGCGCCAACTGCGCGAGCCACCAGCCAATCCTGTTGAAATAGGCCTCCTCGACCTCGCCGACATAGACGACGGTTGCACCATCAACGTGGCGCTTGGAGAAGCGCCGCCAGATCGCCAGCGGCAATCGCCCCCAATCGGCATCGGACAGCAGCGAATGGAACCTGTTATCGTCGAGCAGAATGTCGCTGGAAGGCTTGTGATGCGGATGGGACGCTGGAAGTCTTGAGATCCTGATTGCTGACGCCATCGAACGCTCCTGCTACTCTCCCGCCACTCGCTGCCTATTTGGTTTTTCCCATCGGCAGGAAGCTGACGATCTTCTCGCCAAGCTTGATCAGGGCGACCAATCTCGGCCGCGGCACTTTCAGCATCTGCATGTACCAGCGGTCGACCAGCTCGGTGAATTCCAGCATCTCCCTCAGCCGCTTGCTCGCGACCGCGCTGATGGTCGGATCATCGGCGGCATCGGAAACGCAGGCGCGCAGCGCATCGACCGCAGGGTCGATCTCGCGCTCCTTGCGGCGGGACGCGATCCGCGCCGCCACTTCCCAGATATCGGTCTCCGCCTCGTAATGATCGCGGCGGTCGCCCATGATCGGCACCCGGCGGATCAGGTTCCAGGACAGCAGCTCCTTGATGGAGTTGGAGACGTTGGACCTGGCCATGCCGAGCGTCTCGGCGATATCCTCGGCCGTCATCGGCGCCTCGGCGAGGTACAGCAGGCCGTGGATCTGGCTGACCGAGCGGTTGACGCCCCACTCGTCCCCCATGTCACCCCAGTGCAGGATGAACCGCTCGACGGCGGCCGGGAGTTTCTTCTTTTCGGTTATTTCTGTCATTACAGAAACATCGGACATTTCTGGATCGACGTCAAGCCCCTTCGCCAAAGCGAGCCGCGCCCTGCCCGATCGCGCCCCGGCTAAAATGTGCCTAAAACTTGTCCATTGCCGGAACCATCCGGCATCCCGCGCGTTTCGGCCCACTAGGTTAGGGATTCAAATGCCTGAAAAAGACCAACGACAGCAGCGGGATCTGTTCGAAAGCGAACGCAGTTTCCGGCTTCTGGTCGAGGGGGTCGCCGACTACGCGCTGTACATGCTCGACCCTACCGGCATCGTCACCAGCTGGAACATCGGCGCTCAACGCATCAAGGGTTATGCACCCGAGGAAATCCTGGGCCGGCACTTCTCCGCTTTTTACACCGATGCCGATCGCGCCAATGGCAAGCCGACGCGCGCGTTGCGCATCGCGCGCGAAACCGGCCGCTATGAGGAGGACGGCTGGCGCGTCCGCAAGGACGGCACCTTCTTTTGGGCCAGCGTTGTCATCGACCCGATCTACGAGGACGGCAGGCTGGTCGGCTTTGCCAAGATTACCCGCGACATCTCCGAACGCCGCGAGGCCCAGCTCAAGCTCGATCAGATGCAAGCGCAGTTGGCGGAATCCCAGAAGCTGGACGCGCTCGGCCAACTGACCGGCGGCGTGGCGCACGATTTCAACAATCTCCTGATGATCGTCAGCGGCAGCCTGCATACGCTCCGGAAGGGAGTCTCCGACGATCCCAAGATGCAGCGCGCGCTAGCCGCTATCGACGGGGCGACAAAGCGCGGCGCCGCACTGACGAGCCAGCTGCTGACATTCGCCAGGCGACAAAGCGTCAATCCGCAAACGGTCGATGTCACCGAAAGAATCAAGGCGGTGCGCGATGTTCTCCACACCGGCGTCGGCGGCACGGTGACACTGCAATTCGACCTCGACCGCAGCGTCTGGCCGGTCATGGTCGATATCGCCGAACTCGAGACCGCGCTGGTCAATCTTGTGATCAACGCGCGCGACGCCATGTCCGACGGAGGCATCATCAAGGTTGCTGCCGATAACACCAGGCTGAGCGAGGAAGCCCATAGCGGCGACTATGTCGCCATCTCCGTGACGGATACCGGCACCGGCATCGCGCCTGACGTGCTGAGCAAGATATTCGATCCCTTTTTTACGACCAAACCGATCGGCAAGGGCACCGGATTGGGTCTCTCGCAGGTGCACGGTTTCGTCCATCAGGCCGGCGGAACGGTCAGGGTTGCCAGCGAACTCGGCAAGGGTACCAAGATCACGATCCTGCTGCCGCGACAGCATGGCGGCCTGGCGGTTGACGATGTCAGCGTTGCCGAATCCAGTGGAAGCGGCACCGTGCTGCTGGTCGACGACAATCCGGAAGTCGCCGCTGTCAGCACCAGCCTGCTCGAACAACTCGGCTACACCGTCCGCAGGGTAGAGAATGCCGAGGCCGCCCTGCGCGAGATCGAGCGCGACGGGATCGACCTCGTATTCACCGACATCGTGATGCCGGGCAAAATGGACGGCCTCGGCCTGGCGCGCCGCCTCAAGGCGATGCGGCCCCAGCTGCCCATTCTGCTCGCGACCGGCTATAGCGATGCCGCCTTGAACGTGCGCGGCGATTTTCCCATTCTCCGCAAGCCCTACGAAATCCATCAGTTGAGCCAGGCAATCGCAAAATTGCCGCGGTGACTGGCGGGACGCGCCGTCCGGGTTCCACCGGGATCCCGGCCGAAATGCCGGCTTCTCCGTTGTTCTCCTGACCTATTCATTAACCGCATCGCCACCTATTGGCCGATAGATTCCGGCCACGCATTCAGCTTGCCGATCAGAATGATTTGGCGCTCCCCCATCAAGGCGGAAGATGCCCGATCGACACCTCGCAAACCAAAGCGGCCTCCTGCGGCGGATCACCCCGGGGATGGTCGTGGTCTTCTTTGCGCTGGTCATGACGGCCTGCATTCTGGGCGTCGTGGTCTGGAAGGCGCTCGAGGCCAAGTCGGCCGCGCTGTCGCGCGGCTCCACCGACATCAAGAACCTCGCCCATTCCCTCGCCGAACACGCCGCACACACTATTCAGGCGGCCGACATCGCGATGGGTGGCATGGTCGACCTGCTCATGTATCAAAGCCCCCTGCCGGAGCGGTTCAACAAATACATGGCCGACACCGTGGCCGCGCTGCCGCAAATACGCGAAATCGGCGTCCTCGATACCAACGGCAATTGGCGCTACTCATCCCTGCCAGAGACTCCGCGCTACAACAATGGCGACCGGCCGTACTTCGCCTACCATCGCGACACCGCCGGCAAGGCGCTTCGTATCAGCGAAATGTTTCAATCCCGCCTTACCGGGCGACCGACCATCCTGCTCTCAAAGCGTGTCACCAAGCAGGACGGCAGCTTTGGCGGCGTGCTGACAGCCGCGATCGATAGCGATTACTTCAGCGGCTTCTACAGCGCATTCCAGCTCGGCCCCGACGGCGGAATCAGCCTGCTGCGCAATGACGGCGCCGTCCTGTCCCGCTGGCCGCTTTCGAACAGGAGTGCCGACCTTTCCAAAACGGACTTGTTTACGAAACACCTCAAGTTGAGCTCGGTCGGGTATTACAAGATCACCTCGCCGTTCGATGGCGTCGTCAAATATTTCGGATACGAGGGAACGCCGCAATATCCGCTGATCATCACGGTGGCGATGTCCGAGGACTGGCTGCTCTCAGCCTGGTCGACGGCATTGCGCACCGACGCGCTGGTGGCAACGGTCCTCCTCTGCATGATCGTCCTGCTCGCGGCATTGCTTTCGGCGCAGTTCAATTTTCGGATCAAAACCGAACGCGCGCTGCGGCAGAGCGAGTCGCATTATCGCCTGCTCGCGGACAATATCGCCGACGTCGTTATCCTGCTCAATGGCCGCGGCACGCTTCGTTATGTGTCCCACTCTGTCGAACAGATGCTGGGCGTTCGCCCGCAGGACCTCGTCGGCAAATCCTGCTTCGACATGGTTCACCCCGAGGATAAGCAAGGCCTGATGGCCGCGAGCGCGCGGCTGAACGGGTCGGGCGCCATCAGCACAGCCGAGTTCCGGACCTACCGTGCCGACGGATCGATCGTGTGGGTCGAAAGCAACTTCAAGCAGGCATCGGAACGCGACAATCCCGCCGAGGCCGAGTTTGTCGGCGTGCTGCGCGATATCACGGAACGCAAGCGGATGGAGGATGAGCTGAACCTGCTCAACCGCCGCCTGACCCAGCTCGCGGCCACCGACGGTCTGACCGGATTGACCAACCGCCGCACCTTCGATGGTTTTCTGGCGCGTCAGTACGAAGCCTGCGAAGAGATCTCGGTGCTGCTGTTCGATATCGACAACTTCAAGGGTTACAACGACACCTACGGACACCAGGCCGGCGATCGCTGCCTGCAGGCCGTCGCCCGGGCCATCGGCGATGCGACCTCGAATACATCGGGCCTCTCCGCGCGCTATGGCGGCGAGGAATTCGCCGTCGTGCTGCCGAACATTTCCGAAGACGATGCATTGAAGGTCGCCGAATCGATCCGGCTGACCGTGCGCGCCCTCGGCCTTCCCAACACCGCCGCCAACCGTGGCTTCGTCACCATCAGCGCCGGCATTGCCACCAGGACACGCGCGACGCCTGGTGAAGCAGCGTTGGTCGGAGAAGCCGACGCCGCGCTTTATGAAGCCAAGCGGCTCGGCCGCAATCGCAGCTTCGTCTATTCATCGCCGGTCCTGCGCTATGTCGAGGCCGGGTCGATCCAGCACGATCCGGAACTGGCGCCCGTCGAACGGAAGCTGGCGCATTAACGCGCGTGATTGCGGATCAAGGTCTTCGACGAGACCGTCCACATATTAGTTCTGCATATCAGCCCCGCTGCCATAGCGACCGGATTTAGCGCGTGCGCACAAATTATATGCGGCGCGCGTCAGCCTGGACCCTTCTGGTGCCACATTGATCCAGAACAATCGTTCTGCTGAAACACCATAGGTTCCGCCAATGAAAATATCAGATTTCACCTGCCCATCCTGCACATCGGCTTACGAGGTCGCTGAATCAAGTTTACCGATTGGACGGCCGGGTCGGGTTGAATGCGCGACCTGCGGCCAGCTTCTCGATATGTGGCAGGATCCCAAGCTGAGAGCCTATCGGCTGGTGATGTCGTCGGAACACAAGTACCGGCACATCGATGCGCCGCCCTCTCAGATTCGCGCGACCGCATAGACTGATATCGCATCGCGCCTGTCATCGAACGCGCGTAATCTCCGCCGGCCAGCATCGGCCATGAGGAGACGGCGAGATGACCAAACCCGAATTCATTTCCGCTGAAATCGGGACGCGGGTCACGGCGCACGCGCTGCATGTTGGCGACCGCATCAATACGATCGGCTTCGAAACGGAAGCGCTCTCGGCGATCCCGCTTGCGATCAGGGTTGACACGAGCGGCGTCGCGGTTCTGTTCCGCTACGGTGTGGCGGTGCTGATCGGCCTTGCGTCGGAAGAACAAAGCCGCTTCCTGGAAACACTGAAACCCCGAATCGACGGCAAACTGGCGCGCCGTGAAGAGGAAGCCGCCATTCTCGCCTTCGCCGGTGAGGGTGAGACCGAGGATCAGGTCCTGTCCGGCGGCCCTATACAGTTGCGCGACATGTCGCCGGCAAGGCTTCTTGTCGTGGCCGACGTGCTGGCCAAGAGCGTCGTGCTGGCGCACGACGAACGCGAAGTGGCGAAGGTCTTCGAGATCATCGAACCGTTTGCCAAGGAGCTGGCAGATCACGGACGAACCCGCCGTGATCGAAAAGGGGTCATGCAGCTGATCGGAAGCGCCCTTCTGGTCCAGCACAGGGTATCCGGCCGCGTTGCGATCGCAGAAAAGCCGGATGCGCTGTGGGATCGTCCCGACCTCGAGCGGCTTTACGCCCGGCTTGAAGACGAATACGAGCTCAAGGAGCGCCTCGATGCCCTCAACCGGAAGCTTGCTGTGGTCGCGGAGACGGCCAACACCCTTGCCGATATCATCGACACGCGCCGAACCCTGCGCCTCGAACTCATCATCGTCGGGCTGATTGCGTTCGAAGTCATCATCACGCTGTATCAACTTTACACCGGCAAGGGTCACTGAAGCCGGGCTTGGCCGGACTCCCCCTCGCTATCGCGGGCCCGGCCGCCACGACAGATCATCCGACCACAGATAGATCGCGATCGCGGCGAGGCACAACACGAGGCCGACCCAGAACATCGGCGAATGATGGATACGCCTGCAATCGCGTTCAGTTGTTGGCGGCTTCATGGATCACCTCGTTGGCGGGTTTCGGCCAGTGGCGACTATGGCAACGAACTTGATCCGCGCCAATGTCAGATCGTCGGCAACACCGAAAACCGCTCCCCCGGCCGCAGCAGCTTCAGCGCGTCGGGATGAGCGTCCTCTTCCCTTACCGCGTCGACCCGCGCCATCGACGGCCCGCGCCGGCACGCTGCGATCATGTCGGCGACGACGTCCGCAGGCCCTGCGAACAGCGCCTCGACGCTGCCGTCCCTGCGATTGCGTACCCAGCCCTCGACATCACGTGTCATCGCCTCGTCCGCGACCCAGGCACGGTAGCCGACGCCTTGTACCCGGCCCCGAACGGTGACGTGGCGGATCGCGCCGCTCATCTATTTCTTCAGCCCGAGAAATTCGGCGCTGCGCGCCTTCACATCGGCTTCGCGCATGGCCCGGCCGGTCAACTCAGTTGATGCGAGGCCTTTGAGGTTCTTCGGCGAGGTGCCCTCGCGCAGTGCTTTCAGCGTTTCGTAGACGGCCTGCGTGGCGGCGGCGAAAGGCGTGTGTCCCTGCAGCGCAATCTTCACCCGCTGACTACTGAGAAAGGCCGGATCATCGAGTTCGCCCTGGGTGTTGCCGAGCACGATCGGTAGCGTCGTCACCGCTGCAATCGCCTCGACTTCCCGGCGCGTCGTCAGCCCGGTGAAGAACAGCGCATCGACGCCGGTGGCGTTGTAGGCCTTGGCGCGGACCAGGCATTCCTCGAAGCTCGCCGCAGACGGGCCGCCGCCGCGCGTTCCGGTGCGGCCCATGATGACCAGCGCGGGATCGCTGCGCCCGTCCAGCGCCGCCTTCATCTTGCCGACGCCCTCCTCGAGCGGGATCAGTTGCGGCTCCGAGACGCCGAAGGCCTGCGGCAGCAGCGTGTCCTCGATGGTGAGGCCCGCAGCACCCGCGGTCTCCAGTTCCTGCACGGTCCGCCGGACATTGAGCGCGTTGCCGTAACCATGGTCGGCGTCGACCAGCACCGGCAACGCAGCGGCGCGCGACATCCGGCGCATCTGCTCGGCGAGCTCGGTGAGCGTGATCAGCGTGATGTCGGGATCGCCGAGCACCGCCAGCGAGGCCACCGAGCCGCCGAACATGCCAAGTTCAAAGCCCAGGTCTTCGGCGATGCGGACGGAAACCGGATCGTAAACCGAACCCGGGCGGATGCAGGTCGATCCGTTGAGGATGGCGCGCAATGCGGCGCGGCGTTGTTGGAAAGCCATCGACTGCTCCTTACTTTCCGTCATTCCGGGACGATGCGCAGCATCGAACTAGGATGTGCAATTGCACATCTGAGAATCTCGAGATTCCGGGTCTGGTCCTTCGGACCATCCCGGAATGACGGCTCAAGCAAACTCCAAAATCAGCGCGTCCACCGCGAGCGTGGCGCCGGCGGCGGCGTGAATCTTCTTCACGGTGCCGTCGCGTTCGGCGCGCAGCACGTTCTGCATCTTCATCGCCTCGACCACGGCCAGCGTTTCGCCGGCCTTGACCTCCTGCCCTTCGGCAACCGCGATCGACACCACGAGACCGGGCATCGGGCACAGCAGCTTCTTGCCGGTATCGGCCGCCGACGTCACCGGCATCAGCCGGGCGGCCGCCGCTTCGCTCTCGGTGAAGACGTTGACCGGGACTTCAAAGCCCTGATGCGCCAGGCGGATGCCGTTCGGGATCGCGCGCACCTGCATCGCCACATAATGGCCGTCGATGGTGCCCTGCCAGACCGGCACGCCCGGCGCCCAGTTCGAGACCAGTTGATGCGGATTGCCCGGCAGATCGTCGGCGCCGATGAAGCGCACCGCGATGCCGTCGGCCTCGCGCGCAACGTCGAGCGCGATTTCCGCGCGATCGAGCCACACCGCGCGGCGGCGCTCGCGCTGCACCAGCCGGCCGTTCAACTGGCCGGAGATCTGCCGCTTGCGTTCGCCGAGCACGTGATCGATCGCAGCCCCGACCGCCGCCAGCCGGCGCGCGATCTCGCCTTCGGGCGGCCGCGCCGCAAAACCCTTCGGGAACTCCTCGGCAATAAAGCCGGTGGACAAATTACCCTCGCGCCAGCGCGGATGGCTCATCAGCGCGGAGAGGAACGGAATGTTGTGTCGGATGCCGTCGATATAGAACGAATCCAGCGCCGCCGACTGCGCCTCGATCGCGGCCGCCCGCGACGGCGCATGCGTCACCAGCTTGGCGATCATCGGATCGTAATGGATCGAGATCTCGCCGCCCTCCTGCACGCCGGTGTCGTTGCGGACCGTGATCCCGTCATGGCTCGCTTCCGCGGGCGGGCGGTATTTCACCAGCCGGCCGATCGAGGGCAGGAAATTGCGGAACGGGTCTTCGGCATAGACGCGCGATTCCACCGCCCAGCCGGTCAGCGTGACATCTTTCTGCGCGATCGAAAGCTTTTCGCCGGCGGCGGAGCGGATCATCTGCTCGACCAGATCGATGCCGGTGATCAGTTCGGTGACGGGGTGCTCGACCTGCAGGCGGGTATTCATTTCCAGGAAGTAGAAGCTCTTGTCCTGGCCGGCGACGAACTCCACCGTGCCGGCGGAATCATAATTCACGGCCTTGGCCAATGAGACCGCCTGCTCGCCCATCTTGCGGCGGGTGGTCTCGTCGAGCAGCGGCGACGGCGCCTCCTCGATGACCTTCTGGTTGCGGCGCTGGATCGAACATTCGCGCTCGCCGAGATAGATCACGTTGCCATGCTTGTCGCCGAGCACCTGGATTTCGATGTGGCGGGGATCGACGATGAACTTCTCGATAAAGACGCGGTCATCGCCGAACGAGGATTTGGCCTCGGCCTTGGCCAGATTGAAACCTTCGGCGACTTCGGATTTCGAATGCGCGATGCGCATGCCCTTGCCGCCACCGCCGGCGGACGCCTTGATCATCACGGGATAGCCGATCTCGTCGGCGATCTTCACCGCATGCTTTTCGTCCTCGATGACGCCGAGATGTCCCGGCACCGTCGAGACCTTGGCCTTGGCGGCGGCCTTCTTGGATTCGATCTTGTCGCCCATCGCGGCGATGGCGCCGGGGTTCGGACCGATGAAGACGACGCCCGCCTCGGCCAGCGCGCGCGGAAAGGATTCGCGCTCGGACAGGAAGCCGTAGCCGGGATGCACGGCCTGCGCCCCGGTCTTGCGGCAGGCCTCGACGATCTTCTCGATCACAAGGTAACTCTCGGACGCGGCCGGCGGGCCGATCAGCACCGCGTCATCGGCCATTTCGACATGGACCGCATCACGGTCGGCCTCGGAATACACGGCTACCGTTTCGATCCCCATGCGCCGCGCAGTCTTGATGACCCGGCAGGCGATCTCGCCGCGATTTGCGATCAGAATTCGTTTGAACATGTGCTTCTTGCTTGAGCTTTATTTTAAGGCTGGGGGCAGGATCCTCACCCGCAATGTGACATGCGGGGACGCGGCTAACAAACCCGTCGTACAGCAAAAATCGACCGAGGCAACGGTCCAGTTTCAAGCCGGCTTCTTGAGGCCGCGGTCCACTGGAGCCAGTCAGCCCGAATAGCTGTGAAACCGGCCGCGCGTATAGGCGTGCGACACCGCTTTCATCAGTTCGCCGACCTCGGTCTCCAGATATTCGTTGGCCACGATCAGCGCACGGATGGTCGCGCGCATATCGCCGCCGCAGGCCGAAATGGCCTGATCCACCGCCGTTTCCAGTTCGTCATTCGGTTCGGTGGCTGGCTGGGAGGAAGAAGGCATGGAGCTGATCTCACGGCGGAGCGTTATGTTCCTATTTTGTTCTCGTGAAGTCAATGAACATGCGTGGCGAATAACGCGATGCCCCTCGCCTGTGGATGGAGCCGCACGGCCTCGGCCATTTCCGCCGCATCCGCATTGCATTACATCTTGTGGATGTCCAACGACGCATTGATCGCCGCCTATTCGGCTCCGGGCCGCCACTATCACAATCTGGCGCATATCGAGGATTGCCTCGACCTATTGTCGTCCGTCGATAATCTTTCCGCGGCCGAGCGTGATCTGCTCGTTCAGACCATCTGGTGGCACGACGCGGTTTACGACCCCACAAAATCGGACAATGAAGAACAGAGCGCCCTGCTTGCCGAGCAAGCCGTCTCATCGGATATCCGAGAACAAGTCGGCCGGCTGATCCGCCTCACAAAATCCCACCACGTCACGCCCGGCGACCGCCTCGGCGCTATTCTGATTTCGATTGACCTCAGCATATTGGGGGCTGAACCAGACCGGTACGACGCCTATGCCTCGTCGATCCGCAAGGAATTTGCCCATGTCCCGGATGCCGCCTACCGGTCCGGGCGGTCCGACGTCCTCCGGCGCTTCATGGCAAGGCCCGTCATCTTCCCCTACCCCGATTTTGCAACGCGATACGACCAGCGCGCCCGCGCAAATATGGCGAGAGAAATCGCTTCGTTGAAGGATGGTGACACCTCGTAACGCTGACAGCCCTTGGTTCCGGGATGCCGGCATGTGCTAGAAGGTTCGCGCGGATACGAAAGAGAATTGAAGTGAGACACATGCGGTCACGGGTTGTACTGATTGTTGCGCTGTTATTGGTCTCACTTTCTTCGTCCCGAACTTGGGCCGCCACCGCGACCGTCAGGGATGGCGGCACGCTTCAACTGGGAAACGTTACCTACCGGCTCGACGGGATCGACGCCCCGGCGTTCGATCAGCTCTGCATCGACGAACACGCCGACAGCTGGACCTGCGGCATCGAGGCGCGCGATCAACTGGTCAAGCTGATCGGCGGCCGCCAGGTCCGCTGCGACGATCTCGGCGTCGATCCCACTTTCAAGAAGCGGCGCCTCGGCGTGTGCAAGATCGAGGGCGACCCCACCAGCCTCAGCCAGTTGCTGGTCCGCCAGGGCTTCGCCCTGAATATCGACACCTCCGCAACCGGGCGTTTCAAGACCGACGAGGCCCGCGCCAGGGACGATCGTCAGGGACTTTGGAAAGGCTGTTTCGCAGCGCCGCAAGATTTCCGCCGCGGCCAGAAGGACGGCACGCTGCTGGGCGCCGCATGCCGCGCCGACCGCGACCGCCAGATTCGCGAGGCCCTATTCCCCGAGGATTTCGTGATGCCGTCCGGCTGCAGCATCAAAGGCAAGTTCGCGGTCCGGGCCCGCGTCACCGGCAATCTCGGCATCTATCATCTGCAGGCCTGCCGCAGCTATCCGGGACTGACCAATCCGGACCGTTGGTTTTGCTCCGAAGAGGACGCCCAGGCCGGCGGGTTCCGCAGAGCCTATAATTGCCGGCCCCCCGCCAAGAGCAAATGAAAGCAAATGGTGCTGGCAAACCTTGCGCCTCTTGTGTGAGAGTGCCGCAAGAGGTTTGCGGGCGCGTATGACTCCTCCTGATCATTCCAACCCACTTCCTGAAGCAGCCGCTGCGGAAAGGCTGCGTCAACATCTCGAAGAAATCGCGCGCGAGCGCGACCGGGCTCATCGCGCGCTGCAGGAACGCGAGGCGGAGCTGGCGCGGATCCAGCGAATAGCCGGTGTCGGCGGCCTCGAAATCGATTTTCGCGACGGCGTCAAGAACCACCGCTCTCCGGAATACCTCCTCGTTCACGGGCTGCCGCCTGAGGCGGCCAACGAGACCTATGGGGACTGGGTCAGCCGCATCCACCCCGAAGATCGCGAGCGGACGATCAAACATCTGTTCGGCGTGCTGCGGAGCGAGAGCCAGGACTATTCGGCCGAATACCGCATCATCCGGCCGAATGACGGCGACATCAGATGGATCCGTGTCGTTGCCAAGATCGAGCGCGGCCGCGACGGTCGCGCGCTGCGCCTGGTCGGCGCCGATCTCGACGTGTCAGGTCAAATGCTGGCCCAGGAAACGCTGCGCGAAAGCGAGGAGCGCTTCCGCCTGATCGCCGACAGCGCCCCCGTCCCGATCTGGGTCACCAAGCTCGACCGCACGCGCTCTTTCGCCAACCAGGCCTATGTCGATTTCCTCGGGTTGCCGTTCGAACAGGCGATCGGGTTCGACTGGCGCAAGGTGCTGCATCCGGACGATCTGCCGCGCATCCTGCAGGAATCGGTCGCCGGTGAGGCCTCACTGAAGCCGTTCGTGCTGGAGGCCCGCTACAAGCGCGCCGACGGCGAATGGCGCTGGCTGAGGTCGGAATCCCAGCCGCGCTGGGACCCGACCGGAACCCACATCGGCTTCATCGGCGTCGCCCACGACATCACCGCCGCCAAGCAGGCCGAAAGCGATCTGCGGAGGCTGAACGAAACCCTGGAACTGCGGATTACCGAGCGGACGGCGCAACTGGAATCCAACGAAGCCCAGATGCGCGCGATTTTCGAGACCAGCCATCAGTACCAGGCGCTGCTCAATCCACATGGCGATGTGCTCTACGCCAACAAGACGGCGCTGGACGGCATTCGCGCCGACGCCGCCGACGTCATCGGCAAGCCGTTCTGGGAAACGCCGTGGTTTGGCGCCACCGAGGGCATGCCCGACGCCGTCCGCAATGCCTTCGTCGCGGTCATGAGGGGCGACGAGGTGAAGACCGAGATGCGGCTGCATCTGCCGGTCGGCGAGCGCTATTTCGACTTCGCGATGCGTCCCTTGCGCGACCAGCACGGCGCGGTCATCGGTGCGGTTCCCGAAGCCATCGATATCACCGAGCGCCGCAAGGGCGAGGAAGCGCTGCGGCAGTCGCAGAAAATGGAAGCGGTCGGCCAATTGACCGGCGGCGTCGCGCACGATTTCAACAATCTCCTGACCATCATCCGCTCGGCCACCGATTTCCTGCGCCGCCGCGACCTGCCGGATGAGCGGCGCCGGCGTTACATCGATGCGATTTCCGATACCGTGGAACGCGCCTCGAAACTGACCGCGCAATTGCTGGCGTTCGCCCGCCGGCAGCCGCTCAAGCCCCAGGTGTTCGATGTCGGCGCCCAGGTCGAAGCCGTCGCCCAGCTGGTTCGTCCGCTAGTCGGCCCAAGGATCAGGATCGAGGTCGATATTTCCGCGCCCGACTGCTTCGCGATTGCCGATATCGCGCAGTTCGAGACCGCGCTGATCAATCTTGCGGTCAACGCGCGCGACGCCATGGAGGGCGAAGGCCGGCTCGCGATCAGCGTCAGGAAGGCCCATTCCATCCCTGCCCTGCGTGCCCAGAGCGCGCGCAGCGGCGACTTCGTCGCCATCGCCATGACCGACACCGGCCTCGGTATCACCCCCGAGCACATCGAGGCGATCTTCGAACCGTTCTTCACCACCAAGGAAGTCGGCAAGGGAACCGGGCTCGGCCTCAGCCAGGCCTTCGGCTTTGCCAAACAATCCGGCGGCGACATCGCTGTTATCAGCGAGCCCGGACAGGGCGCGACCTTCACCATCTACCTGCCGCAGGCCGCGATGCCGACGCAGGCGGCGGAAGCCGCGGCCGCAGGCCAGGAGCCCGGCCCGCGCGGACGCGGCTACCGCGTTCTCGTGGTCGAGGACAATGACGATGTCGGACAGTTTTCCACCGAGCTGTTGGAGGACCTCGGCTACATGGTGCGCCGCGCCGACAATGCCGACACCGCGCTGGCGATCCTGGCGGAGGACGAGTTTGCCGCCGATCTGGTATTCTCCGACGTCATCATGCCCGGCATGAACGGGGTCGAGCTCGCCGGCGTCATTCGCGAACGTTATCCGGGCCTGCCCGTGGTGCTGACCAGCGGTTACAGCAACGTACTGGCGGAAAACGCCCATCGCGGTTTCGAGCTGATCCAGAAACCCTATTCGGTCGAGTCGCTGTCGCGCATCCTGCGGAAGGCGATTTCAGACGCGCGGCTGTAGCGGCAGTCGTTACGCCGCATCCGCGGCCGGGCACGCGGCCAGCAGCGCGCGGATTTCCTGCGCCGGGCGCGCCGCGCTGAACAGGTATCCCTGCATCTGGGTGCAGCCCAGATTCTGCACGGTTTCGCGCTGCTGCAAGGTCTCGACGCCTTCGGCCGTCGTGATCATGTTGCGGTCGGCCGCGATGCTCACCACCGCCTTGATGATGGAGGCCGAACTCGAATTGCAGGTGACTTCCTTGACGAAGCTGCGGTCGATCTTGATCTTGTCGAACGGGAAGCGCTGCAGATATTGCAGCGAGGAATAGCCGGTTCCGAAATCGTCGAGCGCGATGTGAACCCCGAGCGCGCGCAATTGATTTAGCGCCACAAGCGCGGCGTCATCGTCCGCGATCAAGACCGCCTCGGTGATCTCAAGCTCCAGCCGGCGCGGATCGAGCCCGGTGTCGGCGAGTACGGCGGCGACCTTCAGTGACAGCGACTGCGAGCGGAACTGGACCGGCGAGACGTTGACGGCGACGCGCACATGCGCGGGCCAGGTGGTCGCTTCGGCGCAGGCGGTCCGCAGCACCCACTGTCCGATCTCCTCGATCAGGCCGGTCTCCTCGGCCACGGGAATGAAATCGGCGGGCGAAACCATGCCGCGCAGCGGATGCCGCCAGCGCAGCAGCGCTTCGCACCCCCTGACCTCGTCGTTGCGCAAATCGACCAGCGGCTGGTAGTGCAGTTCGAATCCGCCATCGACCAGCGCCGCGCGCATATCGCTCTCGAGCTCGCGGCGATGGTTGGCCTGCTTTTCCATGGTCGGTTCGAAGAAGCGATAGGTCCGGCGGCCCGCCGCCTTCGCCGCATACATCGCCAGATCAGCGCTCTTCAGCAGCGCAAACAGATCGGAGCCGTGACGCGGCGCGACTGCGACGCCGATGCTGGCGTCGCTGGAGAGGCGATGGCCGTTGCAATCGAACGGCGTGCGCAGCCGATCGTAAATCCGCGCGACCAGAATGCTGACGTCATTATCACACGTGACGTTACGCTGAACGACGGCGAACTCATCGCCGCCGAGACGGGCGATGAAGTCTTCGGGCCCGACCGACTGGCGCAGGCGATCCGCGACGCCCTTGAGGAATTCGTCGCCGATCAGATGCCCGAGCGAATCGTTGATGCGCTTGAACTCGTCGATATCGATGTAGAGGATTGCGAATTGCGCGGCTTCGGATCCTCCGAGCAGCGCCTCGGCATGGCGCTGGAACAGCGTTCGGTTCGGCAGATTGGTCAGCGCGTCGTAATGGGCGAGATGCTGGATCTTCGCCTGGACGCGCCGCCTCTCCGTCACGTCTTCCAGCGTGGTCGCCCAGCCGCCATCGGGCGAGCGCTGGTAGATCAGCTGGATCGTGCGTCCGTCAGGCGTCGTCGTCTCGGTGATCCGAGCGCCGTCGTCCGTGGGGTTGAGAAATCTTGCGCAATAGGCATCGACGTCGCCGACAAAGCTTCCCTGCTCCTGGCGATGCAGCACCAGATCGCGAAGATGGCAACCGGGCCTGGCGACATCCGGCGACATGCCGAACATGTCGATATACTGCTGGTTGCAGACGACGAGGCGGGCCGAAGCGTCGAACAACAGCAGACCCTGGGTCATGTTGTTGATGGCGGTGTCCAGATGCTGGGTCTTTTCCGACAGCTTGTACTGGGCTGCCGCATGCTGGCTGCGCAACTGGCGCACGATCAGGAAGATCATGACGACAACGACGATGATCGCGAGCGCCGCCGCGCACAGCTGCAGCTTGGTCTGCGCCCGCCAGTCGGCCAGCGCGGTCTCGGTCTTGGTGGTCGCAACGATCAGGATCGGAAAATGCATCAGCGAGCGGACCGCACCGACCTTGTCCTCATTCTGCGACGAGCTGGTGAAGCGTCCCGAGATGTTGCCGTTCAGCGCGAGCGCCCGCTGAAACGACGGCGACTTGGCGACGTTCGCGCCGAGCACCTTTGGGTCTTTCGGATAGCGGGCGATGATGGTGCCGTCACGGTGAATCATCGAAATCGCGGTATCGCTGTCCAGCGCCAGCGACGCGACAAAATCCTCGAAATGCGACGGCTCGACGCCGCGGCTGGCAAAGCCGATGATCTCGCCATCGCGGCCGACGATCTTGCGCGCGAACACCGTGGTCCAGACTTTGGTGACCTTGCTGACGACCGGTTCGACGATCACGTCGAGCGTCGGCTTTCCCGACGTGAATTCCTGGAAATAGCGCCGGTCGGAAATGTTCACGTCCCCCACCGGCCACATATGGGAAGTGTTGATCAGCCAGCCCTTGGCGTTGAACAGGTTCAGGGCGCCGACATGCGGTAACGCCGCAAGCCTTGCGCGCACCATCTCATGCGCGCTCAAGGTCGACATTTTCCTTTCGAATTCGTCTGGTGTGTTGACCCCATCTGCCCGGATATAGTTGAGGACGTCGTCGTGCACATGCTGGAGATCGCTGAGCTGCTGGTCGAAATGACGCGACAGCAGCAGCGCGGTGTTGTTGAGTTCGCGCTCCGCAACTTCCAGCGCCCGCTCGCGGAATTGCAGCGCGAAATATCCGGTGCCGAGCATGATCGCGATCACCATCGCCGCGGCGCACAGAATGAGCCACTGCACCACGCCCAGGCGCATCCGGCACAGCACGCCGGCGATCGACCGCCGCAGGCTCCCCGCGATGACGCTATCCGATGCACTACCCGGCATTTTGCCTGCCCCCACGGTCGCTTTTGTACGGGAAGACAACCCAAGAGGGCGTTAGCAAAATCAGTTATTGCGGGGTTAAAGCGTGCGCCCGGATCAGGCCATTTCCGGAACTTCCAACTCTTTCAAACTGCACTCGATCAAGGCCCCGTCGATCGCGAATGCCGAGAATGGCGAAAGCTCTGTCACGACCTGCAGCGCCGCGAAGAACTGCGCATCGCCGGGGCTCTTGAGGAAGAACCGGACATGACCCGCCGACAGCGTGTCGCGCGACAACCAAACGATCCCTGAGAACAGGGCGACCATGGTCTGCGCGTATTGGCCCGATGTAGCGACCCCGAGTTCGTAGAGCGGCGAGACCACGACAAAGCGGGCGCGCAGGATCGGGGTCGGGAATTTGCTCATCATCAGGCGGCTGACCTGACAGGCCGCGTGAATCTTCTCCCCGTCCGAAAGGCAATACAGCGTCGGGTTGTCGCCGTCCTTGGTCAGGGCGTCGAACGCCGCGTAGCTTCCGTTCGAAAACGTGGAAAAGTCTTCGCCGACGCTTTCAGCGTCCTTCTTCCATTGCGCCTTGATCGAACGCCAAGACTTGTCGGAGCTCATCGGCTGGAGGCGCATGATTAACCGGTGGTTAACATAGGACGTGATCACCGGTATTTTATAGGCCTCGGCTAAACGTTTGCTTACGGCCTGGGTCCGGCGGCAAATATTTGTGACGATTCGCATTTCTGCTACCTGAGAATGCACCCTACCCGCAGCGCCCTGCCGACGTGTTCCGCGCGTCAAGCTAGCCGACGGCCCACGCCGGAAATGAGAAAGGCCGGAACGACGACAGCCGTGTCCGGCTGTCGTCGCATCTATCCTTCAGATCACCTGCGTGGGGACACAACAACCACCAGCGCCACGATCCGCCGCACCAGCGGCAATACCGCTAGCAGGGTCGGAAACGCGACCAGCCAGGATCGCCCACGCACCCGGCCAGGTCGCGAGGAAGGCCGGTGTCGGACCCAGGCTCCTCAATGTCGAAATCATCGACACGACAAACGTCATCAGGACGGACAACACCAAGGGCATCACGACCGGCGCAAAGCGCGCCGGCAACTTTCGAATGGCAAACATGCTCTTCTCTTTGGAAAATCTGGTCAGTCGATCACGAGATAAAGGGCACTGCGCATCTATCCCGAATGGCGGGTGATGCGTTGCCTCACGTGCGACGCTTACGGCGCTTGATAGCGGCGCTGGACAGGTAGTTCAGCCGCGCCATCACGACAAGAAGAATCGGGGAACTAGAGCTTACAATTATTCCAAAAGGCAACGTCAGCCGGCATCGATCAGCGCGATCCCCAGATCCGCCCTCTTCTTCCGCCGCAACCTGGCGGGGACTTCGGTCAGAACCACCTCGAGTGTCGGCCGCACCGTGCCGGCAAGCAAATGGCCGCCCCGCGTCGATCCGTCGGACAGTCCGAGCACGATGTGGACGTGAAGGCTGGCTTTGCCGTCATCGCCGACGGCGACGTCGCCGAGCGCGCTCAGGACTTCGCATTGTTCATTGACCTCGATCTTCTTGTAGGTCTTCGTTGCAAAATCGAACCAGCCGACGACGGCCTTTTCGAAGGCGCCGATCGCCGTGACGGACGCCGCCGTCATCTTTGCTTGGTTCGCAAACCGCGTCAGCGCCGCAAACGCTTCTTCGCCGGAATCCAGAATGACGACGTGGATCCGCCCACCGGGATTGTCGGAAACAAGCTGGTTTTTCATATCGATATCCTGCGTTTCGGGGCGCGGTGCATGGCCCCTCATCGGCGAGCGAGCGCCTAGGCCTTCTTGCCAGGCGGATCGCCGCCGTTATCCACGCGGCTCACCTGCTGGGCACGCGCCTTGTCCTTTGGCTGCTCCTGTCCGCGCTCGTCACGGACGATGCCCTGATCCGTACCCTCGTCTCGATCTTTGGCCCGATCCTCGGAGGGTTCAGCCTCACTCTCCGCTTCCCGCAACCGCGACTGGCCTTCTCTCACCAGCAACTCATCGCCGAGCATCTGTCCAATCACCTGCTCGGTTTGCGCCTCTGCTTTCTCTTTGAAGGTGCTCATGGCAATCTCCTTCCATGGAGAACGGCTGAAAGCAGTAATGTTTCCGGCCGAGCCAATCAAAGATCGGCATTCTGAATCGGGTTCCATCGCCACCTGAGTCGGTTCCGCCCCGGTGTAACAATGCTGTCGCAGACCAAAACTAAACGGAGGCGACCGCTATCGCCGGAATGCTTCTGATGGGGAGAGACTGATGCGCCGTACATTCGTATTGCTGTCCGCAAGTCTGATCACGCTGACCGCAAGTGCCGCGTCGGCGCAAAACGCCACGCCGCGCAATTTGATCCTGTTCGTGCCGGACGGCCTGCGCGGGCGCATCGTGACGCCGCAGACCGCGCCCGCGATGGCCGAAATCCGCGACAAGGGCGTCAATTTCAGGAATTCACACTCGCTGTTTCCGACCTTCACGATGGCGAACAGCTCCGCCATGGCGAGCGGCCATTATCTCGGCGACACCGGCACCTTCAGCAACACGATCTATACCGGCTATTCCTCGGTGCCGGCCGGCGACACCGTCGTCCCCTTCATCGAAAACGACGCCGTGCTCGCCGACATCGACGATCATTTCCACGGCGACTACCTCAACGAGGAAACCATCCTGAAGCTGGCGCGCGCGAAAGGTTTCTCGACCGCCGCGATCGGCAAGCTCGGCCCGACCTTGCTGTTCGACCACACCGACCGCGGCAAGAACACGATCGTGATCGACGATTCCACCGGCGGCAAGAACGGCGTTCCCTTGTCCGACGAGATGAAGGAAGCCTTGACCAAGGCCAACCTTCCGCTGGTGACAACGCCGCGCGGCGACAACAGCAAGGCCGGCGACGCCAGGACGCCGGGCACCACATCAGCCAACGTCGCGCAGCAGGCCTACATGGCCGACGTCGCCGCCAAGGTCGTGCTGCCGATGTTCAAGGCGCGCAACAAACCGTTCGTGCTGGTGTTCTGGTCGCGCGACCCCGATGGCAGCCAGCACAATACCGGCGACAGCCTCAACACCATCACGCCCGGGATCAACGGCCCGACCTCGATGGCCGGCATCAGGAACGCCGACAACAATCTGGCGCAGTTGCGCAAGGCGCTGGATGAACTCGGCCTCACCGCCTCGACCAACATCATCGTCTCCTCCGACCACGGTTTCTCGACGATCTCCAAGGAGAGCAAGACCAGCCCGTCGGCGAAGATCTCCTATGACGACACGCCCAAGGACTTCCTCCCCATGGGCTTCCTTGCGATCGACCTTGCGAAAGCGCTGAGCCTGCCGCTGTTCGACCCCAACGACAAGAATGCACCGGTGGCCGGTAACGCCCACCCCAGGGCCGGCAACGGCGTGCTCGGCAAGGACCCCACCAAGCCCGATCTGGTGATCGCCACCAACGGTGGATCGGACCTGATCTATATTCCCAGCAAGGAACGCAAGCTCGCCGACCGCACAATCAAGGCGCTGCTGGAGCAAGACTATGTCAGCGGCCTCTTCGTCGATGACGAACTCGGGAACTTCCCGGGCACGTTGCCGATGTCGCAGCTCGGCCTTAAGGGCAAGGCCGTCACGCCGCATCCCCAAATCGTGGTCAATTTCCGCTCCTGGTCGTCGGGCTGCGACGAGCCGACCAGTTGCTCGGTCCAGATTGCCGACACGATCCTGCGCCAGGGCCAGGGCATGCATGGCAGCTTTTCCCGCGGCGATACCCTGAACTTCACAGCGGCGATCGGGCCGGACTTCAAGTCGGGCTATGTCGACGCCCTGCCCGTCAGCAACGCCGATGTCGGTGCCACGGCGGCGAAGATCATGGGGCTAACGCAAAAGCCCAAGGGCACTCTGATCGGCCGCGTCATGACCGAAGCGATGCCCAACGGCGCGACGCCGCAGGCCTATACCGGCACCGTGACGTCGAGGCCGTCAGCGAATGGCTTGCGCACCGTGCTGAACTTCCAGCGCGTCGGCACCCAGCGCTATTTTGACGCCGCAGGCTTCCCCGGCCGCACACTGGGACTGGAAGTGGACGGCGGCAAACAGAAGACGGCGGCGAGATAGTCCGCCCTCCCAAGCCGCGCAGCGCCTCACGCGAATTGCGCGAGCCCGTGGCCGACGGACCAATTCTCCCTCGCGGCGTCGAGCACGTTCACGAACACGTCCTCCGGCCGTATGCCGGGGCGCTCGCCAAGCAAATCCGCGATCCGCCGGAACAGCGCCTTCTTCTGTTCCGCGGTGCGGGTGTCGAACACGGTGATCTGGATAAACACGAGATCGTCACTCCGGACGATGCCAAAGGCGGTGCCGTAGCGGAAGTTCGCTGCGTCATGCTCCGTGATGGTCATGAACTGGTCGTCTTCGGGCACGTTCAATGCTTCGCGCATCGCGCGATAAAGGCTGTCGAGAATCGCCTGGCGGTAGGCTGCCGGCTTTCCGGCGCGCAGTGAGATGTGAAGCAGCGGCACAGCTGATCCTTTCCATTTTGTCCTGACCTAGCTAAACGCCATCCGACTATTTTGATATGCTATGGATACTGATATCAGCTATAATCGTTGGAAATGACCGAACGCCCCCTCGACCTGGATGCCGTCCAGGCTTTCGTCCGCATCGCCGAACTTGGCAGCTTCACGCGCGCGGCTGAGGCCATGCGGACGACGCAGGCCGCGGTCAGCCTGAAGCTGAAGCGGCTCGAAGAGAGGTTCGGCTGCCGGCTCATCGAGCGGACGCCCCGCTACGTGCAGCTTTCGGCGCAGGGCGCAGCCTTTCTCGAACACGCCCGCGAACTGCTGGCGGTGCACGATCGCGCGCTCGCCGTATTTGCCGGTGCCCGGCAGCGCCTCACCATCGGCATCAGCGACCATGTTGCGGGGCCGGAGCTCCCGGCGCTGATCGCACGCATGAACGCGCAAGACCCGCAGCTGTTGATCGAAATCCGGATCGGGTCGTCGGGCGACCTGCTGCAAAGCTTCGACCGGCGCGAACTCGACACGGTGATCGTCCGCCTCGAGGCCGGGCGGGACGACGGGGAAGTGATAACCGAAGAGAAATTCGGCTGGTTCGCAGCACCTGGCTGGCAGTACCGCGCGGGCGAGCCCTTGCCGCTTGCCACGATGGCCGAGCCCTGCGGCGTGCGTGCGATGGCCGGGCGGCTGCTCGATGCGGCGAACGTGCCCTGGACGGAAATCTTCGTCGGCGGCGGCGTTGCGGCGGTCGCAGCCGCCGTCATGGCCGGGCTCGGCGTTGCTGCATTGGCGCCGCGAATGCTGCCATTCGGCGCCGTTGAGGTCGGGCCCAGGCTCGGGCTTCCCGATCTGCCGCGCTTGCCGGTCTTGCTGCATTCCAGGGTCAAGGACGGCCGGCCGCGCGATGCGCTTGCCGCGCTTTCGGCTGCCTTCAGGAGCGTGGTCCGAGGTTAGCCAACGCCTCTGGTTCATGGGGCAAGACGCTGGCTCGCGAACTCGCGTCCGGCTCAAGCCGCTTCGCCGACGGCTGGCGCAGCCACTTCAGCAGCTCGCGGGCGCTGAAGGCGATCACCACCTCATGGTGCCGCATGCCCTTGCCGCCCTTGACCAGGCCGAGATCCCGTACCAGGCAAAAGCGCCCGCTGCTCATGCGGGCCAGGCGGCAACCTTTGAAGAAACCGAACATCGCACAATGATGCATCGGGACGCGATCGCGTCAATTCTTGACGGTACGCGAATCCCTTTTGCGCGCGGGGATTCGTCGTTGGAACAAACACAGCACGGATGAGCGGGACGACATCCCGAAGGCGTCATGACCTGAGGTCATTTCCATTGATCGTCGCGTGCGACGGGAATTGCGACGATTGCTGGCGTATCTCACGTGCCACCGGCCGCTCCGACGGATCACGCCCGAGCACTGGCTTCAATTCGGCAAGATCGATGAAGGCGTCCGCCTGACGCCGCAGGTCGTCCGCCACCATCGGCGGCTGGCTGACAATGGTAGAGATGACGGTCACGTGGACACCGCGGCGCTGCACCGCTTCCAGCAGCGAGCGGAAGTCGCCGTCTCCCGAGAACAGAAACATCCGGTCGACATGATCGGCAAGCTCCATCGCATGGACGGCGAGCTCGATATTCATGCTGCCCTTCACCTTGCGGCGGCCGCTGGGGTCGATGAACTCCTTGGTGAGCTTGGTGACGACGGTGTAGCCGTTATAGTCGAGCCAATCGATCAGGGGGCGGACCGATGTGTATTCCTGATCCTCGATAATGGTCGTGAAATAGAACGCCCGCAGCAGCGTACCGCGGCTCTGGAATTCCTTGAGCAGACGCTTGTAATCGACGTCGAAACCAAGCGCTCTGCAGGTCGAGTAGAGATTGGCGCCATCGATAAACAGCGCGATCCTGTCGGACGATAACATCAGGCACCAGCCCCCCAATTTGAGATGCGCAGCTCAGCAGAGTGACCAGCTTCGGCTCTGCGGACAAGTTGAAAGACACCGTCGCTGGCCGACGCGGGTGGCGTTGACGCCCCGGAGCAAGGGATCGTCGATGCACCACGCGTGGTTCCGGCGTGCCTTGTCAATCTAGCGGGTCTTTTCATGATTAGTCCACTTGGAGCCGCCGAGAATGGCAGCACTCGCCTCAAGGAAGGCAAGATAGTTTTCATAGCAAACCAAAACGCCAAAATCGACCAGATCAAGCGCGGCCTCCCATGAACGCTCGCCCGGCACGGATCGCGCGCCTCCAGGAATAACGTATGGTTGGAAGCTGGTGCTGTCCTGCCGGCGTTTTGCACCCGGTCGAATATCGTTCGAGCAGTGGATCAATTGCAGGCTTGGCTTTGGCATCTCAATCCCCGAATTTGTGGCGGCACGAGACGGCGGTCGTTACGCAAGCGATGTTTACAATGCGGCTATCCCGGACAGCGGCGCCGAGGTTCAACGTTCAATCAGCAAGAGCGATGGCGCGAGATTCCTGCTGCCGCTCGGCTATCGCGCCAGCCTAGTCGCCGAGACTCGCCGAACCATTGAACGGAGGTTGATATGCACGTTACATTTGGGTGAGAGGAGCATACTTAAGTTTAGGATCAGCCGCCCGAGCCTTGCGAGGGACCAGGAGTGCCACCTCCTCCCGCAGCGATATCCAGTTGTCGACATTGCGCGTTCCGCGATCGTCAACCGGGGCTTGCAGGCGCGACGAACGGCCGCGACCGTCAAGCGCTCTGAGCCACCTGCGTATCGCGATGCACCATACCTCCGGGCCTGGAAAAGCTGCTAGGATGCGGCTCATTCGTGGGGCCACGTGTTGCCGTCGATGGTGATGATCACCTGACGACGCGGCGCGGGGCCGGACGGCCCAATGCCATGCGTAACCAGATACTAAAATCCCGGCGCTCGGCCGAGCAATCGCTGCTCGGCGGCATGGCTTTGGCATCGTTGACGGCGGCTTGCATCTGGCTCGTGCTCGGTCCCGCCCCGGAGGTTGCCGACTATCTGATTGCCGTCGTGCTGCTTTTCGCCCTGTTTCTCGCCTCATTGATCGTGATGCACCTGGTAGGCAGCACCCGCAGGCAAATGGAAGCCGCGCTTGAGAGCCGGGCAAGCGCCGAACAACGCGCAATAGAAGCCCTGCGCGAGAGCGAGGCGCAGTGGAAGGAGGTCTTCGAGCACAACCCCGTCATGTACTTCATGGTCGATGCGGAAGGCATCGTCCTGTCGGTGAACACTTTTGGCGCCGCCCAGCTCGGCTATCTCGTCAGCGAATTGCGGGGACAACCGGTGCTCGGCGTCTTCTTTGAAGCAGACCGGGACGCGGTGCGAAAAAGCGTTGAAATCTGTCTGGCGCATATCGGGCAAACGCACAGTTGGGAGATCCGAAAGGTCCGCAAGGACGGTTCGGCGCTGTGGGTTCGTGAAAACGCGAAAGCCGTGCGACGGCAGGATGACCGGCTGATCGTCCTGATCGCATGCGAGGACATCACCGAGCGCAAGGAGGCTGAAAACGCCTTGCGGCAGAGTGGGAACTATTTGGCCGAAGCACAGCGATTGAGCCACACCGGCAGCTTCGGCTGGCGCGTCGCCACCGGCGAAATTATCTGGTCGGACGAAACCTTCAGGATATTCGGCTTTGAAAAGGCACCTTCTGTCGCACTCGACATGGTCATTCAACGCATTCATCCCGACGATCGAGCGGGCGCGCAACAGACCATCGACCGGGCGTCCCGCGACGGCAGGGATTTCGATCACGAATATCGATTGCTGATGCCCGGCGGCTCGGTCAAATATGTCCATGCAGCCGCGCATGCCGTAACCGATGCATCTGGTGGCATCGAATTTGTCGGCGCGGCGACAGACGTCACGGCACGAAGGCGAGCCGAGGAGAAACTGCACGAGGCACAGGCTGAACTGGCGCATGTCACGCGCGTGACGGCGCTCGGGGAGCTGGCCGCGTCGATTGCCCATGAAGTAAACCAGCCGCTTGCCGCCGTCGTCGCCAACGCCTCGGCCGCGCTGCGTTGGCTCGACCGCGATACTCCCGAACTGCAGGAAGCGCGCAGCGCTCTGGGCTCGATTGTCGATGACGGCAACCGGGCGGGCGAAGTGATCCAGCGCGTCCGCGGGCTGGTAAGCAAGACCGCCGATCAGAAAGCGCCTCTCGACATCAATGCGGTCGTCAATGAGGTGGTCACCTTGCTGCATCGTGAACTGTTCAGCCACCGGATCGTGCTGCGGAAGGAACTCGCTCCCGCTCTCGGCCAGGTCCTCGGCGATCGGATTCAGCTGCAGCAGGTCATCCTCAACCTCGTCATCAACGCCATTGAAGCGATGCAACCGGTCACCGACCGACCACGCAAGCTGGCGATCCGGACGCACCAGGAGGACGCCGACCAGATTCTGGTCACGGTGACAGACTCCGGTGTCGGATTAGCCGTTCAAAATGCTGACCGGCTGTTCGCTCCCTTCTTCACCACCAAATCCGACGGCATGGGCATGGGCCTGTCGATCTGCCGATCAATCGTCGAGTCCCATGGCGGGCGACTGTCGGCCTCCATCAATGTCGGGCCCGGCGCGACGTTTCAGTTCAGCCTGCCGATGCATCAAGAGGACCATACGCCGTGACCGGCCGCTCAAACTCGCCTCGCAACGTTGGCGGCCCGGACGAGCCGATCGTCTATGTTGTCGACGATGACGTGTCGGTGCGTGAAGCGCTCCGGAATCTTTTCCGCTCGGTGGGCTTGCGGGTCGAAGTGTTCGGTTCGGGCGCTGAATTTCTGCAGAGCAAGCTTCCGGACGTTGCGAGCTGCCTGATCCTTGACATCAGACTGCCTCGACTGAGCGGTCTCGACTTTCAGGCCGACCTTGCCAAGGCAGGCATTCACATTCCCATCGTCTTCATGACGGGCCACGGCGACATCCCCATGACGGTCAGGGCCATGAAGGCCGGGGCTGTCGACTTTTTGACCAAGCCGTTCCGCGATCAGGACATGCTGGATGCCGTGACGGCGGCCATCGAACGCGATCGAAATAGCCGGAATGAAGCAAAGATCCGCTCCGACCTGCACGCGCTGTTTGCGACCTTGACTGCCCGGGAGCGCGAGGTGATGGCGCTGGTCACGACCGGGCTCATGAACAAGCAGATCGCGGCCGAAATCGGCATTGCCGAGATCACCGTGAAGATACACCGCGGAAACATCATGAGAAAAATGGCCGCGAAATCGCTGGCCGAGCTGGTGAAGATGGCCCAGGCGCTCGAAATACAGCGCCCGGCACCGCCGCAATAGCGGCGGGTCGTTGAGCGATCCCCCCGTCCTGCAAACCTAAGTATGATTTTCCGCCCCCGATTTGCGACGCACTCTGCCCTCAAGCGGCTTGCAGCAAGAGGCATTCTGCCAGCACGTCAGGAAGCACCGCTTTGGCCCACCCACCCGTAATTTCAATCATTGACGATGACGGCTCCGTTCGCACCGCGACCTACAATCTCGTGAGAACGCTTGGATACGTCGTTCACACCTTTGAATCGGCCGGGGCGTTCCTGCGGTCGCCTCATCTGCATGACACCTCGTGCGTGATAGCAGATATTCAAATGCCGGTCATGAGCGGTCTCGAGCTGCAAGCTCACTTGGTTGCCGACGGATACCGTCTGCCATTCATTTTCATCACGGCTTTCGCGACTGAGAACGCGCGCATGCAAGCACTGAAGGCCGGCGCGAGCTGCTTTCTCACCAAACCCTTCACGGGCGAGGCGTTGATCAACTGCCTCGACGCCGCACTGCGCGGGCACGGCGCGTAAAAACAGCCGATGACCCGATCCGATCGGGTTAGCACGGCATCTGGCGCCGCTATTCCGATCGGTCCGGCGACAGGGCCAAAACAACAATTCCATCCCACCGAAATGACGGTTTCGAGCCGGTCATACCTAGGGATAAGCCGATCAACCATCTAGACAAGTTGTATATGGGGCGGGACGGAACGAGAGTGAGGCATCGTCGCCCTCCGGTAAATCCGACGGCACGACAACCAGTACACCACGATCAGTGAATGGCAATTCCTCAGGAGGAGGTCGCCATGCGTACAGGCCCACGCTGTTCCGAATGCGACAGTGAAGAACCCAAGATAGTATGTCTGCGAAATCCGGCGCGTGAACGTTACTGCGGACGTTCTTGCCTCGGCCAAGGCCAGGAAAAATTCATTCGCTTGATCCTGCGAACGAACGCGGAGGCCGCATCATGACAAATCGTTGCGACAATCCGAACTGCGACCGCCCCTTCGGGCTGGTCCGTTTCAGCTGGCGCTTCGGGCAGTTCTGCTCGTCCAGGTGCCGCGAGCACTGCAAGCGTCAGCGGGATCGTAACAAGGCCTACTGGAGATGGCTCTACAAATGCCCCGAGCCGTCTGTCGCAAACCAAAAATAATCCAGCGATGCGGCAGGTCCGGACTGCAGACCGCCTCTCGGACGTAGATGAGCCGAAACCGTTGAGGTGAAAGTTGTCGATAGAGTAAGCGGAGGAGCCATCATGACAAGCGCGCAAGCGATGTTGATCGGAGCACTACTCGCCTGGACGCCTTCGGTTCTTGTGCTCGCCTGGCTCTTGCGGGACATTCGAGACACACGCGGCCAGGATTAGCCGCGATCCAGATTCGAGCCGACATCGATTTTCGGCGCGGCGACTTGTCGTCCGCGCCGCGCCATCATCCGGCGAGCCGCCATCATCCGGCAAGCCAGCGTCCCTTGTGAATGTCGAATTTCACCAGACCTTCGTCGCGCATTTTCAGAAGCAGCGACTGGCAGGCTTCCTCATTCGGAAGATTGGCGCGTTTCATGATCTCGTAGACCTTGAGCGGCTTCTCGCGAAGCGCATTCAGGATATTCTCGCGATCCTTGAGCATGACTATTTCCTGTAGACCAAAACCGACATTGATTGTTGAACGAACTATAGCGTTTTCGAGCGAAGTGGACACCGGTTCGCATAGCAATCAAGCTTACGCAGATTGCGTAGACTTATCTGCGTAGAAAACGCGTCAAAACAAGATTCTAGACCATGGCCAGTTTGATTTGACCATCGTCAAGGGCTCCGGTCGCGAGAGCCTCGCGCGCCCTGCGCTCGATAACAGGCCAATTGGTGAGCAGATATTTGTGGGCCAGCGCCTGCGTCGGAAGATCGGTTTGCAGAAGGCAGCGCTGCCGCGAGTTCCCGTTCGCGATCTGAAAGGATACCGCTTGCGGCCCCTCAATGATCTCTTGTTCGGTGGGTTTGGCAACCAGCCGCATACGCTATTCCCTGTGAATCTTGTCAGGCCAAGCTGTTCGGATCGACCGCAACTGCCGCGGATATATCGTCGGGCGGCCCGTCAGGGCTGCTCGTTCTCGACCTTCGGGGAGCGCTTCGGCTTTTTGTCAGCACCGGGCTGCGTGTTGCGAACCGCGTCGGTCAGCATCTCCCGCAGTTCCGCCTTGGTCTTCGGTGGTTGCCGCGCGACAGATGCTTTCCATTGTGCCATGGGACTCTATATGGGGTGCCGGATCGGGAATTAAAGGCCTGTGGCCCGCGATGTGGTGCAATGCCCGTTCGAGGTCGGACTGGAAAGCGGCGGCTCGGGCAACGGCTTGGGCACAACGTCCCGCGAGAATGTCGAGCTGTGTTTGCCGTGCCGTCATTGCCTGCGACAAACGCAAAGCGTTTGCGCAAGGGAGCACTTGCGACGAAGCAATCCATTCTTTTTGCGTGGTGCGATGGATTGCTTCGCGAAGCCTGTCATCGGGCGCGCATTCGCGCGACCCGTTGGCTCGCAATGACGATTTAGTAGCCACCCTGCTCCATCAAACAAAAACGGCGGGGAAAATCCCCGCCGTTTTCAATTCAACGATGCAAGAATGACGTTACATCATCCCCATGTCCAGCATGCCCGGCAGCTGCGCGAGCGGCAGTGCGGCGGCGCCGACCAGGGTCGCGACCATCGCCGCCAGCGCGTGGTTGGAGCGGCGCTTGCCGCGCATCTGGGCGGCAATCCACTCCAGCACCTTGGTGTCGATGTTGACGGCCTTGGCGGGGGCCCAGCTTTCGATGTCGGTGTCCGGCGACAGGGCAATCGTGCGCGGCGGCACGGGCAGGCCAGACTCGGACGCCGCATGATGAGCGACCGCCTTGGCGAGCAGATCGTCGAAACGGCCGCCGTCGCTGCGCTCGGCGGCGGCGTCGCTGATTTCGAACAGCGCCTCGGCTTCGGCGCGGCTGACCGGCTGATGCTCGACGGCGGTCGCGGTCAGGATGCGGGCGCACCAGGCGGCATCATCGGCATCGAGCGCGCGGGAAAAATGGATACGGCCATTGGTGGTCGGGCCCTCGCCGGTGATGACGCCGTCGCGCACGATGGTCAGCGCATGGGCGGCGGTCTTGCGGCAGGAAGGCTGGAGAACGGCGAACGCTTCAATAGATTTGGTAGTACTAGGGGCAGACATAGCTTGCACTTCTCAATTTCTTTTTCTGGTCCAGCATTGCGATGCCGGCGTAAACGAGTGGTTAACGATTCGGAACTTGCATTCCGAGATTTTTAGATGGTTGCCAATTAGTCGCTGTGACTGATGTCACGGTTCGGTTGAACGACCGATGAACGTCCCCGGCAACCGGGACCGGGGTCTTGCGGACCATAAAAGGCGATATCGGGGCGATCCGGGCGATTACCGCCGCTGTGGATTTTTCGTCGCAGGGGCGCAGATCGAAAGAAGGTGCTAGGAGTTCCCTATTCGCGGAGAAGGATCTCTCCTTTTTTGGCCGGAGGTTCACTTCCACCCTGCTAGGGCTTATACAGATCAACAGAAATTCTCCTGCAACTTTAATGAGATGAGGTGTACCATGGCACTCCAGATTGGCGCAGTCGCCCCGGACTTCGAAGCCCAGACCACCGAGGGCAAACTCAAATTCCACGACTGGATCGGCTCAAATTGGGCGCTGTTGTTCTCGCATCCGAAGGATTTCACCCCGGTTTGCACCACCGAACTCGGCGCTCTCGCAAAGTTGAAGCCTGAATTCGACAAGCGCGGCGTCAAGCTGATGGGGCTCAGCGTCGATCCCGTCGACAAGCATTCGAAATGGTCCGAGGACATCAAGGAGACGCAAGGCGCGGCGCCGAACTATCCGATGATCGGCGACACCGATTTCAACGTCTCAAAACTCTACGACATGCTCCCCGCCTCCACCTCCGGGGATGTCGCAACGCGGACCGCTGCCGATAACCAGACCGTGCGCAACGTCTTCATCATCGGACCGGACAAGAAGATCAAGCTGGTGCTGGTTTATCCGATGACCACGGGCCGCAATTTCCAGGAAATTTTGCGCGTGATCGATTCCCTGCAGATGACGGCCAAGCATCGGGTCGCGACCCCGGCCGACTGGAAACAGGGCGAAGACGTCATCATCGCGGGCTCAGTCACCGACGACGAGGCCAAGACGATCTATCCGCAGGGCTGGAAGTCGCCGAAGCCCTACATCCGGATCGTGCCGCAGCCGAAACAGTAACGGTTCATCGCGCTTTCAAGGCGTCAGAAAAAATATGACGCCGGTTTTGATGTCATCAGAACCGGCGTCAAGGAAAAGATTGGTAGCAGCCAGATTGCGATCAGGCCGCGCGAACGCGGTCCAGGAACTTCTCGACCTCGGCCTTCAGATGCAGGCTCTCGCCCGACAGCGCCTGCGCCGAGGCAAACATGCGGTTGGAAGTCTCGCCGGTTTCGCCCGCGCCCTGCGCAGCGTTGCGGATGTTGACGGCGACGTCGGCGGTCCCGCTCGCGGCGGCCCGGACGCTCTGGGCGATGTTCGCCGTCGCACCGCGCTGTTGTTCGACCGCGGCCGAAATCGAGGTCGCGATATCGCTGATGCGCTCGATGGTCTGGCCAATCGCCTTGATCGCGCTGACCGACTCTTCGGTCGCAAGCTGCATGCTGCCGATCTGACTCGAGATCTCCTCAGTGGCCTTGGCGGTCTGGCCGGCGAGGCTCTTGACCTCCTGGGCCACCACCGCAAACCCGCGGCCGGCATCGCCGGCGCGGGCGGCCTCGATGGTCGCGTTGAGTGCCAGAAGATTGGTCTGCTCGGCGATCGAGGTGATCAGCTTCACCACGTCGCCGATCCGCGCGCCCGCCTCCGACAGCTCGTTGATGCGCTGGTCGGTGGCCGCGGCCTGCTTGACCGCGTCGGCCGCGATCCCGTTCGATTCCTGGACGCGGCGGGTGATCTCGGCAATCGAGTTGGAGAGTTCATCGGATGCAACGGCTGCGGTGCGGACATGCTCGGAGGCGGTCTCCGACGCGCCCGCCGACTGGCCCGAAAGCCCGGCGGTGGTCCGCGCGGTCTCGGTGAGTTGCTTGGCCACGCGCTCGAATTCACCCGAGGAATTCAGCACCTTGTCGAGGATACCGCCGACGCTGGTCTGGAACTCGTCGACGAACCCGCGCAATTCGGCCTTGCGCTGTTCGACGGCGGCAGCCGCCGCCGCGGTCTGTTCATCGCGAAGCCGGCGGCGCTCGAGCGAGTTGTTCTTGAACACCGCTACCGTGCGCGCGATCTCGCCGATCTCGTCCATGCGCTCGTGGCAATCGATCTCGACGTCACTGTTGCCGTTGGCGATGGCGGTGAGCGAGGCCGTGACCGAGATCAGCGGCTTGGTCACGCGGCGCACGATCAGCATCGTCAGCAACATCACCAGAAGCGCTGCAATGGCCGCTGCGATCGCCATGTTCTGAATGGCATGCGACAGCATGGTCTCGAACTGCGCCATCGGAATGCCGACATAGAGAACGCCGATCACCTTTCCGGTCGAATTCGCGATCGGGTAATAGGCCGTCATGAACGTCTTGCCGAACAGCGTGGCCGGCCCCTTATAGGCCTCGCCGCGACGCAGGATCGGTTGTCCGGGATGGTCAGGTGCAAGCTGGGTGCCGACGGCGCGGTCGCCATTTTCCTTCTTCACGTTGGTGGAGCGGCGGACGAACTGGTTGCTGGCCTCGTCGTAGACGAACAGCGTCGCGTTGCCACCGACATAGCCAACCGAGCGATCGACGATCGCGTGGTCCTTGAATTCTGGCATCTTTGCCGCTTCGGCCTTGGCGACCATGCCGTCTTTCAGCGTGATCTTGGCGTCGGGGTAGGTCTCGGCAAAGGACAGCGCCAGCGTTCGCAGATTGACCTCGATGTCGCGAAGCGCCCGGTCGCCGAACTCAGAGTTGAGCGACCAATAGGCCGCGCCCACCACCAGCGCGGTATTCACCGCGATCAGGAGAACGGCCGAGATGACCGCTTTGGTGCCGAGACGAAGCTTCAGCGACGGCAGGAGTTTTCCAAACGACGGCAAGGACATGTGCAATTTTCCCCAAAATCGGGCTCAATTTGACGGTTCTTGCTTACGATCGGATTAATGGATGCAACCCTAGGCAAAGGCTTGGGAATTTGATGAAATCTATACGCGCATGACGAGTCCTCGCCCTGCCATCGTCTGGTACCGCGACGACCTGCGCCTTTCGGACCATCCCGCCCTGCATGCGGCCGCCAACACACAAGCGCCGGTTGTATGCATTTTCGTGCTCGACGAGAGGACGCCGGGCATTCGTCCGCTCGGAGGTGCTGCCCGCTGGTGGCTGGCGCGGTCGCTGCGCGCCTTGCAGGAGAGCCTCCGGGATCGGGGCGCGTCCCTGGTATTGCGCCGAGGGTCGGCCTCAACGGTCATTGCCAGCCTTGCGCGCGAGGTCGATGCCGGCGCCGTCTATTGGAACGAGATTGCACAGGCACCCCACCAGCGGGTGGCGGATCAGGTCGCGGCGGCGCTCGGTGGTGTTGCCACTCACAGATTTCCCGGCGACCTGCTGGTGGCGCCGAGCCAGATCCGCAACAAGGAGAACCGCGGCCTGCGGGTGTTCACGCCGTTCTGGCGGCGGGTGCAATCCCTCGGCGATCCGCCAAAGCCGCTGCCGGCGCCGAAGAAGCTGAACGGCAAATCCGATATTGCCAGCGATGCGCTGGAAGACTGGCATCTCGAACCAACCCGCCCCGATTGGGCTGGCGGCTTGCGCGAAAACTGGCGGCCTGGCGAAGCCACGGCGCAGGCGCGGCTCAAGGCATTCCTCGCCGGCGGTATCGCCGGCTATTCCGGTGATCGCGACCGCCCCGACCGCGAGGGCACCTCGCTTCTGTCGCCGCATCTTCGCTTCGGCGAGATCAGCCCGCGTCAGGTCTGGCACGCCGCAAGATTCGCCGCCGCCGAGCACCCTCGCCTGTCATCCGATATCGATAAGTTCCTCAGCGAACTCGGCTGGCGCGAATTCTGCCGTCATCTGCTCTATGACGTACCGGATCTCGCAACGCGCAATCTGCAGCCATCGTTCGACGCGTTTCCCTGGAAGCACGACACCAAGGCATTGCGCGCGTGGCAACGCGGGCAGACCGGATACCCCATTGTCGACGCCGGCATGCGCGAACTCTGGCACACCGGCGTGATGCACAACCGTGTGCGGATGGTGGTGGCCTCGTTCCTCGTCAAGCATCTCTTGATCGACTGGCGCGAGGGCGAGCAATGGTTCTGGGACACGCTTGTCGATGCCGATGCCGGCAGCAATCCGGCCAACTGGCAGTGGGTCGCCGGCTGCGGCGCCGATGCCGCCCCCTACTTCCGCGTGTTCAATCCAATCCTGCAGGGCGAGAAGTTCGATCCCGATGGCGTTTACGTCAGGCGCTGGGTGCCGGAGCTGAAGCAACTGCCTGACAATTTGATCCATCAACCCTGGACCGCGACACCGCTTGAACTGGCAAGCGCCGACATCGAACTCGGCAAAAACTATCCGCGGCCGATCATCGAGCACAAGGTTGGTCGTGAACGCGCGCTCGCGGCCTATGCGAGCATTCGCAATCGCTGAACTAGGCAGTGCGCCGGTTGACCAGAAACACCGCAGCCGCGCACGCGGTCATGCCGACAAGCGCGATTCCATCGAGCTGCTCGCCAAACAGCACATAGGCCATCAGCGCCGTCACCGCCGGCACCAGATAGAACAGGCTCGCCACCGACGTCGCGGCCGAGCGGCGGATCAGCCAGTACAACAACCCGATCGATCCGATCGACAGCACCACGACCAGCCAGCTCAGCGCGAGCACGAACTCCGTGGTCCAATGCACCACATTGTTCTCGAACAGCCATGCCCCGAGCCCGAAGAAGATCGTAACTGCGATGTATTGTACGAGATTGCCCGCACGCCAGTCGATCGCGTTGCAGTACCGCCGCTGGTAGAGCGTGCCGAGCGTAATGCTGATCAGCGACACGCCGGAGGCAAGCCAACCCCAGCCCGCGTCGCCGCTCATCGGCCGATTGTGCAGGATCAGCACCACGCCCGCTAGCCCAAGCAAAAGTCCGGCCCATTGAATGGCCGTGACGCGCTCACCGAGCCAGCGGTTGGCGATGGTCGAGGTCAGGATCGGCTGCAGGCCGGGGATCAGCGCGGACAGCCCCGCGGGAATCGAATGCGCAATCGCAATCGCGGTGCCACCGAGATAGAACCCGTGCACCAGAATGCCGGCGACGGCGCTGTGGAAGATGCCGATCCGATCCGGCCAGCGGGGCCGCACGATCGCGACAATCACCGCCATCAAGACGACCACCAGCGCCATCCGGATCGCGAGATAGGTCAACGGATCGGCGTTGTTGACGACGTATTTGGTGGCGATGAAGCCGGTGCTCCACAGCACGACGAAAATCGCCGGCGCCGCCCGCGCGGCAAGATCTTCAAGGTCACGGTTCATTTGCGAAAGCGTAGTGCCCGATCATATGCCATGCGGCAAGGACTGATCGCGCGGATCCGTCGCACCGCGTTCGGCGGCGCGCGCGGCCGCACCGACGTGCCGAAGATCGTCGAATGGTACATGCAGGGCAAGATCCAGATCGACCCGATGATCACGCATGTGATGCCGCTGAGCGAAATCAACAACGCGTTCGAACTGATGAAGCGCGGGGAATCGATCCGTGGCGTGGTGACGTTTTAGGGAGTGGTGATGACACACAGCCAGCGCGATTGCGCTCGGTTCAAAACGCTTCCGGACAGGGATCGACGATCTTCCAGAGCTCGCCACCGTTCTTGATCTTCTTCATCTCGGTGGTGAGCCCGCCATTGCGGCGGATCCAGTCCTTCACGGTATCCGGATAATAGGACATCAGGTCCGACGTTCCGTCGGAGCTCGTGACCTTGATGCCGAAGGTGAAGGCCTTGTCGTAATAGGCCTGGTGGAATCCGAGGCTTGCCTTGGGCGTCACGCAGATCTTGTTCATCGGCACGATGCCGAACACCAGTGTGCAGGCCGAGTTGCAGATGCCGTCGATGATGACGCGTTCCTTGCGCTCGCGGATCCGCTTGTACTTCGTCTTGTATTCCTCGACGTAGCCGCCATGGTCGCGCGTGATGTGCAGATCGGCCCGCGCCGGGGTCGCGACCAGAACCGAGAGGGACAGCAGGGCAAGGGACGTGATGCGCATGGGTCGATTGGGAACCAGATAGCCTTGTCAAAGCGGAAGGTGGTCCTTGAGGTCCAGACCACACCGCAGAACCTTGGCCGGACTGTGTTGGGATTTCGTTAAGCATCCTTTAGGGGCCAAAAATAGGCAAGCTTCCGCCAGTTTTCCGGAGCTTTTCCTGTCGTTTTGCGTAAAATTCCCCCCGAACCGGCCAAAACTGTCTAGTTTCCAGTGGGATTTTCCGGAGAATCAAAATGCCCAAAGCCAAGTCTTTAATCGCCGCCGCCCTCTTTGCTGCCGCGGCCCTGGCGCCGAGCCTGGCGGACGCCCGCCATAACCGGCACCACCGCCAGCACTGGCCGTTGCCCTACCCGATCAGCTACCTGCACAATTACGGGCCCGGCCCCCAGCCCGGCACTTTTGCCTATTATGACGGCCCCTCAACAAACCACTGCCGCCAAGGCGCGGCCGCCTACATCGGCCAGGGCGGCCGGCACCCCTGTTACTAAACGTTCCGCTGCTGGCCCTGCCCGGACAAGTCTGATAATCGGGCGGGCTACAGGCACTCGTAGCTCAGCTGGATAGAGCATCGGATTTCGATTCCGAGGGTCGGGAGTTCGAATCTCTCCGAGTGCGCCATTTCGGCGCAAGGCCGGGCCGCCCACCACGCATTCGAGAGCGATTGATATGAGAAAGATGATCCTGGCGCTGGCGATCCTGTATCCGGCCGCGGCGTTTGCTCAGGGAACGGCCACGCCCGCCCCCGCGAACCCGGCCCCTCCTCCGACGGTTGGCGACAAACCGCTGGTGCAGGTCGGGTCGAAAAAACCTCCTGCCGAGAAGAAGTCGGCAAAGGCGGCGCCCGCCAAGCCCCTGTCCATCGCGCAGAAGCTGCAAGCCTGTCAGGATATCGACGACGCGACAAAGGAACGCCTGACCTGCTATGACGGCGTCTATGCGCCGCAGCCGAAACCCAAGCCGCCGGCCGCCAAGAGCGCCAGTGAATGCCGGTTCGTGAAGGAGGAAGACGAGCGGCTGACCTGCTTCAACCGTTTTGTCGACAAAATCCCGCAGTTGCCGCGGTAACCGTCAAAACCGCCCGGCCCGAGGGCGGCGCATGTCGCAAGCGGCGCATGAGACCCTTACCAGGTGTTGTTCCCGAATAAGCCAAAGCCAAAGTGCTGCTGCTGGGCAACGCGCACCGGCGACGGCTGAACCGAGCGAGCCTTGGCGACCTTGCGCTTGCGCGGAGCCTGCGGCTCAACCTTCTTGGCTTCGGCCGGTACGAACTGGGCAAAGGTGTCACGCACCCGAGCCTGGGCGTTGATGTCGGCAATCGGCGCAGCCGGAGCCGCCGCGACCTGGGTGGTCACAGCCGGCGGAACAATGGTGGGAAGGCTCATGTCATAAACCACGCGTTCCGGCGGTTTCTGGTCGGAACGGATCCGCACCACGGTCTTGTCGATCGAGCCTGTCGAATTGCTGGCCACGGCGACCTGTTGCGGGGCAAAGGCATCGAGCGCGAACAACAACGCGAGCAGCGCTGCGCCGACAAACAGGAAATAACGCGCTACGGGCATTGGCGTGGCTCCCCCCGCACCATTCGCGCGGTTCATTCGCCTAACTGGAGATATAGTGATTAGTTCCTGGGGCATCCCCAAGGTTCAACGGCGGCGATCACATTTTCGGGTTCGCAAGGTTGGGTTCGCAGCGCTAGGTTCGACTTGCCGTCACCAGCGCACATTTCGCCTTGTTTGCGTTAACATTGACGAAGCCGACCAGCACACTTGAATAGTGCTTCCGGCTCCTGGTGTTCACGGTGTCCGGGATCACCCGCCGCCGCTCGGTCAAATGGCTGCCGTCCCTGCGGGTAAAGGCACAGGCAATTTCGACATCCTTCACCGGATAATCATTGGCGTTACGCAGCGTGAAGGTAACGAGCGCCTTCGAGCCGAGGCCGCCCCTTCGCCATGATTGCGAGGAAATCCTCAAACCCTCGATCGGCGACTTCGATTCCGGCGCAATCGACAACGGTGCGGTCACCGCGGCGGGCGTCGCCATCTGGTCCGGATTTGCCAAGGAAGTCGCGGCGGGAGCCGCCCCATCAACCAGGGATACATTCTGCGCGTAGATGGTCGGGGTAGGTTCCGCTGCGGCGTGGCCCTCGGCGTCGCTCGGTCCGGGAAGCATCATCCAGATCGTGCATCCCGCGATTGCGATGGCCGGCAACGCGAGCAGTCGCGCTTGCGGGGCTCCGAACGACCGTCCAGCGATCATCATGGCGATGCCCTCACCCGGCGGCGATATCGGTCGCCGCACCCGCACATGAAAAAGGCCCCACGGGCGTTACACCGTACGGCCTCTCACACGACTGCCGCTGTACGGTTCCGCCGCTAGCTCAATAATCACCCACGGCCCGAATGGTTGCACGCAAGCTCGACAATTCTGCGGTGCCAGGTGCACGACAGGGGATGGAATTGCGGACGGCCGGCCGCTAGATTGGCGGCGCTGCAATGCTAGCCGCGAAGACGCTTGGGGGAGACGAATATGCCGACAGTAACTTGGGACCATGTCCATTTGCGCAGTCCCGATCCGGAAGCGACCGCAGCCTGGCTTGCCGACATTCTGGGCGGCGAGATCGTCCGCGGACCAGGCAGGATCGACGTCAAGCTCGGCGGCGCCAACGTGTTCATCGCCCCTGTTGCGGCCGGAGACGGCGTCAACACGCCGCCGGTGACGCCGTATCAAGGCCTCGATCATTTCGGGCTGACGGTAAAGGACATCGACGCCGTCGCCGCCGAGATCAAGGCCAAGGGCGTCGAGTTTACCAAGCCACCGACCACGATCCGGCCCGGCGTACGCATCTGCTTCATCCGCGGACCGCAGGGCATTTCCATCGAGCTGCTGGAGCGCGACCAGAAATACGCGTGATCCACCGCGCTACGTCATTGATCCCGGCATAAAGCAGCGGATGGTCAATCCGGCGTAGCCACGAATCGGCCACACCATGGTTCGGCCGACGCGGTTGGGTTCCGTAATCACCGCGTCTTCGGGCACATCGAACCATTCGCCCTCGATGCGCACGCGGTAACGGCCGTTGCTCGATTCCCAATCGACATCGCTGACTGCGCTGCCGTCGGCATCGGAGCAACACGGCCCCTTCCCGCTTCTCAGGGAGTCGAACCATTCCTTGAGCGGCGAAGGGGCGTAACGGCCGTCCAGATCGCGCGTATGCCCGACCTGCGCGGCAATCGCCCACAGCGCCACGACACCCGATCTCAGCAGTGTCTTTCGCCAGCCCGCATGGCGGTTGCCCGGAGTTCCGCGGTTGTCATTCTCGGTGGTAAGACGCGGCGCATGGCCGCCGGAATTGATCCAGTTGCTCACCTGTCTGTTGCTCCAACACCCACCGGCCGGTGCGCAACAGGCGGTGCATTTCGCGGGCCAACCTGATTCGGAACCCGCCGCCAGTCATCCTCGTGTCATGGCGGCGTTGGACTCGCGCCGGTATATTTGCGGCCGGTATTTGCGGCCTGCCACGTTGACGCCGCGGGTTCCGCTTTGGCATAAACGATAACCGGGTTCCGTGGGCGCGGAGGCCGGATTGGGACGTCATGAAGAACGGTCTGTATTCGATCCACGTCAGCCTGCTGGACGGGCGATCCGGCAAGGGCAGCGGTGTGATTCTGTTCCGGGATGGCCAGATCCTCGGCGGCGATGCCTATCTGTTTTACACCGGCAGCTACACCGTGAAGGGCGATACCTTCAAGGGCGAGGTGCTGGTGCAGCGTCACACGTCGAGCCCCGATGCCAATCCGCTGTTCGGCGGGCCGGCCCCCGTCGGCATTGGCGTATCCGGCACCTTCACCGATACGCGCGGAACCATGAACGGGACGGCGCTGGTCGGCAAAGCCAGCCAGATTTTCGGCGCCACGCTGCGCAAGCTGGCCGATACCAACTAGGCTAACCGCCGCTCATCGGTAGAATATCACACCCTCCTGCGCGGTGCGGCTGTTGCAGCATCGCCGGTGTTGGGCGTGCCGGTGGGCTCGATCAACAGTAGATGGACCTCTTCCCTCGCAACGGGCCGATGCTCGACGCCCTTGGGCACCACATACATCTGCCCCGACCCGAGCGTGATCGTTCGATCGCGCAGCTGAATATCCAGCACGCCCTTCAGCACGAGAAAGAAATCATCCGTGTCATCGTGCTTGTGCCAGACGAATTCACCTTTCACTTTCACAACCATGACGTCGCAATTGTTGAACTGCGTAACCGTGCGTGGCGACCAGTGCTCGGAGAATGTGGACAGCTTCTCCGACAAATCAATTCCATTGCTCATCGATGGTACCTGATTGCTATTCTGCCGCCATTTCGAGCGGCGCGATGCGCGGCAGGATCATCTGGATCCGCGTGCCGCCTCCCGGCTCCGAATCAAGGTCGAGCCGCCCGCCTAACCGGTTGGTCACGATGCTGTAGACGATGTGCAGGCCAAGCCCGGTGCCGCCCTGGTCGCGCCGTGTCGTGAAGAACGGATCGAACGCGCGGCGACGAACGTCGAGGGTCATGCCGCATCCATTGTCGGAAAACAGAACCTCGACATTGTCCTTGCCTGACTCGCGCACCTGGATATCGACCGTGCCCGGCTTGCCGTCAGGGAACGCGTGCGCCACCGAATTGAGAAACAGATTGGTCAGCACCTGTCCGTAGGGCCCGGGATAGCTGTTCATCGTCAGGTTAGGCTGGCAATCGACATTGAGTGTCAGATTGTGTTTGCGAAGGCCCGGCCGCAAGCTCATCACCACCTGCTCGGTGAGATCGCCAAGATCGAAGCTGCGCTGGTCGGAATAGTTGCGGTCGGCGGCGACCTGCTTGAACGACTGGATCAGTTCGGCGGCGCGATTCAGATTGGCGACGAGTTGCGATGACGCGTCGCGACTGGTTTCGAGAAAATCGGTCAAACTGGAACGCCGCAGTTCGCCACGCGCCACCTCGGCGGTGAAATTCGCCGCCTTGCGCTCCAGCGCGGAGGCGACCGTGAGACTAATGCCAACGGGATTGTTGACCTCGTGCGCGACGCCCGCCACCAGCCGCCCGAGGGCTGCGAGTTTTTCGGCTTCAATCAGCGAATTCTGCGTTTCCCGCAAATTTCGCAGCGCGCCTTCCGCGGCGTCCTTGGCCTTGCGCATCTCGAGTTCGACGCGCTTGCGCTCGCCGATGTCGAGCGCGACCGTGACGATGTTCTCGATCTCGCCCGACGCGTCCAGTAGCGGCAGCTTGTTGACCAGCCATTGCCGCATATTGCCGGTGGAATCCTTGTACTCTTCCTCATAGAAGCCGAGTTCGCTGCCGCCGGCCAACACCCGCTTGTCCGGCTCATCGGTCTTCGCCGCGCCATAGCGTGACATCAGGTCGGCCGTGGTGCGACCGATGGCTTCCCCAGGCTCGATGCCAAAAATACCGGCCATGTAGCGGTTCATCAGGAGATAGCGGAGCTGCTTGTCCTTGACGTTGATCACCGCGGGCACGGTATCGATCACCTGCTGCAGCAAACGGCGGCCTTCGGCGATCGCGTCCTCGGCCCGTTTTTGGTCGGTGATGTCGCGGACCGTTCCCTCGTAACGGACCAGTTCGCCATCGTCGTTGCGCACGGCGCTGGCGCTGTCCGAGAGCCAGAGCACCGTCCCGTCGCGCGCGCGAACCTGGTATTCGTACTCGCGTACCATGCCGTCGCGTTCCATCAGCCGCTCATATTCAACCCGCGCCTGCGGATCGACATAGACGGATTCGGAGACGTCGCCGAGGCCGTTGATCAGATCCTGCGGCGTGGCGTAACCCATCATCCGCGCCAGCGCCGGGTTGGCGTTAAGCAGTGCGCCTCCGGGCGTGGTTACGTAGATTCCGTCCACCGACGCCTCGAACAATTTTCGATAGCTTTCCTCGGCGAGACGCTGTTCGGCCAGCGCGCGTACCGCCGCCTCGCGCGCCGCGTCGGCATCGACCAGCGTCTGGCGAAACACCTCGGCGGCTCGCGCGATATCGCCGATTTCGTTGTCGACATCGGTCTGCGGGATCGAGGTGTTCTTTTCGCCGCCGGCCACCTTGCGGATCGAGGTTGCGATCGTCGCGAGCGGACGCACCGTGCGCCTGACCACCAGCAGCGAGGCGAACAGCCCGATCAGGACACCGGCGGTGCCGAGCACGATGCTCTGCCATTTTGCTTCCGTCAGCGTCCGGGCGAAATCGCGGGACAACACATGGCCGCGACGCGCGCTGACCTCGCGCAACAATTCGGTGACGCGCTGGATCAGGCGGCCCTCCGCGCCCAAGACCTCCTTGTCGATGTCGGATATCTGCCGCTCGCGGGTCGAGATGTTGATAATCGCGAGGGCATAATCATCGACGGCCGCGCGAAGCTTCGGCTCCGCCATCGTCATCGAGCGCATGCTTTGCGCCGCCAGTTCGGCGGCGGACGGATTTCGCGCCAGCAAAGCCGAGGTAATCTGGCTTTGGGTCTGAAACAGGGCCGACGCGATCAGTGGATCGGGGGTGTCGGCGATCGCGGCATCGAATTTCTCGCGCAGCGGCGGTAGCCCGACAATCAGCTCTGCGCGGCGGTTGATCAGGGCGGAAATACGTTCGATGCCGCTGCGGTAGGTCGACAGGCGCTCGGTGACGCCGTCGATCATGTCCTGCTGTTCGGGAGCAAGCTCCAGCCGGGTTTTCTTCAGGACCTCGCCGAGCGAGGTCGCCGCCTCGCCGACCTGGACCGATTGGGTGCCGGGGTCGGTGACGAAATCCCGGGCCGCCAGACGCAACTCGTTCATGCGCCGGTCGATATCCTCGGCGAGGTCGCCGACGCTTTGAAGCCGCTGCAGCTCGCCGAAGGTCGCATCGATGTGGCGGATGGCTATGACGCTGGCGGTGGAGGTGATGATAATCACCGCCAGCACCAGCATGAAACTGCCGAATGTCAGCTGGCCGATCGACAACGAGAACGATCGCGTCATTGGCGAATTCGGCGGCAATTCAGAGGTCATGTTATTGAGGCCGGGCTCCTATCGGCCGCAATATACGACGTTATTCGGGTCGTGGGGAACATGCTGAAATAGCTCGCGAAGCCGGCCAGACCGGCCGGGCGGTGATCCGATCCAGGCCTCCCCGGGGGTCACGCCGGCGTCACACTCCCCGGTCCTGGCTGCTCCAATACGGGATTCCAGCCGCGGCGGGGGCTTTGGCCAGTGCGGCAAAATGGCCAGATCTCGAGCCTCGGTCGGCGTGATGCCGGCCTCCTTTGACCTCGTTGGCCCCTCCCTTAACCCTCCACGGGCCGCAAGGCTTTCAGCAGGTCGGACGGCATCATGCCGAACATGTCCCGAAAGGCGCTGCTGAAATGCGCCGAACTGGCAAAGCCGGCGGCGTGGGCGGCTTCCGTCAACGATGAGCCCTCGCCGCAGGCGCGCACCGCAGCGCCCATCCGGATCCAGATCCGGTAGCGCCGGAGCGGCACGCCGGTCTCCGCCTTGAACAGATGCAGGAATCGCGACGCCGACAGGCCCGCATGTTCCGCCAACTCCGTCAGGCGGTGCGCCCGGTGCGGCTCGTCCCGCATCAGCCGCAGCGCCGCCGAAATCCGTGCGTTGGCTTTGGTGCCCGTGCCCACGCCCAGCAGTTCGCTGAGCGACAAACGTCCGTCGCGCGCCGCGATGCGGTTTTCGGCAAGGCCGGTCATGATCTCGATCACCGCGGATTCTTCCCGCAGTTCAAACGCCGCTCGCGCGCGCGTATCCGTCATTCGCGCCAGCAATGCCTTGAGGTCGCGTCCGAGCGGGTCGACATAGAGGAACGCCATGCGCCCGCGCGCGATCCGCAGATGATGCAGGCTGTTGGGCAATATCAACACGCTACGGGTGGAACGATAGTCGGTCGCGGTGTCCGTGGGGTCGTCGGCCACTTCCAGCGCCGCATCGAGGCCGATGGCAAGTACGGCGGTCGCATTGCGGTGCGGCGTCAATCCGAAGGCCGGGCCGAGATAGAGCACGCGGGCGCCCCACCCCAACAATTTCGCCTCGCCGATTGCGCGCATAGCCAGTTTCTGAAAGCCCGGATGGTTCAGGCGAATTTAGGGTGCCGGACCGCAACAGGACCCAGCACGATGACAGATAAGCCTGATGAGACCGACAGCCAAGCCGCGATTGAGCGCAACCGAGAGGCCGTGACGCGCTACGCGCGCGCCTGGCTTGCCGGCGACCGCGCCGCGCTCGCGGCTTGCTACCATGAAGATTTCACGCTGCACTATTTCGGCCGCAACCCGCTCGCCGGCGACCACAGGGGCAAGATGGCCGCGCTCGCGATCCTGGCCGAGGTCACCCGCCGCACCAGCCGAAAATTGCTCGGCATCGTCGACATCATGGCCGGCCCCGAGCGCGGTGCGCTGCTGGTGCGCGAGCGCTTCGAGCGCGACGGCAAGGCTAAGGAATTCGAACGGCTGCTGGTCTATGCCGTGCGCGATGGGTTGCTGGGGGAATGCTGGGTCTGGGACCAGGACCAGGCGGCGGTCGACGCCTATCTCGCGTGAGCTACGCCGGCACCGGTTTCGTCCTCCGCGCCGGGATCGTCATCGCGGCAACGCCGGCAACCACGCAGGCTAACCCGATCCATACCGTCGAGCTCAATTGCTCGCCGAGGAAGGTCACGCCGAACGCCACACCAATGGGCACGCGCAGATAGGCCTGCGCGGTGGCGCCGACTGATCCGAGCGTCTGGATCAGGCGGAAGTAAATGACGAACGCGAGCGCGGTCGAGAACACGGCGATCGCGAGCAGCGCCAGCAGCGAATGCATCGACGGCGCCAGCGTCCAGGGACGGTCGACAACGAGACTGAGCGGAATCAGGATCGCGGCGCCGCAGAGCAGCGATCCCGCCGCCGGCGCCATCGGATCGAGCCCCCCAAAATTGCGGCCGAAGATCGCCGCGCCGGCATAGCAGACTGCGGCAAGGACACAGACGATCTGTGCGATCAGTTGCTCACCAAGGCCGCCGAGCGCCTGCACGCCGACAATCAGGCAGATGCCGGCCATGCCAGCGATGACGCCGATCAGCTTTCGTGAGGTTACCGCTTCGTGACGGGTGATCGCGAAGGTCAGGAAGAACGTGAATATCGGCGCGGTCGAATTGAGGATGGTGGCGACGCCGGCGTCCAGCGCCCGTGCACCCCAGGCCACCATGACCCACGGAATGACGCTGTTGAGGCAGGCCTGGAACAGGAAGCGGCGCCAGTTCGCAGCATCCGTCGGCATTTTCACCCCGCGGCCGTGCATGATGGCCACCAGCAGCAGCCCCGCAATCAACGTACGGCCCGCGATCAGCGTGATCGGCGGAATCGTCTCCACGGCTACTTTCAGGAACGTGTACGACGCGCCCCATAGCGTCGCGAGCAGGAGAAGCAGCCCCAGTTCGCTCACGATCCCCCGGTGCTGCGGTTGGCTTTCGCCCATGTCGGTGATTCCGGTCCTGATCCATGCCAGGGCCGGACATTACAGACTGCAGACCTTACGATACTTCGTTCATCACCGAAGTGTGCATGCGTGCCTCAGCCGACCGAGCCGACCTCGAACACGTCGCCGTCATAGCCGGCCTCGAGCGGGATACGCAGCTGACGGCCACCATTGTTCCTGGTCATCATCGGCGTCACCGTGACGACGGACTTGCCTCTGGAATCCTCGAGCGCGGCCTGCACGCTGTCCTGCTTGCCGAGCTTGATCAGGTTGCGCGTGGTCGGAAACGGCAGCTTGAAGCGGCCGGTCTCGCCGCCTTCCAGCGCCTCGCGCGGCGACACCCAGATTGAATCGGTGGATTCCTTGCCGTCATGGGCGCCGACCTGTTCGGGTGGCGCGGCGGCGAGGAAAAACCAGGTATCAAAACGCTTCGGCATGCCTTCGGGCGTGATCCAGTGCGCATAGGGCACGAGTTCATCGAGCGCCAGCACCATGCCGTTGTCGGTCAGAACTTTCAGGAAGCTGATCTTGCTGTCGCAGAGATCGGCGCGATGTGCGGTCTCGATCTCGCTGGCCCTGACGGCGTCGACCAGCGTCTTCGATCCCTTCGGCCGCGCCAGCAGGATGCCGCTCTCCTCAAAGGTCTCGCGGATCGCCGCGATGCGGAAGCTGAGCGTGGCCTCGTCGAGCCCCTCGCCGCCCGAATATAGTTCAGGCGCCGCGATGATCTCCTGGTCGCCCTTGTCGACGCTGCCGCCGGGAAACACCAGCGCGCCGGAATTGAAGTCGATCTCATAATGGCGAACCATCATGAAGACCTCGATTTCGGCGCGGCTCTTGCCGTCGCCCTTCTGCGCCGTGGCGTCGCGCAGCAACAGGATTGTGGACGCAGGGCGCGGTGCTTTGGCGGGTTCGGTCATCGGATCAACCCGCCGCACTGGATTGCGGTTGCAGATTGGCGCGGCGATCGACCCGCGCCACCCGCGACAGCAGATATTCGACTTCGGCCTTTGCCGTCGCGGTGATGGTCGCTCCCGGCTTGCGCTGCGCGCTGGAGGCAATCACGCCGCGCTTCTGCAGCACATATTTGCGCACGGCGAGACCGGCGCCCGGCTGCTGCTCGTAACGGATCAGCGGCAGATGCGCATCGAACAGATCGTGCGCGGCGTCGCGCTTGCCCGCCTTTTGCAGTTTGACGACATCGATCAGCAATTCCGGGAAAGCGTAGCCGGTCATCGCGCCATCGGCGCCGCGCTCCATCTCGAAATCGAGGAACATGCCGCCATTGCCGACGAGAATGGACATCGGCTTCAGCGAGCCGTCCTTCTGGAAACCGCGCAGCGTCGAAATCTTCTCCAGCCCCGGCCAGTCCTCGTGCTTGAGCATCACGCAGGACGGGCTATCCATCACGATCTTGCGGATCACAGCGGGCGTGAACACGACGTTGAGCGTCAGCGGATAATCCTGCAGCACCCAGGGAATGTCGTCGCCGATGGCTTCCTGCGCCTGCTTGAAATAGCCCGTGATCTGGTCGTCGGTGCGTAAGTGCGGCGGCGGCGCGATCATCACGCCGGCAGCGCCCGCATCCATCGACGCCTTCGCCAGCGAGCGCATGGTGGCAAAGCCCGGCGCGGAGACGCCGACGATGATCTGCATGTTCTTGGCGCGCTTGACGAAGCGGATCGCGACCTGCTCGGCTTCATCAGCGTCGAGCTTCGGCGCCTCGCCCAAAATGCCGAGCACGGTGACGCCGTCGCAGCCGACTTCGGCATAGAAGTCGGTCAGCCGATCGATCGATTTCTCGTCGATGCGGCCGTCATCGTGAAACGGGGTCGGCGCAATCGCAAAGGTGCCTGCGGCCTGGGCGGTGAGCTTCATGGTCAGTTTCCGTAGTTAAGAGTGAGCGAGCGATATCCCTGATCCAGTGATACCACCTACTGGCTGATGTCTCAAAGCGAGAGATTAAGCCTGGGAATGAACCTTCCGGGGATCGAGCCGGATGGAACAACGCCATCATCGACCGCCCCCATGCGGCGGTAGAACGGGGCCGCGTCCGGATCGGCCTCGATCAGCATTGTCGTGGCCCCGGCGGCGCGTGCCGTGGCCTTGGCCCAATCGAGCAGCTGTCGGCCGGTGCCGGCGCGAAGCATGCCCGGTTCGACGAACAGCCTTTCGAGCTGCGCGACATCGCCTTCGGATTTCACCTCGGCAACGCCGGCGAGGCGGCCGTCGACTTCAGCGACCTGCACGCGGGATGACATGATGACCGCGGGCGTCATCGTCAGCTCCCTTCGGCAAGCCTGCATGAAGGCCGCGTCATAGCCCCAGACGGCCTTCGAGCGCAGGCACAATTCGGTAAGTGCCGGCGCTTCCTCGGGACGGGCGGGCCGCAGTGCGAGCATAGCGCCTCCTTCGGGGATGGGACGAGCGTCAGAAGCGACGCGCGCCCATCTTGATCTGTTCCTCGGAGAAGAAGATCTCCTTGGCATGCTCGACGATATCCTGCGCCTTCCAGGCCTCGCCCGGCGGCTTCCAGCCTTCCATTTCCATCATCCGCATCTCGCGGACGCCGCGGGGACCGGAAACACCGAGCGTCTTGCCGGTCTGGTCGCCCGACAAATCGCTGACCATGTATAGCACCGCCGGCGCGATGCCGTCGGGCCCAAGGGCCGCCTTTGGGTTCTCGATGTAGCGCGGCAGGTCCGCGGTCATGCGGGTTAGCGCACCCGGAGCGAGCGTCCAGATCCGGATGTTGTATTTGCGGCCCTCGATCGCCAGCACGTTCGACAGTCCCCAGATACCGCCCTTGGCGGCGCCGTAATTGGTCTGGCCGAAATTGCCGATCAGGCCCGAGGTCGAGGACGTGTTGACGATGACGCCGCCGCCGTTCTCGCGCATCCATTTGAACACCGGCTGGGTGCAGCAGAAGGTGCCTTTGAGGTGCACCCTCAGCACCTTGTCCCAGTTGGCCTCGTTGGCCTTGGCGAAAGTCTCGTCGAGCAGAATGCCGGCGTTGTTCACCAGGATGTCGGCGCGGCCGAAATTCTTGATGGCGTCGTCGAACACCGACTGACCACCAGCCATGGTCGAGATGTCGGCACCGTTGGCGACCGCGCGGCCGCCCTCGGCCTTGATCGCCTCGACCACCTTCTGCGCCATGGACTGGTCGCCGCCGGAGCCGTCGCGGGGACCGCCGAGATCGTTGACCACGACCGCCGCCCCTTCGCGCGCGAACAATTTGGCGTAGGCCTCACCCAGCCCGCCGCCCGCACCGGTGATGAGCGCGACCTTGCCGTCGAGTAATCCCATGGTGGTTCTCCTTTTATCGCTCTTGTTTTCTTAACCTCGCCCCGCTTGCGGGGAGAGGTCGAAAGCGAAGCTTTCGGGTGAGGGGGTACAGGTCTCACCACCGTCACAGTTCGTGGAGAGAGCCCCTCACCCCAACCCTCTCCCCGCAAGAGCGGGGCGAGGGGGCGCACCGCATTCGTCGCTTTATCCCAGCACCGTCTTGCCGCTCTTGATGACGGTGACGTTCCGCGCTTTCACCTTGGCTTCGAACGAAACGACGTTGCCGTCCTTCCACAATTCCATCGTCACGGTCTCGCCGGGATAGACCGGCGAGGAGAATCGCGCCGCGTGCTGCCGGAAGGCGGACGAGTCATAATCGGCATAGGTCTGCAGCACGCCGCGGCAGGTGATGCCGTAGGTGCACATGCCGTGCAGGATCGGTTTTGGGAAACCGGCCTTCCTGGCGAATTCGGGATCGCTGTGCAGCGGGTTGCGATCGCCGCAGAGGCGGTAGACCAGCGCCTGATCCGGGCGCGTGGAAATATCGACGATCTTGTCGGGCGCGCGGCTCGGCACCTTGTGCGGCTCGGGCTGGCCTTCAGACGGTCCGCCAAACCCGCCATCGCCGCGCGCGAAACGCGAGGCGACCAGTGTCGCAAGCTTCTCGCCCTTCTCGTCCCTGAGCACGGTCTGGTGGCGGATCACCGCGCCCTTGTCCTTGCCCTTGTCGAACACGTCGAGCACGGTCGAGTCGGCCGTGATATGCGCCGCGCCGGGCAGCGGCTTGTGGAAGGTGATGTCGCGCTCGCCGTCGACCACCATCACGCGATTGAGATTCATCTCGCCGGGACCCGCCCCCCAGGCCGCCACCGAGGCGAACGTCGGTACCACTTTGAGCGGACGCGGCGTCAGCGTGCCCTCGTTGACGAAGGCCAGCTCCTTCTCGTCCATCGGATCGGCGCCCATCCCGATCCCATAGGCGTAGAGCATCACCTCGCGGTCGGTATAGGCATATTTCTGGCCGAGATTTTTCAGGGCCATCAGCTCTTCATACTTGATCGGCATCTTCGCGCGTCCTTCCCGAATTCTTTCTTTTCACCGGCGCCCGTTAATGCGCCCTCTCCCCTTGTGGGAGAGGGCAGCACCGGCGCTCGTTACAAACTCACTTGGGTGAGGGGTTGCTTCACCAGGCACATATGCCCGCCGATAGAACCCCTCATCCGGCGCTTCGCGCCACCTTCTCCCACAAGGGGAGAAGGGAAGAATTTACGCGGGCGTGAAGAACGGCAGCGGGGCGCCGTCGGTCGGCTTGAACACCACTTTGACCTTCTGGCCGATCTTGAGCTTGTCCATATCGCAGTCGACGATGTTGGTCTGCAGCGACGGACCTTCCTTCAGCGTGACATAGGCGATCGCGTAAGGCCCGGTGGGGGATTTGCGCATCAGGCTGAAGGTGTAGATCGTCGCCTCGCCGGAGCTCTCCTCCCATTCGGTCTTGTCGGAGAAGCAGAACGGGCAGATCGAGCGCGGGAAGAAATGCGGCTCGCCGCAGGCGGTGCAGCGCTTGATCATGAACTTGCCCTGCTTGGCGGCTTCCCAGAACGGCGCGGTTTCGGGATTGCCTTGCGGCACGGGGAGTTTCTTTGCTTCGGCCATCACGCACGCTCCAGAATGCAGGTTGAGGCGGCATGGCGCACGCCGAGAAGTCCGCCGGTGCCATGGGCCACCGCGAGATCGCAGTTTTGCACCTGCACCTTGGGATGCGCTTCGCCGCGCAGCTGACGCACCGCTTCGATGATTTTTGTCATGCCACCGCGGTTGACGGGATGGTTGCTGCAGAGGCCGCCGCCATCGGTGTTGAACGGCAGTTTGCCGACGCCGGAAATCAGATTGCCGTCGGCGACGAACTTGCCGCCCTCGCCCTTCTTGCAGAAGCCGAGATCCTCGAGCTGCATCAAGACCGTGATGGTGAAGCTGTCATAGATCGAGGCGTATTTGATATCCTTCGGCGTGACGCCCGCTTCCTCGAAGGCGCGCGGGCCGGACCAGACGCCGGCAGAATAAGTGAGATCGAGATCCTTGCCGCCGCGCGGGCCCTTCATCGCCTCGCCGTGTCCGATCAGACGCACCAGCGGCTTCTTCAGGCTCTTGGCGATTTCCGGCGTGGTGACGATCAGCGCGCCGCCGCCATCGGTGACGACGCAGCAATCCATCCGATGCAGCGGATCGGAGATCATCGGCGAGTTCAGTACGTCCTCGACGGTGACGACTTCCTTGAGCATCGCGTGCGGGTTGTACTGGGCGTGATGCGAGGCCGCGACCTTGATCCAGGCGAGCTGTTCGCTTGTCGTGCCGTAGTCGTGCATATGGCGCATGGCACACATGCCGTAGGCATTGTGGGTGGTCGCGCCATAGGCGGCCTCGAAATCGGCCTCGGCGCCGGCGGCGCGCGGCGGCATCGGGCCGGTGCGCGGCTTGCCGGCCAAAGTGATCAGCGCGATCGAGCACTTGCCGGCAGCGATCGCCTCGGCGGCGTGGCCGAGATGGATCAGATAGGAACAGCCACCGGTATCGGTGGAATCCATGTGGCGCACTTTGAGGCCGAGATAGTCGACCATCGGCCAGAGGCCGCCGGGGGCATCGCCGGCGCAGAAATAGCCGTCGATGTCGGCCTTGGTGAGCCCGGCGTCCTCGATCGCGCCCTTGGCGACCTCGGCGTGCAACTGCGCGGTGGATTTATCGGGTGCGTGCCGGGTGGGATGTTCGTAGATCCCGGCAATGTAGGCTTTGCCCTTGATGGTCAAATCATTCTCCGCTGGCGTTTCTTATTTCCAAGGTTTTTCTGGCCTGTCGGGAGGGCCTTGGCAAGCGAGGAAATATTCCGTCAGGCGAGACGTAGCGACTGGACTCAAGTCGGGATGATTATGGGCGAACATCGTATCAGGTCGGGATGCCGACGCTGTCGAAGTATCCAGATCGTCGTCCCGGCGAAGGCCGGGACCCATACCGCGTGATCATTCAATAGAGGCTCGGGAGCAGAGACCTTCCGCAAAACTATTCCCTGTGGTTATGGGTCCCGGCCTTCGCCGGGACGACGTGGATACAGTTTCGCATTCTCGCGGCGCTGATCGCCCGAAGTTTTACAAATCGTTTCGCCCTTCAAAACAGAGGGCGCAGGGAATGCCGGATGCGCGCTGCACCCGCGGTCTCATGTGCGATTGTGCTAAGAAAGCTGCACACGAGCATACAGGGCAGCGGAGAACATCCGACATTCCCTGCGCAGTGGCTTTACGGCTTATGACGCGCTCTCCCCGGTGAGACGGCCTCTATTGCCACCGTCACCCCTCGGAAGCGTTAGCTTCTTCAGAGCTTGACGCCGTTACGGGCGCCAGGACCACACGCTTTTGCCGTACGCCTTTGCCGCGACCGTCAATCGCAACATCAGCGTCCACCGCATCCCCGTCCCTCGTTGTGACGATGGCCAACGCCCCTCTGAGTGGGACGGGATGGCGAGAATGTGCCGGTGATTTGGGCCGAAGGAAAGAGAAATATTTTTGATTTTCGGAAATTTAGGGCTTGACACGATTTCCGCAAACCAGAATTGATTTGCCCGTCGGGTTGTTTTGTCGCACCCGCTCTCTCCACGCCGTCATTGCGAGCCACCGGGTCGCGCGAAGAAAGGGTGGATTGCTTCGCTCGCAATGACGAAACCTGGTCCGTAAGGCGGATTCTGCTCTCTCCGTCGTCCCGGCCCGGTGCGCAATTGCGCACCAGGCCGGGACGACGACATTGTGAGAGCGCTCGCTACTCCGCCGCGATCTGCCACGGCACCGGCGGCGGGTTGACGAGGTCGGCCGCGAGTGCGCGCAGCGCGTCTATGCCAAAGAAACTTTCAACGTCATAAAACGTTGACGGTCATGGATTATGAACATCAATCATAGCGCAGCAATGCGCTCCAGTGGTGGTCGCGAAGGGCGGATGTACCCCTCGTGACAGTGAAGGCCTCCAGCTTCGGCTCGGAGGTCTTTTGCGTTTTAGGCATGCTGGAGCTCCAGCATTCGCAAAACTGAGATCGGTGGCTATGGGTCCCCCGATGCGCAATTGCGCATCTGAGCTCAAGGCCGGGACGACGATGTCGTGAGGGCTCGCCCCTACTCCGCCGCGATCTGCCGTGGCGCCGGTGGCGGGTTGACGAGATCGGCGGCCAGTTGCGTGTAGCGCGCCTTGGCGTCGTGCACCGCCTTCTCCTTGACCGGGCCGTAGCCGCGGATGCGGTCGGGCAACGACAACAGCTCAACGGCGGTATCGAGCGTGAGCGGCGACAGCAGGCCGAGCACGGTCGCGACGTCCTTCTCATAGCCGGCGATCAGATCGCGCTCCAGCTTGCGGTCGGCGCTGTGGCCGAAGATGTCGAACGCGGTGCCGCGCAGGCCCTTCATCTTCGCGAGCATCCGGAACACCGGCATCATCCACGCGCCGAACGCGCGCTTCTTCGGCCGGCCCAGCGCGTCGAGGCCGCCGCCGAGGATCGGCGGCGCGAGGTTGAATGAAAACTTGAAATCGCCCTCGAACTGGTCGCGAAGCTGCTTTTCGAAGCGGCCGTCGGTGTAGAGCCGTGCGACTTCGTACTCGTCCTTGTAGGCCAGCAGCTTTGCATAGTTGATCGCGACCGCGCGCGGCAAGGCCTCGTCGTAACCGCCATCGATGGCGGCGTCGCGGACGCGCTTTACTAGCGCCTGATAACGGGCGGCGAGTTTCGCGTCCTGATACTCGGTCAGGAGGTTGCTGCGGTGGGCGATGATCTCGTCGAGCGACATCGCGTCCAGCGTCTTGGGTGCGACGCTCCCGTCCTGATCCTTCATCATCGCGATCAGCTTTGCGGGGTCGTGTGCGGCCAGACGTCCGAGCTGGAATGCCTGGATGTTCAGCTTGATCGCAACGCCGTTGACCTCGATCGCCTGTTCGATGGCCTTGGCCGAGAGCGGCAGCAGGCCCTTCTGATAGGCAAAACCCATCATCATCATGTTGGTGGCGATGGAATCGCCGAGCAGCATTTCGGCGGGTTTGGTGAAATCGAAGAACGACGAATCCTTGCGTAGCGCGGTCTCCAGCACGTGGTTGACCTTGCGGGCCTGGAAATTGAAATCGCGGTTGAGGATGAAGTCGGCGATCGGAATGAGGTGGGTGTTGATGATTCCGGTGGTGCGGCTGGATTCGCAGAGCGTGATGGTTTCCTTGGACACGGCCACCACCTCGTCGGCCGCCAGCACGAGATCGGCGGTACCGGTGACGATGCGCGAACAGGTGACGTCGGCGGTGTGTTCTGACAGACGCACATGGCTGAGCACCGCGCCGCCCTTTTGGGCGAGGCCGGACATGTCGAGGATCATGCTGGCCTTGCCCTCGATATGCGCGGCCATGCCGAGCAATGCACCGATGGTCAGCACGCCGGTGCCGCCGACGCCGCCGACGGCGACGTTATAGGGACGGTCCAGCGCCGGCCTTGAGGCAGGCTCCGGCAGCTCGCCGATGTCGCCAACGCCCGCCGCCGCGCGTTTGCGCATCTTGCCGCCGTCGATGGTGACGAAGGACGGGCAAAAGCCCTTCAGGCAGGAATAGTCCTTGTTGCAGGTCGACTGGTTGATGGTGCGCTTGCGCCCGAGCTCCGTCTCCAGCGGCTCGACCGAAATGCAGTTCGACTGCACCGAGCAATCGCCGCAGCCTTCGCAGACGGCCGGATTGATCATGACGCGACGCGCCGGGTCTTCCAGCGTGCCACGCTTGCGGCGCCGACGCTTTTCGGCGGCGCAGGTCTGCACGAACACGATCGCGGAGGCGCCCTTCACCTTGCGCAGCGTCTTCTGGACGGTGTCGAGTTCGTCGCGATGCGCAGTCTTGACGCCGGGCGCGATCTCGGAGGCCGGATAGGCGTCGGGATTTTCCGAGACCAGATAGATTTCGCGGATGCCTTCGGCGTGAAGTTGGAAGGTGATCTGCTGCGGCGACAATTCGCCGTCGACATGCTGGCCGCCGGTCATCGCGGTCGCGTCGTTATAGAGGATCTTGTAGGTGATGTTGGCGCCGGAGGCGACCGCCTGGCGGATCGCGAGGCTGCCGGAATGGAAATACGTGCCGTCGCCGAGATTGGCGAACACGTGCTCTTCCTTGGTGAAGGGCGCGACACCGACCCAGGGCACGCCCTCGCCGCCCATATGGGTGAACGTCTCGGTCGAGCGGTCCATCCACAGCGCCATGAAGTGGCAACCGATGCCGGCAAAGGCGCGGCTGCCTTCCGGCACCTTGGTGGAGGTATTGTGCGGGCAACCCGAACAGAAATACGGCGTGCGGGTGATCGGCGCCACCGCCTGCATCTGCGTCGCCTGCCGGCCGTTGAACCAGTCGGCCTTGGCGCGCAGCTGTGCCGCGATTTCAGGATTGAGATTAAGTCGAAGCAGTCGCTCGGTCAGCGAGCTTGCCAGCGAGGCGACGCTGAGCTCTTCCGCAAACGGCAGGAAGCGCTTGTCGTGATCGTCCATCTTGCCGATGATCCGGGGACGGACATCGTCGCGCCAGTTGAACAGCTCCTGCTTCACTTGATTTTCGACGATCTCGCGGCGCTCTTCGATGATGAAGATTTCTTCGAGTCCAACAGCGAATTGCCTGACCCCTTCCGGCTCCAGTGGCCAGGGCATGCCGATCTTGTAAAGCCTGAGACCAATCTTGGCGGCGATTTCAGGCGTGATGCCGAGTTCGCGCAGCGCCTGGCGGATATCCTCGTAGCTCTTGCCTGACGCCATGATGCCGTAGCGGGCATTCGGCGAATCCATGGTGACGCGGTTGACCTTGTTGGCGCGGGCAAAGGCGATCGCGGCAAAGCCCTTGTAGTCCTGCAAGCGGCGGTCCTGCGCAAAGCGGTCGTCGGGCCAGCGCAGATTGAGGCCGCCCTCCGGCAGTTCGAAATCGGTCGGGATCACGAACGGCGTCATCTCGTCGGTGAGGTCGATCTCGGCGGTGGTTTCCACCGTCTCGGTGATCACCTTCATGCCGACCCAGCAGCCCGAGTAGCGCGACATCGCGATACCCAGCAAACCCATCTCGATCATTTCATGGATGCTGGAGGGATAGAGATAGGGCATCAGCGCCGACATGAAGGCATGGTCCGACTGATGCGGCACGGTGGACGATTTGGCGCCGTGGTCGTCGCCCGCGAGAACCAGTACGCCGCCGTTCTTGGCCGAGCCTGCCGCGTTGCCGTGACGGAACACGTCGCCGCAGCGATCGACGCCGGGGCCCTTGCCGTACCAGATACCGACCACGCCATCATAGTTGGCGCCGGGCGACAGATTGAGCTGCTGCGAGCCCCAGACCGCGGTGGCCGCGAGATCCTCGTTCACGCCGGGCTGGAATTTGATGTTGTATTGCTCGAGATGTTTGCGGGCGGCGAACAGCTGCTGGTCGTAACCGCCAAGGGGCGAGCCGCGATAGCCTGAAATGAAGCCTGCGGTGTTGAGCCCGGCGGCGCGGTCGCGGCGGATCTGCGCCATCGGCAGCCGCACCAGCGCCTGGATGCCGGTCAGGAAGATATGGCCGCTTCCTTGGGTGTATTTCTGATCGAGACTGATCGGACCCTGGTTGATTCCCATTTAAGCCCTCTTTTGCCAGCCGCTTTGATCGCCAAGACGATTTCTGAGCAAGGCTGTGTTTTATGTAGGCGTCAGAACTTCTTAGAACCAGTCTATGTCGGATTTTCCGCTTCCCGCACCACAAATCTCGGCAAGTCAGCCGCGCGATCAAAGATCGCAATTTCGTGCCGGGAAGAACGCCGGCCGGTTTCACTTTGTGTCGCCGGACCGCCCCGGCACGAAACGGCATGACGTCGCCGGCTGCCCTGCGTTTGGGGATAACGCCCCAAGCGGCCTTTGGCTGCAGGCGATTCTGGCTAAAGCGTTATGGTGCGCTGCGTTCGTCGGTCAGCGCTGATCGCCGCCGAAGACGAATTTGGGCATTTCCCATTTGTAGCGGATCGCGAGCAGCCGCAGCGTCAGCCCGAGCACGAACGTCAATCCGGTCCAGAGTTCGTGATTCAACTGCAACCCGAAGGCGGTGACGTAGAACAGCCCGGTGACGACGGAAACGCTGGCGTAGAGTTCGGAGCGAAACAGCAGCGGCACGTCGTTGCAGAGGATATCGCGCAGCACGCCGCCGGCGCAGCCCGTGATCATGCCGGCGACGATCACGATCGGCAGCGGCGCGCCGACTTGCCGGGCGACGTCGCAGCCGGCCATCGTGAACACCACGAGGCCGATCGCATCGAGCACCAGGAATGCGAGGTTGAGCCGGTGCACATGGCGCGCAATCAGGATGGTCACGAAAGCCGCAATCGCGGTCAGCGCCAGGTAGGACGGGTTCTTCACCCAGACCAGCGGGTAGTGCCCGAGCAGCACGTCACGGATGGTTCCGCCGCCGAGCGCGGTAATGCAACCCAGCATGCATACGCCGGCCCAATCCATGCTGCGGCGCCCGGCGGCCAGGGCGGCCGTCATCGCCTGCGCAGTCAGGGCCACATAAGACAACAGGTGCAGCACGGTATCGCTGGGCGGCAGGGCCCACATGGCAACCTCTTATGCAGCCTCTTCGCAACCTCACGGTTCGATGGAACCCGCGAATCACGGGTTCCATCATTAACCGGTTGCAAGATTGACGCGGAACATCCGGCCGCGCCAGCCATTGTATCTCCGCTAAACACTTTGGGGTTCTAACGGAGGAACTGATTGATGACCTACAATCCGAACGACCCGTATCGTGCCAATCTGAGTGATGACGAAATCCGCCGTCAGGCACGTATGAACAGTCTCGACAACGAGATACAGGCCGACCCGCAGCTCGCCGAGGCTCCGGCCAACGGCACCAAGATCGCGATGTTCGCGATTGCCATCGCCGTGGTGATGGGTGCGTTGTTCTATGGTCTGAACAATACCAGCGTCAACGAGGCCGGCACCACGCCGTCCAGCCAGACCGCGCAAACACAGCCGGCTACCCCCGCGGCGCCTCCGGGCATGCGTGACGTAACGCCGAAGTCCAACAACCAGCCCGGCACGACCACCGGTGCCGCGCCGCCGCGTCCGGCAGCGCCCTCGCCGGCGGCGCCGCCCGCTCCGGCTGACGCACCGGCCAAGCAGTAACGGCTGAAGCAAGCGTAATCTGACGAGTGATATGAAACGACAGCGCAGCGGGCATTTCGCCCGCTGCGTTTTTCTTTGAAGGTGTTAGCTGAACATCTTGTTGAGTTCGCCGCCAGGATAGCCGTTCGCGAACTCCGTGAACGTGCCCTGCTCCGCCATCTCCTTCGATGCCTTCATGAAGCCGGCCCACGCCATCCGCGCGAGCGCACCGCCGACGCTGATACGGCGGACGCCGAGATCGCCGGCAATTTTCAGCGAAGGCCCGGCCGCGCCGACCAAAAGATTGACCGGTCTTGGCGCGACCGCTTTCACGACCGCCGAAATTTCTTCCGGCGTCGAGATGCCGGGCGCATAGAGAACGTCGGCGCCGGCCTCGGCATACGCGGTGAGCCGGTCGATCACGAGCTTCATGTCCTTCACCCCGCGCAGGAATGCCTCGCAGCGGCCGGTGAGCAGCACGCCGCTATTGTCGGCGTCGATCGCCTGGCGCGCCGCCCTGATGCGATCGATAGCGAGCTCACGATCGAACAGCGGCTTGGCATTGTCGCCGGTGAAATCCTCGATCGAAAGGCCGGCGATGCCGGTCTTGACCGCGCGCGCGACGTTGACGCCGACCTTGTCCGCCTCATGCGCAAAGCCGTCCTCGAAATCGGCATTGACGGGAATGTCGACCGCAGCAGAGATCGCGGCGAGATGATCGCAGACGTCGTCGACGGTGACGGCATTGTCGGCCTTGGCGATGGCCCAGGCAAAACCGGCGCTGGTGGACGCCAGCGCCTTGAAGCCGAGATGCTGCAGCGCCTTCGCGCTGCCGACGTCGAACGGATTGGGGATGATGAAGCAGCCGCTCTCGTGCAACTTCTTGAAGGCGGCGCGTTTGTCAGCAGTTGTCAGCATGGTCACTCCCCGAATTGTTTGTTGGCGCGGCCAACATAGGTACGCGACGCCGCCTCCGCCAGACGCTCACGCCACGACCTTGCGCAGGAACGTGCGCTCTTCGGCGAGGATGAACTGGTTCGCCTCGGCGAAGGTGAAATTGGCCATGCCTTCCTTGTCGGCGCGCAGCCGCGCCCGGTAGCTCTCGTAGGCCGCGAGGCTGTCGAAGGAGATCAGCGCGAAGGCGATGTTGTTGGTGCCTTCATGCGGCATCCAGTAGCCGATCAGGTCGCCGCCGCATCGGGGAATGATGGTGAGCCAGTTTTTCGAGTATTCCTCGAACATCGCACGCTTGAACGGATCGAGCTGGTAGCGGATGAAGACGGTGATGGTCATGTGGGACTCCGGTCTTTGTTGTCGTCATTGCGAGCGCAGCGACGAAGCAATCCATTCCTCCGCGTGTGGCGCGATGGATTGCTTCGCTTCGCTCGCAATGACGTTCAAGGCAACACTACCCGCTTGATCGTCGTCGATGCTTCGGCTATCATCGAACTATGAAAGCAGGCCCCGACATCGCAATGGTTGCTTCCCTGGTCGGCGACCCCGCGCGCGCGAACATGCTGACCGGGCTGATGACCGGCCGCGCGCTGACCGCGACCGAGTTGGCGCACGAGGCCGGGATCACGCCGCAGACGGCGAGTTCGCATCTGGCCAAACTGGAAGCCGGCGGGCTGATCGAGCAGGAGAAGCAGGGCCGTCACCGCTACTACCGCCTCGCCGACCCCGATGTCGCCGGCGTGCTCGAGGGCCTGGCGGGGCTTGCCGCCCGTGCCGGCCACATGCGCGTGCGCACCGGGCCAAAGGATCCGGCGCTGCGCCGGGCGCGGATTTGCTACGACCACCTCGCCGGCGATCTCGGCGTGCAAATGCTCGACAGCATGAAGAAGCAGAAGCTGGTCCGGCAAAGCAAGGAGACCATCGAACTCACCGGTGAAGGCAAGCGCTTCATGGCGAAGGCGCTGCAGATCGACGCCGATACGCTGGCGCATCCGCGCCGGCCGGTCTGCAAGGCCTGCCTCGACTGGAGCGAACGGCGGCACCACCTCGCCGGCACGTTGGGTGCGGCTGTCATGAGCCGGTTCACCGAATTGAACTGGGCCGCGCGCGATACCGCGCCGGGCAGCCGCGTCGTCAATTTCACGCGCAACGGCGAGAAGCGGTTCGCGGCGCTGTTCGGCCCGAGCGAAGCTTAATTCGTGCAGCCCGTTTGTTTACGAATTGGCCGCAAATGAGGCGCGGCAACGGGAATGTGACAGCCGCTCAACCGGCAATTTCTTGCTGCTGTTTCACGAATCGACAACATTCATTTTCTATTCAGGTCTCCGTGACTAGGTTCGGAACCGCGCCGCATGGCGGCTAAATATCGGGAGAAAACATGAAGTACCTTTTCGCTGCAGTCTTGGTCGCAGCCTCGTTTGCGAGCTTCAGCGCGGCCAACGCCGCGGGCGGATGCGGCCCTGGCTATTATCGCGGTCCCTATGGCGGCTGCCAGCCCAAGCGCGCCGTTGTAGTGGCGCCACGCGCCGTCTACGTCGCCCCGCGTGCAGTTGTGCGCCCCCCGGTTGTGGTGGTGCGGCCCGGCGGCCGGGTTTGCCCCTATGGCATGGTCTGGGCCTACGGGCGCTGCCGCGTTCGGTAACATCAATTCATACGGCAAAAGGCCCCGCTCCGGCGGGGCTTTTTTATGGGCAGGACGACATTGAACGTGGCGGCTTGTCACGCAGACGAAGCGGGGTGCACGTTTCCAGGCAAGCAGCCATGAATTCCCTCCCCTTTGTCGCCACCGCGATCGCGCTGGCCTGCCTCACCCTGTCGGCGCATGCCGAAGGACCACCCAAATTCGCGGACCATCCGGCCAAGGTCTATGCCGGCAAAGTCGCAAAACCGCGGCTGGTGACGCCGGATTTGCGCGCCCGCCGCGAGACTTTTTTCGCCGCGGCCGACGACGGGAAGATCGATGCGGCGGGCCGTTACATCGTGGTCAAGCTGCCCTGCGGCTCGACTTGCGTCGCGCCCACCTTGCTCGATGCGCGCACCGGCAACATCATCGAGCTGTTCACGATCTCGGGCTGGCACGAGGTGTCAGATGATTTCGATCCCGTCGTCAGCCGCGCCAACAGCCGCATGATCGTGTTTCGCGGCGCCCGCAACGAGGCCGGTATCGTCGGAAACCATTTTTATCTGATCGAAGAACGCGGAAGGCTGAAGCACCTCCATACGCAGGACACGCAGGCGAATTTCGAGACTTCGCCGAAAATCAGGTAGCCGGATGGGATGAAGTCCACGCCGAGCCGAACAAGGCAGGGACGGCAAATGCCATCCCCGCCCCGTACCCACGAACCTTACCAGTAACGGCGACGCCAGTAGCGACGGCGCCAGTAACGGCGACGCCAGCCGTAATGCCTGCGGCGCCAGCCCCAGCGCCGGCGGCGCCAGCCCCAACGACGACGGCCCCAGCCCCAGCGACGGCGGCCCCATCCCCGGCCTCGGCCCCAGCCACGGCCACGACCCCATCCGCGGCCACGGCCACGGCCTCGACCCCCGCGCACTTCCTCTGGCTGGAGCCGATCGACCTCATCGCCAGACGTGACGGCGGGTTGCGCATCCGGATTGGCGGGGAGTTGGCCATCCGGAACCAGCGGCTGCGGCGTCAGCGGGGCGGCCTGTGCGCCGGCCGCAAGTGCGACACCACCTGCTACAAATCCAAAGGCGAGTTTCAGAAAGTGCCGGCGCTCCATGACATCTCCTCCTCTGCGATCGGTTGGATTGAGCAGGAGAGTTTCGGTGCGCCGAGATGAATGGCAGCTGAACTGCGCGTTCAGGTTTGCCTGTCGCCACGAACGTCGTCCCGGCGAAGGCCGGGACCCATACGCCGCGGCCACTGTTGCTGGAAAAGGAAGATCACCACCAGCGTGCGCAACAACTGCCGCCGGTGGCTATGGGTCCCGGCCTTCGCCGGGACGACGGTGAGTTACTTCCCAAACTCCTCGGCCAGCACCAGCACCTCGCGCGTGCGCGTCACGTCGGGCCAGTCGCGGTTGAAATCGGCGATCAGTCGGGTCATGTCGGGAGCTTTGGTCGCGCGATCGAGCGCGGCCTCGTCGGAAAACTGATACATCGCGTGATGCAGTGCGGGATCGCTGAGGCTCCAGTAGCGCCACGCTTTCTCGGCGCCGAACGATTTGACCGCGTCCGGCAGATGCTCGCGCGAATACCAGGTATCGAACGCCTGACGCTTTGCGACATCCGTCACGGTGGCGCGGACGACGAACAAGGCCTTGGGCATTTCGGTTCCTCCCGATTGTTATTTTGCGTAAGATCGCCGCCGTGCGACCGCGCGAACTGTAGATAAACGCCGAGCGAGCGCAACCCCACACGCGGACGTCATAATGTCGTGGTGATATCCGTTTTTTACTCCGCCACTTCGAGGTTCGTTCATGCACTCTCGCCGCCTTCTGGTTCTATTCTCCGCGCTCGCGCTGTTTGCGCCCGCCGCCCCCGCCGAGGCGCAAAGCGTGCCCCTGCCCCGCGACGCGCAGATCGGCCCGCGCCCGTTCTACCTCGTCGACAAGATGAAGGATGGCCCGCTCAAGGAAAAGCTCAGCCAGTGCACCGGCCCGTTCCACAAGACCGACTTTTCGATCGGCCATCGCGGCGCGGCGATGCAATTTCCCGAACATACCAAGGAATCCTATACCGCCGCAGCCCGGATGGGCGCCGGCATCATCGAATGCGACGTGACCTTCACCAAGGATCGCCAGCTGGTGTGCCGGCATGCACAATGCGATTTGCACACCACCACCAACATCCTGTCGGTGCCGGCGCTAGCCGCCAAATGCACGCAAGGTTTCAGCCCATCCGACCCGGCCGCCGGCAAGAAGGCCTCCGCCAAGTGCTGCACCAGCGACATCACGCTCGCCGAGTTCAAGTCGCTGACCGCGAAGATGGACAGCTTCAATCCTGATGCCACCAACGTGGCCGATTACCAGAACGGCACGCCGCGCTGGCGCACGGATCTCTACGCCGCTTCCGGCACGCTGATGACGCATGACGAAAGTATCGCGCTGATCAAGAGCCTCGGCGCCAAGTTCACGCCCGAGCTGAAGTCGCCCGAAGTGCCGATGCCGTTCGACGGCGACTACACCCAGGAGAAGTATGCCGCGCAAATGCTGCAGGCCTACAAGGCCGCGGGCGTTCCGGCGAGCGACGTGTTCGCGCAAAGCTTTAATCTTTCCGACGTGCTGTTCTGGGTGAAGAGCGAGCCGGCGTTCGGCGCGCAGGCGGTCTATCTCGAGGAGCGTTACGAGAAGCAGGGTCTTGATCCCGCCAAGCCCGAGACCTGGAAGCCGTCGATGGCCGAACTCAAGTCGTCTGGCGTCAGAATCCTGGCGCCGCCGATCTGGACCATGCTAACGCTGAACGACAAAAAGGAAATCATTCCGTCGGAATACGCCAAGGCCGCGAAGGCCGCCGGCCTCGACCTGATCGGCTGGTCGCTGGAGCGCGACGGCCCGCTGAACAAGGGCGGCGGCTTCTATCATCGCTCGATCAAACCAGCCATCGACCGCGACGGCGACACGCTGACGGTGCTCGATGTGCTCGCAAAACAGGTCGGCATCCGCGGTATGTTCTCGGACTGGCCGGCGACCACGACGTTCTATGCGAGCTGCATGGGAATGAAGTAGCTGGTGGAGAATTGTAGGGTGGGCAAAGCGCAGCGTGCCCACCATTCCGACCGGAAATGTGGATGGTGGGCACGGCGCAAGCGCGCCTTTGCCCACCCTACGGCACCGGTGGCGGAGCCAATACCCCGCCTCGCCCAGCGACCTGAACCTTCCAGCCGTTCACCACGTCTAACTGCCCATGCAGTTGGTTCAATCCACTAAACAAGCTTTCCGCGCAGCGGTGGCGCGCTTTGACGCCTGGACCAGCCAGCATCAAACGGCGCTCCGCACGCTCCGTCATGTGGTCTGCTTCGCCCTGCTGCTCGGCGGTGTGGCTCACGCCGCCTATCATTCCGCTTTGGCCCAATCCGCGCAGGCGTGGTGCGGAGAGGCTTGTCAGGCCGTGCCGGGCTTGTACGTCGTCGCCGCTACGGCCTGGGGCAGCGTGGCCGTATCAGTAGCACTGGCTTACGCAGCCGTGCTTCACGCCTTCAAACGAAAACCTCCCACGGACGGCGATATCGTCTGGGTTGCAACGGGCTTCATCCTCGCACTATTCGACACGCTGTTGGGCGCGCACAGCTATGCCCGGGCCGAGTTCTTTTTCGCATGGTGCGTGGGCGGCGTCGGCGTGGTGGATTTTTTCTGGTCGCGGCTTGCGAGCAGGCCAAACGGGAATCATGGCGCGGGCGTAGCCGTAGCTCCCTGGGGACGCTCCAGATTTAATTGGTGGATTTCAGTTAGCTGATCAAGCCTACCGCGCTTAGCGGCACTGTCCAAAGTCCGAAGGGCGCAGCGCTTGACGAGTGCGGCGAGACCGGCAAGTCTTGCCCGCAGATCGGCGCGCTATTTTGCCGATGGGTCCGGCCGCCAGGACCCTCTTCATTGGACACCAATTTATTATGCAAAACGTCATTCGATTTATTGTCAAAGCCGCCCTGCTGTCAGCCATAGTCGCCTTGCCTGATATGGCCCGTGCGCAATCAGGGAGCGCGGGCGGCAGCATCGGCAATGACGAAAAATCGCTGTCCGGTTCGCGCACGACGCCCCGGGCGGTTGAACCCGAAAAGCCGGCACGACGCAGCAAGCCCGAAGCGGAGGCACCGCGCCGGGCACCGCGAAGCAGCGGGGGCGGCGGTGGCAATCTGGATGGAGCATGGGTTCTTACCAGCGTCGGCACGCCCTGCGCCAGCTCCACCGACACGGTGGTCGTCACCAGCGGCAGGATGGTGGGGCAATACGGCACCGGTCAAGTCAGCTCGAACGGCTCGGTGTCCGGAACCGGCAGCGCCGGGAGCCTGAGTTGGACCATGTCCGGACGCCTCTCGGGCCGCAGCGGCTCCGGTTCGTTCCGGCGATCCGACGGATGCGTTGGAAGCTGGACCGGATCAAAACAGTAGTTGTTGGCCCGTACGGGCGGTTGCGTCCGTCAAGGCGACCGCCAGCCGTCAGGCCAGCTTCATCGGCGCATCACGAACCATCCGCAGGTCGATCCTGCTGATCAGATCGGACCGGAGCAGCTCGGCAGCGCCGATGGCTTCCTCCGTCTGCCGCAAGGTGCTGACATTCGATCCGAGCGAGACAATTCCGCCCAGGATCATCGCGATCGATCCGAGCGCGGAAACTATGCCGACTCCGAACAGGCCAAGCATCGTCACAAGCAATAGCGCGGCGCCGCCGGCGATCGCCGCTTTGGAAGCCAGAATATACTTCCGGCATCGCTCGGCGGCCTCGGCAAGCTCCTCAAGCCGCGCTTCGATCCGTGAAATCTCTTCGGTCGGGTCGTCTTCAATCATTGGAGGGTAGATACCGGAATTGGTGGAAAGTCACCCTACGCGCTGGGGGTGCCGGTGATCAAGGCGTCGGGCTTCAGGCCTGCACGCAGGATCGGTGGCGCGGCTGGTCCGCGCCGCTCATGGAGCACGACCCCGATCAAGCGATGGTGACGTTTCGTGAAGGGCTTCCCCCTTCCACTGCAAACCATAACGTCGGTATGTCGTTGCCAAATGTGGACATCGCGTCGTGATGCCGCCACGCGAGATCACCGCCGTCGGAGTTATCAAATGAATCGTCTTTGTGCCGCGGCGCTGGCCAGCGCCCTGCTCGCTTCACTTCATGCACCAGCCGGCGCCGCCGCGCGCGAGTCCTATGGCATCGGCCTCGAAGGATTTTCCTATCCCTATCCGGTCAGCCTGCTGCCACTCACCAATGACGGCGAGCAAGTGCGGATGGCCTATATGGATGTCGCCCCAGTGCAGCCGAACGGGCGCACCGTGGTGCTGCTGCACGGACGCAATTTCCCGTCGAGCTATTGGGCGCCGGTCATCAAGACGCTCTCGGACGCAGGCTATCGCGTGGTGGTGCCGGACCAGATCGGGTTCGGCAAATCCTCCAAGCCGCAGGGCGAGCTGCATTTCGACACGCTGGCGCGCAACACGATGGCGCTGCTGGATCATCTGCAGATCGCCAAAGCTGACATCGTTGCCCATTCGCTCGGCGGAATGCTCGGCGTGCGGATCGCCCGCGCCTACCCCGACCGGGTCGATCATCTCGTGCTGACCGCGCCGATCGGGCTGGAGGATTACCGTCTCTATGTGCCGCCGACGCCGACCGAAAAGATTCTGGAGAACGAGGACAAACTGACCGCTGACGGATATCGCAAACAGTTAGAGACCAACTATTCGCTGAAGCTGCCGGCGGACCAGGTGACGCCGTTCATCGATGCGCGTTTCAACATCAAGGGCAGCGCCGAATATCCGCGCTGGCTGCGCGCCTTCGTAAGCTCCGCGCAAATGATCTACCGCGAGCCGGTGGCGCATGAAATACCGCTGATCACGCGGCCGACCCTGTTCATCATGGGCGCCGACGATCATAACGCACCGGGCAAAGCCAATGCACCCGAAGCGCTGCGGACGAAGATGGGCCACAACGCCGACCTCGCCAAAACGCTCGCCGCCAAAATGCCGAACGCCCGCGCCGAGGTGATACCGGACACCGGGCATCTGGTGTTTCTGGAGGCGCCGGGGAAATACAATGAGCTGGTGCTGGGGTTTCTGGCGGGCCGCTAACGCTGCGTAGGATGGGTGGAGCGAAGCGATACCCATCACTTGCCGGCGCGAAGATCAAAGATGGTGGGTTACGCTTCGCTAACCCACCCTACGAAGCGCTCACAACGGCAAATTGTCGTGCTTCTTCGCCGGCATCTCGACCTTCTTGTCTTTCAGCATCGCCAGCGCCCGCGCGATTCGCTTTCTCGTCGAATGCGGCATGATGACGTCGTCGATGTAGCCGCGTTCGGCGGCGATGAAGGGGGACAGGAAGCGGTCTTCGTATTCCTTGGTGCGGGCGGCGATCTTGTCAGCGTCGCCGATGTCGCTGCGGAAGATGATTTCCACCGCGCCCTTGGCGCCCATCACGGCGATCTGGGCGGTCGGCCAGGCGTAGTTCATGTCGGCGCCGATTTCCTTGGACGCCATCACGTCGAACGCGCCGCCATAGGCCTTGCGGGTGATGATGGTCACCAGCGGCACCGTGCATTGCGAATAGGCGAACAGCAGTTTTGCGCCGTGCTTGATCAGGCCGCCATATTCCTGCGCGGTGCCCGGCAGGAAGCCCGGCACGTCCACGAACGTCACGATCGGGATGTTGAAGGCGTCGCAGAACCGAACGAAGCGGGCGGCCTTGCGTGAGGCGTCAGAGTCGAGCACGCCCGCCAGCACCATCGGCTGGTTGGCGACGAAACCGACGGTGCGGCCGGCGATGCGGCCAAAGCCGGTGACGATGTTCTTGGCAAACGTCTCCGAGATTTCGAAGAAGTCGCCCTCGTCCACGACCTTCAGGATCAGTTCCTTCATGTCGTAGGGCTTGTTCGGATTGTCGGGGATCAGCGTGTCCAGGGACATATCGAGGCGTTCGATATTGTCGAAGCTCGGCCATTCCGGCACGCCGTCGGTGTTGTTGCTGGGCAGGAAGTCGATCAGCCGGCGCATCTGCAGCAGCGTCTCGACGTCGTTGTCGAACGCGCCGTCGGCGATCGAGGAGCGCGTGGCGTGCACGGAGGCGCCGCCGAGTTCCTCGGCCGTGACCACTTCGTTGGTGACGGTTTTGACCACGTCGGGCCCGGTGACGAACATGTAGCTCGTGTTCTTCACCATGAAGATGAAGTCGGTCATCGCGGGCGAATAGACGTCGCCACCGGCGCAGGGGCCCATGATGACTGAGATCTGCGGGATCACGCCTGACGCAATGACGTTGCGCCGGAACACGTAGGAATAGCCTGCGAGGGCCGCGACGCCTTCCTGGATGCGCGCGCCGCCGGCATCATAGAGCCCGATGATCGGCGCCCGCGCCTTCATCGCCATGTCCTGCAGTTTTGTAATTTTCAGCGCGTGGGTCTCCGACAGCGAACCGCCGAACACGGTAAAATCCTTGGCGAACACGAAGGTCTTGCGGCCGTTGACGGTGCCCCAGCCGGTGACGACGCCGTCGCCGGGGATCTTGTTCTTTTCCATGCCGAATTCGACCGAGCGGTGCTCGACGAACATGTCGAATTCCTCGAACGAGCCCTTGTCGAGCAGCAGTTCGATGCGCTCCCGCGCGGTCAGCTTGCCGCGAGCGTGCTGCGCCTCGATGCGCTTCTCGCCGCCGCCGAGCTTGGCGCCGGCGCGCCGTTCTTCGAGGGTGTCCAGGATATCTTTCATTTGCTGCCGCCCGTCATAGGTCCGAATTGGCCGGGGTTCTAACACGGCCTTTTGCGAACCGGAAACACCCCTCCATGCCCTCTGGCACCGGTGCGGAAATGCACCTATATCCGCACCTCTGCACAGGGGATGCAATTGACGGATACTGCGACCGCCGAGCCTACCGGGACCGTTACCGGGGGCCTGCGAACCATGCTCCGGCTGGAAGGCCTGGCGCTATTTCTGGGGATGACGCTGCTTTACTGGGTCTGGGACGGATCGTGGTCGGTCTACGCCGCCCTGTTCCTGGCGCCCGACCTCAGCTTCGCCGCCTATTTTTTCGGGCCGCGCTTCGGCGCGATGCTCTACAACGCCGCCCACACCTACATGGTGCCGATGGCGCTGATGACGGTCGGCTTTGTGACGGCCGAGCCTTTGGTGCTGTCGATCGCGATGATCTGGCTCGCCCATATCGGCTTCGACCGCGCGCTGGGGTTTGGGCTGAAATATGCCACCGGGTTTGGCTTCACCCATCTCGGGCGGATCGGGAAGAAATCGACCTAGGGCTGTCCGGTTTGACAGGTATTGCCCTGCTTGGTCTAGTTGCCCCCACAACGAAAAACACTGGGGGTACACCGATGCTGAGAGACTGGCGCTTCGCCGTTACGGCCGCGATCTTCTGCGGCGGGATTCTCCTGAGCTCGCCTGAGGCCAACGCGCAATCGATCCCGAAGGAAGTCGCCGCGCGGACCGAAATCTACGCGATCCCGTCGCTGACGATTTCGGACCAGCAATTTTTGAACGGCGACGCCAACGGCAAGCAGGTCACCGTCGCCGGTTCATTCCGCATCGCGCAAGGCACTGGAAAACTGCCGGTCGTGGTGCTGATGCACGGCTCGAGCGGCGTCGGCGCCGGGATGGATCCGTGGGTGCGTCAGCTCAACAGCCTGGGGATTTCGACTTTCGTGATCGACGGCTTCTCCGGCCGCGGTCTCACCGCTGTTGGCCCGAACCAGGGCCTGCTCGGCCGGCTCAATTTCATCGTCGATATCTACCGCTCGCTGGAGATCCTCGCCAAGCATCCGCGCGTCGATCCTGAGCGGATCGTGCTGATGGGATTTTCGCGCGGCGGACAGGCCACGCTCTACGCCAGCCTCGATCGCTTCAACAAACTGTGGAACAAGTCCGGCGCGCAATTCGCCGCCTACATCCCGTTCTATCCGGATTGCTCGACGACCTACGCCACCGACACCGAGATCGCGGCGCGCCCGATCCGGATCCATCACGGCACGCCCGACGATTATAATCCGGTCTCGAGCTGCAAGGCCTATCTGGCGCGGCTACAGGAAGCCAAGCGCGACGTGGTGCTGACCGAATATCCGGACTCCCCGCACGGCTTCGATTCCGGCCTGCTCGGCCTCAGCGCGACGACGGTCTCGGCCAATTCGCAGACCGCGCGCAGCTGCAAGCTCAGCGAGGGCGAAGGCGGCGTCTTGATGAATGCCGATACCAAGGCGCCGTTCAGCTACAAGGACGCCTGCATCGAGCTCAACCCGCATGTCGGCGGCAACCCGGCGACCGCCGCGGAAGCGCGCAAGGCCGTGAGCGACTTTTTGCAGGCGCTGTTCAAATTGGGGTAGCGGGAAGCGCAATACCGGATCATTGCAGCCGCCGTCCCGGCCGATCCCTGCCGTTCTGATGCAGTGTCAGCGTCAGCGGCGGCGTCGCGCCGTTGTCGAGGCGATCGAAGGTGATCTGGGCGTCGACGACGCGATAGAAGAAATTGGTGTCGTCCTCGGCAAACACTTCGTACTCCGGCTGCGCTGTCGCCTGGACGAACAGCCGACCGCCCTCGGCGCGGACCGTCAGCACGAAGGTCGGGGCCAGCATGTAGCGGCCGGCATAGCTCGCAAGCACCGCCGGATCGACCGGCACCGCGCGGCGCAGTTTTGGCAGCGCGTAGGCAGAATTGACGAGATGGACACCGAGCCTGAGGTTCGGCCCGTAGTCGGCCGTGTTGGACAGCAGGATGCTGGCTCGGTGCGATTTCATCGAGAACCCAACGAACGTGGCATAGCCGCCGGTGCCGCCATCCTTCCAGACGATCTCATCCTTGTAGCTGGTGCTCAGGAACCAACCGAGGCCGACCTCCACTCTCGGCCGCTCGGTCGGGTGGCGCTCGCCCAGCGTCATGGCCATGGCCGGCGCCAGCGGCGACGACCTGTTGCCGAGGGCCATTTCCAGGAATTTGAACAGATCATTCGCGGTCGAGCGCAGCGCGCCGGCGCCGGCAAGTGTGGGAATGTCCCAGTTCGCCACCGGCTCGAGCCTGGAGTTGTGTCCGCGCGCCAGCCGCGACTGCATCGAACCCGACAGCGTGATCCGTGTATCGTCCATGCCAAGCGGCGCGCAGATGCGGGAGATCACGAGTTCTTCGTAACTCATGCCGGCGCGGAGCGCCAACGCATGACCGAGCAGACCGAAGCCCAGATTGGCGTATTCATAATGGGTACCGGGCATGAAGCGCAGCTGGTGGTCGGCCAGGAAAGCGTAGAGGTTCTCGACCGTGTAATCGGCGAAGGGATTGCTCTTGTCTTTCGCCGCAAAATTGGAAGGCATGCGCGGCAGCCCGACATATAGGTCGCAAGATCGAGCAGCGTGATCGGTTTGTCCTGGAATTCGGGCACGCGAACGTTCGCGGGCAGCAATTTGGCGACGGGATCACCGGAAGACACTTCGCCGCGCACCACCATGTCGGCAAACAGCAGCGCGGTAAAAACCTTGCTGATCGATCCGATCTCGAAAACGCTGTCGGCATCGAGCGCACGGTTGTCAGCGGCGTCGGAGCGGCCGTAGGCGGCATCGATGCGCCGGCCGCCATCGAGAACGACGGCAACGAGGCCGGTGGTTTCGCGGCCGATATCCACCCGCTCCTTCAGGATCGTCGAAAGACTCTCCTCGGCAGGAGCCTGTGCCCGCGCGTAGCCGGCACCGAGCGAAAGCGCCAACCCACCCAGCACGACAGCGCGGCGATGCAGCATGCCAAAGCCCCGTTGATGGCGATTTGCCATCGCAGGGAATGCTAGTTCAGCGCGATCCCGGCCGCCAGAAGCGGGGACATTAAATCGCGACAATGTCCGACAGGCATTGCTGCGTCACCGTCATGCGCGCGGCGATATGGGCGGGCTCCTTGCAATCCATGTTCATCGCGAACACGGTTTGCATGCTGCCCTTCTCGGCCCAGCCGACCATCCAGCCCAGGGACGGCTTGCCCTGCTCGGCGCCCAGCAAACCGCTCTTGGCGCGGATCGTGGCGTCGCCGACCTTCGTTACGGGGAGGATGTCGCGCACCAGCTCCTGGCAGCGCTTGCCGACCGGCAGCACGCCGCGCCGCAGCCGGTCGACGAAATCGATCTGCTGGATGGGATCGATGCGGAGATTTCCGGTCAGCCAGAACTGATCGATGCCGCCGCCGATGTCGCGGTTGCCATACTCGAACAGGTCGAGATATTTCTGCATCCGCTCTAAGCCAATGCGCCGCGCGATCTCCTGATAGACCGGCACCGCGGAGACCGCGATCGCCGAGCGCAGCGTGTGGTCCGTGTTCCACGCCTCGATGCTGCGGGTCACCCCGTCCCATTTGAAGATGTCCTTGTCGGGGTCCTCGACCACGCCGGTCTCCAGCGCAATCAGCGAATTCGGAATCTTGAAGGTGGAAGCCGGCAGCTTGTCCTCTCCGGAGCGGACCTTGTCGCTGGCGATCATCAGATAATCGTCGACCTTGTAGCCGACGAAGGTGCCATCCGTGCCCAGATCAAAGAACCGCTTTGCGAGGCTGTCGCGGAATTCGCTGCGCTGGTACGAGACATTGGCGAAACTGCGCGAAGGCAAAAGGCTCGCGGCGGCAACAAGTCCGAGCGCATGGCGGCGATTGATCACGAAAGAGCACCTCTGCAACGGCCGGACGCAATGGCCGGCCGCCGCCAAGTTCACTCACATCGTGGTAAAACCGTGGCGGATACGGCCGACCCTACTCCGCCTTGACCATATAGGAGTTCTTGCTGACGACCAGACCGTCGCGAATCGTAATGAGGTCAATGCCGTCGAACCGCGACTTTTCGCCGTTTCGGGTGTAGGTGATCACGGCCTCGAACACAAAATGGTCGCTACCGCCATGGAGCGACTTCAACGCGAAATGGATGTTGGCACCTGTTTGAGCTGGGTCGTGAATTTGTCGGTCACCGCCTTGCGGCCGCGATGGATCTCGACCTCTCCATGCAGATGGTAGTTCGTATCGTCGCTGTGCATCGCCATGATGGCGCCGACATCATGGGCATTCGACGCGTCCGCATAGCGGCGCGCAACGTCCTGATAATTCGGAATGGCGGTTGCAGGCATCGTCATAACAGTCATCGTCGTCCTCCCTGGTCAGTTGAATGAGACGGTCAGCCCATGCCGGGCGACCTGCTGCAGCATGTCCGCGGCGTCGAAAGCCTCCGCTGCGGAAACCACCCCATGGATGCGCGCGCGATCCGTCAGCGCGCGTTCGACGCATTCGCCGATGATCGGCGCGGTGATACGGTAGATATCGCCGCCCCTCAGCGTGGCCCGATAAACCCGGCCCGCCGCGGTGACTTCGGTGACGATGATATAGTCAGTTCCGGCACGCTCCTCGTCGGATACGGAATCCGGCGGCGGTGCGGCGCGCAGATCCTTTACCGTCCCTACCGTCATCATCACCCTTATCTCTGATGTTGTGAGGTAGCGCGGGATGGTCACGACTTCGGGCGCCGGGTAATCCAGCAAGACCGGCGCCTCTCCCACCGGCGCGGGAAAGCTGAACGTCTGAAACCGCGGCTCGCCGGTGCGGATCTCGAACCGTCCGTTGGTATGGACGCCACGCCGCCCGCCGAGTTCGGCCATGGCCTTGAGCGATCCAATCGTCGGCTTCCAGCCCTTGACGGAATAGGCGATCAGGACATCGTCGGCCGCAGCAAGATCAGGCGCGCTGGCGCGCACCATCAATTCCGCCAGCGATCCATAGAAGCCGATCGCCGGTGCAATCAGCAACTTCTTCGCCGCGGCCGCCCTCCCCAACTCCAGATGAAGCGCGTTGACGATCGAAGCATCGGTCGTGAAATCGAAATAGTGAATGCCCTGTTCTACCGCGAGCGAGGCAATCGGCATGGCCGTGGCCTGAAACGGCCCCGCGCAATTGACCACCGCGCTACAGCCGCTCAGGAACGCACGCAGTTCATCGCTACGCGCGATATCGGCGGTGCGAACCTCCACGCCGTTCAGCCCCTGCGCCGCGGCCTCCAGTTTGGCGCGATTGCGTCCGCCCAGAACCGGCACGAAGCCCCGATCCCGCAGTTCGGCCGCCACCATTTTCGCGGTGTGCCCCGCGCCGCCGTAGATACCAATCTGATGCGTCATCACGGATCCTCCACTCTTCGTTTCGGACCCATAAACGCTACAGGTCTGTATCTATTGATGTAGTACGGACAGGTCTGTACTGTCAAGCGACGTGAAAGTTCCAAAGAGGATGCCGTGCGATGGCGGAAGCGACCGAAGCGACGAACAAGCGCCGGCCCCGGCAAAGCAGCCCGGTGCGCGAGAAGATTCTGAACGTGGCCAGCGAGCTATTTTACCGTGACGGCATTCGCGCGGTCGGGGTTGATACCGTCGTTGCCGAATCCGGCGCGGCCAAAACCAGCCTCTATCGCTGGTTCCCAACCAAGGACGATCTGGTGGCCGCGTTCCTGGAGCGCGAGCACCGAGATTTCTTTGCGCACTGGGACAAGGTGGCCGCGGCGAACAAGGATCGGCCGCGGCAGGAGTTGAGCGAACATTTGAAATGGCTCGCGGCCTACATCACCGGTCCGCGCTATCGCGGTTGCCCGTTTCTCAATATGGCGATCGAGTTTCCGCAGCCCGGCCTGCCCGGTCGCGCCGTTGCGCAGAAAAACAAGTCCGAGCTGCATCAGCGATTCCTGGCGCTCGCCAAGGCAATCAAGGCGAGGTCGCCCGAGAGCCTGGCCGATCAGCTTGTGCTGTTGATTGACGGTGCGTTTGCCAACAGCCAGGTGCTTGGCAAGAAGGGCCCTGCGCGGGCGCTTGTCGAAGGCGGAGAAGCGGTGATCGCGGTTGCGACCGGTACAAAGCGCAGCTAGCGAATTCGTCCCGACAGACGCAGCACGAAAATCAGCACTTCGGCGACCGCCTTGTAGAGCTCCTCCGGAATTTCGTCGCCGATCTCGACATGGGACAGCGCGCCCGCCAGCACCTCATTCTCCTCGATCGGGATGTCGTGGGCCTTGGCGAGTTCGATGATCTTGGCGCCGATGGTGCCCTTGCCCTTGGCGACGACGCGCGGCGCGCCTTTCTTGTCGTAGTGCAGCGCGACCGCGAGCTGATTGCGGACCTCGACGCTCATAGCGCGCGATCCAGGAAATGCCCGGCTTTGGCGGGGACGGCCTGCGGCGGCGCGCCGTCGCGGATCACAATCTCGCCGGGCTGCAGCTCGGCCCTGGTGAGTGCCTGGCTCAATTCCGCAGCACCGGCGCGCAGCTGCGCGGCGGCGGCTGATCGTTCCGCCCACATTCTCACCGAGGTCTTCTCGCCGACCAGCGACACCAGCGCATGAATCGGCCCCGTCGGCTCGACATCGAGCGAAAACCGCGCCCGCCACACCCGCTTGGCGGCCTCGGCCTCGCTGGCGCTGCCGTCGCGGGCAATCTCGAACTGCGCCATCGCCGTGCCCTGCGGCGTCACGAACGGGATTTCAAAATTCCAGCGCGGCGTCGTCGCGTCGATCTTCGGCCCTGTAACATCGATGCGGTCCGGCAGCGAGGCGACCTGCAGCAGGGTCTGCCGCGCAATCGCGGCATCGGTGTCGTCGAGCAGATGATGCGCCGTGGTGGCGAGCGGCGCGTCCGGCGCGAGCGAGGGCAACGCAACCGGCTGCGCGGTCGGCGATGCGCCGCGAAACGGCGGCGGCGGCGTGTTGGTGTGAACGGTGACGTCGTCGCCGGGAGCCGCCTTCGACAGTGTTGCCGACCGCGCGGGAGTGCCGAGTTGCTGCAGCGCTTCCTGCAGCAGGTTCATGGTCGCGCCCGCGCTCGGTCCGGAATTGAGGGCCTGGGCGAGCGCGCCCTGCAGGCCGCCGCGCGCTTGGGCAATCTCCTGAGCGACAGGCAGCCGGGCCTGCGGCAGCAGGATTTCGTGGACGTCGAGATCGGGAGCCGCAGAAGGCGCGAGGCTGGGGGCGGCATTCGGCAAACCGGCCTGTGCCGGCGGCGCTTTCGTGGTCACCGTTGCATCCCCGCCGAGCGCCGATTGCAGCGTCTGGCGCAGCACGATCAGCGCGGCCTTCAGATCGGGCGCGCCTGACGATGGCACCGCGCCCGATGCCAGCGACGCTTCGAGAAAAATCCCGGACTTCTGGAACGCGGTCTTGATGTCACCACCGTCGAGATTTTGGTCGAGGCTGGTCTGTTGCGCCAGCACCTGCGCAATCGCCTGCTGCAGTTTCGGCGGCAGGTTAGCGGATGACACCGCGGCGCCGAGATTGGCGAACAATGGCGCGAGGCTGTCCTGCTCGGTCGCCGCGCTCTGTGCCGCGACCGACACGGCCGCGCGTTCCAGCGGCGTCAGGACGTTTTTGGAGGGGGCTACGATTGTCGGTCGGTTGGCCGCCGCGTCGACCAGCGCCTGCGGCGACAGCGTGACGGCATCATTGGCGACGCCGCCCTGCCCGACCAGTGCAAGCCTGATCCCGTCCTTGGTCTGCGACACCGCCAGTTGCAGCGACTGTCCCGCCTGCAGCGGAATCTCCGTGGCCACATCGATGGAAAGCGCTGATATCGCGATCCGCACCAGATTGGCGTCGAGAATTTTCAGGACCTGCGCATTGACCACACTGCCCTGCGCCAGCACGAGCTCGGGCGCCACGCCGCCGACCTCTTGGGCGGCAAGCACCGGAAGCACGGAATTGTTGATAGAGATCGCCATATCAGAGGTCTCGGCCAGGGCTTGAGGCTACCCCGGCGTCGTAAACCTCTCGTTAACCGACCACCTGATTCAGGGTTTTATGGCCTTCAGGATGGTCACCGCGGCGGTGAAATCGACCAGCCGGGCTGCCCGGCGGGCGGCGACCTCCTCGTCGAGGCCCCATTTTTCGATGTTCCAGTCCTCATCGACATGGGCGGCGGCCCAGACCTCGTCGGCGTTGCGCACGCCGTGGAACAGCGCCAGCGCCAGCAGCGCGGAGCCGGTCAGCGTCGTCACCACATGCAGCGCCGCGATCGACCAGGGATCAGTCGGGAACACCGCGCGCGCGGCCTGGATCGCGGGCTCCGGCTGGGTATCGACCCGCGTCCGACCAATCGAGTGCCCGCTGCTCCCCTGGCAAGTGGCGGCATGTCCTTGCAACAGATGCACGACGACTACATTGAGTCCGTTCCCCGAGGCCTCAACTATGCACCCTTTGAAGCAGGCTTCATTTGGCAAAGACGCGCAAAGAGCGGGCGTAGCTCATAGAATAAAAGTTTAAACGACGATTTGCCGGCGTTGTTGCGACCTAGCAAGGCTGTGAAGCCGGGGCCGATCTCAATTACGACCGGTTCGGTGTCCGAATAGCCACGATAGTTTTTGACTGTGATTCTTGCCCGCTTCATATCTCCCCCGCTCGATACCTTGCCGAACATTTCGCGAGGCATGAAGCGGTTCTATTGGATTCAACCCCAGATATTTTCGCCTTTCGTTCTGCCCGCTCCGCCTGAGTTTACTTTCAGTTAGCCTGGAAAACGCCCTAAGCTATTGATAGATATTCGTATTTCGGAGACGCCGCAAACCTCTCGTTAACCGACCACCCGATTCAAGGCTTCAGGGCCTTCAGGATGGTCACCGCGGCGGTGAAATCGACCAGCCGGGCTGCCCTGCGGGCCGCGACCTCCTCGTCGAGGCCCCATTTTTCGATGTTCCAGTCCTCATCGACATGGGCGGCGGCCCAGACCTCGTCGGCGTTGCGCACGCCGTGGAACAGCGCCAGCGCCAGCAGCGC
>NZ_JAFCMB010000016.1 GCF_018130145.1 Bradyrhizobium sp. AUGA SZCCT0176 | reverse complement strand
CTCGCCGGCGGCGTCCACCGCCTCGACGGCCAGCTCATGGTCGTCCTCGATGTCGATCGCGTCCTCGAAATCGTGCCGGATCTGTTGGCGGCATAAGAAGCAGAAGCAAGGCGAAAGCGTACATAACATTTGGAAACGTCCCCTTTTGGGGAATGGAAGTAGAGGCCGAAAATGAGAACATGTCTCGTCGTCGATGACTCCAGTGTCATTCGAAAGGTCGCACGTCGTATCCTGGAAGGTCTTGATTTCCAGATCATCGAAGCCGAGGACGGCGCGAAAGCGCTGGACGCCTGCAAGCGCGCCATGCCCGAGGCGGTCCTGCTCGACTGGAACATGCCCGTGATGGACGGCTATGAATTCCTCGGCAATCTGCGCCGCATGCCCGGCGGCGATGCGCCCAAGGTGGTGTTCTGCACCACCGAAAACGACGTCGCGCACATCGCACGTGCACTGCACGCCGGCGCCAACGAATACATCATGAAGCCGTTCGACAAGGACATCGTCACCGCGAAGTTCCAGGAAGTCGGCCTGATCTGATCGGTCCAGACGATCCGGCGGCCAGGCGGCCTTCGGCGTTGTTTTCGTAAGCGTGCCGTTCGAGTCGTTCCTGGTGAAGTAATGAGTATTGCGTTGACAAGTGCCGCGGCCCCGACTTCGACACGGCAGGACAAGCTGCGTGTTATGGTGGTCGACGACAGCGTCGTCATCCGCGGGATGATCTCGCGCTGGATCGGAGCCGAGCCGGACATGGAGGTCGTCGCCTCCCTGCGCACCGGCCTCGACGCCGTCAACCAGCTCGAACGCATCAATCCCGACGTCGCCGTGCTCGATATCGAAATGCCGGAGCTCGACGGCATTTCCGCGCTGCCGAAACTGCTGGCGAAGAAGCGTGATCTCATCATCATCATGGCCTCGACGCTGACCCGCCGCAATGCGGAGATCAGCTTCAAGGCGCTCTCGCTTGGCGCCTCCGACTACATTCCAAAGCCCGAAAGCACGCGCGAGGCTTCCGCAGCCGAAACTTTTCGCCACGATCTGATCCAGAAGATCCGTCACCTCGGCGCCAAGATCCGCCGCAACGTGCACGCGCCCGCGCATGTGACGCCGCCTCTGGCGCCGGTCCACGAGCGGCCGCGTGAAGCTTCGGTCCGAGCGCCGACGGTGGCACCGGCAGCGCAATCGCAATTGGCACGCCGCCCGTTCAGCATGCTGGCGCCGCGCGTGCTCCTGATCGGTTCGTCGACCGGTGGTCCGCAGGCGCTGATGTCGCTGGTCACCGAAATCGGGCCTGTGATCGACCGTTTCCCGGTTCTGATCACGCAGCACATGCCGCCGACCTTCACCACGATTCTCGCCGAGCATCTGGCGCGTTCGAGCCGTCGGCCGGCGCATGAGGCGGTCGATGGCGAAATCGTCAAGGCCGGCCGGATCTATCTCGCGCCGGGCGGCCGTCATATGAAGGTCGTGCGCCATGGCGCGGAGGCGGCGATCGCGCTCGACGACGGACCGCCGGTGAATTTCTGCAAGCCTGCGGTCGATCCGCTGTTCACCTCGGCGATCGACGTCTGGCAGGGCGGCATCATGTCCGTGATCCTGACCGGCATGGGCTCCGACGGCATGCGCGGCGGCAAGGATATTGTCGCGGCCGGCGGCAGCGTGATTGCCCAGGACGAGGCGACGAGTGTGGTGTGGGGCATGCCGGGAGCGGCCGCGAATGCCGGCATTTGCGCCGCGATATTGCCGCTTAATCAGATCGCGCCGAAACTGGTTCGGTTGTTTTCGGGAGATCGTGCGTGACGCCTCAAGACTATGAGTATCTGCGTAAGCTTCTGAAAGAGCGTTCCGGGCTGGACCTGTCCCCCGACAAGCAATATCTCGTCGAGAGCCGTCTGGTGCCGCTGGCGCGCAAGGCGAGCCTTGCCGGTATCCCCGAACTCGTTCAGAAGATAAAGGCCGGCGCCGACGCGCTGACTGCCGAGGTGGTCGAGGCGATGACCACCAACGAGACCTTCTTCTTTCGCGACAAGCTTCCGTTCGATCATCTGAAAGAGGCGGTTCTCCCGGCGCTAGCGCAGGCGCGCGCGGCGCGTCGTTCCCTGCGCATCTGGTGCGCGGCTTCCTCGACCGGGCAGGAGCCGTACTCGATTGCGATGTGCCTGAAGGAGGCCGGCGCCATGCTGGCGGGCTGGCGCACCGAGATCGTCGCGACCGACCTTTCGCTGGCCGTGCTGGAAAAATCCAAGGCCGGCATCTTCAGCCAGTTCGAGGTGCAGCGCGGCCTGCCGATCCAGATGCTGGTGAAATATTTCACGCAGAATGGCGAGCTGTGGCAGCTCAACGCCGACATCCGCAGCATGGTGCAGCACCGTCAGTTGAACCTGCTGCAGGATTTTTCTCACCTCGGCACGTTCGACGTGATCTTCTGCCGCAACGTCCTGATCTACTTCGACCAGGACACCAAAGCCAAAATCTTCGAACGCATCTCGCGGATGCTGGAGCCCGATGGCGTGCTGGCGCTGGGGGCTGCCGAATCCGTGGTCGGAATCACCAATGCCTTCAAGCCCTATCCGGATCGCCGTGGGCTCTATCGTCCAAATGCCGCACCAACTGTTGTGCGCCCCGGGGTAGCGACCCTGGTGCCGCAGGCGCCAAGGTCGGTGGCGTCGGCACGCTGATCTATCGGTCTATCGACGTCAGCTAGAGGATCGCGTGCGGTACGAACCGCGACGTGTTGCCGGTGATCGGATTTTCGTCCTCGCGGATCGATAGTCCGCACGGTGTGTGATCGATCAGCCAGCTTCCGAGCACCGGGTATTGGTCGGAAAAGCTCGGCAGGGACGCGAAACCCTGCACGATGAAGCCTTCCGCCCCATATGGGCCTTGCTGTTCCATCAGCGTCGAGCCGGCGCTGACGAGCGTAACATTTGCGCCTTCGCGCGAATAAAGCGGCTTGCGCACGAACGAGGAGCCGAGCATCGCCGCCTTCGGATCGTCCTCGAAATAGGCCGGCAGCAAATTGGGGTGTTTCGGGAACATCTCCCAGAGCAGCGGAAGAATGCCCTTGTTGGACAGGATCGCTTTCCACGGCGGCTCGATCCAGCGCGTCGGCGTGCTCGACAGATTTGCGCCGAACGTGTCTTGAAACATCCATTCCCAGGGGTAGAGCTTGAAGGCAAGCTCAATGCTGCGATCGTCGAGATCGACGAACCGGCCATCGCCCCCGAGGCCAACGTCCTTAATGTCCATCAGCGTGGTCTTCAATCCGGCCTGACTCGCGGTGTCCTGCAGATAGGCCAGTGTTCCGGCGTCCTCGGCATTGTCGGTCATCCCGGCCAGATGCAGGTGCTTTGCGCTGCCGTGTTTTTTCCAGGCGTCGATCAGCCGTTCATGGATCGAGTTGAACTGGTCGGCGCGCTTCGGGATGATGCTGCGCTCGATCGCCTGTTCGAGCCAGGTCCACTGGAAAACCGCCGCTTCGAAAATCGAGGTCGGCGTATCCGCGTTGTACTCCAGCAGTTTCGCCGGGCTCCAGCCGTCGTAGCTCAGGTCCAGCCGGCCATAGAGGCTGGCGTCGCGGCGGCGCCAGCTCTCTGACAGCAGCGGCCAGAAGGCTTCCGGTATTTTCAACCGGCGCAGATATTTTTCGTCGTTGATCGCGCGGCCGACCACCTCGAGGCACATCGCCTCGATCTCACCGGTGGGCGCCTCGATCCGCCGTTCGATCTCGTTCAGCGTGAATGCGTAATAGGCCCGTTCGTCCCAATAACGCTCGCCGCCTATGGTGTGAAAAGTGAATCCGGCGCTTTCGGCGGTGGCACGCCAGTCGTCGCGTTCGGGGCAGGGGATGCGTTCCATGACATTCAGCCGCCAGAGAAGCCGACGGCATGCCCGAACGAACCGAAGCCGCCGCGCTGCGCGCTGTGCGAGCCGGAATCGGAGGTGCTAGAGCCCGAATAGTTCGAGGAGGAATTGCTCGAACCCGAAGAACTCGACGAGGAGCCGCCGGAGTAATAGCTGCTGCGTGAGGAGCTTCCGCCGCCACCCGAACTGCTGGATGAAGATCCGCGCTGCTGGCATTCGGCGGCGCTGCTTTGCAGCAGCGACGGCTGCGCTGTGTTCGGCGACGGTTCGCATTTGTTGCTGGGCATCAGCGTGTAGGCGGCACTGCCAACCGCGAGCGTGCCCATCAGAAACAACGCAACGTGGCCCGAACGCTTTGCCGGCGGGCCCGACGACTGCGGCACAGGCGGCACCGATGGTTTGCGCGTCCCGAATTCGCTTGTGCGTTTGGGGGGCTTGTTCGCCATGGTCAGTAGATCATGCTGGCAGCGTTGAGCGCGCCCGCGGCCAGCGAGGCTAGTCCAAGCCAGATGGCGGCGGCAAGTTCGCCGCCTGCGATGCGCTGCGACAGGTTCGGCACCGGTATCTTGACGAGGTAAAAGACGATGATCTGCACGATCAGCGCGACGACAGCCCAGATCAGGCAATCCCAGACATTGGCGGAATGGGCGATGGCGCTGACCAAAGGCAGCGCGAAGCCGAGCAGGCTGAGCCCCAATGCGATTGCCGCTGCCGGATTATTGTCGCGGATCAGCAGGAACTCGTCATGCGGCGTGACACGGGTATAGACGAAGAGGTAGGCGGCCACGGCGACCAGCGCCGTGCAGAAATAGACCAGAAACGCCGGTAGCCCGGCGAGGGATTGCAAGATCATTGATAACGCCCCGACTCGATCGGTCCCCACGTTCGCACGACCCATTGGTCGGCGCATCGGAGGTGTCGGTTCAATCCCAAGCAAAAACGCTCCCGTTTTCAGGCGGGGTTAGCCAATCGGCCTGACGCAGCCGGCTATTCCTTGACCTCGATCTTGCCCTTCATCGCCGGGTGCAGGCCGCAGATGTAATCGTAGATTCCGGCATCGGCGAGGGTCAGCTGGGTGGTCTGGCCCTTCAGCGCGATGGACGAGCGCTGCGCTTTGGCGCCGGTGATTGTGACCTGGTGCGGCGAGGAATCGGTGTTGTGCCAGGTGATGCTCTGGCCCTTGCTGACGACGACGGTCTCCGGTCCGAATTTGAAGTCGGAGATCGAGACGACGCCGGGGCCTGGCGCGGGCTTTGCCATGGCGCCTTCTGGCGTGCCCTTCAGGCCCGCCAGTGAGATAACAAAATCCTGCCCGGCATGTGGCTTGTGGCACGTGAAGCAGCTCGTCAAATTGGCCTTGTCGTTGACCTTCTTGTCCGGCCCAAACGCCTGATACTCCCATTCGCCGTTCCGAATGTCGTCCTTGTACTCGGTGCCCCAGCCGTCGCGCTTTTCCATCACCGTGTAGGCGACGAGGTCGCCCTTCTGGAAACGGCCGCTGGCATCCTTCATAGGCTCGCCGGCCGCATCGAGCTGCGCCTTGTACTGAACCAGCGTCAGCACCGTGCCGCTCGGGATCGGCTGCCCCTTGCGTACTGCATCGACCGCCGCCGGCGTCGCATAGAGCTCGCGATACTGCTTGTTGTCGTAACGGCTGACGGTGGCGTAGAGCGTGTCCTTGTCGAAATTCTCCGGGAAGGCGACCTTGTCGCCGCCGGCGAGCGCCGAATAGCCGATGAGCGCGCCCGATGCCGATCCGAGCGCAACCGCGGCAAGTAGCCTGACGTTTTTCATGACTTCCCCCTCGTTTGCGGACAATTCCGTCAGATACGAGACACCGCGAAGCGGGTTTCAATCCGGGGTAAGCGAATTTGTCGCGTGTGAGCGGCCCAAGAGCTTCGGTTCTGATTGAATCAGAACCGAAGCTCTAGCCTCTTGTCTTGACGCGTTTTCTTCACGCGAACCGGCAGCCACTTCGCTCGAAAACGCTCCAAAAACAAAAACCCCGCCATTCGCGGCGGGGTCCAGTCGGGGAGGAGTGAGCCTTACGGCTCGCCGTAAACCCTGGTCAGGCGGGAATGCGTTCTTCCTGCTCGTGCGGCTCGCGCAGCACGTAGCCGCGGCCCCACACGGTCTCGATGAAGTTGCGGCCTTCGGAAGCGTTGGCGAGCTTCTTGCGCAGCTTGCAGATGAAGACGTCGATGATCTTGAGCTCGGGCTCGTCCATGCCGCCATAGAGGTGGTTGAGGAACATTTCCTTCGTGAGCGTGGTGCCCTTGCGGAGCGAGAGCAGCTCCAGCATCTGGTATTCCTTGCCCGTCAGATGGACGCGCTGGCCACCGACTTCGACCGTCTTGGTGTCGAGATTGACGACGAGGTCGCCGGTCTGGATCACCGACTGGGCATGACCCTTGGAACGGCGCACGATCGCGTGGATGCGGGCGACCAGTTCGTCCTTGTGGAAGGGCTTGGTCATGTAGTCGTCGGCGCCAACGCCGAGACCCTTGACCTTGTCCTCGATGCCGGCGAGGCCGGAGAGGATCAGAATGGGGGTCTTGATCTTCGACACCCGAAGCTGCTTGAGCACGTCGTAACCGGACATGTCGGGCAGATTGAGGTCGAGAAGGATAATGTCGTAATCGTAAAGCTTACCGAGATCGACGCCTTCTTCTCCGAGATCCGTCGTATAGACGTTGAAACTCTCGGATTTAAGCATCAGCTCGATCGACTGCGCGACGGCGCTGTCATCTTCTATCAGCAAAACGCGCATGCCAGTCCCCTATAGTCGCCGCTCCGGGCGTCAGGTCGGCCGCACTTGCGGCACTCAAAACGCCTTTGAACAACTGATTCGGATCCTGACGACATATGGTTAACAAATACTGATTCGTGTTCGCAAGCTCTAACCGTGCAATTTTTATCGAATCGCCGTAAGATATTGCGTCGAAGCAGCTTTTCCTTACCGTTCTCGTTCAAGTTCCACATTAAGAGACGGGCCTAACCGACTCCCGCGACTCACCCTTCTTCTGATGGGCGAGCGCTCTCAGTCACCAAAGACAGTGACGCAATGATTAACGATGCGGGTAAACACGAGGTTAAGCGCCCCTTTCAAAGACGCGGAAACTTAAGGTTTTCGCAATGAAGGCGCTTGCGGAACAGATCGGCGACGTCGACGGCGTCAATATATATGGCCGTGTGGTCGGCGTGCGCGGGCTGATGGTCGAGATCGCGGGGCCGATCCATGCGATGTCGGTCGGCGCCCGGATCGTGATCGAGACCGGCGGCAGCTTCATTCCGGCCGAGGTGATCGGCTTCTCCGGGAACAACGCGGTGGTGATGCCGTTCGCCGGCCTCGATGGCGTCAGGCGCGGCTGCCGCGCCGTGATCACCAATGCCGCGGGGCAGGTGCGGCCCTCGCCTTCCTGGCTCGGCCGTGTGCTCAACGCGATGGGGGAACCGATCGACGGCAAGGGGCCGCTGACGCAGGGGCCATCGCCGATGCCGTATCGGAACTCGCCGCCGCCAGCGCATTCGCGCCAGCGGGTCGGGGCGCCGCTCGATCTTGGCGTGCGCGCCTTGAATACGTTCCTGACCTGCTGCCGCGGCCAACGGCTCGGCATCTTCGCCGGATCCGGCGTCGGCAAATCGGTGCTGCTGTCGATGCTGGCGCGTAATGTCGATGCGGATATCACGGTCATCGGCCTGATCGGTGAACGCGGCCGCGAGGTGCAGGAGTTCCTGCAGGACGACCTTGGCGATGAAGGCCTGGCGCGCTCGGTCGTGGTGGTGGCGACCTCCGACGAGCCGGCCTTGATGCGCCGGCAGGCGGCCTATCTGACGCTCGCGATCTCCGAATATTTTCGCGATGAAGGCAAGGATGTGCTGTGCCTGATGGATTCCGTGACGCGCTTTGCGATGGCGCAGCGCGAGATCGGGCTGTCGGCGGGCGAGCCACCGACAGCCAAAGGCTACACGCCGACGGTGTTCACTGAACTACCGAAGCTCCTGGAGCGGGCAGGGCCGGGCATCAGCGCCGGCACCATCACCGGCATTTTCACCGTGCTGGTCGATGGTGACGATCATAATGAACCGATTGCGGACGCGGTGCGCGGCATTCTCGACGGCCACGTCGTGATGCAGCGATCGATTGCCGAGCGCGGGCGTTTTCCCGCGATCAACGTCCTCAAATCGGTCTCCCGCACCATGCCGAAATCGGCCGATCCGGCCTATCTGCCCGTGATCATGCGGGGCCGTCAGGTGATGGCGACCTACGCCGATATGGAGGAACTGATCCGGCTCGGCGCTTACCGGGCGGGGTCGAGCCCGGAGGTCGACGAGGCGATCCGGCTGCACGAGCCGCTGGAAGGGTTCCTGCGGCAGGGCAAGGGCGAAAAAGCAAGCCTCGCCGACGGCTACCAGCAATTGGCGCAGATCCTGACTAGTTTGGAAACGGAACGCTAACTTTGTCAGGCCATCATCCCCGTCACATGAATAGTCTTGCTGGCGGGGCCCCCGGGGGAAGCCGGCTTTGTCCCGCGTTAAGATTGGGACTTCTGGGGAGTATGAGTCGATGAAGTCACGTGAAACGCTGATCCGCCTGAAGAAGTTTCAGGTCGATGAGAAGCGCCGAAGGGTTACTCAGATCGAAGGCATGATCGCCGATTTCCAGCGCATGTCGGTCGACCTCGAGCGCGAAATCCAGACCGAGCAGGACCGGGCCGGGATCCAGGATCCCTCTCACTTCGCCTATCCGACCTATGCCAAGGCCGCGATCCAGCGGCGCGAGAACCTGACCCGTTCGGCCGACGAACTGCGCATCCAGCTCGAGGATGCCAAGAGCCTCCTCGGCGAAGCCTTCGAGGAGCTCAAGAAGGTCGAACTGCTGGACGAGCGTGACCAGGCGCGCGAACGCGCCGAGGAGAACGCCCGCGAGCAGGCCGACATGGACTCCATCGGGTTGATGCGCGCCCGCCTCGGCGCCATCGCCTGACGCCTTAACCTTCTCTCATCCGATCATCGACAACCCGGGCCGCAAGGTCCGGGTTTTTCTTTGATGATGTCCACAGACAGGCGTCTTGGTGGCTGGTTTCCTGCAAGGTATGCTAGGAGGGTTCTCGATGCTCCCGGCGTAAAGCGCGATGGGGGATCGCGATTTGGGGGACGCCGAATGCTGACGCCAGCCGAGCTGGTTTGGCTGATTGCCGCTGTTGCGAAGGGGGATGAAGCCGCTTTCGAGCGGCTTTATGCCGCCACGCGCGCGAAACTCTTCGGTGTCGTCCTCCGTATCTTGCGCCGACAGGATCTCGCCGAGGAGGTCATTCAGGAGGCCTACGTCAAGATCTGGAATAGCGCCGGACAATTCAATCCGGCGCTTGCTTCGCCGATCACGTGGATGGCGGCGATCGCGCGCAACCGGGCGATCGACGTCGTGCGCAAGAAGAGCGAGGCCTCGATCGAGGAGGAGCCGACCGCGATGGAAGTGGCCGCCGATTCACCCGATCCGCTGGCGCGGCGCGAGATGACGGAAGAGTTGAAGCGGCTGCTGGAATGCGTCGGCCGTCTCGAGCCCGACCGGCAGAAGCTGGTGCTGCTGGCCTATTACAACGGCTGGAGCCGCGAGCAGCTGGCCGCCAAGTTTGAGACGCCGGTGAATACGGTGAAGACGTGGCTGCGCCGCAGCATGATGGATATCCGGGAATGTCTCGGGCTTTGAGTTTTTGGATTTGAGTTCTTTGGAAGCTGTCTTGAAGGGTGCCCTGGACGTTAGATGATGGCCTATAGCGAAGACCATATCGCGCTCGCCGCGGAATATGCGCTCGGCACCCTCGATGCCGACGAGCGCGCGCAGGTCGAAACCATGATGGCCGTCGACACGGAATTCACCGCCGTGGTCCAGGCGTGGGAGTACAGGCTCGGCGTCCTCAACCAGATGGTCGGCTCGGTCGAGCCGCGGCCGATCGTCTGGGAGAATATTCAACGCGCGATCGGACATGCCGGACCGCAGGTGCCGCTGGCGCTGCCGGACGCGGCCGCTGCTCCGCCGCCGGAAGCCGCCGCCCCTCCGCCGCCGGCGGATACCCTGATGGCCGAACTGACCGAGGCCGCGGACAATTCCAACGTCGTCCAGTTGTCCGGCCGGGTGAAGCGCTGGCGCAATCTGGCGTCGTTCGCAACGGCTGCCGCCGCGGCGCTGATCGCGATGCTCGGCCTGCAGGTCTATTCGCCGGATCTGTTGCCGAATGCCCTTCGTCCCAAGATCCGCACGCAGGTGGTCGAGGTCAAGACGCCGCCGCTGCCGGCGCCGCCGTCGGCGCAATACGTTGCGATCCTGCAGCGGAACGGCGGCTCGCCGGCGTTCATCCTCACGGTCGATGCCGCCACCAAGAATTTCACCGTCCGCAAGGTCAATGCCGATGCCGAAGCCGGCAAGAGCTTCGAGCTATGGCTGGTCTCCGACAAGCTGCCGCAGCCGCGCTCGCTCGGTGTGATCGGCGGCAGCGAGTTCACCGCGCGTAACGTGCTCGCGTCCTACGACGCCGGTACGATCAACGCCGCGACCTACGCGGTGACGGTCGAGCAGGCCGGCGGATCGCGTGACGGCAAGCCGAACTTGCCGCCGGTCTTCGCCGGCAAGCTGATCGAGACGGTGCCGGCCGGGCCGACGCGCTGATTTTTTTGGACCCCCATCATTTGGGACCCCCATAAAGAGAAAACGCCCGTGGGGAGCGGGCGTTTTCGTAGTCGACTTGGGGTAGTGTCAACTTAGGGGTAGTTGGGGTCTTCTAGTACTTCACGTGGCGACTTTGGGGGGCTGTAAAGAGCCGCGTGAATTCGTGAATTCCTTTTCTTAGCGTACGACCGAATTGCCCGAGCTCGTGACCACGACCGGCTTGCCGGCCTTCATCACGCGGTTGCTCGCGGTCTGCTGGAAACCTTCGTCCGAAGTGGTGCGCGCCGTGATGCCGAAGGCGGCGACCAGGATGCCCACGACCAAAGCTACGACCACAATCTTGAGATGGGTCGTGCGGTCTGCGCTGTAAATCGAGTGGTTCATGGAAGTCTCCTGCCCGCCTTCCCCTGTGTCGAATTAGACGGCCTCATCGACAAACAGGTTCAACGTCTCGGCACAGGAAACGTAGGAATTCGCTGTTTCGTTCCACAGATGCGATCACAACGCAGTGAAAAGACTTGAACGGCCGCGATTGGAGATCGCGCGGCAGTGTCTCGAAATCAATAATTTATGAATTATTTCAATATGTTAAATGCATATTTCGTGGGTGGTCGCAAAACACCCACGGCGGGGCCGGTTTTTACAAACCGTTTGCCTGTGGCGAAAATGCCTCGCGGCGCCCTTGTCGATTTTCGCGGCGGAACTAAACGCTGCCGACCGTTTTCAGCCGGGCGCGCGGGTGGATTTCGGCCTGCGACAGCACGGTGGTCTGGGCGCGGAACCGTTCCACCAGCGAGCGCACGAACGGGCGGATCGCCGCCGACGTCACCAGCACCGGCGCCTCGCCTTCCTGGGCGGCGCGCTCGAAGCTGACGCGCACCGCGGTCATGAACTCCGACAGCTTTGACGGCTGCATCGCCAGGCTGCGGTCTTCGCCGCTGCCGACGATCGATTCGGCGAACGCCTGCTCCCACCGCGCCGACAGCGCGATCAGCGGCAGATAGCCGTTGTAGGAGGTGTTCTGGGCGCAGATCTGGCGCGCCAGCCGGGCGCGGACGTGCTCGACCATGGTGGCGGGGTTGCGCGAAAACGCCAGCGCGTCGGCAATGCCTTCCAGGATGGTGGAGAGGTCGCGGATCGAGATCCGTTCGGACAACAGCAATTGCAGCACGCGCTGGATGCCCGACATGGTGACCTGGCTCGGCACGATGTCCTTGACCAGTTCGCCCTGTTCCTTCGGGAGGTCCTTGATCAGCTTCTGCACCTCGCCATAGGACAGCAGGTCCGACATGTTGCTCTTCAACAGCTCGGTCAGATGCGTCGACAGCACGGTCGCAGCGTCGACAACGGTATAGCCCTTCAGCGACGCCTCTTCCTTCAGGCTGGCGTCGACCCAGGTCGCGGGCAGCCCAAAAGTCGGCTCGATAGTGTGGATGCCGGGCACGCCGACCTGGTTGCCGGCGGGGTCCATGACCATGAACTGGTTCGGCCAGATCTTGCCGCTGCCGGCATCGACTTCCTTGATCTTGATCATGTAGGTGTTGGCCTCGAGCTGGACGTTGTCGAGGATGCGCACCGCCGGCATCACAAAGCCCATTTCGACCGCGAGCGAACGGCGCAGCGCCTTGATCTGTTCGGTGAGGCGGTCGGTGCCGTCGGGGCCGTTGACCAGCGGCAGCAGCGCATAGCCGAGCTCGATCTTGAGATCGTCGATCTTGAGCGAATTGGCGATCGGCTCTTCCGCCGCCGCGCTGGCGGCCGCAGCTGCAATATCGGGCGCGGCGAGCTCGGCGGCTTCGGCCGCCCTGGTATTGCGGTTGCGGTTGCGCGCCTTCCAGGCCAGGACGGCGGCGCCGCCGCCGAGCGCCACGAACGGCAGCATCGGAATGCCCGGCAGCAAGGCCAGCACCAGCATCACGCCGGCCGACATGCCGAGCGCCTGCGGATAGCCCGAGAGTTGCTTCATCAGCGCCTTGTCGGCGGCGCCGGTGATGCCGGCCTTGGACACGAGCAGGCCCGCCGCGGTCGAGACGATCAGCGCCGGCACCTGGGTGACCAGGCCGTCGCCGACGGTCAGGATCGTGTAGGTGCGGGCGGCATCGCCGAAGCTCATGCCCTGCTGGGCGACGCCGATGATGATGCCGCCGATGACGTTGATGAAAACGATCAAGAGGCCCGCGATGGCGTCGCCGCGTACGAATTTCGAGGCGCCGTCCATGGCGCCGAAGAAGCCGCTTTCGTCTTCCAGTTCCTTGCGGCGCCGCTTGGCGGTGGCTTCGTCGATCAGGCCGGCGGACAGGTCGGCGTCGATCGCCATCTGCTTGCCGGGCATCGAGTCGAGCTGGAAGCGGGCGGCGACTTCGGCGATGCGGCCCGAACCCTTGGTGATGACGATGAAGTTCACGATGACCAGGATCGCGAACACGATAATTCCGATCACGAAATTACCGCCCATCACGAAATTGCCGAAGGCTTCGATGACGTGGCCGGCGGCCGCCGTGCCCTCATGGCCGTGGCTCAGGATCAGCCGGGTCGAGGCCATGTTCAGCGACAGCCGCAGCATGGTCGAGATCAGGAGGACGGTCGGAAACGACGAGAATTCCAGCGGCGCCTGGATGAACAGCGCCGTCATCAGGATCAAGATCGACACCGTGATCGAGATCGCCAGGAACAGGTCGAGCACGATCGCGGGCAGGGGGAGGATCAGCACCACCAGGATGGTGAGGACGCCGAAGGCCAGCGCGAGATCGCCGCGCCGGAGGATGGTGCCGATTTCACTGAAGCTGGGGAATCCGCCGCTTGCCCCTGTGCCCTGACCTGCCGTGACGTCGACCATGCTTGCAGCTCCTCGCGAATGGCGGCCGCGGCCGCCAGACGTCTTCGCGGCGGCCGAAGGGCCGCCGCTCCGTAAGTGAGGCACCGCACTGGCGTCCACGGGGTTCCTCCCGTTCTACGCGGCTGACGACACTCGACTTCACTGGGCAAATTTTGCCCGGTGTATGGTTAGCAAAGGGTTAATTTCGGGTGCTTGGGCCGTCGTTTGGCCGCCGGATTTGCCCCTCAAGGACGTCGTCCCGGCGAAGGCCGGGACCCATACGCCGCGGCGCTTGTGTTGAGAGACGCTGTTCGACGACTTTCTTCCAATCATTGACTTCGGTGGCTATGGGTCCCCCGATGCGCAAATGCGCATCTGAGATCGCGTTTCGCTTGTCCGGGACGACGGAGACAGACACACCTTCGCGATCCCGCGACGCAAAGCGCCCGAGTGGTTCAATCCGTTCCTCCCAAAAACAAGGGAGCAGGGAATGCCGGGTGCGCGCTGCACCCGCGGTCTCGTGTGCGATTGTGCAACAAGATGGTGCACACGAGCATACAGGGCAGCGGAGAGCATCCGACATTCCCTGCGCAATGGCTTTACGGCTTATATCGCGCTCTCCCCGGTGAGACGGTCTCTATTGCCACCGTCGCCCCTCGGAAGCGTTGGCTCCCGAAAGACTTGACGCCGTTACGGGCGTCAGGACCACACGACTTCACCGTACGCCTTTGTCGCGCGCGTCAAGCGCAACATCGGCGTCCACCGCATCCCACCCCGCGTCCGGACGATCGCGATACGCCCCTCGTAGAGGGATGAGACGGGAATGGATATGCCAGGTGAGTCGGGGTGGTCGTCAAGGGGAATTTCTGGAAAGCGGAAATTGATTTGCGGGCGCATAGTGTGACGTCGTTCAGTTCAGGCCTGTAAGGCGGATTGAAGCCACAACGCCCAGGTCGGCGGCGAGATAGACACTAGGTGATACAGCGAATTATTGGGTTCGCTGAAATTGCTAGGTTTTCTGAGGTTGGGTTGCAAAGAATGTAACCCTTAACGATACAAATCGTATTGCGCGAATATGCGCGTGTGCATACCGTGCACGAAGTTCAGTGAGACTGAAATTGAGTCTTGCTGGAAGGGTGTGGAGACCCCGGTATCCCGGAGCCTCCACCGCTTGAGTCCACCAACGGGGCTGCATGCTACGGCGGGCATACGTTCCTTCCGTAACATGGATGGTCCCTAGCTCTTCCTCGGAAGAGATAGGACCGCCACCAGAACGCCGGGACCGGTGTCGGCCGGTCCCGCATCTGGACGGCGAATCGGTTGGCGCCGACTCGCGTGGGTATATTTGACGCTCCGAAGTCCTGGAGTCTCCACGCGGAACGCTTCCGTTCCCCATGTTTTCCGTATTACTCGGGGACAAAGTGTCCTCAGAACCAGCTTATTAACAGGCCGACCGAGAAATTCGCTTGACCAAAAGCAGAATTAAACGCCGGAGACGAGGTCTTGAAGTGGAAGCTCAAGATGAAGCCGACACTGTAAAAGCCTGCCGTCAAGCTGGTAGTCCGGAAAGCAGCCAAGACAGCCAGCAAGCGCTAGGGCGGATTAGTCGAAGGCGTAATACGCCACCTTGAGTTTGATCCTGACGGTAGATTACCCTGTCGCTAATCTTGCTGCGCGCTGATTGCCGATGATTCGGCAAGGTCGGCCGTGTCCTGGCGAATTCAACAATGCCCTCGAATACCAATCCAGGCCGCAACCTAACACTAACTCTTCATGCTGATGCAGTAGCTGCCCCGGCACACAACGCCGCGCGTATGTGTCGTGAGGTCGTGGACCTTTACTTTGGCGCCCTTGCCAAAGCTGACCTCTCGGAACCACCGCCCGCATCGCAAGAGGCGTTTTTCCGGTTCAGTATCACCGGCCCAGGCATTACCGCGGATGAAAGGCGCAGCGCGCACGAAAATTGGATTCTGGCAAAGGCCTTTCAAGATCTAATGCGAGGAGTGAGGGGGTCGCTCGAAAAAGCGTACTTGTTCGTTCAGCTGCACTCCATTGGCCATATGCAGGTAGCAACCAACACAACAATCGATGAACTATTGGCGCCATTCCAGAAGAAAGCTCGGGTTACGAACTTTCCCGACTTGCTAGGAAAGCTAAATCAAAAATTTGCAACGCCCGTGGCGTTTTCCCAAGAATATGCATCGATGCAATCCGCCGCTTTGGTTTCGACCTAATTGGGATTTTCGCCCAAGTTAAACGCCCTGGCGAAGTCGTAGCACTCTCCACACAACACCTTTGGCTTAAGGTGCTCCAAAGCGGGGCCGATCCACTCGCCGTCCTCACGCCTGCATCTATTCTCACATTCCAAGCACCAAGCGTCTGGTCTCGGATTGTTTGGGTCGTCCAAAGTCCAAAAAAAGCCGACGCGCTGGCGGCCCGTTAGCCCTTGAGCGATATGTTGGCAGACCAAGGTTTTCGGGTTGGTCCCCATGAGTGGCGCATCGAACCCGCCGCATGGCAGATTGATCCTCCTTGGCGGGTTCTTGTTGCAGAAACACCTTGCGTTGACTCCGCCGTCAAGCCCCAATCCGTAGCGGCTTGCCGTAGGACGCCCCGCCGCGCTTCAATAGGCCATGACCACCAAGTCACGCGAATTCATATATGGCGCCTCGGTTCGGGCTGCCGCCGAAGATGCGGCCCGGGCGCGCAAGACCGCAGACCGTTTGGCTTGCGAGGCCTGGAACAAGCGTATGCTCGGCTTTCAGGGACCGGCGCAGCCCTCACCGGCGCTGGGTGACGCGCTCAATGCCGGGTACCTCTACCTCGAAGTCAAATGTCTTGGCTGCAAGACGCACCAGACGGTGGCGCTGAACACTGTACGCCGGCCGAAGGCGACGCCAATTCATGAACTGGAACGGTATATGCGTTGCCGGGACTGTTCGCAGGTCCGCCGCCATCCTTACAAGCGCAGTCATCTGGTGGCTCTCCGGCCGAACAAAATATCGGCCAGCGATCCGGCATCTAAATGGTGGCCGGGAGAACGCGACTGATCATGTGCAATCTTTATTCGATCACCACCAATCAGGCCGCGATTGCCGCGCTGTTTCGCGTCGTCAATCGTTACGTCGGCAACCTCGCGCCGATGCCCGGCGTCTTCCCCGACTATCCCGCGCCTGTGGTGCGCAACACCGATCACGGTACTGAATTGGTGACGATGCGCTGGGGCATGCCGCCGCCGCCGCGCACCGGCGGCCCGCCAGTCACCAACATCCGCAACACTTCGTCGCCGCACTGGCGCGGCTGGCTGAAGCCGGACAACCGCTGCCTGGTGCCGGTGAACAGCTTTGCGGAATACGCGCCGGAGCCGAATCCGGAGACGAAAAAGAAGGACGTGGTCTGGTTCGCCCTCAATGACGACCGGCCGCTGTTCGCCTTCGGCGGCATCTGGACCGTGTTCAAGGGCGATCGCGGCACCAAGTCAAAGCCGATCCCCGGCCCTCACAACGTCTACGGCTTCCTGACGACCACGCCGAATGCGATTGTCGAGCCTGTTCATCCCAAGGCGATGCCGGTGATCCTGACGACCGACGAGGAACGCGACGTCTGGATGCGCGGACCGTGGGATGAGGCCAAGGTACTGCAGAGGCCGTTGCCGGATGATGAGCTGATGATTGTGGCGCGCGGCGTGGACAAGGAAGACAAACCGGCAGGGCCCTAGGGCGGATTGAGCCGACTTGTCCGCCGTAGCTAAGAGAGCGAAGGCGGAAGGCGTAATCCGCCATTTGCCTTTGGTTCGAACGGCGGATTACGCTGTCGCTAATCCGGCCTACGCGCTGCGCTGGCCTGTGAATTGCAGGGGATAACCGGCTGGGGATTATCGGCCCAGTATGAGACAGGGCGCCGCCGGGACACTGTATTTCGAGCTCGGCGGCGTACCATTTAGGGCCGTAGGCGGATTGAGCCGAAGGCCTCCGCCGCTTTGGTTTCGACCGGACGGCGGATTACGCTGTCGCTAATCCGCCCTACGCGCTGATGCCACCCTTGACCGAGCACTCCGGCCCGGCGCCGGTTCCAAAACAATCCTTTGAACCTTTGCCCGTCCCTGCAGACAGATAGCTACCGGGGGATTGCACTTTCCGGGGCTAGCACAGCGCCACTAAGCATCATTCGGCTTTGGGGCGCTGTTGCGTGAGTGGCCAATTTTGAATCTGCGAGTGGCCTATTTCGGCCACTAGCCGTTCCTCTAAAGGAAAGGCCTATGACCGAAGGGCGACGTTTCAAACAAATCGACCCGCTCGACAAAGGCCTGTTGAAGGAGGCCGAGCGTCGCTGGAGAGAGGCTCGAATGGCTCTGCCCGGGGTGGTGGAGCGCGACAGGCTTGCTCGCGAAGCGCAACTTGCAGAGCCGGCTAGCAAGAGGGTTGCGGCACCCCGCCAGAATGCTCTGACCAAAGCGTAGGGCCGCCATTTTGTCTTTGGTTCGGACGGCGGATTACGCTGTCGCTAATCCACCCTATGCGCTGCTAACGATTTCGCGATGTGAGCAATATTGATCACTATGTCGGACAGCAGACATGCCAGATTGTCCCGATCACCGCCCGGCCATCGGCTTCTATCGGTGATGAGAACGCCAGTTGCGCTCCCGCCTCCCTCAAGGAATGGAGCAGCGCCCATGCAGCGACGCCGTTTCAAACAGTCCGCACCACTCCATCAACGTCTATCTCACGAAGCAGAACGCCTCCGTAAAGTAGCCCAAGGCACGCCGCCGGGGATCAAGCGCGACAATCTCATTCGTCAGGTTCGCCAGTTGGAGACCGCCTTGCAGGTCCAAGAGTGGCTAGGGTCGCCGGGCCTGCAAGCGCGCCGTTGATGCCAGCGTATCGCGCTTACATCGTAGGCGAGGACGGGCATTTCATCGGATACGAGCCGATGGTTTGCGCGGATGACAGCGGGGCCACGGAAAAGGCCAAACACCTTTGACGAGATCTGATGGCCGACCGACACGCTGAAAAAGTCGAAGGATTGACCGACCAGGACGACCTCGCGAAAGGCGTTGCTCTTCTATCGAGGAGGGCAGTGATTAGATAGGGAGGGGGCAACCCAAGGAGTTGCCATGAAAAAGCCTCTGACGATACCGGACGAGCCGCAACCCCGTAACATCACACGCGCTGACCTTGTGATGACCGCGGGCTTTGGCCTGGAAGTCGATGGCCGGATGAAGACGGTATTTCCAACACTGGAAGCGGCGCAGAAAAGGGCGAGGGATCTCAAAGCCGAGTTTCCGATGCTCCAAGTCAAGGTATACGACGCTGCGGAAAAGAAGATGCTGGAATTGACGCCGACCAAGTGATGCTATGAGACCATAAAAAGTATTCCGCCATTTTGTCGTTGGTTCGGACGGCGGATTACGCTGTCGCTAATCCACCCTACGCGCTGATTTGAGCTGTTAACATTTCGCGATGTGAGCTGTATTGACCAGATGTCGGCTGCCGGACATGGCAGATTGCACTGGTCACCGCACCGCTCCTGTTGGCCCCTATCGGTGATGAGAACGCGCGGTTTGCGCTCCCGCCTTCCTTTATGGAACGGAGCAGCCCTATGCAGCAGAGGCAGCACGACACACCACCTGAAATCCTGGAGCAACGTCTTGCCGAAGAAGCACACTGCTTGCGCGAGCAAGCCAAATTGCTTCCACCCGGCGCGGTTCGGGAAGCCACAATCCGCAAGGCACGACAAGCCGAGACCGGATCGCACTTGAGCGACTGGCTGCGATCTCCCGGCCTGAAGGTTCCGAACTAATGCACGCATTCAGCGATAACTACACCTTGGGCAAGTTCAACCCTCCCTCATATGCGAACTGGCTCGCCGAACTTCGCGCCCTGTTTCCTGTCCAGGATGAATTCCTTCTAGCGGATGCGATTTTCAGTTTCCCAAACGCATTCAAGGAAGGAAAGACGCCGCAACAGGCTTACGAGTTGTTCGATAGTTTCGTCAGCGCGGAGGCTTGAATTTGAACGACAACAGCCGTAGGCCCGCTGCGGTTGGCGGCCTCTTTGGTTAGAGACCCCTGCCGTCGTCTTTCCGGCTCGTAGTCGAATGAAGCAACGGCCGAACGGCGCATGACGCTGTCGCTAATCCGCCCTTGGAACCTCTGACTTGTCAGAGCGTCTGATTGAAGCTTCCAGCCAGAAAGGTGCCCCCCGACTGCTGGAGGAAAACCCGTACCATTCGGGTTGGCGGCCCCTCGTTGGGGCCGTTTTAAAAATCCGGAAACCGGTACCATTGCTCGCGGTTATCGCAACGTTTTGGCGTGGCGACCTTGGCCGCAATAATCGGCTTGATGCATCTCACCGACCGGATCGACGTTCGCGAACTCCCGTAGTTCTCCTACCGTGAACGATGTTCCACTCAACGGGCATACGACCGTTCGCCGCCAAACCTAGCTGCGCACCGTTATGGCCTTCTTGTAGGTCGCGCGGTCATCGAGGATCTTGACCATGTACTCGGCCACATCAGCGCGGGTGGCTGTTGAGGTGATGTTCCAGCGCAGATCGGTCCCGGCCTTCAGGTTTCCGCGAGCCGGCTTGAATGTCAGCGTTGCCGGCCGAACGATCGTCCAATCGCAGTCACTCTCCCGAACAGCTGCCTCCTGTTCCTCCTTGTCTGCCATCACCTCCTTGAGTGCGAGCTTGACCAGGAAGCCTGCGCCGAAACTCCCGGTGTGGTAGCTCTCACCGACACTCACCGAACTCTCAACGATGAGCCGGCCCCGGCCTCGAGGCATGGCGGCCAGAATGTTCCTGGTTCCCACCGAGCAAACCGGGACACCGGGCTGGCGTCGACCCCGATCGTCTTTCGCCTGAGGTATCGCCCCCAACGTGCAGATGATTGCATCCGTACCCTGGACCGCAGATGCCACCGAGGCCGGATCCATTGCATCGCCCTTGACGATTCTGAGACTCGGATGCGTCAAGGGCATGCGCTTTGGGTCACGGACAAAGGCAGTGACGACGTGACCCGCGGACAAGGCGGACTCAACGACGAGCCGTCCTGTCGACCCCGTTGCACCAAAGACAACGACGTTCATCAAACCCTCCCGTCGCGCGGCTTCGAAGCGCGATCGCCGTGCGGAGTGGTTTGGTCCGTGAAACTGGAAGCATCTTCGCGAAGATACTCATGCAGCAACAGCTCGGGGGCCTGCCGGGCGCAGTTCAGGCGTTGTTGTTGCGACGACATGATGGAAAGGACTCCTTGGGTTGGCGGCCGCGGCATCGACAGAATTTACCGCGCTGATCCTCAAGACGAGGCAGCCTGGTCGTTTGTGACAGCCGCCTGGCTCATGTTGTCCCTGCTGACCGCCGCCGCCTTCGCACGGCATCGACGACGCTACGTGGCGGTGCGTTTGCGGTCGATTGGGCCCGAGGGAGAGGGCGAGCCATACCAAGGTGTCGGTCCGCAGGGCGGATCGAGCCGAGCTGTCCACGGTCGTTCAAAGAGTGAAGGCGGAAGGCGTCATCCGCCATTTTGTATTCGGTTCCAGCATGTCCGCGGGAGCCGATTTCGTCACCGAACAGGTCGGCCGGGACGAAACCGTTTTCCCGGGCCGCGAAGTCGTCCTGAAACAGAGCGCCGGTAGGGTGCCCCCGCTCAAAGAAGGGGAAGCTCAAACAAGGGGAACGGTCATGTTAGTCGCCATCCTCAATTCGATTTACCGCCATTTCCTCACGGCTGCCATCGTTGGCATGGCAATGACCCAGGGGAGGCGGCGATGATCGAGCTCGTAGCAGCCCTGTTGGCCTTCCTCAGCATAGGCGTTTTCGTGGCGCACGCGTTGGACGCCTATCGCACCGGCTAGGGCCGGCGGATCAAGCTGAAGGCGTAATCCACCATTTTGTATTCGCTTCGAACGGCGGATCACGCCGCCGTCAATCCGCCCTGCGCGCTGGCGAAGCGTAGCGGCCCGCTCACTCAGAGCGGCTGGTCCGAGATCGCGAAGCTGCGTGACTGCGGTCACAGTCTGCGGGATAGCGCCACGGCATACTCGCTCCAGATCAACGGCGACATATCGCCAAAACACCGAGCGGGACCATGCACAGCCAGATCTCGATCTTGAGCGATGCCGAACTCGACTTCGTGAGCGGCGGTGACAAAAACGCCAAGGGGCAAACGGTGCCCCACAAGGAACCCAAGCCGCCCGTTGTCAATACACCCGTCGTGCCCGCTCTTTTGATCAAGTTCCATTTCTGACGGACTCCGCTCCGTGCGGGTCACGTCGCGCTTCCTGATTCCGTGATCAGGACCGCCTCCAAAAGTGACTGAACTTGCTTCCCCAGCCCTCCGACCTATCCAGAGGCGTCCGAACTCCCCTCTGCGAGGGTTAGATGGCCGAAGTCGTCGTAGAAGCAATCTGCCACCTTCTCGCGGCGCTGTTCGAACTCGGCCGCTATCTGCCACCGCTCAAGCCAAAACCGGGCAAGCCGAGCGTCCCGCAAGTCCCTGCAAAAAGACTGTCCTGATTCAGATTGGCTGATGTCCTCGGCCAGTACCGGACGCCTGGTCCTGGTCTACCTCGGAATTGCCCGAGAGCCGGATTGACCGGCGGTCGTCGATGCGACAGTTTAGTGACATTGATCGAAACGTATTCTTCGCGATTGCAGTTACTGACATGGATAACAGCGCCGAATATTGGCGGCGGGCGCTAGCGGCCCACGACCAAGCGCGACGGGCCACGAATGAGACGGACAGGGCTGCTTGGCGACGGATCGCCGAGAGCTTTACGACTCTCTTCCGGCAGGTTCAAAGTGAAGAAGCAGAAGAGGCAATGGCCGCTGTAGACTCCGTTGACGCAGCGACAAGCGACGATGTCCTGAAGAACTAGCGCCGGGGCCATGTTGCTTCGAGCCCGGACGGCGGATCACGTTGTCGCTAACACGCCCGACGCGCTTTATTTTTTCTTCCAGAAACGCGCGAGGATTTTGGGCCTGGGTCGCTTCCCGGCAAGTCTGGACCCGCTTGGCGGCGATGCTTGCTTCCTGACCATCCAGCGATGCGTGATATCGCAGCTCGGGCAGTGCAAGGTTTGCAGCTCGAATCCGGGTTGATCTGGCTGCGTGCGAACCAGGGTCATGTCGCTTTGACAGGTAGGGCAATGCGCCGGTTCTCCAGCCTTCATCTTCCCAAGCCTCCCGAGGAAGCGACAGACAGTTAGGGTGTAAACGATAAGAAATTTGTGGCCACATCAAGAAAGGGCATTCAAGGGCCAGCCGACTTGTCCGCCGTATCTCAAGGAGAAGGCGGAAGGCGTCATCGCCATTTTTGTCTATGGACGGTGGATTGCGCTGCCGCCGCCTTACGCACTGATTTGCGCTGTGTGCACAAGTGGACAGAACTAACAGTACCGGCAGCGTATTGTCGTGGCATCACCGCCCGGCCAGTGGCTTCCATCGGTGATGGACCGCCGGTTGCGCTCCCGCCTCCCTCAGGAATGGAGCAGCGCCATGCAGCGACGCAGTTTCAAACAGACCGCCCCGCTGGATCAACGCTTGACGGAAGAGGCAGAACGCCTGCGCAAGGAAGCGCGAGGCACCCCGCCGGGAGTTGCGCGCGACAAGCTCATTCGTCGGGCCCGACAGGCCGAGACAGCTTCGCACATGCAGGAATGGCTGGCGTCACCGGGCCTGCAGGCCCCACGGTGACGCCCGAAGCCTGCGTCGATCAAGCCACGGCCTGTCTTGCAGAAGCCAACGCCGATCCTGCGCGCCTAACGCAGCCCCCGGCGTCCAATGTGCACTTTTGAACATCATTTCGGAACCAATCATTCCAGCGTCACTTGCCCTGCCGGAGGACTGCAACACTGCAGCAGGGAGCGTTTGAAGTGGATCGTGCGGTTACGATACTGGTCGTCGAGGACGACCAGCTCATTCAGGCCATGGTCGAAGATGCGCTTGCAGACGGCGGGTTCAAATCAGCCATCACAACATCCGGCGAGGAAGCCATTGCGCTTCTCCAGGGTGATGAAACTCAATACCGGGCGGTCGTGACCGACATCAATCTGCTCGGAAGACTGAACGGATGGCAAGTCGCTCGCGCTGCCAGAGAGGCCGATCCGGCGATGCCCGTCATCTATGTGACCGGCACTCACGAAGGGGAGTGGGCATCCAAGGGCGTTCCCAACAGTGTCCTGCTCGCCAAACCCTTTGCCGCGGCGCAGCTTGTGACCGCCATTTCCAATCTGCTCAATACCGGCACGCCGCCGTCGTAGGCGATGTGCCGCGGAAGCGGACCGATCTGCGCATCCATGGCGCGCGGTATCGACAAGGAAGACAAGGCAGCGGCCGGTTGAGCGAACGCGGCGGGCAGGGCCGGATCACATTCCCGCCGGATCAAGCCGCGACGGATTGCGGTTCCGGCCTGGCCGCCACCACGCCGGCGCGCCTGATATTCAGAATCTGCCACTTCGAAGTATCGAAACAATCGGCGGCTTTGGTCTCCGCGGCGGCGGCATCCGGTGCCTGGATGGCGATGTGGAATTTCCTCGCACCGTCACTCAGCGTCATTCTGAAAACCTGCATTCTTGGGTGTCCTCCATCTGATGAAAAGGTGGCGCGAGCAGGGTTAATTTTTCGTTACCGAAGTTTGGCCTGTCGCTAATCCGTCCCACGCGCTGTATGGCATTTCCGTTCAACACGGGAAGGAAATGCGGAAATGACCCTGGACGCGCAGGCCCTGAAAGCCAGAATGCGTGACGATCTGCGCGCCGCCATGAAAGAAGGGCGCACCGATGAAGTTAAGCTCATTCGGGCGCTGGTTGCGGCAATCGACAATGCCGAGGCGCCGCCGCTTGACGCTGATCGGAAGGCTGCCGATCAGCACCGGTTCAAGGAGGGCACGGCAGAAATTGATCGGCTCGCTCTCGGACATGCGCAATTGCAGGTGATCCTGGCTGCGGAAATAAGCGAACGTGAGCACGCAGCGGATGAGATGATCCGTATCGAAAGAGCAGATCGCGCCGCAGCCTTGCGTACCGAAGCGGCGATGGCAAAGCGCTATCTTGGGCTTGTGGAATGAAGTTGAGGCCGCCGCAGTTGGCGGCCTCTTTACTTGCCGTTAAGTCCCCGGCGCGACGATATTCGAATGAGGGTGTTGGCGGCCACGATCGTTGCTCTCCTTGTGCTCCAATTTGTGGACGAGCATTTCCATGGCTCGCACTATTCCCGCAGTGCGAAGGCCGTCATTTCTCACATGGCGAGATCGTCCGGCTAGGCCGCCTCAGGTCCCGTGAAGTTCGTCCCGGCTCCGGCGTCATCCGCCCTTTGGTGTTCGGGTCGGGCCGCGAAATGCGCTTTGGTACATGCGCCCCAAGAGTTCCGGAAATGAAACTCCGCGCGATAGGCTGGCAGCGGAACAAAGCCGCTCCGTCGGCGTAAAATCCGGATGGACGATTTGGAAAAGCACAAGGAAGAGGCTCTCGTCGTGATGTCACTGAGCACCGCGACGCTGATCGCGTGCTTTGGTATCGCGCTTGCGTTGCTGTAGGACCGCGCGCCTCCACCGTATCCTTCTCACAACCCACGAACAGGCCAGAGCGGAACCGCTGGCCTATTCGGCCTGAGCGGTCGACGTCATCCCGTGCCCGTTAAGTTGCCTAAAGGACAGACGAAGGCCGTAAATGTCGGTTAGATGACATTATCACCGCGCCGTCCTAGGCATCTTTCGGTGACTGAGAGTTCGTCGCGCTCCCGCCTTTTCCGGAGAGAGCGCCATGCGCGGTCATCGCGAAAATCAACTTCTGTCCCGGCTCGATCGCGCCACGTTCGCGCAGCTCGAGCCGCACCTCACCATCGCAGAACTGCGCCACGGTTTTGCGATCGCGGAAACCCATGCGCATGTCCAGAGGGTATACTTCCCGCATGGCGGCATCATTTCCTGCGTCGTCGAGTTGTCCAACGGAGGGCGGATCGAAACCGGCATGATCGGCAAGGACGGTCAGTACGGCGCAGGCCCCGCGATGGATCACAAGATCTCCCTGAACCATGTCGTGATGCTGGTTGCAGGGTCCGCTTCGGTTGTCGATGCCGATCGGCTGCGCGATCTCACCCAGGAAAATCCTAAACTTCGGAAGATGCTGATGCACTATGAACAGTTCTTCCTCGCACAGGTGCAACAGACCTGTGCGTGCAACGCGGTTCATGACGTCTATTCCCGCACCTGCAAATGGCTCCTGAGGATGCAACAACTCGTCGGCGACGACATGCCGTTGACGCAGGAATTTCTCGCCCAAATGATCGGCGTCCGCCGAACCAGCGTCACGGCAGTGGCGGGAAAATTACAGGACGCCGGATTGATCTCCTATTCGCGCGGCCGGGTTCACATCCTCGACATTGCCAAGATTCAGCAGCGCGCGTGCGAGTGCGATGCAGCCGTCAATTCTCACTACGCGCGCATCTTCGACAGCTGATCAAAGAGCACGCCTCGTTCGGCCGCCTCCAGCGCCCTGACCGCAGTCCCATTTTCCCGATGCCATGCCAGCGCAACACGTCGCAAGCCTCGCGCAGGCGAGCCAATGCCGGCAACGGGCCGGGCGGTGCGAGGGTTTGAAATGTCAGAAACCGGGCAGACGATCCGAGCGACGGCGGTATAAAATCGGGCATTGGCAGTTTTTGTGAGGTAGAATGCCATGGCTCAGACGAGGAGGAGGCGGGTCAAGCACACGGCCACTTTTGAGGAGCGGCTGGCGGAAGAGGCCCTGCGATTCAAGGAAGCGGCGGAAGAGCAACCTGCCGGCAGCATGGCTCGGGAGCTGCTTTTGCGCCGGGCGCAACAGGCTGAAACAGCTTCACGCATGAACCGGTGGCTGTCGTCGCCAGCGCTGGCATCGCGCAAGTGAATGGGCACCGCGCGTCCTGCAGCGTAACAGAAAGCTGCCGGCATAGCAGGCAACGGGCGGCCCGGCCGGCTGTGCCCGGCGCGTGGCGTTACCCGGTCGTGAGTTCTACGGTGAGGATTGTTCGCCCGGTGCCGTCGGGGCCGTCCGTGACCCACACCTTCCAGGGATCGCCGGACCAGAGGCCGTCGGTTTTGCCGAGGTTCAGCAACTCCCGGACGGCGCGAACGGCTTCCTCCTGGACCGCGCCCAAATCCGCAAGGTCAAGGCCGGTCGGGTCCAGGTTGTGGCGCCATTCGCCAAGTGGAAATAATGCCGCGCCATAGTTGTGCTCCGGGGAAGGCGGGAGCGTCGCTCTGTCACCGATATATACCTGGGGAATCGGGCGATGATGTCCGCACGCTAACTGCCCCTTCGCCGTTGGTCTGCTCGCTAAGCAACGTTGGGACGGAAAACTTGCAAGACTCTGTAGCCATTGTTCGCTGACCGACAGAGCAACCTATTGCGAATGTGTAGGTTGAGTAGCGTGTTCGCCTTGGTGGTTGAGAAACCGGCATGCCGCGATATTATTTTCACATCGATGAGCTGGACACCGATCCTGACGGCACCGAACTGCCCGACCTCGAAGCCGCGCGCCGGGAAGCGCTGCTGGCGGCGCGCGAATTGCTTGCCGAGTGGATCGTCCTCGCTGCCGACGGCATGCCGATGAGGATTCTGATCGCGGACGAGGCAGGAAACGTGCTGGATACCGTCCATCTGCACGACGCGCTGCCGCGAGCGCTGCGGGAGAAATAGAACCAGCGTCTCATTGCGGCCTTTTCATTGGGCCTTGTCAGGCCCGTCATCATTGCCAGGGAGGGCAGGGGCTGGCCTGATGGCCTTGAAAGCTTCGCGCCTGCCAGCGCGGCCACCCGTTCGGCTGTGGCGCACGAATTTCATCGTGCGGCCGGATGCAGAACCGTGGTATGTTGAGAGATTAGCGCGACCGGCATTGATTGCAGACAAGTATCGAATTTTTTCCGATGGAATACCGCGGCAAGAATTATCTGGTTTTCGAAGGCGATCAGCCCAATTCGTGGCGATGGGCGGTGACGCTTGACGACCACACCACCAAAACCGGCGAAACGAAAACGCGCAGCGAGGCCATCACGCAGGTGGTACTGGCCGTCGACCGGGCCCTTTCAAAATCGGGCAGCCGATGAATAGGGCCGCCAACGGGCCTGCCAGACCGGCTCAGTAGCCCCGGCGATAACGCCGCTCGCTTTGTCTCGGCGCTGCCGCATGAGCGTAAAACGGGTTGAGGAGGCACTGCGCAGCGCGGCCGGAAGCCGATGCCGCGCATTGGGCCATCGTATAGTAGGTGCAATCTTCGAAAGAACCGCCTCTCGGTGGAACGACATGCGCACAAACTGGAAACGCCGGGTCATAGGTCTGAGCCGGAGCTTGTTCGGCTGCGGTAACCAGACCAATCGTCAGAAACGCCAAAGCCAAAATGCGCATCGGAACATCCCTCGAAGTCGCCAACCAGAACAGCCTCGCGGGTTTATTGTTGAGCCCGCTTGCCGGAGCGAAACGTCTGCCGCCAAAGCACGGCACAGACGCGCAACACGGTCACTAATACTAGCGCCTTCTCCCGCCGCACGCCCTCGAATTTAGCCGCCTCGGTCATCCCTGCCGGCTTTTTCAGGTACATGGGGTGAAAATCCGTGATGGGTCAGAAGGTTCCGAGCGGCCGAGGCTTCGTTACAAGGCTTCGTTATTAGGCTTGGTGATAGGCTTGAGCATCAACACTGATAAGGCCGCTTCAGTTGGGCGCCCTTTGTGATTCCGATCACATTCCTGCAAAAACAGCCTCGGCACACTCGCTCCAGATCAACGGCGAGCTCCTCGCCAAACACCGAGCGGGACGATGCGCAAGATAGTCGGCTTCTCGCCCTGCTCGCTGTGGCGGCGATGCACCCCAACAACAGATATCATCCGCCGGCAGCGACCAGCCACGTCATGAACGCCCCGAACATGACCAGGAATTAATCCGCCCCGGGGGTTTGAACTTTTGGAGGGGTTGGCCCGTCTATCTATCGAAAGCAATTCACAGCAATTCGAGGAGTTTCGACCATGCGCCGCAATGTTTCCCTTGCCATTCTGGCAGCCGTTTCAGCCTTGACCGTCGTCGGATCGATGTCGCCAGCACCCGCAGCCGAGCGCATCCAGGATCGCTATTGCCTGCAAGGCCGCCAGTGGGGCTATCCCGGCAATTGCCAGTTCTCCAGCTACCAGCAGTGCATGGCGACCGCGTACGGGACCGACGCCTATTGCGGCATCAACCCCATGCACGCTTACGCCTACTATCCGCGCGGCCGTTACTACGACCGGTACTGATCTGCGCGCTGCCTGTTTCGGCCAGGGCCATAGGGCGGAAAGAGCCCGACGGGTCGCGCAAGGCGCGGCCCGATGAACAGATGGCGGCGCAGTCCGCTATCCTGTCTTGGGTTCGAACGGCGATGGTGCTCCAGCTCATCCGCCCGGTGCGTTAGGCCGTACTCATAAATTTCCGATGTCCGCTATGCCACCAATAGCGACTAGAAAGCGGACAATGCTGGATGTCCGAGAAGTGCCCATGAGCTGACATGCCCACCCCAAATTTACCGTGACCCGACCAAAAAACCACCTTGAAGCCCGCTTTCCGCATTAACGTCGAAGCGATAGGTTACGGCGGTACGCACAGGCATTGCGAAAACGTTGTTTAAGCGGGATCTGCGATGACGATTGTTTTCGTTCACGGAAATCCTGAAACAGAGGCAGTATGGGACGACCTAGTCCCGCATTTGCGCAACCACGACGTTGTTCGTCTGTCTCCACCCGGGTTTGGCTCCGCAATCCCTTCGGGCTTTGACTGTTCCACCGACGCTTATCGCGACTGGCTCGCCGTCGAACTTGGAAAGTTGGCACAACCCATCGATCTTGTGGGACATGATTGGGGTGGCGGACATGTCATCCGCATCGCGATGGACCGTCCAGATCTGATACGGTCCTGGGCAAGTGATATTTTGGGCGCCTTCGACCCTGATTACGTCTGGCACGACATGGCACAGGCTTGGCAGACGGCAGAAATCGGCGAGCAGGCGCTTGCACAGATGGCCAGCATGCCGGCAGAGGCCCGAGTCGAGCGGTACGTGAGCCTGGGCATGACCAGAGCAATCGCTCAGAAAGTGATCGCAGGTGCGAACGCGGACCTGGGTCGAGCGATTTTGTCGCTGTACAGATCAGCCGCTCAACCGGTGATGCGCGATCTCGGTGCGAGCTTGCCGCGAGCCGTTGCCAAACCCGGCCTAGCGATTATCGCTACGGAAGATACCTTTGTTGGCGGAGAAACGCTCGCGCGCCGTTCTGCCGAGCGCGCCGGCGCAAAAGTCGCAGTGCTGGAAGGAGCGGGTCATTGGTGGATGTGCCAGCAGCCCAAACAAGGAGCGGATGCGATAAACGCGTTCTTGGCAAACCTCAGCTAGGTCAGGTCTTTATCAACGTTGCTTGCCGACGTGGCTATGACGCCGATTGGATCAGGGGGCTCGCCATAGGCGAGGCGCATGGGCCAACATCCCGCCAAAACGCAATCGCAACGATCCGATCTGCTGCAGCCCTTATCTCTACCGCGGCGCAACCGGATCGAGCGTTTCTTCAACCCGATCAAGCAATGCCGTCGGGTTGCGGCGCGCTACGACGAGCTGGCTGCCAACTTCCTTGCCTTCGTGCAACTTGCGTCAATCAGGCTATGGCTCCGCGCTTATGAGTCCACGCGCTAGTTCGTCAGCCGTATCGGCGACGCCGCCACAAAAAGCTTTGTGAACGCCGATTGGATCGAGGCGACGTCCGACGCCACCGTAAAATACTTGCCCGCGCACGCCGACAAGGCGATCGGAATATCGTCGACGCGGGTCGCGCCGCCGAGGCTGCCGGGCTGGCCGAGCGTCGCGTTGTAACCCCAGTCCCAGGTCATCGGGTAATAGGGCGTATTGATGATCGCAACGGTGACGCCCTTGCTCTTGAACGTGCTGCAGAAGGCCGTATCGAACACCTTGACCTGGGATCGAAGCGATGGCTCCGAGACCCACGCCCGTGTCGGATCGTTGACGCCGTCGGTGGCAATGATCACCATTTTCAGCGGACTCGACGCTGAGCTGCCGTCACCGGCGGGGCCGACATCGCTGATGAATTTCGATATCAGGCTGTTGAAGGGCGTTGCCGCCGATGCGTCGGTGTTGGCAAGCGCAGGCGCCGGGAAATTGCCGGATACCATCGAATAGGTGTAGGTCGGAGCCGTCAGTTGCGTCAGGTTGTCGTCGAACGACCACAGCCCGACCTTGACGTGGGATTTCAGGCTGGAATTGCTGTTGAGGTGTGTCAGCAGATTCTGGACGCCCTGATTGACGACCTGGTAGCGCAATTCGATTCCCTTGTTCAGGGCCCAGGCATATGAATCGGTGCCGTTGGCCTTGTCATGACAGGCCAGCGCGCAGCCGCCCTGGCCGTTCATCATCTGCGTGATGCCCGCACTGGTCGAGGGCAACAGCATCGATGCGGAGATGTCGATCAGGAGGTAGACGTTCAGGTAAGGTTGGGCCGTCGAGCTCGACTGCGAGGCCGTCGACAATTGCGTGGTCGGATGGCCGGCCACCTTCATGAAGGAGTTGGAAACGGTGCCCGTCGCCGTTCCCTTTCCTGCAAGCGTGAGGCCGTTCATCGTGAAGGTGGTACTGATGCTGGCCGAGATGCCCGATGTCATATTGGCGGAGAAGAAATTGGCGGCAGCGGCATTGGCTGCCGCAATCGCCGCGGTGCTGCTGGCGCCGGAATCGAGCGCTTGTTTGCCGGCGATCGAGCCGGCCAGGATCGCGGCATCGAGCGCCGACTGCATCTTGGTGCGCTGATTGTTCGCCACCGAATAGTCGATGGCGCAGCCGACGGCGATCAGCAGGGGCACCAGGACAATCCCGAACAGGACCGCGATATTGCCCGAGCTGTTTTTTCCAAAGCGGGCGACGCACTCGATCGCGCCGATCCTCGTCGAATTGGCAACGTTGGCCAGAGCCCGAAAAAATTGAAGATGCACGGTTGGGCTCGCCCTCGGATCTATGTCAGCCGGTAATGGTCGGTGCCGGGCTTGATAGACGGCAAACACTAAAGTTCCATTGAACGATCCCCGCGATTTCCCGCAAGGCGCTGCTTTGGCGGTGCGCGATTTCCGTACTTCTACGGAATTGTTGCCGTTATGCTTTCAATTTGGGCAGGCGGATCAAGCTGTCGCCGGTCCGTCCTGGGCGACGTCCGTGTCTGCCCCCGGTGGCCCAAATTGATTTCGGGAGTGTCCTGGCTAGAAATTTCGCCGTCCTTGTCGGGGGACGTCATTTGCAGATATTTGACCTGCGGGAGCGGCCTGAGTTCTTCAATACCGTCGCTGACCGGGTGTGGCGTGCCTGGTGGGACCCCTCCGGCCACCCATACTCCACGGTATCGAACGGCTTGCTCGATATGATGAAGGGCGATCCCATCTCCTTTGCTGTCGTCGCGGCGGACGGAGATCGGTATCTGGGGTCGACACTGGGCATCGCGTGCGATCTTCCCGAACGCAGGCAGTACGCGCCGTGGGTAGCCGCCGTGTGGGTTGAGCCGGAGCACAGGCGGCAAGAGGTTGGACGCGCGCTGGTGCGGGCATGCGGCGCAATGCTGTTTCGAACGCGGCTTCCCGCGCGCCTATCTGTGCTCATCGCCGGAGCGATTGGCATTCTACACGCGGATGGGATGGACCCCATCGAGCACGGGGTGGGGGAGCATAACCAGACGGTCTATGTGCTGGAACGATAAGGCCGCCTCGGTTGGCGGCCTTTTTCATTGCCCGCGCGCTGGTTTCAATCCTCAGAAACCTCACACAGTCCCCTCCGGATGGTGCATAATGTCTCATGGCAAAAGCAAAAGTGACCTTCAAGACCGTCCGGATCGCAGATGACGACTGGACTATCCAGGCAGATTATCCTGGCAGCGAACAACGCGAGATCACCGGGCTGACCAGCAAGGCAGATGCCGACGACTGGATGAACGGAAACCGCAAGGTCGCGTGGCTGCGATCCCAGGGCTACGCCAAGTGACCCGGTAGGGCCGGCGGCCGGATTAGCCAACGGGTCCCGCGCAAGGCGCGGCCCGATATCCTGAATTCATCGACTCGCAGGCGATTGCCGGCAACCACCATCGGTTTTTTTGCGCACCAGCGGGGCTGTCGGCTACTTGGCCGGGATGGCCGGCTGAACCGGTGCCGGGCCGGGCGGCGTCGGCTTGATCGCAGATTCAGGCCGGGTCGGATTAACCGTCGCGCCGGCGTCATTCACCGTATTGAATGTCGTGCCGGGAGGCGTCTGGGGTGGCCGTCGGTCAATGATCAGGTTGGTGTGATCTACCAGGATGATGGTGGTAATCGAGACGGCCGCGACAATCGCGGCAATGATCACGGGTTTTCGCAAAACGGTTGCCATACACGTCAACGCCGTCCAGGCCGCGGGGTTCCAGCGCCGGCAGCGCTGGCTGATCCGCGAAACGTCGCAGCAGCATTCAAGCTGCCGTCGTGCTCCATCCGGCTATGAAATGCTTCTGCGCAGAGCGGGCATTGTCCCGGGCCGCAGTGGTCTGTTATCACCGACAAGCCATCCGTTGAAAAGCCAGCCCAGCGAAAGATCATGAGTTTCTTCGAGCGATTGAAGACCGCAGCATCCGCCGAGTGGCGCGCCTACACCGAGCATGCCTTTACGAACGCCATGGCGGACGGCTCGCTCGCCGAGGCGGCGTTTCGTCACTATCTCGTTCAGGATTATCTGTTCCTGATCGAGTTTGCGCGCGCCTACGCGCTCGCGGTCTACAAGGCGCCTCAGCTGGCGGACATGCGCGAGGCGGCGGCCGGCCTTTCGGCGATTCTCGACGTCGAGATGGACCTGCACGTCAAACTTTGCGCCGGCTGGGGGCTGTCGCCCGGCGATCTCGAACAAGCCCCTCCGGCGGTCGAGATGCTGGCCTATACCCGCTATGTGCTCGACGCCGGGATGCGCGGCGACCTGCTGTCGCTCAAGGTGGCGCTGGCGCCTTGCGTGATCGGCTACGCCGAGATCGCAACCAGGCTCGTCGCGCACCCGAACGCGCTGCTCGCAACCAACCCATATCGTGTCTGGATCGCCGAATATGCCGGTGCGCCCTATCAGGAAGTTGCGGCGAACGCGCGGGCGCATCTGGAATCCCTTGCCGATCGCTACGCGACGCCGGCCCGCGAGGCCGAGCTGATCGCGACCTTCAAGGAAGCAACCCGGCTCGAAGCCGACTTCTGGGAAATGGGCTGGCGCGTGGGCAAGTCTTGATAGGTCGCTAGCAGGTCCGGGGTCGCGGCAGGCTTACGATCGGGCCAGCATGCCATCGCGAGCCACAAGTTTTCCATTCTTGTAGACCGATCGCCCGCGCGGGATCGCCACCACTGCCTCCGGCACATGTTGCGCATTCAAGGTCACGAAATCGGCCTTGTCGCCGACCTCAAGCCCATAGCCCTTAAGCCGCAGCGCTTTCGCGCCGGCCCTGGTCACGACGTCAAAGGCGATCCCCAATTCGTCGTCGGTGTTGAAGCCGGAGCGGTAGCCGATCATGTTGGCGCGGCCCAGCATGTCGCCATCGCCGTAAGGCCACCAGGAGTCCCGGATATTGTCGCTGCCGCCGAATACCGTGACGCCGGCCTCGCGCAGAAGGGCGACGGGCGGAAAGGGCCGGCGTCCAGGCGCGTTGGTCATGATCGCAACGTCGCTTTCCGCCAGAACGTCGGCCGTGCGTTTGGCGATGTCCGTGGCGACATCGCCGAGCGCATAGGCGTGGCTGATTGCGACAAGGCCGCCCATGCCGAGCGCGCGCGACCGCGCCGCAATCTGTTCGATTTCGAAGATTCCGAGCGTGCCATTATCGTGAAGATGTATGTCGACGCCGACGCCACGTTTCTCGGCAACACCGAATACGATGTCGAGATGCTTTTCGACATCGCGATCAAAGCTTGCGGGATCTATGCCGCCGACGAGATCAGCGCCCATCGCCACCGCTTCATCGAGCAGTTCAGCTGTCCCGGGGCTTTGCAGGATGCCGCTCTGCGGGAACGCGACGAGCTGGATATCGATGATATTCCGGTAGGCTTCGCGCACCGCCAGAATCTTCTCCAGCGATCTGAGCCCGATGGTGCCGTCCACCGTGACATGGCTGCGCATATGCGTCGAACCATGGCCGATGCAAAGCTCGAGCTGATTTCGGGCGCGGACTTCCACGGGAGCGGCTTCGGCGAAATTTTGCGCCTGAAAGGCGACGCGTTCATGGACATTGAAGCCGTTGGTATAGGGCTTGTGGGGCTTCCAGTCGTCGCGGTAGAAGCTGGTGTCGAGGTGGATGTGTCCTTCGACAAACCCGGGAACGATTAGCGCGCCGCCGAGATCGCGTGTCGGCGCACCCACGGAGATTTGGGTTCCCGGCCTCGAAACGGAGCTGATGCGTCCGTTCGCAACGGCGACATCATTGAGCGAACCGTCAGCGAATTTTGCGTTGGTGAACAGCGTATCGATCGGGCTCACGCGACGTCTCCCAGCCTGAGTAGCTACGGGAGTTCATATTGGCCCTGGGCCTTTGGCAAGGGCTTTGAACCTCGGCGCGCCCCTCCGGCACTAAAGGACTGGCACATCCGTGCCGCCGGATGAGAGGATGCTGAGACCATGTACGCGCGAGGCAAGAAGGCAGGGTTTATCGTCGCCTTCATGCTGGCGTCCGCCGCGTGTTCGGCGGTGGCCGCGCCGCGCGCGACGTCCGATGACGCGCAGGCGGTCGACAAGATGCGCGCGACGATTGCGGCCAATGCCGAGCAGGCGCTGGCCAGGCAAGGCGGCTCCAAGATTCTGTTCAAGGTCGATAGCGCCGCGTTGCGCGAAGCAGTCGTGACGGAGCTGCGCGATGATTTGTATCGGACCGTGCGGGAAGGGCGCATTCCGTTTTCCGGTCTGGCGATGCGCGACGGCGGCGTCGAGGTCCGGATTGCCGAGCCCAAGGACCGGCAACGCGTGCTGGCCAAGCTGGTGCCATCCACGAAAGAATTGCCTTACAGCGCACAGACGATCAGCGTCGCCGACAGCGGTGACGGGCTGATCCGCCTGATGCCGACGGAGGCCGGGTTCGCCGAGCGCCTGCGCGAACTGGTCAGGCAATCCGGCGAGATGATCGACCAACGCCTGCGCAACGCAGGCATCAGGGACGCCAGCCAGCAGCCCGACGGGGCCGACCGGCTTCGTGTGCTGCTGCCGGGCGTCAGGGATCCCGAACGCGTGAGCGCGCTGCTCGGCAAGCGAGGGCGGGTGACGTTTCGCCTGGTCGATGTGTCCGTGATCGCCGCGCTGGCTCAGAAAGGTCCGCTGCCACCGACATCCGAAATTCTTTACCACTTCAAGACCAGGGAGCCTTCTGTGGTCCTGAAGGAGGTCGCAATGGAAGGCGACGATATCATCGACGCGTCGCCCTTGATCGACCCGCGGACGCAGCAGCCGATCGCGTCGTTCCGCTTGAATGCGCGCGGCGCCCGGCGCTTCGCCACCATCACGCAGGAGAATATCACAAAGCCGTTCGCGATCGTCGTTGACGACCAGGTGCTGTCGGAGTCGATCATCAGCGAGCCGATCACCGGCGGCTCGGCGATCATATCGGGCAACTTTACGATCGAAGACGCCAACAACGTCGCGATGCTGGTACGTTCAGGGGCGCTGCCGGGGCGCCTGAGCGTCGTCGATCAGCAGGTCGTCGAAGCGGTCGCGACCGCCGGCAAACAGTAGCGAGACCACGTCAGGCAGCTTCGCGCCGCTTTCCGGATTCATCGAGCAGACCTGCAGCCACCAGCGCCTCGCGAATCCGCGCGATCTCCGGCTCGCTGATCTTGACCAATGGCGGCCGCACCACGGCGCGCGGCAGGCGGCCGAGAAGAACCAGCGCCTCCTTCATGCGGTTGTGCATGTCGACAAAGGGATCGGCGTAGAACACAGCCATCAGCGGATGGATGCGATCGTTCAGCCGCCGCGCCTCGGCAAGGTCGCAGGCTTCGACCGCGCGGAACAGCCGGGCCTGCAGATCGGCGATCACGCTGCCGCTTCCCGACAATAGTCCGTTGCAGCCGAGCACCAGCGAACTCAAGAGCCAGGCGCTGTTGGTGGAGAGCACGGTGACCGGCTGCTTTCGCGATTGCAGCATCCTTACATGCGCCTCGTGCTGCGGCACGCTTTGCGACCAGTCCTTGATGGCGCGGATGGTGGGGATTTCGTCGAGCAGGCGGGTCAGCGTCGCCGCGGGATAACCTTGCCCGGTCGCCAGCGGATACTGGAAGACGATCAGCGGCAGATCGGAGGCCGCCGCGATTGTGCTGAAGTGCGCGAGCGCCATGTCAGCGGTCTGGCCGAGCGTGAAGGGCGCCGGCGGAAACACCAGCAGCGCCGAAGCGCCGCCGGCCTGCGCGCGCTTTGCGATCCGCGCCGCCTCGAGGCTGCCGTCCGCCCAGATGCCGTGGATCAACGGCAGCCGATCGCCGATCTCGTCGCCTGCGATGTCAAGCACCCGGCTCTGCTCATCGGATGTGCACGAGGCCACTTCGGTCGAATGCGCATTGATCGTTACTGCCGACAGGCCCTCGACAGCAGCGACGTCACGCAGATGGCTGCGGAAGCTCGACTCGTCGATGGCGAGATCGTCGTGGAACGGCAGCAGCACCGCGGGGATCACCCCCTGGGGTACGAAGTCCTTGAAGCGCGCCGCTTTGAAGTGGGCCTCTTTGGGGTAAGCCTCTTTGGAGTAAGCCATGGCGATCTCCCGTCATGTTTTTTTTCAAACTTGACCGTTTCGCAATAACTATCACGGCCACGAGACGCGAACCAGTCGCGATCAACAACGCGGCCACGCGTCCGCGAAAGCGCGGCGGTTCTGGCGCGCCATCATTGTCGCGGACGGACAATCAGCGGGAAGTTGGGCCGCCAAAGGAGCCGGCCTGCGCATTACTTCACGTACCAGTAGGTGCCGGAGCAGGTGGAGGTCGCCCAGATCACCAGCACCTGGCCGCCGAACGGTATGCTCACTTCCATCCTGGGCGGACCGTGGTTACAAGTCCGGCCGCCCGCGATCGTGTCGAGTTCGGTTTCCCTGAGCGGTCTGGTTTTGATTTGCCCGGATTCCATGTCTGTCTCCTGTCGTGGGACGAAGGGACCATCCGCATCGTCAGACAGGGCAGGCTAGGTTCGCGCGAGCGACGTGCCGTGAGGTAAGTCACGGTTTGAAGCATCGGCCTCATCCGCACCGGTCATTCCGGCTCATGTGACGATCGTCACGGTGATCCGCGATCGGCAAGCCTAGTGTTGCGTCATGACGAGCACTAACGCTCTTCACCTCATTCTTAACCGATGGAGAAATGTGATGACCAAGCGCAATACCGAAAACCGTGAACTGGCGATCGAGGAACTGGAGATCGTGGCCGGCGGCGTGATCGAAGGTGGCTGCATCCGTTTTCCCGACATCCTGAAAGTGCTGTTCCCGAAGCCGCTGCAGCCGACCCCGTGGAAGGACATCTTCCCGATCCGCTGATCGAACGTTTAGTACCGGCCGGTACATCCAGTTGGGGGAAACAACATGGCTAATCTTGTGCACGAATTGTCAGCAACCGAGCTCGACCGGGTGTGTGGCGGCGAGCTGGATATGATCAGTCTGCAAAGCATGATGGCTCAGCGGCATATGGCCGTGCAGCTGACCACCACCATGCTCCGCGCCATGAACGATACGACCAGCACAATCATCAGAAATATCGGCAAGTAATCTCGACAAGTAAGCCTGGCCTGCAGCGGGGTTCGTAGCGTCGGGGTTTCCGGATCGGGCATGCGCGGCTTGTCCGAGAGGAACTACCGGCACCCGCGCGGGATTATCCCGGCAGAGGGTAGTTTTGCCGTCGAAGGAGTTCTGATGCGCATTCTGATGTTGGCCGCGTTGGCGATTGCGGCGGCTGTGGCAGCGCCGTCGGCGCACGCCCAGACCTATGATCCGAAATATCCCGTCTGCCTTCAGGTCTACACAGGCCGGAACGATTTCTACTTCGAATGCGGCTACACCTCGATCCCACAGTGCAATATGTCGGCATCCGGCCGCGCCGCACAATGCGTCGTCAATCCCTATTACGAGGGCGGAAAGCGCACTAAAAAGCCTCGCCGCGACTATTGAGGACTGTTGGGTTCGATCCGCCCTGCTATTGGGGCGCGGCATCTGACCGGGCGACGGGCAGGGCGTAGCGCCTGACCCACCAGCGGAACGAAGGCGAATATGCAAAAGCCCGGCACACCGGCCGGGCCCTAGTTTGAAAATTCTTTCGTGATGAAACTCAGACATTGATAGCGAAATACGCTGGGGCGTCTGTTCACTATTGCACAATGGAGCCACAATTTGCCTCCGTATGACTGCGGAGACCCCACGCATGCGCATGGTCGCGCACAGCCGTGAGCATCCCCAAAGATTTCTTGAGACAAGAAATGTCGAGACAAGATGAAGTCGAGGACTGTGCGGCATGAAGAAGCCGGCGGGTTGCGCCGGCTTCTCCTTGCGCTGTTTCGCGCGGTGCCGAACGGCTCAGCCCGGGCCGGCGCCCTGGGTTGCGGTGTACACGGCGTAGAGCGACTGGCTCGCGGCCATGAACAGGCGGTTCCGCTTCGGCCCGCCGAAACAGACGTTGCCGCACACTTCGGGCAGGCGGATCCGGCCGATCAACTTGCCGTCCGGTGACCATATCGTCACGCCGCTATAGCCGACGGCGCGGCCGGCATTGCTGGAAGCCCAGACATTGCCGTTGACGTCGCAGCGCACGCCGTCCGGTCCGCATTTGACGCCATCTACCATGAAGTCGCTGAACCGCTTGTGGTTCGACAGTTTGTTGTCGGTGCCGACATCGAACACGAACATGTCGCCCTTGCCGCCCGGCCCGGTATCGCCGGGCCCCTTGCCGGTGCTGGCGACGTAGAGCTTCTTGTAATCGGGCGAGAAACACAGGCCGTTGGGATCGGGCACCTGCTCCTCGGTCACGACCAGGTCGACGCGGCCTGAGGGGTCGATGCGATAGCAATTGGTCGGCAGCTCGCGCTTGCCAGGCACGAAGCCGGCCGGCTGGCCGATCCGAGGGTTGAGCTTGCCGGCAGGATTGCTGGGGCCGCCCGCAACGTCCGGTTCGCCCTCATAGAGCTGGCCGCCATAGGGCGGGTCGGTGAACCAGTAGCTGCCATCGGGATGGGCGACGACGTCGTTCGGCGAGTTGAGTTTCTTGCCGCCGAAATTATCGGCGAGCACGGTCGCGGTGCCGTCGTGCTCGTAGCGCACCACCCGGCGGGTGAGGTGCTCGCAGGACAGCTGCCGGCCCTGGAAGTCGAACGAGTTGCCGTTGGAATTGTTGGACGGGGTGCGGAATACGCTGACGCGGCCGTCATCCTCGGTCCATCGCATCTGGCGATTATTGGGAATGTCGCTCCACAGGAGATAGCGGCCCTGCGAACTCCAGGCCGGGCCTTCGGCCCACAGCAGTCCGGTATGGAGACGCTGGATTGGCGCGTTGGGCTGGGCGAGGTCGTTGAACGACGGATCGACCGCGATGATATCGGGGTCCCAGAAATAGGTGGTCGGCGCGCCTCGGGGACTGAAATCGCGCGGCGGGGTGGTGACCACGGATGGCGGCCCCACCGCGCCGCCCTGCTGGGCCAGCGCGGTGCCGGCCCCCGCCACGGTGGCCCCGGCGGCGAGCGCCAGGCCGTGGACGAGCGTTCGTCGTGAAATCATGGATTGCGGATCGCGCTGCACGTCGCGTGTCATCACTTCCTCCCAGGATATGCGCCGGCCGGTTGATCCGGCCAAGCGGGTGCAAGGCTATGCCGGCCCGGCCTCGGTTGCGAGCACCTTTCGGCGCAGCCCGGGGCTGAAGGATGCAGTGCAAGATGGCTTACCCTGTTGATCTCTGTCCGTCGGAAGGCGGCGGCGCGCCGGGCGGTTCGCCAGGATGCTGGCGCTCCGCTGGTCCGCTCGCAGATCAGGAGGGCTCAATCCGCCGGAGGATTCCCGGCAGGTTTGGTTGCCGCGCGGTAGCGTTTCCAGTTTTCGATGGTCGCTTCGTAGCGGACCGGCTTCCTTGCAGCGGGGACTGGCTCCGGCTTCGCGGCGACCATGCCCACGGTTTCAGCCTGTCCGGCTTTGGATACATGTGCTGGCTTCGGATAAAAGGCGACGAAGCCCAGCAGGCCCGCGATCACCAATCCAACAGGGATAGCGATCGCCCAATCATTATGTGTACGCTGAGTGACATCATGGCGCAGGACTCTCGTTAAGTCTCTTGGCATGTTCAGCTCCCACGTTGCATTGGCTTTTGTAAGTCGAGACGCGCGGCGGCAATCGTGAGCTGCTTCACTATTGCTGCTCACGAAACCGTTAGAAGCGGCCGGGCGGTGGCCCCGAGCCCGCGCGCAGCCTGAACGATCCGCGCCTTCGAAAAAGTGATCCGGATCACGGAAATGCCGATGGAAATGCGCCTTTCCCGTTCGATCGCCGTTCAGCCTCCCGGCGCATTTTGCGATTGCACCGCGCCTGTTCGCATCGATCGCTTTTGAATCAATCGATTGGCGAAGCTCGTTGGTCGGCCGCGCAAGCCTCGACACGCGGCCTCTCGGCCCATAACCTCCGCCGCGCAATTGGAGGAGAACCGAATTGGCCAAGAGAGTTGTGAAGAGAGTTGTGAAGCGCGCTTCGAAAAAGACGCCCGCGAAAAAACCGACCAAAAAAACTTCTGTCCGCGCCAGCAAGGCCGCGAAGGCGGCCAGGAAGACCGGGAAAGCAAAGGCCAAGCGCGCTCCTTCGCGCAAGCCGGCCACGCCCAAGGGGCCGGTCTGGCAATGGTCGGCGCTGGAGACTGCGGCAGCCATCCGGTCCGGCGCGATTTCTTCGGTCGAGGTTACGGAGGCTCACGTCGCGCGGATGCGCGCGGTCAATCCAAAGCTCAACGCGGTTGTGGTCGATCTCTCCGACGAAGCGCTCAAGGCTGCCAGGGCGGCGGACCAGGCGCGTGCGAAAGGCGGCGAACTAGGCCTGCTGCATGGCGTGCCGATCACGATCAAGGAAAATGTCGATTACGAAGGCAGGCCCAATCCCAATGGCGTGCCTTCGCAAATGAACATCATCGCACCATCAGACGCGCCTGTGGTGCGCAATCTCCGGAAGGCCGGCGCTGTTGTGCTGGGGCTGACCAACACGCCCGAATTCTCGTTCCGCGGCTTCACGGACAATCCGCTGCACGGGCTGACGCTCAACCCATGGGATCCCGAGATCACCTGCGGCGGGTCATCAGGCGGCGCCGGCTCGGCGGTCGCGGCCGGCATCGGCACGATCGCACACGGCAACGACATCGGCGGCTCGCTGCGCTGGCCGGCGCATTGCAACGGCGTCGCCACCATCAAGCCGACGCAAGGCCGTATCCCCGCCTTCAATCAAAGCGCCACAGCCGAGCGGCCGATGCTCGCGCATCTGATGTCGGCGCAGGGACCGCTGGCGCGCAGCGTCGGCGATGTCAGGCTCGGCCTTGAAGTGATGTGCCAGCGCGATCCGCGTGATCCCTGGTGGGTCCCGGCGCCGCTGGCGGGTCCGAAGCCGAAGGGGCCGATCAAGGTCGCGCTGGCGAAACTGCCCGCCGACATGAACGTCGATCCATCGGTGCGCGCGGCGCTGAAGCAGGCCGCCGACCATCTGGAGCGCGGGGGCTATCGCGTCAGCGAAGTCGAGGTCCCTGATATCAATGGCGTCTGGCAGACCTGGTGCGACATCATCGTCAATGAAGTCGCCGTGCTGCAGGAAGCCGGGATGCTGGCGGTAGCCTCGGAGCATTTCCACACGGCGTGGGGCGGCATCAAGCTAAAGGCGAACACGCTCGATCTGCCGGGCTGGATGCGTGCGACAGCCGCGCGCAGCGGTCATATTCGCGCCTGGCAAGCCTTCTTTGAGGATTATCCGGTCGTGCTGGCGCCGACGACGGTCATGCCGACGCCCGGGCCGCGCGCGGATACGACCAGCCTGGAACGCGTGGCCGAGATGTTCTTCAACGATTTGCGGTTCATTTCCGCGATCAATGTACTGGGCCTGCCGTCCGCGGTGGTGCCCGTCGCGCTGCACGAGGGCAAGCCGATCGGCGTGCAACTGATCGCCGGACGCTATCGCGAGGATCTGGCGCTGGATGCCGCGGCGTCGATCGAGAAACGCGCCGGCGTGCTGGTGCAAAAATTGTGGCAGCAGATGGCGTGAGCTAGAGCGTTTTCCAGCGAAGTGGACACCGGTTCGCGTCAAGAAAACGCGTCAAGACGAGAATCCAGAGCCCGTGCCGATTCCATCGGAACGGGCTCTGGCGCGCGTGTTGGGGTGGCGCTTTTTACCACCCCCTCCACATCTGCATGCCCAATATCGCGCCATTGTGGCTTGACCTCTAGGCAATTGCGCTAGAAGTTGCGCCCGCCGTGGTCATTTCTTCTGAATTCATTCGAGATTCCGAACTGTTCGTTCCCGACTCGCGCCGAGCCTGGGCCCGGCTTGCCGTGGCCGTGCTGATCGGCTCGCTCGGCAGCGTCGGCATGTGGTCGGTGGTGGTCGCGCTGCCGGTGGTGCAGCAGGATTTTGGCGCCACCAGGGGCACGGCGTCACTGGCCTTCACCATGATGATGCTCGGTTTCGGTTTGGGCCAGGTGATAACCGGCAAAATATCCGACCGCTACGGTATCGTCACCGCGATCGGGCTTGGCATCAGCATTCTGGGCCTCGGCTATATCGTCGCCGGCATGTCATGGTCGATCTGGCCGTACATTCTCGTGCATTTTGCCATCGGGCTTTCTTCGGCGGCAACCTTCGGCCCGCTGATGGCGGAAGCCTCGCACTGGTTCGAGCGCTACCGCGGGCTGGCGGTCGCGATCGCCGCCAGCGGCAACTACATCGGCGGCGCGGTCTGGCCGTCGCTGGTGAACTGGGGCATGCAGACCTACGACTGGCGCACCACCCATATCGCCGTCGGTATCTTCACCGCCGTGGCGATGACGCTGGCGCTGATCGGTTTGCGCGTTCTGATGGGCGCAGGGGTGCGCCGCAGCCACGCCAACGCGCTGCCGCCGCGTCTCGACCTGAAGCTGTCGACCAATGCGCTCACCGTGATCCTGGGGCTCGCCAGCATCTCCTGCTGCGTGGCGATGTCGATGCCGCAGGTTCACATCGTCGCCTATTGCAGCGATCTCGGCTATGGCGTGGCGCGCGGCGCCGAAATGCTGTCACTGATGCTGGGCCTTGGCATCATCAGCCGCATCGGCTCTGGTTTCCTGGCCGACAAGATCGGCGGCATCCCGACGCTCCTGATCGGCTCGGTGGCGCAAGGCACTGCGCTGCTGTTTTATCTGTTCTTCGACGGCCTGACCTCGCTCTATTTGATCTCCGCGATGTTCGGGCTGTTCCAGGGCGGCATCGTGCCGAGCTACGCCATCATCGTGCGCGAGACGATGCCGGCTTCGGAGGCAGCTACACGCGTCGGGTTCGTGATCCTGGCTTCGGTGTTCGGCATGTCGTTCGGGGGGTGGATTTCCGGCGTGATCTTCGACGCCACCGGCTCTTACGCCGCCGCGTTTACCAACGGCGTCGCCTGGAACCTGGTCAACATCGCCATCATGGTGCTGCTGTTGATGCGTGCGCGGCAGCGAATGGCGATGGCCTAGATCGGGATGACGTTTCTTCGAACCGTCATCCCGCTCCATCTTATTGTGTGAGCATGATCTCCGCGCAAAACGCGTTCCGCGTTTGTCGCGAGGGAAAACCGGTGCCCGCTTTGCGCTAACGCGGCCCTGCGGGTCCGGATCATGCTCGTGCCGATTATCCCTTCTCGACTTCGCCGCCGGCCTCCAGCCAGCCCTTGAAGCCGCCAAGGTTGCGGACGTTATTGTATCCCATGTCTTTCAGGGTCTTGCCGACCAGCGCCGAGCGCCCGCCGGATGCGCAGTAGGCGACCACCGTCTTGGATCGATCGAACGCCGCGTCGTGTAGCGCGGAAGCTGGATCGGCACGAAATTCCACAAGTCCTCGCGGAATGGCGAGCGCGCCCGGGACCTTGCCCGATGCTGCGACCTCGGCGGGTTCACGGACGTCGAGAAACAGCACGTCAGCCCGGCCAACCAGTTTCTTCGCTTCATCCGGACTGATACGCGGCACCTCGGCTTCGGCCTCGGCCAGCATCGTCTGTACTGTTTTCATTTTTGTTTCCTCCGGGATCAAGACGCGGTTGCGTCCATTGCGGCGAGTAAGGCGCAAACCTCCGGCGGTTGCAATGGCAAAGGACTGCGTGCGAATTCCGATGTCGAGGCCTGGTGCGGCCCTCTGTCGCAACGTATGTCTCACACCGCCTGGCCCGCCTTCAACAGCGAGCAGCCCGTGATCTTGAAGCTGCCGTCGGGCTGCTGCTCCAGCGTATACAACGCCTCCCATGCCTCGCCATTGGCATCGATGATGTGGACGCGCTGGGCAATCCGGCCACCCGCCGCGCGGGCTTCGCCGAATTCAAAACTCTTGTGGCGGTAGACCGGCGGATAGGCCTGCCGGACCATCTGCATGAAGATATCGGCTTCCGGAAAAATCTGCTGGATCGACGGCGCCGCGTGAGAATAGGCGGCGGCGGAATCGTCGCGGCCAAAAGCCTGCTCCTGCGCGCGGATCACGCTTTGCGCGGCGGCGACATCGTCGGCGAAGGCCGGCGATCCAAATCCGATCAGGAAAACGACAAGCAGAGCAAGAGCGCGCATGCGGGTGTTCCCTGGCTAGAGCCTCTTCCGTTTCGATGAAATCGTAACGGGCTCCAGATTCTTGATTTGACGCGTTTTCTTAACGCGAACCGGTCTCCACTTCGCTTGAAAACGCTCTGATGCAGCGAGTTACGGCCAAGTCGGCCGAAAGTTGCATCCATCTCGCCAGCGGTGCAAGCGGCTCCAGGGATTGAGGTGGCTATTGGCCGCTCGCCAGGCGCCGCAGGCCGGACGCGGTCAAGCCGAGTTCGCCGAGCCGCCGCACTGCGTAGCCGAGGCCGACCAGCCGTTCCCAGTGCAACTGGGGAATTTCACGCTGCGCATCCCCCTTGCTGACTTCGCGCAAGGAGGCGAATTCGTCGGCGCTGAGGGCAGGGTGTGGTTCGCTCATGCGGCGACCTCGTCGGTCCACACCTTGAAGCTCGCCAGCGTGTTCGGGCCGAAGGTCTGGGTGATAGGCACGTCGGAGGCATCGCGCCCCTGTGCAATCAGGACGCGGCCGATCCGCGGCACGTTGTTGCGCGGATCGAACATGTGCCAGCGCCCGCCGATATAGGCTTCGAACCAGCCGGCGAAATCCCCCACGGCCCAGGGCTTGGGCGTGCCGATGTCGCTGAGATAGCCGGTGCAATAGCGCGCCGGAATGTTCATGCAGCGGCAGAACGTGATGGCCAGATGAGCATAGTCGCGGCAGACGCCCTTGCCTTCGCTATAGGCTTCCCACGCCGTCTTGGTGGCGCGGGCGTGCTCGTAGCCGAACGCGATGTGGCGATGCACGAAGTCGCAGATCGCCTGCACCCGCGCCCAGCCCGGCGGCGTCTTCTCGAACAACTGCCAGGCAATGTCCGAAAGGCGGTCGGTCTCGCAATAGCGGCTGCCGAGCAGATACACCAATGTGTCCGCAGGCAGATCCTCGACCGCGTGCTGGACCGCCGAGGCGAACATCGGATCGGGCAGGCCGGAGTCGCGAACGACGCCATCGGCGGCAAGACGGAGGCGGCCTGCCGGCGCCACCATGCGGCTGCACCAATTGCCGAACATGTCGCGATAGGGGGTGATCTCGACCGCAGGCGTGGTGGTCAGGAAGTCCGGCACGATGACGTCGGAGGCGCGCGTGAAATGAGTGCCCAGCACCATGATCATGGGTGTCGGCTGCGGGAAATCGTAAAGCATTTCGAATCCGACGCGCAGCTTCATTCGAAATACTTTCTTGGCTGAATACCTGCTTGAAATGGCTACGAAACCACCGAATACAAGGCTTTTGCTGCTTTATTCAACCAAATGCGCCTCTCGACAGAGAAAACGATAGCTAATTGCCGCAAAAGCGCGCACGCTACGCCGATGTCCGAACAATCCGATGGTTCCGTGCGCAGACGAGGTCTGTTGCCATGACGATGCGCTCGCGACGGGAAACGATTCATTTCAGGCACCCGTTCCGCATCAAGGGAATTGATCGCCAACTCGCGCCCGGCGCTTACGAAGTCGTCACCGATGAGGAGATGATCGAAGGGCTGTCGTTCCCGTGCTTCCGGCGTGTCGCCACCATGATCATGGTCCCTGCAGCGGCGCCGCACCGATCTTCGATGGAAATGATTTCGATCAGTTCAGTCGATCTGTCCGATGCGCAGCGGATCGACGCGAGCGCGCCCAAGTGACTGAGATCCCGATCGAGCTCGACAAGCATCGCGGCATGGCGGCGCAGAAGGCAACCGACATCCGCCGCGTGCTCGCCGACGTCGAGGCCAACGCGAAACTGCTGCGCGACAAGCAGGGCGTGGTCGAGATCCAGCTCCTGGCCGTACCGGCCGCCTCGTGGTCCGAGGCGGTGGCCAAGGCGCGTTACGTGCTCAACCTCTATTCGGCCAGCCTCGCGCCATCAGACACGCATCACCGCGACCTCGTGAGCGCGGTGCTTGCGGATCTCACCCGGCTCTCCGGCGATGATGTCTGAACAAAACGAACAAGCGGCTTCGACCAACCAAGACTTTATCCAGCGTGTTCGACGCAAGATCGAACGGCCAAACTGAAAGTATCTGATGAAAAATCTCTCGCCCCGTCACGTCAAGACAGAAGAATCGCTTCGCCTCGGTGTCGTGTCCGGCTGGTACTCGACCAAGGTCAGCGGCACCTTCGTTTCGGGCCCGCATGATTCCGAAGCCGACTGCCTGCGCAGGATTGCCGAAATCAATCCCCCGCCGGTCAAGAAGAAGACGATGGTGGGTTGAGTGGGAGAAATCGATGGTACGGTTGTTCCGACCTTTGAGAACCGCCCGATGACGCTCGCGCGTGGCAGCATCGGGGGCTACGAATATGATCGCATGGTGCTGAAGTTTTCCATGATGGACGACGGCAGGGAAGTCCCCTGCGCCGTCAGTGCGTCGGCGATGGACGATCTTGAGCGTGTTTCGCGGACGGCGCCGGAACGGCGTGAAGAGCAGTTCGTCCGGCTGCGCGACCGGATCGAACAATGCGCCTCGCGCAAGTTCCAGGCGCGGGAGTTCGAGGGCACGCCTCCCGGCATCATCCTGCGCAGCATCGACTTTCGCGGCTGATGGCCGAGGCCGCGACGCGGCCCGGAATTGACAGCGTCGCTGCGTGAGCCGGGATCGACGCCTGCCTTAACTGGCAAGCGCGGAGATGCAAATATAAGTCGTCGTTGCGGAACTCTGCGTCCGCAGCGCCGTTGCCAATCGATCCCCAAGCGCAGTGGGATTGGCGATCCGCCACAGTCAGCAGCCCAACATGACCAAAGCTATCTCGGCGTTCGCGGCATTCGCGCTGCTAGGAGCGTCGGGTGCAGCCGTTCGCGAGGTGCGCCCGGTCATGGCGTGCCGTTGAGCCATATATGATGCCTCTGGATCATTCCCGCCTTCCGCTCGTCGTGCTCGTCGTTGAAGACGAGATGATGCTGCGCATGCGCGTGGTCGATATGGTGGAAGACGCCGGCTATGTCCCGGTCGAGGCCGTGGACGCGGACGAAGCCATGGCCATCCTCCGCTCCCGATCCGATATCGCGCTGATGCTTACCGACGTTCAGATGCCCGGTAGCATGAACGGGCTGCAACTGGCACACGCGGTCCGCGAGAATTGGCCGCCCATCAAGATCATCCTGGCGTCCGGACAGCTGAAATTGTCCGGCAGCGACATTCCGTTGGACAGCCGATTTTTCGGCAAACCGCTGCAATCCGACGAAATCATTGCGGAAATGCGCGTAATGCTTGGCCCGGCCTGAAATCGGCAGGAGACGGACATCCGATGGCTTTGCACCGTAACGGTCAGACGGCTGAATCATTGGCATAAAGAAATGTCCGGAACCGGACAGATGGTGGTATTCGTTGTCGATGTTCAGAACAGTTCCTGATCCGTATGCCTCCCTTGAGGCGTCCGATCCGACGTCACCGCAGGAGGAACTGGCGGCAGAAAACGTCAGTCTCCGGCTGCTGCTGACACAGGCCAAGCTCAGCGCCGAGACGCTGCTTGAGCAGGCCGGCATCGACGCCAAGGAGCGCGAAGCCGCCGACAAGCTGCAAAAACTGATCCTCGAAGAGCTTCATCACCGCATCAAGAACACGCTGGCAACCGTGGGCGCCATCGCGTCGCAAAGTCTTCGCAACGCGCCGAGCACGCAGCATGCGCAGCAAGCGATCGAAGGCCGTCTGTTGGCGCTCGGGAGGGCCCATGATCTGCTGTTGCAGGCGCGCTGGACCGGTGCGGAGCTGCGAAAGATCGTGCAGGGGGCGACCGAGCCGTTCGACAATCCGGACAGGCCCCGGTTTTCGATTGCCGGATCCGATGTGCAGATCGCGTCGGGCGCGGTTATTGCGATCGCGATGACCCTCAACGAACTCTGCACCAACACCACGAAATTTGGCGCATTGTCGGTGCCCGCCGGTCACGTGGCAATCAGCTGGGCGAAGGATGCGCCGGCATCGCGGCTGCATTTCACCTGGAAAGAACAGGATGGCCCGGCGGTTGCGGCTCCGACGCGCCAAAGTTTTGGCACGCGCCTGATCGAGACGCTCGGCCGGCAACTCAAAGGCAATGTCAGATTGACGTACGAGCCGAGCGGGTTCGTCTATTTTCTCGATATTCCCTTGCTCTCGCTTGAATCGTGAGCGCTTAGCGCGCGTCAGCTTGCCACGATATTTTACCGGATCGAGCTGTTCATGTTGTCGATATCCGGTGAGGGACGGGCGGGAAACAGCCGGGCGGTCGACGAGTTCGACAGGTTACGCCTGCATTTGGGCTCGTCGGCGCTGGCGTCCTCGGTGCCGTCCTTGTTCCAGCGCTTTTTGGCAAAGACATCGTCGAGGCGATTGACGACCAGGGTGGCGTGATCGCGTTCCAGCGTATCCGGGTTCTTGCGCCCGTCGCTGGAACGGAAAGCACCGCCATCAACCAGCCTGCCGCTGATCTCGTAGTCGCAACCGGCTTTCCAGTCGCCCTGGTCCCACTTCCAGCCCTTGGCCGTGACGCTGCCATCCTTGTTCACGGTGACCTGGAGCACGGCATTGTACGCCAGCCATGTGCCGGCGAGCCCACTGCGCGTGTCGTCAAAGCCCTCGATCAACGCGATCCGCTCGCGCTGCAGCCGTTCGAGCTTGTCGCGTGCGTCGGCGGTGTAGTGCATTTGCGAGGTCTGCTTCTCCCAGGCCGGATGCAGGAATTGCGGATATTGGTTGGTCTGCGATTTGACCCAGCTGCGCTGGTCTTCGGTCAGCGCCCGCCGCGTCGCCTCGTCGAGCCGCGGCAGCAGTGCTTTCCCGGCCCGGTTCAGCTTCTGGTCGTTTTCGGCCATGTCAGGGTCGGCGCAGATTTCTTCCTCGCTGGCGGTGCCGGGGCGGGAGCAGTCGAAGGTCGGGGCCACGAAGGCCGTATCGACCTTGTCGGTTGCGGTGTCCTGCTTGCCGCTGGCGAAATAGCTCGCGGTGATCTGCCACATATGTTCGCAATGGGGCCGGTCTTCGTCGCGCCGTTCGGTGTCGCCGAGCACGACGCGCAGCGTCTCGCCCTGGCGGCGCATCTTGACCGGGATCGGTTTGACCGGTTCGGCCCTGGTGTCGGCTGCCCTGTCATCTGCCTTCGCGGGCGCGTCGTCGTCCGGCAGCATCGTGCCGGTCAACCATCCGCCGGAAGACGGCTTCACGAGCGCGCCGGCCTTGCAGGCCCGGCGCCGGTCGCTGCCGAGGCCGTAGACTGCGCGCGTATCGAAGGCGAGGCGGTAGCGGCCGCCATCAACCGGTCTGATCACCACGCTGCCGAACGTGTTGACCCATGTTCCAGAAAATCCCGCCCGTCCGAAGCCCGCTTTTATGGCTTCCACCGTCGTGGCCCGCTGGCGCAAGGTCTCGACAAAGGCCTCCTTGATCTCATCATCGTCGAATTCGTGTATGGGCCCCGCGGCGCTCAGCATGATCTCGTTGAACCATGCCTGGTCGCGCTTCAGCAGCGGGCGGATGTTGGCTGGCGCCTTCGCAAGGGAAGCCTGCAGCGCCTTTTCGATTTTGGCGGTCAGCGCGTCGTAATCGGTCTGCTTGCAGACATCCGACGAGGCGAGCGGGCCATCGCTGCCGCAGAGACTGAGTCCGGTGGGCCCGCTGCTCAGCGCGCGCAGATATGCATCGAGGGCGTAACAGGCGGTAGGCATCAGCACGGACGCGGCAACTGCGAGCACCGCGAGGCGATGGGAAGCGGGCATTGGCTTTTGGCCCTCGAAACGTGGAGCGCGTTCTCTGCGCTTTAAGTCGCCGGCCTCGCCGTTTGGGTTCAGGTCGCCGAGCCTAACTCTCCGCGACCGCCTCACTCCATGGCTGGAACACCTCGGTGGCGCCGCTGTTGGTGGCGCCGTCGCGCAGCACGACACTCGGGCAGGCGAACTTCATCGGCGTGGTCTGGATCCGCGCTTCCTCGTAATCGAACTGCGCACGCAGGCTCTCCCGCGTTGATTTCGGCAAGCGCACGTCGCCGATCACGATGGCGCCTTCGCTGGCGTCGATGCGCGGCTGATGGATCGCCGCGTCCAGATCCATGCCGTAATCCATCACGAACGACAGCAGCTGCGTCACCGCGGGCAGAATGCGCCGGCCGCCGGAGGCGCCGATGGCGGTGCGGCGGCCGTCAGACGCCTGCGCCAGCACCGGCGTGTAATTGGTGAGGCAGCGCTTGCCGGGCGCCAGCGAATTCGGCGTGCCCGGCGTCGGGTCGAACCACATGATGCCGTTGTTCATGGTGATGCCGGTTTGCGGACAGACGAATTTGGAGCCGAACGATGACAGCAGGGTTTGCGTCACCGCGGCCATGTTGCCGTCGCGGTCGACGGCCGAGAAATGCGTGGTGCAGGCCGGCGCCAGCGTTTCGGCGCCGAGCGCGCGGCGGCCGTCGGCATCGCCCATGTCCTTGAGGCGTTCGCGGTAGGCCGTTTGCAGCGCTTCGGCATAGGCCGTGTAGGTCGCGGCGTCAGGTCCGCTTTTCGCCGGTTTCAGATTTTGCTGCAGCAGGTGCAGCGTACGCGCCAGCGTCGGTCCGGCGGTCAGTTCCGGCGTCGCAAACACCTTGCCGCCGCGATAGGGGATCGCCAGCGGTTCGCGCAGATAGGCCTTGAACGGGATGAGATCTTCGACCGACAGCGCGCCGCCGGCGCTTCGCACATCGGCGGCGAGGCTGCGCGCCAGATCGCCTTCGTAGAAATCGCGCGGACCTTGCGCTGCCAGATGCGCCATCGTGGCCTTGAGCTTGTCCTGCGGCAGGCGGACCTTGGTCTTGATCCCCCATGGCGCATTCGGCGGCAATCCATCAACGAGATAGGCCGTCGCACTGGCGGGATAGCGCCTGAGATCAGCGGCCGCACTCGCAATCATCAGCGTGGTCCACCAGTCGACCGCGAGGCCCTCACCGGCGAGGGCAACGCTGGGCGCGAGCAATTCCTGCCACGGCATTTTGGCGTGGCGGCGATGCGCTTCCTCCATGCCGGCAACCACGCCGGGCACCGCGATCGCGCCGGGGCCATGGATGTTGCGGTCGTCCTTGACCCGCGCCCACGGAAACAGATCGGATGCCGCTCCGCCGCTCAGCGGATAATCCTCCAGGCGCAGGCTGAGCGGCGCCCGCATGCCGTAGTCGATCACTTCATAACGGTCCTCGCGGGCGCGATAGAGCACCATCGCGCCGCCGCCGCCGAGCCCGCTCATCCAGGGTTCCAGCACGCCCAGCGCAAACGTCGTCGCGATCACGGCATCGACGCAATCGCCGCCCGCCGCCAGCACTTCGGCGCCGACCTTGGCCGCCTTGCCCGATTGCGCGGCGACGATGCCGCCTTTGGAAGTCACTGCGGGCTTTCGGATCTGCTGGGTGTTGGTGAACTGGTCGTGCATGCTGCTGCTTTCATTGCCACAGGAACCGCTAGGGTACGGAACGGCCCCCGCCAGGTAAAGCCATCAGGCGCAACCCTGGCATCCTGACGCAAGTGCAATGCGCGGATTGTTGGTATGGTGGGCACAAGCGCCGTCGTTGCCAAGAACAACAAAGACCGGGTGGAATATGACCGAAGGGACCAAGGCTCCCCGCGACAAGGCTCCCCGCGACAAGTCGCATTACGAAGTGATCGTGATTGGCGCGGGTGTGGCCGGCATCTATCAGATCAAGCGTCTGGCCGATCTCGGGGTGGATGCCACGGTGCTGGACGGCTCCCCCGACCTCGGCGGGACCTGGTACCGGAACCGCTATCCGGGCGCACGTTTCGACTCGGAGAGCTACACCTATGGTTATTCCTTCTCGCGGGAATTGCTCAACGAGTGGCACTGGAAGGAACGCTTTTCGGGCCAGCCCGAAAATCTCCGCTACCTCAACCATGTCGCCGACAGATTCGATTTACGCAAATACATGCAGTTCAACGCCAAGGTGGAGGCTGCGCAGTTCGACGAGGCGCAGCACATCTGGCGGCTCAGGATCGACGATGGCCGCGAGCTGACCTGCCGGTTCGTCATTCTGGCGATCGGCCTGCTCTCGACGCCGACCTTGCCGCGGCTGGAAGGCATGGACACCTTCAAGGGCCGCTCGTTCCACACCTTCTACTGGCCGCACGAGCCGGTCGAGATGGCGGGCAAGAAGGTCGCGATCATCGGCACCGGCGCCACAGCGATCCAGGTGATCGGCGAGATCGCCGACAAGGTCGGCGAACTGACCGTGTTCCAGCGGCGGCCGAACTGGGCGGCGCCGCTCAACAATGGACCGATCTCGGACGAGGAGATGGCCGACATCAGGTCGCGCTATGACGACATCTTCGCGGCCTGCGCCCGCAGCCCCGGTGGCTTCGAGCATGAGCCCGACCGGCGCGGTTTCTACGAGGTGACGCGCGAGGAGCGGCTGGCGCTGTGGGACAAGCTCTACGACGAGCCGGGATTCGGAATCTGGCTCAGTAATTTCCGCGAGATATTTACCGACGAAGTGGCGAACGCCGAGTTCTCCGCCTACATCGCCGACCGCATCCGCCGGCGCGTGAAGGATCCGGTCATCGCAGAGAGATTGATTCCGAAGGACCATGGTTTTGGCGTGCAGCGCGTGCCACTGGAGACGAATTATTTCGAGGCCTATAACCGCGACAATGTACATCTCGTCGATATCAGCGAGACGCCGCTCGAACGCGTGACCGAAACCGGCCTGCGCACGTCGGCGCGCGATTATGATTTCGACATCATCATCTATTCGACCGGCTTCGACGCCATCACCGGCGCGTACGACCAGATCGACATCACCGGCATCAATGGCGAGAAACTATACGACAAATGGAAGGACGGTCCGTCGACCTTCCTCGGCATGCTCGTTCACGGTTTTCCAAACCTGTTGATGCCGACCGGCCCGCAAAGCGGCTCGGCTTCGACCAATTTTCCGCGCGGCATCGAGACCGGCGTCAATTGGTGCATGGGCTTGCTCGAGCACATCTGGGATCGCGGCTACACCAGCGCCGATCCAACTTTGGCGGCGCAGGAGCGCTGGAGCGCGCATGTGAAAAAGATGTACGCCATCATGCTGATGCGAAACGCCAAGTCGTGGTTCACCGGCTACAATTCCAACGTTCCCGGCCATGAGCACGGCAAGTACCGCTACTTCGTCTACAACGGCGGCACGCCGAAATACGTCGCCGCCATCAACGACGCCGTCGCCAAGGGCTATGAAGACATCGTGTTTGCGTCGGGCGCGCGGTCGGTACGGCCAGCGGTCAGATCGAGCGCTGCGGAGTGAAGCGCACCGGCAGTTTGCGGATGGCGTGGACGAAATTGTTCGGCGCCATTTCGATGCCGCCGGCGTATTCGATATCCGGCAGCCGCGTCAGCAGCTGGCGATAGACTTCTTCGAGCTGCAGCTGCGCCACGCGCTTGCCGATGCAGACATGCGGGCCGAAGCCGAAGGCGATGTTCCTGGACGCATTGGCGCGGCGGATGTCGAGCCTGTCAGGATCGGGAAAGATCGCGGGATCGCGATTGGCGGCGCCGTAATACATGATGACCTTCTCGCCGGCCGCGATCTTCTGTGCCCCGATCTCGGTATCTTCCGTGGCGGTGCGGCGCATGTAGATCACCGGGCTGATCATGCGGATCAGCTCATCCACGGCGTTGGGCATCAGCGATAGGTCGGACATCAGCGCGCGCTTCTGATCGGGAAATTCGGTCAAGAGCTTCATCGAGCCGGAAATCGAATTGCGCGTGGTGTCGTTGCCGGCGAACACGATCAGCAGCCAGGAGCCGTCGAGATATTCGTCGCGTAGCAATTCGCCGTCGATGGTGGCGCGCGCGATAGCGCTCATCAGATCGGGCTTTGGATCGGCGCGTCGCTTCTGCAGCATGTGCTGGCCATAGGCGAACATCTCGGCGACGTTCTCGTTGAACGCCTTGACGAACGCCATGAACTCGGGCGTGGGCTGCGGATTTTTGCGTTGCGTCGCCGCGACATGGCCGGCCACTTCGAGATAGTGCATCCAGTCGAGGAATTTCGGCCGGTCGGCTTCCGGCACCCCGAGGATTTCGCACAGCGTGAACAGCGGCAGGCGTGACGACAGCGTCTCGACCATGTCGCATTCGCCAAGGCCGGCCATGCCGTCGATCAGCCGCGTGGTCTCGATAGCCACTTTCTCCCGGATGCCCGTGAGATAGCCCGGCGTGAAATAGGGCATGTGCTCCTTGCGGAGTTGCAGGTGCCAGGGCGCGTCCATGTTGATCATGGCATCGACGGAGGCGCGGAACAGCAGCGGATGCCGCGTTTCGGGCGGACCATAGGCCATCAAAATCCCGCCCTTCTGCGACGAGAAGGTTTTGGGATCGCCATCGACGCGCATCACGTCGTTATATTGGGTCAGTGCCCAGAAGCCGGGGCCGTTATTGCCCTCGCGCTGCCACGCCACCGGCGCCTCGGCGCGCAGCTGCGCGTAGATGTCGAACGGCTGTCCCTGCAGAAACAGTTCGACATTGGACAGCGCGTCCGGCTCGACTTCGGGATAGGCTCTGGGGAATACGGGTCCGGCGGGCAGGCCCAAGGGGAAGTCTTCGCTCAGGAGACGCATCGGCTGGTTTCTCCGGTCAGGTTGCCGACTTTACAAGGACGCGTGCGCGCCGTCTTGCGCCATCAGGCTATGCCGCCGAGATAGAGCCGCTTGACGATGTCGTTACCCTTCAATTCGTCGACGGAACTGGCCGCGACAACGATCTCGCCGTGGACGATGATGTAGCCGCGGTTGGCGATGCGGATCGCCTGGTTGAAGTTCTGCTCGGCCATCAGCACGGTGAGGCCGAGGCGCTGATTGAGATCGCCGATCTTGGAAATGGTTTGCGATACCAAGAGCGGCGACAGTCCGACCGACGGCTCGTCGACCAAGAGCAGGCGCGGCGAGGACATCAGCGCGCGCGCGATCGCGAGCATCTGCTGCTGGCCGCCGGACATGGTGCCGGCGAGCTGCTTCTGCTGGTCCTTCAGCACCGGAAAGGTTTCGAAGGCCTGCGCCAGATTCTTGTCGATGTCGCGTCGGGCCGCCTTGCGGAAGGCGCCGAGCATCAGGTTTTCCAGTACCGTCAGTTTGGGAAACAGCCGCCGCCCCTCCGGCACCATCGCGACGCCGAGATCGACGATGGCTTCCGGCGACAATTTGGTCAGGTCGTGCGTGGTGCCGTCGATCGTCAGCTGCATGGTTCCGCGCTGCGGCCGCACCAGCCCGGCGACGCACTTCATCAGCGTGCTCTTGCCGTTGCCGTTGGTGCCGAGCAGGGCGACGGTCTCGCCCGCTTTGACATCGAGCGAGACGCCGCGCAGCGCCTTGACGGCGCCGTAACCGGCATCGAGGCCTGAGATCGCGAGGCTAAGTGCCAAGATAGGCCTCCTGCACCCGCTGGTTGGCCATGACTTCGTTCGGCGCGCCGATCGCGATGATCTTGCCGGCGTCGAGGCACATCACGCGCTGCGAAAAACGCATCACCGCCTGCATGATGTGCTCGATCATGATGACGGTGATGTCCTGGTCCGCAAGGCTCATCAGGAGATCAAGCACCTCGTCGACTTCCGAAGAGGAAAGCCCGGCCATCGCCTCGTCTGATATCAGCAGTTTGGGCCGCGTCGCCATCGCGCGGGCGAGCTCCATCTTGCGCAGTTCGACCTGGCTCAGCGTGGTGGCGGATGCATCGGCCTTGGACGCGAGACCCATGCCGGCAAGGATCGACATCGCGGTCTCGTGCCGGTGCGCAGCCGAGACGAGCGGATCCGTGGCCACCGCGAAATCAAGCGCCACCATCAGGTTCTCGACCACCGTCATGCTTTTGAACGGCCGCGGGATCTGGAAGCTGCGGGCAATGCCGCGGCGGGTGCGGACATGCGCCGGCAATTGCGTGATGTCCTCGCCGCGGAACACCACAGTGCGGGCCTCGGTGCGGAACGCGCCGGAGATGCAGTTGATCAGCGTGGTCTTTCCCGAGCCGTTCGGGCCGATCAGGCCGAACCGTTCGCCGGGGCGGATGTCGACGCTGACATTGTCGAGCGCGGTAAAGCCGCCGAAGCGCTTTGTAAGCCCTGATATCTGCAGCAGGGGTGCGCTGGTGCCGGGGGGCGTCATTGCTTGCCCTCCCTGCGCTTGTCGCGAACCCGGCGCAGCAGGCCGATCAAGCCCTCCGGTGCGGCCACCACGAACAGCACCAGCATGACGCCGAGCACCAGCACGTTCACTTCCGACGAGATGGTCACGGTCAGCAATTGCTGCGTGGTGCCCAGCAGGATGGCGCCGACGATCGGGCCGGCCCAATGCGCGGTGCCGCCGATCAGCGACATCGCCAGCGTCGAGACCGAATAGTTGAGGTTGAACGCGGAGGAGGGGTCGGCATATTGCAGATACATCGCGGCGGGTGCGCCGGCTGCGCACATCAGCGCGCCGGAGACGACGCAGGCCAGCACTTTCAGCCGCAGGGTCGGCACACCAGTGCATTCCGCAGCGAGTTCGTCGTCCCGCAGCGCCTGCAGGCCGCGGCCGATCCACGAATTCTGGATGTAGCGCGAAACCACAACCGCCAGCACCACGAGCACCGCCTGGACAAAGAACAGCATCTGCACATAGCCGGAGAACGGCCACGTCACCGGCGGTCGTTGCAACTGGATACCGGCCGCGCCGCCGACATAACGCCAGTTGGTGATCGAGGTCTCGATCACGATGGTCAGCGCGATCGTCGCAATCGAGAAGAAGATGCCCTGCATGCGCAGGGTCAATAGGCCCAATGCAAAGCCCATCAGCGCGCCGACGCCGGCGGCGGCGACGATCTGCACCAGGAGCGGCGCGCCGGCCACCTTGAACAGGAACACCGCCGTGTAGACGCCCATGCCGAAAAACGCGCTGGTGCCGAAATTCACATAGCCGGCATGGCCACCGAGGATGCTCCAGGCTACCGCGAGCACGATGAATTGCAGGATCACATAGCCGGCGAAGAAGGGGTACTCGTTGGTGATGAGCTTTGTCATCAGCGCAATGGCGATCAGAAAGACCGCCGCGCCAATCCAGAAAAAGATACCGTTGCGCTTCATGACCGCCTGCCGAACAGCCCCTGCGGCCGCACGGCGAGAACGCCGAGCAGCATCGCGAAGGAAATGGCCGGCGCCCAGGAGGCGCCGAACAGGGTCAGCACGATCGATTCGGCGACGCCGAGGATGATGGCGGCGACCAGCGTGCCGGTCATGCTGCCGAGCCCGGCCATGACGACGACGCAGAAGGTCCGTCCGATGTAGGCGCGGTCGAGCGTCGGGTCGACGGGGGCGACGATGATGAGCAGGGCGCCGGCAATGCCGAGCACGGCCGTTGCGATGCCGAACGCCCATTGCTTGATCCGGATCGGGTTGGCGCCCATCAGCCGCAGCGCTTCCTGGTCCTGGGCGACCGCGCGGATCGCGCGTCCCATGAAGGTCTTCGACAGATAAAGCGCCAGCAGGGTCGTCAGCAAAGCGGCGACGGCGAACGCGACCACCAGCCGGTAGGGAATCCGCATATCGCCGATCCGCCAGGCCTTGCCGATATAGGGCGCGGTGACCGAGCGCTGGTCGACGCCGAATTGCAGGATGATCAGGACTTCGATGATGAAGGCGATGCCGAAGAAGAACGCGATGCCGCGCACGCCGGCGTCGCTGCCGCGTTTCTCGAACGTCTCGTAGTACAGGCGGTAGGCGGCGAGACCGAATACGAAGAGGAACGGTGTGATCAGCAGTCCCGCCAGCAGCGGATCGATTCCATAGAACTCGTTGAGCACATAGACGGCGTAGGACGCCAGCACCAGAAAGGCCGGGTGCGCGACGTGGGGAACGTCGAGCAGGCCGAACGCGACTGACAGCCCAAGGCTGACCGCCGCGTAGAAACAGCCAAGCAGCACCCCGAGCACTACTGCATCGAGCAGCAGTTCAAATGAAAACACGTAAGGTCCCCCTTGACCCGCTCCTGAGCCGCCGCCTTCCCGGTTCGCGCACGCGCTGCCTTTCCCACCAAAATTGCTCGGGGCGCTGGTGCGCCGACCGGGGTCAGCGCACCATGGTCCGGAGATCATAGCGTTTTCCAGCGAAGTGGATGCCGGTTCGCGTCAAGAAAACGCGTCAAAATAAGGAATCTAGAGTCCCGTTTCGATTTAATCGAAACGGGACTCCAGCCGCGATGGTTATTTCCGGGCAGCCTCGAACGGGCTGATGAGATCGCCGGATTTCATTTTCGCCGGGAACAGGATCACCTGGGTGCCGGACTTGCGGAACTGGTCCATATTCTTGTCCACGACGCCACGGAACTGCGCCTGCAGCGTTGCGGATTCCTTTCGCTCGCCGTCGGCGGCGAACGCGATCGGACCGACGATGGTCTTGTGCTCGTTCTCGCGCAGATACTTTGCGAGCGCCTTCTGGTCGAGCGATCCCACTGCCTTGATCGCCTGCTCGATCATCTGGCCGCTGGCGTAGCCGAACGGCGCCAGATAGTAGCCGAGCGGATCGACCTTGGCTTCGATGGCGCGCTTGGTATAGGTCTCGAAGAACGCTTTGGTCCCCTCGTTCTGCATGCTCGGTTCCGGCAGCCATGTGTTGTAGTTGACGACGCCATTGAGCAGGGAGCCGAGATTTTCCATCACCGCGCCGAACTGCAGGCCGACCATGCCGCCGCCGAAGATCTTGACGTTGTTGCCGATCCCGATTTCGTTCACGGCGCGCAGGATCCCGGCCGAATCCGGCGGATAGGACGCGACATAGACGATGTCGGGCTTGGCAGCCTTGAGCGCACGCAGGATCGAGGAGAATTCCACCGTGTTCGGCGGATAGGCCTGGTCGAACACGATCTGCATGTTCATCTTCTTGGCGACGTCGCGTGCGGTCAGCGCCAGGTTCTGCGCGAATTCCTGGTCGGCCGCGAGCAGCGCGATGGTCTTGCCGCCGGCCTTCTGGCCGAGTTCGAGGAAGGACGCCGCCCAGCTGTCGGCCGGTCCCCATGGGGCATTGTTGAACCACATGTCGTGGCCAACCTTGCTGTTCACCTGGAACGAGAAGTTGCCCATCAGCAACATGCCGCGCTGCTTGACCAGCGGCATCAGCGGCGCGGTGGGCACGGTCGCGTAGGGCGCGAACAGGATATCGACCTTGTCGACGTCCAGAAGCTTGGAATAGATCGCCGGCGTTTCCGAAGCGCTCGACTTGTCGTCATAAACGATGAGTTCGACCTTGCGGCCGAGCAGGCCACCCCTGGCGTTGACGTCGTCGCGCCAGATCTCGATCCCGAGCTGCGAGGCCTTGCCGCCGCCCGCCAGACCGCCGGTCTGTGCCATCGACATGCCGATCTTGATCGGGGGCTGTTGAGCGAGTGCGGCTGAGTTGAGCCCAAAAGTTAGGCCAAGCACGGCGGCGGTGATCGTTCCGCCGAGAAGCGTCCTGCGTTTCATTGATCCTCCCAAAGATCTCGTTTTGTTTGGTTCTTTTCGCCTGTCCGCGCTCTATGGCGCTTTTGCTGTAAGGTTAGAACTAAAGCGCGCCCGGCCACAAGCCACAATGGAACGCGGATGCAACCTTTGGGACCCTACGTTCGGGGGATCATCCGAAAATGACGCGGCCGCAACCGTTGGTGGCGCTGGCCGGCCACCGGCGCAGATATGGCGGATCGCCCATTCCCGCCGCGGGACGGCGGCCGGGACCGCCGACGGGCGCGGCGCCGCCGGCGCGAGGCCGGTCGGTGAGTTGAAAGGTCGTTGCGCCGATATTTCTGATCGCCAATGCGCAGGCGGCGTTCAAAGGACCTGCAGGAGCTGAACGCTTACGGCAAGTCACGGCCCGAGGGCCTGACCTTTGGGTACAGGCAGAGGCTGGCCGCGCGCTTGCCGATCCCGAGGTGAAACAGAAGCTGCTGGTCCGGGGGCTGGAAGCTCACGCAGCGGCACGGCCGCGGAGTTCGGCAAAGTCATCGACGGCGAGACGCGCAAGTGGAGCGCGGTGGTCCGCGATGCGGCCTCAAGGGGGAGTAGGCTTTCTCCTCACTGATCGGTTGCACCGACCGTGGGTGTCGAAAGCCATTATCAGCGTTGCATGGCAGCCAACAAAGTCGAGCCTCAACGTCTATTGCTAGATCGCCGCGCAACTGCTGTTCAGGTGTTGAAGCAAGGCGGTGACCATCTCATCCGCGATGAATGTCGAGTCCGTCCACCGAACGTCAGGTTTTTTCCGTCGGGCGGTATGACTGCGCCGGGTACCCCGAGAGTTCGGGGGCTGCCGGCGTCCGATCTGCTCCGATGAGCCTACATGGTTAAGGCTTGACCCCGCAAAGTGGCCATCGGCACATCCAGACGCGGGGCAGACAAAAGGCCGTCTTAATCCGCTGGTTCATCGGGGATAACAACCTTGCAGAGGCGGGCGGAATGGGTCACCATTCCGAATGGCAGCTAAATACAAGGCTAAATACGAGAAATTACTCGAATAATCGACTGATCCCGTCAGGACGCGATTATGTTTTGTGATGCGTGCCGATCGGCAATGGATGAGCGGGACAAGTACTGCGCGGCCTGCGGGGCTCGGGCGCTGCAAAAGCGGTGCGACAGCTGCGGTAAATCCAATCGGCCGGAAAGCAGTTTCTGCGCTTATTGCGGAGACTCGCTACGCGTAACCATCAACGGCGGCGGTGCTGTTGCCGAAGATGTCCAGGCCTCTACCGAACCCAAGGCCGAACTCAAATTCGTAACGATTCTGCGCGCGGATATTGTCGGCTCGACGAATATTGTTGCGGACCTCGATCCCGAACATGCCGTCTCCCGCCTCGAACCCGCACTGTCAGCGATGCGAGCCGCGGTTCGACAATTTCGCGGCACGGTCAGCAAGGAGCTCGGGGACGGATTGGTGGCCGCGTTTGGCGCCCCAAGCGCTGACGATAACCATAGTCGCCTTGCCTGCCACGCAGCGATCGAACTGATCCGGCGTGTTGCAGAACTTGGCGACCCGAGCATCCAGGTGCGCGTGGGGCTGCACTCCGCCTACGTCCTGGCCTATGTCGTTTCGAGTGACGTCTCCCACGTCTACGAATTCGGCGGATCAGCACAGCACTTGGCGGAACGACTGCAGGCTGTCGCCCCATCGGGACAGATTATGGCCTCGGAAGCGTGCCGGCTGCTATCCGAAGGGTTCATTGACTTCGAGACGATGGAGCCGAGGCATCTGAAGGGCTTCGCAAACCCAATTCCGATGTACAGGGTAGTCGGGGTTCACCAGCTCTCAACCTGGCAGGTTCGCAAGGCTCGAAGCATCGGGCGTTTCGTCGGAAGAGACTCTGAAATGAAGTCTCTTAGAGCGGTGGCCGACGGAATCGCGAAAGACGGGAAAATGGTTTCCGTGCTTGGCGATCCCGGCATCGGCAAATCGCGTCTGGTGTACGAGTTTGTGGAGGAGTTGCGGGCGGCCGGCTGGCGCGTGATCGAGGCCGAATGCAGCCCGCCTTTGCAAGCCTCGCCCTTTGCCGTGTTGAAGAACGTTCTGCAATCGGCGCTGTCGCCACATTTGCGGGCCGGCAAGCCGATTCCGGGCGAGGATCCGCTCGCCGGTTTGCCGCCGATCTGGCACGCGGCGATAGATGCCGTGCTGGACCTTCCGGTTTCGGATCCGGATTGGAGCAAGCTTGAGCCCAGGCAACGTGGTCGGGCAATTGCAGAGGCAAGCCGTGCCGTCATTGAGCGCATAACCCAGGACTCGCGGGTCATGCTTCTGATCGAGGATTTGCACTGGATCGATAGTGCGAGTGCGGCGCCAATTGAATCCCTGGAATCACTGACCGCCCGTCATCCGTTGCTGATCGTGACCACCAGCAGGCCGACCGGAACGCCGGAGCTGCGTAGCCGACGAAGCTCCGTCAGTCTGTGGTTGCGTCCGCTGGACGACGACGCCGGTCGCGAGATGCTGGACGATATCCTTGGGCATTCCCCGTCGGTGACGGACTTGAAGGACCGCATCCTCCGGCATACCGGCAACGTGCCGCTTTTCATCGAAGAGGTGTGTCGCGGTCTTTCGGATCAGGTCGTTCTCGGCGGGCACCACGATAGCGCCAGCGTTGACATATCTCCGGATAGATTGGGCATGCCCGCGACCATTCAGGGCATGATCGCCGCGCGTATCGATCGTTTGAGCTGGGATGAAAAGATTCTCCTTCGGACAGCGGCTGCGGTCGGAACACAGGCAACCGCCCGCATCTTGCAGGAGGTAACGGGCCTGCCGGACGAGCAGCTGCAGTCTCAACTGGCCGCGCTCGATCGCGCCGAACTCCTGATCGAAGTCAGTTTGTTGCCAAGCCACGTCTACGAATTCCCGCACGAACTGATCCGCCAGGAAGCGTACGAATCCATGCTGGAAGCGGCGCGTGAAAAACTGCATCGGCGAATTCTCGCCAGTATCGAGGCTGGAGTGTCGGGTCGCCTGGACGACCAGTCCGATGTTCTTCTATACCACGCAACAGGCGCAAAGGACTGGCGGAAGAGTGCGCTGTTCGCCCGCAACATAGCCAGGAAATGTATTGATCGTTCGGCGCTGGCCGAGGGCGCGCAATATTTCGGGATTGCGATCGATGCGCTCGACAAGGCGCCGCTATCGGCCGAGCGCGAGACGCTTGCCATCGATCTGCGGATTGAGTCGCGCGTGGCGTTTTCTTCCTTTGGCGTTGTCGACAAGTGGCTGAGTCTGGCGAAGGAGGCCGATGCGCGCGCAGCGGCGATCGGGGACCATGCGCGCAAGGTTGCGACCATGGCGGTGCGCGCAGCGGCGCTCAATTTTTATGGCGCGCCCGTCGAAGCGATCGAGGCCGGGGAGGAGGCTGTCGGCAAGGCCGAGCAACTCGGCGATCGTGGATGGCTGAGCTACGCGGAGTTTGGCTTGGGCCAGGCTTATTTTGTCGCGGGCCGGTGCCGTGAAGCGGAGAAAATGTTTGCACGCGCGTGCCAGCAACTGACGGGGCCCGATCCCAGGGCTCCGCTCGGCAACACCCCGCAAGGTTTGGCGATACTTTGCTACATGATGTGGGCTGTCGTGCTGAGTATGTTGGGGGAGTGGGACCAGGCAGAGACCGTTCAGGGGCATGCGCGCGCGATTGCAGATCGCACCGGCCGACCCATCGATCGCGTGTCGGTTGGTTATTGCTCGGGCTCGATCCTGCTCAACCGCGGTGATTTCGCGGGCGCAAAAGTCGAGCTTGAGAAGGCGTTGAAGCTGGCCAAGGAACACGAAACAAAACTCTACGTCCCAATTCTTGCTTGCCTTTGCGGAATAGCAAATCTGGAGCTCGGCCTGATCGACGAGGCCAAAGTCGTTTTGACGGAAGCACGAGACCAGGCGCACGCGGTCGGTCATTCATCGGTCATGTTGCGGGCGCCCAACTACCTGGCGCTTGCACAGAACGCGTCTGCGGAGGCGCTGGAAAACGTGAGATCGGTTCGCGCTGGAGCTCGCCAGCAAGGGTATGAAGGTCTCGAAGCGGAAACATGGTTATCGGAAGGGAGGATGTTCGCGATGCGGCCGGAGGCTGATCCGGAACAAACAAGCCAATGCTTGCGGAACTGTATCGCCATTGCCGAGCGGCTTGAGCATAAGCCTCTTGTCGCGAAAGCGGAGGCGTTACTGGTCAAGGTGAACGGCGAGTCCGTTCGACACTAAAGGCTGCTCATCAACTTTGAAGGCATCGTCAATTACGTCTGGTGTGAAACGGCCTCTTGAGGCAGTGAAACAAAGTGGAGGTGACAATGGCTGAGAAGAGCTTTTTTGCCGGGTTCTATCAGAACCCGAAATTTATTGACGCTATGAACAAAAACTACACGACCAGCGCCATGAAGGAGAGCGTCAAGACGCTGCAAGGTCATGCAAGCATTAGCCTGGCGACCATGAAGTGGGGTGAATATCAGCCCGTCCTGACGCCGCGGGATAAATGGCCCGGAAAGACCTACGAACTTTGGCAGGAATCGATGCTGGCGGCCCGAGACAGTCTCGCGACGCAACCCAATAAGCTGCAGCTCTCGCCGGACGATGCCGCGGTGCCTGCTACAAAGTGCGATCTGGCCGACGCCGTGATTCGAAAGTGTTTTAACTCGGTACCGCCGATCCAAATCGTTATCGCGGTCGAGGTGAAAGAGGCTGGCGCTAAAGATCCAGCCGCCCACGACCTCAAGATAGAATGGACTACCATGGGCGGAGAGCCCACCCTCAAATTCACTATGGTCTGCCCTTACGAACCGCCAACGTCGAAGGGGGGCTAGCGGGCCGAATTACTGCCGGCTAGACAAGACTCCTGGAGGTATCATGGCAAAGATCAGGGTCGGTCTGGCCGGCTGCGGCTTTGTGTCCGAGCTGCATATGTATGCGTACAAGCGCGTCTACGGCCTGGATGTCGAGGTCCGGGCCGTCGCGGCGAGGGGCGATCATGTCCTTGAGTTCGCCCGCCGGCACCAGATCCCGACGGCGTATCGCAGTTTTCGCGATTTGATCGCCGATGGCGAGCTCGATGTCATCGACATCTGCACGCCGCCCAATCTGCACGCCTCGATGATCGTCGAGGCGATGCAGGCCGGCAAACATGTCGTCTGCGAAAAGCCGTTCGCGGGCTATTTCGGGCAGGACGGCGACAGGGCGCCCATCGGCAAGCATGTGCCGAAAGCGTTGATGTACAAGCGCGTGCTGGAGGAAATGGAGCGCACGCGCGCGGCGATCGAGAAGACCGGCAAGCTGTTCATGTATGCGGAGGATTGGATCTATGCGCCGGCGGTGACCAAGACTGTGGAGATCCTCCGCGCCACAGGGGACAAGATCCTGTTCATGAAGGGTGAGGAGAGCCACAGCGGCTCGCATGCGGCGCATGCCGCGCAATGGGCGATGACCGGCGGCGGTTCGCTGATCCGGATGGGGTGCCACCCGCTTTCGGCGGTGCTTTATCTCAAGCAGGTCGAGGCGAAAGCACGGGGTGAGACGATCAGCGTCGCCAGCGTCAGCTGCGACGTCGGCAACGTTGCGGCGTGCCTGCGACCGGGCGAACGCGGCGTCATCAAGTCCAATCCGGTCGACGTCGAAGACTGGGGTACGCTCACCGCCACCTTCTCCGACGGCACCAAGGCGACGATATTTTCCGGCGACATGATCGCGGGCGGCGTGCGCAATTTGATCGAAACCTATACCAGCGGCGGCGCGCTGTTCGCCAACATCACGCCGAACACGCACATGATGAGCTACCAGACATCAGAGGAAAAACTCGCGAGCGTCTACATCACCGAAAAGGTCGATCGCAAGACCGGCTGGCAATATGTCTGCCTTGAGGAAGAATGGACGCGCGGCTACTTGCAGGAAATCCAGGATTTCATGGAATGCGTTGCGACGGGGAGGCAGCCACTCTCAGATCTCGCGCTGGCCTTTGAGACGATCAAGGTCAACTACGCCGGCTATTGGGCCGCCGAAGAGGGCCGGAGAGTGACGCTGTGAGTTGATGATCTCCCACGCCCCGCTTCCTGCGGGCTGCCTGGAGGTTCCGATGACGAATCTGACGAGGCTGCTTGTCCTGGCTAGCTCTTGGATGTGGGGCGCGGGCGCTGCATATGCATGTTCCTGCGATCCCGTCTCTCCCGAAGCCGGCTTTGACCGCGCCCAATACGTGTTTGCCGGCAAGGTTGTCCGCGCGGACCAGCACGCATGGCTCATCGAGGTCGAGCGCGCGTGGAAAGGCGGTGAACGGCTCGCTCGCACCATCAAATTAATGGACGTCTACGCAACGCTGGACTGCGAGTTCTTCTTTCAAGCTGGGCAGCGCTATGTTTTTTTCGCGATCCTGGCGAAGGGTGGTCGAGAGGTTTTTTATCACCCACAAGCGTGCAACTGGACGAGACCCTTGCAGTCGACGCGCGTTCCCGTCGAGGGCAATGAATCGCTATGGCTCGAGGATTTCATCGCTCGCGAGCACGGCCCGGGCGAGCAACCCCGCGCCGAGCGCCCTTGACGAAGCCACCGAACGATCAAATACGCTACGCCGCGTAGACCGACGATTTCGGCAGCGGAAACACCGGGTCCTGCGTCCTGATATTGGTAGGCCAAACCACCGAGATGTGCTCACCGGCATTCTGCATCACGACCGGGGTCGAACGCTCGTTCTGACCGGCGAGCGGCGTGCCCGGCGGAAAGAATTTGACGCCGTAGCCCTGGATCGTGCCGCCCGGCGGGATGTCGACGTCGAGCGCGGCCTTGCGAATGGCATCGGGATTGAAGCCGCCGTATTTGTCCTTGGCGACGGGCAGCACGCTGTTGAGCAGGATCCAGGTCTGGTTGAAGCCCATCGAGCAGTGCGGCGGCACGTCGGTCGCGTTGGTCTTCTCCTTGTAGCGTGTGATCATTGTCTTGGTGAGATCGCCGATGCCGGGCGCCAGTTTGGTCGGATCGAGCAGTTGCGCAGGCACCGGATCGATGTTGCAGAAATTGTCGATGTCCGCGGCGAAGGTGGCGCGCAGCTTGTCGAGCTGGCTGTAGCCCGCGCCGGCGCCGAACAGCATCTTGAACTTGAGGCCGTTCTCGCGCGCCTGGCGCAGGAACAGGGTGATATCAGGGTTGTATCCCGCGTGGGAGATTACGTCGGGCCTGGCACGCTTGAGCTTGGTCACCAGCACCGAGAGGTCGGGCGCGGACGCCGAATAACCCTCGCGGAGCACGACCTGAAGGCCGGCTTCCTTGGAATAGGCCTCGTCGGCGGCGGCGACGCCGACGCCATAGGGTCCGTCCTCGTGGATCAGCGCGACCTTGACGTCCTTGGGCTCCATCCCGAGCTTTGCTTTCGCATGCTCGGCGATGAAGCCGGCGAAGGCCTGGCCGTACTGATCGGAATGAATCTGGGCGCGGAAGACGTATTGCAGGTTCTTGTCCTTGAACACGGCGGTCGAGACCGCGGTCGTGATCCAGAGGATCTTTTTCTGCTGCTCGACCTTGGCCGCGAGCGGCACCGCATGCGAGCTCGCATAGACGCCGTTGATGATGTCGATCTTCTCCTGGTCGATCAGGCGCACCGCCTCGTTGATCGCGACCTCGGGCTTGCTCTGGGAATCGGCGGCGACGGCGGCGACCTTGTACTTGCCGCCGATGCCGCCCTTTTCGTTGACGAGATCGATGGCGATCTGCGCGCCGATCGAGGAGGCAACCGATCCGCCGGCTGCAAAGGGGCCGGTCAAGTCGTAGATCAGGCCGATGCGTACCGTTTCGGCTTGCGCCTGGGCACGTGTCCAATCGAAGCTGAATGCAGCGGCCGCAGCCGCAGAAGTCTTCAGCAGTGTTCTGCGTGAAGTGGGCATCGTGTCCTCCCATCGATTTTTCTTTGTTATGGCCGAGTATTTTGACAATGCGCTGGAATGTCAACGGCTTTGCCGAGTGGTTGATCGCGATAGCAGCGTTCCCGGCCGCAATTGCTGCGGCGCCGCGTCATGTTCGCCGCTCGAACCTGCCTCCCTTAACGTGTCGCAAGGGGGCCGGCCGCGGAAGGCCCATCAATTGCCGATAGCTGTGCCCGCTCTTTAGATGCAAGCCGCGAGATGACTTTGCTTTCCCCGCCTTGTTGACGTTGGGACCTCGAAGCCGGCATTCACGAGCATGCTCGCAAGTTGCTTGCGCGCGTAAAACATTCGGCTCTTCACGGTGGCAAGAGGAATATCGAGCATTTCGCTCACTTCAGCGGGCGAATTCTCGCGATCGTAGACCATGTCGATGATTTCGCGATGGGCTGGAGACAGCTGGGCGATGCACGCGCGCAAAATGCCGTTGGTTTCCTTTCGATCAAGCGCGATTTCCGGCGTGTCACCGGCATCTGCGATTCCGTGCACATCATCCTGATCGATGCTCTCGTGAATGCGCTCTCGCAGCGAGTTGATCGCCTTGAAACGGGCAATCGAGAGCAGCCATGTGGAAACCCGCGCGCGATATTCGAACCTGTTCGCGGAACGCCAGACATCGAGGAATACCTGGCTGACGAGATCCTCGGCAATGCCCGGATTACGGACCGTGCGCTGGATGAAGTGAAGAACTCTGGCGCGATGACGGGCGAACATGATGTGCATCGCGGTCTTGTCGCCCTCCGCAACGCTCTTGAGAAGTATCTCGTCGGAGATGCTTTCCTCCGCCTCCGTCGCATGGCAGCTGGCATAGGCCAGCTTGCCATCGTTGATCGCATCGGACTGCCCGGCCAGGCACTTATGGTTCTTGCCGATAAAGTCAGGCAGGATCGCGGCCGGAGAAGTCGGCAGGGAGCCGCGCGAAAGGACTTTATCCCGACACCGATCCGGCAATGAAACAGGCTTCTCCGCTGCTTGCCGCCGCTCGCTTACCTGCATCGTCCTCTCCATTTTCTTGACGCGATGGCACTGAGGATGCGTTGCATGGAGTCGTTTGCGCTACCCTACGAGGGGTGCGTGGTTCTAGTCCCCTGGTCTAGGGTGAATGAGCCCGTGCAGTGGGGATGGGGCGCAGGATCGGACAATACATGGTCGCTTTAGGAAAGACGCCCGATTTGCACAGCGCCTAAAATGCGCTCCGTGTGCTCAAACCCAAGGTCCCGCCGTGGTCCAGTTCCCAGCCGGCGCGGCCACACCCGCGTCCATCGTCGACGCCCTGGACGCGCTAGCCGGTCATCCGCCAAAGGCGCGCGCGAGCTTTGCCGAGGGCCGATGCGTTCGCGGCACCTATATTCCGTCGGACCGGGCGCCGGAAATAACGAGATCGCAAAGCTTCACAAAGCCATCACGCGTGCTGGCGCGCTTCTCGGTGAGCGGCGGCGATCCCAAAGCAGCGGATACCGACAACCGCGGGCTGCGCGGCTTCAGCTTCAGGCTCGGCGGCGAAGATCATCGTTCGCACATGCTCCTGCAAAGCGCTCCGGTGCATTTTGCGAGGACGCTCGACCAGATGCTGGCTTACCTCAAGGTGCGCATGCCGGGACCCAGCGGCAAGCCGAACATGAAGAAAGTCAAGGCATTCTCCGCCGCCAATCCCGAAACGCTGCATCAGGCCAACTACATCGCCGCGCTTCCGCTGCCCGGGAGTTTTGCCGGCACGACCTATTGGGGCGTGCACGCCTTTCCCGCGACGAGTTCGAAAGGCGAGACGCGGTTTATCAAGTTCAAGGTCGCGCCAGTCGGCGGAGACGTAACGCTGACCGGGGATCAGGCGAGGGCGAAGTCTGCCGATTTCCTTTACGACGACCTCAAGAACCGGATCGCCAAAGGCGATGTCCGGCTCAATGTGATGGCGCTGCTCGACCGCCCCGACGATCCCGTCATGGACGTGACCATCCGATGGCCGGATGAGGATGCCCGCGAAACGGTGCGGCTGGGCACGATCGTCATCACCGGTGTTGAAGCGGACGAGGCGTGCGACGCCTCCATCTTCAGTCCGGCAACTCTCGCCGAAGGCATCGCTCATCCGCCCGACGAGATCTTTGCGGCGCGCCGCGCCGCCTACGTCATCTCACTGGGGAAGCGTCGCTGATCCGCTACGCCCGACATTGGCCTGGATCAGTTCTCGCTTTCCGGGGCATCTTGCGCTTCGCGGCGCCACGCTCCCGGGCTGACGCCGACCGCGGCCGAAAACACCCGCGTAAAGTGGCTCTGATTGGCGAACCCGGCCGATATCGCAATCTCGGACAGCGACAGGTCGGGGACGGTCATCAACTGCTTGGCCGCCTTCACCCGTTGGCGAAGCAGCCATTGGTGCGGCGGCAAGCCGGTGGAGCTGCGAAAAGCCCGTGAAAAATGGCTGACCGACAGATCAAACTCGGCCGCGATTTGTTGCAATGAAATTTTCCCGCCCAGATCGGACTCGATTCTTTCACAGGCGCGCCTCGCCTGCCACGGCGCCAGACCGCCGCGGGTCGGCTTGGCGTCGGGACGCAGTCCGCCATACGCCTGCGCGACGTGTGCGGTGAGGGCGAGCATCATGTGATCGACGAAAAGCTGATTGGTCTCGCCCGGCCGGCGCAAGCCTTCCTGCAGCGAGGCGCCAATGTGACGGATGACCGCGTCATCATGGGCGACACCAAGATCACAGGCGAGTTCACCGACGCGAGGCGTGCGGGACTGTTCGGTGAGGCTGTCGAGCGCGGAGCGCGGCAGGTAGAAAAACAGGGAGTGGAATGGCTTGTCGATCACATAGCGGGGATCGCGCTTGAGATCGTACAGATATGTCGTCCCCGCCGGAACATCCGCCTTCATCACGCATTTGCCATTCTCCCAGAGTTCGCAGTCCGGGAAATCGTGAAGTTTCAGGCTGACGAGAAAAGCATCCTCCAGCGCGAACGAACCGGAAAGACCCGGCACGGGGTTGTCATTTCGGGTTTCAGTGAATGCGAGCTGCACACCGCGCAGTGACCGCGTCATCAGCGACGGCGGCGCATCCTTCAAATGCAGGATTTGCCCGAGCCTCTGCCCGAAGGCGCCCGTCTGTATCATCTGGTTCGGTCTCATGCGCGGAATTGGACCAGGCAGGTCATCATCGTATCGCGAGGTCGCGCCGGATTATCTGATATCAGCGAGCGATCGTCTAGGCTTGCTCGTAACACGCGAAGCTGTTGCGACATCAACCGGCACGATCGCGGGAAGGCGATTTTCGGAGCAAATTCAATGATTTTCCTGCTTGATCACCGGGGCACGCGTCCGCGGCGTCTCAGCCCTTAGTATCACGATTGCGCGCTTGGAGCAGGTTCCGACAAAGGACGGCGGCTTTAGGAAAGACGCCGTACTTGTACGGAGTTTAGAACACGCCCCGAACGATCGACTCAAGTTGAACGACCGCGACAGGCAACGGGGCAGTAGCGATTAGGAGACTAAGCAATGCTTGCCACCACCGCACTTGCTCGCTCATCCGCCCTACCAACCTTGCCCCAATTACCCATGAGCATGGCTGCCGACAATATGGATCGCCCACTCGTCCTGATCGTGGACGATGACGAGGACGTCCGGTTCGCAATTCGAGAACTTCTGCTGTCGGTAGGAATCGACGCATGTTGCTTCGGATCGACACAGGAACTGTTGCAGGCCGATCTTCCGGAGCGGCCGGGCTGCCTGATCCTCGATGTTCGGATGCCCGGCGCAAGCGGCCTCGATCTTCAACATCATCTCGCCTTGAACGGTCATACGAGACCGATCATTTTCCTCACCGGTCATGGCGACATCGCGATGACCGTGCAGGCGATGAAGGCGGGAGCCATTGACTTCCTTACAAAGCCCGTCCGGGACCAGACGCTGCTCGACGCCGTCACAGCCGGAATCGAGAAGGACGTTTCGCTACGGACCGCCGCCCGGCACGTCAAGCTGCACGTCGACCGCTACGCGAAGTTGACGCCGCGCGAACGCGAGGTCATGCGTGAAGTGGCAAGGGGCCGCCTCAACAAACAGATCGCGTTCGATCTCGGCATCAGCGAGATCACCGTCAAGCTCCACCGTGGCAACGTGACGAAGAAGATGCAGGCCGCGTCCGTCGGGCAGCTCATTCGCATTTGGGAACTGCTGCCTGCGGATATCCGGGAGCAAAAATCACCCTAGACCAAAGGATGGTTACGACCCGGCCAGCAATGGGCGAGACGTGGGTGTGGTCAGCCGGCCACGCTAGCGAAGGTTATCGGCTTGTCCAAAGCGCCCCTGGTCGCGATCGTAGATGACGACGAAGCTGTTCGGGAGGCCCTTTCCGACCTCCTTATGGTGCTGGATCTATCGTGTCGCACTTTCGATCGAGCGGAGGCCTTCATGGCGGAATATGTCCCTGACCGGTTCGCTTGCCTGATTACCGACGTGAGCATGCCGGGCCATAGCGGGCTTGACCTGCTGCGGCATTTGCGGAGTCTCCGTTCCGCGATGCCGGTCATTATCGTCACGGCTGACACCAATCCGGCGACCCGATCTCGCGCCATGAGAGGTGGGGCCTATGCATACCTGACCAAGCCGGTAAGCAGCGACGTCCTCTTTCGTTACCTGCAGTCCGCCCTGAGGCACGCCGGCTGTGGCCCTGACTGCGATGGGCAGAGGCCTTCCGATGGCTAGTCCTGTCCACAAAGCCGCCCCGGGCGGCCGCGAACAATCCTTCACACTCCCGTCCGGGATGGCGTTATCCGATTTCGCATCTGACGTGGGATCACGTCCGGAGGATTTGCGCGCAACGGACATGCGTGTCGAGGTGGACTGACATGCTCCACAATATGCAGGTACCCGCGGACATCATGCGAAAATGGCAGGAGATCGCAGATCTTCTGGCCGATATTGTGAATGTCCCCTCCGCCTTGATCATGAGGGTAGAGCCGCCAAACATCAAAGTCCTCGTTTCCAGCGAGTCCAAGGAAAATCCTTACGAACCGAACGAGGCCGCGTGTCTCAATACAGGGCTCTATTGTGAGACTGTAATGAACACCCGCCGACCGTTGATCGTCCCGGACGCTCTGCAGGACGAGGCGTGGAAATCGAACCCCGACATCAAACTGGGAATGATCTCATACCTCGGCGTGCCGATCAGTTGGCCCGATGGCGAGATCTTTGGAACGATTTGTGTTCTTGACAGGAAGAGCAACGGATACAGCGATCTCTATCTCAGACTGCTGTTGCAGTGGCGCGACGTGCTGCAGGCGGACTTGAGATCCATTGCAACCACGCAGCGGGAGATTGAACAACGTGAAGCAAAAATTCGCCGCCTCGTCGATGCCAACATCATCGGCATCGTCATCTGGAATGACGAGGGGCGGATTCTTGATGCCAATAGCGAGTATTTGCGCATCGTTGGGTATGATCAGCACGATCTCCTGTCCGGCCGCGTGAGCTGGGCGGACATGACGCCTCCCGAATGGCGTGATCGCGATGCGTTGATGATGTCCGAGGTAAAAAACAAGGGAGCCGTGCAGCCTTTTGAAAAGGAGTATATCCGGAAGGATGGCAGCCGTATTCCAGTGTTGATCGGCATCGCGACCCTTGAAGCGACAGACAGCCAGGGTGTCGCGTTTGTGCTCGATCTGACCGAGCGCAGACGGGCAGAAGTGGAAGCGCGTGAGAGTGAGCGGCGATTCCGCAGCATGCAGACGGAATTGGCCCACGCCAATCGGCTGGCAACTTTGGGGCAGCTTACGGCGTCCATTACGCATGAGGTCAAGCAGCCGATCACGGCCGCGCTCCTGAATACCCAAACCGCTCAGCGCTTCCTCGCTCGCGAGCAGCCGGATGTCGAGAGGGCGAAGAAGGCAATAGACCGAGCCGTGCTGAACGGCATGCGTGTCACTGAAGTTGTCGACCGGACGCACGCATTGGTCAGGAAGGAGCCGACGCGAAAGGACAGCCTGGAGATCAATGAAACGATTTCGGAAGTTATCGGATTGACGCGCGGTGAAGTGTCGAAAAACAGCGTTCAATTGCGGACTCAGTTTGCGGAGGGTTTACCTGTCATTCAGGGCAGTCGGGTCCAGATTCAACAGGTGATGCTGAACTTGATCGTAAACGCAGTCGAGGCGATGAGCCAGATAAGCGACGAGCCTCGGGAGTTGCTGATCAGCACCCGGGTTGAAGCTGATGCTATTCTCGTTGCGGTGCGAGACTCTGGCCCGGGGCTGTCGGAGGGGGCGATCGAGCGAGCCTTCGAAGCATTTTATACCACGAAGTCGAGCGGCCTCGGGATGGGACTTTCCGTCTGCCGTTCGATCGTCGAGGATCACGGAGGACGATTGTGGGCGGCAGCAAACGTCCCAAGAGGTGCGGCGTTTCAGTTCACAATTCCCATCAATTCGGATTGCGAGGACTGACCACGAATTGCGCCTCCCAACCTCAGCATTGGCGCGCACGGCGACCGCATGACGCGATTGTCTGCGGCTTGACACACGTCCCGCCAACCCTATCCCAAGGTACAGGTTGATCTATCCGCCGGGCCAGCGGGATCAGACTCGCCGCAGGATACCGTCACGCGGCGTTTGCCATCATCATCTAAGCCCATAAGAGACTATGGCCAACGCGAGCATGAGACCATGAGCAAGCCGATCTTGCGCGAACCTTCGGATGATCTGCCGGCCGCGTCTGAAGCGCGCCGGAGCGACTTGCCGAATGCCGATGGGCGTGCTGCCGATGCGGAGATGGCGCGCGTGCTTGGGACCACGCCCTTTCACATGGCTCTGGATTCCTCCGGTGCCGGGATCGCCCACTGGAAGCATGAACCATTGCACGACGTCGTCGAGCCGATGACCCATCACGTCATCATGGCCTACAACGGCACGATGCAGCGCGTGGAGCGCCGGACAGGAAGCTCGGTTGCGATTGGAACGTTTCGTCCCGGGGTTGTGATCATCATCCCGGAAGGATCGAGCTCCCGATGGGATATTCCGAAGCCCGTTGATGTCGTTCAGCTCTATCTTCCGCACACAATGCTCGATCGCGTTGCCCGCGAAGCCGACATCGCCGCACCAACCGATCTGCTGGAGCGAACGGGGCATCCGGACCCCATTACATCCCGATTGCTCCTGACCGCGGCCGATGCCATGCAGGGCAATGGGCCCCTGGATACGCTGTTCAGGCATCAGCTGACGGACCTGCTGGCCACGCGCCTGTTGGCTGCGCACACCGGCTCGCCAACCACGTTCCAGCCGACCCTGGGTGGGCTGTCGCCGTCGGTGCTGCGCCGCGCCATCGAACGCCTGCGCTCGGACAGCGACGCGGACGTCTCGCTCGCGGCGCTGGCTTCGGATGCCGGGCTGTCGCGCTTCCACTTCTGCCGTTCCTTCAAGGAAAGCACCGGGCTTTCACCCCATGCCTGGTTGCGCCAGCACCGGCTCGAGCAGGCCATGAACATGCTGCGCGACACTGACGAATCCGTCGTCTCGATCGCAGCCGCGCTTGGTTATTCCTCCCAGACCGCGTTCGCCGCCGCATTCCGGAAGCTGACCAACGAAACACCGGGCGAGTGGAGACGGCGTACGCGATAACAGCGAACGCTCTGCGGGTAACAGACCGCCCTCAATGGCGAGGACAAGTCATGAGCTGCAAGCCAATTTCGCGCGATTTTTCGCAGAAGAATCAGCCAGACGCTTCCAAGGCGCACCAGCGCGATTTGCCGAATGCCGACCGGCGTCCTGCCGGTGTGGAGATGGCGCGCGTGCTCAAGACCGCTCCGCTGCGCCTGGCTTCCGATCCGTCCAGTGGAGCGATCGCGCATTGGAAGCACAATGCGCTGCATGACGTCGTCGAGCCCATGGCTGATCACGTCATCATGACTTACCCGACCGGCCTGCAACAGCTAGAGCGACGCTCGGGAAGATCAGTTGCGATCGGAACGGCGCGTTCCGGGGTTGTGACGATCATTCCCGCCGGCTCAAGCGCCCGATGGGATATTCCCGGCCCCGTCAATGTCGTTCAGCTTTATCTTCCGCCCACAACGCTGCAACGCGTCGCCGGCGAAGCCGATATGGCCGCTCCCGGCGATCTCCTGGAAAGGACGGGACATCCCGACCTCACCGCGTCCCGATTGCTCTTGAGCGCGGCGGATATGATTGGAGGCAGTGCCGCACTGGATGCCCTGCTCAGACATCAGCTGACAGACCTCCTGGCCACTCACCTCTTGGCTGCGCACATTGGCTCGCCAATCGCGTTGCAGCCGACCATAGGCGGCCTCGCGCCCACGGCATTGCGCCGCGCCATCGAACGCCTGCGCTCGGACAGCGATGCGGACGTATCTCTTGCGGCGCTGGCTTCGGATGCCGGCCTGTCGCGCTTCCATTTCTGCCGTGCCTTCAAGGAAAGCACCGGGCTTTCCCCTCACGCATGGCTGCGCCAGCACCGTCTCGAGCAGGCCATGAACATGCTGCGCGACACCGACGCGTCGGTCGTCTCGATCGCAGCGACGCTTGGCTACGCCTCCCAAAACGCCTTCGCCGCGGCATTCAGGAAGCTGACCGGCGAGACCCCGAGCGATTGGCGGAGGCGCACGCGTTAACAGCAATCTCTCTACAGCTACGTCAATCCCTCTGGGGCAGTCACAGGTTTGGTCCGCTAGACAAAGACCATGCGATGGTCACGCCGAGAACTAGGGAGATAACCAATGGCCTGGAAGAACTTCGTCGGCCCAAATGCGATCACGTCACGACGAAGGGTGGTCGCGAGCGCCCTCATGTACGGCCTTTCGTTGACGGTGCGCTTCACCTCACCGACGGGTGAGGAGGCGGAAAATCCGGCGCAAGCTACCCTAGGTAAAAATCCGATGAGCTCCATCGTGATCAACGACGGTGCCCAGATCTTCAAGAGCTGGTCACCGAATCCCGTTCACTCGATCGTCTTTCAACGCAGCTCGACACGCAGTTCCAGAAGCTGCCGCGAAGTATGTGAACGGCCGATGCCGTTAATGCTGGACTGCTCGCCTCCATAGCGCCTGGCACCTTCGTTTCACGTCTTCGCGTCGTCATCGATCGCAAAGGTCTCCCGCCAACGGGGGAGCCGTGCAGTGACGCGCGGAATTTCGAGAAGATCAAACCACAGGAGACAACCATATGAGAATCCTCATCATCGGCGCCGGCTTCGCCGGCATGTACGCTGCACTTTCCGCCGCCCGCCTGCGCGACATCCAGGGCGTTTCCCCCGAACAGCTCGAGATCGCGCTGGTTGCACCAGAGCCGACCCTGGTGGTTCGCCCTCGGCTTTACGAACCGAAACCCGAAACGCTGACCGCGCCGCTGCTTGACGTGCTCAAAGCGGTCGACGTTGTCTACGTGCAAGGCAGCGCCGAGACCATCGACACCAAGGCCAGGACGGTGAACATCGTCGCCGCCAAGGGCGCGAAGAAGAGCCTCTCCTACGATCGGCTGGTCGTGGCCACCGGCAGCCGGCTGTTCCGTCCGAATATTCCCGGCCTTGCCGAACACGGCTTCAGTGTCGACCAGCTCGACGATGCGATCGCCCTGGACCGGCATCTGCACGGCCTGGCGGATCGGCCGGCAAAGAACGGACGCAACACGGTCGTCGTTGCCGGCGGCGGTTTCACCGGCATCGAGGCGGCGACGGAGATTCCCACACGGCTTCGTGCAATTCTCGGCAAGGATACCAAGACGCGCGTCATCATCGTTGATCGGAACAGCGCGATCGCTCCGGATATGGGCGCAGGTCCGCGCCCCGTCATTGAGGACGCGCTGCGCAAGGTCGGCGTGGAGACCCGGCTGGGCGCCGGCGTCGCCTCGCTGGACAAATCCGGCGTCACGCTTTCCAATGGCGAACACATCGAAGCCGAGACCGTGATCTGGGCGGCCGGCATTCGCGCCGCCCCGTTGACCCAGCAGATCCCGGCCGAGCGCGACAATTTCGGCCGGCTGCTGGTCGACCGTGACTTGCGCGTACCGTCGGTGCCCGGTGTCTTCGCCACCGGCGATGCCGCCAGGGCAGCCAGCGACGATGTCGGCAATTACGCGCTGATGTCGTGCCAGCACGCCACGCGAATGGGGGCCTTTGCCGGCAACAATGCCGCCGCGGAACTGCTCGGCGTTCCGACCAAGCCCTATCACCAGAAGGGATACGTCACCTGTCTCGACCTCGGAGAGGCCGGCGCCCTGTTCACGATCGGTTGGGAGCGCAAGATCGGGATGGTCGGCGACGTCGGCAAGAAGACCAAGCAGGAAATCAACACCGTCTGGATCTATCCGCCGAAGGCCGAGCGTGCTGCCGCGCTGGCCTCGGCCGATCCGGAGCGTGTGACTGATGTGAGTGGGTTCTTCTAGACCCTTCACGCGAAACGGGCCGCGCTCTGCGCTGGCTGCGCGGCCCGCTCAACCAAGACCAGCCAGTAGCCTTCACCATGAAACGGGAGACAAACATGAATTTAGACACAAGCTTGGCCAACACCTCACACCCCGGTGCACCGGGCCCCAACGAGTTGGTTCCGTCGCGCTACGCGGTGCAGGTCGGTGACATCGAGGTGCTGGTGGTCAGCGACGGCGTGCTGCCGCTCCCAACCGCGATGCTGGCGCACAACATCGAGCCAGCGGTCCGGGCAACCTGGCTAAAGGACATGTTCCTGCCGCCGGACGCTTACGATTGGGCGCTGAACGTGGTCGTGGTGCGTAGCGGCGACCGGACCATCCTTGTCGACGCTGGGCTTGGGCTCGACCCGGACTTGCACTTGCCGCGGGCCGGGCAGCTGATCAAGCGACTGGAGGCCGCCGGCATCGATCTTGCGTCCGTGACCGACGTGGTGCTGACCCACATGCACATGGACCACATTGGCGGGCTGCTCGTCGACGGGGTCAAGGACCGGCTGCGTCCGGACCTGCGGATCCACGTGTCGGCCGCCGAGGTCAAGTTCTGGGAGGCGCCCGATTTCTCCCACGTCTCCATGCCGCCCGGATTCCCGGACGCGCTTCGATCGACCGCCAAGCGGTTCGTGAAAGAGTACCGCAGCCAGCTGCGCACCTTCGAGGAGGAGTACGAGGTGGCGCCGGGAGTGGTCGTCACTCGCACCGGCGGTCACACCCCCGGGCACAGCGTGGTCCGCGTGGCATCCGGCGGCGACCGGCTGACGTTCGCCGGAGACCTGGTGTTCGCGGTCGGGTTCGAGCACCCCGAGTGGTACAACGGCTTCGAACACGACCCCGAGGAGTCGGCCCGCGTTCGTATCCGTCTTTTGCGGGAGCTGGCTGAAACCGGCGGGTTGCTGGTGGCCACTCACCTGCCGTTCCCGTCCGTCGGCCATGTGGCGGCCAACGGCGACGCCTTTCGTTGGGTGCCGGTCTTCTGGGACTACTGACCGCACGGTCCGAACGAGGCGCGTCGTCAGCGCTTCATCCGATACGGGCCGCGTTACCAGCGCCGGAGCGCGGCCCGCACACCCAAATCCCTTTGGAGCTCGACCTCGATGAAACACGAAACCGTGCGCGCGACCGCGTTCGCCATGCCGCTAACGAACTCGGCCTTTCCACCCGGCCCCTACCGGTTCATCAACCGCGAGTACTTCATCATCCGCTACCGGACCGATCCCGAGGCGCTGCGCCGGGTCGTGCCGGAACCGCTCGAACTGACCGAGCCGGTGGTGAATTACGAGTTCATCCGCATGCCTGACTCGACCGGCTTCGGCGACTACACCGAAAGCGGTCAGGTCATCCCGGTGTCCTACCGGGGCGAGGCCGGCAGCTTCGTGCATCAGATGTTCCTCAATGATCATCCGCCGATTGCTGGTGGGCGCGAACTGTGGGGCTTTCCCAAGAAGCTGGCGCAGCCGAAGCTTGCGGTCGAGACCGACACGCTGGTCGGCACGCTGAACTACGGCTCGGTCCGCATCGCGACCGGCACCATGGGCTACAAGCACCGCGCGCTCGACACATCAGTCGAAGCCAGAAAACTCGCCGCACCCAACTTCCTGCTCAAGATCATTCCGCATGTCGACGGCACGGCGCGTATTTGCGAGCTCGTGCGCTTCCACCTCGAAGACATCACCGTAAAGGGCGCATGGACCGGGCCGGCGGCGCTCGACCTCTGCTCGCATGCCCTGGCTCCCGTCGCCGAGCTGCCGGTGCTTCAGGTGCTGTCCGCCAAGCACGTTGTCGCCGACCTCACGCTCGGGCTTGGCACCGTGATCCACGACTATCTCGCACCTGGCGCGACGTTACGTCGACGCGGGACCGGGTCCGAAATTCTGATCGAAGCGAATGCCGGCTGATCGGTCGGCCAAATGCAGGGAGTTTTGGCAATGCTGAACGTGATGCGAGAACAATCAAGTCCGGTGCCGCAGCAAACCAGGCCGCTGCCGTACGATGTCGTCGCTCTGGTGCTGCAAGGCGGTGGCGCGCTTGGCGCCTACCAGGCCGGCGTCTATGAGGGCCTGCACGAGGCCGGCATCCGGCCGAACTGGCTGGCCGGCATCTCGATCGGCGCGCTCAACGCCGCGATCATCGCCGGCTCGCCCGAAGCCGAGCGCGTGCAGCGGTTGCGCGAGTTCTGGGAGACGATCTGTGCCTTTTCGATCGAGTGGCCCGCCGGCGAGGGGCTGGCCAATGCCTTGCCCTTTGCCTTCGACATCAACTCGGTGCGCAACAGGATGGCGGCGACGAGGGCCCTGGTCCAGGGTCAGCCCGGATTCTTCAAGCCGCGCTTTCCGTCGCCGCTCTGGTCGCTCTTCACGGGCGATGCCGCGACCAGCTTCTACGACACGGCGCCTTTGCATCAGACGCTGGAGCGGCTCGTCGACTTCGACCGGTTGAATTCGGGCGAAGTGCGCGTCAGCGTCGGCGCGGTCAACGTCCGCACCGGCAATTTGACCTATTTCGACACCGCCGAACGCCGGCTGGGACCGAAGCATTTCATGGCTTCCGGCGCGCTGCCGCCGGGATTCCCCGCCGTTGAAATCGAAGGCGAGCACTATTGGGACGGCGGCGTGGTTTGGAATACGCCGCTTTCCCGCGTGTTGTCTGGCGAGCCATGTGACACGCTGACATTCCAGATCGATCTCTGGTCGGCCAGGGGCCGCGTTCCCCAGGACCTGATGGAGGTGTCGAGCCGGCAGAAGGACATCCAATATTCGAGCCGCACGCGCGCCGTCACCGACCAGGTGATGCGGATGCAGAAGATGCGTCAGGCGCTGCAGCGGACCATGGAGGAGCTGCCGGCCAGCGCAAAGGCGAAGCCGGAAATCCGCGCCATCGCCGACATGGCCCGCCATCGCTCCTACAATATCGTTCACCTGATCTACCAGTCCAAGACCTACGAAGGCCATTCGAGGGACTACGAGTTCGGGTTGAGCGCGATGCGTGCGCATTGGCAGAGCGGGCTCGACGACATCCGTCGCACCCTGGCCGACCCGCACCGCCTCGACCGGCCGGCACCGGAACTTGGCATCGTCACGCATGACGTGCATCGCCGCGACTGAGCTCCCGGCGGATTTCATCTCTCAAAGCACCCGAAAGGAACTCCCATGTTGAAGGGCAAGGTAGCCATCGTCACCGGATCGACCAGCGGCATCGGCCTCGGCATCGCCAGGGAGCTGGCGAAGGCCGGCGCCGACCTGGTGTTGAACGGCTTTGGCGATGCTGGCGAGATCGAGGCGATCCGCAGCGGGATCGAACGCGAGCACGGCGTGCGCGTCGTCTACGACGGTGCCGACATGTCGAAGGGCGAGGCCGTGCGCGGATTGGTTGCCGCGACGATCGAGGAATTCGGGCGCCTCGACATCCTTGTCAACAATGCCGGCATCCAGTTCACCGCGCCGGTGGATGAGTTTCCGGCGGCCAAGTGGGACGCGATTCTCGCGATCAACCTGTCGGCCGCATTCCACGGCATTGCGGCGGCGGTGCCGCAGATGAAAAAGCAGCGCTGGGGACGGATCGTCAACATCGCTTCCGCGCACGGCCTCGTGGCTTCGACGTACAAGGCCGCCTACGTCGCGGCCAAGCACGGGATGGTCGGCTTGACCAAGGTGGTCGGCCTGGAGACCGCCGGGAGCGGCGTTACCTGCAATGCGGTCTGTCCCGGCTGGGTGCGCACGCCGCTGGTCGAAAAGCAGATCAGCGACATCGCAGCCCAACGCGGCATCAGCCAGAAGCAAGCCGCTGAAGAGCTGTTGTCGGAGAAACAGCCGTCGCTGGATTTTGCCTCGCCGGAGCAGCTTGGCGGCACCGTCGCGTTCCTGTGCTCGGTTGCGGCAGAGCAGATCACGGGCACGGCGATCTCCGTCGATGGCGGCTGGACCGCACGCTAGGCAGGACGGTGTGCATTTCCTCACATGACGGAGAAAATGATGATCGCTATCAGCACTCGGCCCAGCCGTTCCGTAAACCGCTCGATGCCGAAGACGACAACAGGCTGCCTACTTTTTCCGGCCAGGTCGAACACCGTTCAAAAACACCTCGACGGCCGAACCGACCGCCGCCTGCGCTTCCTTGTCCGACGGCGCCGCGCGCAGCCCGAGAACGACCTGCAGATGAAGGTTGTCGCGGATCATGCCGACAAAGTGCCCGGCCATTCGCGAGCAATCATCGGTTCGAATTTCTCCTCGCTTGTTGGCGGCTTCAAGGACCTCGGCGAGCCGGGACGTCGCCCGGCCGGGCCCTTGTTCGTAGAACGACTTCACAAGATCAGGAAAGCGGTTGGCCTCGGTGACCGCAATTCGGTAAATGCCGATCAGGGTGGGCGACATGTAAATGCCCATGAGATGCTGACCAAACGCCGTCAGCGTCGCCCGCAGATCGTGGCCCTCCGTTTGCTCGATGACCAGGGTCGAAAGCACCCTGTCGGCGCTTTCCTTGACGATGGCGGAGAACAGGCCCTGCTTGTTGCCGAATTCACTGTAGATGGTGCGTTTCGAACCACCGGCACGTTCGATGATCGCGTCGATGCTCGTCGCCGCGTAGCCCTGTTCAAAAAACACCTCGGCCGCAGCGCGAAGCAGGGCTTCCCGGCGACCGTTCGGGCGCCCTTTCTTAGCCACAGCCATTCATCCATCCCGATCCATCCCTTGACTGGTAACGATCATTACCATAGACGTCAAATGGTAACATCCATTACCGGAGGCCGTCATGCAGCGTAACAAGAAGAAGACGATCGGCTTGCTGCTGTGCCTTGGCGCGGTGGTGATCGTGGCCACGGGATGGAGGGCGCGTTCGATCGGCGAGACCTCGACCGACAATGCGTATGTTCGCGGTGACGTGACCTCACTGGCCCCGAAGGTTGCGGGCTACGTCACGACCCTCGAGGTCGAGGATAACCAGAGCGTCCGGGCGGGTGACGTCCTGTTCCGGATCGACGATCGGGACTATCGCGCAAAGCTTGCGCAAGCGGTGGCCAATGTCGAAGCGGCCCAGGCTCGCCTCACCAATGTGGATGCCGACATCCAGCTTCAGCACGCCCTGGTTCGACAGGCCGAAGCGCAGCGACGTTCGACCGTCGCCGAGAGGAATCTGGCGACCAAGGCCTCCGATCGCCGCCGCGAACTTATCCGCACCAATGCCGTTAGCCAGGCCGCGGTCGATGAAAGCGACGCGGCGCTGTCGAGGGCCGAGGCGGGCGTGTCGGCGGCGTCGGCGATGGTGGAGGCCCAGCAACAGCGCATTGCCGTCCTTGCCACCCAGCGCGAAGCTGCCGTTGCGGCCGTTGCGCAGGCACAGGCCGCACGCGATCTTGCCCAGATCGATCTCGACAACACGGTGGTGCATGCGCCGGTCGATGGCGTGATCGGCAACCGCCAGGTCCGCATCGGCCGGCTGGTCGCGCCGGGCGCCTCCTTGCTCGACATCGTTCCGGTCAAGGACGTGTGGGTGGTCGCGAATTTCAAGGAAACCCAGATCGAACATATCCGGCCCGGCCAGCGCGTCCGCATCACGGTCGACGGTTACCCGGATGAGAAGATTGAAGGCCTGGTGGACAGCTTCGCACCCGGCAGCGGTTCTGCCTTCAGTCTGCTCCCCGCGGACAATGCGACAGGAAACTTCATCCGCGTCGTGCAACGCGTACCGGTGAAGATCCGCTTTGCCAGCAACCCGTTGCCCGGCCGCCTCGTGCCCGGCCTGTCCGCGCGTGTCGAAATTGACCGGAGAAGCGGCTCATGACCATGGCCGTCGCCGACACGCCGAGCCGCGACAGATCTGCGACAGGAGCCCTTCTTGTCGTGGGGGTCGTGCTTGCGACGCTGACGGAGGCGATCGCAGGCACCGTGCTGTCGCTCGGGCGCGGCTATATCATCGGCGACACCTACGCAACTCCCGACGAGGCCGCCTGGCTGGACATTGGATACACCGCTCTGAAACTGATCGGGTTCATGACCGCCCCCTGGCTGATGACCCGCATCAATCCGCGCAGCCTGATCATTTGTTCAACGCTGGTCATGGGCACGGCATGTGGCATTGCCGTCATCACAGCCCGGCTGGACCTGTTGATAGCACTCCGCATGATTCAGGGCTTCTCCGGAGGCACCTTGCTTATCGGCGGGCAGGCGATCATTTTTCTCGCCTATCCGCGCGCCCAGCAACCGATCCTTCAAGCCCTGTTCGCGATGGGGTCGGTCGTCGCTCCCGGGACCATCGCCCCGGCGCTCCAGGGATGGTTGCTGGACAGCCAGTCCTGGGCATGGATTTTCGTCAGCGTCGTTCCGGTGGCCCTGGCAGCGGCCGGCCTGCTGTTGATCGCGGACGCCCCGAAGCCGGCTGCGGCCGTGCGCCGTCCGTTTGATTGTATCGGCTTCTCGCTGATGTCAGTCGCATTTCTCTGCTTCACCTATGTCCTCAATCAGGGCAACCGATGGCGCTGGTTCGAGGAACCTCGCATCCTGTGGCTGACAGTGCTGGGCGCCGCCGCCCTGCTGCTGTTTCTCGGCCACCAGGTGATCGCCAAAGGCTGGGGCCTGCTCGATTTCACCTTGTTCCGGACGGAAGATTTTTCCTTCGCCTTCATTGTCAGCTTTGTCGCCGGCGCCGCGCTGTTCGGGAGCGCATTCCTGATCCCGTCGTTTGCCGTATCCGTTCTCGCGTTCAGGCCTACCGACGCCGGCCTGCTCTTGTTGCCGAGCGGCGCATTTTTCATCGGCACGCTCCTCATAGCCGCCTTCCTCTTCCAGGCCCGCCGCGTTCCTCCGGTCGCGACGGTGCCCTTTGGGATCCTGATGATCATGATTGCGATGTGGATGCTGTCCGGCTCGACCAGCGAAAGCGGCGCGCACGACATGATGGCGGCCATCCTGTTGCGCGGCCTGGGCCTTGGCTTCCTGTTTCTGTCCATCACGCTGATCGCTTTCAGCAATCTCAATGACCACAAACGTGCGTCCGGCATCGGTCTCTTCAATGCGGGTCGCCAGCTTGGCGGTCTGATGGGGGTAGCCGGACTGCAGACACTGATCGACCATAACGTCGCGGGCAATGTTGCGGTGCTCGGCGCCAGCGTCACCGCGGGCGTTCCTGCGGTCAGCGAGCGGTTGACGGCGATGACAGCCATGCTCGCGGCGCGGGGAATGGACGCCGTGGCCGCCAGCCGGGCTGCCACGAGCCTGCTGGGCAGGGCCGTCACCGGTCAGTCCACCGTGATCGCCTTCGACACCGCGTTCAATGCCGTCGCGTTGCTTTTCGTCATCGCCGCGCCGGTGCTGGTCTCCATCAAGATCGGATTCCACCGCTACGCGAAAGCGCACGCGGCGCAGTCATCCCTGAGCAAGGAGCCGTAACATGAGACGTCCCGCGTCTGCTCGAGCGAATAATGCTGAATCGAGGCCGGACATTCGCTCCGACATCGTGTCGGCGATCAGCGGGACGCTCGCTGATCCCTGCGATACGCTCGCCGACCTCAATGGAATTTTTCATCGAAGCGGATATTCGCAAGAAGATATCTGGTCGGCATTCGAAAGTATCGACGATCTCGTCGTCGCGGTTGCCGAGCACGAAGCCCTGTTCATATCGCAGCCATTGGTGAGGAGGGTACGTCCAAATACCCTTGACGATGTACGCGATACCCTTGTCGCCTTCGGACTCGTTGCCTCGCGAGAGTATTCGACCACCCTGGTCGGGTTCATCCGGATGATGATGGCCGAAGGTGCGCGCAACCCTTCTCTCAAGAAGCGGGTGTACGAGGCAGGGTCGGAGATCGTCACACGGAGGCTGCGGGAGTTTCTGTCGGACACCAATGAAAGAGGGATCCTGTCGATATCTGACGCGCAGGTATGCGCGGAGCAATTGATGGGACTGCTGAGGGAGCCGCTCTACCAGGCATTGATGCTGAATCCCGTGACGAGCCAGAACGGGTCAGCCGCCGACCGCGTCAAGGCCAGCGTTGAAAGGTTCCTGCATGGATGTGCAAGCGCGAGGAGCGCCAGATATGAACGCACCATATGATACTGCCCGTGCGAGCCAGTCCTGGCTGGCGCGGAGCAGCGACAGCCCATCAAGCCTGAAGGTCGTCGACGATGTCCCGTCGGATTTGGCCAACTGCGCCGACGAGCATGGATCGCTGGTGACGGTCGAGCCCGTCGACTGGATCGTTTGCTTCGTCCCCGGCCTGAAACGGCAATGGTGGCATCGGTTCGTCCATCACAAGCATAAGCACGTCTTTGCCATGCGGCCGACGAACACCGGGAGCTGGCTGCTCGTGGAGCCGTGGTGGACCCGCATGATGGTGACGATCCTGCCGCCGGCCGATGCCGTCAAATTTCTGCGGTGGGGTGGGACGGGCGATATCCTTCGCGTCCGCGAGCAGGTCCCGGGTAAAGCAAGCCAGATGCGCGGCTGGTCGAATTGCGCTGTCATCACGGCGTTCGTGCTTGGGCGGCCGAGCTGGACATGGACGCCGCACGGTCTCTACAAGGAACTGCTCCGCGAGAAGACAACGCGGCGCGAGAACGTGGAACAGCTCCTGGTCGAGCAGTTCGCCAAGGTCGTCAGCCAATACTCGTCCAATGCCCTGAGCGTCAGCGCCGACCAGCTTTCCCTGCCGCTCAGGGAATTGCTCATCATCATTGGACGCAATCTTCTCGAGACGATGATGACGCCGGCCTTGCTGGAGGTTTGTTACACCGCCATCCTCGAAGCGGACCGCTACCCGAATGCGACACGGGTCTACGCGCAGCATGGCCCAAAGCGGGCCATTGCCGTCCTGACAAAAATTCTCGCAAGAGCGAAGCAGGCCGGCGAGATCGATCTAGCGGATTGCGAAGCCGGCGCCCGCCAGTTTCTCGGCATGCTCTATGGCAACATTCACCTGGAAGCGGTGCTTCAGCTCGGCGCGATACCAACGCTTTCCGAGATCGATTTGCGCGCCCGCACCGCGGTGAAAGTCTTTCTCGACGGCGCCGGGCCTGACGAGACGGCAATCCTCGCGCGAGGGGTTTTACGCAACGGCGGCGGGCCATTGCCGGTGGCCAGCCGCCGCGCATGGGTCTACCTGCGTTGAAGCGTTTACCTGCGCCGTACTAGAGGCCGTATGTGCCGTCGTCCCCGCCGCCAGCGGTCAGCTACCCTTCGTACCCACCCGCGCAGCCCGCCGGATTATTTCATAATGCGAATTTGGTTTTGCCATAGTGGGATTTGAGTTGCGCGCGGTAGCCATTCCGCTTACTAGTCGGACAGCTGGGGCGTTCCAAAAGGCGGTAGCCACCACCCGATGACGCCCAATCAGCGACGCGATCGCCTCGGGTTCATCCGACGCGTGTGCGGGTTCCTGCGACATAACCAACTGAAGGACAACATCGCAGCATGTCGACCCCAAACGGCTTCGGACTGGCTGGCATCATCGGCATGCCTGTCGCCCATTCGCGATCGCCGACGATTCATAATTTCTGGTTGAATGCTCACGGCATCCGTGGCGCCTATGTGCCGCTCGCGGTCGAGCCCGAGCGGTTGAAGGAGGCGTTGCCGGGGCTGGTTGCCCTCGGCTTTCGCGGCTGCAACGTGACCATGCCGCACAAGCAGACGGCGATGGCGCTGCTGCACCGGGTCAACGAAACCGCGCGGCGTATCGGCGCCGTCAATACCATCGTCGTCGAAGCAGACGGCACGCTGAGCGGCTTCAACAATGACGGCAACGGATTCGTGCAGAGCCTGCGCGACGCCAGGCCGGACTGGCAGGCGGACGCGGGGCCGATCCTTCTGCTCGGCGCCGGCGGTTCGGCAAGGGCCGTGGTCGTGGCGCTGCTGGAGAACGGTGCGCGGCAGATCAAGATCGCCAACCGCACTGCAGAGAAAGCGCAGGCGATAGCGAGCGAGTTCGGCGGCGCTGTCACCGCCATCGCCTGGGCGGACCGCAATGCCGCCATGGCCGAGCCTGCCTTGCTCATCAATTGCACGGACCAGGGCATGATCGGCAAGCCGGCACTCGATGTCGACCTGGCGCGACTGGCGCCCGCCGCCATGGTCGCCGACCTGATCTATACGCCGCTCGAAACCCCGTTTCTGGCCGAGGCGCGGCAGCGCGGCTGCGTGACGGTGAACGGGCTCGGCCTGCTGCTCAATCAGGCGAGGCTGGCATTCAAGGCCTGGTTCGGCGTTCTCCCAGACGTCACGCCGGCGCTTGTGAAGGCCGTTCACGCCACCTTCTGAGGCGCCGTCGGAGGAGTTTTTCGGCGATGACGATACCGACGGGCAACAAGATCGACTGCCACATTCACGCCATCGATCCGGTTCGCTTTCCCTATGCGGCGGATACGTCCTATCGTCCGAGCGGGCAGGAGATCGCCCCTGCGGCGCACCTCGTTCGCGTGCTTGACGCCTTCGATGTCAGGTACGCACTGATCGTCGGAACGAATTCCGGCTACGGGACCGACAGCCGCATTCTGCTCGATGCGATCAAGCTGGGTGATGGCCGGTTCAAGGGTGTTGCGGTCGTCGAGAATGATGTCGGCATCCAGGAGCTGGAACGGCTGAAGGCGGCCGGAATCGTCGGGGTCGCCTTCAATGTCCCGTTTCACGGCACTGGTTATTATCGCAACACGGCGCCGCTGCTGGAAAAGCTGGTCGAGCTCGGGCTGTTTCTGCAGATCCAGGTCGAGCAGGATCAGTTGCTCGCGCTGCTGCCGCTGATCGAAAAGTCGACGGTTCGCCTGGTGATCGATCATTGCGGACGGCCTGCAGTCGAGCATGGGTTAATGCAGCCGGCTTTCCAGGCGCTGCTGGCGATCGGGCGGGAGCGCGACGCTTATGTGAAACTGTCGGGCTACTACAAGTTCTCGCGGCAGCCACATCCTTACGAGGATGCGTGGCCGTTCATTGCTGCGCTGGTCGAGGCATTCACGCTCGATCGTTGTGTCTGGGGATCGGATTGGCCGTTCCTGCGGGCGCTCGAACGGCTGGATTATGGGCCGCTGCTCGCGGTGCTGAGCCGGCTGTTTCCGGACCGGGACGATCAGCAACGACTGTTGTGGCGGACGCCTGCGCGGCTGCTTGGCTTCGCGGGCGGCGGGACAGATCAATCAAGATAAAGCAAATGAGAGGGAGAACGTCATGCGTCATTTCCGGTACCTGAGCTGCGCTGCCATCGTTGCGTCATTGTGGACCTCACACGTCCACGCGCAGTCGACGGTCTATCTTCCCAACGTCATCGAATTGTCCGGAGCGGGCGCGGTGTCGGGAACGAACTGGCGTGACGGTGTCGTGCTGGCGATCGACGAGATCAACAAGGCCGGCGGCATATTGGGCCGCAAGATCGAGACCGAGCATCTCGACACCCAGAGCAATCCGGGCGTCTCGCGCGCGCAGGTCCAGAAGGTTCTCGACCGCGATCCCTATGTCGTCCTGGGGCCGATCTACTCCGGTTCGGTCAAGGTCAACATGGCGCTGACGCAGCAGGCCGAAGTCCCGCAGATCGTGGGCGCCGAAGCCGCCGATATCACCCTGCAAGGCAACCCCTGGGTGTTCCGTACCGCCTTCGGCCAGCAGATCAGCATGCCGAAAATCGCCAACTATCTGCATGACCGCCTCAAGGTGAAGTCGGTGGCGCTGGTCTGGGTCAACAATGATTTCGGGAAAGGCGGCCGCGACAGTTTCGCCAAGGAGATGAAGGCGCGCGGCATCGAGGTGGTGGTGGACCTTTCCACCGAGCAGGGCCAGGTCGATTTCGGCTCCGATGTCATCAAGCTGAAGGGCGCAAAGGCGGACGCCATTTTCGTCTATTGCAACGAGGAGGAAAGCGCCCGTTTCCTGATCGAGGCGAAGCGGCAGGGCCTGGCCACGCCGCTGTTCGGGGAGACCACGCTCCTCAGCCAGAAGGTGGTTGATCTCGCGGGTGCCGCCGCAAACGGCGCGCGCGGCCATGTCGGCCTGAGCGCGGATGCGCCGATCCCCGCGATCGAGGAATTCACCAGGAAGTTCAGCCAGCGCTATAACTACCGGCCCGATCACAACGGCATCAAGGGCTATACCGCCGTCTATCTGGTGAAATACGTCACCGAAAAGATCGGCAAGTTCGATCGCAAGGCATTTGGCGCCGCCATGAAGGGGCTGTCGCTGACGCCCGCGAATGCGCCGGGGATGCTGATGGAGGCGAGCTGGGACCAGAAAGGCGACATCGACCGCGCAAGCTTCCTGACCGAAATTATCGATGGCAAGCAGAAGATCGTGGAAACGCTGCCGAAGCTCAATCCCTCCAAGGCTGATTGAAAAGGCTGATTGAAAAGGCTGATTGAAGGCTGATTGATCCGAAGGCCGTCCATGAGATTTGCGGGCGATCTTTGCCGGCAGGGGCGGCCTCAATTTTCCTTTCCGCTCGTCAATCGCCGGCCTATTTTCTGGTTTGCTTCCGTGCTGGACGCCCCGGTTTTCCGAAGATCGCCGGGGGGACCGCGCGATCGATGATCTCGCGAAGGGCGAAATTCGACTGGATGCGTGAGACAAGCGGCAGGCGCGACAGTTCGGTCCGGTGAATTCTCTCGAAGTCTTCGATATCGCGCGCCAGCACGATCAGGAGATAGTCGTCGTTTCCCGACATCAGAAAAGTGCGGATCACTGACGGACAGTTGACGACGGCGGCTTCGAACGATTTCAGCGCCTCGTCGCTTTGGCTGTTGAGCGCGATTCTGACCAGCACGGTCGTGTTGAGGCCAAACCGGCCCGGATCAAGGATGGCCTGATAGCCTCTGATATATCCTTCGTCTTCCAGCGCGCGTTGCCGCCGCGCGATCGCGGTGCTCGAAAGTCCGACCCGGTCGGCCAGCTCGGTGTGACTGACCCGCGCGTTGGCGCTGAGTTCGGCGAGAATGGTCATGTCGATCTTGTCGTGGTCCATATGTTTAAAATCCTGCGCCATAGTGCCAAATTTCGTTGAATTTCTGCACTATTTTCCGGTATGTGCGCAAGTTTGCCGAGAAACAACCGCGGTTCCCTCCTAGAAAAGAGGCGTGCCATACAGCGGAGGTTGCCATGAAGGTCGGGGTGCCCAGGGAGATCAAGACGCACGAATACCGTGTCGGTCTGACGCCGGGGGCCGTTCGCGAATATGTGGCCGCGGGGCACGGCGTCGTGGTCGAGACCAATGCCGGCGGCGGCATCGGCGCGACGGATGACGCTTATCGCAAGGCTGGCGCTACAGTGCTGGACTCCGCCCGCGAGGTGTTTGCGTCCAGCCAGATGATCGTCAAGGTCAAGGAGCCTCAAGCTTCGGAATGGTCGCAATTGCGGCAAGACCAGATTCTCTTCACATACCTGCACCTGGCGCCCGATCCGGACCAGGCCAAGGGCCTCATCGAGTCCGGATGCACCGCGATCGCCTATGAGACCGTGACGGATGCCCATGGCGGCCTGCCGCTGCTGGCGCCGATGAGCGAAGTGGCGGGCAGGCTTGCGATCGAAGCGGCCGGCGCGGCCTTGCGGCGGCATGCGGGAGGCCGGGGCCTGCTGATCGGGGGCGTGCCGGGCGTCCAGCCGGCCCGTATCGTGGTGATCGGAGGCGGAGTCGTCGGGACGCACGCGGCACGCATGGCGGTCGGCCTCGGCGCCGAGGTCACCATTCTCGACCGTTCGATAGGCCGGCTCCGCGAGCTGGACGAACTGTTCGAGGGGCGTGTTCGGACAAAATTCTCGACCATCGACAGCATTGAGGAAGAGGTGTTCGCCGCCGACGTCGTGATCGGTGCGGTGCTCGTCCCGGGCGCGAGCGCGCCCAAACTGGTGACGCGGGATATGTTGGGTTCGATGCGCAAGGGGGCTGTGATCGTGGATGTCGCGATCGACCAGGGCGGCTGCTTTGAGACATCGCACCCGACCACCCACGCTGATCCAACCTTCGAGGTGGAGGGCGTCATCCACTACTGCGTCGCCAACATGCCAGGCGCTGTTCCGCTGACCTCCAGCCAGGCGCTGAACAACGCGACGCTGCCTTTTGGCCTGGCGCTCGCCAACAAGGGATTTGCGGCCGTGCTTGAGAATCCGCATTTGCGCGCTGGTCTGAACGTCTACCGGGGGCGGCTGACCTGCGAGCCGGTGGCCAGAAGCCTCGGCATGCCATTCTCACCGATCGAGGGCGCTGTGGCTTGAGGCCACAAGGTGACGTTGCCGACGATGGACGGAAGCGGTCTGAGGCGGAACTGCGAGCGAGGTGATTACTTCCGGATTTGGCATTTTCGGACTTGAACAGCCGGGCTGGCGATGACGCGGGGAGAGCGGACCTCGCCGATGCGTGCTTTGACTTCCGCGGATGACCTACAGCGGACATTCAGCAGTCAATGTTGATGGCCAATTCCATTATTAGCGCATTCTGAGCCCTCGCATGGCCAATGAAGCGCCAGAATGATCATTGCATTTGGGCGTAACACTGATTGTTTTTTGATGAACGCTGACTTGCCAAGATCGAGACAAATATTGACGATCAAGTAGGTAACCAATGGTTTGTCGCGCATTGGGAGACCATTGTTATCCAGCTGATACTTGCCAAGAGCATATGTCGGGGTCGGCCAGGAGCCGGCAGTATTGTAAGCGCCTAAAACAAGCCTGTTCACGCAAGGGTGGCTCGTCGGCATCGGGTAAACAAGTGCCGGATAGGTCGGCTTTGATTGCTTGATGACATACATACTTCCTTGCGACAAAGGCACAGGAGTAAGTCCGGTCAAAAACGACTGAACGCGATTACCACCAAATTTTCCTCCTTTCTCAGGAGAATTCAAATTTGTTCCATCTGTCTGTATTCCTACTTCACTAGCTAGCCAGTTGCTTGCGAATACTAGCGGCCGGGATGGAAGGCTTCCGACGTCAGACGGATCTTGGCTTATGTTTTGTTGAGCCAGGATCATGTCAATCGCATTTGAAAGACCTTGTTGCGCTGAAAGGAATGTCTGCAAGTCGGTATTGGGATCAGGAATTGTGAATTTCCCATTTGCATTAAACTGAGGGATTAAACGCATTAAGCCTTCCGGGCTACACAACAATTCTGACTGCGCGGACAAAGTAGCTGCACTGGAAGGAGACGAAGCAGACACTGCGATGGCAAGGAGAGCAGTCCTGATAGAAAAAATAGACATCGCAATTATTCTCCGAATGAACTCCGAACCGCGCGAATTGTGCGTTTTTCCCGCGCTTTGGCAAGGCAAGCAGCGGTCGCGAGCAGCAGATGGCCTGCCTTATCTCTTCGGACCAGGTTTTAGCTTGTGCAAACACGGACCAAGTACCAACTTCGAGCGGGCGAACGCTGGCCATCGATCGTCAACGAAAAGACGATTGCACTTCAATCGCGTTGCTGAACGGCAGGTCGCTGTTGAACACCCACCACGGGATGCTCGTGAACGGGTAAGCCCGTGGGAACTCCAATTCGCTACTTCAGGTCCCTCGCCTTGACTGCGATCGCCGCCGCCGCGGTGCGGTTTTCCACCCCAAGCTTCGAATAGATCTGCTCGAGGTGCTTATCCACCGTGCGGGGCGAAAGGCCCAGGATCTGTGCGATGTCGCGGTTGGTCTTGCCCTTGGAGAGCCAGGACAGCACTTCGCCCTCGCGCGTGGTCAGCCCAAGCTCGCTGGAGAATTCGGCGGCCGTACCGGCGCTGGCGTCCTTGGCGAGCCGCAGCAGGAATTCGCTGGGACCGGTCTTGCCCATATAGTGCAGCCGGAGCTGCTCGTTGCCGGGAAACGACGCCGTTGCGGCCTTCGAGGCGGCCTTGCCTTCCTGCGCCTGCTCGAGCCATCGCGGCACCGGCTCCGGCAGCACGAGTTCGTCGTCGGCATTGGCGGTGAGCGTTGCCGACAACAGCTTCTGTGCCTGCGGCGTCGCCCACAGGATCTTGCCTTGCCCGCTGACCGCCAGCAGATAGCGGCCGGAAACGTCGAGCGCGGTGCGGGCGCTCTGCGTCAGCCGGGCGTTGGCCAGGTGCACCCGAATCCGCGCCAGCATCTCCTCGATCGCAATCGGTTTTGTCACATAGTCGACGCCGCCGGCCTCGAGCCCGCGAACGATGTGTTCGGTTTCCGCGAGGCCCGTCATGAAGATGATGGGAACGTTGACGAGGCCCGCATCGCGCTTGAGCCGTCTGCAGGTTTCAAAGCCGTCCATCCCGGGCATCACGGCATCGAGCAGTACGATATCCGGCGTGATCTGGTCGACGATCCGCATCGCCGAGGCGCCGTCGAGTGCGACCATGACGGTCATGCCGGCACCATCGAGCGCGTCGGTGAGCAGACGCAGCGTCTCCGGGGAATCGTCGACGACGAGGGCGACGTCGCGCTTTTTGGGATCAATGATCATAGCTGTGCAACGTCTTCAGGGTCGCCATGTATTGATCGAGATCGAAGCGGTCGATCAAGGCGCGCATTTGCGTGACGAAGTCGGCATGTTCAGGGAAATCGTTGCCGATTTCATCGAGCTTGAGCTGGATGGCGCGGATATAACCCAGTTGCCCGAGGCCGATCAGTTCCTCGATATGCTGTACCGACGGCCGCGAACCGGTCTCGGGCTTCCAGTGCGGAACGATAATTTGATAGGCTTCGTAGTCCCACTCGAGCTTGAGCAATTGGCGAATGGTTTCCAGCAACTTGGGAATGTCGATCGGTTTCATCAGATAGCCGTCGTGAAACGGCTGCGCCAGCGGCGCGCCGTGTGCTTCCAGCGCACTCGCCGATACCATCAGGATGCGGGCCTGATGGTGTCCGGTCGCGCGCAGCGTCTCCGCCACCGTCCAGCCGTCCATGCCGGCCATCGAGATATCCAGCAGAAACAGATCGGGCCGGCAATGCTGGGCCAACGCCAGGCAGGCGGGCCCGTCCGGTGCGCTGAGCAGGATGAAGCCGAGCGGCGTCAGCACCTCGCGCAAGAGATCGCGATGGGTCGGATCGTCGTCGGTGATCAGGATCGTCCTGCGCGGGCCGTGATAGCCGAAGATCGGCGCCCCGACGGGTGCGATCTGCGTCGGGTTGGTGACCTCAGACAGCAGGATTTTCATGCGGAAGTTGCTGCCGGTACCGACCGTGCTGGTCACCTTGATGTCGCCGCCCATGACGCCGGCAAGCAACCGGCTGATGGTCAGGCCGAGTCCGGTGCCGGTCTGCGGCTGCGAAACCCCGAGCGCGCCGCGTTCGAACGGTGCGAAAATACGATCGAGATCGCCGGCCTGAATGCCGGGGCCGGTGTCGATCACTTCGAATTCCGCCACCGGGCTGCGGTAATGCACCACGAACTGCACGCTGCCGGCCTGCGTGAACTTGATGGCATTCGACAGCAGATTGATCAGGATCTGGCGCAACCGTTTCTCGTCGGCAAAGACCACGACGGGCAGCACCGCCGGGCGCTTGAACACGAAGTCGATGCCCTTGGCGGCCGCCTGCAGCCGGAACATGCCGACCAGCTGATCGAGGAAATCGCTGAGACGGACTTCGTCGCGCGACAGATAGAGCCGTCCGGCTTCGATCTTGGAGATGTCCAGAATGCCGTCGATCAGGCCGGACAGATGATCGGCGCTGCGGCGGACCACGCGCACCTGATCGCGCGGTTTTGTCTGCAGGCTGGAATCCTGCTCCAGCAGCTGCGCGTAGCCGCTGATGGCGTTGAGCGGCGAGCGCAGTTCGTGGCTCAACCCGACCACGTAGCGGCTCTTCGCCAGATTGGCGGACTCGGCGACTTCCTTGGCGCGCTGCAGCTCAGCGTCGGTGCGCTTATGCGCGTCGATTTCCTGGATCAGCAGCGTGGTCTGCCGCCTGGTTTCCGCTTCTGCCGCGCGGCGGCTTTGCTGCGCCAGCACGAACAGCCAGGCCACCACGCCGATGATGATCGTGAGCGCGAAGAACACCTTCCACAGCACGTCGGATAGCTGGAGATCGTCGAGCGGAATCGTCGCTGACGTCTGCAGGTAAATCAGCGCGAGCGTCAACCCGACCAGCCCTGCGGAAACCGCGAAGACGCCGAGATAGTGCCCAACCTGGGAGTTGATCCGCGCGTAGATCGGTTCAGGCAGCATCTTGCCCAGCGTGTCCGATATCTGCGCCTGAATCCGCGCATGCGGCTTGCAGAGATCGTGGCAGCGCGCGTCCAGCGAACAGCACAGCGAGCAGATCGGGCCGGCATAGGCCGGGCAGGAGGCCATGTCCTCGGGCTCGAATGAATGCTCGCAGATACAGCACTGGATTGCTTCGAGGTTCTGCCAGCTCCGCTTCGGCTTGCGCGCGATGTAATACTTGCCGTCGGTCGCCCAGGCGATCAGCGGCGCGGTGACAAAGGCGACTGCGAGCGCGACGAAAGCCGACAGCGCCTTCGGCGTCGGTCCGAACAGGCCGTAGAACGCACTGATGGAAACGATGGTCGCGATCGTCATCGCGCCGACGCCGACGGGGTTGATGTCGTAGAGATGCGCGCGCTTGAACTCGATGTGCTGCGGACGCAAGCCGAGCGGCTTGTTGACGACGAGATCGGCGACCAGCGCGCCAACCCAGGCGATGGCGACGTTGGAATAAAGCGCCAGCGTCTGCTCCAGCGCCTTGTAGACACCGATTTCCATCAGCAGCAGCGCCACCAGCACGTTGAAGACGAGCCAGACCACGCGGCCGGGATGGCTGTGAGTCAGCCGCGAGAAGAAATTCGACCAGGCGATCGAGCCGGCATAGGCGTTGGTCACGTTGATCTTGATCTGCGAGAGAATGACGAAGGTGCCGGTCAGCGCCAGCACCAGATCGGGCTGCGACAGCACGTAACGGAACGCTTCAAGATACATGTGCGCGGGCTCGGCCGCATGCTCGGTGGAAACGCCGTGGCTGAGCGCAAAGTAGGCGAGGAACGAGCCCAGCAGCAGCTTGAGCGCGCCAAAGATGATCCAGCCGGGGCCGGCGCTGAGCATCGCGATCCACCACGACGTCCGCGAGGTCCGACGGTCGCGCGGCAGAAACCGCAGGAAGTCGACCTGTTCGCCGATCTGCGCCACAAGCGAAAACACCACCGAGGCGGCGGTGCCGAACAACAGCAAATCGAGATTCCCGCCGGCGTCGCCGTGCTCGCCGGAGAACTTCCGCCACTCCGTAAACGACTGCGGGTTGGCGTAGGCGATCGCGACAAAGGGGAGGATGTGCAGGATGATCCAGATCGGCTGCGTCCACAGCTGGAAGCGGCTGATCAAAGTGATGCCGTACGTGACCAGCGGAATGATGACGACCGCGCTGATGAGATAGCCGATCGGTCGCGGGATGCCGAAGCACATCTCCAGCGCGCTGGCGAGAATGACTGCCTCGAGCGCGAAAAAGATGAAGGTGAAGGAGGCATAGATCAGCGACGTGATGGTCGAGCCGATATACCCGAACCCCGCGCCGCGGGTCAGCAGGTCGATGTCGATGCCGCATTTGGCGGCGTGATAGGCAATCGGCAGTCCGCAGAGGAAGATGATGACGCTGACGACCAGGATCGCGACGACCGCATTGGTAGCACCGTAGTTGAGCGTAATGGTGCCGCCGATTGCTTCCAGCGCCAGGAACGAGATGGCGCCGAGCGCGGTGTTGGCAACGCGGGCGGCGGACCATCGCCGCGCGCTTTTGGCGGTGAAGCGCAGCGCGTAGTCTTCCAGCGTCTGGTTGGCAACCCATTGATTGTATTGGCGCCTGACGCGGTCTATACGCTGCCGCCCTGCCACTTTGTTGCTCCTGACCCCCAACGACCGAGCCCTTCGGGCCTATCAATCGTTTGCAAGTTGCGTACCGCAAAATCCGTACCAAAACCTACGTCGCTATTTTGCGGTGCAGTATACGCAATCTTGCGTATCTGTGCAGTGCACAAAACTGAGCATCCTTGCCTCACCAATAAGCGCGTTCTCGAACCAAATGGGGTGCTCATGTCAGACGAAATCAAACGGGGCCTGCAGTCTCCGCTGCGACGTAAACTGCTGATGGGAGCGGCAGCCTTGCCGGCGATGGCGCTGCTGCCGCGCCTGGCATTCGGCGCCGGGCCGCCGACTGCGGCCGTCAACACCACGGGATTGGCCGTGACCGACACCGAAGTAACGGTCGGCATCCTGCATTCCGCCACCGGCACGATGGCGATCTCCGAAACCGGTTCGATTCAGGCCGAGAAGCTTGCCATCGAGCAGATCAACGCCATGGGCGGTGTGCTTGGCCGCAAGATCAAGGTCATCCAGGAAGACGGCGCCAGCGACTGGCCGACTTTCGCGGAGAAGGCCAAGAAGTTGCTGGTCAACGACAAGGTGGCCTCGATCATGGGCTGCTGGACCTCGGCGTCGCGCAAGGCGGTGCTGCCGGTCATGGAGCAGTACAACGGCATGCTCTATTACCCGACCTTCTATGAAGGGCTCGAGCAGTCCAAGAACGTGATCTACACCGGGCAGGAAGCGACCCAGCAAATTCTCGCTGGCATCGATTGGATCACCAAGGAGAAGAACGCCAAATCGTTCTACTTCATCGGCTCCGACTACATCTGGCCGCGCACCTCGAACAAGATCGCGCGCAAGCACATCGAGAATTTCCTGAAGCTGAAGGTCGTCGGCGAGGAATACTTCCCGCTTGGCCATACCCAGTTCAACTCGGTCATCAACAAGCTGAAGCTGACCAAGCCCGACGTGATCTTTACCGACGTCGTCGGCGGTTCGAACGTCGCGTTCTACAAGCAGCTCAAGGCTGCCGGCATCGACCTGGCGAAGCAGACCCTTCTAACCATCTCGGTGACCGAGGACGAGATCGACGGCATCGGCGGCGAGAACATTGCCGGCGCCTACGCCTGCATGAAGTACTTCCAGTCGCTGAAGAACGAGAACAACGAAAAGTTCGTTGCCGCGTTCAAGAAGATGTGGGGCGACAAGACTGTGATCGGCGACGTGACGCAGGCTGCTTATCTCGGCCCGTGGCTGTGGAAAGCGACCGTCGAGAAGGCCGGTTCCTTCGACGTCGACAAGGTCGCGGCTGCTTCGCCCGGCATCGAGTTCAAGGGTGCGCCGGAAGGCTATGTCCGGATCCACGAAAACCATCATCTGTGGTCGAAGACCCGCGTCGGCAAGGCCAAGCTGGACGGACAGTTCGACATGGTGTTCGAGACCGCCGACCTGATCCAGCCGGACCCGTTCCCCAAGGGCTATCAATAAAGGCTCGCGGACAACTCCCGCGATTCCCCAAGAGTCTCTCTCAAGAGTCTCCCTGGCGTGGACCGTCAATCCGCGTCCAACACCCCCGCGTCGCGAGCTTGCTCGCGGCGCGGGACTTCCCCCACGGAGAAACATCGATGTTCGGCGACTATTCGATTGGCGATCTCGGCTCCATCTTCGTCATGCAGGGTTTTGCCGGCCTGATCCTGTTTTCCGTCTACGTGCTGATGGCGCTCGGGCTTGCCATCATCTTCGGCCAGATGGGCGTCATCAACATGGCCCATGGCGAGTTCATGATCCTCGGCGCCTACGTTACCTGGCTCACCTCCAGCGCCTTTCAGCACTATCTACCGGCGCTGTTTCCCGGTTACTTCTTTCTCGCCATGGTGCTCGCTTTCATGGCCTCCGGCGCGCTCGGCATGCTGGTCGAATGGGGGCTGATACGCCACCTTTACAAGCGCCCGCTGGATACGCTGCTGGCGACCTGGGGCCTCAGTCTCATCCTGCAGCAGACCTATCGCTCGGTATTCGGAGCGCGCGAGGTCGGCGTCGAGCTGCCGCAATGGATGCTCGGCTCCAAGCAGATCACCGACACCATCGAAGTCCCGATCAATGGCATCTTCGTGATGTGTCTGACCGTGCTGATCACGATCGTGGTCGCCTACGTCATGTACAAGTCGCGCTGGGGCCGCCAGGTCCGCGCCGTCGTGCAGAACCGTATCATGGCCGGCGCGGTCGGCATCAACACCGAGAAAGTCGACCGCTACACCTTCGGCCTCGGTTGCGGCATCGCCGGCGTCGCCGGCAGCGCCTTCACCATGATCGGCTCGACCGGGCCGACCTCGGGCCAGCTCTACATCGTGGACACCTTCCTCGTGGTCGTGTTCGGCGGCGCCGCCAGCCTGATCGGCACCATCGCATCGGCTTTCAGCATCTCGCAGACGCAGTCGACGCTCGAATTCTTCATGTCGGGGTCGATGGCGAAGGTGCTGACGCTGCTCGCCATCGTCGGAATTCTGATGCTGCGGCCGCAGGGGCTGTTCGCCCTCAAGGTCCGCAAATAACAAGAAGCAGGCACGGTCATGATCATCAACTCACGCTTTTTCAATCGATCCGAGCTCATCGGTTTCGTTGCGCTGGCCGCCCTGCTGTTCGTGATCCTGCCGCTGTCGCTGGATGTGTTCCGCCTCAACCTGGTCGCCAAATACCTGACCTACGCCTTTGTCGGGATCGGGCTGGTGTTGTGCTGGGGCTATGGCGGCATTCTGAGCCTGGGACAGGGGGTGTTCTTCGGTCTCGGCGGCTACTGCATGGCGATGTTCCTCAAGCTCGAGGCATCGAGCCCGGAAAACACCAAGATTCAGTCCACCCCCGGCATCCCCGATTTCATGGACTGGAATCAGATCACCTCGCTGCCGCTGTTCTGGCAGCCGTTTCACAGTCTCACCCTTACCATTCTCGCCATCATCCTGGTGCCCGGCCTGTTCGCCCTGATCATCGGCACCGCGATGTTCAAGCGCCGTGTCGGCGGCACCTATTTCGCGATCATCACGCAAGCCGTTGCGGCCATCCTGACCATCCTGATCGTCGGGCAGCAGGGCTATACCGGCGGCATCAACGGCATGACCGATCTGCGCACCCTGAAGGGATGGGACATCCGGCCGGATCATGCCAAGGTCATGCTCTACTTCTTTGAAGTGTTCCTGCTGTTCGGTTGCATCCTGCTCGCGCAGTTCATCCGCCTGACCAAGCTCGGCCGCATCCTGGTGGCGATGCGCGAACAGGAAGACCGCGTCCGCTTCTCCGGCTACAGCGTCGCCAACTTCAAGATATTCGCCTTCTGCATGGCCGCGATCTTCGCCGCGATCGGCGGCGCCATGTTCGCGCTCAATGTCGGTTTCATGTCGCCGTCCTTTGTCGGGATCGTGCCGTCGATCGAGATGGTGATCTACACGGCGGTCGGCGGACGGATGTCGATCTTCGGCGCGGTGTGGGGTTCGCTGCTGGTGAACTTCGCCAAGACCGGCCTGTCGGAATCCTTCCCGCAGCTCTGGCTGTTCGGCCTCGGCGGACTGTTCATCGCGGTGGTGCTGGCGTTCCCGAACGGCCTGTCCGGGATCTGGGCGGACCACGTCCAGCCTCGCATCGATCGGCTGATGACGTGGCGCAAACCAAAACCCGCCAAGGCGTGGACCGACAGTTCGGTCGCCGACGGCGCCCCGGCAGAATGAGGAGATAGATCATGCTCATCGGTCACCAGCCCAAAGAGTTCCTGCTCGCGGTCGAGGCGCTCACGGTGTCCTTTGACGGCTTCAAGGCGGTCAACGATCTCTCCTTCTATGTGGAGGAGAACGAGATCCGGGTCATCATCGGCCCCAACGGCGCCGGCAAGACCACGGTGCTCGATCTGATCTGCGGCAAGACCAAGGCGACGTCGGGTTCGATCCAGTTTCGCGGTCAGGAACTGACCCGGATGAAAGAGAACCAGATCGTGCAGACCGGCGTCGGCCGCAAGTTCCAGACGCCGTCGGTATTCGTCGATCTCACGGTGTTCGAGAACCTGGAGATTTCCTACCCGCGTGGCCGCACCGTGTTCGGCTCGCTCGCTTTCCAGCGCGACGCCGCGGTGCGCGACCGCGTCGAGGAAGTCGCCGAGATGATCTTCCTGAAGGATCGCCTCGACACCTATGCCGATGAACTCAGCCACGGCCAAAAACAATGGCTCGAGATTGGCATGCTGCTGATCCAGGATCCGGACCTGCTGATGCTCGACGAGCCGGTAGCCGGCATGAGCGTCAGCGAGCGGGCCAAGACCGCCGAACTGCTCAACCGCATCATCAAGGGCCGCTCGGTGCTGGTGATCGAGCACGACATGAAGTTCGTCGAGGATATCGCCCACAAGGTCACGGTGCTGCACCAGGGCCAGATCCTGTCGGAAGGCACGATGGAGCACGTCAAGAACGATCCGAAGGTCATCGAAGTCTATCTGGGCCATTAGCGCATGATCCCGGCAAGTGTCGTCCGGTTTCCGGACAAGATCATGCGCAAGGAATAAGGAGCGCGAGTCGATGCTGGCTATTTCGGATCTGCATGTCGCCTACGGCCAGAGCGAGGTGCTGCACGGGCTCAACGTATCGGTCGCGCCCAATGAAATCGTTGCGATCATGGGCCGCAACGGCATGGGCAAGACCACGCTGATGAAATCGCTGATGGGCATCCTGCCCGCCAAGAGCGGCTCGGTGACAATGGCAGGCACGGAATTGAGCCAACTGCCGAGCTACGAACGCGTCGCCAGGGGCCTCGCCTACGTGCCGCAGGGCCGCATGATCTTCTCCACCATGACTGTGAAGGAGAACATCGAAACCGGCCTCGTCGTGTCCGGCGAGAAGGATGTTCCGGGCAGCATCTATGAGCTGTTTCCGGTATTGCTGGAAATGAAGAACCGCCGCGGCGGCAATCTCTCCGGCGGACAGCAGCAGCAGCTCGCGATTGCGCGCGCGCTCGCCACCAAGCCGAAAGTGCTGCTGCTGGACGAGCCGACCGAAGGCATCCAGCCGTCGATCATCAAGGACATGGCGCGCACCTTGAAGCGCATTCGCGACGAACGCGGCCTGTCGATCGTCGTCTCCGAACAGGTCTTGAGCTTCGCGCTCGATGTCGCCGACCGCGTGCTTGTCATCGAGAACGGCGAGATCGTCCGCGACGATCCGCGCGACGATGTCGATGCCGCGCAGATCTCGAAATATCTGTCCGTGTGAATCGTAACAATTGTAGAAAGGGGAGCTATCGATGCCAGATACACTGATCAAGGTTGATCTCACCAAGTCAGCCTACGAAAACGACAAGATCCACAACCGCTGGCACCCCGAGATCCCGATCGTGGAATGGGTCAGCCCGGGCGACGACTTCATCATCGAAACCGTCGACTGGACCGGTGGCTTCATCAAGAACAACGATTCCGCCGACGACGTGCGCGACATCGATCTGTCGATCGTGCACTTCCTGTCCGGCCCGATCGGCGTCAAGGGCGCCGAGCCCGGCGATTTGCTGGTGGTCGATCTGCTCGACGTCGGCCCGCTCAAGGAGAGCCTGTGGGGTTTCAACGGCTTCTTCTCCAAGAAGAACGGCGGCGGCTTCCTGACCGATCATTTCCCGCTGGCGCAGAAATCGATCTGGGACATCAAGGGCCTCTATACGTCGTCGCGCCACATCCCCGGTGTCAACTTTGCCGGGCTCATTCATCCCGGCCTGATCGGCTGCCTGCCCGATCCGAAAATGCTGGCGACCTGGAATGCGCGTGAAGCCGAGCTGATCGCGACCAACCCGACCCGCGTACCGGGCCTCGCCAATCCGCCATTCGCGCCGACCACGCATGCCGGTCAGGCCAAGGGCGATACCAAGGCCAAGATCGCCGCGGAGGGTGCCCGCACCGTGCCGCCGCGCGAACATGGCGGCAATTGCGACATCAAGGACCTGTCGCGCGGCTCGAAGATCTATTTCCCGGTCTATGTGCCCGGCGGCGGTCTCTCGATGGGCGACCTGCATTTCAGCCAGGGCGACGGCGAGATCACCTTCTGCGGCGCGATCGAAATGGCCGGCTGGCTGCACATCAAGGTCGATGTCATCAAGGACGGCGTCGCCAAATACGGCATCAAGAACCCCGTGTTCAAGCCGTCGCCGATCACGCCGAACTACAAGGACTATCTGATCTTCGAAGGCATCTCGGTCGACGAAGCCGGCAAGCAGCACTATCTCGACGTGCACGTCGCCTACCGGCAGGCCTGCCTGAACGCGATCGAATACCTGAAGAAGTTCGGCTACTCCGGCGCGCAGGCCTACTCGATCCTGGGCACCGCACCATGCCAGGGCCACATCTCCGGCGTCGTCGACGTGCCGAACGCCTGCGCCACGCTGTGGCTGCCGACCGAGATTTTCGACTTCGACATCATGCCGTCGTCGGCGGGCCCGATCAAACACATCAAGGGCGACATCCAGATGCCGCTGTCACAGGACAAGTAATCCCTGCGCGAGAAGGATGCGGGACGGTGTGTATCTGCCGCCCCGCATCCGCCGTGCACCCTCGACGAGTCAGCGCAAGGATAGTGCAATGCCGGTCTACGAATATCTCTGCAATGATTGCGGCCCGTTCACCGACATGCGGTCGATGGCCGAATGCGACGCGCCGCAGGACTGCCCGCAATGCGAAACCGAGTCGCCGCGCGTGATCCTCACGGCGCCGGCGTTCTTCTGCATGCCGTCAGACAAGCGCAAGGCCCATGCCACCAACGAACGCAGCGCCAACGCGCCAAAGACCCTCGACCAGTACAAGGCCTCGCATGCCCCGGGCTGCGGCTGCTGTTCAAGCAAGAAGCCGGCGCGGCTGATGAAGCAGACCAGAAGCGGCGCCAAGAGTTTCCCGACCGCGCGGCCGTGGATGATCAGCCACTAGAGCGTTTTCAAGCGAAGTGGATACCGGTTCGCGTGAAGAAAACGCGTCAAAACAAAAGATAGAGCCCCGTTCCGATTCTATCGGAACGGAAAAGGCTCTGATGCCTCTACGGCAAACATAACCAGAACTGGAGAGGCGAACCCCATGCTTCACGGTGACATTTCCTCAAGCAACGACACGGTCGGCGTCGCCGTCGTCAATTACAAGATGCCGCGCCTGCACACCAAAGCGGAGGTGCTCGAAAACGCCCGCAAGATCGCCGACATGGTGGTGGGCATGAAGCTTGGCCTGTCGGGCATGGATCTCGTGATCTTCCCGGAATATTCCACCCACGGCATCATGTACGACTCCAAGGAGATGTACGAGACCGCCTCTGTCGTGCCGGGCGAGGAAACCGCGATCTTTGCCGAAGCCTGTCGCAAGGCGAAAGTGTGGGGCGTGTTCTCGCTCACTGGCGAGCGTTACGAGGAGCATCCGCACAAGGCGCCGTACAACACCCTGATCCTGATGAACGACAAGGGCGAGATCGTCCAGAAGTACCGCAAGATCATGCCCTGGGTGCCGATTGAAGGCTGGTATCCCGGCAATTGCACCTATGTGTCCGACGGTCCGAAAGGGCTGAAGGTCAGCCTGATCATCTGCGACGACGGCAATTTTCCCGAAATCTGGCGCGACTGCGCCATGAAGGGCGCCGAGCTGATCGTGCGCTGCCAGGGCTATATTTACCCGGCCAAGGAGCAGCAGGTGCTGATCTCCAAGGCGATGGCCTGGGCCAACAATGTCTATGTCGCGGTCGCCAATGCCGCGGGCTTCGACGGCGTGTATTCCTATTTCGGTCACTCCGCGATCATCGGCTTCGACGGCCGCACGTTGGGTGAGACCGGTGAAGAGGAATACGGCATCCAGTATGCAGCGCTGTCGAAGAACCTGATCCGCGATGCCCGCCGCAACAACCAGTCGCAGAACCATCTCTACAAGCTGGTCCATCGCGGCTACACCGGCATGATCAATTCCGGCGAAGGCGCGAAGGGCCTTGCTACCTGTCCTTACGACTTCTATTCGAAGTGGATCGCCGATCCCGAAGGCACGCGCGAAATGGTCGAGGCGATGACCCGCTCCACCCCGGGAACCGACGAATGCCCAATCGACGGCATCCCGAACGAGAAGTCCGCGAGCAATTACTAGACAGAGGAAACAGCGCGCCGCACGACGCGGTCCCGGCCCTGGGCCGGGATCGATGACTGGCAGTGGTGTGCGATATTTTGTTGGATGGCTTGCCGAGCCGTAGCTCGCGGCCGCGCCCGCCTTCGCCCAAATGGGCTTCGGCGCGGCAGCCTTCACTCGCTTCGCGAGCGAAGGCTGGTGGGCCCGGCAGATATCAAACTGCGCTGCAATGTCTTGTATTTAGAAGCTTGGTGGTAATCAAAGAGCCCCATTGAAGCCATTGAGCTTTTCTACGCGCCATTACCACCAACTTCCTGTTGTCTTGACCTATCTCAAACAACACGCACGGCGAAAATCATAGTGACGGTCGGTCGGGACCTTTCTCGATATCGGCCGACCGGCGTACCCATGAAGTCGGCTAGAAGAAGTACAGGATTGCAACGCAGCGCCCATTGCGGTGGGCGTCACGGTGCAATTACGCGCCACTAAGGAGGGAATGGAAATGAAACGTCCAGTATTATTGGCGTTGTGCATCCCCTTAATGTTTACGGCTCGGGCATCTGCTGACGATATGAAGCAGGAAGTCAGCAAGATCGCCATCTCCTACATGGATTGTTACACCAAGCGGGACCCGGCGTGCGTCGCGGGGCTCTACACTAAGGACGGCGTTTTTATCAACCCGGCCGGGAAGCATGACGTTGCGACCGCTTATGCCGGTAGTTTCAAGGCTGGTTTTAACAAGCTCGATTCCACGGTCGAAGAGGTGTGGCAGGTCGATAATGATACCCCGGCTGCGGTGGGCAAATTCCACATCACCGGCAAGAACGACAAGGGCGATGCGCTGGATGCATCGGGTACTTGGACCGCCGTCTATGTCAAAGCAGATGGCAAATGGAAGATCCGAATGCTAACAGCAGCTCCGATTCCACCTAAGAAAGACTGATCATTAACGCGAAGCGCCCACCTCGCAAGAGGTGGGCGTTCCTGACCAAGCTCCGATGGTTTGCCGCGATCACCGCTGCAGCCATCATGTCGAGACCAACGCGGACGGCTGGGCCGATGATGTCCGGCTGTCCGACATCGAGCCGCGCTTCGTCTGCACGCGCCGCGGCAGACGCGGTGCCGAAGCGCGGTCAAAGTTTTCGCAGGCTATCAGATGGCGCAGCTACACCAAGAAAGCCGACCGCAAGGGGCTCGCTGCGCGCGCGCTGGCGCAATGGACGCGGCCTTGATCCGACGATGTGGTGGGCAAAGCGAACTCGTACATCTGCACCTCGAAAAGAACGGGCCTAGAACAACGGGTCGTTACCACCTTTGGGGCGGTGGTAATTTCAGGCTCGAAAAATCAATGATATCAATCCGGGCGCGGCATTGTGGTGGGCCCGGCAGGACTCGAACCTGCAACCAGACCGTTATGAGCGCAGTACCCTTTCGGGCAATTCGAACATAATCGGTGTTTCTCGATCAAGATCATTCACGTTTGTGCGCGTTTGTTCACGGGGTTTCTGCCGGATTTCTGGTGGCATGGAAGACCGCCAACTGCCAAAAGGGCCTCGCCCGAACGGGTCTGCGTTCCGTCCGTCTTGCACGGCTCAACGCGGCAGCGCGCCGTCTGCGAGCGGATCGTGCGTGATCAGCCCGAGGATTTCGTCGCTGGCGAAGCCGAGCGACATCGGACGCATCGCGCCGGGCACGACCGCAAGGTCGTAGAGCTCCGCCACCGCGCCGTCGAGGCGGAACCAGTGCACGCAGGCGCCGCTGTCGAGATCGATCACCTGCACGCCGCACCACGGCTCCGAATCGGCGTCCGCGAGCTTCTGATCGAGCGCCAATCCCTCGAAGCGCTGATAGCGCGGCTTCGACAGCCCGACGAAGGCATGGTTGCCGTGGAAGGCAAGCCCGCGCAAAAAGCCGGGGCAGAACGCCAGCACGTGGAATTTGGCCGCGCTACCGCCTGAGTCCGGCTCGACCCAGCCGAGTTCGCCGGTGCCCGAGTTCAGCAGCCAGAGGCGGTCGCGATAGATCCGCGGCGAATGCGGCATCGACAGGCCGCCGATGACGGTCTCACCCGACTGCACATCGACAACGACACCGCCGCTGGCACGCCGGTCACGCCAACCGTCGATGGTGTCGGACCTGCTCACGGCGGTGACGTAGCGCGGCACGCCGTCCGCCATGGCGAGGCCGTTCAAATGGCAGCGGTCCTCCTTGACGATCGCCGAGATGAACGGCGGCTTCCACAGCGGCGTGAAGCTGTGGCGCTGCGACGGCGTGGCGAGGCAGTTGTAAAGCGTGTTGACGAACACCACGCGCCCGTCCTTGAGAACGCCGACGTCATGCGCGTCGAGTTCGCCGGTGACGTAGGTTTCGCGCGGCACATAGCAGGCATCGAACACATTGTTGATCTGCTCGCCTGGGTTCAGCACGTTCTTGAACCGCACGATCTGGAACAGCGTCGCCAGCAGCAGGGTGTCCTTGTCGGGAACGCAAATCCCCATCGCCTTGCGGAAGAAGCGCTCGTCGACCAGCAGCCCGCCATCGACGTTCTGCCCCAACAGGTAGAACTTGCCCGACTGATAGGACGAGACCGCGAGCGCGATCCGCTGCGCGCCGAGGAAGCCGGGCAGGCCCGGCGACATGGAATAGGTGACGCGCTCTTCGGCCGGCGTCGACTGCGTCTCGGCAGCCTTGCTCTCTTGCCCGGCGGGCGCGATCTCCGTGCTCGCCGGAGGGGCGGCTGGCGCCGGCCTTTCCTCGTCGTCCAGGACGGATGACGACTCTCGGCCACGCTCGCTCATGCATCTTCTCCCCGTTGGTCCTGACGCACCCTATCAGTCTTTCTTGCCGCTGCACCGCGCACACACCCAGGCGCTGGCGATGTTGAAGGGGTCGATTCGCCATCATTTCCGGCAAAATGCGCGCGCGCGCCCGGCCTGAAGCCCAAATATCAGAATAATGTCAGAAAATAGCGCGCCAGGAGAACCCGGCCGCCATTGTTAGGCTGCGCCCGCTCCGGTAATCTGACCCTCAAGAACTTACCTCGCGTGGGTCGCTCGCTGCCTGTGCCGCAAAGGCCTGGGACTAAAAACTAAAATGAATGGCTAGGCGGCAGGGGTAGGGTCTTGAGTTCTGGAAATGCGAGCGCGTTGCGCCGGCGGGTTCTGCTGTCGGGCACCATGCTGGTGGCCGCGGTCACCGGTTATGGGCGTCGCGCCTATGGCGCTTGCGATCCCAGCGGCGGCTCGACCTACCAGTGCTCGGGCGCCGAAGTCACCACGCAGACGATCAACGCCAACAACGCCAGCGTCTCCACCGTCGCCGGGTTCAGCGTCAACACCGCCGCCGGCCATGCGATCACGATTACCGGTGACGGCGCCCTGTCCTATACCGACACCAACGCCTCGTCGCTTACCGCTGCGGCGGGCTACGCTCTTAATGTTCGCTCCAACGGCGACTTTGCCGGCACGCCCGGCAGCGTCACCATCGCCACCAATGGCGCGCTCAGCGGCGCCGCCGGCATTGTTGGGCAAAACAACGGCACGGGGGCGCTGACCATCACCGCCAACGGCAATGTCACCGGCGCCGGTGGTAACGGCATCTTCGCGCAGAACAACTCCGGCACCGCTCTCACCGTGACCACCGGCGCCGGCACCACGGTCAGCGGCGGCTTCGGCATCCGGGCGCGCAACTTCGGCACGGGCGCGCTGACCGTCACCGCCAACGGCGATGTCACCGGCACCAGTGTTAACGGCATCTACGCGCAGAACAACTCCGGCACCGCTCTCAGCGTAACCACCGGCGCCGGCACGACGGTCAGCGGCAACTTCGGCATTCTTGCGCGCAACTTCGGCACGGGCGCGCTGACCATCACCGCAAGCGGCAATGTCACCGGCACCAGTGTTAACGGCATCTACGCGCGGAACACCGGCACCGATCTCACCATGACCACCGGCGCCGGCACGACGGTCAGCGGCGGCACCAACGGCATTAATGCGCGCCACTACGGCACGGGCGCGCTGACCATCGCCGCCAACGGCGATGTCACCGGCACCGCTGGTAACGGCATCGACGCGCGGAACATCGGCGCCGGCACCACTCTCACCGTGACCACCGGCGCCGGCACAACGGTCAGCGGCACCAACGGCATTTTTGCGCGCCACTACGGCACGGGCGCGCTGACCATCGCCGCCAACGGCGATGTCACCGGCACCAGTGGTGTCGGCATCGACGCGCGGAACACCGGCGCCGGCACCACTCTCACCGTGACCACCGGCGCCGGCACGACGGTCAGCGGCGCCAACGGCATTTTTGCGCAGAACTACGGCACGGGCGCGCTGACCATCACCGCCAACGGCAATGTCACCGGCACCTCTAATCGCGGCATCAACGCATACAGTTCCGGCGCGGGCACCAATCTCACCGTGACCACCGGCGCCGGCACCGCGGTGAGCGGCGGCAACATCGGCATTTTTGCGGACAACCAAGGCACGGGCGCGCTGACCATCACCGCCAACGGCAATGTCACCGGCACCAATGATAACGGCATCTTCGCATACAATTCCGGCGCGGGCACCAATCTCAGCGTGACCACCGCAGCCGGCGCAACGGTGAGCGGCAGCACCAACGGCATTTTTGCGCAGAACTACGGCACGGGCGCGCTCGCCGTCACCGTCGCCGCCACCAGCACCGTGAGCGGCACCAGTGGCTTTGGCATCCAGGCTCGCAGCCGCCCTGCGACCGTGACGGTGGCCGGGACTGTAACCGGCGGCGGTGGCACCGCCATCCAGTTCGACCAGGCGGGCGCCTTCGCCAACCGCCTCGAATTGGTGACCGGCGCCGTCATCAACGGCAATGTGCTCGGCGGCATCGGCACCGACACGCTGGGGCTGAGCGGCACGGGTTCGGGCAGCTTCAATGTCGCCCAGCTCTCCTCGTTCGAGGCCGGCGAAAAGACCGGCAGCGGCAGCTGGACGCTCACCGGCGCGAACGCAGGCATCGGCACATTCGCCGTCAGCGGCGGCACGCTGGCGGTGAATGGCAGCCTGAGCAACGCGGCTTTCACCGTGAGCGGCGGCACGCTCAGCGGCACCGGCACGGTTGGCAACACGTTGGTTTCCGGCGGCACCTTCGCGCCGGGTTCGGGCACGCCCGGGTCATCGATGACGGTCAGCGGCACGCTCGGCTTCAATGCGGCGGCGGCCTATGCCATCAACATCAATCCAACGACATCGTCGTTCGCCAACGTCTCGGGCGTGGCCACGCTCGGCGGCGCGACCGTGAATGCCAACTTTGCGACCGGCAGCTATATCGCCAAGCAGTACACCATCCTGACCGCCGGCAGCGTGAGCGGAACGTTTAATCCGACCGTCGCCAACACCAATCTGCCGGCGAACTTTCACGATACGCTGAGCTACGATGCCACCCACGCTTACCTCAACCTGATCCTGAGTTTCACGACGCCCGCGTCCGGCACCCTCAACGGCAACCAGAACAACGTCGCCAACGCGCTGATCAATTCCTTCAACAGCAACGGCGGCATTCCGTTGACGTTCGCGACGCTGTCGGCGCCCGCTTTGTCGCAAGCTTCCGGCCAGCCGGGTGCGTCAACGTCGCAGGCGGGCATTACCGGGGTAGGGCAGTTCATCAATGGCGTGTTCGACGGCGCCTTCGGTGACGGTCCCGGTCAGGGCGGTGCGACAGGTTTCGCACAGGAAGAGGATAACGCGAACGCCTATTCGGCCAGGCGCAAGCTCTCGCGCGAGGCGAAAGAGGCCTACGCCGCCGTGACGCCGCGCGACCGGCGTGCGCCATCGTTCGAGCAGCGCTGGGCCGTGTGGGCCTCGGCCTATGGCGGCAACAGCCGCGTCAACGGCGACACGGCCGCGGGCACCAACAGCACGACCAACCGGGTCTTCGGTGCCGTTGCCGGGGCGAGCTATCATTTCACGCCGGACACCCAGGCAGGGTTTTCGCTCGGCGGCGCCGGCTCGAGCTTCGATATCGCCAACGGTTTTGGCGGCGGCCGCGCCGACGCCTTCAACGCGGCGGTCTATGCCAAACACAATTGGGGTGCGGCTTACGTCGCCGGATTGCTCGGCTACTCCTGGCAGGACGCCACGACCGACCGCACCGTGACGATCGCGGGCGTCGATAAATTGCACGCCTCGTTCCAGGCGCAGGCGCTGGCCACGCGTCTCGAAGGCGGCTGGCGTTATGCCACGCCGATGGCCGGCATCACGCCCTATGCGGCGTTGCAGACCACGACGTTCTATCTGCCGTCTTACGGCGAGACCGCGACCTCCGGCAGCAACACCTTCGCGCTGAACTACGCCTCGAAGTCCGTCACCGCGACGCGCAGCGAGCTCGGCGCGAAATTCGACAAGGCGACGCCGGTGCAGGGCGGCGTCTTCACCCTCAAGGCCAGGGCGGCCTGGGCACATGACTGGAATACCGACCGCTCCGCGACGGCGACCTTCCAGACGCTGCCGGGCGCCACCTTCAGTGTAAACGGCGCGCTGCCTTCGGCCGACGCCGCGCTGGCGTCGCTCGGCGCCGAAATGAAATGGCACAATGGCTGGACGGTCGCAGGCCGTTTCGACGGCGAGTTCTCCCACACCACCGCCGGCTACGCCGCCAAGGGCAGCGTTAGATACGCGTGGTGAATCGGCGCGGAAACCCAAATATCAGAAAAATTTCAGAACGTAATCGCCGTTAAAGTCCGGGTTCGCATTGATGGGGCGATGCCGGTCCGGTAGTCTGGCGAGGAACCGCCGCCGGGTGGGGCGTACGGCCGCTTGTGCTGCAAAGCATAAGAGTACGGCCCAGGCGACGGGAGTGGGGGTCTTGAGTTCTGGTCATGCAGGCGCGTTGCGTCGGCGGGTTCTGCTGTCGGGCACCATGCTGGCGGCGGCGACCGTCGGCTATGGCCGCCGCGCCTATGGCCAGTGTGTGCCTACCGTTGCACCGAACTACCAGTGTTCGGGCGCCAATGTCACCGGGCAGTCGATCAACGCCAACAACGCCAGCGTCTCCACCGTCGCCGGGTTCAGCGTCAATACCGCCGCCGGCAATGCGATCACGATTACCGGCGACGGCGCCCTGTCCTATACCGACACCGACGCCTCGCCGCTCACCGCTGCGGCGGGCACCGCTCTTCATGTCCGTTCCATCACCGATTATGGCGCCACGCCCGGCAGCGTCACCATCGCCACCAATGGCGCGCTCAGCGGCTACCGCGGCATTGATGCGCGCAACTATGGCGCGGGCGCGGTGACCATCACCGCCAACAGCGATGTCACCGGCACCTTTGATTACGGCATCTTCGCGCGAAACCTCAACAGCGGCACCGCTCTCAGCGTGACCACCGGCGCCGGCACGACGGTCAGCGGCGACCGCGGCGGCATTTACGCGCGCAACTTCGGCACGGGCGCGCTGACCGTCACCGCCAACGGCAATGTCACCAGCACCACCGGTTACGGCATCTTCGCGCGGAAGGATTTCGGCACCGATCTCACCGTGACCACCGCCGCCAGCACCACGGTCAGCGGCCGCATCGGCATTTATACGCGCAACGAGGGCATCGGCGCGCTCACCATCACCGCCAACGGCAATGTCACCGGCACCAATGGTCCCGGCATGTTCGCGCGGAACAGCGTCAACGGCACCGATCTCACCGTGACCACCGGCGCCGGCACGACGGTGAGCGGCGGCAGCAACGGCGTTTCCGCGTACAACTACGGCACGGGCGCGCTGACCGTCACCGCCAACGGCGATGTTACCGGCACCGGTGGTCGCGGCATTTACGCACTCAGTTTCGCCCCCGGCACCGGTGTCAGCGTAACCACCGCAGCCGGCACCACGGTCAGCGGCTCTAACAGGGGCATTAACGCGCGCAACCTCGGCACCGGCGCGCTGACCGTCACCGCCAACGGCGATGTCACCGCCACCGGCAGGGTGGTCGCGGCATTTACGCACAGAATTCGGCCGCGGGTACCACGGTCAGCGTAACCACCGGCGCCGGCACCACGGTCAGCGGCGCCAGCTACGGCATTAGTGCGAAAAACCTCGGCACGGGCGCGCTCACCATCACTGCCAACGGCAATGTCACCGGCCCTGGCAACTCCGGCATTTACGCACGCAATTACGCCGCGAGCACCAATCTGAGCGTGACCACCGGCGCGGGCACGACGGTCAGCGGCACCAACGGCATTCGCGCGCGAAACTCCGGCACGGGCGCGGTCAGCATCACCGCCAACGGCAATGTCACCGGCACCAATGGTCGCGGCATCTACGCGCAGAACTTCGGCACCGATCTCACCGTGACCACCGCCGCCGGCAGCACGGTCAGCGGCAGCAGCGATGGCATTTTTGCGCGCAACAGCGGCAACGGCGCGCTCACCGTCACCGCCACCGGTACCGTGAGCGGCACCAGTGGCTATGGCATCCAGGCTCTTGGCCGCCCTGCGACCGTCACGGTGGCCGGCACGGTGAACGGTGGCGCCGGCGGCGCCATCAGGTTCGACCAGGCGAGCGCCTTCGCCAACCGCCTCGAACTGGTGACGGGCGCCGTCATCAACGGCAACGTGCTCGGCGGCACGGGCACCGACACGCTGGGCCTGAGCGGCACCGGATCGGGCAGCTTCAATGTCGCCCAGCTCTCCTCGTTCGAGGCCGGCGAAAAGACCGGCAGCGGCAGCTGGACGCTCACGGGCGCGAACGCAGGCATCGGCACATTCGCTGTCAGCGGCGGCACGCTGGCGATGAACGGCTCGCTCGCCAGTACAGCCATGACCGTGAACGCTGGCGGCACGCTCGGCGGCACCGGCACGGTCGGCAACACGTCGGTCTCGGGCGGCACCTTCGCGCCGGGCTCCGGCACGCCCGGGTCGTCGATGACGGTCAACGGCACGCTCGGGTTCAATGCAGCGTCGACCTATCTGGTCAACGTCAACCCAACGACGGCGTCGTTCGCCAATGTTTCGGGCGTAGCCACCCTCGGCGGCGCAACGGTCAACGCCAGCTTTGCGCCGGGCAGCTACATCTCTAAGCAATACACGATCCTGACGGCCGGCAGCATCAGCGGCACCTTTGGCACGCTCGCCAACACCAATCTGCCGGCGAATTTCCATGACTCGCTGAGCTACGACGCCACCCACGCTTACCTGAACCTCCATCTGACCTTCACGACGCCGGCCGCCGGCACCATCAACGGCAATCAGAACAACGTCGCCAACGCGCTGATTACTTACTTCAACACGACAGGCGGCATTCCGCTGGTATTTGCGACGCTGTCGGCGGGGAGCCTGTCCCAGGCGTCGGGCGAGTCCGCGACCGGTTCGCAGGCGACCACGTTTAATGCCATGAACCAGTTCATGGGTCTGCTGACCGATCCCTTTATCGATGGCCGCGGCGATGGTCCAGGCGCGGGCGGCACCAGTACCGCCAACGGTTACGCTTCGACGCAAAAGCCTGCTGCCCGCGACGCCTATGCGATGTTCACCAAGGCGGCGCCCGCCTTGTCGTTCGAGCAGCGCTGGAGCGTGTGGGCGGCGGGCTATGGCGGCTCGCAGACATCAGACGGCAATGCTGCGCCCGGCTCCAACACCGCGACTTCGCGCCTTGCCGGCACGGCGGTGGGCGCCGACTATCGCTTCTCGCCGTTCACGATCGCCGGCTTTGCGCTGGCCGGCGGCGGCACCAGTTTCAGTGTCAACACGCTCGGCAGTGGCCGCTCCGACCTGTTCCAGGCCGGCGGCTTCGTGAGGCACAATGTTGGCCCGGCGTATCTGACGGCAGCGCTGGCCTATGGCTGGCAGGACGTCACGACCGATCGCACCGTGACCATCGCCGGCATCGACCGGTTGCGCGCCGAGTTCAAGGCCAATGCCTTCTCCGGCCGCGCCGAGGGCGGCTATCGTTTTGTCGGCCCATGGATCGGCGGCATCGGCATCACGCCCTATGCCGCCGGACAATTCACCACCTTCGAGCTGCCCGCCTATGCCGAACAGGTTCTGTCCGGCGCCAATACGTTTGCACTCGCGTACGGCGCGAAGAGCGTCACGGCCCCGCGCAGCGAGATTGGTGTGCGCACCGACAAGTCCTGGGCGATGCAGAACGCGATCCTCACGCTGCGCGGCCGGCTGGCGTGGGCCTATGACTACAATACCGACCCCTCGATCGGCGCGACCTTCCAGACGCTGCCCGGCGCATCCTTTGTCGTCAACGGCGCGGCGCAGTCGCACAACAAGGCGCTCACCACAGCGTCCGCCGAAGTGAAATGGATCAACGGCTGGTCCGCCGCCGCGACGTTCGAGGGTGAGTTCTCCGACGTGAGCCGATCCTACGCCGGCAAGGGCGTCGTTCGCTATCAGTGGTAGGCGACTTCCGTTTGTTGGCGCAGTTCGGAACTGCGGACATCGCTAACGATGCCCGATCCTGCGCCGCCCTGTTGTTCTGTTGTCAGAATTACATGCAAGCAAGGCCGTCTGCACGGTCGGCTCACAAACCCGCCGTTGAAAGGACTTGGATATTATCGATGAGATCACGCGCGTCTCCGAAATTCTGTCGGAATTTCTGGCGGCGTAGAAAAAAGCAAAATCGATAAGTCCCTGATTTTATGGTGGGCCCGGCAGGACTCGAACCTGCAACCAGACCGTTATGAGCGGCCGGCTCTAACCATTGAGCTACAGGCCCCGCCGCGACGGTCGTTTTGAGGCGGCCGGCAACGGTGCGGGCATCGTTTACAGGGATGATCTCAATCCCGCAATGCCGGGGTTAATCCACCGAAACGCCGGCAAATTCCACAACTTTGCGCCATTTCTCGGTCTCGCCGGCGACGAGCTTGCCGAATTCGGCTGGTGTCATCGGCTTCGGAATGCCGCCGACCTCGGCGAGCCGCGCCACCAGCTTGGGGTCCTTCAGCGCTTCGCCGACCGCCTTGTTGAGGATATCGATGACCTCCTGCGGCGTGCCCTTCGGCACCGAGATGCCGTAAAAGCCGACGGACTCGAAGCCCGGCACGGTTTCGGCGATCGCGGGCACGTCCGGCACCGTCGGCCAGCGCTGCGGGGAGGTGACCCCGAGCGCGCGAACGGTGCCGCCCCGAACCTGTTCGAGGGCCGACGGCAGATTGTCGAAGATCAACTGCACCTTGTCGGAAATGATGTCCGGAAATGCCAGCGCCGAGCCGCGATAGGGCACGTGCAGCATGTCGCATTTGGTCATCGCCTTGAACAGTTCTGCCGACATGTGCACCGACGTGCCATTGCCCGATGACGCATAGGAGATCTTGCCGGGGTTCGCCTTGCAGTAGTCGATGAACTCCTGAACGGTTTTCGCCGGCGTCGCGTTCGACACCACGAACATATTGGTGAGTTGCATGATGCTGGCGACCGGCGCGGTATCGCGCAGGAAGTCAAACGGCAGTTTCTTGTAGAGCGAGGTCGAGATCGCGTTGTTGGGCGCGACGAACAGCAGTGTGTAGCCGTCCGGCGGCGAGCTGATCGCCGCAGCCGCGGCGATATTGCCACCGGAGCCGGTGCGGTTTTCGACCACGAATTGCTGGTTGAAATGGTCCGACAACCACTGGCTCATGATACGCGCGACGATATCGACCGGGCCTCCGGCGGCAAAGCCGATCACCCATTTCACCGGACGGGTGGGGTAATCGGCGGCGGCGGAAGGGGAGGTGTTGGCCACAAAGCTGAAAAGGCAAACCAGACCAAACAATGCTTTTCGCGAAAATCGGATCATTATGCTTCCCGTCATTTTCTTGTTACCGTTGCGGCCATGCTTTCATAAAAGCCCGAGCTTGCCTACAACCTCCAATGCGCGTTGATTGGTCATTCCTCCCGGGAGCAGACTTGCTCTTGAAAACACGCTTGAGGCCAAACATGAAACTCGCTCATATTGTCTGCGCCGGCGTTGTTCTGCTGGCGGGCGGCGCTGCGGCGCAAGACGGAGGCAAGGCCATTACAAGAACAACAATCAGTACCCCGATTAGTCTTGGAACCGCGACACCGGGCGGCGGCTTCCCGGTGTATGGCAATGCGTTCGCGGAAGTCATGAATGCCGCCGATCCGACGCTGTCGATCGAGCCGCGCAACACCAAGGGCAGCAGCGAGAACATTCCGCTGCTGGAATCAGACGGGCTCGATATCGCGCTGGTAGCCGGGGAGCCTTCCTACGAGGCCTTCATGGGCATCGGGCGGGCGCCGACCAGGCTGAAGATCCTGACCGCGATGTATTCCAGTCCGGGTATGTTCGTGGTGCGCGCCGACAGCCCCTACAAGACCATTCGCGATCTCGTCGGCCAGCCGGTGGCGTTCGGCGCCAGGGGTTCGGGTCTGCCGATCCTGTCGCGCTACATGCTCGACGGCATCGGGCTGAAGCAGGACGAGGATTTCAAGTCGATCTATCTCGACCGCGCCGGCGACGGTCCGGCCATGGTGCAGGACGGCCGTGCCGCGGCGCTATGGGGCGCGGGCATCGGCTGGCCTGGCTTCAAGAGCATGGCGGAAAGCCCCGGCGGCGCCCGCTTCATCGCGCCCGACGCCGGCGAGATCGCCAAGGTTCGCGCCAAGCACACCTTCCTCAAGCCGTTGACGGTGCCCGCCAACAGCTACCCGAACCAGCCGGCGGCGATCGATTCGATCGGCTCATGGAGTTTTGTCCTCGCGCGCGAAAGCCTGCCGGATGACGTTGCCTATCGGCTGGCGAAGACGTTGCACGGCGCGGAGGGGTCGTTGTGCAAGAAGCTGCCGCCGGCCTGCGAGACGACGGCGGTGAACACGGCCGCGGCCGCGCCGAATGTGGGGTTGATTCATCCAGGCGTGCTGAAATATTTCCGTGAAGTTGGGGTGGTGAAGTAGAGCGCTGCTCTCTCAACACGTCGTCCCGGCCTTGAGCCGGGACCCATACGCCGCGGCAGTTATTGTTAAGCACAATACTCGACGGGCTTTTTCCAACAACAGATGACCGGGATTATGGGTCCCGGCGTTCGCCGGGACGACGATGGTGTGTATTGTTGCAACGACGCCGAGAATCTACTTCTTCGCCATCGAACATGCCGGATCAATGGGCCCGAATGCTTCGTCGCCCGGAATTTTTGCCAGGATCTTGTAATAGTCCCACGGATACTTTGATTCTTCCGGCTTCTTGACCTCGACCAGCCAGAGGTCATGCACCATCAGATTGTCCTCGCGCAGCTTGCCGTTGCGCGAGAAAAAGTCCTCGATCGGCTTTTCGCGCATCTTTGCCGCCACTTTCAACGGCTCGTCGGTACCCGACTCCTTGATGGCGTTGAGATAATACATCACCGAGGAATAGACGCCGGCCTGCCACATCGTCGGCATCCGGTTCATCTTGGCGAAATAGCGCTTCGACCATTCGCGGGTCTTGTCGTCCATGTCCCAGTAGAATGAGGTCGTCAGCAGCAGGCCCTGCGCCGCCGGCAATCCGAGCGAATGAATGTCGGTGATCAGCGCCAGCAACGCTGCCATCTGCTGGCCACCCTTCAAGACGCCAAACTCCGAGGCGGTCTTGATCTCGTTCATGTTGTTCGGCGGGCCGGCGGCGATGCCGATGATCTTGGCCTTGGACGCCTGCGCCTGCAGCACGAAGGACGACAGGTCTGAAGTAGCGAGCGGCGGCCTCACCGAACCCAGCACCTTGCCGCCATTGGCGGTGACCACCGCAGCGGCATCGCGTTCGAGCGCGTGGCCGAATGCATAATCGTCGGTGATGAAGAACCAGCTATCGCCGCCGCGCTTCACCACCGCCTGCGCGGTGCCGGCCGCGAGCGAGCGGGTGTCGATCACCCACTGCATCGCGTAAGGTGAGCAGAATTTGCCGTGGAAATCCGCGGCCAGGGTCGAATGCGTGATGAACAGCTTCTTCTTCTCGTTGGCGACGTTCTGCACCGCCAGCCCGACCGCCGAGACCGGCACGTCGACGATCAGGTCGACCTGGTCGACATCGTACCATCGCCGTGCGATGCCGCCGCCGATATCCGGCTTCAGTTGATGGTCGCCGACGATCAGGCTGATCGGCTTGCCCAGCACCTTGCCGCCGAAATCGTCGATCGCCATCTGCGCGGCCGTGACCGAGCCCTGACCGGTCGGCGTCGCCGCCGGGCCGTTCATATCGGTGAGAACGCCGATCTTGACGATCTCATCGGACACTTGTGCGAGCGCCGCTGAAGATACCAGCATCGCAGCGGCAAGCGCGCCCAGCATGGATAGGTTTTTGACGAACATCCCCTCTTCTCCCTGTGCATCGGCACGTTGGCCGTGTGTGTCTTCAGGCGGTTGCTTTCCGCCAATTAGTCCCATCTGCAACTAAAGCTAATTGGTCCCGATTGCAACTAATTTGAGCAGACGTCAACTTGGTCGAAAGGAGGGGCCGACCGCCAGCGGTATCGGGTTCTGTTTATTTTCGGGCCGATTCAGGGCATAGCGGGCCATGACCCCGAACCAGCGCCTGCCGACTTCGCTTACGCCGCTCGATGTGGCGCTCGCCGCCCTGTTGCACGGCGTCGAGCCGGTAACGCCTGCGGAACTGCCGCTAGCGGAGGCGCTGCGTTGTATTGCCGCCGACATGCCGCCATCGGACGCGTTGCCGCCGCACGACATCGCCGCCAGCGACGGCTTTGCGTTGCGCGCCCGCGATCTCGTCGGCGCGTCGTCCTATTCGCCATTGTCATTGGCGGCGTTGCCGCTCTGGGTCGAAGTGGGTGATGCGATGCCCGACGGCTGCGACTGCGTGCTCGATGCCGATTCCGTCGAGCTATCAGGCCCGATGCCGCAGGTGCTGGCGGAAGCGATCCCGGGGCAGGGCGTGCGCCGGGCCGGTGGTGACATTGCCGCTGGCAGCAGTGTGGTCGAGGCTGGGCGGCGCGTGCTGGCACGTGACCTCATGATCGCGCGGGCGGCGGGAATAGAGCGGCTGAAGGTGCGCCAGCCTCGCCTGCGCCTCGTCAATATTCCCGGCGGCTCGGTGACGTCGGACCTGATCGCGGAGAGCGCGCGCACCGCCGGCGCCGATGTGGTGTCCGTTACCGCTGTTGGCCGCGATGCCGCATCGATTGTCGCGGCGATCGACGTCGGCGCATGCGACCTGCTGTTGATTGTCGGCGGCAGCGGCGTCGGCCGCACCGACGCGACGGTGTCGGCATTGGCCGGGTGTGGCGAGGTTCTCGCCCATGGCATCGCCGTGCAGCCCGGCCGCACCTCGGCGGTGGGCCGCATCGGCAACACGCCTGTGGTCGTGCTGCCGGGCGCGCCTGATCAGGCGTTCGCGGCGTGGTGGACGCTGGCGTTGCCCGCACTCGACCGGCTGTCGGGGCGGCGGCCGCGCAAGACGCTCAACCTGCCGCTGGCGCGCAAGATCGCCTCCGGGGTTGGCATTGCGGAAGTCGTGCTGCTGGAGCGAAAAGCGGACGCCTGGGTGACGCTGGCGGTCGGCGAACTGTCGCTCGATGCGATCGCCCGCGCCGAGGCCTGGTTAACCGTACCGGGCGGCGCGGAAGGATTTGCTGCAGGCAGCGGCGTCGATGGCTATATGCTGCGGGAATGATATGGATGCCGGCATGACCCGTACACCCTCGCCGAAAGACCGTGAACCCGTCGATCAGGACCAGTTCTTGATCATCCTGTCGCGCGAGGAAGCGTTGGCGCGGTTTGAAGCCGCGTTGTTTCCGCGCGCGGTGCCCATCGAGCGGTGGCCGCTCGCGGATGCACTCGGCTGCGCGTTGGCCGAAGATATCGTGGCACCGATCGATGTGCCGCCGTTCGATCGTTCCAACGTCGATGGTTTTGCGGTGCGTTCCGCCGATCTCGCTTCCGCCGGTGAAGCAACGCCGGTGCGGATGATGCTGAACGACGAGGTGATCGCCTGCGGCACCGCGCCGACGCGGCCGGTGCTGTCGGGCACCGCCACGTCGATTGCGACCGGCGGTCCGGTGCCACGCGGCGCCGACGCCATCGTAATGGTCGAGCACACGCAGCCGGCGGGAACCCGCGCGATCGAAATTCGCCGCGCCGCTTCGCCCGGTCAGTTCGTGTCCTATGCCGGCTCCGACATCGCGCGCGGCGAGGCGCTGCTGCGCGCCGGCACTATGATTGGCTCGCGCGAGATCGGGATGCTGGCAGCCTGCGGTATCGCGCAAGTTGCCGTCGCGCGCCGGCTGCGTGTCGCCATTATCTCGACCGGCGACGAATTGGTGCAGCCGGGTTCGCCGCTGCGCCCGGCCGCGATCTACGACACCAATGGCGCGATCGTCACCGCGGCGATGTCGGAGAATGGCGGCGAGGCGATATTTCTCGGCGCCATTCCCGACGACGAGGCGCAGCTTGAATCTGCGATGCGCAGTGCGCTGCAAATCAGCGACATGCTGGTACTCTCGGGCGGCACCTCGAAAGGTGCGGGAGATGTGACCCACCGCATCATCGCGCGGCTCGGCAAGCCCGGCATTATTGCGCATGGCGTCGCGCTGAAGCCGGGCAAGCCGCTCTGCCTCGCGGTTTGCGACGGCAAGCCGGTGGTGATCCTGCCGGGATTTCCGACCTCGGCGATGTTCACCTTCCACGACATGATCGTGCCGGTGCTGCGGCGCATGGCGGGCCTGCCGCCGCGTTTGGACGCCAAGGTCAGCGCCAGAATTCCGGTGCGGATCGCCTCCGAACTGGGGCGCACCGAATTCGTCATGGTCTCGCTGGTCGAGGGAACGGACGGTCTGATCGCCTATCCCACCGGCAAGGGCTCGGGCGCGATCACCTCATTCGCGCAGGCCGATGGTTTTCTGCGCATCGAGGCGCTGGCCGACCAGATGCCGGCAGGCACTGATGCCGAAGTGACGCTGTTCACGCCGCATGTGCGGGTGCCGGATCTCGTGATCGTCGGCAGCCACTGCACCGGGCTCGATCTCGTCACCGCGCCGCTGGCGCGCACCGGGCTTTCGGTACGATCGATCGCGGTCGGCAGCCTCGGCGGGTTGACGGCGGCCAAGCGCGGCGAATGCGATTTTGCGCCGATCCATCTGTTCGATGACAAGACCGAAACCTACAACACGCCTTATCTCACCGACGGACTTGAACTGGTGCCCGGCTGGCGGCGGATGCAGGGCATCGTGTTCCGCAAGGGCGATGCGCGCTTCGAGGGCCTGAGCGCCGAGGCCGCGGTGCGTGCGGCGCTCGCCGATCCCGCCTGCATCATGGTCAACCGCAACCAGGGCGCCGGCACGCGCATCCTGATCGACCGGCTGCTGGCGGGTGCCAGGCCCGACGGTTACTGGAATCAACCGCGCTCGCACAACGCGGTCGCCGCCGCCGTGGCGCAGCATCGCGCCGACTGGGGCATGACCATCGCGCCGGTGGCCCATGCGTCCGACCTGGGTTTCATTCCCTTTGCCGAAGAGCATTATGATTTCGCGCTGGTGACGGCGCGCAAGCAGCGGGCGGCGGTACAGGCTTTCCTCGACGCGCTGGCGTCGGAGGAAGGCCGCGCGGCGCTGGAAAGAGCCGGGTTTCGACCGGCCTGAATGGCGGGGAGGCGATGACGCGGCGTCTTTCGATTGCAATCATAGGCGCTGGCATGGGCGGCCTCGCGTCATCAGCAGCGCTGCGCCGGGTCGGCATCGACGTCTCCGTCTATGAACAGGCCTCGCAATTCGCGCGATTGGGCGCCGGCATCCAGATCGGCTGCAACGCCATGAAGGTGCTGCGCGGGCTGGGGCTCGAGGAAAGATTGCGCAGCCAGTCGTTTTACCCGCGCTCCTGGAACAACCGCGACTGGCGCACCGGCGAAGTCAAGTTCGACATGATTTTTGGCGAGAGCGCCGAACAGAAATTTGGCGCGCCCTATCTGCTGGCGCATCGCGGCGATTTGCATGCGGCGCTGGCGAGCGCCGTTCCCGATGAATGCGTCAAGCTGAACCACAAACTGGTCGGACTCGACGAGACCGGCGAGGGCGTCCGGCTTTCGTTTGCCAACGGCGAGGTTGCGATCGCCGACGCCGTCATCGGCGCCGATGGCATCCACTCCGTCGTCCGAGACATCCTGTTCGATACTTCGCCGGTGCACTTTACCGGGCGCATCGCTTACCGAACCACTTATCCGGCTGCGTTGCTCGGCGGTGAAAAAATCGACGACTGCACCAAATGGTGGGGCGAGGACCGGCACATCGTCATCTACTACGTCAAGCCGGACCGCAGCGAAATCTACCTCGTCACCAGCCAGCCGGAGCCGGACTTCCGGATCGAGTCGTGGTCGGCCAAGGGCGACGTCAGGGAATTGCGCAAGGCTTTTGCGGGCTTCGATCGCCAGGTCGAGCAGGTGTTGGCCGCCTGCCCGGACGTGCACAAATGGGCGATCGTCGATCGCAATGCGCTGGAGCGTTGGGGCGAGGGCAACGTGATGCTGCTCGGCGACGCCTGCCATCCGATGACGCCCTATATGGCGCAGGGGGCGGCGATGGCGATCGAGGACGCCGCCGTGCTGTCGCGCTGCCTCGACGGCGTCGAGCGGGATGGCGTGCCAAATGCGTTTCGAAGATTTGAGGCAACCCGCAAGGATCGAACCGCGCGGATCCAGCAAACCTCGCGCACCAATACATGGCTCAGCGGAAAGACCGATACCGATTGGGTCTATGGCTACGATGCCTGGACCGTGCCGCTGGCGGCGTAGGGACGACGTGGAGAGAGCTGCAGTCTAACCGCCATCCAGCGCGGCCAGCCGGTCCGCCTCGGCGATGTCATCCATGGTGTTGGCATTGAAAAACGGGTCGATCGGTTCGACCGGCCAGGTCACCGTGGCGAGGCGGTAGCGCGCGGTCCAGCGGTCGATCTTCCTGACGTCCTCGACCACAAGCGCGTGGCGGAGTTGTTCGCGCAAAGCCACGCTCCACAGCCCGATCACCGGATGCGACTGGCCGTCGGAAGCGGCGACCGCGAGCTCCGCGTTCTCATTGCGTAGCGCCGCACCGAGACGCGCCACGAGATCGCGCGGCAGGAACGGGCAGTCTGCCGCGGCACTCAACACCCACTTGACCTCCGGCCGGTTGGCCGCGGCCCAATCCAGCGCCGCCAGGATACCGGCCAGCGGTCCGGGAAAATCGGCGACGCCGTCGGCGACGACCGGCAGCCCGAACGCCGCAAAGCGCGCGGGATCGCCGTTGGCGTTGAGAATGAGGCCATCGCATTGCGGCTGCAGCCGCGCGATCACGCGGTCGAGGATGGTGCGGCCGCCGATCGTGCGCATCGGCTTGTCGCCGCCGCCCATCCGCCGCGCCAGGCCGCCGGCGAGCAGCACGCCGGGAATCATTTCAGTCGTCACGGTCTTCGCCCTTGCGTTTGTGCCGCGCCGATTCCTCTTCGACAAAGGCGAGATTCTGGTCGAACACGATGCGCTCCTGGCCTGACAGCGCGATGAACCGCTTTCCCCGCGTGCGTCCGACCAGCGTTAGCCCGACCTGCCGCGCCAGCTCGACGCCCCATGCCGTAAAACCCGAGCGCGACACCAGGATGGGAATTCCCATCCGCACCGTCTTGATCACCATTTCGGAGGTCAGCCGGCCCGTGGTGTAGAGAATCTTGTCGCCGGGATCGACGCCGTGGCGATAGATCCAGCCAGCGATCTTGTCGACGGCGTTGTGACGGCCGACATCCTCGGTGTAGCAGACCGGGGTGCCTTGCTTGCACAGCACGCAGCCATGGATCGCGCCGGCCTCGAGATACAGTGAAGGCATGGTGTTGATCGCATGCGTCATCTCGTAGAGCCAGGAGGTGCGCAGTTCCGCCTTCGGCAGTGCGACGCTTTCCACGGCCTCCAGCAGGTCGCCGAACGCGGTGCCCTGCGCGCAGCCCGAGGTCTGCGTGCGCTTCTTCAGCTTGGCCTCGAAATTGGTGTGGTGCTCGGTGCGCACCACCACCACCTGCAGATCGTCGTCATATTCGACCTCGGTGACGACGTCGTCATATTTCAGCATGTTCTGGTTCAACAGATAGCCGAGCGCGAGATATTCCGGATAGTCGCCGATCGTCATCATGGTGACGATCTCCTGCGCGTTCAAATACAGCGTCAGCGGCCGCTCCACCGGCACCCTGATTTCGACCGTGGCGCCGGTCTGGTCGGTCCCGGTGACGCGCTCGGTCAGCCTGGGATCATCAGGATTGGGCACGATCAGGGGGACGGGGGCTTTGTCGATCTTCATCATTTCCGCAGGTTAGCATGACATTGGCTCGCAGCCGATATAAAGCACCTCAGGAGAAAGCCCAGCCTGGTTCCGGCTGGGGTGCGGAGAATGGAATGAAAGTGATTGGCCTCGCGGGATGGAGCGGCGCCGGCAAGACCACCTTGCTGGCGCGGGTGATCCCGCATTTGCTGAAAGACGGCCTGAGGGTTTCCGTGATCAAGCACGCCCATCACGCCTTCGACGTCGATATTCCCGGCAAGGATTCCTGGCGCCATCGCGAGGCCGGCGCCACCGAGGTGCTGGTGTCTTCCGCGCGGCGGTGGGCGCTGATGCATGAATTGCGCGGCGCCGAAGAGCCGCGTCTGCCGGAACTGCTGGCCAGGATGTCGCGGGTCGATCTGGTCGTCATCGAGGGTTTCAAGCGCGAGCCGCACCGCAAGATCGAGGTTTTCCGCGCCGCCAACGGCAAGCCGTTTCTGTTCCCCGAGGATCCCGGCGTGGTCGGCCTCGCCACCGATACCGCGGTTGAAACCAGGCTTCCCACCGCCCATCTCGATGATATCGAGGCGATTGCCGCAATGATGCTGCGCTCGGCGATTTCGGTCGAAGAGGTGCTGGCAAAGAGCGAAGCGGAGAGCTAACTCGCGATGGCGCAATTGTCCGACGATTGCTTTGCCTTCGGCGGTCCGATGATGTCGGTCGATGAGGCCGTCGGCATCATTGCAGCGCGGGTCACGGCTGTGCAGGAGGTGGAGACCGTCCCGCTCGCCAATGCCGACGGACGCGTACTCGCGCAGGATGTTTCGGCGCCGCTGCCGCTGCCGCCCTTCACCAATTCCGCCGTCGACGGCTACGCGGTGTCGAGCCGCGATCTGCCTGATGACAAGGAGCAGGCGTTTGCGGTGTCCGGCCGCGTTCAGGCCGGCGCTTCCGCAGGCGCGCCGATCACGCCGGGCGAGGCGGTCCGCATCTTCACGGGTGCGCCGATGCCCGACGGCGCCGACACCGTGTTCATGCAGGAAGACGTTCGCCTCGACGACGGCAAGGTGGTGCTTCCAGCGGGGCTGAAACCCGGCGCCAATGTGCGTCCCGCGGGCGAGGATATCCCGTTGGGTCACGCGGCATTGAAGGCCGGACAAAGACTGCGGCCGCAGGATGTGGCGCTGGCAGCCGCATTCGGCCTGACCGAACTTGGCGTCAACAGGCGCATCCGCGTCGCGGTGTTCTCTACCGGCAATGAGCTGGTCTCGCCGGGCGAGCCACGCGCGGCGGCGCAGCTGTTCGATTCAAACCGTTTCATGCTCATGGCGATGCTGGCGCGGCTCGGCTGCGAGGTCAGCGACCTCGGCATTATCAGGGACGAGCCTACCACGCTCGCTGCCGCACTAAGGAAAGTCGCCAGCGCCCATGATCTGATCCTCACCACCGGCGGCGTGTCGACCGGCGAAGAAGATCACGTCAAGGCCAGCGTCGAAAGCGTGGGCTCGCTCGTGCTGTGGCGGATGGCGATCAAGCCGGGACGTCCGGTGGCGATGGGGATCATCGGCGGCACACCGTTCATCGGCCTGCCGGGCAATCCAGTGGCGAGTTTTGTCACCTTCGCTCACGTGGTGCGGCCGACGATTCTTGCCCTGTCGGGCGCGCGGCAGCAGAAGCTGGTTCCGATGCCGGTTCGCGCCGCCTTCGCCTACAAGAAGAAAATCGCCCGCCGCGAATATGTCCGCGTCACCCTGCGCAAGGCCGGGGATGGTGCGCTCGAAGCGGTGAAGTTTCCGCGCGAGGGTGCGGGGTTGTTGTCCTCGCTGGTCGACACCGACGGCCTTGTCGAACTCGGCGAAGAGATCACGCTTGTCGAGCCTGGCCAGACCGTCGGCTTCCTGTCCTATGCCAGCTTGATCTGAAGGCTCATTGACGATGCGCATCCGCTTCGCCATGTTCCCGGGATGACCACGACAAAGCTCGATCTCACCGGCCTCAAATGCCCATTGCCGGCGCTGAAGACGCGCAAGGCGCTGAAGTCGGTCAAACCTGGCGAGCGGCTTGAAGTCCACTGCACCGATCCGCTGTCGGTGATCGATATCCCGAATCTGATCCGCGAAACCGGTGACAAGGTCGAGATCACGGAGCGGGCGGAGGCCCGAATCGTATTCCTGATCGAGAAGGCGGACGGTGGCGTCAGTTGAGACAGTTCATTTCGAATATGTATCGACTGATTGCAAAACCAAATCGATGCGCATTCCCTATCGCATCATGAGACAGCTTTATTGATCTTTAGATCGATTCCAGTTCTCATTCGCTGATCGAAAAGATGGCTTCGACGCGAAGCCTCGTCCGGGCGGCGAGCGGCATGACCGCGCCGGACGTGTCGCCTTAAATGCTTATCAAAACGCGACAATTCTCTTGGCATCTGGCATGCCACGATTTATGATCGCGGAAACATGCAGGCAGGAACGAGACGTTTTCCATGGTTCAAGACGTGCAGAAAGTCCGCTCGTTCGATCACCCCGGCGCCGGGCGGAAGCGGGCCAAGGCGACGCCGAAGGGCCGCCAGGTCGATCCGACCGCCGCGTACGAGATTGAACAGCTGCTCGGCGACCGGTCGCGGCAGCGCGATCTCTTGATCGAACATTTGCATCTGATCCAGGACACGTATCACCAGATTTCCGCAGCCCATCTCGCCGCCCTCGCGGACGAGATGAAGCTGTCGTTTGCCGAAGTGTTCGAGACCGCAACCTTCTACGCGCATTTCGATATCGTGAAGGAAGGCGAGCCGGATATTGCGCCGCTGACAATTCGCGTCTGCGATTCGCTGACCTGCGCGATGCTGGGCGCCGAAAAATTGCTGCATGAATTGCAGGACAAGGCAGGCCCCGGCATTCGCGTGGTGCGCGCGCCCTGCGTCGGCCGCTGCGATACCGCGCCCGCCGCTGAAGTCGGCCATCACTTTGTCGATCACGCCACCGTCTCGAACGTGCTGGCCGCGGCGAAAGCCGGCGAGACCCATGCGCATCTGCCTGACTATGTTGGTTACGACGCCTATGTCGCCGGCGGCGGTTACGCGCTGCTCAATCGCCTGCGCTCGGGTGCGCTTTCAAAGGAAGATTTGCTGAAGGCGCTCGACGACGCCTCGCTGCGCGGGCTCGGCGGCGCCGGCTTCCCGACGGGGCGCAAATGGCGCGCGGTGCTCGGCGAGCCCGGTCCGCGGCTGATGGCGATCAATGGCGACGAGGGCGAACCCGGCACCTTCAAGGACCGCTTTTACCTCGAGACCGACCCGCATCGCTTCCTCGAGGGCATGCTGATCGGCGCGCACGTGGTCGAGGCGACCGATGTCTATATTTACCTGCGAGACGAATATCCGGCCTCGCGTGAAATTCTAGAACGCGAGATCGCAAAACTGCCGCCGGGCGGACCGGTGCTGCACATGCGCCGCGGCGCCGGCGCCTATATCTGCGGCGAGGAATCCTCGCTGCTCGAAAGCATTGAAGGCAAGCGCGGTCTGCCCCGCCACAAGCCGCCATATCCGTTCCAGGTCGGCCTGTTCGGCCTGCCGACCCTGATCAACAATATCGAGACGCTGTGGTGGGTGCGCGACATCGTCGAGAAGGGCGCGGACTGGTGGAAGGGCAACGGCCGCAACGACCGCCACGGCCTGCGCAGCTACTCGGTGTCGGGCCGCGTCAAGAACCCCGGCATGAAGCTGGCGCCTGCGGGTGTCACCGTGCGCGAACTGATCGACGAGTTCTGCGGCGGCATGGCGGACGGACATACGTTCCACGCCTACCTGCCGGGCGGCGCATCCGGCGGCATCCTGCCGGCGTCGATGGACAATATCCCGCTCGATTTCGGCACGCTGGAAAAATACGGCTGCTTCATCGGCTCGGCGGCGGTCGTGATCCTGTCCGAACACGACAGCGTGCGGGGCGCGGCGCTGAACCTGATGCGCTTCTTCGAGGATGAGAGCTGCGGCCAGTGCACGCCGTGCCGGGTCGGCACCCAGAAGGCGACGATCCTGATGGAGCGCCCGGTCTGGAACCGCGAACTGCTCGACCAGTTGAGCCAGGCGATGCGCGATGCGTCGATCTGCGGGCTCGGGCAGGCGGCCTCGAATCCGCTGACGTCAGTGATTAAGTATTTTCCGGAAGAATTCGTGCCGAAAGAAGCCGCGGAATGACCAAGATCAAGTTCGAACTCGACGGCAAGCAGGTTGAGGCCAACGCAGGCGAAACCATCTGGCAGGTGGCGAAGCGTCAGGGCCAGGAAATCCCGCATCTGTGCTATTCGCCCGCGCCGGACTATCGGCCCGATGGCAATTGCCGCGCCTGCATGGTGGAGATCGAGGGCGAGCGCGTGCTGGCAGCATCCTGCAAGCGCACGCCCACCGTCGGCATGAAGGTGAAATCCGAAAGCGCGCGCGCGGTCGCGGCGCAGAAGATGGTGATGGAACTCTTGGTCGCCGACCAGCCGGCGCGCGAGACCTCCCACGATCCCGACTCAAAATTCTGGCATTGGGCCGAGAAGGTCGAGGTCACCGAAAGCCGTTTTCCCGCGGCCGAGCGCTGGGAAAGCGACGTCAGCCATCCCGCGATGAGCGTCAATCTCGACGCCTGCATCCAGTGCGGCCTCTGCGTGCGCGCCTGCCGGGAAGTGCAGGTCAACGACGTCATCGGCATGGCCTATCGCAGTCACGGCTCGAAAATCGTGTTCGACTTCGATGATCCCATGGGTGAATCGACCTGCGTGGCCTGCGGCGAATGCGTGCAGGCGTGCCCGACCGGCGCATTGATGCCGTCGGTGATGCTGGACGAGAACCAGACCCGCGTGACCTATCCGGACAAGGAAGTCGACTCGCTGTGCCCGTTCTGCGGCGTCGGCTGCCAGGTCACCTATCAGGTCAAGGACGAGAAGATCATTTACGCCGAAGGCCGCGACGGCCCGGCCAACCACAACCGGCTCTGCGTCAAGGGCCGCTTTGGATTTGACTACATCCACCACCCGCATCGCATCACCAAGCCGCTGGTGCGGCTGCCCAACGCGAAGAAGGACTCCAACGACCAGGTCGATCCGGCCAATCCGTTCACGCATTTCCGCGAAGCGTCGTGGGAAGAGGCGCTCGATATCGCCGCCAACGGCCTCGTGAAGATCCGCGACGAGAAGGGCGTCAAGGCGCTGGCCGGTTTCGGCTCCGCCAAAGGCTCCAACGAAGAGGCCTATCTGTTCCAGAAGCTGGTGCGCACCGGCTTCGGCTCCAACAATGTCGATCACTGCACGCGGCTGTGTCACGCCTCCTCGGTGGCGGCGCTGTTCGAAGGCCTGAGCTCCGGCGCGGTGTCGGCCCCGTTCGCGGCGGCGATGGACGCCGAAGTCATCATCGTGATCGGCGCAAATCCGACCGTCAACCATCCGGTCGCTGCAACCTACATTAAGAACGCGGCGAAGAAGGGTGCAAAGCTCTTCGTGCTGGATCCGCGTCGGCAGTCGCTGTCGCGCCACGCGACCAAACATCTGCAGTTCAAGCCCGGCTCCGACGTTGCCATGCTGAATGCGATGATCAACACGATCATCACCGAAGGCCTGACCGACGATCAGTACATCGCGGGCTACACCGAGGGCTTTCAGGATCTCGAGGAGAAGATCAAGGAGTTCACGCCGGAGAAGATGGCGCCGATCTGCGGCGTCCCGGCCGAAACCCTGCGCGAGGTGGCGCGAACCTATGCGCGCGCCAAATCGTCGATCATCTTCTGGGGCATGGGCATCAGCCAGCATGTTCACGGCACCGACAATGCCCGCTGCCTGATCGCTCTCGCGCTGATCACCGGGCAAGTCGGCCGTCCCGGCACCGGCCTGCATCCGCTGCGCGGCCAGAACAACGTGCAGGGCGCGTCCGACGCCGGCCTGATTCCGATGTTCCTGCCGGACTACCAGCCGGTTTCCCGCGACGACCTGCGCGGCAATTTCGAGAAGCTGTGGAGCCAGGAACTCGATCCGGTACGCGGCCTGACCGTGGTGGAGATCATGAACGCGATCCACGCCGGTGAGATCAAGGGTATGTATATCGAGGGCGAAAACCCCGCAATGTCCGATCCCGATCTTCAGCATGCGCGCGGAGCGCTCGCCATGCTCGATCATCTCGTGGTGCAGGACCTCTTCGTCACCGAGACCGCATTCCACGCCGACGTCATCCTGCCGGCCTCGGCCTTTGCGGAAAAGGACGGCTCCTTCACTAACACCGACCGCCGCGTGCAGCTTGCGCGCCAGGTGATCAAGCCGCCGGGCGACGCGCGACAGGATCTCTGGATCATCCAGGAGGTCGGCAAGCGTATGGGGCTGCCGTGGAATTATTCGGGCCCCGGCGACGTCTACACCGAGATGGCGCAGCTGATGCCGTCGCTCAAGAACATCAGCTGGGAGCGGCTGGTCCGTGAAGGCGCCGTCACCTATCCGGCGGATGACCCGAACAAGCCCGGCAACGAGATCATCTTCACCACCGGCTTCCCGACCGAGAGCGGTCGCGGCAAGATCGTGCCGGCCAAGGTCATTCCGCCGGACGAACTGCCGGACGGCGAGTATCCGATGGTGCTGTCGACCGGCCGCGTGCTCGAACACTGGCACACCGGTTCGATGACCCGCCGCTCCAGCGTGCTCGACCAGATCGAGCCGGAGGCGGTGGCGTTCATGTCGCCCAAGGACATGCGCCGTCTGAGCGTATGGCCCGGCGATTTCATCAAGCTGGAAACCCGACGCGGCGCGGTCGAGGTCAAGGTTCGCTCGGACCGCGACGTGCCGGAGAACATGGTGTTCATGCCGTTCTGCTACGCCGAGGCGGCGGCGAACCTGCTAACCAACCCGGCGCTCGATCCGTTCGGCAAGATCCCCGAGTTCAAGTTCTGCGCGGTGCGCGCCGAAAGGGCAGAGCTGCGAACCGCGGCGGAATAGACCTAAAGCCTGATGAGGTTAGGCTGGGTTGGTTGCCACGAAGACGGTGTACTCCCTCTCCCGCAAGCGGGAGAGGTTGAGGGGACTCGTGGCTCGATGGATTCAACCAAAAGCCATGCCGCTCTAGAAAGCCCCCCGGCGCGCGTGTCCCGCTGCTCAGTTGGGGCCGTTCGCAGCCGCGGCCTGCTGCAAGGACTTGTGTTGCGCGACAATCCCTTCGAGTCGCGCAATGTTTTCCAACAGGCGCTGGCTGGTCAGGACCAGGAAGTAATAGCCGAACTGCGGGTTCTGAAAGTAGATCTCGAGCAGCTTGTCATAAGTGATGGTCAGCACATGACCATCCTCGATGCATTCGATCGTCGCCGTGCGCCGGTTATCCGGCGTGAGGAAACCAAATTCGCCCATTAAACGTCCCGGCGGAAGCTCGACGCTGATTTCCTTCACCAGGAATTTTCCGGTGACGGTCAGCAGCATCTCATGGGCGGCATCGTCTTTCTTGAACAGAATATCGCCCTTGCGATATTTGCGTTCGGTCATGAACGGCTTGAGCCATTCCAGCGACGTATCGCCTTTCGTTGCGCTGCGGGCCTTCTTCACCAGAACGAGCATCTGTCGGAGGCGATACGCATTGATGGGGACCATCAGGAGATACAACAGGAAGGTCGTGACGGATGCCGTGAGCGCGCCAAACAGGGCGAAGAATGCGCAACCGATCATGTTGGCGACGCGGAGCGGCACCATGGTCTGCGTCAGCAAGGTGGCGACGAAGAAGATGGCGCCGACCAGGGCAAACATGTTGGCCAGCGTGATATTGTGGAGAAAAATCTCCAGCAGGCGATTGAACAGCGCGTCGTAGGTGATGTTGTTGGGGTCGAGGCCCAGCTGGACCAGGATTTTCGCTATCCTGAGATTATCCGCGGCCGCGTCGAGAATTCGATCAAATATTGTCACTGGTCTGCACCGCTACACTTCGTTCTAGCCGCTACACACAAGAATACAGGCGGGTTGTACCGCCTCAAAGCCCCGCAGGGAAGCGTGCCAAGGCGCAGGCGCCTTGTCACAAATGATTAAAAGCACGAAAGGTCTGCGACGCGCCGTGCGGGCCGAAAAGGCCGAGCTGGGACCGCGGCGGAGTGAAGCGAGATAATCGTTCAACCGCGACGTGACGGTCGTCGTGCGCGTCCAGCAGAACCGCCGCACATAATCGAGCGCGAGCTAAAAAGCCGCGCAATCTCTCGCTCAGACGCTATGGCCGCGCTTCCTGCACCGGAACGACAAAAACCTGGCCGGGATAAATCAGGTTGGGATTGCGGATCTGTTCCCGGTTCGCCTTGTAGATAACGGCGTAGCGCGTGCCCGCTCCGTAGGAGAGTTGGCTGATGCGCCAGAGGCTGTCGCCGCGCGAGACGGTGGTGGTGGTGATCTTCGGCACGACCACGGTGGAGGGCGAGCCTTTGTTGTCTGGCAGAACGGCGGCCATGGCGGCCGCCAGCTCCGGCGGCTGTGCAGCGGCAACGTCCAGCCGCTTGGCCGCGGTGGCCTGTGCCGGCACGGAGGCCGTGACCATCGTGTCGGGAACGTTGAAAGGCACCTCGGCGCGTGCGCGCACCGCGCCGGAATTCTGCTCCACCTCGTCCAGCCTCACGCGGTAGCTGCCCGAGGCGACCCCCTCATTGATCGTGACCGCAAAACGTCCGTCCGCGCCAGCCGTTGCCGACGCAATAAAGCTGTCGTTGAGATAAAGCTTCACCGCGGCGCCGGGGCGAGCGCGGCCGCTGACATGGAGCTTGCCGCCCGGTTCGATCTCAACCGTCTCCGCAACCACTGCGCCGGCCATCGGCTTTGGCACAGCCGGCTGCGACAGCACGACGGTGGGTTTGTCCGGCGCCATCAACGCTACGACCGGCCGATCGGTTGATTTCGGCTCAAGCGCCACCGTCACGCTCTGCTTGGATGAGGTCTGCTTGCCGTCCGGCTCCTTGGCCCGCAGCGTCAGGTCATACGTCCCTGAGGGAAGCCGGGGCGGAACCATGACGAATTGTCCGGATTGATCCGCCACCACGCGATCGTGTATCTCGCCGTTGCGCAGCAGTTCCACCGCTGCGCCCGGCGTGGCCCGGCCGGCGATGACAGCTTCGCCCGTCGGCTCGATGCGGGCAATGTCGAACGACGGCACGCTGTCCGGCAGTGGGGGTGGTCCGCCCAGCGTGGCCGTCACGGCGTTTGCTTCTGCTTGCGCCGCTGCGAGCGCACCCTGCTTTGGGGCACCCAATGCCGGCTTTGAGACCGCCGGCGCGGCGGTTACGGCCTTGGTATCGACCCGCGGTTCTTGGCGGACGTAATAGACGGCGAAGATAGCCGCCACGCTACATGCCGCAACCATGGACGGTACGACTATTCGACTCATCGATGTCGCAATCATGATGCTCATCCATCAGCCAAATCACTGGCTCGACGGCATTCTATAGCGTCTCGGGCAAAGTTGGTACTCGTTTGCGTTGAGAAAAAGGGGTAGGCCGGCCAGCTTACAGCCACCCGGCACGCCGGAAGCGCCAGAACAGGCCCGCGCACACGGTCAGGATCGTGCCAATAATGGCGAAGTAGCCATACTCCCACTCGAGTTCCGGCATGTGCTTGAAGTTCATGCCGTAGATGCCGGCGATCGCGGTCGGGACCGCGATGATGGCAAGCCATGAGGCGAGTTTCTTGGAGACCGCGGTCTCCTGGGCCTGGCCGACCAAAAGGCTGGCCTCGAAGGCAAAAGCGAGGACTTCGCGGAGCGAGTCGATCTGTTCCTGAACGGTGCGGACGTGGTCGGTGACGTCGCGGAACAGCGGCTGCATGGTGGGGCGGATCATCGGCAGATTGTCATGCTCAAGCCGGCGGCAGACCTCCACCAGGGGTCCCACCGCGTTCCGCAGGCGCAACAGATCGCGCCGCAACAGATAGAGCCGCTCGATCTGCGCCCGCGTCATCGCGCTGGCGAGCACCTGCTCCTCCATCGCTTCGACTTCTTCCTGGATGGTCTCGAGCACCGGCGAGTAATTATCGACGATGAAATCGAGGATGGCGTAGAGGATATAATCCTCGCCGCGGGCCAGCGCCCGCGGGCAGCTTTCGCAGCGCGCGCGCACCGGCGCGTAGGACGTCGAGGCGCCGTGGCGAACGGAGACGAGATATCCTTCGCCGACGAACAGATGGGTTTCGCCGAACGCGATGCTGTCGCCTACGAGTTGCGCGGTGCGTGCCACGATGAACAGGCCGTCGCCATATTGTTCGATCTTCGGCCGCTGGTGGGCGTTGTTCGCGTCTTCAATGGCAAGATCATGCAACTGGAACTGCTGCTGCACGCTCGTCAGGATCGTCATGTCTGGTTCGTGCAGCCCGATCCAGACCACATGGCCCGGCTTGCTGCGCCAGCTCGAGGATTCCTCGATGGCGATATTGGCGACCCGCCGGCCGTCGACATAGGCCCCGGCCGCGACCACACCTTCGGAAGCAACGGGATCGCTCGGCATGTCCGCTTGCGGCGCTATGTTCATGGTTTCCATCCCTCAATGATCGCAGCTGAAACCTGCGCCGACGCCGTGTTCTCGGCAAGGCTAGCTACCGGGGAATTTGTCGTCAAATGTATGTTCGGCCTCACATGTCGTTATCGTTGATGCCGGTCAGACCAAACGCAGATGTCGTAGCAGATTCTTGCGCACGGGTCGTTCGGCCGTTCTCAATGGCTGACGCGCGAAAGGAAGACCGCAGCCTTGAGGACGATGACGCCGGCGATCGCGACAGCTGTCAGCAGGGGACCAATCGCGCGAAGGCAGATCAGCTTGAGCATCGCAAGGTTCGCGGTGGTGGTTGGGGCACGGCGTCCCGACCGATGGGAAGCCGGTTTGAACCGGCTGCCGGGATGCGTCAGCATGGTCATGTCATCACTCCTTCTGAAGATCGGATGTGCGGGCGAATCTGTCGCGGCGACATGCACCGCGCGCCTGGGCGGCTACCCATGTCGAGCTCGATTTCGCAGGCCAGTTCGACGATCGTTTCGGGATGGTGGCCGTTCTCGAACAACGCGTATTTGATGGCCTGTGCGCGATTGACGAACAGGCCGCCATAGAGGCCGTTTTGTTCCTGGGCAACCCAATGGCCGCGGCGGTTTCTGCCGATGAAGACGATTGCGGATGGCGCGCGGCACGATGGAGGTTCGATGAGCTTCACGTTGGTATTCTTTCATTTTGGCGAGCTGTGTATTCCCGGCTCGTTCAGCCGAAATTGTCGCTCAGGACCGGCTCATAGAGCGCGCCGGCATCGCTGCGCACGGCAGGGACGCTGGGCCGGCGCAACGGCACGCTGAGGCGCTGCGCCTCGACGAACGCGCTCAGGATAGCCAGCGCCAGGTCGGCGTGCCGGCCCTCGGCCGATTGATCGAGCCAGTCCGGCAATTCGCGTTCGCGCGACAATGCGCAATGCCACTCGCCTTCGTCATAGGCGATACGGCGCAGCTGCCATTGCGGCAATTCCAGATCGATCAGCGCCAGGGCGGCATCGGTCCAGGCGCCGGATTGAATCAGCCGCTCAATGCGGGCGGTCTTGCCGCTCTGGCTCACGGACGGAAAGCGCCGGCAGGTCTGGTCGACGATGTCGGAGAGGAATTCAGTGGTCACGGCATAGGCATTGCGCAGCCGGTCGCCGGGTTCTGTGGGGTTCTGGGATTCTACAAGTAGTGACATGGCGTGATCTCACTTGTGGGGCGGCTGATACGGCAGCCGTGCCCCCCAAGGTGGTCAAAACGCCATTTGAAAACGAGATGAGGTGAGGAGCAGAGAAATAGAGATTTCATAAGTGGTGGGTGGGATGTTGGCGCGCTCCCTCCCCACGTCGTCCCGGCGAAGGCCGGGACCGATAGCCACCGTCAGAATTTTGCGACAGGTCTCTGCCGTTCTACCCTTTCGATGGGACAACGCGGTATGGGTTTCGGCGTTCGCCGGGACGACGCCAGAGTAAAGTGGCCAAGACGACCGGCACTTATGAGATTCCTATAACGTCGCCATTGCCCCCATCTCGAAAACCTATGCGCAAGGTGGCACTTCAGCCATCCAAAGCGAGGCCGTCCATTCGGTCCGCGGCTCATTTCGCACAGGAACATCCCATGCTGGACATTGTCATGCTGGCGCTAGGCGCAGGCTTCTTCCTGGCAGGCATCGGCTACGCCTATGCCTGCGAACGGTTGTGAGGGGAGGGGAACATGATTTTCGATTATTCGCTCGCCGGGCTCGTGTCGCTGGCTCTGCTGTTCTACCTGACCTACGCGCTGCTGCGGCCCGAGCGCTTCTGAGGACGCCATGATCACGCTGGTCCAAGTCGTTCTGGCGTTTGTCGTTACCTCGGCGCTGCTGATTGCGCTCATTCACCTGCTGCTGCCTGCAAAGAGATTCTGAAGGGTTCCCGACCATGACCGTCATCGGCTGGATTCAAATTTTCCTGTACTGCGCCATCGTGGTCGCGCTGGTCAAACCGCTCGGCTGGTACATGACTCGCGTCTTCAACGGCGAGTCCACCTTTCTGTCGCCCGTGCTGCGGCCGGTCGAGCGCGGGCTTTACTGGATCGGCGGCGTCGATGAGAAGCGCGAGCAGCATTGGCTGACCTATACGGTCGCGATGCTGCTGTTCCATGTCGGCGGCTTCCTTATCATTTATGGGCTGATGCGGCTGCAGGCGTTGTTGCCGTTCAATCCGCAGGATCAATCCGCGGTCGCCCCGGATCTGTCGTTCAACACCGCGATCTCCTTCATCACCAACACCAACTGGCAGAACTACGGCGGCGAAAGCACGCTGTCCTATCTGGTCCAGATGCTGGGACTGACGCACCAGAATTTCCTGTCGTCGGCGACCGGTATCGCGCTCGCGGTGGCGCTGATCCGCGGCTTCTCGCGTTCCTCGATGCGCACCATCGGCAATTTCTGGGTCGACGTCACGCGCTGTACCCTTTATGTGCTGCTGCCGATCTGCGTGGTCTACACGCTGTTCCTGGTCTGGCAGGGCATGCCGCAGACGTTAGGGGCCTATGTCGACGCCACCACGCTGGAAGGCGCCAGGCAGACCATCGCGGTCGGCCCGGTCGCCTCGCAGGTCGCGATCAAGATGCTGGGCACCAATGGCGGCGGCTTCTTCAATGCCAACGCCGCGCATCCGTTCGAGAACCCCACCGCGCTGTCGAACTTCGTGCAGATGATTTCCATCTTCGCGCTCGGCGCGGCGCTTACCAACGTGTTCGGCCGCATGGTCGGCGACCAGCGCCAGGGCTGGGCGATCCTCGGCGTCATGGGCGTGCTGTTCCTCGCGGGCGTCGCCATCACCTATTGGGCCGAGGCCAACGGCACGTCGACGCTCAGTGCGCTCGGGCTCACCGGCGGCAACATGGAAGGCAAGGAAGTCCGTTTCGGCATCGTGGCCTCCAGCCTGTTCGCGGTGATCACAACCGCGGCCTCCTGCGGCGCGGTCAACGCGATGCATGACTCGTTTACCGCGCTCGGCGGCATGATCCCGCTGATCAACATGCAGCTCGGCGAGATCATCGTCGGCGGCGTCGGCGCCGGCCTCTATGGCATGCTGCTGTTCGTCGTGCTGGCGATCTTCGTGGCCGGCCTGATGGTCGGCCGCACGCCGGAATATGTCGGCAAGAAGATCGAGGCGCGCGAGGTCAAGATGGCGATGCTCGCGATCCTGGTGCTGCCGTTGATGTATCTTGGCTGGACCGCGGTCGCCGTGGTGTTTCCGCCGGCGGTGGCGTCGATGGCCAATGCCGGCCCGCATGGCTTTACGGAGGTGCTCTATGCGTTCACCTCGGCGACCGGCAACAACGGTTCGGCGTTCGGCGGCCTGACCGGCAACACCTTCTTCTACAATCTGACGCTGGCAAGTTCGATGTTCGTCGGCCGCTTCTTCATGATCGTGCCGGCGATGGCGATTGCGGGCTCGCTGGCGGCCAAGAAGTCGATCCCGCCATCGGCCGGCACGCTGCCGACCACCGGTGGCCTGTTCGTCGGCCTCGTCGTCGGCGTGATCCTGATCATCGGCGGTCTCACCTTCTTCCCGGCGCTGGCGCTCGGGCCGATCGTCGAGCACCTCGCCATGAATGCCAACAATCTGTTCTGATCAATCTCTCGTCGGAGTTACGTCCATGGAAACCACAAGACTGCAGAAAAAAGCGACGGCCTCGGCGATATCAGACCCGAAGATCCTGCTCCCGGCGATCAGGTCGTCGTTCGTCAAGCTCGACCCGCGGCTGATGATCAAGAGCCCGGTGATGTTCGTGGTCGAGATTGTCGCGGCGTTGACGTCAATCATATTTGTGCGTGACCTCGTCACCGGCAGTGCAAACCTCGGCTTCACGTTCCAGATCATTCTCTGGCTGTGGTTCACGGTGCTGTTCGCCAATTTTGCGGAAGCGGTCGCGGAAGGCCGCGGCAAGGCGCAGGCCGAATCGCTGAAGAAGACCCGCACCGAAAGCCAGGCCAAGCTGCTGACGGGTTCGGACAAGACTTTTCGCCTGGTGCCCGGCACTGCGCTGAAAGTCGGCGATATCGTTCTGGTCGAAGCCGGCGACAACATCCCGTCCGATGGCGAAGTGATCGAGGGCGTCGCTTCGGTCAACGAGGCCGCGATAACAGGCGAATCCGCGCCCGTGATCCGCGAATCCGGCGGCGACCGTTCGGCGGTGACCGGCGGCACCCAGGTGCTGTCCGACTGGATCCGGGTCCGTATCACCGCGGCGCAAGGCTCGACCTTCATCGACCGCATGATCAGGCTGGTCGAAGGCGCCGAGCGGCAGAAGACGCCGAACGAGATCGCGCTCAACATCCTGCTTGCGGGCCTCACCATCATCTTCGTATTTGCTACCGTGACGATCCCGAGCTATGCCGCCTATGCCGGCGGCTCGATTTCGGTGGTGGTGCTGGTGGCGCTGTTCGTGACGCTGATCCCGACCACGATCGGCGCGTTGCTGTCGGCGATCGGTATCGCCGGCATGGACCGGCTGGTGCGCTTCAATGTGCTGGCGATGTCCGGCCGCGCGGTCGAGGCCGCCGGCGACGTCGACACGCTGCTGCTCGACAAGACCGGCACCATTACCCTCGGCAACCGCCAGGCAACGGCTTTTCGCCCGGTCCGCGGCGTGACCGAGCAGGAATTGGCGGATGCGGCGCAACTGGCTTCGCTCGCCGACGAAACGCCGGAGGGCCGCTCCATCGTGGTGCTGGCCAAGGAAAAATACAACATTCGAAGCCGCGACATGAAGGAGCTCGCCGCGACATTCGTGCCCTTTACCGCGCAAACCCGGATGAGCGGCATCGACGCCGGTTCATCGTCGGTCCGCAAGGGCGCGGTGGAGGCGATCCTCAATTACATCGGCGGCGGCACGGTGCAGACCACGGCCAGCGGCAACGCGGTTCGTGCGATCCAGCCGACTATAGGTACGGAAGCGGCCCGCGAACTCCAGGCCATCGCAGACGAAATCGCCAAGGCCGGCGGCACGCCGCTCGCCGTCGCCAGGAACGGCCGCCTGCTCGGCGTCATCCACCTCAAGGACATCGTCAAGGGCGGCATCCGCGAGCGCTTTGCTGAACTCCGCCGCATGGGCATCCGCACGGTGATGATCACCGGCGACAACCCGATGACCGCAGCGGCAATCGCGGCCGAGGCCGGCGTCGATGATTTCCTGGCCCAGGCAACGCCTGAGGACAAGCTGAAGCTGATCCGCGACGAGCAAGCCAAGGGCAAGCTGGTGGCGATGTGCGGCGACGGCACCAACGACGCGCCCGCACTGGCGCAAGCCGACGTCGGCGTCGCCATGAACACCGGCACCCAGGCCGCGCGCGAGGCCGGCAACATGGTCGACCTCGATTCCAACCCCACAAAACTGATCGAGGTGGTCGAGATCGGCAAGCAGCTGCTGATGACGCGCGGCGCGCTGACCACGTTCTCGATCGCCAACGACGTCGCGAAATACTTCGCCATCATCCCGGCGATGTTCCTCGCGTTCTATCCGCAGCTCGAGGTGCTCAACGTCATGCATCTGGCGAGCCCGCAAAGCGCGATCCTGTCGGCGATCATCTTCAACGCGCTTGTCATCATCGCACTGATCCCGCTGGCGTTGAAAGGCGTGGCCTATCGCGCCGTCGGGGCAGGGGCACTGCTGCGCCGTAACCTGCTGATCTATGGCCTCGGCGGCATCATCATTCCCTTTATCGGCATCAAGGCCATCGACCTCGTGGTCGCGGCCTTGAACCTGGCTTAACCCCCAACCGTCATTGCGAGGAGCGAAGCGACGAAGCAATCCATCTCTCCCGTCCCTCACTATGGATTGCTTCGCTTCGCTCGCAATGACGGAAAAATAGGAGACACATCATGCTTCGCGAAATTCGCCCCGCCATCATCCTGCTGCTCTTGCTGACCGCCATCACAGGCCTCGCCTATCCGCTCGCGATGACCGCGATTGCCGGCGTGATCTTTCCGAAGCAGGCGCAAGGCAGCCTGATCGAGAAGGACGGCAAGGTGATCGGCTCGGCCCTGATCGGGCAGGAGTTCAGGGAAGACAAATATTTCCACGGCCGGCCCTCGGCGACGTCGGCGCCGGACCCGGCCGATTCCAGCAAGACGGTATCGGCCCCCTACAACGCCGCCAATTCCGGTGGCTCCAACCTCGGCCCGACCAGCAAGGCGCTGAACGATCGGATCAAGGAGGATGTCGACAAGCTGAAGGCCGAAAACCCCAACGCTCCCGTCCCCGTCGATCTCGTCACGACCTCTGCCAGCGGCCTCGATCCCGATATTTCGCCGGACGCGGCGCTATTTCAGGTGCCGCGGGTGGCCAAGGCGCGGAAGATGCCGGAAGAGCGTGTTCGCCAGCTGGTCACGGAGCACAGCCAGGGCCGCATGGCTGGATTGCTCGGCGAGATCAGAGTTAACGTTCTGGTGCTGAATCTGGCGCTGGATGCCGCCGCAACCAAATGACGGGAGCTAGGCCGCGCCGGATGAGATGACTATATTGCCGCATGGCTAATCAGCGCCAAGATCATGAAAAAAGACCGTCGCCGGACGCGCTGCTGGAGGCCGCCCGGCGCGAGAGCGATCAGGCCGGAAAGCTCAAGATATTCGTCGGCGCCGCCCCCGGTGTCGGCAAGACCTACGAAATGCTGCAGAGCGCGCACGCCAGGAGCAAGGCCGGCGTCGATGTTGTGGTCGGCGTGGTCGAGACCCATGGGCGGGCAGAGACCGAAGCGCTGCTGCACGGCCTTGAAGTCATTCCGCGCAAGAAGCTGGAGTATAAGGACCAGATCCTCGAGGAGATGGACCTCGACGCCCTGATTGCGCGGCGCCCTCAGATCGCCCTGGTCGACGAACTCGCTCATACCAACGCGCCCGGCAGCCGCCATCCCAAGCGCTACCTCGACGTCGAGGAACTGGTGTCCCACGGCATCGATGTCTACACCGCAGTCAACATCCAGCACATCGAAAGCCTCAACGATGTGGTCGCGCAGATCACGCATGTGCGGGTGCGCGAGACCGTGCCGGACAAGGTGTTCGACCGCGCCGATGCCATCGAGCTGATCGACCTTACACCTGACGACCTGATCCAGCGGCTGAAGGAGGGAAAAGTCTACGTCCCCAAGCAGGCCGAACGCGCGCTCGAACACTATTTCTCACCGGGCAATTTGACTGCGCTGCGCGAACTGGCGTTGCGACGCACCGCCGAACGGGTCGATGAGCAACTGCTGACCCACATGCAGGCCAACGCGATCGCCGGGCCCTGGGCCGCAGGCGAGCGTGTTCTGGTTTGCATCAGTGAGGATCCGCGATCGGCGGGGCTGGTGCGCTACACCAAGCGGCTGGCCGACCGGCTGCACGCGCAATGGACGGCGATCAGCATCGAGACGCGGCGCAGCCTGCAACTGACCGACGAGCAGCGCGACCGGCTCGCCGATACGATGCGGCTCGCCGAAGCGCTCGGTGGCGAGGCTATCACCATTCCCGGCGTCGGGCGGCGCATTGCCGATGACGTGGTCCAATTCGCGCAAGCCAACAATGTGACCCAGATCATCATCGGCAAGTCGACGCGTTCCCTGTGGTTTGAACTCACGCGCGGCTCGGTCGTGCACGATCTGGTGCGCCGCGCCGGCAATATCACCGTCAACGTCATCGCCGGCGAGGAACTCGCGGCCGAGCCCGTTCCGAAGAAGACGGTGCACACGGCCGAACGGCAGGAGCCGTTCGATCCACTGCCCTATGCAATATCCCTGCTGTTCGTCGCCATCGCGCTCGGTGCCGGCCTGCTGGTTCATCCGCGGCTGGGCATCGAAAACGTCGACCTCGTGTTCCTGACGGCCGTGGTCGGGGCCGCCGTCCGTTACGGGCTGTTGCCTTCGATATTTGCAAGCGTGGTGGGCTCGCTTTGCTACAATTTCTTCTTCCTGCCGCCGCTCTATAACTTCACGATCACCGAGCCGACCAATATCGCCGCCTTCTTCTTCTTTATGCTGATTGCGATCCTGGTTTCCAACGTCGCGGCGCGGGTGCGAACGCAGGCCGTGACTGCGACTGGCCGGGTCCGCACCACGGAATCGCTCTACGCCTTCAGCCGCAAGCTCGCCGGCACCGCGACCCTCGACGACGTGTTGTGGGCGACCGCCTACCAGACGGCCTTGATGTTGAAGGTGCGGGTGGTGCTGCTGTTGCCGGAGGACGGCATCATTACCGTCAAGGCCGGCTATCCGCCCGAAGATCAACTGGACAAGGCCGATCTCGCCGCCGCGAACTGGGCATGGGGCAACGACCGAGCCGCGGGGCGCGGCGCCGATACGCTGCCGGGCGCAAAGCGCCTGTTCCTGCCGATGCGAACCGGACGCGGACCGATCGGCGTCATCGGCATCGATGACGACAAGACCGGGCCGCTGCTCACCCCGGATCAGCGCCGGTTGCTCGACGCCTTGATGGATCAGGGCGCGCTGGCGATCGAGCGCGTGTTGCTGGTGGAGGATATGGACCGCGTCAAACGCACGGTGGAGTCGGATCGTCTACGCTCGGCGCTGTTGACCTCGATCTCGCACGATCTCAAGACGCCGCTGGCCTCGGTGCTCGGCGCCGCAAGCGCGATACGGGACCTTGACAGCGGCCTGAGCGACACCGAAAAACGCGACCTGCTGGCAACCGTGATCGACGAGTCCGAACGGCTCAACCGCTTCATCGCCAATCTGCTCGACATGACAAAGCTGGAATCCGGCGCCGTGGTGCCGAACACGGCGCTGCATGATATCGGCGAGATCGTCGGCAGCGTGCTGCGGCGCGCCAGCAAGATTCTTGGAGGCCACAAGGTTTCGCTTGAGCTTGCCGCGGACTTGCCGATGCTGCAGCTTGACGCGGTGCTGTTCGAACAGGTGCTCTTTAATCTGCTGGACAACGCGGCGAAATATGCGCCGGCCGACACCACGATTTCGATCAGGAGTTCGCGGGAAAGGGATTGGGTATCCCTGCAAATCATTGACGAAGGCGATGGTATACCGCCCGAGGAACTGGATATGATATTCGACAAGTTCCATCGCGCGCAAAAGGGCGATCACGTCCGCCCGGGCACCGGCCTTGGCCTGGCGATTTCGCGCGGCTTTGTCGAGGCGATGCATGGCACGATCTCGGCCGCCAACCGGCTTGACCGGAGCGGCGCCGTGCTGACTATCCGCTTGCCGGTCCCGGCAGTATCAGATGCACTGGACACCGCCGCATGAGTGCCGCGCCGATCAAGGTCCTGGTGATCGACGATGAGCCGCCGATCCGCAAGCTGCTGCGGATGGGGCTGAGCACGCAGGGCTACGAGATCCTGGAAGCCTCCAACGGCAAGATCGGGCTCGAATTGCTTGCGCAGGATCCTGCATTGATCATTCTCGATCTCGGATTGCCGGATATCCAGGGCCATGAATTGCTGCGCATGATCCGCGGGCGTAACGACAGCGTTCCGGTCGTTGTGCTGTCGAGCCGCGGCGACGAGGCCGGCAAGGTCCAGGCGCTCGATCTCGGGGCCGACGATTATCTCACCAAACCGTTCGGGATGGACGAACTGCTCGCCCGCATGCGCGCAGCACTTCGGCACCAGTTGCAGGTCCATGGCGAACGACCGGTATTCCGATCGGGCGATCTTTCGGTCGATCTTGTGCGCCGGATCGTCAAGGTGGGTGACAAGGATGTCAAATTGTCGCCCAAGGAGTATGAATTGCTGCGCGTGCTGGTGCAGCATGCCGGCAAGGTGCTGACCCACCGGTTCCTGCTGAAGGAGCTGTGGGATGAGTTGACCGACGCGCAATATCTCCGCGTCTATGTGCGGCAGCTCCGACAGAAGATCGAGACGGATCCGGAGCGCCCGCAATTCGTTCTGACTGAAACCGGAATAGGCTATCGGCTGCGCGCGCCGGATTAGAGCATGATCCGGAAAAGTGGGTACCGGTTTTCCGATGAGATCATGCTCAAACAAAGAGTTAGAGAGGGATGACGAAACGAAGAGAAGTCATCCCGCTCTAACGCGGCGATCCGCCCGGAGTTACGATGAAGATTTCCGATCTGCTATCGCCAACCGACGTCATGATCGACGTTCGGGCCTCGCAGAAGGGGCCGCTGTTGCAGGAATTGGCGGCCATGGCCGCCGCCAATCTCGGCTTGGCAGTTGATCAGGTCACGTCGCATCTCCTGAAGCGGGAAGAACTGGGATCGACGGGGACCGGCAATGGCATCGCCATTCCTCATGCCCGGCTGACGGGCTTGAAGCGGCCCTATGGGCTGCTTGCAAAGCTGAAGCAGGGCATCGAATTTGATGCCATCGACGGACGGGCGGTGGACGTGGTGTTCGTCCTGCTGTTGCCTGCGGCAGTGGAGAGCGAAGCGCTCACCGCTTTGGCGCTGGTAGCCCGGACGTTGAGATCGCCGGATACGCTCGCGCGACTGCGGGCCGCGAAGACCTCAGCCGAACTCCATGCCGCGGTGGCCTGAGGGTTGCGGGCTGGAACCTTCGTGCAATGCGACGATTATTTTCCCGAACACCGGTAGGTAATCCATGGCACGAAAATATTCCAAGAAGGCTTCGGCCGACGTCAAGCGCGCAATGAAGAAACGCAAGGCTGGCACCTTGAAGAGTGGCCGCTCCGGCAGGACGGTGAAGAGCAAGAAGCAGGCGATCGCGATCGGACTTTCCGAGGCGCGCGCCAAGGGCAAGAAGGTGCCGAAGAAGGCCAGGAAATCCGCCAAGAAGCGAAAGGCGTCGAAGAAGCGGAAAGCGAAGAAGTAGTTGTCGCGTTCCCATTCTCGTCATGGCCGGGCTTGACCCGGCCATCCACGTCTTTGCTGCAAGCCAAAGGAAGTCGTGGATGCCCGGGTCAAGCCCGGGCATGACGGATGAGTGGGCTGCGTTCTCGAAATCACCCCGCCTTGCGGGCTCGCGCCGCCGAGCGGTGCGCCTTCTTGGCCGCGCGTCGTTGTGGGGCCCGGCGCGATGCCGGGGCGCCGGCTCGGCGCTTGGTGGCTGCCTTGCCTTTCAGGCTCTGCTTCAGCGCGTCCATCAGGTTGATGACGTTATCCACCTTCTCCTCACGCGGGGCGGCCTTCACGGGCTTGCCGGAGGCCTTGCGGCGGACCAGCGCCTTCAACGCGTTTTCGTATTCGTCCTTGAATTTCGACGGATCGAAATGCGCCGCCTTGGTATCCAGGATGTGGCTGGCCAGTTCGATCATGTCTTTCGATATTTTGGGGCTCTTGATGTCGTCGAAATAGCTGTCCTCGTCGCGCAGTTCGTAGGGGTAGCGCAGCGTGGTGCCGAGCAGGCCCTTGCCGAGCGGTTCGATCGCGATGACGTGCTCGCGGTTGGTGAGCACGATGCGCGCCAGCGCGACGCGGTCCTGGTCCTTCATGGCGTCGCGGATCACGGCAAAGGCGTCGATACCGGCCTTGCCGTCCGGCACGATATAATAGGGGTTGTTGAGATAGCGTTTGTCGATCTCGTCACGGGGCACGAAGCTGTCGATGTCGATGGTGTGGTTGCTCTCGATCTGGACCGCCTCCAGTTCCTCTTTCTCGACCTCGACATACTCGCCCTTCTTCAACTCGTAGCCGTGGCCCTTCTGGTCGCTCTCGACGACATCGCCGGTCTCGCTATCGACCATCTGCTGCTTCAGCCGGTTGCCGGTGTCCTTGTTGATCATGTGGAAGCGGGTTTTCTCGGCGGAGGTCGAGGCCGGGTACAGCGCAATCGGGCATGACACGAGGGAAAGCTTCAGCGAGCCTTTCCAATAGGCGCGAGGGACCATGACAATCTCCGGCGAGGATTTTGGTTTCGGAGCTTCAACGGTTGGTGCTGGGTTTGGTTCCTGTTGCTGCTGTGCAAGAGCAACGCCGCCTTTCCGTCATTGCGACCCGTTGGCTCGCAATGACAGTTGAGTGCGACAAAACAACCCGACGGGCAAATCACTTCGAATTTTCGGAATTAATGTCAAGCCCCAGAATTAAAAATATTTCTGTTTCCCAGAAAGAAAATCAGAGGTATGTGTTTGGCCATCCCGTCCTACTCAGAAGGGCGTCGGCCGTCGTCACGGACGTTGGGCGGGTTGCGGTGGACGCTGGTTTACGCCTCGACGATGGCGTGGATAAGCGTACGGCAAAACCGTGTGGTCCTGGCACCCGTTGCAGGTGTCAAGCTGTCGGGTAGGCGAGAGCTGAACCGCAGCGACGGAGTCAACCCAGAACTCGTCTCCGGGGAGATCACGGCATAAGCCGTAAAGCCATTGCGCAGGGAAGGCCGGGTGTTCTCCGCTGCCCTGTATGCTCGTGTGCA
>NZ_JAFCMB010000015.1 GCF_018130145.1 Bradyrhizobium sp. AUGA SZCCT0176 | reverse complement strand
GCAGGCGTCAAGCTGTCGGAGAAGCGCAAGCGGGAACGGCAGCGACGGAGTCAACCAAGAACTCGTCTCCGGGGAGATCACGGCATAAGCCGTAAAGCCATTGCGCAGGGAAGGCCGGGTGTTCTCCGCTGCCCTGTATGCTCGTGTGCACTTTGTTTTGTGCAAACCGCACGCGAGACCGCGGGTGCAGCGCGCACCCGGTCTTCCCTGCGCCCTCTCGATGAGAGGGCGGGAAGTTTCTGGCAAAGCTCGGACGCAATGCGCCGCGAGATCGCGAATGCATGTTTTGCGATGCTTATCCACGTCGTCCCGGCCTTGAGCCGGGACCCATACGCCGCGGCCCATCGGTGAGAGCGCTGACGTTAGATACCTTTTGCAAAATAACCGCCGCGGCGTATGGGTCCCGGCGTTCGCCGGGACGACATTTAGCAGAATGCGCGCTTCACCAGAATGTAACCGCCGGATGGCGCAAGCCTCCCCCGCACTCACCTTTTCGCCATTGCGGCATTTCACAAGGAGCGAAAACGCTTTAAGGTGCCGCGCGCTTTGTCGTTGGCGAAGGGTAATAATTCACAGATATCAAAGGGTTAGCGGAAGCTAACGCCTTTGGAGGGCGGTTTGACGCGGTATATTTCGACGCGGGGGGAAGCTCCCACCCTGGGTTTTTGCGATGTGATGCTGACCGGGCTTGCCCGCGACGGCGGTCTCTATGTGCCTGAAACCTGGCCGCAGCTTTCGCCCGAGACCATCGCCGGATTTTTCGGACGGCCCTATTGGGAAGTCGCGGTCGAGGTGATCCGGCCGTTCGCCGGCGGCGAGATCTCCGACGCCGATCTCGGCCGCATGGCCAATGAAGCCTACGCCACGTTCCGCCATCCCGCGGTGGTGCCGTTGCGGCAGACCGGCTCCAGCCAGTTCGTGCTCGAACTTTTCCATGGCCCGACGCTCGCGTTCAAGGACGTCGCGATGCAGTTGATCTCGCGGCTGATGGATCACGTGCTGGCCAAGCGCGCGCAGCGCACCACCATCGTCGTGGCGACCTCGGGCGATACCGGCGGCGCCGCGGTCGACGCCTTTGCCGGTCTCGACAATGTCGATCTGATCGTGCTGTTTCCGCATGGCCGGATTTCCGACGTGCAGCGGCGGATGATGACGACGACGGGCGCGGCCAACGTGCACGCGCTGGCGATCGAAGGCAATTTCGACGACTGCCAGGCGATCGTGAAGGAGATGTTCAATCATCACGGCTTTCGCGATGCGGTCTCGCTGTCGGGTGTCAATTCGATCAACTGGGCGCGGGTGGTTGCGCAGGTGGTTTATTATTTCACATCGGCGGTGGCGCTCGGCGCGCCCGCGCGCACGGTCGATTTCACGGTGCCGACCGGGAATTTCGGCGATATCTTTGCCGGCTACGCCGCCAAGAAAATGGGCCTGCCGATCCGCTGGTTGCGCATCGCCTCGAACATCAACGACATCCTGCCGCGCACGCTGAAGACCGGCATCTACGAGGTGCGCGAGGTCCATGCGTCCGCGTCGCCCTCGATGGATATCCAGGTGTCCTCGAATTTCGAGCGGCTGCTGTTCGAGGCTGGTCAACGCGATGCCGCCAGCGTGCGGCGGCTGATGGGTTCGCTGAAACAGTCCGGGCGCTTCGTGCTGCCGGATGCGACGCTGGCCGCGATCCGCGAGGAGTTCGACGCCGGCCGCGCCGATGAGACCGAAACCGCGGCCACGATCCGCGCCGCCTGGCGCGAGGCCGGCGACCTCGTCGATCCCCATACCGCGGTGGCGCTGGCGGTGGCCGACCGCGACACCTCGGATTCGAAGATCCCCAATATCGTGCTGTCGACCGCGCATCCGGCCAAATTCCCCGATGCGGTCGAGGCGGCCTGCGGCGTGCGACCGCAATTGCCGGCCTGGCTCGACGGCCTGATGACCAAATCTGAACACATCACGGTGATGAAAAACGATTCAGCCGAAGTGGAGCGATTCGTGCGCTCGGTGAGCCGTGCCGCGAAGCAGGGAGTTGCCGGATGAGTGTTGACGTCACCAAGCTAGCATCCGGCCTTACCGTCATTACCGATAGCATGCCCCATCTGGAGACCGCCGCACTTGGCGTGTGGGCCGGCGTCGGCGGTCGCGACGAAAAGCCCGACGAGCACGGCATCTCGCATCTGCTCGAACACATGGCATTCAAAGGCACCACGCGGCGCTCCTCGCGCGAGATCGTGGAAGAGATCGAAGCGGTTGGCGGCGACCTCAATGCGGGGACCTCGACCGAGACCACCGCCTATTATGCACGGGTGCTGAAGGCCGACGTGCCGCTGGCGCTCGACGTGCTCTCCGACATCCTCGCCAATCCGTCCTTCGTGCCAGATGAACTCGAGCGCGAGAAGGGCGTCATCGCCCAGGAAATCGGCGCGGCGCAGGATACGCCCGATGACGTCGTGTTCGAGCATCTCAACGAGCTCTGCTATCCGGACCAGCCGATGGGGCGGTCGCTGCTCGGCACCACCAAGACGCTGAAGAAATTCGATCGCGACATGCTGCGCGGCTATCTGACCAGGCATTATCGCGGGCCCGACATGGTGGTGGCGGCGGCGGGCGCCGTCGATCACAAGCGCGTCGTCGAGGAAGTGACGCAGCGCTTTGCGAGTTTTGAAGCAACGCCGGCGCCGAAACCGCAAGCAGCGATGTTCGGCAAGGGCGGCTCGCGCGTGGTGCATCGCGACCTCGAACAGGCGCATATGACGCTGGCGCTCGAGGGCGTGCCGCAGACCGACCTGTCGCTGTTCTCGCTGCAGGTGTTCACCAACACGCTCGGCGGCGGGATGTCGTCGCGGCTGTTCCAGGAAGTGCGCGAGAAGCGCGGGCTGTGCTACTCGATCTACACCTTCCATGCGCCCTATAGCGACACCGGGTTTTTCGGCCTCTATACCGGCACCGATCCGAACGATGCGCCGGAAATGATGGAAGTGATCGTCGACGTCATCAACGACGCGGTGGAAACCCTGACCGAGGCCGAGATCGCCCGCGCCAAGGCGCAGATGAAGGCGGGGCTCTTGATGGCGCTGGAAAGCTGTTCCTCCCGTGCCGAGCAGCTGGCCCGCCATATGCTCGCTTACGGCCGGCCGCTGACGGCGGAGGAGCTGGTCGCCCGGATCGACGCGGTCAGCGTGGAATCGACCCGCAATGCCGCACGGGGCCTGCTTTCGCGCAGCCGGCCGGCGGTCGTGGCGCTCGGCAGCGGCAGGGGTCTGGACACGGCGGTGACTTTTGCGGAAGGATTGACCAAGGTGAAGGCAAAGACGCTGCTCCACTGAAGGAGAGCGTTCTGGGAGTTAGGGCATGGCCCTGTTTCGGTTGCCATCCAGCGGACCGGCCGCACTCATGCCGCGCGGCCACGGCCTGTTGCTGCGCGCCCCGCAGATGGCGGATTTCCTGCAATGGGCGCAATTGCGCGAATCGAGCCGGGCCTATCTGACGCCGTGGGAGCCGATCTGGCCGTCGGATGACCTCACCCGGGCCGGCTTCCGGCGGCGGCTGCGGCGCTATGCCGAGGATATCGCGGCCGACCGGTCCTATCCGTTCATCATTTTCCGCGAATCTGATGGCACCATGATCGGCGGCATCACGCTGGCCAATGTCCGCCGCGGCATCGTGCAGGCCGGCACCATCGGCTATTGGGTCGGCCAGCCCCATGCCCATCGCGGTTACATGACGACGGCGCTGCGGGTGCTGCTGCCGTCGCTGTTCGGCGAGCTCAATTTGCACCGTATCGAGGCCGCCTGCATTCCCACCAATACGCCCTCGATCCGGGTGCTCGAGAAATGCGGCTTTACCCGCGAGGGGCTGGCGCGGCGCTATCTGTGCATCAACGGCGTCTGGCAGGACCATCTGCTGTTCGGCATGCTGCATGAGGATTTCCGCGGTTAACCCATGATTTCAGGCCTTGCCGGATGCCTCACGCGCCTTCAGGTGGCCTTGGGTTCGCCGCCATTGGCCTGCTATAAGGCCCGCCGGGGGAAGATAACTTCGAGATGACGTGGATACCGGGGACGTCGCATGGGTAATGATCGGTTGTTCAGGGTAGCGCTCGCGGCCACGGTCGTGGCCGGGCTCGGCTGCGGCCTCGCGCAGCCTGCGTCGGCGCAGTCGCTGACCGACCGCTTCAAGGGCCTGTTCGGCGGCAAGTCGGACGAGCCGGCCCCGGCCCCGGGCGCAGCGCCGAAAGCTGAACAGGATATCGGCGACCTCACCTGTCCGGAGGTGAGGGTCAGGGCCGGCGCGTCGACCTATGCCGTGGCCGCGCCCGGCAAGCAGCCGGTCGGCAATGATTTGCGCTTCCAGGCGACCATCGGCAAGACGGCGCGGGAATGCAGCCTCAATGGCGGCGTCATCACCGCGCGGATCGGGATTCAGGGGCGCGTCATTGCAGGTCCTGCCGGCGCGCCGCCGTCGGTGCAGGTTCCGCTTCGCGTCGCGGTGGTGCAGGGCGGGATCAGCGAAAAGACCATCGCTACCAAGGCCTATCAGACCACGGTCACCATGACCGAGACCGGGAGCGAGCCCTTTACGCTGGTGGCCGAAGATCTGGTCTATCCGGTGCCTGCGCCCGGGACCAGCGACAACTACATCTTCTACATCGGCTTCGACCCGCAGGCCCTGAAGCCGGAGCGGCCGGCGCCGCGCAAGAAGGCGGCGCCCACGCAATAAAAAACCGGCGCGAAATGATCGCGCCGGCTTCCGTCTCTTGATTTGAAACCGCTCAGTTCAGCTTGGCGCGAACCTCGGCGATACCCTTGGCCATCAGGTCATCGGCCACCGAGCCCTTCACCGACTGCGACAGGATGGTCGACGCTGCGGCGACTGCGGCATTGGCCGCGGCGGAACGGACGTCGGCGAGCGCCTGTGCTTCGGCGAGGGCGATCTTGCTCTCGGCGGTCTTGGTGCGGCGGGCGACGAAGTCTTCCATCTTGGCCTTGGCTTCGACCGCGATCCGCTCGGCTTCGGCCTTGGCGTTGGAGATGATTTCCTCGGCCTCACGCTCGGCGCTGCTGCGCTTGGTCTTGTATTCCGCGAGCAATGCGGCGGCCTCGTCCTTCAGGCGGCGGGCGTCGTCGAGTTCGGCCTTGATGCGTTCGGCGCGATGGTCGAGCGCCTTGAACACCGTGCGATGGATGCCGAGATAGGCAAACAGCGCCATCAGGATGACGAACGCAATGGCAACCCAGGTTTCTGGCAGGGCGAACATCATCTATCCCTTCAACGAAGCATCGACGGCGCTGTTCACCGCGCCGCCGTCGGGCAGCACGCCGGTCAGCCGCTGCACGATCGCGCCGGCCGCATCCGCGGCAATGCCACGGACGTTGCTCATGGCGGTCTCGCGCGTTGCCGCGATGGTTTTCTCGGCCTGGGCGAGCTTGGCGGAGAGCTGGTCTTCCAGCGTCTTGCGCTCGGCTTCCGAGGCCGCGTTCAGCTTCTCGCGGGTCTCGGCGCCGATGGCCTGGGCGCGGGAGCGCGCCGAAGCCAGGTCGGCTTCATACGCCTTCAGCGCCGCGGCCGACTCGTCCTTCAGCTTCTGCGCTGCGGCCAGATCGCCTTCGATCGCATTCTGACGTGCATCGATCACGCCGCCGACGCGCGGCAGCGCAATGCGCGACACGATCAGGTAAAGCGCGACGAACGCGATGACCAGCGACACCAGCTGCGAAGCGAAGGTGCTCGACTCGAACGGAGGAAATCCTCCGCCGTGATGGCCACCATCGGCTTCGGTGTGGGCGCCGGTCTTCTGGCCCTTGGCGGGGGCGCCCTGACTCTTTTCAGCCACGGGGTACTCCTGTTGCTGTCATGCGCGCCGCCGGAGGGCGGCGCGGGAAGGTGCAGCTCAGAGCGGAACGAACAGCAGCAGCAGCGCGATCAGCAGCGAGAAAATGCCGAGCGCTTCGGTCACGGCGAAGCCGAAGATCAGGTTGCCGAACTGGCCCTGGGCTGCGGAAGGATTGCGCACCGCTGCGGCGAGGTAGTTGCCGAAGATGATGCCCACGCCGACGCCCGCGCCGCCCATGCCGATGCATGCGATGCCCGCGCCGATGAGTTTTGCTGCTGATGCTTCCATTTTCTTGAGCTCCTTAGAGGGATAGACGAAGTTGTGGGTGGGAATTCTCCGGACCGCTTAGTGTCCCGGATGAATGGCGTCGTTGAGGTAGATGCAGGTGAGGATCGCGAACACGTAGGCCTGCAGGAACGCGACCAGCAGTTCCAGCGCGGTCAATGCGACGGTGAGCGCCAGCGGCAGGATGCCGCCGATCCAGCCGACCGCGCCCAGCGAGACGCCGAGCATCGCGACGAAGCCCGCGAACACTTTCAGCGCGATGTGCCCGGCCAGCATGTTGGCGAACAGACGCACGCTGTGCGAAACCGGCCGCAGGAAGAACGACAGGATTTCGATGAACATGACCAGCGGCAGGATGTAGATCGGAACGCCGGAGGGTACGAAAATCTTGAAGAACTTGAGGCCGTTCTTGTAGATGCCGTAGAACAGCACGGTGAAGAACACCAGGAACGCCAGCGCGGCGGTCACGATGATGTGGCTCGAAATCGTGAACGTGTAGGGAATGATGCCGACGAGGTTCGAGACGCAGATGAACATGAACAGCGTGAAGATCAGCGGGAAGAACTTCATGCCTTCCGAGCCGGCAGTGCTGCGAATGGTGCTGGCGACGAACTCGTAGGAGATTTCGGCGACCGACTGGAAACGGCCGGGAACCAGCTGCCGCCCGCCACCCAGCATCAGCACCGCCGTCAGCGCCACCGCGATGAACATGTAGAGCGACGAGTTGGTGAAGGCGATCGTCTGATTGCCGATATGGCCGATCGTGAAGAGGGGCTCGATGTTGAACTGATGAATCGGGTCGATTTTCATCCGCGCGGGCCTTGGTCCGCCGGCCTAGCTTGCCGGCAATCGAATTTCAAATGTCGTGACTTCCCGTCGGCGCTCAGCGTTTGCCCGAGGCTACGCCCGCGTATCTCACCACGTTGACCACGCCGGCGACGAAGCCGAGCAGCAAAAACACGATGAAACCGAACGGCGATGTCGACAACAACCAGTCGAAACCCCAGCCAATCCCTGCCCCGACGGCAACGCCCGCAACCAACTCCGAGGAAAGACGGAAACCAAGCGCCATCGCCGAAGCTCTGGCCGCCCTGTCGCCGCTTTCAGTACCGGGTTGATCAGTCCTGATTTTTCGGCTGTCACGAATTTCGGACAACCGGTGATCGAGACTTCCGAGCCTTGCGGAAAGCGCAGCTTCATCGGACGACGATTGATCGCGATTTCCACCTGCGTTGTCGCTTTTGTCTTCGGCCATGCCCAAGACATTAAACGATGCTGCGGTTGATGGAAATTACGCCCGTCACCCTTAAAAGCCGCGCGGACCATACTTACCGCGTCTAATCAAGTCAAGATTGCGCCGTAACCAGTTAGTGCATTGATTTCACTGAATTTATTTAGAGATATTCCACGACCCTGTGGACCCGTCATCGCAGTGCAGCAGCAAAAGCGTTTTGAAGCGAAGCAGAGGCTGGTTCGCGTCAAGAAAATCCGCTCGAACAAAAGGCCATGGCGCGGCAAGGGGCGATCTTGCGCCGATTCGGCTGACCTGTTGGGATGCCGCTAGCGCCTATCATCAGCCGTTCCCGGAGCCCGCATGCCGCGCCAGGTCGATTACTATTTCTCGTTTCAATCGCCGTGGGCCTATATCGGCCATGGGCCGTTTAGCGATCTCGTAAGTACCTACGATCTCAAGGTAAATCACAAGCCCGTGGTGCTGGTCGATCTGTTCTCGGAAACCGGCGGGTTGCCACTGATGAAACGCCATCCGGTACGGCAGCGCTACCGGATGGTCGAGCTGCAGCGCTGGCGCGACAAGCGCGGCCTGAAATTCCATCTTCAACCCGCGAATTGGCCCTTCAACGCACGGCTCGCCGACGGCGTCGTGATCGCGGCGATCGAGGCCGGGCTCGATCCCGAACGGTTTCTGCGGCGGGGCTTTGCCGGCGTGTGGGAGGATCAGCTCAATCTGGCCGATCCCGCGACGATTGCGCAACTGGCCGACGAATCCGGGCTGCCCGGCAAGCAATTGGTGGAGCGATCCGCCGCCGAGGCGATCAGCACGGCCTATGAGCAGAATCGCCAGGATGCGCTGGCGGCCGACGTGTTCGGCTCGCCGGTCTATGTGCTGGATGGCGAAGTGTTCTGGGGACAGGACCGGATAGAATTGCTGGGAGACGCGTTGAAGTCCGGCCGCGCGGCCTATAGCTCAAAGGTCCAGGGTGTTGCGTGAAGAGGCGTTGCGTGATGCGTCTTTGTGTGCGCCCTGGCGGTTGAGGAAACCGGTACTGTCCTTAAGGCGGAGCAAGCCCATGAGCACAGCGTCGTCCTCCAGAATGTCTCATTGCAGATCGTTTCTCTCCGTTGTTGCCGTGCTGGCGCTGGGTGTTGCCGGCGCCAGCGCCGCGCCTCCGAAGGCAATGCCGGATACCGAGAACGGCCGTTATGCGCTGTCCTCGACGCCGGATGGCGTGCTGCGGCTCGATACCCGAACTGGCGCGATTTCGACCTGCAGCAATTCGGGCGCGGGCTGGGCCTGTTACGCAGTGCCCGACGAGCGTGCGGCGCTGGATACGGAGATCGGCCGGCTGCAGGCCGACAACGAAAAACTCAGGAAGGACCTTGCTTCGCGCGAACCAACCGTTGCCGGCAAGATCGAAGAGCCGATGCCGAAATCCGACTCGCTGAAGAAGAACGAGCCCAAGAACGACCCCAAGAACGACCCAAAGATCGCCGAGGGCGAACGCAAGATCGAAATTCCACTGCCGAGCGATCGCGACATGGATCGCATGATGTCGTTCCTGGAGCGGGCCTGGCGGCGGTTGATCGAGATGGCCAACCGCGTGCAGAAGGACGTCAACGGCAGGATTTGAGCCGTGCTCTTTCCATATGTCGTCCCGGCGTAGGCCGGGACCCATAACCACAGGGCGTTGTTGTTCGAGGAAGTCGTCGACCACTGCCTTTCATCAGCACGGCCGCGGCGTATGGGTCCCCCGATGCGCAATTGCGCATCTGAGCTCAAGGCCGGGACGACGGAGAGATTGGTTCTCATGACATCATCCAAATCGCTGTCCCGCACGCCATCCTCCAGCGTCACCGCGACGAGCGTCGCCTCCTCGCTGCTGACTGTACAAACCCCGGGACCGGGCTTTACCGACCTCACGGCCGAGATCGCAAAATTCGTGCGCGAGGCCGGCGCGCGCGAAGGGGCGGTGACGCTGTTCATCCGTCACACCTCGGCGTCGCTGACGATCCAGGAAAATGCCGACCCGACGGTGCTGGGCGATCTCTTGACGGCGCTGAACCGGGCCGCGCCCGAAAACGCCGGATGGCGCCATGACACCGAAGGTCCTGATGACATGCCCGCGCACATCAAGACCATGCTGACCGCGACCTCGCTGCAGGTCCCGGTGCTGCGCGGCGCGCTGGCGCTCGGAACATGGCAGGGGATCTATCTGATCGAGCATCGGGCGCGGCCGCATCGGCGCGAGATCGTGCTGCAGTTTATCGGCGTCACGGCTTGATTCGCGCCAGCCAAAAGTAAAACCGGCCGCGGATCGCTCCGCGGCCGGTTCGTGTAGTGATCGTCCGCCGGCTTCCCGACGGACGAAACCGGGTTACTTCGTGATGTCGACGTCCTTGGTTTCCGGCAGGAAGAAGAAGCCGACGACCGCGGTGATCGATGCGAAGATGATCGGGTACCAGAGACCTGCGTAGATATCGCCGGTCGAAGCCACGATCGCGAACGAGGTCGCGGGCAACAGACCGCCGAACCAGCCGTTGCCGATGTGGTAGGGCAGCGACATCGAGGTGTAGCGGATCTTGGTCGGGAACAGTTCGACCAGCATCGCCGCGATCGGCCCGTACACCATGGTGACGAAGATCACCAGGATGAACAACAGCCCAATCACCGCCGCGACCCGCGGTTTGAAGATGTCGAACGGGTGCGCCATCTTCACGATCTGGGCGTCGCCGGCCTTCGGATAGCCTGCGCCCTGCACCGCCGCCAGCACCGCCGGGTTCGATGTCTTGGCATCCGTGTAAGCCACGTCCTTGCCGTTGACGACGACCTTCACGCCGGTGCCTTCATAGCGGGTCGTATACTTGACCGACTGCTGGGCGAGATAGGCGCGGGCGGTGTCGCAAGGCGCGGTGAAGACGCGGGTGCCGACCGGGTTGAACAGGTCGCCGCAGGCCTTGGGATCGGCGACCACCTCGACCTTGACCGTCTCGATGGCTTTCTCCAGCGCCGGGTTGGCGTTGGTGGTGATCATCTTGAAGATCGGGAAGAAGGTCAGCGCCGCGATCAGGCAGCCTGCCAGAATGATCGGCTTGCGGCCGATCTTGTCGGACAGCGCACCGAACACGATGAAGAAGCCGGTGCCGAACAGCAACGACCAGGCGATCAGCAGGTTGGCGGTGTAACCGTCGACCTTGAGGATCGATTGCATGAAGAACAGCGCGTAGAACTGGCCCGTGTACCAGACCACGCCCTGGCCCATCACGCCGCCGACCAGCGCGATAATGACGATCTTGGCATTGCTCCAGTTGGCGAAGGCTTCGGTCAGCGGAGCCTTTGAGCTCTTGCCCTCGTCCTTCATCTTCTGGAACACCGGCGATTCGTTCAGGCGAAGCCGGATCCAGACCGAGATGCCGAGCAGCAAGACCGACACCAGGAACGGAATACGCCAACCCCATGCGGCGAAATCAGGCTCGCCCAGCGCGGTACGGGTGAACAGGATCACCAGCAGCGACAGGAACAGGCCGAGCGTTGCCGTGGTCTGGATGAACGAGGTGTAATAGCCGCGTTTGCCCATCGGGGCATGTTCGGCCACGTAGGTCGCCGCTCCGCCATATTCGCCGCCGAGCGCGAGGCCCTGCAGCAGGCGCAACCCGATCAGGATGATCGGCGCTGCAATGCCGATGGTCGCCGCATTGGGCAGGATGCCGACGATGAAGGTCGACAGGCCCATGATCAGGATGGTGACGAGGAAGGTGTATTTGCGGCCGACGATGTCGCCGACCCGGCCGAACACGATGGCGCCGAACGGGCGGACGATGAAGCCCGCGGCGAACGCCAGCAGCGCGAAGATGTCGCGGGTGGCCTGGTTGAACATCGGCTGATTGGTTGCGGGATCAATGACGCCGAAGAATTGCGCGCCGATCACGCTGGCAAGCGAACCGAACAGGTAGAAATCATACCATTCGAAAACCGTGCCGAGTGACGAAGCCAGAATGACGAAACGTTCGTCCTTCGTCATTCCCCCCGTTCGCGTGGATGTTGCAGCCATTGTGGACATCTCGATCGCTCCCCTGAATATCTATTGATGCAAAGTCCGCCCGTCGCCGAACTTGGCCGGATTGAGCTGTGGGCTTCGTCTTACGGTAACATCCCCGTGAAACCTGCCCCAATACGACTTTTGGCCCTTTGCACGGCTGCAACAGTGGCGTCGGGCATCCCGGCACCGTCGATCCTGACCCGGATCGGGTCGGTCAACCCGCACTATTGCGGCGCACAAGCGGTCGGATTAACTGCTTTCAGACGTGATAGGATTGCGCTCTTGCACGTGGCCGCCTGCCGGGAGACAAAGCGATTACGGGCTTACCGCAAGCCGATTGCGAGACATCATGACGACCGTTGCCAGCACCCATCTCGTCATCGCCGATGACCACCCGCTGTTCCGCGACGCCCTGCGGCAAGCGGTTGCGAGTGTCGTCAGCTCGGCCGTGATCAGCGAGGCGGGCTCGTTCGACGACCTCACGGCGCTGCTGGAGCGGGACTCCGACGTCGATCTGATCCTGCTCGATCTGACCATGCCGGGGATCTCCGGCTTCTCCGGCCTGATTTACCTTCGCGCGCAATATCCGGCGATTCCGGTCGTGATCGTCTCCGCCAGCGACGACGCCGGAACCATCCGACGGTCGCTCGATTTCGGCGCCTCCGGTTTCATTCCCAAGCGCTTCGGGGTCGAGACGCTGCGCGACGCCATCATGAAGGTGATGGAAGGCGACGTCTGGGTTCCGCAGGACACCGACCTGTCTTCCGCCGCCGACCCGGACATGACGCGGCTGCGCGACCGGCTGGTGACGCTGACCCCGCAGCAGGTGAGGGTGCTGATGATGCTGTCGGAGGGGCTGCTCAACAAGCAGATCGCCTATGAACTCGGCGTCTCGGAAGCGACCATCAAGGCGCATGTCTCGGCGATCCTGCAGAAGCTCGGCGTCGAAAGCCGTACCCAGGCCGTGATCGCAGCCGCGAAAATCTCCGGCGGCCAGTGGCGCCAGGGTACGCCGACGGCGTAACGGCAAAGCAATCCGAATGCCGCCAGTATCAGGGAAAGCGCTGCTGTTCGACATCGACGGCACGCTGGCCGACACCGATGCGCTTCATCTGGAAGCGTTCAATCGGGTCCTGGGTCCCCGCGGTCACACCTTTGATCACGCGCGCTTCACCAGAGAGCTTCAGGGCTTCTCCAATGCCTCGATCAGCGCGCGGTTTCTGGCCGAGGAACCACCGACGCGCCAGACGGCGATCATCGGCGAGAAGGAGGCAACCTTCCGCAAGCTCGTTGCCGGGAAAGTCCAGCCATTGCCCGGCCTGCTGGCGCTGCTTGCGCGCGCGGATCGCGCTGGCATCCCCATGGTCGCGGTGACCAACGCGCCGCGGCTGAACGCCGAGATGTTGCTCTCCGGACTTGGGATCACGGATCGGTTCAAGGCGCTCGTCATCGGTGATGAACTTGCCCACGGCAAGCCGCATCCCATGCCGTATCTGGAGGGCTTGCGCGCGGTGGGTGCCGCAGCCGCTCTGTCCGTTGCGTTCGAGGATTCTCGTTCCGGCATCCAGTCGGCGTCGGCGGCAGGTATCGCGACGATTGGGATTCGAACGAGCCTTGCTCATGCTGACATGGTCGCGGCAGGCGCCGTCACGACGGCCGCGAACTTCGACGATCCGGAATTGGCTCGGATGGTCGGGGCGACGATGGATTGGTAATGGTTGCTACGATCTCGCGCTACGGCTCGCGCCTACTCCGCCGCGACCAGCTGCTGGGCGCGCCACTGGCCGAGTAGCGCCCGCAGCGATGCCGGTTTGACCGGCTTGTTCAGCACCGCGATATTTTCCTCGCGCGCGGCCGCCCGCACGTTCGGACTGCGGTCCGCCGTGATCAGGATGGCCGGAATATTCTCGCCGAAACGACGGCGGATCTCGCGGATCGCGGCGACGCCGTTGCCGCGGTCGAGGTGATAGTCGACCAGAAGGCCGGTGACGCTTCCGCCTGACGTCTCGATCGCGGCGATCGCAGCCTCGGGGTCAGCCACCGCGATCACCTCTGCGTCCCACGCCGTGAGCAGCGTCTTCATGCCATCGAGGATCGCCGGATCGTTTTCGATGCAGACGATCAATGCGCCGCTCATCGGCGTTTTCGAGAGCGGCGTCGCGCTGGTGACCGCGGCGGTATAGTTGACCGCCTTGGCGACCGGCACCGTCACCGAGAAGACCGAGCCGCCGCCGGCATTGGCGCCCAGCGCGATGCCGTGGTTGAGCACCCGCGCCAGCCGCTCGACGATCGAGAGCCCGAGGCCGAGCCCGCGCGCGATCCGCGCGCCCTGTTCGAGACGGTGGAATTCCTTGAAGATCTCGCCGCGCTTCTGCACGGGAATTCCGACGCCGGTATCATAGATGCCGATCTGCAGGGTTTGCCCGCGGCGGCGACAGCCGACCAGCACCCGTCCGCGCGGGGTGTATTTGATGGCGTTGGATATGAAGTTCTGCAGCAGCCGGCGCAGCAGCGCGCGGTCGGATTCGACCGGCAGCGAGCACGGCACGAAGGTCAGCTTCAGCCCCTTGGCGCGGGCGATCGGGGCGAATTCGATTTCCAGCGACCGCATCAGGTCGGCCATCTTGAAGCTGGTGATCGAGGTGGTCATCGCGCCGGCGTCGAGCCGCGAGATGTCCAGCAGCGCGCCGAGGATTTCCTCGATCGCTTCCAGCGAGTCGTCGATGTTCTCGACCAGGCGCGAATCCTCGCCGCCGCTCTGGCGCTCGACAAGGCTCGTGACATAAAGCCGCGCCGCGTTCAGCGGCTGCAGGATGTCGTGGCTGGCGGCCGCGAGAAACCGGGTCTTCGAGATGTTGGCGTCCTCGGCGGTGCTCTTGGCCAGCGCCAGTTCGGAATTCAGCCGGGTGAGTTCCTCGGTGCGGTCCCGCACCCGCTTCTCCAGCGTCGCATTGGCGCGCTCCAGCGCTTCCGCCGCCTCGAAGCTCGGCGTGACGTCGGAGAAGGTGATCACGAGCCCGCCGCCCGGCATCCGGTTGGAGCGGACCTCGATCACCATGTGGCGGTCGGGCAGGCGTTCCAGATAGGGCTCGCCCTCGGTGGTGTAGGCTTTCAGCCGCAGCGCCAGCAGGGCGTCGCTGTTGCCGGAGCCGGGCGGGCTGACGGCGTCCATGAATTCGAGGATTTCCTGCAAGGGAATCCCGAGCTGGACCAGATGCGGCGGCAGCGCGAGGATTTCGCCGAACTGCGCGTTCGAGCAGATCAGCTGCAGATCGGCGTCGAATACCGCAATGCCCTGGCGCACATGGTTCAGCGCGGTTTGCAGGATCTCGCGGTTGAAATGCAGCGCGGCATGGGAATCGTCGAGCAGCTTCAGCGCCGCCTTGGCGGAGACGGTGCGCTTGCGCAGCAACAGCGACATCACGAGGCGCGAGGAGGCCGCCCCGATCGAGGACGCGATCAGGCGTTCGGCGTGCTGCAGCAACTCGAAATCGGCAGGCGCGGCCGGATCGAGATGATTGGGATGGTCGGCGGTAAACGTCTCGAACGCCTGGCGGGCGCGGTCGGGGCCGAGATATTGCGCCACCGTGCTCTGGATATCCTGCACCGTGACCGTGGTGCGCCAGCGCCGGAAGGTCGGCGTGATCGGCGTCAGCGTGCTCGGCACGAACAGGTCGGCCTGCAACCGTTCGATCGACGACGGCTGGCGCGCCATCGACATCGCGACGTAGGTCAGGATGTTGAGCCCGAGCGACCACAGCACGCCATGCATCAGCGGCGGCAGATCGGCGCCGAACAGCGCCCGTGGGCGCAGCGCCTCGATGGCGAACGGTCCGTGCTGCAGGAATTGCAAACCCGCAGTGGTGGTTTCGAGGAAGCTCGGCAGGAACAGCGTATAGGTCCACACGGCGACGCCGACCAGCATGCCGCCCATGGCGCCGTGCGCGGTGGCCCGCCGCCAGAACAGGCCGCCGAAGAAGGCCGGTGCGAGCTGGGCGAGGGCCGCGAACGACAACAGCCCGATCGCCGCCAGTTGGGTGCTGCCGAGCGCGCGATAGTAGAAATAGGCCATCACCATGATGGCGAAGATCGCAAAGCGCCGCACCTTGAGCAGGAAGTCGCCGAAATCCTGCTGGCCCACGCGCGTTCGCGGGCTCCGCTGCAGCACCAGCGGCAAGACGATGTCGTTCGAAACCATGATGGAAAGCGCCACGCATTCCACGATCACCATCGCGGTCGCGGCCGACAGGCCGCCGACAAAGACGGCGATGCTGAGCAAGGGAGCGTTTCCCTCAATCGGCAACGCCAGCACGAACATGTCGCTGTCGACGGCGCCGAACGGGAAGGTGACGAGGCCGGCGATCGCGATCGGGATCACGAAGAGATTGATGGCTACAAGGTAAAGCGGAAACAGCCAGCGTGCGCGATTGACCTCGTCGATGCTGGAATTCTCGACCACGCTGACGTGAAATTGCCGCGGCAGCAGCATGATCGCGCAGAACGACAGCAGCGTCATGGTCAGGAAATTGCCGATTGAAGGCGAGTAGTTGATCGCGCGCATCGCTTCCGGTGTCTTCATCGCGCGTTCGATCAGTTCGACCGGCGAGAACATCCAGAAGGTGACGAAGAGGCCGACGGCGAGAAACGCCACCAGCTTGACGAGGGATTCGGTGGCGATCGCCAGCATCAACCCGTGCTGGTGTTCGGTGGCGTCGGTCTGGCGGGTTCCGAACAGCACGGCGAACACGGCCATCGCCAGCGTCACCACCAGTGCGATGTCGCCTATCAGCGGGATCGAGGAGAACAGCTTGTCTTCGCTCAGGATTGTCTCCAGCGAGGAAGACATCGCCTTGAGCTGGAGCGCGATGTAGGGCACCGATCCGATAATCGCGATGACGGCCACGGTCGCGGCCACCGCCTGGCTCTTGCCGTAGCGGGCGGCGATAAAGTCGGCGATCGAGGTGATGTTCTGCGATTTGGCCAGCTGGATCACGCGGCGGAGCAGCGGCGTGCACAATCCGATCATCAGGATCGGGCCGACATAGATCGCGAGGAACTCGACGCTGGTGCGGCTGGCGAAGCCGACCGAGCCGAAGAAGGTCCAGGAGGTGCAGTAGATCGCCAGCGACAGCGGATAGATCATCATGCTGGCGCGGCCGCGTTGGCTGGGCGACAGGCGGTCGCCATAGCTGGCGACGAAGAACAGCAGTCCGATATACGCGAATGCGGCGGCGATCACGCCCCAGTCGTGCAGCATTGCTGCCTGTCTCCCTTCCCGGCCTCTGTTCGGGCGCCTCTTGTTCCGCCGCGCCGGACCGGAAGCACCAGTATAAACGCATTGAGCCGGCAGCGCACCGCGCTACCGGCTCAATTTCCCGGAGTTCGGATTGGTAGGGTTACTCGGCCGCCAGCGATTTCTGCTTCAGCGGCAGGCCAAGGCGCTCCCAGACCTGCAGCAGCGCGTCGGCCAGGTGATCGATCAGGCCGTCATCATGGTAGGGCGAGGGCGTGATCCTCAAGCGCTCGGTTCCCTTGGCGACGGTCGGATAGTTGATCGGCTGGATGTAGATGCCGTGCTCTTCGAGCAGGATGTCGGACGCCTTCTTGCAGTTCTCGGGGTCGCCGACGAACAGCGGCACGATGTGGGTCTCGCTCGACATCACGGGCAGGCCCGCGGCGTTCAGGATCGCCTTGACGCGGGCGGCGCGGTCCTGGTGGCGCTCGCGCTCCCAGGTCGAGGTTTTCAGGTGGCGGATTGCCGCTGTCGCGGCCGAGCAGATCGCCGGCGGCAGCGCTGTGGTGAAGATGAAGCCCGGCGCGTAGGAACGGACGGCATCGATGATGTCGGCCTTCCCGGCGATGTAGCCGCCGAGGCAGCCGAACGCTTTGGCCAGCGTGCCTTCGAGCACGTCGATGCGGTGCATGACGCCGTCACGCTCGGCGATGCCGCCACCGCGCGGGCCGTACATGCCGACGGCGTGCACTTCGTCCACATAGGTCATCGCGCCGTATTTTTCGGCGAGATCGCAGATTTTGGCGAGCGGCGCGATGTCGCCGTCCATCGAATAAAGGCTCTCGCAGGCGATCAGCTTGGGCCGGTCGGGGCCTGCAGCAATCAACAGCTCTTCCAGATGCGCCATGTCGCTGTGGCGGAAGATCTGGCGATCGCAGCCGGCCTGGCGCACGCCTTCGATCATCGAATTGTGGTTGAGCGCGTCGGACAGAATGAGGCAGTTCGGAATCAGCTTGGCGATGGTCGCGATGCCGGTCTGGTTGGAGACATAGCCCGAGGTGAACAGCAGCGAGGCTTCCTTGCCGTGCAGATCGGCCAGTTCGGCCTCCAGCTGCACCAGCGGGTGATGGGTTCCGGCGATGTTGCGGGTGCCGCCGGCGCCGGTGCCCACTCTCGTGGCGGTCTCGACCATGGCGCCGACCACTTTCGGGTGCTGGCCCATGCCGAGATAGTCGTTGGAGCACCAGATCACGACGTTGCGCTGGCCCTTCGGCGAGTGCCAGACCGCATGCGGGAAGCGGCCCGCGATCCGCTCGAGGTCGGCGAAAACCCGGTAGCGCCGCTCGTCATGCAGGCGGTTGAGGGCGGCGGAGAAGAATTTGCTGTAATCCATCACAAGACCTGAAACGGAACCGGCCGGAGCGGCGTGGGCTCTTTTTAGAGCTTTTCCAGGTTTGGTGTCTATGTGAAATCCCACATTTCAGCGGGCCTCCGGGATGCACCCGAGGCAGGGCAAATATTGATATCGATCAACGCGCTAGGCGCGATTTGCGGTCCTGGTATTTTGGCGGTGCGGCTGAAACCACGAGTAATCCAAGGGGCGGCCGAGCCGGTTCAGGAATCGAGTTCCCTGATGGCGCGATTGGCCGCGATCAAGGCGTCGTCTTCGGACTTGCTGTCTTCGGCCGTCACAAAGCCCCGGATCGCCGCGCCCCGCGTGATCGTCGGGGGCTGGACGATAGGCGTCATATTGGCCCGCCAAAGTCCGGGCTGCCGCTGAAAGGTAATGATTCGATAGTCCGACACTTTGGCCATTGTCGTCCTTCTTCGTCGGCCGTGGCTCAGCAGCCGCGACAGATGTTGTTCAGTTTGGACGTGGTGCGGGCGTTCTCCGCGAGGAAGGGATCCTTGTATTCGGGTCGTGAGGCGTCGCTCTCGATCGCCCTGGGTTTTTCCTTGGATTTTTCGCTGGATATTTCCTTGGATATTTCCTTGGGCGTTGCGATTTTCGGAGGCTGCGCTGCGTCGTAGCAGGCGAGCCGTGCGCTGTTGCCTTCGACCGCGCGGCATTCCGGGCTTGCAGCGAACGCGTTCTGTGCGAAGGCGCACAGCGCCAGGACGGCGACAATTATTTTCATCTATTTTCCTTTGCGGGCGTAATCACCCGGGACAAAAAGTTACATTTCGGAAGGTCACATTAGAAAAGTCACATCGACGAATAGCGAACCGCGCTCTTCAGCGCGCCGTCGATCTCGTCAGCCAATTCGGCCTCTCCGATCTCCTGAAGCGCCGCTGCCATATTCGATGCCTGCACCGCGCTCATCGAAAGCGGCTCGCTCGCCTCATAGCTGAATTTGATGCGCCAAATTCCGCCGGGATTGCGATGCGGCTCGATCAGCAGCGCCGGAAGATCAGGCAGTCCGTTCTCAAAAAGCAGCGCCGCGCGCGTCAGCATGACGGCGTCAAATCAATGCCGCCGCTGGGAAAGGCTTCAATGTGGAAGTTCGTCTGGCACGACAGCCGGGATAGCATGGCGCGACCGTGCGCCCTTTTAGGCCCAATAGCTATGGATTAGTTGGGCGCGTCAGGTGGTCCGGAAATACAGCACGCCGTCGGTCACCTCAGAAGTCAGACGTCCCTCGACCAGCATGTAGTTGACGTGGGCGATCAGTTCGCCGGCTGCAAAGCCCATCTGGTGAGCGTCGAGCACGTGCTTGTGGAACACGACCGGCACCAGTTCCTTCGAGGTCTGCGGCACGGTCCGGCAGGCTTCGGCGATCAGGCGGCAGCGGTCCTCGTGATGATCGGCCAGCTGCTTGATCCGGGTCTTGAGGCCGTAGAATGGCACGCCATGGCCGGGCAGCACCATGACGTCATAGGGCAGCGTGGTGGTGAGGCTCGCCAGCGAGGCCAGATATTCCCCGAGCGAGTTCTGGTTGGGCTCGACCGCCCAGACGCTGACATTGGGCGAGATCTTGCTCAGCACCTGGTCGGCGGAAAGGAACAATTTGTCGGCGGCGCAATACAGCATCACCTGGTCGAGCGCGTGGCCGCCGCCGGTGATGACCTTGAAGCGCCGCGTGCCGATGGAAATCTCGTCGCCATGCGCGATGCGGCGATAGGACGGCGGCAGGATCGACACCTGCTTCAGATAGTCCTGGCCGCGGCTCAGCAGCGTGTCGGTCAGGCTCTCGTCCATGCCGTGACGGCGGAAAAACAGCCGCTGCGCGTTGCGGCGCTCCTCGGTGCCGCGGTTCTGGTGATAGACCGACTGCAGGTATTCGACCTGCGACATCTGCAAGGGACAGTCGAAGCGCTCCGTGACCCAGCCTGCCAGACCGACGTGATCGGGATGCGAATGGGTCACGATCAGGCGGGAGATCTTCACGTGCCGGAGCGGGCCCTCGAACAGCGTGGTCCAGGCTTCGATGGTTTCCTCATTGCCGAACCCGGAATCGATCATCGCCCAGCCGTCGCCGTCGGCGAGCAGGTAGATGTTCACATGATTGAGCCGGAACGGCAGCTTGAGCCGGACCCACAACACGCCCGGCAGCACCTCGACGACCTGATCCTGGCCGGGGTGATGTTCCCAGGGGTATCGCAGGGCCTCGGCGGAGGACTGAACGGGGTCGGTTTTCGAGTGCATCCCACCGACTTACCCGCACAATTGGTGCGGCGCTAGCCGAAAAGCAGGTGCCCGGTGGGATAAAAGGCATGGGTATTATTTGCACCGTCATTCCGGGGCGATGCGTAGCATCGAACCTCAGGTGCGCAATTGCGCACCGGGGAATCTCGAGATTCCGGGTCTGGTGCTAACGCACCATCCCGGAATGACGGCAGCCATCTAAGCCGCCCGGATATTCCCCAAAAACGCGTCGATTTCCGCGCGCAGCACGTCGGCTTCGCGGCGGAGCGCGCCGGAGGCGGTCAAGACCTCGCTGGCGGCGGAGCCGGCTTCGGTCGAGGCGCTGGAGACGCCGACGATGTTGCTGGAAACCTCGCTGGTGCCGCCGGCGGCATGCGAAATGTTGCGCGCGATCTCGCGCGTCGCCGCGCCCTGCTCCTCTACCGCCGCCGCGATCGCTGTCGTGACGTCGTTGATCTCGCCGATCGTGGTAGAGATGCTGCGGATCGCTGACACCGCCGATGTCGTCACCGTCTGCATGCTGACGATCTGCTGGCGGATCTCGTCGGTGGCCTTCGCGGTCTGGGTGGCGAGGCTCTTGACCTCGGAGGCGACCACGGCGAATCCGCGGCCCGCTTCACCGGCGCGCGCGGCTTCGATGGTGGCGTTCAGCGCCAGCAAATTGGTCTGCGAGGCGATGGTCTGGATCAAATCGACCACCACGCTGATGCGGGCGGCGTTGTCGGCCAGGCCCTGCATGGTGGCATCGGTGGCGCCGGCTTCCTCGACCGCCTTGCGGGCAATCTCCGCCGAGGTGACGACCTGGCGGCCGATTTCCTCGATCGACGACGACAGTTCCTCGGTGCCCGACGACACGGTCTGCACGTTGACCGAGGTTTCCTCGGCGGCGGAGGCCACCGCGCTCACCAGCGCGCTGGACTGATCGGCGGTCGCCGACATGCTCTGCGCGGTGGTCTGCATCGAGCCGGCCGCTTCCTGCAAACTGTCCAGCGCCGTGCGCACCGTGGTTTCGAACTCGACGATGCGGGCTTCCATGCGGGAGGCGCGCTCGGCCTTGGCGATGCGATCCTGGTCCTGGTCGGCGGTGAGCGCCCGGCTCTGGATCATGCTCTCGCGGAACACGTGCAGCGAATTGGCCATCGCCGCGATCTCGTCCTTCTGGCTGGACCGATAGATTTCCGATTCGAGGTCGCCGCTGGAGAGCAGCTGCATCGAACGCTGCAGATTGCCGATGCGCCGCAGAATGTTGCGGCCGACATAGAGCCAGACGAACAGCACCGATCCGATCAGGGTGGCCGCACCGAGCGCGAGCATGACCGTGGTCGCCAGTGAAATCTCCTTGCCCGCCTGCTGGGTCGAGGCGTCGGTCTCGCCGCGCACCCCGTCCACCAGTTGCTGCACGCTGATGCCGAGGCCGACATTGAGCTTTCGGGTTTCTTCCAAAATGGTCTGGCCGTAATCCGTGGCGTCCAGTTCCTTCTGGCGAACCTTGAAGACGCCGGTCTTGCCTTCGCCGAGCGCCAGCAGGGCTTTCGAGGCGTTGCTCAGCGCCGTCGTAAGAGAACCCTTGGGAAGCTGGTCGAGGTTCGATTTCACGCGCTGCTGCGCAATGCGGGTTTGCTTCTCGATGTTCTCGAGCGTGTCGCTGCTCTCGGATGAAAGCGCGGCCATCATGTTGAATGCGGTCAGATTGCCGGCGGCGATGATGTCGCTGATCTGCTCGACCGTTATCTCCGCCTTGGTGGCTTCGTCCTGATTGAAGCTGGCGGCGCCGAAGATGCTGCTGAGCTGGGTCTGGGCGTCGACCATCGCGGGCGCGGCGGCCTTGACGAACGCGGCCTGGGCCGTGCGCAGCGCTTCATACAGTTTTTCGTGCTGGGCGCCGGTTTCCAGCCGTTCGCGTGCCGCGCCGCCGAGACTCTTGATCATGTCCTCGATGTTCTTCACCGTCTCGGTGAGGGCTGCGACGGTATCCTTGTTGGCGCCGAGCTTGGTGATCTCGGCAAGCCTTTGCAGGGTGATGCGCTGGGTCTCCTGCATTTTTTTGGAGCGTTCGTTCAGCATCTCCTCGCTGCGGGAGGCGAGCAGCCCCGGGCCCTGGCTGGCAAGACTGGCGCTTTCCGCCGACAATTGCAGGCTGGCCGCGAGGCGGGGGATGTCCCGTCCGCTCAGGTCGACCATGGCGCCGCCGAGATGTCCGAGCACCAGGCCGGCGCCGGCGCTGATCACGATCGCCATGCCGGCGATGACGGCAAAGGCGGCAAACAGGCTGCCTCTGACGCCGAATTTCGGAAAGCTGAAACCCTTGAGCCTGATCTTGCCGATGCTGAATCGTAACGCCATTTGCCGCCGCCCCGTCCCGCTATCCCTGGATGATTCCCCGCGCGGCAGTATCGTGGTACCCGGTTAACAAGTCGGGAAAATGCGGACGCTTTTCGCGATTTGAGCGCTGGCCCGCCATCGAACAATGTTTGAAAATCGGCAGCCGCTTCGCTGGAAAACGCCATTGCGCAAACAACATTGCGCAAACAAAAAGGCCGGCGTTCAAGCCGGCCTTTTCGCGCCTCCCTGTAGAAGCGATCAGTAGCGCGCGCCCGCGAAGTTGAAGCGATAATTGACGCCAACCTTCAACGTATGCTCGTCGTTATGGAAGGTGCCAAAGGGGACCAGCGCGACCGGGGTCACGAAGCGGGTAGTGCCGAAATCGTAGTACATGTATTCGGCCTTGGCCGACCAGTTCGGGGCAAACATGTATTCGACGCCGGCGCCGACGGTGTAGCCATTGCTGTGATTCTTATCGAGCGTGAACGCGACCGGCACGCCGGCAAAGGTCAGGGTGTCGCGATTGTTCGAATAGGCGTAGCCGCCTTTGACGTAGAGCATGCCCGGACCCCAGGTGTAGCCGACCCGGCCGGTGATCGACGCGATCGCGCGCCGATCGTGGTTATAGACCAAGCCGTTGGGGAAAATCGCATTGAGGTTGTTGTCGCCGAGCCAGCTGTACTGCCCCTCGGCGCCGACGACCCAGTTCGGCGCGAACTGATAATCGGCGCCGGCCTGCACGCCGCCGAGCAGGCGGGCGCTGTGGTCGCTGAGCACGAGACCGTTGAAAGTGTTGCTACTCGCGAACGCGCCGCCGATATGGGCGCCGAGATAGAACCCGGTCCAGTTGTAGAGCGGCGCGGCATAGGCCGGCGCCTTGTTGTAGTAGGGCCGTGCGCCCATGTCGGCGCCGAGCGTCGGGGACGCCGCGCCGAGGGCTGCAAGAGCGACGATAGCGAGCAGGAACTTCTTCATGGTCGTGGGTCTCCGGAAAATCGTTGGGAGGCGCCACATGCCGGGCGCCGTCCATGGCGTGCAGTTAGACAGCTTTTGAATAAAATGCTGTCACTTGCCGGGCACACCGATCGATTACCCAACCCATTGGAGAACAAACGTTTTTTGTGCTTAATGAAGTCCTATTTTCTGTGCTTAACGGCGTCCTAAGGCCAGCTTAATGAAGCCTTAAAATCGGGTCTCTCGGGCGCGGCGCGGAAGCTTGCCTTAGGCAATGCGCCGCCGCACGTCGCTGCGCATCTGCTCGCGGAACGCCTGCCGCCGCGCCGGCCGGTCCTTTTCGGCGACGTCATGGCGGTCAAACACGTTGAACATGTCGAGGATGGGATAGCGGTCGCTGGCCATCGCCAGGATGCGCAGCAGTTCGGCGACCGGGCCGGTCGGGCCGGTGACTTCCCATTTCCGAATCGTGTTCGCGCCGTCTTCAGGCGGCAACCCGCAGAGCTGGGCCATGTTGGCTACGCCAAGGGGTTGGCCGATCGCCTCACCGAGGTCTTCGCGCAGTTTCTTCAGTTCCGGACCGGTCACGGGTTCTCCATTTTAAAGCGGCTTCTGTGAAGTACGTCACACACCGGGGCCGGAGTGCAAGCTATACGCAGCGCCATCAGTTCCTCGAGGAGGAGGCAGTCATGCGCAGCTTGATCGAAAGCCTTACCCCCGACAGCCGCCGGATCTACTGGCGCTGGGTCGGTGGCATCTTCGGCCTTTATGTCGTCTTGATGGTCGGCGCCGCCAGCATGTTTATCAGCCACGAATCATCGCGGACCGTGCGGCATGAACGCGCCGTGACTGTGGCAGTCAAAGGTGATCGCGCGCCGTCACACGAGACTTCGATGCCCCAGCCGCAGCTGGTGCGCTATCACTAGAGCGTTTTCCAGCGAAGTGGACACCGGTTCGCGTCAAGAAAACGCGTCAAGACAGGAATCTAGAGCCCCGTTCCGATTCCATCGGAACGGAAAAGGCTCTAGGCGGCTTCAGGGGCCGATCGCGTTGCGCGTCACCACGTCGCGATAAAACGACGCACTGAGCTTCGGCGTCCGGCGCTGGGTTTCAAAATCGACGTGGATGAGCCCGAAGCGCTTTTCGTAGCCGTAGATCCATTCGAAATTGTCCATCAGGGTCCACAGGAAATAGCCGCGGACCGGCACGCCCTCGGCCACGGCGCGCTGCAGCTGCCGCAAGTAATTGCGCAGGTACATGATGCGGTCGAGATCGTAGATCTTGCCGTCGGCATGCACCTTGTCCTCCGACGAGGTGCCGTTCTCGGTGATGTAGATCGTCTTGAGGTTCCAGACCTTGGCCGCGAGCCGCGGCGCCCAATAGATCGTTTCGGGACCGATACGCAGCCAGTCGGCACTCATGTGCGGAAACGAGGCGGGGAAGGGCAGCACCGACCAGCCCGGCTTCTTGTCTGACGCTGCGATGTAGAATTGCGGCGCGTAGATGTTGAGGCCGACGAAATCATTGGGCGAGCCGATGATCTTCAATTCGTCGGCGGTGAATTTCGGCGCGTCCTTGCCGGCATATTCGAGGAAGCCGTCGGTGTATTTGCCTTCCAGCATCACGCCGAGCAGGCCCGAGTTCAGTTCGCGGGTCGCGATCTCGGCGGCGCGGACGTTTTCGGGCGTGTCGAAGGCCGGCACGCAGGTCGCGATGTTCTCGGCCGGGCCGACCTTGGTGCCGGCGCGCCCGCGGGCGCGGATCGCCTGCACCGCAAGGCCGTGGCCGAGGACGACGTTATGCCGTGCCTGGTTCAATTCCGCCGCCGGCAGTTTGAGGCCGGGCGCGTCGATACCCCATCCGTAGCCGAAATTCAGGAAACGCCCGGCTTCGTTCAGCGTGAAGATGTTTTTGACGCGGTCGGTCAAACGCTCCGCGATATAGCCGGCGTAATCCGCGAACGCCTTTGAGGTGTCAGTGGACTGCCAGCCGCCGACGCGGTCCTGCAACGCCTGCGGCAAGTCCCAATGATACAGCGTCGCGTAGGGTTCGATGCCCTTGGCCAGGAGTTCGTCGAGCAGGCGGTTATAGAAATCGAGGCCCTTGGGATTGGGCTTGCCGGTGCCTTCCGGAAACACCCGCGGCCACGCGATCGAGAAGCGGTAGTGCTTGACGCCGAGATCGCGCATCAGGCCGACGTCTTCCTTGTAGCGATGATAGTGTTCGTTGGCGCGGTCCCCGGTGGTCTTGTCCTCGATTTTGCCCGGGGTGTGGGCGAAGGTGTCCCAGATCGAACGGCCGCGGCCGTCCTCGTTGACCGCGCCCTCGATCTGATAGGCCGATGTCGCGGTGCCCCAGCGAAAGTCCTTCGGGAAACGGGCAGGGGCGTGCGGGTCGGCGGCTGTTTTTTGTTTTGGGGCCGCGTTCGCCGGTGTCGCCGCCAGACCAAGCGCGGAGAGGCCCGCCAGCTTGGCAAATTGCCGGCGCGAGAATTTCCCGGACATTACGTTCTCCGTCAGCTTCGGTGCTGCCGGCGTGCGCGTCCCGGCCGGTTGCAATGATCAGTATGCATCAATTTGATAAGCCGAAATCCGGTCGATTTCGAATTCCACGACATTGGGAGACAGGCCGTCGACGAATCCGACGCCTTCCATGGTTTTCGAGCCCATCGCAAGGTTGACGATCATGTACATGGGAGCGTCGAAGCCGACCGGGACCTTGATCTCCGACACCGGCTGGCGGTCGATGAAATAGATGATGCGATCGCGCTGCCACAGCACGCCATAATTGTGGAATTCGCTCCTGGTATCGGCGACCATGAAGTCGAACCCGCAGCGCTCGACCCGCCCGGTGGCCGGGATCCGCCAATGCGTGGTCATCACGATGTTGTCGTGCTGCTGTCCGCGGCCCTCCATGATGTCGATTTCCGGCGGCCAGCCGCCGTCATCGGCGAGCATCCAGAACGCCGGCCACACGCCGACGCCGGCCGGTATCTTGGAGCGCATTTCGAAATAGCCGTACTTCTGCGTGAACTTGCTCTGCGTCGTCAGGATGCCCGAGATATATTCATTGTTGAACAGCAGGGACCGCAAGTCGGGCGGAGTCCTGCTGGCGATGATCGAGAGTATGCCGCCCCGGACGCGGAACGGATCGAGCCCGAGCGGCACCGTGCCCCGCCCGCCATACACCGAATCGACGTAGATCTGCTGTTCGCCATTATAGCTGGTCTTGCGCTTGAAATCGGAGCCTTCGCCGCCCCAGTAGCGCGACTGCGGCCAGGCGGCGCCACCGGCGTAGTGCGGTACCCACCGTGCCTCGACCAGCGGATGCACGTCGAAATCATCGTGGAAGGTCCGATGCAGCGACACCGGCACCAGCGGATCATCAGCTTCGATCTTGCGGCACTGATCGCCGAGCGCGCGGGTCGGCACCTGCAAGGTGAGCTCGGCTAGCGCCAGCGTGGGATCGCTTTGCGGACAAGCCGGCATGGCCGTGAAAAGACAGCCGATCAATGCGAGAGCGTGCGGCCTCAACCTCTTGATCCCCAGGGTTCGCGCATACGAATCCCGGGGTTCGCGCATGCGCTGAAGTCGACGGGCGAAACACATAGCAGATCGCGGAAGCGAAAAGGATGCGGCTATTTGATCGTCGCGTTCACCGTAATGACCGACGTGCCTGACGCCGTCGGCCCCTTGCCCGTTGCCTTGATCACAAAAGTGTCACTCCCCTTGTATTTCGCCTTCGCCCTGTATTCGTAAGTGGATGCGTCGAGCTTCTTCAACTTGCCGCGTGCCGGCTTTTGCGAAATTTCAGAGCTGGTCACCGTGCCGCGTATCTTGATCGGAAACACGCAGCTTTCCCCGGCCGCGATGTCAATGTCGCCGGTCGAGTTCTCGCCCCAATTCGCCAGTGTCGTTGATGCCGAACAGTCAGAAGCGGCCGGCGCCGAAGATGCCGGCGCCACGCTCGTGGCTGCAACGATCAGCGCCAGGGCCGCGACTTTGGAAAAGCGCATAGTCAACTTCCTCATTTTCATGCAAACCCGATCAAGGTCTCCCCAAATGAGGGCTATCATAATCCGGAATTGGACGCGCGCGTGGCGTGTGGAGCAACGATGCCGAATTGATGGGCATCGCGACGGGCGGTCAAGCAAACCGCGCAACAATCACCGAGCCTGATCCTCGGGCGTCGCTAGCCGATCGCAACTCAAAACCGTTTTCGGCCACACGCTGGTCGATCTTATCAAGGCATCGGACAAGATCGCTCGAAGCTGATCGAGATGGCAGTCGGGACAGAATAGAGGGTGAGTGCGCGCAGATCTTTGAGCGCGGCGATGTCTCGAGTGAGACAGTGCCAGGAATGGTGCTGCCAGACAGGATTGAACTGACGGTGTCTTTGGCTAATCCTTGCGGAACAAAGGTGGAACATCTGTGGTTCCTCAAGGTTCGCCTCAGCTTTACTGGCATGGCGCGTTAAGGTACTCAGCAAATGTCGTATCCATGACGGCCGTTCGAAGCCGGCGCGATGAAAGTGGAGTTAGTGTCGGCGCAGCGCAGAAGACATTCCTGCCAAAGACATTCCAGGAGAGCTGCGTGTTCTTCTGAGGGAGGAAGTCTCTCGTGATGGGCCGTTCGGCGAGCGCCGGTAATCGTCTTCTCGCCGCGTTGCCGTTGGCAGACCTCGCGTTGCTCGCCCCCCATCTCCAGAAGGTGTCGCTTGAACAGGACGCCGTGGTGATACGGGCGGGAGATCGACGCGACCATGTTTACTTTCCCCATAGCGGTGCCATCTCCTTCATGCTCGGCCTTCCGCGCGGAGAAACGATCGCAACTGCGGTAATCGGGCGCGAGGGAGCGATCGGCGCATTATCGGTGCTGGGACCCTCTTTCATGTCGTCCGTGACGGCGGTCGTGCGGGTGGGCGGCACCGCATCGCAAATCTCCGTGTCGCGGTTTCATGCAGCCTACATGAAGAGCGGCGCCATCAGACATGTGGTCGAGGCGCATACGAGGTCGATACTCATGCAGTTCCAGCACGTCTCAGCGTGCAACGGACTGCACTCGGTCGAGGCCCGCATGGCCCGGTGGCTGCTTCACCTGCACGATCGAACCGAGGACAACAACATCCTGCCATTAACGCAGGAGACGCTTTCGCAATTGCTCGGGGTGCGACGAACGACCGTGACGCAGGTGATTGCCAAACTCCGCGCCTTGGGTGCCATCAGATCCGTTCGGCGAGGCTTGGTCGAAATCGACAGGGCGCGGCTCGAGGAAGCAACCTGTGAATGCTACGACATCATACGCGGTGCAACCGATCGGATCGTCCCGCATGAAGTCGTGGGGTCGCACCCGCATTTTGCGTCGGCCGACAAACTCCACGGTGTATGATCGTTTTCAACCTCACATGACGTGGTCTTTGTACCAGTGTGGTGGCCGCTGATCCCTTGGCAGCTTGGCCAAGATCGCTTTAACATCGGCCAGGATAGGCTTTCGGAAGTACCAGTTGTCGGAGCCGAGACGCTTAGTAGGACAGGCCATTCGTAGAACCCGTCGTGCGACACCTGTGTGTATCAGGGCGCGGCGAGCCATCTGTCCTTGAAGGCCAATGATGGAAGCGAGCAGCTTGCCACGCTGTTCCCGAAATCCCGCACATCCTCCTGAGACGCTCCCTTGACGCGCTTCTTCGGTTCGACCGAACATCGGCACGTAAGTATACATCCTTCGATAGATATGGTTAGCCGCCGCGACATTTTATGGTGAGCGGCCGAACTGCCTTACCCAAAATTTGAAGCATGGAGACGTGCGATGCCGCGTCCCTCCAGCCCAAATCCGACCTTTGCCGTTGCATCTTTGGACACCGTCAATCCCGAGGGCAATACCGGCACGACCGCGTTCACGTTCACTGTCACCCGCGCGGGACCGTCGGGAGGCGCGGCTTCAGTAAACTATACCGTCACGGGCGCTCAGCCCGATGATTTCGCCGGCGGCGTAAGGCCGAGCGGCACGATTGCGTTTGCGCGGAACGAGACCTCGAAGACGATCACCATCCTGGTCGCGAGTGACAGCCAGTTCGAGACGGACGAAGCCTTTACCGTCACGCTCTCCCGTCCCACCGGGGCTCGGATCGGCACCACCAGCGCGACCGGCACGATCCAGAACGATGACCCTGCCTCGTCCGCAGTCGAGCGCATCTCGGTCGCAAGCGACGGCACGCAGGGCAACGGCTCCAGCCTCGACTCCTCAATCTCAGCCGACGGGCGGTACGTGACGTATCACAGCGATGCCCCGGACCTGGTCGATGGCGACACCAACGGGATAAATGACGTCTTCGTCTTCGATCGTGAGACAGGCACCACCGAGCGGGTCTCCGTCAGTTCCACCGGCGAGCAGGGTAACAACGCCAGCTTCAGCCCCAATATCTCGGCCGACGGGCGCTACGTGACCTATTTCAGCCTCGCCTCGAACCTGGTCGATGGCGACACCAACGGGAATTATGACGTCTTCGTCTTCGATCGTGAGACAGGCACCACCGAGCGGATCTCCGTCAGCTCCACCGGCGAGCAGGGCAACGGCACCAGCTTCAGCCCCGATATCTCGGCCGACGGGCGCTACGTGACCTATTACAGCGATGCCTCCAACCTGGTCGATGGCGACACCAACGGGACGAATGACATTTTCGTCTTCGAGCGTGAGACCGCGACCACCGAGCGGGTCTCCGTCAGCTCCACCGGCGAGCAGGGTGACGGCGGTAGCTTCAGCTCCGATATCTCGGCCGACGGGCGCTACGTGACGTATTCCAGCACTGCTGCCAACCTCGTTGATGGCGACACCAACGGGCAGGCTGACGTCTTTATTTTCGACCGTCAGACGGGCACCACCGAGCGGGTCTCCGTCAGCTCCACCGGCGAGCAGGGTAACAGCGCCAGCTTCGAACCGTCGATCTCGGCCGACGGGGGCTACGTGACCTATCAAAGCCTTGCCTCCAACCTGGTCGATGGCGACACCAATGAGACGTTTGACGTCTTCGTCTTCGACGGTCAGACGGAGACCACCGAGCGCGTCTCCGTCAGCTCCGCCGGCGAGCAGGGAAACGACGCTAGTATCGCTCCCTCGATTTCGGCCGACGGGCGCTACGTGACCTATTTCAGCCCTGCCTCCAACCTGGTCGATGGCGACACCAATGAGACGTATGACGACTTCGTCTTCGACCGTCAGACGGACACGACCGAGCGGGTCTCCGTCAGCGCCGCCGGCGAGCAGGGAAACAGCGATAGCTCCAATGCCTCGATCTCGGCTGACGGCACGTTTGTGACCTATTCCAGCTCTGCCTCCAACCTGGTCGATGGGGATACCAACGGGACATATGACGTCTTCGTGGTGCAGCTGCAGGATCTCCTGCTCGCATGAACCCGCGTCGGCTGTTCGGTGCGAGGCGAGGCGTGAAAGCTGGAGCGGGATCAAGCCGTCGCTTGCGAAGAACGGGTAGCGTGCTAAGCCTCTTGAGGCGTCTCGAACATGTCGCCCTGTGATTTGGCGGGGGAAGCGGCAGTGAGGTGATGCCCAGCACCTGCATTCTGGGACTTGCCAACTTCGCGATGTCTCCAGGAAAAGATGGTGCTGCCAGACAGGATTGAACTGTCGACCTCTCCATTACCAATGGAGTGCTCTACCACTGAGCTACGGCAGCATGCCCGGTATCCGAGGAATCGGCCCAAAAGGCCTCTACGGGCGGCCGGTTCTTGCCACAAGGGCCCCTCCGGTGCAAGCACGCGGCGGGGCTGGAAAGGGCCTAAAACGGCCAAAAACCAACGCGAGGTCGCGCTTCCTGCCACAACCGGGCCAACTCCGGGCCGATCCGGTTCCATTTCGCAGGCCCACGGCCTGAGAAGCCGGTTCGGGCGAATCATTGGACTGCGACCGGGAGGACGCGATTGCGCGACAGGCGGACGAAACCCAATATGTTCGGACGGTAGAGAGCGCCGCCACGGCACACGCAACAGGTCCAGGATGCAGGACGATCAGGACAAACGCGCGGGAACGGCCAAGCCTGACGTGAAGGATTCGCGACAGCAGCGCTTGAAGCTGGCGCTGCGCGAAAATCTCAAGCGGCGGAAGTCGCAGGCGCGCGGGCGCAGCGATGAAGGTGCCGCACCTTCCGAAAACACCGATGTCTCCCTAGATGACGCAGGCGGAGTAAAGCCGGGCCAGTAGCGGCCAGGGAAATTCCCGACCGCTCGCCGGGTGGCCAGCCTCTCCGCAAAACGCTGGGTTCTTTATTGGGTGGCGAGATGAGTGCAGACACCACGACAGCCGGTCCGGCGGCCGGCCAAAATTCCTTCGCGTTTCCGCGCCACGAGCAGACCTTCCCGACGCTGACGTCGCAAGAGATCGAGCGCATGCGCCGGTTCGGCGAGTTGCGCAGCTATGGGCACGGCGAGGCGCTGTTCGAGACCGGCAAGCCCGGGCCCGGCATGTTCGTGGTGCTGTCGGGCCATGTCGCGATCACGCTGCGCGACGGCCTCGGCCATGTCACGCCCGTCATCGATCAGTGCGTTGGACAATTCGTGGCCGAGATCGGCCAGCTCTCCGGCCGCGTCGCGCTGGTCGACGGCCATGCCGAGGGCGATGTCGAGACGCTGCTGATTCCGCCGGACCGGTTGCGGGCGCTGCTGATGGCCGAGGCCGATCTTGGCGAGCGCATCATGCGCGCGCTGGTGCTGCGCCGGGTCAGCCTGATCCAGGGCGGCGTCGGCGGCCCGGTGCTGATCGGGCCGGCCTCGCTCGGCGACATGGCGCGCTTACAGAATTTTTTGACGCGCAACGGCCAGCCGCATCATCTGCTCGACCCCGAGAACGACAAGGACGCCGCCGATCTCGTGGAACGTTATTCGGCCGCGCGCAGCGATCTGCCGCTGGTGGTGTGTCCTGACGGCACCGTGCTGCGCAATCCCTCGGAAACCTCGCTGGCGCTCGCGATGGGCATGATCACCAACCATGCGCATGACAAGCTCTACGATGTCGCCGTGGTCGGCAGCGGTCCGGCCGGGCTTGCCACCGCGGTCTATGCGGCGTCGGAAGGGCTGTCGGTCGCGGTGTTCGATTCGCGCGCCTTTGGCGGACAGGCCGGCGCCAGTGCGCGGATTGAGAACTATTTGGGATTCCCGACCGGCATTTCCGGCCAGGCGTTGGCCGGGCGCGCCTACAACCAGGCGCAAAAGTTTGGCGCCGAGATGCTGATCCCGGTCTCCATCCGCTCGCTGGATTGCACGAAGCCCGATGGCCTGTTCGCGCTGGCGACCGAATGCGGACAGTCGCTGAAAGCCAAATCGGTCGTGGTCGCGAGCGGCGCGCGCTACCGCCGGCCCGAGGTCGAAAATCTCGACGCCTTTGAGGGCCGTGGCGTCTGGTACTGGGCCTCGCCGATCGAGGCCAAGCTGTGCGTCGATCAGGACGTCGTGCTGGTCGGCGGCGGCAACTCCGCCGGACAGGCCGCGGTGTTTTTGTCCAGCCATGCGCGAAAAGTTTACATGATCATCCGCGGCGGCGGCCTCGGCGCCAGCATGTCGCACTATCTCATCGAGCGCATCGAAGCGACTGACAATATCGAACTGATCTTCAACGCCGAGGTGGTCGGCCTCGAGGGCGAGGACGCCTCGCTGCGGCGCGTGCGCTGGCGCAGCCGTCTGGCGCCGGACGAGGTGCAGAGCCTCGACATCCGCAATCTCTTTCTGTTCGTCGGCGCCGACCCCGCGACCGGCTGGCTCGAAGGCTGCGGCGTCAAGGTCGATCGCGCCGGCTTTGTTCTCACCGGCGTCCAAGGCGGCGTTCAAAGCGGCCAAAATGGCGAGCGTCCGGTGCCGTTTTTGGAAACCACCGTGCCCGGCGTGTTCGCGGTCGGCGATGTGCGCTCCGGCTCGGTCAAACGCGTCGGCGGCGCGATCGGCGAGGGCGCGCAGGTGGTGGCGGCATTGCACGGCTTTCTCGCCGACGGTTCGAAGCCGGCGCTCTGATCCGCGTGCGACTTTCGTCGATGCCTCGCGTGTTGCCGCGCATGACGGTTGTGCAATGGGCGCGTGTGGCAATTTCCTGCGCTGCATCGTAACGTTCGGCGGGTTTCCAACGAAGGGGGCGCTTCATGATACTCGGTATGAGTACGGCGACATTTGTTCTCGTGCATGTCGTCATCAGTTTGATCGCAATCGTCTCAGGCCTCATCGTGATGTTCGGAATGCTCGGCTCGAAGCGGCAGCCGGGGCTGACCGCGATCTTCCTGCTGACCACGATCCTGACCAGCGCCACCGGTTTTGTGATTCCGCCGCTGCTGTTTGAAAAAATGTTGCCGTCGCACCTGTTCGGCCTGCTCTCGCTGGTGCTGCTGGCGATCGCCTGCTTCGCGCTCTACATCATGAATCTGCGCGGTGCCTGGCGCTGGATCTACGCGCTGACCGCGCTGGTGGCGCTCTATCTCAACGTGTTCGTGCTGGTGGTGCAGTCGTTCCTGAAAGTGCCCGCGCTGCACGCGCTGGCGCCGAGCGTGCCGCCGGCCGAGCCGCCCTTTGCGGTCGCGCAGGGCATCGTGCTGGTGTTCTTCGTGATCGTGATCATCGGCGTGATCCGGCGCTACCGGCCGGCCTCGACATACGCCTGACATTCCCGTCATTCCGGGGCGATGCGTAGCATCGAACCCGGAATCTCGAGATTCCGGGTCTGGTCCTTCGGACCATCCCGGAATGACGAACCAATCCAGAGGAGCTCCCCCATGCCCATGATCACAACAAAAGACGACGTCGAGATCTTTTACAAGGACTGGGGCTCCGGTCAGCCCATCGTGTTCAGCCACGGCTGGCCACTGTCATCGGACGACTGGGACGCGCAGATGCTGTTCTTCCTCCACAACGGCTTTCGCGTCATCGCCCATGACCGCCGCGGCCACGGCCGCTCTGCCCAGGTCGGCGACGGCCACGACATGGACCATTATGCCGATGACCTCGCGGCGGTGACGGCACATCTCGATCTGAAGAACGCCGTTCACGTCGGCCATTCCACCGGCGGCGGCGAGGTGGTGCATTACATTGCCCGCCACGGCGAGAGTCGGGTCGCAAAGGCCGCGATCCTCAGCGCGGTGCCGCCGCTGATGGTGAAGACGGCGGCCAATCCGGGCGGCCTGCCGAAGGATGTCTTCGACGGATTCCAGGCCGCGCTCGCCGCCGGCCGTTCGCAATTCTATCGCGACGTCGCGGCCGGTCCCTTCTATGGCTACAACCGGCCCGGCGCCAAACCATCGGAGGCCGTGATCGAGAATTGGTGGCGCCAGGGCATGATGGGCGGCGCCAAGGCGCATTACGATGGCATCGTCGCCTTCTCGCAGACCGATTTCACCGAGGACCTGAAGAAGATCAATGTGCCCGTGCTGGTGATGCATGGCGACGACGACCAGATCGTGCCCTATGCCGACTCCGCGCCGTTGTCGGCAAAGCTGCTGAAGAACGGGATACTGAAAACCTACAAGGGCTTTCCGCACGGCATGCCGACCACGGAAGCGGCGACGATCAACGCGGACCTGCTCGCCTTCATCAAGTCATGAAAGTTATCCTGTTCGGCGCCACCGGCATGGTCGGGCAGGGCGTGCTCCGCGAATGCCTGCTCGACGCCGGTGTCGAGCGCGTGCTGGTGGTCGGGCGCAGCCCGACCTGGCGGCAGCACGCCAAGCTTCGTGAAGTCCTGCATAAGGACTTCACGGACTTCTCCGCAATCGAGTCTGATCTTGCCGGATACGACGCCTGTTTCTTCTGCCTCGGCGTTTCCTCTGTCGGCATGGACGCCGAGCGCTACCGGCATCTGACCTATGACGTCACGATGGCCGCGGCGAACACGCTGGTTCGGCTCAACCCCGGCATGGTGTTCACCTACGTCACCGGCCGCGGCACCGATTCAACCGAACAGGGCCCGGTGCGCTGGGCGCGCGTTAAAGGCAAGACCGCGAACGATCTGCTCAAGCTGCCGTTCAAGGCCGCCTACATGTTCCGGCCCGCCGGCATCCAGCCGCTGCACGGCGTGCGCTCGAAGACCGGCTGGGTGAACGCGATCTATGTCGTCGCCGCACCGCTGCTGTCCTATCTCGCCCGCACCTCGCCGAAGTTCGTGACAACAAGCGAACAGCTCGGCCGCGCCATGATCAAGGTCGCGCGCGATGGCTATCCGAAGCCGGTACTGGAGAGCGAGGATATCAACGCGGTGTAGCTGTCGTCCCTGCGACCCGTCTCCGCCAAGGCTTCGCCGAGGCGGGATAGGAGGCTCGCCGAAGCTTTAGCGAAGGTGGCACGCAGGGACCCATACGCCGCGGCGCCAATGTTTTTTGCACGCTGATCGACGGCTTCGCTTCAACAATAGATGACCGGGGTTATGGGTCCCTGCGTTCGCAGGGACGACGAATCGTGTTATCCTGGAATGACGGCGGATCGTCGAGCCCACCCCACCCCACCCCACCCCATCAAATAGCCGCAAACTTCAAGGCTTTTGCCATTGGGGTTTCGCGGCCCCCATACGTTCTGCATAACAAAAGGGGGGTGGCATGGACCGCATTCGGATTGTCGGCGGAAGCCCGCTCAACGGCACCATCGCGATTTCGGGCGCGAAGAATGCTGCGCTGCCGCTGATGATCGCGGGGCTGCTCACCGAGGAAACCCTTGTTCTCGACAATGTGCCGCGACTTGCCGATGTCGCGCAGCTGCAGCGTATCCTCGGCAATCACGGCGTCGACATCATGTCCGCGGGCAAGCGGCCCGGCGACCGCGAGTACCAGGGACAGACCCTGCATATTTCGGCGGCTGATATCATCGACACGACCGCGCCCTATGAGCTGGTGTCGCGGATGCGCGCCAGTTTTTGGGTGATCGCGCCGCTCTTGGCGCGGATGCACGAGGCGAAGGTCTCGTTGCCGGGCGGCTGCGCGATCGGCACGCGGCCGGTTGATCTGCTGATCATGGCGCTGGAGAAACTCGGCGCCGAGATCACCATCGACGCCGGCTACGTGGTCGCCAAAGCGCCCGGCGGCCTGCGCGGCGCGTCGATCGATTTCCCCAAGGTGACGGTCAGCGGAACCCATGTCGCGCTGATGGCGGCGACGCTGGCCAGGGGCACGACCATCATCGACAACGCCGCCTGCGAGCCCGAGATATCAGACGTCGCCGATTGCCTGAACAAGATGGGCGCGCGGATCACCGGCGCCGGCACGCCGCGCATCGTGGTCGAGGGCGTCGAAAAACTGCACGGCGCGCGGCATACCGTGCTGCCCGACCGCATCGAGGCCGGCACTTATGCGATGGCGGTGGCGATGACCGGCGGCGAGGTGCAGCTGGCGGGCGCACGGCCGGAGCTGCTGCAATCGGCGCTCGACGTGCTGACCGAAGCGGGCGCCGTCATCACCGTCAACAAGGACGGCATAAAGGTTTCCCGCAACGGTGCGGGGATCAAGCCGGTCAACGTGTCGACCGCGCCGTTCCCGGGCTTCCCGACCGATCTGCAGGCGCAGCTGATGGCGCTGATGGCCTGCGCCGGCGGCTCCTCGCAGATCACCGAAACCATTTTCGAGAACCGCTTCATGCATGTGCAGGAGCTGGCGCGGTTCGGCGCGAAAATTTCGCTCGACGGCGAAACCGCCACCATCGACGGCACCGCGAGCTTGCGCGGCGCGCCGGTCATGGCGACCGACCTGCGCGCGTCGGTGTCGCTGGTCATCGCCGGCCTTGCCGCCGAAGGCGAGACCATGGTCAACCGGATCTATCATCTCGACCGCGGTTTTGAGCGGCTGGAGGAAAAACTGTCGGCCTGCGGCGCCTCGATCCAGCGTATCAGCGACTGACGTGTATCCCGCAAAAAGCATGTCCCCGGACTTGGTCCGGGGATGGGAACCGGTTTTGCGGCTAGGCTACGCCCAAATTAAAGGTAAAGTTGGCGCATGGGTTCGCCTGAACAGCTCAAACTGATCGCGCTCGATTCCGATGATCTCTCGGTGATCTCGGCGCATGTCCAGGATGCCCGGGTGCAGGTCTCCGACATCGTCTGGCGGCAGGACGAAAAACGCCTCGTGGTCGGCATGTTCAGGCTCGACTGGGAGCAGACGCTGTCCGGCGGCACCACCCCGCGGCGGACGATCGCAGCATTGCGCTTCGACCGGGTGCTGGCCTGCAAGTCGCGCAACATCGATCTGGATGCGCCGGCCGCCGTTCTGGAACTGGTCGGGATCGAATTCCACCCCGGCGAAGCCCCCGGCGGCAGCGCCTTGCTGCTGTTCAGCCATGGCGAAGCGCTGCGGCTGGACGTCGAATGCCTGGAATGCGAGCTGACCGACCTCGGCGCCGACGATCTCGGCACCAGCGATATCGGCATCGCGCCGTCTGGGCAGGAGGCCTGAAAAGCCCGCTGCGTAGGGTGGGTAAAGGCGCTCTTCGCCGTGCCGCCAAAATAGGGGCAGATTTTCAGCCTTTCCCCGAGTTAGGTGGGCACGCTTCGCTTTGCCCACCCTACGGGACCGGCCTGACCCTTTGAACCATCCTGCCATGGCGGACTCAAAGGGTTGACGGCCATGGGCCGCCGCGCCATTGAGCATAGGCCCGCAAGCCTCCACAGAAAGCCACCATGCCCATTCGCCTGGACAGAAGCAGCGCCGATTTCGACCAGCGCTTTGGCGCCTTTCTCGGCGCCAAGCGCGAAGCATCCGCCGATGTCGAGCGGGCGACCCGCGCCATCGTCGATGACGTGGCCGCGCGCGGCGACGCCGCCCTGCTCGAGGCGACCCGTAAATTCGACCGGCTGGATATCGCAGCCAGCGGCCTGCGCGTCACCGGTGATGAGATCGGGGCTGCGACCAAAGCCTGCGACAGCGCCACGTTGGATGCGCTGAAATTCGCGCGCGACCGGATCGAGATGTTCCATCGCCGCCAACTGCCCAAGGACGAGCGCTTTACCGATGCGCTCGGCGTCGAGCTCGGCTGGCGCTGGAGCGCGATCGACGCGGTCGGCCTTTACGTGCCCGGTGGCACGGCGGCGTATCCGTCCTCGGTGCTGATGAATGCGGTGCCGGCCGCGGTTGCCGGCGTGCCGCGCGTGGTGATGGTGGTGCCGTCGCCGGACGGCAAGCTCAACCCGCTGGTGCTGGCGGCAGCTGAACTCGGCGGCGTCTCGGAAATCTACCGCGTCGGCGGTGCGCAGGCGGTGGCCGCGCTCGCCTACGGCACCGCCACGATCGCGCCGGTTGCGAAAATCGTCGGCCCCGGCAACGCCTATGTCGCCGCCGCCAAGCGGCAGGTGTTCGGCAAAGTCGGTATCGACATGATCGCCGGCCCCTCCGAAGTGCTCGTCATCGCCGACGACACCGGCAATGCCGGCTGGATCGCGGCTGATCTTTTGGCGCAGGCCGAGCACGATGCCAGCGCGCAGTCGATCCTGATCACCGACAGCGAGCGTCTCGCCGCCGAGGTCGAACAGGCGGTCGAAGCGCAACTCGTCACCCTGCCGCGCGCGGAAATCGCCCGCGCCTCGTGGAAGGATTTCGGCGCCATCATCATGGTGAAAAAGCTCGACGACGCCGTGGAGCTGGCGAACGCCATCGCCGCCGAGCATTTGGAAATCATGACCGCGGACGCCGAAGCCTTGTCGGCAAAAGTCCGCAACGCCGGCGCGATCTTTCTGGGGGCCCATACGCCCGAGGCGATCGGCGACTATGTCGGCGGCTCCAACCACGTGCTGCCGACCGCGCGCTCGGCGCGGTTCTCGTCGGGCCTCGGCGTGCTAGACTTCATGAAGCGCACCTCGATTCTCAAATGCGGGCCGGACCAGTTGCGCGCGCTGGGACCCGCCGCGATGACCCTGGGCAAGGCCGAAGGTTTGGATGCCCATTCACGCTCGATCGGATTGCGTCTCAACCTGTCATGACCAAGCCGCCCGCAGAAGAGGATCCGCAGAACCGCATTGTCGCGGTGACGCTGGACGAGGAATCGATCGGGCGTTCCGGGCCTGACATCGAGCACGAGCGCGCGATCGCGATCTACGATCTGATCGAGCAGAATCTGTTCGCGCCTGACGGGGCGGAGAGCGGCCCGTTCACGCTGCACCTTGCCATCACCGGCAACCGGCTGATGTTCGACATCCGCCGCGAGGACGGCACGCCTGTGGTGGCGCATCTGTTGTCGCTGACGCCGTTCCGGCGGATCGTGAAGGACTATTTCATGATCTGCGACAGCTACTATCAGGCGATCCGCACCGCGACCACCGACAAGATCGAGGCCATCGACATGGGCCGCCGCGGCATCCATGACGAGGGCTCGCGCACGCTGCAGGAACGGCTGAAGGGCAAGGTACGGATCGATTTCGAAACCGCGCGGCGGCTGTTCACGCTGATCTGCGTGCTGCACTGGAAGGGGCAGGACGCATGACCCCGAAAAGTGCGAAGCGGTTTTCGGATCAGGTCATGCGTCAAATAGAGCGCGTGATCCGGTCTTCGGAGAAGGTCCCGCTCCAAACCAGAGAAGACTGACCGCATGGACGCGCCGCCCCGCGCGCGCAATCCGCAGGCCGTATTGTTCTCATGCGGCCTGAACAGCGTGCGTTCGCCGATGGCCGAAAGCCTGCTGCAGCAGATGTTCCCGCAGGCGCTCTATGTGAAATCCGCCGGCGTCAGGAAGGGCGAGCTCGATCCGTTCGCTGTCGCCGTGATGGCCGAACTCGGCCAGGATATTTCCGGCCACAAGCCGCAGACGTTCGAGGAACTCGAGGATTGGGAAGGGCTCAATTTCGATCTCATCATCACGCTGTCGCCCGAAGCGCATCACAAGGCGCTGGCCCTGACGCACACGCTGGCCGCCGACGTCGAATACTGGCCGACGCCGGATCCGACCGACACCGAAGGCAGCCGCGAGCAGAAGCTGCAAGCCTATCGCGACGTCTGCGACGGCCTCTCGCTGCGCATCCGCCGGAGGTTTTCGAAGGTGGGCGCGGCGAGCGGGTAGCTTCTTCCCTCTCCCGCGCTTTGCGGGGTCGAGACGAGCGAAGCTCGCTCTTAGGGTGCCGAGCAAAGCGAGGCGGGTGGGGGCTCTCTCCGCGAGTCCCGTCGCCGAGGGAGCCCCCACCCCAACCTTCCCCCGCAAGCGCGGGAGAGGGGGCGCACTGCGCGTGCGGCGATAGGATTTTTCCACGCAGCCACAACCACTTGCCACCCGGTTGTGAAAACCACGCCCTTCCGATAGGTTCCGCGCGCATTCGCCCCCTCGATTCCTCTGCCTCCCAAAATCAGCATGCTTGGCCGTCCCAAATTCGTTCTTGCCTCCGGTTCGCCGCGACGGCTCAGCCTGCTCAACCAGGCCGGCATCGAGCCCGACGCGTTGCGTCCCGCTGACGTCGACGAGACCCCGAAGCGGGGCGAGCTGCCGCGCGCCTGCGCCAATCGCCTGGCGCGCGCCAAGGCCGATGCCGCGCTGAAATCCGTGCAGCTCGACGACGAGCTGCGCGGTTCCTTCATCCTCGCCGCCGACACCGTGGTCGCGGTCGGCCGCCGCATCCTGCCGAAGGCGAACCTGGTCGACGAAGCCTCGCAGTGCCTGCGGCTGCTGTCGGGCCGCAACCATCGCGTCTACACGGCGATCTGCCTGGTGACGCCGAAGGAAGCCTTTCGCCAACGCCTGATCGAGACCCGCGTGCGCTTCAAGCGGCTGAACGAGGACGACATCCAAGCCTATATCGGTTCCGGCGAATGGCGCGGCAAAGCCGGCGGCTATGCGGTGCAGGGCATCGCCGGATCGTTCGTGGTCAAAATGGTCGGCTCCTACACCAACATCGTCGGCCTGCCGCTCTATGAAACGGTCACGCTGCTCGGCGGCGAAGGTTTTCCGATCCGATTCGGCTGGTTGAATGCCAGCTGACCCGCCCAAAGATGCGGGGAAGGATACGGGCCAGGCCGGATCGGGCGTGTCGAAGCCTTCATCGAAGCCTTCATCGAAGCCTTGCCCGGAATGCGGCAGGCCCGCCGAGAACCCCAAAACCCTGCCGTTCTGTTCCCCGCGCTGCCGCGACGTCGACCTGAACCGCTGGCTCTCCGGCCGCTACGTCATCCCCGGCAAGGAGAATGAGGCAGAAGACGAGGAGTAGGGCGGGGCATGCCGGATACGAAATACCAGTTAATTTCCAATAGTTTGTGGACGATACCGACGCCGAGCCGCGCCAAGCGAAGCCAACGGCGAAGCTGGGTGGACACAGCCGTCCGGCCTGACTATAAACCGGCGCTCCCTGCTCCGCGCCGGGACATGCCCAGGTAGCTCAGTTGGTAGAGCATGCGACTGAAAATCGCAGTGTCGGTGGTTCGATCCCGCCCCTGGGCACCATTAATCTCAGTCACGCCGCATCCCGAAGAAGCCGCCGAGTAAAGGCTTGTCCCGGCGTAGCCCGCTTGGGCGAAGCCGGATGGTTCGATCCCGCCCCTGGGCACCATTAACCTCAGTAACGCCGCATCCCGAAGAAGTCGCCGAGCAACGGCTCGCCGCGGCGTAGCCGTCAGGCGAAGCGCAGGATCGCAGCTATCTCCGTGATGTTACGGGGGGTTTTGACATAAACATTGAACCTGCGCGAACACGAAAACTTAAGGCTGCCGACGCTACGTTCAGGGATTGCAAGATCTCGGCGGTGTCCGGCCGCGGCGATGCGGATCCCCGGGCGGTTCAGGCGAAGATAGTCGATGTCATATTTGAAGGCGTTGCTATGCTCTGAGAGCGCAACCGTGGGTTTCCGGCTCGCGCGGGATTGCGTGCTGTGATTCACGCCCGCAGATTGGTTCGCAAAGCTGCAAAGGGAATCCTGCGAAATGCCCCGCTGCAAATCGCGCTGTTCTTTTTGCCGCTGGTGTGGATCGGCTACTTCGCGATCACCTCTTCGGAACGGGCGGAGGCGCTGCAACAGGCGCGGGCGCACGGAAACAGTGTCGCTCAACTGTTTGAGGAAAATACCGAGCGGATATTCGAGCGGGTAGATCAGTCACTGCTGGTCGTGCGTGCGCTTTACGCCCAGGATCCGGCCGCCTTCAGCCTGAAATTCTGGGCCGGTAAAGCGCAGATGGCGAGCGGCGACGTGGTGCAGTTCTCGCTGATCGGAGCAAACGGCTATTTGTCCGATACGACGACCGGCTACTCCGGCCCGCCGCTCTATCTCGGGGACCGGGAGCACTTCGCCAAGGTGATGGAGCTGACCGAAGATCGGCTCTACGTCGCAAAGCCGGTGTTCGGGCGGGCGTCGAACAAATGGACCATCCAGATCGCCAGAAAGCTGTTCGACCACGGCAAAGGTCCGGCGGGCGTCGTCGTAGGCTCGATCAGCGTGGATCTGGTCGGCAGGTTCTACGATACGGCAAAGCTCGGTATCGGAGGAACCCTTGTCCTCAGGAATGCCGACTACATCGTGCTCGCCGCGCGGGGAATAGACCAGGGCACGGTGCTCGGACAGCGCAATCCCGGCCACGTCGAAGGCGCGTTACGGGACAGCGCCTATAGCCAGTATTGGAACTGGAGCGGGAGCGAAGGCCGCGCGAACCGGAGCAACAGGTTGGTCACGGCGCGCAGATCGCGCGTTTTTCCGCTGATCTTTACCGCCGGCATTTCAGAGCAGGAGATCTATTCGCGCTCTCAAGCCAGGCAGCAAATCTATCTCGGTGGAGCGCTTCTGCTCACTTTCATCATTCTGATGGCGACCGCGCTGCACTGGCGAAGACAGAAGGCGCTCGACGGGGCGCAGCGCGAACTGCGCGACTCCCTGAGCAAATTCGAGGATGCGCTGCGAAATCTTCCGCAGGGGTTGAGCATGTTTGATGGCGAGGATCGCCTGATCGCGTTCAACCGACAATGGCTCGATGCCTATGAGCTTTCGCCTGACAACATCAGGGTCGGCATGAATTTCCGCGAGGTGTTTGCACACCAGGAGGCCGTGCGTGATCTCGACGCCTATCTGGTTGACCTCAAGGACCGGCTCGCCAAATCGGAGCACACTTCGAACACGGTGCAGTTTCCGGACGGGCGCGTCATCCATATTTCCTATGGACGGCGCGAGAGCGGTGGCTGGGTTGCGACGCATGAGGACATCACCGAACGCAAGGCTTCCGAGGACCGCATCGAGAGGCTGGCGCACTATGACAGCCTGACCGGCCTTGCGAATCGTAACCTGTTCAGGGGTTCCCTTGACGAAGCGCTGGACAAGTATCTTCTGCACCATACGCCGTTCGCCGTGCTCCTGCTGGATCTCGACAAGTTCAAGTCCGTCAACGACGCGCTCGGCCACCACTGCGGCGATGCGCTTCTCAGGCAGGTCGCCGGTCGAATCAAGGCGCAGGCCCGAACCGTCGATACGGCGGCCCGGATCGGCGGCGACGAGTTTGCGCTGATCGTGGCGCCGGGGCCGTCCGCGCTGCAGGACGACGCCGCAACGCTCGCCGCGCGCCTGGTCCAGGCCATTGCCGAACCCTATGAAATAGACGGCCACCCGGTCGTGATCGGATGCAGCATCGGTGGCGCCGTGGTGCCCGAGCATGGCACGCGCACCGATGAAATTCTTCGCAATGCCGATCTTGCGCTCTACAAGTCGAAGAATGCCGGTCGAAATTGTTTCCATCTCTACTCGCCGGAGCTCAAGGCCGAAGCCGACCAGCGCGACATCCTCGAAATCGAGCTTCGCGAGGCGATCTGGCGCGAAGAGATTGAGGTGTTCTATCAGCCGATATTCGAGCTCTCGACGGGCCGCGCGAAATCGGTCGAGGCCCTGGCGCGCTGGCGCCACAAGACCAGAGGCCTGATCCCTCCCGCTGAATTCATTCCGGTTGCGGAACGGGGGGGACTGATCGGCGAGCTCGGCGATCTGGTGCTCGCCAAGGCGTGTCGCCATGCCGTGATGCTGCCGCATGATATCAAGGTTGCCGTCAACCTCTCGGCTCTGCAATTTGCGGGCGGCACTCTCGTCGATTCCATAATGGCCGCGCTGGCGGACAGCGGACTTGCCGAGACACGGCTGGAGCTCGAGATCACCGAGAGCGTCTTTCTGGCCGACAGCCAGGAAAATCTCAAGACGCTCGAACGCCTGAAACGGCTTGGCGTTTCCATCGCGCTCGACGATTTCGGCGTCGGCTATTCGTCACTGTCCTATCTGACCGCTTTTCCGTTCAACAAGGTCAAGATCGACAAGTCCTTCATCGACAGGATCGGTCGCGCCGAGACCGTTGCCGTCCTCGGATCGATCGTTCAGCTTGCGAAGACGTTGAACCTTTCGATCGTCGCCGAAGGCGTCGAGACCTACGACCAGGTCGAAAAGATCCGCGCGCTCGGAATTGCCCTGGGCCAGGGATATCTCTTCAGCAAGCCCGTGCCGTTCGGCGAACTGTTGCTGCAGGTCCTTCCCGAGAGCGAGCGGCAGGCGGTGGCGTGACAGGTCGGTGGGGACCTTGCGCCCGCCCGGTTCAACAAAGTTGGCGCTTGGCGAGCGTAGCCCGGATGAGCGAAGCGACATCCGGGTTTTGGTTGGCCCATCCCCGCGTATCACTTTGCTCATGCGGGCTACTTGGTGCCGAGAAAGCGCTTAATAAACTACGGTGACAGTGCACCAAACATTCTCGCCCAATTAGGTGCACTGTCCCATAGCTACACGGTGCGGTGCTGGCTAGGACGTCTCGTCATCATCTCCATCATCGTCTTGGTCGTCGTCATCTGCGTCTACAGACATGGTGTCGATATAGTCGCGTCGAATGTTACGAAGCGAGCGTTTGGTGGCTTGATCAGTTACAAAGAACCACCACCCGTTCGTCCGCTTTCCAGCAATTGCGGTAGCTGCTTCAGTGGCGCTGGAAAAGGCTGCGCCATCAACCTCTATTTTCCCGTCGGGCAGGAGCGTTGCGACTTTGTCGCTGTGCTTCTTTCGACGAGGATAGAGTGACATTCCAGGTTGAAGCGCACCGCCTGTGATAAGGTCTGCCAGATCAACCGTTCTACGAAAGGTTGGCCTGTACCCCGCAAACCCCGAACGATGATCCGATGGAACTGGCCAAATCTGGCCTATGATCCGCACAAGTTCCTTCGTTCGGGCGCGAATGGCATGGTCGGTCCACTGGTCACCCCCTTTTCTCAAAAGGTCCCGGTTCAAAATGAGGACGTCATGCTTTTCAAGCGACGCGCGTTTGCCGGCGCTGCCAGGCCATGGCCCATTCGAGACTTTGGAATTAATTTTGCCAGTTAGCAGCGTGAGATTGCCAAGGGTGTGGATGATGCTTTCCCGATCCGCCTCGTTACTGCCTTCTTGAATTGCCCAATGTGTGTGCCATTTCCTCGGCATCACGTGTTCGATCGCGAGTTTGCCCCTACTGACGCGCTCCTCGCCTAAGCCGCGTTGTCCGTTGCTCCATCCTCTCAGATGATCTTCGATGCCTTCAAGGACCATTCGGAGGCGTCCTCGGCCAAGGCGCCTATATGCCTGTAGTGATACAAGCTCCTGCTCAAGCTCAGCATCGTCGGGCCAGTACCTGCTTCCCGTCGTCTGTCCAGCCAGGAAAGCCTCGATCACATCACCCGAGTTGGCACGATTTGACTTTCGTAAGAGCGCTATTACCTCGGCTACGACCTGATTGTAGTTTTTGGTGGTTGCACGAACCAGCATTCGGCGAACCATCCAACTTTCCACTACGGATAGGGCCTTTGCGAATTGTGCGGGCGGAATTGCCGTCTGCTCCGGGTCGAGTAAATCGAGCACCAATGGCTTGATCACTTCGCTTTCGAGAACGCCGGTCCGATACCCGAATAAGCCCAGACCATCGATTGGCCCAGTGTTGCTAGCCGCGGCAGTAATAAAGCCGCGGTAAACAACAGCGGCGGCGTGAACCTGCTCAAGCAACTTGTGCATGGGAAGTCCAGCCTCATGGTCTGCGAACAGCTTAAATCGGTCGAATACTTCTCGAGCCAAAACCTCCTCACCGGTGCGCGCAATCAACCAATGATTGAGGAATATAGCAGAGCGGGAGTAGCGCAGCCGTCCAACGCTTATTTCTGTCTCCCAAAATGCCGTCTCAAAATCTTTCCAATTTTTTTGATAGGCTTCCTCGACGTTGGTGCCGGCTTCAAGCAGCCGTTGGAAAATGAAGTTCTTGATCAGATCGGCGGCGGTAAGCTGCGCGCCCCGGGCGTTTAACGTTTCAAAAATCTCCTGCGCGTTTTCATCGACCGTAAGGTCAATCACCACCATCTGTAGGAGTTCTCGGACCACAGTCTCAATGGCCGCCGCGCGTATTTGTGTTACCTCAGAGCCAGCTGCCTTGAGCCAATCGCGCGCCTGCTCGCCAAAGAACCGGTGCGCCTCCACCATCTTTTCGCCGCGATGACCGACTGCGGTGTAGTCGATGGGAGGCGTCGCTCCCATAACAGCATTGAATGCTGGCCGGTCGCGATTTGTCGGCCAGACCTTAAAGCGGTCTTCGTGCTTCAAGCAAAACGGCTCGGCATTTTTTACTAGTGGCTCTAGCCTCATTGCCGGCTGCAATGCCTGAACTGCCATCAATTCCGCATGGAGCGCGTCAAGAAGTAATTGCAACGTGGTCAACCGCTGCTGACCATCAATTACGGTCCGCTCCTGCATCTGACCTGTTTGCTTCTGCATTTGCTGTAGGACAACAGCGCCCAGGAAATGGGGATGATGCTTTTCGGTCGGCTGCTTCAGCACTCTCTCCGCAACACGCACAACGTCGTTCCAGAGCGGCTCCCATTGATTTTCTTCGTTCCAAACATAAGGTCGTTGAAACAAAGGAACGACAAATCTTTGGGGTTGCATGAAGACCATCTGAGGGGTGCGTACTTGCGTTTCCATGAGCGTATTGCTTTCGTTTGCTTCTCAAAAATCAGCCAAGTCGTCGGAATCAGAAGCCTGCCTCATGATGCCCGTCACGCAGAATGTACACAACCTTTTCGAGTGCCCGTCCATACTGCAATCGAAATGGCATTAGATCGGGCAGTTACGGTGACAGCGCGCCAGATCGTCCTGCTTGTTAGGTGCGCCGACCGCCTGATTCCTGGAGCGTCACTCTCACGCCGCCTTGTAAGACGCAGATCTTATTGATCTACGGCGCGAGCACGTCGTCGGCCGAAGCTGAATACTCATCCAGAACGCAGCGCCGGACTTAAGGAATTGCCGAGCCGTAGCGCGGTGTCGACCGTTACGGGCTTTTCATCTCGCCCAATGCGTTCGCATCCGGGTGCGTGGCACGTGTAGCGGCGCCAATCGAATTCACCCCTCCACCAACAACCGCAACACCGCATCATACCGAATCCCTTGCTCTCCAACGAGCGCCATCGCATCCACCTTGGCGCCGGCGTCGTTGTACGTGCCGAAAAATCCAATGTATTGGACCCGGGCCGCCATCGGTCGCCCGGTCGGGGTATGCTCCGCGCTGGTCATCTTGCCTTTCCAGCTTCCACCCGAGCACTCATAGCTGCCGGTGTAATAGACATACGCATCGCCGCCATGGATCTGGCCGTCGCGGAAGATCAGGATGCCGCCAACGTCATCGGCCACGCCGGCGCGGGATTTGGCATGCAGCGAATAAAGCCCGTTTTTGATCATGAATATTTCCACGCCTGATCACCGGCAAACGTTGCCGGCGCATACCCGCTGCTTTCCTGCGCGACTTGTCGCTCTGGGAAACGCAATTTAAGCTTATAGCTGGCGGACACCGAAATGGCGACGCAATCGCCCGCGAAGCCTGATATTGCCGAAACCGCGATCACACGAGGTTTTCTTATGCTGCCCATTCCCGCCGACATCTTTACCGAGCCTGACAACGTATCGCCTGATAGCCTCGCCAATCTCGGACCGCTCCGTCATCTGGCGGGTATCTGGCAGGCGGACAAGGGCGTGGACGTCAACCCCAAAGCCGACGGTTCGGAGCGTCGGGTTTTTCGCGAGCATATCCGGATGGACCCGATCGATCCGCAGGCCAACGGACCGCAGCTGTTTTATGGGTTGCGCTATCACATCCACATCAACACGCCGGAGGAAGACATCACCTTCCACGATCAGGTCGGCTATTGGCTCTGGGAGCCCGCAACCGGCCTGATCCTGCAAAGCGTGACCATTCCGCGAGGCCAGGTGTTGCTCGCAGCGGGCCACGCCAAGCCGGACGACAGGCGAATCTCGGTCACGGCGAAGCGCGGCGATACGCGTTACGGAATCTGCTCGACGGAATTTCTGGACGAAGCGTTCCGCACGGAAAGCTACCGGTGCGACATCACCTTCAACGACGATGGAAGCTGGACCTATCTGCTTGAAACCGAGCTTCTGGTGAAGGGGCGAGACCGCCCGTTCAATCATCACGACACCAATACCTTGAAGCTTGTCGCGGCGGCGACACCGAATCCGCTGGCTGTCATCCTGAAGGATCGCGCGGAGAACTCGTAGGATGGGTAGAGCGAAGCGAAACCCATCATCTCTCCCCGTGCAAGCATCGACGGGCTTCGCGGCGTTTATCATCGGGCCGGCCGAAGGCCGTTGGCTCTACCCATCCGACGGTCTACTTGTCGTGCGGTCCGCCTGCTACCGGCTCCGCCAGATGCAGGAATTCGTCGAACGCGACGGCGCCTTCCGCAAGGGTGTGGCACGCGCGACTGTCAATAAAGATTTGCGCGTCATGGTCGAAGATCTCGACGATGAAAAGGGGCTGCCTTGCGGCGCAAGCTGCTGAGGCTGCGTGCATGCGAATTTCATAGTCTCCGATCCACGCCAGGGAAATCGCCTCACCCTCGGGGCGGGACACCAGGCTGACATAGGCCCGGGAAATTCGCAGCGTTGTAAAATTGTATTCCAACGCACGTCCCACAACGAAACCTCGCGCTTTGTTGGTCGGCCGCAGGATTACCAGCCCCGCCATTACGGGACGCTGGCGGTGAAATTAATGTTTCGAAAGATGGGCCGCGGGGAATGACGGCCGGGACTGCGACAAAACAACCCGACGGCCGCGCCCGACGTAGCCTTGGGCGAAGCCGGGGCAACTCACTTCCGATTTACGGAAATCGTGTCAAGCCCAAAATTTCCGAAAATCAAAAATATTCCTGTTGCCATCCGACCCAAATCAGTGTGCATCTATCGCCATCCCGTCCCACTCAGAGGGCGTCGGCCGTCGTCACGACGAGGGGCGGGTTGCGGTGGACGCTGAGGTTGCGATTGACGGTCGCGGCTGAAGCGTACGGCGAAAGCGTGTGGTCCTGGCGCCCGTAACGGCGTCAAGTCCTGCGGGAGCTAACGCTTCCGAGGGGCGACGGTGGCAATAGAGGCCGTCTCACCGGGGAGAGCGCGTTATAAGCCGTAAAGCCATTGCGCAGGGAAGGCCGGGTGTTCTCCGCTGCCCTGTATGCTCGTGTGCAGCATTCTTAGCACAATCGCACACGAGACCGCGGGTGCAGCGCGCACCCGGTCTTCCCTGCGCCCTCTGGATTCGAGGGCGGAGCGTGACGCAAAACTCGGGCGCATCGCGCCGCGAGAACGCGAATCTGCAACCTCATCGTTGTTTGACAATTGAATCAGAAATGGCAGTGTCGCCGCGGGCAAGACGACGGACCTGGAACCGGGCAATGCTGAACTTCCATTACTGCGCGCTCGGCGTGAGGCCGGGCAAAAGCGCGATGCGGTGTTCGCACCTCGCACAGGCGATGCCGTGAGTGGCGGCCACAACAATTCCCGTGCGCAGGCGCTTCAGCAAGCCTCACTGGCGCTGCAGATGCGGCAGTTCGGCCGGGCACAGCAACTTGCAGCCGAAATCCTCAAATCGAACCGCACCGACAGGAGCGCGGTGCTCATTCTGGCTCATGCCCTGATCAATCAGAATCGTGCGGGTGAGGCGATTGTGCCGCTCGAAAAAGCCGCTCGCCGCGGCAGCGATGCGGAGGTTGAAACACTGCTTGGCGCAGCCTTGTGTAGTTCGGAACGCTCGGCGGATGGGATCGAGCAATTGCGGCGCACCGCCGCGCGGCGTCCACCGTATTTGCCTGCCTTTCAGGAGCTCGCAGGTCAGCTTGCCAAGGCCGGCAAACTCAACGAGGCCATCAGGATCGTCGAGGAAGGCCTTTCGCTGGCGCCCGAGAGCATCGACTTGAAGGTCGATCTGGGGCGCCTGTTTCTGCAAAACCATGAGTCCTCAAAGGCTCGCACCATCCTGATGGTCGCTCACGACGCGGCTCCGGGACGTCCGGATATTTTGACAGAACTCGCGCTGGCCCTGCTCTATGAGCGAGACTACGCCGCAGCCGCCGATAAATTCCGTCACGCGCTCGGTCTGCGTCCAGAGGACGCTTTGGCCCGCGCCAACCTCGCCGCGTGCCTGCTGGAGATGGGCGACCGTGATGGCGCCGAGACGGCCTTACGTGCCGTCATGCGCGGAAGACCCCACCTGCTTGGCCGCGCCGCCTACGTGCTTGCCGCTTCGTCTCACGGCCGCTTCTTCTTCCGCCCCAGCGCGGCGGCGAAATTCCTGGGTGGAGAATCGAACTGAGCGGCTACGCCCTGAATTGCCGCCTGTACAATCCGGACTCCCCTCGCATCGTGTCCCGGAATTCGCGAGCCTGCTGCGTCTCTTCCGGCGTGAACGACGAAGTTTCGCAAACCCAGCTTTCCCGCTTGACTGGAATGCACTGGGCTATGGGCGTGCCCTTCGGGAGGATGCCCCGGAAATTTGTGTCATGCCAGTGCGCCGGAAAATGTATCCAGGTATCGGTATAACGGTCGCAATCGACCAGCCCGCTTAGCGTGGTGAATGGCAGATCAAAACGATTGACGGGATGTGTGAAGAACAGCGCATAGCCTTCCGGGGCCTCGATGGTCCACAGATTGTGGAATTTGATGATGAAGCGATCGGAATCGAAAAGCGGCGTACCGGTAACCTGTCCCTTGTCGTGAAATCCGATCGGTGAACGGGGAAAATCGAGAGATCCCGGGGGGAGTTCGTTGTCCCAGGTGATCTGGCCGTTCTCGATCCTCAGGTCGCAGACCAGCGGGATCAGAAAGCCGCAGGTCATCGCATCGACGAAAGGCGGGCACCGCTTTATCGTTTCCTCGTCGCGCAAGTTGATGTCGCTGAAAGCTTTTGCCGGCATCATCTTGAGCCAGTCGGGAACACCCTGGTTCGCCGGCACGGGCCGTGGCAGCTCTCCTTCAAGCTCTGCCGGACAGCGGAATCTAAGCGTCAGCTTATTGGTAGACATTGGGCCCTCCAGTCCAAACCTATGATTGATTAGGTGGAAATTGTCGTCAATTGAAGTTTCAGATCCGGACCGCGAATGACTGTTCGTCCAACGATTGAGGCCCGAGGCCGCGCAATCCTTAACCTCTATGGCGATCCTTCACACCAGGGTCGTATTGGAGTCACGTTGCTGCGCTACATGAGCGCCAACGGGAGTGCGCATGACCAAGATTTCGCCGAACAACTTCAATCCGGAACTGGTTTCAATGATGAGATCGGTGCTGGAACTGGCTTCCGCCCATGTCGACAGCACGTCGGGCAAGCCAGCCACGCCGGCAATCAAGGTGAAGATGGCGTCGCGCATCCTGGCGACCGCCGCGGCAGGCGTCACCGACGCCGGCCAATTGCAGTCGGCCGCGATCGAGGAAGGGCTGTGCCCGGCGGATTGAGGTCGCACCTTCCTTTAGAAGTTTGCCACCCCGAGATCGTAAGAGCCGCGGCTGCCGCGCACGTAAACGCGGGCGGCTGCGGCGCAGATCTTGTCGCGGTTGGCGTCGAACGCGTTCAGAAAGCCCGATTCATCGAGCGGCACGTCCGGCTGGATTCGCGCCAGCGCCTCCTCGTTGACATAGAACGAGGCCTCGATCGCGCTGTCGTAGCCCCAAAACCGCACGGCGCGCCTTGTGTGGTCATAGCTTCGGCTATGGTTCGGAAAATCGATCATCGTGCTCACCAATGGCCGTGACGCCGGCCCCAATAGCTCCCGCCACCAAACAGCAGCACCACGACGATAACAAACAGGACCGGTTCAAAACCCAGGATCGGTTCCATCGGAATCCTCCGCTGGTTTGCGGCTGCGGTCACCGCAGGAGACAACGGCCCATTGAGGCCGTTGTTCCCGCTAACCCTGGAACCCGCGTCCCCCGGCCTAGCCGCCGTACAGATATTTCGGCAGCCACAGCGTCATTCCCGGCCACATATACATGATGACCATGCAGATGATCACGATGAACATGTAAGGCATCATGCCGGAAAAGATCTGGTTCAGCGTGACGTGCTTGGGCGCGACGCCTTTCAGGTAGAACGCCGACATCGCCACCGGCGGCGACAGGAAGGCGGCCTGCAGGTTCACGAACACCAGCACGCCCCACAGGATCGGATCGACGCTGAAGTGCTTCAGCATCGGCAGGAAGATCGGCACGAAGATCACGATGATCTCGGTCCATTCCAGCGGCCAGCCCAGCACGAAGATGATCGCCTGCGACAGGATCATGAACTGGACCGGTGTCAGGTTGAGCGACAGCACCCAGCTCTCCAGCAGCGCCTGGCCGCCGAGTATAGCGAACACCGCCGAGAACAGCGCCGAGCCGACGAACAGCCAGCACACCATCGACGTGGTCTTGAGGGTGAGGAACACCGCCTCCTTGGTTTTTTTCCAGTTCAGCGTGCGGGCATGGAACGCCAGCAGGAAGGCGCCGGCGGCGCCCACCGCCGCCGATTCCGTGGCGGTCGTGATGCCGAACAGGATCACGGCGAGCACGACCACGGTCAGCAGGCCAAGCGGCATCACCGAGGTGATCAACAGCCGCAGCACCTCGAACTGTTCGGCCTCCATGATCGCGTAATAGTAGAACAGCAGCAGCAGCAGGACGGCGGCCGTGAACCCGAAGTACAGATAGAAGCCTTCCGGCGGACCGGACGCCGACGGCGGAGCGGCGGTTTCGCTCTGCAGATTACCCATCTGCTGCAGCACTTCCGGTTCGCCCTTTTTGGCCGCGCCGGACTGCTGGACCGAGCTGCCCAGTTCCTGAAGCTTTTCCTCGACCGGCTCGCTGCTCGGCGCGCCCTGTCCGAGCGGGGTCGGAGCCTCGCTGCGCTCGATGGCGGTGGGCGCGTCCGGCTGCTGGTGGATCACGACGTACCACCAGATGCCCCACAGGGTACCGAGCGTCATGACCAGCGGCACCAGCACGAACGACAGGCTCTTGAGGATCGTGCCGTAGCCGAGCCGCGCGCCATCCACCGTGATGGCAAGGGCCCGCGACGGGGCCACAGTCGCGGCCAGCAATGCCGGCAGCATCTTGCGCGAATAGAGCTGCTGGATCTGCGTCACCCACGGCCGCACCGGCACCCGGGTTTCGCTCTCCGGCAGCTTCGGCGCGATTTTGGGGTTAATCAGCGCCCAGCCGATGATGTAGACGAGGTAGAGGAACGCCAGGAAGAAACTCGGAAACATCGCCGCGGCGTACAGCTTCACCACCGACTGCCCGGCGACCGCCGCATAGACGATGATCATGACCGAGGGCGGGATCAGGATACCGAGCGTGCCGCCGGCGGTGATGACGCCGGAGGCGAGTTTCACGTCATAGCCGGCCTTGAGCATCGGGTTGAAGGCGATGACGCCCATCAGCACCACGACGGCGCCGACGAGGCCGGAGGCAATGCCCCAGAAGGTGCAGACGATCAACGAGGCGACCGCGAGCGCTGCCGGCACGCGCCGGAACGCCAGCTGGATCGCGTAGAACATCTTGTCCACCAGCGCGCCGCGTTCCATCACGTAGCCCATCAGGACGAACAGCGGGATGGAAATCAGGACGTCGTTGGTCATCGCGCCATAGGTGCGCTGGACCATCAGGTCGAAGATGTGGTTGTCGGCCCAGGATTCGCCGGCGCGGTAATAGGCGAAGAAGCCGAAGAACATGCCGAGCCCCATCAGCGTGAACGCCGTGGGGAAACCCATGATGATGACGACGACGATGAGTCCGAGCATCAAAAGCCCGAGTGCCGGATCGCTCATCGCTGCACGTCCCCGCCCAAGCCGCGCTGGCGCGCGCTCTCCTCGATGTTCTGCGCATGCTCGATCGCGCTTCGGCGCGCTTCGTCGTCGACATGCTCGCTCAGCGCCAGTTGCTCCTCGACGACGTCGATTTCGCTGACATCCTTGAGGCGGCTCGGCCACACGCCGGTCTTGAGGCAGATGACGCAGCGCGCGATTTCAGCGGACCCTTGCAGCAACAGCAATATGCCCGCCAGCGGGATCATCGCCTTGAAATGATAGACCGGCGGTCCGTCCGCGGTCACGTTGGAGTGCTCGTTGATGCGCCATGACAGCGCGGCGTAGTCCCAGCCCGCATAGGCCAGCGCCGCGATCCCGGGCAGGAAAAACACGATGTAAAGCACCAGATCGAGCCCGGCCTGGGTGCGCGGGCGCATCGAGGAGTAGAGAAAGTCGCCGCGGACATGGGCGTTCTGCGCCAGCGTATAAGCGCCGCCGAGCATGAACGCCGCGCCGTACATCATGTTCGACGCATCGAAGATCCAGGCGGTCGGCATGTTCAGGATGTAGCGCTTGAAAACCTCGGCGCAGACGAGAAGCATCAGGCCCATCACCAGCCAGGCGGCGGCCTTGCCGGCAAAGGTGCTGATGCCGTCGATGGTATGCAGAAAACGGTCGCTGTTCATGAAATCTGGACTGCTTGGTACGGGCTACTCAATAAAGGGCTGCTACTTGGTACAGGAATGATCCGGGCGAAGCCGGGCGTAATGGCCGACCTGAGATCCGGCGCCGCGTCGGAGCGCGTTCACGTCGTGAATGCGCAGGCGATGGCCAGCCGACGATACAAGACCCCGCCCGGGATTGCCATCCCGGACGGGGTCTGCTGGTCGATTCTATTACCTCAGGTCCGCTTCTTGGCGTTGGGTCCGAAGTAGTGGTTATACGCCATCCGGCGGTTCACCACCGTGTCCTGCTCCCACTGCGTCGCGCGCTTGGCGAACGCCAGCTGGGACGCCACGATCTCCTTGAACAGCGGATTTTCCGCCGACTTTTTCTCGACGACCTGATCGTAGACATCGAGCTGCGCCTGCAGCACCGAGTCGGGGGTCTTGTAGAACTTGACGTTATCCTTGGTCTGCATCTCGGCGTAGTCTTTCGAGTACCGGTCGATCGCCTTCCAGGCCATGTCCTGTCCGGCCGCTTCGGCGGCGTTGTCGAGGATCGCGCGGATCTTCGCCGGCAGCGCGTCGTACTTGTCCTTGTTGAACATGATCTCGAACTGCTCGGCATTCTGGTGGAAGCTCTGCAGCATGCAGATCTTGGACACGTCGGGGAAGCCGAGGACGCGGTCCGACGTGGCGTTGTTGAATTCGGCGGCATCGAGCAGGCCGCGGTCGAGCGCGGCGACGATTTCACCGCCGGGCAAGGCGTTGACCGCAGCGCCCATGCCGCTGAACACGTCGATCGAAATGCCGACGGTCCGGAACTTGATACCCTTCAGGTCGTCGGCCTTGGTGACCGGCTTCTTGAACCAGCCGAGCGGCTGGGTCGGCATCGGCCCATACGGGAATGAGACGACGTTGGCGCCGATCGAGCTGTACAGCTTGGCCAGAAGCTCCTTGCCGCCGCCGTACTTGTGCCAGGCCAGCAGCATGTTGGCGTCCATCGCATAGCCGGGACCGGAGCCCCACAGCGCGAGCGCGTTCTGCTTGCCGTAATGATAGGCGAGCACGCCGTGTCCACCGTCGAGCGTACCCTTCGAGACCGCCTCGAGCAGGCCGAAGGCGGGCACCACGGCGCCGGCCGGCAGAACCTCGATCTTGAGATCGCCGCCGGTCATGTCGTTGACCTTCTTGGCGTAGTCGAGCGCGTACTCGTGGAAAATATCCTTGGCCGGCCAGGTGCTTTGGAAGCGCATGCTGGTCGCGCCTTGCGCGCTTACGACGCTGGGCGCCGCGACCGTTGCTGCAGCGCCCGCGGCGGCCGCTTTCAGGAAGCGGCGGCGGCTGGAAGTGGTGTCCTTTTTGGATGTCGTCATGGTTTCCTCCCCGTTTTGACGGCGATCCAACCAAGGATGCGCCCCTTATTATTGGAAGGGAGACAAAGGCTTGCGCAGGTGTTTGGCAAGAATGTTCGGGAAGATGCGACGCTTCGACGCGGCAGATGGTGAACAACGTCGATGGCGGCTTCCGGATTTATTCCGAAGGCGCTGAATTAAATTTCGCAAGCGGCGATGGCGTATGCGACTTTCGTTTAAGTCGCGGTGCGCGCGCGCCGTCCCTCGATCGGATAGGCGGGATCGTTGAACCCCGGTGTGGATGGATGCCCACTCGCGACCAACCGGTCGATCAGCGCCTCGTCCTCCGCGGTGAAGCGATAGTCGAGCGCCTTCAGGTAATCGTCCCACTGCTCCTCGGTGCGGGGACCGGCGATCACGGCGGACACGAATGACGAGTTCAGCACCCATGACACCGCGAACTGCCCGGCGGTGATGCCGCGCCCTTCGGCGTGCTCCTTGATTTGCTGCGCGAGCTGCAGCGATTCCGGCCGCCATTCGGTCTGCATCATGCGCTTGTCGTTGCGGCCGGCGCGGCTGTCCTTGTCGGGCGCCGTATCGGGACGGTACTTGCCGGTCAGCACGCCGCGCGCCAAGGGGCTATAGGGCACGATGCCGAGGCCGTAATAGCCGCAGGCCGGGAAGTGCTCGACCTCCGGCATCCGGTTCATGGCGTTGTAATAGGGCTGGCTGACGATCGGGCGGTCGATGCCGTTGCGATCGCAGATGTTGCAGATCTCGGCGACGCGCCAGGCGCGGTAGTTCGAAACGCCGAAATAGCGAATCTTGCCCTGCCGCATCAGGTCACCCATCGCGCGCACGGTCTCTTCCAACGGCGTCGAGTGGTCTTCCTTATGCAGATAGTAGATGTCGATATAGTCGGTGCCGAGCCGCTTCAAACTCTCCTCCGCCGCCTGCAGCACCCAGCGCCGCGACAGCCCGCCGCAATTGGGATCGTCGCCGATCTGGTTGGCGAGTTTTGTTGCGAGCACCCAGCTGTGCCTGACGTTGGCAATGGCGCGGCCGACCACTTGCTCGGACTTGCCGCCATTATAGGCGTCGGCGCTGTCGATGAAATTGATGCCGGCCTCGCGTGCCTTCGCCACGATCCGCGACGACGTCGCCTCGTCGGTCGGCCCGCCGAACATCATGGTGCCCAGGCAGATCGGCGAAATCTTCAGGCCGCTGCGGCCGAGTTGACGATATTGCATCGGTCGGGGCTCCTTCTGGTGGCCGTCGTCATTGCGAGCGCAGCGAAGCAATCCATAGCCGCAGACAAGAAAGGTGGATTGCTTCGTCGCTTCGTTCCTCGCAATGACAGAATGGGCTACGTATCATTCTTCAATATCTTAAACACGCCCGACGCCATCGCGATACAGCGCTTGTCGACGGTGACTTCGGTGGTGATGAAAATCAGGCTGCGGGTCGCGCGCACCACGTGCGGTTTGGAGATCAACACCTCGCCGATCTTGCCGGATTCGACGAAATGCGTGTCGAGCTGCACGGTCGCCAGCGTCGGCTTGCCAGAGACGTGTCGCGCGGTGATGCCGCAAGTGCGGTCGGCGAACGTCATCAGCACGCCGCCCTGCACCAGGCCGCGGCGGTTGTGGTGCTTGTCCTCGGTGATCAGCGCGAATTCAAGCTCGCCGTTGACTGTTCGCTGCCACAGCGGTCCGATCAGATGCAGGAATCCGGTCGTTTCGACGATTTTCCAGCCATCGGATTTGAGCTTCTCCGTGGCGGCCCTGGTCGTCATCTGATGCATTCCGTTTCCTGCAGGCGGTCATGTCTCGACAGTCATTTCATCAAACGCGGGAGTATTGTAGTCAAGCGTCATGGCCCGTTCATTTGATGATGCCACCCGGCGAAATATCGCAGAGCTCGTTGCAGCTTTCTCGCGGGCGACGGCGGATGAGCCAGAGCCTGCGCTGAAGCGGGCCGCCGTGGTCATCGCGCTCACCGAAAGCGAGAATGGTGCGGAAACGGCGTTTCTGCTGACGCGGCGTGCCGAGGGCCTGCGCTCGCATTCGGCCCAATGGGCGCTGCCGGGCGGACGCTGCGATCCCGGCGAGACGCAAGTCCAGTCGGCGTTGCGCGAGCTTCATGAAGAGCTCGGCCTGGAGCTCGGAGAGGGCGATGTGCTGGGCCTGCTCGACGACTATCCGACGAGGTCCGGCTATCTGATCACGCCGGTCGTGGTGTGGGTAAGCACAAAGGCCGCGCCGATGCCGAACCCGGCGGAGGTGGCTTCCGTGCATCGCATCGCGCTTGATGAGATCGAGCAGCAAGACGCGTTCAGCTTCACCAAAATTCCCGAAAGCACGCGCCGCGTGATCCGCTTTCGCCTCGCCGGCCAACACATCCACGCGCCGACGGCGGCGCTGATCTATCAATTCCGTGAAGTGCTGGCGGGCCGCAATACCCGCGTGGCCGAACTGGAACAGCCGGTGTTCGCCTGGAAATAGGGCTCCTTGAGTCCGTCATTGCGACCCGTTGGCTCGCAATGACGATGGGTAGGGTCGTCCGGAACGCGGGTTGCGGATGTCGGCTGTTTCAGCGACCATACGCCAACAAGAACAATGATCCCAAGGGAGTGCTGAATGCGCGGTAACGCTTTGGCCGTCATCATCGCCGTCGGTTTCGCCGCCAGCCTCAACAGCGCGCAAGCTCAAAACTATCCGACGCGAGCGATCACGCTGGTGATTCCGTTCGCGCCTGGTGGTTCGACCTCGATCGTCGGCCGTGGCATCGCTGACAAGATGAGCGAACTGCTCGGCGAGAAGGTCGTGGTCGACAATCGTCCCGGCGCCGGCGGCACGATCGGCACCAAGGCCGTCGCCAAGAGCGATCCCGATGGCTACACGCTGGTGCTGGGCTATACCGGCACGCTGGCGATCGGGCCGTCGCTCTACAAGAGCGCCGGCTACGATCCGCGCAAGGAGCCGTCGCTCTACAAGAGCGCCGGCTACGATCCGCGCAAGGATTTCGCGCCGATCGGCCTGATCGGCAATGCGCCGAATTCGCTGGTGGTGCATCCGTCGTTTCCGGCCAAGACCGTCGCCGAACTGATCGCGCACGCCAAGGCCAATCCCGGCAAGGTCAATTTCGGCTCGGCCGGCGCCGGCACGGTCAGTCACATCACCGGCGAATATTTCGCCCGCACCGCCGGGATCACGCTGGTGCATATTCCCTACAAGGGAACCGGTCCGGCGCTGACCGACCTGTTGGGCGGCCATATCCCGATGGCGTTCGCGCCGATCCCGGCCTCGCACCCCAACGTCTCGGCCGGCAAACTGCGTGCCCTCGCGGTGACCAGCACGACCCGCTCCAGCCTGCTGCCCGACGTGCCGACGATGGCGGAAGCGGGCCTCGCCGGCTTCGATGCGTCGCTGTATTACGGCCTCGCGGCGCCTGCCGGCACGCCGCGCCCCATCATCGACAAGCTCAACAAGGTGCTGCGCGATGCGCTTGGCTCCGACGAGGTCAAGAGGCAATTGGCCAATGACGGCACCGAGATCACACCCGGCACGCCGGAGGATTACGCCGATTTCATCGACAAGGATGAAAAAAAGTGGTCGCAACTGATCAAGACCAGCGGCGTCGAGCAGGAGTGAGCGGCACGGCGTCGCGCCGTCTCTAGAGCGTTTTCCAGCGAAGTGGATACCGGTTCGCGTCAAGAAAACGCGTCAAATCAAGAATCTAGAGCCCCGTTCCGATTCAATCGGAACGGAAAAGGCCCTAGAATGCGAAATGGCGGGAACACGCTTTTCGTGGTCTGCTCCCACCGATCAACAAGAATCGGAGCATTAATCCAATGACGGGCAGACCCAACTCCCTGGCGGCTCGCGATGTCGCCTCGCTGATCCATCCCTATACCAATCTTGACAAGCACAAGACGGACGGGCCGCTCGTCATCGCGCGCGGCGAGGGCGTTTATGTCTACGACGAAACCGGCAAGCGCTATCTCGAGGGCATGGCCGGGCTGTGGAGCACCTCGCTCGGCTTCAGCGAAAAGCGCCTCGTCGAGGCCGCGCGCCGCCAGATGGAGCAATTGCCGACCTACCACATCTTCAACAGCCGCTCGACCGAGCCCAGCATCGAGGCGGCCGAAGAGCTGCTCAAGATCGTGCCCAAGGGGCTCGGCAAGGTGCTGTTCGCCAATTCCGGCTCGGAGGCGAACGACCAGGCGGCGAAGATCGTCTGGTTCTACAACAACGCGCTGGGCCGGCCGCGCAAGAAGCGCATCATCGGCCGCGTGCGCGGCTATCACGGCATCACGGTGTTTTCCGGCAGCATGACCGGGCTGCCCGCCAACCACACCGAATGGGATCTGCCGGTCGGCGGTATTCTGCGGACCGATTGCCCGAGCCACTATCTGTACGGCCGCCCTGGCGAGAGCGAGGCGCAGTTCGTCGACCGTCTCGTCGCCAATCTCGAGGACATGATCATCCGCGAGGGGCCGGATACGATCGGCGCCTTCATCGCCGAGCCGGTGAACGGGGCAGGCGGCGTCATCGTGCCCCCGGCCGATTACTTTCCGCGCATTCAACAGGTGCTGCGCAAATACGACGTCCTGATGATCGCCGACGAGGTGATTTGCGGCTTCGGCCGCACCGGGGAGATGTTCGGCTGCGATACGTTCGGCATTGAGCCCGACATCATGACCGTCGCCAAGGCGCTGTCATCGGCCTATTTGCCGATCTCGGCCACTGTTATCAGCGACACCATCGCCGAAACCATCACCGCCCATGCCGGCAAGCTCGGCAATTTCGCCCACGGCTTCACCTATGCCGGTCACCCCGTCGCCGCCGCCGTCGCCCTTGAGACGCTGCGCATCTACAAGGAGCGCGACATCGTATCGCAAGTGAAAGCGCTCGCACCGCATCTGCAGTCACGACTGCGTGCGCTCGGCTCGCATCCGCTGGTGGGAGAGGCGCGCGGGGTCGGACTGATCGGCGCGCTGCAACTGGTCGCCGACAAGGCCACACGCCGGCCGCTGCCGCCGGCCGAAGGTATCGGCGCATTGATCCAGCAGGGCGCGATGGCGCGCGGCGTCATCGTCCGCGCCGGTCCCGACGCGGTGTTCGTCTGTCCGCCGCTGATCATCACGCCGGAGCAGATCGACGAGATGATGGACGCCGTGGCGGCGGCGCTCGACGAAGCGCACGCGGTGGCCGAACAACGCGGCTTGCTGGGCCGTGCGCAGTCGGCGGCGGGGTAGAGGGTTTTCGAGCGAAGTGGATCCGGTTCGCACAGCAATCAAGTTTACGCAGATTGCGTAGACTTATCTGCGGTAGGAAACGCGTCAAAACAAGAATCTAGAGCTTCGGTTCTGATTTCATCAGAGCCGAAGTTCTAGCGCTTCTTCAGGCCGGCCATGCGGACCTTCTTGGCCGGCTTGACCTGCGCATGTTTGGCAGCGCCCTTGCCGCCATGTTTTGCGTGCTTGGCAGGGCGTGCCGCCTGCTTGGCGGACACTTCGTGCGCGGCAGGCGCGGTCGGCTCTACCTTGCGGGCGGATGGCGGCGAATACAGCATCGTCACGCGGATCGATTCCGGGAGCTTGAACACGCCAGGCGCCGGGACCGGCAGCGCGGGCGGGTCAAGCACCAGCGTCACCTGCCGCGACCACAAGGCGTCGCGCAATGCGCGCCGCTGCACGCGGTCCGCAGGCGCCGTATTGCGCCAATCGGAGTCCGACAACGCGGGCGCAGGCAGGGCCGCGGTCGCGGTATAGGCAAAATTCGGAATTTTGGGCCAGCGTGACGTCGCCACTTGCTCCGATACCGGATGCAATTGCCATTGCGACGGCTCGGTCGGCGTCGCCGGCCGGTCCGGCGTCGCGGGCACGACATGGACGAGGCGGTAGCCGCGGGCTTTCAGATCGCTCAGGATTCGCGGCAAGGCTGCGACGGTGCGCGCCTGGATGTCGTGCAGCAGCAGGATGCCTTTGCCCTTGGCCTCGAGCCGCTGCATCGCGAGATCATAGACGCGCTGCGAGGAGACCGGCCGCCAGTCGTCGGCAGGAAAATCGGCGCTCCAGATTTGCAGGCCTTTTGCTTCGGCATATGCCTCGATCACGTCGGAACGGCCGAGACCCGGAATGCGGAAGAACGGCGACGGCGCGGTGCCGTCGGCGAGCGCTGATGTGATCGACGCGATGCCGTCCTCGATCTCTTTTTTGGCGCCATCGATCGAGAGCCGGTTCATGTTCCCGGGATGGTTCTGGGTATGGGTGGCAATGGTGTGGCCGGCATCGCGCATCTTGCGCACGCCTTCGGGATTGGCGTTGGCCTGCCGTCCGACCAGGAAGAAGGTCGCCTTGGCGCAATGGGCGGCGAGGATATCGAGGATCTGGTTGCTGTATTTCGGCAGCGGACCGTCGTCGAAGGTCAGCACCACCTCATGATCTTCCAGCGGCAGCGTCTTGGCATATTGCATGGTGCCGATCAGCGGATATTGCCGCGGATCGACCACCAGCGTGCGCGACGTGCCGATCGCGTCGGGATGCCCGGGGCAATTGGCGGCCGGGGCGGCCTGCGCCGAGACGCCGGTCAGCATTCCCAGAAACATTGCGGCTGAAATTGCGGCTGAAAAAGTAAGCGATGCCCGCTGACGGAGCCCCATACCTGCGCTAGCGATCATAGAACCCCGGCTTCATTCCCAATCGAACGTTGGTCCGCGCGGACCGGTATTCGGTTCACTCGAAAAATGCCTTGTTTGCAATCCTTAACGGCGGGCCATGAATGCCGCCTTAATAGCCGAAATACCACACTTATTTCGGGTTTTGGACAGCCCTGGCGGTGGCCGCCGCGGCTGCCGGGACGATATGGACCACGCGGTAACCGTTGTCTCTCAGATAGCGCAGGAACGCCGGCAGCATGGCCGCGGTTTGCGCCTTGGGATCGTGCAGCAGAATGATCCCCTTGCGGGCGGCCTGCAGCCGCTCGGTGAGCAGCTTCAACTGCTGGGCCGGTTTCATCGGCTCCCAGTCGCTGGCCCAGAGGTCGGCGCCGAACACGGTTATGCCGCGGTTTTGCAGCAGGTCCAGCGTCGCCGGCGTCATCTCGAAATAGGGATAGCGAAAGAACGGCGTCGTCGGGGTCGCGCTTGCGATCCCCGGGGTCGTCGTGGCGGTGCCGTGAAGCGCCTTTTCAACCGCTGCAAAGCCCTTGTCGATGTCGGCCACGGCCGCATCCGGCTTCATGTGTTTGATATTGGGATGCGACCAGGTGTGGTGCCCGACCGTGTGGCCAAGGGCTGCAATCCTGCGCACCAGTTCCGGGTGCGCCGAAGCCGACCTGCCGATCAGGAAGAAGGTGGCGAGCACGCATTCGCGCGCGAGCGCGGCCAGCACCTGGGGCGTCGTGCCCGGCCACGGCCCGTCATCGAAGGTCAGGACCACCTCGTGGTCTTGCAGCGGCAGGGTCTGCGGAAAGCTCTTCAGGCCGACGCGCGGTGAGGTAGCGGCATCGACGCGCAGAACCCGTGAGGTGCCGAGCGCGTCCTTGCGCGGGCATTCGGCGGCCGTGGCCGCTGTGGCCCACACCGTCGCGGCCGCGACGGCTGCGCAGAGCGTCCTGGTGAATCCTGGGGTCATTCGCCGTTGTGCATCTTTAGCATTGCGCTTTGCGTTGCCGATTGGGTAATGCGTGCAGCGATAACTCAAACGCAAGTTCTGTCAAACCGGCGAGGCGCGGCATGGCCGAGGATATCGACGTTGCCCAAGCCGCCGCGCGACCCGTTGACGGGTCGGCGCTCGATCCCGCCTTGATGCGGGATGAAGAGGGCCAGATCCGCCACGAGTTTGTCGAGGAAATCACGCGCGCCATCAAGGCCGCCGATCGCCCCTTGCTATGTGAGGTCGTCGCCGAGTTGCACGAGGCCGATCTCGGCGATTTGATCGGCGCCCTCGAACCCGACGACCGCGTCCATCTCGTCGAGCTGACAGGCACCGATTTCGACTTCTCGGCGCTGAACGAGGTCGACGACGCCGTTCGCGAGGAAATCCTCGAAGAGCTCGAACCGCAGACGGTTGCGGAGGGCGTTCGCGAACTGGAATCGGATGACGCCGTCGAACTGCTCGAAGGCCTCGACGAGGAGGACCAGGAAGAAATCCTCGAAAAGCTGCCGCCGTCCGAGCGCGACGCGCTGGAGCGCAGCCTGCTGTATCCGGAAAACTCCGCCGGCCGGCGGATGCAGTCCGAATTCATCGCGGTGCCGCCGGACTGGAACGTCGGGCAGGCGATCGACTACATGCGCGACACCCCGGACCTGCCGGAACGGTTCTATGAAATCTACGCGGTCGACGGCAACCAGCACTGGCAGGGCGCCGTCTCGCTCGACACGCTGCTGCGGGCAAGGCGGCCGGTGCCGCTCGCCGACCTGATCGAGGAAGACCGCCGCCGCGTCTCCGTGCTCGACGACCAGGAAGAGGTCGCGCGGATGTTCGGCAAATACAATCTGGTCGCAGCCCCCGTGGTCGATACCACCAACCGGCTGGTCGGCGTCATCACCATCGACGACGTCGTCGACGTGATCGAGGAAGAGGCCGACGAGGACCTGAAGGCGCTCGGCGGCGTCACCAGCGACGAAGAATTGTCCGACACCGTCTGGACCATCGCGCGCGCCCGCTTCAACTGGCTGCTGGTCAATCTGGCGACCGCGTTTCTGGCATCCTCGGTGCTCGGCCTGTTCGAAGGCCAGCTGGAAAAGATGGTGGCGCTGGCCGTGCTGGCGCCGATCGTGGCGAGCCAGGGCGGTAACGCCGCGACCCAGACCATGACGGTGGCGGTGCGGGCGCTGGCCACCCGCGAACTTCATTCCAACAACGCGCTTCGCGTGGTCTTGCGCGAGGCGATGGTCGGTCTCGTCAACGGGCTCGCCTTTGCCGTTATCACGGGCGTCGCTGCGGTGGCGTGGTTCAAGATCCCCGGCCTCGGCATCGTGATCGGGCTCGCCATCATCTGCAACCTGATCGCCGGCGCGTTGGGCGGCATCCTGGTCCCGATCGTGCTGGACCGGGTGCGGGCCGATCCGGCGGTGGCGTCCGGCACCTTCGTCACCACGATCACCGACGTGGTCGGCTTCTTCTCGTTCCTCGGCATCGCCACGCTGTGGTTCGGGCTGAAATGAGCAAGGCGTGTGGCCAGTATCGTTAATCGGGCCTTAACGCGCTTGGCCGATGATTCCCGGATCGGGAATCGAACATGCAGCGCTTGCGGCTCAAGGCAGACGGACGGATCGTGGAACTGCGGGACGGGCAGGAGTTCCCGCTCGCGCCGGCGAGCGCAATGTCGGAACTGGCCTCCGCACCAGCGGCGGACCCACCGCCGCTCCTGGCCGTGCGCGATCTGCGCCGCCGCTCACGCCTGACCCAGCTCGAATTCGCCGCACGGCTCGGGGTGCCGGTCGAGACCATCCGGAACTGGGAGCAGGGCAAACGCGCGCCGCGCGGACCGGCGCGGGCGCTGCTTGCCGTCATCGCCCATTCGCCGGAGACCGTGTTCGCGGCGCTCGCCACGGAACCGGCTACCATCTAGGACGCGGACTCACCAAGGCGCGGCCATAGCCTGATTGACGCAAACTCAACGAAGGCAGGCAGCCGCGCTGACCGCCGCTTGTTCGCAAAGCGCAGTCCGCATGTGACGGTTGATCGGTTACATCCCGCCACGGCTCAAGAGGTACATCGCGCTATCTCTGATCCTGTCGATAGCGCGTTGAGGTGTGATGTGGTCGATCTCATCGCGCGTCAGGCCGATGTCCATCAGCTCTCTGTCGCTCAGGTAAGCCAAGCCGGCTCGCAAGCGCTGGTGTTGGCGCCGCTCCTGAAACGCACGCCAATATCGCTTGAGCAAGCCGAGGACGTTCCGCGTCGATGCGGCCGTTGGTCCAGCAGCATCCCTTTCCGACAACGCGTCATCGAGCGTTGCAATGGACGCATTGAAGCGCGCTGCTGCCAGAGCCTCGTCCATGGCGTCTCTCGCCAATGCGACGGGCAGGTCGAGGCCGAGCCCTGCGGCATCGCGCTCGGTCCCGGATGTGATGTTCGTCTGTTGGGGTGGCATCGGATGCTCCTGCTGTTGCGCCGGCAGGGAGCATGGCCAAACAAAAGGCCCCGTCCGATGCCGGCGGGGCCTGGTGAAAAGATCGCGTCGTCGAATTTCTAGCGCACGACTCCTTCCACGGCCCAGCGAGAGCGGGTTACGTTTTTACGGTTCGCGGTGCGCACGACGTTGATCATGAAGCGTAGCTACCACAGAAATCGCGCCAAATCAAGGGATGTGCCGGTGTGGCTCGCATCCTGGAGGCGAGCGACATATTGCGCGGTCGCACGAACTTGGTCGCCTTACGGGCAGAGCGGACGTGGCCTTCGTCGCATCACGCCGCCGGGTTCATGGGTACACGGCCCAGACTCTTTTGACGCGTTTTCTACCGCAGATAAGTCTACGCAATCTGCCTAAACTTGATTGCCGTGCGAGCCGCAATCCACCTCGCTCGAAACCGTTATGTGTTGGCACTGAGCTGCCGACGGCCCATAATGGGCGATGCATTTCATCGAAGCCAACGGCGCAAAAATCCCGGCGATCGGGCTCGGCACCTGGGAATTGCGCGGACGAACCTGTGCGCGCCTGGTCGAGCAGGCGCTGCGGCTCGGCTATCGCCACATCGACACCGCGCAGGTCTACGAGAACGAACGCGAAGTGGGCGAGGGGCTGCGCGGCTCCGGCGTCAAGCGCGGCGAGGTGTTCGTCACGACGAAAATCTGGACCACGCATTTCGCGCCCAACGATCTCGAGCGATCGGCGAAGGAAAGTCTCGCCAGATTGCGCCTGACCGAGATCGACCTGTTGCTGCTGCACTGGCCCAATCCGCAGGTGCCGCTGTCGGAGACGCTGGGCGCGCTGGCGCGGGTCAAGCAGCTTGGGCTTGCCCGGCATATCGGCGTTTCCAATTTCACCGTGGCCCTGATCGAGGAGGCGGTGGCGGCGTGCCCGGAGCCGCTGGTCTGCGACCAGGTCGAATACCATCCCTATCTGGACCAGGCCAAGGTGAGGGAAGCCTGCGCGCGCCATGGCATGGCGCTGGTGGCCTATAGCCCGGTCGCCAAGGGCCGCGTCAAGAACGACCAGACCTTGCTGCGGATCGGCGACCGCTATCGCAAGACATCAGCGCAAGTGTGCCTGCGCTGGCTGGTGCAGCAGAACGTGGCGGCGATCCCGCGGACGTCGAAGCTGGAGCGGCTGTCTGAAAATATCGAGATATTCGATTTCGAACTGTCGGACGATGACATGCGCGAGATTTCCGGGATGGGCAGCGCCAGCGGCCGGCTCACCAATTTCGGCTTTGCGCCGAAATGGGATTGAGCGGCGGTCGCGCCGGGCGGTATGCTCGAAGCCCATCGATTGTCTTGGTACGATGAACCTGCGCCAGATCATACCTTCGGACATGACCGCATCGGCGATTGCCCATCTGTCGCTGCTGGCGTTGCTGTTCGTGTTCTCCGACGTGCATCCGTTCGGCGCTGTGACACCTGAGTCGATCGCGGTCGATATCGTCGCGCCGCAAGATATTCCTGAAAAGCAAGACATCCCCCAGAAGGCCGACATCGAGAAGACGCCCGAACTGGTTGCGACGCCGACGCCGCAACCTGATTTCACCGCGCTCGACAAGCCCGTCCCGCCGGCGCCTGCGGTTCAACCACCTGCGGTTCAACAACCACCGCCGCCGCCGCCGCAGAAGCAGGCGTTGGCCGCACCGAGCCCGGCGCCGCAGCCAGCCACGCCACCGCAGGGAGTGACGCAGGCACCGGCCTACAAGCCGCCCGAGCCTGACCTGACACTCAAATACAACGTCCTGCTCGGTCTGCCGCCGCCGATTTCGCCGAGCGCGCCGTCATCCGGCGACAAGGGCAAAGACAATTTCGACGCACCCGCGACCACGTCCGCCGACGTCAATTCAAGCGTCGTCGCGGCGTTCCGGCGGCACTTGCGGACCTGCTCGAAACTTCCGCCCGCGTTGAAAGGCTCCGACGACGTCAAGGTCAAGCTGCGCGTGTTCATGGGCCAGGACGGCAAGCTCGCGGCGGAGCCGCAGCTGATCGAGGCCAGCGCTTCCGCCAAGGGCCCGCTGTTGATGCGCAGCGCCATCAGCGCGCTGGAAGCCTGCCAGCCCTATGCGATGCTGCCGGTCGACCGTTACGGCGAATGGAAGGTGCTCGACCTCAACTTCACGCCGCAGGATTTTGCGGGTTCGTGATATTTTTTCTGAAATCGCCCAAAATACGGAAGGCAAAGATGACATTTTGAGTTTTGAGCAATGCATTTGCATTTTGGCAATGTCGCGCGTGCGACACGAGGAATCAATGCAGGCGATCGGCACTGATACGTTTAGTCACATTGCACTCATGGAGACAGAGCGATCAAATCGAACTTCCGTCCCGTATATTGGTGATCTCGTTTGCAGCCTGGGAACGGATGACCGATCGTGATTTCATCAACCGCTGACACGATCGCTTGAAGTCTCAGCCTGACCGCCATCTGGTGACGGCCGGATCAGGAGTGTCTCGATGGCATGCAGCGTGGACCCGTCTGCCCTGTTACTCGAATCGGCACGCAGCTCCCGGGACACGGGAATAGTGCGCCGCCGGGATAAAGATGGGCACTGGAATTTGCGTAGTTACGCGATCACCTCACAGGAGGCAGAGCCATGATCAAAGATATTCTTGTCAACCTGTCTTACGGTACATCGCAAGATGGCGTTTCCAATTACGCCTTGTCGGTTGCGGAAACATTCGGCGCACACATCATGGGGACCGCCTTCTATCCGGCAGTGGTTGGTGACGTTGACCTGTCCGCTAACTTTATTCGAGCCCAGCAAGTTGAAGCTCACAAACGCGCAGAGTCCGTGGCCACCGCGTTTGACGAGGCGACGCGTCGCGCCGGCGTTTCAGCCGAAACACGGAGAATTGAAACTGACGTCGGCGACGGGCCAACCCGGTTTGCGCATATCGCAAGACGATTCGATCTTTCCGTCATTGGCCAATTTGAAGGGGACCGGGATCATCGAACCACGAATATCGTCCTTGAGGCAGCGCTGTTCGAATCCGGAAGACCGGTGCTCATCGTACCTTTTATTCAGAAGGAGCGCCTCAAACTCGATCATGTCATGGTGTGCTGGGATGGCAGCCGGGCAGCCGCCCGAGCGGTCGCCGATGCCATGCCGTTTCTTATCCGCTCCGGCACGACGAGTATTGTTGTTGCGGACACTCAGAGCGCCAAAAGCGCAGACCTTCCGGGTGCTGACATCGCGACCCATCTGACCCGTCACGGAGTAAACGCCAGGATTGAGCGCATCCCCGTCAGCAAGATCGGTGTTTACAATGCAATCCTGTCATATGCAGCCGATACGGGTGCCGACCTCATTGTCATGGGCGGGTACGGGCATTCCCGGCTGCGGGAATTTATTCTGGGTGGGACGACGCGTGGTATGCTTGCCTCGATGACCAGACCGACATTGATGTCGCATTGATCGGATCTTGTTACGGTGACAGCTGATAGGGCGGACAAGTCTGCTCAAACCGCCCTACGGGCTTGCTTTGACGCAAACCGGATGCCACTGCCGGATCAGGCTGCCCGAGGTGACGGTACGTCCGAACCTTGCGTCTGACTTGCGCGAAGGCGAAGAAACCGCGAAAATCCAGCCTTCAAAAATCGAGCCTTCAAAAGTCATCTGGGGAATCTTGGACACATGAAGTTTGATGACGTTATCCTCGGTCGCCGAAGTATCCGCGGTTACAAGCCCGATCCGGTACCCAAGGAGCTGATTGCGGAAATCATCGGTCTGGCGATGCGCGCTCCGTCGTCGATGAACACCCAGCCCTGGAATTTCTATGTCATCACCGGCGAACCGCTGGACCGGATCCGCGCCGGGAACACCGAGCGGATGGTGGCGGGCATACCGCAGTCGCGCGAATTCCGCACCGGTCAGGCCTTTGCAGGTCCGCACCGCGACAGGCAGGTTGGGGTAGCCAAGCAATTATTCTCCGCAATGGGGATCGCGCGCGATGACAAGGACAAGCGCCAGGACTGGGTATTGCGCGGCTTCCGTCAATTCGACGCGCCTGTATGCGTGATTATCACTTATGACCGCGTGCTGGATGGCAGCGACGATACGCCCTTCGATTGCGGCGCCGTGGCGACCGCCCTGGTCAATGCTGCCTGGTCTCGCGGGCTGGGCGCCGTGATCAACAGTCAGGGCATCATGCAATCGCCCGTGGTACGCGAGCACGCCGGCATAGCCGACGATCAGGTCATCATGAAAAGCATCGCGCTGGGCTGGCCGGATGAAAGTTTCCCGGCCAATGCGGTGGTGTCCGAACGAAAGTCCGTCGAGGAAGCCACGGTGTTCGTCGGTTTCGAGAACTAGGCGCGCTGCTCAATCCGCCCTGCGGGCGTTGACCGGCTTGATCTCGGAAAGGACCGTGCTGAGACCATCGACAATGGGCTCCGCATCGGTCGCCGTGGCCATTATCTGTAGCTCCGGGAAGTAGAGTTGAAAGCTACGACGTGTGCGGCCGGCCTCGTTGGTGTTTTCGCTCTCGCCATGGATCACCTGGAGAACGCAGGATCCAACCGCGACTGTTCCTTCCGACTTGAACTTGTAGGAGATCGTACTGGTTTTCTCTTGAGTAATATTCTCACCGTCCGTTGATACCGCACGCATCTTGTACGTCAAATCAGATCGACGATCAAAATGCCTGGGGAGTCCATCAGGCGTATACTTCAATGTGTGATGCGAGTATTTGCCGGCGTAAGGTGTCGTCCAGTCCGCCGATGCGATGGTTCCATCGACATAGATTGCCTTCGTCACGAAGACGGGTGGGTTTGGGCGCGTGGATGGCTGTGTCTGGTGAGTCCATACAACCCTGCCGCCCGATGTGTCTCGATGGGCCTGAACGACTGTCCTCGTGCCGTCCTGACCATGATAGGCCAACTCAACGGGAACGGTGGAGTTCTTGATCGCGTCGCAGTCGATGGCAGGCGCGGGTTGCGCAGCCGCGGAGGTCGCAAACAGCAAAAGCGATATGAGAAGAATACGCATGGGTTGTCCGTTATGCGGTTGGCCATCCCAACCCGCTATCATCCGTTTGCGTCTGTCGCTCATGACAACTTGAAAGTTCAATCGCTGCTCCAGAGTTGGTAGCGCGGATGCCTTCGGCTCAATCGCCCGGCCGGCCTAACGATGTCTGCTCCTGAGCGTGGAACGGACATCCAAGTTATGGAGTCAAGAAAAGTGACCCAGTTCGGACATTGCCGAAAGCAGCTGACGAGACTACTTCGCCACACGGGTTACCGGTCGGCCTTTGTGGCTGCCAGATAACGCAAGAGGTCGTGTTCGGGAACGTCAAATTGACTTTGACGATCCCTCATTTCGGGCGCTGGCAGCCAGCCCGGTTCGATGCCAGTCATGTCGGGTAGTTCGTGTGCAATGCCCTTGTGGCAGTCGATGCAGGTTTTGTCGCCGGGTACGAGAAACTTTGCGTGGATTTCCGCCGCACGCCGCGTTTGCTTGGTGAAGTCCATCGCCGCCGAAGAATGGCAGTTGCGACATTCCAGCGAATCGTTGGCTTTCATCCGCCCCCACTCGTTCTTGGCGAGTTCGAGACGGTGGGCCTGAAATTTCTGCCTGGTATCGATGGTGCCGAAGATCTTGCCCCAGACTTCCTTCGATGCTTGCATCTTGCGTGCGATCTTATCCGTCCAGTCGTGCGGAACGTGGCAGTCGGGGCAGGTGGCGCGGACGCCCGAGCGGTTGGAGAAATGGGGCGTGTGCTGCAACTCCTGGAAGACGTTGTCGCGCATTTCGTGACAGGAGGTGCAGAACTTCTCGGTGTTGGTGACTTCCAGCGCGGTGTTGAAGGCGCCCCAGAACATCACGCCGCAGACGAAACCGCCGAGTGCGAGGAAGCCCAGGCTCAAATGCGCGCTTGGGCGGCTGGCAATCCGCCAGAACCAGATGAGGAGTGCCCTGACTCGCTGCATGCAGGCTTCTCACTTCTTTCCGGGTTCGACGAGAAGCATGTCCCTGAAGGTGCTCGGCACGAGCGGCTGGGCATCCGTCTGCTGGACGTGACAGGCGGTGCAGAAGTATCGGCGCGGCGTCACGTCGGCGAGAACTTGCCCGTCGCGGTCCATGAAATGGGTGACGCTGATCATCGGCGCCCCCGAGCCTTCGGTGAACTGGCGTCGGTGGCAATCGAGGCAGCGGTTGGTCTTCAGCGTGAGCTGATAATTATCGATCGAGTGCGGGATGATGGGCGGTTGCTCCGGATAATTGCGCATCAATCGCTTGTCGTCGACGACCGGTCGGGCCAGGGGCGCCGCTGGCACGTCGCCCATCGGGGAGGCTGCACCGGTCACGCGGGGTACGATCTGAGGCGGATTCTGGGGGGCGGTCTGGGCGTAGATCGCGCCGCAGATGAACACCAGCAAGCCGCCGAGCAGTGAGCTCGCCAGAGGCGTGCGAAGTCGCTTCAGGCCGGAATGATCTTGACCGCGCATTTCTTGAAGTCCGTCTGTTTGGAAATGGGATCGGTTGCGTCCAGCGTCACCTTGTTGATGAGTTGGCTGGCATCAAACCACGGGACGAAGACCACGCCACGCGGCATCCGGTTGCGGCCCTTGGTGTCGACGCGGCTCTTGATTTCGCCGCGGCGGGAAACCACGCGGACCTCCGCGCCCTCATTGATGCCCCGGGCACGCGCGTCTTCCGCATGCATGAAGACGCGGGCGCCGGGGAACGCCTTGTAGAGTTCGGGCACTCGCATGGTCATGGAGCCGGAGTGCCAATGTTCGAGCACACGGCCAGTCACCAGCCAGATGTCGAATTCCTTGTCGGGGGATTCCGCGGGCGGTTCGTAGGGCACCGCGATAATCCGCGCCCGTCCGTCCTTGTTGCCGTAGAAGTCGACGCCCTTGCCCGGCTTGACGTAGGGATCAAGACCTTCGCGGTAGCGCCACTTCGTTTCCTTGCCGTCGACGACGGGCCAGCGCATTCCGCGGTTGGTGTGAAGTGTGTCGTAGGATGCGAGATCGTGGCCATGGCCGCGGCCGAACTGGGCGTATTCCTCGAACAGGCCCTTCTGCGCGTAGAAACCGAACGCCTTTGACTCGCGGTTCTCGTACTCGGCCGGGATCTCGTTTATCGGGAACTTGTCGACGTTGCCGTTGCGGAAGAGAACTTCGAACAGGGTCTTGCCGCGATAGTTGGGATTGGCGGCGAGGATCTCCGCGGGCCACACCTCGTCGGTGGTAAAGCGCTTGGAGAACTCCATCATCTGCCAGAGATCGGAGCGCGCCTCGCCGGGTGCGTCGACGAGCTGCCGCCAGACGTGAGTACGCCGTTCCGCGTTGCCGTAGGCGCCTTCCTTCTCGACCCACATCGCCGCCGGCAGAATCAGGTCGGCGGCCATCGCCGTTACGGTCGGGTAGGCGTCGGAGACGACGATGAAGTTCGCCGGATTCCGGTAGCCCGGATAGGTTTCCCGGGAAGAGTTCGGCGCGGCCTGCAGATTGTTGTTCACCTGGATCCAATAGAAATTCAGCTTGCCGTCGTTCAGCATCCGGTCCTGTTCGACTGCGTGATAGCCCGGCTTCTCCGGAATGATGCCGTTCGGGACGCGCCAGATGTCCTCGGCGTGCTTGCGGTGTTCGGGATTGGTGACGACCATGTCGGCGGGCAGGCGGTGCGCGAAGGTGCCGACTTCGCGCGCCGTGCCGCAGGCGGACGGCTGTCCCGTCAGTGAGAACGGCGAATTGCCGGGTTCGGAGATCTTCCCGGTCAAGAGATGCAGATTGTAGAGCAGCTGATTGGCCCATACGCCGCGAACGTGCTGGTTGAAGCCCATGGTCCAGAGCGACATCACCTTGCGCTTCGGATCGGCGTAGAGCTCGGCGAGCTCCTGCAGGAAGCCGCGCTCGACGCCCGTGAGCTCGGATACCTTCTCGAGCGTGTAGTCCTTCACAAAGGCTGCATAGGCCTCGAAGTCAATCGGCTGCGTCGCGCCGGCTGTCGCGGCGCCTTTGGCTTTGACTTCAAGCGGATGGTCCGGGCGCAATCCGTACCCGATGTCGACCGTTCCCTTGACGAAGGTGGTGTGGTTCTTGACGAAATCCTGGTTGACCCGCCCGGTCGTGATGATGTGGTTGGCGATGTAGTTCAGGATCGCCAGATCCGTGCCTGGCTTGAATATGATCGGAATGTCGGCAAGGTCGGAGCTGCGGTGGGTGAAGGTCGAGAGCACCGCCACCTTCACATGCGGGTGGCTCAGTCGCCGGTCGGTGAGCCGCGTCCACAAGATCGGATGCATCTCCGCCATGTTGGAGCCCCAGAGCACGAAGGCGTCCGCCGCCTCGAAATCGTCGTAGCAGCCCATCGGCTCGTCCATGCCGAATGTGCGCATGAACGCGACCGCAGCCGACGCCATGCAGTGGCGGGCATTCGGATCGAGGTTGTTGGAGCGAAAGCCGGCACGCATCAGTTTGGTGGCGGCATAGCCTTCCGGCACCGTCCACTGCCCCGAGCCGAACATGCCGAGCGCGGTCGGGCCCTTCTCCTTCAGCACAGCCTTGGCCTGGGTGGCCATCACGTCGAAGGCTTCGTCCCAGGACACCGGCGTCAGTTCGCCGTTCTTGTCGAAGGCGCCGCCCTTCTTGCGCAGTAATGGCGTGGTCAGGCGGTCACCGCCATACATGATCTTGGAGAGGAAATAGCCCTTGATGCAGTTCAGCCCGCGATTGACCTCGGCGAGCGTATCGCCGTGGGTGGCGACGACCTTGCCGGCCTTGACGCCCACCATGACGCCGCATCCGGTACCGCAGAACCGGCACGGCGCCTTGGACCATTTGATCTCCAGCGATCCGACGCCACCCGCCACCGGCTGCGCGGCGGCTGGAACGGCGATGCCGGCGGCCGCGGCTGCGACAGCGGCGGCCTGCGCCTTCAACAATTCGCGTCGCGACAGTGACATGTTCTAGTCTCCGATATCGGCTAAACGCTCGACCTGCTCGAACACCATGTTGGCCGACAAGACGCCTTGCCACGATGCGATCTCGGCGAGACGGCCACCCATGATTCCACTCTCCGCCGCTTCCATCACGATGACGATTTTCGATGCGTTGCTTTGATGAGTCTCAACCTCCGGCAGGGCTGCGAGCATGCGAAGCACCTCGTCCCGGTGTTTCGGCAACACGGAGACGACCGCACTCGAAATGTGGATGGTGCCTTCCGCCGTCATGATGTGCCCCCGTGGCGGGCGGCGCCCAGCGAGATGGCGTCGCCCGGGCACACCCGGACGCAGTCGCCGCATCCGGTACAGGCGTCATCAATGACGATGGCTTCGGGCGGCACCCCGACGCGGGGACGGAAACGAATGGCTGAAGCCGAACATGCGTCGCCACAGGAGCGGCAGACGATGCCAGCTTTGGCCAGACAATCGTCGTTGATGATGGCGACGGGCCTGGAGAGGAGTTGGCCGCGCAACAGTGAACGGCGGGAAGGTCCTGGGCTTTCCATGGCGACGTTACCCTCCCGGAGGACCGGGAGGGCCCAAGATCACTTGGGACATCCAGACGAGAAAGCCGTATCCGCCGACCACGCCGACGGCGACCACCGGCCAAATGAAGGCGGCAATGATGGCGAATACGAGAAATTCCGCACGTCGGCCGGGCGCAAGCACGGCCTCAGGTGCCGGCTGTTGCTTACCTCTCTGTTTATTTGACGTGTCGCTCATAAACGACCTGCCAGCTCCCAATATCGGACATCGTTGCGCCGGCCACACGCTCCCGCGGTGCCAGTCAACGTGTCTTCTCTAATCGGCGGATAGGCGGCCACGCGCCTGCTCCGTTGCAGGATGCCTGACCTCACTTTTCTTACCTGCCGGTCGGCAAGACCTTCATTGATCTGGATCAATCAAAACCGCGGCGAACCCTTCGGGCCCGGGGGCCACAAGCCGCCGTGCGGGGAGCCGGCTGTTGACGGGCACTGTTCGGAACTCATGCCATGCCTGAATAGAGTCCGTATTGCGCGATTAAGCGGGCGTCCGGTGATCGCTTGAGTTGATGAGTTTACCCGCCATCCACCTACGTCGTGCGAACTGCGTCGCCGCGTGTGCAACAACAAACTGAACGCGGCGAGCGCGACAAATCAACCCGACGGGCAAATCACTTTCGATTTACAGAAATCATGTCAAGCCCAGAATTTCTGAAAATCAAAAATATTTCCCTTTCCTTCGACCCCAAATCACCGGCACATAAATCGTCATCCCGTCCCACTCAGAGGGGCGTTGGCCATCGTCACAACGAGGGGCGGGTCGCGGTGGACGCAACAGTTGCGCTTTGACGCGCGCAGCTGAAGCGTACGGTGAAGTCGTGTGGTCCTGACGCCCGATGCTGGCGTCACGTTCCTGAGAAGCCAAAAGCTGATCAGGGGCAATGGTGGCAAGCAAGCCCGTTCACCAGGGAGAGCGCGATATAAGCCGTAAAGCCATTGCGCAGGGAATGTCGGATGTTCTCCGCTGCCCTGTATGCTCGTGTGCAGCCTACTTAGCACAATTCGCACACGAGATCGCGGGTGCAGCGCGCATCCGGCATTCCCTGCGCCCTCTGATTTTGGAGAGGGCAAGGAAATTTCTCTCAAAGCTCGGGCGCAATGCGTCGCGAGATCGCGAACACGCATTCAGTCGTCGTCACCCGCCCGAGTGCGCAATTGCGCACGGGGGGCGGGTGACCCAGTATTCCAGAGACGGCAATGATTGAACCGATAGGCCACGGCGTACTGGATACCCGCATTTGCGGGTATGACAGCGTTGTATGGAGCCGCATCAAGCTCTCCTCAGCTTCCCATCGCCTTCCACGCATTCGACGCGAACTGCCGCCGCCAGGTGACGATCACGACCATCGCGGTGGTGACGAACAACACCCATGGACTGACGAACCAGCCGAGATAGCCGAGCGCAAAGAAGAACGAGCGCTGGCCGCGATTAAAATGCTGGCCGGCGGATTCGAACAATCGGGTGGTGCGGATGACATGCGCTTCCGCCTCAGGCGTGCCTTTTTCCGAGGCCGGCGGCATCGCGCCGAGCAGGATGGCGACATAGTTGAACAGGCGATAGGCCCAGGAGAATTTGAAGAAGGCGTAGGTAAAGATCAGGATCAAGCCCACGCATTTGATTTCCCACAGGGCCGGCGAGGGGCTGAGATCGATCGGCAGCGCAGCAAGCACCGCCAATGCGTCGTTGGTGGCGCGCAGCAGGGCCAGCCCGCCGCCGATCGCGATCAGGCTGCTGGAGGCAAAGAACGCCGTGCCGTTTTGCAACGAAGCCATGATCTGCATGTCGACCATGCGGGTTTCGCGATCGAGCAGGTTTCGTATCCAGACCTCGCGATAAATATGCATGCGCGCGGACAGGCTGTCCCGGCCGTAGGCGGTACGCTCGAGGGTGAAGGCATAAACCGTCCACTCCACGACGAAGAACGTGATGGCCGCGATATCGACCCAGTATCCGGTCATGCTGGTCCCCGTCGTCGTCGCTTGGTCACGGCATCTAGGTTTGACGCGTTTTCTTGACGCGAACCGGTGCCCACTTCGCTAGAAAACGCTCTAGATGTACAGGTTGAACGATTGCCGCGCACTATGCCATGATGGCGATCCCAACAGGATTCCCTTGAAATGTTGAAACTGGTCATTGGCAACAAGAATTATTCGTCATGGTCGATGCGGCCATGGCTGGCGCTGCGCGCCAACAACATTCCGTTCGAAGAGGTTTTGATTCCTCTGTACACGGACAACCCGGCCGACAAGCAACGCATCCTGAGCTTCAGCGATGCGGGAAAAGTGCCGGCGCTGGTCGATGGCGATGTCACGGTGTGGGATTCGCTGTCGATCATCGAATATCTCGCCGAAAAATTCCCGCAAACCAAACTGTGGCCGGAAGACCGCGCGGCCCGCGCCCATGCGCGTTCGATCTCGGCGGAGATGCATTCGGGCGTCATGGCGCTGCGCAACGAATGCGGCATGAATTTGCACCGCCCGATCCGCGCGGTTGCGCTGTCGGATGACGCGCAGGCCAATGTGGCGCGGATCCAGGCGATCTGGGCCGAGTGCCATCAGCGCTATGGCAAAGCGGGGCCGTTCCTGTTCGGCGCCTTCTCCGGCGCGGACGCGATGTTCGCACCGGTCGTGCATCGCTTCCGCACCTACGCGATTCCGGTCACTGGCGATGCGCAGCGCTACGTCGAGGCGATGGACGGGTTGCCGGCGTTCCAGGAGTGGACCCGCGACGGGCTGGCCGAAACGCTGCTGATCGACCGGCTCGAGGCGATCTGAGGCGCGGCGTTAACCCGTCCGGTTCCATGGCCCCTGAACCGCACCGGCCCTGGCTACCGCATAGGGCCGGGGATGCGGAATTGCGGCCGGAATAGCGGCTATGCAAATTCCCCCAAACTGGCATTTAACGCACTGAAATATCTGCAAAATATGCGTGTTCTGGATGCCTCGATGTTGCTGGCTTTTTGGGCCTGTGGTGTGCTAGGTTGACGCAGGGTTCTCAAGTCGGCCGATCGCTAGCGGGACAACTAAGCGCCGCCGACAATCTTGCGTGATGGAGAGGGCGTTGAAGCACAAATTCACCGTTGGAGAGACTGTCTATTTCACTGCCAGCAACGTTGCCCGACCGGCCGCCAGCGGCACCTATGAGGTGATCCGGCTGCTTCCGACCGACGGTGACGACTGCCAGTATCGCATCAAGAGCTCGACCGAAGCCTTCGAACGGGTAGCCAAGGAAAGCCAGCTCGCGGTCTCCTGAGCCGCGCTTGCGGTCTCCTGAGCCGCTCACGGTCTCCTGAGAGAGCTGTGTGCAAACCAGCGGTTGACGCGGTTCCATATCGCTCGCCGTCAAAAGGCCCCGTTCGCAGGACCATTCTGTCGGGAGTGAATGCGGGCAAAGACGCATTCGCTTTCGCTGATCGCGTTATGCTGCGTGAGGGACACCGCGCATGAGCTGGGACTGGGCATCTTCGCTGGATCAGATCTGGCGTACACCGACCTTTCCGATGTGGCTGACGCTGGCCGCGGCGGGATTTTTGGGAATCATCGTTCTGATCACGCTGCTGCGCGCGGAGAAATCCGTGGCCAATGGCGTGCTGACGGTCATGACGCTGCTCGCGATCGTCGTCGCTGTCGCCGCGACCATCCGCAGCTTCGGGCCGGATGGCGGCGTCTCGTCCGCTGGGACCCGGGTCGCTTCGGTCAGTGCAGCGTTGCCGCAGCTCTCTTGTATCGACGATCTCGCCGGCGATGCCGTCCTCAACGCCTGCGAGAAGACGCTGTTCGGGTCCGCCGACTCGGTCGCTGCCGCGGTCACCTATGCGGCGTCCCAGATCACCCGCCTGACCGGGGTCGGCGATGCTGCCGCAGCCGACAAAGCGACGAGTTCCGATCTGCAGGCACTGCGCCGCGCCGTCGAGCGCGACCGCTACGGGCTGATGGCCTATGTGCTGATGGCGCGCGACCATTGCACGCCGGCTGCATGCGCCGCTTTCGCCGCGCTGGCCGACAAGCGCCAGGTCGTCGCCAATATGGATGAGCGCCTCTACGAGAACCTGATCACGCGCTACGCGCCGTCATGGAACGCACCGCCCCAGGCTGCGACAGCCCCGGGATTGCTCGCGGGGCTGCCGCCGTCGATGCCCACTGGCAAACCCACCAATGCCGAATTCCCGAGCGCGGCCAATACCCCGCCCATTAGCATCATGAACCCGGAGCCGCCCGCCGCTCGTGCCGCGCCGGCGCCAGCTGCTGCCAATCCACCGGCTTCACCGCGCCCGGCCGCGGCCGCCGCCGCCCCAACTACCGCCGCACCAGCGACGCCAACCGCAACAGCGTCGCCAGCGCTGGCGGCAGCTAAAAAACAGCCGCCGGCGCCGAAACGCACGCCGGCCGCGCCGGTCCAGCTGTCGCCGGCACCGGGGGCGCCGGGAGCACCGACGGTGTCATCCACAGCTGCTGCGCCCGCCAACGAATGATCGTTTTCAAACGGCGCGCGGCCCGCTAAACCCGATCCATGCCGCTTCATCTCATCAAGCTCGCCGTTGGCTGCGAGTCGGTCAAAGAACTCAAAGGCTGGGTTGCCGAACGGATGGCAACCGCCAAGAAAAAGGGTTTGCCGCTCCGCCATATCCACGTCACCCGGATGACGCCGAAGCGCGACGAGGAACTGCTTGCCGGCGGCTCGCTCTACTGGGTGATCAAGGGAGAGATCGCGGCGCGCGAAAAGCTGATCGCGATCGAGCCGTTCCGCGACAAGGACGGTATCGGACGGTGCCGCCTGGTGATGCAGCCCAAGGTCATCGCCGTCTCGCCGCGGCCGATGCGCCCGTTCCAGGGCTGGCGCTATCTGACCGAGGACGGCGCGCCCGCCGATCTCGGCAAGTCCGCCGCGGTCGTGGCGTCGATGCCGGAGCCAATGCGGCGGGAACTGCGCGATCTCGGTTTGCTCTGAGACTGGATCAATTCGGCCGCGTCCACCGTGCGCCGCCAGGCGTTACAGGGATGCCGCGGTGACGAGATGCAGCCGCATCCAATCAGAGGGCGGCAGTTCGATCCGGCGGCGGACAGAAGAGGTCTTGTCGACGATGTCGATCAACTCGGTCTCAACCCCCATCTGGCGCAAGTAGACGCGGAACAGCTCATCATACCGTGCGGTCAGGCCGACGCGTTCGTCCTTGGAAAGATTGGGCGCCAACCGGTTATAAACGTAATAGCCGGTCAGCATGACCCGGGCACCGGCCGGTAGCATGCGATGGACACCGCCGGCCAGGATCAGCACGCACGCAAAATCGCAGGGATCCTGGGGGAGCTTGAGCTTCGCATCGAGCGGCCCGCCGAGACGCTTGAGCGCAAAACAATCCGCCTCCGATTTGCCCCGGCACGCTTCGACATCGGTGGGTCCCATCGTGGCGTCGATGCCGCGGCTGCGCAGGAGTCTGCCGAGACTCATCGCGACAATGACATCGGAATCACCCCGGGTGTGGATCACGACAGGCAGCTTGCGCCCGGCGGTCCTGTCGAGGATGTTGATCAGCCGCTTGTGGGTATCCCACAGCACGGTGCCTTCGGCGGCGATCCATTCCGAGCAGCCCGGCCCACAAGCGCCCACCGTGCCGCGCGCGACGTAAAAGATCATGGCATCGGGCAGTTGGCCGATGCCGCCGACCGGCGGCCGATCTGGTGTCGGCGCCTGGGCCTGGGCGAAACCGACTGCGATCATCGTCAGCAGTCCGCCGAATATCACCGTAGCTATCGATCGCGCACTCATGCTGGCAGTTCCCCCCGCTATCCCTGTGGACATATTTCACGCAGAGGTTGCTCCGCGCAAGTGGGGCGGGGTTCGGCGGCCTAAACCGCGATATTGTCGATCAGCCGCGTGGTTCCGATCTTGGCGGCGACCAGCATCCGCATTGGACCCTGCTTGAGCGAGGCGATCGGCGCCAGCGTTTCGGCGTGGCGCACCTCGAAATAGTCCAGCGCAAAACCCGCTCTTGTGATCGTCTCGGCACCGGCCCCCATGACGGCGTCGACCGGCTCGCCGGCGCGCAGGCGCGCCGCGCTTTGCTTCATCGCGCGATAGAGCTCGGGCGCCGCCTGGCGCTGTTCGGGCGCGAGGTAGACGTTGCGCGAGGACATCGCCAGCCCGTCGCGTTCCCGAACCGTGCGCGATCCGATCACCTTGACGCCGAGATCGAGATCGCGCGCCATCTGCGTCACCACCCGCAATTGCTGAAAGTCCTTTTCGCCGAAGATCGCGACATCCGGCCGGCATTGGGTGAACAGCTTGCCGACCACGGTGGCGACGCCGCCGAAGAAGTGCGGGCGGAAGCGATCTTCCAGCCCGGCGGTGGCCGGACCTTCGGGCACGATCCTTGTGGCGAAGTCCTCCGGATACATCGCCTTGACGTCCGGATTCCAGATCAGGTCGACCTTCTCGGCCGCGAGCTTGGCGACGTCGGACTTCCAGGTGCGCGGGTAGGAGCCGAAATCCTCCGTTGGCGCGAACTGGGTCGGATTGACGAAGATCGAGACGACGACTTTCTGTGCGCGGCGCTTGGCGAGCCGAACCAGCGACACATGGCCGTCATGGAGCGCTCCCATGGTTGGCACCAGCGCGATATCAGCCTTTCTGGCGCGAAGGCCATCAAGGGCGCGGCGCAATGCGGGGACGGTACGGACGACCATGGGGCTTCGCGGCATCTGGGCTCGATCTCTTGCACGATGTTTGGGGTGAGGGGGCTGTTGGCCGCGGCCTCTTGGCGGGCGATGCGACCTTATAAGGCCGAGGCATTGCCGCCAAGGTGATCAACCTGTGCAACTCATCACGGCAGTCCGACGTAGCTGCATGGGTCATGTATCGCCAGTCGGGTTCGGCGCGTGGAAACGTGCGCTCGATCACAGATGAACGCGATGTCGCCAAGCGGATTCATGATTAAGGCAGGCAGACAATGATTTAAAAGCGTTATCACGCATTTCGCTTGACCACAGCCGCGCGTGATTTGAAGATATCAAATGGGGGTTGGGGTTGAGTCATGTTGGTTCAGGCTAGTCAGGGTCAGTCCGGTTCGGCGCATGTCGTCGTGCTCGGCAACGAGAAGGGCGGTTCGGGGAAATCCACCACCGCACTGCATATCGCTGTCGCCCTGATGAAAGCCGGTCAGCGTGTCGCCACCATCGACCTCGACTGCCGCCAGCAGAGCTTCACCCGGTACATCGGCAACCGCACCGCGTGGGCCCGCCGCACCGGCCTCGATCTCGAAATTCCCGTCCACTTTTGCATCAAGCTCGGCGAGACGATGCAGATCGCCGACAATGAAAATTCCGAGTTCCAACAATTCATGGAAGCGGTGAGCACGGTCGAGCGCGCCTTCGACTTCATCGTCATCGATACGCCGGGGTCGGATTCCTATCTGATGCGCCTGGCCCATTCGATGGCCGATACGCTGGTGACGCCGATCAACGACAGCTTCCTCGATTTCGACGTGCTCGGCACCGTCGACCCGGCCACCTATTCGGTGACCGGCGAAAGCCACTATGCCGAGATGGTGCGCGACGTCCGGCGCAAGCGCCGCCAGCTCGACGGCGCTTCGACCGACTGGATCGTGGTGCGCAACCGGCTGTCGATGATCGGCTCGCGCAACAAGCAGCTCGTCGCCGACAGTCTGAAGGATCTGTCGTTGCGGCTGGGCTTTCGTTCGATCGACGGCCTTGCCGAGCGGGTGGTCTACCGTGAATTCTTCCCGCGCGGGCTGACCGCGCTCGACGACCTCGATGAGGCCACGCTCGGCACGCGGCCGAGCATGGGCCATGTGACGGCGCGCGAGGAGGTGACGAGCCTGCTCCGCCAGTTGAAGCTGCCGCTCGACGAGCGCGGCCGGCGGAGGGCCGCCAACCGCGCCGAATGGTTCAGCCAGGTCGACAAGCCGCTCGAAGTCCACGACATCCTCGGCGCCTGACCAAGGTGCTCGATCATCGGCGCCTGATCAGCGCGATCTCGGCGGCTCGATCACCGTCATCCGGAACGGACCACTATTGCTTGCCGCATGCGCGACCGCGGCGTTGGCGTCGTCGAGCGCAAACGAAGTGACCTCGAATTGATCCAGGCTGACCAGGCCAGCGCGAACAAGCCCAACCATCAACAGGGCCGCGTGCGGCGGGTACATCCATTGGCCGCGAAGGGTGATGCAGTTCCGCATCATCCATGAATAGGGCAGGTCGAGGCCGGCGCCGCCGAGCATGCCGACGCCGCCCATCAGCACCACGCGTCCGTAAGGCCGCACCGCGAGGATGGCGGTCCGCACCTGCATCGCGTTGGCCGCCGGCGGCAGGATGTCCAGCACGCAGTCGATGCCGCCCGCGGCGGCTTGCAGGATCCGCTTGCGGTCGTCTTCCTCCTCGCCGCGCATCGGAACGATACGGACGCGTGGGCCGAACCGGCGCACGAGATCGGCCAGCGCCTTTTCGTTGCGGCCGGTTGCGATGACGCAAGCGGCACCCATGCCCAACGCGACGGCCACCGCCGCGCTGCCAAAGCTGCCGGTGGCGCCATTGACCAATACGGTCTCTCCGGCCTGCAATTGGGCGGCGAGGAAGCCACCATACGGCACCAGCAGCGTGCCCAGCGCGCACCAGCGCGCGGCGTCCGCTTCTGCAATGCTGCCGATCCGTGCGGCGTTTTCCGTCGGCACCCGCATTTGTCCGGCCCATGCCCCATCGTGAAAGTATCGCTGCAGCCGCAGACCGCCGTCGCTGCCGGCGGTCAGGCCCTGCAGCGCGATGTCGGGGGCAAGCGCATCATCGCGCGAGCGCACCGTCGGATCGCAATAGACCCAGTCGCCCGTGGCCAGATGGGTCGCATCCGGGCCGGTGGCGCGGACGCGGCCGATCGCGCCGGGACCCGGCACCACAGGCAATTCCAGCAGGTATTTGCGTTCGCCGCTCAGGACTTCATTGGCGTAGGCGAGAACCCGGCTCGCCATCACGTCGACGATCACTTCGCCGGTGCCGAGGACGGGATCGGGCAGGGTTTCGATCGCGAGCGGCGATCCGAATTGTTTCAAGACGGCGGCTTTCATGATGGGCATCCTTTCGCAACGAGGAGCCGATTTTCGCAACCCTTCATTTCGCCAACAAGACCTGGTATTATCCTAGGATTGAATGATCCCCCGCTGACGAAGTGCAGGCCCATGAATCCCAGGCAAAGCGAACTCGGCGATTTCCTGCGCTCGCGGCGGGAAAAGCTGACGCCAAAGGCGGTCGGCCTGCCGATCGGGCGGCGGCGGCGAACGCCCGGCTTGCGGCGCGAAGAAGTTGCCGAACTCGCAGGCATCGGCGTCGACTGGTACATCCGGCTCGAGCAGGGGCGCACCGTCAGTCCGTCGGCGGCGACGATCGACGCGCTGGCCCGCGCGCTGCGGCTCGGCAAGGCTGAGCACAAGCATCTGCGGGCACTGACGCAGAATGCCGACCGCCGCGCCTTTGTCCCCGAAACCGTACCGCCTGCAGTCCGGCGCACCGTCGAGCGGCTCAATTTGCCGGCCTATGTCACCGGCCGCCGCTGGGACATTCTGGCCTGGAATGCGGCCGCGGATGAAATCTTTGCGTTCAGCCGGCTGCCGGAAGGCGACCGCAACATTCTTCTCACCGTGCTGACCAACCGCGCGACGCGAAAGTTATTCGGCGCTTCATGGGAAGAAGAGGCGCGGCGCATCGTGGCGCAGTTCCGCGCCACGCATGATTTGTGGGCCGGCGATCCCGCGTTCCAGGAACTGCTTGCACGGCTGCGGCAGGGCTGTCCCGAATTTTCGGGCTGGTGGGAGGCCCATGATATTGGCGGCGTCTCGGCCGGCCAGAAATCCCTGAGCCATCCGAGGAAGGGGCGGCTGAAGCTGGAATACGCGAGCTTCCAGGCCAATGACGATCCGGCACTGAAGCTGATCATCTATACCGCGGGCTGAATCCAGTGGTTTTCCGGGATTTCCAGGGCAGACGCGGCGTGCGAAATAAGGGAACGAATTGCCTACAATACCGTTTTCATTAGACTTTTATCGTTCGGTCGAACCGAAGCTTGGTTGGGGCCGTCGTATATAGGCAAATAGGAAATGATCGCCGGGTAGTGAGCAACTGCACAATGGATGGGTGCATCGCACAACGATCAGGCGCTCAATTCACAACATTTGGACTTTATGTCACGCCGCTGTGACATATATCATCAAGAACGAGGCCGAAGAGTCTTGAGACTGACATAGCCCCTACCGGGGCCCCGAGGACGCCGATGAAACGTGGAATTGCCGTTCTGCTTTCACTTACCGTACTGGTTGCGGTCGCGTATTTTACCGCGAGCAAGTGGGCGATCCGTCACGAGACCATCGCATTCCATGATCCGGCGCGAGACAATCGTTTGGTCGCGGTCAATATCGCCGTTCGGCGCGACAAGGAAATGCAGGCTAATGCCGGCATGATCACGCTGCCGGTTGCGATCATCAATCACGGCAACACCGTCAAGCATACCGAGTATTCGTTCCTCTCCAACGCGTTCGCCGCGCGCGGCTATCTTGCGGTCAGCCCGCAGCATGATCTGCCGACCGATCCGCCGATGGTGACCAAGGTCGGCGAACTCTATGTCGGCCGCCTGCCGCAAATTCAGCGCGGCGTCGCCAACATCCATTTTGCCATCGAGGAAATGAAGAAGGTCTTGCCCAACGCCGACTACGCCAGGGTGACCATGGTGGGGCACTCGATGGGCGGCGATATCTCGATGTATTTCGCCAAGCAATATCCCGACGAGATCAAGAAGGTGGTGACGCTGGACAATCTGCGCGTGCCGTTCCTGACCGACGGCAAGTTCAAGATCCTGTCGTTCCGCTCGAAGGACACGCAGTTCAAGCCGGATCCGGGCGTCGTGCCGGATGACGACCAGTGCGAGAAGGCCGGTATTACAGTCGTGAACACCGGCTACCAGCACAACGATATGCGCGATACCGGGCCCGATGCGGCAAAGTCGTCGATCCAGACGATGCTCGACAAGTTCATCGCTGATAACAGCGACAGCAGTGTGCTGAAGCCGGTGCCGACCAAGGTGCCGGATCCGCTCGTGAGCAATCCGGGGCCGGTGCCGCTGGCCAGCAACCCACCGACCATCAAGTCGGCGACCAACTAACGGCTCCGCTGTTAACGCTTCCGCTGCCTGATCCCGGCGGATCACGACCGGGTGCATTGACGCCCTTTATAGTCAGCCCCACATAGAGCCTGCTGCAATTGCGAGCGCTCATGGCCGGCGAACCCACCAAACCGAAATCTCCCGCCGACGTCTTCTCGGCGCAGAAACCTCAATCGCGCAGCTCTCCGTTGCCGGAAGCCCGGCCCTCGGCGGCCGAAGACATCGCTGCCTTTGTCGCCAAGGCTCGCGCCATGTCGCCGCACCGGACCGGCGCAAAGGGCAGGCTGGTGTTCGCGCTCGACGCCACCATGAGCCGGCAACCGACCTGGGACATGGCCTGCGCGCTGCAGGCCGATATGTTTCGCGAAGCGGCTTCGCTCGGCAGCCTCGACATTCGCCTGGTCTACTACCGCGGCCTCAATGAATGCCGCGCGACGGGATGGATCTCCGACTCGGCGCAACTCGCTAAATTGATGACCAAGATCGATTGCCAGGGCGGCAATACCCAGATCGGCAAGGTGCTCTCGGAAGCCCGCCGCGAGGCGGTCGCTTCCGCCGTGCGCGCCGTAGTGTTCGTCGGCGACGCCATGGAAGAGTCGGTCGACGACCTCTGCGCCAAGGCCGGTGAACTCGGCCTGCTCAAGGTGCCCGTGTTCATGTTCCAGGAAGGCCACGACGTTGCGGCCGAGCACGCGTTCCGTGAGATCGCGCGCCTCACCGGCGGGGCATGGTGCAGGTTCGATCCCGGCGCCGCGGCCCAGTTGCGCGAGCTGTTGCGAGCTGCAGCGGCCTATGCCGCCGGCGGACGCGAAGCGCTGCTGCGGCTGTCGAAGACCAGAAGCGGCGCGGCCAAGCTGATCGGCCAGATGAAATGATCGCCAGCTTGGCTCTTCAGGTGCGGATCGCCATGCTTTTTGCCGCCGGGGCGACTATATTGGGCCCATGCCAACCCTGATTGCCGGTGTCGTCGCCGTTGTCCTGCTTTATTTGCTGCTGCAGATGTTTCGTGCGGCCAATCCGGTCGTGCTTGCGCGGCTGCTCAAGATCGGCGGCGGCATCATCGCGCTGGCGGTCGCGGCCTTCACCGGGCTCAGGGGCGAACTGGCGGTGGCGATCCCGCTCGGCATCTTCGGAGCGGGACTGCTCGGCTGGTCGCCGTTCGGCCCGTCGGGCTTCAGCAATATCGGCGGGATATTCGGCGGCGGCACGCAGCGCTCGCCCGGACAGACCTCGCGCGTGCGATCGCAGTTTCTCGACATGAGCCTCGATCACGACAGCGGCGCCCTGTCGGGCCAGATCGTCGATGGGCCCTATGCCGGCCGCTCGCTCGACGAGTTCGACCTGGCGCAGCTGACGACGATCATGTCCGGCTTCGACGCCGAAAGCGTCGCGTTACTTGAAAGCTATCTGGACCGCCGGTTTCCCGCCTGGCGTCAGAACGCGCAGGGCGACGCGGCAGGGGGGCAACGCCGCGCGCCGCCGAGCGGCAAAATGACGGACGAGGAGGCCTATCAGATCCTTGGCCTGCAGCCGGGGGCGGGGCGTGACGACATCAGCCGGGCGCACCGCGCCCTGATGAAGAAACTGCATCCCGATCAAGGGGGCTCGACGTACCTCGCCGCCCGTGTAAACGAGGCCAAGGATACTCTGCTTCGCGCGCATCTCAGCTAACTCCGGCAAACGCTACCAAACGCTACAAACCGAGAGCTGCCGCTGCCCTATTCTCTGGTTGATGCCCCGTGTCGCCCGCCATTTTCCGGCGTGGTCGATCCTTCATTCCGGAAAACTTAACCGTAAATTCTTGACGAGAAGTTTGCGCAGGTTCGATTTGCCGCCAGCGACCGCACGGCGTCTGCAACTGTGCTCTGGAAACAACAAAGCCGGCGCTTGCGGCGCCGGCTTTGCGAACAAGAGAGAGAAGGTCAGTTACGAACGGTGATGCAGGAGATGTCGGCGCGCTTCAGCGTCTTGCAGACCGCCTCGGCCTGATCGCGCTCGAGGCCGGCGAAGCGGGCGCGGAACAGCTTGCGATTATCCTTGGCAACGACCGGCTCGGTGAAGGAATCGGCCTTGCCGAGCAGGCCACGGGCCTGATTGCGCGCCTGATCGAGGCGGGTGCGGGCTTCGCTTTCGCTTTCCAGCGCGCCGACCTGGATGATCCAGCCGGTATGGGTAACGGTGGCCGCGGGCTTGATGGCGCCGTTCTGCTGGACGGTCTGTGGCTGGACATAGGCGAGTGCCTGCACGGGGGCAGACGGCACGCTGGAGGCGGGGAGCACGCCGAGTACGCCATGCCCGGTACCGTGATTGGCGGGCTGCGGCGGCAGTTCGGCACGGGCCATTTCGGGCCTGATCACCTCAGGCTTGATGGCTTCAGATCTCGGCTCAGCCCGCGCCACGACGGCGCTGGAGGTCTCCGCCACTTCCGGGCGGACGGGCGCAATCGCGCTGGTGATCGGCGGGGCAACAGGCTGGGACGGGCCGGCGGAAGCCAGCTTCATCGCGCCGGCCTTGACCTGAACCGTCTTGACCTTGACCGGCTTCATCGGCTCGGCCGAGCCGGGGATCGCCGATATCGCCTGGGTCTGAATCACACCGCTGGTCAGCGGGGCCGGTTCGGGCTTGGCCTGCGCCGCGAACTTGGACTGTTCGGGTTTGGGTTGCGGCGCCGGCAGGGCGGCTGCGGCTGCGGCCATCAGCGAGGGCTTGGCCGGGGCGACGCTGCGCGTCGCCTGCATTGCGGCCATGCTGGGCTCGGAGGCCGTGGCGGCGTTGTTGGCCTGGACCGCCTCGGTCGGGCGCGGCGTGCTGGCGACTTCGGCCACCTCGACGCTGGCCTCAGCGGAATTGCGTTCGGTGATGGCGGCGGCGGTGCGGATGGTCGCACCCTTGTCGAGGTTTTCCGCGAGCAGGGTGCGCATGGTGGCGTCGCGCGATCCGCCGCTGCGGCCGCCAAGCACCACGCCGATCAGATGGCGGTTGCCGCGCCGCATCGAGCTGACAAGATTAAAGCCCGACGCGCGGGTGTAGCCGGTCTTGATGCCATCGACGCCTTCGACATTGCCGAGCAGGCGATTGTGGTTGCGGATCGCCTGGCCGCGATAGTTGAATACGCTGGTCGCAAAGTAGCGATAGTAGCGCGGAAAGCGTTCCTGGATCGCGCGGCCCAGCGTTGCCTGATCGCGCGCGGTCGTGAGCTGTTCGTCGTTCGGCAGGCCGTTGGCGTTGCGATAGACCGTCTTGGTCATGCCGAGCGCGCGCGCCTTGCGCGTCATCAGCTTGGCGAATTCATCTTCATCGCCGGCAATGGCTTCCGCGATCACGACCGAGGCGTCATTGGCGGAGCGCGTCACCAGTCCCTTGATGGCGTCTTCGACCTTGATGGTCTGGCCGGGCTTCAGGCCGAGTTTGGTCGGCGCCTGTTGGGAAGCATACGAGGACACTTCCAGTTCGGAATCCAGCTTCAGCTTGCCGCGCTCGAGCTGCTCGAACAGCAGGTAGAGCGTCATGATCTTGGTCAGCGAGGCCGGACGACGGAGGGCGTCGGGATTGTTGGAGGAGAGCGTGGCGCCGGAATTGCCGTCGACGATGATGGAAGCGAATTGCGGGCTATAGCTCGCCACGGCGGCGTGGTGCCGGGCATGGTGGCGTTGGCGGTAGCGGCGGGCTTCTGCGCTGTCGCTGGTGTAGATGACTGCAGTGGTGAGAGTGACCAGCCCGAGAACGCAAACTCGCAACATGCGCGAGGAAGCTAAAGTTGTACGAAGCATTTACTTCCCCGTCCCAATTTCTGTCTTGATCACCGGTTCGTGAGGCGAAATTGTGCCCATCGGCCCAGTGACGCTTCCCTGTTCGAAGCGCTTAGCCAGGCTGCAATTGGGGCCCGGCTGGCCGATCAGGTCGCTGTTCTAGCTAAGGTGTTGTTCACAAACAGCTTTCAATCTGTCTATCGGAAGGCGAACACGTCCGGGAATCAGGTTAGGCGGCGCGAGTTTCCAAAAGGTTAAGTAACCGTTGCGTAACACTCCGGTGTTTGGCGTTAATCGTCGATATTTGTGCGGTGCACAAGATTCCTTGACAGGCATTGTGCGTTGCACTATAAGGGAGGGGTGGTCAGGGAGCCGGGACCTCCCGGCGATTAATTACATTCAGTCTGGGAAAGGACTCCAAGATGGTCAAGGTTGAAGACATTCAGAGCTACGGAAAAGAGCATCTCGAAACGGTCGCCGCGTCCGCGAGCAACCTGCAGAGCGGTGTTCAGGCGATTGCGACCGCTTATGGCGACTACGCCAAGAAGTCGTTCGAAGACACCAAGTCGTTTGTTGAAAAGCTGTCCGGCGTGAAGTCGGTGGACAAGGCGATCGAAGCCCAGACCGAATTCGCCCGCTCGTCCTACGAGACCTTTGTCGCCGAGACGCAGAAGATTGCCGGCCTCTATACCGATCTGGCCAAGCAGACCTTCAAGCCCTACGAAGGCCTGGTCGCGAAGTTCGCTCCCGCCACGCACTAAACTCTTTGTTTGACGCGTTTTCTTTACGCGAACCGGTATCCACTTCGCTCGAAAACGCTTTAAGCGCTGCGCCAAACCTTCCAAAACAAAAAGCCCGGCCGTTACGGCCGGGCTTTTTTCGTTTTGCGTTGTTGTCCTGCCGGTTGCGGTGGCGGTTATTTCGCGACGCGCAGTTTGGAGAGCGACGTGCCGATTGCGGTGAAGGCTGTCGCAATCTCGCTCGAGGAGGTCACGGTAGAGAACTTGTCGGCGCCGCTCGCGCAATATGCCAGAATGGCGGAGGTCGGAACTTTGCTGTCGGTGTTGACATGCATCGTGTAGATGATGACGCCGTTAGCCTTGATGTTGTCGCACTGGATTTTCTGGCGGGCGTCGATGGCGCCATCGAATTGGACTTGGCCGTTGCCGTATGACGGCCAGCGATCCTGGGTGTTCAAACCGTCGGACATCACGATCAGCACCTTCTTGTAGGTATAATTGGCATCTTCGGCCGGTGCATTGAGCGGCGCGCCCTGGGTGAGCGACTGCCATCCCCAGGCGAAGCCGATCGGCTGATTGGTGCCGCCGTTCGGAACAAGCGCATCAATCTTGGTCTTGAGCGCGGCGAAGTCGGTGGTGAGTGGCATCAACGCCGCTGGGCACGCATCGTATTGCTCGGCGTAGAACTTGGTTTGATAATCGGAGGTCGGCGTCGTGTTCTTGGTATCGTAGTCCTGATCGCGGTCGGTCACGCAGCCGTTCCAGTTATCGTGGTTCTTCGCCGTCCAGGTCCTGCCGGCCGATTCACAGGAGCTTTTTGTAGGGTAGTTCCCGGAGTTCTTGCCGCTGCACTTGCCGTTCGCAGCCTCCCACTCGCTCCACTCGATCCACGACTGTTCGGAGTTGCTGGCGCCGACGTTGACGTCCTTGGCGAAGGGGATCAGCGAGATGTAGACGTCGCCGGTATTTTTCGCGAGGGCGCCGATCTGGTCGATCAGGGCTTTGGCGGCCGGCTGCATCGCGGCCATCTTGCCGGCGTCCTTCATCGATCCGGTGACGTCGAGCGCAAGCGCCACCCGCATGCGGACGTTGCCCCAGAGCGAGGTTGAACTGGTGTCGAAGCCAAGTTTCGGGAAGCCGGCGACCTTCATGAACTCTGTCGGCACGTTGCCGGAGCCATTGATCTTGATGGTCGAGCCCTTGCCGGTGTTGGCGGTATATTCCGCCGTGACCGTCACCTCCCTGGCATCGGTGTTGGTGTAGAGCGCCTTGAAATAGTCCTGCGCCTTGGTGTTGATATCCGAGGCCTTGATGGTTCCGTCCGCCAGGTCTTTCGCCACCATCAGGGCGGTGGAATCGAGGGCAGCCTGCATCGACGACCGGGCGCTGTTGGCACGGGTATAGTCGATCGCGGCGCCGACGAAGCTGATGATCGGCACGGCGGCGATGGCAAACAGAACCGCGATGTTGCCCTGATCGGCCTTGGCAAAACGCCCGGCGGCCTTACGAACCCGACTGAAAATGGCTGTATTGAGCATGGCTCTCACCGAAATAGTGGTTTCTAGCGGTATTTCGGCCTGGGCAGCTAAACAGGTGGTAAACTGGTTCCCGCAAAAACGGGTCAAAGCCCATGTATCGGCAAACCGGTGGCCAGAACTGCCTCCTATGCTCAAGGACCGCTAAACAGGCAGGGGCCTTCCTTTGTCAAATCCGACGGAAACGATTAACCTTGCCTGGATTGCCGGACCCGGGATTCGGGCCGGTTGCGGGCGCGGCAGGGCAGCGTTGATGCGCTTGCGGTGGTCTGCAACTGGACCCATATTCCAATAGCCGATCCGCCGCTGGATCGGACCGGGAGCGGCGATCTGGAAAGCGTTGCTGGGTGCCTTGTGGTGGTCGTCTTGGGGCCTTCGCGAGCGTGCGACGATGCGCTGTCCGGTTTCCCATGGGAATGTCGAACGCCTGAGCCATGTTGCAGTTGAACTCCAAAGCCTATTCGTCCGCGCCGGCCGCGACAGCCGTCTCTGCTCCCCGGATGAGCAATGACGAAAACCGCAATGCAGGGACGAACGGTCCGTCGACCTCGGTCATCACCAAGGTCAAGCCGAAGACCAAGCGTCCGAATCTCTATCGTGTCCTGATCCTGAACGACGATTACACGCCGATGGAGTTCGTGGTTCATGTGCTGGAGAAGTTCTTCCAGAAGGACGCGGAAGCCGCCACCAAGATCATGCTTCATGTCCATCACCACGGTATCGGTGAGTGCGGCGTGTTCACTTACGAAATCGCCGAGACCAAAGTGACGCAGGTGATGGATTTTGCACGCAAGCATCAGCATCCCCTGCAATGCGTGATGGAAAAGAAATAGCCGCTGCACCAGCCCCGACCGGCTAAAAGGCGACCGGCTAAAAGGAACAGGTCTTGCATTGTTCCGCCCTGGAGGAAGCAGGCGGCAACCCAGTAGTTTTTCGGGTTGGTTCTCGTGTCGCGGTGGTGCGAAAGTTTAGAGAAAAACCACTGTTCACGGAACCTGTCTTTCGCCACGATCGTGCGTAACTATATGACACGGGATGACGAAGGTTGTTGTTGCCTGACCGGGTAATGGCGATCATGATGACCGGGGGCCACAGAGGACGCGAATGCCAACTTTTTCCCAAAGCCTTGAACAATCCCTGCATCGTGCGCTGGCGATTGCAAACGAGCGGCATCATCAATACGCGACGCTCGAACACCTGCTGTTGTCGCTGATCGATGACTCGGATGCAGCCGCGGTCATGCGTGCCTGCAGCGTCGATCTCGACAAGCTGCGCACCAGCCTCGTCAATTATCTTGAGACCGAATTCGAAAATCTGGTGACGGACGGAGCCGACGACGCCAAGCCGACCGCCGGTTTCCAGCGCGTGATCCAGCGCGCGGTGATTCACGTCCAGTCGTCCGGTCGCGAAGAAGTGACCGGCGCCAACGTACTGATCGCGATCTTCGCGGAGCGCGAAAGCCACGCCGCCTATTTCCTGCAGGAGCAGGACATGACGCGGTACGACGCGGTCAATTACATCAGCCATGGCATTGCCAAGCGTCCCGGCGTTTCCGAAGCGCGTCCGGTTCGCGGCGTCGACGAGGAAACCGAGACCAAGGGCAACGAGGACGCCAAGAAAAAGGGCGAGGCGCTCGATACCTACTGCGTCAACCTCAACAAGAAGGCGCGCGACGGCAAGATCGATCCCGTCATCGGACGCAATTCCGAAATCAACCGGGCGATCCAGGTGCTGTGCCGCCGCCAGAAGAACAATCCGCTGTTCGTCGGCGAAGCCGGCGTCGGCAAGACCGCGATCGCCGAAGGCCTTGCCAAGCGCATCGTCGACTCGGAAGTGCCGGAAGTGCTGGCCGCGGCGACCGTGTTCTCGCTCGACATGGGTACGCTGCTCGCGGGCACGCGCTATCGCGGCGATTTTGAGGAGCGGCTCAAACAGGTTTTGAAGGAACTGGAGGCGCATCCAAACGCGATCCTGTTCATCGACGAGATCCACACCGTGATCGGCGCCGGCGCCACCTCCGGCGGCGCGATGGATGCATCCAACCTGCTCAAGCCGGCGCTGGCATCGGGCACAATCCGCTGCATGGGCTCGACCACCTACAAGGAATATCGCCAGCATTTCGAAAAGGATCGCGCGCTGGTGCGCCGGTTCCAGAAGATCGACGTCAACGAGCCGACGGTGGAAGACGCCATCGCGATCCTCAAGGGCCTGAAACCCTATTTCGAGGATTACCACCGGCTGAAATACACCAACGAGGCGATCGAGGCCGCGGTGCAATTGTCGTCGCGCTACATCCACGACCGCAAGCTGCCGGACAAGGCGATCGACGTGATCGACGAGTCGGGCGCGGCGCAGATGCTGGTGGCTGAGAACAAACGCAAGAAGACCATCGGCATCAAGGAGATCGAGACCACGATCGCGACCATGGCGCGGATTCCGCCCAAGAGCGTATCGAAGGACGATGCCGAGGTGCTCAAGCATCTCGAGCAGACCCTGAAACGCGTGGTGTTCGGCCAGGACAAGGCGATCGACGCGCTGTCGGCGTCGATCAAGCTGGCGCGTGCCGGCCTGCGCGAGCCGGAAAAGCCGATCGGCTCCTACCTGTTCTCCGGCCCGACCGGCGTCGGCAAGACCGAAGTGGCAAAACAGCTGGCGGCGTCGCTCGGCGTCGAGCTGATCCGCTTCGACATGTCCGAATATATGGAGCGGCACACGGTTTCGCGCCTGATCGGCGCGCCTCCGGGCTATGTCGGCTTCGACCAGGGCGGCCTGCTCACCGACGGCGTGGACCAGCATCCGCATTGCGTGGTGCTGCTTGACGAAATCGAGAAGGCGCATCCGGATCTCTACAACGTGCTGCTTCAGATCATGGATCATGGCCGGCTCACCGATCACAACGGCAAGCAGGTCAATTTCCGCAACGTGATCCTGATCATGACCACCAACGCGGGTGCGGCCGACCTCGCGCGCCAGGCTTTCGGTTTCACGCGCAGCAAGCGGGAAGGCGACGACCACGAAGCGATCAACCGGCAGTTCGCGCCGGAATTCCGCAACCGCCTCGATGCCATCGTCTCGTTCGCCCATCTCAATGCCGATGTCATCGGCATGGTGGTCGAGAAGTTCGTGCTCCAGCTCGAGGCGCAGCTGGCCGATCGCGACGTCACCATCGAATTGTCGGAGCCCGCCAAGGCCTGGCTGATCGAACATGGTTACGACGAGCAGATGGGCGCGCGTCCGATGGCGCGCGTCATCCAGGAGCACATCAAGAAGCCGTTGGCCGATGAAGTGCTGTTCGGCCGGCTGAAGGGTGGCGGCCATGTCCGCGTCGTGCTGATCAAGGACGAGGCGGAAGGCAGGGACAAGATCGGCTTCGAGTTCGTCGAAGGACCGGTGACGCCGAAGCCGGAGAAGCTGCCCGGTGCGCGCAAGCGCGCCACGCCGCGGAAGCCGAAATCCGGTCCCAATGGCGGGGGCGGCTCCAATGGGCCGGCCTCGCGGGGGCCGCTGGTCAAGGTCTGAGCGGCCAGGATTTTACGCATTGACGAAGCCGGCGCGTCGAAAGACCGCCGGCTTTTTGCTGGGCGATTGCCGGCTTCAATCGCCGGTCCGTTAACCGGTCGTTAGCATTGGGATGAAGCCGGCGTCCGCAGGAGCGCGGTCGGAACCATCAGGTTAAGCCAGTTTAGACCATGCGCCCGTTTAATCGGACCAGGCAAAACTGGAAAACGCTGTCATGTCCGAACAAAGACCGATGCCTCGAGGCCGGACCTTCCTGGCCGGCAAGATCATCTCCAATTATGGCCAGTCCACCATCGACTGCACCGTCCGCCGGATATCCGACACCGGCGCCGTGATCGAGGTGGAGAGCGTGCTCGGCATTCCCCAGCACTTCCATCTGATGATTCCGGGTGAAGGCGATCCGCAGCCGTGCAAGCGGTCGTGGCAGTCGGAGAAACAGATCGGCCTCGTGTTCGAGACGGCGGCAGACGTCAAGGCAGAAGCCGCCCAGGCCGGTCCCGAGGAAGCGAAGGGCGCCGATCAGATCATGCGTGGCCAGATGCTGGCGCTCCGTGCCGCGCTCGACGTGGTCGATGTCGGCGTTTTGTTGCTCGACGCCAACCTGAAATCCCAATTCATCAACCGCGCCTTCCGCCGCATGTGGGCTTTGCCGGACGAGGTCGCCGACCGCAATCCGGCTTTCGTGGCGCTGATGTATCACGGCCGCGACACCAGGGCTTACGAGATTGCGCCTGCCGAGATCGACGCTTACGTCGCCAACCGCGTTCGCCTGGTCAGGGAAGGCGACACCACGCCGCTCGATCTGCGCCGCACCAATGGTGACGTCGTCCGGATGCAATGCGCCAACCTGCCGAATGGCGGGCGGATGATCAGCTACACCTACGTGACCGACATTGTCCGTCACATGGACGAACTGGAAGTCTTGCGCGGCGCCCTCGACAATTTATCGGAAGGCGTCGTGCTGCTCGACAGCGATCTCAATGCGCAGTTCGTCAACCGCAAGATGCAACAATACTGGAGCGTCACCGATGAGCAGGCTGCGCGCCGTCCCTCCTATGCATCGCTGCTCGCGAATTCGTCGCTGGCACCTGATCGCGGTTTGACGCCGGAAGAACTGGACGCTTTCCGCGCCGGCCGGGTCGCCGCTGTCCGGGCGGGCAACGAGCCGTTGCGGGATTTGCAAAGCACCGACGGCCGGCACATTCGGGCGCGTTGCTCGGTCCTGAAGAACGGCGGCCGGATGATCACCTATTGCGATGTCACCGATCTGGTTCACAACGCCCGGCAGATGGAAGAGTTGGCGACGATCGATTCCATGACGGGGCTGTACAACCGCCGCCATTTCATGGCGCTCGCTGCGGCGGAATGGAGCCGGTTTCAGCGCTACTACCGGCCGCTCTCCGTACTGATGATCGACGTCGATCACTTCAAATCGGTGAACGACCGCTACGGCCACGCGATCGGTGATGATGCGCTGATCGCGGTCGCCAATGCCTGCCTGGAGGGCAAACGCTCGTCCGATATCGTCGGCCGGCTCGGGGGCGAGGAATTCGCGATGCTGTTGCCGGAGACCGATCTCTATCAGGCGCGGATCGTGGCGGACCGGATTTGCAAGGCCGTCGCCGCCAGCACCTTGAAGGCTGACGAGGTCCATTTCAGGGTCACGGCCAGTATCGGCTTTGCGGCCGCGACCGTGAGTATGCCGGGATTTGAGGCCTTACTGAAGGCGGCCGATCAGGCGCTGTACCAGGCCAAAGATCAGGGGCGCAATCGCGTCGTTGGATGGTCGCCGCCGCCGGCGGCAAAGCTCGCCGCGGAGTGAGGCAGGACAGGCGCGCAAGGCGACGTCCAGCGGTCAGCGTTCTCCGAGCAGCTCGTTGATCCGGCGCTGAAGCTGCCGCTTCTTGATTTCGCTCTTGCGCAGCCGCTCCTCCAGATCGGAGACGGGCGCGGCCGGAGTTTCGCCACTGAAGGCAAGGCCGACGAAATTATCGCGCCACCACACCACCTTGGCGAGGAAGGAGCGGCCTTTACGTGCGATGCGAAGCGAGATCTGTTCCCTCGGCGAGATCTGTTCCCTCAGAAGGCCGGCGGTATTGCTGAATTCGACGCTGGCGCCCTTGTCGGAGATGTTGCGAACGATGCATTCACGGCTCGCGCCGTTCTCGCCGATTTCCGCGACGCCGCCGTAAATCACCTTGTCGCGCGCGTTCTCGCGTCGGTCCTGCATCGATATCTCCCAGTCAAAGGAAGACTTTTACGCCGCTTTATCGGCCGCGAAAGGCTTTGGCCGGCAAAAAGCGGCGTTAACGTAAACCAACATCGGCCGCGATGGCGGCGATTCAGGGCTTTACGTGGCCCAAACATGGTTACGCCGCGCTCTGGAACCGACAGCGCCGGGCCGCTATTAAGTACCTTCGATGGAAATCAGACGGCAATGCGAACAGGTCAGGGTCTCCGCGCCGGGTTGAGCTTGCTGGCGATGTTGGCGTCGCTTGCGCAGGCTATCGCCCAGGACGCGACATCCGCGCCGACCGACCCCGCGCGGCCGGGCATCGAGGAACCTGCGAAACAGCCGGACGCGGCAGCTCCAGAGAAGCCCAAGGAGACCGCGCGCGAGAGCGATACGCGCGAGGCGCTGTGCCTGATGGTGGAATCGGCGGCGAGGGCGGCAAACCTGCCGCTGGAATTCTTCGCGCGCGTGATCTGGCAGGAGAGTCGCTTTCAATCCGATGCGGTGGGGCCGATGACCAGGAGCGGCCAGCGCGCGCAGGGCATTGCGCAGTTCATGCCGGGAACCGCGAACGAGCGGCGGCTGCTCGATCCCTTCGATCCCGTGCAGGCATTGCCGAAATCCGCCGAGTTCCTCAGCGAGTTGCGCGATCAGTTCGGCAATCTCGGCTTAGCTGCGGCGGCCTATAATGCCGGCCCGAGGCGGGTGCAGGAATGGCTCGCCGGCACGGGATACATGCCGCAGGAAACCCGCAACTATGTCGTCGCCATCACCGGCTCAACGGTCGAGGAGTGGGCGACGGCGGGACGGAACGGCAAGATGCCGGAAGCCGCACCAGCCTCCAGTTGCCGCGAACTGATGGCCTTGCTCAAGCGCGCGCCCAATCCCTTCGTGACGGGCCTCGAACAGCGCATCACGCTCTCTGCCGCGAAATTGTGGGGTGTGCAGCTCGCCGCCGGCTTCAACCGCGACAAGGCGCTGGCCATGTATGCGCGCGCGATGAAGCGACTCAATGCTGTGATCGGCGACCAGGACCCGAGCCTGCTCAGCGCGCGGCTGCGCACCCGCGGCAGCAGCCTGTTCTACCAGGTGCGGATTGGCGCGGACACGCGGCCTGCGGCCGATGATCTCTGCAACCGCATCCGCCGAGCCGGCGGGGCGTGCTTCGTGCTGCGAAACAAGGGCGTGCCGGGGTGACCGACCGCCTTGGCGCGCAGTAAGGTACATTCATGCGCAAAGACGGCTTCGACGTGTTCTCAATAGCCCATCGCGAGACCGCGCGCTCAGCGCTCGCTGCCGCCTTTGGCTCGGCTCCGGTCGGCGCGATCACGGCGATGACAGGTGGGGCGACGACGGCATCGGTCTATCGTGTCGAAGTAGGCCAACGGCGCTATTTGCTGCGGATCGAGGGCGAGCCAAGCCCGCTGCGCAATCCGCACCAATATGTCTCGATGCGCATCGCGACGGAGGCGGGGATTGCTCCTGCCATCCGCTATCTCGACGAGGCGGCCCGTATCGTGGTGATCGACTTCATCGAGCACCAACCGCTGAAAACCTATCCGGGCGGGCCGCCCGCGCTGGCGCAGGCGCTGGGAGAGCTGTTCTCGCGGGTGCAGGCCACTGCGGTCTTCCCTTATTACGTCAACTATGGCGACATCGTCGCGCGCCTGTTTGCGCATGTGCGGCGGACCGGCCTGTTTGCCGCCGGCGTGCTTGATGCGCATGTGGAGCGTCTCGAACTGCTCCGGGAAGCCTACGACGCAGGCGCGTCCAGGCTGGTCTCCAGCCACAACGATCCCACTCCGAACAACATCCTGTTCGACGGCGAACGGCTCTGGCTGATCGACTGGGAATCAGCCTGTCGCAACGATCCCCTGGTCGATGCGGCGATCGTGCTCAATCAGTTCGCGCGTTCCCAGGAGTTGGAAGATGTGCTGCTCACGGCCTGGTTCGGCCGCGCGCCTGACGAGGCGCTTCTTTCCCGGCTGGCGTCGGTCCGCGCGCTCACCTGCCTTTTTTATGCGGGCGTCATGTTTAGCGCGTCGGCCGCGGCGTCATGGGCGAAGGACGACACCGATCTTTCCGCCCCAACTCCCGAGCAGTTCCGCCTTGCGATCGACGAAGGACGGCTCATACGCGGTGCGGTCGGGACCCGGCACATCCTCGGCAAGATGTACCTGGCGTCATTCCTGTCCGGCGTTGCTGCGCCGAAACTCGAAGGCGCCGTCTAGCCTTGCCGAAATTCACCGGGTGAATGGCGACTATATGATCGATCGATTGGACGAATAGACCGCGTCTCGGGCATGTCAGTTGCACCCGCAACGGAGACTTCAAATGGGAACCATCGAGAACAAGGACACCATCCGGCGCATTTATCAGGCGCTGGAGACCGGCGATCGCAGCGTGTTCGGCGCGTCCGTGCACCCCGACTATGTCTGGCGCTTTCCGGGCCACAGCAGCTGGTCGAAACGCTTTTCTGGTCAGGAAGAGGTTCGCACCAAGCTGCTGAAACCGCTGTTTGCGCTGTTCGCGACCGAGTATCGGGCGCACGCCATCAATCTGGTCGCCGAGGGCGATTTCGTCGTGGCCGAAGTGCGCGGCGACGTGCAGACCAAGCGCGGCCAGCGCTACAACAATGAGTATTGCTTCGTATTCAAGTTTCGCGGCGACAAGATCGCCGAGGTGGTCGAATATTGCGATACCGATCTGGAGGAACGTGTGCTCGGCAATTACGATGACGCCGTCAGGCAGATGGCGGCGTCGTAGGGCCACGGACCGGCGGCTGCATGCCAGCCCTGAGGCGGGCCTCGCTTGACGCCGCCTTGTTTCACCGCCGTTATGCCCGACAGGATTCACCCCCGGCCGGCTATACGTGGCGCTCCCTCCGCTCGACTCTGTGACATGGCAAAGCCCGTTGCGCGCCTTCGCTTGGGGCATGCGCTCGGTCGTCACCACCGTGCTGACGCTGGTGCTGTTTGCGACCTATCTCGGCATCGGCGCGCTGGCCCATGACAGCCATTTCAGCCTGGGCTGGGTGCTCGGCAGCACGGTTCTGGTCTGGGCGGGGCCGGCGCAGATCATCCTGATTACGACGCTGGGCTCCGGGGCGACCGTGGTGCAGGCGGCGGTTGCGGTCGCCGTCAGTGCGATCAGGTTGTTTCCGATGGTGGTGTCGGTGCTGCCCTTGATGCGCATGCCCGGGACCAAGCGCCGTCATCTGGTGCTCGCGGCGCATTTCATCGCGGTTACGCTGTGGGTCGAGTGCTATCGGCTGTTGCCGCTGGTGCCGCGCGCGCGGCGCATCGCATTCACGCACGGGCTCGGCTGCGGCCTGCTTTCCGTCTGTCTGGTCGCGACCGCGCTTGGCTACGGCCTGGCCGCCAATCTGCCGGCGCTGTTCGCCGCCGCGATCCTGATGCTGACGCCGCTGGCGTTCCTGCTCTCGACCGCGCGCAACTGCCGCCAGCTATCGGACGTGCTGGCGCTGGTGCTTGGGCTCGCGCTGTATCCGCTTGTCGCGACGCTGCAGACCGGCGTCGACATCCTGATCTCTGGCATATCGGCCGGCACGATCGCTTACGGCGCGCACTGGTGGCGGGCGCGCGCATGAACGATTGGCTCGCAAACTTTCTGGGTGACCCTCACGCGCTGCTGGTGCTTGTCATCGCGGGTTTCCTGCCCAACGAGGTCTGGCGCATGCTCGGGCTGTGGCTCGGCGGCGGCGTCGACGAGGGCTCGGAAGCGCTGATCTGGGTGAGGGCGGTGGCGACCGCGATCCTCGCCGGCGTCATCGCGCAGATCCTGGTGCAGCCGCCGGGCGCGCTCGCGAGCGTGCCGGACTGGCTGCGTTATGGCGCGGTCGCCGCGGGCTTTGCGGTGTTCATGCTGACGCGGCGCTCGATCTTCGCCGGCGTCGTTTCGGGCGAGGTCGCAATGGTGGCGGGAAAATGGTGGCTCGGTTGATTGCAGCCGCTGCATAATCCGGTAGTGTCCCTTCAACTCAGAAACGGCAAGGGGAACGGCATGAATTGGCGCGCAGTGGCGGCTATGGCCTTTGGTTTGGTTGCAGCCGCGCCGCAAGGGCAGGCAGCCGAATATCCGACCCGTGCGATCAAGCTGATCGTGCCCTATGCGGCGGGCGGTCCGACCGACGTGCTCGGGCGCATGGTCGGCGAATATCTCAGCCGCGACCTGAAGCAGCCGGTGGTGATCGAGAACAAGGCCGGCGCGCAGGGCGCGATCGGCGCCGAGGCCGCGGCGCGGGCCGAGCCCGATGGCTACACGCTGTTCTTTACGGCGGCATCGATCTTCGTGCTCAATCCGATGCTGTACAAAAAGCTGCCCTATGATCCGCAGCGGGATTTCCGGATGCTGGCGCTGATCACCGATCTGCCTGTTGTCATGGAGGTTCATCCTTCCGTGCCGGCCAAGACGGTGGCGGAGTTCGTGGCTTACGCCAAGCAGAATCCCGGCAAGCTCAATTTCGGATCGGCCGGCACCGGCGGCACCATTCATCTCGCCGGCGAGATGTTCAAGCAGATGGCCGGCGTCGACATGGTTCATGTCGCCTACAAGGGCGCGGGCCCTGCGCTGACCGATCTGATATCGGGCAATATCCAGTTGATGTTCGACACGCTCGGCACCGCGCTGCCGCCGGTGAAGGGCGGGTTGCTGCGGGCGCTCGCGGTGAGTTCCGCGCAACGCATTCCGGATCTGCCCGACGTGCCGACCATGGCCGAGAGCGGCTATCCCGACTACGGCGTCAGCGTCTGGTACGGCGTTTCAGCATCGTCAAAACTGCCTGACGATATCGCGCGAAAAATCACCGCCAGCCTCGACAAGGCGCTGGCCGACGATGCGTTCCGCGCTTCGCTGGAGAAGGTCGGCTTTCCGCCGCTGCGTCCGCGCAGCCAGGCCGAGATTGACCAGTTCATCTCAACCGATCGCGCGCGCTGGGCGGGCGTGATCAAGGCGCTCAACATCTCACTGGATTAAAATATGGTTCGGGAAAGTGAAATCCGCGAAGGCGAACTCGCCGTCGATATGCCACCGGCGCGCGACGCCGGCCTTGTCTTCATCGGGCGCATCCGCACGCCCTGGAAATCGCGGCTGGAAACCCCGCGGCAGGGCCGTCACGACGGCCCGGTCTGCCGGCTGGAGATTTTCGAGCCCTGGGTGCCTGCGATCAAGGGCGTCGACTTCTATTCCAATCTCGAAGTGATCTACTGGCTGCACCAGTCGCGACGGGACCTCGTACTGCAAAGCCCGAAGAACAACGGCAATACGCGCGGCGCATTCTCGCTGCGTACGCCGGTGCGGCCCAATCCGATCGGCACCTCGATCGTCAAGCTGGTCGGCGTCGAAGGCAACGTCGTGCTGGTGCGCGGCCTCGATTGCCTCGACGAGACGCCGCTGATCGACCTCAAGCCAGATCGCTGCGAGTTCACCCCACTGGCGCCGCCGCAGGCAGGGGATTTCGAGACGGAGTGATTCTCCATGAAGCGGACGGGCCTGAGGCTTTTCACCGCGGTCATGCTATTCGGCCTCGCCGCAGGTGCGGCGGTGCGAGCGGATTCGCCTGCGATCGTGGAGCATTATCCCGGCGCGGCCTTTGAGTCGACGACGCCGGAGGCTGCGGGTTGGTCGGCCGAAAAACTGGCGGAGGCAAAATCCTGGTCGCAGCAGATCGCGCCGTCAGCCGCTGTGATGATCGTTCAGCACGGCCTCGTTGTTGCCCAATGGGGCGACGTTGCGATCAAGTCCAACCTACATTCGATCCGCAAGAGCCTGCTTAGCGCGCTGATCGGTATTGCCGTCGACGAACACAAGATCGATCTCGGCGCGACCATGGAAAGCCTCGGCATCGACGACAACACGCCGGGCCTGACCCCGACCGAAAAAACTGCGACCGTCGGCGATCTCCTGAAGTCGCGGTCGGGCATCTACCACGCGGCGCTGTACGAAACGCCGGGCATGGCCCGACGACGCCCCGCGCGCGGCAGTCATCCACCCGGAACCTTCTGGTACTACAACAACTGGGATTTCAACGCACTCGGGACGATCTATGAGCGCGCCACGGGAGACTCGATCTTCACAGCCTTGCAGGGCCGGATCGCGCGGCCGATCGGGATGCAGGACTATCAGCCGGGCGACGGCGAATATTTCAGGGGCAAGCCCTCCGAGCATCCCGCCTATCCCATCCGCATGAGCGCGCGCGACCTGGCCCGGTTTGCGCTGCTCTATCTGCACGAGGGACGGTGGAACGGCCGGCAGATCATTCCGAGCGCATGGGTTCGCGAAAGTACGCAGTCCTATTCCGATGCATTTCCCGACCAGGGGCGGGGGTACGGCTACGGATATCTGTGGTGGATCAGATTTCCCGATAACAACGGCGCACCGATGGTCAGGGTCCCGGCCGGCACCTTCGCCGCCATGGGTGCTGAAGGGCAGTATGCCTTCGTGATCCCGGCCTACGATCTCGTCATCGTTCATCGCGTCAACAGCGATGTCGCGGTCGGGCCGCTACCGGGCCAGCGCAAGCCCGAACCGACGACCCCGCAACTTGCGCGGCTGCTGTGGCTCATTCTGTCGGCGGCAGGCGACAGGGATGTCGGGCCGGATGTCAGTCTGGCTCACGCGGCGGGCGATCGTCTCGCAGGCGAGGAAATCAAGGCGAAACTGACCGGGGCGACTTTTTCGGTCGGCGAGATGCTGAACGGCGGCCCGTATCTATGGCAACTGCGTGCCGATGGGACGCTTTCGATCCTGGCGGGCGCCGAGCAGCGGGAACGGTTCACGGGTTCATGGCGCGTCGACGGCGATCGCCTCTGTCGAACGCTGAACGAGCCCAACACGCGCGAGGCATGCTTTTCCGTTGTCGCAAGCGGCTCCCGGCTACAACTCTTTACTTCGGATGGTCTAATGAGACTTGATACGCGGGTGCAGTGAGCGCGGGCCGTTGGGTTCATGGGACCCGGCACGCTCTTGCAGCTCCGCTACCCCAACGCCGCGATCAGCTTGGTCGCGTTGTCTTCCAGCACCTTGACGTCTTCCTTGCGGCTCGCCGGCGGCAGCATCGCGACGCCCTCGTGGCGTGGCAGCACGTGCATGTGGAGGTGGAAGACGACCTGTCCGCCGGCGGGTTCGTTGAACTGCTGGATGGTGATGCCGTCGGCCTTGAAGGCCTTCATCGCGGCGGCGGCGATCTTATGGGCGCCGCGGGCGACATGGGCGTAGTCGTCGGGCGTGATGTCGAGGATGTTGCGGGCAGGCGCCTTCGGGACCACCAGCGTATGGCCAGGCGAACGCGGCATGATGTCGAGGAAGGCGAACACATGCTCGTCCTCATAGACCTTGTGGCAGGGAAATTCGCCGCGCAGGATCTTTGCGAAGATGTTGTTGGTGTCATAGGCGGCGGACATGGTGGTTCCCTCGGTTTGCTCTCATTCTCGGATCGATATTGTAAAGGTCAAGCCTCGTCGGCGGCCTTGCGGAACGGCCCGGCCTCGGTGAGTTCCCTCCCGACCTCGGCGACGTAAGCGCGTTCGCGCTTCAAATAGTCCGCGATCGCCCGGCGCAAATCGGGATCGGCGATGTAATGCGCCGAATAAGTCGTCTGCGGCAGATATCCGCGCGCCAGCTTGTGCTCGCCCTGCGCGCCGGCTTCCACCGTTTTCAGGCCGCGCTCGATCGCAAACTCGATGGCCTGATAATAGCAGACCTCGAAATGCAGGAACGGATGATGTTCGACCGCGCCCCAATTGCGGCCGAATAGGGTGTCCCCGCCGATGAAATTGATGGCGCCGGCGATCCAGCGGCCGCCCCGCCGCGCCATCACCAGCATCACGTCCCGGCTCATGCTCTCGCCGATCAGCGAGAAGAATTTTCGCGTGAGGTAGGGCCGGCCCCATTTGCGCGAGCCGGTCTCCATGTAGAACGCAAAGAAGGCGTCCCAGGCCTCCTCGGTGATGTCACTGCCGGTCAGGCGGTGGATGGTGATGCCGGCGGAGACGGCCTCGCGCCGCTCCCGCTTGATCGCCTTGCGGTGACGGGAGTTCAGCGATCCCAGGAAGTCGTCAAAGGTCTTGTAGCCGTCATTGTGCCAGTGGAACTGCTGGTCGGTACGCTGCAGGAATCCCTGGGCGCCGAGAAACTTTGCTTCCGCCTCGCGGGCAAACGTTACGTGCACGGAAGAGGCGTTGGTGGCGTTGCACAGCGCCATCAGCCCGCTTGCCAGCGCCGTCCCGATCCGCTCGTGGTCGACGTCGCCGCGGATCAGCAGACGCGGGCCGGTGGCGGGCGTAAACGGCACCGAGGCCTGCAGTTTTGGATAATAGCGGCCACCGGCGCGCTCATAGGCATCCGCCCAGCCGCGGTCGAAGACGTATTCGCCTTGCGAGTGCGATTTCAGATAGCAGGGTACGATGCCGGCGATGCCGCCATCGAGCCGGGCGAGGAGATGCCGCGGACCCCACCCCGTGCGGGCGCAGGCCGAGCCGGAGGCTTCGGCAGCGACAAAAAAAGCGTGCGAGACGAAGGGGTTATAGCCAACTCTTGAATCGAGGCACGAATCACCTGACGCGCCGGGTGAAGCCAGCGTGTCGAGGTTTTCGAGGCTGTTCGGATCGCCCTTCGGATTGGCGCAGGCGTCCCATTCCGCAGCCGGGATATCGCTGGCGGAGGGGACGGCTTCGAGGGTGATTTCGGATGACGCCATCGAGAATTCGGACCGGTCCCACACTGCGATCAGCCATCGCGATGGTGACCAACATCCGGAAAGATCGTGCATTGCACGCGCGACTTCAAGGCCGTGCAGTGCGGATCAGGTTCCCGGCGGGAAACCTCGAGCCCAAGACGTCAGGGCACAAATCCCTCAAAGATCATCTGGTCGGCGTAGCTGATGGCGCGGGCGCGCTGGTCCGGCGTGCGCACGGTCCAGGTCAGCAGCGGCAGGCCGAAAATGTTGCGGGCGATCCAGGGCGCGGCCGCTGGCAGTTCGTTGACCCAATAGGCGACGAAATGCGGCCGGGTGCGGAAGGCGTGGCGCAGATGGGTCATGCCCCGGCGCTGTGCCGCCGACGCTTCCGGCCATTCGTCCTCGGTGTATTCGCGCTCGGCCACGATGCCGCGGGGAAGCAAGGGGATCAGCTCGCGCAGCGCCAGCACCTGGTCGGGGTCGAACGACATACCGACTGCGGGTCCGGAATAGGTAGCGAGCACCTCGGCCATCCGCCCCACCAGTCTGCGGTCGCCGTCAAAATGGCTTTTGACCTCGATCACCAGGGGCACGCGGCCGGCGACCAGCGTGCAGAGATCGCTGAGCGTCATCATCCGTTCCGGCGTATTCTTGAATTTGACCGCCTTCAGTTCGGCGGCGGTCTTGCCGAGCAATGCGCCTGAGCCCTCGGTGAGGCGGCCGAGCGCATTGTCATGATGCACCATCGCCTCGCCATCGGCGGAAAGCTGGATATCGACCTCGATCGAGAAATTTCCCGCGATCGCCGCCTGCACCGCGCCCGGCATGTTCTCGAGGATGCCGCGCGCAGCGTCATGCAGGCCGCGATGGGCGACCGGCCGTGCCGTCAACCAATCAGGCGCTCGCATCGCGCGTTGCTTTCAGGAGACCTCGAACACGCCGTCGACTTCGACAGCCGCATCGGAGGGAAGGGAAGAGACGCCGACGGTGGTGCGGGCATGGCGACCCTTGTCGCCGAAGGCTGTGACCATCAGGTCGGACGCGCCGTTGAGCACCTTCGGCCCGTCGAAATAATCCGGCGCCGAATTGACGAAGCCGCCGAGCCGGACCACGCGCACCACCTTGTCGAGATCCCCGAGCGCGGCCTTGATCTGCGCCAGCAGATTGACCGCGCAACCCTGTGCGGCGGCATAGCCCTGTTCGGTGGTGACGCCGGCGCCGAGCTTGCCCTTGGCGATCAGCTTGCCTTCGGCATTGGCGCACACCTGGCCGGAGACGAACAGCAGGTTTCCGGTGCGGACGAAGCCGACATAGTTCGCCATGGCGGCGCGGGGCTCGGGCAAGGTGATACCTTGTGCCGCCAGCTTCTGTTCGACCGTACCCGCCATGTTTCGTCCCCGTTTAAATTGACCACATCTGACCTTTTCAGGTCCGCATTGTTTCGCGCATCACGTTCGAGGTTGCAAGCGAGGGCGGATTGGAGGCGCACACCCGCAAGCGGCGGCAATTCCGAGAAACAGGCCGGAAAACGTGGCATTCCGGCGTCAAATTCCTACGATTTCGTGACACCGCCCTAGTTGCGACGCAATAGGGCCGACAGTAATGTATCGAATCTTCCGCTTCACAAGGAGAACACATGGCTCGACCGTTCCGGATTCCGCCTCGTGCTTGGGTGCTGACAATCGCAGCCGTTGCAACAGGATCGGTTTTCCAGGCCGGGCCAGCGCTGTCAGCCGCAAGCGGGCCATTCCTTGCCCATCAGGCACTCTACGAACTCAACCTGGTCAAGTCGCGCGGCTCCAACGCCATCAGCGGCGCGCGCGGGCGCATCCTCTACAATTTCTCCGGCAGCGCCTGCGAGGGCTACACGTCCGAATTCAGGCAGGTGTCGGAGCTCGACAGCGGCGAGGGCAAGCTGACGCTCAGCGATTTGCGCTCGAAGTCCTGGGAAGACGCGGCAGGCAAGAGCTACCGCTTCAAGATCGACACGCGGATGAACGATACGGATTCCGCCCCGGTCGACGGCGTTGCCGAGCGGACCGGCGATCACATCACGGTCAAGCTGAAACAGCCGGTGGCGAAGACCTTCAATCTCGAAGGCAAGATCGTGTTCCCGACCGAGCAGATCCAGCTCATCATCGCGGCTGCCCGCGAAGGCAAGTCGGTGCTGGAACTGATGGTCTATGACGGCTCTGATAATGGCGAGAAGGTCTACAACACGCTGTCGGTGATCGGGCAGCCGATTCCAGGCACCAAGACCATCGCTTCCCCCGATCCCTCCACCGCGAACGACCAGATGAAGTCGCTGACGCGCTGGCCGGTCACGGTGAGCTATTACGACCGCGACGCCAAAGCCAAGGACGGCGAGCAGACGCCTGTCTATGCGATGTCGTTCGAGCTGTTCGAGAACGGCGTCTCCCGCGCGCTGATGCTGGACTACAATGATTTTGTGATTTCAGGCGCGATGGGCAAATTCGACGTCAGGGATTCCAAGCCGTGTAAGTGACGACCTCTTGGTCGTCATCCCGGGGCGATGCGAAGCATCGAACCTCAGATGCGCAATTGCGCATCGGGGAATTTCGAGATACCGGGTCTGGTCCTGCGGACCATCCCGGAATGACCAAGAGTGGATTGCTTCGCTTCGCTCGCAATGACGAGGAGATAGCTATTCTTCCTCCTCTTCGTCCCCCACCGGCCCCTTATACGCAATGCCCCTGATCACAGCGGCATTGCCGAACTTCTTCCTCAGATCATCCATCGCGCGCTCGGCGTGGGCCGAGCGGCGATCCAGCATGTCGGTGTCGTCGGCCTGCGAGCCTGCGCGCAGCGCGCTGACGCCGGTGCCCATCAGGCGAAAGGCGGTGCCGTCGATCTCCTTCGCCAGCAATTCGCGGGACACCGCAAAGATCTTTGCCGCCAGTTGCGTCGGCGCCTGGATCGATTGCGAGCGGGTGCGCTGCCTGAAATCGGCGGTCTTCAATTTCAGTGTGATGGTCAAACCGGAAAGGTTGCTGCTTTTGAGGCGCGATGACACCTTCTCCGACAGCCGCCACAGCGTTCGCTCCAGCGTCGCGAAATCGCGGATGTCATTATCGAAGGTGGTCTCGTTCGAAATCGTCTTGGCGCCGCGATCGGGCACCACCAGGCGGTCGTCGATGCCGCGCGCCAGCCGCCACAGCCTTCGGCCTTCGCTGGCGAACTGCTTCATCAGATCGACCTCGTCGGCGCGCTGCAGGTCCGCGATGGTGCGAAAGCCGCGCTGCAGCAGCTTTTCCTGGGTCGCGGGGCCGACGCCATAGATGAAACCGACCGGCCTGTCGGCCAGCATCTCGCGGGCTTCGGCCTGGTCGAGGGCGGCAAAGCCGCGCGGCTTGTCGAGATCGGAGGCGATCTTGGCGAGGAACTTGTTGCAGGACAGGCCGACCGACACGGTGATGCCGATGTCCCGCTCGACGTCACGGGCAAAGCGCGCCAGCACCTTGGCCGGGATCATGCCGTGGACGCGCTGGGTGCCGGAAAGGTCGAGAAACGCCTCGTCGATCGACAGCGGCTCGACCAGCGGCGTCAGCGTCTGCATGGCGTGGCGCACCTCGCGGCCGACCCGGACATATTTGGCCATGTCCGGCCGAATCACGATCGCCGCGGGACACAGCGCCAGCGCCTTGAACATCGGCATCGCCGAGCGCACGCCAAACGTCCGCGAGATGTAGCAGGCGGCCGACACCACGCCGCGCTTGCCGCCGCCGATGATGACCGGCTTGTCGGCAAGTTCCGGGTTGTCGCGCTTTTCCACCGTCGCGTAGAATGCGTCACAATCGATATGCGCCATCGCCAGCGCCGGTAACGAAGGGTGCCGAACCAGGCGAGGGGAGCCGCATTCACCGCACCGCCTGGCCTTGATGTCGAGGTCGCCGAGGCAATCCCGGCAAAAACAGCGCGGACCGACTGGTGCTCCCATTCCGCAGTTCGCACGCATTTGCCGCACCACCTATGCGAACTGCGGAATGATAAGGAGCACCAGCAACATTATTTTTGCCAGTGCGGCTGATGAATTTGAAGTTCCTACGAAGAGGTTACCGCGAGTCTGGTAGGAACTTCAAATTCGCCGCACTGGTGCCTGCGCCAGTGCGCTCACGGCACGTCGCGCTCCCAATGCGGGTCGCCCAGCACCTGACGGGCGGCGGCGATGTTGGTCGGATGGAGCTCGGAGGCGGCCGCAAACGCCTTCACGGTTGCGTCATCGCGCATCACGAAATCCAGCACGCTGGCCAGAAATTGCGGGTCGGCGGCGGCCGTCCGGAGCGTCTCCGGGCCGATTCCGCTCTCGGCCAGAAACAGGCCCAGCCGCTCCGGGTCGGACGCAATGAAGGAAAGCGCCTGAACCGCAACGATTTCAGCTACTTCCTGGGGGTTGTGAACAGGCTTTTTCAACAAACGGGTTTGCCTTTCCGTTAACTTATGGTCTCTAGTTTGATGGCCATCATGCCCGAGTCTGCGGAATGTGTTCAAGCAAGTGGAAACCGCTTCGCGAAAAGATGGCACTTGTTAGTAGAAAAACAGGACTCGGATTTAACGGGTTAGAGCGAATCTGGCGCTAGTTTGATTTCACTTTTCGACAAGCCCGGAAAGACGGTGCGGAAGCACCCAAAGGCCGGGCCTGTATCCTGGGATAAGGGAGGGACGGGATGGCCAAAACCGTCCTGATCGTGGAGGACAACGAGCTCAACATGAAGCTCTTTCGCGACCTGTTGGAAGCGCATGGCTATCAGACCTCCGGCACCAGCAATGGCTTCGAGGCGCTCGATCTCGTTCGCAAGCTGCGCCCCGATCTGATCCTGATGGATATTCAATTGCCGCAGGTATCCGGCCTCGAGGTGACGCGCTGGATCAAGGACGATCCGGAACTGCGCGCGATACCGGTGGTCGCGGTGACGGCATTCGCCATGAAGGGCGACGAGGAACGCATCCGCGAAGGCGGCTGCGAGGCGTATTTGTCCAAACCAATTTCGGTCGGCAAGTTTATTGAGACAGTACGGCGTTTTATTGGGTAGTGGGAGTGAGTTTCGATGTCTGCGCGTATCCTGGTCGTCGATGATGTTCCCGCCAACGTCAAGCTGTTGGAAGCCCGTCTGTCGGCCGAGTATTTCGATGTACTGACCGCCACCAACGGCGCCGAGGCGCTGGATGTCTGTTCGCGCGCAGAATGCGATATCATCCTGCTCGACGTCATGATGCCCGATATGGACGGCTTTGAGGTCTGCCGCCGGCTGAAGTCCAACCCGGCCACGCATTTCATTCCGGTCGTGATCGTCACCGCGCTCGACAGCCCGTCCGATCGCGTGCGCGGCCTGGAGGCCGGCGCCGACGATTTCCTGACCAAGCCGGTGTCCGACGTGGTGCTGATCGCGCGCGTGCGCTCGCTGACGCGGCTGAAGATGATGACCGATGAGCTGCGCATGCGCGCCATCACCTCGCTGGAAATCGGCATGGAAGCGCCCGAGCGTACCGCCGTGGCCGACAAAGGCGTCGGCGGACGCATCCTGTTGGTCGACGACCGCCCGTCATCCTACGAGCGGCTGGCGCCGCTGCTCTCCACCGAGCATACCGTCGATGTCGAGGCCAATCCGGCCGAAGCGTTGTTTCATGCCGCCGAAGGCAATTACGATCTGCTGATCGTCTCCCTCAGCCTCGAAAACTACGACGGCTTGCGGCTGTGCAGCCAGGCGCGCTCGCTGGAGCGGACCCGTCAGGTGCCGATACTGGCGATCTCCGATGCCGACAACAATGCGCGGCTGCTCCGCGGGCTCGAGATCGGGGTCAACGACTATCTGCTGCGCCCGGTCGACAAGAACGAATTGCTGGCGCGCGCGCGCACCCAGATCCGCAAGCGCCGATATACCGACCATCTGCGCGACAACGTGCAGAACTCGATCGAAATGGCGATCACCGACGCGCTGACCGGTCTGCATAACCGCCGCTACATGGAAAGCCATCTGGCGACGCTGGCCGAACAGGCCTCGAGCCGCGGCAAGCCGCTGGCGCTGATGATCCTCGACATAGATTTCTTCAAGGCGATCAACGACAATTACGGCCACGACGCCGGCGACGATGTGCTGCGCGAATTCGCGGTGCGCATCCGCAAGTCGATCCGCGGCATCGATCTCGCCTGCCGCTACGGCGGCGAGGAGTTCGTCATCGTGATGCCGGAAACCGACCTGCATGTGGCAGGCATGGTGGCCGAGCGGCTGCGCCGTTCGATTGTGAACGAGACTTTCGCCATCGCCAAGGGCACCAAGCGCATCGAGGTCACGGTCTCGATCGGGCTGTCGACGCTGGAGCGCAAGGGCGAGCCGGTCGCCGACGTGCTTAAACGCGCCGACACGGCGCTCTATCGCGCCAAGCACGACGGGCGGAACAGGGTCGTGGTTTCGGCGGCGGCGTAAGCGTTGGCGTTCCACCTAGCTCGGTGTCATCACCCGCGCATGCGGGTGATCCAGTACGCCGCGGCTTCTCGATTCAATCGCTAACGTCTCTGGAATACTGGATCACCCGCATGCGCGGGCGATGACAGCATTTGTATTGGTCGCAGTCTTGCTACCGCCCGCGCTTCACCGCGTCATACGCCAGCCGCTTGAATTCGAACGAGAACGGATGGACGAACGCCATCTGCCGCTGTGCCATCATCACGCCGGCCATGTTATGTCGCGGCGAAATCCACCATTGCGTGCCGGCGAGGCCGCCCCAGTAGAGCTCGCCCGAGGCATCGGGGTGATCGAACGGCGTCGGCTTTACGATCAGACCGCCGGCCAGCGTGTGCGCCTTGCCGACCTGTTCGCCCATCAGGGCAAAGCGGATCCACTGACCGTCCGGCAGCTGGTTGGTCATCATCTGCGCAATCGTTTCCGGCTTGAGCAGCGTTCGGCCGCCAGGCAGCAGGCTTCGGATCAACGCGACCATGTCGGGCATCGTTGAGACCAGGCCGCCACCGCCATTGAGTCTCGCAATGGGCCGCAGATAGGCGCCGGGGAAGGGCGCGTTATCGGTACGGGTGAGGCCCGGCTTCATCGGCTCCATCATGTCGGCGCCGGCGTAATACGCGACCAGTCTTCCCCAGTCCTTCTCCGGCACGACGAAACCGGTGTCGACCATGCCGAGTGGATCAAGAATCCGCGCCTGAATGAACCTGTCGAAGCTTTGGCCGCTGATGACTTCCACCAGCCGTGCCACCACGTCGATGGCAAGCGAGTATTCCCAGGACGTCCCCGCCTGATAGATCAGCGGCAGGCCCCCCAGCACGTCGACCATCTGGGCCAGCGTCGTCAGGGGATTGTGGACGCCGCGCTCGTTGAGCGCCTTGAAGATCGTGGTGCCGGGATCGAAGAAGCCGTAGCTCAGGCCGGAGCTGTGGCTGAGCAGTTGCCGGATGGTGATCGAACCCTTCGCCGGCTCCGTGTCATCGAGCGAGGTTGCGCCAGGGCGTAACACCTTTCGATTTCCAAGCTGCGGAATAAACTTCTCGATCGGGTCATCGAGCCCAAATTTGCCTTCCTCGAACAGCAGCAATGCGGCGCAGGAAGTGATCAGCTTGGTGTTGGAAAAAATCCGAAAGATATGGTCGGGGCGTAGCGGCGTCTGCGCTTCCTTGTCAGCCCAGCCGACGCAATTGACATCAACCAGATCGCGGCCGACCATGACCGCCCAGGAGATGCCGGACAGCAGATTACCGTCGATATAGCGCTGCATGGCCGCGTGGGCCGGTTTGAAGTCGTAACCGCCAGCCGTCACTTTCAGGTCTTCCATGGTGTTTCCTCATTTGCCGGCACACGCATCGCACGGGCCGAATTTTTTTAGTCGTCCCTGCGAACGCTCAGATGCGCAATTGCGCATCGGGGGACCCATAACCACCGGCCTCACTGGTAGTGGAAGGTAGCTACCACATCGCCCTTTTGAAAGGCCACGGCGTATGGGTCCCTGCGTGCGCAGGGACGACGATAGAGCATGATTATCTCACCGTGTTTTTACTTGCGGCATTTGCGCGGCCCCACCGACCTGCACTCCCGCATTCGCCAGCAACACCGTTGCGGCCGCTTTCGCCGCTCTCGCCATCGCCGGATCGTTGCGCACCAGATCCTGCGCGATCGAGCCGTCGACCAGCAACGCTAGCTGCGTCGCAAGGCCTTCCGCGTCGGCGGCGCCGAGCTGCACCAGCAGATCGCGAAACCAGAGACGGCGGCTTTCCTTGAACGCGATTGCGATCTTGCGGACGGATTTATCCTCGCCGCCGAGTTCGGCCACCGCGTTGACGAACGGGCAGCCACGATAATCCCTGGCTGCAAAGCGCCGCTCCAGCGCATCGAAGGTGCCGAGAATCTGTTCGACGGGTGGCTTGTCTGACGGTCGAGGCTGCACGCAGCGGCGTGCCAGATAGGCCGATATCAACGCATCCTTGGAGGGGAAGTGGTTGTACAGCGTGCGCTTGCTGATGCCGATTTCGGCCGCGATGGTATCGACGCCGACCGCACGAATCCCCTGCAGATAGAACAGTCTATCCGCGGTTTCGAGTATCCGGTCCTTCATCGCCGGTTTGGCGGGCAGGGGTGCCATGCGTGCGCGCGATATCCTTCCGCCTTGACAGTCGGGAGCCCTTATAGACTAGTTACACAGGTCTGTGTACCTATTTCAGGTGCCAGTTGCAGGACGCGGCTTTTGAATCGCGGCCGCTAGGGAGAATAAAAACAATGGCCCTGCTGCAAATCCTGCGCCCAACGCTCCCCATCCTGATCGGCGCCTCGCTGATGCTGACCTTGAGCATGGGCCTGCGGCAGAGTTTTGGTATTTTCATGCAGCCGCTGACGAAGGACATCGGAATTTCGGTGTCGGATTTCACCTTGGCGCTTGCCGTGCAAAACCTCGCCTGGGGCTTCCTGCAACCAGTCGCCGGCGCCTTGACGGTGCGCTACGGCTTCCGCCCGATCATGATCGCGGGCTCGCTGCTGTACATCGTGGGCCTTGCCCTGATGGCGACCGCGCAGGGGATGATCCCGATCCTGATCGGCGCGGGTGTGTTGATCGGTTTCTCGCTGGCCTGCACGGCCAATGCGATTGCGATGTCGGTGGCGGCGCGCGCCGTGCCGGCCACCGTGCGCAGCACCGTGATGGGCATGGTCTCGGCGGCAGGATCGCTCGGCGCATTGGTGTCGGCGCCGATCGGGCAGATGTTGAATGAAGGTTTTGGCTGGCGCGCCGGCGTCGCCGGCTTTGTGATCCTGTCGCTGTTCATGCTGCCGGCGGCCTGGTACGCGGGCAGGGCCGACAAGATCCCGCTGCCGCCCAAGGCGGTCGACGACATCGGCGACGCTTCGGCTGCAACCGCCGCAAAGATCGCGTTCGGCAACGCATCGTTCGTGGTGATGACCTGCGCCTATTTCGTTTGCGGCATGCAGCTCGTGTTCCTCACCACGCATCTGCCGTCCTATCTTTTGATCTGCGGCCTCGATCCGATGCTGAGCGCGCAGACGCTCGGCATGATCGGCGGCTTCAACGTGCTGGGCAGCCTGTTCTTCGGCTGGGCCGGCCAGCGCTGGAACAAGCTTGCGCTGCTCGGCGGCATCTACATCGTCCGCTCGATCGCGCTCGCCTGGTACTTCATGCTGCCGGCAACGCCGGCGACCACGCTGCTGTTCGGCGCGATCATGGGCTTCCTCTGGATGGGCGTCGGCCCATTGGTGGCGGGCGCCGTCGTCGAAATGTTCGGCCTGAAATGGCAGGCGATGATCCAGGGCCTCGCCTTCATGAGCCACCAGCTCGGCTCGTTCCTCGGCGCTTACGGCGGCGGGCTGATCTACGACCAGCTCGGCTCCTACACCATGGCGTGGCGGATCGGTGTCGCGCTGGGCCTGGCCGGCGGTATCATCCAGGTGGCGTTCGCGCTGATCAGACCAAGCGAACCGCCATTGGTGAAAGCGGCGTAGAATCGAAACAGGGCCGCATTTGACGGCACCAAGGCTATTCCTTCTAACGGCGCCAGGATTTGGCGAGGCGGACCGCTCCCTTGGCCCCCACCACTCCACCCACTCCAAGGCCAACTAGGGTTCCGAAGAGCACAAGGACGGTCCAATTACCACCGTGAATACCTCCTGGTACGAGACCGAGAAACAAGATCCCGATAGATAGAGCCGCGAATCCAAGCATAGCTGCTCCAACCGCGAAACCCACCAAGCCTGCGAGCAGGACAACCAGCTGCGTTCTCACTTCCCCCATCCGAAAATCCCTCGGGCACCTATAGCGTCTCTGACGATGGCGGCAGGAGTCAACTCAGCTCTCGTGCCCCGGACGCAGCGCAGCGCTTCTTCAGCGGTGCGCTGCAGAGCGGGGCCCATGTGTCGGCATCGCACTGTGTTGCTTTTCTGGGTCCCGGCTTTGCGGAGCAGCGTTGCACGCTGCACCGTGTCCAGGACACGAACCCGGAATCGAAAACGGGGCCGTGAGGCCCCGTTCAAGTCAGACAGCAGCGTTTCGAACGCTTACTTGATCTTCGATTCCTTGAACTCGACGTGCTTGCGCGCGACCGGGTCGTACTTCTTCTTGACCAGCTTGTCGGTCATGGTGCGCGAGTTCTTCTTGGCGACGTAGTAGAAGCCGGTGTCCGCCGTGGAAACGAGCTTGACCTTGATGGTGACCGCTTTGGCCATTGTTCAGAACCCTTGATGTGTGAAAATCGGGTGCCGGCCAAATCGGCCCGCATTTGCCGGGCAACCTAGCTTCTGATCGCCCAAAGTCAAGGTTTCCAGGGCAAATACCGGTATGAATCCGGGCAATTAACCCTCAAAGAACCGGTTTTTCGGCCTCGGCAGCCCCAAATTCTCCCGTAGGGTCTTGCCCTCATACTCCTTGCGGAAAATCCCGCGCTTTTGCAGTTCCGGCACCACCTTGTCGACGAAATCGTCGAGGCCGGCAGGCAGGAACGGGAACATGATGTTGAAACCGTCGCTGCCGCGGCTCGTCAGCCACTCCTCCATCTGGTCGGCGATCGTCACCGGCGTGCCGACGAAGGAGAGCCCGCCATAGCCGCCGACGCGCTGGGCGAGCTGGCGCACGGTGAGCTTGTCGCGCGCCGCGACATCGACCAGGCGCTGGCGGCCGCTCTTGCTGGCATTGGTCTCGGGGATGTCAGGCAATTGTCCGTCTGGATCGAAACCGGAGGCGTCGGTGCCGAGCTGAACCGACAGCGAGGCGATGGCGCTGTCGTAATGCACCATGCTGTCGAGCTTTGCGCGCTTCTCCTTTGCCTCATCGACGCTGTCGCCGACCACGACGAAGGCGCCCGGCAGGATGACGAGATGCTCGGGATTGCGGCCGATTTTTTCCATCCGCCCCTTGATGTCGGCATAGAGTTTTTGGGCATCGGCGAGAGAGCCGCCGCCGGTGAACACGGCCTCCGCCGTCTCTGCCGCGAGTTGCCGGCCGTCGTCGGATGCACCGGCCTGCACGATCAGCGGCCAGCCCTGCACGGGGCGGGCGATGTTGAGAGGGCCGCGCACGCTCAGATATTTTCCCTTGTGGTTGAGCACGTGCATTTTGGCGGGATCGAAATAGAGGCCGGATTCGACATCGCGCACGAAGGCGTCGTCGGCAAAGGAATCCCACAGGCCGGTGACGACGTCATAGAATTCGCGCGCGCGCTTGTAGCGCTCCGCGTGCTCCATGTGATCGTCGAGCCCGAAATTCAGCGCGGCGTCCGGGTTGGAGGTGGTGACGATGTTCCACCCCGCGCGCCCATTGCTGATGTGATCGAGCGAGGCGAAGCGCCGCGCGACGTGATAGGGCTCGTCGAACGTGGTCGAACCCGTCGCGATCAGGCCGATATGCTCGGTGGCGCCGGCCAGCGCCGACAACAGCGTGAACGGTTCGAACGAGGTCACGGTGTGGCTGCGCTTGAGCGCATTGACCGGCATGTTCAGCACGGCCAGATGGTCGGCCATGAAGAAGGCGTCGAACTTGCCGGCTTCGAGTTTCTGAATCAGTTTCTTGATATGCGGGAAATTGAAGTTGGCGTCCGGCCAAGCCCCGGGATAGCGCCACGCGCCGGTGTGGATAGAAACCGGCCGCATGAACGCGCCGAGCTTGAGTTGCCGTTGTGCCATCGCCCCGTTTCCGTGTTCGTTGCTGTTGACGAAAGAGATAGGCATGGGTGAAGGCCGCGCCATCGGGCGAGACGGGAAGAATCTTGCAATTTAAGGGATCGGGAGAGAAGGATTCTACGCCGCCAATACCGTCATTGCGAGCGAAGCGAAACAATCCACATCTCCGCACGGGGAAAGATGGATTGCTTCGCTTCGCCCGCAATGACGCTGTGAGAGCCGAGCCCTACGCCCCCAGCACGTCCTTCTGCATCTTGCCGCCGTAGAAATGGAAGAACGGCACCGGGGCGTCGTGGCGCAGCGGGCCGGTGGCGAGGCGGCGGTCGAGTTCGGCGAGCACGTTCTTGGTCATGGCATGCGCATCGGCGAGCGGTTTGGAGCCGATCTCGACCCAAACCAGCTCCACCAGTTCGGCGTCGGCGTGGATCACGCCCTCGACCTTGTGGGCGATTGCCGATGCGTCGGCGGTGAAGAAGCGGGTGTCGAAACGGCGGACGCGGCCGGGCGGGGTGATCGCGCGTGCGATCAGGAACAGGCTGGACGGATCGGGCAGCAGGCCGGCATCCGAGAACGGCTGCCAGGCGCCTTCGAGTTTGACGGGCTTCTCGACCTTGCGGCCGAGGCAGAGACCGGTTTCCTCGCAGGCTTCGCGGATCGCTGCTACCGCCAGCGCACGTGCGCGCGACGGCGCGATCTTCGGGCTGCCCTTCAGCAGATTGGCTTCGAGCTCGCCGGTGATGGGCGCGGCAACGGGAATGCGGTTGTCAGCCTTGTCGACGCGGCCGCCGGGGAAAACGTACTTGCCCGGCATGAACACCACATTGTCGTGGCGTTTGCCGACCAGCACCTTCGGCTTGTCGCCGCTCCGGTCGATCAGGATCAGCGTCGCGGCGTCCTTCGGTCGGAAGTAGGGATGGTGATCAGCTTCTTTTCCTTCGACGATTGCAGGCGCTGCTTCGGTCATTCCATCCCCGTTCAGTCTCTTGTTGTTCTTGGTTTAGCTAGACCGGCGGAATGTCGCTAGGGGCATTTTCGTCAAAGCCATGCATGCGCAGCGCCCATTGGAAGCCGACCACGGCGCCCTTGACCGGTTGCAGCAGCAACAGCGACGAGAGGAAGGTGAAGGGCAGGTAGATCGCCATCTGCAGCCAGATCGCCGGTGAATAATTGGTTTCCACCCACAGCACCACCGGTACCACGATGTGGCCGACGATGACGATCACGAGATAGGCCGGCAGATCGTCGGCGCGGTGCGGCGTGTAATCGAGCCCGCAGGTCTTGCAATGGTCGTCGACCTTCAGGAACGCCCGAAACAGCTTGCCTTCGCCGCAACGCGGGCAACGGCACATGAAGCCGCGCTTCATCGCGGTCCAGAGATCACGCTTTTCGCCCTTCACGGATTCCCTGGTCCAGACTGTCGTCGCGGGGCTCACCGTTTCCATGACTTGCCTCTCTTCGATTTGCCGGGCTTGCCTTTACCGGAATTGCTATCTTTCGGATGCGGGCTGCGGCCCGGACGCGTCTTCGATGACGTGACCGGCGGTTTCGAACCTTCGCGGCGGCCGCCCTGTTTTCTGCCGCGCGGAATGACCTTGCCTTCAGATAGTAACTCGAACCGCAGCGCGCCAGCTACAGGTGCTGCTTCTACCAGACGTACGTCGACAACGTCCCCCAGCCGGTGCATGGCACCGCTGCGTGAGCCGACGAGCGCATGGCGCGTCTCGTCATAGTTGAAGTATTCGGTTCCGAGCGTGCGGATCGGGATCAGCCCGTCGGCGCCGGTATCGGACAACTTCACAAACAGTCCGGCGCGGGTGACGCCGGAAATGCGGCCCTGGAACGTCGCACCGATGCGGTCAGCGAGGAAATGCGCGATCAGCCGGTCGGCGGTCTCGCGCTCGGCCTTCATGGCGCGGCGTTCAGTGACCGATATCTGTGCGGCGACTTCGCTCAGCGTTTCCAGCGTTTCGGTGTCCGGCAGCGCGCCTTCGCCGAGGCCGAGCGCGCGGATTAGCGCGCGATGCACGATCAAATCGGCGTATCGCCTGATCGGGGAGGTGAAATGCGCATAGCGCCGCAGGTTCAGGCCGAAATGGCCATAATTCTCCGCCGAATATTCCGCCTGCGCCTGCGAGCGCAGCACCACTTCATTGACCAGCGGCTCATAATCCTCGCCGCGGACCTGGCCGAGCACGCGATTGAACAGGGCGGGGCGCAACGCACCAGCTTTCGCAAACGGCAGGTCGAGCGTCTTCAGGAATTCCTGCAGGTTATGAACCTTCTCCTGGCTCGGCTCGTCGTGCACGCGGTAGATCAGCGGCAGCGCCTTCTTCTCCAGCATTTCGGCGGCGGCGACGTTGGCGAGGATCATGAACTCCTCGATCAGCCGGTGCGCATCGAGCCGCTCGGGGACGATGACGCGATCGACGGTGCCGTCGGGCTTGAGCAGGATTTTTCGCTCGGGCAGATCGAGATCCAAGGGATCACGCTCGTCACGCGCCAGCTTTACCAGTGCATAGGCCGTATAGAGCGGTTTGAGGATCGGTTCGAGCAGGGGGCTAGTCGTGTCGTCGGGGCGGCCGTCGATTGCGGCCTGCGCCTGCGCATAGTTCAACTTGGCGGCGGAACGCATCAGCACGCGGTGAAAACTGTGCGAGCGCTTGCGGCCGTCAGGTCCGATCACCATCCGCACCGCGAGCGCGCCGCGCGGCTCGCCCGGCACCAGCGAGCACAGATCGTTGGAGATGCGCTCGGGTAGCATCGGCACCACGCGGTCCGGGAAATACACCGAATTGCCGCGCGTCAGCGCGTCGCGATCGAGCGCCGAGGCCGGCCGCACATAGAACGCGACATCGGCGATCGCGACATGGACGATGTAGCCGCCCCTGTTGTTCGGATCGTCATCGGGTGCGGCATGAACGGCGTCGTCATGGTCCTTGGCGTCGGGCGGATCGATGGTGACGAGCGGTACTTCGCGCCAGTCCTCGCGACCCTTGAGTATCGCCGGCTTTGCCTCCTCGGCTTCGTGCAACGCGGATGGCGTGAAGGCTTGCGGAATGTCGTGGGCGTGGATCGCGATCAGGCTGACCGCTTTCTCGGTCGCGAGCGAACCGAGCCGCTCCTTTACCTTGCCGGACGCAAGGCCGTAGCCGCGCGTCCGCACGAGATCGACGCTGACGAGATCGCCATCCTCGGCGCCGCCGGTGTCTGAGCTTGCGATGTTCAATTCGCGCCCGGCCTGCTTCTTGTCGACAGGAATCATCCTTCCGCCGCCATTGGGCAGCTTTCGAAAAATGCCGAGCAGGCGGGTGCGGGCGTGGTCGATGACCTTGATGACACGCCCGCGATAGGGCGTGCCAGCGGTGTCGTCGGTCTTCTCGACGCGGAGCAGCGCACGGTCGCCGACCCCGGCGGCGGTGCCCGGTTGCGGACGACGCGGAACATGGATGCGGATCTTCGGCGCCGCGCCGAATTCCTCTTCATCCCATTCGGTGGGGGTGGCGAGCAGCTCGCCGTCGGTATCGCGGCCGGTGATGTCGGCCATCACGGTCGGCGGCAGCGCGGCGGGCTCGAGAACCTTGCGGCCGCGCTTGGCGATGGTGCCTTCGTCGGCGAGTTCGCGCAGGATTCGCTTCAGCTCGACGCGGTCGGCATTCTTCAGGCCGAACTCGCGGGCGATCTCGCGGGTGCCGATCTTGCCTGGATTCGCACGGATGAAGGCAACGATGGCGTCCCGGGCCGGAAAACCATTGTCGTGTTTGCTCTTCACTTATCCCCGGGCCTTGCCCGCGCTTTTCTTCGCAGGCGTTTTGGGTGCTGCTGCAGGCTTTGCTGCTGACGTCTTTGCCGCAGACGCGACCGGCGCGCGCGCCTTGCTGACGGCTTCCGATTTCGGCTTCGCCGCAGCCTTCTTCACCGCGGCCTTCTTGGCGGGCTTCGGTGCGTCTGGATCAACAGGGGCTTTGGCGGCTTTCTTCTTCGGTGCGGCTTTCTTCGCGCCACGCTTCGGCTTGCCGCCGCCCTTGGCCGCGCGTTCGTCGATCAAAGCGATGGCTTCGGCGAGTGTAATGGTGTCCGGCGTCTTGTCGCTCGGGATCGTGGCGTTGACGCCGCCGGCGGTCACGTACGCGCCGTAGCGGCCGTTCTTCACGGCGACACCGCCGAGGCTCGGGTGCTCCCCGATCGGCTTGCCCGGATCGGCGCCGAAGCGGCGGCCGCTCGGACCCTTCAAGATCTTTTCGGCGATCAGCGTCACGGCGCGATTGAGGCCGATGTCGAACACCTCGTCGCCGGCCTCCAGGCTCGCATAGGTCTTTTCGTGGCGCACGAACGGACCGAAGCGGCCGATACCGGCGGTGATCGGCTCGCCGGTTTCCGGATGTTTTCCAATTTCGCGCGGCAAAGACAGAAGCTTCAGGGCCAGTTCCAATTCCATATCGCCGGGCGACATGTTCTTCGGGATACCGGCGCGCCGGGGCTTTTCACCCTCGGCATAATCCTTCTGCTCGCCGAGCTGGATGTAGGGACCGAAGCGGCCGGCCTTCACCGTAACATCGAGATCGGTCGCGGGGTCCTTGCCCAGAACGCGGTCGGCGCTTGCCTCGCTGTCGGCCGCGAGCGGGCGGGTGTAGCGGCATTCCGGATAATTCGAGCAGCCGACGAAGGCGCCGAACTTGCCGGCTTTCAGGTTGAGCTTGCCGGTGCCGCAGGTCGGGCACTGCCGGACATCGCCGCCATCCGCGCGCGGCGGATAGATGTGCGGGCCGAGCATGTCGTCGAGCGCATCGAGCACTTCGGAGACGCGAATATCCTTGATGTCGTTGACCGCGCCGGCGAAGCCGGTCCAGAAATCCTTCAGCACCTGCTGCCAGGAAATCTCGTTGTTGGAGATGCGGTCGAGCTGCTCTTCCAGATTGGCGGTGAAGTCGTACTCGACATAGCGCGCAAAGAAATTTTCCAGGAACGCGACCACGACGCGTCCCTTGTCCTCGCCATGCAGCCGCTTCTTGTCCAGCTTGACGTAGCCGCGGTCCTTCAGCACCTGCAGGATCGAGGCGTAGGTCGAGGGACGGCCGATGCCGAGCTCTTCCATGCGCTTGACCAGCGATGCCTCGGAGAAGCGTGGCGGCGGTTCGGTGAAATGCTGGGTGACGGCGAGGTCCTGCCGCTTGAGCGCTTCGCCCTGGCTCATGGCGGGGAGGCGGCGGCTGTCCTCATCGTCGGCGTCGTCGTCCTTGCCTTCCTGATAGAGTGCGAGGAAGCCGTCGAACTTCACCACCTGGCCGCTGGCGCGCAGGTCCAGCACGCGTGAGCCGGCCTTGGCTGATATGTCGACGGTGGTGCGTTCCAGTTCGGCGGATTCCATCTGGCTCGCGATGGTGCGGATCCAGATCAGCTCATAGAGCTTGGCCTGATCGGTATCGAGACGCCGCCGCATTTCGGTCGGACGGCGCGACATGTCGGTCGGGCGGATCGCTTCATGGGCTTCCTGGGCGTTCTTGGCCTTGGTCTGGTATTGCCGCGGCGCTTCCGGCACATAGGCGTTGCCGTAATCCTCGCCGATCACCTTGCGCGCCTGCGTGATGGCCGAGCCGTCGATCTGCACGCCGTCGGTACGCATATAGGTGATGAGACCGGTGGTCTCGCCGCCGATATCGATGCCTTCATACAGGCGCTGCGCGATCCGCATCGTATGCGCCGGCGCAAAGCCGAGCTTGCGGCTGGCTTCCTGCTGCAGCGTCGAGGTGGTGAAGGGGGCTTGCGGATTGCGGCGGGCGGGCTTGGCTTCAACGGTCGAGACCGTGAAGTTGGCGGCCTCGATCGCTTTTTTGAGGTCTTCGGCTTCAGCGCCGGTGCCGATGTCGAGGCGCTGGATCTTCTTGCCGTCGGCGCCGACCAGCCGCGCCTCGAACGTGTCGCCGCGCGGCGTCGTCAACGTTGCTACCAGCGACCAGTATTCGCGGGGCACGAATTTTTCGATTTCGAGTTCGCGGTCGCAAACCAGCCGCAACGCTACCGACTGCACGCGGCCGGCCGAGCGGGCGCCCGGCAGTTTGCGCCACAGCACCGGCGACAGCGTGAAGCCGACCAGATAGTCCAGCGCCCGGCGCGCCATATAGGCGTCGACCAGCGCGCCATCGATCTGGCGCGGCGACTTCATCGCATCGGTCACCGCCTGCTTGGTGATGGCGTTGAACACCACGCGCTCGATCTTGTGGTCCTTCAGCGCGCGCTTTTCCTTCAGCACTTCGAGCACGTGCCAGGAGATCGCTTCGCCCTCGCGATCAGGGTCGGTTGCGAGAATCAGGCGGTCGGCGCCCTTCAGGGCCTTGGCGATATCGTTGAGCCGGCCGGCCGCCTTGGGGTCGATCTCCCAGATCATCTGAAAATTGGCGTCCGGATCGACCGATCCGTTCTTGGCGGGGAGGTCGCGAACATGGCCGAACGAGGCCAGAACCTCATAGGAGGCGCCCAAATATTTGTTGATCGTCTTGGCTTTCGCCGGCGACTCCACAATGACGATATTCATGTCATTCCAATAGCTTACGGGAAAAGATTAAGGCCGGTTCCGCGAGACTCGCGGCCGCCGTTTCGACCCGAACATGGGTGGTGAGGCGGCCCCTGTCAAATCGACAGATTCTGAGCAGGGGCCTTTGAAGTGCGACTTTATATCTGAAAAGTTGCGAAATGCGTCCTAGAGTTGCGCCCGCAAAGGGGTTATTCCTTGTCCATACTGCATGGGATTGGGTGCATTTTTTTTGAGCAAGGCAGGGGGCGGCCGGAAGCGCACCGCTTCGGGCAGGAATCGGCGATCGCCAGAGGTTGAATCAGGTGAGGAGGGCGGCCCCGACGAGGCCGTGGCCTTCATCGCGGAGACCGTTGCCGAATTGACAAAACTCGCCGAGCGCCACCGGCTTGAGGTCCTCAGCCATTTGCTCGGGATGGCGCTGCTGGAAGCCCAAGAGCACCTGCGGCTGCGGAGCAAGCGCAAGCTGTCGTGAGCAGCCTTCTGTTCAGGCCGAAATAGACCTGAGCTTCCGTGATGACTTGGCGCCCGGGCGCGGCTTGAGCGCGGTATCGGCCGCGGTCAATAGCCGCCCATCTTGCGAATAGAGTTCGAGCTTGCGAACCGGGCGGCCTTTTTCCTTGTCGACCAGGATGGTGGCGATCTCGTCGGGATGATCGTCGAATTCCTCGCTCCACTGGCGCAAAGCTACCAGGATCGGAAACACGCCGCGGCCTTTCGGCGTCAGCAGATATTCCTGATAGGCGCTGCCGTCGGAGGCGGGGGCCATTTTGAGGATGCCCTGATCGACCAGCGCGCGCAGCCGCACGGTCAGGATATTCTTGGCGAGCCCGAGACTCTTCTGGAATTCACCGAAGCGGCGGCTGCCGAATAGCGCCTCGCGGATAATCAGCAGCGACCACCAGTCGCCGATCGCATCCAGTGAGCGCGCGATCGGGCAATCGTCGTTCTCGAAGCTCGTGCGTTTCACCATGGCGATCTCCGCGGATTCTTTGTTTGACGCGTTCTCTTCACGCGAACCGGACTCCACTTCGCTCGAAAACGCTTTGGATGATCACAGCCTTGTGTAGTTGCATTATAAAACCAGATGGCCTAGATAGCAACTTAGTTTAATAATGCAACCATCGGAGGCTCCCGTGAGACTGGCGAACAAGACGGCGTTCATTACTGGCGGAAACAGCGGCATCGGACTTGCGACGGCCAAGCTGTTCGTGGCGGAGGGGGCGCGGGTCGCCATCACCGGGCGCAACAAGGAGACGCTGGAGGCCGCCGCCAGAGAACTCGGGCCAAATGCGCTTGCGATCGTCGCCGACGCCACCGACATCGCCGCGACCGAGGCTGCGATCAAGCAGGCGGTTGGGAAATTCGGCAAGCTCGACGTCGTGTTTGCCAATGCCGGCATTGCCGGCGGCACGCCGCTTGGATCAGCCACGCTCGAAACCTTTGAGAAGGTCATCGGTACCAACATCACGGCGGTGTTCTTCACCGTGCAGGCAGCGGTACCGCATCTCAATGATGGCGCCTCAATCATCCTGAACGGCTCGGTGATTTCGGTGCTCGGCAATCCCGGCTACTCCGCTTACGCGGCAAGCAAGGCCGGCGTGCGCGCGATGGCGCGGGTGATGGCGTCCGAACTGTCGCCGCGCAATATCCGCGTCAACGTGGTCTCGCCGGGTGCGATCCGCACCCCGATCTGGGGCGCGGCACTGGCGACCCCCGAAGCCGAAAAGGCGTTCGAGAAGCGCATCGGCGCCACCACGCCGCTCGGCCGCATCGGCGAACCCGATCACATTTCGAAGACGGTGCTGTTCCTGGCCTCCAACGATGCGGCGCATATCCAGGGGCAGGAATTGTTCGTCGACGGGGGTGCTACGGCCTCGCCAAGCGGCGCGCCGATCTATCGGGGGTAGGGGCGAATTTCCCGGCAATATCGAAGCCGGCCGGCGGGACGCTGGCCGGCTCCCGTGTCACCTGCGGCGGATTGGCGCTGAGCCAGAACGCGCATTGAACCATGCGTGCAACTGCTTGAGATTTCGAGGACGTTTCGTAAACAACAACCGGTGAGCCCAGTCGTGCCCAAGACCACTGGCATCTCCTCGACCCCGGCGGAAAACTCGGACACCGCGCAATTTGTTTCAGTCGCGCTGTTTTCGGGTGTCGGTCTCCTGGCCTCCTTGATTGTCGTGATCCTGCGCATCAACGGCATTTTCTGATTGGAGCGGCTGCCGTCGCGCACCTAGAGCGTTTTCCAGCGAAGTGGATACCGGTTCGCGTCAAGAAAACGCGTCAAACAAGAATCTAGAGCCCCGTTCCGATTCCACCGGAACGGAAAAGGCTCTGGTGACGGCAACCGCTCACGCATCAACTCAGGCTGCGTTCAGATTGCCCGCGGCTTTCAGCGCGCCGGCGACGGCTTTTTCGCGATGCTCAGGACCGACCTGGATTCCGTCGGCGGAGATGAATTCGGGATTGGCGATGCCGATGAAGCCGAACACCCAGCGCAAATAGGTCTCCAGGTGCTCGCCGACGGCGGCCGGCGTGCCCGGGCCGTAAAATCCGCCGCGCGAGATCGCGACGATGACCCGCTTGTTGCCGGCCAGACCTTCGACACCCTGTGCGCTGTATTTGAACGTCTTGCCCGCCACCAATATGCGATCGATCCAGGCCTTGAGCTGGCTCGGAATGGTGAAATTGTACATGGGCGCGCCGAGCACGACGATGTCGGTGGCGAGAAACTCTTCCAGCACCGCCTGGCCGGCGGCGAGGTCCGGCTGCAGCGATGCCTCGGGCGTGGCGCCCTGGCCCGCCGCGAGGTGCGAGCCCGACAGATGCGCCAGCGGCGTCAGGGTCAGGTCGCGGTAACTGACGTGAAGGCCGGGGGTGGATTGGCGCAGCCGCTCCACGATGGCGGCGGAAACCTGGCGGCTGACGGAGTGGGGGCCGAGGACGCTGGAGTCGATATGCAGAAGTTTCATTTGGGTCACCCTTGGTATTGATTTGTAACTAGCGCTATATGAGTGACTGTCCTAGAACCCCGCAAGAACGCACATTTTTGAAACCCGAGCACATCCATGAGACCCGAGCACATCAATGTGCCTGTCCTGCCGCCCAGCGCTCACGAGAGCAGCGACTGCCGTGGCGTGGCCTCGATCCTGGCGCGGGTCGGCGACAAATGGAGCGTGTTCGTCATCATGATGCTCGGTGGCGGGCCGCTGCGCTTCAACGAACTCAAGCGCATGGTGGGGGGCATCTCGCAACGCATGCTGACGTTGACGCTGCGCGGCCTGGAGCGGGACGGCCTCGTCACGCGAACCGTCTTCCCGACGATTCCGCCGCGCGTTGATTATGAATTGACCGATCTCGGCCGCGGGCTGTCGAAGCCGGTCGAGGCGCTCGGCAAATGGGCTTTTGATCACCGGGTCGAGATCGAAAGCGCGCGCGCCAAGTTCGACGGGAAAAATTCCAACTAGATCAGCGAAACCAGTCCGCCGCCGTGGCGCTCCAGCCGTCCGGCGAGCTCGAGCTCGAGCAGCACGGACCGGACGATCGCGGGCGAGGCGTCCGACATCCGGATCAGATCGTCGAGGCTGATCGGGCTTGGTCCGAGCAGGTCGATGATGCGCTTGCGTTCGCTGGCGCCCGCGTCGAAATCCAGCGGCTCGGCGTCGGGCTCGCGCACTTCAATTGCGACCGGCCGCTCCATGATCGGCGCGACTGCGTTGATCACGTCGGTCGCTTCCGTGGTCAGCGTCGCCCCCTGCTTGATCAGATCGTTGGTGCCGGCGGCGCGGGGATCGAGCGGCGATCCGGGGACCGCGAACACTTCGCGGCCCTGTTCGGCGGCCATGCGAGCCGTGATCAGCGATCCCGAGCGGTGGGCGGCTTCGACCACGACGACGCCGAGCGAAGCGCCGGAGATCAGGCGATTGCGGCGCGGAAAATCGCGGGCGCGGGGCACGTGGCCAAGCGGCATTTCGGAAATCGCGCCGCCTTGTTCGAGCAATGCGGCCAGCAGGTCCTCATGCTCGGGCGGATAGATCCGGTCATGGCCACCGGCCAGCACCGCAACCGTGCCGCTCGCAACCGTTGCCCGATGCGCGGCCTGGTCGATGCCGCGCGCCAAGCCGGAGATAACGACAAACCCGGCTTCGCCGAGGTCGCGCGCGATCTGGCTTGCGAATTTCAATCCGGCGCCGGAGGCGTTGCGCGAGCCGACGATCGCGATCATCGGCCGCATCATCACCTCGGGCGCGCCGCCGACGCCAAGCAGCGGCGGCGCATCGTCCAGCGTGGCCAGCCGCGGTGGGTAGCCGGCTTCACCGGGCGCGACGAGAGCTATGCCGATCTTTCGGCCAGCCGCGAGTTCACCCCGCGCGTCGTCCTCGCTGCAGATGCGCCCCGGTCCTGACGCGCCGCCCCGCCGCGCCAGATCGGGCAGCCGCTCCAGCGCGGCGCGGGCGCTGCCGAAATGGCGGAGCAGGGAAGCGAAGGTGCGTGGGCCGACATTGTCGGAGCGAATGAGCCGCAACCGGTCGATCCGCTCGGAATCGGTGAGGTGGGGCGCGCTGGGCGTACGGTCATGCATGTCGGTGCAGCTTTGCCCAACCGGAGATTGCAAGCAACACCTGTTCTCACGGCTGCCATGCCCGCCGATGCGTTGCCCCGTTCCGGTCCGCTCCGTAAAACCCGTTGGTCCGCCGCAGGAGTAATGTCCATGATCTCGCTCGCCGACCTTCAACGCCGTATCGCGCAGGGCGATCTTTCCGCGGAAGCCGCGATTGCCCAGTCGCTGGAGGCGATCGGCGCGCAGGAGAAAGCGATCGGCGCCTTCGTCTGCCATGATCCGAACATCCGCGCTGAGAACGCCGGGCCGTTGCGCGGCGTCGCCGTCGGCATCAAGGACATCATGGATACCGCTGATTTTCCGACCGAGATGGGCTCGTCGATCTACAAGGGATTTCGATCGCGCGGAGATGCGGCTGTCGTGATGGCGCTGAAGGCGGCAGGGGCCAGCATCGTCGGCAAGACCACGACGACGGCGTTCGCATCGTCAGATCCGACCGCGACGCTCAACCCGCGCAACACGGCGCACACGCCGGGTGGATCATCGGCAGGTTCGGCGGCGGCGGTCGCGGCCGGCATGATCCCGCTGGCGCTGGGCACGCAGACCGGTGGCTCGGTGATCCGGCCGGCCTCGTTCTGCGGCTGTGCCGCGATCAAGCCGTCCTACCGCCTGCTGCCGACCGTCGGCGTGAAGTGTTATTCGTGGACGCTGGATACCGTTGGCTTGTTCGCCGCCGGTGTTCGTGACGTCGCGCACGGCCTTGCGGCGATGACCGGCCGGGATGAATTTTTGCCGCAGGCGTCAGTGCCGACGCCGCGTATCGGCGTCGTGACCCAGGACTTTGCCGGTGCACCGGAGGCCGAAGGCGCCGAGGCACTGCAGATCGCCGCCAAGGCTGCGGAACGGGCAGGGGCATCCGTGCGCACGCTGGCGATGCCGGAGATCGTAGCCGAAGCATGGCGTGAGCATCCGACGGTGCAGGAATTCGAAGCGCATCAGGCGCTCGCCTGGGAATACCGCGTGCATTACGACGCTGTCGCGCCGAACCTGCGTGGACGGCTGGACGAAAGCAAGGGCATGCTGCCTGCCGCCTATGACGGGGCGATGCAAGTTACACGTCAGGCCAGAATCGCGCTGGCAAAAGTTTTCGAAGACGTCGACGTGCTGCTGGCCATATCAGCCCCGGGGGCAGCACCTGCGGGGTTGGGCTCGACGGGCGACGCCCGCTACAACCGGCTGTGGACGCTGATGGGGACGCCCTGCGTCAACATCCCCGCGCATATCGCTGCCGGCGGATTGCCGGTGGGCGTGCAGGTTATCGCGCGCTATGGCGACGATGCGAAAGCGCTGGCGGCAGCGCGGTTCGTCGAGGAGGCGCTGGCGCAGAAGTAGGATTATTTCGCGCCGATCCGGCTCTCAGTTCCGGTCTGCAAGCGCTTGATATTTTCGCGGTGCGCGTAGAACAGCAATAGCGTCATCACCACAAACAGCGAAGCCAGCGCCGGGTGGAGGAACCACCACAGGAACAGCGGCGTCACGAAGGCCGCGATCAATGCCGACAGCGATGAGTAGCGCGTGGTGATGGCGGTCGCGATCCACATCACGCAGAACACGACGGCCGCAGGCCAGAACAGGCCGATCAGCACGCCGATATAGGTCGCGACCCCTTTGCCGCCTTTGAACTTGAGCCAGACCGGATAGAGATGCCCCAGAAAGGCGCCGAATGCGGCCAGCATTGCGGCGTTGGGGCCGCCATAATAGCCGCAGACGACGACCGCGAGCGTGCCCTTGAGCGCGTCGCCGATCAGCGTCCCGGCGGCGAGGCTCTTGCGGCCGGTGCGAAGCACGTTGGTGGCGCCGATACTGCCGGAGCCGATCGAGCGCAGATCCTCGGTGCCGGCGAACTTGGTCAGCAGCAGCCCGAATGGAATCGAGCCGAAGAAATAACCCACGAAAAACGCAACAACGAGGAATGGTTCAAACGACATCGGCGTTGCTCCCGCCGCGGAGTATTTCGCGCACGTCTTTTTTTGACGCGTTTTCTTGACGCGAACCGGTACCCACTTCGCTTGAAAACGCTCTATTAGACATGTTCATAGACCGTCCGTCCGCCCACGATAGTACGCACGACGCGGCCCGAGAAGCGGGCTTCGTCGAACGGCGTATTTTTGCATTGCGATTTGAGGTCGTCGCGGTCGAGCACCCAGGGTACGTCGGCATCGATCACGACGACGTCGGCAGGGGAACCCGCGCGCAGCGAGCCGCCGGGGAGGCCCAAAATCTCGGCCGGGCGCGTCGACATCGCGCGGATCAGGGTCTTGAAGTCCATCTCGCCATTGTGGATCAGCCGCAGGCCCGCCGGCAGCATGGTCTGCAGCCCGACCGCGCCGGCGGCGGCTTCCGCGAACGGCAGTCGCTTTACTTCGACGTCCTGCGGATTGTGATCGGACATCACGACGTCGATCAGGCCGGAGGCCACGGCCGCGACCAGCGCCAGACGGTCGTCCTCGGTGCGCAGCGGCGGCGACAGTTTCAGGAACGTTCGGTAGGGACCGATGTCGTTTTCGTTCAGTGTGACGTGGTTGATCGAAACCGACGCCGAAACTGCAAGTCCCGCGTCTCGCGCGCGCTTGAGGATTTCGAGCGACTCGATGCAGCTCAGTGACGCTGCGTGATAGCGCCCGCCGGTCAGCGCCACCAGGCGCATGTCGCGTTCCAGCATAACGGCCTCGGCGGCATTGGGAATGCCGACCAGGCCCAGCCGTGCGGCAAACTCGCCTTCGTTCATCACGCCTTCGCCGACCAGGTCGGGGTCTTCGGTGTGGTGCACGATCAGCGCGTCGAAATCGCGCGCATAGGTCAGAGCGCGCCGCATCACCTGCGCATTGGTGACGCTGTGGGCGCCATCGGTAAAGGCGACGGCGCCGGCGGCCTTCAAAAGGCCGATCTCGGTCATTTCCTCGCCGCCCATGCCCTTGGTCAGCGCCGCCATCGGGTGAATGTTGACGATCGCGGTGTCGCGCGCCCGGCGCAGCACGAAGTCGACGGTGGCCGAATTGTCGATCACCGGCGAGGTGTCCGGCTGGCAGATGATGGTGGTGATGCCGCCGGCGGCCGCCGCCTGGCTGGCGGAAGCAAAGGTTTCGCGGTGGCTGGCGCCGGGTTCGCCGACAAAGGCGCGCATGTCGATCAGCCCGGGGGCGACGACCTTGCCGGCGCAATTGACGATGTCGGTGCCTTCGGGGACGCCGGCAGCGCCGATGCCGCGCTTTGAGTCGCGGATCACGCCGTCGGCGATCAGGACGTCACCAGGGCCGTCGAAGTCGCGCGAGGGGTCGACGACGCGGGCGTTGGCCAGGAGGATGGGGCGGCGATCGGTCAGCATGTCAGGCGTTCGGCAGGTTACGGGCGAGTGCTTCAAGCACCGCCATGCGCACCGCCACTCCCATTTCGACCTGCTCGCGGATCAGCGATTGCGCTCCGTCCGCCACGAATGAATCAATCTCGACGCCGCGGTTCATCGGACCGGGGTGCATCACCAGCGCGTCGGGTTTTGCGTAGGCGAGCTTCTTCTGGTCGAGACCGAAATAATGGAAATATTCGCCCGACGACGGTACGAACGAGCCGTTCATCCGCTCGCGCTGCAGCCGCAACATCATGACGATGTCGGCGCCGTTGAGGCCCTCGCGCATGTCGCGCGCCACCTCGACGCCCATCCGCTCGATGCCGCGCGGCAACAGCGTGGAGGGCGCCACCACGCGGACGCGGGCGCCCATGGTGTTGAGCAGCAGGATATTGGAGCGGGCGACGCGGGAATGCATCACGTCGCCGCAGATCGCGATCACGAGGCCTTCCAGCCGGCCTTTGTTGCGGCGGATGGTCAGCGCATCCAGCAGCGCCTGGGTCGGATGTTCGTGGCTGCCGTCGCCGGCGTTGATCACGGAACCGTCAACCTTGCGCGCCAGAAGTTCCACCGCACCTGACGCGTGGTGGCGCACCACCAGGATGTCCGGATGCATGGCATTGAGCGTGACGGCGGTGTCCATCAGCGTCTCGCCCTTGCGGATCGAGGACGAGGATACCGACATGTTCATGACGTCGGCGCCGAGCCGTTTGCCGGCCAGTTCGAACGAGGATTGGGTGCGGGTCGAGGCCTCGAAGAACAGGTTCACCTGGGTGCGACCGCGCAGCGAAGTGCGCTTTTTGTCTACTTGGCGGTTGAGCTCGACATATTCCTCGGAAAGGTCGAGCAGGCCGGTAATATCGGCGGCGGAAAGCCCCTCGATTCCCAGCAGATGCCGGTGACCGAGGACGAAGGTCGATTTCGATGCAGGGGTCATTAAAACGAGAGCTATAGGCAGACTTCCCATGCGGGGCAAGTGCGAATAGGGGGCTTGCGAGTTATCCCCCGGTCTGTCGCCGCGCAGGGTAAAGAGGGTTGCCGCAATTGGGCCGCGTTCAGCGCGCGGGGAAGGTGTTCGATGCAGAAATGGCAGGCCATTTTAGTGATCACATTAACCGGTCTTGGCTTGTCCAGCCCGCAGGCTGTGCGAGCACAGGCCCTGCCGGGCGGCTTCGTCTACCTGCGCGATATCGATCCCAGCATCATCCAGGACATGCGCTACGCCACGTCGAACAACTTTGTCGGCAAGCCGCTGAGGGGGTATGACGGCGCCGAATGCGTCGTGAAGCGCGAGGTCGGCCTGGCGCTGAAGAACATCCAGCAGGAACTCGCCAGGCAAAAGCTGTCGTTGAAAATGTTCGACTGCTATCGGCCCGAACGCGCGGTCGCCGACATGGTGGCGTGGTCGAAGAACGGCAAGGAGACACCTGCCGAACGCCGCTATAACCCGGCCTTCCGTAAGGCCGATTTGTTCCGCCTGGGCTATATCGCGACCCGGTCCGGACATTCGACCGGCGCCGCGCTCGATCTGACCCTGGTCGATCTGACCGCCGACAATTCCGCGAAGTTCGATTCCACCAAGGCTTACGCCGATTGCACCGCGCCTGCAGAGGCGCGCGCGCCGGAAGGCAGCGTCGATATGGGCACCGGCTATGATTGCTCGGACGTCAAATCGCATACCGCCGCCCCCTCGATCACGCCGGCGCAACGACGATCGCGGAATGCGCTGGTGGCTGCGATGGCGAAGCAAGGTTTTGTGAACTATTCGAAGGAGTGGTGGCACTTTTCGCTGCCGGGGGTCGGCCGGCAGGCCTATGATTTTCCGATTGCGCGACGGAATTGATCCCGGAGCAAGACCCGCCATGAGCCAGGCATCATTTTCGACCCACGAGGTCTTCAATCAGTCGCCGCCGTTCGAAGATGTCGACCTGTTCGCGGCCGACCGGCCGCTGGCCGAGGCGGTAGCCGCCAATGGCGGTGGCGAGGCGAGCCGTGAACTATCCGACTTCGGCCAGCACTGGGGTTCGGCCGAAATGGCGGCGCGAGGCCGTGCTGCCAATGAGAACACCCCGAAGCTGCGGACCTTCGATTCCCGCGGCAACCGCCGCGACGAGGTCGAGTTTCACCCGGCCTATCACGAGCTGATGGCCCACTCGGCCCATGCTGGCGTGCACAATTCGACGTGGAACGCCGACGGCAAGCCGGCAGGCGGTGCTTCGGAAGTCGTGCGCGCCGCCCAATTCTACATCGCCTCGCAGGTCGAGACCGGGCATCTCTGTCCGATCACCATGACGCGCGCCTCGGTGGCGGCGCTGGCCGAGCAGCCGGATCTGCTGGCGAAGGTGATGCCGGTGCTGGCGACGCGTACCTATGATCCCGGCTTTGCGCCGTGGTGGACCAAGGGCGGCATGACGGTCGGCATGGGCATGACCGAGAAGCAGGGCGGCACCGATGTGCGCTCCAACATGACGCGCGCCGAGCGAGACGGCGATGCCTATCGCATCACCGGCCACAAATGGTTCATGTCGGCGCCGATGTGCGATGCGTTCCTGGTTCTGGCGCAGGCGGGCGACGGCCTGAGCTGTTTCTTCATGCCGCGCTTTGCGCCCGATGGGTCCGTCAACGCGATCCGCTTCCAGCGGCTGAAGGACAAGCTCGGCAACCGCTCCAATGCTTCATCAGAAGTGGAATTCACAGGCGCCTATGCGGAGCGCATCGATGACGAGGGCAAAGGCATCCGCACCATCATCCAGATGGTGCAGCTGACGCGGCAGGATTGCGCGATTGCCTCCGCCGGCCTGATGCGCTCGGGCCTGGCGCATGCGCTGCACCATGCAAGGCACCGCAGCGTGTTTCAGAAGCATCTCGCCGACCAGCCGCTGATGCAAGCGGTGCTGTCGGATATGGCGCTGCATGTCGAAGCCTCGATCGCGCTGGTCATGCGGCTGTGCCGGGCGTTCGACCGGGCGCCGTCAGACGCCAAAGAGGCCGCCTATATGCGGCTGCTGATGCCGGCGATCAAATACTGGGTCTGCAAGAGCGCACCGGGTTTTCTCTATGAGGCGATGGAATGCCTCGGCGGCAACGGCTACGTCGAGGAGGGGATTTTGGCGCGGCATTACCGGGAGTCGCCGGTCAACGCGATCTGGGAAGGGTCAGGCAATGTGATGTGCCTCGACGTGCTCCGGGCGCTGTCGCGCGAGGCCGAGGCGGCATCCGCCGTGTTGCACGAACTCACCGGTGAAACGCTGGGCCTGCCGAGGGCCGGCGAGGCGGTCGGTTTTATCGGCAAAGCTTTCCGCCGGCCCGACAGCGAACGGGTGGCCCGGCTGGCGGTCGAAAAACTGGCGCTGCTCGCCGCCGCGGCGGCGCTCAATGCGGTGTCGCCACGGCATGCGGAACTGTTTGCCGCCACGCGCCTTGCCGGGAATCACGCCAGCATGTACGGCGCGGTCGATCTTGCCAGCGCCGACGTCGCTGGTCTGCTGGAACGGGCGCTGCCCTGAAAGTCAGTTGATGGATTCCCTCAGCCTCCCGCAACCGCCCCCTCCCGTCGCGTCCGCCCTGCGTCCGCCCCGGATCTGGAAGTTCTGGGGCACGGCGCTGTGGGGGCTGTTCATCTTTGCCGGGATGTTCGTCGGCCAGGCCGTGGTCATCGTTTACTTCGTGTTGCGGCAAGGTTCATGGGATCTCGCGGCAGCGATCCATGTCGTCGGCGCCGGGCTGACGATCTCGCTGTCCGTGATCATGGGAATGCCTGCGGTGCTGCTCGCAGCCTGGGTCGCGACGCGTGCCTCGCGCACGCCATTTGTTGACTACCTCGCGCTGCGCTGGACCACGTGGCAGAATTTCCTGATCGGCGCCGTCTCATTGGCCGTGCTGGTCGGCGGCTGGGACCTGCTGTCGCGTGCGCTCGGGCGCGAGGTGACGCCGGGCTTTATGGGCGACGTGCTGAAATCGGCGCAGGCCGACGGCGCGCTATGGCTGCTCGTGATCGCGTTCTGCGTCGCTGCACCGATCTCGGAGGAAATTATGGCGCGCGGTTTTCTCTACCGCGGCTGGTCGGAATCTCGCCTCGGGGTGCCCGGCGCCATCTTCCTGTCGTCGCTGGTTTGGACTTCGATGCATCTGCAGTACAGCTGGTTCTTCTTCGGTGAGGTGTTCACCATCGGCCTGCTGCTCGGCTATTTCCGCTACCGCACCGGTTCGACCTGGCTGACGATCGTACTGCACGGTCTCAACAACACGGCGGCGACCATTCAAACCTTCTGGCTCGCCGGGCAATAGCCGCGGACCTCGAACCTGACGCCGCGCCGGTGCGACCAAGGCGCGGAGGTCCCTATGTCAACGCCCGAGATTTCCGCGCCGCCCGCTTTGCCTGTTTCGCCACGTCAGCCCCGTACCTGGTATTTCTTGGGTTCGGCGGTCGTCGCGTTGCTTGCCTATGTTGCGTTCAATCTCGGCTACCTCGTGATGATGGTCGTGGTGTTCATCTGGCACGGCGATCTGGACATGACCGGGGCGCAAATCGTCGAGTTGGCGTCTCAAGGCGGCAACATCGCCGCGGGGACGATTGCCGCATGTGCCTTGGTCGTTGCCGTGCTCTGGGCCGCGATCCGGATCGCAAGGCAAGGCTTCGCGGACTATCTTGCACTTCGCTGGCCGAGCCGCGACGAACTCCTTCACGGCCTCCCAATAACCTTGGCATTCCTGCTCGCATGGCTTCTGCTTTCGTTTGTCACGGGACATCCGATGCTTGCATTCGTGATCGACAGCTACCGCTCCGCGCAAGACGCTGGGCTGTTGTGGCTGTTGTTGATCGGCTTCTGCGTCGCGGCGCCGGTCACGGAGGAATTCGTGGTGCGTGGCCTGCTGTATCGCGGCTGGTCGCAGTCTTTTCTCGGTCCGATCGGCACGATCGTGCTGTCGTCCGCGCTGTGGGCGCTGATGCACCAGCAGTATAGCTGGTACTATATTTGCCAGATCTTCCTCGTCGGTCTGATCTTCGGGCATCTGCGACGCCGCAGCGGCTCGACCTGGCTCACCGTGATAACTCACGGCTTTTTCAACCTCGCGGTCATAGCCCATACTGCCCTGAAACTTGCGTACTTCTGATCTCACCCGACCAACGCGATCGCGATCGGCATCGTGATCGCCGCCAGAATGGTCTGCAGCGTGATGATCTGCGCCAGCAAAGGCGCATCGCCGCCCATCTGCCGGGCCAGCACATAGGCGCTGGATGAGGCCGGCACCGCCGCGCACGCGGTCACGATCGCCAGGTTCGAGCCTGACAGCCCGAACCACAGCGCCAGCGCGACGGCGATCACCGGCATCAGCACCAGCTTGAGGAACACCGCAACCGAAGCGGCAAGGCTCGGGCGGAACAGGCCTTCGAGATGCAGGCCGGCGCCGGTCACCAGCAGGCCGATCGCCAGCGAGGAGCGGCCGAGCGCGTCGGCGACGTCATGCCAGAGCTTTGGCAGGGGGAGGTGGGTGACGTTGATCAGGAGCCCGATCGCGCAGGCCCAGATCAGGGGATTGCGCACGACCGTCATGGCGATGGATCCGACCGATTGTTTTTCGGTCGAGGCGTACTGCGCGAGCACGCTGACGCTGAACACGTTGACCAAGGGGATGATGGCGACCATCGCGACCGAGGCCAGCGCCAGTCCGGCATCGCCGAACAGGCTGCCCGAGACGGCGAGCGCCACATAGGTCTGCCAGCGGATGGCGCCCTGGAACACCGAGGTGAAGGCGGGTCCGTTGACCGCGCCGCGGGCGAGCAGGGGTCGCAGCGCCAGGCACAGCAGCGACATCAGCAGCGCCGACAGCAGCAGCGCGCCGCCGACGCCTGCGACCGGGACCTTGCTGAGGTCGGCCTTCACCAGCGTCTGGATCAAGAGCACCGGAAACAGCACGTAATAGGTCAGCCGCTCCAGCCCGTGCCACTGCGTCTCCAGCCGCATCAAAGTCCGCTTCAGTATGAAGCCGAGCACGATCAGCAAGAACACCGGCAGCAGCGCCGCGACCACCACTGCCATCTTCAGCGCTCGCCGCGCAGTGTGGCGAGCCGGTCCAGCGCGCCTTGCAGGATGAAGATCGCGGCATGCTCGTCGATCACTTCGGCGCGGCGGGCCCGGCTGACGTCCATCCCGATCAGTTCGCGCTCGACGGCCGATGTTGAGAGCCGTTCGTCCCACAGGCCGATCGCCAGATCTGTGAGTTTGGAAAAATTGCGTGCAAAGGCGCGGGTCGATTGCGCGCGCGGACCTTCGCTGCCATCCATGTTGATGGGCAGGCCGAGCACGAAACCGACCGCGTTGCGCTCGCCGGCAATGGAAAGCAGCCGCGCCGCGTCGGCCTTGAAGGCTTTGCGGTGGAGGGTCTCAACGCCGGTCGCCAGCCTGCGATCGGCGTTGGAAACCGCGACGCCGATGGTCTTGGTGCCGAGATCGAGGCCGACCAGCGCACCGCGCTCGGGCCAATGCGTGACCGCTTCGATCAGAGGGAGGATGAGGGCGGGCATGGACCCGCATAACACGCAGCTAGTCTGACATGCAAAGCCGGATGCGGCGTGGCGTCCATGCGGGAACGCCACGCCATCCGTCGAGATCGTCTTAGCGAATCGCGACCGGGTTGATCATGCTCTGCACGCCGCCCTTGAAGCGCGGCTGGCCGAGCACGAACAGGAACTCATAGGCCTTGTCGGCTGCGAGTTCGGCAGTATTGATGACTTCGAGAATGTAGGTTCCGTTCATTGGCAGCAGGATCTGGTGCACCTCGAACACGTTCTTCGATTCAAACGGTATCACTTCCAGCCCCCAGGTATCGGCGCCTACGGCAACCACGCCCTTGCCGGTGAGATATTTGGCGCCTTCGACGCCAAGGCCAGGCTCACCTGAGTTGAAGCGCTTGTCGTCCTTGCCGATCAGACTAGCCCAACCGGTGTGAAAGAGGACGACGTCGCCCTGGCGGATTTCCACGCCTTGTTTCTTAGCGACTTCCTCGATCTCCTTGACGTTGAAGGCGGTGCCTTCTTTGACCACATCCGTACCGTAGTGAGCGGCCATGTCGAGCAGCACACCGCGGGTCACCATCGGTGGCACTTTCTCGATGCCGAGTTTCTTCAGGCCGGTGGGATCGGCGAAGTCGAGCAGCTTGTTGCCGTTATAATAGACGTGCTCCACGCCGATATGGCCGAGGCCGTCCATCTGGCTGCCGACGCCGACCCAGCCTTCGATGATGTCGTCGTTATAGGTGGTCTTGCTCGGCCCAAGGCCGGGAATGCCGGCCTGACCGGGCTGGACGACGGTGATCTTGAAGGCGCGCGGAGGGTAGGCGGGCATCTTGGAGTCGACCGGGAAGCCGAGCGCGTAGGTCTTGCCGGTCTTGACGAGGCCGGCCGCCTTCACAACGAGCTCCGGGGTCATATAGTTGGCGGCGCCGATCTCGTCGTTCGGTCCCCATTTCGATTTCGTCCAGTCTTGAGCGTTTGCCGTTCCAACCGTTCCCAACAGGGCAGCCGAACAGCACAGCACGAACGCGTGGCGCATCGCAGATCCTCCCAGAGTTGACGTTATGGTTCTTGGTAGTCAGCGCCTCATACTAACGTAGTAGTGTGCGACGATTCCAAAAATTTTTTGATGCGGCTATTGCGATGGAAGGCCGCGAGCCGGTCGTGCAGCGCAAATCTTCTTTGTTGCAGAAATGTGGCGCCGATATTTCGCACAGCGGAACGGCGCGCGCGACGAGGCAACGCGATGGATGCACTGCAATTGTTCGGCTTGCTCGCGGTGACCGCGATGCTCATCCGCTACGCGCTGGAAGACCACCGCCGCTGGTTTATTCTGCCCTTCGCGGCAGCCTGCGCGCTGGGTTCAATTTACGGATTTCTACAGGGCGCTTGGCCGTTAGGGTTGGTCGAGGCGGTCAGGGGCGGAGGCGGGCTGCGGCGCTGAAATCTCAGGCGGCGATGACCTCGCCGCTATTGTTCAGGCAGGCGGTAAAGCCTTGCAGCGCGCTATATTGATGTGCGCTGCGGCGCTGGATGAAGAGGGTGTCGACACCAGACTGAGCGGCCTTCAGCTTGTGGACGTTGACGGTCTCGTTCTTTCCGACAACGGCACGGGGCAGCAGCGTCACGCCCATGTCAGCGGCGACGCAGCCGATCATGCCGTCTAGCGTGCCGAGTTCGAACCGCGCCGAAGACGGCCAGCCGAACTCGGAAAACACCTGTTCGAGCCGCTGCCGATAGCTGCAGCCGGTGCGGAATACCAGGGCGGTCGGCCCCGATTCTGGCGTGCCCGCGCGCAAGGCGGCCAGATTTGCCCAGCGCCTCGACGTCACCAGCACGAGTTCTTCCCTGAAAGCGATTGTCGAACTGAGTTCGGCGTGGTCGATCGGACCGGCCACAAATGCGCCGTCGAGCGATCCGTCAAGCACGGCCGCGACAAGGTCTGCGGTCGGCGAGGTGCGCAGGCTCAAGCGCACCGCTGGAAAGCGGCGGTGGAATTCGGCGAGCAGGGAAGGCAGCCGTACCGCAGCGGTGGTCTCCATCGAGCCGATCGACAACGGCCCCTTGGGCTCGCCATCGTCGCGCGCGGCCAGCACGGCTTCGCGCGACAACGCCGCCATCCGCTGCGCATACGGAAGCAAGCGGCGGCCGGCGCCGGTCAATGTCATGCCGCGGCTATGCCGCTCGAACAGTGCGGTGCCGATCTCGGTCTCCAGCGCTTTGACGCGCTGGGTGACGTTGGATTGCACGGTGTTGAGTTCGTCCGCGGCGCGGGTGATGCCGCCGAGGCGCGCCACCGTCGAAAACGTCACGAGATCGCTCAATTCCATGGACCGGTCTCCGTTTCATTATAGCGATGGCAGCGTTCTATAGTATTCATTTTATGAGAATGATATGTCGGCTTATCGTGTCTGTCCAGATAGAAGGGTTTGGACATGTCGATCAGCACGCCATTGACGGCTCTCCTGGGCATCACGCATCCGGTCCTGTCGGCGCCAATGGACGTGATCGCCGGCGCACGACTGACGGCGGCAGTCAGCGCCGCCGGTGGTTTTGGCATTTTGGGTGGTGGCTATGGCGATAAGGCCTGGCTGGAGCAGGAGACCGCCAAGCTCAGAGGCGTATCCGCTCCCTTTGGCATCGGCTTCATCACCTGGAGTCTCGCCAAACGGCCGGAGCTAATGGACATCGCGCTCGCGGCACGGCCGCGCGCCATCATGCTCTCGTTCGGCGATCCAAAACCCTTTGCGACCAAGATCAAATCCAGCAACGCGCTGCTGATCTGCCAGGTGCAGGACGAGGGCATGGCGCGGCAGGCGCTTGACGCCGGTGCCGACCTGCTGATTGCGCAAGGCAGCGAGGCCGGCGGACACGGTGCCTCCCGCACCACCATCGACATCGTGCCGGCGATTGTCGATCTCGTGGCGGGCCGGGTGCCGGTTGCGGCGGCGGGCGGCATCGGTGACGGCCGCGGGCTGGCGGCGATGATGATGCTGGGGGCGTCCGGCGTGCTGCTCGGCACGCGCTTTTACGCCAGCCAGGAATGCGACGGCGCCGATGAAGCCAAAAAGCGTATCTGCAACGCGACCAGCGGCAGCAGCATCAGGAGCATCATCTTCGATATCTCGCGGAACAATGTCTGGCCGGCGCCGTTCAACGGCCGCTGCCTGATCAATGACCACGCGCGCCGCTGGATCGGGCGCGAGGTCGAACTGATGCAAAACGTCACCGCTGTCGCGGCCGAATATGCCGCCGCGAGAGCCGCCGGAAATTATGATGTCGCCGCTGTCATCGCAGGTGAGGCCGTCGGCCTGATCCATGATATTCCGTCGGCGGCAGTGATCGTTGACAGGATCGTCGGCGAGGCCGATCAGCTCCTGGCTGGACGGCGCAACTCTTCCGCAGCAACAAGAGCCTGATTCCACTCATTCAAGCGAGCAGACCCATGTGGCCAGACCGCCGACTTCTCGATCTCTTCAAGACCGAATTTCCGATCGTGCTGGCGCCAATGGCCGGCGTGATGGATCAGGAACTGGCGATCGCGGCGGCCCAGGGTGGCGCGCTGGGTTCGCTGCCATGCGCGATGATCACGGCGGAAAAGGCGCGCGAACAGATCAGCATCGTGCGCCAGCGCGTCTCCACGCCGCTCAACTTGAACTTTTTCTGCCACGCGCCGGTCGCGGCCGATCCCGCGCGCGAAGCCGGATGGAAGGCGCGGCTCGCATCCTATTACAAGGAGTTGAGCCTCGATCCCGCAACGCCTGTCACTGCCGCGAACCGCGCGCCATTCGACGAGGCGATGTGCGCGCTGGTTGAGGAGATGAAGCCGCAAGTGGTCAGCTTCCATTTCGGCCTGCCGGATGCCGCACTGGTGAAACGCGTCAAGGCGGCGGGCGCCATCGTGATGTCGTCAGCCACGATCGTAAAAGAGGCGATATGGCTCGAGGAGCACGGCGCCGACGTGATCATTGCGCAAGGCGCCGAAGCCGGCGGCCATCGCGGCATGTTCCTGACCGAGAATATCGCCCAGCAGCCCGGCACCTTCGCGCTGGTGCCGCAGGTCGTCGACGCCGTGAAGGTGCCTGTCATCGCGGCCGGCGGCATTGCCGACGGACGCGGGATCGCGGCGGCCTTTGCGCTCGGAGCTGCGGGCGTGCAGATCGGCACGGCCTATCTGCGCTGCCCGGAATCGAAGGTGTCCGCGCCGGCGCGGGTAGCGCTTGCCCAGGCGAGTGATGATGCCACCGTCATTACCAACGTCATGACCGGACGGCCCGCGCGCGGCGTCGCCAACCGCTTGATGCGCGAGGTCGGACCGATTTCGCCGGATGCGCCTGATTTTCCGCACGCCGCAACCGCACTCGGTCCGCTGAAGGCGGCCGCCGAAAAGCTCGGCAAGGTCGATTTCACCAATCTCTGGGCCGGGCAGGCGGTGCGGATGGGCCGCGAGATGCCGGCTGCAGAACTGACGCGGGCGCTGGCGGGCGCGGCGTTGGCTAGGCTGAGTTCGCTGGCTTAGCGTCCGGCGGCTGCCGGGGTCGTTGTGCTAATGCGCCGGCTCGTCGCGTTTTACGACGTCCAGGTGCTCGACGGCGAGCGATCGATAATGCGCGGCCATCTCTTTGTAGTGACGTTGCGAGATGGGATCGGTGGCGCTTTCTGCGCGCCGCTCGAACATCTCGGCTTTTTCCTGAAGCTCTTTCGCTTTGGACATGGCGTTGCCTCACGTTCGTCAGGCTAGACACGCCAGATATAGGATCGCGACGCCAAGCACGCCACCGATCGACCACAGAGCAGGATCCCAACTTTCCGTTACACCGTCGTGTTCCGTTGTCCACATGGCACGGCCTCCAGAGTGATGGCCGAGTACACGCCGCGACTGTTTCAAAACGACTGCGTCAGCCCGCCAAATTGGTTTCGTCGGCGGCTTTTCCCTGTCGAAACCCCGGACTCCCGGCGCGGGCCGCAACGGCGGCACTTTGATGCGGCCTTTGAGCCCCGTTTGGCGGTATTTTGGCCCCAAAATGCCGGCGGGGCGGTTCCCCGTGGTTGCGGCGCAAAACCGGGCTCTGCTATACGGCGGGTGCGATCCCCCGATTGAGGCCTTATATTAATGTCCGTTGATGCCGCTACCGTTCGCCGCATCGCGCATCTTGCGCGAATTGCGGTCGCCGAGGCCGAAGTTCCCCATCTGCAGGGCGAACTGAACGCCATGCTGGCGTTCGTAGAGCAGCTTTCGGAGGTGAACGTCGACGGCGTCGAGCCAATGACCTCGGTGACCCCGATGGAAATGAAGAAACGTCCTGACGTGATCAATGACGGCGAGATCGCCGACGATGTCGTCAGAAACGCGCCCGACACCGTGAACCATTTCTTTCTGGTGCCGAAGGTCGTCGAGTAACATCGTGTTTTCGAGCGAAGTGGATACCGGTTCGCGTGAAGAAAACGCGTCAAACAAAAGAGTCTTAGAGATCCGCGATGTGCATGCTCTGCGACGATGAAAAGGCTTATGCGGCCTACATGAACTATCTCGACGCGATGGAGCGGCAGGGCAAGGTCGCCGATCCCGACAAGGCGATGGACGCCGTGCTCGACGCGCTCGAGGCGTCCGAGCTGACGCGGCCCAAGCAAGACGACCCCGCGAGCGACAAGACCCTGTCTCCATTCTTCTGCAGCCCGATCAATAAATGACCGATTTGATTTCGATGACGATCGCCGAGGCCAGGAATGGCCTCGCGAACAAGTCTTTCACCTCGCTTGAACTGACCGACGCGCACCTTGCCGCGATCGAGGCGGCGCGCGCGCTCAATGCCTTCGTGCTGGAAACGCCGGACAAGGCCCGAGCCATGGCGCGCGCGATCGACGCCAGGATCGCCAAAGGCGAGGGCGGCCCGTTGGCCGGCATTCCGCTCGGCATCAAGGACCTGTTCGCGACCAAGGATGTGCGCACCACCGCGTGCTCGAAAATCCTCGGCAATTTCGTGCCGCCTTATGAGTCGACAGTCACTTCGCAGCTCTGGCGCGACGGTGCGGTCATGCTGGGCAAGCTCAACAACGACGAATTCGCGATGGGCTCCTCGAACGAGACCTCGTGCTTCGGCCCGGTGGTCAATCCGTGGCGGCGCGAAGGCTCCAATACCTCGCTGGTGCCGGGCGGCTCGTCGGGCGGCTCAGCTTCCGCGGTGGCCGCACTGCTTTGCATGGGCGCGACCGCGACCGACACCGGCGGTTCGATCCGCCAGCCGGCGGCGTTCACCGCCACCGTCGGCGTCAAGCCGACCTATGGCCGCTGTTCGCGCTGGGGCATCGTCGCCTTTGCCTCCTCGCTCGATCAGGCAGGGCCCATTGCGCGCACCGTGCGCGACAGCGCGATCCTGATGCGCTCGATGGCCGGTCACGATCCCAAGGACACGACCTCCGTCGATCGCGCGGTGCCGGACTACGAGGCCGCGATCGGCAAGTCCGTCAAAGGCATGAAGATCGGTATTCCCAAGGAATACCGCCTCGACGGCATGCCGGCCGAAGTCGAAAAGCTCTGGACCGAAGGCGCGGCCTGGCTGAAGGCGGCTGGCGCGGAGCTCGTCGAGATATCGCTGCCGCACACCAAATACGCGCTGCCGGCCTATTACATCGTGGCGCCTGCCGAGGCGTCGTCTAACCTAGCGCGCTACGACGGCGTGCGCTATGGCCTGCGCGTGCCCGGCGGCTCCATCGGTGAGATGTACGAGAACACCCGCGCCGAAGGTTTTGGCGACGAAGTGCGCCGCCGCGTCATGATCGGCACCTATGTGCTCTCCGCCGGCTATTACGACGCCTATTACCTGCGCGCGCAAAAAGTCCGCACCCTGATCAAGAAGGACTTTGAGGATTGTTTTGCGAAGGGCGTCAACGCGATCCTGACGCCGGCGACGCCGTCGGCGGCCTTCGGCGTCGGCGAGAAGGGCGGCGCCGATCCGGTCGAGATGTATCTCAACGACATCTTCACGGTGACCGTGAACATGGCGGGACTGCCGGGCATCGCCGTTCCCGCCGGCAAGGATGTGCAGGGGTTGCCGCTCGGCCTGCAACTGATCGGCCGACCTTTCGACGAAGAGACGCTGTTCTCGCTCGGCGAAGTGGTGGAGCAGGCGGCCGGGCGCTTCACGCCCGAGCGCTGGTGGTAGCGATGGGCGACTTCCGCGCCAGCCTGTCGGGGACGTCTCCGGCACCTAGCCTGGAACCGCCGCTGGCGGCATTGTGGTGGGCGGCCAAGGGCCAATGGGACGAGGCGCACAAGATCGTCCAGGACGAAAACACGGGCGACGCCGCCTGGGTGCATGCCTATCTGCATCGTGTCGAGGGTGATCTCGGCAATGCCGGCTATTGGTACCGGCAGGCGGGCCAGCCCGTGGCCAAGGATTCTCTGGAAGCCGAATGGGAGCGGATCGTGTCCGCGCTGCTCGGGAGTGGAAAAGCATGAACGCGACAGTCAAACCGGCCAAACTGATCAGGGGCGTCACCGGCGATTGGGAAATGGTGATCGGGTTGGAGGTCCATGCCCAGGTCACCTCGCAGTCAAAACTGTTCTCGGGCGCTTCGACCGAGTTCGGCGGCGAGCCGAACACCCACGTCTCGCTGGTGGATGCCGCGATGCCGGGCATGCTGCCTGTCATCAACGAGGAATGCGTTCGTCAGGCAGTTCGCACCGGCCTTGGGCTAAACGCGCAGATCAATCTGCGCTCGGTGTTCGACCGCAAGAACTATTTCTATCCGGATTCGCCGCAGGGCTACCAGATCAGCCAGTACAAGTCGCCGATCGTGGGCGAGGGCGTGGTCGAGGTCGAACTTGACGGCGGCCACAGCGTCTCGATCGGGATCGAGCGTCTGCACCTGGAGCAGGACGCCGGCAAATCGCTGCACGACCAGAGCCCGACCATGTCCTATGTCGACCTCAACCGTTGCGGCGTGGCGCTGATGGAGATTGTCTCGAAACCGGACATCCGCGATGCCGAGCAGGCCAAGGCCTATGTGACCAAACTGCGTTCGATCCTGCGCTATCTCGGCACCTGCGACGGCGACATGGAGAAGGGTTCACTGCGCGCGGACGTCAACGTCTCCGTGCGCAAGCCCGGCGGACCGCTCGGCACCCGCTGCGAGATCAAGAACATGAACTCGATCAACTTCATCGGCCAGGCGATCGAGTATGAGGCGCGGCGCCAGATCGAAATCATCGAGGATGGCGGCGTCATCGATCAGGAGACCCGGCTGTACGATCCGGGCAAGGGCGAGACGCGCTCGATGCGCTCCAAGGAGGAGGCGCACGACTACCGTTACTTCCCCGATCCCGACCTGCTGCCGCTCGAGTTCAGCGAAGCCTATGTCGCCGGCCTGAAGGCCGAGCTGCCGGAATTGCCGGACCAGAAGAAGGCCCGCTTCATCGAAGGTTTCGGACTGTCGCCCTACGACGCCAGCGTGCTGGTGGCCGAGCGCGAGAGCGCGGACTTCTATGAAACCGTGCTGGCCGCGCTCACCGACAAGGCGCGCGACGGCAAGCTTGCCGCCAACTGGGTGATCAACGAGCTGTTCGGACGCCTCAACAAGGAAGGCCGTGATATTGCGGGCTCACCGGTGTCTGCGGTGCAACTCGCGGCGATCGTCGACCTGATCGGCGAGGGCACGATCTCCGGAAAGATCGCAAAGGACCTGTTCGAGATCGTCTGGCAGGAAGGTGGCGACCCTCGCGCGCTCGTCGAGACGCGCGGCATGAAGCAGGTCACGGACTTGAGCGCGATCGAGAAGGTGGTCGACGACATCATCGCCGCCAACCCGGACAAGGTCGCGCAGGCGAAAGCCAAGCCGCAACTCGCCGGCTGGTTCGTCGGCCAGGTGATGAAGTCGTCCGGCGGCAAGGCCAATCCGCAAGCCGTCAACGATCTCTTGAAGGCGAAGCTCGGCATCTGAAGCGTCCCGTAACGGGACGCTTTTCGCGGTAGCTCACGTTGCGATCGACGCGCGAAAGCGTGCATCGATCGCGCATCGCGGATCAAAAATCATCGTCACGACGGACAACGGGCCTTGCGAATCGGTCGCAGCGATTCGTCCAAAAATTCGGTTCTGGCGAGCGGCGATGAGACGTGGACGCTGAATCCACGAAAATATTTTCATTGCCAAAATTTGCGACTCAGAGTCCGCGCAAGCGGCTTTTGGGCAGTCTCGATGAGTCGCGATAACGTCGTTTGCGCACCAATCATCACATGCGTGAATCGCGAAAACATCTGTAATACAAGCGTTTCCTCCAATATTGACAAACGCCGATGTCGGTCGTTGCTGCACTTTTTGCATCGTCGTACGGGCGTGTTTTGGTGGCGCCGACACGAGCTTCGCGCGCGCTCTCACATTGCTGCGTCAACACTTCCTTAAGCGGGACGCTGTTTTTTTGAATGTGTTGGTGTATTCGGGATGTAGTGCACATCGATTCCCGAGTGCACGCAGCGAACTAAGCCATCTCACTTACATTAGGAGGGCAACATGGCCAAGAAAGCTAAGAAGGCAAAGAAGGCGAAGAGCGCAGTGAAGAAGACTGCGAAGAAGACCCGCAAGGTCGCCAAGAAGAAGAAGTAACTTCGTCTTGAAAAAATTGCCGGCGGCTTGATGCCGGCACGTCACACGAGCCATCAGACGGTTTGCTTCTCTAAGCAAACATAGCTCGGATGGCTCTGGTCGACGAAAGAGGGTGTCGGCGAGACATCAGGTCAAACGGCTGGATCGACTTTCGGGAGAGTTCGCTTTCCCAAAACCGGTCCGGCAGAAGAAACAGGTTTTCTTCGTTCGGTGCGGAATCTTTGCTCCGCAATTTCACTGGGCCCAAAGCCCCGACTGAAATCTGGTCCTGACGTGTTCGCCGACGCCCTCGTTCCCCGGAACGTCTCCTGTTCCCCGGAACGATAGCCGCGCCCTTGGTGCCCGGCATTCGATCTTTCCAAATCCTTTACATGACTGCCCCGACCGCCCGTGGCCCGCGTCGGGCTGCCGCAGATCGTGCTCATGCGCCACCGCACGCCGTTTGCGCCATGCGCCCGCCGATCCATCACGGGAACTCTTGCGCTGCCAGGTTCTCCGTTCGCGCCGATGACGGCGCGCGCGAGATGCGAGACGTCGCAATGGTTATCGTTGTGCGAAACGGCAGGGTAAACCGGTCTTCACGAATCCTCACTTGTTGCTGCGGCACAGGGACTTCTGCGATTCCTCACCGGCGCCGGGGCGCTTCGCGTTTACACCCCGTTCATCGCGATATTTAAACTGCCCTTCAAATTTGATGGGCCATGATCATCCCAACAAGCCGGCAAACGGCGTGGGGCATAACGGGACGTTAGACAGTGGACAGGGGCCGCGCTCGGGGGAGGGCGGCAACAACAAAAAGGGGAGACTACGATGTTTCAGGGACAATTCGATCTGGAGACGGCGACACCGGTGGAAACCGCAATCCCCGATTTGCTGTTCGAGCGCGGCCTGTATTGGGCGAGCGGTCGTTCCGGCGTCGTCAACCTGGTCGCCGCCCATAAATGGTTCAATCTCGCCGCCCTGAAAGGCCGCACTGACGCAATCTCGATGCGCCGCGAAGTCGCCGAGATGATGTCGGATGTCGAGATCGCCACGGCGCAGCGCGAAGCCCGCGCCTGGATGACCTCGCACTAAGCCGGCGGGCCGCCTGGAGTGCCTGGTGTCAGTTAACCCGACACCGGGAGCATCCGGACAAACCCTCAGTGCCCGCTCAGCACCAGCGTCTTGATGGGCAGCAGCAGGGCCTGAATCCGCAACAGAATCGCATGCACGAGGCCGGTGGCGTCAACGACGTGCAACGCGAAGCTCTTGAACGCGCTGAGCTTGCCTGACGCGATCCGTTCGTGATTGCTGGTGTAGGCGTTGGCGATACAGCTGCTGCCGGGCGTCACGCCCTCCAGCCCGCCCTTGTAGATCGGCTCCATGAAAACGAGAATGGTGCCAGGACGCACGGTGCTCTGCGCCTCGATCAGCTGTTCGCCGCCCCTGAACTGGCCAGCCGCGATGTAGTCCTGCACATTGGTCACCACCATCGGAATGATCGTCCACGGCTTGGAAATGCAGGTGGCCTCGGCCACCATTCCGACTTTCATGACCTGAGCCTCGATCTGCCCAAACCCAGCCGACAGTGCAACCCGTCCCGCGCCCTCCGGAATCAGGACGCCGGCCGTCCGTATCATTGGATTGACGATATCGCCCGGCCTCAGCCCGAACTGCTCGACCCGCCCGTTGAACCCTGCACGAATGAAGGTCTTGTCCAGATCGACCTGCGCTTCGGCCAGCGCGGCCTCTGCGCTGGCTTTCTCGGCGGGGAGGAGGGCGGTGACGCGAACCGCCGCGGATTGTTTTGAAGCGTTGGCGGCATCTAGCGAGCCCTGCCGACCCGCCTGCAGCACCTGGAGCTTTTCGATGTCACGCTGCGGAACGATGCCGGGATTGCGTTGCTGGAGGTCCCGCTTGGTATTCAGCTCGTCGGTGGCTTGCTGATAATCGCCCTGAGCCTGCAGGATCTGCCCTTCGGCCTTGAGAACATCGGCCTGCGCCGACAGCATGGCGGCATCGACTTCGGCGATCTTGCGTTTGGCCGTCAGTAGCGCTGCCTCCTGCTTGGAACTGTCAATTCTGAAAATCACCTCACCTTGCTTGACGGCCGCGCTGACGTCGATGTTAACCTCCGCCACCCGGCCGGCTACTTCGGACATGATCGGGACGGTCCGATAGTACAACGTCGCCGACGAGGTCGATGGATGATAATAGAAGATCATCGTGATCAGCGCGACCGTGAGCATCAGGCAGCCGATGATGCCAAATCGCAGCTCGAACCAGACCGAATAAAGCGTGATTTCGTGGCCGATGCGCTTTCCCTGCCGATAGCGGCGATAGAGATAGTCCGGCAATATCGTCACGAGCGAGCAGAGGATGATCTCAAGCATGACTCTTTGCCTCACTCTTGGCAGCGCCGCTGTCAGTGACGGCCGCGTGGCCTGCAGTTTCTGGAGGCGGCTCGGTCGGGTCTGGTTCAGGCGGAACGCCGGCCAGCTTTTCAACCGATCCGGCGATCCTGCGCAGCGGCGAAGCGAAATCCGGAAGATCGATCATGGCGAGGAACAGGCCGATCACCCAGAACAAATGGTTGTGCGTGAACAGCGCCAGCAGACCCAGCACGGCCACGATTTCAAACTGCAGCTTTTGCGACTTGTGGGCCAACCGCTCCGGCAGCGTGTGCAGGTGCAAATAGAAATTACCGACCGCGAGAATGGTGCCGATCAGGAAGATCCCCATAACGACCATCAAAACGTCGGTGTCACCCGGCGCCGTGATGAAACCTGGCAGATGATGGGGAGCGGCTGGATGAAGAGCTTCACTCACGCAATTCTCCACGTCTAAAAGGCAGGCCGAATAGCCAGCAATGCGCGAACGAAGGCATGGACGGCCGCCCGGCTAGGCGCTGCCATCTTTTACGTAAAGCGAGAACTTGGCAAGCACACAGCGCGTCGCTTCGGATGAGCGTTTGGGCTCTGATTTGTCTTCCGCAACGCGAAATTGGCCGCTCGACTTGCAATGATCGTCTTTCAAACAATGTGAGGGCATGGGTCCACATTCTCACGGCACGAGATGCCCGAGTTTTGCGTCATTTTCCGCCCGCTCGGAAAGGAGAGGGCGCAGGGAAGACCGGGTGCGCGCTGCACCCGCGGTCTCGCGTGCGGTTTGCACAAAACAAAGTGCACACGAGCATACAGGGCAGCGGAGAACACCCGGCCTTCCCTGCGCAGTGGCTTTACGGCTTATGCCGTGCTCTC
>NZ_JAFCMB010000014.1 GCF_018130145.1 Bradyrhizobium sp. AUGA SZCCT0176 | reverse complement strand
GCGTACGGCGAAAGCGTGTGGTCCTGGCGCCCGTAACGGCGTCAAGTCTTTCGGGAGCCAACGCTTCCGAGGGGCGACGGTGGCAATAGAGGCCGTCTCACCGGGGAGAGCACGTCATAAGCCGTAAAGCCATTGCGCAGGGAATGTCGGATGCTCTCCGCTGCCCTGTATGCTCGTGTGCACCATCTTGTTGCACAATCGCACACGAGACCGCGGGTGCAGCGCGCATCCGGCATTCCCTGCGCCCTCTGAATTGAAGAGGGTAAGGAATTTCTGGCAAAGCTCGGGCGTAATGCGCCGCGAGAATGCGGACGTGCATCTAGGATGACATGCGGCCACACACTCACTGTCGTCCCGGGCTTGGCCTCAGATGCGCAATTGCGCATCGGGGGACCCATACGCCGCGGCCCTTGTTGTTGAAGAAGGTATCTGACGCCAGCGTTCTCACCGATGGGCCGCGGCGTATGGGTCCCGGCTCAAGGCCGGGACGACGCGAGGCGGAGAGCGAGCACGCTACCCCTCAGCTCCGGAACTGACACGCCCCACGGCCGTTATCTCCCGCCGCCCGTCCGCGTCAATTTCGCCCTATTTTCAAGGCGAAGTGTTCACCCAAACCCCGCATCATCAGCTAAAATAGCCCTTCCGCGCCGCCGATTCATGAGGACCGCCATGAGCTTCCGCCGCGATTTCATCACCAAGCCGATCTTCTCCTGGGCCCACGGCGTGTTGCCGTCGATGTCCGACACCGAGCGCGAGGCGCTGGAGGCCGGTGACGTCTGGTGGGACGCCGACCTCTTCACGGGCAATCCCGACTGGTCGAAACTGCTTGGCTACGCGCCGGCGACGCTGACGGCGGAAGAAGAAGCCTTCCTCCATGGTCCGGTCGACGAGCTCTGCGCCATGCTCGACGACTGGAAGATCAATTGGGAATGGCGCGACCTGCCGCCGGAGGCGTGGGCCTTCATCAAGCGCCACAAATTCTTCGGCATGATCATTCCCAAAGAGTATGGCGGCCTCGGCTTCTCGCCTTACGCGCATTCCGAGGTGGTGCGAAAACTCTCGTCGCGCTCGCTGACCGCCGCCGTCACCGTGATGGTGCCGAACTCGCTCGGGCCCGGTGAACTCTTGATGCGCTTCGGCACAAAAGAGCAACAGCAGCAATGGCTGCCGCGCCTGGCCGATGGCCGCGACATTCCCTGCTTCGGGCTGACCAGTCCGGAAGCCGGCTCCGACGCCGCCTCGATGATCGACACCGGTATTATCTGCAAGGGTCAGTTCGAAGACCGCGAAGTGCTGGGGCTGCGCCTTAACTGGCACAAGCGCTACATCACGCTCGGCCCCGTCGCGACGCTGCTCGGCCTCGCCTTCAAGGCCTACGACCCCGATCATCTGGTGGGTTCGCAGGAAGAGCTCGGCATCACGGTGGCGCTGATCCCGACGCATCTTCCCGGCGTCGAAATCGGCAAGCGCCATCTGCCGGCGATGCAGGTGTTCCAGAACGGCCCGAACTGGGGCCGCGATGTCTTTATCCCGATGGATTACATCATCGGTGGCCAGGAACGTCTCGGCCAGGGCTGGAAAATGCTGATGACCGCGCTCGCCGCCGGCCGCGGCATCTCGCTGCCGTCGCTGTCGGCCGCGGGCGCGGCCTATGCCGCGCGCACCTCTGGCGCCTATGCCCGCATCCGCGAGCAGTTCGGCATCTCCATCTCAAAATTCGAAGGCATCGAGGAGCCGCTGGCGCGCATTGCCGGCACGGCCTATTTGCTCGACGCCGCGCGGCGGCTGACCTGTGCGGCGCTCAACCAGGGCCGTCATCCCGCGGTCATTTCCGGCATCATGAAGCTGCACGCCACCGAGCGGATGCGGATTGCGATCGACGACGCCATGGACATCCATGGCGGCAAGGCGGTCATCGACGGCCCGCAGAACTATCTCGGAAACCTCTATCGCTCGGTGCCGGTCGGCATCACCGTCGAAGGCGCCAACATCCTGACCCGCAATCTGATCGTGTTCGGGCAGGGCGCGATCCGCGCCCATCCCTATCTGCTCGACGAGATGAACGCGCTCGGTGAAGCCGATCGTGCCAGGGGGCTGGATGCTTTCGACAAGGCGTTCTGGAGCCATGTCGGGCATAGTTTCAAGACCATGTTCCGCGCCTGGGGCCGCAGCTGGAGCTTTGGCATGTTCGCGCCGGCGCCAGACGCTGGTGATGCAACCAAATTCTATCGCCAGCTCTCGCGCTACTCCTCGGCCTTCGCGCTCTGCGCCGACATGGCACTGTTGACCTTGGGCGGTGCGCTCAAACGCAAGGAAATGCTCTCGGCCCGGTTCGGCGATATCCTCTCCGAACTCTATCTGCTTTCGGCCGCGCTGAAACGCTGGCAGGACGAAGGCCGCCAGCAAGCCGATTTCGCCGCACTGGAATGGTGCATGGCGAGCGGCTTCAAGACGATCGAGAACCGCTTTGCCGAGATCCTCAATAATCTGCCCAATCGCTTCGTCGCAATCATCCTGAAATTCCTGATCCAGCCGTTCGGGGCGCGGGTGGTCGGGCCATCAGACCGGGTCGTCCATCTCTGCGCGCAGCTGGTGCTGTCGCCATCGGCGGCGCGCGACCGGTTGACGGCTGATTTGTCGCATGTCGACGACGACCGCGGCGTTTTCAGGCTGGAGAAGGCGTTCCTGCTCGTCACGGCTGCAGATGACATTTCAAAGAAAATGCACGCCGCGCGGCTGCACGACTGGAAAGAAGCGGTGCAGAAGGGCGTCATCACCCAGTCCGAGGGCGAAAAGCTCGCCGCTGCCCATGAAGCTGTCGCAAAAGTGATCGAGGTTGACGATTTTGCGCCGGAAGCGCTGTCGCCGATTTACAGGAAAGCCGCCGACGTGCATCAATTCTTCCAGGAATTGGGTGAGCAGAGGGCGGCGAGCTGATGGCGCGACCGGTTTTTATTGTCGACGGCAGCCGGACGCCGTTCCTGAAAGCGCGTTCCGGCCCCGGGCCCTTCACCCCGGTCGATCTCGCCGTGCAATGCGGCCGGCCGCTATTGGCCCGGCAGCCCTTTGCGCCCACCGCCTTCGATCAGGTGATCTTGGGCTGCGTCAACGTCGTTGCCGACGAGATGAACCCGGCGCGGGTCGCAGCGCTCCGGCTCGGCATGGGCGAAAAAATGGTCGCCTTCACCGTGCAGATCAATTGCGGCTCCGGCATGCAGTCGATCGACACCGGCTACCGCTACATCCGCGAGGGCGTCTCCGACCTGATCCTGGCCGGTGGCGCCGAGGCGCTGAGCCACGCGCCGCTGGTCTGGCCGCAGCAGGGCGTGCGCTGGTTCGCCGGCCTTGCCGGTGCCCGGGGTGTCGGCGCAAAGATCATGGCCGCGCTCAAGGTGCGGCCGTCCTACTTCAAACCGATCATCGGCCTCGAACGCGGGCTGACGGATCCCATCACCGACCTCAACATGGGCCAGACCGCCGAGGTGGTCGGGCATCTCTTCGGCATCACCCGCGCGCAGTCCGATGCCTATGCCGCCGAGAGCCACAAGCGGCTCGCCAATGCCCAGAGCCAAGGCTGGCTGAAGGGCGAGGTCGAAACCGCTTTTGCCCGCGACGGCAAATTCTATGACCATGACGATGGCGTGCGGCCGGACTCCACGGCCGAGACATTGGCAAAACTGAAGCCGGTGTTCGAACGGCCCTGGGGCAAGGTCACCGCCGGAAATTCCTCGCAGATCACCGACGGTGCGTCATGGGTGATCCTCGCTTCCGAGAAAGCCGTTGCCAAGCACGGCCTGACGCCGAAGGCCGTCATCCTCGACAGCCAATGGTCGGCGCTCGATCCCTCGATCATGGGTCTCGGGCCGGTGCTGTCGGCAACTGAACTGTTGAAGCGCAACGAGTTGACGCTCGGCGATATCGAGACCTGGGAATTGAACGAGGCCTTTGCGACGCAGGTACTGGGCTGTCTCGCAGCCTGGAACGACGAAAAGTTCTGCAAGGAGATTTTGGGCCTCGACGGTGCGGCCGGTGCCATCGACCAGACCAGAATGAATGTCGATGGCGGCGCGATCAGCCTCGGCCATCCCGTCGGCTGCAGTGGCAACCGCATCGTGCTGCATCTCGTCAACGCCATGAAGCGGTTGGGCACACGGCGCGGCATCGCCACCGAATGTATCGGCGGCGGGCAGGGCGGCGCGATGCTGATAGAGACGGTGTGATCATGGAATCAAGGATCATGGACGTTCTCGGCGATCGCGTGCTCGAACTCGGGCCGAAGCCCGACGCGGGCGGACCGTACAAGAATTTCAAGCTGACCCGCGATTCCGATGGGATCGCCTGGCTGCTGTTCGACCGCGAAGGCGCCAGCGCCAATACGCTGTCGGCGGATCTGATCGAAGAACTCGGCAAGGTGCTCGGCGAACTCGAAAGCGCACGGCCCGCGGGCCTCGTGATCCGTTCCGCGAAGGAATCCGGCTTCATCGCCGGCGCTGATGTCAACGCGTTTCGTGGTGCGAGCGATGTGCTGTCCGTCGAGACCGAAATCGGCCGGGCACATGCTGTCATCGACCGGCTCGAAGCGCTGCGGATCCCCACGGTCGCCGTGATCCACGGCTTCTGTCTTGGCGGTGGGCTTGAGGTTGCTCTGGCCTGCCAGATGCGGATCGCGATCGATGATGCGCGCTTCGGCTTTCCCGAGGTGATGCTCGGTCTGCATCCCGGTCTCGGCGGCACCGTGCGCTTCACGCAACTGGTCAATCCGATGCAGTCGATGCCGTTGATGCTGACCGGAAAGACCATCGACGCGCGCAAGGCCAAATCGCTGGGTCTGGTCGACGCGGTGACGCAGGAGCGGCACGTCCGCAGCGCGGTGAAGGATGCCGTGTTCGGGCGGCTGAAGCGCGCCGCACCTGGCCTGCTCACCTCGGTCCTGAACTGGGAGCCGGTGCGCAAACTCCTCGCCTCGCGGATGCGCGGCGAGGCGGCCAAGGCGGCGCCGCAGGAACATTATCCCGCGCCCTATGCGCTGATCGATCTCTGGGAAAGTTATGGCGGTGACAGGTACGGCATGCTGCGGGCCGAACAGGCGTCGTTCGCCAAATTGATGGTGACGCCAACGGCGCAGAACCTGATCCGGGTGTTCTTCCTGCGCGAGCAGATGAAGAAGCTCGCCGGCAGCGGCAACAAGATCAACCACGTTCATGTCATCGGCGCGGGCGCGATGGGCGGCGATATCGCGGCCTGGTGTGCAGGTCAGGATATGCGGGTGACGCTGGCCGACATGAAGCCCGAGCCGATCGCCGGCGCGATCAAGCGCGCGTCTGACTTGTTCGGCAAGATCCTGCGCAAGCGCACCAGCGTGCGCGATGCGCTGGATCGATTGATACCCGACATGGGCGGCGAGGGTGTCCGCAGCGCCGATCTCATCATCGAGGCGGTGCCGGAAAAGCTCGCTCTGAAGCAGAAGGTCTATGCCGGGCTCGAGCCCATCATGAAGCCCGGCGCGATCCTCGCCACCAACACGTCGAGTATTCCCCTGCAGGATTTGCGCACCAGTCTGCAAAAGCCCGAGCGGCTGCTCGGCCTGCATTTCTTCAATCCGGTGTCGCGGCTGCAGCTGATCGAAGTGGTCAGTCATGACGGCACGGATGCGCAACTGTTGAAGGAGGCGCTGGCGTTCGTCGGCGCCATCGACCGCCTGCCGCTGCCGGTCAAGTCTTCGCCGGGCTTCCTCGTCAACCGCGCGCTGACGCCCTACATGCTCGAAGCCATGGTGATGCTCGACGAGAAGATCGACAAATCGGTCATCGACGCCGCGGCCAAAAAATTCGGCATGCCGATGGGCCCGATCGAACTCGCCGACCAGGTCGGCCTCGATATCTGCCTCGATGTCGGCGACATGCTGCGCTCGAAATTCGGCGACGCCCTGCCGCCGACGCCGGCATGGCTGCGCGAAAAGGTCGCCAAGGGCGAACTCGGCCGCAAGTCCGGCAAGGGATTTTATGTCTGGAAGGACGGCAAGGCGGACACGTCTTCGTCCGCGCCATCCACGACGGAGCCATCGGCCGAAATGATCGATCGGTTGATGCTGCCGATGTCGAATGTCTGCGTCGCGTGCCTGCACGAAGGCATCGTCGACAATGCCGATGTGGTCGACGGCGCTGTCATCTTCGGCACTGGTTATGCGCCGTTCCGTGGCGGCCCGCTGAATTATGCCCGTACTCGCGGCGTGGATAATGTGGTCGCGACCCTGCGCGCGCTCACCGAAAAATTCGGCGGCAGATTCACGCCCGATGCCGGCTGGGAGAATTTCAAGTGAACGAGACGCATGCTCCCCTGAGCACCGAAACCGAGCCGCGCGGCGATCTTTGCATCCGTACCTTGGCGATGCCCGCGGATACCAACGCCAATGGCGACATCTTTGGCGGCTGGCTGCTCAGCCAGATGGATATTGGCGGCGGCGTGTTTGCTTCCAAGATCGCGAAGTCCCGCACCGTCACGGTCGCGATCGATGCGATGAATTTTCGCAAGGCCGTCTATGTCGGCGACCTCGTCTCGGTGCACGCCAATCTGGTCCGGATCGGCCGGACCTCGATCACGGTCCATCTCGAGGCGTGGTCGCTTCGCCGCGAAGACAGGCTGTCGATCCTGGTGACCGACGGCAATTTTACCTACGTCTCGATCGACGAGCAGGGCCACCCTCAAGCCATCAAGCGTGAGGGGGCTCCAATCTCGACTTGAGTCTTATGGGCAGGGACGCTCGTAGCCGTCACGGCCGATGAACGTGCCGCGGCGCGGATCATAGCTCCGCGAGCGCATGCAGCGCGGCGTGTCGTCGTAAACCCGGGCCGGCGGCGGCGCGACGTATTGCGCTTCCATGCCGCAATAACGCGGCGAAACGGCCACCCAGCCGCCGGGTTGCTCCACATAGCAGCCGTTGTTGTAATAGCGGTAACCGCCCGGGCGGGGCTCGCCCTGGGATGCAATCGCAGCTCCTGTGCCGGCGCCGATGATGGCGCCTGCCGCCGCGCCGCCGCGTCCACCGAGGGCGCCGCCGACGACACCGCCAAGCACGCCGCCGACGATCGCGCCGCCGATCGCATCCTGCGCGGCGGCCTGCTGGACCGGTGCGCAAATCGCGAGGGCCAGAAGCGTCGTAACCGCCAATTTCGATACCATGTCCGTTCTCCGGCCTGTTTGTCGCAAATCACTGGATTCGCGGGGAACACTGGCGGCGACTTTGCCGCAGGTCAAGCCCGCGGAGGGGCCGTTTGTCCCACGAATCCGTATTGAACCGGCCTTGCCGGGCGCTGATTCGCCAGACAATCGTCGATGACGTTTCCGTGCAGGCGCGGCTGTCCGGTCTGAGGAACATTTCGGCAGACGCTCCGTTAGTTGCGCGGAATGCCATCGAGGCTGGATAATATGTCGGATACCTACATTATCGAAGTCGGTTCGCAGACCGCCGGGATCGTCGTGCGTGGCCCCGGCGGCTATCGTTTCTTTGCGGCCTCTCATCGTTTCGACCAGCTGGAAGGCCAGCTGTTCCGCAACGCGCGCGAAGCCGAGCGCGCGGCGAGACGTCTTGCCGCCGGCGTTCTGACGCTGGCCGCGTGAAGCGGCCGTCCCTGCGATATTCAGAAGCGCCGAAAGGCCGGCGGCGTAGATTCGGCATTTCCGGTCCGTATTAATACCGGCCAGGTTCACCGCCTGATGGACAGCGCAGCGCGTTGGAACTGCGCTGATTTCCGACGATTTTAAGCTCACCCTTTACCAAGGTTTTTTACGCGCAATTTCCTTCCCCCCGCTAGCCTTGCCGACCAATCGGTATGGCGCCCTGATGAACATTCGCAGGTATTTTCGACGGTGGTTTTACATCGGCAGCGCCGCCACACCGGCGGGCGGTGCGTTGCTCATCGAGCAGTTCCGCATTCTGACGAGCCAAATTCCCGTCCTCTACGGCGTGCTGATTGTCGAGAGCGTCAGCGTCTCCTACGTCTTGCCGGCCTCGCTGCCGCTCTGGTTCCGCTTCGGTGTACCGGGGGCGCTGCTGCTGATCAGCGTGATCAGGATGATCTACTGGATCAAGCTCCGGAAGGTGGTGCCGACAGCCGAACAGGCGCTGAAGCATCTGTTCAAGACCCGCATCCTGGCGTCCGCGCTCAACGCCGTCTTCGCGGTCTGGACCCTGGTGCTGTTCGACAGCGTCGAGGCGGACTCGCGCGCGCCGTTGGCGCTGCTGGTTTTCCTGGGTTCGGTCGGAAGCGCCTACTGCCTCGGAAGTTTCCCGAGTGCCGCCCGGCTCACGCTGCTGATTTCGGCGGTTCCGATCTCGCTGCGGTTACTGATCTCGGGTGAAGCACTGCACGTCTGCATCGGCATCAATCTTTGCATGCTGGTGGTGCTGTTGATCCGGATGATCAACACCAACTACTCCGATCTGGTGAATCTCGTCGCTTCGCGCGCGGACCTCGCCGTCGAAGGCGAGCGGGCGCGAAGCGCCGAGGTGGCTGCCCTTACGGAACAAGCCAATGCGCGCGAGATCGCCGACCGTTTCGATTCGGCGCTCAACAACATGTCGCAGGGACTTTGCTTCTTCGACGGTGCGCAGCGGCTCATTGTGTGCAACCGCCGCTACGTCGACATGTACGATTTGCCGCCGGACAGCGTCAAACCTGGTATCTCGCTCAGAGAGATCGTCCAGCTGCGTTACGAGGCGGGAAGCCATCCCGCGATGACCGTGGACGAATACCTCGCCTGGCGCGATCAGCTTGCCGTCAGCGCGGAGCAGCACGACTCGGTTGTTGAACTGGCCAATGGCCGCGTTGTCCGGATTTACCACCGGCCGATGCCGGATCGCGGCTGGGTGGCCACGCACGAAGACATCACCGATCTGAGGCGTCGCGAAGCCTCGTTCCGCCTGTTGTTCGAAGAGAATCCGCTCCCGATGTGGGTGGCCGACGTCAATACGCTCGAGCTTCTGGCCGTCAATGCCGCGACCTGCCGGCACTACGGCTACTCTCGCGAGCAGATGCTGTCGATGAACGTGGAGAATCTGCGTGTTCCGGAGGACATCAGGAAGGTTCGCGACGAATTCCGGCAGCATCAGGGCATGCAGACGGCGCACGATACCCGCCGACACGTCACGGCCGATGGAAGAATAATCGAGGTGGCGATCGAGGCGCGCCCGCTGCGCTACAACGGCCGCGATGCCTGCGTTGCGGTGGCGTTCGACATGACCGATCGCAAGCGCGCGGAACAGCGGATCCTGCATCTGGCCTGGCATGACGCGCTGACGGATCTGCCGAACCGCGCCGCGCTGGATGGTCATTTTTCGAAGGTGCTCGACGCGGCCCGGGAACGCAGCGGAAGCTTCGCGGTCCTTTGCATCGATTTCGACCGCTTCAAGCAGATCAACGACCTGTTCGGGCATTCGATGGGCGACGCGGCGTTGCGCGAAGCTTCGCGGCGTCTGCAGATGGCGTCACAGGGCGCCTTCCTGGCGCGGATCGGCGGCGACGAATTCATCGCGATCACCGAACAGGACCCGCTGCCATCGAGTGCGGAGCTGCTCGCCGACCGGCTGCGCGGCGCGCTGGACCAGGATATCGAAATCGACGGCCATTCCTTCGAGCTTGATCTCAGCATCGGGATCGCGGTCTATCCTCGCGACGGCCATGACGCGCGGTCGTTGTTCGCCAACGCCGATGCGGCGCTGTATCGTGCCAAGCACGAAGGCCGCGGGGCGATACGGTTCTTCACCGCCACGATGGATCAGCAGTTGCGCGACCGCCGGGCGCTGGAACACGATCTGAAATCGGCCGTCGCAAACGGCGAGCTCTATCTGGAATATCAGCCGCAGCGGCATGCCGGGGGCGAGATCATCGGATTTGAGGCGCTGGTGCGCTGGATGCATCCGCAACGCGGCATCGTTCCGCCCGCGGAGTTCATCCCGATCGCCGAGGAAACCGATCTGATCGTCGAGATCGGGGAGTGGGTCTTGCGGGAGGCATGCCGCGAAGCCGCGTGCTGGAAGGCGCCGCTGCAGGTCGCCGTCAACGTCTCGGCGATTCAATTCCGCCGCGGCAATCTGCAGCAATTGGTAGGCGATGTTCTGCGCGAAACCGGCATCTCGCCGGCGCGTCTCGAACTCGAAATTACCGAGGGCGTGCTGATCGAGAACGTTGCACGTGCGACGCTGATGCTGAAAGGCCTCAAGAGGCTGGGCGTCAGCATTGCATTGGACGATTTCGGAACCGGATATTCCTCGCTGTCCTATCTGCAAAGCTTCCCGCTCGACCGGATCAAGATCGATCGGTCCTTTATCGCCAGTCTTGGCCGCACCGATCGATCGCTGGCGATCGTTCGCGCCGTCATTGGTCTCGCGCACGGGCTCGGACTTCCGGTGCTGGCGGAAGGTGTCGAGACCAATGATCAGCTCAGGACGCTGATATCAGAGGGATGCGATGAAATGCAGGGCTATCTGATCGGCCGTCCGCGCCGGATCGAAGTTTATGCCAATCTGCTGGGCCGCAGCGATGCAGCCGGCCACATGCGCACCGCGACATAACTCAAAGGCGTCTCGCGGACCGCGCGAGCGCCGGAGCCGCGTTCAGCTCTGACCGATCAGCCGCTTGCAAAATGCAGCGCTATCGCTGATCGCATCGCGGCCTTTCCAGACCAGGCCGGACAACATTCCATTGCCGTGCGCACCGCGCAGTTGCAGGATGTGGCCGACTTCATCGGGAAACCGGCTCACTTCGGTCTCCACATCGGCCACGATCGCGCTCCTGATGTCGCGCAGCCGCGCGCCCCATTCGGAGGCAGCGAGTTCGCGGATGGCGGCCTGCACCGCTGCTTCTGTCTTGTCGATGTCGGCCAGGATGTCGCGCGCGTCGACGACACGGTTTTTCTTCAGGGCAACGCGCAAGGCGATGCGTTTGTCGTCGATCTGGTCCAGCACCATCGAGACGGATATCGCATAGGGCGTGGCAGCAACATCAACGGCGCGCCGGCTGCGCGCGGGTTTGGTGGCAAGACGGAGCAACTCGCGGGGCGTCTTGAGACGTCCAGCAACCAGCGCCAGCGCAAAGGGTACCGCGCCGGGATCCTTTTTCCGGAATGCATCCAGCAGCGCCGTGACCTTGTCGACCTGCGCGTCGTTGATTTTCAGGATCTTTTCCGGCAAGGCTTTGCTGAACCCTGCCAGCGCCTCGCGTGCGCGCAGCGCGCCCATGATCTTGACGAGGTCGCTATAGACCGACGGCGAAGCCGTGTAGGCCGCAAGCTTCTTGCGTGCCCGCTCCGCGCCATCCGCCGAAGCCAGATTTCCCTCCAGCGATTTTGCGACCTTGGTCTGGAAGATCGATGCCGCCTGTTGCGCGTCGCGCGGCCGGTTGGAAGCGATAAACCCCTTCATCTGGCCTTCGTAGTCGCGGGCCATGATCGGCAGCAGATCGCGGTTGATCCATTCCCAGATCGGAACAAGTGAAGTCCGCGCAATCCGGCCCGTATTGGCATGCTCCGGCGCACCCGCGACGACCAGCGGCTCCAGCGGCGCGAAGAAATATTTCGACGGCGTTGGGGTCTCGTTCGGTCCGTCCGGGCGCAGTTCGGCCCGCAGCCTGGCCTGCAGGTCCGCGGTGCCCGGCATGTCGACGCCGCACGCCTCCAGCCGCTCCAGCTCGGTGAGCAGGCAGCTGCGCGTCAGCGGGCTCAACCGCTGGAGGAATTCCCAGATTCGATCGACCCGCATTGCAGCGATTTTCCGATATCTGGCCCGTTTCCCGGGCCTAGCGACGGCAATGCAATCACAAAACCGTTAAGAACGGCAAAATCGCACCGGTAAAATGCGGCTGGCGCAATGCCAATGGGCTTATCATGCCTCTCGAACGCCGCCTTTTTAACAGATGGTTAACCATGATGTCAGGCGCATCCGGTTTCGGCCGCGTTGACCGGAACCACAAACCACCGCACCATAAGAAACTTCTTCCTTGAGGCGCCACCCGTGGCCGGACTGTCCAACCGCCAGACTGAAATTCTCAACATCGCCCGCGCCTTCGGCCGGGTGATGGTGGAGGATCTCGCCAAGCGTTTCGAGGTTTCGGCGCAGACCATCCGCAAGGACCTCAACGATCTCTGCGACCAGCGCTCGCTGACGCGGATCCATGGCGGCGCCATCATCGCCTCCGGCGTCGAGAACCTCGCCTATGAAGCGCGGCGCTTCGTCGCCGCCGAGGAGAAGCGGGCGATCGGCATTGCCGCCGCCTCGCGAATTCCGAACGGCTGCTCGCTGTTCATCAATATCGGCACCACGACGGAAGAGGTCGCCAGCGCACTGACCTCGCATGAGGACCTGCTCGTCATCACCAACAACCTCAACGTCGCGATGCTGCTGTATCGCCATCCGCGCATCGAGGTGATCGTGGCGGGCGGGGCGGTGCGCCGCGCCGATGGCGCGGTGATCGGTTCGACCGCGATCAGCCTGATCGGCCAGTTCAAGGTCGACTACGCCATCATCGGCGCCTCCGCGATCGACGAAGAGGGCGCGCTCCTGGATTTCGACTACCGCGAAGTGCAGGCCGCGCAGGCGATCATCGCGAACGCGCGCAGCGTGATGCTGGTCGCCGACTCGACCAAGCTCAGGCGCAGCGCGCCGGTGCGCATCGCCCATCTCAGCCAGATCCAGACCTTCGTGACCGACGCCGCGCTTCCCGCCGGTCTCGCCAACATCTGCCACACCCGCGGCATCGAGGTGGTCGAGGCGATGGACAAGCCGGCGCCTGATATCGATGAGCCGGTGGCGGAGACGGCTTCGACTGTCACGCGGCTGCGCTAGACGCGGAAAGTACTGACCTTCACTTCGTTCCAGCATGAAATGGCATCGTCCGGGGCCTTTTCATGAGAATTCTGACCTGGAATAGAAAATCTAATCCAGCAGTGCAGAAAAAATGGTTTGTGCTGGACGAACCTGCCGGTGCACGAGGTTCTCTCGGGAAAAAGGAGAACCGAATGCAAATCCGACGCATCAATTCCGAAGCGGCCCTCGTGCCAACGACTGGTTATAGCCAGGCGCTTGAGGTGGCCGGTCACACAAGGATGCTTTTTGTGAGCGGCCAGATTCCAGTCGGGGCCGACGGTGCCGTGCCCGAGGGCTTTGAAGCGCAGTGCAGGCTCGCCTGGAGCAACGTCGAAGCGCAGCTCAAGGCCGCCGGCATGACGCTGGACAATCTGGTCATGCACCGGACCTATCTCGCGGATCGGCGCTACACCATGCTCAATCGCGCGGTGCGAAGCGAGGTGCTTGGCAGCCGGGAAACCGCGCTGACCGTCGTCATCGCCGGAATCTTCGACGAGGCGTGGCTGCTTGAGATCGAGGCCGTCGCCGCGGGTTAGGCGATCATCGCGAAGGTGCGTGGCGTCCAATTTTCGGCGCCGCGCGCCGATGCGCATCGATCGCGTTACGCTTTACCTCAAATCCGATGACCGTTCGCGAGCTGGATGATGCGGTCAGCCAATTGGAACTGGTTCGTTATCTCGTATTTCTCCGATGGCGGGGTCCAAACTTCTCCATTCCAGCATTGATGAAGTAGCTTGGCGACAACGAGCTTGTTCAACGGACGCTCCGAAAAGTGCGCAGCCTGAATGGATTCAGGGATCGTCTGCCACGCAAGCGTTGCTTCTGCATCAAGCTTCGCTTGTTCGGTCTCGGCGAAAGAAACAAAGTTCTCATCCCACACATAGGCCGCACGCATCGCGGGACCGATGAGCTCTGACCAACGAAATTCATTGCCGATTCTTTCAGCGTATCCTGATCGCGCCAGCACGGACATGGATGCCAGGAGGTATGCCGGCGGCGAGAACGGCGCATGCCGGTCGGAGAGATAATCGTAGTGGCAAAACACCTGCAGGAAGGCGACCAGCAAGTCGAACAGCCGGCCGTCACCTTGAGGGACGCTGCTTGACAGGAGTTTCGGCATGTCGTTCGCGTCAATGGTCAAGGCGTGAAGGCAATACCAGGTTTCGCCGGGCATATCGGCGCGAGGGACCGGCTCCAGCAGGCCGAACTTCGTCAGCACCTCTGTCGTCGCCTCGAAGGCTGACATTGCATCGTGGTAGAATGCAGCGCCTTTGGCGCCGGGCTGCTGAGGTCCGTGAGGTTGAGCGGTCACTCGCCGCGCGAGGGCCGCGGCCAATTCTCCGCTAAGCCGCCCGTCTGAACTGCCGAATTTCGTAACGTCCGCCATCGACATCAAATCATGTCAGGCATTCGCTCACGAACTCTTAGCGGGCGCATGGCGTTTTCAAGCGAAGTGGATCCCGGTTCGCGCGAAGAAAACGCATCCAAGCAAAAGCGGTGGCCCGGTGATGTACCCCCAACTCCATACATCCCGACCGATGCAAATTCCCACTTCCGGTTCCGCTTTCACTTTCCGTTTTCATCTTGCTTTCGTTTTTCTTTGTGATTAACTCCGATCCGAAAGTTAAATCGCCGAAGTGAAGAGGCGATCGCCGGGGAAGCGTCTGTTGGATCGGATTTTCGACCTCGCCATCATCGGAGGCGGCATCAACGGCTGCGGCATCGCGCGCGATGCGGTAGGCCGGGGCAATTCCGTTTTCCTTTGTGAAATGAATGACTTGGCGAGCGGGACGTCATCCTGGTCGACCAAGCTGGTGCATGGCGGGCTGCGCTACCTTGAATATTACGAGTTTCGTCTGGTGCGCGAGGCGCTGATCGAACGCGAAATCCTCTGGCAGATCGCGCCCCACATCATCCGCCCGCTGCGTTTCGTTTTGCCGCACCATTCGGGGTTGCGGCCGGCATGGCTGCTGAGGCTAGGGTTGTTCCTGTACGACCACATCGGCGGCCGTCATCTGCTGCCGCCGACACGTTCGGTCGATCTCGCGCATGACGAGGTCGGAAAACCCTTGATCGCCAACCGCTACACCAAAGGTTTTGAATACTCCGACTGCTTTGTCGATGACGCGCGCCTGGTCGTGCTCACGGCGCGGGACGCGGCCGATCGCGGCGCCGAGATCCACACGCGCGCGCGGGCGGTCGAGATCAGGCAGGTCGACGGCGTCTGGCACGTCACCGTCGAGAATACGCAAAGCGGCACCCGCACCACGATCCAGGCGCGCGCGCTGGTCAATGCCGGCGGGCCCTGGGTCGAACAGGTGCTGTCGTCGGGATCGGGCGTCAATGCGCGCGCAAAGGTTCGCCTGGTGCAGGGCTCGCATATCGTGGTGCGCAAGCTCTACGACCACGACCGCGCCTACATTTTCCAGAATGCTGACGGCCGCATCATCTTCGTCATTCCCTATCAGGATGATTTCACGCTGATCGGCACCACCGATCGCGATTACGACGGCGACCCGGCCAAGGTGAAAGCCTCCACCGAAGAGATCGGCTATCTCTGCGCGTCCGCCAGCGAATACCTCGCCAAACCGGTCAAGCCGGAGGACGTGGTCTGGACTTATTCGGGCGTGCGCCCGCTGTATGACGACGGCGCCAGCGAAGCAAAAGCTGCGACGCGAGATTATGTGTTCGAGCTCGATACGCCCGGCGGCGCGCCGCTGCTGTCGATCTATGGCGGCAAGATCACGACTTATCGGCGGCTGGCCGAAGAAGCGCTGGAACGGCTGGCGCCCTACTTGCGCAGTTCAAAGAAGGAAGGCTGGACCGGCAAGGCCGCGTTGCCCGGCGGCGACATGGATGTTTCCGCAATCGCGGCGCTGACCGCGGAACTGACGCGCGACTATCCGTTCCTCGTTCCCGCACATGCGAAGCGGTTGGCGCATGCCTATGGCACCCGCGCCAGCAAGGTGCTCGGCAACGCGAAATCGGCGGCCGATCTCGGCCAGTCCTTTGGCGCGACCTTGACGGAGAGCGAAGTCAGGTACCTGATGTCGGCCGAATGGGCCTGCACCGCCGAAGACGTCGCGTGGCGCCGCTCGAAGCTCGGATTGCGGCTGTCAGCGGGCGAAATCGCCGTCCTCGACGAATGGATGGCCGCCCATCGCGCGTCCGGTGAACGACCCCTGCGTGAAGCGGGAGGACGGACATGAGCGTCACGCTCGAACACGTCACGCGAACCGTCGACGGCATCGCGACCATCCGCGATGTGTCGCTGACGCTTGAGCGCGGCACGCTGAGCGTACTGCTCGGACCGACGCTTTCCGGCAAGACCTCGATCATGCGGCTGCTCGCCGGGCTCGACAAGCCGGGATCAGGCCGCGTGCTGGTTGACGGAAAGGACGTTACAGGATTCGACGTGCGCAAGCGTTCGGTCGCGATGGTCTATCAGCAGTTCATCAATTATCCCTCGCTGACGGTCTATGAGAATATCGCCTCGCCGTTGCGGGTGCAGGGCAAGCCGCGCGCGGAAATCGAGAAGCGCGTGCAGGAGGCGTCGCGCCTGCTCAAGCTCGATCCGTATCTGCACCGCACGCCATTGCAACTGTCCGGCGGCCAGCAGCAGCGCACTGCGATTGCACGCGCGCTGGTCAAGGGCGCCGATCTGGTGCTGCTCGACGAGCCGCTCGCCAATCTCGATTACAAGCTGCGCGAGGAGTTGCGCACCGAACTGCCGCGCATCTTCGAGGCGTCGGGCGCGATCTTCGTCTATGCGACCACCGAGCCTTCCGAAGCCCTGCTGCTCGGCGGCCGAACCGTCTGCATGTGGGAAGGCCAGGTCCTGCAGGCCGGCGATACGGCGAAGGTCTACCGGCATCCCGATACGCTGCGCGTGGCGCAGGTGTTTTCCGATCCGCCGCTCAATATTGTCGGCATCGAAAAGAAGAACGGCACGGTGCAATATGCCGGCGGCATCCAGGCGCCGGCCAGCGGGCTCTATGCCTCGCTTGCCGACGGGCCCTATCGCGTCGGCTTCCGCGCCCATCAGCTTGAAGTCGCCAATGGCATCGCCGGCCGCCACGCGTTTCAGGCCACCGTCACCGTGACCGAAATCACCGGTTCGGAAAGCTTCGTGCATCTCAACCGCGACGCGTCGAACTGGGTCGCGGTGCTGCAGGGCATCCATGAGTTCGAGCCGGGCCACGTGCTCGACGCCGTGCTCGACCCTGACAATCTTTTCGTGTTCGACGCGGCTGACCGTCTGGTCGCCGCGCCTAACCAGCCCATAGCGTTTTCAAGCGAAGTGCATAGCGGTTCGCGTGAAGAAAACGCGTCCAAAAACAAGCACGCGTGAGGGAGATGCCGCATGGCCCGCATTGACCTCGTCGATCTCGCACATTCCTACGGCGGCAATGACGCCGCGCCCGAATCCTTTGCGCTGAAGCCGGTGACGATGACCTGGCGGCAGGGCGGCGCCTATGCGCTGCTCGGGCCGTCCGGCTGCGGCAAGACCACGCTGCTCAACCTGATTTCCGGGATCGTGACCCCGTCGCGCGGCCAGATACTGTTCGACGGCGCCGATATCACACCGCTGTCAACCCAGAAGCGCAATATCGCGCAGGTGTTCCAGTTTCCGGTGATCTACGACACCATGACGGTCGGGCAGAACCTCGCATTCCCCTTGAAGAACCGCGGCGTCCCGAAAGCCGAAATCGACGCGCGCGTGAAGCAGATCGCCAATTTGCTCGACCTCACGCCGCATCTCGACCGCAAGGCAACGCGGCTGACCGCGGACGCCAAGCAGAAGATCTCGCTCGGCCGCGGCCTGGTGCGATCAGACGTCGCCGCGATCCTGTTCGACGAGCCGCTGACGGTGATTGATCCCGAATTGAAGTGGCAGTTGCGCTCCAAACTCAAGGCGCTGCATCGCGACCTCGATCTCACGATGATCTACGTCACCCATGACCAGACCGAGGCGCTGACCTTTGCTGACACTGTGGTCGTGATGCATGACGGCAGGGTGGTGCAGAGCGGCACGCCGGCCGAACTGTTCGACAAGCCCGCGCATACGTTCGTCGGTTACTTCATCGGCTCGCCCGGCATGAACATCGTGCCGGCCGAGGTGACGGGCCGCGAGGCCCGGATCAGCGGCCATCCGATCGCGTTGAACCGCAGCTATGATTCGCTGCCGCCGGGCGCGAAGATCGAAGTCGGCGTGCGTCCGGAATTCGTCGACGTCGCCGCGCCCGCGCCGGGATTGCTGTCCGCCAATATCGAGCGCATCGACGATCTCGGCCGCGTCCGCTTCGCGCGCGTGCGGATCGGCGACGCCAAGTTCGCTGCGCGCGTGCCGCCGGGGTTTTCAGTCTCCGGCGAAACCGCCGGGCTGGTTTTCAATCCGTCGCATGTTCACGTCTATGCCGACAGCCGTCTGGTCGAGGGGACAGCCTGATGGACAAGACGATCAACCAAAAAGCCTGGTTCCTGGTGCTGCCGGTGTTTCTGGTGGTCGCGTTCTCCGCGATCCTGCCGCTGATGACGGTGGTGAACTATTCGATGCAGGACACCTTCGGCAACAACCAGTTCTTCTGGAACGGCGTCGGCTGGTTCAAGGAATTGCTCGACCCGTCGACCGATCTCGGTGGACGGTTCCTGGCGTCGCTCGGCCGCAACCTGCTGTTCTCGGCCATCATTCTCGCGATCGAGGTGCCGCTCGGGATCGTGGTCGCGCTGTCGATGCCGCGCGACGGCTGGAGCGTCGCCGCCTGCCTGGTGATCCTGGCGCTGCCGCTTTTGATTCCGTGGAACGTGGTCGGCACCATCTGGCAGATCTTCGGACGGCCCGACATCGGCCTGCTCGGCTACACGCTGAACAGTCTGGGCATCAACTACAACTACGTCTCCAACGAGTTCGACGCCTGGGCAACCGTCATCGTAATGGATGTCTGGCACTGGACCAGCCTGGTCGCGCTGTTGTGCTACGCCGGACTGAAGTCGATCCCCGACGCCTATTACCAGGCGGCGCAGATCGACGGCGCCTCGCGCTGGGCGGTGTTCACGGCGATCCAGTTGCCGAAGATGAATCGCGTGCTGCTGATCGCGGTGCTGCTTCGCTTCATGGACAGTTTCATGATCTACACCGAGCCGTTCGTGGTGACCGGCGGCGGTCCCGGCAACTCGACCACCTTCGTCTCGATCGAACTGGTCAAGATCGCGCTCGGCCAATTCGACCTCGGCAAGGCCGCCGCACTCTCGCTGGTCTACAACCTCATCATCCTGATCGTGTGCTGGGTGTTCTATACCGTGATGACAAACGCCGGGGCCGAGCGCCCGGTCAAACAGGGAGCTGAATGATGCATTCGATTCCCGGACGCCGCATCATCCTCGTCAGCTTCCTGATCTTCCTGCTGTTGCCGATCTACTGGCTCGTCAACATGAGCTTCAAGACCAATGCCGAAATCGTCTCCACCATGACGCTGTGGCCGCACCAGCCGACGCTGGAAAACTACAAGCGCATCTTCACCGACGAGAGCTGGTATTCCGGCTACATCAACTCGCTGACCTATGTCCTGATCAACACTGTGATCTCGATTGCCGTGGCGTTGCCGGCGGCCTACGGCTTTTCGCGCTACCGTTTTCTCGGCGACAAGCATCTGTTCTTCTGGCTGCTGTCGAACCGCATGGCGCCGGCGGCGGTCTATGCGCTGCCGTTCTTCAATCTCTATTCGGCGATCAATTTGTTCGATACGCCGTGGGCGGTGGCGCTGGCGCATTGCATCTTCAACGTCCCGCTCGCGGTCTGGATCCTCGAAGGTTTTGTCTCGGGCGTGCCACGCGAGATCGATGAGACGGCGTTCCTCGACGGTTATTCGTTCCCGCGGTTCTTCATCAAGATCCTGGTGCCCTTGATCGCAAGCGGCATCGGCGTCGCGGCGTTCTTCTGCTTCATGTTCTCCTGGGTCGAACTGCTGTTGGCGCGCACGCTGACGTCGGTGAACGCAAAACCGATCTCGGCGATCATGACCCGAACGGTCTCGGCCGCCGGCATGGATTGGGGCCTGTTGGCGGCGGCCGGTGTGCTCACCATCATCCCCGGTGCGCTGGTGATCTGGTTCGTCCGCAACTACATCGCGCGCGGTTTTGCGCTCGGCCGAGTGTAGGGGGCATTCATGGAACACATTGCATGGATGGCCTGGACGCTTCCGACCGCGATCTTCTTCGTGATGCTGTCGCTGACGCTGGGTGTCATGACCTGGCTTGCGGCGGCGTATCCCGAGGCCGAGCGCGTCGGCGTGTTGCGGATTCCGACCACGCGCGGCGACCGGTTGTTCATCTCGCTGGTGCTCGCTGCCGTCATCCACCTGTTGTGGATCGCCTTTGTCGGCATCGATGCAATCGCGACGCTGCCGATCGGAGAGGGCGTTGAAATATCGAGCCTGTGGCTCGCTACCGTGATTTCGCTTGTTTCGGCCGTGGTGGTTTTCCGCACCGTCTGATGAAGCGAAAAAAGACAGATCCGGGATCAACCCGGGCCTGAAAATTGTTTGTCGCTGCAACCGGAGGACTCAACATGCGACGTTTTAGAGGAAAGAACGGGCCATTGACCAAGGAGAGCTTTCTGACGATGACCAGCGCGGCCGCGCTGATCGCAGCTTCCGTGACGATCGCCGCACCTGCTCGCGCGGACGATGCGGTCAATCAGCGCTGGATCGACAGCGAATTCCAGCCCTCGACGCTGTCGAAGGCCGACCAGCTGAAGGAATTGCAGTGGTTTGAAAAGGCCGCCCAGCCCTTCAAGGGGATGGAAATCAACGTGGTGTCGGAAACCATCACCACGCATGAATATGAATCCAAGACCCTGGCGAAGGCCTTCACCGAGATCACCGGCATCAAGCTCAAGCACGATTTGATCCAGGAAGGCGACGTGGTCGAAAAGCTGCAGACCCAGATGCAGTCCGGCAAGAACGTCTATGACGGCTGGATCAACGACTCGGACCTGATCGGCACCCACTTCCGCTACAACCAGACGGTCGTGCTGTCGGATTACATGACCGGCGAGGGCAAGGACGTCACCAACCCCGGGCTCGACGTCAACGACTTCATCGGAAAATCCTTCACCACGGGGCCGGACGGCAAGCTCTATCAGCTGCCCGTCCAGCAGTTCGCGAACCTCTATTGGTTCCGCTACGACTGGTTCTCCAATCCGGACTACAAGGCCAAGTTCAAGGCCAAATATGGCTACGATCTCGGCGTTCCCGTGAACTGGTCGGCCTATGAAGACATCGCCGAGTTCTTCACCAACGACATCAAGGAGATCAACGGCGCCAAGGTCTATGGTCACATGGACTACGGCAAGAAGGATCCCTCGCTCGGCTGGCGGTTCACCGATGCCTGGCTGTCGATGGCCGGCAACGGCGACAAGGGCATCCCGAACGGCAAGCCGGTCGACGAATGGGGCATCCGCATGGAAGGCTGCCGTCCGGTGGGTTCATCCGTCGAGCGCGGCGGTGACACCAACGGTCCGGCGGCGGTCTATTCGATCGCCAAATATCTCGACTGGATGAAGAAGTATGCCCCGCCGCAGGCGCAAGGCATGACCTTCGGCGAAGCTGGACCGGTACCGGCGCAAGGTAACATCGCCCAGCAGATCTTCTGGTACACCGCCTTCACCGCCGACATGGTGAAGCCCGGTATTGCCGTCGTGAACGCCGACGGTTCGCCGAAGTGGCGTATGGCGCCGTCGCCGCACGGCTCGTACTGGAAGGAAGGCATGAAGCTCGGCTACCAGGACGCCGGCTCGGCGACGCTCCTGAAGTCGACCCCGGCGGACCGCCGCAAGGCGGCCTGGCTCTATCTGCAGTTCATCACCTCCAAGACGGTGAGCTTGAAGAAGAGCCATGTCGGTCTCACGTTCATTCGTGAATCCGACATCTGGGACAAGTCGTTCACCGAGCGTGCGCCGAAGCTCGGCGGCCTGATCGAGTTCTACCGCTCGCCTGCGCGCGTGCAGTGGACCCCGACCGGCAACAACGTGCCTGACTATCCGAAGCTCGCGCAATTGTGGTGGCAGAACATCGGCGATGCGTCGTCCGGTGCGAAGACGCCGCAGGCCGCGATGGACGCCCTGGCGGCAGCCCAGGACTCCGTGCTCGAGCGTCTGGAGAAATCCAACGTGCAGGGCGCCTGCGGACCGAAGCTGAACAAGAAGGAGACCGCCGAATTCTGGTTCGCCAAGTCGGAGAAGGACGGCAACGTCGCTCCGCAGCGCAAGCTGGCGAACGAGAAGCCGAAGGGCGAAACCGTCGACTACGACACGCTGGTGAAGTCGTGGCCGGCAACGCCGCCGAAGCGAGCGGAAGCGAAGTAAACTTCGCCATTGTGAGTGATGCAAAAACTAAAGGCCGGGAGCGATCCCGGCCTTTTTTCTTTCTTACCTCGCCCCGCTTGCGGGGAGAGGTCGGATCGCCCTTGCGATCCGGGTGTGGGGGGGTAAAGGTCCAGCAACTACCGCCGACTTCGCGGAGAGAGCCCCTCACCCCAACCCTCTCCCCGCAAGAGCGGGGCGAGGGAGCGCACCGAATTTCTACTCCGCCGCCTGCTTCGCGCCGAGCGTCGGATAATCCGTATACCCCTTGGCGCCGCCGCCATAGAACGTCGCCTTGTCGAACGCGTTGAGCGGTGCACCCTTCTTCAGCCGCTCGACCAGGTCGGGGTTGGAGATGAACGGTTTTCCAAATGCGATCAGGTCGGCCGCGTTGGCATCGAGTTGCTTGGTCGCCAGATCGAAATCGTAGCCGTTGTTGGCGATATAGGCCTGCTTGAAGCGCTTGCGCAACGAACCGTAGTCGAACGGCGCGTGATCGCGCGGACCGCCGGTCGCGCCCTCGACGACGTGGATGTAGGTCAGCTTCAGCGCGTTGAGCCCATCCACGATGTGATCGAACAGCGGCTGCGGATTTGAATCTGACACATCATTGGCCGGCGTCACCGGCGAAATGCGGATGCCGGTGCGCTCCGGGCCGGCGACCGCGGCTACCGCCTTCGATACTTCCAGCATCAATTTGGCGCGGTTCTCGATTGCACCACCATAGGCATCGGTACGCTTGTTGGTGCCGTCCTTGGCGAACTGGTCGAGCAGATAGCCGTTGGCGCCGTGGATCTCGATGCCGTCGAAACCGGCGGCGAGCGCATTCTCGGTGCTGCGCTTGAAGTCTTCGATGATCCCTGGAATTTCCGACAGCTCGAGCTCGCGCGGCTCGGAGATGTCGGTGAAGGTGCCGTTGACGAAAGTCTTGCCCTTGGCGCGGATCGCGGATGGAGCCACCGGCTTGCCGCCGCCGGGCTGCAATGAATCATGCGAGATGCGGCCGACATGCCAGATCTGGATGAAGATGCGTCCGCCGTTTTCATGCACGCGGTCGGTGACCTTGCGCCAGCCCGCGACCTGCTCCTTCGAATAGATACCGGGTGTGTCCTGATAACCCTGGCCCTGCTGCGAGATCTGGCTGGCCTCGGTGATCAGCAATCCCGCGGAAGCGCGCTGGCCGTAATAGTCGATGGCAAGCTCGCTCGGCACAAAGCTGCCAGGCACCGCGCGGTTGCGGGTCAGGGGCGCCATGACAAGGCGGTTCGGCAGCGTGATTCCGCCAAGCTTGTAGGGCTCAAAAAGTTTGGTCTGGCTCATGAAGGGATTTCCGAAAGGTGGATGATGGGGAAGAGTTGGGCATTACGGCGGATTGCGCAATGCCCAAAGGTACTCGGAAGCCATTCGGCCGGTGCAGGCTAGGCCCGCACAATCCCGGCCATATGACCGGCGTCGAGGAACAGGGTGTGGGCGTTGACGTAGGATGATTCATTCGAAATCAGGAACAGCGCAGCATAGGCCACCTCCCAGCCGGTGCCCTGGCGGCCGAACGGCACCGTCAGCGCGCGGTCGGCACGCCTGCGGCTGGCATCGCGGCCCATCGGGGAATCGATGAAGCCCGGCGCGATCACATTGCAGCGAATGCCCTTTTCCTCGCCGGCCCGCGCGATGGCGCGGCCGAGCGCGATCTGGGCGGCCTTGGAGGATTCATAGGCCGGGTTGCGGCCATTGGCGCGCTGGCTCGCCATCGACGAGGTCAGCGTGATCGCGCCGCCCGGCGCCATCACTTCGAGCGCGGCTTGCGCGAACAGCATGTGGCTGCGCACGTTGACGGCATAATCCTGGTCCCAGGCTTCCGCCGTCATTTTGGGCAGCGACAGCCCGCAGGAAATGCCGACATTCAGCGCCAACCCGTCGAGACCGCCGAGTTGCTTCGCGCAACGCGCGATCGCCGGCCCAATCGCTGATGCGTCGGAGACGTCGACGACGTCGGTAAAGGCCTTGCCACCTTCGCTGGTGATTTGCTTGACCGTGTCGTCGGCGGCCTCCTTGTTGATGTCGATGCAGGCGACATGCGCGCCCTCGCGCGCGAACAATACCGACATCGCGCGGCCATTGCCGATCGGCGGCTCCTCGTCGACGATGTTGCGCTGGCCGGCCCCGACCACGATGATGCGGCGGCCTTCCAGCCGGCCGCGACCTTTCGCGAGCCCGAGCGTTTCGGCGTGAAGCGAAGCGGCGGGATCGAGTTGCTTTGGTGCTTGCGTGGTGGTGGACATGAGCGGTCTCCCTTCAGCATTTTGTTCTTGCTGAAGGGAGCACTAGCACGGCGTAGCCTGTGACGCTAAGGCGTCCGGTCTTGCAAGGCGAGACAGATCACTTCGCGCCCATGTAATCGCGCTTGCCGACCTCGACGCCATTATGGCGCAGGATGCCGTGGGCAATGGCGGCATGGAAGTAGAATTGGGGCAGCGAGAAGTTCGAGATGAATTGCTGGCCCTTCAGCGTCATGGTCTTGTCCGGCCCCATCGGAAAGGTGACGTCTTTGGTGTCGGCGCCCTCGAACTGCTCGGGCTTGAACGACTTGACGTAGTCAACGGTCTTGGCGAGCCGCTGGCGCAATTCCTCAAAGGTCTTTTCGGTATCGGGTGTCGACGGCACTTCGCTGTGGGTGACGCGGGCGCAGCCCCTGACCGCAAAATCGGTGGCGAGCTGAATCTGCTTCGAGAGCGGCAGCATGTCCGGAAAAAGCCGCGAGGCGAGCAGCACGTCGGGCTGGATCTTCTTCGCCTCGCAATGCGCTTCTGCTTTGGTGAGCAAGCCGGAGAGGCTGTTGAGAATTTGCAGATAGGCCGGAACGGTGGCGTCGTAGAAAGACATATGATGCTCTTTTCGTTGTGTGGAATTTTATGGCATGCAGAGACTGCGTGCTGCAGGTGGGGCCGGGGAGAGGAGATTGCAACGCTCGGAAGGCGTGAAGTGTAGTCAAATATTTCCGGCGCTTGCTTACCTCGCCCCGCTTGCGGGGAGAGGTCGGATCGCTCTTGCGATCCGGGTGAGGGGGTACAGGTCTATCCGCAACGTCGAACTCGCGGTGAAAGCCCCTCACCCCGACCCTCTAAGAGCGAGCTTCGCTCGTCTCGACCCCGCAAGAGCGGGGCGAGGGAGCACAGAGAGCGGAGCTTGCCTCACCTTGCCTGCGGCATCACCGCCGCCGCCGGCTCGGCGCGCGGCCCGCGCATGCGCGCCAGCAATTCGGCCGTAGGCCAGGAATCCGCCGGCAGGCCGTATTTGATCTGCATCGTCTTCACCGCGGTGCGGCTGAGCTGTCCCATGATGCCGTCGACCTTGCCGACGTTGAAACCGGCGCGCACCAAAAGTTGCTGCAATTCCTTGAGCTCGTTGAGCGGCAGTTGCGCCACCGGTGCGCTGGGCTGGCGCATCGGCGCGGCGCCCGCGATACGGGCCGCGAGATAGCCGGCGGTGGTCGAATAGATCAGCGAGTTGTTCCATTCGGTGTAGGCCGCGAAATTGGCGTAGGCCAGGAACGCGGGACCGGTGCGGCCCATCGGCAAAAGCATCGACGCCGGCAAATCGTCGTTCGGCAATGGCTTGCCGTCGGCAAAAGTGACGCCGAGCTGCGCCCATTTCGAGCGCGGCAGTTTGATGGTCAGGTCCGCCTGGTCCCACGGCAGATTCTGCGGCGCGCGCACTTCCTCCAGCCACGGCTCGCCGCGCCGCCACTTCAATCCGTTGGCGATGTAGTTTGCGGTCGAGCCGATCACGTCGGGCGCGCTGCTCAGGAGATTGCGATGCCCGTCGCCGTCGTAATCGACCGCGTAGTTGAAATAATGCGTCGGCAAAAATTGCGTCTGGCCGAGTTCGCCGGCCCACGATCCGATCATCTCGCTTGCCGTGAGATCGCCGCGATCGACGATCTTGAGCGCGGCGATGGTCTCCTTCTGGAACATCTCCGAGCGGCGGCAGTCATACGCCAGCGACACCAGCGACGGCAGCGTATGCAGCTTGCCGAGCTCGGCGCCAAAACTGCTCTCCAGCCCCCAGAACGCGGCGATCACGGCCGGCGGCACGCCGTATTCCTTCTCGGCGCGATTGAACGCTGCCTGATGCATCCGGATTCGCGCCTGCGCATTTTTTGCAGCACCTTCGGATGCTCTATTCCGCGAAAACTCGGTGAACACCTGGCCGAACACGCGCTGGCCGCGGTCGCGGTTGACGATGCTCTGGTCGTAGACGAGGTAGGGGGCGGCTTCCGCCATCGCGCGCTGCGAGACGCCTTCCGCCACCGCCTGCTGCTTGAGGTCGGTGAGGAAGCGATCGAAACTCATGCCGTTGTGGCACGCCGCACCGCCGCGCGGGGCCGCGGCGACGGGTCGCGCGGCGGGCTGTTGGCCCGGCACCGCAGCGGGCCTGGGCACCGCGGCCGGCCTGGGCTGAGGCGCAGCCGCGGGCCTGGCGGGAGCGGGGCGCACGGGAGCCGGGGCCGGTTGGGACAACGCCTGCTGCGGCCCGGAGAGGATCGCCAGCAGGACTGCGCCAGGAAGGAAATGGGTCGTCGAAAAATTTCGCATGCAGTTTCCGAGCAAACGGCGAGAAGGTGATGTTCACCCTCCCCTGGAGGGGGAGGGTCGGCTCACATTGAGCGTAGCGAAATGTGAGACGGGGTGGGATGACAGTCTCTCAACTGGAACACTTGTCGAGAGGATAGACCGTCACCCCACCCCGCCGCTCATTTCATGAGCGTCGACCCTCCCCCTCCAGGGGAGGGTGAAGGCAAGTGCCCATGCGGCTGGTAGACGAGGCCACGTGGCGGGCGCTGGCGTCAAGGATATCCGTGCTTCCGACGATGTGAGAACAAGCCCGCTTCCTGCATAGGAGCCTGCCGCCAGAACCGCAGCCCGGAGGCTGTTCCAACCCGCATCGCCCGTGTAGGCTACCGCAACTGCCGGCCACATAGGCCGACGTCCAAATGGGGCGGGCAGAAAATGGGAGATGACGGACAACCATGACGGAACTCCGATATTTGGCGCCCAATTCGCTTGATGAAGCGATCAAGGCGTTCGCCGCGGCCGGAAGTGCGGGGCGCATCCTGGCCGGCGGTACCGATCTTCTGGTGCAGATGCGCGCCGGCGTCGTGAAACCGGGCCTGATCGTCGACATCAAGAAAATCGCCGAGATGACCAAAATCGAGCAAACCGCCGATGGCGGGTTTCGCGTCGGCGCCGCCGTTTCCGGCATGGCGCTGCATGATCATGTCAGTTTCGGCAAGGTCTGGCCCGGCGTGCTGGAGGCCGTCAACCTGATCGGCTCCAAGCAAGTCCAGGGGCGGGCCTCCGCCGGCGGCAATCTCTGCAACGGCTCGCCGGCCGGCGACAGCGTGCCGGCCATGGTCGCGGCCGGTGCGATCGTCACGGTGCAAGGGCCGGATGGCCGCCGTGAGTTGCCGGTGGAACAGGTGCCGGCGGGCCCCGGCCGTACCAATTTCAAGCCCGGCGAAATCCTCGTCAGCTTCACGCTGCCGCCGCGGCCCAAAGGCTCGAGCGACGCGTATTTGCGCATGATCCCGCGCACTGAAATGGACATCGCCGTGGTCGGCCTCGGCGTCAGCCTGACGCTGAAGGACTGCGTCTGCACCGCCGCCCGCGTCGGCCTTGGAGCGGTGGCGCCGACCGTGCTGCTGGTCGAAGCGGCCGCCAAAGCCCTGATCGGCAGCACGCTCGACGAAGCCGCGCTCAATGCCGCCGCCGCCGCCTGTTCCGCCGCCTGCCGTCCGATCGACGACAAGCGCGGCACGATCGCTTACCGCACCAAAGTGGCCGGTGTGCTGCTCAAGCGCACGACCGCGATTGCCGCCCAACGCGCCAAAGGGAATTAAGCTTCATGGCCAAGGTCCACGTCACCACCACGATAAACGGCGAACCGTCAGAGTTCCTCTGCGAGCCCAACGACACCATGCTCGATGCGCTGCGCGGGCCGCTCGGGCTCACCGGCTCCAAGGAAGGCTGCGCCTCCGGCGACTGCGGCGCGTGCAGCATCACGGTCGACGACAACCTCATCTGTTCCTGCCTGATGCTCGCGGTCGAATCCGAAGGCCACGAGCTGCGCACCATCGAAGGCATGGCCCAGGGCGAGAAGCTGCATCCGCTGCAGCAGAAGTTCCTGGAAATGGCCGCGCTTCAGTGCGGCATCTGCACCTCGGGCATGCTGGTGGCGTCCGACGCGCTGCTGAAGCGGAATCCGAAGCCGAGCGAGGAAGAGGTTCGCTTCTGGCTCGCCGGCAATCTCTGCCGGTGCACCGGTTATGACAAGATCGTTCGCGCTGTCATGGACACCGCGGCCGAAATGCGCGCCCAATAACAGCCGGAGCCAGCACCATGACCGTCGTCACCAACAACAAGTGGATCGGCCAGCGCACCATTCGTCCAGACGGTATGGACAAGGTGACCGGCCGCGCGCAGTTCGCCGCCGACACCAACATGCCCGGCATGATCTGGGGCAAGGTGTTGCGCAGCCCGCACGCGCATGCGCGCATCAAATCGATCAACACGGCGAAGGCCGAAGCGCTGCCCGGCGTCAAAGCCGTCGTCACGGCGCGCGACATCGTCGATTTCCCGATCGATAAGGGCGCGGTCATGCTCGGCATCCAGGACATGCGCTGGATGTGCCGCAACGTGATGGCGCGCGAAAAGGCGCTGTTTCCCGGGCACCCCATTGCGGCCGTTGCCGCTACCACCGAAGCGATTGCGGCGGAAGCCTGCAAGCTGATCGAGGTCGACTACGAAGTGCTGCCCTTTGCGATCGAGATCGAGGACGCGATCAAATCCGACGCGCCGATCCTGCACGAGTTCAACAAGTTCGAAGGCAAGCCTTCCAACATCGCCGGCCGGATCGAGCACAAGAAGGGCGATCTCGCCGAAGGCTTCAAGAAGGCCGAAATCGTCATCGAGCGCAGCTTCACGACGCGCCCGGTGCATCAGGGCTATATCGAGCCGCATGCCTGTCTGATCAGCGTCGCGCCCGATGGCAAGACCACGATCTGGAGCTCCAGCCAGGGCCAGTTCATGGTCCGCGCGATGACGGCCCATCTCACCGGCATCCCGCAAAGCGACATCCGCGCCATCCCCGCCGAGATCGGCGGCGGTTTTGGCGGCAAGACCATCGTCTATCTCGAGCCGCTGGCGACGCTGCTGGCGAAAAAGTCCGGCCGCCCGGTGAAGATGGTGATGACGCGCGAGGAAGTGATGCGCGCGACCGGGCCGACGTCAGGCTCAAAGAGCACGGTGAAGATCGGCGCCACCAAGGACGGCAAGATCGTCGCCGCGCACGGCACCTTCTATCTGCAGGCCGGCGCCCTCCCGGGCTCGCCGATCCGCGGCGCCGTCGGCTGCAGCTTCACACCCTACGACATCCCGAACCTGCTGTCGGAAGGCTATGACGTCTGCTCCAACCGCTCGAAAGTGGCGGCCTATCGCGCGCCGGGCGCGCCGATCGGCGCTTACGCGGTGGAATGCGTGCTCGACGAGGTCGCCGAGGCGCTGAAGATGGACCCGCTCGACTTCCGCCTGAAGAACGCCGCCAAGGAAGGAACCAAAGCCGCGCACGGCCCGACCTTCCAGCGCATCGGCTACATCGAGACGGTGGAAGCGGCAAAGGCGTCGGATCATTACAAGGCGCCGCTGGGAAAACTTCAAGGACGCGGCGTCGCATCCGGCTTCTGGTTCAACGCCGGCGGTGAATCCTCCGCGCAGGTCAACATCACCGAGGACGGCAACGTCGTTGTCACCACGGGACATCCCGATATCGGCGGCTCGCGCGCCGGCATCGCCAACATCTGCGCCGAACTGCTCGGCATCGACTATCGCCGCGTCTCGGTCCTGATCGGCGACACTGCCACCATCGGCTTCTCGAACCTCACCGGCGGCAGCCGCGTGCTGTTCGCCTCCTCGATCGTGGTGACGCAGTCGACCGAGCAGATCATCAAGACCTTGCGCGAACGCGCCGCAAAAATCTGGGAAATCGACCCCGAGGCCGTGAAGTGGGAAGACGGCGCGGCGCATCCGGTGAGCCCGAATGCCGGCCAGTTCCCGCCGCTGACGCTGAAAGATCTCGCCGAGAAGGCGCCCGCGATGGGCGGCCCGATCGGCGCCGGCGTGCAGCTCAACACCACGGGCGCGGACGGCGGCTTCGGCACGCATATCTGCGACGTCGAGGTCGACGTCGATCTCGGTATCGCGCGCGTGACCCGCTACACCGCCGTGCAGGATGTCGGCCGCGCCATCCACCCCGGCTATGTCGAGGGCCAGCTGCAGGGCGGCGTCGCGCAAGGCATCGGCTGGGCGCTGAACGAGGAATACATCTATACGAAGGAGGGCAAGGTCGATAATCCCGGCTTCCTCGACTATCGCATGCCGGTCTGCTCCGATCTGCCGATGATCGACTGCATCATGGTCGAGGTGCCGAACCCGAAGCACCCGCAGGGCATCAAGGGCGTCGGCGAAGTGCCGCTGGTCCCCGTGATGGCCGCGGTGGCGAATGCGATCTACAACGCGCTCGGCAAACGCTTCTACGCCCTGCCGATGTCGCCGCCGAAGGTGCTGGAAGTGATCGACGCGCCGGAGACACGGCAAGCGGCGGAGTGAGGTGCGTCGGGTGGGTGGAGCGGAAGCGATACCCACCGATTGTTCCAATAAAAGAAAGATGGTGGGTTACGCTTCGCTAACCCATCCTACTTCTTGACCCGCCATTTGCACGATCCATGATGCGACAGGCCGATCCAACGTTCAAAACCTGTCGTCCTGCTCTGGCATTCGCCTTCCTGATGCTCGCGCTTGCCGTATCGAAAGATGCGCACGCCCAATCCGACGCGCCCGTTCCACAGCCCAAGGATTACCCGGCGGGCGAGGTGTTTCGAGGCCGCGCGGCAAAGGTCGATTTGCGTCCACCGGAGAACCGGGAATATCGGACGCGGCTCAGGGAGGCGGCCAGCCAGCCGGCCAATTTCGCGGGCCACTACGTTCTCACCACATGGGGCTGTGGCACCGGCTGCGTGCTCGGCGCCGCGGTGGACCTGAAGTCTGGAAAGGTGATTTTTCTGCCAGGGTCGGTTTGCTGTTGGGCGATCGACGTGCCCCAGAATTTCGAACCGGTCGATTTCCAGTTGCAGAGCCGTCTCGTTGCCCTGAACGGAATGATCAACGAGCAGGGCCCGGACGGTCCGCATTACTTTGAACTGGCGAACGGAGCGTTCAAGCGGGTAGTTTCGGGCAAACGCTAGCGTCGGATGAGCGGAAGCAACATCCGGCTTTTCTACGGGTTACATTCTTGGTCTCCCCCGGCCCACCGGAAAACCTTCTTGTTTAGCCTGTCGCTGATGATCGGGTTATTGGTCTTAACGGAAACGCGAGACCCTGATCCCATCTTTTCAATTTTTGCCGAAAGAAAGTAGTTATCTGCGAATACGCCGATCACCACGAAACGAACGACTGCGAATCCGAGTTCTTGGTGAAGATTGGAGACGACCTCATTCCTTGCAGCGTTGGTACCTCCCGTAACACAGCGCCTGGCTGTGCTGGTTAGACGCCGATAAACTTCCTCGTAGTTATCGGCATAATTCTGGCTGACGTTGTCCGATTTGGACTCAAGGGATTCCGGCGTTGCCGAGCACCCGGCAAGCAATAGGAGCAAGGCGACCGCAGTCGTCCCTGCGGTCAGTGCTGCCTTGGTCCCCATGAGAAGCGCTCCTCAATATGGCGAACTTGTCAGTCCCGCCGGTCTGCCGTTCACCACGTCGAAACTTCAAATTGAGTCACTACCGAAAACAAAGTGGCCCGCCAACACGGATGTCGGCCGTTCACGCAATTATTGAAAGTACGATCAATGCCGGCCGATCGGAGGGAGAGAGCTTCGCGAAGGACTTCGATCGGAGCAACATCATATAAGGGCATCTTGACCTTTGCAGCGACATAGCCCCTTCTGGCCTCCAGGTCGGTACGCTTATGCGGGCTACAAGCAAACAACAAGGGGAGACCACCCATGGATGACGCAACAGCCCGGCGCGCGGCGCAATCGCTGCTTGCGGCACACAAGGCCAACGTTCGGTTCACGTCGCTTGCTCCGCCGGACAAGCCCGCCACGATCTCGGACGCCTATGACATCCAGGACAGCTATGTCGCGCTGCTTCGTGGCGAGCACGGCGACGCCGTGGGCTACAAGGTCGGGCTGACGTCGGCAACGATGCAGAAATTCTGCGGGATCGATCATCCGATTGCTGGCGTCGTGCTCGCAAGCCGCGTGCATCGATCCGGTGCGATCGTCCGTCGTGCGGATTTCGGGCGGCTCGGTCTCGAATTCGAAATCGCCGTTCGCATCAAATCCGACGTGCCGGTCACGGCTGCGCCGGTGACCGCCGCAATGATTGCGCCGCATGTCGGCGGCGTCAGCGCGGCCATCGAACTGGTGGATGACCGCAACGCCGATTACGGCAATCTCGATGTGCTTTCGCTGGTATCGGATAATTCCTGGAACGGCGGCATCGTCCTGTCGGAATTCGCGGCGAAATGGCCCGACCTGGAGCCAGTGATGGGACGTGCCACAAAGGATGACGTTGACCTCGGCGAGGGCCATGGCCGCGACATCCTCGGTCATCCCTTCAACTCCGTCGCCTGGCTTGCCACGCAGCTCAATTCGCGGGGGGCGGGGCTGAAAGCCGGCCAGGTGGTGATGACCGGCAGCGTCATGAAGACGGTGTTTCCGGACAGCGATGCCAGCTATCGTTTCAGTCTCGAGGGCATCGGCGTCGTGGACGTGCAGGTGCGTTAGAGCGGCGAAGGGCTGCGGTCGACCGTTGGCAACGGTGATGTCGTCGCGCGCGACTACTGCGCGCTACGTCGTCGTGGCGACAATTGCGGTCTGTGGCACTTGCTCGCCGCCCACTGCTGCGGGCTTGGTCGCGGCGTTGCGCTGATATCCTCCGAGACTGCGGCGATAGCGTTGCAGTGGCCGTTCAACAGCCAGGTAGCTGACCGTAGCCATGGCGATCGAAAAGCCGAGGACGATCGGGCCAGTCAGGTACCAGGGAAACAATTCTCTGAAGTAGATGGCTGCCGGATAATGCCACAGATACATGCCGTAAGAGATGACGCCGATGCCAACCAGCGGCGGTGCGGACAATACCAAACTGACCCTCGATTCTTTTTTCGAGGCCGAGATCAGCAAACCAAACGCGGCGATATGGGCAACATTGGTCATGATCACCAACGACCAGGGCGCGCGCCAAAAGCCGATCGAGAGGCAGACGGTGAGTGCTGCCCACGCGACGACGCCCGCGATATTGGCTGCTCTTTCCGAGATCAGGTCCTTGTGCCGGAGGGCTGTCGCCAGCAGCGCGCCACAAATCAGGCCGTCGATCCGCGTATCAAAGCGATAATACGTCGCGTCCCATCCCAGGGTTTCATAGATGTATATGCGCCATGCGCTGGCGAGCACGTAGAGGCCGAAGAGAACGACCACACGCCCGCGAGGCCCGATGCGCGCGAGCAGCAGAACTGCGAACGGCCAGATCAGATAAAAGTGCTCCTCGACCGAGAGCGACCATGTGTGAATCAGCACTTTCGGATTATGCCAGAAAGCCTGCGAATAATCGGACAGATAAAATGCCACCAGCGCGGCGTCGCGCACATGCGACATGAGGTCGAGCTGCGGCCAGAGCAGGGGGGCAATCAGCAGATACGCCGCCAGCAACAGAAGCAGGGGCGGGGTGAGACGGAGTAACCGGCGCAGATAGAATCTCCGCAGGTCGATCTTTCCCGTCGCGTCGATTTCGTCCACGAGAAGCCGCGTAATCAGAAAGCCGCTCAGAACGAAAAACAGATCGACGCCAAAATAACCCTGGTCGAATACAGTAACGTCGCAATGGTCTGCGATGACCAGGAGCACTGCGACCGCCCGCAATCCATCCAATGCTGGATTGTATGGAAACGGCAGTGCCAACAGAGCCCCCTAGCGCGGCGCAGCCGCGACGGTTGTTGTTATTGAAGCGGCCGCAGCCATGGGTTCTTTCCGGGACCCTGGCAGTTCGATATAGGGGAAAATACTGAGGAAAGTTTACGCACTCCTTAACTTCACAACCTAAACTTGCTAACCTCTCAGGTTGGGTCCGTTATGTACTGTGTGCTACAGCGCTATGGCCGGCGGTAAATCCTGCGGTAATGTCGTCACGCGTGACGGTTGTCTTGTCCAGGAAAGGATGCCGCGGCACTTGCGAAAGCTTCTGTTAACTGAAACTCACGTGAACATTTGAAGCGCGCGAAAAGCCAGGCATCGGACCGCGGCCGCCGTTCGCGCGCGCATCGGCATGCGCATTCAGTTTGCAAATCAGCTCACGTGTTGAGGCGATTACAATTTTCTCCTCGCGTTTTCTGGATCATTAACTACCGCGCGACGCCTTTGTAGCGGTTCGATGCGCCAACCCTTAGTTGGTGCCGATTGTTAGTTCTCCTCATGCGAGAGTTTCTTCATGCGCAGGGACGGCCAGTATGCGGTTTGGTTCAAGACGTCGCGCGGCGAAGGCACCGGCATCGTGCACCTTGCAAATGGCATTATATCGGGCGGCGACAGCTTCTTCACCTATAGCGGCTCCTACCAGGTCGATAACGACCATTTCACGGCGGCGTTGACGACCACGCGGCATGCCGCAGGTCCGCCCACGCTGTTCGGCCTCGACGTGGTTGACGTAGAACTTGCGGGGAGATTCAAGGGCAGGCTGGCGTCGTGCTCGGGAACCGCCAAGCAGGCGCCGGGCCTGCCGTTCGAGGCCACGCTGATCCCGCGCGAAGAACAGTCGCCTGAACCCGATCGAAACCGCGCGGGAAAATTGCCTGATGGCTTCGATGCCAGGCACCCGGTCCGCAATCGCGTTGTGCGTGGATTATCCAGGGGCTGATCGCCCGAGCAGAATTGGAATTATTTAAGGCGGCTTCCGGGCGCGCGCGAAATTGCGCGCCGCAGAAACGCGCCAATTGCGCATGAGAAGGACATGCCGCAGGGAATTGCACCCAGGGAGGTTTTGCCCATGTCTGAAGTGATACCGTTCCCACCCAAGCCCCAGCCGAAGTCGATCGCGGACGAAACCGCTGAATTCCTGCAACTGCTGGAGCGGATCAGATCTTCGTCGGATAAGGTCGAGACAGAGGAATTGCAGACAACAGAGGAATAGGCGGACGGGGCCCTCGTGATATGCGGGGGCCCTTTTTGCCTGGCAGCCCGGGAAGATTGAGCTGCCCGGCCGCGCGAATACGCGTCACGGTTGGCGCTGCGCCGGTTTCATCACCCCTCGGCAAGCGGAGCCCCGTTCCTATTGAATTGGAACGGGGCTCCAGATTCTTGATTTGACGCGTTTTCTTGAAGCGAACCGGTATCCACTTCGCTGGAAAACGCTCTAATATCGCCGAATCGGGGGGACAGATGAATTTTTCGAAAGCGCATTTCATTGGCATTGCCGGAAAGGGCATGAGCGCAACCGCGCTGCTGCTCCGGCAGATGGGCGTGCAGATCAGCGGCTCCGACGAAGGCTTTTACCCGCCGGTCAGCGACTATCTCAGGAACGAGAAGATCCCGTTTGCCGCGGGATACCGGAAAGAGAACATTCCTGATGATGCCGATGTCATCGTGATCGGCAAGAACGCAAAGCTTCAGCCTGACAGCAATGAAGAAGTTCGCGCGGCGATGGACAGCGGAAAGCTGGTGCGATCGTTTGCGGATTTGCTGCACGACATGACCGTCAATTCCGAGACGATCGTAGCCGCAGGAAGCTACGGCAAATCGACCTGCTCTGCGCTGCTGGCGTGGTGCCTGAAGGTCTCGGACAGGGACCCGAGCTATTTTATCGGTGAGATCACCAATGGGTTCGAGCGCCACGCGCACCGCGGGCAGGGCCCGACGTTCGTTCTCGAAGGCGACGAATACCCGGCCTCGAACTGGGACAACAGATCGAAATTCCTTCGCTACAACGCTAAAAACGTCCTGCTCACCTCGGCGACCCACGACCACATCAACGTCTTTCCGACGCACGCGGATTATCTGGCCCCGTATCAAAGCCTGCTTGGCTCACTGCCTTCAGACGGACTTCTGGTGGTCTGCAGCAGCGAGCCTCACGCGCGCGCCCTGGCCGGAAGCCTCGCCTGTCCCACGGTTTTTTATGCCTTGGACGACAAGGCGCATTGGCATGCCGCCAACATCGAGCGTGGCGCGGAAACCGGTTTCGACCTGATGCGCGGCAGCGAAAAGATCATTCGGCTCTCGACCCGGATGCTCGGCGATCACAACATCGAAAATATCGTGGGCGTCAGCGCGATGCTGCTGGAGAAGAAGCTGCTGTCGCCCGAGGAGCTGAAGGCCGGCATGAGCACGTTCCTGGGCGTCAAGCGCCGCATGGAATTGCTCTCGCCCGCATCGAAGGTGCCGGTCTACGAAGGTTTTGGATCGTCCTACGAAAAGGCCAGAAGCGCCATCGTCGCCACGAAACTCCATTTCCCCGATCGTCGGCTGATCATCGTGTTCGAGCCGCATACGTTCACCTGGCGAAACCGGGCGGCGATATCAGCCTATGACGACGCATTTGCAGGAGCGTCCAGGATTTTCATCTATCAGCCGGCTTCGCAGGGCGCCGGTACCCATGCCCAATTGACCCAGGATGAAATCGTCGCCCGCGTCAGGGCGGCGAACTACGATGCCGAGGCGATAAGCGACCCGGACGAGGCATTGGCGAGATTGGACGACATCTTGCGGCCGGATGATGTTGTCCTGTTGCTGACGTCAGGCGAGCTTGGCGGGCTGATACGAACCATTCCGCAACTCGTAGAGGCGAAATATCCCAGCTAGGGGCCACGGCTTGATGGTGCTGAGCGGTTCTTGCTATTCCGCCTGCAAGTCATCGAACTGCAACAGCTTTTGTCTAATCCACGCGCATCACCAAATCCTGAAAAATGCGCTTAGCGGGGACAATCGATGATGAAGCCTTCCTTCGTGGTTGCAATTGCCGCCGCCATCGCGGCAACCGCGGCCAGCCCGGCAGCGGCCGGCAAAGCGACCCTGAATCTCGTGCTTGTGCTCGACGGCTTGCGGCCCGACTCCATTACCGAGCAGGAAACCCCCAATCTTTGGCGGCTGCGCGAGGAGGGCGTGAATTTTCCAAACGGTCACGCGGTATTTCCGACCGTGACCCGTGCCAACGCGGCGGCGATCGGGACCGGCGTCTATCCCGACCGCAATGGCATTTTCGGCAATAGACTCTATGTCCGGCAGGTCGATCCGAACCGGGCATTCAACAATGATAATCACAAGAACCTGCTCCACCTCGATGCCGTCACCGGCGAGCGCATGGTGCTGACCAAGACCCTGGGTGAAATTCTCGCCGAGCGCGGCAAGACCCTGGCTGTCGTCAGTTCGGGTTCGACCGGGAGCGCGCTTTTGGTCAACCCGCGCGCGCCAAAGGGCGTCGGCGTGCTCGTGAATGCCGATTGGGAGCCGGGCGTGCGGGTGGCATTCCCCGACAATGCGAACGAGGCAATCCTGCGCCGCTTTCCGGCCGCACCGAAAAAGGGCGGCGCCAAGGATCCGTATCTCGATCAGGTCAGCTGGACCGGGCAGGTGCTGCGCGACTACGTGCTGCCCGAGCTCAAGCCCGATGTGATCGTCAACTGGCTCACCGAGCCGGACCACGTCCAGCACGCGGCCGGCGCAGGCTCCACGGAGGCCCGCGCCGCCATCCGTCACGACGACCGCGAGGTCGGCCTCGTGCTCGACCGGTTGCGCGAACTCGGACTGATCGACAAGACCAATATCATCGTCGTTTCCGACCATGGCTTTGGTCACGGCATCTTCGGCGTCAATGTCGCTGATGAACTGATCAAGGCCGGGCTCAAGCTCGGTCCTGACAGCGATGACGTCGTCCTGGCCAGCAGCGGACAGACCATGTCGCTGCACGTCCGCGATCGAAATCCGGAGCGGATCGGCGCCATTGTTTCCTTCCTGCAGCGGCAGCAATGGGTCGGCGTGCTTTTCACCGCGGGTAAACCCGGCGGCTCGGGCGTGCCGGTGGAGGGGCAGGTGCCCGGCACCTTCGCGCTCGAACTGGTTCATCTCGCCAACAGCGAGCGCGGTCCCGACATCGTGTTTACCTTTCCCTGGAGTTCGGCCAAGAGCCCCTCGGGCGTGAGCGGATCCGACTACACCGAGGCGGCCACCACGGGGCCGCTCACCGGCACCGCCGGCAACCACGGCAGCATGAGCCCATGGACCGTCCGCAACACGTTCCTGGCCTGGGGCGCCGATTTCAAGCGTGGCGTGACCGTGCGCACGCCTTCGAGCAATGTCGACCTTGCGCCGACCTTGCTGGCACTGATGAATCTCGACAGCGAGGTCGACCTCAGCCGCTTTGACGGACGGCCGCTGCGCGAGGCCTTCGCTGGTGGCCCCGACGAGGAGCAGGTGCCGATCCAGGTCAAAACCTATTTCGTCAAAACCGATGACGACAGCTATCGCGCCGCGTTGCAGCTCACCGAACTCGACCGCCAGCGCTACATCGACAAGAGCTGGCGCATGCGCTGAGCGGGCACCGGCGCGCCTTCCGGGCGGGTCGCACAGGCGAACGAGCGATGCTAACCTCCCCGCATTCGGGGAGGAAAACAACATGCAAAAAGTTCTGGTCGAAAACAATTCCGACGGCACCACGCTGGTCACGATCAACCGGCCCGAGCGCCGCAACGCCATCTGCGCCGAGACGGCGCTGTTGCTGCAGAAGGCCTTTGTGGAGTTCGAGCGCTCGCCGATGCAGAAGGCCGCGGTATTGACCGGCGCCGGCAATGAGGCGTTTTCCGGCGGTGCCGATACCGGAAATTTTCCCGAACTGTGGCGCTGCATTCCGACCGTCGGCTTTGAGACGACAAAGCCGATCATATCGGCGGTGGGCGGCTGGTGCGTCGGCGGCGCGCTGGTGCTGTCGATGATGTGCGATCTCACGGTCGCGGCCGAGAACGCCAAATTCTCCTACCCCGAAGCGCGGATGGGATTTACCGGCGGCATGATCGCGGGGTTAGCTGCGCGCATCCCGCACAAGATCGCGATGGAGATGATGCTGCTGTGCCGCATCGTCGAGGTGCAGCGCGCCTGGAATATCGGCCTCGTCAACGAGGTGGTGCCGGTCGGGCAGCAGGTCGAGGTCGCGCTGAAGATGGCGCGCGAGATGGCCGAGTTCTCGCCGCTGGTGCTGAAAACCCTGAAGCGCTTTGTCACCGAAGGCGTCCTGCCGCACGGACCCTCCGAACAATCCGGCCGTGCCCAGCGCCAGCTTCATGAAGTCAAGGAAAGCGAAGACGCGATCGAGGCCGCCGCCGCGGTCAAGGAAAAGCGCCGGGCGGTTTATAAGGGAAGGTAGTGCAGAGCGATACTTCGTAGGGTGGGTTAGCGCAGCGTAACCCACCATCTTCGTGGCCACATCTGCGGCGGGTTTCGCTTCGCTCTACCCACCCCACGGCCTGAGTTCGATCTTGCCGCTTGAGAACCGATCCACGAGATTGATGCAATAGGGTTCGCCAACCCGTCGAGCCCAAGCTTCCATCTCTGCGATTTTGGGCTGGAGAGCATCGAGTGCGGCGGCTTGCCAATGCGTTCTCATTTCGCCAAACGGCAGCGCGTCGGTTTCGGAAACGATGCCAACGAAGGGCAACAGATCGGCATCCCATTGATCAAGTCTCGACGCCTCCATCGCGGCGAAAATTTTCCGCGCACCTTCGACATAGGAAAGGGTGCCCGCCAGCATATCTTGCGCGGCCTCAAATATCGCGCGACGGGCGGCCAGAATGTCGGATTCGTTCCAGCTCATGCCAACCTCAATCCGGCTTCAATCCGCCCGCCTGAACCACCTTGGCCCATTTCTCGGTCTCTTCCGCGATCAGCTTGCCGAAATTGGCCGGCGTGCCCGGCAGTGGTTCGCCGCCGATCGCGGCGAGGCGGGCTTTCATGCGGGCGTCGGCGATGGCCGCGTTGATTTCGCTGTTGAGCTTGCCGATGATTTGCGTCGGCGTCTTGGCGGGCGCGCACATGCCGTACCACTGGCTGGTCTCGTAGCCCGGCACGAAATCGCCGACCGGCGGCAGCTCCGGCGCCACTTCCGCCCGCGCCGCTGATGTCACCGCCAGCGCGCGCAGTCTGCCGCTCGCGATGTAATCCGTCGTGCCCGGCGCGGTTGCGAACAGCACCTGCACCTCGCCGCCCAAGAGATCGGTCAGCGCCGGGCCCTGGCCGCGATAGGGCACGTGCACCATGTTGACGCCGGTCATCATCTTGAAAAGCTCGCCCGCCATATGCGGCGCGCTGCCATTGCCGGCGGAGGCCATGTTGACCTTGCCCGGATTGGCCTTGGCATAGGCGATTAATTCGGGGACGGTTTTGACCGGCATCGACGGATGCAGCAGGATGATCATCGGCACGTGGATGATGCCGGCGACCGGGGCGATGTCGCGGATGAAATTGAATTTGAGATTATTGTAGAGCGCGGCGTTGACCGCGTTCGGCACGGTGGCGAGCAGCAGCGTGTAGCCGTCGGGCGCGGCGCCGACCACGGCCTCGGTGCCGATATTGCCGCCGGCGCCGGTGCGGTTCTCGACCACGAAGGATTGCCCGAGCCGCTCGTTGAGCCACTGGCCGATCAGCCGCGCCGTGATGTCGACGCCGCCGCCGGCGGCAAAGCCGGCAACGATGCGCACCGGCCGCGCCGGATAATCCTCCGCCACGGCGGAATGTGGAAACGCCGGCGCGGCGAGGCTGGCGGCCGTGAGCTGCAGGAATTGTCGGCGTTGAATTTTCATTGGCGTGCCCCCCGGGGACGCCAATGCTAGCTCAATTTACAGGGCCGGCCTAATCTTCGCGACCCGAAGTCGTGGACCTTGCGTTTGAGGACTCACGGCTTGAGGACACCAGCGCCGAGGTGGCGAACTTTTCGGCTTCGGCTTCGCGAAGCTCCTTGCGAATTCTTCTCGCATCCCGCAGCGTCCGCTGGATGTTCTTGTCGGCGGACCCGTCGTCAAAGAACAGCATCGTTTCGCAGCTGATGCACTGCCGGGAGTAGCCGCTCTGCAGCCGTCGCGCCTTTTCGCGAAAACACGATTTGCAGCGGTGGCAGCGGATTTGAACCGAATCGTCCATCGTCAGGTCCCTGGGCCGCGGGCCGTCGTTACCCGTCTTGTTTGGAAGGTCGATTATCGGGCAGCTGTACCGGAGCTTCCTTAAGAGATCGTCCTCGCATCCAGTGGCCATTTAGCTTTCGGCAATGCGATTCCAGGCCAATCCCTTAAGCTTATGATTAACCGTCCCGAAATTTCGTCTCGCCAAACGAAAAGGCCCGCCTGAGAGCGGACCTTTGCAGTCTTGCGCGGCGGCGGTGACTACATCGCGATGCCGTAATAGTCGTTGACCGTGCGTACACGCGCAGGGTCGGACCAGTTCCAGGCGTTGTCATTGCCGTATCTCGGCGCGCCTTTCAGCTGCGTCTCGGTAATGCCGGTGCGATAGCCGCCGAGATTGGTGTCGTATTTCAGCGACTGCCAGGGCAGCGGATAATGGTCGTCACCGATCCCGAGAAAGCCGCCAAAGCTCAACACGGCATACGAGACCTTGCCGCTCGTCTTGTCGATCATGACGCGTTCGATCGACCCGATCTTGGTGTCGTCGGCGCCGTACACGGCGGTTCCTTCCACCTTGTCGCTGCCGATCAGGGAACCGGTCTCTCTTGCTTCCGTAACCATGGTTGCTCCTCCATTGTTTGAGAACGAGCAACCGGCGGAATCACGAATTGTTCCTGCGAAGATTCGACGCGCCGCGGTCATGGCAACGCCGCCGAGTGGCAATCGTAGCCCGGATGAGGCAAGCGATATATCCGGGATCTTGGATCTACCCGCATATCGCTCCGCTCATGCGGGCTACATTCGCCTCTCTACATTCGCCTCACGCCACGCGGTGCAGCGCGCAGAGCTTGTTGCCATCAGGGTCGCGCAGATAGGCGATGTAGAGTTTCACCCCGCTGCCTTCGCGGATGCCGGGCGGATCCTCGCAGGTCTTGCCGCCATGGGCGAGGCCGGCCGCATGAAACGCGTCGGCCTGTTCGGGGGAATTGGCGGTAAAGCCGATGGTGCCGCCATTGGCGTGGCATGCTTCCTTGCCGTCGATCGGCTTCGAAACCGAGAAGGTGCCGGTTTTGCTGCGGTAGAAGATGCGGTGGCGGTCGACCCGCCCGGGCGGAATGTCGAGCGTGCCCAGCAAGGCGTCATAAAACACCTTGGCCTTTTCCAGATCGTTGGTCCCGATCATGACGTGCGAAAACATCTTGTCTTTCTCCCCGAAGTTGCGCCGAGCGGCCGGCGACGTGCCGTGTTTTTGTGGGGCCGAACGTAACAGCGCAGGCGGGAATAGGGAAGTGATTGACGTCGGGCTCATCGGGCAACGTGAGATGAGGCTGCGTTCGGCCCTTGCTTACGCGATTGCCGGGCCGGCATTCAGCAGCTGGGAAACCGCCGTGACGAGTTGCGCCGGCGCGAACGGCTTTTGCAACAGCACGCTGTTGGGCACGCCCCGCGATGACCATTCATCCGCAGCCAGGCCCGTCATGTAGATGACCGGACAATGCGGGTCGATCTCCCTGACCTGTCGCGCCACGTCCCAGCCGCTCATCGTGCCCTTCAGGCTGACATCGGTGACGAGCGCCCGGTAGTTCTTGATCCGGCCTCTGACCAGGGTCAGCGCCTCTTCGCCCGACGACAGAATGTCGGCTGCAAAACCGCCGTCGATCAGCGAGGCCTCGACGACGCCCTGCAACTGGTACTCGTCTTCGACGACGAGAATGAGTGGAGATTCCGACAACGCTGACCTCTGGCTTGGTCGACCATACTGGGTGCGCGGCGCGCGGGCTCCTGCGCCATTCAACCAACCGAAATCCTGTTCAGTCCATAACGTTGGCAAGATGATGACCAGGCGCGTGAAGGGCACTGGTTCATGAAATCGTGAACGATGATCGCCTTCCAACGCATGTCTGTTTTTGCGCGATTTACGCCATTTCGGCGCGGCCATGCGCGCAGTAGCTTGCGCGCCAAATCGCAATGGATGTCAGAGCCAAGCAACCATGAACTGGCGACTTGTAAAATGGATCGGCCTGGGCGCCCCGGCACTGTTCGCAATCATCTTTGCGGGCTGGATTTTCACGCTGCCTCCGGCGGCCTCGTTTGCCGCTGCGCCGCAGATCGCGAAAGAGGAGGCTGAGGCCACGATTGCCGCGCTGAAGCCGCCGAAGCGCCAGCGTCCGCTGATCGCGATCATCGGCATCAATGATGCCACCGAGACCACGGACTATCTGATGCCCTACGGCATTTTGCGGCGCGCCGATGTGGCCGATGTGGTGACGCTGGCAACCAATCCGGGGCCGATGTCGCTATTCCCGGTGCTGAAGGTGGAGCCGCAGGCGACCATCGCTGATTTCGACGCGCAGCATCCTGATGGAGCCGACTATGTCATCGTCCCCGCCATGAGCCGTGACGACGATCCGTCCGCGCTGCAATGGATCAGGAGCCAGGCGGCCAAGGGAGCGATCGTTATCGGCGTCTGTGCCGGGGCAAAAGTCGTCGGCGACGCCGGATTGCTCCACGGCAAACGGGCGACGACGCACTGGTATTCGCTGCAGGAGTTGCAGGGCAAGCATCCGTCGATCCGCTATGTCGCGAACCGGCGGCTGGTGGTCGACGGCGCCGTTGCGACGACGACCGGGATCTCAGCGTCGATGCCGATGTCGCTGACCCTGATCGAGGCCATCGCCGGCCGCGCCAAGGCCGAAGCCGTCGGCCGCGACATCGGCCTTGCCGACTGGGACGCGCGTCACGACAGCAACGCCTTTCAGTTTACGCGCTCGTTCGCGCTGACGGCGATGCGCAATGTCTTGGCCTTCTGGAATCGCGAGCAACTCGGCATCGAGCTTTCGTCCGGCATGGACGAAGTGTCGCTGGCCCTCGTCGCGGACGCGTGGTCGCGCACCTATCGCTCACGCGCAGTGATTTTTGCCGCTAGCGCGGGCGCGCTAGCGACCCGCAACGGCATTCGCATTGTGCCCGATGAGGTCGCCGCCACCTGGCCGGCGGAGCGGCGGCTGCCTGATATCGGCGTTTCGCCGCCGGCGAAGGCGCTGGACCAGACGCTTGCCGCAATCGAGGTGCGCTACGGCATGCCGACCGCCGACTTTGTCGCGATGCAGCTGGAATATCCGAGGCATGGTGCGCGCGTTGAGATGGGCAGAGCGGCCGCGCCGTCGTTGGGGCAGAATCGCTTACCTTAGGCCGGGGAGTCGACTCGAATCCGCCGATGGGGCAGTCTGCAAGGCATACTTGCAGCCATTGCGCGCACAAACGGGAGCTTCCATGAGCGCTATCAATCGCATTTCTTACGGACTATCGGCCGTTGCAGCTTGCTTCTTCACCTCCGCCGCGCCGGCCGGCGCACAACAATTGGCGACCAACGGGATCGGCGTCGCGTCTTGCGAAAAGCTGGCCAAGGACATGAATCCGGCAGAGGGCTTCAACAATGTGACCAACTCCCTGATCTTCTATTGGGTCCAGGGTTATATGAGCGCCGCCAACATCGCATTGCTCGAGGGCGACAGCCAGTATGTCGACCTCTATTTGATGAACGAAAAGAAGATCCTCCCGCTGATCTACGAATTCTGCCAGAAGAACCCGGGCAAGAAGCCGATCAGCGTCATCGATCAACTGATCGAGGATACCGACAAGGTCGAAGGCAAGTGGAAGAGCGGCACCGTTCCCTGGGCCGCGGACGACGATTAGAATTCGTCCGCCTGGGAGGGAAGTATTGCTTCCGGCTTGTTGATTTGCGCCGCGAGGAGCGGCTGCAGCCGTAACGCGTTGGCAGCCACATGCTTGCGATACATGTCGATAACCTGAGCGGAGCTTCCTCCAGCCAACAGAACCGACCCCGCCTGAAACAAGGCATCGACCTTCTCTTGGACCATCAGATGACTTTCGGCCGCCCCTTCGGCCCCGCCCTGGGCTATCTTCCACAATCTCCTGTCGATAACGGTGCCTGCTTCAACGGCAAGCATCATGGCGGAATACCAGGGGAAGAAAAACATGTCCGTTAAAGGCCTATATGTTCGACCGCGAACTGCGTCGATGACTGATCTCTCATGTTGAGTGTCGATGTTCGGCAAAGAAGCGGCCCGCCGGGGCGGGCCGCCTTGATGCTTTGCTTAGCGAAGTCCGCCGCCGTAGAGCTGCCGCTCCTTGCGGACTTCCTCGGCGCCGTAGGGCTTGCTGGCGGGATCGAACGACTTCCACCCGGTCTTCTGCCAGGCGGCGCTGCGGTCGCGCAGGTTGACGGCAGATTCGTTCAATGCCGCCTCAAAGCGGGAACGATCCGCATCGGCAACGCGTGCTGACACCAGCGTGCCGCCTCGGCGAATGCCCTCGGCGTAGGAGTGAGCATCGGCTTCCGAAACGCCGGCTTGCGTGAGCGCGCCGACGATACCGCCGGTCGCGGCACCTGCGGCCGCGCCAACCGCCGTTGCGGCCAGCCAACCGGCCGCAACAACGGGCCCCAGTCCGGGGATCGCCAGCAAGCCTAGTCCGGCCAGCAGGCCGGCTGCGCCGCCGACGCCGGCGCCGATGCCGGCGCCCGTGCCGGCACCTTCGGCGCGGTCGTCGGTGCCATCGTGGTCACGATCCACCTTCTTGTCGGTATTGAACCAGCCGTCGGAATTATTGGCGACCAGGCTGATGTCCGAGTGCGGCACGCCTGCGGTTTCGAGGCGCTGGACAGCTTGCTGAGCGTCAGTGTGATTGTTGTAGAGGCGAGAGATTGTGACGGTCATTTTTATTTTTCCTTACTTGGCAGTATTGACGTTGCCTTGAAAATCGACGCTCACCGCAGTAGCGGACCCGCTCTTGCTGGCCTTGCCGCGCCACACGCCGTTGTCATCCTTCTTGAGTTCGGTGACGTTGGTGTAGCCGGCATCCTCGATTTTCGACTTGGCTTGTCCTTCGGTGAAACTGTTGCGACCCGCGACAGGAGCGTTGGAGTTGTTCTGTCCGGCGCTGTTGACCGCGTTGTTGTTTGGTCCGGGCTGCGCCGGCGGATTTTGCGCCGAGGCCGTAGTGGCCGCCAGCAATCCGATACAAACGAAAAGAAGTGAGCGTTTCATAATTTTCTCCAGAGTTTCAGGAGCGGGCCTAATCTCCCGTTATGTCTTTGGTTCCTCGCATCGCGACGTCATGCGTCTTTCGTTCGGCGCCACCAGACCGGTCAGTATGATCGTTGGCGGGTTTTTGGGGCGGTGAGTGCTGCCGCTGTGCGAAAGGACAAATCCTCTCAGACGACAATCGAAGCCATCTGACGGCTGGCATGGAACCCGGCAGGAACTGGCACGTTACAGGCGCGGTGATTCAGTGATTCAACGAAGGAGACGACCATGTCCCGCGGGATGCCATCGATGACAGCGCTATTGGGCTTGCTCGCTTTGGCGGGCTACCAGAACAGGGACAAGATCGCCGAGATGCTGAAAGGCGCGACCGGCAACGCGCAGCCGGGCGCCGGCAACCAGCAAGGTCCCCTGGGCGGCTTGCTCGGCAATCTCGGCGGAGCGCTCGGCGGCGGCGGTGTCGGCGGACTGCTGGGCGGCGGGCTGGGTGAGTTGCTCGAACGCTTCAAGGAGAACGGCCAGGGAGATGCTGCCGAGTCCTGGGTCGGGAAGGGACCGAACAAGGAGCTTCCTGCCCCGCAACTGAAACAGGCTATCGGCGCGGATGTGCTGGCCGCACTCGAACAGCAAACCGGCCTGTCGCAGGAAGAACTCCTGGCAAGGCTGTCGCGAGAACTGCCAAATGCCGTTGATCAATATACGCCCGACGGGCGCCTTCCGAGCTGACGCTCACAAACCGAGGATTTTGATATGGGCATTATCTGGACGATCATTATTGGTTTCGTGGCCGGCGTGATAGCGAAGTTCATCATGCCCGGAGATAACGAGCCCTCGGGGTTCATCCTCACGACGATACTCGGCATCATCGGGGCGTTCGTTGCGACGTTTCTCGGCCAGGCACTCGGCTGGTATCGCCCCGGCGAGGGGGCCGGCCTGATCGGCGCGGTCGTGGGCGCCATTGTTGTCCTGCTTGTCTACAGCATGGTCGCAGGTCGCCGGCGCCCGATTTGAGCGGGTCAACTTTTTTCCTCATGGCCGGGCATAGCCGTCTGTAGGACGGCGTCGCTTCCGCTCGCCTATGTCCCGGCCATCCACGTCTTTCTTGTTATGGAAGCCAAGACGTGGATGCCCGGCACAAGGCCGGGCATGACGGTGTTCGGTACAAGGCGCTATTTCATTGATCTCTTTATGAGTCAGGCGCAGGAAGACGCGGCTGACTGCGACAAAACGACCCGACGGGCAAATCAATTCCGATTGTCAGAAATCGCGTCAAGTCGAAAATTTCCGAAAATCGAAAATATTTCGCTTTCCTTCGACCCCAAATCACCTGCACATCAATAGCCATCCCGTCCCACTCAGAGGGGCGTCGGCCGTCGTCACGACGAGGGGCGGGTTGCGGTGGACGCTGAGGTTGCGATTGACGGTCGCGGCTGATGCGTACGGTGAAAGCGTGTGGTCCTGGCGCCCGTAACGGCGTCAAGCCTTTCGGGAGCTAACGCTTCCGAGGGGCGACGGTGGCAATAGAGGCCGTCTCACCGGGGAGAGCGCGTCATAAGTCGTAAAGCCATTGCGCAGGGAATGTCGGATGCTCTCCGCTGCCCTGTATGCTCGTGTGCAGCCTACTTAGCACAATTCGCACACGAGACCGCGGGTGCAGCGCGCATCCGGCATTCCCTGCGCCCTCTGATTTCATGAGGGCGAGAAGTTTCCAGCAACGCTCGGGCGCAATGCGCCGCGAGAACGTGGAGCTGCGTTTGAATGTGAATGATGGTGCAACAACAAACACCGCCGTCGTCCCGGGCTTGACCCGGGACCCATACGCCGCGGCCCATCGGTGAAAGCTCTGGCGTTAGAGACCTTCTTCAACAATGACTGCCGCGGCGTATGGGTCCCGGCTCAAGGCCGGGACGACGATTGCGATATTGACGGCAACTCCCTCAAATCCCCGCGGGCTCCTTCACGTGCTCGATGTCGGGCAGCGGGGCGCCGGCGATCATGGCTTCGAAGCCGCGCAGGCGCTTGTAGACCGAGAGCAGGTCGACGATCGTGGTCCAGGAGTTGATCAGTATCTGGAACGAGTTTCTCACCTGAGTGAACGCATTCAGGATCTGCTGCAGCGGACCCAGCGTGAGCTTGCCGGCGACGATCGTCGGCGCCAGCAGGATGTAGGGAAAGATGACGTCTGTCTGCAAATAGACGATGCGGCCGACGTTGAAGTACAGGTAGTTCAAATAGAACCAGAAATAGTTTTTGCGAATGTGCACGAAGAGCTCATTCAGCGTCATCGGATCGGCGCGCGCCGGATCGTCTTCGCCGAGCACGAGCTCCTTGCGGTAGGCGGCTTCAACCCGCTGGTTGAAGAACTCGATGCCGGGCAGCTTGATGCCGATCAGCGCCAGCAAACCGGTTCCGAAGATCGACCACACGATCGCGGCGATCACCAGCGGATAGGGGATCGCACCGACGATAGGCAGCTCGGTGATAATGCTGGAAAGCCTGAGCAGCACCGGCAGGAAGGCGATCAGCGTCAGGATCGCGCTGATGAAATTGACGCCGAGGCCTTCGGTGATGGTCGCAAACCGCATGGTGTCTTCCTGGACGCGTTGCGAGGCGCCTTCGATGGTGCGCAGGCGCGGCCAGTGGGCGATGTAAAAATCGTTCATCGCGGTGCGCCAGCGGAAGATGTAATGGCTAACGAAGAAACGCGTCAGTACGCCGACGGTAACGGCGACCAGCGCGATGCCGGCAAAAGTCGAAAATTCTCCGTAGATCTGTTCGACAGTGACCGGCTTCGATTTCGAAAGCGCGGCCTGGAGCAGATCGTAGAACGGCCCGTACCACGTGTTGATGGCGACGCTGACCTGGACCTGGAAATAGGTGGCGAACAGGATCAGCGCCGAGCCCGGGATCGACCACAGCGCCCAGGGATGCGGCGAAAACCACATCCAGAAGGCTGTGAAGATGCCGACGAACGCCCAGAAATACAGATCGAACCACAGCGAACGCACTGACCAGAAGGTCGAGACGCCGACAACAGGCGCTGACGACCCGTACAGTTCGTTGGCGTAACTGTACCAGAGCGTCATCGCCAGCGCGGCCCAGACGATCGCCGAGATGAAGAAGATTTTCGGGCGGGGGAAGAATGAAACGAACATTCGGTTGTCTCTCAGGTCAGAGGATTTGTGGCTCTGGGGAGGCCGTCATTCCGGGATGGTCCGCAGGACCAGACCCGGAATCTCGAGATTCTCCGATGTGCAATAGCACATCGTAGTTCGATGCTTCGCATCGCCCCGGAATGACAGCCCCAAAATCTCGTGCAGTCAGAAATCTCAAACACTCACAACTCTCTCGCATTGCTGAACGCAAACGACGACACGCGCCGCGTGTTCTCATCCAGGATCAGGGTGCGCGTGATCGGCGGCTCGGCGCGCTGGCTGCAGTTTTCGCGCTCGCAGAGCCGGCAATTGACCCCGATCGGCGTACCCTCGGTTTTCTCCAGGTCCATGCCGGCGGCATAAACCAGTTTTGCGGCATGGCGGATTTCGCACCCCAAACCGATCGCAAAGCGCGGCTGCGGCTGCGGGTGCGGCGCCACCGGCCGGCGCACCATCTGCGCGATCGAGAAGTAACGGGTGCCATCTGGCAATTCGATGACCTGCTTGAGCAGCCGGTCCGGCGTGTCGAAGGTCGAGTGCACGTTCCACAGCGGGCAGGTGCCGCCGAATTTCGAGAACGGAAACGTGCCGGAGGAAAACCGCTTGGAAACATTGCCGGCATTGTCGACGCGCAGCAGGAAGAACGGCACGCCGCGCGCGTTCGGCCGCTGCAGCGTGGTCAGGCGATGGCAGACCTGCTCGAAACCGGCATTGAAGCGCTGCGCCAGCACGTGAACGTCGTAGTTCAGCGCCTCGGCCGCGGAATGAAACGCCTGATAGGGCATCATGGTGGCGGCGGCGAAATAATTCGCCAGCGTAATCCGGTAGAGCCTTCGCGGCGTGTCGTCGAGCGGGCCGGCGCGGTTGACGATGGTATCGATGCTGGCGCTGCATTCGGCAAGCCCGATCTGCAGCGCGAGCTGGAAGGCGCGGCCGGGGCCGTCGACCAGTTCGGAGACCAGCAGCTGCCGGCGATGGCGGTCGAACCGTCGCAGCGTCTCGCGCATCACGTCGACAGGCATGATGCGGGTGACGATCGAATGCTTTTCGCGCAATCGCGCGGCGAGGGCCGCAAACAATTCCTCGGACGGCACGCCCAGTTCGTCGCGCAGGCTTTCCGCGGCCTGTTCGAGTTCGGGGAAGTAATTGCGGTTGGCCTCGATCAGGTCGCGCACCCGTTCGATCGGATTGGCCTCGAACCGGGTTCCCTCGTCCCGGTCGGCCATTTGCGCCGCCACCAGCGTTTCGCCGCGGCGGGCCTCGGTATAGGCGGCGTACAGCCGTTGCAGCGAATGAGTCACACCGGGGCACAATTCAGCGAGATCGCGCAGTTCCTGTTTTGGCAGGTCGATTTGCCGGAACAGCGGATCGGAAAATATCTCGTTCAGTTCGGCGAAAAAACGATCCTCGTCGGCGGTCGCGAGATCGCGCAAATCAAGGTCATAGGTCTCCGCCAGCCGGAGCAGCAGCTGCGCGGTCACCGGGCGCTGGTTGCGCTCTATCAGGTTGATATAGCTCGGAGAAATCTCCAGGCCCTCGGCCATCTGGGTCTGCGAAAGGCCGAGCTGCTGGCGGATCCGGCGAAACCGCGGACCGACAAACAGCTTCTTTCCGGACTCGCTCGCCATGTCAGCCTTTCTGACGGATTTTGTGACAAAATTGACAAAATGACATCTGTGACAAGTATAGATGTTACATGACATCACCATTCAAAATCAAGCTATCTATACGAAATCGGGATTTTGGCGTTTAGCTTTCGGTACGTTTTGCAATGCACTGTCATGAATGTCGATTACGGCAAAGAGTGATGAATGCCGCAAATTAGTCGTCACCGAAAGGATTAAGCAAATGAACTATCAGCCACGTGGCATCGACCAGGCGATCAAGGGACCCGCTTCCTACGCGAGCGAGCTTGGCGCTGCCAAGGCGCTGCTCGAGACCCAGCCGACCTGGAACGGTGTCACCGCCGAAGCCGTGGCGCGCATGCGTCTGCAGAACCGCTTCAGGACCGGCCTGGACATCGCCCGGTACACCGCGGCGCTGATGCGCAGCGATATGGCTGCCTATGACGCCGATCCGACCAAGTACACCCAGTCGCTGGGTTGCTGGCATGGCTTCATCGCGCAGCAGAAGCTGATCTCGGTGAAGAAGCATTTCGGCGGCAGGACCGATCGCCGCTATCTCTATCTCTCCGGCTGGATGATCGCCGCGCTGCGCTCCGAGTTCGGACCGCTTCCCGACCAGTCGATGCACGAAAAGACTTCGGTGCCCGCGTTGATCGAAGAGCTCTACACCTTCCTTCGTCAGGCGGACTCCCGTGAGCTCAATGATATCTTCCGCGCCATCGACGCCGCCCGCAAGGCAGGCGACAAGGCGAAGGAAAAGGAACTGATCGAAAAGGTCGACAACTTCCAGACCCATGTCGTGCCTGTTATCGCTGACATCGACGCCGGTTTCGGCAATGCGGAGGCGACCTACCTGCTCGCAAAGAAGATGATTGAGGCAGGTGCGTGCGCGCTGCAGATCGAAAATCAGGTCTCGGACGAAAAGCAGTGCGGCCACCAGGACGGCAAGGTGACTGTGCCGCACGAGGTGTTCCTGGCGAAGATTCGTGCCTGCCGCCATGCCTTCCTTGAACTCGGCGTCGAAGACGGCGTCGTCGTGACCCGCACCGACTCGCTGGGTGCCGGTCTCACGCAGCAGATCGCTGTCAGCCACAAGCCCGGCGACATCGGCGATCAGTACAACAGCTTCCTGGATTGCGAGGAAATCACGGCCGACAATGCCCGGAACGGCGATGTCATCATCAACCGCAACGGCAAGATGATGCGTCCGAAGCGGCTTGCCAGCAACCTCTATCAGTTCCGTGCCGGCACGGGCGAAGATCGCTGCGTGCTCGACAGCATCACCTCGCTGCAGAACGGCGCCGACCTGTTGTGGATCGAGACCGAGAAGCCGCATATCGAGCAGATCGCCAAGATGGTCGACCGCATTCGCGAGGTCGTTCCGAACGCGAAGCTGGCCTACAACAACTCGCCGTCGTTCAACTGGACGCTCAACTTCCGTTGGCAGGTCTACGACGCGATGAAGGAAGCCGGCAAGGATGTCAGCAAGTACAACCGCGCCGATCTGATGAAGCCGGAATACGACGATACGCCGCTGGGCATTGAAGCCGACGAGCGCATCCGCACCTTCCAGGCCGATTCAGCCAAGCGCGCCGGCATCTTCCATCATCTGATCACGTTGCCGACCTATCACACGGCAGCTCTGTCGACTGACAATCTCGCGAGGGAGTATTTCGGCGAGCAGGGCATGCTGGGCTATGTGAAGAATGTTCAGCGCCAGGAGATCCGTCAGGGTATCGCCTGCGCCAAGCATCAGAACATGGCCGGCTCCGATATTGGTGACGAGCACAAGGAATATTTCGCCGGGGAAGCCGCTCTGAAGGCGGGCGGCGCCCACAACACGATGAACCAGTTCGGCTAACGGTAACAAGCAGGAGACTAGTCATGACGAAGAGCAATTTCTGGGTGATTGGCGGCGAGTTCGGCTCGATGAACTTCCACAAGCTCGTGGAAGGCTCGGCCCAGGTACAGGGACCTTTCAAGACCCGCAAAGAGGCAGAGGATGCCTGGCGCGCGGTCTCGGAAGAGAACCGTCACAAGGCCGGCGTGCGCTTTTCGATCGTCGAAGAGCCCTCCCGCGTCTCGGCCTGAGCGGCTGCTGCCGATAAACTAGAAGAAACGTCCAAGGAAAACGTAGGTGGGACGGCCCCATCCGGATCTCCGGGTGGGGCCGTCGGCCGTTTTCAACCGAAACAAGGCTTTTCAACCAAAACCTAAGTCATTGGGAACAAACGAGCTTTGCGCAAAACATGGTTACTGCTAGGTTAACCCCCGCCAACCCTTCAGGACAAAGGCGGGCCGCAAGATGTCAGACGTTCAGAGTACCGCCATCACCGAACCGCAACCGACGCGGCTGCGCGACGCGCTGCGCAAGGCGCGGATCGAGGCCGCCGACCGCACCGGCGTCGTCGTCGAACTGCGCGATGCCGAAGTCGCGCGGCTCGAGATCATGAACGAGGCGCTCGATCCCTTGTTCGCGCAGGTCCCCGAAAAGGTCGATCTGTTCGACCGCGGCGTCAGCCAGGGCGAGACCCCGCGGCTGTGGATCGACGTGGTCGCGCATATCCTGATGGGACGCGACAAGCGCATCTACCGCTTCGTGCAGGACACCCGCTTCGGCCGCATCGTGCTCGCCGAATCCCACGACGTGCCCGTCATCGTCGATGCCGTCACCGACTATGTCGCGCGCCGCATGATCGAGCGCGAGCATGCGATGGTGGCGACCCCGATGGTCGAGCCATCAGCCGAAGAGCCGCCGAAGCGCCGTGGCGGCCTCGGGATGTTCGTGTTCGGCTTCCTGCTCGGCGCCGCCGCCCTGTTCGGCGTCGCGCTGTTCGCGAGCCTGCGAAACCTCTAGCGCGGAGCCTGAAGGGGACCTCGTGCCAGCCATCATCATCGGCAACGCCATCGTGGCGGTGATCGTCCTGGTCATCGCCGCGAGCCTGTACGGCAAATGGCTGACGCTGAGGCGTGCCGAATATATCCGCACCTTCCGCTGGCCGCGCGGGCTGCTGCAGCGGCTGGAGCAGCATTACCCGGGCTTCCAGCGCAAGGACAGCGCGTTGGTCTCGCGGGGCCTGCGGCAGTTTTTCCTCGCCTATCTCATGAGCGGCAAGCGCTACGTCTCGATGCCCTCGCAAGTCGCGGACGATCTGTGGCACGAGTTTATCCTCTACACGCGCGAGTATGATGCGTTTTGCCGCCGCGCGTTCGGCGGTTTCCTGCATCACACCCCGGCGGTGGTGCTGAGCGAGCATAGCAAGAGCAACGAGGGCCTGCGGCGGGTCTGGTGGTACTGCTGCAAGTACGAGAGTATCGATCCTGTCAGGCCGAGCCGGCTGCCGCTGTTATTTGCGCTCGACAGCAAGTTCAAGATCCCCAACGGCTTTGTCTATCATCCCGACTGCGAGGAGTTGCGCAAGAACGGCAGCGGCACCGCATACTGCGGTGGTGATTTCGCGGACTCGTCGGTCGATGGCTCGTCGTCTGGCTTCGGCGATGGCGACGCCAGCCATGGCGGCGATGGCGGGGCTAGCGATGGGGGTGGTGGCGGAGATGGCGGCGGCGGCGGTTGCGGCGGTGGCGGTGGGGACTAACCCTGCTTGAACCGGTTACGACAACCTGACTTGCGCCAACTGCCGGATGACATTGTCATCGCCAAAGCCGCGCACGGTCTGCACGCAGCGCCAGTGGTCGCCGTCGCGCTCGATCGAAAACAGATTGTAGGCCGCGGCGGGATAGTGCCGGTGCGCCAGTGCCGACGCCGAAGGCACGCCGATCGCGGGAATCTGGCGGTCAGTGCCTTCGATCCACATGGTCGAATGAATATGGTCGTGCCCGTGCAGCACCAATTCCACGCCATGGCGCTTCAAGAGCGCGCGGAGCTGCCGCGAATCCGTCAGCCGCTTGATGCGGGAATCCGAATGCAGGGGATGGTGGACCAGCAACACCCGGAATGCCTGTTCGGACGACAATTGCGTCAGGATTCTATCCAGTCCATCGAGCTGGGTCCGCCCAAGCCTGCCGGTGGCCATCAGCGGCAGCGTCGGCACCGCGGAGGATACGCCGATCAACGCCAGCGGGCCGCGCCGGCGCACGAACGGAAACGTCGCGCCGTTGGGCCCGGCATCGCCGCGCAGATAGTCGCCGAACGTTCCGGCGAAGCGATGCCTGGTGGCGCGCACATAGGCGTCGTGATTGCCGGGAATCACCGTGACTTCCTGCGGCGCGCCGACGCTTTCAAGCCAGGCCTGCGCCGGCGAGAACTCGGCTTCCAGCGCGAGATTGACCAGATCGCCGGTGACCGCGATATGGTCAGGCTGCTGGACCTGCATGTCGGCGACCAATGCGTCGAGCACCTCGCGGCGGTGGTATTTGTGGCGGTTGCGGGTCCAGTTGAGATAGCCGAGCGCGCGCTTGCCCGCGAGATCGCGCAGCCGTGCCGCCGGCAGCGGCGGCAGGTGCGGATCGGACAAATGCGCCAGCGTGAATGCGGCCATCAACAACCTCGTCAGGAATCCTTGCCAGAATCCCTGCAATGTATTGGCAAGCCGGCGGTATCTGCGCAAGGATCAAACATCATGTCCGCCATTTGAGGTATTTGTGACCGCCCTGCAGAATCTTCGAAAACGCTTCGAGCCGCAGCTGCGGCGGGTAATGCATCTTTACTGGCGGATCGCCCGCGGCATGACGCTTGGGGTCCGCGGCGTCGTGCTCGACGGCAGCAACAGGGTGTTTCTGGTCAGGCACAGTTATATCTCCGGCTGGCATCTGCCGGGCGGCGGGGTCGAGGTCGGCGAGACGTTCCTCGAAGCATTGCGGCGCGAACTCATGGAGGAGGGGCGGATCGAGCTGACCGACGAGCCGGCGTTGCATGGTCTGTTTTTCAACGGCCATATCTCCCGCCGCGACCACGTCGCGGTCTATGTCGTCAGGCAATTCCGGCAGGACCGCTTGCCGGAGCCCAACCGCGAAATCGTGGAATGCGGGTTCTACGATGCGGCTGCGCTGCCGGCGGACACCACCCGAGGTACGCGCCTTCGGATCGCCGAAGTGTTGGATTTCAAGGCACGGACCGCGACCTGGCGCTGATTTTTGCGCACGCGCTCGGTTGCGTGCCGCCATCACAGCCCCTAGAAGCGGAGCAGTCGAGGCGGGGCCGGACAGGATGAAACTGATTAAACTTCTCTGCGGCTTCGCCTTCCTGGTGGTGCTGGCGAGCAACATCTGGACCATCTCGCGCTGGAGCGAAAGCCGCGGGGTCTATGACGACATCTGCTATTTGCGGCAGGCGCATCTGTTCAAGCTGTTCGGCCTGGACGGGCTCAACACCGACATCAAGCGCGAGGACGACCAATATCTCGCCAACAAGCTGAAGGCGATCGACTATCCCGAGTGGAACGTGGCGACGCGGGCTCCCTGCCACGTCTGGATGGAGAAGACGAAAAAAACCGTCATTCAATATCCGCCGGGGACCGGGTTTGCGCTGGCGCTGTTCCCCGAAGGCTTCCAGGTTATCCCGCTCTATGTTCTGGCGTCGATCGTGGTAACCGGTTTCGCACTGCTCGCGTTGAGCTGCGCATCAACGTGGTATTCGCTCGCATTGGCGGCCGTCTTCGGGGATGTCGCTATCTACCTGATGATCAATCCGACCAAGGCGAGCTATTCGATAGCGCCGACCATGATGGTCTGCGCGCTCGCGGGCTGGCTCACCGCGAAGCTGTTGAAGGATGGATCGCGGCATCGACTTGTGCTGCTCGCGCTGGTGGGGCTGCTGATCGGGCTGTCCGTGAATTTGCGCCTGCCGAACCTGTTCCTGTCGGCGGGCTATTGCCTGTATCTGGCCGGCGCATTCCTGCTGGCGCGAAACAGGGAGACGTTCCTGCAAGGGGCGGCATTCGGCGTTGCGTTCCTGATCGGGATGGCGCCGACGCTGATCGCGAATGCGATCAATGCGGGCAGCCCCTTCACGACGACCTATGGCGGACAGGACGTCACGCCGCCGGAGCTGGATGCTGGCGTCCTCTGGCAGTATTTCAGGGACGTGCAGTTCACCTTGCTGGCGATCGCGGCGGCATGGACCGCCTGGCTCTGGCGTTTCAATCGCGGCGGTGCGAGGCGGGTTGCCATCGTGTTGGCCGCCAATCTCGTGATAAACCTGATTTTCTTCATGACGCATCCGATCTTCACGCCCTATTACATCATGCCGATCGACATGCTCACGCTGTGGACGCTGCTGTTCGCAACGCTCAATCTGCGCGGCGAGGCCGCCGCCGAGCCGGGCTTCCCTCAACTGGCAAAAGCCCTGAAGCGGCATCGGCGATCCATGGTCAGGCCTGATTCGGCAGGTCCGCGATGACGACACCAGCGTTGCGAGTTGCGGTTCTGGTGCCGTGCTTTAACGAGGAGGCGGCCGTCGCGACCGTGGTCTCCGATTTTCGCAAAGTACTGCCGGCGGCCGAAATCTTCGTCTATGACAACAATTCAAGAGATCGCACCGTCGAATTCGCGCGGGCGGCCGGCGCAGAGGTGCGCAGCGAACGCCGTCAGGGCAAGGGGCATGTCATCCGGCGGATGTTTGCCGATATCGATGCCGACATCTACGTGCTGGTCGACGGCGACGCGACCTACGACGCCCCCAGCGCCCCACGCATGATCGAGGTCTTGGTCAACGAACACCTCGACATGGTAGTGGGCTTTCGCGTCGATCAATCGGCCGCCGCCTACCGGCCCGGTCACCGCACCGGCAACTGGATGCTGACCGGATTCCTTTCGATGGTGTTCGGTCAGGCGTTCAAGGATATCCTCTCCGGCTACCGCGTGTTCTCGCGCCGCTTCGTCAAATCGTTTCCGGTGTTGTCGGACGGCTTCGAGATCGAAACCGAGCTCAGCGTGCATGCGCTCGAACTGGCGCTGCCGGTGGCCGAAATCGAGACACCCTATTTCGCCCGGCCCGAGGGGTCGTTCAGCAAGCTGAACACCTGGCGCGACGGTTTCCGCATCCTCGGCACCATCCTGAAACTCTATCGCTCGGAAAAGCCGCTGCGATTCTTCACCGCAATCGGCGTGTTGCTGATGGTGATTTCCGTCGTCCTCGCGATCCCCGTCATCATCACCTATCTCGAGCAAGGTCTCGTTCCGCGACTACCGACCGCGGTATTGTCGATGGGGCTGATGATTATGGCGGTGCTGTCGGTTTCGTCGGGGCTGGTGCTGGATACGGTGACGCGCGGCCGCCGCGAGATGAAACTGCTGGCCTATCTGTCGCAACCGGCCATCAACAAGAAATGAGGCATGGTTTAGCGCTGGCGGCAATGGACCGCGCCGCTGCCAGATGCTATTCCGCGCCTTACCATGAGCGAACTTTCCGTCACCATATTGCCCGAAACGCCAAAGGACGCGCAGGCCATCGAACGTCTGCTCGAACGCACCTTTGGCCCCGGCCGCTTCGTGCTGAGTGCCTACCGGCTGCGAGAGCACGTCGATCATCTGCTCGATCTGTCGTTCACGGCACGGATCGGTACGCTGATGGTCGGCTCGGTGCGCCAGTTGCCGGTTTGCATCGGCGATACCCCCGCCTTGATGCTTGGGCCGTTGACGGTCGAGCCGCCATTTCGAAGCCGCGGCGTCGGACGCATGCTGCTCGATCGCGCGCTTGCGGATGCCAAGGCAAAGGGCCATCGCCTGGTTATTCTGGTCGGCGACGAGGCCTATTACAGCCGTGTCGGTTTCAAGGCCGTGCCGAAGGGGCAGGCGACGATGCCCGGCCCGGTCGATTACAGCCGCCTCCTGGTCGCCGAACTCGTCGACGGCGCCTTCGATGGCGTCTCCGGTGCCATTCGCCCGGACTGGAGCAAGGCGCGCTGATCTCGCCCTGCTCCAGCGGGATGTCCAGACTGGAGCCGCGCATCCCAACGTCCAAACCCGTTCGGCGCCAATTCCGACCGGAGGGCTCATAGTCATCCTGCGCGCTTGAGCACCCAGAAGCGAGGCGCGGGATCGATTCCCATACCTCCGCAAGTCACTATCGCATTGTCGAAGCAAAAGCGTTATGGGTCGAGCATGCCGAGACCACTCCGAACGCGCGCCAAGTCCAAGCCTTCTGTCACGGCAGGCAAACGACCGACTGCCGAGAGCAGGCCCGGGGCCAAGAAGATCATCCTGGAATACAAGAAGGAACTGATTCTCGACGCTGCCTGTGAATTGTTCTATTCAAAAGGATACGGTCCCACCAAGATCGACGACATCGCGGCAGCACTCTCGGTGACCAAGCCGTTTATCTACTATTATTTTCCGAGCAAGCTCGACATTCTTGCCGAGGTTTGCAGTCGCACGACTGACTTTGCGCGCGCGCTTGCGGAAGAGGCCCTTCGAAAACCGGACTCGCCGACTACCCGCATGCAATGGTTCATGCGCGCATTTGCCCTCCGAGTTATCGACGAGCGCAAATATATCGCGGTCATGTTTCGTGAAGCCGGGCATCTCCCGACCAAGGTTCAAGCAGAGTTCCGTGATAGGCGCCGGCGCTTTCACGTGGTGTTGAGTGCGTTGCTCGAAGAGGGGCGACGAACTGGTGAATTCCACTTCATCGACGCGGGTATAACGGGTCAGAGCCTTACTGGACTGGGTACCTGGCTGTTCAACTGGTTTTCGTCCGAAGGTCCGAAGCCGGCTGAGGAAGTGACCAAGGCGATTGTCGACCTTGCGATGGCGATGCTGGGGGCAACTGACCCTCGCCCACGCGGCCTGCACGAAACTCCCTGAGAAAACCGCCTCGGCGGCCTTGCCAGCTGCAACTACTCGAGTTATACCCGCGGGTATAAAAACAATAAATTGGGTATATAGCTGGGAGCGGGAGGAGCAATTGCGTGTACTAAGATCCCTGAGCATCGGTCTCTGGATGGCGCTCGTGCCTTTGGCCGCGGATGCGCAAGAGAAGCCGATACGCATCGGTGTCCTTGAAGATTTGTCCGGTGTTTTTGCTGATGTCACGGGGCCGGGTACGGTGGCGGCCGCACAAATGGCGGCCAACGATTTCGGACCGGTGTTGGGACGAAAGGTAGAAATTCTTTCAGCGGACCATCAGAACAAAGCCGACGTTGCCTCGACGATTGTGAGGCGATGGCTCGACCTTGATGACGTCGAGATGATTACCGGACTAGGCAATACGGCGGTCGCACTTGCAGCCCGCGGCGTCGCCAGTTCGAAGGGCAAGATCGACATCGTGACAAGCGGCGGGTCGAGCGAGCTCACCGGCAAGGCTTGCACACCAACATCGTTTCATTGGGTCTACGATACCTACGCATTGGCGAAAACCGTCGGTGGAGCGACCGTCAAGTCGGGAGCCGATACGTTGTTCTTCGTTGTTGCCGATTATGCCTTCGGTGCGGCGCTGGCGCGGGACGGCACTCGGTTCGCAGAAGCCGTCGGCGGCAAAATCCTCGGCAGTGTGCGGGTGCCGCTAAACAGTTCGGACTTCGGCTCCTTCATCCTCCAGGCCCAGGCGTCCCGTGCAAAGGCGGTCATGCTGGCGATCGCAGGGCAGGATCTCGTCAATTTCATCAAGCAGGCCGGCGAATTTCAAGTTGCGCAGGGTGGCCAACATCTTGCGGCCTTTGTCTCCTTCGCCACCGACATACATGCGCTTGGTCTGAAGACAACCCAGGGGCTGCTGCTATCGGAAGCTTTCTATTGGGATATGGACGATGCGACCCGCGAATTCGGGAAGCGCTTTTTTGTTACCCGCAAGGCGATGCCAAACAGCATGCAGGCAGGTGCCTACAGTGCGGTGTGGCACTATCTCACGGCGGTAAAGGCGGCTGGAACGACTGGTTCCCAGAAAGTCGCGGCCAAGATGCGCGAGACTCCCATCAACGACTTTATGACGAAAAATGGCCGCATCCGCGAGGATGGTCGCGTTCTCCGGGACTTCTACCTGTTTGAGGTCAAGAAGCCGGAAGAGTCCACGGGGGCGTGGGATCTCATGAAGAAGGTTCAGAGTTTGAGCGGCGATGAAGCTTTTCGTCCGCTTTCGGAAAGCGAATGTCCGAGCGTGAAAGAAGCGCAAGCAAAGAAATGAAGCTCGCGATTGATGAAGGATGCAGAGTGTCGGAACTCTGCATCGCGACGTCGATCGCTGCTTCCGGCGGTAAGGCGGACGAATGACGATTTCGGCACTTTTGATAGCCAATCGCGGCGAGATCGCCGTTCGTATCGCGCGCGCTGCGGCAGATCTCGGCATCCGGACCGTCTGGGCCTATTGCGACGCCGACGAGAAATCGTCTCGCCGGCGCTTTTCGGACGACGTTGTTCGGCTCGAAGGCAGAGGAGCGCGTGCGTATCTTGACCAGGATGGGCTCGTTGCGGCGGCCCTTCAATCGGGTTGCGACGCGGTTCATCCGGGGTACGGCTTCCTGAGCGAGAGCGCCGATTTCGCCCGGGCCTGTCAGCGCAACGGCCTGGTTTTTGTGGGTCCCGATCCGGCCACGCTGGAGGAACTGGGGGACAAGGCGCGGGCCCGCGCGCTGGCCAGGTCGCTCGATGTGCCGCTGGTGGCGGGGACGTTCGCCGCAACAAGCCTCGCTGAAGTCATCGATTTCGTGCGCGCGCTGCCTGAGGGGCAGAGCGCCATGATCAAGGCGATCGCCGGGGGCGGTGGCCGCGGGATGAGGGTCGTCGGAAGAGATGACGACGTCGCCGCCGCGTTCAATCAGTGCCAGACCGAAGCATCGAAGGCCTTTGAAAACGGCGACCTCTATGTCGAGCGGGTGGTTCGCCCTGCCAGACATATCGAAGTGCAGATCGTCGGAGACGGCACGGATGTCGCTCATGTCTTCGAACGTGAATGCAGCCTGCAACGGCGCAATCAAAAGCTGATCGAGATCGCGCCGAGCCCGACGCTCGATACCGCGCTTCGCGGGAGGATTACCGCGGCTGCGATTCGCCTCGCGGCACATTTTCCCTACCGTGGTCTCGGGACGTTCGAATTCCTGGTGGAGGCGAATGCCGCGCCAGGCGAGGCCGGATTCTTCTTCATGGAGGCCAATCCGCGTCTGCAAGTCGAACATACCGTGACTGAAGCGATCACAGGCATCGACCTCGTTCAGGCCCAGTTGCAGATTGCGGCAGGGAAGACGCTGCGGGAACTCGGATTGCGTCAACAGGACATCTCCCCTCCGCGAGGATTTGCCGTTGAGGTGCGCGTCAATGCCGAAGAGATGGACGAGAGCGGAGACGTTCGTCCAGCGGCCGGGACGATCGTGCAGTTCGAACCGCCCACCGGTCCGGGGGTTCGCGTCGATACCGCCGTACATTCGGGTTATCGAATCAGCAGCCTGTTTGATTCTCTCATCGCCAAGATCATCGTCCACGCGCCGACGCCGGATTATTCCGCCGTCATCTCGCGCTGCCGACGCGTACTCGGCGAATTCACGATCGGTGGCGTAACGACAAATCTGCCGTTTCTGCGCGCGCTGCTTGCGACGGACGCGGTCGCGCAAAACCAGGTCGATACGCGTTACGTTGAAGAGCATTTGCGCGAGATTCTCGCCGCCGTTTCGTGCGAGCGCGCGTTGATGGCGAAGGAAAACGGGCGGATTGGCCACGCGCAGGGCGAAGCCGGACTGCAGGATGTGCCCGTTCTTCTCCCGGAAGACGGCTTGTCGATTGCGACGCCCATTCAGGGCACGGTTTCGGCCTTGCATGTCGCCCTGGGCGATCTGGTGCGGCCGGGTCACCACGTCGCCGTGGTCGAGGCCATGAAAATGGAGCATCTCGTCGCTTCGGCCGTCGGCGGCCGCGTGCGCGCAATCACCGCCGAGGTCGGCGTAACGGTCTCGGCCGGCGCGCCGCTCCTCTATCTCGATCCTGTCGAATTCGACGATGTCGTGGGGAAGGCAGAAAGCGCTTCGGTTGATCTCGATGCCATTCGTCCGGATCTTGCGACCGTGATCGAACGCCATGCTGCGGGTCTCGATGCTGCGCGCCCCGCAGCGGTCGCACGGCGTCGTCGCCGCGGCCAGCGCACCGCGCGCGAAAACGTCGACGACCTCTGCGATCCCGGCAGCTTCGTTGAATATGGTGCGCTCGCCGTGGCCGCCCAGCGGCAGCGGCGAACCATGGATCAGTTGATCGAACTCAGCCCGGCGGACGGTCTGGTCGCGGGTCTGGGCACCGTGAATGCCGCGTCGTTTGGCGAGACCCGAGCACGCTGCCTGGTGATGTCCTATGACTTTACTGTGTTCGCCGGCACGCAAGGCTGGATGAACCACAAGAAGAAGGATCGGTTGTTCGAGCTTGCCGGAAGGTGGAAAATTCCCATTGTGGTCTTCGGCGAAGGTGGCGGAGGTCGTCCGGGAGAGACCGACGGCTTGTCCGCGCATGGTCTCGACACACCAAGCTTCGCAAGATTTGCAAGATTGAGCGGGACAGTGCCGCTGGTGGGAATTGTCTCCGGGCGCTGCTTTGCGGGCAACGCCGCGCTGGTGGGCTGCTGCGACGTGATTATTGCCACCAAGGATGCCAATCTCGGCATGGGTGGACCTGCGATGATCGAGGGCGGCGGCCTGGGTGTCTATAAACCGGAAGAGATCGGGGCAACCGCGGTCCAGAGCCGAAACGGCGGCATCGATCTGATAGCCGAGACCGAGGTGGAAGCAGTCGCGCTCGCAAAGCGCTACCTGTCTTACACGCAAGGAGATCTCGCGGAGTGGAGCTGCCCCGATCAACGCCACCTCCGTCATCTCATCCCCGAAAATCGCAGGCGCACCTACGACATTCGAGCGGGCATCGAGGTGCTGGCCGACGTGGAATCCGTCCTCGAACTCGGCCGCGCTTTTGGCCAGGGAATTGTAACCGCTCTGATACGGATCGAAGGCCGTGCGCTTGGGGTGATGGCGAACAATGCCACGCATCTGGGTGGCGCCATCGATGTCGAGGCGGCTCAAAAAGCAACCCGTTTCATGGATCTGTGCAATTCGATCGGCCTGCCACTGCTCACGCTGTGCGACACACCGGGCTTCATGGTCGGTCCTGAGACCGAGGAGCAAGGTCAGGTTCGCGCCTCCTGCGCCATGTATCTCGCCGCCGCACGGCTTCGCGTTCCGGTTTTGACCATCATTCTGCGCAAGGCTTATGGTCTTGGGGCGCAAGCCATGGCCGCCGGCTGTTTCCATGCGCCGGTCTTGAACGCTTCATGGCCGACGGGTGAATTTGGCGGAATGGGACCGGAAGGTTCGGTCCGCCTCGGCTATCGCAAGGAGCTTGAAGCCATTGCCGATCCCAAACAACGGCAAAGCTTTTTCGAGGAGAAACTCGCGCAGTTCCATGAGCATGGCAAAGCCGTCAACATGGCTTCCACGTTGGAAATCGATGCTGTTATCGATCCTTCCGAAACGCGTCTGTGGATCATGCGCGGTCTGAAAACGATCGATTTTCGGGGCCGGTCCAGGCCAGGCCCGGTCGAAACGGGTGATTATCTAGATGGAGGAGGCTTCCATGCAGCATGACAATGTGCGGTATGATCCACGCATGCCTTCGAGGGAGGCATGTGTTCTTCCGTACATGCTTGAGGATCGCGCGCGCGACGCCCCGGACGGGGTATTCGTCGTGTTTGAGGATGAAGAGGCGTGGTCGTATCAGCGCACCCAGGAGATCGCCAGGCAGATCGGCAATGGCCTGAGAAACATCGGCGTCAAGCGTGAAGACAAGGTCGTCATCTGGCTTCCCAACAACAAGCTTTGCCTTGGAAGCTGGTTTGCCACCAGCTATGTCGGCGCGGTCTATGTTGCCATCAATACGGGCTACAAAGGCGCGTTGCTCGAGCATGTGATCGATAATTCCGACGCCGAAATCATGATCTGCCATCCCGACCTTGCAGATCGTCTGCTAGACATTTCCCGCCGTGGCCGTCTGAAGACCGTCGTGACCGCAGCAGAGAAGATCGCAAGCGATGGCGCGCGGTTTCGAGAGGCCGGGATCGATCTGCTGCCGTACGAAGTGCTGACGCAGGCGGAAGCCGCTGCCGATTTGCCGGTCTCCGGATTGGAACCGTGGAGCTGGCAGGCGATCTGCTACACGTCGGGCACAACCGGACCCTCCAAGGCGGTCATGTCGTCTTATTTGCAGCTTTGCGTGATGGGGCGCGAATGCATGGAGGGCCTTGGTGCCGACGACCGCTACATCATCAACCTGCCGTTCTTCCACGTCGGTGGAACCCTGTTCGCCTATGGCGCGCTTGCACGCGGCTCGTCGATAGCGTTTCTGTCGCTATTCCAAACCGATACGTTTCTCCAAACATGCAAGAAACTCAAAGCCACGGCGTGTGTTCTGGTCGGCGCCATGGCCGGTTTTCTGATGGGGAAGCCACCGGCTGCGGCGGACCGCGATCATACGCTGCGCCGCGTCATGTTGCTTCCAATGGGCGACGACTCGCAAGCTTTTGCGGAGCGGTTTGGAGTCGACGTGTATACCGTTTTCAACATGAGTGAGATCTCCACTGCTATCCGGTCCGAGCTCAATCCGACCTTGCGCGGGACTTGCGGCAGGCTGCGCAGCGGCGTCGAGGCTCGGATTGTCGACGAAAATGACTGCGAGGTCCCGGTCGGCCAGGTTGGAGAACTCGTGCTGCGCACCGATTGCCCGTGGACGATGTTCAGTGGCTACTACAAGATGCCCGAGGCCACCGCGAAAGCCTGGCGCAATGGCTGGTTTCATACCGGAGACGCATTTCGCGTCGATGCCGGCGGCAACTACTTTTTTGTCGATCGCGTCAAGGATGCCATTCGCCGCCGCGGCGAGAACATTTCGTCCTTCGAGGTCGAGTGCGAAGTTGCGTCATTTCCTTCGGTGCTCGAGGTCGCGGCAGTCGGTGTACCGAACGAGGTGAGCGAGGAAGACGTTCTCGTGGTCGTTGTGCCGAAGCCGGGAACGACGATCGATCCGGAGGGCCTGGTCTCGTTCATGGAGCAACGCGCCTCGCATTTCATGGTGCCGCGTTATGTGCGGGTTGTCGATGCGCTGCCCAAGACACCGACGGCCAAGGTCGAAAAACACGCGCTCCGGCGCGAAGGAGTGACGCCCGACACGTGGGATCGCGAGGCCGCAGGCGTTCGTATCAAGCGCAGCATTCTTGCGTGAGGGGCCGGTTGTTCGTTCTCGGGTTGGGCGCAGCCCGGATTTCACATCCTGAGCTGCTTCGCTTCCCGTTTCGGCCGCCAGACTAGAACTTCAAATTCGCAAACGCCCGCACCCCGATGCCCGGCATCAGGACTTCGTCCTTGGAGTAGGACACCGAGTTGCGGATGTTTTCGTTCAACAGGTTGTTGCCGACGAGGCCAACCGTCATTTCCCGCGCGCCGAACCAGGACGCATCGAGCTTGGTCCTGTAACTGACCTCGGCCTTCAACAGATTATATCCCGCCGTCGGCGTCTCGCCGATCACGGCGATATCGTTCTGCGCGAAGGCGTGCAGCAGATTGACCCGCATCAACCAATTGGCGTCGCGATAGAACAGGCCGCCTCCGAGCCGCTGCGGCGGAATACGCGGTACGTTGGTCCCGTCCTCGAAGGTCGCGCGGACAATATCGTATTGCCCCTCGATTCCGAACAGACCGTTCCAGACCGGCAGCACATCGTACTGAAACTGGAATTCGCCGCCGCGGAAGGTGGCGTCGCGCTGGGAGTAGATCGCCTGGTTGAGTTCGAGGCCCGGGCCCGCCTGGCACACACCGTCTTCGCAGGTGTTGCCGGTCAGCCGCCGATAGATGAAGCCGTTGAACTTGGTGTAATAGCCGGTGATTTCAAATCGCAAGGGGCCTGTTGCCCGTCGCAGACCGACTTCGACGGATTTCGCGGTCTCGATACCCAGATTGGGATTGCCGATATCGAATGTGACGGTCGCATCGTGACCGCCGCGTGAAAACAGCTCCGCGGGTTTGGGGGCGCGCTCGACATATTGGCCGGTGATGCTCGCAACCAGATTCCATGGAAGATTCTGGATCAGGCCGATACTCCCGCTCTTCGGCGCGAAGTTGAGGTTGCGCGGCGTGGCGGGGCCAATGGCACCGGGATCGACGTTGAGGTCGAACTCATCGGGAATGAAAGCCGGCGTCGTTCCAGTCAGGTTGGCGTGCTCGATACGCCCGGCAATCTGCGCCTTTGTCGCATCGCTGAATTTCAGCTCGTTGAAGATGTATCCGGCGACCTTGGTGTTCTTGTTGGGATCCCACAAGCCGTTCACTGGACTGCCGATATCATCCGGGCTCGGTGCTGTGAGTTCCTGATGCGACGCCTGGATGCCGACAGCCGTGGTGAGGGCGGCGAAGCGGACGTTGAACGGTGCCAACTGTACCTCGACGCGGCCTTCCTGCTCCTTGTTGGTGAAGGTCTGGCGCACGCCAAGCGTCGTCAGATCGGCGGGGTCGGCGAGGCCGATCTCATTGTGCTTATAGTCGGTGGCGCCCGCCCAGAAACGCACCGCATCGATTGCCGCCGCGTCCGGCCGGTATTCGCCCTTGGTCGTGAATTTGGTTTGACGTGCGTCGATCCGGGTCTGGTGATCGGCGCCGTCGATGCCGGGTATGTGATAGAGCGTGTCGTTCTGCGTGACGGCCGCTCCGATGAATCCGCCATGGAAGAAATACGAACCGCCGATCGATGCGCCGGTGGCCTGCGCCGAGGAATTCGGCTGGCGTCCATCGACCGGCCGGGTCTGGTCGAACAGATAAGGATAGCTCGGAATGCTGTAATCGCCCGACTTTCGTCCGTAGGCGTCGGCATGAATGGCGAAATTGCCGCCGCCGGCGTCGAGCAGAATGCCGCCTTCGACGCCGCGATCGACCGAATTGACCGCGGTGCGGGTCTCGACGTTCAGGCACCCCGGCGATGCGGCATTGGCGAGCGGGGCCTTCACCGGAAGCCCATAGGTCTGAAACGGGGGGGCCGCGCAGGTGGGCAAGGCGTCCGGAATGCGGTTGTTGGTGGCGCTGACAACGCCGCCGATCGCCGTGGACCCGTAACGCAGGGTTGCCGGACCGCGGATGACCTCGATCTGATTGGTCGAAAGCGGATCGATCGGCACGAAGTGATCTTCGCCGAGGTCCGAAGCGCCGTTGCTGCCGATCCCGTTCTCGACGATGCCGACGCGATTGACGTCGAGGCCCCTGATGATCGGCCGGCTTGACGCTCCGGGTGCAAAGCTCGAGCCGGTGATCCCGGGCTTGGAGAACAGGAGATCGCCGAGCGTGCCACCGCCCTGCCGGCGGATTTCCTCGTTGGGCATGACGGTGACGGTTGCGAACTGATCAGTCACGACCGGCAGCACGCCCTGTTGGGGCGTGGCGGCGACGGGGACCGGTTGCGGCTCGTTATCGCGCTCGCGATTGCGGCCGGGCACGCCGCGGGCGACGCGCGCCGGCTTTCGCGCCGGGGTCACGTTTCTCCGCACGATCGGGCTTGGCGCCGTCACGGTGATTTCCGGCAGTTGTGTCGAGGAGGATGGCGAAGCCGCGTCCTGGGCCATCGCGCCGCTGCCGACCGCGCAAAGGAATAGCCAGCTTGCGCCACCGATGTGGAACGCTCGTCTTTTAGTGAATGTCATTTGTCCCGATCCTGATTCCGTCAAGCGACGGATCGATTCGATTATCCCTTGGCGGATCGGCCACGTGTCACGCGGCGATCCCGTTCGGGCGCATCAGTCAATCGATGTTCAGGAGGCGGGAGGGGCGCGGGACTGGAACGGCGAGCGGACCGAACTCAGATGCGCGAATTCGGCGTCGGTCGTCAGGTACAGAAGTTCGATAGCCTGCGGCAGCAGCAACAGCGGCGGTGCCGGGAATACGAGGTTGTTGGCCAGCGAAATGACGGCGCAGATCGCGCAGGCCTCAGCCGGATGATCGGTGTCGTGACTGGACGGTGGCTGCGCCTGGGCGGCCTGGCCTGCCGCCTCCGGTACGGCGGGGATCTGCGCATGATCGAGATCCACCTGCGTCAGGCTGGACGCGATCGCAGGCGCGGCCGCGACCGGGTGGAAATGCCCGAACGACAGCGCAAACTGGATCGCGAGCGCGAGCAGCGCCAGCCGCGAGCCGTGTTTGACGTTATTCCGGAACCACTTCACGACGATGGAGGCCTTGTCCCAGGCCGGCCAAGGTGTCTCGGCCGTCCCAATGTAATATTATAACATCAGCGGTGGTCTGCGGGGTCAACCGTGCTCGATCCGGGTGCCGGCGCAATTCAAAGCGTGTGTGTGATTCACGCAACGGTATGCGGGTCGAGCTGATCATCGTCGATTGGGCGCACCTGGCGTCCCTCAAGTTTCCTGGTTGACAGCCGAACCGCGTTCAGATTGTTATGTTATAACATTACATAGATACGGATCATCCCATGCCTCGCCGTCCTAGTTTGGGATTCCGTGAACTGAACAGGCTCTTTGACCTCGATGCGAAAACTCCCCGTCACGGTCTTGTCCGGCTTCCTCGGGGCTGGAAAGACAACTTTGCTGAACCATGTGCTGAACAACCGTCATGGCCTGAAAGTGGCGGTGATTGTGAACGACATGAGCGAGGTCAACATCGACGCCGACCTCGTACGCGATGGCGGTGCGAACCTGTCGCGGACGGATGAAAAGCTGGTCGAAATGACCAACGGGTGCATTTGCTGCACGCTGCGGGACGATCTCTTGAAGGAAGTTCGCGCGCTCGCCGAGAGCGATCGGTTCGACTACCTCCTGATCGAATCGACCGGCATTTCGGAACCCCTTCCCGTCGCGGCGACGTTCGATTTCCGCACCGAGGAAGGCGACAGTCTTTCCGACGTGGCGGTGCTCGACACCATGGTGACGGTGGTCGATGCGGTAAACCTGCTGCGCGATTATTCCTCGACCGACTTCATTCGGGATCGCGGCGAGTCGCTCGGTGCTGACGACAAGCGGACGATGGTGGATCTACTGGTTGAGCAGATCGAATTCGCCGATGTGGTGGTGCTCAACAAGATCGATGATGCTTCCAATGAACAGTTGGAGGCCGCTCGCAAAATCATCCGCGCGTTGAACCCCACAGCCGACATCGTGGAGACCAATTTTGCCAATGCGCCCTTCGAGCGCATTCTCAACACCGGGCGTTTCGATTTCGAGCGGGCGCAACAACATCCGCTCTGGTTCAAGGAGCTGTATGGCTTTGCCGACCATACGCCGGAGACCGAACAATACGGCGTCGGCAGCTTCGTCTATCGTGCGCGTCGACCGTTCGAGCCGGCGAAGTTCCATCAGTTCCTGAGGGAAAGCTGGACTGGAGTCATCCGGGCAAAGGGCCATTTCTGGATCGCCACGCGTCCGCAATGGCTGGGTGAATTAAGTCAGGCCGGCGCGATTGTCCGAACCGAAGGCCTGGGATTTTGGTGGGCCAACGTGCCGGCTGACCGCTGGCCGGACGATCCGTTCTGGCGGCAGTCGCTCAAGAAGAGCTGGAACGAACTGTACGGCGATCGCCGGCAGGAGATCGTCTTCATCGGCACCGCCATGGACCAGGATGCCATCACGGCGCGCCTTGACGCATGTCTTGTTCCAGGAAAGTCCGGCATGCACATCGAGGAATGGGCTAGTCTGCCCGATCCTTTCCCCAGATGGCGACGTGCCGATGAGGCCGCATAGCTTTTTATGCAGCCGCGCCTAGCGCCCCTCGCGGACCCAGGTGGCTGCGAAGGCGCCGAGCAGCAGCAGCAGGCCGATCAGGCCCGCGAACATCGGCAGCACGCCGACGCCCTTGACGACGCTGGCGTCGCGCATCTTCACGCCCATCCAGCCGTCGCCGCGGAAGATGCTGGTGGAGCGCACCGGCACGATGCGGGGCAGGTCGATGCTTGACCCGTCGACCACGCGTCGAGCGTCGCCGCCGGTCGCTTGCGCCAGCGGCTTGAGCATTTCGATCGTCGAAGTGACTTCGGAAAATTCCCTCGGGTTGGTCGGCCCGACATTGATCAGCGCCTTCAGCGTGCCGTCGGTCGCCTGCCACAGGCCGAGTTCGCTCGCCGGTATGGTCGAACGCCAGGTGCCGGGATCGCTCGCGCTCAGCGTCAATTCGCGCGTGGCGCCGCTCGGCGAGGTCACCGTTACGGGTGCGACGTTGTCGGCCATGGTCTGCCGCAACACCACGAGGTCCTTGCCCTGGATCTGCAGGCGCAGTGCTTCTTCATCCAGATCAGGTTGCTTCATCAGCCAATGCGACATCCGCCGCAACAGATCGAGATGCGGGCCGCCGCCTTCATAGCCGCGCGCCCACAGCCAGATATGGTCAGACAGCAGCAGCGCGACGCGGCCCTCGCCGAAACGCGACAGCAGCAGCAGCGGCTTGCCGTCGGCGCCGGTCATGACCGGCGGCGTGATGGCATTGCGCGTTTCCACGGTGCGGAAAAACCGGCTCCAGCGCGGCGGTTCGTTGGCGGAGCCTTCGAGGCCGCGCGTGACCGGATGACGTTTGCCGATGTCGCTCAGACGTGCATAAAACGGCTTCTCGGAGACGCCGACGGGTTCGGCCGGCAGCACCGAATCCAAAGGCGTGCGCCAGATGCTGCTGGTCGAGGCGTAGTCCGGTCCGGCGGATACCAGCACCGCGCCGCCGGCACGCACATAGCGCGCCATATTCTCGAAATAGGGAATCGGCAGCACGCCCTGGCGGGCGTAGCGGTCGAAGATGATCAACTGGAACTCGTTGATCTTCTGCTGGAACAATTCACGGGTCGGGAAAGCGATCAGCGACAGCTCGTTGATCGGCGTACCGTCCTGCTTCTCCGGTGGGCGAAGAATGGTGAAATGCACGAGGTCGACGCTGGCGTCGGACTTCAAAAGGTTGCGCCAGGTGCGTTCGCCGGAATGCGGCTCGCCCGATACCAGCAGCACGCGCAATTTGTCGCGCACGCCGTCGATCGCGACCACGGCGCGGTTGTTGACCAGCGTCAGCTCGTTTTCCAGCGGCGAGGCTTCGATCTCGACGATATTGGGACCGGCATGCTTGATGTCGATCTCGACATTGGCGGTCTGGCCGCTCTGCAACGTGCGTTCGTTGATCACCTCGCCGTCGCGGCGCACCACAATCCTGGCGCGCTGGCCGGTGACGCCCTGGTCGTCCAGCCGGTAGGTGATGGTCTGGGGCTGGCCGACGATGCCAAATCTTGGCGCAGCAGAAATCGCGACGCGGCGGTCGCGTTCGTCCTTGCGGCCGGTGACCAGCGCATGCACCGGCGCCTGGAAGCCGAGCGCCGCGGCGTTGGCGGGAATGTCATGGACGCGGCCGTCGGTGATCAGGAAGGCGCCGGCGACGCGATCGACGGGAACATCCGCCAGCGCCGACGACAACGCGCCGAACAGTTTGGTGCCGTCGGTTTCGCCGTCGGCCTGTCCGGCATCGACGACGCGCACTTCCAGTCCCTTGACCTTCTTGAGGCTGTCGACCAGCGCTTCCTGCGCCTTCACTGTCTCCTCGTTGCGCGTGCCAAAATTCTGGCTCGGGCTCTTGTCGATGACCACGGCGGCCACCGACGACAACGGCTCACGGTCTTCGCGGGTGAAGGAAGGGTTGGCGAGCGCGAGCAAGATCAGCGCCAGCGCGGTGACGCGCACGGCTGCGCCCCGCGCGCGGCCGATCAGCAGCAGCACGGATATCGCGACGATCGCGGCCAGCGCGATCCACAGCACGAGGCTGGGGACGAGGGGGGTGAACGCGATGCCGTACTGCATGCCGTTATTGCCCCAGCCGTTCGATGAGGGCAGGCGCGTGCACCTGGTCGGCCTTGTAGTTGCCGGTCAGCGTGTACATCACGATGTTGACGCCGGCGCGGAAGGCGAATTCGCGCTGGCGCGGCTCGCTCGGCGTCAGCGGCAGCATCGGCTGGCCGTCGGGACGGATCGCCCAGGCCCCCGCAAGATCGTTCGAGGTGATGATGATCGGCGAGACGCCGTCGCCGCCGCGCGCGGGCCGCGATGCGGCTTCGTCGTCATCCTCGCGCGGCAGGGTTTCGACCCAGGTCTGGCCCGAGTTGAACCGGCCCGGAAAATCCCGCAGCAGATAAAACGTCTTGGTCAGCACGTGCTCGCGTGGCACCGGCTCGAGCTCGGGCACATCGAGCGAGGAGAGAATCTCGCGCAAGGTGCGCATGCCCGGCGTCTGCGATGCGCCGTTCTCGCCCGGCGGCGCCTCGATGGCGTCGCGGGTGTCGAACACGACCGTGCCGCCTTGCTTCATATAGGCGTCGATGCGGTTGATGGCGTCCTGCGGCGGTTTCGGCGCCCCCGGTACCACCGGCCAGTAGATCAGCGGGAAGAACGCCAGCTCGTCGCGCGCGGGATCGATGCCGACGGGGTCGCCGGCTTCCAGCGCGGTGCGCTGGGCGAGAAACAACGTCAGTCCCGACATGCCTGACTTGACGATGGAGTCGACGTCGGCATTGCCGGTGACGACATAAGCGAGGCGCGTCTGCGAGACCGACTTGATCGCAAAATCGTCATTGTCGGCGGCGCGGAGCGGGGCGGGCGCGATCGACGTCGCGGCCAGGATCATCGCCAACACCAATGCTGCGGGCGCAGCACGCCGCCGCCACAGCGCGGCAAGTCCCGCGCCGAGCATGGCAACCACGATCGCATCGATCAGGAACAGCGCCAGCGATGACGACAACAGGATGCCGCGCAGATCGCGCGGTTCGGCGTTGGTGTAGCTGGCGCGCCGGGCGCGCAGGGACGTCGTGTCGAGTGCTGCGATACGATCGGCTGAGGCCAGCGTGTTGACGGCGATCGGACCTTCGGCCGCGCCATAGAAACCCGGCGGATGATCCGCGGTGGCGCGGTCGCGATAATCGGCCGGCATCGGCTTGGCGGTGGAGGGCGGCGGGCCGAATGCGCCAAAGCCATCGAGCGTGCGCAGCGGCGCCACGGTCTCGACATTGGTCGCTTCGCCGGCGACGCCCGCACCCGGCTTTTGCGTGTAGCCGGACGTATCGACCAGCCGACGCAGCATCTCGACGAAGCTGCCGGACATCGGCAGGTCGGACCAGCGCGAGTCGGCGCCGACATGGAACAGGCTGAGGATGCCCTTGCCGCGATGTTCGCCGGTCACCAGCGGCGTGCCGTCTTCCAGCGAAGCCCAGCTCTTGGTTGCCAGCACGGCATCTGGTTCAGCCAGAACCTGGCGGTTGACGGTGACGTCCTTCGGTACCTGCAAGCCCGCGAACGGGCCGTCGGCGGCGAACGAGGCCATATGCTGTGGCTTTTCCCAGGTCAGGCTGCCGCCAAGGCTGCGGCCGCCGCGGCGCAGTTTGACCGGCACCAGATCGTCATCGGCCTGAGCGAGGCGGGGACCTGCGAAACGCACCAGCACGCCGCCCTGGTCGATCCAGGCGTTGAGGCGTTCGCGGATTTCCGGTGACAGCGTGCCGACATCAGCCAGCACGATCATCGGCAGCCGTTGATCGAGAAACTGTCCGATCACCTGCTGCGGTGCGCCGCGGTCGCCGAGCCGCACGTCGGCGAACGGCGACAGCGCGCGGGTGAGATAGAAGGTCGAGGCGAGCAGCGGCTGCGCGGTGTCGCTGGTGGCGCCCGTGACGACGCCGATCGCGCGCCGTCGCCATCGCTTGTCGAGCAGCTGCACGGCGCCGGCGGATCGCTCGCCGGCAATTTCCAGCCGCGAGATGTCGTTGCGCAACTCGACCGGCAGTTCGAACGCGGCTTCGGCTTCGCGGTCCTGCGGTCCGAACGCGTAACGGGCTTCACCGATCGGCGAACCCTTGGCGTCGATCGCACGCACCACGCCGGCGGCAATGCCGCTGTTGGTGCGCAATACTTTCACCGTCATCTTCGCCGCGGCGTTTTCGGCGGCGACCAGCGCCAGGGCTGAGGCTGCGCCGCCTTCATAGATCGTCAGCGTGCGATCGCCGACCGTCTTGGCCAGCGCCTCCAAAAATTCGGCGCCGCGTCCGGTATCGACGCCGTCGGATAGCCAGGCGAGTTCGGCATCGCCGGTGGTCTTGAGGAAGCGGTCGAGTGCGGCGAGCGTTTCGACGCGATCGATCGAATAGGGCTTTGGCGCCAGCTGGCGCAGTGCGACGCGGGCCGTGCCGCCCGGCATCAGCGTGACGTCGCGCGCCGGTTCGGACAATGGTACCAGCGCGACGCCGCGGCGGTCGTTGTCGGCATTGGCGATCAATTCGTCGGCGGCCTTGATCCTCGTTTCCCAGCTCGAGGCCGCGCTCCAGCCGTCATCGAGCAGGATCACCAGCGGCGCCCTGCTGCCGCCGGCGGCGGTCTGCGGATTCCAGATCGGACCCGCGGCGGCGAGGATCACCAGGGCTGCTGCGGTCAGGCGCAACAGCGTCAGCCACCACGGCGTCCGCGACGGGGTTTCTTCCTTGGGCTTGATGTCGAACAGCAACCGCGTCGGCGGAAACTCGATCCGCCTCGGACGCGGCGGCATCACGCGCAGCAGCCACCACAGCACTGGAAGAGACAACAGGCCCAGCAGCAGCAGCGGTTGTGCAAAAGAGAGCGGCAGGCCCGCGATCATGCGCTTCGCCCCGCTTTGACGGTCGAGGAGCGCACCGCGCCCTTGCTCACCATCATGCCCGAGTGCAGGAACAACAATAGCTCGGCCGCGGAGCGGCTGGTGGTATGGGTCGAAAACAGCCAGTCGAGCTTGTTGGTCTCGCCCCGGATCTCGTCGCGATGCAGGGCGACGCGCGCGACATAGTCGCTGGCCCAGCTCTCGGCACGGCCGGCGGTGATGACGCCGCCGCTTTCCGGTTCGACGAACTCGACGCGTCCGGAATAGGGAAAGGTCTCTTCGGCGGGATCGACGATCTGGATCAGCGTGCCATGCGCGCCGGAGGCCGACAGGCCCGCGAACATGGTGTGGATTTCGCTCATCGGCGACCAGAAATCCGACAGCACCACGATCTCGGCCAGCGCCGACGGGATGAACGACGGCGGCAGGCTCGCGCGCGCGGCATCGTCATGCAGCATCGCCTGCGCCATCTTGTCGATGACGCTGCGGCTGGCGGTCGGGTTCATCAGGCCGGGGATGCCGACGCGTTCGCCGCCCGCGACCAGCAGTTCGGCCAGCGCGAAGGTCACGATCAGGCCGCGCTCCAGCTTGCTGTCGCGCGCCTGCTTCGAGGCAAAGGCCATCGACGGCGAGCGGTCGGGCCACACCCATACGGTGTGCGCGGCCTCCCATTCCTGCTCGCGGACATAGAGATGATCGTCACGCGCCGAGCGGCGCCAGTCGACGTTCTGCGACGGCTCACCCGAGACGAAGCGGCGGTATTGCCAGAAACTTTCGCCGGAGCCGGCGCGGCGGCGGCCGTGCAGGCCGTGAATGACGTTGGCGGCGATGCGGCGGGCTTCAAGCACGAGACGCGGCAGCGATGCGGCGAGCGTACGGCTTTCGCCATCGGCACGTCGGATTGCTGTGATCTCCCCGTTGGCGTGCTTGGTCTCTGCGGCCATCAACCAATCCGCGTCTTCAATTGCCTGATCACGTCGGGAATGGTGCGGCCTTCCGCGCGCGCCGAGAACGTCAGCGCCATGCGGTGTTTGAGCACCGGTTCGGCAAGGTCGAGCACATCGTCGATCGAGGGCGCGAGACGGCCGTCGAGCAGCGCGCGGGCGCGGACCGCCAGCATCAGCGACTGGCTGGCGCGCGGACCGGGGCCCCAGGCGATCAGCTTCTCGCTCTCGCCATCCGGATTGGGACGCGCGGCCCGCACCAGCGAAAGAATGGCCTCGACCACGCTGTCGCCGACCGGCAGGCGGCGCACCAGCCGCTGGGCGGTGATCAGGATCTCCGCGTTCATGGAGGCCTTGGCGAGCGTCTCATCCGCGCCGGTCGTCTCGAACAGGATGCGGCGCTCGGCGTCGCGGTCGGGATAGTCGACGTCGATTTCCATCAGGAAGCGGTCGAGCTGGGCTTCCGGCAGCGGATAGGTGCCTTCCTGTTCCAGCGGGTTCTGGGTCGCGAGCACATGGAACGGCTTGGGCAGATCGTGCCGCGCGCCTGCAACGGTGATGTGCTGTTCCTGCATGGCTTGCAGCAGGGCCGACTGGGTGCGCGGGCTGGCACGGTTGATTTCGTCGGCCATCAGAAGCTGCGCGAATACCGGGCCCGAGATGAAGCGGAACGAGCGTTTGCCGGAGTTGCTCTCGTCCAGCACTTCGGCGCCGAGAATGTCAGACGGCATCAGGTCAGGCGTGAACTGGATGCGCTTGGCATCGAGACCAAGGGTGATGCCGAGGGTTTCGACCAGCTTGGTCTTGGCGAGGCCGGGGACGCCGATCAGGAGCGCATGACCGCCGGACAGGATCGTCACCAGGGTATTTTCGATCACCCGTTCCTGGCCGAAAATGACGGTCGAGATGGCTTCTTTCGCGGCCTTGATCTGGCCGGCGACTTGTTCGGCCGAACGGACGATTGCGTCCTCGAGCTTTTCGACACCATCTGCGCCAGGCATATCCATCTCCTTCACCGCTTCATGACCCCGCCGAATGCGTCGTCATGCCACGAACCTCATGCTAAACCTGCGCAAAGGCCATGTATTCGCTGAATTAAACTATCCCCACATTATCGGTATATGGGGGTATGAACGGCATCACGATATGGCGAGAATATTGTTCCCGCTCACGTCTCTCGGACGTGCACCAATCGTGCCAGATTGAGCCGCAGAAGCTTTAAGGCAAACAATGGCGAAGCAAGGGCAAACCAGCAAACCAGGCCGTGAAAACACCGGTCTCGAAGGTCTGACCGCCGCAGCGACCGATGCGGCAAAGGCCAGCCCCGCCGGACGCGGCCTGCCGCCCGTGCATCTGTGGAATCCGCCGTTTTGCGGCGATCTCGACATGCGAATCGCCGGCGATGGCACGTGGTTCTACATGGGCACGCCAATCGGGCGGCCGGCGCTGGTCCGGCTGTTTTCGACCATCCTGAAGCGCGAGGACGGCAAGCACTTTCTCGTGACCCCGGTAGAAAAGGTCGGCATCCGTGTCGACGATGCGCCGTTCCTGGCGGTCGAAATGCAGAACGAGCAAAGCGAGGGCGGTGGCCGCCTGCTGCGCTTCCGCACCAATGTAGACGATTGGGTGCCTTGCGACGGCGAGCACCGGTTGCGGTTCGAGATGGCTGCCGACGGCGGCCTCACGCCCTATCTTCACGTGCGCAGCGATCTCTGGGCCAAGGTCACCCGCGCGCTCTATTACGATCTGGTTGACATGGGGGAAGAGCGGGTGGTCGATGGACAGCCAATGTTCGGAATCGAATCCGGCGGCGAATTCTTCGCGATGGCCGACGCGAAGCAGGTGAGGGACGCGCTTTGAACGAGCCGATGCTGAAGAAGTTGGAACCGGCAGCGGTCAGCTCGGCGGAATTCTTCGCGCGGACCAAGGCGCGGCTGAACTTCGACGTCCCGCCCGGCCTGATCGATCCGAATATCATTCCCAGAACCGGCGACGAGGGCAATGATCGGATGCTCGAGATCATCGCCCAGGAACAGCCGGTGCGGCCGGCGGCAGTGCTGATCCCGGTGGTCGATCATCCGGAGCCGACGGTGCTGCTGACGCAGCGCTCGGAGCATCTGAGCAGCCATGCCGGCCAGATTTCGTTTCCCGGCGGCAAGATCGATGCAACCGATGCTTCGCCGATGGACGCTGCCTTGCGCGAGGCCGACGAGGAAGTCGGACTGAAGCGCGACTTCATCGAGCCGATCGGCTATCTCGATCTCTATGGCACCGCGTTCGGCTTTCGCATCCTGCCGACGGTGGCGCGGGTGAAGCCGGGTTTTAAACTTGACATCAACGAGGGCGAGGTCGTCGACGCCTTCGAGGTGCCGCTGGCGTTCCTGATGAATCCGGAGAACCACCAGATCCACTCCAAGGAATTCCGCGGCATGGAGCGTTCCTATTACGCGATGCCGTTCGCCGAGCGTTACATCTGGGGCGCCACCGCCGGCATCCTGCGGGTGTTGTACGAGCGGATTTATCTCGCATGATCCGTCCGGTATTGACCGAACTTGCAATTTTCCTGATCCCGTTCGTGGCCTATGCGCTGTTCCTGCTTGCGACCCGTTCCGGCGTGCTGGCGAAATCTTCCTGGCCGGCGCATCTCGTCGCCAAGCTCGTGCTGGGGTCGCTGCTGCTCGTGATCGTCAGTTTCGTCCTGCTCGCGCATTTCAGAGGCGCAGCGCCGGATTCGACCTACGTTCCCGCCCACATCGAGAACGGCAAGTTCGTTCCGGGTACCGATAGACCCGGAGCCGGAAAATGAGCGAGGTGCGCGTGCTCGCCAACACGCCCTGGCTCACGTCAGGTCCGGCTGCCCGCGTGCTCGCTCTGCTCAACGGTAATAACGAGGAGGCCCGCGTGGTCGGCGGCGCCGTCCGCAATGCGCTTCTGAACATCCCGCCCGGCGATATCGACATCGCCACCACGGCGCTGCCTGATGAAGTGGCGCGTCGCGCCAAGGCGGCGGGCATCAAATGCGTGCCGACCGGCATCGAGCATGGCACCGTGACGCTGGTGGTCGACGCCGAGCCGTTCGAGGTCACGACCTTGCGCGAGGATACCGAGACCTTTGGCCGCAAGGCCAAGGTCGCGTTCGGCCGCGACTGGGTTCGCGATGCGGAGCGGCGCGACTTCACCATCAACGGCCTGTCCGTCGATGCTGACGGCGTCGTGCACGATCATGTCGGCGGGCTCGCCGATATCGCAGCCCGTCGCGTGCGCTTCATCGGCGACGCCGGTCAGCGCATCGCCGAGGATTATTTACGTATCCTGCGGTTCTTCCGCATGAACGCCGTCTATGGCGTTGGCGAGCCCGACCGCGTCGGCTATCTCGCCTGCATTGGCGGCCGTGCGGGACTGGCCAGTCTCTCCGCCGAACGCGTGCGCATGGAAATGTTGAAGATCATGGTCGCGGAGGGCGCGCTGGTTGCCGTCACCGCGATGGGCGATGCCGGTCTGCTGCAAGCGATCTTCGGCGGCGTCACCTACACGGGACCCATGGCTGCGATGATATCGGCGGAACACATGCTGGGGCTGACGCCAAGCCCGGTTCGCAGGCTCGGCGCGCTCTCGGTGGCGGTAACCGAGGACGCCAAGCGTGTCGCGGCGCGGCTGCGTCTGACCAACGCCGAGGCCAAGGCGCTCGACTCCATGGGTCACCGCTGGTGGCGGCTTGCCGACATGGACGAGGCGAGGGCGCGGCGGCGGCTCTACCGGCTAGGCGAGGAACAATATCGCGACCGGCTGCTGCTGGCCTGGGCGCGCTCAGGGGGGAGCCAGGACTTCGCTGACAATCGCGCCGCCTATTGGCGTGAATTTGCCACCCTGCCGCAGCGCTGGAGCGCTCCGAAATTCCCGCTAAAGGCGGCTGATTTCATCGCGCGCGGCATTGCCGAGGGCCCGGCGCTCGGCCACGTGCTGACGCTGGCGGAGGACGCCTGGCTGGCGGCGGATTTTCCGCTCGATCAACCCGCGCTATCGGCCATTGCCGACCAGACCGTCGCCCGCTTCACCCGCGACCACCGGCTGTGAAACGGCAACCGTGAATATTCTCGCAGGCTTTGCCGACATCTCGATCGTCCAGCTGTTGCTGGTCGCCGGCGTGGCGCTGTTTGCTTCCGTGGTCGGCGGCCTTGCCGGCTACGGCACCGGCGCGCTGATGCCGCTGGTGCTGGTGCCGTTGATCGGCGCCGAGCCGGTGGTGCCGATCATCGCGATCTCCTCGATCTTCACCAATATCAGCCGCTTCGTCGCCTATGTCCGCTATGCCGACCGCCGCCGCGCGCTGATCGTGATATCGGCCGCGGCGCTGACCACGGCGCTCGGGGCTTACGGCTATACGCGGCTGTCCGGTTCCGGCGCGGCGCTGGTGATCGGCAGCATGCTGATTCTGAGCGTGCCGCTGCGCCGTTTTGCCAAACGCCGCGATATCAGGATCAGCGACGCCGGACTTGGCGCCAGCGCGGTCGGGTATGGGGTGGTGGTCGGAGGCACCTCGGGCTCGGGCGTGATCCTGCTGTCGCTGTTGATGGCGGTCGGCCTCGAAGGCGCAGCCGTAATCGCCACCGACGCCGTGATCTCGGTTGCGACCTCAATCATCAAAATTTCGGTGTTTGGCCTGGCCGGCGCCGTCACCGCGCAGGTGCTCGCCTTTGCAATCCTGATCGGGGCGATCTCGATCCCTGGCGCGTTTCTCGCCAAGGCCTTTGTCGAGCGCATGCCGGTACATATTCATACCGCGATCCTCGACGCCGCCGTCATCACCGGCGGCGTGGTGATGATCTCGACCGCCGCGCGATCTCTGTTCGGCTAGCTCGCTTCGGTTCGAGCGCGCCGATTGGAATGCCGGGAAAAGGATACCGCCGGGTATCCTGACCCGGCGGTATCGCAAGGAGTTATTACGCTACCTTCTTGCTCTTTTTCTTCTTGTGGTCGTCGTCCTCATCTTCGTCGTCTTCGCTCTCGTCTTCATCCTGATCGTCTTCGTCCTGATCGTCGTCTTCCGCATCATCGATTTCGGCAGGCTCGAGGACCGCTTTGGGAAGCGTTTCGCGAAACAGATCGCCCTCGCCGCCCATCCACAGGCATTCGACCGTGTCGTCGTTGACCTCGGCCACCGTCAGCGGGTGACCGCCGGATTTCAGAATAACAACATCGCCTGGCTTCAATTCCATGATCTTCCCTCCGCGCTGACGCGACGAACAGGCTATCGATCTGTCATGACAGGCGGATCACGACCGGCCGTTTTCGCGGTGGAGATTTGAGCGGTGGAACCGAAGCTCTAGACTCTTGTTTGACGCGTTTTCTTCACGCGAACCGGTATCCACTTCGCTCGAAAACGCTCTAAGGCAGCAACTCGGTCAGCGAGCGGATGATGCGGTCGGGCTTGATCGTCGAATCCGCGGGCAAGCCGTCGCCGTGCACGTCGATCCAGATCGCGTAGATGCCGAGGCGCTGCGGCGCCACGACTTCCCATTCCAGATTGTCGCCGATCATCCAGGTCTCGGGCGCGGTGACGCCGAGGGCCTCCATCGCGTGCAGATAGGCGCGCTCTTCCGGCTTGCCGAAGCCGTGCTCGCCCTCGATCTGGATGTGATCAAATCTGTGCGACAGCGCGAAACGTTCGACCTTGGCGCGCTGCGGACCGGCGGCGCCGTTGGTCACCAGTGCCAGCTTGACCCCGTGCGCCTTTAGCGCGTCGATCGCGTCGTGCGCGCCGGGGAAGACGAACATCTCTTCCTCGCGGTAGGCATGGAAGCGGATGGCGAGCCGCGCGGCCAGATCCGCCGACAGCGGCGCGTGGCCGGCGGCGGCAAGCGCTGCAAATCCGTTGCCGACCACGATATGTCGGGCCTCCTCGAGCTTCAGCCGCCATTCGGCTGCGGCCGCGGCCCAGAAATTCCGGCCGGACTCCACGATCGCCGCGGCGACTTGTTGCGATGGGATGGAGCCCAACTCATCGGCAAATTCCGCCGCGACATTATTCCAGGCGATCTCGGGGCGGCCATAGGCCGACAGGATGGTGTCGTCCATGTCGATCAGCATGGCGCGGGGCAGCTTTGTCATCTTGTTCAGGACCATCTTGTTTTTGTTCAGGACCATCTTGTTTAGGGCCATTTCACTTCGGGCGGCATCGACGACAGGATTGAATCGACATTGCCGCCGGTCTTCAGGCCAAAGGTGGTGCCGCGGTCGTAGAGCAGGTTGAATTCGACGTAGCGTCCGCGGCGAACCAGTTGCTCCTCGCGATCGGCCGGCGTCCACGGCGTTTCGAAATTCTTACCTACCAGTTCGGGATAGATTTTCAGGAAGGCGCGGCCGACGTCCTGGGTGAAGGCGAGGTCGGCATCCCAGTCGCCGGAATCGTGGTGATCATAGAAAATGCCGCCGATGCCGCGGGCTTCCTTGCGATGCGGCAGGTAGAAATATTCGTCGCACCATTTCTTGTATCGGTCGTAATCGGCAACGCCGTTCGGCCCGGTGCAGGCCTCCTTCATCGCCGCGTGAAAGGCGATCGTGTCGGCGTCTTCCTGGCTGCGGCGCCGGTCGAGCACCGGCGTCAGGTCGGCGCCGCCGCCGAACCACGCCTTCGTCGTCACCACGAAGCGGGTGTTCATATGCACGGCGGGAACGTGCGGGTTGCGCATATGCGCGATGACAGAGATGCCGGATGCCCAGAACCTGGGGTCATCGGTGGCGCCCGGAATCTGCGAGCGGAATTCGGGGCTGAATTCGCCATGAACCGTCGAGCAATGCACGCCGACCTTCTCGAACAGCCGTCCGTACATCATCGACATCACGCCGCCGCCACCGGGTTTGCCGGTATGGTCGGCACGGTCCCACGGCGTGCGCTCGAAGCGCCCCGCGCTGCCGGGATAGAGTGAGGCGGGCGCATCGTCTTCCAGCCGCTCGAAGGCCGCGCAGATGTCGTTGCGCAGCGCTTCGAACCAACCCCGCGCCCGCGCCTTGCGATCCTCGATGACGGTGGTGTCCATCGGTAATTCCTAACGTCTATCCTCCGTCATTGCGAGCGAAGCGAAGCAATCCATGGTGCGACAAAGAAAGTGTGGATTGCTTCGTCGCTTCGCTCCTCGCAATGACGGGTTAGTTCTGCGGGCCGTAATAGGTGCAGCTCTCGTTGCAGCTGTCGCGGTGGACACTGACGCGGGTGATCTTTCCGGCGTGCTGGACCCGTTCCCAGATGAAGCGGGACAGGTTTTCCAGCGTCGGCGGGCCAAGCGCCTCGACCTTGTTGAGGAGCTTGTGGTCGAGCGTCTTCTGGACCTCCGCCATGCTGCGTTCGAGCAGGCCGAGATCGAGCACCATCCCCGTGGCGGGATCGGGCGTGCCGCGCATGCTCACTTCGGCGCGAAACGAGTGGCCGTGAATCTCTTCGCTATCAGCGCCAAAGGTCGTTCCCGGCAGCGAATGCGCCGCCTCGAAGCGAAACGATTTCGTCAGTTCCCACATTGCGAAAGCTCAAATCCTATCTGATGCCAGTACTACCTGATGCCGAGTGTCTTGTGTGTCTGCAGGCTGAGTCGCCATTGCGGGTGCTGCAGGCAATAGTCGATCGCGCGCGCGGTATTTGCGGTTACGTCGGGTCCATCCAACGGCTGCAGCGAGAAGCGCTCGAAGGCGAGACCTTCGAATTGCTCGGGGGCTGCACCCGCTTGCGGATAGACCAGCTTCAACTCATGGCCCCGGCGCACCACGAGGTCGGAGCCGGCTTTCGGGCTGACGCAGACCCAGTCCATGCCCTCGGGCGGCTCGATGGTGCCGTTGGTTTCGATGCCGATCTCGAAGCCGCGCGCATGCAGCGCGTCGATGAACGGCGTGTCCACCTGCAGCAGCGGCTCGCCGCCGGTCAGCACGACGTAGCGGTTGGCGCTCGCGCCGGTCCATTGCGTGGCGATGGTATCGGCGAGCTCATCGGCCGAGGCGTAGCGGCCGCCCAGCGTGCCGTCGGTGCCGACGAAATCGGTGTCGCAGAATTTGCACGTGGCGGAGCTACGGTCCTGTTCTCGGCCAGTCCAGAGGTTGCAGCCGGCGAAACGGCAAAACACGGCCGCACGGCCGGCATGCGCGCCTTCGCCCTGGAGGGTCAGAAATATCTCTTTGACCGCGTAACTCACCATCTCTCCATCAGGTCTCGATCAAGCCTTTCTCGATCAGGTCTTGGAACCGGTTTGCCGTAGCGCCTCGCCTAGTGCCATGGCGGCCGCCATCGCGACGTTGAGCGAACGCAGGCCCGGCTTGATCGGGATCACCAGCCGCGCGTCCGCGACGCCGGCGACCTCGTCGGGGACCCCCGCGGATTCCCTCCCGAACAGCAGGACGTCGTCCCGCTGGTATCGGTAATCCAGATAGGAACCGGCCCCCTTGGTCGTAAGCAGGACCAGCCGGAAACCGCCGTCGTTACGCCATTGCTCGAATTTTGACCATGAGTCGTGGCGTGTAATAGCGACATGGTCGAGATAGTCCATGCCGGAGCGGCGGAAATGGCGGTCGGAGACCGGAAAGCCCGCGGGCTCGATAATGTGGGCCGCGACATCCAGGCATGCGCACAGGCGCAGAATCGTTCCGGTGTTCTGGGGGATGTCGGGCTGGAAAAGCGCAATCTGCATGATGTTGGCGGCCTGTGAAGCCCTGATGAAATGACTGAAAAATCACAGCTCGGCGTGGATTTAGTGCATTGCACGCTTGCGAGCCGATAGCGGGCTTGCGCTCTTACGGCAAGGGTGCCAATAGAACGATTCTGGATTGCTTGTTCCGCCGGATTTGGCGGGGAAAAGTGGTCTTTCTGCCGCCGCGGGGGCCGCGGGCGCCGGCAGCCTCTTCTGGGTGCGTTTTCAGCGTTTCCGGGGCGGTTCCGCTGGCTGCAGATGAGAAAGGGCTTGGAATCGTGACGACAGCGTCTTCGGCGGACCATCCGACACGCCGTGATTTTCTTTTTGTTTCAACGGGAGCCGTCGCCGCCGTAGGTGCCGCCGCCGCAGTATGGCCGCTCGTTGCCCAGATGAACCCGGACGCCGCGACGATCGCGGCCGGTGCGCCGATCGAGGTCGATCTGACGCCGATCGCCGAGGGACAGGACATCAAGGTGTTCTGGCGCGGCAAGCCGATTTACATCAGCCATCGCACCAAGAAGCAGATCGAAGAGGCGCAAAAGGTGTCGCTGTCGAGCCTGCCCGATCCGCAGCCCGACTCGGCACGCGTCAAGGCGGGCCACGACCAGTGGCTGGTCGTGATCGGCATCTGCACCCATCTCGGCTGCATCCCGATCGCCCATGAGGGCAGTTACGACGGCTTCTTCTGCCCCTGCCACGGTTCGGTGTACGACACCTCGGGCCGCATCCGTTCAGGCCCGGCGCCCAGCAACCTGCCGGTGCCGCCCTACACGTTCGTTTCCGACACCAAAATCCAGATCGGCTAAGGCCCGGACGCCCGTCCGGGACCTCAATCCGTCGCGTCGTTTTACTTCCTCAGGATCGCATCAATGAGCGGACCATCCGATTTCCAGCCGACCAATCCCGCCTTGAAGTGGATCGAACGGCGTCTCCCGATCATGGGCCTCGTCCATTCCTCGTTCGTGGCCTATCCGACGCCGCGTAACCTGAACTACTGGTGGACCTTCGGCGCCATCCTCTCAATGATGCTGGGCCTGCAGATCCTGACAGGCGTGATCCTGGCGATGCATTACACGCCGCACGCTGACATGGCCTTCAAGTCGATCGAACTGATCGTCCGCGACGTCAATTACGGCTGGCTGCTGCGCAACATGCACGCCTGCGGCGCCTCGATGTTCTTCTTCGCCGTCTACATCCACATGTTCCGCGGCCTTTATTACGGGTCGTACAAGGAGCCGCGCGAAATCCTCTGGATCCTCGGCGTCATCATCTACCTCTTGATGATGGCGACCGGCTTCATGGGCTATGTGCTGCCGTGGGGCCAGATGAGCTTCTGGGGCGCCACCGTCATCACCAATCTGTTCTCGGCCGTACCGTATTTCGGCGAGAGCATCGTGACGCTGCTGTGGGGCGGCTATGCCGTCGGCAACCCGACGCTGAACCGCTTCTTCTCGCTGCACTATCTCTTGCCGTTCGTGATCGCCGGCGTGGTCGTGCTGCACGTCTGGGCGCTGCACGTTGCGGGCCAGAACAATCCAGCCGGTGTCGAGGCGAAAACCGAAAAGGACACCGTGCCTTTCACGCCCTACGCGACCATCAAGGATGCGTTCGGCGTCTCCTGCTTCATGCTGTTCTTCGCATGGTTCATCTTCTACATGCCGAACTATCTCGGCGACGCCGACAACTACATTCCCGCCAATCCCGGCGTGACGCCGGCGCACATCGTGCCGGAATGGTACTATCTGCCGTTCTACGCGATCCTGCGCTCGATCCCGAACAAGCTGGCCGGTGTGGTGGCGATGTTCGGCGCAATCATCATCCTGGCGTTCCTGCCCTGGCTCGATAACGCGCGGACCCGCTCCTCGAAATATCGTCCGCTGGCGAAGCAGTTTTTCTGGATCTTCGTCGTGGTCTGCCTCGGGCTCGGCTATCTCGGCTCGCAGCCGCCGGAAGGCATCTACGTGATCGCCGGCCGTATCCTGACCTTCTTGTATTTCGCCTATTTCCTGATCCTGCTGCCGCTCTTGAGCCGGATCGAGACGCCGCGTCCGGTGCCGAACTCGATCGCCGACGACGTGCTGGCCAAGCACGGCGGCAAGGTGGCCTCAGTGGTGGTCGCGCTCGTCGTCGCTGGCGGTCTCCTGGTCGGTGGTACGCAGAATGCACGCGCCGAGGACCATGGCGTTGCCCCGCCCGGAAACAAGTGGTCGTTCTCGGGCCCGATGGGCAAGTTCGATCGTGGCGCGCTGCAGCGCGGCCTGAAGGTCTACAAGGAAGTCTGTGCGTCCTGCCACGGCCTGTCCTACGTCGCCTTCCGCAACCTCGCCGAAGCCGGCGGTCCCGGTTATTCGGTGGCGCAGGCGGCGGCGTTCGCGTCCGATTACAAGGTCAAGGACGGTCCGGACGACAAGGGTGAGATGTTCGAGCGGGCGGGCCGGCCGGCCGACTATTTCCCGTCGCCGTTCCCGAACGAGAACGCGGCGCGGGCCGCCAATGGCGGCGCGTTTCCGCCGGACCTGTCGCTGATCACCAAGGCGCGTTCCTACAAGCGCGGCTTCCCGATGTTCCTGGTCGACTTCTTCACCCAGTACCAGGAGCAGGGCCCGGATTACGTTACGGCCGTGCTGCAGGGCTATGAAGACAAGCCGCCGGCCGGCTTCTCGCTCCCGGAAGGTTCCTACTACAACAAGTATTTCCCCGGCCACGCCATCAAGATGCCGAAGCCGCTCAGTGACGGCCAGGTGACGTATGACGACGGTGCGCCGGCCACCGTCGCGCAGTACTCCAAGGACGTCACCACCTTCCTGATGTGGACCGCGGAACCGCACATGGAGGCGCGCAAGCGGCTCGGTCTGCAGGTGTTCGTGTTCCTGATCCTGCTCACGGGCCTGCTCTACTTCACCAAGAAGAAGGTCTGGGCTAACGCGCACTAAGCGCTGGCGTCATCGCAATTTGGAAAAGCCCCTGCGGGGGCTTTTTTTGTGTTCGTCATTCCAGGGCGATGCGCAGCATCGAACCCGGAATCTCGAGATTCCGGGTCTGGTGCTAGCGCACCATCCCGGAATGACGGTGGAGGCGGATTGCTTCCTGACCCTGCAGCGGACAAAATGGCCGCCAATCGCTCCCCAAAAAATATGGAGGACCTCATGGGAACCAGCATCACTTTCAAGCGTCCCGACGGCAAGGACGCGGCCGGCTATCTCGCCAATGCCGCGCGCGGCAATGCGCCGGGCGTGGTCGTGATCCAGGAATGGTGGGGGCTGCAGGACCAGATCAAGGGCATGTGCGACCGCTTCGCCGTGGCCGGCTTCGACGCGTTGGCGCCGGATCTCTACAAGGGCACGGTGGTGCCGTATCACGACACCGACGCCGCCGGCAAAGAGATGAACTCGCTGGATTTCATGGATGCGACGACGCAGACGGTGCGCGGCGCCGCGCAATATCTCGCCAAGAACGGCGCCAAGGTCGGCCTGACCGGCTTTTGTCTCGGCGGTGCTGTCACCATCATCGGCGCCACCAGGATTCCGGAGCTCACGGCCGGTGTCGTGTTCTACGGCATCCCGCCGGAGCAGGCGGCAAAACCGGCGGATGTGAAAATTCCGCTGCAGGGCCATTTCGCCGCCAAGGACGACTGGTGCACGCCGGCGCTGGTCGATGGTTTCGAAAAGGCGATGAAGGAAGCGGGAAAGTCGCTGGAGCTGTTCCGCTATGACGCCGAGCACGGCTTCGGCAATGAACAGCGCCTGTCGGTGCACGACCGGCAGTGCGCGGAGCTCGCCTGGGGCCGCGCGACGGAGTTTTTCAGGAAGCATCTGGGGTGAGATCAAGCGCCTCCTCGTCATTGCCTGCGACAAACGCGGGCGTTTGCGCAAGGGAGCGTCGCGACGAAGCAATCCATCTTGCGTCCCTAACACTGGATTGCTTCGCGGAGCCTGTCATCGGGCGCGCATCCGCGCGACCCGTCGGCTCGCAATGACGGTGGAGTTGTAAATGAAAGTCTTCTGCACAGGCGCGTCCGGTTATATCGGCGGATCGGTGGCCGCTCATCTCGCGGCCGCCGGACATCAGGTCACCGGCCTGGTTCGTTCCCCGGAAAAGGCCGACGCGGTGCGCACCCGCGGCATCGAGCCGTTATCGGGAACGCTGGATGACGCGGAAATCCTCGCGCAGGCGGCGCGCGCCGCCGACGTCGTCATCAATGCGGCGAGCGCCGATCACACCGGCGCGGTGGATGCCCTGCTCGGCGCGCTGGCCGGAAGCGGCAAGCCTTTCATCCACACCTCGGGGTCGAGCATCATCGGCACGCAATCCAAGGGCCAGCGCTCTGATGCGGTGTTCGATGAAGACACGCCGTTTACGCCATCGCCTGCGCGTGCGGCGCGGGTCGCGCTGAACGAATTGATCCTCTCCTATCGCGACAAGGGCTGCCGTCCCGTCATCATTTGCCCGAGCCTGATCTACGGCATCGGCCACGGGGCGGGGCGCGACAGCGTGCAGGTACCTTTCCTGATAAAGCTCGCGAAAAAACGCGGCAACGCGGCCCATGCCGGTCCCGGCGAGAATATCTGGTCGAACGTTCATATCGACGATCTCGTGACGCTCTATGCGCTTGCGATCGAGAAGTCGCCGGCCGGTGCGTTCTACTTCGCCGAGAACGGCGAGGATTCGATGCGCGAGGTTTGCGAAGCCATCAACCGCATGCTGGGTTTTGCTGGACCGCCATCGGCGATGTCGATGGAAGAGGCGGCCGCCGAATGGGGCGAGGGCACGGCTGAAAACACCATGGCATCCAACAGCCGCGTGCGTGCGGTGCGGGCACGGCAGCTCGGCTGGAAGCCGCAGGCGCGGAGCCTGATCGAGGAGATCGAAGAGGGGTGTTATCGGTAGCAACGAAGTCGTCGTCCCGGCGAAGGCCGGGACGCATACGCCGCGGCTTATCGGTTAGAAATCAGTGTTCGACGACTCCCGTAACCACGAACAGTGGTGGTTATGGGTCCCGGCGTTCGCCGGGACGACATGCCGGTCCTACTGCTTCACCCCATCCCACCACGCACACGTGCCCGACATCAGCTGGTAATTACCTTCCATCACCTGCACCGGCGCGCGCAGGCCTTCGGTGGCGGCTTGCATCCGCATCTGGCGCGCGGTCTCGCGGTCTTTTGGCGGCAGCCAGACGCGCTCGTGTCCCCACAGGCTCGGGCCGTGATGCATTTCGACCGGCTGCCATGTCGCGGGATCGATCTCGCGGCCGCCCCAGCCGCATTCGATCATGAAGGACGACGGTGTCTTGGCGTAGAATGAGGTCATGAAATCGTTGGTGTGGCGGCCGAGCGTGACGCCGATTCGGTCCGGCTGCATCATTGCGATGTCGTAGGATTGCCCGACATCGTCGAGCGAGAACAATTCCACCATCAGATGATGCATGCCGTTCTTGCCGGTCTCGATCAGCGCCAGGCTGTGATGCCGCGCGTTGACGTGAAAGAAATAGGCGCGGAACGGCTTTTCGATGTAGTCGGAAAGCCCGAAGCCGAGCACGTCGACATAGAACGCCATCATCGGATCGATGTGCTCGACGGTCAGTACGGCATGTCCGAGGCCGAGCGGACCGGTGCGAAAGCCCGAGATCGAGCGGCCCGGACTGAACGGCGTCTCGTCGATCTCGGCGCCGTAAAACGCCTCGAGCCGGTTGCCGCCGGGATCGCGAAACGAGATCAGGCCGCGCACGCGCCGGGCATCGGCCAGCGTCTTTGGCTCGGCCGTGACATTGACGCCGGCTTGTTCGAGCCGGGCTGCAAGCTGGTCCAGCGCCGCCGCGTCGGCGACTTCCCAGCCGAAGAAGCGCGCGCCTTCGCCCATCGCGCGGTCGATGACGATGCGCTGCTTGCGGTCGTCCATCCGGAAGGCCAGCAGCGAGTTGCCGCGCTCGACCGCCTGCAGGCCGACCAGCGAGGTCCCGAACTGGCGCCAGTCCTCCAGCGCATCCGATCCGAAGCCCGCGTATCCCAGACCCAGCAATGCCATCCCTTGCCTCCGCCTGCTTGTTGTTTTCGGGCGTTGTTGCCGCCGCCGCTTGGGCCGGATGCTACGCGGATTTTGCCCGTTTCAAACCCCAAAAGATGGCCGGCGGGCCAGGCACGGGCAGGCCAGGGCGCCAGGGCCTCCCTTGACATCGCTCGCGGCGGATGGTGATTAAGCGCCATGAGCACCGCCGTCCGCCCATCCCGTCTTTGGTGGCGCACCTCTTAAAGAGGTGGCCGGTGCGATTTCATTTTAACAATCGTCGAAGGTCGCCATCGCAGTGCGACCGGCGGTTAGTTTGTTTGCCCTTCGTTTGTCCTGTGTGGCGTTCCCTCACCAAGTTTCGTAAGAGGATCACATGAACAGGACCGTCTTCTCCCTGCCCGAGCACAGCGAATACCGGACCGCCAGTGGTCTTGCGATCTCGCGCACCGTTGAGCAATTTTCCGGCGACGCCAAGCGGCTCGATGACCTGATCGACCTGCTCGACCGCCGCCGTGGCGTGGTGCTGTCTTCGGGCACCACGGTGCCGGGCCGCTACGAGAGCTTTGACCTTGGCTTTTCCGACCCGCCGCTGGTGCTGGAAACCGAGGGCGCGAATTTCGCGCTTAGCGCGCTCAACGGGCGCGGCGAGGTGCTGATCGCCTTTCTCGGCGACGTCCTGCGCGAGGCTTGCGTCGTCGTCACCGAGCAGAGCGCGTCGCGTCTCGCCGGCCATATCATCCGCGGACCCGCGCCTGTCGATGAAGACCAGCGCACCCGACGCGCCAGCGTGATGTCGCTGGTGCGCGATCTCGTCGCAAGCTTCACCGCCAATGACGATCCGCTGCTCGGCCTGTTCGGCGCCTTCGCCTACGACCTCGTATTCCAGATCGAGGACCTCGTGCAGAAGCGCGCGCGCGAGACCGACCAGCGCGACATCGTGCTGTATGTGCCGGATCGCCTGCTCGCCTATGACCGCGCCACCGGCCGCGGCGTGGTGCTGAGTTACGATTTCAGCTGGAACGGCAGATCCACCGCCGGCCTGCCGCGCGACACCGCCGAGAGCGTCTACGCCAAGACGCCGCGGCAGGGTTTTGCCGATCACGCGCCCGGCGAATACCAGGCGACGGTTGAGACCGCACGCGCCGCGTTCGCGCGTGGCGATCTGTTCGAGGCGGTGCCCGGGCAGTTATTCGCCGAGCCGTGCGAGCGTTCGCCGGCCGAAGTGTTCCAGCGGCTCTGCCGCATCAACCCGTCGCCTTATGGCGCGCTGATGAATCTCGGCGAGGGCGAGTTTCTCGTCGCCGCCTCGCCGGAAATGTTCGTGCGCTCCGACGGACGGCGGGTCGAGACCTGCCCGATCTCGGGCACCATCGCGCGCGGTGTCGACGCGATCGGCGATGCCGAGCAAATCCGGCAATTGCTGAATTCGGAAAAAGACGAATTCGAACTCAACATGTGCACCGACGTCGACCGCAACGACAAGGCGCGCGTCTGCGTGCCCGGCACCATCAAGGTGCTGGCGCGGCGCCAGATCGAGACCTACTCAAAGCTGTTCCACACCGTCGACCATGTCGAGGGCATTCTTCGCCCCGGCTTCGACTCGCTCGATGCGTTCATGACCCACGCCTGGGCCGTGACGGTGACGGGTGCACCGAAATTATGGGCGATGCAGTTCGTCGAGGACAATGAGCGCTCGTCCCGGCGCTGGTATGCCGGCGCGATCGGTGCTGTGAATTTCGACGGCAGCATCAACACCGGGCTTACCATCCGCACCATCCGGATGAAGGACGGGCTCGCCGAAGTGCGCGTCGGCGCGACCTGTCTGTTCGATTCGGATCCCGCCGCCGAAGACAGGGAATGCCAGGTCAAGGCGGCCGCCCTGTTCCAGGCGCTGCGCGGCGATCCGCCGAAGCCGCTGTCGGCGTTCGCGCCGGATGCCACCGGTTCGGGCAAGAAGGTGCTGTTGATCGATCACGACGACAGTTTTGTGCACATGCTGGCGGATTATTTCCGGCAGGTCGGTGCGTCCGTGACCGTGGTCCGGCACGTTCATGCGCAGCAGATGCTGAACCAGAAGAACTGGGATCTGCTGGTGCTGTCGCCGGGTCCGGGCCGGCCCGAGGATTTCGGGATCTCGAAAACCATTGGAACGGCGCTGGAGAAGAAGCTGCCGATCTTCGGCGTCTGCCTCGGCGTGCAGGCAATTGGCGAATATTTCGGCGGCCAGCTCGGGCAACTCGGTCAGCCCGCGCACGGCCGGCCGTCGCGGGTCCAGGTGCGGGGCGGGCGGTTGATGCAGAACCTGCCCAATGAGATCGTGATCGGCCGCTATCACTCGCTCTATGTCGAGCGCGACAGCGTGCCCGACGTGCTCACGGTCACCGCGACCACCGAGGACGGCGTCGCGATGGCGATCGAACACAAGACCCTGCCGGTCGGCGGCGTGCAGTTTCACCCGGAATCGCTGATGTCGCTCGGCGGGGAGGTGGGTTTACGTATTGTCGAGAACGCGTTCCGGCTGCATGTTGCGGCGAATTGAGGCAACGCGTCATTCAGGATGGTGCGCTAGCACCAGACCACAGGTGCGCAGTTGCGCACCGGGGAATCTCGAGATTCCGGGTTCGATGCTTCGCATCGCCCCGGAATGACAGTGGGGAAAAGAGAAACCGATGACGTTTGAACATGATCTGAAAGCCACCGTCCGCACCATTCCGGATTACCCGAAGAAGGGCATCCTGTTCCGCGATATCACCACGCTGCTGGCGGATGCGCGCGCGTTCCGCCGTTCGGTCGATGAACTGGTGCAGCCTTGGGCCGGCAGCAAGGTCGACAAGGTCGCCGGCATCGAGGCGAGGGGCTTCATCCTCGGTGGCGCGGTGGCGCATCAGGTCTCCGCCGGCTTCGTGCCGATCCGCAAGAAAGGCAAGCTGCCGCACACCACGGTGCGGATCGCCTATTCGCTGGAATACGGCCTCGATGAAATGGAGATGCATGCCGACGCCGTGCAGCCCGGCGAGCGCGTCATCCTGGTCGACGATCTCATCGCCACCGGCGGCACCGCGGAAGGCGCGGTGAAGCTGCTGCGCCAGATCGGCGCCCACGTGGTCGCGGCCTGCTTCGTCATCGACCTGCCTGATCTGGGCGGCGCCGACAAGCTGCGGGCAATGGACGTGCCGGTGCGAACGCTGATGGCGTTTGAAGGGCATTGAGTTTTCTTCCTCGTCGTCCCTGCGAACACGTGCGCAGGGACGACATTAGACCGCAGCGGCGCCGAGTTGTTTGCGCCAATAGAGCAGGCGCTCCTTCAACAGCGCGTCCCTGATGTAGGACGTCTCTTCCTCTTCCAGCCGCTCGCATTCCTCGAAGGTCAGATTTTCGGGCCCATGCGTGGTCCATGCCGTCTGCAGGCTGCGGCAGGTGTGGCTGCCCTGGCGCAGCGAAAACCAGATCCGGTTCTGGATTTTCTCGAGGTCAGGGGCCTGACCGACCCATTGCTCGGCCGAGGCCTTGCTGCGGATCACGAAAATCCCCGCGATGGTCTTCCGCTCCTTGTAGGCGGCGATGGCGGCTTTTCTGTCTGATGTCACCGGAGGCCTCGCGCGGAGATTTGCTGTCGGGGAGGCGGTACCAGTCCGACGGGCCTGCGTCAATATTATCCGGGTAATATTGTTTGGTCGGCTTCACGACCTCTGCAGCATCAGGCTGAGTTCCAGCTCCCGAAAACTGGTGTAGTTCCTGCGGATCCATTGATGCAGTTCGGTCGAGGAATCCTTCTCCTGGCGCAGATAGCCCGTGAAGGAGAAGGTCAGCCGGTCGATATAGGTCTTCAGGAACACCGGCAGCGCCGATATCCGCAGCACCCGTCCCCGCTCCATCGCGGCGGGCAGTTCGCCGCGCACCACGTGCTCATTGTCGATCGCGATCAGGGCATTCGCGGGAATTTGCTGTTTCAGCATCTGGTAGGCCGTGGCCGAGGCACGGTCGGTATCGGCCACGAACAGGATCACCGGCGCGACGCCGCGGCGCACGGCTTCCTTCATGAAGCCGATCTCATCGGTCATCTTGAAGAACTCGTCGAAAGCATGGAAACCGAGGTCGAGGACCTTGGCGACGCTGTCATTGACGATCAGGCGGTCCATCAGCTGCATCTTGCCGAAGGTGTCGATGACGTCGGCCGTCTCGGTGGTGCGCGGCAGATATTCCAGCAGCGAGGGTTCCTTCAGATTGATGTCGAAGGAGATCACCGTGCCGTTCTTCAACAGCAGGAATTCGCTGAGCAGCCGCGCGATCAGCGTCTTGCCGACCAGCGGGCGGGGCGAGCAGATGATGTAGACGGACGTGGGGCTCATCACGCGCTATATCAGGCGATTTTTCCGCCTAATCCAGCCCCATCGCGCACCTGGCGCGATTATTTTTCGCCGCTGCGGGTGCTCGATTTGCCGCTGCCGCTGCCGCCGCCTACCAGGTCGGTCAGCTTGATGCGGTCGAACTCGCTCCAGACATTGGCGAGCCAGTGCCGGACATAGCCGCGGAGCACGAACGAATAGTTCGCGGCCTCGTCGTTGGTGCCCTTGTTGGCGACGAATTTGAGGAACGGCACCGAGGAGACCTCGACCTGCTCATAGGCCATTTCGTTGAGCTTGGGGATCGTGAGCTCGGTGGCATCCTTGATGCGGTGGAAATAGGAATTGTAGGTCGCCTGGTCCCACTGGAAGAACTGGGTGTCGTTGATGAAGTTCTTCACCAGGTAATATTTGGCGCCCTGCATGAAATTGGCGGTCTCGGCGATTTCGTCCAGCGAGGCGATCGAGGGGCCCAGGATATGGAACACCGCAAAGGTGATCTGGCCGGCCTTGGCGGCATCGAGAAAGCCGATGTCGCGGAGCGAGGCCAGCGCCGGCGACAGCAGTCCGGCGCGCACGTCGATCACGGTCACCGAGGTCCCGGCATTGAGCGTGTCGAAGATCTTCATCTGGTCCGCGGTCGTCGTCATGTCGACGATCTGGGTGATGTCGGGGTGGAAGCGCATCAGCGTGCCGCGCGGCGACTCGGTGTCGAACGCCCGGGTCGGGACGTTGTTGGCACTGAAATAATCCAGGAGCGTTCGCGACACGGTCGTCTTGCCGACCCCGCCCTTGTCCGCGCCCACCACAATCACGACTGGCTTTGCCATGGAATTTCCTACTACGCGCCCCCGATCGCGGGAGCGATCGGCAGGTCCCCATATACCTGTTTGGGCGCGAACATGGCAGAAACAAGGGAGAATTCAATTCCTTGAGCCCGCGCCGGCGTTATTCGTAGGTAATTCGTTAATGGCGCCGTACCGAGGGCTCAGCTGTGCCGGCCCCAGGGTCCCCAGCCAGGACCCTGTCGTGCGCCCTGCCGCTGACCTTGCGGCAGGCCCGCGGGCGCTGCGGCATCGCTCCACGGACCGTGGGTGACCGGGGGCGGCAGTTGATCCGCCGACTGCGGTTCCGCCTGATCCTCCGGCTCGTCGTCGGCCTCGTCAGGCAAGGCCAGCGGGCCGGGATCGCGGCCGCCGGCGTACTGCACGAGCGCCTTGACCCGCGAATCCACCGACGGATGGGTCGCGAACAGATCGGCAAATCCCTCGCGGGGATTGTCGAAGCACAGTTCCATCACGGCCGAGGTGGCGCCGGGAAGCTCGCCGCGATTTTCGATCTTGCGCAGTGCCGTGATCATGGCGTCCGGGTTCTTGGTCAGTTCGACCGAGCCGGCGTCGGCCAGCAATTCGCGCGACCGCGACAGCGCCAGTTTGACCACCTGCGACAGCAGCCAGGCCAGCAGGATCAGCGCGACCGCGATGATGACGACGATGATCGCGCCGCCGCCGGAGCTCTTGTTGTCGCTGTCCGACGACGAAGAGGACGACGAACGCGAGGACGAGGATGACCACGATCCGCCGGACGAATTCCACGACAGGTTGGTGAACATGCGGAAGAACAGTTCGCCGAAGAAGCCGACCACGCCGGCGATGATGACCGCGATCACCATCAGCTGCACGTCGCCGTTGCGGATATGGGTCAGCTCATGGCCCAGCACCGCCTCGACCTCCTGGTCGTTGAGCGTCCTCAGCAGCCCTGTGGTGACGGTGATGGCGTATTGCCGGCGGTTGAGGCCGCTCGCGAATGCGTTCAGCGCCGGGCTGTCCATCACCTTCAGCTTCGGCATCGGAAGGCCGCGCGAGATGCAGAGGTTTTCCAGGAGATTATAGAGCCGCGGCTGCTGCTTTCGCGTCACGTCCTCGCCGCCGGTGACGGCGTCGATCATGTTCTGATGGAAGAAATAGGCGATCACGATCCAGAGCGCCGCGATGCCGGTGGCATAGGGAAAGGCCGTGACCAGATCGCGCCCCGCTGTCCGCAAATAATAATCGACCGAGCGGTCACTGCGGATCACGACTTCCGCGAGCAGCGCGCCGGCATAGACCAGCACGTAGATCAGCAGGAACAGGCCGGCGAGCAGCAGCATCGAACGGAACTTGTTCGATGCGATATGCGTGTAGAGCCCGTACGCGGCCATGATGTGCTGCTTCTCGCTGGGACGTCGCGGCCGTTAGAACTTCACGGTCGGCACGACCTCGACTTCGGTGCGGCTGGCGCCGAGGTCGAAGAATTCCTTTTTGGTGAAGCCGAACATGCCGGCGAACAGCGCGGCGGGCAGCTGCTGGATGCCGGTGTTGTATTCCTGAACCGCGTTGTTGAAGAAGCGGCGGCTCGAGGCGATCTTGTTTTCGAGGTCGGACAGTTCGCCGGCGAGCTGCTGGAAATTGGTGTTGGCCTTGAGGTCCGGATAGGCCTCCGACAGCGCGATCAGGCGGCCGAGCGCACCGCTCAGCTGGTTCTCGGCGGCGCCGATCTGCGCCGGCCCTTGCGCGGACATCGCGGAGTTGCGGGCCTTGATCACGTCGTCGAGCGTGCCGCGCTCGTGGCTGGCGTAGCCCTTCACGGTCTCCACCAGGTTCGGGATCAGGTCGTGGCGCTGCTTGAGCTGCACGTCGATGTCGGCAAAGGCCTGGCCGACACGCTGGCTCAGCGCGACCAGGCGGTTATACGCACCGATGGCGAACAGCACGAGAATGACAATGACGCCGATAACGATCCAGCTCGTCGACATGGCAAACAACTCCTGATGAGGCGAAGAAAGTGTGGAACCTAGACGAAAACCGGGGCGTGCGGCAGCCCGCCGCGACGTGGGGGCTTGGTTTAGTCGAAACCAGGCCGGGATAAGTTCATGGCTCGACCACTGCATCCCCCCAGCGCCAGCGCCGGGCCAGGGCGTAATCCGCCTTGGCGCGTCGGGGCGTCCGGCTGAGGACGAGGCCAGCCGGGGTGCAGAGCTTGGCCGTGACCTCGACCTTGGAAACGGCGGGCTGCGCCAGCACCCGGGACGGGCGTGCTGCAAGAGGGCTGCGCGTCAGCGCCACATAGGCGAATCTTTCGTCCTCAAACGGCAGCTCGGCGCCTTTGACCTGCTTGTGCGCCCGAGAGCGCTGCAGGCGTTGGGTGAAATGGCACCAGTCCGGCGCTTGAAGCGGACATGTTCCGTCGTGCGGGCAGGGCGCGGCGACATGCGCGCCGGCTGCGATCAGGCGTTCGCGCAGCGCGATGACTCGGGCATAGCCGGCCGGCGTGCCGGGTTCGACCACCAGCAGCGTATCGCCGGTCTTTTCCCACATCAGCGTGGCCAGTGCTGCCTGTTCGGCCGCACTGAGCTCGCCGATCACGTAGCTCGCCACAACGAGGTCCGCGGCTTCGGCCTTGATCAGCGAATTGCGGGCCTCGCCACGTTCGTAATGGAGCTCGCGCAGGCGAAAACTCTCGCTGACCAGGTCGAGCGCCAGTTTACGCAACGCGTCGTTGGCGTCGAGAAGCGTGAAGGTTTGCAGTGTCGAGAATGCTTCCGCCGCGGCCCAGCTTGCTGTCCCCGGTCCGGCGCCGATATCGAGCAGGGTTCTTGGCGCAAAATCGGTGCGGATCTCGCACAGCGCGTTCAGGCTGGCGGTCACCGCGGCATAGGTCGCGGGCATCCGCGCCAGCGCATAGGCCAGCGCATCGGTCTCGGAGCGGATCGCGCCGGAGCCGCCGCCGTCGCGGTAGTTTTTCGAGATCGCCGCCGAGCGCCCGGCCGCGTCACTGCGCGAGAAGCCCTTGAGTTTGGCTTCAAGCGCGGATTTCAGTTCGGCGGGGAGGTCGGGTGAGGTCATCGCTTCTTCGTCATGTTCCGAAGTCACTCCATACACAGCTGTCGTCACCCGCGAAAGCGAGGGCTTTGCAGAAGTCGAGCAGATCGACGGGGATATAAGCGCGGGTGCTATTGGTCCTCAGGTGGCGTGATTGAGCCCTAATGGCTGGACGCCTCGACTGGTTAGGCGGCGTGGGGTGGTATCTTTGCCCATCGCTGGAGATTGATCGCGGTAGCGGCGAGCTGGAATGCTGCCGCGTTGCGCATCAGTCCCCGATAGCGCGCCCGCGCGAAACCGTAGACGCGTTTGAGCAATGCAAACAACGGCTCGATCGGCGCGCGCCGATGCGAGATGACTTCGTTCCGACGCACCGCCCACGGTCCCAAGCGAAGCCAGCGGTTATGTCTGCGCATAATGCCATCGCGAATACCCATCTCCTTCAATCGCACGCGGCGCGCATGGCTGTCGTAGGCTTTGTCGGCATAGACCGTTGCCTCGTCGCCGCAGATCAGTCCGTCGGCGGAGACGGTGTCGTTGACGTTGGCTGGCGTAAAGGCGAGGCGGCGGATGATGCGGCTGCCTTGGTCCATCGCCACATGCATCTTATAGCCGAAGGCATATTTGCCATCCTTCTTGGTCCAGGCCGCGTCGGGATCGTGAGCGCTTTTAACCAGCTTGCTGGCGGGCCGCCCGTCCGCATCCGGTGGCAAAGGGGCATCCGGTGGTTCAGGCGGATTAACTGCCGAGCGGATCAGCGAAGCGTCAATCAAAGTGCCGCGCTTCAAGACGAAGCCGGACTTCTCGATCTGCGCTGTGATCAGGGCAAAGGCGCGCTCGGCCAGCCCACTGGTGGCCAATTGCTCGCGGAAGCGCCACAGCGTGGAATGATCAGGTACAGGCTCACTCAGCGACAGGCCCAGAAAACGCCGAAACGACAGGCGGTCCACCAGGGCTTCTTCAAGTCCTGGATCGGACAGCCCGTACCATTGCTGCAGCAACAGAGCCTTGAACAGCGCCAGCGACGGGTAAGCTGGCGCTCCCATAGACCCGCTCCGCAAGCCGCTCAGCAGCGCCTCAATCGCGGTCCAGTCGACCAGTTCCGACACCCGCGGCAACGGCGCATTGGCCCGAGCGGCGTCATTCACCAACTCGTCCGTAAAGCTCAATTGACCAATCTGACGCTCCGCCATCAGCTTCCTCCAGCGAATCCTTCGCTAAAGAGAATCATCCCGGCCGACTTCTGCAAAGCCCTCGCGAAAGCGGGTGATCCAGTACGCCGCGGCTTCCCGGTTCTATCATCGGCGTCTCTGGAATACTGGATCGTCCGGTCGAGCCGGACAATGACAGCGGGGAGCATTTTCGCGACACTGTGCCCGAGTTTTGGGGCCGTTGAACCCTTGCCGGCCTGATGCGACCAAGTGGCATGGCAAGCATTATCGAAGAATTCCCGCGCCCAATTGTGAGGTCCTTCCTCTCGGACCATGTAAGGCAATTCCGAGTTGGTGGTCGAAAGACGCTCTTCTTGCTGCTTCTCCTTTTCGCGATCCCCGCGTACGACTGCTCCGCGCAGACACCGCCGCCGCCAGTCGACGAGCATGCGTTCGAGCGCGTGCCGCCGACGGTCGTGAAGAGATTGGCGACCCGCTTTTCGCTAGGCGCATTCGCCGGCCGCTTCGAGGAGACGCCGCTCGGCGCGGTCCGCAAGGCCGTGGGCGAAGGGACCATCCAACACCAGGGCGACGCTGGAGGTAGCATCTATTGGCTGTGTTATAGGCGCGCGCAGCATCGGCTATGGGTCGTGTCCCACGGAGAGATGGGCGGCCCGGACCATCGCGTCACAGAGATCGTTGAAGAGCTCACCGAGAAAGACACCGAGACCTCGACCGATTGCGCCGTCATCCCGGAAAAGTTCGCGCCCCTCGTCTTCGACGGCAAGCTGCATTTAGGTATGTCGCGTCAGGAGGTAGTCACGGCGCTGGGACCGCCGTCGAAGTCGGAAGCTGCTCAGATGGTGTATTCTCACCACGGAAAGCTCGCAGACGGTTTCGAGGAGACCGCATGGCTCATTCTCCGATTTCGTGAGGAAAAGCTCGTGTCCATGCGCGGCCTCAAGACCACGACGAATTGAAGTGGCTGCTAGCAGCGTTCATGCTTCACAGCGTGATGCAAGCGAATCACGCTCGCTCCCGCACGATCTCCATCACATACCCCAGCTGCTCCACCACCTTCGGCGAAAGCAAGCCAAGGGCACTTGGTCATCCACTTTGGCTTCGATGCCCCCGAAGCAGCGGCCGAACTGACCCAAAGTCATGAGCAGCCGGGATCAAAAGTTCGACGTTTGCGGATGCGATTGAATCCGCGATCGAAGTTGATGGGTTTCGCGAATAGCTCTACCCATCCTACGAACTTGTACTGAGCACATATCCAGTCAAATCGATCTTTCGTTGCGCGAGTAACTGAGCCGCGATGTCATCGACGCTGCTCGCGTGAGTCTTTAACAAATCCCATGCGCGCTGGTGTCCTTTGTCACGCAAGATGTCGCCTTCGACTTCGTCAATTTCGGCGAGTAGTCCTATGACCATGCCGTGGTCGCCCATGTTGGCAAGTTCGTGAGACGGGGGCGCACTGAACATTTCACAGGCGTTCATCCCTGCGACGCAAATTGCAATCTGGTCCACGATGGGCAACTGGTCGGCGAGCGCGGCATCGGTACCGCCTGAATAGTCAGTCTCAAAAATCTCGACCCTTGCGACCTTAAGGCAGAGCGCCAGCGCGACGACCGCGTGTCCTGCTTCGTGGTAGGCGACGCTTCGTAGCGATTCGTCAGTCATGATCGGGTGTCACGACATCACGCCACGTGCTGGTCGAGGATCTTCACCGCGTCGTCGAGGCCGACCGAGACCAGCTGCGAGACGCCGCGTTCGGCCATGGTGACGCCGAACAGCCGGTTCATCCGCGCCATCGTGATCGGATTATGCGTGATGATGATGAAGCGGGTTTCGGTCGAGGACGTCATTTCATGCAAGAGGTTGCAGAACCGTTCGACGTTGTGGTCGTCGAGCGGCGCGTCGACTTCGTCCAGCACGCAGATCGGCGAAGGATTGGTGAGGAACACCGCAAAGATCAGCGCCAGCGCGGTCAGCGCCTGCTCGCCGCCCGACAGCAGTGAGAGCGTCTGCGGCTTCTTGCCGGGCGGTTTGGCGATGATTTCGAGGCCGGCTTCGAGCGGATCTTCGCTCTCGATCAGGTGCAATGCGGCTTCGCCGCCGCCGAACAATTCGGTGAACAGCCGTTTGAAGTGCTCGTTGACGGTTTCGAACGAGGTCAAGAGCCGCTCGCGCGCCTCCTTGTTGAGGCTTTGGATGCCTTGGCGCAGCCGCTTGATGGCTTCGACGAGGTCGTCGCGTTCGGTGGTCAATGCCGTGTGCTGGGTCTCGACTTCACGCAGCTCTTCCTCGGCGCGCAGATTGACCGCGCCGAGCCGCTCGCGGTCGCGGCGCAGCTTTTCGAGGTTTTCCTCGATCTCGGCGAGCGGCGGCAATTCCGCGCCCGGCTCGAGTTCGGCCAGACCAGCCACGGCATGCGGTTCGACTTCGAGCATGTCGTGGATTTCGCGCTCGATGTCGGAGAGGCGGCGCCTGGTGCCGTCCATGCGTTCCTCGGCGCGGGCGCACGCCTCGCGGGCGCTGGAGAGCGCTTCCAGCGAAGCCTTTGCCTCGCGGTCGGTCTCCGCCATCACGCTCTCGGCCGCAGCCAGCGCATCCGCGGCGACGCGGCGCGCGCTTTCGGCGGACTCGATCTCGCTGATCAGCGCGCGGCGCTTCTGGGCGAACAGCGCCGGCGCGTCTTCGAGCTCGGCACGCTCTGCGGTCACTTCGGTGACGCGGGCTTCGATGGTGGAAACCTGCGAGGCTGCGCTTTGCTTGCGGTTCTGCCATTCGGTGCGCTCGGCGAGGATCGCCTGCACACGGCGGTCGGCCAGTTCAGCCTCGCGCGCCAGCGCCTGCGCTTCGGCACGCACTTGTGCTGCGAAGCGGCGATGGCCCTCGATGTCGGTGCGAACGGTGGCGAGCCTGGTTTCGGTCTCGAGGCTCGGCGGCAGCTCGGCCAGCACCGCATTGGCGTTCTCATGCGCGGCCTCGACTTCGGCACGGTCGGCGGCAATGCGCGTATGGGCTTCTGTCAGCGTCGCTTTGCGTGCGGCGTGGCGGTTGATCTCGCGCTCGGTCGCGGCATGGCGTTCGCGTGCGGCATCGGCCTCGCGCTGCGCGGCACGCCAGGCGTCACGGGCAGCAGACTCGGCGCCCGATGCCGCCTTCAATTCGCTCTCGGCGTCTTCCAGCGCCTGCCGCTTGGCGGCCGCATCGCTGCGGGCCTGCTCCAGCTCGTTTTCGATATCGACCAGGCGGGCGCGTTCGGCGAGACGCCGTGCGGCGCCGGTCGGGGCGTGGGCGGCGGCGACAAAGCCGTCCCAGCGCCAGACGTCGCCTTCCAGCGACACCAGCCGCTGGCCGGTCTTCAGCTGCGACACCAGTTCCGCGCCGCGCTCCTTGGCGACGACGCCGATCTGCGCCAGACGGCGCGCCAACTCGGACGGCGCTTCGACATGGGCGGCAAGCGCTTCGACGCCCGCGGGCAACGCCGGATCGTCGAAGGTTGCACCCGCATTGGTCCAGCGCATCGGCGCGGACGGATCGATCGGTGCATCGAGGTCGTCGCCGAGCACGGCGCCAAGCGCCTTTTCGTACCCCTTGGTGACGGTGACGCCATCGATGATCGGCGGCCACAGGTTCTTGGTCTCGCCATTGACGAGCTTTGAAATCGTGCGCGCTTCGGTCTCTAACCGTTGCACGCGCTTGTCGGCTTCCGCCAGCGGCGCACGTGACGCTTCCAGCCGTGCACGCGCGGCGACATGGCCGGCTTCGTTGGCCTGCGCCGCGGCTTCCGATGCGGCGAGCGTTTCCTGCGCGGTTTCCATGGCGCCGGCAAGCGCGTCGAGGTCGCCGAGATTGCCGGTTTCCTGCGCGAGCTTGGTTTCCTCAGCCTGGACGTTGGCGATTTCCTGGTCGAGCCGGGCCAGGCGGTCGCGATGGGTGCGCACGCCGGCCTCTAACTGGTTGCGCTTGGCGGTGAGGTCGGCCAGCACCGTCGTCAATTCCGAGAACATGCGCTCGGCGGCGGCCAGCGTCGCTTCCGCTTCGGAGACGCGTTCATCGACGCCGCTGCGCTTCTCGACGCGCGACTTGATCTCTTCCTTGATTTCCGAATCTTCGGTGTCGAGCCGCAGCAAGGCGACTTCGGCGTCCGAGGTCTGCTGCTGTTCGCGTGCGATGTCGGCGGTGAACTGGGTCAGGCGGCGGTCGAGTTCGGCGACACGCTCCTTCGCGCGCTCTTCCTCGCGGTCGAGCAGCTCGCGCGCATTGGTGAGGCGTTGCAGTCCGGCCGCGGCGCGGGCTTCGCCCTCGCGCAGCGCGGGCAGTTCGGAGGCGCGGATCGCCTGGATACGGGCCGCTTCAGCCTGTTCACGGGTGCGTTCAGCCATCTCGCGCACGTTGAGGTCATGGGTGCGCGCGGCTTCCGCCACGTCGGTGTTGGCTTCGAGCCAGCGCAGATGGAACAGCGTGGCCTCGGTCTTGCGCACCTTGGCGGCGACTTCGCGGAACCGGATCGCCTGCCGCGCCTGCTTCTTCAAGCCGTCGACCTGGCCGGAGAGCTGGCCGATCACGTCCTCGACCCGGGTGAGGTTGGTCTCGGCCGCCCGCAGCCGCAATTCGGCTTCATGGCGGCGGGCGTGCAGCCCGGCGACGCCGGCGGCGTCTTCCAGCACGCGGCGGCGCTGTTCGGGCTTGGCCTGAATGATTTCGCCGATCTTGCCCTGGTGAACCAGTGCCGGCGAACGCGCGCCAGTGGCGGCATCGGCGAACAGGATCTGCACGTCACGGGCGCGGACGTCGCGGCCATTGATGCGATAGACCGAGCCTGCTTCGCGCTCGATGCGTCGGGAAATTTCCAGAATCTCGCGGTCGTTCATTGCCGCCGGCGCCGAGCGATCGGCATTGTCGATCGTCATCACCACTTCGGCGTGGTTGCGCGCCGGACGGTTGCCGGAACCGGCAAAGATCACCGCATCCATGTCGGCGGCGCGCAGCGATTTGTGCGAGGTCTCGCCCATCGCCCAGCGTAGTGCCTCGACCAGGTTGGATTTGCCGCAGCCGTTCGGCCCGACCACGCCGGTCAGGCCGGGCTCGATCATGAAGTCGGTGGGTTCAACGAACGACTTGAAACCATGAAGGCGGAGGCGCGTGAGTTTCATGAACACGATTCTCTGTTGGCGGGGCGCGAATCTCCCTGCCGTGACAATACCATGGAAGGCAATGTCGGTGTGTGGATGAGTCGCGCGTTGCGTCTCTTATGGAGCGCGACAATGGCGAGGCCGGGGCCGAAGGGCAACGGGCGCGAAGGGCTTTTCCCAAGCCTTTTGTCGAGGTTTTTGCAGGGCTTACAGGCCCGTATGAATCCGGTGGGCGAATCAGGTTTTCAACAGGGATTTGTTCGCTTCGCGCGCCGGCCGATCAGGCCTGCTCCCTCAAAATGAGCCGATCAGCTCTTGAGCATCGAATTGATGCGCTTGCTGAACTCCTCGAAACTCTGCTCGCCCTTGATCATCTCGCCATTGATGAAGAAGGTCGGCGTCGACTGCACCTTCAGCACCTCGGCGGCGTATTTCTGGTCGGCCGCGATCTTGTCGAGCAGCTTCTGGTCCTTGAGGCAATCTTCCACCGCCGCTTGCGTGAGGCCGGCCTGCTTGCCGATCCGGATCAGCGTCTCCGTGGTGTTCTTCAGCACCCAGTCGTTCTGCTGCTTGAAGAGGAGGTCGACGACCGCGAAATATTTCGGCGCGTCGTCCTTGGCGATGCAGCGCGCCAGCATCGAACCGGCGGCGGCCTTGATGTCGAGCGGGAATTCGCGGAACACGAAACGGATCTTGCCGGTGTCGATGAATTCCGCCTTGATCTTGGGGAACACCTGCTCCGTGAACGCTGCGCAATGCGAGCAGCTCATCGAGGCGTATTCGGTGATGGTGACCGAGGCATTCGCCGGGCCGAGCGCCATGTCCGGCAGCGACTGCGGCTTGGCGACGTCGGCGGCGCCCTGTGCCAGCGCGTCATTGATCAGCCGCAGCGGCGAGAAGCCGGCGAGGGCGGCAAGCCCGGTCAGCGAAAGGGCGGCGGTGAAGGCGCGGCGCGTGATGATCAAGGTCAGCTCCCGATTGGCGCGTTCACGCCCGAAGAAGTACGAAAAACGAGCCTTCGCGTAGCTTGAAACGATAATTGTGGCAATGGCAGGTTGCCGCGGGCCGGGCGCGCGGCAGGCTCAATTTCGCTTGATCGAGGCACCAAGCCGCGCCAGCGCGTCGCGCAATTCGTCATCCTCGACCGAGGACAGGGTTTTGGCGATCTCGGCGACCGCCTTCGGGTCCGGCGCGCGGGACGGTTTTGGCCGGTCCCGGCGCGACAGCGGCGCCTGCCGCAGCGCCAGCCGTCCGACCGCGCTCCAGCCGAAGAAGCGGTTGACCCGCTCCAGGATCACGTCGGAGGAATGCTGGATTTCCAGCGCCATCGGACCTTCCACCCGCAGCACCAGGGTGGCCGGTTCCTGCGGCTGGCCCTCGACCGGCCGCGGCCATTGCATCTTCAGCGGCTCGGAATGGGCCGCGATCTCGCGGCCTGCAATCTCAGCCCAGCGCGTCACCAGCTCGCGCGCGGCGAACCCCTGCTTGGCATAGGCGTCCGAAAACACGTCGCCGAGCAGGACGGAAAGCGGTTTTGCGGAGATCGGGCCGGGTTTTGCCATGGGGGCTTATAGCACCACTGCCGGGCAGCGGCAGCCCGTATCACGCTGCGCGGGGCGGATCGCCTTGAGATCACGGTCGATCTCGCGCCGCCGCTGCATCAGGTCGTAGTCCATCTGCAGCCCGAGGAGGAACCCCTCCGACATTCCGAAATAGCGGGCAAGTCGGAGGTCGGTGTCGGCGGTGATGTCCCTTTTGCCCAACACGATCTCATTGATGCGGCGGGGAGCGACGTGGACGGCGCGCGCCAGGCCATTCTGGCTCAAAGCCATCGGTTTAAGGAACTCTTCGAGTAAAATTTCGCCGGGGTGCGGATTGCGCTTTGCCATGGGGGGCTTTTAGCACGGCGCGGCTCTCCGCAGGAACCGCTACACCGTCAAGGCCGGGCTTGGCCCGGCCATCCACGTCATCTTGGACTATCGAGAAGAAAGACGTGGATGCCCGCGACAAGCGCGGGCATGACGTGGAGAGATTGTCATCCTGCTATTACAGTGCCTTCATGAATCCTGCCGTGGCCACCAAACCCCGACGACGAGGAAGTGAGACGCCCGGTCGCCCCGCGTTGGTGCTCGATTGGTACGACCGGCATCGCCGCGTGCTGCCGTGGCGGCCGCCGGCGGGGGAGCGGGCGGATCCTTACCGGGTCTGGCTGTCCGAAATCATGCTGCAGCAGACCGGCGTCAAAACCGTCGGGCCGTACTTCCTGAAGTTTGTGACGCGCTGGCCCGATGTCGCGGCGCTTGGCCGGGCCTCGCTCGACGACGTGCTGCGGATGTGGGCCGGGCTTGGCTACTATTCGCGGGCGCGCAATCTGCACGCCTGCGCGGTCGCGGTGTTGCGCGACCATGGCGGGGTGTTTCCGGATACCGAGGAGGGCCTGCGCGCACTGCCGGGCATCGGGCCCTACACGGCAGCGGCGATCTCGGCGATTGCGTTCGACATCAGCACGATGCCGGTCGACGGCAATATCGAGCGCGTAGTGTCGCGGCTGTTTGCGGTCGAGGAACCGTTGCCGCAGGCCAAACCGTTGATCCAGCAGCTCGCAGCAACGTTGCTGGGTCCTTCTCGCGCCGGGGACAGCGCGCAGGCTCTGATGGATTTGGGCTCTTCGATTTGCACACCGAAGAAACCGGCATGTGTGCTGTGTCCGCTGAACGACGATTGCCTGGCACGGTCACGCGGCGATCAGGAGATTTTTCCGCGCAAAGCGCCGAAGAAGACGGGAACGATGCGCCGCGGCGCGGCCTTCATCGTCACGCGGGGCGATGAATTGCTGGTTCGCACCCGCGCGGAAAAAGGCCTGCTTGGCGGCATGACCGAAGTCCCGGGCTCGGACTGGCTCGCCGGCCAGGACGACAAGGCGGCCTTGCAGCAGGCGCCGGCGCTCAAGGGGATCGCCAAATGGCATCGCAAGGTGGGCGTGGTGACGCATGTCTTCACGCATTTTCCGCTTGAGCTGGTGATCTACACCGCGAAGGTGGCCGCGCGGACGCGAGCACCGGACAGAATGCGCTGGGTCCCGATCGCGACGCTCGCGGGTGAGGCGCTGCCCAATGTCATGCGCAAGGCGATCGCGCACGGGCTAAATCTCTAGCAAGCCATCGCCAAATCCCGCGGAGGATGGCGCGTCAAACAGTAAGAGGCCTAAAATGGCATTTCGTGTCTTGATCATCGGTGGCACGGGGCAGGTGGGAGCTGCGGTGGTGCGTGCGCTGGCGGCGGAGCCGTCCTGCGCAGGAGTAGTGATGGTCAATCGCAGGGCGATTTCTGTGAGCGCTGATCCCCGTGTGCGGCAGGTGGTCCTGGATACGGCAGCCGCTCAGTTTCCGGCAGAAGTGACCAAGCTTGCGCAGAGCATGGTTGCGCAAGGCGATCCTGTCTATGGGGCATCCTGTGTTGGTGTCGGCAAAGGCAGCTTGAAGTGGAGTGAGGAGGAATTAAAGGCGCTCGAAATTGGCGTGGTGGGTGGCTTTGCCCGCGGTTGTCAGGCCGGAGGTATCACACGGTTTTCACTGCTCTCGGCAGTGGGAAGCACCTCGAAAAGCAGGATTCGCTATGTGCGGGTCATGGGGTTGAAAGAAGAGACGGTTCGAGGGATAGGCTTCCAACGCCTCGCGATTTTTCGCCCCGGAATTATCGCGGGCAATGCTCACACGCCGCGCTATGTGGCCTGGCTGGGGCGTCTGATTCCGGGACCTTTTGGCACGATTGAGCAGGACGATATCGGGCGCGCCTTTGTCGCTGAGTTCATCAGCAGTTCGGCCCCAAACGGGGTTGCGTATCTCGAAAATGGAGCGATGAGACAGAGGTCTCGTGCGCTTAAGTAGTCCACTATTTACTTGGGAGGCGGTTCTGGTCTGCTGACACCACGCTGTCAGCAGGCCTCCGCTACAACGCTGCGATCAGGAGGATCTCATGATCGCAACCGCGCTCGACAATTTCACGGCCCCACCATGCGCCAAGCTGCTCGGCTGGCATTTGCTCGACGCACGTCCCAAAGAGGGATGGATCCGGATCGGCTTCGATGGCCGAAAGGACTTTTGCAACCCGGCTGGCTTCGTGCAGGGCGGCATTCTCTCCGCCATGCTCGACGACACCATGGGTCCGGCGGTGCTCGTCATGTCTGAGGGCAGGCTCTACACCGCGACCATCACAATAACCATAAATTTTCTGGCGCCAGCCAGGCCGGGCAAGCTGATCGGCGAAGCGACCGTCACTCAGCTCGGCAAGACCGTCGCCTTCGTCGAGGGCAGGTTGATGGCCGAGGATGGCACGTTGCTCGCCACCGCCAGCACCAGCGCGCGGCTGGTTGAGATGGCGAAGGCGATCGGGTAGTACGGATGCAGCTCCGTCATTGCGAGGAGCGTCAGCGACGAAGCAATCCATTTATCCGCTTTGCCACGTGATGGATTGCTTCGCTTCGCTCGCAATGACGTGTGGAAATCAGCCAGCTCTCGAAATCAACTATCGCGCAGGCAACTGCACGATCGGCGGCTTGGCGTTGAGGCCTTCGACCTGGAAACCGGCGACGCGCTTGTAGTTCGCCGCGATGTCTTCCAGCTCCTGCAGCGACAGCACGTCGGTGACGACCTCATAGCCGTCGGGCGCGCGTTCCTCGACCATCTGCATCACCTGTTCCGGCCCGTTGCGCCGGTTCAGCATCACGAGATCCGTGGTCGCGGGCCGGCGCTCGGCCTCATAGGCTGCGAGCGCCGCGTTGGTCGGGCCGTGCGCCAGGATTTCGCGGGTGATCACGCGGGCATCCAAAATCGCCTGCGAGGCGCCGTTGGAGCCGATCGGGTACATCGGATGCGCGGCGTCGCCCATCAATGTGACCCGGCCGAAGGTCCATTGCGGAATCGGATCGCGGTCGACCAGCGGATATTCGTACGCATGCGGGCAGTTGCGGATCAGGCCGGGCACGTCGAGCCAGTCGAATTTCCAGTCCTTGAACCAGGGCAGGAATTCGTCGAGCTTGGCGGTCCGGTTATAGTCCTCGCGGCGCCACTGATAGGTCGGCGGCATGTGCCGCTCGGCCACCCAGTTGATGCTAGACTTGCCTGAGGCGTCCGGCTGCTTCGAAATCGGATAGCAGACGAATTTCAGGATCTCGTGGCCGGCCATGATCATGGTGCGGCCCGACAGGAAGGCGTCAGATTTGGTGATGCCGCGCCACAGGATGCGCCCATTCCAGATCGGCGGGCCTTCCTGCGGATAAAGTTTTTCGCGGATCGCCGAATGAATGCCGTCGGCGGCAATCAGCAGCACGCCGTCATGGCTCCCGGCCGTTTTCCCGGTCGCCTTGTCGATGAATTCGGCGCGGACGCCATCGGCGCTTTCTGTCCAGCCGGTGAGATGGTGGCTGGTGAGGATGTTCTCTTTTCCGAGCCGTTCGGTCGCGGCGTCGAGCAGGATCTGCTGCAGCGTGCCGCGGTGGATCGAGAATTGCGGCCATTTGTAGCCGGCTTCGACGCCGCGCGGCTCGCTCCAGATCGGTTTGCCGTGCTTGGAAAAATACGCCAGTTCCTTGGTGCGGACGGCGGCCGCGTCGAGTTGGTCGTGCAGGCCGAGCTCGATCAGCTCGCGCACCGCATGCGGCAACACGTTGATACCGACGCCGAGCGGCCGAAGCTCCGGCACGCTTTCAAAGACGCGTGCGGGAACGCCGATCTGGTGCAGGCTGAGCGCCAGCGTCAGCCCGCCAATGCCACCGCCGGCGATGAGTACGGTCATGTCTACGCCTCTGTTACCTCCGGGGCGTCATGACATGAGGGGCGGCAGGGGGCAACTGCGAAAGCCCGGCCAGTATCCCGTCCCCAACGTTTACGGCGGTGCGGGCGGAGCGCCGAAGAAGCCGATGATCCTGACCAGCCGGCCGTCGGGGCCGAGCTCGCCAAAATCGATCGAGATGTCGCCGCAGCTGCCGTCCGCGCGCACCAGGCGCCAGAGGAAGCGGACCACGTTGTGGTGCGCGTCGATGCCGCTCATGAACTCGAGCCGCGCGCCGGGCCGTGAGGCCTGTGTCGCAGCGATGTGGCGGGCGAGTTCGTTCCGCCCCGTCAGCGAGGCCCTGGGATCGAGATAGACGCCGACGTCACTCCAGCATTGCGCGAGCAGCGCTTGCCGGGCTGCAGCCTCCGGCTCGTTCCATGCCGCCATGTACTGCGTCACGATTTTTGTGATTGCGCTGCCGTCCATGAATACTCCCCGCACGATTGAACGGACGCCAAGTCTTGCAAGCAGTTCGCGGCTTGTCACTTACATCCGAGGTAATTGCCGTTCTGACGTGATGGTCTAGATTGCGGCACATGGGCATACCAAAACAAAATTTGCAGGATGCCGCGGCCGGGCACTTCAGCAGTCTGCTGAAGCATTGGCGCAGCGTGCGCAGACTAACCCAGATCGAACTGGCAAGTGACGCCAACGTATCGGCGCGGCATTTGTGCTTTCTGGAAACCGGCCGGTCGCAGCCGAGCCGCGAGATGGTGCAACTGCTCGGCAGCGCGCTCGATCTGCCGCTCGAGGAGCGCAATGCCTTGCACGTCGCGGCGGGCTTCGTGCCGCCCTATAGCGACAAGGGGCTGGCGGCGGACAATCTGCAGCCAGTGCAGCAGGCGCTCGATTTCATGCTGCGGCAGCAGGAGCCGTATCCGGGGATCGTGGTCGACGGACACTGGGACGTTCGGATGCGCAACCGAGGGTCCGCCCGCCTGCTCAAGCCGTTTCGTGATTCCTACCGGATGGAAGCCGGCATTGCCGACAACGCCATGCACGTCGTTTTCCATCCCAAAGGCCTGCGGCAGTTCATCGTGAACTGGGAAGAGTTCGCCGGCCAGATGATCCAGATCCTGCACCGTGACGTCGCACAGGGCAGCCGGGCGGCCGCGCGCCTGTTCGACGAGATCATGGCCTATCCCGGGCTGCCGGCCGAATGGCGGCTTCCCCGCCATTCCCACGCCAGCTCGCCCGTCATGATCATGCAACTCGCCAAAGGTGATTTACGGCTCGCGTTCTTTTCCACCTTTACGACGCTAGCAATGCCGACGGACGCGGCGCTGCAACAGATCAAGATCGAATGCTTTTTTCCGGCAGACGATGCCACCGCAGAGATGGCGCGCCGGATGGCGCTTTGACAAAAATTGAGGAGATGAAAAATGCAATTGGCAAAACGTGACCATCAATCCGCCGAGACGATGGAAGAATTGCGCGCGTTGAACGCCCGCTTCATCCATAATTTCATCACCAACGACGTGGCCTCGCACGACGCCATCCTGCACCCTGCCTTCATCAGCATCTGGCCGACCGGACAGCGCTGGGATCGCGCGACCTATCTGAAATACTGGGCGACCGCCTTCGATCCGAAACTGATCCCCTACTGGGATGTCCGCGACGAACTCATCACCGTCATCGGCGATGTCGCGCTGGTGCGCTCGACCAACAAGGCGATCCGGCGGCGCGACGGCAACGAAGTGACCGGGATGACCATATACACCGACACCTACCTGTTCGAGAACGGCGCGTGGAAGTGCATCCAGGCTCAGATCCAGGCGGTGGCGCCCGAGTTTTATCCCGCCGACGACACCATCGTCAGCGTCTACATCGACGGCAAGTTGCAGCCCCGCGCGGCGTGAGTGCCACTTCAGGGTTCGCCTGGGATAGACGGCGCAGCAATGCGCCGCTAACCTGAGGCATCACCCGTGAGGATCAACATGCTCAAGCTCTATTTTGCCCCCGGCACCTGCGCGCTCGCCACCCACATCGCGCTGGCGGAAGCCGGCGCCGACTACACCGCCGAGCGGATCGACTTCAAGACCAACCAGCAGCAAAGTCCGGAATATTTGGCGATCAATCCGAAAGGCCGCGTGCCGGCGCTGGTCACCGATCGCGGCGTCCTGACCGAGAACGTGGCGATGCTGGCCTACATCGCGCAGAGTTTTCCAAAGGCGAAGTTGGCGCCGCTCGATGATCCCTTTGCGTTCGCGCAGGTGCAGGCCATCAACAGCTATTTGTCTTCGACGGTACACGTGGCGCATTCCCATAAGGGGCGTGGCTACCGTTGGGCCACGGAAGAATCCTCCTTTGCGGACATGAAGAAGACGCTTCCGAAAAGCATGGGCGCGGTCTTTGCGCTGCTCGAGCAGAAGATGCTCAAGGGCCCATGGATGATGGGCGAGACCTACACGATCTGCGACCCCTATCTGTTCACGCTGACGGGATGGCTGGAAGGCGACGGCGTCGACATGGCGACGCTGCCGAAGGTCGCCGACCATTTCAAGCGCATGAAGGACCGGCCCGCCGTGCAGAAGGCGGTGGCGGAAGAGAAGGTGTGAATTTTCGTCGTCCCGGCCTTGAGCCGGGACCCATACGCCGCGTCCTATCATTAAGGCACACTGGCAGTTGCCTTCCTCAACAAAGGCCGCGGCGGATGGGTCCCGACGTTCGCCGGGACGACCGCGAGGGGTGCCCCTACGCCGCCTTCTTTTTCTCCCGCTCCATCTCGCGGCCGATGCCGAGCATGATGTTGCGCAGCCAGATCGAGCCGGGGTCCATCTGGGCGCGGGTCGGGTAGAACATGAACTGCTCGTCGATCCCGGGATCGAACGGCGGGGTGATGGTTACGAGCGACAATTGCCTGGACAAAGCGCCGATCAGGCGGCGCGGCACGAAGGCCACCAGATCCGTGCGCGCGGTGACGTGCAGCGCCTCGATATAGCCGGGCACGACCAGCGCGATCTTGCGTTCGATGCCCTTGGGCCGCAGCCAGACGTCGATCAGATCCTCGCTCTGGCCACGGATGACAACGGCGACATGCCGCGCGCTGAGGAAGCTGTCGCGCTTTTTCAGTTTGGCGGCGGCGGGATGGCCGCGGCGCACCGCCAGCGCATCGCTGTCGGTGTAAAGGCGCTGGCGGTGAAAGCCGCGGAAGGCGTCGCCGATCGAGATCACGAGATCGAGGGTGCGGGCGAATTCGGCGGTTAAGATTGCAGAGCTCCGCCACGGCACCACGTCGATGCGGACGTTCGGCGCCAGTCCGGTGATCTTCTCCATCAGCGGCGGCATCAGCAGCTCGACCGCGAGATCCGGCATCATCAGGCGAAAATGCCGTTCGCTCCGCGCGGCGTCGAAATCGTCCGATATGAACAGGGAGCGCACCTGGTCGAGCGCCTGCGCCAGCGGGCCGCGCAACGCCAGCGCGCGCGGCGTCAGCTCCATGCGGGCGCCGTTCCGCACCAGCAAGGGATCGCCGATCAGATCGCGCAGCCGCTGCAGCGCGTGGCTGGTGGCCGGCTGCGACAGCCCGATCCGCATCGCGGCCCGGCTGACATTGCCTTCAAGCAGCAGCGCGTCGAGCGCCACCAATAGATTGAGGTCAAGCGAATTCAAATTCATGAGACGAATATATATCATATTCTCTATCGATTGGAAGAATGTGGCTCTGCGCGCGATGATCTGAAACATCAGATCAAAGGAGAAGCCGCCCATGAGCGCCGCCGACAACAAGAAATTGATGGAGACAATTTTCGCCGGCGTTGCCGCCGGCGATCGGACTTCGTTCGCCGATGCCCTGGCCGACGACGTCACCATGACTGTCACGGGCCAGTACTCGTGGTCGCAGACCTTTCACGGCAAGGAATCCGTGCTCCGTGACCTCCACGGCTATGTCTCTTCCCTGTTGAAGCATCGCCGCACCGTTCCGTTCCGGATCATCGCCGACGATGAATGGGTCGCGGTGGAAGCGCGGGGCGACATGGTGACCCACGCCGGCGAGCGCTACGACAATCATTATTGCCTGATCTACCGGATCGAGAACGGCAAGATTCGCGAAATCCGTGAGTACAACGACTCGGCCCTGTGCGAGCGCGTGCTCGGGCCGTTTCCGCAGGAGCGGAAGCTTGCGAGCTGACGCGTTGAGCAGCGTTTGCGCCGGCGACCGGCATCAACAACGCCACGTGCGAACAAGCCTGCGTTCGACGCGCGCGGTCATCGCGGCTATCATCGCTCTCGTCCGGGTCTGGCGGGAGCGCCGCCGTTCCCGGCGTCAACTCTCTGTCATGAGCGCGCGCGAATTAGAGGATATCGGACTCTGCCGGCCCGAGCTGGGCGGCGAGATCGGCAAGCCGTTCTGGCGGAAATAAAAAAGGGAGATCGATATGAGCAAGGAAATCTTCAGCCCGGCGACGCTGCCGCCGCCGACGGGCTATTCGCACATCGCCAAGGTCAACAAGGGCACGCTGGTCTATGTGGCGGGTCAGGTCGCGGCCGACGCGTCCGGCAAGATGGTCGGCGAGGGCAATTTCGAGGCTCAGGTCGAGCAGGTGTTCAAGAACCTCACACTCGCGCTGGAAGCGGCCGGTGCCACCACGGCCGACATCGTCAAGCTGAACACCTATCTCGTCGCCGAGGTAAGCCAGGACGACCTGCCGAAAATGCGGGCGATACGCGACCGCTACCTGAACAAGGACAAGCCGCCTGCGAGCACCCTGGTGGTGGTCAGCCGCCTGGCGCGGCCGGGCTGGCTGATCGAGATCGAGGTGGTGGCGGCGATCGACTAAAGCGTTTTCGAGCGAAGTGGATACCGGTTCGCGTGAAGAAAACGCGTCAAACAAGAACTGCGCATGAAATGAAAACGGCGCCCGCGAAGGGCGCCGTTTTGCTTTGGCCAGTTTTTGCGGATCAGGCCGCCTTGGTAGAGAGGTGCTTGAACATGTTGCCGCGCGCCTCGTCGTCCATCTCGGCCTTGAAGGTGAACTTGTCTTTCAGCGCGATCGCCTTGGCCGCCGCGGGACGCGCCGATATCTCGTCGACCAGCCGCTTGACGTTGGCGTATTTCGCGGCGGCTTCGTCGTTCATCACGAAGGCGGCCATCCGCGCCCAGCCCCACAGCGCCATGTCTGCAACGGTGTAGGTGTCGCCGACCATATACTTCTTGCCGGCGAGGTGATCGTTCAGCACGGCGTAGTGGCGCTGCGCCTCGAACTGGTAGCGGTTATGGGCATAGTCGTGGTTCTGGTCCTTCGGCGCAAAGTGCTTGAAGTGCACCGCCTGGCCCGAATAGGGCCCGATGCCGGTCGCGACGAACATCAGCCATGAGAGCAGCTGCGCGCGGTTCTGCGGCGTGTTCGATGGCAGGAATTTACCGGTCTTCTCGGCGAGGTAGAGCAGGATGGCGTTGCTGTCGAACACGAGCACGCCGTCGTCGTCGATCGCCGGCACCTTGGCGTTGGGATTGATCTTCAAAAATTCCGGCTTGAACTGATCGCCCTTGCGCGTGTCGACCGCGACCGGCTCGAATGGCTGACCCAATTCCTCGAGGAAGAGCGCGACTTTGGTCGGGTTGGGCGAACCGTTGAAATAGAATTTGAGCATTTTTGGAAAACTCCCTTTTGCTTCTTGCCTGCCAGCGTTGCGAGCCGGGCGCGGGTGACCCTACCGCAGCGCGGCATGTCCATGCTCAAATTTTTGGAAGGAGCGCAACCGACGAGTCCGTGAGGCAGGGCGCGGCGCGGCAAAGATGCCCACCGCGCCGCTCAGCTTAGGTAGAAGCCGATCAGCCGAGGTAGATAAAGCCCACCAGCCCGACGACGATCAATCCCGCACCCGCCAGGTCGATGATGGTTGCGAAACGAATGGCCGACTGCAAGTTCGACGCCTGAATCATCCGCTCCGACCGGCGCGCATAGCCGTGGACGATGATCTGCTGGTTGAAATCGCTGTTCGCTTCCAGCCGCTCGGTCAGGCCGACGCAGATCAGGAGCACGCCGAGGATGACGAAGCCGGGAAAGCCCAGCAGGGTGAATAGCAGCATGGGGGGCACGCCGATCAGAAAGATCGGCAGCAGTGGCAACACCAGTAATGAATCGGATTGGGAGCGCATCGGACGGCTCGCTGCGGCCGAAAATGACGGCCTGTATGGGTGTAAGGAAGCAACTAATATAGCTACGGATCAAGGCGAAACGAGGTGCGGCAGACTGCGAAAATCACAGGGCTGCCATCTCGCAGGCTGCGACGCCGTGGCCAGGTTGAAGGCAGGATGAAAAAAGCCGCAGCGGCGGGTTACCCCGCCGCCATTCCGGAGCGGATCTCGGCGCGCAGCTCGTCGATCAGCTTGAGGCCTTTCTTGGTCTCGACGTGCCAGAAGGTCCAGCCGTTGCAGGCGCCGGAGCCCTGGGCCACCGCACCGATGCGGTGGATCGAGCCGACCTTGTCGCCGAGCATGATGGCGCCGTCGGCGCGGACCAAAGCGCCGTGGCGTTTTTTGGAGTCGACCAGCTTGGTGCCGGGCGAGATCATGCCGCGTTCGATCAGTTCGGAGAACGCCACGCGGGGCGCGTCGCGGGCGGTCATGAACGGCGCCAGTGTCGCCTCGGGCAGCGGTTCGATCGCCGCGATGCGGGCTTCGGCCGCGCTCGCATAGGTCTTGTCGCGCTCGAAGCCGATGTAGCGGCGGCCGAGACGTTTTGCCACGGCGCCTGTCGTGCCGGTGCCGTTGAAGGGATCGATCACGAGATCGCCGGGCTTTGACGACGACAGCAGCACGCGCGCCAAAAGGCCCTCGGGCTTCTGGGTCGGATGCACTTTCTTGCCGTCGTCGCCCTTGAGGCGCTCGTCGCCGGTGCAAAGCGGAATCAGCCAGTCGGAACGCGCCTGCACGTCCTCGTTGGCGGCCTTCAGGGCTTCATAGTTGAAGGTGTAACCCTTGGCTTTTTCGTCGCGCGCCGCCCAGATCATGGTCTCGTGCGCATTGGTGAAGCGGCGGCCGCGGAAATTCGGCATCGGATTGGTCTTGCGCCAGACGATGTCGTTGAGGACCCAGAAGCCGAGGTCCTGCATGATCGAGCCGACGCGGAAAATGTTGTGGTAGGAGCCGATCACCCACAGCGTCGCCGACGGTTTCATGATGCGGCGGCAGGCGAGCAGCCAGGCGCGGGTGAAATCGTCATAGGCGGCAAAGGATGAAAACTTGTCCCAGTCGTTGTTGACGGCATCGACATGCGATTCGTCGGGACGCTTGAGATCGCCCTTGAGCTGCAGATTGTACGGCGGATCTGCGAACACCAGATCGACGGAGCCTGCCGGAAGCTTCGACATCTCGGCGACGCAATCGCCTACGACGATACGAACACTCTCTTCGGACTCAAATTTAGTGCGGGGCGCCCTTGCAGACGCCCCGCGACGCGACTCTACCATGACTCAATTACTCTGACTCAGGCGACGCTGTCGGCGACGCGGGACTAAACAACCGACTGGCGATACATTGACCGGGCAAAGTAAAAATCGACTTAATCAGTATTGCTGCTCGGACAGATTTGCCGGGGCTGATTAGCGTTTAAGCGCACTAAAGCGATTTGCAGCGAGGCCTGTCCCGCACTTGATGCGGGATGGATGCCGGTTCGCGTCAGGAAAACGCGTCAAATCAAGAATCTGGCGCCCCGTTCCGATTCAATCGGAATGGAAACGGCGCTAGGCAATAATTGCCGGGCGGGTTATTGATTAATGGAATGGAAATTTTACGTCTGTGCCGCGTTGGGTATCCAAGGGCAATCCGCCGGGATGAGGAATTTGCGCCATGCGTTACGATGACTTCCGCCGCAGCGACTCTATCGACGACCGTCGCGATGACAGCGGTGGTGGTGGTGGCGGCGGCTTCGGCATTCCGATGGGCGGCGGTGGCGGGCTCGGCATCGGCACCATCATCGTGCTCGGCCTGCTCGGCTATGCCTTCGGCATCGACCCGCGCATCCTGATCGGCGGCGCGGAAATTCTCACCGGCGGCAGCCAGCAGGCGCCGACCTACCAGACCGAGCGCAAGTCGGGCCCGGCCACCACAGGCGCGCCCAAGGACGAGATGGGCAGCATGATCGCCGGCGTGCTCGGCGAGATCGACGATCGCTGGAACGAGATCTTCCAGGCCAGTGGGCAAACCTACAAGGGACCGCGCATCGTGCTGTTCCGCAACGCCACCAATGGCGGGCGCTGCGGCATGGCGCAGTCGGCGATGGGACCGTTCTACTGCCCGCCGGACAAGCAGATCTTCCTCGACACCCAGTTCTTCCGCGACGTCGAGACGAAGTTTCGCGGCTGTTCGGGCAGCTCCTGCAAATTCACCACCGCCTATATCATCGCGCATGAGGCCGGCCATCACATCCAGAACCTGCTCGGCATCCTGCCGCGCGTGCAGCGGATGCAGGAGCAGGCCGGCAGCAAGGCGGAAGCCAACGCGCTGCAGGTCAAGGTCGAGTTGCAGGCGGATTGCCTGTCCGGCGTCTGGGTCAACCGCGAGGAAAAGAAACGTCCGGGCTTCGTCGAACCCGGCGATATCGAAGCCGCGCTGACTACGGCGACCGCGATCGGCGATGACACGCTGCAGCGCAAGGCGACGGGCAGGGTGGTGCCTGATTCATTCACCCACGGCTCCGCCGCACAGCGCAAGCAATGGTTCATGACCGGCTACAAGCAGGGCACCGTGCAGTCCTGCAATACGTTTGCCGCGGGGGCGATGTAGAACGCGGTAGCTCGACAAGGATTGGCGTCATGGCAGGGCGTAGGCGAGTGAAGCGACGCCGTCCTTCACGGCTATGCCCGGCCATCCACGTCTTTGCTTTTTGAGAGACTTTAAGACGTGGATGCCCGGCACAAGACCGGGCATGACGAGAAGAAGAAATCATGTCCTCCATCGACGAAACCAAACAATTCGTACCGCTCAATATCGCCGTGCTGACGATCTCGGACACGCGCGCGCTTGCCGATGACAAGTCGGGGGCGACGCTGGCGGAGCGGCTGGTCGCCGCCGGCCATCATCTCGCGGCGCGCGAAATCATCGTCGACGACGTCGATGCGATCCGCGTCATCATCCGAAGGTGGATCGCCGATCCTGGTGTCGATGCCATCATCACGACAGGCGGCACTGGTTTTACCGGCCGCGACGTCACGCCGGAGGCGGTCGAGCCGCTGTTCGAGAAGCGGATGGACGGTTTCTCCACCGCCTTCCACATGCTGAGCTACGCCAAGATCGGCGCCTCGACGGTGCAGAGCCGCGCCACCGCCGGGGTCGCGGGTGCGACCTTCATCTTCTGCCTGCCGGGCTCGCCCGGCGCCTGCCGCGACGGCTGGGACGGCATCCTCGCCGCCCAGCTCGATTACCGCACCCGCCCGTGCAATTTCGTCGAGATCATGCCGCGGCTCGACGAGCATCTGCGCCGCCCAAAGGCCAAGGGAGCGTCGGTGTAGCCGTATCCGTAGGATGGGTAGAGCGAAGCGAAACCCATCATTGCGAGTCCCGGTGTTGCGATGGGTTTCGCTTCGCTCTACCCATCCTACGGACTTCCGTTATTTGCGGGCGATGACCTTGGTCAGCAAAGCCCACAATCCGCGCCACATGTCGCGCCACGCGTCTTCGCGCAGCTGATGCGCTCTCTTGATGTAGAAATCGAGCAGGTCCGGCGTGACGCGCCGCGGCGTGTCGCGACGCCCCGGCTTCACAGTTCGCGTTCCCAGGTCTCGCCAACCAAACTTTGACCAAAACTTCGATGCGGCTCGGTCGCGACCAGCTTAAAGCCGGCGTCCTGATAGATCTTGCGGGCGGCGACCAGGATGCTCTGGGTCCACAGCGTCATCCTGCGATAGCCGGTCGCCCGCGCGAAGGCGACGCATTCGGCGACCAGCTGCTGGCCCAATCGCTGGCCGCGTCCGGCCGGATCGACCAGAAGCAGGCGCAGCTTGGCGACATCGTCGCTATGCTTGACCACAAAGACCGAGCCGACCTGGACGCCGCCCTGCTCGGCAATCCAGCAGCGCTCGCGCGAGGCGTCGAACGAGGTCAGGAATTTCGCCGCGATCTCCGCCACCAGCGCTTCGAACGAGGAGTCAAAGCCATATTCGCTGGCGTAGAAGGCGCCGTGGCTCTGCACCACCCAGCCCATGTCGCCGGGGCGGTGGGTGCGCAGGATCGCTGGCGCCGCCGCGCCTGATACGCCGAGCAGCCGCTCGATCTCGGCCATCGCGCCGACGAGCTTCTGGCTGCCGCCGCGCGGCAACGCGGCCAGCATCGCACCGATGTCGTCCTGCATGCTGCGCTCGAGTTTGGTGAAGGTCTGGCGTCCCTTGGGCGTCAGGGCGAGCCGGAATTGCCGCCGGTCCGCCGGCAGCGGCTTGCGGGTGAGCAATCCATTCTCATCGAAGTTTTGCACGATCCGGCTGAGATAGCCGGCATCGAGCCCGAGTTCGGCGCCGATCTCCTTGGCCGAGAGGTCTTCGCGATAGGCGAGCTCGTACAGCACCCGCGCCTCGCTGAGCGAGAACGGACTCTTCATGAGTTGCTGGTCGAGCACGCCGAGCTTGCGGGTGTAGAAGCGATTGAAGGCGCGGACCGCCGCGACTGCTTCATCGGAATTATTCTCGGACATGGCGCACCTCAATTCTTGCCAATGTCATATAATTATTTGACTTTGGCAAGTATATTCAGATGCGAACCGAACCCGTGCTACTTTGCATGGGGTTGTTTTCGCGATTTTGTGTCTGAGCCCCCGGTGTCGAAGACGCGCGTGAACGCGCTGGCGGAGGCGCCTAGGCTACCACCATGATCCGGCTGCGCAGCATGGTGCGGGAGCGCCGGCCGAGCTGGCGCAGCAGCCGGGCTTCGGAACGGCGGACGTCCGGCCGGTAGCCGCCGAGCCGGTCGTAATGATCGTGCGCAATGAGAAGACCCTGTTCCGCCGAGGGCCCCGTAACCATGCGGGCGATGAATTTGAGGCCATCGCGGAAACTAGCGTCGGAATAAGGCGAGCGGGCATAGCGGAAGATACCGGCGCGGGGCCGGCCGCTGGCCGCTACACCCTGGATGAATTGCGCGGTCTCTTCGATCCAGCCCGAGTCGAGCACGGCGCCGGCATGCAGGAACATCAGCCAGGGCGAGCGCGCTTGCCGGGCACCGGCGGCGAGCGCCGCGGCACGGCTGCCTTCAAACGCCATGAAGCGGCAGCCCGCTACGTCGGCCACGCGCTCGATCACGCCGTTCGCGGTGCGGTCCACCAGCACCACTTCGCGGATCAAACCGGCGGCGGCTCCCGGCACCAGCGCCGCCAGGGTAGCGACGGCGGGCTGTTCGACGCCTTCGGTCGGGATGATCACGCTCAGCATGAGGCTTCGTTGGCTCAAACGGTGAAAAACGCCGCTTGTTATCACCTTGTCACATTCAAAACATCCGTTGCCGTGCAGATTTTTGCGGCAGCCATGCTGTGGATTTTTCAAATGATGTTCTTGATTTGTTCTCAGCGCGTGTTACGTTCCCTGCATGAGCCGAGCATCCTCTCATGCCCTCAAGCACCCGCCGGTCACGGCGCCCTCCGAACCGGCGGGTGCTAATCCTTTTCCTGAGCTGGCGGTCGCGATCGAGCGCGAGCGGCGGCGTGGCCGCGGCGCCCAGTCCAACGACAGCGGCCGCTTCGAGGCCGAAGCCCGCGTCGTCTTCGACGATGGCTGGCAGAGCCTCGAAGACCTGCCGCCGTTCAAGACCACGGTCGGGCTCGACACCTCGCGCAAGGTCATCACCCGCAACGACTCGCCCGATATCGGCTTCGACCGCTCGATCAACCCCTATCGCGGCTGCGAGCATGGCTGCGTCTACTGCTTCGCGCGGCCGACCCACGCCTATCTCGGGCTGTCGCCCGGACTTGATTTTGAAACCCAGCTGCTCGCCAAGCCCGATGCGCCGGAGTTGCTGGAAAAGGAACTGGCGGCATCGGGCTACGAACCGCGCATGATCGCGATCGGCACCAATACGGATCCCTATCAACCCATCGAGCGCAAATACAAGATCATGCGCGGCATTCTCGAAGTGCTGGAACGTGCCGGCCATCCGGTCGGCATTGTCACCAAATCGGCGCTGGTGACGCGCGACATCGACATCCTCCAGCGGATGGCAAAACGCAATCTGGTCAAGGTCGCACTGTCCGTGACGACGCTCGATGCCAAACTCGCGCGCACCATGGAGCCGCGAGCCTCGACGCCGCCGAAGCGGCTGGAGGCGATACGGCAACTGGCGGAGGCCGGCATTCCGGCAACCGTGATGGTCGCGCCTGTGATCCCCGCGCTGAACGATTCCGAGATCGAACGCATCCTCGATGCCGCGGCCCATGCCGGCGCGAAAGAGGCGAGTTATGTGCTGCTACGGCTGCCGCTGGAAGTGCGCGATCTCTTCCGCGAGTGGCTGATGGCGAATTATCCCGACCGTTATCGCCACGTCTTCACCTTGATCCGCGACATGCGCGGCGGCCGCGACTACGACTCGCAATGGGGAACCCGGATGAAGGGAACCGGGCCGATGGCCTGGATGATCGGACGCCGCTTCGAAATCGCCTGCGAGAAGCTTGGACTGAACAAGCGGCGCCTGAAACTGACCACCGACCATTTCGTCAAGCCGAAGCGAAACGGTCAGCAGTTGAGCTTGTTTTGATTTTGGTAGCGTGAGTGCCAAGGATCGGCAGGATGAGTAACGAGTTGAAGACCCCAATCCCGCGACTGACCGTCATCACCCTCGGCGTCAGCAACATGCGCGCCAGCATCGCCTTTTATGAAGCGCTGGGTTTTGCGCGAAGAATTCGCTCGACCGGCGAGGCGGTTGCCTTCTTCGACACCGGCGGCCCCGTGATCGGGCTGTTCCCGTGGGATCAGCTGGCACAGGACGCAACGCTGCCGGACCATCCGCGGCCCAAGACCTTCCGCGGCGTGACGCTGGCGTGGAATTGCGCCTCACGCGAGGAAGTCGACACCGTGCTGGATTTCGCGATCGCCAAGGGCGCCTCGCTGCTCAAGGCCGCGCATGAGACGGCTTATGGCGGCTACTCCGGATATTTCGCCGATCCTGACAATCATCCCTGGGAAGTCGTGGTCGCCCCCGGCATCGAGGTCGGCGAAGACCGGCGGGTGCATTTGGCGGATTAGGTCAGTGCCGATCTGTCGTGACTGAATAACGGGAATTGCACCCGGTTCCCGGTTGCGCGCTGGCGCGTGCTTGCCCACCATCCCGGCATGATTCGGGAAAAATCATCCAGGAAACCAGCGGCCAAGCCGGTCGCCAAATCGGCAAAACTGCCGAAAGGCGTGATCGCGGTGGCACCGCCGAGCTTTCGCCGTGAGCGCGCGCTGATCAAGCGCGGCGTCTGGCCGATCGCCGGTTGCGACGAGGCCGGGCGGGGTCCCCTGGCCGGCCCGGTGGTGGCCGCCGCCGTGATTCTTGATCCCAAACGAATTCCCAAAGGCATCGACGATTCGAAGCGGCTGACGGCGGAGCGACGCGAGGAGCTGTTCGAAGAGATTTGCGCGACCTCGTCGTTCGCGGTCGCGTTCGCCTCGCCGGCGCGTATAGATCGCGACAATATCCTGCGCGCCTCGCTGTGGGCGCTGACGCGCGCCGTGCGCGCGCTGCCGGAAATCCCCAAACATGTGTTCGTCGACGGCCGCGACCGGATCGAAGCGCCGTGCGACTGCGACGCCGTGATCGGCGGCGATGGCATCGTGATGTCGATCGCGGCCGCTTCGATCATCGCCAAGGTAACGCGCGACCGCCTGATGTGTGCGCTGGCGCTGGATTGCCCGGGCTACGGGTTCGAGACCCACAAGGGCTACGCCGTGCCGGAACATCGCGAGGCGCTCGACCGGTTAGGTCCCAGCGTCCACCACCGCCGTTTCTTCGCGCCCGTCATCGCCGCGCGTGAAAAACATCAGCCCGGCACCGTTGAGCCCGATCTGTTCACGGTCGAAACGCAAATCAGCGCTGAGGTTGTGACGACCGCCTAAGGCACTTTGCCTTGACGCGTTTTCTTGACGCGAGCCGGTATCCACCTCGCTTGAAAACGCTATGGTTGCCTCGGCGGCTGGTGCGCTCTATCAAACGTGCTCGGACAGGGCCGGCTCTCGGGATCGGCGCCCGCATCTCGGACGTTTCATGCGTTTCACCTCCCTGGTTGTCGAACTGATCCGCGCCCGGCCGCGGCTGGTGGTCTGGCTCGTGGTGCTGCTGCAGGCGGCAATGTGGCTGATCCTGCCGATGCTGCTCTATCGCAGCCCACCCGGCGATATCGCCACGGTTCTGGCATTCGGCAGGGAATATCAGGTCGGAACCTATTTCGGCCCGCCGCTGGCGTTCTGGCTTGCCGACATCGCCTTCCGCGCGGCCGGCAATCATGTGTTCGGGGTCTATCTGCTCGCGCAGATCTGCGCGGTCGTCACTTTCTGGGGCTTCTATCAGCTCGCGCGCGCCATCGTCGGCGGTCAGCAGGCGGTGCTCGCGGTGCTCTTGAGCATGACGGTGGTGGCCTTCAGCTCGCCCGGCGTCGAATTCGGCCCGCTGGTGCTGGCGCGGCCGCTATGGGCGCTGTTGCTGCTGCATTCCTGGCGATTGATCGGCCAGAACCGGCGCACCGCCTGGTTCGCCTGGTCGATCGAAGCGGGCCTGTTGCTCCTGACGACGTCGGCCGCGCTCGGGCTGTTGCTGCTGATCGCCGGATTTGCCGTCGCCACCGCGCGCGGGCGGCGCACCTTGATGTCGCTGGATCCACTGTATGCGCTGCTGGTGATCGTGGTACTGGTGCTGCCCTATCTGATCTGGGTCGTTCGCGCCGACGTGCTGGCGATGCCCCCCTTGCCGGGTATCGATGATCTCGCGGGCAGGGCGATGCACTGGGGCGGGCTGCTCGGCGGCCTGGCGCTGGCGACGGCCGGCATCGTGCTGCTGGTGATCCTCAACTCCGGCGCGTTTGTCCGCAAGGCCGAGGAAGCGCCGATCATCTACCGGCCGCAGATCGATCCGCTGGCGCGCCAGTTCGTCTATACGTTCGCGATCGGCCCGGCGCTGTTTGGCAGCCTGATTGCCGGCGTGTTCAATCTCGAGCGCGTTACCGGCGGCGCCGGCGTTGCCTTGCTGATGTCGGGGCTGGCCGTGATCGTGGCGACCGGAGATCTCGTGTATCTGCGGCGCCAGCGGCTGCTCCGCACGGTCTGGGCCGCGGCGGTCGCAGCCCCGGCTTTCGTGGCCATCGCGGCCACGCTGTTCCTGCCCTGGACCAGCGGCGCCGAAGTGCCGACCTCGCTGCCGGCGCGGACGATCGCGCATTTCTTCGGCGACAGCTTTGAGCGGCGCACCAACCAGCGGCTGCGCGCGGTGGCCGGCGATCCGCAGCTCGCGAGCTTCGTCGCGATGGATAAAGGCCGGCCGCATCTGTTGCTCGACGCCACGCCGGAACGCACGCCGTGGCTTTCGCTCGCGAAGTTCAACGAAACCGGCGGCGTCGTGGTCTGGCGCGCCTCCGACACCTCGGGCACGCCACCTCCCGAGATTGCACTGCGCTTTCCCGGCCTCGTGCCGGAAGTGCCGCGCGCGTTCGAATGGATGGTGAATGGAAGGCAGCCGCTGCTGCGCGTCGGCTGGGCTATCGTGCGGCCGAAAGCGCCGTAGACTCAGGTCCGTAGGGGACAAAGCGGAAGCGTGCCCACCAATTCAAGACCACGACGTCGACAGATGGTGGGCACGGCGCGAGCGCCTTTGCCCACCCTACGAAGCAACTTTCTCCAATTCCTTCGCGATCGCGCGCAGATCCTGCCACGACATCCGCTTGTACGACGGTGAGCGCAGCAGATAGGCCGGGTGGAACGTCGCGATGGCGCGGATGGAGCGCGTGCCGGTGTCGTAGTCGAACCATTTGCCGCGGGTCTTCATGATGCCCTCGCGGGTCGACAGCAGCGTCTGCGTCGAGGGATTGCCGAGCGTCACCAGCACGTCCGGATTGACCAGTTCGATCTGCCGCTGAATGAACGGCAGGCAGATTTGCGTCTCCTGCGGCGTCGGCGTGCGGTTGCCCGGCGGCCGCCATGGTATCACGTTGGCGATGTAGGCCTTGCTGCGGTCGAGGCCGATCGCCGCGATCATGCGGTCGAGCAATTTGCCGGATCGGCCGACGAACGGCAGTCCCTCGATATCCTCGTCACGTCCGGGGGCTTCGCCGACGAACATGATTCGCGCTTTCGGATTGCCGTCGCAGAACACCAGCCGTGTCGCGGTGTGCTTGAGCGCGCAGCCGTCGAAATTCTCCAGCAGCGCACGCAGCGCCTCCAGCGACGGCGCGGTTCGGGCCGCTTCCCGCGCCGAGGCGATCGCGGCTTCCGGCGCCGGCGCTATTTCGCTGCGCGAAACTGCCGGCGCCGCCGCGGGCATTTCCCGCACCAGTCTTTGCGGCGTGGTTTCGCGCGGCGCGGCAATGGTAGCGCTGTCGGGCTCGGCAAGCCGGTCGATTGGGTCATCGGCCAACGCGCAATCGACCCCGGCCTCGAGATAAAAGGCCAGCAATTGCTGAACGGTAGGGGAGGGTTCGGGCGCGATGGACATCGTTCCAATCTAGGATGTATTCGGTGGCAGCGAAATGCCTGAGATTTCATTTCGATGGTTGTTCTCGGCGCAAAAATCGGAAACAAACGAACCTTAGAGCCGTTCTCAATTGGGCTGAGACCAGAACATGAGCACCGAAGAACTTCCGCCGCGTGAGTCCATGGAATTTGACGTCGTGATCGTCGGCGCCGGGCCGTCCGGCCTGGCGGCTGCGATCCGTCTCAAGCAACTCAACGCCGATCTCAACATCGTCGTGGTGGAGAAGGGCTCCGAAGTCGGCGCGCATATTCTGTCGGGCGCCGTGATCGATCCGGTTTCGCTCGACAAACTGATTCCGGATTGGCGCGAGGACGCCGACTGCCCGCTGAAGACGCAGGTCAAGGACGACCGCTTCTACTGGATGACGGGCGGAAGCGCGATCCGGCTGCCGGGTTTCGCGATGCCGCCGCTGATGAGCAACCATCATTGCTATATCGGCTCGCTCGGTGATGTCTGCCGCTGGCTGGCGCCGAAAGCCGAAGCACTCGGCGTCGAGATCTATCCGGGCTTTGCCGCTACCGAAGTGCTCTACGACGAACAAGGCGCGGTGCGCGGCATTGCGACCGGCGACATGGGCATCGCCAGGGACGGCAGCCACAAGGATTCGTTCACCCGCGGTATGGAACTGCTCGGCAAGTACACGCTGTTCGCCGAAGGCGCGCGCGGCAGCCTCTCCAAGCAATTGATCGCGAAGTTCTCGCTCGACGCCAACAGCGAGCCGCCGAAATTCGGCATCGGGCTGAAGGAAGTCTGGGAGATCGATCCCGCAAAGCACCAGAAGGGCCTGATCCAGCATTCGTTCGGCTGGCCGCTGAACAACAAGACCGGCGGCGGCTCGTTCCTCTATCATTACGACGACAACAAGGTGGCGGTCGGCTTCGTTGTGCATCTCAATTACGACGACCCCTATCTGTCGCCGTTCGACGAGTTCCAGCGCTTCAAGACCCATCCGTCGATCCGAACCGTGTTCGAGGGCGGCAAGCGGCTGTCCTATGGCGCGCGCGCGATTACCGAGGGCGGCTACCAGTCGGTGCCGCGGCTGAGCTTTCCGGGCGGCGCGCTGATCGGTTGCGCGGCAGGCTTTGTCAACGTGCCGCGCATCAAGGGCGTGCACAACGCGATGGGCAGCGGCATGCTCGCCGCCGAACACCTCGTGGCCGCGCTCGGTGCCGGCCGCGCCAATGATGAACTGGCCGAATACGAGAATGCGTGGCGCGGTTCGCAGGTCGGCAAGGACCTCTACTCGATCCGCAACGTCAAACCCCTGTGGTCGAAGTTCGGCACCCTGATCGGCGTACCGCTCGGCGGCCTCGACATGTGGACCAACACGCTGTTCGGCTTCTCATTGTTCGGAACCCTGTCGCACGCCAAGCCGGATCGCAAGACGCTGGATCCGGCCAGGACGCACACGCCGATAGCGCCGGTGAAGCCGGACGGCAAACTGACCTTCGACAAGCTGTCGTCGGTATTCCTGTCCAACACCAACCATGAGGAAGACCAGCCGATCCACCTCAAGGTCGCGGACATGAACCTGCAGAAGACCTCCGAGCACGACGTCTTTGCCGGTCCGTCCAACCGCTATTGCCCGGCCGGCGTCTACGAATGGGTCGAGGAGGCCTCCGGCCCGCGCTTCCAGATCAACGCCCAGAATTGCGTCCACTGCAAAACCTGCGACGTCAAAGACCCGAACGGCAATATCACCTGGGTTCCGCCGGAAGGTGGCGGCGGGCCCAATTACCAGGGGATGTGACCACGATTACGTGAGTTTAATGGCGGAGGGCCGCAGGTGTCGGGGTAACCCCGGTACCGGCCACGATACCGCCACAGTACAAGCGTCTTCCGGGGCTGCGGGCAAAATGGGTGGAATTGGCGGCGGACGGGGAGATCCTGGGGACCCTGCTGCCGATCGATTCGCCACCCCGTATCCTTGCGGTTGAACGCCAAAAGCGGCATTGTCGCTGGGCCTTGATGCCGCCGCGTATGTCCGCATTCGAGAGCGATTGAAAGATCCCTGCCATAAATCCTGGAGCTAGGCGAACCGTGATGCTTTCCACTCGTTTCAATCGCTGGACCATCGCCGCTGTCACCGTCGCCGCGCTTGCCGCGCCCGGCTCGCTGCTGGCGCAGACGCCCGAGCATACCGGCGACAATTCGGCGCAGTTTCCGAGCAAGAGCGATCTGAAATCGCTGACCACGTCCGGCAGCTATCTGGCCGCGCGTCATGCCAGCGTCGAACGCGACGCCAGCTCGGCCGCGGCGTTCTACCGTTCGGCGCTGCGTACCGATCCCAAGAACAACGAGCTGCTCGACCGTGCCTTCATCTCCTCGCTCGCGGATGGCGACATCGACGAGGCCGTCAAGCTCGCCGACCGCATTCTGACGCAGGACAAATCCAATCGGGTGGCCCGGCTGGTCGTCGGCGTCCGCGACCTGAAGCAGAAGAAATACGCAACCGCGCAGATCAACATCAATCAGTCGATCCGCGGACCGATCACCGATCTGGTCGCGACGCTGTTGTCGGGCTGGGCCAGCTTCGGGGCGGGCGATTCCAAGGCGGCGGTCGCCAATATCGACAAGCTGACCGGGCCGGAATGGTATCCGATCTTCAAGGATCTGCACACCGGCATGATCCTGGAACTGGCGAACAAGGAAAAGGACGCCGGCGCCCGCTTCGAGCGCGCCTACAAGCTCGACGATTCCATGCTGCGCGTGTCCGACGCCTATGGGCGCTGGCTGTCGCGCAACAAGGACTCGGCGGCGGCAATCGGCATCTACGAGGCGTTCGACAAGAAGCTGCCACGGCATCCCTTGGTACAGGAGGCGCTGCGCGAGACGCGGGCCGGCAAGAAGATGCCGCCGCTGATCGAATCGGCGCAGGCAGGTGCGGCCGAGGCGCTGTACGGCATCGGTGCAACGCTGACCCGCCGCGGCGGCGAGGATCTGGCGCTGGTCTATCTGCAGCTCTCGCTATATCTGCAGCCCAACCATCCGCTGGCGCTGCTGTCGCTGGCCGATCTCTATGAGTCGGTGAAGAAGCCGCCGATGGCGATCAAGGTCTATGAGCGCATGCCGGCGAGTTCGCCGCTGAAGCGCAACGCGCAGATCCAGCTCGCCACCAATCTCGACGCCGCCGATCGCAGCGAGCAGGCGATCAAGATCCTCAAGGACGTCACCGCCGAAGACCCCAAGGACATCGAAGCCATCATGGCGCTCGGCAATATCGAGCGCGGCCGCAAGAAGTTCGCCGATTGCGCGACGACCTATTCCAGGGCGATCGATGTGATGCCCGGCGTGACCGACAAGAACACCTGGGTCACCTATTACTATCGCGGCATTTGCCAGGAGCGCTCCAAGCAGTGGAGCAAGGCCGAGGCCGACATGCGCAAGGCGCTCGAGCTGCAGCCCGAACAGCCGCATGTGCTGAACTATCTCGGCTATTCCTGGATCGATCAGGGCATCAATCTCGACGAAGGCATGAAGATGATCAGGCGCGCCGTCGATCAGCGTCCCGACGACGGCTATATCGTGGACTCGCTGGGCTGGGCGTTCTACCGCATCGGCAATTTCGAGGACGCGGTGAAGAACCTCGAGCGCGCGATCGATCTGAAGCCCGAGGATCCGACCATCAATGACCACCTCGGTGACGCCTATTGGCGCGTCGGCCGTACGCTGGAAGCCAAGTTCCAGTGGGCCCACGCCCGCGACCTGAAGCCCGAGGCGGAAGAACTGCCGAAGATCGAGGCCAAGATCGCCAACGGTCTGCCCGAGGACACGTCGTCTGCGGCTTCCGCCGACAAGAAAAAAGAAGACGGCAGGGGCGGCTAGAAGCGGCTGATCGAAGGCTTGGGGGGCTCGTTCGGCAATGCCGGCTTTGATTGATGAGGGGCGTGCCAAGGTCAACCTGACCTTGAGGGTGGTTGGCCGCCGCACCGACGGTTTTCATGATTTGGAAAGCGTGGTGGCGTTTGCCGACTGCGCTGATCGGCTGACGCTGACGCCGGGTTCCGAGCTGACATTGCAAATGTCCGGACCGCTGGCGCAGGCCTGCGGCGAGACATCGGACAATCTGGTGCTGAAGGCGACGCGCCTGCTGGCCGAGCGCGTGCCGGGCCTGAAGGCCGGCAGTTTCACGCTCGACAAGGTGCTGCCGGTCGCGGCGGGCATCGGCGGTGGTTCGGCGGATGCGGCTGCCGCGCTTCGGCTGCTGGCAAAATTGAACGGGCTGTCGCTCGATGACGAGCGGCTGCGCGAGGTAGCACTTGCGACCGGCGCCGACGTGCCGGTCTGCCTGGCCTCGCGTGCCTGCGACATGACCGGGGTCGGCGATACCCTGACGCCGCTCAGCCTGCCGATCATGCCGTGCGTGATGATCAACCCCTGCGTTCCCGTTCCGACCAAGGATGTATTCAAGGCACTCGGCCTACGTAGCGGCGAATTGCTGGTCGGCGTCACCGACGTTTTCCGGGGCATCGACTGGCCGGAAGCCGGCGCCTCGGTCGAAGACTGGGTCGAAGTCCTGGCGGCCAGTGCCAACGATCTGGAAGCCCCGGCGATGCGCATTCAGCCGGTCATCGGTGAAGTGATCGCCGCGCTCAACGCCACCAATGGCGCCTGGCTGGCGCGGATGTCGGGCTCGGGCGCGACCTGTTTTGCGATCTATGAAAACACTGCCGAAGCCGGCCGCGCCGCGGAGAAGATCCGGCGCGAGCACCCCGGCTGGTGGGTGCATGCGGGAACGTTGAGCTAAAGCGGCGAACGAACGGTTTCGTAGGGTGGGTAGAGCGAAGCGAAACCCACCATTTTCGATAAAGGCAATCGGTGGGTATCGCTGCGCTCAACCCACCCTACGGCGCCATCAATGCGACCTGGCTAGGCAGAACGCCACGACCTGCTCGAGGGCGGTCTTCATCGGCGAAGCCGGAAACAGCGCCAGCGCATCGACGGCCATCGCGCCGTAATGATGGGCGCGGCTGATCGTGTCCTCCAGCGCGCGATGCTTGGTCATCAACCCGATGGCGTGATCGAGATCATTGCCGCCGATCTCGCCCCGCTCCAGCGCCTTGACCCAGAACGCGCGTTCAGAGGCGTTGCCGCGGCGGAACGCCAGTACCACCGGCAGCGTGATCTTGCCCTCGCGGAAATCGTCGCCGACGTTCTTGCCGAGTTTGGCCGATTTGCCGCCGTAGTCCAGCACGTCGTCCACGAGCTGGAACGCGATGCCGAGATTCATGCCGACGGAGCGGCACGCGGTCTGCTCGGCCTTCGGCCGGTTGGCGATCACGGGGCCGACCTCGCAGGCGGCCGCGAACAATTCCGCGGTCTTGCCGCGGATCACAGCGAGATATTCGTCCTCGGTGGTCGCGGTGTTCTTCGCCGCGGCGAGCTGCATCACCTCGCCCTCGGCGATGGTGGCGGCCGCCGAAGACAGGATGTCGAGCGCCCGCAACGAGCCGACCTCGACCATCATGCGGAAGGCCTGGCCGAGCAGGAAGTCGCCGACCAGCACGCTCGCTTCGTTGCCCCACAGCATCCGAGCGGACAATTTGCCGCGCCGTAATTCGCTCTCGTCGACCACGTCGTCATGGAGCAGCGTCGCGGTATGCATGAACTCGACCGAGGCGGCGAGCTTGATATGGCCGTCGCCGGAATAGCCGGTGAGGCCGGCCATCGCCAGCGTCAGCATCGGGCGCAGCCGCTTGCCGCCCGAGGAGATCAAATGGTTGGCGACCTCGGGAATCATGGTGACTTCGGAACCGGTCCGCGACAGGATCGTGGCGTTGACCCGCTCCATGTCGGCGGCGACGAGCCCGACCAACTCATCGATCGAAGCGTTTGGGCTTTCGAAGGGTACAATAACCGCCACGCGGGTCTCCAAATCTGGCCAATTCGCACTATCCTTATCTACAATAGAAAGTGCAGGCTGAAGCGGCAAGGGCACGAAGCGGTTGACAGGTACCGGCCGGCCTCGGACCGGGCCAGCCAGGGAGGGCGCAAATTGCGGGAATTGGTTCGGACCAACGATATTGTGCTGGTTTCCGCGGTCGGCGCGCTGCTCGACGGCGCCAATATCCATCATCTGGTGCTGGACCAAAACATGAGCATCATCGAGGGATCGCTCGGCGTCCTGCCACGCCGCATCCTGGTCCATGACGACGACAACCGCGAGGCGCGCCAGCTTCTGACCGATGCCGGGCTTGCCCACGAATTGCGGGCGGATGAGTAATCCCGATGTCACCGAGGACGCGTTCCTCGGCGGGAGCTTGCGCCTGCGGCAACTGAAATCGGGGCACCGCGCCGGTCACGATGCAATGCTGCTGGCGGCGGCGACGCCGGCACGTTCAGGCAATCGTGTGGCCGATCTTGGCGCCGGTGTTGGTGCGGCAGGGCTGGCGGTGGCCAGGCGCGTCGGGGATATCGATCTCGTGCTGGTCGAGATCGATGCCGGCCTCGCAAGCCTGGCGCGCGCCAATGCCGAGGCGAACGCGCTTGCCGCCGAGGTCATCGTGCTCGATGTCGAGGCGGCCGCCGACGCCTACGCCGCGGTCAATCTGCAGCCCGACAGCGTCGACGTCGTGTTGATGAATCCGCCGTTCAACGATTCTGTGCGGCATCGAGTCTCGCCGGACCGCGCGCGCGGGATCGCGCATGTCGCGACATCCACCACGCTTTCGAACTGGATTCACGCAACCCGCCGCATCCTCAAATCCAGGGGCATGCTGACGCTGATCTGGCGCGCCGACGGGATTGCCGAGGTGCTGGCGGCGCTCGATCACGGTTTTGGCGGTCTGGAAATTTTGCCCATTCACGGCGATGTGAAGGCGCCTGCGAATCGAATCCTGGTTCGCGCCACCAAGGGCGGTCGCGCGCCGACTCGAATTCATGCCGGACTGATGCTCAATGATGAGCGAGGGGTGCCCAATAAAGCGGTGCAGGAGATTTTGGCGGGGAGGGGGATATTGCCGTTGGCCACCCCCTAGGGGTAGCCGAGGAACTCATGTCTCGAGACGAAGCGGAAAAGCCTATTGCGGAAGGGTTTCCGACTGCCGTTTCGGAGCGTTGGTGAAGTGAACCGCGGTCAGGATGGTGCCGATCAACAATATCAGCAGGTAGATTTTCATGTCACTCTCCGCTGCGCCATTGCAGCCGTAACGGCCACGTTGCAAAAGGCCTTCCAGCCCAAATTCGTTCCAGCCCTTCCAATGACAGTGGCGTGATAAAAAATGGTTAATTCGAGGTAACGGCATGAGTGAACAAATAAGTGATCGTGTGGGATTGCCGGGCCTTATCGAGCGGCTGAAGGGATTGGTCCCGGCCAAATTCCGGCGCGGGGCCGCGGTGGTGCCAGTGGTGCGGTTGTCCGGCGTGATCGGCGCGGTGACGCCGCTGCGGCCCGGCATGTCGCTCGCCGGTGTCGCCAAGACGCTCGAACGCGCTTTCGGTACCAAGAATGCCAAGGCGGTTGCGCTCGTGATCAATTCGCCCGGCGGCTCGCCGGTGCAATCGCGCCAGATCTATTTGCGGATCAGGCAACTCGCCGCCGAAAAGAATTTGCCGGTGCTGGTGTTCGTCGAGGACGTCGCCGCATCCGGCGGCTACATGATCGCCTGTGCTGGCGACGAAATTTTCTGCGATCCGTCCTCGATCCTCGGTTCGATCGGCGTGGTCGGCGGCACTTTCGGCTTCCAGGAGCTGATCAAGAAAATCGGCGTCGAGCGACGGCTCTATACGGCGGGCGTCCACAAGGCGACGCTCGATCCGTTCCTCCCCGAAAACCCCGATGATGTGGCGCGCATCAAGGCGCTCCAGCGCGAGATCCACGCCATCTTCATTGCATTGGTCAAGCAGAGCCGCGGCAGCCGCCTCAAGGGCGCCGACGACACGCTGTTCACCGGCGAATATTGGGCCGGCGAAACCTCGGTGTCGCTGGGTCTTGCGGACGCGGTCGGCGATCTGCGTTCGACGCTGCGCACCCGCTACGGCGACAAGGTGCTTACCCCCGTGATCGCGCCCGCCAGCGGGATGCTGTCCGGCCTGCTCGGGCGGCGGTCGCCGGGGGCGGGCTCCATGGGCGCGCTCGACGGTTTTGGGGGCCTGCCGGATGAGCTGATCTCCGCGCTCGAAACCAGGGCAATTTGGGCCAAATTCGGGTTCTAGAGCCCGGGAGAGGCGCGCCATTTAGTCCTAAAGGCGGGAATTGCGGCGCAGCCCGGCTTGCGCGAGAATGCAGCTATTGGGGGCGTGACCGACGTGAACGACAAGGACCGACCGATGCCACCGTTGATCGCATTCGCAGGGGCCCTGGGTGGGCTCGCCGTGGTCCGCTGGGCTTACAAGACCGCCGTCCGGATCAACCGGGAGCTGGAAGAAGCGCGGCTGGCTCGCGTCGCGGAATCGGCTCAAACCAGCGAGATTCCGACCCTGCGCCGGGACCCCGTCACCGGGGCCTATCGGCCGGGTTAGTTCGACCGTCATCCTGACAGTCGTCATGCCCGGGCTTGTCCCGGGCATCTACGTCTTCCCTTTGCTGCCCAGAAAAGACGTGGATGGCCGGGACAAGCCCGGCCATGACGGTTGATCATTGGCGTCCCCCGGCATCGCCTTGATTCCCCTCGCCACCGCCGATACGGTCCCGCGCGCCCAAAACCCCCTCGCGAGACCGATTCTGCCGATGGACGAATTGCCTGCCCATATGCGCCCGGAACGTTCGTTCCAGGGCTTCATTCTCGCTCTGCAACGGTTCTGGGCCGAACAGGGCTGCGTGATCCTGCAGCCCTACGACATGGAAATGGGCGCGGGCACCTTTCATCCGGCGACGACCTTGCGCGCGCTGGGGCCGAAGCCGTGGCGGGCCGCCTATGTGCAGCCCTCGCGCCGGCCCAAGGATGGCCGCTACGGCGAAAACCCCAACCGGCTGCAGCATTATTACCAGTATCAGGTGATCATGAAACCATCGCCGCCGAACCTTCAGGAATTGTACCTGAAGTCGCTCGCCGCGATCGGCATCGATTCCAGCCTGCACGACATCCGCTTTGTCGAGGACGATTGGGAAAGCCCGACGCTGGGCGCCTGGGGCCTCGGCTGGGAGTGCTGGTGCGACGGCATGGAAGTGTCACAGTTCACCTATTTCCAGCAGGTCGCGGGCGTCGAATGCGCACCCGTCGCCGGTGAGCTCACCTACGGGCTGGAGCGGCTCGCCTGCTACCTGCAGGGCGTCGACCGCATCATGGATCTCAACTTCAACGGCCGCGAGGGCGCCGACAAGGTGACCTATGGCGACGTGTTCCTGCAGGCCGAGCAGGAATATTCCCGGCATAATTTCGAGCACTCCGATTCCGAAATGCTGTTCAAGCAGTTCGTGATGGCCGAAGAGGCCTGCAAGAAGTATCTCGCGGCGGGCTGGAAATCCGGCAGCAACCAGAAAGAACATCTGATGGCGCTGCCGGCCTATGACCAGTGCATCAAGGCAAGCCACGTCTTCAACCTGCTCGATGCCCGCGGCGTGATCTCGGTGACCGAACGGCAAAGCTACATCGGCCGCGTGCGCGACCTCGCAAAAGCCTGCGGCGACGCCTGGGTCCACACCGAAGCGGGCAGGGCATCCTGATGCCTGATCTTTTGCTCGAATTGTTTTCCGAAGAAATCCCCGCGCGCATGCAGGCGAAGGCGGCGGATGATCTGCGCCGCATGGTCACCGACAAGCTCGTCGCCGAGGGGCTGGTCTACGAGGGCGCCAAGGCGTTCGTGACGCCGCGGCGGCTGGCGCTGACGGTGCATGGCATTCCGGCGCGGCAGCCTGACCTCAAGACCGAACGCAAGGGTCCGAAAATCGGCGCGCCCGATGCGGCCGTTCAGGGTTTTCTGAAAGCGACCGGCCTCACTTCGCTCGACGAGGCCAAGATCCAGCGCGATCCAAAGGGCGACTTTTATATCGCGCTGCTCGAAAAGCCCGGCCGCGCCGCGATCGACGTGCTCGCAGAAATACTGCCCGTGATCGTGCGCACCTTCCCATGGCCGAAATCGATGCGCTGGGGTGAGCGCTCGGCCAAATCAGGCGCGCTGACCTGGGTGCGGCCGCTGCACTCGATCATCGCGACCTTCGGTCCGGAGACCGAAGACCCCGAGGTGGTGAAATTCTCGATCGACGGCATCGAGACCGGCCAGACCACTCATGGACACCGCTTCCTGGCGCCATCGGCGATCTCCGTGCGCCGCTTCGAGGATTACGAGGCAAAGCTGAAGGCCGCCAAGGTCGTGCTCGACCCGCAGGCGCGCAAGGACATCATTCTGGCCGATGCCAAGCAGTTGGCGTTCGCGCAGGGCTTTGAGCTGGTCGAGGACCAGGTGCTGCTCGACGAGGTGTCAGGCCTCGTCGAATGGCCTGTCGTGCTGATGGGATCGTTCGACCAGGAATTTTTGTCGATCCCCGGCGAGGTGATCCGCGCCACCATCCGCAACAACCAGAAATGCTTTGTGGTCAGCGATCTCAAAGATTCTGATAAGAATCCTGACAAGACCGGAAAGCTGACCAACAAGTTCATCCTCACCGCCAACATCGAGGCGACGGACGGCGGCAAGGCCATCGTCGCCGGCAACGAGCGCGTGATCCGCGCGCGGTTGAGCGATGCAAAATTCTTCTACGAGGCCGATCTGAAGACAAAACTCGAAGACCGGCTGCCGAAATTCGAGAACATCGTGTTTCATGAGAAGCTCGGCACGCAGGGTGAACGTATCAAGCGCATCGAGCGGCTGGCGGCGGAAATCGCGCCGCTGGTCGGCGCCGATGTCGAAAAGGCAAAACGCGCCGCGCATCTGGCGAAGGCGGATTTGCTGACCGAAGTGGTCGGCGAATTCCCGGAGCTGCAGGGCTTGATGGGCAAGTACTACGCGCTGGCGCAAGGCGAAGATGCCTCCGTCGCCGCCGCGAGCGAAGAGCATTACAAGCCGCAGGGACCTGCGGATCGCGTGCCGACAGATCGGGTGAGCGTCGCCGTCGCTTTGGCTGACAAGATAGATACACTAGTTGGTTTCTGGGCGATCGATGAAAAGCCGACGGGAAGCAAGGATCCGTACGCGCTGCGTCGGGCCGCGCTGGGTGTGATTCGGTTAATTCTCGAAAATGGTATTCGAATCGATCTTGCCGCTATCGCGCGCACTCCATTTGTTGCGTTCGGAATTCTGCCTCATGCTAAATCGATAATCTCTGACCACGAGAATATTGAAAAGCTTGAGAATTCAGTTGGCCGGGTTAGCTTCTCGATCGATGTATGGAATTCATACTTCCAGAATCGGGACTGGAAGGGCTTTGAAGAAGCGTACGCAGCTGCACAAACAACTGCCGACAAGAAGGTGCTTGATCTCCTCTCCTTCTTCGCCGACCGCTTAAAGGTCCAACTCCGCGATCAGGGCGCGCGCCACGATCTCGTCGATGCCGTGTTTGCGCTCGGCGGTCAGGACGATTTGTTGATGGTGGTCCGCCGCGTCGAGGCGCTCGGCAAATTCCTCGACACCGACGACGGCAAGAACCTGCTCGCGGGTACAAAACGCGCCAGCAACATCCTTTCGATCGAAGAGAAAAAGGACAAGCGCAGCTTCGACGGCGCGCCGGATTCGGCACTCTACAAGCTCGATGAAGAAAAGGCGCTGGCGAAGGCAATCGATCAGGTCAAGAGCGAGGCCGGCGCTGCGGTGGCCAAGGAAGACTTTGCCGCCGCGATGAGCGCGATGGCCAAGCTGCGTCCGGCGGTCGATGCGTTCTTTGACAAGGTCAAGGTCAACGACGATGAACCAAAAGTGCGCGAGAACAGACTGAAGCTCTTGAACGAAATCCGCGCGGCGACGCGCGCGGTGGCGGACTTTTCGAAGATCGAGGGCTGACACGTGGATCAGAAGACGCTGGCCGCTTATGATTCGGATGCGGCGGCGTTCGCCAAGGACTGGCTCGAGCAGCCGGCACCCGTTGATTTGCACGAAGTCGTCGAGCGCTTCTTCGTGCGCGGCGGCAATTCAGCCGACATCGGCTGCGGCTGCGGCCGCGAGGTGGCCTGGCTCAATGCCAACGGCTTTTCCGCCGCCGGTTTCGACGCCTCGGCAGGCCTGCTGGCGGAGGCGCGGCAGCGTTATCCCGGTTTTAAGTTCGCGCATGCCGAATTGCCCGACTTGAAGGGCATCGGCACCTACGACAACGTGCTGTGCGAGACCGTGATCATGCATCTGGAGCGCGCGCAGATCGCCCCTGCCGTCCGTCGGCTGCTCAACGCTGTCAAGCCAAGTGGCATTCTCTATCTGAGCTGGCGGATCACCGACAATGCCGACCTGCGCGATTCGCAGGGGCGGCTTTACTGTGCGTTCGATACCGCGCTGGTGCTGGCGGAACTGAAAGCGACCGCGCTGCTCCTCGACGAAGAGGTCGTCAGCGCCTCCTCCGGCAAGAAGATTCACCGCCTCGTCGCCAAGAAGCAGGGTCTGGAGATCAGGGAATAGGGCGCCAACGAAAAGCCCCGCCCAGGGGGGAAACCGGGCGGGGCTTTCTTGTCCGGTCGTATCTCGCGCACATCCGCTTGCGCGGCGCCCGGACTATCGTTCAGGCCGGCGGGATTAGTCGACCACCTGAACGATGCGACGCGAACGCGGTTCGACCAGGACCGTCTGGCCGTTTACCACGGTGTAGCGATAGGGCGTCGCCGCATAGGTCTGCGGGACGTCGTAATAGGTGATGCCGGCCTCCGGCAGCACACCGCCCACGGTCACGCGATCCGGAATGGTAAAGGTCGGCACGCGCTCACGCACGACATATTCCCGGAACGCCGGGCGTTGGTCGACGGCGATACCCTCATGCTCGCCGATGACCACGCTGTCGCCGCGAACCACACCCACGGTGCCGCTCTGCGCCTGTGCTGCGAGCGGGGCAGTCATCACGCCGGCGACAGCTGCGATGGCAAGTAGTCTGTTCTGCATAGTGTACTCCCTCGTGCGCTCTATTGGTTTGACGCGTTTTCTTGACGCGAACCGGCGTCCACTCCGCTTGAAAACGCTATGACGCCGGCTAGCCAGCGTACAATGCGAGCCAATTCATCGCGCGCGGCATAGTTCCGGAAAAATGGCTGCCTTAAACGCGGCAATTTCGGGCAATTTTTGCGAACGCCGGAACCCGTTGAGGCGACAGGCGTCTCCTATTCCGGAACCGCGCCAGCGGTTAAGTTGCCGCCCTCGATTCGAGCTTCCCCTCATCATCAGGAGAAATTTCAAATGACCATCACCGCCGCGCATATTTCCCCGATCGTCGCCCTGATTGCGGGAGTCCTGATCCTGATCATGCCGCGGTTCCTGAATTTCATCGTCGCGATCTACCTGATCATCGTCGGTCTGGCCGGGCTCGGCGTGTTCAAGATGCTGCGCTTCTAGTCAGGCAAGCGGGGTTTCGCGGCTTGCGCGGAACCCCTCAAAGTGGTGTAAGGCGCGCACCTTCTCCTCTCTTTTCGGATTGTCATCTGCCATGGCCAAAGCGGTTGCGAAGTCCAAGAAAAACCTTGTGAAAATCGTAGCGAAATCAAAGTCATCGGCGCCAGGCAAAGCCGCGCCGGCGGCCTCGGCGCGCAAGACGCTAACGAAGGCTCCGGCACCGAAGGCAGTTGCGAAGCCGGCACCCAAGGCGGTTACGAAGCCGATTGCCAAGCCAGTTGCCAAGGCAGCTGCGAAGGCTCCGAACAAGCCTGCCAGCAAGACGGCGAAGAAGGTGAGCAAGCCGGCCGTCGAAGCGGTCAAATCCGGCAAGTGGGTCTACACGTTTGGCGACGGCAAGGCCGAGGGCAAAGCGGGCTTGCGCGATCTGCTCGGCGGCAAGGGCGCCAATCTCGCCGAAATGGCCAATCTCGGCCTGCCGGTGCCTCCGGGCTTCACGATTCCGACCTCGGTCTGCACTTACTTTTACGCCCACGACAAATCCTATCCGGCTGCGCTGAAGGCGCAGGTCGAGAAGGCGCTGGAGCATGTCGGCAAACTCGCCGGCAAGTCGTTCGGCGATTCCCGGAATCCGCTGCTGGTGTCCGTGCGCTCCGGCGGCCGCGCGTCGATGCCGGGCATGATGGATACCGTACTCAATCTCGGCCTCAACGATGAGACCGTCGAAGCGCTCGCCGAATTGTCCGGCGATCGCCGCTTCGCCTATGACAGCTATCGGCGCTTCATCACGATGTATTCGGATGTCGTGCTCGGCTTCGAGCATCATCATTTCGAGGACATCCTCGACACCTTCAAGGACGGCCAGGGCTATACGCTCGACACCGATCTGACCGGCGACGACTGGGTCGAACTGGTCGGCCGTTACAAGGATGCGGTGGCGCGCGAGACCGGCCACGATTTCCCGCAGGATCCGCACGCGCAGTTGTGGGGCGCGATCGGTGCGGTGTTCTCATCCTGGATGAACGCGCGCGCGGTGACCTACCGCCGCCTGCACGACATTCCTGAATCCTGGGGCACCGCGGTCAATATCCAGGCCATGGTGTTCGGCAATATGGGCGAGACCTCGGCGACCGGCGTTGCGTTCACGCGCAACCCGTCGACCGGCGAGAGCAAGCTGTACGGCGAATTCCTGATCAACGCGCAGGGCGAAGACGTGGTGGCGGGCATCCGCACGCCGCAGGACATCACCGAATTTGCGCGCCAGGAATCCGGCTCCGACAAGGCGTCGATGGAAGTCGCGATGCCCGACGCGTTCAAGGAGCTGACGCGGATCTACACGCTGCTCGAAAAGCACTACCGCGACATGCAGGACATGGAGTTCACGGTCGAGCAGGGCAAGTTGTGGATGCTGCAGACCCGCGGCGGCAAGCGCACCGCCAAGGCGGCGCTGCGGATTGCGGTCGAGCTCGCCAATGAAGGACTGATCTCGAAAAAGGACGCGGTGATGCGGATCGATCCCGCCTCGCTCGACCAGTTGCTGCATCCGACGATCGATCCCGCCGCCAAGCGCGACGTCATTGCGACCGGCCTGCCGGCTTCGCCGGGCGCCGCCTCCGGCGAAATCGTGTTCTCGTCCGATGAAGCTGCGAAACTGCAGGCCGATGGCCGCAAGGTCATTCTGGTGCGGGTCGAGACCAGCCCGGAAGACATTCACGGCATGCACGCCGCCGAGGGCATTCTCACCACCCGTGGCGGCATGACCTCGCACGCCGCCGTGGTCGCGCGCGGCATGGGCAAGCCCTGCGTCTCCGGCTGCGGCACCATTCGCGTCGATTACGGCCGCGGCACCATGAGCATCGGCACCCGCACCTTCAAGACCGGCGACGTCATCACCATCGACGGATCGGTCGGCCAGGTGCTGGCCGGACGGATGCCGATGATCGAGCCGAAACTGTCGGGCGAATTCGGCACGCTGATGGGCTGGGCCGACGCCGTTCGCAAGCTCGGCGTTCGCGTCAACGCCGATACGCCAGAAGACGCGCGCACCGCGATCAAGTTCGGCGGCGAGGGCATCGGCCTTTGCCGTACCGAGCACATGTTCTTCGAGGAAACCCGCATCCGCACCGTGCGGGAGATGATCCTTTCCGAGGACGAACAGTCACGCCGCGCGGCGCTGTCGAAGCTGCTGCCGATGCAGCGCGCGGATTTCGTCGAGCTGTTCGAGATCATGAAGGGGCTGCCCGTCACGATCCGTCTGCTCGATCCGCCGCTGCACGAGTTCCTGCCGCACACCCAGGCCGAGATCGAGGAAGTCGCGCGTGCGATGAACACCGATCCGCGCAAGCTCGCCGATCGCGCGCGCGATCTTGCCGAGTTCAACCCGATGCTGGGCTTCCGCGGCTGCCGTCTTGCGATCGCCTATCCGGAGATCGCCGAGATGCAGGCGCGCGCGATCTTCGAAGCCGCGGTCGAGGCCGAAAAGCGCACCAGCAAGGCCGTCGGCCTCGAGGTGATGGTGCCGCTGATCGCGACCAAGGCCGAGTTCGACCTGGTCAAGGCGCGGATCGACGCCACCGCGCAGTCGGTGATGAAGGAGACCGGCAAGAAACTCGCCTATCAGGTCGGCACCATGATCGAGTTGCCGCGCGCGTGCCTGATGGCCGGCGACATTGCGAACACCGCCGAGTTCTTCTCCTTCGGCACCAACGATTTGACGCAGACCACCTACGGCATCAGCCGCGACGACGCCGCGAGCTTCCTTGGCACCTATGTGGCGAAGGGCATCCTCGAGATCGATCCGTTCATCTCGGTCGACCGCGATGGCGTCGGCGAACTCGTCAAGATCGGCGTTGCGCGCGGACGCAAGACGCGGCCCGATCTCAAGGTCGGGATTTGCGGTGAGCATGGCGGCGATCCCGCCTCGGTGGCGTTCTGCCACGAGATCGGCCTCGACTACGTCTCGTGCTCGCCCTATCGCGTGCCGATCGCGCGGCTCGCCGCGGCGCAAGCCGCCCTCGGCAAGACGGTCGCGAGCCAGGCTTAGTTCTTCTCTGCGCTAACAATCGGAAAATCGGCGTCATGCCCGGGCTTGTCCCGGGCATCCACGTTTTTGGGCCCGTGTCATTGCGAGCGCAGCGAAGCAATCCATAGCGCGGCATAACGGATGGATGGATTGCTTCGTCGCTTCGCTCCTCGCAATGACGTGGAAACTACGGTTCTCCGACTTCCATCGCAATGCATGGGGTGGAATCGCATCACCCGTAGTGACACGGGAACCCGCAACATTTTCTTCATCATCTTCGTTGACGGGATGTTTACCACTTTCATCGCGCTGGCGTTTACCAAGCTTTCTCGAGCGCGACAGCAAATGCGCGCAATATCTTGCGTGGTGCACGCAGGCCACGCCGATTAACTCCCCGGCAACCTAAATTCGATACCAACAATAAAGATCGAATTGCACGGATGTACTGAGTTCGGTCGTTTTTTGTAAGCGTTGCGTAGAGCGTATCGATGAATGTGTTGCGTAACCAGCCGAAGGGCGCGCGGTTCGCGTCCTTCGGTCTCGGTCTTTGCATCTTCGCATTGATGCCGACCGAGATCGGATATCAGGATATCGCGTCACTGCTGGCCCGGCAGCCGGGCGTCGCCGAACGCTGGCAGAAGCGTGTGTTCTCCACCGCCGGCAATATCCACGTCGCGACCTTCAGCTTCGGCCGTCCGATCGGAACCTCTTCGCCGCAGACTGCAACCTTTCGGCTCGCCAGCCTCGACAATCAAGGCATCGACATCACCGGTGCAGTGACGCGCAACCCGATCATCGTCCCGCCGCCGCGTTATCATGCCGCCGATTTCCCCAAGGTCGATCGCACCATGAAGGGCGATCGCCTTGTCATCGCGCCGTCCACGCCTGCGGAGAGCTCAATCCCCGCCGGCAGCGCGCCGGCCATCGAAGATCCTTCGTCTTCAAACGCCTCTGTCAAAGGCCAGAAGACCGCGGCCACGTCGCCTTCAGGTGAGCCCGCGCCGCTAGACCCCGAACTTCAGGCCGCGCTGCGCGCGCCGCCGCTGCCGCAATTCGATGTGTCGATGTCACTCGAAGCCAAACCGCTCGACGACAAGCCGCTCGTTAAGCCAAAGGACGTCCCGGCAGCACCGGAAGTGGCGCTCGCGCCCGCGCCGCCGCGCGACAATTTCGCCTTCAAGACCTCGAGTCTGTTTTTTGGCTCGTCGCTCGGCTCGCCCGAAACCATGGAGCGCTGGCGGCCGGGCGAAGAGCCCATCATCATGCTGCCGAGCGCGGTGGTTGCCGATCCGGACATGAAGATCATGGCCTCGCTGCCGGTCGATGCCGACGGCCCGGTCAAGGCCGGCGAGATGGGCGTCAGCGTCGCGCCGAAGGGCGAGGTCAATTCCGACAACCAGCGCGCCAAGACCCCGGCCGAGCGGCTCGGCTTGTTTGACGACAAGTCGCGCGCCAAGTCGGAAAAGTGCCTGACCGAAGTTGTCTATTTCGAAGCCCGCGGCGAAGCGGTGCGCGGCCAGATCGCGGTGGCGCAAGTGGTGTTGAACCGCGCCTTCTCCGGCAAATATCCGGATACGGTGTGCGGCGTGGTCTACCAGAACAAGCACCGCCATCTGGCTTGCCAGTTCACCTTCGCCTGTGACAACAACAAGGACGTCGTCAAAGAGCCCGACATGTGGGATCGCGCGCAACGGATCGCAAAGGCGATGCTGGACGGCCAGCTCTGGCTGCCCGAGGTCGACAAATCGACGCACTACCATGCCTATTGGGTGCGTCCGTCCTGGGTCAGCGAGATGAAGAAGATGTACAAGACCGGCGTGCACACCTTCTACCGGCCCCGCAACTGGGGCGACGGCAGCGACGCGCCAAGCTGGGGCACCGCCGCGGAGACGGCCGCAATCTCCGCCAAGCTCGCCGAAGCCGCGCAAAGCTCGGCCGAGCAGGCGAGCGTCAGAAGGTAGCGATTGTCGTCCCGGCGAAGGCCGGGACCCATAGCCACCGGCGGTTTTTGTTTTACGCGCTGAGCATTATCTTCCTTTTCCAACAATGCGGGCCGCGGCGTATGGGTCCCGGCCTTCGCCGGGACGACGTGATCATTTCCCTTTGCGCCCGCCCGTCCAACCCACCCCCAAAATTGCACTCGACGATTTTGCAGGGCTGCCCTGCAGCGGAAAAATTTTCTCCGCCGCCCTTGGGATTTCCATGCGAATGCATTAACTCCTCCCGGCGCACCCGCCCGGTCGCTTCCGGCCCGGGCGCCAAGCATCGAGGAAACCCATGGCTGTAACCGCAGAGAATCTTCGCCCGGCCAAAGCCAGCTGGCGGACGCCATTGGTGATCATCATCTGCGGATGCGCGATCGCGCTGTTGAGTTTCGGGCCGCGGTCGAGCCTTGGTTTCTTCATCCAGCCCATGAGCAAGGAATTTACCTGGGGCCGCGACGTCTTCGGCCTCGCGCTGGCGCTGCAGAACCTGTTGTGGGGCTTGGGCCAGCCGATCGCAGGCGCGATCGCCGACCGCTTCGGCATCCTGCGCGTGATGGTCATCGGCGCGCTGCTCTACGCCGGCGGACTGCTCTTGATGCGCTACGCGTCGACGCCGGCCTCGCTCGATCTCGGCGCCGGCGTCCTGATCGGCTTTGGGCTCTCCGGCTGTTCGTTCAACCTGGTGCTGTCGGCGTTCAGCAAATTGCTGCCGCCGGAGAAGCGTGGCCTGGCGCTCGGCGCCGGCACGGCCGCCGGCTCGTTCGGGCAATTCCTGTTCGCGCCCTTTGGCGTTGCGTTGATCGATAATTTCGGCTGGCAGCCGGCGCTGACCGTGTTTGCCCTGCTGATGCTGTTGATCGTGCCGCTGTCGCTGGCGATCGCGACACCGCCCGCAACGTCGTCGAATGTTCCCGCCGCCGACCAGCAATCGTTCAAGACCGCGCTGGCGGAAGCGTTCGGCCACCGCTCCTACGTGTTGCTGGTGCTCGGCTTCTTCACCTGCGGTTTCCAGCTCGCCTTCATCACGGTGCATCTGCCGGCCTATCTGTCCGATCGCGGCGTGTCGGCGCAGACCGGCGGCTGGGTGGTCGCCGCCATCGGCCTGTTCAACATCATCGGCTCGCTCAGCGTCGGCTGGCTGCAGAACAAATATCCGAAGCGCTACATCCTCTCGATGCTCTATTTTGCCCGGGCACTGACCATCCTGGCGTTCATTTCATTCCCGATCACCACTTTCTCGGCGATCATGTTCGGCGCCGCCACCGGTCTGACCTGGCTCTCGACGGTACCGCCGACCTCGGCGCTGGTGGCGATCATGTTCGGCACCCGCTGGTTTGCGACGCTGTATGGTTTTGCCTTCGTCAGCCACCAGGTAGGCGGTTTCCTTGGAGTATGGCTTGGCGGCATCGTGTTCGAGCAGTACGGGTCGTATACGCCGCTTTGGTGGCTCTCGATCTTCTTCGGCGTGCTGTCGGCATTGATCAACCTGCCGATCGTGGAACAGCCGGTCGCGCGAGCGGTTGCGCAGCCCGCCTGATACTCATCGAAGTGGCATGATCTCCGGGCAAACGCGTTCCGCGTTTGTCCCGAGGGAAAACCGGTTTCCACTTTTCCGGATCATGCTCTAAACACTCTCCCAACTGACAAAGTTCGGGAGAGTTTGCCGTGGGAACGTTCAAGGCCATCAGGATCGACAAGGCGGAAAAAGGCACCACATCAGCGCTGACGCAATTCGACGAAGCCGAATTGATGGAAGGCGACGTCACCGTCAGCGTCGAATGGTCGACGCTGAACTACAAGGACGGTCTGGCCCTCACCGGCAAGGCCCCGGTGGTGCGGCGCTTCCCGATGATCGCCGGCATCGACTTCGCCGGGATCGTCGAGCAATCCTCGCATCCGCAGTGGAAGGCCGGCGACAGGGTGGTCTGCAACGGCTGGGGCATGGGCGAGACCCATCTCGGCAGCTACGCCGAGAAGGCCCGCGTCAGGGGCGACTGGCTGGTGCGGCTGCCCGATAATATCTCTACCCGCGACGCGATGGCGATCGGCACCGCCGGCTACACGGCGATGCTGTCGGTGCTGGCGCTGGAGAAGCACGGTCTGACGCCCAAGAGCGGCCCCGTCGTCGTCACCGGAGCTGCGGGCGGCGTCGGTTCGGTCGCGACCGCCGTGCTGTCGAAACTCGGCTATCACGTCATCGCCTCCACCGGGCGGGTGTCGGAGGCCGATTATCTGAAAGGTCTCGGCGCCGCCGAGGTGATCGACCGGGCCGAACTGTCAGGCCCCGCAAAACCGCTGGCCAAGGAGCGCTGGGCCGGCGGCATCGACAGCGTCGGATCGACCACGCTCGCCAACATCCTTTCGATGACGAAATATGCCGGCGCCGTCGCCGCCTGCGGCCTTGCGGCGGGCATGGACCTGCCGTCTTCGGTGGCTCCGTTCATTTTGCGCGGAGTGTGCCTTCTCGGCATCGATTCCGTGATGTGCCCGATCGAGCAGCGCAAGCTTGCCTGGAGCCGCCTCGCCAGCGATTTGGATCACAGCAAACTAGCTGATATTACTCATGAAATCGGCCTTGACCAAGTCATCGGCGCCGGCGCCAAAATCCTCGCCGGCGAGGTCCGCGGTCGAATCGTGGTAAAAATTCTCTAACGGCGTTCAGACTTTACCAACCATGCTGCTCCAATGTTGCCACGGTTCGTATGGTAAGCAGCGGGTAAAGAGGCCTGCATGATCCGGAAAACGGGGGTACCGGTTTTCCGTCGCGACAAACGCGTAGCGTTTGCGCGGGGGTCATGCGCAAACAAGGCGGGTGCCCGCGCTCAGTTAAGTTGGAGTTGCCGCATGCTTGCGCGTTTGGTGTTGGGGGCCGTCACGGCCGGGGCGATGGTGGTACCGGCGCTGGCCGGGATGATGAATGCCGACGAGGCCCGTAAGTTTGTGAGCGGCAAGGTGTTCGCCTTCACCTGTTTCGACGGCACCCGCGGCGCAGGCCGCGTGCTCGACGATCTCGGGGCGGCCGGATCCATTCAATTCAGCGGCGCGGGGCCGACCCGCCATGTGCGCCTGCCCGGCAACACGCTGCAGATCCGCGGCCAGGCGGTTTGCGCTTCCATCAAGGGTCTTCCGTTCGAGCCGTGCTTCAATCTCGACAAGCGCGATGACCGCTCCTTCCGGGGATCGGTGTCGGGCATGGGCTTCGCCTATTGCGATTTCCGCCACCAGGGCGCGCAGCAGATGTTGATGGCCCGCTCGGTCGCGCGGCCGCGTTCGCTGCATGCGCCGGCGCAGACACGCTCGGCGGACGCGTCGCGCACGGAGGTCTCGGCTCGCGTCGAGACACCGGCGGTTGAGGCCGCGAAGCTCGAGCCGGTGAAGGCCGAGCCGGCGAAGGCCGAAAGCGCGCCGGAGCTGCGCCGTTCCACCGAGTGATTTCCGGCGAAATGAAGCCCAAAGTTGGGAAAGTGTGCCCGTAGTCATACGGGCTGGCGTTTTCACGTCTTGGTAGCGAGTCTAGCCCACCGTGACGGCCAATGACGGCCTGGGGGCGGCTCATACATGAGATCAACTATGCCGCTGTATTTTTTCCGGATTAGCAACGGTCACTACGCTGGCGCATCCGAGCAGGGCTCCGAATTCGAAAGCCGCGAAGCCGCTTGGGCCGAGATGACCAAGGTGTCCGGCAACCTGCTCGGCAGCATTTCGCGCAGCATGAAGCAGAATGCCGAATGGCAGATGGAAATGCTGGACGAATCCAAGAAGCCGGTGTTCAGGATCCGCCTCGTGGCGGAATCCGTCACCTGATTTTCGATCGGCAAGTTCCTCCGTTCGGTTCGCCGCCTGACCGATCAACTCTGTGTCGGCACAGCAGGCGCCACCGCCGCCCGCCTGCGGAACAGGATCCGCTGATACAGCCAGCCGATCGCCACCAGCACCAGGCCGAGGCACATAAAGGACAGCGCGCGATAGACCCCGGTCAGCGTCGACATGTCGATCAGGAAGGCTTTCAGGATCGTCAGCGCGATCACGACCGCTGACGCCAGCCGCGCGCGTTGCGAGTTGAAGAGGATGCCGATCCCGAGCATGACGACGCCGAACGCCAGATAGGCGATCGAGTAGGTGTATTGCTCGGCGCCAGTGGTCGGGCCGATGGCCATGACCGGACCGTGATAGATCCTGCGGATTTCAAACGTCACATAGGCCAGCGCCAGAATGAGCGCGCCTGCCGCGATCGTGTTGGCGTATTCGACCGGACGCCGCCCCGCCACCGCATAGGACAACAGCAGCGCCAGCACCGCGGGCAGGGCATAGCCGAGCAGCAGCAGGTTGATGACGGCGCCGCCGACATCGATCGACCATAGCATCGGGTTCTCCAGCACCAGCAGCCCGAACACGGAAGCCAGGCCCGCAAAGACGGTGAGCAGGATTGCGCCGGCATTGTGAACGACACTTCCAGTGCGGAGGCGCAGGCGCTCCAGCCCGATCGCCATCGCCAGCGCGACACAGACCTGCAGCGCGACTTCGGCTAGGCCGGCGCTCGGGCGATAGACGTCGCCATTATTGACGGCATGGCGGATTTCCATGAACGCCAGCAGCACCGTGAACAGGATGGCGGCGGATTCGACGATGCGCAGCGGCGCGTCGTCGCCGCCGCGGCGCAGGAAGATGCTGCCGGCCCAGAACGATAGCGCCGGAATGCCGTAGCCCCACAGCAGCCAGTTGAAGATCGGCGTGGTGCCGACGGCGTGGCCTACGATGCGCGGTTCGTAGCCGATCCGCAGCACCACGATGGCGGCGAGGATCGCGGCCAGCGAACGCAGGAACGGGATCGGGCGCTGCATCGAGATCCAGGCGGTGCCTGCCGACATCAGCGCCAGCGCGATCGTGAGCCAGCCTTTTTCCAGCGCGAACGTCAGTGCCAGCGCCAGTGCTGCGAGCGCGCCGGTCGCAAACAGCGCGATCGAGGCCTGCAGGCCCGGGCGGTCCTCGCGCTTGGTCAGGATCTCGGTCGCCGCAGCATAGGCGGCGGCAAGGATCACCGCGAGGATCGCGAACGGGATCGAGCGGTCGAGATTCGCGATCCGGGCATAGAGCGTGACCAATAGCGCGAGCGGCGTGAACACGGCCGTAGCCGACCAGATCACAGGGATGACGGCGCTGGCCGAACGGCCCTGCGCCAGGAATCCCGCGACGCCAAATCCGGCGGCGAAGATCGCTGCGGAGATCAGATGCAACGACACCGATCCGTCCGTGGCGCTTGGCCCGATGCCCGCGATCGGCCCGCCGGGCAGAACCAGCATATCGGGATTGGCGCGGATCGCCCATTCGGCGAACACGATGAAGACGAGACCGGCGGCGGCGCCGACCGCGCCGACCGCGGCTTCGGTGCGCCATGCCACAAACAAGCTGCCGGCCACCAGCAGGCCGAACGCGACCATCGCGACGTCGGCATGAGAACTGTTCAGCACGATCAGGGTCGCGCCGAGCAGATAGGCCGCGAGCGAGCCGGACGAAATCGGTTCGATCTCGCCTTCTTGCGCTGAAGGCCCGAACATGAAGCCGCACACGACAAGCAATGCGGCGAGGATGAAGCCGGCGATCACATGGAACAAATGCGGCGCGACCATCGACGGGCCGCACTGCAGGCAGGGGAGCGTCCATAGCAGCGCGAACACGATGGTGGTGACCGCAAGCCAGCGCCACATCCGCACCCGCGCCAGACCGAACGCGGCCGCGGTGACGATCGCAAGATAGACGTACAGCGCCCAGAAGTCCGGCCTGCCTGACGAGACCAGCATGGGGGTGACGAAGGCTCCGACGATGCCTAGCCCGGCCAGCGCCGGCCCGTGCAGCAGTGCCGCGGCCAGCGTGCCCATCGCCACCAGCCCAAGCAGGATGAACGCGGTGGCGGGCACCAGGAAGCCGTACAGCGCATAGGCTGCGTAGACGGTCGCAAAGGCCACCGCCGTGCCGGCGGCGGTCAGGATCGCGGGGATGTTGGCGATCGGCGTCGCTTCGATCGTGGAGATGCTTTCCTTGCGGCGGGTCCATTCGCCGGCAGCGAGCAGCGCCAGCGCGAACAGGCCGCCAAGCAGCACACGCACTCCGGGGCCGAGCAGGCCGGCCTCGATCGAATAGCGCACCATGAAGAAGCCGCCGAGCGCCAGCGTCAGGCCGCCGATCCACACCACCCAGCGGGTGCCGAGTGTTTCCTCGAAGCCGCGATCGGGCTGCGGCAAGGGCGGCGGCGGCGCGGCGGGCGGGCCGTCAGCCGTGTCAGCCGTCGTCCCGGCGGCTGCTTCAGCCGGCGTCCATGAGTCGGGAGGGACCCATTGATCCACAGGCACAATCGGCGGCGGCTCGGCTGCGACGCCCGGAGAGGCAGGCGCAGTATCTTGCTCGAACATGTGGGGAAGCGGTGGCGGGACGGGCCTGGCGAGCGCCGCCGCGGCTTCCATCCTGTCCAGCCGCCTTCGCAAGTCCCCGATCTCGTTCATCGCTTTGACGGCAACGATAACGGCGACAATGGCGAACAGGAACGGAAGAATTGCAAACTCGTCGAGCATCAGGCCTCCAGGCGGGCACGCAGAAACGTTAACCGCCTCTATGCGGCCCGTCGCAATGCTGTGAGTGCAACTCTGCCCGGAAAAAGTTCAAATCGCCCCCGGGCGGCATTTTAGCACGCTATTCGAGCAGGACTATTCGAGGTCCACGCGGAAGGGGCGGCCCTCGACGGTCATGCTGCCCGGGCCCATCTCATCGAGTGCCCGCAGCATCCGCCCCTCGCGCCCCAGCGCCTTGTCGGCGAGGCTGACGATCAGCCGGTTGGGCTGGGCGATCGGCGAGGCGGCGCGGATCTGCCGGGCGATCGAAATCTCGTCGCGGTGCGGATTGAGCATGCAGGCGGCGGCAAAGGCGCTGGCGGTCGAACGGCTGATGCCGGCATAGCAATGCACCACCATCGGCGCGCTGCGGTCCCAGCCCCGCACAAAGTTCAGCACCTTCTCGATATGCGCGTCCGACGGCGCCAGAAAGCCGTCCATCACCTCGGTGATGTCGTCCATCGACACGCGCAAATGGTTGGCCTCGAGCACCGAGGGCGGCCGCTGCACCTGATCGACATTGGCCATCACGGTGAGGATATGGCTGGCGCCGGTGGCCTTGACGGTTTCGGGAAGGGCGGCGAGCGAGCAGACGTGAAGCATGGCGATCCTTTTGGGGAACTGTCCGTCGTGGGCAGTCCCTGGGGCAGCCGCCATTATAGGCCGGTGCGGGGGCCGGTCAAAGCGGGTTTGGCCCGGGTGGGCTACGGACCACAACATCTAGCCCGACGGGCAAATCACTTCTGGTATTCGGAAGTCATGTCAAGCCCCGAAATAAAAAATATTTCTGTTTACCAGAATACAAATCAGGAGCATATCTTTGCTCATCCCGTCCTACTCAGAAGGGCGTCGGCCGTCGTCACGGACGTTGGGCGGGTTGCGGTGGACGCTGGTTTACGCCTCGACGACGGCGTGGATAAGCGTACGGCAAAACCGTGTGGTCCTGGCACCCGTTGCAGGTGTCAAGCTGTCGGGTAGGCGAGAGCTGAACGGCAGCGACGGAGTCAACCAAGAACTCGTCTCCGGGGAGAGCACGGCATAAGCCGTAAAGCCATTGCGCAGGG
>NZ_JAFCMB010000013.1 GCF_018130145.1 Bradyrhizobium sp. AUGA SZCCT0176 | reverse complement strand
GAGATCACGGCATAAGCCGTAAAGCCATTGCGCAGGGAAGGCCGGGTGTTCTCCGCTGCCCTGTATGCTCGTGTGCACTTTGTTTTGTGCAAACCGCACGCGAGACCGCGGGTGCAGCGCGCACCCGGTCTTCCCTGCGCCCTCTCATTGGAGGGCAAGGAATTTCTGGCAAAGCTCGGGCGTAATGCGTCGCGAGATCGCTAAACTGTGTTTAGACCAAGGTGCAGCAACAAACACCGCCGTCGTCCCGGCCTTGAGCCGGGACCCATACTCCGCGGCCCCGATTGCTGAAAAAGAAAGATAACGACTACGGTGCTAAACAATTCCCGCCGGTGGCTATGGGTCCCGGCTCAAGGCCGGGACGACGAGTAGTGGGGATGCGAAAGCGTGCCAGGGCCGCACCCCGGCGGGCTTTGGTTTCGGAACTTCAACGGTTACCATGGGTTTTGGATAACGTTGCCGCCTCGCGGGGCGCCGGACGGATGTGAGGCTAGGCCGTGTCGCTACGAAACCTGAACACCTACCGGAAAAAACGCGATTTCGAGAAGACCAGCGAGCCCTCCGGCGACGTCAAGGTGGCGCCGTCGAAGCAGCGGCGGTTCGTGATCCAGAAGCATGACGCGACCCGGCTGCACTACGATCTCCGGCTGGAGTTCGACGGCGTTTTCAAGTCGTGGGCGGTGACGCGTGGTCCCTCGCTCGATCCGCACGACAAGCGGCTCGCGGTCGAGGTCGAGGACCATCCGCTCGATTACGGTGATTTCGAAGGCACCATTCCGGATGACCAATATGGCGGCGGGACCGTGCAGCTCTGGGACCGCGGCTATTGGGAATCCGACGACCCCGAGCGCGGCTTCAAGAAGGGCGACCTGAAATTCAACCTGCAGGGCGAGAAGCTGCATGGCAGCTGGGTGCTGGTGCGGATGAAGGGCGACCGCTATGGCGGCAAGCGCACCAACTGGCTGCTGATCAAGCATCGCGACGAATTCGTCAAGGAAGGGGACGACAACGATATCCTCGACGAGGACAAATCGGTCGCGTCGGGCCGCTCGATGGATCAGATTGCGAACGGCAAGGGGAGGGCGCCAAAGCCGTTCATGCTGGCGAAGGGCGGCAAGACCAAAGCGGATGCGGTGTGGCATTCCAACCGCGGCGATGCGGCGGAAGCGCGGGCGCAGGGAAAAACATCGATCAAGACGTCGATCGCGCGGTCCGCGCCTCTAACGAAGGCGCCCGCCGCCGCCAAGGCGAAGAAGATTGACGCGATGCCGGATTTCGTCGCGCCGCAACTTTGCGCCTCGGCCGAAAGCCCACCCAATTCGGACGGCTGGTGCCACGAGATCAAATTCGACGGCTACCGCATGCAATTGCGGGTCGAGGATGGCGACGCCGTCCTGAAAACCCGTAAAGCACTGGACTGGACGGAAAAGTTCGGCGCCATCGCCAAGGAGGCGACATCGCTGCCGGATGTGCTGATCGACGGCGAAATCGCGGCGCTCGACCACCACGGCGTACCGCATTTCTCGACGCTGCAGGCCGCAATCTCCGACGGCAAAACCGGCGCCCTGATCTTCTTCGCGTTCGATCTGCTGTTCGCCGGCGGTGAGGATCTACGCGGCCTCCCGCTTGGCGAGCGCAAGGCGCGCCTGAAGCAGCTTCTGGAAGCCAGGAAGCGCAAGGGCCGTCTGATTCAGTACGTCGCGCATTTCGAGGAAAGCGGCGATTCCGTCCTGGAAGCCGCCAACAAATTGGCGCTTGAAGGCATCATCTCCAAGAAGCTGGATGCGCCGTATCGATCCGGGCGGTCCGAAAGTTGGACCAAATCCAAGACCCGCGCCGGACACGAGGTGGTGCTGGGCGGCTGGAAGACCACCAACGGCAAATTCCGCTCGCTGATGGCCGGCGTCTATCGCGAAGGTCATCTCGCCTTTGTCGGCCTCGTGGGCACCGGCTTTGGGCAGGATACGGTCCGGCGCATCATGCCGGCGCTGAAGTCGGCGAGTTCAGACAAGAGCCCGTTTGGCGGCAAGGACGCGCCGAAGAAGACCCGCGACGTGCATTGGCTGAAGCCTGAACTCGTTGCCGAGATCGAGTTCGCGGGGTGGACCGACGGCGGCAACATCAGGCAGGCGGCGTTCAAGGGGCTGCGGCAGGACAAGCCGGCAAATGAGGTTGAAGCGGAGAAGCCTGTCATGACCAAGGCGGCAAAACCTTTGATCAGATCCGGCAAGTCGTCGGCCAGCAAATCCGCTGAGGTGATGGGCGTCGTCATCTCAAAACCCGACAAGGCGCTGTGGCCCGACGGCGGGGACGGCAAGGGCGTGACCAAGCTCGATCTTGCGCGTTATTTCGAGGCGGTCGGCGAATGGATGATCGGCTATCTCAAGGGACGGCCGTGCTCGGTGGTTCGCGCGCCCGATGGCATCAAGGGAGAGACGTTCTTTCAGCGTCATGGCATGCCGGGCAAGTCGGAGCTGCTCGAACTCGTCAAGGTCTCCGGCGACCGCAAGCCGTACCTGCAGATCGATCGCATCGAGGGCCTTGCTGCGGTAGCCCAAAGCGGCGGGCTCGAACTGCATCCCTGGAATTGCGCGCCTGATGCGCCAGATGTGCCCGGCCGGCTGGTGTTCGATCTCGACCCCGCGCCCGATGTCGAATTTGCTGACGTGATCGAGGCCGCCAAGGAGATGCGGCAGCGGCTGACTGCCGTGGGCCTCGAGAGCTTCTGCAAGACCACCGGCGGCAAGGGACTGCACGTGGTGACGCCGCTGCTCCACGGGCCTAAGGACAAGGTGACGTGGAAGGAAGCGAAGGCGTTCGCGCAGGGCGTTTGCCAGTGGATGGCGAACGACGATCCCGAGCGCTATCTGCTCAACATGTCGAAGAAGCAGCGCCAGGGAAAGATCTTCCTCGACTATCTGCGCAACGACCGGATGTCGACCGCGGTCGCCGTGCTGTCGCCGCGCGCGCGCGAGGGCGCTACGGTTTCAATGCCGCTGACCTGGGCGCAGGTGCGCGGCGATCTCGATCCAAAGAAATACACCGTGCGCACGGTGCCGGCGTTACTGGCCAAAACCAAGGCGTGGCAGGGCTATGATGAGGCGGCGGCGTCGATCAAGGCGGCGATGAAAAAGCTGGCGGGGAAGTGATGGAGGGCAGCGAACACAGCCAAGTCGTCATGCCCGGCCTTGTGCCGGGCATCCACGTCTTTGCCAAGCTCAAGCAAGGAAGACGTGGATGGCCGGGACAAGCCCGGCCATGACGGAAAATCTCTTTACTCAGAGATCACAGCTTCCCGAGCAACAACAATATCAGCAGGATCACGATCACCAGCCCGAGGCCGCCGCCACCGTAATAGCCGGTGCCGTAGAACGGTCCGCCGCCGATGCCGGAAAAGCCGCCGAGAAGGGCGATGATAAGAATGATCAGGATGATTGTTCCGAGTGACATGTAGTTCTCCTCAGCCCGGCATTGGGCGCCTGTTTGCCTTGCCCTCAACCGGAAAAACAAATGGCAGGTGTGAAAGTTCCGCCTATTGCAGTGCACATATCGCGCCCGCCTCTTCCTTTCGAACGGAACGGAATTACATCCGAAAGATCAGACCCGAGGATTTGTCCAATGTCCGCACCGCTGGTCGTTTCCATTCCGCACAGCCTCGGCCGCGAAGAAGCCATGCGCCGTCTCAAAACAGGTTTATCGCGCGCTGCGTCGAGCGTGCCGATGCTGAGCGTCGATGAGGAGCGATGGGAAGACAACCGCATGGTCTTTCGCGTCCGCGCGCTCGGGCAGGCGGCTGCCGGGCATGTCGATGTCGCCGACGATCATGTGAAGGTCGAGGTCGTGTTGCCGTGGCTGCTGCAGCGCTTCGCCGAAGTGGCCCAGGCCGCGATCCGGAGTCGCGGCAATCTGTTGTTGACCAAGAAGAACTAGGGCGTTGGTATCAAGCGCCTGCGCTTTGGCGCACGCTGCGCCGCGCCGTGATATCTGGCCTTCAGCACGGCCACAGGCAGGTGCGCCAACAGGTCGGACAACCGCAATTGTGAGGCATCGGCGTCGGCAAAGCCTTCCGCCGAATAACCGGTGACGTCGAGGGTGGCATCATGGCTTTCGGCGCGGGGCCACGCCCGGCCACTCTCGGAGAACGCGGCGGACGATTTCGTGACGACGACGATTGCGGCCTCGCGGCCGCGACGGCGGGCAAAGGCGATAAAGTGGTCGCGATGAGGTCCGCTGATATCCAGTGGCTGATAATCGCCGTTGGTGAAGACATCGGCGAGCCCAGTGCGCAATTTGAGGAGATGCCGCGTCCAGGCCAGTTTCAACTTGCCGCTCGGCCAATCCTGCACCAGCTGGTCCCAGTCCGGTGTCTGCAGTGAAGCGAGCAGGTGGGCACGTTTGGCAAAGTCGACTGGCCGCCGGTTGTCGGGATCGACGAGCGAGAAATCCCAAAGCTCGGTACCCTGATAGAAATCGGGGACGCCCGGCATCGTTGCCTTCAACGTGATCTGGCTCAGTGAGTTCAAGGCGCCTAATAGCGATACGCGCCGCGCCAGCGCATCAAGCGCGTCCAGAAACTCGGCGGAAATGGAGCGGTCCAGAATGCGCGCGATGAAGGTCTTCAGTCCCGCTTCATAAGCCGCGTGCGGATTGAGCCAGCTGGTCTCTTCCTTGCCCTCGCGCGCCGCCTTCAGCGCATAGGCCTGCATCCGCTCCAGGAACCCCTCGTCGTCCGGCTGCCAGGCGCCCAGCAGGACCTGATAGAGCATGTATTCGAATGTCGCCGACGGCGCCCGCATCTCGCCGTCGATGACCAGATGGGGCGCGTTGAGAACCTTCCACCGCGCCACGGCGCTGGTCCACTCGCCATGGATCTCGGACAGCGCCATGATCCGGGCGCGGGCGTCCTCGCCCCGCTTGGTGTCATGCGTTGCGGTCGCGGTCATGCCATGCGGCCATTCCCCGGCGCGCGTCTGCATGACCTGATGAAAATCGTCGACGGAGAGCGCCCTGGCAGATGGGTCGCCGCCGACCTCGTTGAGTGCGAGCAGGCGGTGGTAGCGATAGAACGTGGTGTCCTCGAGCGATTTGGCCATCATCGGCCCGGTGAATTGCTGCACCTTCAGCGCAAATCGCCGCACGCGCGGCGCGCTGTGTGGCGGCCGGCCGGGCTTGAGCAGGTCCATGGTCAGGGTGTCGCGCAGGAATTCGAAAATGCCGTCATCGGCCGCGAACCAGTCGGCGCGTGCCTTCTGGAGGGTCTGCGAGATCAGCGCACGGTCATGGGCGTTCGGACCCGACGACGTCAAATAGGTCCGGTAGACCGGGAAATGCAGCACGTAGAGTTCCAGCGCCTGTCGCAGGCTGTCGGCGGAATAGTCCCGTGTCGAGTAGTGTCCGCTGGCGATGCGCGCCAGGAGGCGCGTCAGCACCGTGAATTCGCTGGTCAGCAGGGTTTCGAGCACCCGGCGCTTGGCCTCCTTCAGGATCGGCTCGAGTTTCGGCGACTGGCTGCTGATCTGGCGAAAGATTTCGCTGAGCGGTTCGAGACCATTGCCGTCGACCAGCGCTTGCGTAATCGTGTTCATCCACTCGTAGCCGGTGGTACCGTGAACCCCGATGAAGGAGGGCAACTTCTCGTCTTCGCCGAGAATCTTCTCGATCACCATGTAAAATGGCTTGCTGCCCTGCGCGCCGCGGATCAGGCGGCGCAGGCGCTGAAAATATTGGACGGGATCGCGCAGGCCGTCGATATGGTCGAGCCGCAGGCCCTGCAGCTTTCCTTCCGTGATCAGCCGTCTGACGAGTTGATGGATGGCCTCAAAGGTGCCGGCGTCCTCGACGCGCAATCCCGCGAGCGAATTGACGTCGAAGAAGCGGCGGTAGTTGATGTCGCTGGAGGCAAGCCGCCAGTGACCGAGCTTGTAATGCTGGCGTTCGAGAAGGTGGTGCAGCGCCAGCGTCTGAGCGGGACGATCCGGTCCGGCGCGATAGGCGTCGATCCCGTGCGTGATGGCCGCAGTGCTTCCGGCGATCGCCCGCAACTCCGCCTTGAACGCCGGGGCTTCCTTCCGGTTGGGGCGGCGCAGCCCGTGGTAGCGTGCGGCGAGGGCGAGGATGTCCTTGCCGGCTGGACGATCTTCGGCGCCTGCTTCTCTGACGACGGTTCGCAGGATTTCGCTGTAGCGCTCGGGTGCGATCGGCAGCCGATGCTCGAAATACCATGCCGAAAAGCTGCCTTCGTTGGCATCGTAGCGCAGTTCGATCTCGCCGCTTTCCAGCGCCTGACCGTAGGATGAACCGATGATCGGCAGCAGCACGCCGCCGCGCGCGCGATACGGCAGCAGTTCCCAGTCAATATCGAAGGATGCCGCGTGCGGCGAGGCTTGGCCCCATTCCAGCACGTCGAGCCACCACGGATTGTCCGCAAAGTGCACGCCGACATGGTTGGGCACGAAGTCGAGGATCAATCCGAGATCGTATTTCCGCAGCGCCGCACTCAACCGTTCGAAGCCGGCTTCGCCGCCGAGCTCGGGATTGAACCTTGTGTGATCGGTGATGTCGTAGCCGTGCGTGCTGCCCTTGCGCGCCGTCATGAAGGGCGAAGCGTAGAGATGCGTGATCCCGAGCGCCGCAAGATACGGGACGACGGAAGCGGCCGCGTCGAAATCGAAATCCGCCGAAAGCTGCAGGCGGTAGGTCGCGATCGGGATCGCCGGGGGCATTTTCCTATCCGATGCGCCAGTGCACCGACCATGGCGGGACGCGCTCTCCCAACTCGCTGCCCCAGATCAGGGTTCCCTTGAATTCACCTGAAGTATTGGCGATCTCCAGGTCTGACAGGTTGGCGAGCAGACGAAGCGTGGCGCCATCGCCCATGCGCCAACTGGCCGTCAGCAGGCCATTGCCGGCGGCCTTTGCTTCGCCGAACGCCGCGCCTGCGAGGCGAGGGACGATCTCTCGCCTGCGGATCGCCAGCATCTGCTGCACGGTTGACTGCCGTCGTTGTGCCGCCGGCTCGGCACGTTCATTCCAGTCGAGCACAGCCGATTGGAAGGTGGATGGCGCCAACGCGTCGGGGACCTCGTCGCCATATTCGGCGTAGGCCCAGGCGTATTCGCTGCGGCGGCCCTTGCGGACCGCGTCCGCAAGATCGCCCTTGAAATCACAGAAGAATGGGAAGGGAGTTTTCGAGCCCCATTCCTCCCCCATGAACAGCATCGGGATCGCAGGGGCCAACAGCATGACGGCGAGGGCCGCTTCGATGGCTTCCGGACGCGCTACGCCTTCGAGCCGGTCGCCAAAGGCGCGGTTGCCGACCTGGTCGTGGTTCTGCAGGAAATTGATGAAAGCCGTCGGTGCGAGCTTGCCGCTCGGTTCGCCGCGCCTGCCGCCGCGAAATTCCGAAATTTCACCCTGGTAGACAAACCCTGAGGATAGCGATCTGGTGATGTCGCCCAGCGGCGAACGCTGATAGTCGCAATAATAGCCCTGCTTTTCGCGGGTCATCAGCACGCGCCAGGCGTGATGATAATCATCGTTCCACTGCGCGCGATATTTGCCGCGCGGCAGGTCCTGCGCAGCGTCCAGTATGCTGGCGCGGTTGTCGCCGTTTTCCAGCACCAGATGAATGTGCCGACCGGTTGCCGCGGCGAGCTGGCCCACAGCCATGCTGAGATCGTGCAGCAGCGAGAGCCCACCCGGTTCGACGATGCTGTTCACCGCATCCAGCCGCAATCCGTCGAAGCGATAATCGCGCAGCCAATGCAGCGCATTCTCGATCGCGAAGGCGCGCACTTGCGGCACGCGGTAATCGATCGCACTGCCCCACGGGGTGTGGGCCTCCGTAAAGAACCCCGGCGCGTAACGGCCGAGATAATTTCCCTCGGGGCCGAAATGGTTATAGACCACGTCGAGAAACACCATCAGGCCGCGCAGATGCGCCTCGTCGATCAGCGCCTTGAGATCCTCAGGCCGGCCATAGGCGCTGTCGGGCGCATACCACAGCACGCCGTCATACCCCCAGTTGCGGCTGCCGGCGAAGTCCGCCAGCGGCAGCAATTCCAGCGCGGTGATGCCGGTCTGCACGAGATGATCGAGCCTCCCGATCATGGCGCGATAGCTGCCGTCCGGCGTGAAGGTTCCGACATGAGCCTCGAGGATGACGGCTTCCTGCCAGGGCCGCCCGCGCCACTCCGTCGTGCGCCACGGAAAGGCGGCGTGGTCGATCACCTCGCTCGGACCGAAGACGTCCTCGGGCTGAAAATCGGCCGCGGGGTCGGGGATATCGATCTCGTCGTCGATGCGGAATTTGTAGCGGGCGCCCGATTTCGCGCCCGGGATATTGGTGGAAAACCATCCACCGTCGCCGCCCTGCATCGCATGGGGTTGTTGCAGCAGCAGATCGACGCGCTTGGCCGCCGGCGCCCACAGGCGAAAGCGCGCGCCGTCTTTCGTCAGCTTTGGGCCAAATTGTCGGTCATTCATGCTGAGCCCGCAAAGGCGAGCACCGAGCGCGGCGGCGCCTTCAGGTTGGCGCCCGCGGCGAAGTCGGCCGTCGCTTGTGCGTTTTCGGTGGTATTCAGCACCCGCTGCCAACTCTTGTAGTTGCTCATCTTGGGCAATTTGAATGCGATCTCTTCGGGGGCGGCGTTCAGAACGATAAAGATCGGCGCTTGTCCTTGTTCCATCGGTCCGAGCACATAGGCGAGGAATCGTCCTTCCGGAAACTTCCAGTCGGATTCCTTCATTTCCTCGGCCGCCGGCGTCAGCCACAGCACGCCGTAGGAGCCGTCGGCGCGACGGCCGTCGAGCCAGCGCTGGCAGCGGATCTGGCCGAACCGCCGGCGCAGGCCGGTCAAATGGCCGATGAAATCGGTGAGGTCCTCGCCTTCCTTGCCGAGGTTTTCCCAACCAACCCAGCCGATCTCGTTGTCCTGGCAATAAGCGTTGTTGTTGCCGCTTTGCGAGTTGCCGACTTCATCGCCGGCCAGCATCAGCGGCGTACCCTGCGCGAGCATCAGGCACGCCAGCTGGTTCTTGCGGAGCTGGCGGCGTAACGCAATGATCGCAGCGTCATCGGTAGGGCCTTCATGCCCGCAATTGTTGCTGTCGTTGTGGCTGGAGCCGTCGCGGTTGTCTTCGCCATTGGCCTCGTTGTGCTTCTCGTTGTAGCTGAACAGATCCGCCAGCGTGAAGCCGTCATGAACGGTGATGTGATTGATGCCGGCGCGCGGGGCGCGATTGTCATGGTGAAACAGGTCGGAGGAAGCGGTCATGCGGCTCGATATTTCGCCGATCAGGCTGCCTTCGCCGCTCCAGTAGCGCCGCATCGCGCTGCGATATCGGTCGTTCCATTCCGACCATTGCGACGGGAACGCGCCGACCTGATAGCCGCCCAAACCGAGATCCCAGGGTTCGGCGACCAGTTTGACGGTTGCCAGCACCGGATCCTGCCGCACGGCGGTGAGGAAGGCGGCGTTGCGGTCGTAACCGTTCGGCCCGCGCGCCAGCGTGGTGGCGAGATCGAAGCGGAAGCCGTCGACGTGGCAGACCTCGACCCAATAGCGCAGTGAATCCATCACCATTTGCAGCACGCGCGGATGGGTCAGATTGACCGAACTGCCGCAGCCGGTGAAGTCGTCATAGAAGCGCCGATTGTCCGGCTTGAGCCAGTAATAGGACGCGTTGTCGATGCCGCGAAACGACAGCGTCGGGCCGAGATGATTGCCTTCGGCGGTGTGATTGTAGACGACGTCGAGCATCACCTCGATGCCGGCATCGTGCAGCCGCGCCACCGTGGTGCGGAACGCATCGAGCGGATTGTCCTGCGCGTAGCGCCCTTCGGGCGCGAAGAACGCCAGTGTGTTGTAGCCCCAGTAGTTGACCAGCTTCTTTTCGACCAGCACGCGGTCGTCGATCAGCCCGTGGACCGGCAGCAAGTCGATGGTGGTGACGCCAAGGCGCTTGAGGTGATCGATCATCGCAGGCGAGGCGAGCCCGCTATAGGTGCCGCGCAGGCCCGGCGGCACGTCGTCGCGCTTCTGCGTCAGGCCCTTGACGTGGGCCTCGTAGATGATGGTGTCTTCCCAGGAAATGTTGGGGCGCATCTCGCGGCGGCCCCAATTGAAGGTCTCGTCGACCACGACCGCTTTGGGCATGCCGCGGGCGTTGTCGCGCCGGTCGAAGGAGAGATCCTCGCGCGAACTGCCGGCCCGATAGCCGAAATGCGCGTCGCTCCAGACCAGCCGGCCGGCCAGCCGCCTTGCATAGGGATCGAGCAGCAGCTTGTTGGCGTTGAAGCGGTGCCCGTGCTCGGGATGGTAGGGCCCGTGGACCCGATAGCCGTAGAGCTGCCCGGGCGAGACGTCGTTGAGATAGCCGTGCCAGACATCCTCGGTTCGTTCGGGCAATTCAATGCGCTCGAGCTCGCGGCGGCCCTGGCCGTCGAACAGGCAAAGCTCGACCTTCTCTGCGTTGGCCGAGAACAGCGCAAAATTGGTGCCTCTTCCGTCCCAGCTTGCGCCGAGACGTGAGGGCGTTCCCGCGGTCAGGCGCATGCGTCAGCTTTCCGGTACGAGAAAGATCGCGGCCAGCGGCGGAATGGTCAGGTTGAGTTCGGGGATGTTGCCCTCCAGCGTCCGGACCTCGCCGATATTGCCGACATTGCTGCCGCCATAATGCGCGGAGTCCGAATTGAACACTTCTTTCCATTTGCCGGCAAACGGCACACGTACCCGGTAATCGTAGTAGACGTTGGGCGAGAAGTTCACGACCACGAGGCAGCGCGCTCGCGGATCAAGGCCCTTGCGGACCCAGGCAAAGACGTTGCCGCCGGAATCATGGGTGATGACCCATTCGAAGCCCGGCTGGCTGCAATCCAGCTCGTGCAGCGCCGGCACCGTGCGATAGAGGTGGTTGAGGTCGCGGACCAGGCTGTGGATGCCGGCATGCCTTGGCTGTTGCAGCAGGTGCCAATCCAGCGAGTGATCGTGATCCCACTCGCGCTCCTGGCCGAATTCGCAGCCCATGAACATCAGCTTCTTGCCGGGATGGCCGAACATGAAGCTGTAATAGGCGCGCAAATTCGCAAAACGCTGCCAGTCGTCGCCGGGCATCCGTCCCAGGATCGAGCGTTTGCCGTGCACGACTTCGTCATGCGACAGCGGCAGGATGAAGTTTTCCGAGAACGCATATTGCAGGCCGAACAGGATGTCGCCGTGATGGAATTTGCGGTGGATCGGATCCTTGCCGATATATTTCAGCGTGTCGTGCATCCAGCCCATGTTCCACTTGTAGCCGAAGCCAAGCCCGCCATATTCGACCGGGCGGGAGACTTGCGGCCATGCGGTGGATTCCTCCGCCGCGGTGGTGGCGTCCGGGAAGCGTCCGAACACTTCGGTGTTGAAGCGGCGCAGAAAGCCGATGGCTTCGAGATTTTCCCGCCCGCCAAGCTGGTTCGGAATCCATTCGCCGGCGGGCCTGGAGTAGTCGAGATAGAGCATCGAGGCGACCGCATCGACGCGCAGCCCGTCGATGGCGTAGCGTTCCAGCCAGAACAGCGCGTTCGACACCAGGAAATTCACCACTTCGGTGCGGCCGTAATTGTAGATCAGCGTGCCCCAGTCGAGATGGCGGCCCTGCAAGGGGTTGGCGTGCTCGTACAATGCGGTGCCGTCGAAATGGCCGAGGCCATGGGGATCGTCGGGGAAGTGTCCGGGCACCCAGTCCAGCAGCACGGCAATGCCCTCGCGATGGAAGGCATCGACCAGCGCGGCAAAATCCTCCGGCGTGCCGAACCGGCTGGTCGGTGCGAACATGCCGGTCGGCTGATAGCCCCACGAGCCGTCGAACGGATGTTCGCTGATGGGTAGAAGTTCTACATGGGTAAATCCGAGATTCCTGACATAGGCCGGAAGCTGCTCGGCGAGTTCGCGGTAGGTCAGCCAATCGTTGCTGCCCTTGCGCCGCCATGAACCGAGATGAACCTCGTAAATCGACATCGGCACGTTCAACGCATTCATGCCAACCGGTGCCGGGCGCGGACGCGGCAGATTGGCCTGGTCGAAAACGATCGAGGCGGTCTTGGGACGCACTTCGGCGGCAAAGGCGACCGGATCGGACTTCAGCGGCAAATGCTGTCCGTTGGGTTCGATGATGTCGAACTTGTAGTGGTCGCCGACGCTGGCGTGGGGAATGAACAGCTCCCAATAGCCGACGCCGCGCACCCGCATCGGGTGCCGGCGCGGATTCCAGTAGTTGAAATCGCCGACCACGCTGACGCCGCGGGCGTTCGGCGCCAGCACGACAAAGGCCACGCCCTCGACGCCTTCCAGCGTCATCGGATGGGCGCCGAGCTTGTCGTAGATGCGCTGATGGGTGCCTTCGCCGAGCAGGTAAAGGTCGAAGTCGCTCAGGACGGGCGGAAAACGGTAGGGGTCGTCGAGTTCGACCAGTTTGTCGCCGAACCGGGCGCGCAATTGATAGCGCGTAGAGCCGTTCGGCAGCGCACCGGCAAATAGCCCGGCATCATGGATCCGCGCCAGCGGCGCCCGTTCACCATGTTCTCCGATTGCCTCGACATTGGAGGCCTCCGGCAGGAACGCACGAACGATCTTGCGGTCGCCCTCGGTATGGAGACCGAGATAATGGAAGGGGTCGGTGTGATTGCCCTGGATGATCGCATAGGCCTCGGCGGGTAGCTTGGTCATAAGGCCTCAAGCGACTGTTGCGGCAAAATACGGAGCATTCCGGTCAAGGCCGTTCGTAGCCAATCCGGCCGGTAGGATAGTTCATATTCGATCTCGTAGCATGCCTTCTCCAGCAGGAAGAAGTTGAGCATCGACTCGGCAGCTTCAGGGTCGGCTGGCCAAAGGCGCTTGTTAACCATGGCTTCGCGATAGGCGGCCAGGAACGCGGCGGTCGCCCGATTGCGCCACTCCGCGAGCGCAGCCCCGAGCCTGCCGTTTTCATCGTGGGCCACCTTGAGCGCCCGCTCAAGGGCAGCAGTCGTCGAATAATCGATCGAACGGATCATGCTGGCGACGTCGCGCGCCGCGGGCGCCTTGCGCCGACGCTCGGCGATGGAGCGCCGCGGATCGCCGTCGAAATCGACGATGAAGATGTCGTCCTTGACGATCAGCAGCTGGCCAAGATGGAAGTCGCCGTGATGGCGGATATTGAGCCCGGCGTTTTCTTGCGGCAACAGCGCCTTCAGCCGATCGGGCAGGCCGGATTGCTGGGCCAATAGCTGATCGACCAGCGGACGATCCGCCTCTTTCAGCGTATCGCGTCGCTGCTTCAGCGTGTCGAAGACGCGCTCGACGCGGGCCAGGGTGTCGCCGAACCAGCGCTGGACATCCTCGTGCTTGATGGGCTCCGGCACGAAGTCGGGAAGCTCATTATTGCTTGCCAGTGCGACATGCATCTCGGCGACGCGCCGGCCGGCCTGCGACATGTAGCGCAGAAAAGAGACCTGATCCTCGCTTTCCCTGACACGCTCGCTTGCCGCCAGCAGGCGCTGCTCGTCGACGAAGCGGTCGAGATAGGCCGCGGTCACGGTCCAGGCGTCGCCCTGGTTGGCGACGAAAGCATGCAGGACGCCGATAGCGTTTCGTTCGTCGCCGTCAATCAGTTCGACGCTGCCGAGCAGCGCCGGCGTGTTGGCATAGCCGGCGATCTCGGTCAGAAAACGGCCCATCTCGATCTCGGGACTGATGCCGGCCTGCAGCGTGCGGTAGATCTTGACGACGTAATCGTCATCCACCTGCGCAGTACTGTCGACCCGCTCGGTCTCGATCGTGCGGATGTGTTCGGGCTGCTTGATCGCCTTATCGGAGAAACGGCTGGTCGGCCGGAATTCCAGCTTCAAACCCTGCTCGCTTTCGTCGACGAGTAGCGACTCCTTGAGGTTTCGCAGCAAGATCGCGATGAAAATCTGGTCGTTGGCGACGTCGAGCAATGTTCCTTCACGGGCGCCCTGACGCACGGCGGCCAGCGCGCGCGGGTTATAGCGCTCGCGGTCGAAGCGCACCCATTCGATCTGCAACGGCAGCACGTAGCGCGTGGTGACGCCGCGTTGCGTCGACTTGAAGAAGGCGAGCCATGGCCTGTTATCGCCGATATCGCAGAACGGGATCGCCGAAATCAGCGTCGGCTGGATGGCCTTGGCCGATCGCTCCGGGTACCAGCGCGTCCGCGCCAGATGCCCGGGCAGCACGTCGCGTTCGAACACGCCGCGGGTGCGCGCCAGAGATACCCAGGTCGCGCCCAGCGGCACCACCAGCGTTTCGAATTCGGGCACCGCCCGCTGCACCACCGGCTCGGACTTGTCGCGCTCCTGCAGCTCGAACCAGTAGAAGCCGTACGGCGCCAGCGTGATCATGTAGGGCAGTTCGCCGATCGCGGGGAAGCGCGTGCGGCCGAGCATCTCCAGGGGAATCCGGTCCTTCCACGGGGAGAGATCGAGTTCGGTGGCCTGTGCGGAGCGCGACAAATTGGCGACGCAGAGAATGGCCTCGTCCTCGTACTGGCGCACATAGCACAGCACCGAGCGGTTTTCCGGGCGGATGAACGTCATGGTGCCGCGGCCGAAAGCCAGTGTCGATTTGCGGACCGCGATCAGCCGTTTGGTGGCTGACAGCAGCGACGACAGGCTGCGCGACTGCGCCTCGACGTTGACGGATTCATAACCGTAGACGGGATCCATGATGGTGGGCGCATAAAGCCGCGCCGGATCGGCGCGCGAGAACCCGCCATTGCGGTCCGGCGTCCATTGCATCGGCGTGCGCACGCCGTTGCGATCGCCGAGATAGATGTTGTCGCCCATGCCGATTTCGTCGCCGTAATAAATGATCGGCGTGCCCGGGAACGACAGCAGCAGCGAGTTCATCAGCTCGATCTTGCGCCGGTCATTGTCCATCAGCGGCGCCAGGCGCCGGCGGATGCCGACATTGATGCGGGCGCGGGGGTCGTTGGCGTAGGTCGACCACAGGTAATCGCGCTCGACGTCGGTGACCATTTCCAGCGTCAGCTCGTCATGGTTGCGCAGGAACAGCGCCCATTGGCAATTGCTCGGAATGTCAGGTGTCTGCCGCAGGATGTCGGTGATCGGAAAGCGGTCTTCCTGGGCGATCGCCATGTAGATGCGCGGCATCAGCGGGAAGTGATAGGCCATGTGGCATTCATCGCTGCGGCCGAAATATTCCTGCACGTCCTCGGGCCATTGGTTGGCCTCCGCCAGCAACACCTTGCCTTTGGCATAGGCGTCGAGCTCGGTGCGCAGCCGCTTGATGATGGCGTGGGTCTCGGGCAGGTTCTCGTTGTTGGTGCCGTCGCGCTCGCACAGATAAGGAATGGCATCGAGGCGGAAACCGTCGACGCCGGTATCGAGCCAGCGCTTCATCACCTTTACCAGCGCACTGACCACGCGCGGATTGTCGAAATTGAGATCCGGCTGGTGCGCGAAGAAGCGATGCCAGTAGAACTGGCCGGCTTCCGGGTCCCAGGTCCAGTTCGACTTCTCGGTATCGGTGAAGATGATCCGCGTGCCCTGGTATTTCTGGTCGGTATCGCTCCAGACATACCAGTTGCGCGCGCTCGAATCCGGGCCGCTGCGCCGGGCGCGCTTGAACCAGTCGTGCTGGTCGGAGGTGTGATTGACGACGAGCTCGGTGATGACGCGCAGGCCGCGCCGCTTGGCTTCCTGGATGAAGCGCCGGAAATCCTTCATCGTCCCGAAATCGGGATTGATGTCGCCATAGTCGGCGATGTCGTAGCCGTCATCACGCCCGGGTGAGGGGTAGAACGGCAACAGCCAAAGCGTGGTGACGCCGAGGTCCTGCAGGTAACCCAGCTTCTCCGTCAGTCCTGCGAAATCGCCGATGCCGTCATTGTTGCTGTCGGCAAAGGCCTTGACGTGGAGCTGATAGATAATGGCATCCTTGTACCAAAGCTCATCGTCGCTGGACTCGACGGCTGGCACCTCGCTTGCATCGATCGCAAAGCTGCCGCCGTCATTCAGCGGATCGGCAGCATCGAATCGGTAGGAGACGCCGGCCTTGGAGCTTTCGCCGGTTTGGACTTTTTTGTTCACGGTGATGCCATAGCCATGGAAACGACGCCCCCGTTTCACTTGCGAGAAAGGAGACGTTCCGAACATATGTAAAAAGCCGCTCGGCCGACTTTGGTTCCCCTGGAACCGATCAAGGGGCTGAGCGTTAGACACCGTCTATCCCCTTCCTGTATTTGGACAATTTCGCGACGCCTCTGAGACGTTTGCGTGCAAACCGCGTGCCGAATGGACCTTTTCGCTCAAGCTAACAGCCAGGGAATCCAGACCGAATTCGTGGACGGTCAGGGTCACCGCCGTGTGACTGATACGGCCGCCCTCAAAATTATCCTCGATGCCTTGCCGCCGCAGACCCCGGGCCCGTTCATCGGCGGCCCGGTCGTGGTGCGGTCCGGGCTGCCTGCGCGGACCGGGCTTTCGGCTGCCGCAAGGCTTCCGGTCCGATGGAAAATCGTGGCCGATCACAAGGTTATCGCGGAAGGCGAGGCCGTCGATCGCGTCATTGCCTGGCCGCTGGATCTGCCGCTGGGGGTCCATCGGCTGCAGCTGACCGATGCCGCATCCACCACCGAAGACGTGCCGCTGCTATCGGCGCCGCCAAGGGCTTTTGGCGGCGATTTCGACCGCTGTTGGCTGCTCGCGGTCCAGCTTTACGGCGTCCGCTCGGCGCGCAACTGGGGGATCGGCGACTTCACCGATCTAAAGGGTCTGATCGAACTCGCGAACCATCTGGGCGCCGATGGCGTCGGCCTCAATCCGCTGCATGCCCTGTTCGACGATCGTCCCGGTGATTGCAGTCCGTATTCGCCGAACAGCCGGCTGTTTCTCAACCCGCTCTATGTCGATGTCGAGAACATCCCGGAATTCCGCATCGACGCCGGGACAAGGGATGCGCTGGCGCGGGCCAGAGAAGGCGAAATGATCGACTATGTCGCTGTCGCCGGATTGAAATGGCGCGCACTGCGATCGGCATTCGCCGCCTTCGAAGCCGATGCGACACAAGGGCGCAGGCAGGAGTTCGAAAAATTTCGCGCCGAGCGCGGCTCGCTATTGTCGCACTTCGCCTGCTTCGAGACGCTCCGGCACAAATTCAAAAAGCCCTGGTGGGAATGGCCGGACGAATGGCGGCAACCGGACGACGCCAAATGCGCTGAGCTGCGCAAGGGTCCGGACGCGGCCGAAATCGCGTTTGTCGAATTCGTGCAATGGACGGCCGATCGGCAATTAGCGGCTGCGAAAGACCGCGCGCTTGAGCTCGGCATGAGGGTAGGGCTCTATCTCGACGTCGCCGTCGGCGTGCAAGCCGACGGTTTCGATGCGTGGAACGAACAGGTGGCGATCTCGCGGCATCTCGGCGTCGGCGCGCCGCCCGATCCGCTCAACACCGCCGGCCAGAGCTGGGGCCTTGCCGGCTTCAACGCGACCGGGCTGGAGCTCCAATCGTTCGCGCCCTATCGCGAAATGCTGCGCGCCTCGATGCGGCACGCCGGCGCGATCCGGCTCGACCATGTATTGGGTTTGAAGCGGCTTTATCTGGTGCCGCAAGGCTTCAGCGCCGCCGACGGCGTCTATGTGCCGATGCCGTTCGAGGCGTTACTGGCCGCAACCGCGCAGGAAAGCATCGCGCAGCGCTGCGTCGTGATCGGTGAAGACCTCGGCACCGTGCCGGAGGGTTTTCGCGACCAGATTGCCGGGTGGGGCATCTGGTCCTATCTGGTGATGATGTTCGAGCGCGACGATCACGGCGCGTTCAAAAGCCTCGATCATTACCTCGCCAACGCGCTCGTCACCTTCAATACCCACGATCTGTCGACCTATGCCGGCTGGCGCTCGTTCGGCGACCTCAAGACCAAGCGTGCGCTCGGCATCGATCCCGGCGAAAGCGATGATGCGCGATGGCATGCGCTGGCGATGCTGGACGACGTGCTGCGCCACAACGGCATCGACAAGAACGACCTCTACTCGGTGGCAAATTTCCTCGCGCGGACGCCATCACGGCTGCTCGCGATCGCGCTGGAGGATTTTTTGGGTCTGGTGGACCAGCCCAATATTCCCGGCACGGTCGACGAACACCCGAACTGGCGCCGCCGGCTGCCGGTGCCGCTCGAGCAGATCGCGTCCACGATCGACGTTGCCGCGCTGAAGGCCGCGACACGCGAGCGGTCGCGCGGATAGGTCCGATCCAGGTGGTAGCAAGCCTTGTCGTGCAGGATAGAAGACTACGGATTGATCGGCGATTGCGAGACCGCGGCGCTGGTAGGTCGTGACGGCTCGATCGACTGGCTGTGTTGGCCGGCGTTCGATTCCGACGCCTGCTTTGCCGCGCTGCTCGGCAGCCACAAGCATGGCCGCTGGCTGATCGCGCCCGCAGAAGAGATCACCAACACGTCACGCCGCTACCGGGGCAACACGCTGATCCTGGAGACGCGGTTTGAGACCGCCAATGGCGTGATCGACCTGATCGATTTCATGCCGCCGCGCGGCAATGCGTCCGACGTGGTGCGGCTGGTGCGCGGGGTCAGCGGCCGGGTCAGGCTGCGGATGCAACTGGTGATCCGCTTTGGCTTTGGCATCGATATTCCCTGGGTCAGGAAAACCGACGACGGCTCGGGTCTGCTCGCGATTTGCGGGCCTGACATGACCGTGCTGCGAACGCCGGTCGAGACCCGCGGCGAGGACCTGACCACGGTGGCGGAGTTTGAGGTAGGCGAGGGCGATACCGTGCCCTTTGTCCTCACCTACGGGCCCTCGCATCTGGCGGTGCCCGCGCCGATCGATCCGGCGGTCGCTTTGCAGGAAACCGAGGCGTTCTGGAGCGAATGGAGCGCCCGCTGCAGCTACGAAGGCGAACATCGCGATCTCGTGATGCGCTCGCTGATCACGCTAAAGGCGCTGACCTATGCGCCGACCGGCGGTATTGTCGCGGCGCCCACCACCTCGCTGCCGGAAAAGCTCGGTGGCGGGCGCAACTGGGACTATCGCTTCTGCTGGCTGCGCGATGCCACCTTTACGCTGCTGGCGCTGATGAACTCGGGCTATACCGAGGAAGCCCTCGCCTGGCACAACTGGCTGTTGCGTGCGGTGGCGGGATCGCCGGCCAACATGCAGATCATGTACGGCATCATGGGCGAGCGGCGGCTCTTGGAATGGGAGGCGGGCTGGCTCCCGGGCTATGAGGGCGCGCAGCCGGTCCGCGTCGGCAACGCCGCGCATGCGCAGCTGCAACTCGACGTCTATGGCGAGCTGATCGACGCCTTCCATCAGTGGCGAATAGCCAAGCTCGAACTCTATGAAGGAAGCTGGGCACTGGAATGCACGGTGCTGGAGCATCTGGGCGAACAATGGGATCAACCGGATCACGGCATCTGGGAGCGCCGCGGCGACGGCAAGCACTATGTCTCGTCCAAGGTGATGTGCTGGGTCGCCTTCGACCGTGGCATCAAGAGCGTCGAAAAATTCGGCTTCAAGGCGCCACTGGAAAAGTGGCGGACACTGCGCGACACCATCCATCGCGACGTCTGCGAAAAGGGCTTTGATCGCGAGCTGAACGCGTTCGTCGAATCCTACGGTTCGAAAATGCTGGATGCCAGCATCCTGTTGTTGCCCTCGGTCGGGTTCCTCGAACCAACGGATCCCCGCGTGCGGGGAACGCTGGCCGCTATCGAGAAATACTTGATGCGGGACGGCTTCGTGTTGCGGCATGACCCCCGTGAAGTCGAGCAGCAGCCGGCGGAAGGCGCATTCCTGGCCTGCAGCCTCTGGCTCGCCGATGCCTATGTGCTGACGGGAGAACTCGACAAGGCGCGGGCGTTGTTCGAGCGCGTGGTCGCGATTGCCAATGATGTCGGCCTGTTGGCCGAAGAGTTCGACACCGGCGCTGGCCGCCAGACCGGTAATTTCCCGCAGGCGTTGACGCATATCGCGCTGATCAACACCGCCCATAACCTCAGCGCGGCGAAGCAGACGACCGAGAAGCCGGCGATGCAGCGGTCGAAGTAGGCTATCTCGTCGGATTGACGTCACGCGAGCCGGCACCCAGTCGCACGGCTGCAGGCGGGGCTGGGTGCCTGCGTACCTCTGGATGAATACCGGCTCGCGCTTGCCGATTCACACCCGTTGGAGTCGGAAATGGTGTGGGGTATCGGCAACCCCGAAAACCGCGGCGACGAAGGCAATAAAGCGGATTTGCCGGGCGAAAGCTTTGGCGACTTATGGATTTATTCTTGAGACGTGCTTGATTTCGCACTCTCACAGCGACGATACGAAACGGTTGGCTAGCCGAGCTTCAAAATCGTCTCCATCGCGCGGGCAAAACCGTCACGTTCGTTCGTATCGGTCACATGCGTCGCGCGCTGCTTGATGTCATCGGCCGCGTTGCCCATCGCGAACGACATGCCGCTTCGGGCAAACATCGGCAGGTCGTTCTGCATGTCTCCGATGGTGGCGACGGCGTCGGTCGAAACGCCGAGCCGTTTGGCGATGTTCTCGACGAACGTGCCCTTGTCGTGACCCGCGGGGGTGACGTCGAGGTAATAGGTCTGCGAGCGAACCGCGGTGGCCTCTGCGCCCACCGCCTGCTTCATCGCCGCTTCGCAGCGCGCGAGCAGCGCCGCGTCGGAACTGGCGCCGACGATCTTGCAAGCTTCGGACAAATGCGGCGTGAAATCCGCGATGATGGTCGGATCGGCCTTGATCGCCCGCTTTTCGTGCGAAACGTATTCGCCGTCGGGATTGCGCGTGTACCAGCGCTCGTTGCTGAACAGCCAGATATCGACGCCGGATTCATTGAGCACATCGAGGCTGCGTTGCGCCACCGCTGGCGCGATCAGATGCTGTTCAATCGGCTGCAACTTCGCATTGACGATCGAGCTGCCGTTGAAGGCGCCGACCGGCAGCGTGATTGCAAGTGGTTCGATCAGAAAGCCCATGCCGATGGTCGGGCGGCTGGAGACGATGGTGAAGCCGATGCCGGCGGCGTGCAGCGCTCGGACGGCGTTCCTTGCGTCATCGGTGAGGATCTTGTCCTTGGTCAACAGCGTGCCATCGACATCGGATACGACAAGCGCAATGCGGCTCATGAGGGCACTTTCAATTGAGTGACAATGTCGTCGACGATGGTCTCAATCGGGGCGGCGATCGACACCGTAATCGGACGTTCGGCTGGCTGCGGCGGCTCCAGCGTCTTGAACTGGCTGGCGAGCAGCCCCGGCGGCATGAAGTGGCCCTTGCGGGCAGCGAGCCGGTCCGCGATCAGGTCCTGCGTCCCGTTCAAAAAGACGATGCGGATATCATCGCGTCCATGCACGAGAATGTCGCGGTAGCTGCGCTTGAGCGCCGAACAGGCGACGACAGCGCGTTGTCCGGCAGCCGAGAGGCGGTCGATCTCGTCGGCAATCGCCTGCAGCCAGGGCCAGCGGTCTTCATCCGTCAGCGGCTGGCCCGCGCTCATCTTCGCGACATTGGCGGGCGGGTGAAATTTGTCCGCATCCTCGTAGCGCCAGCCCAGCCGCGCGGCCAGGCTTTCAGCGATGGTGCTCTTGCCTGAGCCGGAGACGCCCATCACCACCAGCGCGCAGGGGCTTGTCGCATCACGCACAAAAATCCTCCGGCAATGCCGCCTGATCCACCAGCCAGGTCGTCTCGCCGCTGGATCGCGCGCGGCTCGCCGGCAGGTTCTCGCCTGCGAACACCCGCGTCAAGATCGCGCGTTTGTCTGATCCTGCGATCTCGAACAGCATTTCGCGGCAGCAAGCCAGCGTCGGCAGCGTGAGCGTGATGCGCGGGACGAACGGTTCGACATTGGCTTTGTGTACGCCGACCACCCAACGCCTGACCTCGTCGAGCAAGGGATCGCCGGGAAACAGCGACGCGGTATGGCCGTCGGGCCCGACGCCCATCAGCACGAGATCGAACAGCGGCCGGGCAGGGTCGAGGTCGTCTGCGCCATAGAACGCTTTCAGTTCGCCCTCGTAAAGCGCCGCACCGCGATCGGGATCGGTGGGATCGGCCGTACTCGTCGGGATTGGATGGATGTTGGATGCCGGCGCGCATCGGTCCAGAAAGGTCTTCCGTGCCACGCGCATGTTGTTGAGGGGATCATCCGCGGGCACGAAACGTTCGTCGCCGATGAACCAGTGCACGCGTTGCCACGGAATCCGGCTTCGCCAGGGGTCGGTGCCGAGCAATTGATAGAGCTGTTTCGGGCTCGATCCGCCGGTCAGGCAGATCGCGACGCGGCCGGGGTTCTCCGATATCCGCGCGATGACGCGCTCTGCGGCGGCCTCGGCCATCGCGGCTGGATCGGCAACTGACGTCACATGGCGATTGTCGTTCGACATCATCTCTAACTGAGCTTGCGCCAGCTGCGGCCGTCTCGCTCCAGCAGATCGTTGGCTTCCTCCGGACCCTCGCTGCCGGGCTCATAGACCTTGAGCCCCTTGCCGCCGGCGTTCTTCCAGGCGTCGAGAAATGGCTGCACCGCGCGCCAGCCGGCCTCGACGCTGTCGGCGCGCTGAAACAGGATGTTGTCGCCGATCATACAGTCGTAGATCAGGGTCTCATAGCCGGTCGATGGCTCGGCCTTGAAATAATCCTTGTAGCGAAACTTCATCTCGACGCCGTCGATATTGATGGTCGGGCCCGGCACCTTGGTATTGAACTGCAGCGCGATACCTTCGGTCGGTTCGGTCGAGATGATCAGGTAATTCTGCGAGAGCCGGTCCACCGGCGTGTCGCGGAACATCGCGAATGGCGCCTGCTTGAACTTGATGGCGATCTCGGTGCGCTTGATGCCGAGCGCCTTGCCGGTGCGCAGATAAAAGGGAACGCCGGCCCAGCGCCAATTGTCGATGGTCAGTTTCAGCGCAGCATAGGTTTCCGTGGTGCTGGCGGGTTTGACGTCGGCGGTCCGGCGATAGTCCTCGATCTCGGTGTCGCCGACCATGCCGGCGCGATATTGCCCGCGCACCGAATTATGCAGCGCCTCCTGCTCGCTCTGGGTCTGGATCGCGGCCAGCACGTCGGCCTTTTCCGAGCGCACCGAATGCGCGTCGAACTTCGATGGCGGCTCCATCGCGACCAGCGACAGCAGTTGAAACAGATGGTTCGGCACCATGTCGCGCAACGCGCCGGTGGCGTCATAGAAGCTGCCACGATGACCGACGCCGAGTTTTTCATCGACCGTGATCTGGATGTGGTCGATGTGATTGCGGTTCCAGATCGGCTCGAACATGCCGTTGGCGAAGCGCAGCACCAGGATGTTCTGGACGGTCTCCTTGCCGAGATAATGATCGATCCGGTAGATCTGATGCTCTTCGACCAGCTTCAGGAGTTCGCTGTTGAGCTCTCTTGCCGATGCCAGATCGGTGCCGAACGGCTTTTCGACCACCAGGCGACGCCATGTGCCGTTCTCGACCAGCATGCCGGTGCGGCCGAGTTCGCGGCTGATCGGCAGGAAGGCGCTCGGCGGCGTCGCGAGATAGAACAGGCGATTGCCTTGGGTGTTTCGCGCGGCTTCCAATTTGTCGAGCTGCTCGCTCATGGCGTCGAATGAGGCGGGATCCCGCGGGTCAGCCTCGATGCAGGTGACGCATGCGAGCAGGCGCATCGCGATCTCCTCGTCCACTTGGCGCGTGGCGAATTGATGCAGGCCCTTCATCAGGCTGTCGCGCAACTGGTCGCTGGTCATGCCCTTGCGGGCAATGCCGACGACGCAGAATTTTTCCGGCAGCAGATCGGCTGCCGCCAGATTGTAGAGGGCAGGGATCACCAGCCGATGCGCGAGATCGCCGGTGACGCCAAAGATGACGAAGGAGCAGGGATCGGGTTTCGTCTGTGCCAGTTTGCCGACCGCCATGGGCATTAAGCCTTCGAGCCCGGCTTCTTCGGCGGCTCCTTGTGACCGCCGAAGCCTGCGCGCATCGCGGAAAGGATCTTCTCCGCGAATGTGTGATCCTTGCGCGAGCGGAAGCGCGCATAGAGCGCCGCCGTCAGCACCTCGGCCGGCACCGCCTCGTCGATCGCGGCATTGACGGTCCAGCGGCCTTCGCCGGAATCTTCGACATGGCCGGAATAGTTGTCGAGCGTGTGATTTTCCGCGAGCGCTGACGAGGTGAGATCGAGCAGCCAGGAGGGGATCACGCTGCCGCGCCGCCACACCTCGGCGATATCGGCGATGTCGAGATCAAACCGATGCTCCGCCGGCAGCGCCTCGATATTGGCGTTCTTCAGGATGTCAAAACCCTCGGCATAGGCCTGCATCAGGCCATATTCGATGCCGTTATGGATCATCTTGACGAAATGCCCGGCGCCGCTGGGACCGGCATGGATATAGCCCTGCTCGATGCGCGGGTCGCGTCCGTCGCGTCCGCCGGTGCGCGGGATGTCGCCGATCCCCGGCGCCAGCGTCTTGAAGATCGGATCGAGCCGGTCGACCACGGCCTTGTCGCCGCCGATCATCATGCAATAGCCGCGCTCGATGCCCCAGACGCCGCCGCTGGTGCCGACGTCGACATAATGCAGCCCGCGCTCCCTGAGCGTCTTGCCGCGGCGGACGTCGTCCTGCCAGAACGTGTTGCCGCCGTCGATGATGACGTCACCGGGCTCCATCAGTTTTGCGAGTGCTTCGATGGTGGCCTCGGTGATCTTGCCGGCCGGCAGCATCACCCAGGCGGTGCGCGGCTTTTCCAGTTTCGCCACGAAAGCTTCGAGCGTGTCGGCGCCGGCAGCGCCTTCGGCCGCCAGTGCCGCAACGGCCTTGGCGTCCTTGTCGTAGACCACCGACGTGTGGCCGTTCCTCATCAGCCGCCGCACGATATTGCCGCCCATCCGGCCGAGGCCGATCATGCCAAGCTGCATGCCAATACTTCCCTAATTGAGCGCTTCGGATATCGCGGCATCCAGCGCGGCAAGCGCCGGCTTGAGGTCGCCTTTGAGATGAACCCGCAATGCGCGCCGGCCGCGTTCGGTCAGCACGTCGAAATCGCCGCGCGCCTGGGCTGCCTTGACGACGCCGAAACTCGCCTTCTGGCCGGGCACGGCCAGGTCCTTGGCATCGTCGGCGGTGATCTGCAGGAACACGCCGCTGTCGGGCCCACCCTTGTAGGCCTGGCCGGTCGAATGCAGGAAGCGCGGACCGAATTCGGCGCAGGTCGCTACCTGCCTGACGTCACGTACCGCCAGCCGCATCTTCTGCAGCGTGTCGATCGAAGCGCCGTCGCGCGCGATATAGGCCAGCAGCGCAAAATAGTCGCCGCTGCCGGGACGCGAGAGGTGCGCCTTGATCCAGGATTCCAAAGTGCCATTGGCGCCGGCCTTGCGCAGCGCGGCGGCATTGGCTTCGTCGGTGTAGATGTCGGCTTCGGCGGTGGCGACCACCGGCTGTTCCGCCGGCAGCGCGCCGGTTTTCTCGAACGCCGCGGTCAGTTCGCGCGTCTTGATCTTGGCCGCCTCGACATCAGGCTGGTTGAACGGGTTGATGCCGAGGATAGCGCCGGCCACTGCGGTCGCCATCTCGAAGCGGAAGAACTCCTGGCCGATATGGTCGATCGATTTCATGACGATGCGGACCACCGGATGCCCGGCGGCCTCGAGGGCGGTGAGCTTGTCGTCGTGCGCCGGATCGTCTTCGCCCTCGGTTCGGATATCGATGAAGAAGCGATCGTCGCCGTAAACGGCGGGATCGGCGAGCGGTTCGCCGTCGATGGGGATCAGGCCCTTGCCGTCCTTGCCGGTGGACTCCGCGATCAATTGCTCGGCCCAGGCGCCGAAATCGGCGATCTTCTTCGACGAGGATATCGTCACCTTGTCGCGGCCTTCGAGCCCGGCTAACCCGAGCGCAAGCCCAAGCTGCACGCCGGGGTTTTCGTGCGGCGGCACGTCGGCGCCGCAGGAGCGCACCATCGCCAGCGTGTGCTTGATCAGGCTTTTGACATCGATGCCGGCGGCAGCCGCCGGCACCAGCCCGAACGGTGACAGCACCGAGTAACGTCCGCCGATCGATGGATCGCCGTAGAAAATGCGCGCGAAACCCTGCTTGGTCGCGACCTTCTCCAGCGACGAGCCGGGGTCGGTCACCGCGATGAAGCGATGGCCGGCCTTGTCAGCGCCGATGGTCCTGGAAACGCGATCGAAGAAATAATCCTTCATCGCATTCGGCTCGGTGGTGCCGCCGGATTTGCTGGAGACGATGAACAGGGTTTTTGCCAGGTCGACCTTCTTCTCCATCGCGCGCACCTGCGCGGGGTCGGTGGAGTCGAGCACGTGCAGTTTCGGGAAGCCCGACTTTTTCGGGAAGGTTTCCGCCAGCACTTCCGGACCGAGGCTCGATCCGCCCATGCCGAGCACGACAGCGTCGGAAAAGTTCTGCCCCTTCACGCGCCTGGCAAAATCCTCATAGTCGGCGACGTCAGCGGCAGCCGGGCTGTTCAGCCAACCCAGCCATTTGTTCTCGTCGTCATTGCTCCAGACCGATTTATCCTTGTGCCAGAGCCGTCGGATTTTTGCTGACGCCCGCCAGTCCTCGGTGCTCTTCTGCACGGCTTTCTTGATGCCGTCGCCGAGCACGAGGTGCTGCTTGTCGATCCCGCCGCCAAGCGAAGCCGCGCGCTTGTGCGCGACGGCGCCGTAGAGCTTGTCGGCGGCGTCGGCGAATTGCTTGACGCCATCCTTGACCAGCTCGGTGGTGATCGCATCGAGCGAGATGCCGGATTTTTCCAGCTCTTCCAGCACGCGGCGCGCGTCCTCGATATTTTCCTCGAGGCTGTCGCGCGGCGTGCCGTGATCGCGGAACGCGTCGAGCGTCGCCGGCGGCACCGTGTTGATGGTGTTGGGGCCGATCAGTTCCTCGACATAGAGCACGTCACTATAGTCTTTGTTCTTGGTGCCGGTCGAAGCCCACAACAGCCGCTGCGGCTTTGCGCCCTTGGCCTTGAGCTTGTCCCAGCGTGCGCCCGAAAACAGCCCCTTGTAGTCCTGATAGGCCATCTTGGCGTTCGCGATCGCGACCTTGCCCTTGAGCGCGCTCAGGCGCTCCTTTTCGCTGGGATCGTTGGCCTTTGCGATCTTGTCGTCGAGCTGCTTGTCGACGGCGCTGTCGATCCGGCTGACGAAGAAGCTGGCGACACTGGCCACGCGCGAGGGATCGCCACCCCCGGCGACGAGTTTCTCCAGCCCGTCGAGATAGGCTTCCGCCACCTGGCGATAGACCTTTTGCGAGAACAACAGCGTGATGTTGATGCTGATGCCTTCGCCGATCAGATGTTCGATCGCAGGCAGGCCCTCCGGCGTCGCCGGCACCTTCACCATCAAATTCTTGCGCTTGACGTCCTTCCACAGCCGCTCGGCCTCGGCGATGGTGCCTTTGGTGTCCATCGCCAGATAGGGCGAGACCTCGAGGCTGACGAAACCGTCCTCGCCCTTCAACTGGTCGTAGACCGGCCGCAACACGTCAGCGGCGTTCTGGATGTCCTCAATGGCGACATGTTCGAACAGGTCGGCGACCGGGCGGTCGCCCTTTTTCAGCGCCTGGCCGATCGCGCCGTCATATTCGTCCGAACTGCCGATGGCTTTCTCGAAGATCGCGGGGTTCGATGTCACGCCTTTGACGCCGTCGGTGTCGATCAAATTCTTCAGATCGCCCTTGGCGACGAAGCCGCGGGCGAGGAAATCCAGCCAGACGGCCTGACCGTGGTTTTCGAGTGCTTTGACGGGATTCATGATGCCTGTTCTGTCCGGTCGTCGGTTTTCGGGTTCCCCGGCAGCTTTCGGGTGCGAGGCGGGAATGTCAACAATTGGATGGCAAGTGGATGGCAAGTGATGGAATGGCTGCCGGTCGGAATGGGTGTATCCGGTCGGATAACGCCATTTATGTCAGTTCGATCCCCGGGATGAGCACCCGGAGAGTTGACGAAATCCAGCACAATTTTGTGACGGGAAAGCGGACGCCGCGATCACGATCGCAGATTGCGATCAGGGTCGCAAATAGAGATAGCCCTGCGATTGCAACTCGGCGATGCGCACCACGCCGCCCTGGTCGGCGGAAATGAAGCCCGGCAAGAGATCGGCGAGGCCGACTTTCTGGGATTTCATGGTGTTGCCGCAGACGGCGAGTTCAATTCCGGCCTTGGCGAACTGGCCGATATGCCGTGTCAGATCGGGATTGGCCGCGGACGCGTGGAACGCGCGCAGCGCCTGGCCGTGAACGACCAGAGCGATGGTGACGTTGTCGGGCCCGCCGACGCCGTCGAGATGGTTCTGGATGTTGCCGACGACAGAGCTGACCTTGTCGAGGTCGTTGAGGTGATAGACCACTTTCAGTTTTTTCGTCGGCGGCGCCTCGGTGGCCGCGCTGGCGCGCGAGGCGGCAAAGGCGGCGCCGAAAGCGGACGCCGCGGCCCACAAGATGCTGCGTCGATGCATGGCGTCCTCCAACTCGATTGCCTCTGAGCTGTCACTTATGCCTGAGCGCCGCGAGTTCCTTGCGGTCGGTCACCAGCTCGGCACATTCGCGCAGATCGGCGCGATCGACCCGGAAAATCTTGTCGTCGGCGCCGGCTACCAGATCATTGCTGGCATCGTCGTCGGGCTTGCTGCGCTCCCAGATCCTGATCCGCTCCAGCCGGATGATGGCGGATTTGTCGTCCTTCATCGCGACATCGATGCCGCCGCCGTCGCAATCGATGCCGCAGCCGAAGCGGATCTCGTTGCCTTTGTCCTCGGCGACGACATGGTTGCAATAGCCGCTGGAGTCGAAATTGCCCGGCCGATGCCGATATTTGACGCCGATGCGGAAGGAGTAATTGGTGATCTTCTCTTCCGGCGGGTTTTCGGCGGTGACCAGCAGCTTCATCGCGCTGACTTTTTGCTTGGGATGCTGCGCCAGGTGGTTGGCGTCATAGCGGCGGACGAAGCAGGCATAGGTCTTTTGACCGAGGGGGCCGGCGAACATCCTGTTGTCGAAGGCGGCAGCTCTTGCCTTGTCGACGTCGTCCTGGGCATGGCCGGGGCCGGCAAGCGAGGCCATCGCGGCCAGCGTGAGGGTACACAGGAAGATACGCTTCATGATCGTCCCTAAATGCGTGACACACCGACCGTCCGCACGGAAGCGGTGCGGCGCCAGGCGCCGCCAAGGTTCGGCTTCGATCTGTTGATTGGTCGCAGGCGGCCGCGGCTGCGTTCAATTTCAGGCAGTTGGCGGGAAAACCGTGCTGCTGGCAGCCGCTTGCCTAAATATTGAGCGACGCGCCCATTCGCGCCCCATGATTTGCCCGCATTGTGCCTTGCACAATAAATCCCGGCCGGTGTCCAATTCGGACCATGACCTGGAGCACGCCTGACCCAATTGGACGCAGCGCGGGTTTCGTTTTTGCGCCGCACTCAGGAGGACCGGCGAATTGGTTGCGCCGGACTAATCCAAAAGTACTAGCGCGCGAGCCTCTTGTATCGGTTCGCCGCGTTCGGGACTTGATTACAGTCGCAATGAACGCCGCCGTGACGGCGTTCATGCCGACGAGAACGCAAACGTCACCCGTCGTGGTGAGTGGCATAAGCCCGAGAAGCGGAATTCGCGCGTTTGGATTCGTCGAACGACACCGAACAGAGAGATGATCTGCCGAGGATGACGCAGCCTGGAGTGATCTGGATTTCCGATCGCCCGTTATGGTCCAACGCGCTGAACGGACGCCGCGCGCGGCGTGCATTAATGAATCGACAAGCATTGCGGCGGCGCGTGTTCAACCGCACGAATTCTGCAGGTTCGTTCATCTACCTGAAAAACCAGTACTTCTCCGGATGCCGCATGTTGCACTCCGGTTACAGATTCAGTGGATTCCAGTACATTCTTGAGCTCCCGAGTCGTTTAGCATGACTATTGCATTGCGTGAGGGAGTCAGTCGCGTGTCAGATATCACATCTGCTGTTGGTGATTCGCGATTGGGTACGCAGGAGGCTTGCCGGGGCTTGGAACTTGGCCAGCGCATCCTACGTTATAGCTGAACCATGAGGAGATGAATCTATGTACAACGATTCTCTGTTCAACGCGTTTGCTCGCTCCTTCGAAGCCAGAAGTCAGAGCGACATGTCGATGGCGGACTATCTGGAATCGTGTCGAAGCGATCCACTTAAATATGCGAATGCGGCCGAACGGTTGCTCGCGGCAATTGGCGAACCTCAGATGATCGACACGGCCAGGGACCAACGCCTTGGCCGTATTTTTTTGAACCGCACCATGCGCACCTATCCGGCCTTTGCCGGCTTCTATGGCATGGAGGAAACGATCGAGCGCATCGTCGGATTCTTCCGGCACGCGGCTCAAGGCCTCGAAGAGCGCAAGCAGATCCTCTATCTGCTCGGGCCCGTCGGCGGCGGCAAGTCATCGCTCGCCGAACGCCTGAAGGCGTTGATGGAGGTTCACCCCATTTATGTCTTGAAGGCCGGCGACGAACTCAGTCCCGTCTTTGAAAGCCCGCTCAGCCTGTTTGACCCGGAAACACTCGGGCCGATGCTCGAGGAAAAATACGGCATTCCGCGCCGCCGCCTCAACGGCTTGATGAGCCCGTGGTGCTACAAGCGGCTCGAATCGTTCGGCGGCGACATCTCGCAATTCCGTGTCGCCAAGATCCAGCCGTCGCGGCTGCGGCAGATCGCGGTCGCCAAGACCGAGCCGGGTGATGAAAACAACCAGGACATCTCCTCGCTGGTCGGCAAGGTCGACATCCGCAAGCTGGAAACCTTTGCCCAGAACGACCCCGACGCCTACAGCTATTCCGGCGGCTTGAACCGCGCCAACCAGGGCATCCTCGAATTCGTCGAGATGTTCAAGGCGCCGATCAAGATGCTGCATCCGCTGCTGACGGCGACGCAGGAAGGGAATTACATCGGAACCGAAAACATCGGTGCGATCCCCTTTACCGGTGTCATTCTTGCGCACTCCAACGAGTCCGAATGGCAGAGCTTCAAGACCAACAAGAACAACGAAGCCTTCATCGACCGCATTTGCGTCATCAAGGTGCCGTATTGCCTGCGCGTCACCGAAGAACAGAAGATCTACGAGAAGCTGATCCAGGGCTCTGAACTCGCCGCCGCGCCCTGCGCGCCGTCGACGCTGGAGACGCTGGCGCGCTTCTCGGTGATGTCGCGGCTGCGCCGTCACGAAAACTCCACCGTGTTTGCAAAGATGCGGGTCTATGACGGCGAAAGCCTGAAAGAGTCCGATCCCAAGGCCCGCAGCGTCCAGGAATACAAGGATGCCGCCGGTGTCGACGAAGGCATGGACGGCGTCTCGACCCGCTTCGCGTTCAAGGTGCTCGCCGCAACCTACAATCACGATACGTCGGAGGTCGGCGCGGATGCCGTTCACCTGATGTATGCGCTGGAACAGTCGATCCGTCGCGAGCAGCTCCCTGATGAGACCGAAAAGCGTTACCTCGAATTCATCAAGGCCGAACTGGTGCCGCGATATGCCGAGTTCATCGGAAACGAGATTCAGAAAGCCTATCTCGAATCCTATTCGGATTATGGCCAGAACCTGTTCGACCGTTACGTGGATTACGCCGACGCCTGGATCGAAGATCAGGACTTCAAGGATCCCGACACCGGACAATTGCTCGATCGTGAATTGCTCAATCAGGAGCTGACCAAGATCGAGAAACCTGCGGGCATCGCCAACCCGAAGGACTTCCGTAACGAGGTCGTGAAGTTCTCGCTGCGGTCGCGGGCCCAGAACGGCGGCAAGAATCCGGGCTGGACCAGCTATGAAAAGGTTCGCGAGGTGATCGAAAAGCGGATATTCTCGCAAGTGGAAGATCTGCTGCCCGTCATTTCGTTCGGCTCGAAAAAGGACGGCGAAACTGAGAAGAAGCACGACGATTTCGTCGCGCGGATGGTGGACCGCGGTTACACCGAACGGCAGGTCCGCCGGCTCGTCGAATGGTACATGCGCGTGAAGCAAGCCGGCTGAGGCGGATGCGAAGTGGTTGCTATTCACATCGTTGACCGGCGGCTGAATCCGGGCAGCAAGAGTCTCGAGAACCGTCAGCGGTTCCTGCGCCGGGCGAAGGCGCTGGTTCAGCAGGCGGTCAAGAAGACCTCGCACGACCGGGACATCAAGGATGTCCTGGAAGGCGGCGTGGTCAGCATACCGCTCGACGGCATGGACGAGCCGCGGTTCCGCCGTGAAGGCGGCACCCGCGACATGGTGCTTCCCGGAAACAAGAAGTTCATCGAAGGCGACATGCTGCCGCGCTCGGGCGGCTCGGGCGGCAAGGCCGGCGGCGCGGGTGAAGGCGACAGCGAAGACGCGTTCCGCTTCGTTCTCAGCCGCGAGGAATTCGTCGACCTGTTCCTGGACGATCTCGAATTGCCTGATCTCGCCAAGCGCAAGCTTGCCGAGGTGGAGAGCGAAGGAATCCGCCGCGCCGGTTATGCGACATCAGGTTCGCCGGCGAATATTTCCATTCCCCGTACCGTGAGCCGCGCGATGGCGCGGCGGGTGGCATTGCGGCGGCCGAAGCCGGAAGAGATCGCGGCCCTCGAAGCTGAGCTGCTGATTTGCGGCGACGAGGCGCGCCGCGCCGAACTGCTGGCCGAGATCGAAGCCCTGAAAGCCAAGGCCAAGCGGATCCCGTTCATCGATCCGATCGACATCCGATATCGGCGGTTCGAGACCACGCCGAAGCCGATAGCCCAGGCCGTGATGTTCTGCCTGATGGACGTCTCGGGCTCGATGACCGAGCACATGAAGGATCTCGCCAAGCGCTTCTACACGCTGCTCTATGTCTTCCTGAAGCGGCGCTATCGCCATGTTGAGATCGTCTTTATCCGCCATACCGACCGCGCCGAAGAGGTCGACGAGGATACATTCTTCCATGGCCCGGCATCGGGCGGCACGCTGGTGTCGAGTGCACTGCAGGAAATGCACGAGATCGTGCGTTCGCGGTTCCGCCCGGCGGACTGGAATATCTACGCCGCGCAGGCTTCCGATGGCGACAATTCCACGTCCGACGGCGAGGTGGCGGGCCGGCTGCTGACCGAGAAGATTCTGCCGGTCAGCCAGTTTTTTGCCTATCTCGAGGTCGGCCAGGATGCCGGCCTGACCTTCGAGATGCCGGATTCGTCGCTATGGACGCTGTATGAGCGCCTGCGCCTCGCCGGCGCGCCGCTGTCGATGCGCAAGGTCTGCGAGCGCAGCGAAATCTTCCCGGTGTTTCACGATCTCTTCCAGCGCCGTGTAAGACAGGAAAGGGCACCATGACAGACAAGCGGCTGTTTCAGGGCGCCGATTGGGATTTCCCGACGCTGCAGCGGATCCACGACGCCTGCGAGGAGATCGCGGAGTCCGAACTCGGGCTCAACGTCTATCCGAACCAGATCGAGGTGATCACGGCCGAGCAGATGCTGGACGCCTATTGCTCGGTCGGCATGCCCTTGTTCTACAAGCACTGGTCGTTCGGCAAGCACTTCGCCTATCAGCAGGCGTCCTACCGCAAGGGCCTGATGGGCCTGGCCTATGAGATCGTCATCAACTCGTCGCCGTGCATCTCCTATTTGATGGAGGAGAACACCGCGACCATGCAGACCCTGGTGATCGCGCACGCCGCCTTCGGCCACAATCATTTCTTCAAGAACAATTATCTGTTCAAGCAATGGACGGATGCCGACGGCATTCTCGATTATCTCGAGTTCGCCAAGACCTACGTCGCGCAGTGCGAGGATCGCCACGGCCGGTTGGCGGTCGAGCAGACGCTCGATGCAGCGCACGCGCTGATGTCGCATGGCATCAACCGCTATCCCGGCAAGAAGCTGCCCGACCTGCGCGTCGAGGAGAAACGGGCCCAGTACCGCCGCCAGCACGAAGAAAGCGTGTTCAATGATTTGTGGCGGACCATTCCGACCGGACCGGTCAAGAGCGTGGCAACGCTGAGCGCCGATCGCCGCCGCGCGCTGCTCGGCCTGCCGCAGGAAAACATCCTGTACTTCCTGGAAAAGACCGCGCCGCGCCTGGCGCCCTGGCAGCGCGAGCTGCTGCGAATCGTGCGGCACATCGCACAGTATTTTTACCCGCAGAGCCAGACCAAGGTCATGAACGAGGGCACCGCGACCTACGTTCATTACCGCATCATGAACCGGCTGCACCTGCAGGGGCGGCTCTCCGACGGCAATTTCCTCGAATTCCTGTCGTCGCATACCAACGTCGTATTCCAGCCCGACTTCGACAGTAAATATTTCTCGGGCTTCAACCCCTACGCGCTCGGTTTTGCGATGATGCAGGATATCGAGCGCATCGTGACCAATCCCGAGGACGAGGATCGCGAATGGTTCCCGGATATCGCCGGCAAGGGCGATACGATGGGCGTGCTCCGCGATGTCTGGGCCAATTACCGCGACGAGAGCTTCATCAGCCAGTTCCTCTCACCGCGGCTGATGCGGCACTTCCGCATGTTCCATTTGCATGATGATCCGGCGGAGACCGCCGGCATCAAGGTCGATGCGATCCACGACGAGCGCGGCTATCGGCGCGTGCGCCGCGCGCTGTCGCGGACGTACGATGTCGGCTTCATCGATGCCAATATCGAAGTCGTCGATGTCGATCTCGCCGGCGATCGTCATTTGATGCTGCGCCATACCGTGTTGAACGGCGCGCAGCTCAATGACACCGACGCCAAGCGCGTGCTGCAGCACCTCGCCGACCTCTGGACATACAACGTCTCGCTGGTCGAGGTCGACGCGACCGGCAAGGTGCTGAAGGAATACGTCGCCAACCCGCGCGGGCTGGCCGCGGTGGCGTAGCTACTCCGGCGATCCCGAGCGATCAGCGCCCGCGCGTCGGCAACTTCGGCAGTTTGTGCGGATCGAATGCTGGTATGGGCTCGCTCGCCTCCGGGGCGCGCGCCTGCTGGTTGTAAATGAGCGTTCCCTCCAGGAGCAGGCCTGGGAACTGTTCCGCCGTTCCGATGTAGGTCGCTATCTTGCCGGTGCACGTTCCCTGCAGCTTAAGCTCGAGTTCCTGATCATCGCCAAATACGGTTGGCAGCCCGTCGGTGTGTTTTCTTGTGATGACGACTGCGGTGAATCGGTCTCCGTCGACTTCGCATGACCCCTCGTAGGTCATGACGCCGTCGCGCCCCCAGATCCTGCCGTTTGCAACATGGACGATGCCAGTGCCTTGGCTTACCGGGGTCTTGAACCATGCCGCATAAGTACCGTCCTTGAGCACGGTGGAACCTCTTCCTTGAGCGTTCACAAGAGGGTCGATCATCGGCACGACCAGCCTAAGACTCCATTAATCGCCGCCCTCTCGGAAAGGGCGGCTTTTCTTTTGCCGTAGTCTTACGGAGCAAAACTCCATTGTTCCGACTGGTTTCGTACACATCCTATCGAGATGGGTCAGCCAATACGGGAAATCCGAGTTTGCGAAAAGTGCCACGCCGAAATGCGGCTGTTAGGCAAGCTGCCCGCTATCGGGGCCAAGCCACTCATCAAGGTTTTCCGTTGCTACCAGTGCAACCGCATTGAGACGCGCACAATAAGGTCGGGTGCACTCGGCAGACCCTTTCTTCGTACGTCCCGCTCTGCCGCAGGCCGGCGTTGATCTTTTCCAGCGCTGACGAGCCGAGGCACAATTCGCTGGTCGGCCGCGGGGTGGGTTAGGTGTCGGCTGTTCCCGCGTCCCCAAATCCTATCGACGCGCCAGGTTTGCGCGACGGGCGTTGACGGTTCGTGCCCAGGTTCCGTGAAATTTTCCGGCAAGGCGCTGGTCAATATGCGGCTTGATCAGCTTGGTCATGGCAAAGTTGAGGTCATCGTATTCCCTTGCGCAGACCTCGGCCCGGTCCTTGGGCAGGAAGCCCCTTTCGACGACGTCGGCAAACAACGTCTTGTCTGCGCCATAGGCGACGCACAGAATGTTGAACGTCCGCTGCGCCGGCGTCGAATGCTCACCTGAAAGCGATTGGATCGGAACGGTGACATGCGGTCCCGGCATCTGAATCGCATGATGATAGGCGGAGCCCAGGATCATTCTGCGGGCCTCGTCCGTGCTTAGTCGAAGCATGACGTAGGCGGCGAACTGATCGGCGGCATCTTCCTCGCGGCCGAGCACGGGTATTTGCAGCATGTTGAAAACCGCATGCGCGGTCTCGTGCAGGAACACCGCGAGAATTGGGCCCAGCACAGTGTCGGCCCGGGATAATCCGCCGGGAAGGTCTTGCGGCGGCGCGCTCTTCAGGATGTTCGCCAGCATTTCGTAACACACGGTGATGACTTCATCGTCGTACCAGGCGTTTGCGGCGCCGTCGCAACCCGCGACCTTCAGCGTCAGCGGGTAGGAAAGGCGGAGTGGACTAAGCAGTTCCTGCAGGTGTTCGAGTGCGTGACCCTGCTTCATTTGGTCGTGGATCGGCTGATGTGCCGGGTCCTTTGGCGACACATATTCGTACTTGATCTGGTTCGGCTTGCTTTTGGGGGCTGCGCTTGCACTGCCGACGGTCCAAAAGATCGTTGCCGCCAGGGCCGCGGCAATCGCGGCAGGTTTGTGCCTCATCATATCTCTCAACTATGAATGATAAAAATTTACGGCGGCAAGTGTATCGACGCGTGGTCGAGCAGCCATAGCACGCCCGTCGGATTCCGTGGATAACGAATCCGGTCGGGCTTATTGTCGGCAGCGCGGCCGCGATGACTGCTTGGACGCAAGCAGGCACGCCAACCGATGCCTGCTTCCGAGGCTAAAGCTCATATCGCAGGATGCATCGACGTTGCAGCCTGACGACTGCATGCGCTAACGCAGGCTGGCGTTGATCTTTTCCAGCGCTGACGAGCCCGGGCACAATTCCTTGGCTTCCAGCGTATTGAGCGGCGTCTCGACGGTGTCGAGATGGGTGTGCATGTCTTCGGCGTCGGGATCGACATAGAGCAAGCCGGTTACCACCTGGCCCTTGGCGGCGTGCTTCTGCAGGAAGGTCATCGCCGCCAGCCGGTCATTGGCGTCGTAATCGGCGTCGATCTTGCGTAGCGCCAGCCTGGTGCCGTCGTGCTGCTCCACCACCTGCACCGAGCCCGGGGCATAATCGACGGTGATGGGGTCACGGCTGGTGATGACGTCGAGGCGGTTGACCGCGTCGTTATGTTCGCGGACGTAGTCAAAACTCTTGGTCGAGCCGGCGTGGTTGTTGAAGGCGATGCAGGGGCTGATGACGTCGATGAATGACGCGCCCTTGTGACGGATGGCGGCGGCGATCAGCGGCACCAGCTGGGTCTTGTCGCCGGAGAAGCTGCGCGCCACGAAGCTGGCGCCGAGCTGCAGTGCGATCGCAACCAGATCGATGGCGTTGTCGGTGTTCATCACACCCTTCTTGGATTTCGAGCCGCGGTCGGCGGTGGCCGAGAACTGGCCCTTGGTCAGACCGTAAACGCCGTTGTTCTCGACGATATAGGTCATGTTGACGCCGCGCCGGATCGAATGGGCGAACTGGCCGAAGCCGATCGAGGCGGAATCGCCGTCGCCGGAGACGCCGAGATAGATCAGGTCGCGGTTGGCGAGGTTGGCGCCGGTCAGGACCGACGGCATGCGGCCGTGCACCGAGTTGAAGCCGTGCGAATTGCCGAGGAAATAGTCCGGCGTTTTCGAGGAGCAGCCGATGCCGGAAATCTTGGCCACGCGATGCGGTTCGATCGACAACTCGTAGCAGGCCTCGATGATCGAGGCGGTGATCGAGTCGTGACCGCAGCCGGCGCACAGCGTCGAAATCTTGCCCTCGTAGTCCCGGTGGGTGTAGCCGAGATCGTTCTTCGGCAGGCCAGGATGGTGGAATTTCGGTTTTGCAATGTAGGTCATGACACGGCCTTGCGGAGAGGAGTCACTTTCAGATGGTCCTGATGGTCGCCGATGGCGCTGGCGATGAAGCGCGCGGTGATCGGAGTGCCGTCATAGTGCAGGATCGGCACCAGCCGCACCGGATCGATGCCGTTCTCGTTCACGATCAACTGGCGCAGCTGGGCGTCGCGGTTCTGCTCGACCACGTAAACGAAGTCATGGTCGGCAATGAAGCTGGCGACGCTGGAGTGGAACGGGAAGGCGCGAATCCGCATGCGGTCGAGGTGGTGCCCGCGCGCCTCGAGCAGGCCGATCGCCTCGTCCATCGCCGGTGCGGTCGAGCCGAAATAGATCACGCCGTACTTGGTCGGCTTGGCGGCGTTGGCCTGCAGCGGCCGCGGCACCATGTCCTGCGCGGTCTCGAACTTGCGCATCAGCCGCTGCATGTTGTCGGCGTAGACGGCGCCTTCTTCCGAATAGCGCGCATAGCGGTCGCGCGAGGTACCGCGGGTGAAGAACGAGCCTTTGGTCGGATGCGTGCCGGGATAGGTGCGGTAGGGAATGCCGTCGCCGTCGACGTCGAGATAGCGGCCGAAATCGCGGCCGGGCTCGTCGAGCATCTCTGCGGTCATCACCTTGCCGCGGTCATATTGCCGGGCGTCGTCCCACTTCAGTGGACGGCAGAGCCGGTGGTTCATGCCGATGTCGAGGTCGAGCATCAGGAAGATCATGGTCTGCAACCGCTCGGCGAGATCGAACGATTGCGCCGCGAATTCGAACGCTTCCGCCGGGTCTTCCGGGAACAACAGGATATGCTTGGTGTCGCCGTGCGAAGCATAGGCGCAGGCGATGATGTCGCATTGCTGGGTGCGCGTCGGCATGCCGGTCGAGGGGCCGGCGCGCTGGATGTTCATGATCACGCCGGGAATTTCGGCGAAGTACGAGAGGCCGATGAATTCCGTCATCAGCGAGACGCCGGGCCCGGAAGTCGCGGTGAAGGCGCGCGCGCCGTTCCAGGAGGCGCCGATCACCATGCCGATCGATGCAAGCTCGTCCTCGCCCTGCACGATAGCGTATTTGGCCTTGCCGGTTTCGGGGTCGTGCCGCAGCTTCTTGCAGTGGCTGGTGAAGGCCTCCGCCACCGACGACGACGGCGTGATCGGATACCAGGCGCAGACGGTGGCGCCGCCATAGACGGCGCCGAGCGCGGCCGCGCTGTTGCCTTCCATGAAGATGCGGTCGCCGACCTTGTCGGCTTTCTTCACCTGCAGCCCGATCGGGCATTTCAGGTTCTGCAACGCCCAGTCGCGGCCCAGATGCAGCGCGTGGACGTTCGAGGACAACAGCTTTTCCTTGCCCTTGTACTGTTCTGATATCAATTGCTCGACGATCTTCGGGTCCATTTCGAGCAGGGCGCACATCGCGCCGAGATAGATGATGTTCTTGAACAGCTGGCGCTGGCGCGGATCGGTATAGGTCGAGTTGGTGATCGCGGTCAGCGGTACGCCGATGACGTTGATGTCGGCGCGGAATTTCGACGTCGGCATCGGCTTGGTGGAATCGTAGAACAGATAGCCGCCGGGCTCGATCGAGCCGACGTCCTTGTCCCAGGTCTGCGGGTTCATCGCCACCATCATGTCGACGCCGCCGCGGGCGCCGAGATGGCCTTCCTCGGTCACCCGCACCTCGTACCAGGTCGGAAGTCCCTGGATGTTGGAGGGAAAGATGTTGCGCGGGCTCACCGGCACGCCGTGGCGCAGGATCGAGCGCGCGAACAGCTCGTTGGCGCTGGCCGAACCCGAGCCGTTGACGTTGGCGAAACGGACGACGAAGTCGTTTACGCTGCTGATCGGGCTTTGGTCTGACATGTTGATCCCGCGTGAGTCATATCGATGAGGTACTTCTGCATGTCCCAGGCTCCGGTGGGACACCGCTCGGCGCAGAGCCCGCAATGCAGGCAGACGTCTTCGTCCTTCACCATGACGCGCCCGGTCTTGAGCCCATCGGCGACATAGAGCGCCTGGTCGTGATGCGGCGAGGGCGCCTTCAGCCGTGTCCGCAGGTCCTCTTCCTCGCCGTTCTCCGTGAAGGTGATGCAGTCCATCGGGCAGATGTCGACGCAGGCGTCGCATTCGATGCAGGCGGGGGCGCTGAAAATCGTCTGAATGTCGCAGTTCAGGCAGCGCTGCGCTTCACCGAGCGCGAGCTTGACGTCGTAGCCGAGCTCGACCTCGGCGCGGATGTCCTTGAGGGCGATCACCTTGTCGCGGTGCGGCACCTTGTAGCGCTTGTCGGCGGAGATGTCGTTGTCGTAGCTCCACTCGTGGATGCCCATCTTCTGCGACGAGACATTCACTTCGGGAAGCGGGCGCTCGGTGATGTCCTCGCCGGAGAGCATCTTGTGGATCGACAGCGCGGCGTCATGCCCGTGCGCCACCGCCCAGATGATGTTCTTGGGGCCGAACGCCGCGTCACCGCCGAAGAACACTTTCGGGTTGGTCGAAGCGAAAGTCTTGGCATCGACCTGCGGCATGTTCCACTTGTCGAACTCGATGCCGCAGTCGCGCTCGATCCAGGGGAAAGCGTTTTCCTGCCCGACCGCGACCAGCACGTCGTCGCAGGGAATGGTCTGGTCCGGTTCGCCCGCGGGCACCAGGTTGCGCCGGCCCTTGGCGTCATATTCCGCCTTCACCTTCTGAAAGGTGACGCCGATGAGCTTGCCGGCTACATGCTTGAATGCCACCGGCACCATGAAATTGAGGATCGGAATGTCCTCGTGGATGGCGTCTTCCTTTTCCCAGGGGCTCGCCTTCATTTCCTCGAAGCCGGAACGCACGATCACCTTGACGTCTTCTCCGCCGAGGCGGCGCGCGGTGCGGCAGCAATCCATCGCGGTGTTGCCGCCGCCGAGCACGATCACGCGGCGGCCGATCTTCTCGACATGGCCGAACGAAACCGAAGCCAGCCATTCGATGCCGATATGGATATTGGCGGCGGCCTCCTTGCGGCCGGGGATCTCGAGCTCGCGGCCGCGCGGCGCGCCGGAACCGACGAAGATCGCGTCATAATTTTCAGCCATCAGCTTCTTCAGGCTGTCGACGCGATGACCGCCCTTGAACTCGATGCCGAGGCCCAGGATGTAATCGGTTTCCTCGTCGATCACCGAATCCGGCAGCCGGAACTTTGGAATCTGGCTGCGCATCATGCCGCCCGCCTTGGGGTCGGCATCGAACACGGTGCAGTGATAGCCGAGCGGCGCAAGATCGCGCGCCACCGCAAGCGAAGCGGGACCGCCGCCGACCAGCGCGATGCGCTTGCCGTTCTTCGCCGATACCTTCGGCATGCGGTGCTTGACGTCGTCCTTGAAATCGGCGGCGACCCGCTTCAGCCGGCAGATCGCAACGGGTGTTTCCTCGACGCGGCCGCGACGGCAGGCCGGCTCGCATGGTCGATCGCAGGTGCGTCCCAGAATTCCGGGAAACACATTCGATTTCCAGTTGATCATGTAGGCGTCGCTATACCGCCCCTCGGCAATCAAACGGATATATTCGGGAACTGGCGTGTGAGCGGGGCAGGCCCATTGGCAATCAACCACTTTGTGAAAGTAGTCCGGCGCCGAGATATCAGTCGGTTTCATTCCTGCCTTTTCCGCGTAGCAATCCGAACGCGGCCTTGTTTGCCTGAACGCTCAGTAGGCGTTCTTGTGGTTTTTGAATTGGATCATAGGCTTATCTTATCGGAGCTTAGAGCCATTCCAGATGAGTCACAAAGGCAAATTTGCGCGATCGCCAGCTTTCAATGCAGGCACGCGTGAACGTTAATACTCGCTGGTATTATGCGGCGGTGCAGCATGAGCACCGCTTCGTCGCCAATGTTACGCGCGCGGCAGATCGCTCTTCGCCAGATCCCACATCAGCCGGTAAACGCCGCTCGTTACCACCAGTGGCTTGATCGCGGCATTGTCGTTGAAGCGCGCCGCGGCCGCCGGGACTGCGCCGACATCGGTGGCGTCGATCAGCATAAACCAGTCGCCGGCGCCTGGATTGGGCGCTGCGGGGTCATCAGTGATCGGTTTCGACAGCGTCGGATTGTTCTCCAGCAGGTGCATGGAGATGATGCCGTCGAGTCCTGTGGGATCAAGTTGATCCCGCAGTGCGGTACGTAGTTTTTCCTCGCCGCCGGCGGGCGGCCGCAGCCGGATGATGCCGAGCACGGCGCCACGGCCGGTGCCGTGGCTGATGGTGATACGCGAAACGCCCCGGATCATGTTCTTGAAGCGGGCGATGTTGGCCTTCGACCAGGCGGTCTGGTTGGCGAGCGCAGTGCGGTAGAACGGGCTGTCCAGCACCTCGATGGTTTCGGTGGAATACAGGCTGAGATACTTCGGGTCGCCATCGTGCGCGACATAGCGCCGCGCTTCGAGGAAACCGGGCATCGCGACGCGCTCTTCGAGATGTTCGCGGTCGTACCAGCGATTGAATTCGGCCTCGTCGGCGGCATCGATATTCATCGACGTCAGCAGCATGCCTTTTCCGGCTATCGGCATTTCGGAATCCCTATCTGGTAATCTTGGAAGCCATGTCCGCGACCGCTTTCATCACGGCGTCGCGGACGCCGGGATCGTACAGCGTGTGGCCGGCGCCTTCGACCAGGCGAACCTCGGCCTGGCGCCACACCGCGGCAAGCGCATGCGAGGTCGCCGGCGGGCACAGCAAATCATAACGGCCCTGCACGATGATGCCGGGAATGTCAGCAAGCCTGCCGGCCTCTTCGATCAGCTGGCTCGGCCTCATGAAGCAGTCATTGGCGAAATAATGCGCTTCCATGAACGGCGTGGCGGGCAGGGCGCGCGACGAGTTGACCGGATCGAGCCGGGCGCGGCCGGGCGTGTGCTCGGAGAGGATGCGTTCGGTCTCGCCCCATGCCCGTGCGGCCGGGCCATGCACGGCGGTATCGGGATTGAGGATGCGGCGGAAATATGCGTCGATCGGGTGCGTGCGTTCCGCTGGCGGCAACACGTCGAGGAACTCCGCGTGCAGCGCCGGATAGAAGCGCGGCAGCACCTCGAGGAATCCATCCTCGATCTCCTTGCGGGTGCCGAGGAAGGTGGCGCGCAGCACGATGCCGGTGACGCGGTCGGGATGCGCTTGCGCATACGCCAGCGCCAGCGTCGCGCCCCAGGAGCCGCCGACGATCATCCAGCGCTCAAAGCCGAATTTCTCGCGGATCCTCTCCATGTCCGCAATCAGATGCGGCAGGGTATTGTCTTCACGCCTGCCCTTGGGGCGGCTGCGGCCGGCGCCGCGCTGGTCGAACAGCACCGCGTGGAAACGCTCGGGGTCGAACAGCCGGCGGTGATCGGGCTGGCAACCGCTGCCGGGCCCGCCATGCAGATAGACCGCCGCAATGCCGCCGATGCGGCCGACGCTTTCGACATAGATGTCGTGGCCATCGCCGACATCGAGCTGCTCCGAGGTCAGCGGTGCAAACGGATCGGCGCGTTTGGCGGATTTTCCGGCGTCGGCGTCAGGCGCCATGCTCGCCTTCCGTCTCCAGCGTACCGCCGGCGAAATTGCGATAGAGGAAACGGTTATTGTCGGAGGCCGCTTCCTGCTCGGCCTGCTTGAAGATCTGCTCGTGCATCGGCGACAGCGTGCAGGCCGGATCGGTATTGCCGGCATCGCCGGTCAGCGCAAAGGCCTGGCAGCGGCAGCCACCGAAATCGATCTCCTTGAACTCGCAGCTCTGGCACGGTTCAGGCATCCAGCCGGTGCCGCGATAGCGGTTGAAAGCTTCGGAATTCTGCCAGATCCAGGCGATCGAGTGATTGGATCGCACCGAAAGGAATTCGAGCCCGGTGATGCTCTCGGCGGCGTGACACGGCAGGATCTTGCCGGCAGGTGAAATGTTGAAGAATTGCCGGCCCCAGCCGCCCATGCATTTCTTCGGCCGCAACGCGTAATAATCCGGCACGACGTAGTCAATCGCGAGAATGCCCTTCAGCCGCACTTCGGCTTCCTCGACGAGCCGGCTGGTCTCCTCGATCTGCGCCATCGTCGGCATCAAGGCGGCGCGGTTCTTCAGTGCCCAGCCGTAATACTGCACGTTGGCGACCTCGAGCCGGTCGGCGTCGAGATCGACCGCCATCTGGATGATGTCGGAAAGCTGGTGCAGGTTCTGCCGGTGCATGACGGCATTGACCGTCAGCGGCAGGTCGAGCTCGCGCGTCCACTTCGCGACCTCCAGCTTCTTCTCATGCGCCTTCTTCAGGCCCGCGACGCGGTCGGCCACCATGGGCTCATTGCCCTGAAAACTGATCTGCACGTGGCACAGCCCGGCATCGGCCAGTGCGGACAGTTTTTCGCGTGTCAGCAGCACCGCCGAGGTAATGAGATTGCTGTAGAGCCCGACATCGCTGGCGTGCTGGACCAGTTCGACCAGATCCTTGCGCGCGGTCGGCTCGCCGCCGGAGAAATGGATCTGCAGCACGCCGATTTCGGCGAGCTCGGTCAGAACCTTCTTCCATTCCTCGGTGGTCAGCTCAGTGCCGCCGCGGTCGAGCTCAAGCGGGTTGGAGCAATAGGGGCATTGCAGCGGGCAGCGGTGCGTCAGCTCGGCCAGCACCGCGAGCGGAATGCCGAACGTCTCCGCCGTCGAGCGCCGCTGTTCCAGCACCGAGAGCCCGTCATGGGGCGCGGTTGCCGCTTTGCCGTCGGTGAGGATGTCGCTCATGACGTCTTCTCGCGCGCTTCGGTCAGAAAGCCCTTGTCGGCGAGGTCCTGCAGCATTGCGATGACGTCGGTTGCAATTGCCTCGCGCGGCGCGGCGTATTTCGCGGTCAGCTGATCGATCATAGCAGAGACGCTGCGAACACCGTCGCAAAGCTGCAGCACTTCGACCGCGATTTCGTCCGGCGCCAGCACGCGCTCCGGCGCCAGGATCACCCAGACCTGCCGCGTCTCATCGAATTTCAGCTTGGCGTGCCGCGGCAATTTCGGCCGGCTCGCCTCGCTGACACTGATGTTGCGGCCCAAAGCCATCGATCGCTAAATCCCGGTTCTTGGTTTCGGTTCTTAGGCTTCAGTCCCCTTGGGGCACGAACGCGCCGGGCGGTATGTGGCCCTCGACATAAGCATGATACAGCGCATCGAGCTGAACCCATAGCACATTGGTCTTGAAGATCAGGGCGTTGCAGACCGCCTCGCGTTCCGCCGGCGTCCTGGCGTGCGCCTTGACGTAGTCGAGCGCAAAACCGGCATCGCGCGGCGCCTGCTGCAGGCGGCGGCTGAAATAGCTCATGATGTCGGGATTGACGAAATCATAGTGCTGCAGCATGCCCGAGATGCGCTCTTCATGCAGGTTCGGCGCGAACAGTTCCGTCAGCGAGGAGGCGATCGCCTCGAGCGGCGTCTTGTCGCGGCAGAAATGCACATAGGCCTCCACCGCAAAGCGCGTCGCGGGCAGGATGCCTTCGGTCGATTCCACATAGGCGCTGTCGAGCCCGAGGCCCTCGGTCAGCTTGAGCCAGCGCTCGATGCCGCCTTCGGAGCCGAGATCGCCGTCATGGTCTTCGATCCGGTGCCGCCATTCGACGCGGGTCGCGCGGTCGCGGAATCGCGAGATCACCATCGCGTCCTTGAGCGGGATCGTGCTCTGGTAAAAATAGCGGTTCAGCGCCCAGGCCTGCACCTGGCCTTTGTTGAGCTTGCCGCCATGCAGCAGCCGGTGGAACGGATGCAGGTTGTGATAGCGCGTCGCGCCGATGTGGCGCAGCGTTGCCTCCAGTTCCTCGGCGTTATTGAGCGAAATGCCTTTGCCGATCGATAGCGCGGTCATTCTGGTGACGGGCACGACGCTCACAGTGTGATCTCCATTCCATCGGCGGGGATGTGCCAGCCGGCCTGCTCGGCGGTTTTGCGCTCGTCCGAGCCGTGCAGCAAGGCGGGGTTGGAGTTGTTGATATGCAAAAACATCTTGCGCCCGATGTCGAGTCCTTCAAGGCTTGCGATCGCGCCGTTCTCGCCTGACATCGAGATGTGTCCCATGCTTTGCCCGGTTTTGTTGCCGAGGCCCGCGGCAACCAGTTCGTCGTCGCGCCACACCGTGCCGTCAAAGAACACCAGTGCGGCGCCTTTCAGCCGCGACTTCAGATCGTCGGTCACCCGCGCGCAGGCAGCAAGGAAATAGAGATATTTGCCGCTGGCTTTGTCCAGGATTCGAAGCCCGAGCGTATCGCCCACACCGCTGCCGCCGGCCGGATGCGCCTTGCCTTCGAGATACCAGGCGCCCTTGCCGGGAACTTCGAAGGGGAGGATTTCGATGCCGGATGGCGAGCCATCGGGCAAGTCAGGTTCGAACGCCCGGTCGACCGCGATCGGCTGGCGTTTCACGTTCTTTTCGCTCAGCACATTAAAGATGCTGTTGGATTTGAGGATCGCAAGCACCCGCTCATGCGCATAGAGGATGAAGGGCGATCCCTCGCGCATCGACAGCAGGCCTGCAACCGCGTCGATCTCGCCATTGGTCAGGATGACGCCCGCAATCGGACTGTGACGGAGCTGGCCTGCCTTGGGATGAAGCTGCGGCGTCGCGGTCAATTGCTGGCGCAGATCCGGCGAGGCGTTGATCAGGAACCAGTGCTCGCCATTGGCGCTGACCGCGATCGAGGCCTGCGTGCTCTGGAGTTCGGGATGTTCGTTGCGGGCCGTCCGGCACACCGGACATCCGCAGTTCCACTGCGGAACACCGCCACCCGCCGCGGCGCCCAGGACGACGACGCGAAGCATGATCCGTCTCCTGGCAAATTCAAAACTTGGGCACAAACGGGTAAGGTCAAAACGCTACGAGGTGGATCCGGGCCAAAGACACAGTTCCGCGTTCGGGAACGTGTCAGGCCCAAAGATCCACCTCGCTAAAACCTTGGCGATCGCTGCCGGTTACTTTCGGGCGGCGCACGCATACATGTTGATTTCCATGCCGACCGGCACTTCGACGATTTTCGGTGCTTTCCAGGCCATTAAGCGCTCCTTTTGATACCGGACGAACTCCGCCCTCGGAGATAAGGTACTGCGGATCAGAAAGTTCGCCAGTGAAATCTTTTTGCCGCATGCCTTCCGTGTTTTCATGTTGCATCGCGAGATAATTCACGTTTTTGTGCGGAGGCCCGCGGTCAAAACTGCGTGGGATCAAGCGTTTCCGGGTTGATCGCAACGCCGCGAATGCTGATTTTCCGTTCGACGGAGCGCTGCCGGCTTCAGATAAAGAACTTGTGAAAAATGGGCTGGCCCCCGGCTGCGGGGCATCCATGGAGTAGGTTACCGCCGATGCCACGCTATTTTTTCAACACCCGTATCGGCGATGAGCTGATTTCCGATCCCGATGGCGAAGTGCTGCGGGATCCCGACCGCGCCTGGGAAATGGCGCGCGCCATGATCCGGGAACTGCTCAAGACCGAAGGCACTGACGGCGCGCTGCTGAACGCGACCATCGAGGTCACGGACGACGAGGGCGAGATCGTGCTCGAGTTTCCGTTCACCGAGGCCATTCTCGACACGCCGGATCGCTCCATCACCCGGCATTGATTCAGCCACCGTCATTCCGGGGCGCGCGTCAGCGTGAATCTCAGGTGCGAATTGCGCACCGGGGAATGGCGCTGGATGATGGGTCAGCGATGTTTTCCGATTGCAAATGTACGGACAAATATTAGAGAGTGCCGCCCGGGGGGCCACCGGCGGATGATGTTTGCCGCGCGAGGATAAGGCTTCCGCCAGGGAGAATGCCATGATGAGCTATTCGTCGGCGCCGCGCAGCCTATTGCTGGCCGGTGCTTTTTTCGGTGCATTGACATTGAACGCTGCAGCGCAGCAGCCCGCCACGCCGCCTGCGGCAGGTGCGGCGCCGGCAGCCGCAGCCCCGCTTCCGCCGGGCTCGCCCTTGATCGGCCGGCCTGCCGATAATGAAGCCGCCGCCAAGCTCGCACCGATCGCACCGCCGCCCATCCCCGCCGCGCCCGACAAATTGCCGACCGCCAAGCTGAAGGTGCCGGCCGGCTTCAACATCGAAGTCTACGCCGCCGGGATGGCCAACGCGCGCTCGCTGATCGAAGGCGACAAGGGCACGGTGTTTGCCGGCACCCGCCTGATCGACAAGGTCTATGCGGTCGTCAACAAGGACGGCAAGCGCTCGGTGAAGGTGATCGCCTCCGGCCTCTATCGCCCGAACGGCCTCGCGTTCAAGAACGGCACGCTCTACATCGCCGAACTGTCGAAGATCTCGAGGATCGACAAGATCGAGGACAATCTGGACAATGCGCCGAAGCCGACCGTGATCTACTCCGATCTGCCCAAGGATGAAGCCCACGGCTGGAAGTTCATCGGCATCGGTCCGGACAACAAGCTGTATATTCCGGTCGGGCAACCCGGCAACAACGTGCTGCACAGCGACGCGCACGGCCTGATCAAGCGCATCAATCTCGACGGCTCCGGCGCCGAAGTGATCGCCAGGGGCGTGCGCAACACCGTCGGCTTCGACTGGAATCCGGAGAACAAGCAGCTCTATTTCACCGACAACGGCCGCGACTGGATGTCGGAGGACGTGCCCGAGGATGAGCTCAACCGCATCACCAAGGTCGGCGAACATTTCGGCGCGCCCTACTGCCTGCAGGGCAACATCGTCGATCCCGAATTCGGCTGGGGAAAATCCTGCAGCGACTACACTGCGCCGGTCGGCCTGCTGGGCCCGCATTCCGCAGCGCTGGGCATGCGGTTCTACACCGGCAACATGTTCCCGAAGTCCTACAAGAACGCGATCTTCATCGCCCGCCATGGTTCGTGGAACCGGACCAAGAAGGTCGGCGGTGACGTCCTCATCGCCCGGCTGAACAAGGACGGGTCAGTCAAATCCGTGGAGCCGTTCCTCACCGGGTTCGTCGAGGACAACAAGTACATCGGCCGCCCGGTCGATGTGCTGCAGCTGAAGGACGGCTCGCTGCTGGTCTCCGACGACTACAACGGCGCCGTCTATCGCATCACCTACGGCAAGCAGAAGGTGGCGGGCGCTAAGTGATCGGAAGTTCGTCATTGTGAGGAGCAACGCGACGAACAAGCTACGTGGTCATTCCGGGCTGGTGCGTTAGCACCAGACCCGGAATCTCGAGATTCCGGGTTCGATGCTTGCGCATCGCCCCGGAATGACAGGCATTCCTGGAAGTCCGATGCATAGAACAATAACGGCGCTGGCGTTCACCCTGATCGCCTCAATGGCAAGCGCGGAAACCTTCCAGGATCGCATCGCGCCGTGTCTGGCCTGTCACGGCGAGCGCGGACAGTCCGAGACCGAAAACACGCCCTCGCTCGGCGCGCAGCAGGCGCCTTACACGCTGATCCAGCTCTTCATGTTTCGCGAGAAGCTGCGCAGCTTCGAGCCGATGAACGAGATGGCGAAGGCGCTGACCGACGACGATCTGCGCACCTTCTCCGATTTCATCGCCAAGATACCCAAACCCACACCACCAGCTGAGGCCGGCGATCCCGCGCGGATGCAGCGCGGCCAGACGCTGGGGCAGCAGCATCGCTGCAACAGCTGTCACAACCCGGATTATTCCGGCAAGGAAAACGTGCCGCGGATCGCCAACCAGCGCGAGGATTATCTCGCCAAGACGCTTGGCGAATACAAGGACAATAGCCGCCACGGCTATGACGGCAGCATGGCCGACGTGATGGGTCCGATCACATCAGAGCAGATCGCCGATCTCGCTCATTTCATTGCCCATTTGCGCTAAACCCTGGTTCACGGCCCCGGCTGGCGTTGCTGTTCGCGCGGCGCTACAAGGCGGTCAAACGGAGTTTCCCATGCAAGAAATCTGGCGCCTGTCGGCCGCGGAGCTGGCCTCGCTGATCAAGACAAAAAAGGTCTCGGCAACGGAGGCGGCCACATCCGCATTGGCGCGGCTGGACGCGGTCAATCCCAGGATCAATGCCGTGGTCGACCACAAGCCGGCCGAGGTGCTGGCGCAGGCCGCGGCCATCGATGCCGCGATCGGGCGGGGCGAAGATGTCGGCCCCCTGGGCGGCGTACCCATTACCGTGAAGGTCAATATCGACCAGACGGGCTTTGCCACCACCAACGGCCTGAAGCTGCAGCGCGACGCGATTGCTACGACCAACAGCCCCGTGATCGATAATCTCTACAAGGCCGGCGCCGTCATTTTGGGGCGGACCAATTGCCCGGCCTTTTCCTATCGCTGGTTCACTACCAATCTCGTGCATGGCGATACCAAAAACCCCCGCGATCCCGGCATCACGCCGGGCGGCTCCTCGGGCGGCGCGGGTGCAGCGGTCGCGGCCGGCATCGGGCATATCGCGCATGGCACCGACATCGCTGGCTCGATCCGCTACCCGGCCTACGCCTGCGGCGTCCATGGCCTGCGGCCGACGATGGGCCGGATTCCGGCATTCAATGCCGCGCTCCCCGAGCGCACGATTGGTCCCCAGATCAGCGCGGTATCGGGACCCTTGGCCCGGACCATCGGCGACATCAGGATTGCCCTGGCGGCGATGTCGGCCCGGGATTATCGCGATCCCTGGTGGGTCCCGGCGCCGCTGGAAGGCCCGCCGGTGCAAAAGCGCGTCGCGATGTGCCTCAATCCTGATGGCCTCGATCCCGTGCCCGAGGTGAAAGCCGCCGTTGCCGATGCCGGCAAGCGGCTGGAGCGCGCGGGCTGGATCGTCGAGGAAATCACCAATACACCGCCGCTGCGCGAGCCCGCCGATCTGCAGACCAAGCTCTGGCTCGGCGACAGCTATGAGGCGCAGCTGGAGACCGCCGAGCGTGAGGGCGATCCCGGCGCGCTGGCCTGTCTGCGCGGCAGCCGGACAAAAGTGTTTCCGTTCGATGCCGCGGCGTTCTCGAGGGCGCTGACCCGGCGCGCGACGCTGACCCGTGAATGGCTGGAATTCTTCGAACAATACGCGGTGCTGCTGATGCCGGTATCCGGCGAATTGCCGTTCCCCGATCACCTCGACCGCAAGGACGAGGCGTCTTTTGCGAGGGTGTGGCACGCCCAATTGCCGCAGATTGCCATTCCCTTCATGGGCCTGCCCGGGCTAACGGTTTCGACGGGACTGGTGGGGCGGATTCCGGTCGGCGTTCAACTGGTCTCCGGCCGTTACCGTGAGGATCTCTGCCTTGCCGCGGGCGAGGCGATCGAGGCCGGCGGAACGCCGTCGGCGGCGATCGATCCGGCAAGCTAGCAGAGCGTTTTCAAGCGAAGTGGACACCGGTTCGCGTAAAGAAAACGCGTCAAACAAGAGACCGAAGGAATTCGATGTCAGGCATTTATGATTTCACGGCGCAGTCGCTGGCCGGCGAAGAGGTTCCGCTGAAGCAGTTCGAGGGTCAGGTGCTGCTGATCGTCAACACCGCCAGCGCCTGCGGATTCACGCCGCAATACAAGGGTCTGGAAGCGTTGCATCGCGAACTTTCGCCGCGCGGCTTTGCGGTGCTCGGCTTTCCCTGCAACCAGTTCGGCGCGCAGGAGCCGGGCGACGCCAAACAAATCGAGGCGTTCTGCGAAACCAGATTTCAGGTGACGTTTCCGATGTTCGCCAAGATCGACGTCAACGGCAGCAAGGCGCACCCGCTGTATGAATACCTGAAGAACGAACGGTCGGGCCTGCTGGGCTCGTCGATCAAATGGAATTTCACCAAATTCGTGGTCGACCGTTCGGGCAAGGTGGTGGGACGCCATGCCCCGACCGTGACACCCGAAGCACTGAGAAGAGAAATCGAGGCACTGCTATGAACGAGAAAACCGAAACCGACGCGTTCCCCGACCGCCTGTCGACCAATCCGAACAGCCCTTATTACAACGAAGAGCTGCTGTCGCGCGACGTCGGCATCCGCTTCAAGGGCGCCGAGAAGACCAATGTCGAGGAATATTGCATCAGCGAGGGCTGGATCCGCGTCACTGCGGGCAATGCCAAGGACCGCTTCGGTAATCCCCTGACGATCAAGGTTCATGGCCCGGTCGAGCCGTATTTCCGGGACAAGGCGTCGTCCTGAGGGGGTCCTGTCTCATTCGTCATTGCGAGCGAAGCGAAGCAATCCATCTCGCCACAAAAAGAAAGAATGGATTGCTTCGCTTCGCTCGCAATGACGGCATAGATCAATCATCCATTTCTATCGCTGAAGGACGCCGCGATCTTGACCAGTAAGCTCCCCCAACTCTCGCTCGCAAAGGACAAGATCCGGGTCCTGCTGCTCGAAGGTGTCAACGACAGCGCCGTGCAGCTGATCGAGTCGGCCGGCTATTCCAGCATGACGCGCCTGTCCAAGGCGCTGGAAGGCGATGCGCTCAAGGAAGCCATCAAGGGCGTGCATCTGCTCGGCATCCGCTCCCGCACGCAGATCACCCCGGATGTACTGGAAGCCGCGGACCGGCTGATCGCGATCGGGTGCTTCAGCGTCGGCACCAACCAGGTGGATGTCGACGCCGCGCGCCGCAGCGGGATTCCGGTGTTCAATGCCCCGTTTTCCAATACGCGCAGCGTGGCGGAACTGGTGATCGGCGAGATCGTCATCCTGCTGCGCCGGATCGTGGCGCGTTCCAACGCCGCCCATCAGGGACGCTGGGACAAGTCCGCCAACGACAGCTATGAGGTGAGGGGCAAGACGCTCGGCATCATCGGCTACGGCAATATCGGCTCGCAGCTCTCCAATCTCGCTGAAGCGTTGGGCATGAAGGTCATCTTCTACGACCACACGGACCGGCTTCGTCACGGCAACACCGAGCCGGTCGCGAGCTTGCATGAGCTCCTGGCACAGAGCGACGTCGTGTCGTTGCATGTGCCGGAAACGGCGGCCACGGCCGGGATGATCGGGCGCGACGAGATTGCCGCGATCAAGCCGGGTGCGTATTTCATCAACAACAGCCGCGGCACCGTCGTCGACCTCGAGGCGCTCGCCGACGCGCTGCGCGAAGGCAGGTTGCGCGGCGCCGCGGTCGACGTTTTCCCGGTCGAGCCGCGCTCGAATGCGGATCGCTTCGTATCGCCGCTGCAGGGGCTGGAAAATGTCATCCTGACGCCGCACATCGGCGGTTCGACCGAAGAGGCGCAGGAGCGCATCGGTGCCGAAGTGGCACGCAAGCTGGTCGAATACAGCGATTCCGGCTCCACCATGGGCGCCGTCAATTTCCCGCAGGTCCAACTGCCGCCGCGGCCTTCGGGCACAAGGTTCATTCAGGTGCAGCGCAATTTGCCGGGCATGCTGGGCCGTCTGAACGAAGTGCTCGCGCGCCACTCGGTCAACATCGCCGCGCAATATTACGAGACCGATCACGACGTCGGCTATGTCGTTCTCGACGCCGACGCCTCCGCCGCCGACGGCCAGCGCGTGCTGGCGGACATCCGGGCTCTCGAGGGCACCATTCGCGCCCGCTTGCTCTACGAATACAAGATCTGAGCGGGGCGGAAGCAAATCTGCGTAGCTCCGGCGGCAGGCTCGCTGCACCTCTCCCGCTTGCGGGGGAGGTCGCATCGCATCGAACGATGCGATGCGGGTGGGGGCTCTCGCCACACGGGTACTCGCGGCGACACCCCCACCCCAACCCTCCCCCGCAAGCGGGAGAGGGGGCGCGGTTCCTTCGCGGTTGCTATTGACCTAACTTCATGACGTTTTACGACAGCCGCATATCCAGCAGCCGCCGGCCTTCGGTCTTGAGCAGCTTCTTCACCGCGCTGGAGGCGGCGATCTCGCCCTGGTTGGCGTAGGCTTCGTGGTTCTTTTCGATGTCGTCGAGCCGGTAGAGGTAATTGACCATGATGCCGGCGGACTCGCGAACGCCCTTCGGCGAGAGGTCGCCGAGCCAGTCGATCCGCTCCAGCCGCGCGCCGTTGCCGATATGGAAGCGCGCCACCGAATCGATCAGCCGGCCTTTTGAGGTGCGGGCCTTGAGAAAATAATGCGCGGCCAAGGGCTCGATCACCGCGCGCAGTTGCGTGGTGGTCTCCGCGTTCTCGAACCAGCCGGGCTGGTTGAGCTTTTCCAGCAGCGTTCGTTCCTCGTCGGACAAGGGAACGTCGTCGGCTTCCTTCAGCCATTGCATGAAGCCGGGCACCGGCGACAGCGTCACGAAGGTGTCGAGTTTCGGCAATTCGCGCCGCAATTCCTCGACCACCTGCTTGATCAGGAAGCTGCCGAACGAGATGCCGCCAAGTCCCTTCTGGGTGTTCGAGATCGAATAGAACACGGCGGTACGGGCACGCTCGATCGCCACCGGCTGGCGTTCGGCGGCGAGCAGCGGCGCAATCGCGGTCGGGATCGTTTCGGTCAGCGCGACCTCGACGAAGATCAGCGGCTCGTCGGTCAGCTGCGGATGGAAGAAGGCGTAGCAGCGGCGGTCGACCGGGTCGATGCGGCGGCGCAGATCGTTCCAGTCGTGGATTTCATGCACTGCTTCATAACGGATGATCTGTTCCAGAATGTTCGCTGGCGTCGACCAGTCAATCCTGCGCAGCACGAGAAATCCCCTGTTGAACCAGGAAGACAGCAAATGCACCACGTCGCGGTCCAGCGCTGCCAGATCCTTGTTGCCCTTCATGAGCGAAAGCAGATCGGCGCGCATCGCCACCAGATCGCTGGTGCCGCCCGGCGCGCGGTTGAGCCGGCGCACCAGTTCCTGGCGCCGCGGCTCGGAAGCAAAATGAAGATCGCTGGCGTCGGCGTCGCTCGGCTGCGCGCGCCAGCTCTCGATCGCCCGCGAAAGCCGTTCGCGATCGGGACCGTAGTCGCGGGCGAGGGCGGCAAAGAACGAAAGCCGGCCGGCTGTGTCGAGGTCATGGTAGCGATCGAGCACTTCGCGGGCCATCGCGGTGCCCGTAGCCTCGCCGCGGCCCGACAGCAGCGCCTCGCACAGTTCAAGCAGTTCGGAGGCGTCTTCCTTGGTATCCGAAGATCCGCCGCGCCGAAGCAGCGTACGGCCGCGTTCGGAAATCGTCGAAAGCAGGTCGGAGAAGAAGGCGTTGGCCATGGGCGAAGTCGATTCCGGAGGTGATGCCGAACCTTATATCGAATCTAGGGCGCGGCCGATCTTATTCAAGCGCATGGATCGTACGGAAATATGTCAGGCTTCGACGAAGGTATAATTCAGGCCTTTTCCGCAAATTCGGTTGGCGTCTTGCCGGTGACCTGCCGGAAGGCGTGCGAAAACGCCGGTACGCTGGCATAGCCGAGGTCGGAAGCCAGCTGCTTGACCGAGACGTTGGCGTCGGTGGACAGTTTTTCGATCGCGGCCGCGACACGGGCGCGCTGGCACCAGCTCTTGAAGCTGAGTTGCGTCTCGGCCGAAAACAGCCGCGACAGCGTCCGCGCCGAGGTGCCGACCTCGCGCGCCAGCGTTTCGATCTCATGGGCGCCGGTCGGATCCGACAGCACGATGTCGGCGGCGCGCCGGCAGCGTGGCTCGTGCGGCAGCGGGATGAAGGTCGCGGAATCTTCCGCCTGGTGCAGCTCCAGCATTGCGAGTTTGACCAAAAGGCCGGTGCGCTCGGCTGTGGTGTGCTCGTCGAACAGCGCCAGAATTGCCTGATGCAACAGCGGCGACACCCGCACCACGAATTCTGACCTGAGGCTCTGGCTGCGCTCCTCGCGGGCCAGCCAGTCGAGGTCGAAATACAGGGTGCGCATTTCGATGTCGGCGAGCACGTCGATGGCATGCGCAAGCCGCGCCGGCACCCAGACCGCGCGGTCGGGCGGCACCAGCCAGCGGCCCTTCGGGGTGGTGACCTGCATGGTGCCCCGGGCGGCGTAAACCAGCTGCGCCTCGCGGTGCATGTGGGTGTCGATCCGGAAGCCCTTTTTGTAGTTGTTGGCGATCATATGGATGCCGTCGCCGGTCGAGATGCGGCGCCCGATAATGGCGGCGATTGGCTTTTCGGCGATATTCATTGGCGACATCCCGTCAGGACAACCCCCTATAACCTATTTTGGAAAGTTGCGGGATTCGGGCCCAGGGCTCTGACCGGGACCCGCCTGCCAAGAAATGCCCAACAAGCGCCAAGGACTGGACCAGACCATGAACAGCCCCAGCCGGGTGATCAGCTTCGTCAACGCCGCCCATTTCATCGATCATTACGCGATGCTGATCTTCGCCGCCGCCGTCATCATCATGGGGCCGGCATTCGGCATGGCCTATTCGGAGCTATTGCCTTACGCCACCCCCGGCTTCGTCGCCTTCGGCGCGGGATCGCTGATCACCGGCTGGCTCGGCGACCGCTGGAGCCGCCGCCACATGATGGTGATCTTCTTTGCCGGCATCGGCGCCTCGATGATCGCGGTCGGCTTCGTGCGGACACCGCTGGAGCTCGGCGCGGTGCTGCTCTCGATCGGCCTGTTCGCCTCGATCTATCACCCCGTTGGCACCGCCATGATCGTATCCTATGCCGACAAGCTCGGCCGCGAGATGGGGCTGAACGGGGTCTGGGGCAATCTCGGCGTGGCGTCGTCGGCGCTGGTCACCGGCGTGATCGGGCAATATCTCGGCTGGCGCTGGGCCTTCATCGTGCCGGGGGTCGTCACCATGCTGATCGGCGTGGCCTTCGCCATGCTGGTCGTGCACGAGGATCGAACCGGCTCCAGGCAGGCGGCAGCCCAGGCGCGCATCGCCAAAGAGGACATGTGGCGGGTGATCCTGGCGCTGCTGATCGTCGTGATCGCGATCTCGACCACTTTCAACGCCGTCACCGTGGCGCTGCCAAAGCTGTTTGCGGAGCGGCTGGCCGACTTGACCAATAGCCCGGCGCTGCTCGGCGTCATCGCCGCCGGCGTCTATGTGTTCGGCGCGATGACGCAGTACACCATCGGCAAGCTCATCGATCACTACTCACTGAAGACCGTGATGCTGCCGCTGTCGTTCCTGCTGGCGCCATTCCTGTATTTCGCGGCGACGCTGTCGAACCTGCCGCTGATCATCGCCTCGATCGGCATCGTGATGGGCGCGTTCGGCCAGGTCACGGTGAACGACGCCATGGTCGGCAAGTACACCACCGATGAATGGCGCTCGCGCGCTTACTCCGTGCGCTACTTCATCGGCTTCACGGCCGCGGGCGCTTCCGTCGGGCTGGTGGCGTGGCTGTACGAGAAGGGCGGCTTTGTCACCATGCTGCAGGCGTTTGGCGCGCTGTGCCTCCTGGTGATCGTCGCCGCCATCATCCTGCCGCAGGAAATCAAGGTGCCGGCGGCGCAGACGAATTGATCGCAGTCGAGTTTTCGCGTCAGCTCGCCAGCGTCAGTTCGCCAGCGCGCTGGCGATGATATCGGAGCTCTTCTCTGCGACCATGATCGTCGCCGGGTGAATGTTCGGCGAGGGCATCGCCGGCATGACGGACGCATCGACGACCCGCAGACCGTCGATGCCGCGAACGCGGAGCTGGCTATCGACGACGGCCCCGTCATCCTCGCCCATCCGGCAGGTGCCGCAGGGATGATAGACGGTCGAGCCGATATTCCTGATGTAATCGGCGGCCCGATCGTCGCTGGTGACCTCGGGACCGGGCCTGATCTGTTCGACCACCAGCGATCGGAAAGGCTCGGTCGCGACGATTTGCCGGGCAATGCGAAAGCCCGCCAGCATGATGCGCATATCATCAGGGTCGGTCATATAGTTGGCGCGGATATGCGGCGGCGTGCGGCCCTCCGCGTCGCGCAGCGTAATTTCACCGCGGCTCTTCGGCCGGCAGACGCTGAAGATGAAGGTAAAGCCCGGCCACCGATGCAGGCCGTTCTTGAACCCGTCAGTCGAAAAATTGAGGCACTGATACTGGATGTCAGGCACCGGTTCGGAAGGGTCCGATTTCGCAAACAGCGTCGCTTCGGTCGCGCCGACCGAGAGTTGTCCGGATCCCCTGAGCAGCCATTCGAGCGCGAGCTTGACCGACTTGGCCGGGCTCATCACGGCTTCATTCAAGGTATCGGTCGCGTTGGTCTTGAATGTGAAGTTCGACTGATAATGGTCCTGCAGATTCTTGCCGACGCCGGGCAGGTCGCATTTCACGTCGATGCCGAGCTTTGCCAGTTCTGCGGCCGGGCCAATGCCGGAGGCGAGCAACAGCACCGGAGAATTGATCGCGCCGCTTGAGACGATGAGCTCGCGCCGCGCGCCGATGCGCTGGATCTGGCCGTCGCGTTCGACCTCCACGCCGATGGCGCGGCGTCCGTCGAACAGGATGCGGCGGACGCGGGTCTTCGTCATCAGCTCGAGATTTTTGCGGGCAAGGTTCGGCTTGAGATATCCGACCGCCGTCGAGCGGCGCCAGCCATTGTGGACGTTGAGCGGCGCGAAGCCGACGCCGTCAATACGCTCGCCGTTGAAATCAGGGTTGCGCTGATATTGCAGGCGCTCGCAGGCCTCGACGAATGCCTTCGCCGCCGTCGAAGGGCGTTTGATGTTCGACACCGTCATCGGACCGCCGGTGCCGCGCCATGCATTGGCGCCGTCAACGCTGTGCTCCATTCGCTTGAAATAGGGCAGCACGTCATTGTAGCCCCAGCCACGCGCGCCTAGGCGCTGCCATTCGTCGTAGTCGCTGGGGGCGCCGCGCAGGAAGACGAGGCCGTTGATGGAGCCGGAGCCGCCCAAAACCTTGCCGCGCGGCCAGATCACGGTTCGGCCGCCCAGACCCGGTTCGGGTTCGGTTTCGTAACCCCAGTTCATCTTCGGGTTCGGGACCAGTTTGCCGAAACCCATCGGAATGTGAATCCATGGATTGCGATCGCGTCCGCCGGCTTCGATGACGCAAAGCGACACTCTTGGATTTTCCGTCAGTCGTGCCGACAGCACGCAGCCGGCGGAGCCGCCGCCTACCACGACGACATCGAACTCCGCATCAAAACCGGATTTACCCGTCAAGACGTTTCGCTCCCGATCTGCGTTTGCGGCAGACGATAGTGGCCTGCAGATGGTCTGGATAGGGCTTTGCGTCATATGCGGCGTGCATGGCGGATCGCTGTACGCCCGATCTTCGCTGAGCTAAAAGCAAACTTTCCAGAATTGACCGGGCGAAGACCCGGCGTGGAGGAAAGCTATGTCCCATCAATTGCCGCGACTTGCCGGCCTCGTCCTTGGAGCCATGATGATAGCCATGCCGGCAAATGCCGATGCCCTGAAAGATGAAATCGCGCCGACCGGCAAGCTGCGGGTGGCGATTGCGATCAGCCCGGCGGGCGGCGCGTTCTGGTCGACCAAAACCGAATCCGGCTATGCTGGCGTCCCGGTCGATCTCGGCAAGGCGATGGCGGCGCAGCTCGGCGTTGCCGTCGAATATGTCGTGCACCAGAATTCCGGCCAGATCGTTGACGCCGCGTCGAAGGGCACCTGGGACGTCACCTTCCTGCCGAAGGATCCGGAACGCGAGGGAAAGATGTCGTTCGGGCCGATCTATGAGGTCGCGGACGCCACCTACATCGTCAAGCCCGGCTCGACGGTGACTGATTTCGCGACCCTCGATCAACCCGGCGTCAAGATCGCCGCCGTCAACAACACCACGACCATGCGCGGCGCGATCGTGCATCTGAAGAATGCCAAGATCACCGGCTACCAGACCTTTGACGAAATCGCCGGCCTGCTTGCGAAGGGCGAGATCGATGCCTTCGCGCTGTCGCGCGAAACGCTCAATGCCATGGCCAAAAAAATTCCGGGCACGCGCGTGCTCGACGAAACCTTCAAGCAGACGGTGACCGCGGTCGCGGTGCCGCTCAATCATCCGTTGTCGCACGCGTTTGCGGTCAAGTTCCTGACCGAGTCGATCTCGAACGGCACGCTGCGCAAGGCCTATGACAATAACGGCCTGAAGGACTCGCCGATCCGGACCCAGACGAAGTGAGCGGTTAGAGCGTTAGACCGCACACTGCTTCCACGATGGAGCTGGGCTTTCTCTCCCGCACTTGCGGGGGAGGGTTGGGGTGGGGGTGTCTCCGTGGTTTGCGATGTTAGCGTGAGGAGTCGAACCCTGCGCTACATCTGTGCAACTGCACAAATACAAGGCATGAGATCGATGCGCCTGGATGCGATCCGGGGCGATTAATCCTGTAAAATCACGGGGTTTTTGCCACTTCGGCGCCCGCCCCGTGTTGGCACATCGATTGCTTAATTAAATCTCAGTCAATGACGACTGCCGTCCTACGGATTGCCAAAGCCAGTGTTGGCCAAGGCGCAGGGATCAGGCGACCTCCATGAGGCGTCTGGAGCAGTCATCGGGACCACTCCACAAACATCTCTGTCTCAGATCAAGCGTGAGCGTGTGACCCGCGGCGCCGAGCAGAAGCGTTTTGCTTCTGCTGATGGTGTTGGTTGCGGCACGCGCGCGCGAGGACGGCTCGCCACACCTCACATCGGCGCGGGCCATATGGATGCCGGCGCTGGTTAGATTTTTGCGAAACAGGGGGAACTGCAATGGCTTATCTCGTGCCTTCGGAATTCGTGACCAAGATGGTCGATGCCGGAGAATCCAAGATCTTCATGTCGACGCGCGACACCATCATCCGCGCCTATATGGCCGGCGCGATCCTCGCGCTCGCGGCCGCCTTTGCGGTCAGCATCAACGTGCAGACCGGCGTGCCGATCGTCGGTGCGGCGCTGTTTCCGGTCGGCTTCTGCATGCTCTATCTGTTCGGCTTCGACCTCCTGACCGGCGTGTTCGTGCTGTGTCCGCTGGCGCTGATCGACAAGCGTCCGGGCGTGACGCTGGCCGGCGTGCTGCGCAACTGGGGCCTGGTGTTCGTCGGCAATTTCGGCGGCGCGTTCACGGTCGCCGTGATGATGTCGATCGTCTTCACCTTCGGCTTCTCGACGCCGCCGGACAAGGTCGGTCAGGTGATCGGCACCATCGGCGAAAGCCGCACCGTCGGTTACGCCTCGCACGGCGCGTCCGGCATGCTGACGCTGTTCATCCGCGGCATGCTCTGCAACTGGATGGTTTCGGCCGGTGTCGTCGGCGCGATGATCTCGACGACGGTCAGCGGCAAGGTGATCGCGATGTGGATGCCGATCATGCTGTTCTTCTACATGACCTTCGAGCATTCGATCGTGAACATGTTCCTGTTCCCGTCGGGCCTCTTGATGGGCGGCCACTTCACCGTCTGGGATTACCTGATCTGGAACGAGATTCCGACCGTGGTCGGCAACCTCGTCGGCGGCCTCGCCTTCACCGGCCTGACGCTGTACGCCACCCACGTCAAGACGGCGCCGAAGCGCGCCGTGGGTTGACCGCATCGGCCATTCGGGGTCTCAACTCCAGGGATTATTCCAAGGGTTGAGACCCCCATTTCCTTTGACGGGACAGATGCCGCGTGAACTGAAAATATCGGTCGGGCAATATTCTGACAAAGGTCGCAAGGAGACCAATCAGGATTTTCACGGCGTCCTGATTCCGGCCGAGCCGCTATTGAGCCTCAAGGGCATCGCCATCGTGCTGGCGGACGGCATCTCGAGCAGCAATGTCAGCCGGATCGCAGCCGAGTCCGCCGTCAAGGGTTTTCTGACCGACTATTACTGCACCTCGGAATCCTGGTCGGTGCGAACTTCTGCCCAGCGCGTGCTGGAAGCGACCAATTCCTGGCTGCACTCGCAAACGCGAAGAAGCCAGTATTCCTACGACCGGGACCGCGGCTACGTCTGCACGCTGAGCGCCATCGTCCTCAAGTCGACCACGGCGCATCTGTTTCACGTCGGCGACAGCCGGATCTATCGCGTGTCCGGCAACTCGCTGGAGCAGCTGACCAACGACCATCGCGTCATCATTTCGTCGGAACAGTCCTATCTCGGCCGCGCGCTCGGGGTGAATCCGCAGATCGAAATCGACTATCTGATGTCCCGGGTCGAGAAGGGCGACACCTTCGTGCTGGTGACCGACGGCATCTACGAACAGGTCAGCGATCGCCATATCGCCAGAACGGTCCGGGATAACGCCACCGATCTCGACCAGGCGGCAAAAGCCGTCGCCGAACTCGCCTTTGAACTCGGCAGCAAGGACAATCTCACCATTCAGATCGTGCGCGTCGATGAGCTGCCCGAAAGCGCCGCCAGCGAGGTGTTCGGGCAGCCGAGAGAACTGCCGCTGCCGCCGCTATTGGAAGCGCGGCAGGTTTTCGATGGATACCGCATCGTCAGGGAATTGCACGGCAGCAGCCGCAGCCACATTTACCTTGCGGTCGACATCGAGAGCGAGGACGTCGTCACTCTCAAGATTCCGTCGATCGACCTGCGCGACGACCCGGAATATCTGAAGCGGTTCATGATGGAAGAATGGGTGGCGCGGCGGATCGACAGCCCGCATGTGCTGAAGCCGTGTTTGCCGTCACGCAAGCGCAACTTCCTCTATGTCGCGACCGAATACATCGACGGCCAGACGCTGACGCAATGGATGATCGACAATCCCCGGCCGACGCTGGAAACGGTGCGCGGCATCGTCGAGCAGATCGCCAAGGGCCTGCGCGCGTTCCACCGCAAGGAGATGCTGCATCAGGACCTGCGGCCCGACAACATCATGATCGACAAGACCGGAACGGTGAAGATCATCGATTTCGGCTCGACCAAGATCACCGGCGTCATCGAGGCCGCTCCATCCGGCAACCGCAACGACATCCTCGGCACCGCGCAATACACCGCGCCGGAATATTTTCTGGGCGAGCCGGTCTCGTCGCGCTCCGACCTGTTCTCGCTCGGGGTCATCACCTATCACATGCTGACGGGAAAGCTGCCCTATGGCGCCGCAGCGGCGAAAGCCCGAACCCGCTCGCAGTTCAGCAGGCTGATCTACAGCCCGGCCTCGCACCGCGACCGCGAAGTGCCGTTATGGGTCGACGGCACGCTGGAGCGCGCGGTGCATCCGAATCCTTACAAGCGATACGACAGCCTGTCGGAATTCCTGCATGATTTGCGTCATCCCAACGCCAATTATCTCAGCAATTCGTCAACACCGCTGATCGAGCGCAACCCGCTGCTGTTCTGGAAGAGCACCACGGTCGTGCTGGCGCTGGCGATCATCGTGCTGCTGGCGATGCAGCACGGCATGCACCGGTGACGCGGGACTTCACCTCTCCCGCTTGCGGGGTCGAGACGAGCGAAGCTCGCTCTTAGGTCGCTGCGCTCGAAGAGCGCGGCGGGTGGAGACTCTCTCCCCACGAAGAGTGCGACTCGCGGCAGCTCCCCCCAACCCTCCCCGCAAGCGGGAGAGGGAGCGCTAGCATCACCTAATTCGTCGCCCCCACGATCGGGTCCATCCCGCTCTTGACGATCTCCGGCCGCGCCGCGGGCGAGGCGAGGAATTTGATCAGCGCCTTGGCGGCGTCGGGCTCCTTGGAGACGCTGGCGATCGCGGCGGAGAACACCGTGATCTTCTGTAGTTCGTCGGGCAGGGGACCGACGATGTCGATGCCTTCGACCGGCCGCAGCTCGCTGATCTGCTGGAAGCCGATCTCGGCGTTGCCGTGCGCGACGATTTCGCCGACCGGGGTCGCGGGAATTTTTCGCGCCTTGTCCTTCATGGCGTCCTTGATGCCGAGCTTGTCGAACATCTCGGTCGAGACATAGACGCCGCTGGCGCTGTCGGAATAGGCGATGGTCTTCGCGGCCAGCAGCGCGCGCTTGACCGCGTCCGCGTTGCTGATGTCCGGCTTCGGGGCGCCTGCCTTCACCGCAACCCCGATTGGCGATTTGACCAGGTCGATCTTGCTTTCCGCAATCGCCTTGCCCTGCCTGGCGAGATCGTCGATCGCATAGCCGACCATGATCAGGACGTCGGCGGCCTCGCCGCGCTCCAGCCGCACCGGGATAGCATTCGCCGTCGTGCCCATCGACGGACCGTAGGCGGTCAGCACCTTGTGGCCGGTGGCACGCTCGAACTCAGGGACCAGCGCCTTATAGGCGGCGGACAATCCGCCGGAGATCATGACGCGGACCTCGGCGGCGGAGGCTGAGCCTGAAAACGCGAAGGCGGCAACGAAGCCGAGTGCGAGTGCGCGGAAAACAGTTGAATTCAGCCGCATGGTTATTCCTCCCGGGGCGCTTCTTGAGCGGACGTCCTTGCGAGGGATGTTACTGCGCATAAGGCCGAGCGGCTATCTCAAATGAAGCCCTCGCCACCTGCATGCGACACCCTCACTGGTTGCATGTTACGCCTAAGGTCTAGTTCCACGGGCCTGCTTGCTTCGGCACAAATAGTACTGACGACAACGAAAACCAAAACAGGCGGAGGACACAGATGAGCAGGCTCTCGTGGCGCTGGTGGACACGGAACAAGGACAAATCCGTAAGCGAGAGGACGCCCCCGTCCGAAGAATTTGCAGGCGGGGATCGGCGCCAGTTGCTCCAGGCGCTTTCCGCGATCGCCGGCAGCGGCGCGCTGGCCGTGATCTCGCAACCTGCCGAAGCCAAGGATTCCAGCGACCTGCCGCCGCCCAAGCGGGCGCTGACCGGCCGCGATGAGGCCGGCAAGTCGGTGTTCAAGTCCTTTGACGTCACGTCCAAGGTCGTGGAGATCGATAGCAATCCGGGGCTGACATTCTACGAGCTATACATGACCGAAGGTGTGCCGCAGCTCACCGGCCGGGAGCCGGACCCGATGCTCAAGGGCACAATAGGGTTTCCCGGCCCGGGCGGCACGATGTTCCGCCTGATCTCGTATCCGCCGAGGCGGCCCGAAGGCTACAAGCCGCCGGCCGGCGTCACGTTCGAAAGCGGGCTGAAGGAATTGTCCGACAAGCTCCCCGGCATGGGTGACGTTTTCGACCGCAGCGCGCCGGGCATGCATACGTCCGATACCATCGACTACGGCGTCGTGGTTCGCGGCGAGATGACGCTTGAACTGGACGACGGCCAGAAGGTCCATCTGCGCCAGGGCGATTGCATCGTGCAGAACGGCACAAGGCATCGCTGGCGTAACCCGTTGCCGGAGCCCTGTCTGATGGCCTTCATCTCGATCGGCGGCAAGCGCGGTTAGGACGTGCGCTGTTAGCGACGCGACAGCCTTCGCAGATCAGGACACCGTATTTGCCCGGAATCCACAATAGAACGGTTCTGCGCTATCAAGTTGCCAAGCAGGATTTCATACTTAAAAATTTTAGCGAGGCCGCTGACATCACTCAGCGGCCTTTTTATTTTTGGAACTCGTGACAACGAGGCCGATTCCAGCGGCCCAGCCACCGCTGAACCGTCTCATTTCACCTTGTCCTGCGACACATCCATGATCATGCGCGCCGACAGATAAAGCCGCGGCACGATGGTCTCCAGCTTGACGTATTCGGCGTCGTTGGAATGGGCGCCAAAGCCGCTGAGACCAAAGCCCTCGATGACGGGAGCCTTGGTCATCAGCGCGGCGAAGGCGGCGTCGGTGCCGCCGCCGGAGGCGACGTCGATCACCTTCAAGGGCAACCCGAGTTCCTCGTAGATGGCGGTGCCGTGGGCGGCTAGGCGGCGCGAGGCGGGCGTGGCTTCCAGCGGCGGGCGGCGCATCTCGAACCGCAGCTGCACCTTGGCGTCGGGGATCCGCTGGGTCTTGATGCGTTGCTGCAGCGTGGCCTCCAGCTCGGCGAAATCGGACACCTTCAGCGCCCTTGCGTCGCCTTGCGCGGTGGCCTGCGCCGGGATCACGTTGCGATTGGTGCCGGACTGCGAGACGGTCCAGTTCAGGGACAGGCCCTGTTCGCGCCGCGACAGGTTGCTCAATTGCAGCATCTGGTGCGACAGCTCGTACAGCGCGTTGACGCCCTTTTCCGGCGCCGCACCGGCGTGCGAGGCCTTGCCGTCCACCGTCAGGTACGCCGCGCCGATGCCGCTGGTGGCCAGGCGCAAATTGCCATCCATTCCGCCGCCCTCATAGGAGAACACCGCATCGTGCTCGCCCGCCATGCGGGTGATGGTGCTGCGCGAGCCGGGTGAGCTGATCTCCTCATCGCCGTTGATCAGCACGGTGAGCATGCCGTAATCCGTAAACTTCAGTTTTTGCAGCATCGCCACCGCGTGCAGGATCAGCGCGATGCCCTGTTTGTCGTCGCCGACGGCGAGGCCATAGGCGCGGTCGCCGTCGATGCGGAAGGGTTGGTCCTTCAGCATGCCTTTCAGATAGACGGTGTCCATGTGGGCAATCAGCATGATCTTCCTGGTTCCCGTTCCCTTGAACACCGCATGCACCATGGAACCCGGCTTCGGCGGCGTGTCGTCCATCCGGTAGATTTCGGTCGGCTCGATGATCTCGACCTTGCCGCCGAGCCTGGTCAGGCGTTCGGCGATCAACGCCGCCAGCTGCGCCAGGCCCTCGGAATCCTTGCTGCCGGACTCGATGTTGACGAGGTCGCGCAGCGTGTCGAGCAGCGGGGCCTTTTCCTGCTGCGCCAGCTCGTGAATGCTGGTCACCGGCGCGGCCCGTGCGGGCAGGGGCGACAAGGCCAGGGTGCAGGCGGCGATACAGGCCAGCGGGAAACGCAGAGGGAACCGGGCGGGACGCGACATGGCGAGCCTTTCGAATGATCTGACGATATTGATAGTTCGTGGGATGGGTAGAGCCACCCTACCGTCCTTGCTTCAAACATTCGAGCGAGGTGTTCTGGAGTTTACAGCTAAATGAATGCGAGGGTTTCGGAAAATAATAGCCGGAAGCGCAAGCGGGAGATTGCGATGGATGATCGAACCGTGCAGGCTGCGCTGCAGCGCCATTGGGATGCTTCGGACGCGAGCGATTTCGAGGCCGAACATGAAATCTACCGCGAGGATGCTGTGCTTGATTATCCGCAATCGGGCGAGCGGATCCGCGGCCGGCGCAAAATTCAGGAGAGCCGAACCGTCCAGCCAAACAAGAAACATTTTGCGGTGCGGCGAATGATCGGCAGCAGCGATCTCTGGATCACTGAATTCGTGCTTACCTATGACGGCATACCATCTTACGCCGTGAGCATCATGGAGTTCCGCGAAGGACTGGTGGCCCACGAAACGCAATATTTCGCCGATCGTTTTGACCCTGCAGCCTCGCGTGCGCATCTTGTTGAGCGAGTCTAGCGCGGCTGAGCCAACGGGTCGAATGCGCGCCCGATGACAGGCTCCACGATTTCAGGGTTTTCGCTGTGATGTGATCCCGTATGGCACTTCGCTTGTACGGGCTACTTGCTGAGGCGCTCACACCTGTGCGCCCCCATGCGCGCGTTTGGGGTCTCCGCAATCACACGGGCGAAAATAACTGGCCGCGTCTCATTGCCATACATACTGTACGAGGGCTGCCAAACATGGCGGCGTGGAAGGGGTTCAAATGAACGCCATGATACAAAAGATCAAAGAGCACACCTGCGCTGCCTGCAATGGAACGGGATTCCCTGCCGTGAAGCAGCCCGTGCTGGTAACTCGCAAGATCTATCCGGCGAAGTGCGAGGCCTGTGCCGGCAAGGGAAGAATTACGGACGCCGACTGAATTCAGCGAGCGTATCCCGAATGAGCCAACGGGTCGTGCAAATCCGCGCCCGATGACAGGCTCCGCGACATCCGGGTTTTCGCGGTGACGTGATCCCGTTTGGCGCGTCGCTTAAGGCTACTTGCTGAGACCGAGGCCCTCGCGGGGCGGGTTGAGCCGCTCCGCTGATCGGACATCGAGAGGCAGATTAAATCGACGCGAATGAACCTGAGCGTCCCTGCGCCCTGCGCCCAGCGTGCCTTGCCCTACCACCAGTTCGTGCCCGGCTGCCAGTACTGTTGGCCGCCGCGCCGGCGCGTATTGGCGGGTTGGGGCGGCTGGGGTTCCCAGCTGCGCTGGAAAAACGGGTTGAAGCCGTCGCCCTGGACGGGGTCGCTTGAAGCGTAGACATCGACCGGGGGCGTCGGCTTGCGCGTGATGAAGCCGCCTTGCGGCTGGGTGCTCAGCACCGCGACGAACTCGGTGCGATAGTTGGTCTCGACGCTCAGCGGCTCGTCCGAGATCACGATCGAGGATCGCGGTATGGCGGTCGGCGCGATGCGATCGAGTACCTCCTGCGGGATGGTGATGCGGTCGAGCGCGGCCTTGGCGTCGTCGGCGCTGTCGATGGTGACCGCGGTCCAGCGAAGGCCGGAATCCTTTTGCGCCACCGCCGTGAAGACGTGCGTGCCGATCGGCCTGTCGGAATTGCGGATCGTGACCGGAACCTCGATGGTCGCATCGAACACAATGCCGCCGCCGTCCGGGGCCGGCTTATGCGTCGGGCGGCGCACGTACAGCTTTTGCGTCGCGCGGCTGATGTAGATCGAGACCGGCTCGAGCGCGAGCTTGGCCTCGCTCGCCGCCTTGGCGGTGTCGGCCTTCCTGGTCTGGGCCGTCTTGGCCGCTTCCTTGGCCGCGGCGGCGGCGTCGAGCTTCGATTTCGAGTCGGCCTTGGCGGTGTCGAGCTGGGTCCCGAGGTCCGCGGCCTTGGCTGCGGCCTTTTGCTTGAGGTCCTCGGCCCGCGTCTTGGCCTCGTCGGTCTTGGCGGCGGCGACCGCCTTCTCGGCGGCGGCAAGCTCGCCGTCGGCGCGGGTCTTCAGGCCCTGCAGCTTGCGCAGCGACGCTGTCAGCGACGCGGTCTCGCGCGTCGCCGTCGCGATGGCTTTCTTCGCCTCGTCGGCCGCCTTGGCAGCCTCGGCCGCCTCGCGGGGCAGCGCTTCGGCCTTGGCCGGCGCGGCCGCGATGGCTTCGCGGTTCGGCGAGAACAGCGCCGGATGGGAGAATTCCATTGGCTCAGCGTCGTTGGGTGAGATGATCACCCGCATTCCGATCCGCGTCTTGTCGAACATCTTGTCGGCAAAGCCGAACGGCATCCGCACGCAGCCGTGCGAGGCCGCATAGCCGGGCAGCGGCCCACCATGAAGCGCGATGCCGTTCCAGGTGATGCGCTGCATGTTCGGCATCTCGGCATCGTCATACATGTTCGAGCGGTGTTCCCTGTTCTTCTCGAGGATGGCGAAGATGCCGGCGGGCGTCTCGCGTCCCTTGGTGCCGGTCGACACCGGCGCGCGCAGAATCCAGCCGTCGGCGTCGTAGAAAGTGACCTGCTGGCTCTTGATCGACACGATCGCCATGAGCGGCTCGCCGGCATCGCGCGGCGCCGTCGCCTCGGTGGCGGGCTTCGGGCGCGCTTGTTTCGGCGCGGCGTCGGCGGCCAGTCCCGTCAAGGCCGCCAATGCGGCCACCGCCGCGAATGTCACAATGGCAGGAACACCCCGACGCCGCATCGCCACGGAGTATCGCGCCGTCGCCAATCGAATTACCATTCCTTGCCCCGGTTCAAATGTCTGTCCGCGCGTGCGTCGATCAGATGTCAGATTCATGAATTTTGGATCAACCAATCGCCACCACTATCCACGCCGCGAATTCGGCCCGTTCCGGGGGCGATTCACTTTTATACGACAGCCTGCGCAGGAGAAAGAGCGGCCCGCGGCTCGGATTGTAACGATCTGGATACATCGGTGCGACAAAACAACCCGGACGGGCGGATCATCAACAGTCTCTCGCCGGAAATTCGGCCTGACCACGTCCGGTCCCGAGGTGGATAAGGATCCCGTCATGGAGTCCAGGTTCCGAAATTGACTCGAAGCGGACCGTGGAAATCACGATACCTTGAAATCGCAGCGTAAACGGTCCTGTCATCGGCCGCGCTGGACGGCCCCTCGCTGATCTACGATAATGCGGGACGGCGCGGCAATGATGCTGATCCCGCGTTACCCATGGGTAGACGCATATGACACAGAGCGGTTTTCACGGTCAGGCGTTCAAGGACCTGCTGCACCTTCAGGATACACCGTCATCGCTGATCACGCGGTCTATGCGCGGTGTCGAGGTCACAGCCACCGAAACGCGGGATGACAATCCCGTGCCGGGCCTTTGCGGCGCCATCGCACCTGAGGATGCCTATCTCGTTAGCTTGAAACTTCGCGATTATCCCGACTGCGAATACTGGGAGCATGGCAAGTGCGTGGCCAAGCCCAATATCCGGGCAGGCACGACATATCTGTACGACATGAAGTGCGATCCGCGCTTTGTGATCGAAAAGCCGTTCCACTCCGTTCATTTCTATGTTCCGGCTTTGGCGCTTAACGGCGTCGCAGAGCGGTTCGGCGCGCGGCGTGTCGGCCAGCTCGACTGCCAGTTCGGCAACGGCTTTGACGACGCCGCCGTGCATCACATCGGCGCAGCGCTCCTGCAGGGATTGCGCCGGCCATCCGAAGCGAACCAGCTTTTCGTCGATCACATGATGCTGGCGCTCACAGCGCATGTCGCTCGGGCGTATGGCGGGCTTCGCAATGCCGAACCCGTGTATCGCGGCCTTGCTCCGTGGCAGACGAAGCGGGCCTGCGAACGGCTCCAGTCTGATCTCAGTGGCAAACTCACGCTGCAGGAGATCGCGGCTGAATTGGGCCTGTCGGTCAGCCATTTTTCTCGAGCGTTTCGGGCGTCCGTCGGCCTGCCGCCACACCAGTGGCTCCTTCGCCAGCGCGTTGACGCCGCCAAGCAGTTGATGACCGTCCGTGGCCTGTCGCTTGCGGAGATCGCAGTATCCGCCGGGTTTGCCAATCAAAGCCACTTTACGCGGGTATTTTCGGCCCTGGTCGGCGTCAGCCCGGCCGCGTGGCGCCGCGAAGCACAAGGTGCGGCGGAAAGCCCTGCGCTCTCCGATCTTGAGGGCGGATGATTTTGAAAACTTCGGGCGCATCGCGCCGCGAAAATGCCGACGCGTGCCCTCACGCCGTTTGAGAATCAGAATCCCACCTCACGTCGTCCCTGCGACGACGCGAAGCGAAAGCGTCCCGCCTCACGAATTCACATGAACAAAATCCCGCAGCAGCGGATAGATCTCGTTGTTCCAGCGTTTTCCGGAGAACACGCCGTAATGGCCGACGCCGGCCTGCATGTGATGGACGCGGCGATAGGCGCGCACGCCGGTGCAGAGGTCTTGGGCGGCCAGTGTCTGGCCGATCGAACAGATGTCGTCCTTTTCGCCTTCGACCGTCATCAGGCCCATGCGCTTGATCGCGGCCGGGTTCACCGGCTTGCCACGATGCATCAGCTTGCCCAGCGGCAGCAGATGCTCCTGAAACACGTCGCGTACGGTCTCGATGTAAAATTCCGCCGGCAGGTCCATCACGGCGAAATATTCGTCGTAGAAAGTCTTGATGACTTCCGCCTTCTCCTTCTCGCCCTTGGCCAGATGCTGGGCAAGATCGATGTGCTGCTTGATGTGACGCTCGAGGTTCATCGAGACGAACGCCGTGAGCTGCACGAAGCCCGGATAGACCTGGCGGAACGCGCCCTTGCATTGAACGGGCACGTAGTTGATCAAATTCTCCTCGAACCATTTGATCGGTTTGCTCTTGGCGAAATCATTGACCTTGGTCGGCTGGATGCGGGTGTCGATCGGCCCCGCCATCAGCGTGAGCGTCGCAGGCCGCGCCGGGTGATTTTGCTCCGACATCACGGCCGCCGCCGCCAGCGCCGAAACCGAGGGCTGGCAGATCGCCACCATGTGCGAGCGCGGGCCCATCTTGTCGAGGAAGGTGATGAGGTGGTCGGTATAATCCTCGAGGCCGAAGCGGCCGGCATTGAGCGGGATCTCGCGCGGATTATGCCAGTCGGTGATGTAGACGTCGTGGTCCTGCAGCAAGGTCTTCACGGTGCCGCGCAGCAGCGTCGCGAAATGGCCGGACATCGGCGCCACCAAAAGCAGTTTGGGTTGCTCCGGCGCATGCTCCTTCTTGAACCGCAGCAGCGATCCGAACGGCGTGGCAAAGGTGACTTCCTCGGTCACCTCCAATTCCTGATTGCCGACCATGACCTTGTCGATGCCGTAGGCCGGGCGGGTGTAGGTCAGCGAGGTGCGCGAGATCAGTTCGAGCGCCGCGGCCAGCCGCCCGAACGCCTTGTCGGACACGCCTTGCGGCACGAGGTTGAGATATTTCAGCGCCGCTCCGGCCCCGGTCCGCCACGGCGCCGTGAGGTCCATATGGTTCTGATAAGCTTGGTACATCAATGACATCATACCCATCCGCCCTTGCCCGATGATGCCATGCAATATCGAAGCCAAAGCAGAGCGAACCGCCCGAAAAACTGGCACGTGGCTTGCTGCGGAACGTGACCGGCGCACGTGACCGGCGTAAGCTATCGGCGGCGGCGCGCTGGCGCGGCCGTCCACTTAGCCTTGCGGTAGACGTTCAGGCGTGAGGGAAGGCCCTATGGCGAATACGACACTAACCATCAGCAGCAAGAACTATTCGTCCTGGTCCCTGCGCGGCTGGCTGCTCGCGAAGTTCTCAGGGCTCCCCTTCGAAGAGGTCGTGACCGCACCCGACGATGCGTCGGCGCGGGCCGAAATCCTACTGCTGTCGTCATCGATCCTGGTGCCGTGCCTGCGGCACGAGGGCGCCACCGTCTGGGACACGCTGGCGATCGGCGAATACCTCAACGAGGTGATGCCGGACGCCGGCCTGTTGCCGGCGGACCGCGTGCTGCGGGCGCACTGCCGATCGATCTGTGGTGAAATCCATTCCGGCTTCACCACGCTGCGGGCCTCACTGCCGGTCAATCTCAAGGGCCATTTCCCGAACTTCAAGATCTGGTCGCGCGCACAGTCCGATATCGACCGGGTCTGCACCATCTGGCGCGAGTGCCTGGCCCAATCCGGCGGGCCGTTCCTGTTCGGCGAGCGCACCATGGCGGACGCGATGTACGCGCCGGTCGTGACCCGCTTCATGACCTATGACGTCAAGCTCGACCCGAAGCTTGCAGCCTACGCAAAAACCATCATGGTGATGCCCGAGATGGTCGAGTGGATCGAAGCCGCCAAGGCCGAGCCCGCCGACATCGAGGAGCTCGAGGTCGAATATTAGGCAGTGCACCCGGCGCTGTGCCCGTTTGACGGGCTTTCAGCGGTGACCGTCCGTGATCGCTGCAGTGCAACGCGATTGGTGCGGATTTCGCATGGCAGCATGCAGCTGTGAACGCGACGATGCGGCGCTGCCGAAAATCTGGACGCCTTGCGTGGTCGCGATCTCGCGAAGAACCGTGGAGGCTTCGATGAATCACACCGCAATCGCGCGCAACTACTTCCTCTATCGCGACCTCGGCATTTCGCCGCCGACACCTTGGAAGTGACCGCGATGTCATCCCCCGAGGAATTAACCTTTGTCGTCGGCCGCTGGTTGCGGCCAATCGTGGCGGTGCTGCATGTGGTGCGCCGCCTGACGTTCCAGCCGATATCTAGCCGTGAACAGGGGAGTACAGCCGCCAAGCAGTGATTCGGGCGCGATTCGTTCCGCCCGCGTTCCGAAACTTAAAGACCGCTCCGGATGACGCGCGATATCGTCGCATTCTGGAACAATGCGCCGCGCGTCCGGCTGACCTGCAGCCGCCCAGAGCGTTTTCCAGCGAAGTGGACACCGGTTCGCGTGAAGAAAACGCGTCAAAACAAAGAATCTAGAGCCCCGTTCCGATTCCAATCGGAACGGAAAAGGCTCTAGCCCCGGAAAATGCCCGTCAAACCTGACTGCTCACCCGTGGCAGCCGCCAGCCGACCACGGTCGCCTCGACCGCGCCGCCGGTCCGCTCATTGCGCCATTGACCTTCAATCCAGCGGCAGGCGAATGGCAATTGATACGTGCCGCTGTGATCCTCGCACAGCACCTCCACCGGCCGGTCCGGCGGCGGTTCCCCGTTGCCATCGAACTGTGCCAGCCGCTTCTCGCGCGTTGCCATATGTTCAATCTCCACTGCCGGGCGTGCAAACCTTACGTTTGGGTTCCCCGGCGATAGTCCATCCACACCAATAAAGGGGAAGCTCACCGCCTGAATGCGGTATCAGTGTGGTATCGCTGCAGCCAGCGGACTGATACGAGCAAATCAATGTGATTGACCGAATGAAGTTTGAGTGAGGGTTGGATGATTACCCGGATTGCAAGAACCGCTGTCGCCGTTGCAGCGCTGCTAATGCCTTGCGCAAGCTACGCGCAGGATGTTCCCGGCATCGAAATCTGCACGGTCGAAAAAACCATGGAGCGGCGCACCTCTTGCCTGCAGAGCAATGTCGACTTCCTGCAAAAGACCATCAACAAGATCACGCAGGACAATCAGCAGAAGCTCGACGCCGCCAACCGGCAGATCGAGGCGCTGAAGGGAACGGTGATCGCGCTGCAGAAGTTCGTGGACGATCTGCAGAAGAAGACGGCGGAGGAATTGAAAAAGAAAGCCGACGCGCCGGCGGCCAAGGATGCGGCGCCTGCGGCGAAATAATTGCCGCCGTTGCGGGATAATGCCCGGCCTCGGTAATCAGCGGCGCAATTGCGGCTGCGAGAGCAACGCCGGTCAAATGCGGCGCGCGGTAAGCGTTCATGGTTGCGGCCGTTTCGAATGAAAGCTGTCACCGATGAATCCGGCCCAGAAGGCGCTCTGGTATATCGAAAGCCATCTCGCCGCACCGTTGACCCTCGACGAGATATCGGCGGTCGCCGGCGTCTCGCGCTTCCATCTGGTGCGGGCGTTTGCCGCCGCGACGGGATATTCGGTCATGCGCTATGTACGTGCGCGTCGTCTCAGCAACGCGGCGCGTGCGCTTGCGGCCGGCGCGCCTGACATTCTCAGCCTGGCGCTGGATGCGGATTACAGCTCTCACGAAGCCTTCACCCGCGCGTTCCGCGACCATTTCGGCATCACGCCCGAGATGGTTCGATCAGGAACGTGCCTTGATCGCCGCAAGCTTCAGGAGCCCATCGTCATGATTTCAACCGCGCTCGATCATCTCAAGCCCCCGCGTTTCGAGACCGGCAAGGCCTTGCTCGTTGCCGGCATCGGCGAACGCTGCACCCACGAAAACGAAGGCGCGTTCATCCCAAGCCTGTGGCAGCGCTTCCATCAGACCATCGGCAACGTCCCCAGCCGGATCGGCAAGGTCGCCTACGGCGTCTGCTGCAACGCCGACGATGCCGGCAATTTCGACTATGTCGCCGCCGTCGAAGTGACCGATTTCTCCGACCTGCCGCGCGAATTCCAGCGGGTGCGGATTCCCGAACAGAAATACGCCGTGTTTACCCACGCCGAGCACATCTCGACCATCCGCCGTACCGTCAACACGATCTGGAATCACTGGCTGCCGGCGTCCGGCATGAAGGCCGCCGACGCGCCGAACTTCGAGCGCTATGACGAGACGTTCGATGCCGCGACCGGCAATGGCGGGCTCGAGATATGGATACCGGTGAGGGAGTAGGACGGCTCGTGGAATGAGTTGGCGGAAGCGAAATCCATCACCTTCGGGGCGAGCGCCGGAGCGCGGAGCCGACGCGCCGGGCATGAGCTCTCTCCGGGATGAGTAGACCGCATGACCAAAGCAGCGCGTGGCGGCAGATCAGTCTCGCGGCATCCAGCTGCGCGTTTCCTGGCAAGGCTTGCTGACAATTTACGCAAGGCAACTCTCGCTAATTCTCCCTGGAGTTGCGAAGTTGGCGATGAGGGGCAAGGCAGCGTCAAGCGGCGGGCTGTCTAACGTCCTGTACGCCTTGAATTTTTTTCAATCGTCCTGCCCCAAAGAATGCCTTGGGAATCGGCGCGATGCTCCGTGCTCGAACTGGCCCGGAATTCGCATTGCAGCATGAGCCCGTCAGCGTCGACCGGCGACTCCAAGCGCTCTGCCAAAGCTGAGCAGCGCATTTGAACAGGCCCGAGGTCGCGCTGAAGTTCAGGGATTGGAGGACGCCATGAATATACATGCCGCGGTTGATCTCAAATGGCCTGGCCTTACTCGTCCGGACGGCGATGCCCTCCGCCTGAATAAAACGAACTTCGTGGCTATCGATCGCGATCGGGATGCCTTGCACGAGCCGACCTATCGCCCGCAAGCCCTCTATAATCGCGCGAACGAAGGTTTCCATGCGAACAACGAAACCTTCCTCCTCCACGAAGTTTCGACAAATCTGCCGATCTACCGCTCCGATACGGGCCCCACCGATTTCCATCTTCACCTTCCACCCGGCGGTTACCAACTCGTGCTGGTCACGTCTGGCGTGTTCACCTTCGACTACGATGGCCGATTTTACTACGTTGGTCCCGGTGCGGTGATGCTGCAGAGCGCGATCGTGCATCGCCAGCTCTTCTACACATGGTCGGGACTGTCCACCGAAGAAAACCTGAAAACGCCGCAGACGGTGGTGCCGGATCCGATGTCGATGGGCTATTCCGGCAAATTTCTTGAAGCCTTCATCACCGATCCCACGACCTTCCCCAACCCGACGGTGGTGGATCATGATCACATCAACGAAGAGGAAACGCCGCGTGTAGCCTGGAGCCATCCGCTGCATGACCGTCCTGCCGATGCCTGTTTCTGGCTGCAGGATCCGCTGGAGCTGGAAGCACTCTACAAGCCGCTGCCGGCAGGTTCGCCGATCAAATCCGCCGGGCCTGTTTACGTGCGCGATATCGGTATAGAGATTCCGAGCGGCCGCCTTACAACTGGACATATCATCGCGACCGATCCGCGTGGCCAGTCGCTGCTGCCGAAGAGCACCTCCGCAGCAGCGGAAACCGCCTTTCTTGGGAAAGGTGAGGTTGTCATCTATCGCGTCATTCGCGGCACAGCCCAATTCACGAATGGCGCGGGGGAGAATTTTGAACTTGCGACCGGCGATACGGTCACGGCGGGCAAGAACACGATCGATCTGGTGGGCTTAAGCGAAAATACCCAAATCCTCCGACTGGGCTTGCTGAAAGGCATGGAAAATCTTCGCAGCTGGACGCCGACGCAGCGCGACGAAATTGACGGCCTGGCTGGTCAAATCATCACGCGGAAGGACGTTCGTCCGCTGCGTAACGAAGGCAAGCCGGTCGGGTATTTGTACGAGTGAACTGAAAAGGCGCATACGCCTTTTTGCTGTACTGTATCCGTTCGCTGGTGGCGCGGCCGGGGAGCGCGGCATACCTGTTGCGCAGGTCGTCGGGTTGGCAAGCGTGATCTGCTTTGCCATAACATCACGCAACGAAATGTTGCGCGTGCGGGGTCGAGCCAAAAATCCGCCTGCAGCCAAAAGCAAGCCGGGAGGATTTCATGGCCAATATCCGCGTTCTCGCCACCGATCTGGAGTTTCCGGAAGGCCCGGTGGTCATGCCGGACGGATCGGTCGTGCTGGTCGAAATCCGCGGCCGGCGGCTGACACGGATCTGGCCGGACGGGCGCAAGGAGGTGGTCGCGGAAGTCCCCGGTGGCCCCAATGGCGCGGCGCTTGGCCCCGACGGAAAAATGTACTTCTGCAACAATGGCGGCTTTAGCTGGATTCCGACGGGCAAGGTGATTATGCCGGGTCCGCAGCCCGATGATTATCTCGGTGGCTCGATCCAGCGCGTCGACCTCTCGAACGGCAAGGTCGAGACGGTGGTCGACAAATGCGGCGAGTATCCGCTGCGGGGTCCCAACGACCTCGTTTTCGACAAGCACGGTGGCCTGTGGTTCTCCGAACTCGGCAAGCGCCGGGCTCGCGACATGGATGTCGGCGGCGTCTACTACGTCAAGCCCGGCATGAAGGAGATCGTCGAAATCGTGCACGGTGTGCTGCCGGCCAACGGCATCGGGCTGTCGCCAGACGAAAACACCGTCTACATCGCCGAAACTCCGACCGCGCGGCTATGGGCCTACGAACTTTCCGCGCCCGGCATGTTGAAGCCGCGTGAGCCGATCTATCGCGGTGAACGCGGCAAGCCGATCACGGGCCTCGGCGGCTATCAGATGTTCGACTCGCTTGCGGTCGAAGCCTCAGGCAATGTCTGCGTGGCGACGCTGATCTCGGGCTGCATCTCGGTGATCGCGCCCGACGGCACGCTGGTCGAGCAGGTGCCGACCGGCGACCGCATGACCACCAATATCGCCTTCGGCGGGCCCGACCTGAAGACTGCCTACATCACGCTGTCAACCAAGGGCGAACTGGTCGCGATGGACTGGCCGCGCCCCGGCCTGCCGCTGAATTTCTTGAATAAGTGACGATCGCGCAAAACGCGATCGTCATCCCGGGGCGATGCGAAGCATCGAACCACAGATGCGCAATTGCGCATCGGGGGATCTCGAGATTCCCCGGATGCGCAATTGCGCACCTGAGGTCTGGTCCTTCGGACCATCCCGGAATGACGATCTCTGAAATTGCGCTTACACTCCTCGCAACGACGACTTCGGAGTTTTGAATGCCCTGGCTTGAACCGGTTACCCTTCGCGGCGCCTACGCGCGGCTCGAACCGCTGTCGCACGATCAACGCGACGGCCTCACCGAAGCGGTGCGCGACGGCGAACTGTGGAATCTCTGGTACACCTTCGTGCCGGCGCCGGAAGACATGACCAAGGAGATCGATCGCCGGCTCGGCTTGCAGGCATCATGCTCGATGCTGCCGTTCACTGTGTTCGATACCGATGGCAAGATCGCGGGCATGACGACCTACATGAATGTCGATGCCGCCAACCGGCGCGTCGAGATCGGCTCCACCTGGTACGCCAAGCGCGTGCAGCGCAGCGCCGTCAATACGCAGTGCAAATTGCTGTTGCTGACGCACGCGTTTGAGCAGCTCGATTGCATTGCGGTGGAGTTCCGCACCCACTTCTTCAACCAGCAGAGCCGCCGCGGCATCGAACGCCTGGGTGCCAAGCAGGATGGCATCCTGCGCAACCATGTGATCGCGCCGAACGGCACGTTGCGCGATACCGTGGTCTTCAGCATTATCGCCAGCGAGTGGCCGACGGTGAAGGCGCATCTCAATTATCAACTCAACGATAGACTGCGGTAGTTTTAGCCCGCGGCGGAAAAAAGTGTGATGGAAACGTTCGATTATGTGATCATTGGCGCGGGCTCCGCAGGCAGCGTGCTCGCCAATCGCCTCAGCGAAGATGCGGGCACCCGCGTCTGCGTGCTCGAAGCAGGGGGCAAGGACTGGCATCCTTACATCCATCTGCCGGCCGGCTTCATCAAGACGTTCCATATGAAGAGCATCAACTGGGCGTATCAGCAGGAGCCCGGCCCCTGGACCGGCGGCCGCAGCATCTACGCGCCGCGCGGCAAGACGCTCGGTGGTTCGTCGTCGATCAACGGCCATATCTATAACCGCGGCCAGCGCCAGGATTTCGATACCTGGGCGCAGCTCGGCAATCGCAGCTGGGGCTATCCGGACATACTGCCCTATTTCAGGCGGCTGGAGCGGCGCGTCGGCGAGGGCGATGAAACCTTTCGCGGGCGCGACGGCAACCTGACCGTCACGACAATGGATTGGCGGGATCCGCTCTGCGAGGCGTTCATGGCGGGCGCCATGAGCCTCGGCATTCCGCGCAACCCCGATTACAACGGCGCGATCCAGGAGGGCGTTTCCTACGCCCAGCGCACCATTAAAAACGGCCTGCGCGTCAGCGCCGCGACCGCGTTCCTGCATCCGGCGGTGAAGCGTGGGAATGTCGATGTGCGGACCCATGCGCACGTCACCAACATCATCTTCGAGGGCAAGCGCGCGGTCGGCGTTCGCTACCTGAAGGGTGGCAAGGGCGGCACGCCCACCGAAGTGCGCGCCAACAAGGAAGTTATCCTGTCCGGCGGCACCTACAATTCGCCGCAGGTGCTGCAATTGTCCGGCGTCGGCTCGCCGGAGCTGTTGCAGTCGCACGGCATCGAGGTCCGTCATGCATTGCCCGGCGTCGGCGAGGGTCTGCAGGATCATTACGCGCCGCGTTCGGTCGCGCGCGTCAAGAACATCAGGACCATCAACGAACTCCGGCGCGGGCTCAGCCTCTGGGTCGAGGCGCTGAAGTGGGCGACGACGCGGCGCGGGCTGCTGTCGCTGTCGCCGACCATGGTCTATTGCTTCTGGCATTCCGGCGAGACCACCGAAAGCTCCGACCTGCAGCTGACGTTCACGCCCGCAAGCTACAAGGAGGGCGTGCAGGGTCAGCTCGAAGACGAGCCCGGCATGACCATCGCCTCATGGCAGCAGCGCCCGGAAAGCCGCGGCTATGTCCGCATCCGCTCGGCCGATCCGTTTGCGCCGCCGATCATCCAGACCAATTATCTGGTCGAGGAGCTCGATCGCCGCGTCGTCGTCGCCGGCATGAAGCTGGCGCGCCGGCTGCTCGCCTCCGCGCCGCTGTCGCAATATTACGCCTATGAGGATTTCCCCGGACCGAAAGTGCAAAGCGACGACGAGTTTCTCGCCGCTGCCACCGAGCGCGGCACCACCACGTTCCACCCCGGCTGCACCTGCCGGATGGGACCGGCGGATACCAAATGGGCTGTCGTCGACGACCAGCTGCGCGTGCACGGGCTGCAGGGCCTGCGTGTGGTCGACGCCTCGATCATGCCGCGGATGATCTCCGCCAATCTCAACGCCTCGACCATGATGATCGCCGACAAGGCCTCCGACATGATCCGCGGCAAGGCCGCGCCGGAGGCGGCGCGGGTCTAGCCGCGCAGAGGTGGCTCAGGCCGGTACAGCGTGTCGATCGTGACCACGCCCACGGCGCGTGACACGCAGGGGCAGATCTTGCGGTTGTCACGCTTCTGCTGGTCGCTGAAGAACACGTCGCGGTGGTCGATCTCGCCGTCGACCGCGATGACGTCGACCGCGCAGACGCCGCATTCGCCGCGCTGGCAGTCCGAGATCACCTCGAAGCCGGCGTCGTTGAGCACGTCGAGCATCGAGCTGTTGGGCGAGACCACAAGCTCGGCGCCGGTGTCCTTCAGGCGGACGCGGAATTCCGCCGTCGGCAGCAGGCCGCTGGAGCCGAATGTCTCGTAGCGCAGATCGGCGGGAGACCGCCCGGCCTCGTTCCAGGCACGCCGCGCCGCTTCCAGCATCCGCATCGGCCCGCACATGATGGCAATCGCATCCGATGGCAGCGCACGGAAGGTGGCATCGAGATCGATCCGTGCGCCTTCGTCGCTGGCGTGGACGACCATCCGGTCAGCGAGTACGGATGAAAGTTCGTCGAGATAAGCGGCATCGCTGCGCGACTTCACCGCGTAGTGCAGGGTGAGGTCGATATTCCGCCGCTGCAGCGCGCTGGCGATGCCTGATATCGGGGTGATGCCGATGCCGCCAGCGATCAGGCAATAATTCTGCCTGTTCCAGTCGATCTCGAGCAGCGATGTCGGATTGGAGATCTCGATCCGCGCGCCCGGCTTCAGACTCCACATCGCGCGCGAGCCGCCACGGCTGTCCGGCGCCAGCCGCACCGCGATGCGATAGCTGTGTGGATCGCGGTCGCCGACCAGCGAATAGGACCGCCGTGCGGGCTGTCCGTCGATCAGCACCGCGACGTTGAGATGGCTGCCGGCCGGGTAGGGCGCCACGCCGCCGTCAGGGCGCAGGCGGAATTCGCGGATCATGGGCGCAACGTCGCGGATATCCTCGACCGTGCACCAGCTCCATTGTTCGGCAAAGCGCATGACTAACCTATACGGCCGGGGATTGAAGCAGAGCGAGCGCGGGCAGCAAATCGAGATGCGTGCGATTGCGCAGCGCCAGCCGCAGATTGCGTGCGGCGAGCCGCGAATGCTCGCGCATGATGGCTTCGGCGCGCCCGCCCTCGCGGTTCTCGATCGCGTCCACCACGATGCGGTGATGGTCCTGGCCGATCAGCAGGATCTGGTGCGCTTCCGGCAGCGCCGACTGCGCCATCACGAAGCCGCTCGGCGACGCGAACGGCAATGCCGAGACGCGGTCGATCTGCCGGATCAGCGGCGGGCTGGCGGATAGTTCAGTGAGCAGCGCGTGAAAGCGCGCGTTCATGGTGACATAGGCGGAAAAGGCTTCGACCGAGACCGGATCCTGGCGAACCAGCTGATCGAGGTCGGCGAGGCACTCCTTCAGCGGTTCAAGGCTGCGCGCGCTGGCGCCGCGTTCGGCGGCGAAGCGGGCGGCGAGGCCTTCCAGCGTGCCGCGCAGCTCGATTGAATCGAGAATGTCGCGCTCGGTGAACGCCTTCACCATGAAGCCGCCGGAGGGGATCGCCTGCAGCAGGCCTTCGTCTTCGAGCCGGACCAGCGCCAGCCGCACCGGCGTCCGCGACACGCTGGTGATCTCGACCGCCTGCAATTCGCTGATGCGCTCGCCCGGCCGCAATCGGCCGGACAGGATCATGTCGCGCAGTGCGAGCTGGGCCCGCACCGTCTGCGAGATCGAGCGTTCGGAATCGCGTTCGCTCATGGCCTCACTCCGCGGCTTGCGCGGTGGTCGGCGGCGATGTCTCGTGGGCCACCATGCGATCGATCACGCGCCGCGCCCACATCGCGCCGGCGTCGATGTTGAGATTGTAGAAGGTGCGGTCCGGGTTCTCGTCCATGGCGCGCTGCTGTGCCTCGAGGATGATCTCGTCCTCGCGAAAAATATTGGAGACGCCATCGCGGATCTCGGTGGTCAGCTTCTGTTCGGTCAGGCGGTGGTTGCGGACGAAGGCCCAGAAATAGTGGCAGGTGGTGTCGGTCTCCGGCGTCATGGTGTTGAGCACGAAGCCGTTGACGCCCTGCGAGCGGTCGCCCTCCGGCGCGCCGGTGCCGGCTGGCGCCACGCCGACATCGATATTGACGGTGCCGGGCGCCTGGAAATGGATGATCTGCCAGCGGTCGACCGGGCCGGGCTTACCGAGCTGTGCGGCCCAGAACGGCGGCGCCTCGATGCCGCGCATCCAGCGCGTCACCGTCACGGTGCGCTCGCTATGGGTGACGTCGAAGGGGGCCTCGGCGACGTGGTCGTTGCCGATGCTGGAGCCGTGCACGAAGGTCTCGTGGGTGAGGTCCATCAGATTGTCGACCACGAGGCGGTAGTCGCATTTCACTTGAATGGTCTTGCCGTCGCCGGCCCAGGCCGGATCGTCGTTCCAGTGCATGTCAGGCACCAGCGCCGGATCGGCCAGCGCCGGGTCGCCCATCCAGAGCCAGACGAAGCGATGCCGCTCGACCACGGGATAGGAACGCACGCAGGCGGAAGGATTGATGGTCTCCTGCGAGGGCATGTAGGTGCAGCGGCCCTGCGCGTTGTATTTCAGCCCGTGATAGCCGCAGACGACGGTGTCGCCGTCGAGCCGGCCTTTCGACAGCGGCACCAGCCGGTGCCAGCAGGCGTCTTCCAGCGCGGCCACCTGGCCGTCAGAGCGGCGGTACATCACGACATGCTTGCCGCAGATCGTGCGGGGAAACAGCGCGTGCTTGAGATCGACGTCCCAGGCGGCGGCGTACCAGGCATTGAGTGGGAAGGATGACGGCATGGCTGCACTCCATGGCACAATGAGTTCATTATGTATACATTAGTGTGCCATAGATGGCAAATTGCGAATGTTTATGGTTTTATATTACCTTTAAAGTATACATACATCTAAATTCTCGGCGGTTTGACATACAGTAAGAATTATTATAATAATAATTATTACCTTTGGAGATGGTCATGGCCGAGCCGCACGCTTCTCCGGAAGTATTGCCGTCCCACCGGGTGCCGGCTCATTTGGCGCGTCGCTTCAATCAAATCTGCCTTGGTGTCACCGCCGAGATACTGAGCGGTGACGATCTGACGCCGATGATTTTCGGCGTCCTCGTGGCCGTCCTGGAGCAGCCGGGGAGAGGCCAGAGACAGGTGGCCGAGCGCATGGGCGTCGATGTGGTCAATTTTGGCCAGATGATCGACGAACTGGAGGGCAAGGGCCTCGTCGAGCGGAAGATCGATCCCGATGACCGGCGCGCGCGCAAGCTCTACGTGACCGAGCGAGGCGCGGCCTTGCGCCGCCGCTTAAGTCCCGACTTGCTCGCCGCTCAGGAACGCCTGCTGGCGCCGCTATCGCCAGATGAACGGCGCGCGTTGCTGGACATGCTCGTGCGCGTCATTGAAGCGAATGATTCCTACGCGCGTCCCGGAAACGGTCGCCGAAAGCCGCAACGCAAATCCAAGCCAGTAAATCCAAGCCAGTAACGAATGGGAGGCAGTCGTGACAATGTTCTCGCAAGTGTCTCATGGTTCAACATCGTCGGCTCATCGCTCAGCTCAAGGAAAATCCATCGGGTGCAAGGCGCGAGGGCTGCGCGCGATCGCTGTTCTTGCGGCTTGTGTCACGGCGCTTATCGCGCCGATGTCGGCAAGAGCGGATTGGCCCGAGCGGCAGGTCAAGCTGATTGTGACCTTTCCGCCCGGAAGCGCCAATGATGCCGCTGCCCGAATCTTCGCCGATGCTCTAGGCAAAAAATGGGGCAAGCCAGTCGTGGTTGAGGATCGGCCTGGCGCTGAAGGTACGATTGGCGTCGGATCGTTCGTCGCAAACCAGGACGATCATGCGTTGTTGTATACGGTGGCCGGCTCCATCACGGTGGCGCCACTGCTCGTCGACCGGCTGCCATACGACGTCAACCAGGATCTGGTGCCGATTGCGGCGACCACAGAGATCGTTTTGACGCTCGCGGTCAGCAATCAGCTGTCAGTCAACAGCATTCCGGAGTTGATCGCGGCGCTGCGGACCAGCCCCGAGAAATATGCCTGGGCGTCCGGACCGACCCTGCCGCGATTTGTATTTTCAGCATTCCTGAAACAACACGATCTGAAGATGAATTTCGTCAGTTATCGAGACGCCTCCCAGCCGCAGGCTGACCTCGGTGAGGGCCGGATACAGGCGCTTCTGACCTCATTGACGGCCTCGTCCTCGCCTGTTCAGGCCGGAAAGGCGCGCTTTCTTGCCGTCGCCAATCCAGGCCGTGCAGCCACGCTGCCCGACATCAAGACCGTGCGCGAACTCGGTTACCCCGAGCTTGAAATCGCTGGAATGGCAGGAATTTTTGGTGGCAAGGCCCTGTCCGAAGCGCTGAGAAACCGAATTGCCGCTGATGTCGCCGCGATCTGCCGGGACGCCGATGTTCGCCGCAAACTGGAGGCAAGCGGGCATAACGTGCTCAACGGAACGACCGAGGAGCTGAAACAAGGGATCGAAAAGCAACGAACAGCGTTGAGCGAAATCACCAAATCGATTGATATCCGGAGCCCGCAATAAACCCGCGATCGGAGAGAGGCGATGTCGTCACAACTCCCGGCCCTCAAGCTTCTCGACTTGATACAGTCGCACCGCATCACTGCGGTGATCCATGTCGCGGTGAAACTGGGGCTGGCGGAGCTTCTGCGGGACGGACCGCAGACGGTGGGCAGGCTTGCAGCGGCGACCGGCGCGGACGAGCGGGCGCTCGGACGTCTGCTCACCGCACTTTCCACCATCGGCCTGTTCGCGCGGACCAGCGACAATTCCTACGCACTGACTGACGTGGGGGCCTGCCTCGACGGCGCATCCGAGCAATCGTTCAAGGCGTGGGCCTTCCTGGAAGCGGAGATGCTCACAAAGTCCTGGGCTGGCCTGCTCGAAACGATAATGACCGGCAAGACCGCCGCTCAACTTATGGGGCTTGAGAACAGCTTTGATTTGATGGGGCAAACGCCGGGCAGCGTCGCCAAATTCAACGCGGCGATGACGGACCTTACGCGGCTGGTCACGCCGGAAATTCTGCGATGCTACGACTTCAGCGGATTGTCCCACCTGATGGATGTGGGAGGCGGGTCCGGCGAATTGCTCGGCGCCATCGCCCGGCAAAACCGGCAGCTGCGCGGAACTGTCTTCGACCTTCCGAGGTGCGCGGAGGCTGCAACCAGCCATCTTCGACACATCGATGTGAGTGACCGCGTGGATTTCGTAGCCGGTGATTTCTTTCAGCGCGTGCCGCCGGCCATTGACGCAATCATCCTCAAGAGCGTGATCCACGATTGGGATAACGTCCGCAGCACTTCAATCTTGCGGAACTGCCGCCAGGCGCTGCCGAGCGGCGGCAAATTGCTGTTGGTCGAACGGCTGATGCCGGAATCGCCAACGACGACGGAAGAGGACAGGGCGCACGCACTGAGTGATCTGAACATGCTTCGCGGGCCGGGCGGGCTCGAGCGCACCGAGCGGCAGTATGCCGAACTGCTTGCCCAAACCGGCTTCCGCCTCGCCGCGATCTATCCGGCCGGCCGCTTCAACGTGATTGAGGCACATCTCAACTGACAGCTGCCCGAGTGACGGATGTCTCCGTCACTCGGCGCCCATCATCAGGAGCCGTAGATAAAGACGTGGTCCTTCAGGTCGATGGCCGGGAATTCATCCTTCTCCGCCCAGTAATCCTGGTTGTGCTGCCATTCCGGCTTGTCGCCGCGCTTGGGCAACAGGTGCATGCCGCGCATCATGTAGCCGGGATTGAAATTTTCCGGATCGATCCAGGGCAGCAGCGGCATGTTGTGGTCTTCCGGCCGAAGCTGCGGCACCACTTTCTTCGCGCCGGTGTCCTTCATGTGGTTGAGCAGCCGGCACACGAAATCGGCGACGAGGTCGACGCGCAAGGTCCAGCTGGCGCGGAAATAGCCGAACACCCAGACCAGATTGGGTACGCCGGTGAACATCATGCCGCGATAGGTCACGGTATCGGCGAAATCGAGCTTCTTGCCATCGACCGCGAATTCGATGTCGCCGTTTGCACTGAGGTTGAAGCCGGTCGCGGTGACGATGATGTCGGCTTCCAGCTCCTTGCCGGACTTCAGCAGGATGCCCTTCTCGGTGAAGCACTCGATCTCGTCGGTGACGACCGAAGCCTTGCCCGACTTGATGCCCTGGAACAGGTCGCCGTCGGGAATGAAGGCGATGCGCTGCCGCCACGGCCGGTATTTTGGCGTGAAGTGGGTAGCGATGTCGTAGTCCTTGCCGAGATAGGCCTCCACCGCCGACAGCAGATCCTTCTTGGCCGCTTCCGGCTCCTCGAACGTCTTGCGGGTGAACGCGTCCTGATCGAACAGGATCTTGCGCCGCGTGATTTCGTGGATCCACTTCTCGTCGACCTGCAACTGCCGCAGTTGCTCTGCGATTTCGATCGCGTTGCGGCCGGTGCGGAAATAGGTCGGCGAACGCTGCAGCATGGTGACATGCGCCACGTCATTGGCCAGCGCCGGGATCAACGTCGCGGCGGTGGCGCCGGAGCCGATCACGATGACGCGCTTGTTCTTGTAGTCGAGATCTTCGGGCCATTTCTGCGGATGGACGATTTGGCCCTTGAACTTGGCCATGTCCTTCCACTCCGGCGTATAGCCTTCGGTGTGGCGGTAATAGCCCTGGCACATCCAGAAGAAATTCGTGGTGAAACGCAGCTTTTCGCCGGTGTCGCTCCGAGTGGCTTCGATGGTCCAGAGGTTCTGTTCGCTCGACCAGGTCGCCGAATTGATGGTGTGCTGATAGCGGATATGGCGGGCGAGATCGTTCTCTTCGATGACGTCGCCCATATATTTGAGGATCTCGGCCGCGCTTGCGATCGGCGCCGAGGTCCACGGCTTGAAGCGATAGCCGAACGTATGCAGGTCGCTGTCCGAGCGGATGCCCGGATAACGGTGCGTGCTCCAGGTGCCGCCGAACGTCTTCTGGGTTTCGAGGGCAACGAAACTCGTGCCCGGACATTGCGTGGTGAGATGATAGGCCGCGCCGACGCCGGAGATCCCGGCGCCCGCGATCAGGACGTCGAAATGCTCGGTATGGCCCGGCGGGGCGGCGTGAATCTGGGTTTGAACGTTCATCTTCCCTGTTCTTCTTGTCGTTGGTTTTGTCGTTTCAAAAGCACAACGCCAGAACCCCGGGTTCTGGCGTTGTCGTCTTCCGATTACACTTCGCGGCGGCTCAGGAACGCCAGCCGTTCGAACAGATGCACGTCCTGCTCGTTCTTCAGCAGCGCGCCGTGCAGCGGCGGGATCAGCTTGCGCGGATCGCGCTCCCGCAGCATTTCCGGGGTGATGTCCTCGTTGAGCAGCAGCTTGAGCCAGTCGAGCAGCTCCGACGTCGAGGGCTTCTTCTTCAGCCCCGGCACCTCGCGCACCTCGAAGAAGATCCGCAAGGCTTCCTCGACCAGGCGCTTCTTGATGTTGGGGAAGTGCACGTCGACGATCCGGCCCATGGTGTCGGCGTCGGGGAACTTGATGTAGTGGAAGAAGCAGCGGCGCAGGAACGCGTCCGGCAATTCCTTCTCGTTGTTCGAGGTGATCATCACGATCGGGCGCAGGCTCGCCTTGATGTTCTCGCCGGTCTCGTAGACGAAGAACTCCATGCGATCGAGTTCGAGCAGGAGGTCGTTGGGGAATTCGATGTCGGCCTTGTCGATTTCGTCGATCAGCAGCACCGGGCGCTTGTCATGGGTGAAGGCTTCCCACAGCTTGCCGCGCTTGATGTAGTTGGAGATGTCGGAGACCCTGGCGTCGCCGAGTTGGCTGTCGCGCAGCCGCGATACCGCGTCGTATTCGTAAAGGCCCTGCTGCGCCTTGGTGGTGGACTTGATGTGCCAGGTCAACAGCGGCGCGCCGAGCGCCTTGGCGACTTCCTCGGCCAGCACGGTCTTGCCGGTACCGGGCTCGCCCTTGATCAGCAGCGGGCGCTCGAGCACGATCGAGGCGTTGACCGCGACCTTGAGGTCTTCGGTGGCGACGTAGTCCTTGGTGCCGGTAAATTTCATCTATCTCTTTGCCTTGTTGTTCGTTCTTGCGCCGTTTCCGGCCTGAACAGTAAACGACCGCCGGCTCGGCGGTCGCGATTGGAGGTGATGCGCGCCTCTCAGCGTTTGACCAGCGAGAGGATCACCAGGATGATCACGCCGCCGATGGTGGCGTTGATGATCTCGCGGATCCAGCCGCCGCCGAGGTTGACGCCCAGTTGCGGCAACAGCCAGCCCGCGAGAAGCGCGCCGATGATGCCGATCACGATGTTGCCGATCAGCCCGAAGCCTGCGCCCCGCACGATCTTCCCGGCCAGCCAGCCCGCAATCGCGCCGATGATCAGCGCAGCTATGATCCCCATTGAATTTCCCCTGCCGGAATAAGCCCTTTATGGCTCAATTCTAGAGGAAAAACCCTCCCGGTCTAGGCCTGTCTGGTATGCGCTGGCCTTCCCCGTCGGGAATCCGCCAGCCCTTGACGTCAGCGGCCCGGCGGGCAATCTGTATTCCATGTTCTTGCAATTCTTCACATCGCTGCGCGACGCACAGGTCCCGGTGACCCTGCGCGAATATTTGACGCTGATGGAGGCGCTCGACGCCGACCTCGCCGATCAAACGGTGGAGAATTTCTATTACCTCTCCCGCGCCGCTTTGGTGAAGGACGAACGCAACCTCGACAAGTTCGACCGCGTGTTCGGCTCCGTGTTCAAGGGGCTGGAGAACCTGCTCGACGCCATGGAGAAGGCGGACATTCCCGCCGAATGGCTGAAGAAGCTCGCGGAGAAATACCTCACCGAGGAAGAGAAGAAGCAGATCGAGGCGATGGGCTGGGACAAGCTCATGGAGACGCTTCGCAAGCGGCTTGAGGAACAGAAGGGCCGCCACCAGGGCGGCAGCAAGTGGATCGGCACGGCAGGCACCTCGCCGTTCGGCGCCCACGGCTACAATCCCGAAGGGGTGCGGATCGGCCAGGAAAAGAACCGCAACAACCGCGCCGTGAAAGTGTGGGACAAGCGCGAGTTCAAGGATCTCGACGGCAACGTCGAGCTTGGCATCCGCAACATCAAGATCGCGTTGCGGCGGTTGCGCAAATTCGCCCGCACCGGCGCGCCCGATGAACTCGACCTCGACACCACGATCAAGGAGACCGCCAATCACGGCTATCTCGACGTGCATATGCGCCCCGAGCGGCGCAACGCGGTCAAGGTGCTGGTGTTCTTCGATATCGGCGGGTCGATGGATTCGCATATCGAGCAGGTCGAGGAGTTGTTCTCGGCGGCGAAGACCGAATTCAAGCACATGGAATATTTCTACTTCCACAACTGCCTCTATGAAGGCGTCTGGAAGCAGAACAAGCGGCGCTTCACCGATCGCACGCCGACCTGGGACGTGCTGCATAAGTACCCGCACGACTACAAGGTGGTGTTCGTCGGCGACGCCTCGATGTCGCCTTACGAGATCATGGTCCCCGGCGGCTCGGTCGAGCACGTCAACGAGGAGGCCGGCTCGGTCTGGCTCGATCGCATCACGCGCACCTATCCGCACGCGGTGTGGCTCAATCCGGTGGCGAAGAAGCACTGGGACTATTCGGAATCCACCACCATCATTCGCCGGCTGTTCTCGGAGCGGATGTACCCGATCACGATCGAAGGCCTCGAAGGCGCGATGAAGGAATTGGTGCGGTAAAAGGATGTCGTCGTTCCGGGGCGCGCGTAGCGCGAACCCGGAACCTCGAGATTCCGGGTTCGATGCTTCGCATCGCCCCGGAATGACGGCAGCAAACAACAGCAGTCGGATAACAACAAAGGTGCAATCAATGCCCCAGACCATCCACCGCGGTATCAAATCCCTGATCGACGAAGCCAATGCCGAGATCGAAACCCTGAGTGCTGCGGATTCGATCAAGGCGGCTGCCAGCGACGACGTGGTCATCGTCGATATCCGCGATCCCCGCGAGATCGAGCGCGACGGCCGCATTCCCGGCGCGTTCTCCTGCACCCGCGGCATGCTGGAATTCTGGATCGATCCGGAAAGCCCATACGCCAAGCCGGTGTTCCAGCAGGACAAGAAATTCATCTTCCACTGCGCCGGCGGCATGCGTTCGGCGCTGGCGGCCAAGACCGCGAAAGACATGGGCCTGAAGCCGGTCGCGCACATGGCCGGCGGTTTCGCCGCCTGGCGCGACGCCGGCGGCCCGGTCGAGAAGTGGGAGCCGAAGAAGAAGGGCTGAAGGTCGTCAGCCACAACCACCGCCGTCATGCCCGGGCTTGACCCGGGCATCCACGTCTTACGGTAGTTGCAACACCAAAGGCGTGGATGGCCGGGACAAGCCCGGCCATGACGAACACCATAGGGATTTCGTGCATGTCTTCCACCGACGATCCGCTTGTCTCCACCGACTGGCTCGCCGAGCATTTCGACGACCCAACAATCAAGATCATCGACGCGTCGTTCAAGATGCCGGGCATCCTGCCGCTGCCGAAGGACGACTATCTCGCATCCCATCTTCCGGGCGCGGTCTTCTTCGACGTCGATGCGGTGTCCGATCATTCCAATCCGCTGCCGCACATGTTTCCGAGCGCCGAGCAGTTCGGCCGCGATGTCGGCGGGCTTGGAATAGGCAACGGCGATACGGTCGTGCTCTACGATTCCGGCGGATGGGTCGCAGCACCGCGCGTGTGGTGGATGTTCCTGTCGTTCGGACACCAGAACGTCCGGATCCTGAATGGCGGCCTGAAGAAGTGGCGTGCCGAAGGCCGCAAGGTTGAGGGCGGTGAGATCACGCCGAAGCCGGCGACGTTCAAGGCGACCTTCGATGCGCGGTACACGCGCAACATCCAGCAGATGGTCGACAATCTCACCAGCCGCACTGAGCAGGTGCTCGATGCGCGCGCCAACGAACGTTACCAGGGCAAGGTGCCCGAGCCGCGGCCGGGCCTGCGTTCGGGGCATATTCCCGGCAGCCTCAGCGTGCCCTACAACCAGTTGTTCGACGCCTCGACCGGTGCGATGAAGTCGCTCGAGGAGTTGCGCGGCGTGTTTGTCGGCGCCGGCGTCAAGCTCGACGCGCCGATCGTGACGAGTTGCGGCTCCGGCGTCTCCGCGCTGGTGCTGACGCTGGCGCTTTATCGCCTCGGCGTCCGCGGCAGTGCGCTATATGACGGCTCATGGACCGAATGGGGTGAGCAGGACGGGCCGCCGGTTGCGACCGGCCCCACCTGAGCGGCGCGGGTTTTATTATCTGCCGCGCGAGGTTAGTTGCGCAAACGGGTCGGCCGCTTGCTGAGCCACCTGCCGCGCCTGCAGCGCGCGTCGCGCCGCGATGATGCGCCGGCGCTCTTTGGCGCGCTGCGCCCGCTTCCGGTTGACGCTGCGCTCTGGTTTCGCGGCCGTCGGTTTCACCGAAGCCGTTTCCTGGATAGCGACGGCAGGACCGCCCAGCGTGGCGATCTTCATTGCGGCGAGGTTGCCTTCCAGGGAGGGCGCTTCCGCCACCGGCGCAGGCTCGGTCGATACGGCTGATGTCGCCGGCGGCGGCGTTTCCGCGATCGCCGCGAGCTTCACTTGCTCATTGGCCGCAGGCGTCTCGGCAGCAGGCGCTTCGGCGGCAGGCACCTCGGCCGGCGTGGCCTGAACAGCCGGTATTGTTTCCGTCGCCGGGATTTCCGCTTTCACCGTCTCGGCCGGCACGACCTCGTTCAGCTTCACGGGCTCGTCCAGTTTCAGCGCAGCAGTCTTTTCCGGTTCAGCCGGCGGCGCTTCCGGAGCTTGTGCGGCAGGGGTAACGGTCTCGATAATCGTCGCCGCGACATTGTCAGGCACCTTCTCCGCGACATCGGGCTCGACGCGCAGCAGGGCCAGCGTCGGCATCGGCGGTTCGTTCTGCCTGACAAAGACGGGTTCGGGCGGCGGCCGCCGCGACGGAATGCTGGCAAATTGCTCGTGCGAGGCACGCAGCAGTGCTGCCGCTCCGAGCCCAAAGACCAGAACCGACATCGACAGCACGATCGCGGCGAACAGAAAGCGAAAACCGGGGAGCATGGACGCGAGTTCCGCCTTGCCAAGAATATGCAGGGCTGTTGATGCCAAGGGAACGCGGTGACCACTGGGAAGCGGCTGGATTCGCACCGCGAATCAGGCCGATTCGAGAGTATCTCAACGTCTCTAACCTGTTTGTTACAAAATTGGCGGCCAATGGCGGCGCTAGAGCGTTTTCCAGCGAAGTGGGCACCCGGTTTGCGTCAAGAAAACGCGTCAAATCAAGAATCTAGAGCCCCGTTCCGATTCAATCGGAACGGAAAAGGCTCTACGCCGGTAATCAATGTTTTTCGCGCCGTGCGGCATCTTTGCCGCAGCGTTCACGGCCCATCACAAAATGACCGATTTGGGCCGAATTTGACGGATTTGTCTTGAATGCGCCGCTATCTTCCGTCATCTGCCGTTAACGGTCCGGTGTGGCTTGGGGACTATACAAGAGCGATGATGATTAACCGTATTCTGACGATCTGCGCTGCCGTCGCTGCTGCCTCGGCAGGAATTTCGCTTGCCCAGGCACAGCAGGGCTATCCCGCTGGCTCGACCTATTCGGCAGCTCCGGGACCGTATGTTCCCGGTGGTTATGGCATCGATCAGCGCCGCGGACCCGGCACGCCCGATTTCGATGCCTTGGACGACGAAGACGACGAGGCGCCGAACGCCCGGAGTTCGACCGCGCTGCCGCCTGGTCCGGTGCTGTCGCCGAACGACCCGCGCTACGGCCGGCCGATGTATTCCGACCGCGGCCCGCCGATGCCCACGGGTCCCGTCCTTTCGCCGGATGATCCGCGTTACGGCCGTCCTGCCGGTCCTCCCCCGGTGATCTACTCCGATCGCGGCGATGGCCGTGTTCCCGCTGCAGGCGTGGTCTATCCGAGCGACGACCGCTTGCGTCCGCCGGAAGCCGTCGGCGGCGGACCCGCCGTCACCGGCGCCGTGCAACCGCAGCAGCCCGCTGTTGGCGCTGACGGCAGGCCGATGGTGCTGTCAGCACTGCCACCGGAAGAACAGCCGGAAGCGGCGCCCGTGCAGCTTCCGCCGCATCTGCGCCGTCAGGAAGTTTCGTTCGCGACCAAGGAGCCCGCCGGCACGCTGGTCGTCGATACGCCGAATACCTACCTCTATTACGTGCTCGGCGGTGGCCGCGCGATCCGCTACGGCGTCCGCGTCGGCCGCGATGGCTTCACCTGGACCGGCGTGCAGAAGGTCAGCCGCAAGGCCGAGTGGCCGGATTGGCATCCGCCGTCGGAGATGATCGAGCGTCAGCCCTATCTGCCGCGCTTCATGGCCGGCGGCCCCGGCAACCCGATGGGTGCCCGCGCGATGTATCTGGGTTCGACCGTCTATCGCATCCACGGCACCAACCAGCCGTCGACGATCGGCAAGTTCGTCTCGTCGGGTTGCATCGGCATGCTGAACGAGGACGTGTCCGACCTGTTCGAGCGCGTCAAAGTCGGCACCCGCGTCGTCGTGATGCCCGGTGGTCCGCCGCCCGGAACTGCGACCGCTTCGGCCGCGCCTGCCCAAGGCTTGGCCCCTGCTCAAGGCTTGCCGCCGGCAAGTGCTCAGGGCGCGCCGGCTCAGGCGCAGCTCGCCCCGGTTCCCGGCATGCAGCCGACCGTGGTGCCCCCGCTGCCCGCGCCGGTGACGGTGCGCTAGGGTCAGAGGTTTGCACGACCGTTATTGAAAAAGGCCCGCAACGCGGGCCTTTTTTTCGTCATTGCCTGCGACAAACGCGAAGCGTTTGCACAAGGGAACGAAGCGACGAAGCAATCCACACTTGCTTTGCCGGACCATGGATTGCTTCGCTTCGCTCGCAATGACGGCTGTGCGTCGTTCGGCGTCGTACGCAAGCTTTCGGCGCCGCGCCTTGTCCGGCTGCCACTTGAATTCACATTTCTTCCGACTATTTGCCGCCGACGTCAGAAGCTGGGCGGCAAGCAGAAGGATCTCAGCATGCGAATTTTCGTTGCGGGCGCCACCGGCGCCGTTGGCCGCGAACTCGTTCCTGCATTGGTTGCGGCCGGTCACTCCGTCACCGGCATGACGCGGACGGCGGCGAAGGCCGATGCCGTCAAACGGCTGGGGGCTGAACCAGTCGTGGCCGACGGCCTCGACGCACCGGCCGTTCATGCCGCCGTGATGTCAGCGAAGCCCGATGTCGTGATCGACGAGATGACCGATCTTGCCGCGGTGACGGATCTGCGCCGTTTCGATCGCGCCTTCGCCACCACCAATCAGCTGCGGACGCGCGGCACCGATTTTCTGCTGATTGCCGCGCGCGATGCCGGCGCGAAACGTTTCATCGCCCAGAGTTTCTGCGGCTGGACCTATGGCAGCGGTGGCGGGCCGGTCAAAACCGAAGCCGACGAACTCGATCCCGATCCGCCGCAGGAATTGCGCCCCACACTCGAAGCGATCCAGCATCTGGAGCGTGCCGTGACCGCGTCGGCCGCGCCCGAAGGCATCGTGCTGCGCTACGGATCGTTCTACGGACCCGATACCGGCATGCTGTCGTCAGCCATGATCGGCCAGCTGCGCCATCGCCGCGTGCCGCTGATCGGCGACGGCGGCGGCTGGTGGTCGTTCGTGCATGTCGAGGACGCGGCCTCCGCAACCGTTGCCGCTATTGAGCATGGCAGGCCCGGCAGCATCTACAACATCGTCGACGACGAACCGGCGCAAGTCAGGGATTGGCTCCCGGCGCTATCAGGCATTCTCGGTGCCAAGCCGCCATTTCACGTACCGGCCTGGCTCGGCCGGCTGCTGGCGGGTGAGCACATGGTCTCGATGATGACCGAGGTGCGGGCAGGGTCGAACGCCAAGGCGAGGCAGGAGCTGGGCTGGCGGCCGGCCTATTCATCCTGGCGTAACGGATTTGCAATGGTCGCGAGGCAGGTGGCGGAGAGGACTGCGGCGTGACTGAGGCTCGCGTCCTCAGGCCAGCTTCCGCAGCGCCTCGCCCTTGAACCAGGCGTCGATGCCTTCGACCATCTGGCGATAGTGGTTGCGAAAGCTGTCCTCGGTGACGTAGCCGAGATGCGGCGTCAGCACGAGGTTGTCGAGCTTGCGGAAGGGATGCTCGACCGGCAGCGGCTCGACCGAGAACACGTCGATGCCGGCGCCCGCGATCTTGTTCTGCGTCAGTGCTTCCAGCAAAGCGCCTTCATCGACGATCGGCCCTCGCGCCGTGTTGACGAGGTAGGCGGTCGGTTTCATGCGGGCGAGGTCCTCACGTCCGACCAGCCCGCGTGAGCGCGGGCCCAGCACGACATGGATAGTGACGATGTCTGATGTCGCGAACAGTTCCTCCTTGGAGGCGTAGCCGACGCCGGCTTCCGCGCACTTCTCGGGCGTCAGGTTCGGGCTCCAGGCGATCACGTTCATGCCGAAGGCCTGCGCCAGCTTTGAGACCTTGGTGCCGAGCTTGCCGAGGCCGATCACGCCCAGGGTGCGGCCCTCGATCTCCATGCCGACGAATTTCTGCAGGGGCTCGCCGGCATGCATGCGCGCATTCTCGCGGCCGATATTGCGGGTCAATTCCAGGATCAGGCCCATCGTCAGGGGCGCGGTGGGATCGCGGCCCCATTGGGTGCCGCACAGCACCACGCCGTGGTCCTTGGCGGCTTCCATGTCGATGGCGGCATTGCGCATGCCCGAGGTGATCAGCAGTTTCAGCTTCGGCAGCGCCGCAAACATCGTGCGTGGAAACGGCGTGCGCTCGCGCATCGCGCAGATGATCTCGAAATCCTTCAGCGCACTGGCCGCGGTTTCCGCGTTCGCAAACGGCTGGTTGAAGACGGTGACATCGACCCGGTCGGCGATTTGGGACCAGTCCGCGACCTTCAAGGCCACATCGAGATAGTCGTCGAGGATTGCACAGCGCAGCCGCGTCATTGGAAAGTCCATACGTTGAGAGATGGCGGCTCGAGGGCCGCCCAGGATCAGCCATGCTTGCGCGCTTTGTGGTCGAACGCAAGCGGCTGATGTCTCACGTCAGGGGCCAAGAATCTGGCTTTCGCACCTCACCTTTTGTGCGGGCGTTGGTGCGTACCCGGTCGTCCGCGTCAGCATGTTTCTGCTCGATCCGCGACCTCAACTTCCGGCCCCAGCGCGAGTACGTCAGAATGCAAGCTGCGCCGGCCAGGGCCGAAAGGAACAAGAGGGTGACGAAAACATCCGTTGAGCCGATTTTTCCAATATCCTGCTTCTGGAAGAATGCGAGCGCGATCACACCGGCAAGACAGCCGCCGGCCAGGACATAGAGCAAGCCGTTCATCGATTTTGCTCGCGGTCTGCGACAATGCAAGGTTGCATGATACGCTAACAGCCGGGATTACCGGGCGTCACGCGCCGTTTGGGGACTTGCTTGAAAGTCGCTTAATCGCGGCGAGCCTGCTTGGCGCGCCAGGCCGGGCCGGGGCCGCGCATATAGTGCAGTTCCGGACGGTAGGGGTTGAAGGCCTTGGCAACGAACTGGCGCCAGAAGTTGCGGAGTTCGGCGAGCGGCTTGGCAAGGCCGTGGCCGTGCGCCGGGGTGGAAAGGGATGCCGAACTGGTCGTCGCCATGACGAGGGTCTCTGGTTTGCCATTCGCGGTTTCGCCGCGGAGACGCCGTTTTTCGGCGTCTTGAACGACTTTTGGCCTGATTTATTAAAAGTTGGTTTCAATTGTCGTGATCCGGCGCACACATGCCCGCACATGGTGACCATCCCGTATTCATCCGTGGTGAACGAACAGAAAACGCGTTCCCGCGGTTGCCCTTTGGGGGCCGCGCCGCTACATCAGCGGCAGCAAATTTCCATAAATCCTCTGGTTTCAAGGGATCGCGATGGCTCGCCAGTTCGTCTATTTCATGCAGGGTCTGACCAAGAGCTACCCGACCCGCAAGGTGCTCGATAACGTCCATCTGTCGTTCTACCCGGACGCCAAGATCGGCGTGCTCGGCGTCAACGGCTCCGGCAAATCGACCTTGCTGCGGATCATGGCCGGCCTCGACAAGGAATATAACGGCGAGGCCTGGGTCGCCGAGGGCGCCCGGGTCGGCTACCTCGAGCAGGAGCCGCATCTCGATGAGACCAAGACGGTCCGCGAGAACGTTATGCTGGGCGTCGCCAAGCAGAAGGCGATCCTCGATCGCTACAACGAACTGGCGATGAATTACTCGGAAGAGACCGCCGACGAGATGACCAAGCTGCAGGACGAGATCGAGGCCGCCGGCCTGTGGGATCTCGACAGCAAGGTCGACCAGGCGATGGACGCGTTGCGCTGCCCGCCCGACGATGCCGACGTCACCAAGCTGTCGGGCGGTGAGCGCCGCCGCGTGGCGTTGTGCAAGCTGCTGCTCGACCAGCCGGAGCTGCTGCTGCTCGACGAACCGACCAACCATCTCGACGCCGAGTCAGTGTCGTGGCTGGAAGGCCATTTGCGCAACTATCCCGGCGCGATCCTGATCGTGACCCATGACCGCTACTTCCTCGACAACGTCACGAGCTGGATCCTCGAGCTCGATCGCGGCAAGGGCATTCCCTACGAGGGCAATTATTCGTCCTGGCTGGTGCAGAAGCAGAAGCGCCTCTTGCAGGAAGGCCGCGAGGACGCCGCGCACCAGAAGACGCTTGAGCGCGAGCAGGAGTGGATTGCGTCGTCGCCCAAGGCGCGCCAGGCCAAGTCCAAGGCGCGCTACCAGCGCTACGAGGACCTGCTGAAGCAGGCCAGCGAGAAGCAGACCCAGACCGCGCAGATCACGATTCCGGTGGCCGAGCGGCTCGGCCAGAACGTCGTCGACTTCGAAGGCCTCAGCAAGGGCTTTGGCGACCGCATGCTGATCGACGACCTCACCTTCAAGCTGCCGCCGGGCGGCATCGTCGGCGTGATCGGCGCCAACGGCGCCGGCAAGACCACGCTGTTCCGGATGATCACCCAGCAGGAGACGCCGGACAAGGGCACGATCACCGTCGGTGAAAGCGTGCATCTCGGTTACGTCGACCAGTCGCGCGACGATCTCGACGGCAAGAAGAACGTGTGGGAGGAAATTTCGGGCGGCAACGAACTGATCCTGCTCGGCAAGCGTGAGGTCAACTCACGCGGCTATTGTTCGTCGTTCAACTTCAAGGGCGCCGACCAGCAGAAGAAGGTCGGCGCGCTGTCGGGCGGCGAGCGCAACCGCGTGCATCTGGCCAAGATGCTCAAGTCCGGCGCCAACCTGCTGCTGCTCGACGAACCGACCAACGATCTCGACGTCGACACGCTGCGCGCGTTGGAAGAGGCGCTGGAGAACTTCGCCGGCTGCGCCGTCATCATCAGCCATGACCGCTGGTTCCTCGACCGCATCGCCACCCACATCCTGGCCTTCGAAGGGGAAAGCCATGTCGAATGGTTCGAAGGCAATTTCCAGGATTACGAGAAGGACAAGATGCGCCGGCTCGGCCAGGACTCCATCATCCCGCATCGCGTGAAGTACAAGAAGCTGACGCGCTGAGTTGTGGTTCGCGCCGAGATGACGAAGCCGTGTCGCAGGCGCTACTCCGCCTGCGCCAAATGGCCGCTCAATTCCGCCCGTCCGGAGGGTGCCATATCCGGCTATTAGATTGGCCGCGATTGCCCCACCTAAGTCCCGCACAGAGAGACCCCCGACCATGTCCATGACGCCGGAAACGCCGTTGCCGCCCCCAGCTGAGAGGAAGGCATTGCGTCCGATCCCGTTCCTGATCTTCAGCTCCCGCTGGCTGCAATTGCCGCTTTATATCGGCCTGATCGTCGCGCAGGGCGTCTATGTCGTGCTGTTTCTGAAAGAGCTGTGGCACCTGTTCGCCCACGCCTTCGATTTCAGCGAGCAGCAGATCATGCTGGCGGTGCTGGGCCTGATCGACGTGGTGATGATTTCGAACCTCCTGGTGATGGTCATCGTCGGCGGCTACGAGACGTTCGTCTCCCGTCTCAATCTGCAAGGACATCCCGACCAGCCGGAATGGCTCAGCCACGTCAACGCCAGCGTGCTCAAGATCAAGCTCGCGATGGCCATCATCGGCATCTCGTCGATCCATCTCTTGCGCACCTTCATCGAGGCCGGGAATCTCGCTTCGGGCAAGGGCTCCTACACCGAAACCGGCGTGATGTGGCAGACCATCATCCATACGGTTTTCATTCTGTCCGCGATCGGCATTGCCTATGTCGACAAGCTGTCGAATGATTCCGCCGAAAACGCCAAACACGCCGCCGCCACGCATTGACGGCGATCGCCTTCGGCAAGCGGTGGACGTCACTTCAGCCGGCGTTTGATATCGCCGAATCTGTCGAGGAAATTGCGTGCTCGAGGCAGAGCATCATGGAGGAACTGCTTTGGTTCTCGCAGCCAGAGCCCCTCGATTTGCCGCGAGCGCTGTTCCGAAACCAGAATGGCGGCTGGCAAGTCCACCAGGCTTGCGTCCCAGCCGGGAAAAAACCGGCGGCCGCGTTTGAAACCGAAGGCGAGCAGGCGCTGTTCCGTCGTGAGGCCGTGATAGTCGAAGGCGTTGATGCCATCCGTCACATAGATGTGGTTGCCGGTGAACCCGGCCGTGGGTTTGATCCAGCGGGCGTGGAAGCCCAGGTCCGGGTATCGTTCCAGAAAAGCGAAGGCCAGCACCTGACAGGCGCCATTGGCGAAGAAGTGCCGATCGGGCCTGTGCCAGTGCTTGGCCGGGTCATTCTTCACATTGATCTTTGGGAAGAACATCGCGTGGATGGTCCCGGCTGGTTAAAATCACTGAGCCGAACGACTCAGTCTGGTAGATTACCGAGCGTCATGGAACAGGTGCGCGCGTGCAATATGCAACTATGATTGGGCGAGCGGGAATTCTGTTATGGGTCGCCCTGTTCGGCTCACAACCCGCCCTTGCCGCCGATGCCGGCTTCACGCAGTTCATTGCCTCGCTGTGGCCGGAGGCGCAGGCCGCCGGCGTGTCGCGGGCGACGTTTGACGCCGAGACCCGCGGCCTCGAGCCGGATTACAAATTGCCCGACCTGATCCTGCCGGGACGGCCCGCCACCGGCGCGCCGTCGCAGGCCGAGTTCGTGCAGGTGCCAGCCGATTATGTGAAGGAGGCCTCGATCGCGCGGCTGGCGGCGGAGGGACAGAAGCTGATGGCAAAGCATCGCGCAGCGCTCAGTCAGATCGAGAGCCGCTTCGGCGTGCCCGCGACGGTCGTGCTCGCGATCTGGGGCCGCGAAACCGATTACGGCCGGTATCGATTGCCTTACGACACCGTGCGCGTGGTGGCGACGCAGGCCTATGTCGGCCGGCGCAAGGATCAGTACCGCGGCGAATTCATTCTGGCGCTGAAGATCCTCGGCGAGGGCGCGGTGACGCGCAAGGACATGCGCTCGTCCTGGGCCGGCGCCACCGGCCTGACGCAATTCCTGCCGGGCGAATATTACAAGCATGGTGTCGATTTCGATGGCGATGGCCGCATCGACATCTGGAATTCGGTGCCGGATGCACTCGCCTCCGCTGCCCAGCAGCTTGTCAACAAGGGCTGGCAGCCGGGTTTGCGCTGGGCCTATGAAGTGCGCGCGCCTGATAATGTTGACTGCACCATGGGCGTGCCCGAGGTGACGAAGCCTATCGGCGAATGGCTGCGCGCGGGCTTCGTGCCGGTGCGCGGCGCGAAGTTGAGTGCGGCCGAGCAGGCCCAGCCAGCCTCGCTGCTGCAGCCCGAAGGCATCTATGGTCCGGCGTTCCTGACCACGAAGAACTACTTCGTGATCAAGGAATATAACTTTTCTGATTTGTACGTGCTGTTCGTCGGCCATCTCGCCGATCGCATGTCGAACCCGCTGCCGTTCGCGACGCCATGGTCGGCTTCGACGCAATTGCGCAGCAAGGACGTCGAAGCCATGCAGCGGCATCTGACGCGGATCGGCCTCTACAAGGACAAGCTCGACGGCAAGGCCGGCATGCAGACCCGCGCGGCGCTGGGGGCGTATCAGAAGTCCGCCGGATTGAAGGTCGATTGCTGGCCGAGCGAAGCGGTGCTGCGTTCGATTAGTTCGTCGCGCTGACTTGGTTGATCGTAGCCCGGATGAGCCAACGGGTCGCGCGAATGCGCGCCCGATGATAAACTCCGCGACATCCGGGTCGGTGCGCGCCTTGTTCCCGGATATCGCTGCGCTCATCCTGGGCTACGGAAGCTGTGCCGCAGGCAAAAGACATCAGCGCGAACGAAAAAGCCCGGCCGAGGATCCCGGCCGGGCTTGAACTCGCAAGGCGCGTTAGACGCGCCGGTCGGTCAGATCAGTGGCAGACTTCGACGCGGCGGTAGGCCCAGCCGTAGCCGTCCCAGAAGCGCTCGCGAACCAGGCGGCAGGCCGGGGGCGCGTCTTCCACATAGACCCGTCCGCCGTAAGCCGGGCGGCTGGAGGCGATGGCGCCACCGATGATCGCGCCGCCGATCAGGCCGCCGACCACGCCAGCTGCCACGCCGCGCTGAGCGTTCGCGGGTGCGGGTGCCGCAGCGAGCGAACCGGCAATCGTTGCGGCCGCGACGAAGGCAGCAAATGTCTTCTTCATGTTGGGGACTCTCCTGGAGGTGGCGCCTGATCAGCCGACGCCGGGTTTAGGGTTAGGCAAACACGCCGTACTCGAATTGGCCGCTTCGAAAAGAGCGCACAACGGTCAACCGAAAGTAAACGTGCGGGCTTGATGGCCGAAAAAAGCGGTTTTTTCTGGCCATGGAAGGGCAAAGTCCCGGACAACCCATCGGGTTTCCGGGACTTTGCGTGCGATTTAATGAAGGTGAACGGGTGTTCAGAGCGTTTTCGGGCTTCGGTTCTGATCCGACCAGATCAGAACCGACAATGCTCTAGTCGCAAACCCGGACGCTGCGCACTCGCCAGCCATAGCCGTCCCAGAAGCGCTGCTTCTGCCAGATGCAGTCCGGACCGTAGCCGGGTTCGGCGACATAGGCCGGGCCGCCGTAATAGCCCGGAGCCGGCGCATAATAGCCCGGACCACCGTAATAGCCGTGCTGCGAGGCGATCGCACCGCCGACAATGGCGCCGCCGATCAATCCGGCTGCGACGCCGGCCGCTACGCCACGCTGCGCATGGGCAGGAGCTGGAACGGCTACCGCGGAAACAGCCAAAGCGGTGACGGCAGTCAGCGCCATCAATGTCTTCTTCATGGGCCTCACCTTTCTGATGGAGCAAAGGACGGCGGGAAAGCGGTCCGTCGCGGCGAAAGTTCCATATTTCGCTGAAATGATCAATGAACGGGACCGCCTCTTTTTGCGACGAAGGGGCGTACGGTTGGGCTTCATTGCGGTGCAAAAGGCCCGTTTCCCAACCGCTTTTGAAGAGGATTCCGGGATGAGCGGGATGCCAATATATCTGGTCGCACTCGGCGGCATGGCGGTGATGTTCTATTGGGTGATAGCCCGGACGTACAATATCAGCGCATGGCCCAGCGGCTCGTCGCGCGACAGCGACCGCTATCGCGACCGCAATGATGACAGCTATGGTTCCAGTAGCGGCGGCGGCAGCAGTGGCTCGAGCATCGCCAACCTGTTCAGCAGCGATAATTCCAGTTCGAACTGCTCGTCCGACAATTCCACGCCGACCGATAATTCCAGCTCCAACTGTTCGTCCGACAGTTTCAGCTCGTCCGACGACTCCAGCTCGTCGAGTGATTCCTCCAGCGATGATAGCGGGGGAGGCGACAGCGACAGCGGTAGTGACAGCGACAGCGGCGGTAGTAGCGATGATTGATAGTGGTGGAGGTGGTGGTGATTAAGGTCACGGTGCCCGCGCGGGAAGCCTGCGATTGTGCCTGTAAGACAAGGCTTTTTAGACTCATTCCAAACTGACTTGGGTTCACTTTGGAATTGCTTGAAAGTGTTGTTTTTCCTTTTGCATCGCGACCGCCGCTTCAATATCGAAGTGGGTAAGCATCACCGATGGACCTGCCGTATTCATGATCGTCTGTTCCTGTAACGTCCTCAGCGACCATGATGTCCGCAATGCTGTCAGTGCAGCTTCGGACCTGCCGCGCAATCCGAAGCAGATCTATGGATGCTTGGGCTGCAGCGCCGAGTGCGGCCGCTGCGCGCGCACCATCAAGGCCATCATCGACGAAGCGCTGGGTCCCTGCGCCAAGGCCTGCTGCTCGGGCTGCCCGCATAGTCACGCCGTGACCGAAGAGCAGGCCCACGAGTTCGCGCTCGCTGCCTCCTGATACCTCTCAAATCCACGGGATAGTTCGGTTCCCACCGCTTTTTTGCGGGAACGGTTGCTCTTGCCTCCAAACTGATTTAGAAACGTTCTAAATACAGTTTCGGGCCGATTTGGCCTCAAAACCACGGAGTGCACCAATGCAGGGCGACCCAAAAGTCATCGATTATCTCAACAAGGGCCTGCGCAGCGAGCTTACCGCGATCAGCCAGTACTGGCTGCATTACCGGCTCCTGAACAATTGGGGCCTGCTGAATATGGCCAAGGTCTGGCGCAAGGAATCCATCGAGGAGATGGAACACGCCGACAAGTTCACCGATCGGATCCTGTTCCTCGACGGCTTTCCCAATTTGCAGGTTCTCGATCCCTTGCGGATCGGCCAGAACGTCCTGGAAATCATCGAATGCGATCTGGCCTCCGAGATATCCGCGCGCGCGCTCTACCAGGAAGCCGCTACCCACTGCCACGGCGTCAAGGATTACGTCTCACGCGACCTGTTCGAGCAGCTGATGAAGGACGAGGAGCATCACATCGATTTCCTCGAGACCCAGCTCGACCTGATCAAGCGCATCGGGCTTGAGCTCTACACCCAGAAGCATGTCGGCGGGCTCGAGAGCGAGCACTGAGGCGGTCAGATTCGGCGGTCACAGGTGACCATCTCGTCATGGCCGGGCTAAAGCGCGAAGCGCGTCTTCGCCTTGGATGACCCGGCCATCCACGACTTAGGCGCCGCCAGACCGTGAAGACGTGGATGGCCGGGGCATAGGCGAGCGAAAGCCACGCCGTCCTTTAGACGGCAATGCCCGGGCATGACGGCGAGAGTCGCAGCTTAACTCTTCATCTTACAGCTGAGTCTTGTACCGCTCGTAAATCACTTCCTGGCTTTCCCGTTCGCCAAGGCCGGTCTGGTCGTGAATGACTTCGCCGATGCTCGGCATCACGGCGCGTTCAACCCGCGTATCGCCCGCCCACAGCTTTGAGCGCATCAGCGCCTTGCCGCAATGGAAATAGGCCTCGTGCACGTCGATGTGCAGCACCGCGCGCGGCGGCTTGCCGAACTCCACCATCGACGCCATCACCTCCGGATCCACCGATACCTTGCCCTTGCCGCCGACGCGTAGCGTCTCGTCGATCCCCGGCACGAAGAAGATCAGCTGCACGAAGCCGCTTCCCTCGACAATGTTGCGAAAACTGTCGATCCGGTTGTTGCCGGAGCGGTCCGGCATCAGCAGCGCCTTCGGTCCGGCGACATGGATGAAGCCGGGATTGCCGCCGCGCGGCGAGGCGTCGACGCTGCCGTCCGCGCCCGACGTGGCCAGCACGCAGAACGGCGACATGCCGATGAATTTCTTCGCATGGACGTCGATCTCGGGGCGCGCCTTCGCGATCACGCGCGGCGAGGGGGCAGGATAGATCGCGGCGAGGTCGCTGGCGGCAAAGTCGGTCAAGGCACATCTCCTGAGTGAATGCGGCGCGATGAGGTGAAGATACCATCGCGGTATTCCGGCGACCACCTATTATCTCTCCATCCTGCGATCCCGGATGCTGCCGGAATCCTACACCGCGTCCGCAGGCACGAAACAGCTGATGATGATGCTGCCGCGGTGATGCACGTACCACACCACGGCCTCTCCGATCGGATTGCCGTGATCGCGAATGACGGCGCGGTCGGGCACCACCATCCATTGGCCTTCGATCGGCACCCAATAGGCGCCGTCGCGCACGTCGTAGGAGGTGCGATGGCCGTCGGAAATATCGCAGCAGGGCACGCCGTTCGGCGCGATCACACTCTTGAACCAGTTGCGGATATCGGGCGGGACATTTTCGAACTGGCCCCTGTCGACGGCGAGCGTTGCGCTTGCGAGCGCACAGAGACACACGAGTAGAGCGAGCTGCGCGAGTCTTCGCATCCAATCCTCCACCGTGTTGTCTTTCGAATCGTATCGGTGACAATTCAAGCGGAGCACGCGAACTGATGCACGCTCAAATAATGAGCGATGCGGCGGGTCCAAAATTGATGCGGTGCGAAATCGGGAATTCATGCTGGCCGCTCAGCCGTTGCATCGAACTGATTAGTGCCTTGAAATGGGCGCAGCACGAACGTGCTATCTTCTTGCGGTGGACGTGTGGTGAGCTGGCGGGGGCAGCAAGCTGCCTAACATGCGGTCTGACCGCCCGTGGTTGGTGGCAGGAGCCGCTCTGCGGTCATCGTCACGATTGGAAACGCGTTGGGCACGAATCCGAAGATTGCGATAGGCTTGCTTTCACCCGTGGGATTGCTGTTTGCGCTCCCCGTCTTGCTCTGGGCTTTCAGCTTTACCGAACTCCTCGGGCTGGAGAAATGCAGCGTCGGTTCGATTGGCGTTGCTGAATACGAGCGCATCCTGTCTCGGGCGGGCGCGCAACGCTGGACAGTCTGGCCCGGTCTGTCGAATGGGGTGTTTTGGCCGTCGGACAGTGGCTTTCGGGGCCCGACAGTAACCTTCAACAGCAATCTCAATGATCAGCTTCTCTCACACATTAGAGAGCTTGCTGGATCCGATCCGTCCATCAGTCGCCAACTGGCCTCGGCCCATGCCGTCATGCGCAGCATGGGTGCAGAATACGTCCAAACGCAGGAGGTGCCGGACATGCGCGGGGACCGCACCAGTTCGCGCGTCCATTTCCAATACTACTTGCCTCAAGTGCGTTTCGCGCCTGTGTGTGTTCTTTGCCTGATATGGTCGTACACAACCATTGACGTGATCTTTTCTCATGATCTTGCCACCGATCGATACGCGTTGCAGGAAGTCAACGTTCTGCACGCCGGGCTGAAAGGAGCCCCCGACAAAAATCGCGCGCGCAACGTCCCATGGGGTAGTTGTCCCGAGTTTCGAATATCCAGGCGGGTCGACGATAGATGATGCAGCAATCGGAAGGAGCTATGGGGTTGCAGCAATCGCTATTGCGGCATCGCGCGTCGCTTGGCGTATGCCTTTGGCGCGACATTCTGCCAGGCCATTGTCAGCGCGCTTTTTAGCGTCGCCGCATTGGCCTTGGCCAGGCGAACATTGGTGTAGCCCTGTTTGCCCCATCCACCTGGCACCGGGCGGAAGATTTCGGGCTCCGCCTCTACCAGCATCGATTGCTGCTCGTACGTTAGCTTCACCGTGCCCCAGTTTTCGTCGGGATGGCCCAGCGTAGCGAAGATACGTTTGCCGACGCGGAAATCAGCCTTGCCGTGATGCGCGCTCTCCACCGTATCGGAAAGCGCGAGTGCGGTCCGACGAAAACGGCTGGTTGACATTGCACGCTTTCTTCCGGGCCTACATCGTCCGCTGCGGCGCGGTCTGCAGCAATTCCTGCAATTGTTTCTTGTAGAATGCCGCGTTGCCGGTGGTGAGGTGTCCGCGCGTCTCGGTCGAGGGCGGGATCAGGAACAGGCGGCCATTCTTGACGCGTTTCATCGCTGCATCGGTGACGCCGGTTTCCGGCGGATTGCGCTCATCGTCGGCGGCGTTGATCGCAAGCAGCGTCGCTTCGATCTTGTCGAGCCCTGCGGACGGATTGTAATCGCGCGAAGCTTCCCACTGATAGATGAAGTCGTTGGCATCGGCTGTAATCGGCAGCGCCAGCCGGTCGTCCACCATCTTGTCCGCCTTCGCGCCCGTCGGCGCCAGCATCTGATAGGCCAGCGTGCCGCCGCCGGTGGCGATGCCATAGGCGGCGATGGCGTATTTCATCATGCGCGGCTGGGTAATGTAATTGCCGCGGTTGTAGTCGGGGTCGTTGCGGATGGTCTCCAGCATCATCCGCCGCAGCATCCAGTTGCGCGCCGCCATCTCGCTCGGCTGCGCGGCCATCGGGACCAGCGCGTCCATGTACTGCGGATATTTTCCGCCCCAGATCCAGGTGTGCATGCCGCCCATCGAATTGCCGATCACCAGCCGCAGGTGCTTCACGCCGAGGCCTTCCTTGACCAGGCGGTAATGCGCGTCGACCATGTCCTCGTAATTGTATTTCGGGAATGCCGTCTTCATGCCGTCGGAGGGCTTTGACGATTTGCCGTGGCCGAGCCCGTCCGGGATGATGATGTAGTATTTCGTCGCGTCCAGCGGCTGGCCGGGGCCGAACAATTCGCCGGCAAAGGTCGGCGTCAGCATGTTGGTGGCCGAGCCGCCCGATCCATGCAGCACCAGCACCGGCTGGCCGGTCGGCTCGCCGATCGTGGTGTAGTGCAGCCGCAGCTCCATGGTTTCGCCGGAGTGGAATTTGAAATCCTTGGCGATCCAGTCGCCCTGTTTGGGCGCCGGATAATCTGCGGCAGACGCGGCGAAGGAGGTCAAGGCGATGGCAGCCGTTAATGTGATTTGCGAAAAATTCATGCTGATCTCCCCGATGCGGCGCTCTTTTTTAGGGCCACTTGTCAGGGAGCCTATCACAACGGCTGTTTCAGCGCACCAGATTGCCGTACAGCGTGTAATTGGCTTTCGGGCCCTGCATCACCAGCGTCCAGTGCGTAAAGTCGATCGAGGAGGTGCAGGAATTGCCACCGCCCTGCAGGATCAGCGTCAGGATCTGCTGCGTCGCGATACCAGGCTGAAACACGCCGCTGCCTGAGGCGGGCGCTGACAGCTTCCATTCCTTGTAGAGCGTCGGGCCGCGGCCCCTGTCGGGCCGGTCGCGCGGGTCGACCTCGAACACCGAGATCGTTGGGGGACGCGTCAACGCTAACGTGCCGGTGTGGCCGGCGGCGTCGCGGAACGAAAGCACGAGTCTGTCCTCGCGCCATTGCGCCGAAAGCGTGTAGGTGCCGGCGGGCGAGGCGATGCCTTGGATGCCCTCGACGTCGCCTTCGCCCGTGAACAAGGTCGCCTTGCCGCCGAAACGCAGGCTTTCAATCTCCTGCTGCTTGCTGGAATCCAGCGCCACGGTGGCGACGTTGCGTTGGCCTTCATTGGTGCAGCAGGCGCAGGCGAGGGCGGAGGACGTCTGGCCCACGAGATAAATGGCGAGCGCAAGGCCGAGGCGGATCGGGGCGAGCATCGGAAGCCTTTCGCTGTCGCGCTACGTTGGTCGCGGCTTTCACCCCTCGCGTTCACCAGACTTGAGGCGTGCGCCCTGGGCGGCTAGGCGGTGTCCTCGACATCGGTCTCCGGCCGGTCGTTGCCGGCCGCGGTCTCGGTCTGCCACTTGCCGTCAGCGGTTTCGTATTCGATCACCTCGGTGCGACCGGGCACCCGCTGCTCGGCCGCCGCACGCCGCGCGGCCGCGAGCGCCGCGGCATGGGTCCGATACGGTTCGGAAAAAACGCCATTGGCGGTATAGGCCCAGCCGCCGTCATGCTCGACGATCTTGTAGGTCACGTGGCTCATCGGGAACTCGCTATGCCATTGCCGAGAGGGTGAACGCGCCGGTCAATCTATGACAGAATAGTCGAAACTGTCGGATTTTGCATCGGCCGTTCGTCCTTGGAATGGCCAGCCTGCATCCCGAGGAGAGAACCATGTGTCGCAACATCAAGACCCTGTTCAATTTCGAGCCGCCGGCGACGCACGCGGAAATCCATGCTTCGGCGCTGCAATTCGTGCGCAAGCTTTCCGGGTTCAACTCGCCGTCGCAGGCCAATGCGGAGGCCTTCAACCGCGCGGTCTCCGAGGTCTCCGACAGCGCCCGCCGCCTGCTGGCGTCGCTGCAGACCAACGCGCCGGCCCGCGACCGCGAGGTCGAGGCCGAGAAGGCACGGGAACGATCGCGGGCGAGATTCGGGTAAGACGGGCTGCGTTCGCCGCCCGGCATTGAATTGGAGGCGTTCCTGATCGCGTTTTCCTGGGTTCGGTAGCCCACGTGACGTAGCTCACAGTGCGTCCGGTCGCCCGGGCATAGGTTGGCACCATCCGATTGCCGTGGAGGGTGTCATGAAGCCGACGATTCCCCTGAAACTGAGCGCCATCGCTTTCACCGTGCTGTGGTCCGGCTGGATGCTGTGGGTGGGCGGAAGCTACGAGCCCGCCATCATCATCATTCTCGCGATTTCGGGCTCCATTGCGGGTTTTCTCTGGTATCGCGTCATGCGCTGGTGCTTCCGGCTCATGCGTCTGCTGCCGGATATTGGCGCCGGGCCCAGCGCCGCTCATTGAACGTCATGATCGCATCGGGCTCGGCGTTGCTGATGCTGTTCACCGGACTGGCGACGGCCTGGTCGATCCCATGATCCCCGCGGGCGAATGGCAATATTCACGCCGGCTCCACGCAGGCGGATGCTGAGTGCCTACAACTTCGCCTTGCGCCAATATCTCATCGACAATCGCCACATGGACACGCTTGGCGTTTCACGCCATTCGGGGGGCGATGATCATCGACAGGTTCGGCTACAGGGAATGTCCGCGGCGCTGAGCGGCGCGCTTACTTCTTGTCCTTGTGTTTGCGCTTGTGCTTCTTCTTTTCCTTTTGGCGATCGTCGTCATCATCAGCGTCGCCATCATCACCGTGCAAGGCCGTCTCGAGCGCCTCTCGCTCGGCGGCTTCCCGTTCGGCGGCCTCGAGTGCCGCCGCTTCGCGCTCCGCCGCCTCGCGCTCGCGCATCTTCCGGTGATCTTCCCAGGCATCGAAAATCAGATGCAGCCACGGCATTACCTGCTCGATCGAGGGCAACTGGCCGGGCGGTCCGGGTTCGCCGCGGGAGCCTGCCGGACCCTGCGCGCCGGCTTTGCCCTGTGGACCGGCTTCGCCGCGCTTGCCTTGCGGTCCGGCTTTACCTTGCGCGCCGGCCTTGCCGTCCGCTCCAGGCTTGCCGCGCGGGCCTTCCAGGCCCGGCGGTCCGGGATGCCCCTGCGGTCCGGGACGTCCGGGCTCGCCGCGCGGGCCCTGTGGTCCCTGTCGTCCCTGCCGGGTACCTGCTTCGTCCGCCACGTGTGCGCTCCGAATATGATTCCGAAGCGCTTCTTATCAGACGTTTGATGACGGCTTCAATTGAGTTGTCGATTTTGATCAACATCAACGGAATCGTCATGGAGGCGTCCCGTTGGCGGGCCTCCGATGACGGTTCTGCTACGAACGCAGTACGATCGGCACGAAGCGTGGATTCCTCAATGGCGTGGTTTGTTGGTTCGATCGCAACTTGGCTTCCAGGCGCAGCAAAAAGATTTCCGCAAGCATTGTCGTTCTCCATTGTTAGCGTATGTGGAGATTGGTCGTCAGCTTGCCGATGTCCGTTCGATTTTTCGGCCCGAACCGGGAGTCTCGCTTTGCTTATGTGATCCAGGTCACGGGCAGATTGAGCAGGCCGCGAAACGCCCAGCCGCCAATCCGCACCGGCTCGCTCTCGTCGAGTTGCAGACCCTTGAGCCGTGTGAAAATGCCGGGCAGCGCGACATCCGCGACCATCGCGCGCGAGGCAAAGGCGCCGGCGCAATAATGCGGGCCGGCGCCGAAGGCGATGCTCTTCGACGTGTTGCGAGTGATGTCGAAGCGATCAGGATCGCCGAAAACGGCCTCGTCACGGTTGGCGGAGCCGAACATGAAGAACACGCGATCCTCCGGCTCGAAATCGACGCCGCCATAGGACCACGGTTTCGCAACGCGGCGCGGCGACATCCCGATCGGGGCGATCCAGCGCGCATACTCCTCGAACACGTCGAGCCACTTCGCCTTGCCCTCGCGAACCAGCGCGAGCTGTTCGGGATGCGTCAGCAGCGCCCAGGTCGCGCCGGCGATGGCGTCGCGCGGTTCGTTCTGGCCGCCCGAGATCGCCAGCTTGATGTTGGCGCGGATGCTTTCCATGTTCTGCCCGGAGGCCAGGAGCACGCTGAGGATCGAGGTGTTGGGATGTTTGGCCACCACCGGGATCATGTCGTCGATCGCGGCATCGATGCCTGACGTCGCGGCGTGGCAGCGCGCCTCGACCTCCTTGTTTCCCGTGTAGTTGGCGATGCCGTCGATCATCGCCTGCGACCAGGCGTCCATGTCCTGGTAGCGCATGTTGGTCAGGCCGGTGACGTCCTTCAGGCATTCGGCCGACAGCGGCAGCGCCAGCGCCTTGCACAGATCGGCTTTGCCGCCCTGCGGCATGAGCTCGTCGAGGATGCGGTCGGCATGGGCCTGGAACTGGCGCACCCAGGTGTCGCGCACCGTGCGCGGCGACACCGCCGGAAACATCGCCGCGCGTTCCGACTTATGCGCATCGCCATCCTTGCGCATCATGTTGTGGCCCATCAGCACGTTCATCAGCCCCGCCGGCTGATGCGAGGAGAACACGTCGGTGCGTTTTTCCTGGGTGAAAATGTCGTCGCGCCGGGTGAACACGGTCGAGCCCAGCTGCGGCACGAACGCGATCGGCGCCTCCTTCCGCATCCGCGCCAGGGCCGGATAGGGATCGGCCCAGAACGTTGGTACGTCGATGTCGAAATGCGGGGCGTTGGACATGATCGGTTACCGCGGGTGGGAGAGCTAACTAGTTGCCTAGGCAAGTATGTCATTGCCGGGCCTGACCCCGCAATCCGTTTTTCTTGGGTTCCCGCACCAAATCGCGGGTCCCGTCGGCTCAGACCGTCCGGTAGCCTCCATCCACCATCACGATCGACCCCGACACATAGGCGGACAGATCGGACGCCAGGAAGACCGCGGGGCCGACAATGTCTTCGGCGGTGCCGGCGCGGCCGAGCGGGGTGTGGTCGACGAACACTTTTACCAGCGCCGGATTGCTGGCGCGCACCTTTTCGTTCAGCGGCGTCTCGATGAAGCCTGGGCCGATCGCGTTGACGCGGACGCCGTCCTTGCCGAGTTCGGCGGCGAGCGCCTTGGTGAAGCCGAGCACGCCGTGTTTGGAGGCGGTGTAGGCCGGTGAACTCGGCGTCTTCAGATGCACGAACGACTGGATCGAGCCGATATTGACGATGCGCCCCTTGGCGGCGCGCAGCGGTTCGAGGAAGGCATGCGTCACGTTGAAGACGCCGGTGAGGTTGATCGCGATGATGTCTTCCCAATCGTTGATCACGGCTTCGGCCGCGCCCAGCATGCCGTTGCGGCGGGCGATGCCGGCATTGTTGACCAGGATCGAGGTCTGCCCGACCTTTTCGGCGACGCGCCTGGCGATCGCGACGCAGTCGTCGCGCCTGGTGACGTCGAGCAGGAAACTTTCGGCCTTGCCGCCGGCGTCGCGGATTTCCTTTGCCACGCTGGCCGCCGCCGCCTCGTTCATGTCGAGCAGCACCACGCGCGCGCCCTCGCTGGCGTAGCCTTTCGCGATCGCGCGCCCGATGCCGGAGCCTGCGCCGGTGATGACAGCGATGTGATTTTGGAGCAGGGGCATGGATGTTTCCTCAACGGTTCTGTTTTTGTGTGAGGATCATACTAGGATGCGGATCGCGGGCCGTCAGCCCCCGGACGGTGCTGGAAGCGCGGGGCAGGTGTGTGCGGAGCATGGAGCCGGCAGCGCGACGCGGCAGGCGTTTTTCAAAGCGGCAAGGCCGGCGGGGCATCACCCACCGGCCTTGATCGACGAAATGATGGTCGATAGGCGCAAGCTTAGATCTTGCAGGCGCCCTTCTTGAGCATGCCGTCCTTGATCGCGATCGCGGCGGCGAAGGTCGGGACCGGCTTGCTGACTGTCTTGTAGTTCGAGGGGATCGGCTTGCCCGGAATGCTCTCGTCCCAGATCTGGCAGGCGCCGGTGCCTTCCCAGCGGATCAGGTGAAACGCGGCTTCGGCAGGCGCGGTCGCGGCAAAAGCGGACAGCGCGATAGCGGCGGCGGCACTGAGAGCGGTAACTCGAAGCATGGGCAAAGGTCTCCTGTTGGGAAATGTCGGCCGGCCCCCGCAATGCGTGCTGGCGGGGGCGGCGCCCGATGGGGATCCGGGCATTCATTGAGTGTGGCGAAAGCGTGATTGGTTCAATTTTTCCGCCACGAAAAAGGCCGGTGGGGCCGGCCTTGATCGAAGCGTCAACGCGCGCTCAGAACGAGCAGGTGCCGTTGTGCAGCAGGCCGTCTTTCAGCACCAGCGCATCGCCGAAGGTCGGCACTTCGCTGCCGACGACGACCGTGTAGTTGCTCGGATACGGCGCGGTCGGCACGCTCTGGTCCCAGATCTGGCAGAAGCCGGAATCCTGCCAGCGGATCAGATGGAAGGAGGCTTCGGCGGGGCTCATGGCGGCAAGCGAAGTGACGCCAACAGCGGCAGCGGCGGCGAGGAGGCAAAGACGGCGCATCGAGGGTCTCCTGAGCATCAAGGGGTTTGCAGCTCTCCCAGCCAATGAAATCCGATCGGGGAGGTGCCCGAGACGTCATGTCCCGGTCATGAATTATGTCCCGCAAGTGCCCGATTGGTTCAAAGCCGCGCGCCCAGAAATGGCCGGGCCTGAAGCGCGGTGGAACCCTGCAAATCGCGCGGCGTGAATAGGCTTTGTCGATCCCGTCAATCGGTTACAATCAGCCAGGCGCGACTCTGATTCACCGTCGCGGCGCTCGCTCTCCACCGCCTAAGGAAACACTCCATGAAGAAGTCATCCGCCATTCGTGTCGCGCTCGTTGCGCTGACGGCTTTCGCCGGCGCCGCGCTGTCCTCCGTCGCCCGTGCCGATGAGGGCACCATCGCGATGACGATCTACAAGGCCGGATGGGTCATCGGCGGCTCCGGCGGCAGCGGCACGCTGAACTTCCGCGGCAGGCGCTACGCGCTCTCCACCGGCGGGCTGGACTACGGCCTGGTGTTCGGCGGCTCGAAGACGGTGCTGCGCGGCCGCGTCAGCAACATCTACCGCCCGTCCGACGTCGCAGGCGTCTATGGCGCGGCGGGCGCGGGCCTTGCGATCGGCCGCGGCGCGCGCGCGATCGTGCTGACCAACCAGAAGGGCGCAGTGCTCGAACTCGCCGGCCAGCAGACCGGCCTGATGGCGAATGCGGATTTGAGCGGGCTCGCGATTACGCTGAGGTAACGCGAGGTGCGTAGGGTGGGTTAGGCGAAGCCGTAACCCACCATCTTTGCTCATCACGTGGTGGGTTACGCCTTCGGCTAACCCACCCTACGATTTCTTGCTGACCATTGCGTGAATCGCTTCGCAATGGCGCACGAGATTGGGATGATCCGACACGAACGCTTTCAGCGGCGTCGGGATCGGGAAGAAGTGGATGTTGGCGATGAAGCCGTAGATGCCGGCATCGACGCTGGTCGGCGTCACCCCATGCACATATCCATCCGCCGGAATCAAATCGGCCAGCACCTGCAAGTCAGCCAGCCCGCGCGCGTAGGCCTGGTCGGGCGTGTAGCGGCCGATGCCCTGGTAATAATAGCGCTGCGCGTTGTAGTCCCGCGCCTTGTTCAGCCCGGCTGCGTCGATCTGCGAATGCTGGGCCATGAAGCCGTCGCGGAACGCGGGGAAATAGCGATCGTCCTTCCAGCGCGAATACGACATCACCCAATAGAGATCGTCGAGCATGCGCGTGACCAGATGATCGGTCATGCGCTGCGCAGGTGTCAGCGCTGCGTCGATGGTGAGGCGATATTTTCGCACCAGATGCGCGATGATGGTCTCGCTGTCGCCGATCGTTTCGCCGTCGTCGACGATGTAAGGCAGCTGCCCGCGCGGCGCCGCCGAGGCGTCGAACACATGCTCATGGACGAACGGAACGCCCGTGAGCTTGAGGAAGGCGAACACTTTCAGCCCATAGCCGTTATTGTCGGCGACGCCGAACAGTTCTGGATAGGAATAAAGCGTCAGCATCGGCTCACCGCGCCTTCAGCGACGCCACGCCCTCGATCTCGATCAGCATCTGCGGGTTCGGCAGCGCCACCACCACGCAGGTGGTGCGCGCCGGATAGGGCGCCGGCCCGAACGCTTCCGCATAGAGCTTGTTCATGGTGGCGACATCGGATGCGCGCGTCAGCAGCACGTTGACCTTGACCAGGTCGCGGAACGTCGCGCCGGCCTCAACGAGGATGCGCTTGATGTTGATCACGACGTTGCCGAACTGCGCCTCGAACGTATCTGGCAGCGCGCCTTTTTCGTCGAAGCCGGGAATGCCTGAGATGAACAGCAGATCGCCGACGCGGGCGGCAAACGACAGCGGCGGCGACTTGATGCCGGCGGGAGGGAGGAAATGCTGAATGGGCATGGGGCGCCTCGATTGATGTGAATTATAGCCCGCATGAGCATAGCGACATGCGGGATTTCTGCCAGTCCCGGATGTCGCTCGGTGCATCCGGCCTACGCTACGTCGTCCCGGCGAAGGCTCAGATGCGCAATTGCGCATCGGGGGACCCATAGCCACCAGCGATAATTGTCTTGCGCGCTCATCGTTATCCTTCGTTTCGACAACAGGGGCCGCGGCGTATGGGTCCCGGCCTTCGCCGGGACGACGCGTGGATATGGTTCCACATCCTCGCGGCGCGATACGCCCGAGCTTTGCGTCACTTGCCGCCCTCAAATAGAGAGGGCGCAGGGAATGCCGGATGCGCGCTGCACCCGCGGTCCCGTGTGCGGTTAGTGCTAAGTAGGCTGCACACGAGCATACAGGGCAGCGGAGAACATCCGACATTCCCTGCGCAGTGGCTTTACGGCTTATATCGTGCTCTCCCCGGCGACGAGTTCTTTGTTGTCACCGTCGCTGACGGATTAAGGCTGATCGAACCCGGTTGGGCCAACTTCACCTCCGCCAGCTTGACATCAGCAACGGATGCCAGGACCACACGGTTTTGCCGTACGCATTGGCGCCGTTCGTCTGCGTGCCGATGACCGCTCACGGCAAAACCGCCCTGCGATCTCGTTTCACGCCTGACGCCAACGCGTCCACCGCTCCCCGCCCAACGTCCGTGACGACGGCCGACGCCCTTCTGATCAGGGCGGGATGGGCATACAGGAACACTGATTTGGGGTTCGGTAAAAGAGAAATATTTTTTGCTCCGGGGCTTGACATGATTTCCGCAAATCAGAACTGATTTGCCCGTCGGGTTACTTTGTCGCAGGTAGATCGCGAGATTGCGCTTGCGCGCGGGGCGACGCAGCTTCGTAGGGTGGGTTAGCGAAGCGTAACCCACCGTTGCGGAACCAATTCCATGTGTTCGCGAGAATGGCGGATTACTCCGCTAATCCGCCCTACACGCCTCTACTCCGGCCCGGGAACGTCGAGCCCGTCGGTGGTGTACTGGCGGATCTTGTTGCGCAGCGTGCGCACGGAAAAGCCGAGCACCCGCGCGGCGCGCGTGCGATTGCCGTCGCACCGGACCAGCGTCTGCACCACGAGCTCGCGCTCGACCGCCTCGACGGTGGAGCCGATCAGCATCGGAACGATTTCATGGGGCGTAAGTTCGTGGGGTACAAGATCTTGGGGCGCAAGGCTTTGCGGATCCGGCGATGAAAACTCCGGCGCGCCGGAAAAGCGCTCAAGGGACTCTTGGGTCATCAACACCTCCCGATCAACGCTAGCCCCCAAACACGGAGCAGAAGCATCAGGAATCAACGGCCCCCAAGCCGCTGAGGGGAAGGTGGGCGGAAATGGTTAACGAAATGCTAACGGGAGAAAAAGAAGACCTGCGCTACTCCTGGTTGGAGCGCGAAGTTCTGGAGTTCCTGGTCTATAGCCCGCATGAGCCAACGGGTCGCGCGAATGCGCGCCCGATGACAGGCTCCGCGATATGCGGGATTCCCACCATCCCCGGATGTCGCTGCGCTCATCCGGGCTGCGTCCGCTAGCGCACCGGCTCCTTGGCCTGTTCGTCGGCTGCGGTCGTTTCCGCCGTCTTGCTCGAGCGGATCATCAAAAATGTCCCCGAGAGCGTAGCGCCCGGCAGTCGCCAGCGGCCGCTGATCTCCGTGGCGTCGGCATTGACCGTGCCTTCATAGAAGACCTTGTCATAGCCGTAGCCCGGAGGTTCGTACGTCTTGACGAACGAAACCGCGCTGCCGGATCGGTGACCTGAAATCGAAGCGTTGTGGGTGCTCACCGGGCAGCCTGATGTCATGCAGGGTTCGGTCACGCTTCCTCCGACCGCGCCACCGGAATCGATGAGCGTCGCCAGGAACGTGACCATTCCAGTTGACGGCTGAATATAGGTGCCGTCCCAGACGCCGGTCAGATCGTCGGTCATTGGGGTTCAGGTGAGTAAGGGTACGGCTTCGGCGCGCAAGTTGAATAAGCAACTCTTTCGTATTTCGAACACTGTCTCCCGCGGGAGGGATGGCGCTCGGAGACACGTTTAAGAAAGCGGCCAAGTTGTGCTTATCCGCCAGCAGCCAACTTTCGACTTCGTGAAATGCGAAGCGGACATGAATGTTCTTCGGCTGGCGCGTTTGAAACCAGTTATGAATTGCGTCACTCGGACAAGTTGTTCCCAGTTCATCTCCATCTAAGAATACTAAGAATTTTAGCGAAATGGCCGATCTGCGAATTTGATCAACGCGGTTTTGAAAGTACGAAATCCGACGTGAGGCATGCCGGAGATACGCTTACCAATTGCTACTTTTAGACGGATGCCCGGGTCAAGCCCAGGCATCCGAGAACCCCTCACAACACCCGATTGCTCTCCTTCACCTTCTCCGCGTCCAGATACACCTGTCCGCCCATGTCCTTGAACTTCTGCGACATCGTCGCCATCCCATCTTCGATCACGCCCGACATCGACATGCCGACGCTGCCCGCCACCGCGCGCTTGTCGGGGTCGTTCAGCGTGGCGGCGTAGTCGCGTACGTCCTGCGTGATCTTCATCGAGCAGAATTTTGGGCCGCACATCGAGCAGAAATGGGCGACCTTGTGGGCTTCCTTGGGCAGTGTTTCGTCGTGATAGGCGCGGGCGGTTTCGGGGTCCAAGCCGAGGTTGAACTGGTCCTCCCAGCGGAAGTCGAAGCGGGCGCGGGAGAGGGCGTCGTCGCGCAGTTGGGCTGCCGGGTGGCCTTTGCCGAGATCGCTGGCGTGGGCGGCGATCTTGTAGGTGATGACGCCGACCTTGACGTCGTCGCGGTTGGGCAGGCCGAGATGCTCCTTCGGCGTCACGTAGCAGAGCATCGCGCAGCCGAACCAGCCGATCATGGCGGCGCCGATGCCTGACGTGATGTGGTCATAGCCCGGCGCGATGTCGGTCGTCAGCGGGCCCAAGGTGTAGAACGGCGCTTCGCCGCATTCCTTGAGCTGCTTGTCCATGTTGATCTTGATCTTGTGCAGCGGCACGTGGCCGGGGCCTTCGATCATGACCTGGCAGCCTTTCTTCCAGGCGATCTGCGTCAGTTCGCCCAGCGTCTCCAACTCGGCGAATTGCGCGCGGTCGTTGGCATCCGCAATCGAGCCCGGACGCAGGCCGTCGCCGAGCGAGAACGACACGTCGTATTTGCGCATGAGGTCGCAGATCTCTTCGAAGTGGGTGTAGAGGAAGCTTTCCTTGTGATGCGCCAGGCACCACTTCGCCATGATCGAGCCGCCGCGCGACACGATGCCGGTGACGCGGTTGGCGGTGAGGTGGATGTAGGGCAGGCGCACGCCGGCGTGGATGGTGAAATAGTCGACGCCCTGTTCGCACTGCTCGATCAGCGTGTCCTTGTAGAGCTCCCAGGTCAGCTTGACGGGATCGCCGTCGCACTTCTCCAGCGCCTGGTAGATCGGAACCGTGCCGATCGGAATCGGCGCATTTCGAAGGATCCATTCCCGCGTCGTGTGGATGTTGCGGCCGGTGGAAAGGTCCATCACGGTGTCGGCGCCCCAGCGGATCGCCCACACCATCTTGTCGACTTCCTCCTCGACCGACGAGGTCACCGCGGAGTTGCCGATATTGGCGTTGATCTTGGTGAGGAAATTGCGGCCGATGATCATCGGCTCGAGTTCGCCATGGTTGATGTTGCAGGGAATGATGGCGCGGCCGCGCGCGATCTCAGAGCGCACGAATTCCGGCGTCACGAATGCGGGTACCGCGGCGCCGAAGCTCTCGCCGTCGGCGATGGCGGCTTCCGCGCGCTCGAGCTGCACCTTGCGGCCGAGGTTTTCGCGGGTCGCGACGTAGATCATCTCCTTGGTGATGATGCCGGCGCGGGCGAATTCGAGCTGCGTGATCATGTGGTCACCTGTCCCGCGCAGCGGCTTGTGGTGCGCGGTGAAGGCCTTTGCGGCATGGGAAGCGCCGACATTGCCGTTGTCTTCCGGCTTGATGTCGCGGCCTTCATACTCCTCGACGCCGCCGCGCTCCTTCACCCATTCGATGCGCGCGCGCTTGAGGCCGGCGTTGACGTCGATGGTGACGTCAGGATCGGTGTAGGGACCGGAGGTGTCGTAGACTGGCAGGTTCGGCTCGCCGGCGCCTTCGCTCAAAATGATCTCGCGCAGGGGAACGCGTACATCCGGCGCCTCGTCGGGCGTGACCCAGATCTTGCGCGAGGCGGGCAGCGGCCCGGTGGTGACGGCGGGCAGGGTGGTGTCGGGGTTGGAGCGGATGTTCATGTTATCCTCCGTTGAATTTCTGATTGGTTGGTGTCGTCATTGCGAGCGCAGCGAAGCAATCCATCGGGCAGCGTCGCCGGTGATAGATGGATTGCTTCGTCGCTTGCGCTCCTCGCAATGACGGTGGTTGGTGTGAGCATCATCACGCGGCCTTCGCATCCTGGCCGAGCCATTGCCGTACCCGCGCATCGGGGTCGGTGTTCTGGGTGACGTCGGAGACAACAGCGATCGAGTCGGCGCCGGCGGCAAAGATCTCGGCTGCCTGTTCGAACTTGATGCCGCCGATCGCGACCAGCGGGATGTCGCCGATGCGCTTTTTCCATTCGGTGATCTTTGGAATGCCCTGCGGGGCGAAGCGCATCGATTTCAGCGTGGTCGGGAAGATCGGCCCCAGCGCAATGTAATCCGGCGCTGCGCGCAGCGCGGTCGCCAGTTCCTCGTCGTCATGGGTGGAGATGCCGAGCGTCAGCTTTGCTTTGCGGATTTCGTCGAGATCGGCGTCGGCAAGATCTTCCTGGCCGAGATGCAGATGCTCCGCGCCGGCCACAATCGCCGCGCGCCAGTAATCATTGACCACGAGTTTTGTGGACGTGCCCTTGGTGACCGCGAGCGCGTCGCTGACGATCTGCAGCGCCTCGGAGTCATTCAAGTCCTTGGCGCGCAGCTGGATGGTGCCGACGCCGAGGGCGGTCAGCCGGGCTACCCATCTGACGCTGTCGACGACGGGATAGAATTTATCAGGATACGGCATGCCAGAACGGTGTCCCGATGACAGGGGTTGAAGGGGAGGCGAAATCGCGGGCTTCCATCAGCCCGGCCTCATAAGCGGTACGTCCAGCCTCGACGCCGAGACGAAACGCATTCGCCATCACGACGGGGTCGGCGGCTTTGGCGATGGCCGTGTTGAGCAGCACCGCGTCGTAGCCGAGTTCGAGGGCGTGGGCCGCATGCGACGGCGCGCCCAAACCGGCGTCGACCACCAGCGTGATGTCAGGCAGCCGGTCGCGCAGCAGTTTTAAGGCATCGCGGTTGGTGATGCCCTTGGCGCTGCCGATCGGGGCTGCCCATGGCATCACGACCTTGCAGCCGGCGTCGACCAGCCGCATCGCCACCCCGAGGTCTTCGGTGCAGTAGGGAAATACTTCAAAGCCGTCCTTGATCAGGATGCCGGCGGCCTCGACGAGGCCAACCACGTCGGGCTGCAGCGTGTCGTTGTCGGCGATCACTTCCAGCTTGATCCAGGGCGTGCCGAACAATTCGCGCGCCAGTTTTGCGGTGGTGACGGCTTCCTTGACGCTGCGGCAGCCCGCGGTGTTTGGCAGCACTGACACGTCGAGCTCGCGGATCAGCGACCAGAAAGCATCGCCAGTCTTGCCGCCGGCGGCTTCCCGCCGCAGCGACACGGTGACGATGCCAGCGCCGGACGCGCGGATAGCGCCTTGCATGATCGCAGGCGAGGGGTAGAGCGCGCTGCCAATCAGGAGGCGGGAAGAGAAGGTTTTGCCGTAGAAATTCAGCATGGCGATAACATTCCGTTGTCGTCCCGGCGAAGGCCGGGACCCATACGCCGTGACATCTCGTTAAGGCACGGTGTCAGAGACCTTTCGTAACCACGCAGGCCGGTGGTTATGGGTCCCGGCGTTCGCCGGGACGACGGGTGGAGAGAGGTTGCGATCATCAACTCACCCTCCCTGCCTTGGCGTGATGATCTCGATCTCGTCGCCGCTCTTGATCGGCGTCTCGGCCCAGCGGCTCTTCGGCAGCACGTCGTAATTCAGCGCGATCGCGAAATGCGTGCCTTCGTATTCGAGCTCGCGCAGCAGCGCATCGACGCTTGACGCGTTGATCTCTCGCGCCTCGCCATTGATGGTTACACGCATTGCATCACCTCATTGTCGATCACGCCGCGCTTGATGTAGCCAAGCGTCAGCTCTGCCAGCGCCGGGGCCAGCAGAAAGCCGTGGCGATAGAGTCCGTTGACGGCGATCTTTTCATCGTTGATGGCGATCCGCGGCAGATTGTCGGGAAAGGCCGGGCGCAGCCCCGAGCCGAATTCGACGATGCGCGCTTCGGCGAATGCCGGATGCACCGCGTAGGCGGCGCCCAATAGTTCCAGCGCCGAGCGCACGCTGACGCCGGTGTCCTCGGCTTCGATCGAGGTCGCGCCCAGCATGAACCTGCCGTCGCCGCGCGGGATCACATAGAGCGGCCAGCGCGGATGGATCAGCCGGATCGGGCGCGCCAGTTCGACCTCTGAGGTCTCGACGATGATCATCTCGCCCTTGACGCCGCGCAGCTCCGGCTGCGCGTCTCGCGCGGCGAGGCCGCGGCAATCGATCACGAGGCCGTCGAGATCGTCCGCGCAGGCGTCATGGTCAAACTTGATCTGGCCGCCGGCCGCGGCGATACGCGCGTGCAGTTCCGGCAGCACGCGCCGCGGCTCGACATGGCCTTCATCGGCGTAAAACAGCCCGTCGCGGAAACGGCCTTCCAGCGACGGTTCGAGTTCGCGCAAAGCTAGCGCGTCCAGCCTGACATGGCCTGACGTGAGTTTGGCAAAACGCTCGAAATCGGCGCGGTCGCGCGGATGCGCCACGACCAGCGATCCGTTGAACGGCGTTTCCGGGAAATGCTCGCGCCAGAGGTCGAGCGAGCGGATGCCGAGCCGGCCGATCACGGGTTCGGACGCTTCGGCCTCGCACCAGGGCGCCAGCATGCCGCCGGCCCAATGGCTGGTGGACAGCGTCATCCCGGCGTCACTGCGCTCGTACAAGGTGACGGCATGGCCGGCTTGCGCGAACAGCAACGCCTGCCACGCGCCGGCAATGCCGGCGCCGATAATAGATACAGGGGAATCCCCCCGCGGCTTGAAACCCTGAAACATCCCTGTCCCTTCGCCGGCATGACCCGGATCAGGTTCAAAGGGTCACCGCGGTCCCAAACCGTGCCATTTGGCAGGTCCAAGCTTGCGGTATCTCAGCTCCTCATCGGAGCTCCCCTCGGAACAGGTCTAATGTAGGCCGATGTGGGGGCGTGTCAACGCGGCTTGGCGCCGTTTGCACCTGATAAGGCGTCTGGCGGGTGCGGAACTTGCGGCTTCGCCTCGGCGAGTTTCTTCGGACGCTTCTTCGGGATCGGGACCAGCGTCGCCGCCGCTTTCGGCTTTTCGACCGCTTCGGCCGGTTTCAAAGCTTGTTTCGGCTCAATAGCGGCTTCCGTCGCCTCCACCGGGGCGTCGCTGGCCGGCGCGATGTTCCTTGGCAGGGCGCTCGCCAGCACCGGTCCGGGCTGGTTCAGCCGTTCCAGCCGCTGGCGCTTTGCGACGTAATAATAGCCGCCGGCATAAAGGCGCACGGCGCGGTCCTGGTTGCCGTTGGCAGCGCGCCAGGCGCCAGCGAGGTATTTCACGCCATAGGCGAGGTTGGTGGCGGGATCGCGCAGGCCGGCCGCGTCGCCGGTGTAACCGACGCCGCGCGCGGTCGCGAGCTTGATCTGCATCAGCCCGATGGTGCCGCCGCGTCCGACCAGATCCGGATGATATTTGCTTTCGCGAACGATTACGCGATGCACCAGCGCTTCCGGCACATTGTTGGCGCTGGCATGGGCGGCGACCAGGCTTTCATATTGCGCGCGCTGTTGCGCTGCAGCTGGTGGCGCAACCAAACAAGCTGCCACGACGGCGAACGAGGCCAGGTTCAGCAAAGCTTTCATCAAACAATCAAAGCCTTCATCAAAAATCTCGGTCGCAACCTGCGCGTTAACGATTTGCGTAACACGATTATTGCGGAGGAGCGACCGGCAATAGAGGAAAAATTCGACGCCATTGCGGCGATTGGTTCGAACAGCATTGCGGCGATTCGTCCGAGCATGAATGTCGTGCAAATGATTCGAGGAGGGTTTAAAAGACTTCGCGACAGCGTGTTCAGTTTCGACAGCAAAGCTGTCTATTTCAAATACAAAACAAGAATATCAGCGAGGGGAGATGCGCCATGGCTCGACTGGATTCCAGCTATTTGCCCCGTGAGAATCCCTGTGCCCAATGCGGAACGCCGATCTCGAGACCCGACTGGATCGAAAGCAACGCGGGCCGTACGTCCTTCCTGTGGTATTGCCGCGCCTGCGACTATCAGTTCGAGGCGGTCGCGATCTACGAGGAATCGCATCCGGATTCACTGGCGGCCTGAATATCTCCTCCCTCTCCCCGCTCTTGCGGGGAGAGGGTCGGGGTGAGGGGCTCTATCAGCGAGCGTTGGCAGCAGAGGGACCAGTACCCCCTCACCCGGATTGCTTCGCAATCCGACCTCTCCCCGCAAGCGGGGCGAGGTGACCAAGCTCATCCGCCAGAAACTAAGCCGCAACGCTCTGCTGATGAACCGGCAGCTGGATGCGCACGACCAGCCCACGCGGCTGCCGGTCGTGCAGTGACAGCGTGCCGCCATGGGCGAGCACGATGGCGTTGGCGATGGAAAGGCCGAGGCCGAAGCCCGCGGCTTCATCCATGTTGCGGGCGTCGTCGCCGCGCACGAACGGCTCCAGCATGTTCTGCTTCTGCGCATCCGAAATACCGGGGCCGTCGTCTTCGACGTCGATCGTGATCTGATCGCCCGATACGCGAAGACGGATGACGGCCTCGGCGCCGAACCGCACGGCATTTTCCACGAGGTTTGTAACGCTGCGGTGCAGATCGTCGGGCCGCACCGTCGCCATCGCATGCGCGGGGCCGTCGTAAGCGACCTTGCGTCCCATGTCGCCGAACTGATCGGTGATCAGTTGCAGCGTGCTGGCGACGTCGGCCAGCGTCATCGATTCAAGCCTGCGGTCGTTGCGCAGGAACGACAGCACCGATTCCAGCATCGCGCGCATCTGGTCGAGATCGTCAAGCATGCGGCTGCGATGGGTTTCGTCCTCGATGAATTCGGAACGAAGCCGCATTCTTGTGATCGGCGTGCGCAGATCGTGGCTGATGGCGGCGAGCATTTTGGTGCGGTCGTCGATCAGGCCGGTGATGCGCGCGCGCATCCGGTTCAGCGCCCGTGCCACCGAGCGGATTTCCTCCGGTCCGCGCTCGGGCAGCGGCGCCGCCGCGCCATTGAGGCTGAAGCTTTCGGCGGCCTTTGCGAACGACGACAATGGCGCGGTCAGCGCGCGAGCCGCCCAAAGGCCGAGCAGGGTGACGCTGATGACCGCAAACAGCAGCGTCATCATCCACGGTCCGCCCAGGAAGGGTGGTGGCCGGTGCTGGTCCGGCATCACATTCGCCGAAACCATCGCGCCGTCCGGCAAGGCCACGCCGATCTTGCGGACGTCTCCGTCCGGCGGCAGCGGGAAGATGCGAAAATCGCGGCCGAGCCGCCGCTGCAGGCCGCGCAGATTGCCCTCGGGTTCGCGCGCCTCCGGCGTCAAGCCCGGCGGCAGGATCTGGATCCCGAGTTGCGGAAAGGCGCGCGCGATGTCGCCTGACAGCCGCGGCCGTTCGGAGGCAGGCGCCGCGCCGAGCAGTTGGACGGCGCTGGCGAGCTGGCCGTGCCCGCGGTCGAACGAGGGATCCGGCTGGTCGGGCCGGTGCAGCCAGAAACCCGTCGTGATGATCAGATGCAGCGCTGCGATCGAGACGATGACGAGGGCCGCGATCTGGCCGCTGATGCCGCGAAGATTCAGAAAGCCCAAAAGCTTCATGATCACCTGCCGCCGGCGGTCACCGCCTCGACTCCTGTCGCTTCAACTCTCGGCGTGAACATGTAGCCCCCCGAGCGCACCGTCTTGATCATGGTGGCTTCCAGCGGATCCGGTTCGATCTTGCGGCGGATGCGGCTGACCAGCACGTCGATAGAGCGCTCGAACGAGCCGGCGTTGCGGCCCTGGGTGAGGTCGAGCAGGCTGTCGCGCGACAGCACGCGGCCGGGCCGCTCGCAGAAGGTCCGCAGCAGGTCGAATTCGGCGCTGGTCATGGCGACGCGCGCGCCCTCGGGATTGCGCAGCTCGCGCAGCCGGCAGTCGATCCGCCAACCCAGAAATGTCAGCACGCTCGCGCCTTCGACCGCGCTGGCGGTTTGCGCGGCCGCCTGCCGGCGCAGCACCGCGTTGATCCGCGCCAGCAATTCGCGCGGGTTGAACGGCTTGGGCAGATAATCGTCGGCGCCCATCTCCAGGCCGAGGATGCGGTCGACGTCCTCGCCGCGCGCGGTGAGCATGATGATCGGGGTCTGCGACGTCGCGCGCACCTTGCGGCACAGGCTGAGACCATCCTCGCCCGGCAGCATGACGTCGAGGATCAAGAGGTCGACGCGATGGTCGGTCATGGCGCGGGCCATCTCCCGGCCGTCGCTCGCCGTGGTGACGTTGCAGGAATTGTTGCGCAGATATTTCGCGATCAGCGTGCGCGTCTCGCGGTCGTCCTCGACTACGAGGATGTTGGGTTGTGCCTGGGCCATGTCGACCTTTTGTCGGTGATTCGGGGGTGCGGGCGAAGGATTTTTGTTTCCCAATGTTTCCAGATGGAGTCGGGCAATACGGGGCAACAGGTCAGGGAGCGGCTGCAAAGACCTCGTTAAGACCGTTAACCCTACGGTCGTGACGTCTCTTACCACCGCTTGCTACGAAACTTTGGAGCCATCATGACCTCGATTTCGGCGGCCTCGGCCCAGTCCTACCAGTCGCCCCTTCAGAAGTTGCAGAACGAGTTGCTGTCGGAAGTCAATTCCGGCGTCATCAGCTCGTCGGACAAGGATGCGCTGTCGGCGGCGCTGACCGATATCGACTCGGCGATGCAGTCCAGCCGGGCCAGCGACCAGGCCAGCGGCGTTCGGCCCTCGCCCGAGGAGATGAAGTCGAAGATCGACGATCTGATCAGCAGCCAGGTTTCCAGCGGCAAGCTGACCAGCGAGCAGGCCACCGAATTGCAGGGCGTCTTCAAGGCCGCGTTCGCCAATGGCCCCGGCGGGGCTGGTGGTCCGGGCGGACCGGGTGGTCCCGGCGGCGCCGGTGGTCCGCCTCCCGGCGGTCCGCCGCCCGCTGACGGCGCGTCCTCGAGTGACGACACTTCTTCGAGCACCACTTCGCTCGACGACATCCTCAAGCAGTTTTTGCAGACGCTGCAGGAATCACTGTCGGCGTCGTCATCCACGAGCTACAGCGCGACCGGCAGCTCGAGCACATCGAGCACCAGTGCCTCGTTCTCGGCGCTGCTGATCGACTACCAAAGCTGATCTAGCCAACGCAGCGATACGTCGCAGCCATCCTTCCTTGCTGAAAGGGAAGGGTGGCTGTCTCATTTTGCGGTGCGGGAACCGGCCACCGGCTGGAGCGTTAGATCATTGATTTTATGTGTGGAGGGTCCGATGGCAATCGACGTCATGACCAAGCCGCATCAGTTGATCGCGAGCGATCGTGTCGAAGGCACCGCGGTGCGACGACCGAACGGCGACATGATCGGGCATATCGAACGGCTGATGATCGACAAGATCTCCGGCAAAGTATCTTACGCCGTGTTGAGTTTCGGCGGGTTCCTGGGCATGGGCACCAACCTGCTTCCGTTGCCCTGGGGCCGGCTCAGCTACAACACCAAATTCGAAGCTTACGAACTCGACATCGACGATGAAGAATTGAAGCGCGCGCCGTCATTCCGCGCCGACAAGGATTTCGATTGGGGCGATCGCGCGCAGGAAGCGGAACTGCATCGCTACTACGGCATGCCGCCATACTGGAGCGGCTTCTAGCGCGCTTTCGAGCGAAGTGGGTACCGGGTTCGCGGTGAAGAAAGCGCGTCCAAAGAGAACTCTTGTCGCATGTTCCATTGGAACACTTGTTCATGTCACGGGTTTTCTCAGCACGATTTCGAAACTGAGGAGAACCGATATGTTAGCCAAATATACCATCGCCGGCCTGGCCGGTTCTGCGTTGCTTGCGACTGTCGCGTTCGCGCAATCACCGACGGCTCCCGCTGAAACCAGCAAGGCACCTGCGCCCGCCGCTGAAATGAGCAAGGCGCCAGCGCCTGCGACAGCGTCGGACATGTCTTCGTCGTTCCAGGGCACCTGGCGCGCCTCGAAGATGGTCGGCCTGAGCGTGTACAACGACAAGAATGAAAGCCTTGGCTCGATCAACGACCTGCTCACCGACAAGAGCGGTGACATCAAGGCCGTCGTGATCGGCGTTGGCGGCTTCCTCGGCGTAGGCGAGCATCTGGTTGCGGTGCCGCTCGACAAGGTCAAGTTCGTGATGGAGCCCGTCGCCTATACCGGCGCCGCAAATACGCCCGCCAGCGGCGGCGCACGGCCGGGATCGACCACGACCACGGGTGCGGCCACGGCGCCTGCGGCAAAGCCGAATCCCTGGTATCCGGATCACGCCGTACTCAGCGCGACCAAGGATGAGCTGAAGGCGATGAGCGAGTTCAAATATACGACCAACTAGGCTCGCGACCTTAAGTTACGACTGATCTGGAAAGGCCGGTCGGCATCATTGCCGCCCGGCCTTTTGTTTTGCTGAAGCTCGCTCTGCGTGCAATTGCTGCACCGCATCCTATCAGGTCTGAAATCCCGATGTTAGGCTGAGGCGCGGCAGGAGCACCATAAGTCCTGCCTGTAACATCAACGGGAGGACGACATGGCTGAGAGCGTCTACAAGGTGATTGAGCTGATCGGTACCAGCAAGGACTCCTGGGAAAAGGCCGCGACCGCGGCCGTCGCGAGGGCCGGAAAGTCCTTGCGCGATCTTCGCGTCGCCGAAATCGTGCAACTCGATCTGCAACTGGACGCCAAGGGCAAGGTCGAAGCCTACCGCGCCAAGGTGAAAGTCTCGTTCAAATTCGAAGGCTAGAATGTAGGGTGGGCAAAGACGCGCAAGCGTCGTGCCCACCATTTTCTTCTCGGCAAAGATCTGGTGGGCACGGCGTAAGGACGCCTTGCCCACCCTACGATCTGTCAGCAAGGACGGCGCTACAATCCCGGCAGCGTGGTCACAAACACATTGATGGCGCCTTCGGCTTCCGCGATCACGCGCAGCGTTTTCGAATCGAAGGCGATGTCGGCCAATCTCAGCTTGGTGATCTCGGCGGCGACGCGAATGCCGTCCTCGTTCTTCTGGAAGTCCGCGATCACGGCGGCGATCTTTTTCTGCGCATTGCTGGCGAACGGCTTGAGGTCGACGGTGGCCTTGTCCGCCAGCGCCTTCTGCAGATGTGGCATCGCCGCGCGCGCCGCGGCGCCGAGCAGGCCGAACGCCGCTTCCGACTCGACCGCGAGTTCGACATCGGTCAACCGCAGGGTCTGCTGTGTCTGATCGAGCACCGGCTTGCCCCAGATATGAACATTGGCCTCGCCGCCGAAGCCGAAGAAACTCTTCTTCTCCTTGGCGTTCACCAACAGCGAAATCAGCAGGCGATTGCCGGATGCCGCCACCGTGGCGCGCTTCACGGTGACGTCGACTGAACCCGAACCGTCCTCGGGAAAGGTCTTTCCGGCGAACTGCGCCTCGACGATCTTGTTGATGTCGGTGAAGGGCATGTCGACGGGGACGCCGATGGCAACCCGGCCCGGCGTCGGCGGCACGATCGAGATGGTGGCGGGGAACGGGCAACTGGGCTTGGTCTCGACCGGGGTAATGCGGGTCTCCGCCTCGATGCCTAGCGTCAGTATCAGCGCCTGCGCGTCGACGCGCGGTTGGGCCGCGATCGCCCTTGTCGGCCGCAGCTCCAGCCACAGCGCCGGCAGAGAAGAGCTGGTGCCGGTGCCCTGCAGCGGGATCGAGCGACAGGCCTTGGCCCATTGCACCTTCGCGTTGTTTTCAAACGCGGGATCGTTACGCATCCGCGCCTGCACCAGGTTGATCTGATCGGCGACCGTCTTGTCGATCAGCGGCTTGACCTGGGCCGGCACGTTGATGCGGGCACCGGCCATTGTAACGCTGGTGTCGCCCAGATTCACCTGCGCGGCGAGATTGGGCTCGATGCGCCAGGCGGCGGCGATCTTCGGCCGCGCGGTGATGACGACATTGCCCTTGATCTCGGCTGACGCGTTGAGGTTCTTGATGTTCACGCTGCCGATCTGTTTGGCGACGTTGCCGCCGAGCAGGCCGCCGAGCGCGTCGCCAACCGCCCCCGTTGCCTTTGCCGACAGCGAACCGGTGACGTTAAGCGTCCCGGTCAGCGGCGTCGTCAGCGTCAGCAGGTCCTGCCCGCCGGTCGCGGCGATCGGGCCGCGCGAGGCGGTCCAGCCGATATCGGCGTTCTGCAGGATCTGCGAGATGGGATTTTCCGCCTTGCCGTTGAAGGCGCGCGGCGAACCGCGATCGGCGGCGTCGCGGATCGCCGTCAGCGCCACCGCGATCGGCGCCATCACGGTGGAGCTGCGCGGGGCGGGAGCGAGCGGCGGCAATTCGACAAGCACCGGCGGCTTAACCGTGCCGCTCGGCGCCAGCCAATCCATAGCTTTCAGGCTGATCAGAAACGAGACCGCGATTACCGCGACCCCGATCAGGATCGTTTTGGAATGCATCGGCAGACGCATCGTCCCCCCGGACCGATTGAATTACTTCTCTTACAGGGGCGGCGAGGGGGGCGCCAGAGTGGGCCGGAACTCATCACGTTAATCCGTTAACACCGGGCACGCCGTAGCGGCGTGCGGACAAGGCAACAAGGCTTGGCGAGATGGCGGATTAACGGCACGATGGCGGCAGACGCCATGCGATTTGCGGCGCTCACTAATAATTGCGATTGCTTGATCGGACCGGGCGAGGGTTGGCGGATTGCCTAGCCGAAGAAATCGAGGCGCCGAGAAAAAAGCGCCCACATGCAAATTGCGTGGGCAGCGACGGATGTGTAGATTCAATGAAGTCAGCGAGCCGACGTTGACGAAGGCCTCAGCAACGCTGAGGTTGATCCTGTCCGTGAGGCTGGATTGGGCGACGGCTCGCTGGCGTCCGGCCTCGCCAAGGCAACGCGAAGCCTCCGCGCGATCATCCTCATCAAAATCTCCGCACATCGATCTCGGACGACGATCGTTCGTCGTCGGCGCAGGATGGAGTTACGAGTGGCGCCCAACGGGCCGCGCTTTGCGCGCGCCCGTTGGGCTCAATCCACCCTGGGGACTAGCCGCCGGGCGGCGTGTATGAGGCACGAAGCTGGACCGCCTTTTGGCGAACCAGCATGATTTCATCCTGCGTCCACAAACGAGTCAGGTGTACATTGTGGATGGCACCGGATGCCACCACCGTGCCTGAAATGGCCGGTGCTGCATTGGGGTCAGGTACATCGAAGATTACCAGAACGCCGGGACCATCGGCAGCGGTGCTATACATCGAGAGTAATTTGCCACCAGCTGCTTCGATCAGCTTTTTCGCCGCTTCATGGCGATTGGTCTTGGGATTTTCCATGATTTTGTTGAGAGCCTGAGGCGTGTATTGTGCTGTCATACAAAAATGCATGATGTTCTCCTGTTGGGTGTGTTTGATCAACGAGGCGCACGCCTCCCTGCCGACTCCATTGAAAACGGATCGGCCCCCCAAAACGTGAGATGAACATTGCAAGCCCGCCGTGGGCAAAATACCGCTAGCACTCCAACGGGCCTTCGGCACTGCCCGCTTGCGGCTGTCGATTAGCCTACATCAAACGCGCGTCATGCGGAAGAGCGCTTGGGCCGAGACCGTTCGGCTCAATCCTAAATCGAAGCCGAAGAGCCCTGCTCGCGTCGAAGGGGTCGGTCCGGCGCAGGAAGAAGCGCGCGTTGAAAATCGCCAAACGCGCCGCGGCCATATCGGGCTTATGGAATCGCCGGCGAAGTGCCGACTGAGTCATTCCGCCTTGATGTTTGCCGTGCTGATCACCTTGCCCCACTTCTCGGTTTCATCGGCGATGAACGTGCCGAAGTCGGCAGACGAGCCTGACAGCATCGTGCCGCCGAGATCGGTAAGCCGCGCCCTTGCCACAGGGCTGGCGAGGATCGCGTTGATTTCCTTGTTGAGCAGGGCAACAATTTCGGCCGGCGTTTCCTTCGGGGCGCCAACGCCGAAAAACGCACTCGCCTCAAAGCCCGGCACGCTATCGCCTACCGTCGGGATATCAGGCAAGCCATGCCAGCGTGTTGCGGTTGTGACCGCCAACGCCCGCAGTCGGCCAGCCCTGATATGTTCGATCGAGTTGGAGACGTTATCGAAGGCGACCTGTATTCGGCCACTCAGCAGGTCGGTCAGCACACCTGGCATGCCGCGATACGGCACATGAACCATGTCGACACCGGTCATTTGCTTGAACAACTCGGCGCAGACATGGACGGAGGTTCCGATGCCGGCCGACCCGTAGCTGATGCTGCCGGGATTGGCCTTGGCATAGGCAATAAGCTCGGGAACGGTCTTAACCGGCAATGAAGGGGTCACCTCCATGACGTTCGGCACACGCATGATGGCCGCGACCGGCGAGATGTCGCGGATGAAATTGAAACTGAGATTGTCGTAAAGCGCCGGACTGATTGCGTTCCCGACGCTGATCAGGAGCAGCGTATGGCCATCGGGAGACGCGCGAACCACGGCTTCGGTGGCGATGTTGCTGCCGGCGCCCAGACGGTTCTCGACGATGAATTGTTGCCCGAGGCGCTCCGACAAGGCCTGGCCAATGATGCGCGCCAGGATGTCAACGATGCCGCCGGCAGCGAACCCGGCGATGATCCGAACCGGCCGCGTCGGATAGGTCTGCGCCCGCGCCATCCGCGAAGCGGCCGGGAACGCGGCAGCACCCGCTGCCAGATTCAAAAATCGACGGCGCTGAAGCTTCATGAATCCTCCCTACAATCGACGGCGGCGTCATTCCGCCTTTTTTGACCGCTGAACACAGCCGGCCATTCCTGGTGCTGCCAGCCGACGGCGTCGTTGCTTTTTATTGCCGAATTCTCAAGGAACATATCGCACTTCGGCCGTGCGCGAAGATGTTTTTGGAGGATCGGACTGGCGGTAGCGAACTCCGCAACGCAAAAACGGCCCCGGCGAACGCCGGAGCCATTTTTGGATTTCGAAGATTGGGTCTTAGCGGATGGTGCGGCCGAGGTCGGCGCGGCGATCCGTCATTGGCAGCACGATCACCTTGGTGCCGACGCTGACCCGCGAATAGAGGTCGCTGACGTCTTCATTGGTGAGGCGCAGGCAACCGGAGGAAACGCGGGTGCCGATCGTCTCCGGAGCATTGGTGCCGTGGATGCGATAGATGGTGCCGCCGAGATACATCGCGCGCGCGCCGAGCGGGTTACCCGGGCCACCGGTCATGTGGCGCGGCAGGTAGGGCTGGCGGGCGATCATTTCCGGGGGCGGCGTCCATGCCGGCCATTCCGCCTTCTTGGTGATCGTCTGGGTGCCGGACCAGGTGAAGCCGTCGCGGCCGATGCCGATGCCGTAGCGCATCGCCTGGCCGTTGCCCATCACCAGATAAAGATAGGTGTTGGGGGTGTCGATGATGATGGTGCCCGGAGCTTCGCGGGTGTTGTAGTTCACGACCTGGCGGCGCAGGCGGGCGGGCAGCTCGAAGCGCTCTTCGTCCTGCGAGGGAGCAACCGCCACCGGCGGCGGAGCGGCTTCGACCGGGGGCGCCATGAAGAAGGGAAACAGCGGCAGCGGGGCTGCGGCGGCGGGTGCGGAAAATACGGTAGCGCCAATCGCGATTGCGCCGAAAGCGGCGGCGGCGAGGCGGGTATTCAATTTGAATGAGCTGAACATCGGTCGTCCCCTTCAGTTTGCGCCCTGTCGCGCCAGTTCCAGCGCGTCGTTGAGGCAAACCAGTACAGGCCAACCGTTTCAGGACATTTGCACAATGCCGCCAAAATGGTTTCGTCGCGTTAGGGAATTGTTTCAGGACGGCTTCGTCGCAGGGTCTTGGGGGACGGCAGCGGGGCGCCGTTCGTGCGCAAAGCATTAAAAAAATAGAGAAAAAGCCGCCGTTCCTTAGAACCTCGGTTCTGATTGGATCAGAACCGAAGTTCTCCGGAAAACGCTTTAGCTCTGCAGCGCCCGCAGCCGCTGCATGTCGGGTTCGGCCGTGCCGATCATGGCGCGGCGGTCCGCCACCGCATGGTGGAATTGTTCGAGCGCCAGACCGATCGCGGCCAAATCCCCGTCCTCGATCGCACCGTCCTCGTGACAGTCGAGCGCCTCGCGCAACAGCGCATCCGCCGTGCCCTGCATCTCGGACAATTCTTCGGGCGTTTCAGCCATGCGCGCCTTCGAAATCAGGTCGAGCAGATTGTCGCGATGCTCGGAATATTGCTCGCGCTCTTCCCGCTTCCAGTAATGCTGCAGCCATGCCCATGCCGAGCCGATGCCCGAGAACACCATGATCGCGAACCAGAGAAAGTCGGTATTTCTTTCGAGGAACGTGCGCTCGTTGCCGTCGATATAGGCGGCGGCGCCCTGATGCGCCGGCAAGGCGGCGTCCTTGTCGGTGTCGGGCTTCTCGATTTGCGCGGCGCTCGGCAATTCGCGCGCGAGCTGCTGGCGGTGGGTAAAGATCTGGCGGGCGAGCGCGCCGACCGCGGTGTCGGACAGCGTCTTCGGCGCGATGATCAAATGGTTGACGCTGACGGTATCGATCTTGTCTTCGGGGCGCGCCGGCGATGAAGCGAAGATGCTGCCGGGAATTTCCTCGGCTTCATAGACCGGGTGCTTCTTCGCAATCGTCTCCGACACCTCGATCGGGAGAAATTTCGGTTCGCCCCGGACCGCTACGGTGGCGTTGATCGCGTCGACGGTGATCTTGCTGTTGAGTGGGCCGACCGTCATGAACGCGTCGACGGCCTGGTCGCGCGCCATCTCGGCGAGCTGATTGACGCCGAACTGGGTGATCGTCACCTTGTCGACCTTGATTCCGGCCTCGGTCAGGATCGTGCGCAGCAGCTTGACGTTGGCCTCCGTTCGTCCGACGACGCCGACGCGATGTCCGGCGAGTTCGTCGAGGCTCTTGATCTTGGCCACCGGCGTTTTCTTCGAACCCTTCGGCGCGAGGCCTGACGGCGCCCACAGCACGACGACGTTCTTGCGCAGGATGGCGACCGACTCGGCGTTGGTCGGCAGGTTCAGATCGCCGCGCGCCACCGCAAGGTCGGCCTTGCCGGTATTGAACAGCGCGATGCTCTCGGCCGCGCCCGGGGTCGAAACGAGCGACAGCCGAACCGAGCTGTGATCGCGCGCGAAGGTCTGCGCCATCAGCTGGATCAGTTTCTGATCGTCGCTTCCGGGAGGGCCAACCGCGATCCGCAAGGTGGTCGGCTGCAACAGATAATAAAGCGTGGCGGCGGCGGCGCCGAAAACGAAAATTCCGGCGGCGAGGACCAGCAGCGCATAGTTCTTTCGCTTCCGACGCGGGCGGGATGGAGCGGAATTTGCGTTCGGGTTTGACATCGTACTGTCACGTTACACGAAAAAGCGCCGGGGCGACGGGAAAAACATCCTTACAGATCGATGACGTCATACGCTTGAAATATCCATGAACCAACGTCGGGAAGTGAGAATCATGGATAACCCCGGGGTCCCGACATGCGGGTATTGATAGCAACCGACGCCTGGCATCCGCAGGTGAATGGAGTGGTCCGGACGTTAACCTCGCTGGCGCGCAGCGCGTCCAAGCTTGACGCCGAGATCAGCTTCCTGACCCCCGACGGATTTCCATCCGTCGGCGTCCCGACTTATCCCGGCTTGCGCATCGCGCTGCCGAACCGCCGCGAGATCGCGCGCCGGATCGAGGCGGCGGCGCCCGACGCTATACATATCGCGACCGAAGGTCCGATCGGCTGGGCGGTGCGCGGCTATTGCCGCCGCCACAAGCTCGCGTTCACCACGTCCTACACCACGCGCTTCCCGGAATATGTCGCGGTCCGCACCATGATCCCGGCCAGCGTCGGCTACGCTTTGCTGCGGCATTTTCATGCGGCGGCGTCGACCACTATGGTCGCGACCGCCTCATTGCGGCAGGAGCTGAGCGAGCGCGGTTTTCGCAAGCTTGGTTTCTGGACGCGCGGCGTCGACACCGATTTGTTCTCGCCTGAAAGCCCGGCCACGATCGACCTGCCGCGGCCGATCTTCATGACCATGGGCCGCGTTGCGGTTGAAAAGAATCTCGAGGCGTTTCTCGCGCTCGATCTGCCGGGAACGAAAGTCGTGGTCGGCGACGGGCCGCAGCGGGCGCTACTGGCGCAGAAATATCCACACGCCGTCTTCCTCGGCGAGAAGAAGGGCGAGGATCTCAGGTCCCATCTCGCTGCCGCCGATGTCTTTGTGTTTCCGAGCCTCACCGACACGTTCGGCGTGGTGCAGCTGGAAGCGCTCGCCTGCGGCACGCCGGTTGCGGCGTTTCCGGTCACCGGGCCCTTGGACGTCATCGCCGATCATCCGATCGGCGCGCTGGACGGGGATCTGCGCAGCGCCTGTCTGCGCGCGCTGACGATGTCGCGCGAGGCCTGCCGGAACTTTGCGCTCGGGCGTTCCTGGGAAAACAGCGCCCGTCAATTCATCGGCAATCTGGCCGCGCTGCAGCCCAGCCGCGCCACGCTGCCGGCGCGCCGCATCCCCGGCACCAGCGCCGTACAGGGTTAGTTCAATCTACTTGAAGAGAGACGAGAAGGCAGACCATGGCAGACATCATCAAGCTTGACGGCACCAGGGCGTTGGACTTCGACCGCGAGACGGTCGAGCAGGCCTACGACCGCTGGGCGCCGGTATACGACCTCGTGTTCGGCGGCGTGTTCAGCAAGGGCCGCAAGGCGGCCATTCAGGCGACCAACAAGATCGGCGGCCGGGTGCTCGAGGTCGGTGTCGGCACCGGCATCTCGCTGCCGCAATACGCAGCCCACTTACGCATCTTCGGCACCGACATTTCGGAAGCGATGCTGCAGAAAGCCAAGAAGCGCGTCGACGAGCTCAAGCTGAAGAACGTCGAGGGCCTGGCTGTCATGGACGCCGAGAAGCTCGAATTCCCCGACAACTCCTTCGACGTCGTGATGGCGCAGTACGTCGTCACGGCCGTGCCGAACCCGGAAGCGGCGCTCGACGAATTCGCCCGCGTGCTGCGGCCCGGCGGTGAACTCATCATCCTGACCCGCGTCAGTGCGGACGCCGGCGTGCGCCGCTTCATCGAGCAGCGCCTGCAGCCGGTGGTTCGCCCGCTCGGCTTCCGCACCGCCGAGTTCGCCTGGTCGCGCTACGCGCAGTGGTTGGCCGGAGCGCCCGGCATGGAGCTGGCGGAGCGCCGCCTGGTGCCGCCGCTCGGTCACTTCTCGCTGGTGCGTTTCCGAAAAGTCGACGTCGCGAAGGCAGCGTAACCGCGTCATCGCGGTGGCAGCTGCGGCGCCGCGAAACTTCATATGACATTTAGATGATGTCATACGCCGGACATCGAATCCCGTTAATCCTTAACCCGAAAGAATTTTGGGGGAGATCATGATCAAGAACTTCATGCAGGAACTGCGAACCCAGCGCTGGGACGACCATCGCTATTATCACCACAGCCGCATCAACCAGTCGCTGCACTTCGTCAGCGCCATGAGCTTCCTGTTCGCCTATGTCATGCTGTTCATCGATCCGATGGTATCGGCGCTGGTCGGCTGGCTGGTCTCGATGACGTCGCGCCAGGCCGGTCACTTCTTCTTCGAGCCGAAGGGCTATGACCACGTCAACCACGCCACCCACGAGCACAAGGAAGATATCAAGGTCGGCTACAATCTTCAGCGCAAGGTCGTGCTGATGGTGATCTGGGCACTGTCGCCGCTGGTGCTGTATGTCGATCCGACCCTGTTCGGCATGTTCGCGCCGTGGGAGACGACGGCGGACTTCATGCGTCAGGTCGCCAAGATCTGGCTGGCGATCGGTATCGGCGGGCTTCTGTTCCGCACCATCCACCTGTTCTTCATCCGCGACGTCGAGACCGGCCTCGTCTGGATGACCAAGATCGTGACCGACCCGTTCAGCGATCTCAAGCTCTACTACAAGGCGCCGATCGCCCTGATGAAGGGTGAACTGATCGACCCCGGCCTCGAGAAGCACGTCAAGCACGCCTGATCGTTGATCTTGAATCTATCAAATGCGCGTCATGCCCGGCCTCGTGCCGGGCATCCACGTCTTGGCGACAGACAAAGGAAGACGTGGATGGCCGGGACAAGCCCGGCCATGACGAGAAATGAGAGAGCGGAGTTACCGCATCCACTTTCGCGTGAACATCTCTTTCAGAATCTGCCGCTTGATGTTCTTGTTGGTGAGGCCTGCATCACGCCACCACCAGCCGTCGTGCTTCATCTTTTCGGTGGCGGCGACGAAACGGTCGGCGACCGCGGCAAAGTCGTCATCGGTATAGTTCAGGCTGAAGATCAGCCGGCCCGTGCCGACCCAGCTCAGCGCCAGCCCCTCGGCGCGCAGATAATATTGCAGCATCCAGTTGTAACGGGACGGCTCGGTATAATGCACCATCCAGATCGACGACAGATTGCTGACGCGCACCGGAAGGTCCTGCGCGGCGAGCCGGTCGTTGAGCGTCTTGGCGCGCGCGTTCCAGGTCTCGTCCAGGCCATGATAGACCGAGTTGAAATTCGGGCTGGCGAGCCGGCCGAGGAATTCGTCCATCGCCGTCATGACGTAGGGATGCGAATTGAAGGTGCCGCGGGCAAAGCAGATGTCGGCCGGGCGATCGTCGCGAAAACGCCGCATCAAATCCTTAGCGCCGCAGACCACGCCGACCGGAAGTCCACCCGCAAGACTTTTCCCATACGTCACCATGTCGGCGCGGACGCCGAAATATTCCTGCGCGCCGCCGGCCGCAAGGCGGAAGCCGACAAAGACCTCGTCGAAGATCAGGACAATGCCGCGCTCGGTGCAGACTTCGCGGAGCTTCTTCAGCCATTCGGTATAGGCGGCGCGATCGAAATTGCCGGACCGGGAGCTATCGACCAGCGCGGAATCGCCGGGCGCGTTGGCGTTCGGGTGCAGCGCCTGCAGCGGGTTGACCAGCACGCAGGCGATGTCGCGGCGCGTGTTCAAAACATGCAGCGTCCGCTCCGACATGTCGGCGAGCGTATAGGTCTCGTGCGGCGACACGGGATTGCCGACGCCGGGCTGCACGTCGCCCCACCAGCCGTGATAGGCGCCGGCAAAGCGAACCAGATGCGTGCGCTTGGTGTGGTAGCGCGCCAGCCGCACCGCCTGCATCACGGCCTCGGTGCCGGACATGTGGAACGAAACTTCGTCGAGGCCGGAAATCTCGCAGAGACGCTTGACGTTGTCGGTGATGACGGGGTGGTAGGGACCGAGCACCGGTCCGAGCGCCTGCGCGCGCTTTTCCGACTCGGTGATGCAGTCCTTGTAGAAATCGTTGCCGAAAATGTTGACGCCGTACGAGCCGGTCAGGTCGTAGGAGACATTGCCGTCGACATCGGTGACGGTGACGCCGGAAGAGGACTGCACGAAGGCGCTGGTGGAAAGATGCTCGCGCACCAGCCGGCTGTACTGGAACGGCACCCGGTAGGCTTCGGTGAATTGCAGGTCGGAAATGTGCTCGGCCGCCTCGGCGGTCATCTGCCGGCCCTTGGGATAACGGTCCTGATAGACGCCGGCGAGCCGGAAGAAGCCGTCCTGGCGCTGCGCCGCGACATCGGCCGGCGCGCCGTCGGAGCGGAAGAAGTCGCCGATATCGAATTCGTAATGCGGCATCAGCCGCGCGACCATCTTGGACATCTTGGAATGCCCGGTCAGCGAGCGGTGCTTGGCGCGCGACAGCGCCAGCCGCGCCTGCAATTTGGGGAAGGTCACCGCGGCGCCGGCAATCGCAACGGCGGACAGCGACAGAATCGAAAGGGGCGAATCCATGCCACCAGCGCTAGCTAATCCTGCTAACAGATTCATGACAGTCAAAGGCCTGATTTCGGCCTTTACCCAGCAGGAAGACCTCAATTTCCTGCTGACCAACCGGATTCCCCGGGCGGCCATCACCCGCTTCATGGGGTGGTTCAGCAAGATCGAGAACCCGCTGGTACGGGACGCCTCGATCGCCTGCTGGCGGCTGTTCTCCGATCTCGACCTGTCGGAGGCGAAGAAGACCGAGTTCAAGAGCCTGCACGACTGCTTTACCCGCGAGCTGCGCCCGGGCCTGCGCCCCGCCGACCCGGATCCGGGCGTCGTCGCCAGCCCCTCCGACGGCATCATCGGCGCGTTCGGCGGGATCGAGGACACAAGACTGTTCCAGATCAAGGGCGCGCCGTATTCGCTGCTGGATCTGCTCGGCGATCCCGCGTTAGTGGAGCGTCACCGCAACGGCCGTTACCTGACGCTGCGGCTAACCTCGAGCATGTATCATCGTTTTCACGCGCCCTATGACGCCACGATCGAGCGGGTGAGATTCATCCATGGCGACGTCTGGAACGTCAATCCGATTGCCTTGAAAAGGGTGGAGCGGCTGTTCTGCAAGAACGAGCGCGCGGTGCTGGAGACGCGGCTCGCGTCCGGCGAAGCGCTGACCCTGGTGCCGGTTGCCGCGATCCTGGTCGCCAGCATCCGCCTGCACTTCCTCGATGTGACTCTCAACGCGCAGAGCAGGGGGCCGGTGGATTTCCCGTGCGCCGCCAGCATGCGCAAGGGCGATGAGCTTGGCTGGTTCGAGCACGGCTCGACCATCATCGTGCTGGCGCCGGAGCATTTTGAGTTCGCCGACAATGTAGCCGAGGGTGCGCGCGTTCGTGCCGGTGAGGCGTTGCTGCGGAAGCCAAAGGGATGATTGTGGTGTTCCGCAAGGCACTGCCGCGACTGTGAGCTGGATCACCGAGGCGCCGCTACACATCGTGCGATTATCTTGGCTCCGCTAACACCTCCGCAGCAAACAAGGGAGCAGTGCCATGACGCAGACCAGCAAGTCGATCAATGGAAACCAGCGCACATTGGACGAGCGGGTCTTGAAAGATGGTGAGCTTGAGGCCGTTTCCGGTGGCGCCATGTTCGGCAGCGCGTTTTCCGAAGCCCTGAAGTCAATCGGGGAAGGGCTTACAACAATGGCACGTAAGGGCTGACTGCGTTGTCAGCGCCGAAGCGACTCAGCGGCGGTGCTCAATAAATCAAAATCACAGAAGCCGCCGTGAGGCGGCTTTTCTTTTGCTGCGTGCCGGCCGTCAGATGCGGGCGGTTCCTGTTATGGATTGCATGCGGCGTCTCGAGACCACTGGAACTGCATCGTGCGTTGACGAACCGAGACGGTAGCATCGCCGTACGAAATTCTCTATGTGTGGAGCATTCCTACGACGATCGGAGAGGATGGCGATGGCGCGAGCGCCTGTGCTGGCGGCGGGAGGCATTGTGTTGCGGCAGGCGGCGACGCCGCTGGTCGCGATCGTGCGCCTGCGCAAGCGCAACGAATGGGTCCTGCCGAAGGGCAAGCTCGATCGCGGCGAGACGCCGCGGGCTGCGGCCGAGCGCGAAGTCAATGAAGAGACCGGGCACGATGTCGCCGTGCACGAGTTTCTCGGCACGCTGGTCTACGAATCCCGCGGCGGCTCCAAGGTCGTGCACTTCTGGCGGATGGAGGCAGGCGCCGAGCCGGTCCGTAAACTGATGCGCGACGTGAAGGCGGTGGAGTGGCTGCCGCTGGCGGATGCGGTCGAGCGGCTGTCGCGCGGCTATGAGCGGGCGTTTCTGGAAAATGTCGGGCCGATCGCGATGGCTGCGGGGAGGGTCGCGCAGATAGGTACGTCGGTTGCTCGTGTGCCTGAGCCTGCGCGTGTCGAAACGGTTAGTGAATTCCGGGATCGGCGCAGCCTCATGCAGAAGATGCGGGACTGGTTTCGGCGCGCAGCGTGATCCGCAATCTCTCGTCATGCCCGGCCTTGTGCCGGGCATCCACGTCTTTGCAGTGCCTCGACAAGTACGACGTGGATGGCCGGGGCAAAGGCGAGCGGAAGCGACGCCGTCCTTCAGACGGAGCTTACCGCGCATCCTTCGGCAGCTTGCTTCCCCTTGGCGGCGGCGCCCGACCCGGAGCGGGTCGAGCCGGCAAGCCTTGCCGCAGCACACCGGGCGCAGCCTGCAAACCGCCGGGCCGTGAGCCTTGCCGGAAGCCCGGTTGCTGAACGCCCTGTTGTTGACCGCCGGGCTGCTGGAAGCGCTGCGGCCCACCAGCTTGCGAGGGCGCGCCTTGTTGGACGCCCGGTCGTCCCGCCGTCACCGGTTGTTGCGGCTGACCGGGTCGCGGCGGCAAGCCGGTCTCCCGTGGCGTACCCGGCTGCGTCGATCCCGGCCGCTGCAACGACCGACCCTGCCGGTTAGGCGAGCCTGGTTGCTGCAGCTGTTGCGGCTGGCCCGGCCGGTTCTGCAATCGTTGTTGCCCGGGACGATTCTGTAAGCCCGGTTGCTGGCCGGTGCGGTTCTGTCCCGGCAATCCGTTTTGCTGCGGCCCACGGCGCGGAGCGTTGCCACGATTGAAGCCGGGGTTGGCGCGGCGGAAATCGCGCTGCTCGTTGAAAACGCGGCGGCCGAGATTTTGCGTCGAGTGCACCTGGCGCACAAAGCCCTGATCGCGCAGCACCTGCTGCGGCGAAATCGTCAGCGGCACCGCGGCAAAGCGCATGCCGCCCGCGCCGGGACTTATCGTAAAGCCGCTGGAACCCTGGTTGAGGAAACCCAGCCGCGCGCCGGCGCGGTCGTTGACCTCGATGCGTCCAACCCTGCCGTCGGCGTCGGGATAGAGTTTGATGGCGACGTTGTTCGGGCTGTTGGCGGCCGCACCTTCCGGCACCTCGACGAGGCCGGTGGTGCCGCGAATGCCCAGCGTCGCGGTCGGCGTGGTGATTTTCATGTCGCCGGTCTTGGCGACGGCGGCGGCGACGAAGGCAACCGTGCCCTTGGCGACGTCGAATACGCCGGCATTTTGCTTGCCGCCATCCTCATAGACATAGCTGTCGATGGTGATCTGCGAATTCGCCTTGAGGTTAAAGGTGGTGGCGTCGCTGAAGGTGATGCCGAGCGAGGACTTTGCGCCGGTCTGCACGACGTCGTTCAAATAGATGTCGTCCTTGACCTTGAGCGGTGTGGTCTCGTTGTTGCGGATAACGCTGGCGCTGCCGGTCACGGTCGCGACATTGCCGATCGGCTCTTCCGCGGCCTGTTGTGCGTCGGCCGCGGGAGCCGCCGGATCGGGCGCGGCCTGCGCCGGCGCCGCAGGCTGCGCGGGTGCGGCTTGCGCCGATCTTGCTGTGACGGAGGGGCCAGCGAAACCGTTCGTCGCGCCAAACAGCGTGCCGCAAACCAACAGCAGAAGCGCGAATCGCAACCGGCGCGGCATCAAGGGGAGTTCCGGGAACAGGGAGAGACGAGGGCGAGGAGCGGCGCCGCGATTTCAGCGCTGCCGGGCTGAATGCGGGATGAACGTTTCCGCCTTGTTGTCATGGTCAGGCAAAACGGACAAGCGCCACGTCCGGCATCCCCGGGCATGGCGCTTTCTTATCTTACATAGAGTGTTGATCAGCCGCGCTTGTGCGGGGTCAGGTTCAGCGGCTTCGACGGCTTGGCCGACGGCGCGTAGCTGACGGGTGTCGCGGCCGGGGGCTCGTAACGGAACACGGCCTTGCAACCGTCGCTCAGCGACGCGCGCTGCCGGATCATGCAGGCGGTGACGCGATCAACATCGGGAATTTCCGCTCCGCACAGCCGCATCGCGTCGCCGGCGCACATCTGCTCCTGCTCTTGCGTATGGGCCTGCGAAACGGTCGTCAGCATTCCGAACGCAAGCGTGGCCGCGATCAGCAATTGGCAGTTACGGATGGTGGAGCGTGCGAAAGCCATGGTGTGTCCCTCTTGCAGGTTTGGTGAGTGGTGCGCCCGAGTTGCGCGCCGGGTGGCGCCTCGTTGGGCAAGAGAACTACGCGGGCTTGGTTTCGGGATTTCTTCGTCGCGGGACCAAAACGGTTTCGTCGCGCGGAGAATTGTTTCGTCGTCTATCGCGAGTAAGGAGTCGTTAACGAATGGAAACGCGAAAAGGGCCCCGTGACGTGTCACGAGGCCCTTTCACGTCCAGCTCGAAGAAATATCAGCTCACGCGCTTCCAGGTCTGGCCGCCGCAGAACATGCCGCCGAAGGCGCAGCCCTGAACGCGGAGGGAGCCGTTGCTCTTCATCGACATCGTCGAGTCGTACTTGCGGCCGCTGTCGGGATCGTTGATCCGGCCGGCCCACTTCGAGCCCTGCGGTTTCATGTTGATCAGGATCTTTTCGCCGGTCTTGACGGCATAGCCGCAGAGATTGTCGCCGCACTGCTCGATGCGGACATTGCCCTTGTTCTCTTCGGTGGCCCAGACGCCGATCGGCGAGTTCGGATCGGACGCGGGGCCAGCGTCAACCGGAGCCGGAGCCGGAGCAGGCGCTGAGTACCTGGCTGGAGCCGGCTCGGCAGCCGGCGCGGGTGCCGGTGGTGCGACGTCGGTTTGCGGAGGCGCGGCGGCGTAGGTGGTCGGAGCCGGGGCAGGGGCAGGGGCAGGGGCCGCCGCCTGGTCAGGAGCCGGGGCCGGAGGGCGGTCCTGCCTTGGAGGCGCTGCCGCGTAGTCATCGTCGTTGTAGCGCTTGGGCTGGTAGCCGTTGTAACGGGGCTTCCCGGCCGCCGGCGCGTAATCATCATTGTAGCGCTTGGAGTCGCTGTATTCAGGTCGTGCCGGCGCCGGCGCGACATCGTCATCGTCGTCGTAGCGGTTGGACTTGAGGCCCTTGAAGCCGGGCGCCGTGATGTTGATGCAGGACAGCGAGGCACAACCGCGCGGCGCTTCGATGCGGACGCGCTGGCCTTCGATCTGGAACGAGATGCCTCCGGCATGGGCCGAGGTGGTGGCCAACAGCAGGGCTGCGAGGATGTAGAGCTTCTTCATGAGAGCCTCCTGGGCGGCTTGAATTGGTTGGCGATGAACTTGCGCAGACCCTATGCCCGGCCGGGTTCGCCTTCTGTGACGTAGGTCACGGGGAACCCAGGTGACTCAAATCACATCCAGGGGAACCGGCCGCGGCCTAGCTTGTGCGCTCAACCCGGGGAGGGTCCGATGAACCGCCTTTGTTTTCTCGCCGCGCTGATGCTGCTCAGTCCGTCCGCGTATGCGGGTGACTCGATTTCATTCGTGGTCGGTGGCCATCGCATCCAGATCGACGCGTCCAGATATTGCCGTTCGACCTCCTGCGCCTCGGTTTCGATTTCGGGCACCTCGCGTAACCGAAGTCGTTATGACCGTGATCGCTATGACGACCGAGGTCGTTATGACGACCGTGATCGTTACAACGACGATGATCGCTATCGCGATGATCGCAGGATCAGCGAGTCAACGAGGACATTACCAACCGCACCGGCGGTAGCTCCGCCCCCGGTTCAATCCGTTGCCGCTCCGCCGCCGGCCGTGTACAGGCCGGCCGCCGCCGCGACGCAAATTGTGCCTGCGCCGCAGTCGCCCGCTCCGCCGGCAACACTCGCTGTTCCGCCCGCGCCACCGCCGCAGCCACCGCCTGCACCACCGGTTGCGAAGCCGGCCGAGCCGGTGCGCCCGGCGCCGGTGGCCGTGCCGCAGATTTCGCGTGTCTCGAGTGATTTCGCCGACGATGCCGACACGCCTGTTGGAGACTGGCAGACCGAAGGCAAGGGATCGGTTCGTATCGCCAAATGCGGCAACGCGCTGTGCGGCTACGTGCTCAATTCGTCCTCCAACGACAAGGGCGAGGCCGTCCTGATCAACATGAAGCCGAAGAGCGAGAAGCAGTGGACCGGCAGCGTCTACAGCCAGGCCAGCGGCGACACCTATTACGGCACCATGGATATGAAAGGCCAGAACACGCTGCGCGTCGAAGCCTGCGCGCTCGGCCGCTTCTACTGCTCGGGCAACAACTGGCGCCGGATTACGACAGGGAACGAAAGCCTGATGTCGTCGCGGCAGACTTTTGTGGAGCCGCGGTCGTAGTCATCACGCATGAAAATGCCCGGTGGAGCGACCACCGGGCGAACAGTTTTCGATTGGCTTCAAGAAGCGGAAGCCTAGAACACGCCGATCACAATGGCGCCGACGAAGGCGAATGCGAGATACGCGGTTACAACGCTCAGTCTGCTGACCATGGTCATGGGAATACTCCCTTGGTTCACGTCGTGCCCGCTCATAACGCTTCAGGCTAACAAAGCGTTCCCGGCCCAAACAAGTCAGCGTTGCTGTCCATCCCGGCCCTGTCCACAGCCGGTGGTTCCAGCAAGCATAGTAAATGATTCATGAAATCAACGTGTTGAAGACTTCTTAAATAAATTCGCCGAACGTGCGCGGATGACGCGCGGAGTTCGTTTGTATCTCGTCGGCTCCTTCGTCCTTGTCTCCTTGGCGGGTTGCGGCCGCGGACTGTTTCAGTCCGCCGAGCGTGAACCGTGGCGGGCCGAGGCCGAGGTCGCATGCCTGAAGTCCGGTGCGGTCAAGGAGACCCCCGAACTGGTCCGGATTGACCCGATTTCCGGTCCCGGCGCCTGTGGCGCGCAATTTCCGCTGAAAGTCGCAGCCCTCGGCGAGGGCAGCCCGAGTTTCGGTTTTGCCGACGAGTTGCGGCCGCCCCGCGCTATCGGCAACCAGCCGCGCTGGCCGGTCCGGCCGGCGCCTGCCGCCGCACCGTCGCAGACCTATTCCGATACGGCACTGCGCCAGCCGAGCTATGGCGCGCCGTCCAACGGGCCGGTCTCGCTGACCGCGCCGGGCGTGGCCCAGCAGGACGACGAAATCGATCTGCCGGCCGAAGGCGCGCCGCAATCGCGCGACCCGCGCGGCGGCGGCTCTTATATGGCCGCGCCTTCCTATCCGCCGCGCGACCGCTACCCGTCATCCCCGAATTATTCGCCGGCACCCTATTCGCAGGCGCCAGCCGCCGCGCCGCCGCGGCTCGGACCGACGCTGGGCGATCCCGTCAACACGGTGGGGCCAGTCGCGATCAAACCGACCGCGACGCTGGCCTGTCCGATCGTCTCGGTGCTCGACCGCTGGCTCGCCGATTCGGTGCAGCCGGCCGCTCAGCGCTGGTTCGGCGTGCGCGTGGTCGAGATCAGGCAGATCTCCGCCTATTCCTGCCGCGGCATGAACGGCAATCCGAATTCGCATATTTCCGAACACGCTTTTGGCAACGCGCTCGATATCGCCTCCTTTACGCTGGCCGATGGCAGGCGCGTGACGGTGAAGGGCGGCTGGCGCGGCATGCCGGAAGAGCAGGGCTTTCTGCGCGACGTGCAGGCGAGCGCCTGCCAGCAGTTCAACACCGTGCTGGCGCCGGGCTCCAACCGTCATCACGAGGACCACATCCATGTCGATCTGATGCGCCGCTCCAGCGGGCGGGTGATCTGCCAGCCGGCTGCGGTGTCCGGCGATCAGGTCGCGGGTAGGGCCGGCGGCCGCAATCCCTACGCTTCGTCGCGCGAGCCCTACGTGACGGGTTCACTCGGCGGCAGGAGGGCGCACCGGCACTCAAGCAAGGTCAACGAGGAAGACGAATTCGACGGCCATTAGGCCCACTGTCATCGCCCGCCTTGTGCGCAATTGCGCACTGGAGCGGGCGATCCAGTATTCCAGAGACGTCAGCGATAGAACCGAATGGCCGCGGCGTACTGGATACCCGCATGCGCGGGTATGACACCGTTTGTTGAAGGCTCAGCCTGCTTACGCGCCCAACTTCTCCAGCACATCGCGCACCACGCCTTCCAGCAGATCGAGCTTGTAGCCCGTCATCGGCAACGGCTTTGCGCCTGACATCGCAAGCTTGGCGGCCACTTCAATGTTCAACGCATTGGCCGCCTTGCCTTGCACGGCGCCTTCCGCCGCCTTTAGCCGCAGCGGCACCGGCGCGATGCCGCCGGCGGTGAGGCGGATGAACTGGAACGCGCCGTCCTTGATGACCGCGCGGGCGCAGACTTCGACCAGCGGCCATTCCGCATAGGAGCGGCTGATCGCGCGCTTGTAGAACGCGCGCTCGCCTTCCAAGGGCTTGGGCAGTTCAATGCCCCGGATCATCTCGCCCGGCTGCAGCAAGTTGTCGACGGTGCCGTTGGAGCCGTCGCCGAGCACGTCCGGGATCGACAGGCCGCTTCGCGTGTAGGTGATGATGGTCGCGTCATAAGCGAGCAGTGTGGCCGCCATCGTGGAAGGATGCGGTGCGACGCAGGGGCCGAGATCGAAGGCGACATGATAGAGGTGATTGCCGTTGCGGGCGGGACAATCGGTGCCGCCCTTCTTCAGGCAGGCGATATGCGGATTTCGAAAATACCAGCAGCGTGAACGCTGCGCGATGTTGCCGCCGAGCGTGGCGAGATGACGGATCTGCGGTGTTGCCAGGCCGAGCGCTGACGCCGCAATGCCGGGATAGGCGGCGGCGATGCTTCGATCGGCGGCGATTGCAGCGATTGTCGTGTAGGCGCCGATGCGCAGCGTGCCGTCGGCGCCCCAGTTCATGCCCGAGATGTCAGACGCGGGCACGATATCCATCAGCGGGCCCTTCGAGACGCCGCTGCGGCGGCGTTCGGAAAGGTCGGTGCCGGCGGCGCGGAATTCGGTCGTCATGGCTGATGTCATGCGGCGGCCCTCCCTTTCAGGGCTGATATCAGGCGATCAGGCCGGATCGGCAACTCCATCGGCCGGATGCCGGTGGCGTTGTAGATCGCGTTGGCGACCGCAGGTGACGTCGGCACGGTGGCGACCTCGCCGATGCCGACGCTACCGCCGAGCACGTGATCGAAACCGGCTTCGTCGAAATGCACGTCGATCACGGGCGTGTCGGCTATCCCGGGAATCCGGTAATCCTCCAGCCCGCCACTCAGCGTATCGCCGGTTCGCCCGTCGATCTCGCGCGCTTCGTAAAGCGCGTAGCCAATGCCTTGAATGACCGAGCCCGCCGCCTGGCTTCGCGCCAGCGCGGGTGCTGCGATCTTGCCGACCGCGATGCCGGTGTGGACGTTGAGGACGCGGACATGGCCGAGCCAGGTATCGACTTCGACCTCGATCACCTGCACCGAACTCGGTACGCCGGCGCCGATCACCATGTTGGACATCCAGCGCATCATCTTGCCGAAGATCCAGCCCAGAATCCCCACCTGCTTCAGGGGCGACTCAACGCCCGGCGCCATCTGCCTGCTGTCCTCCGGCCGCACGCCTGACGCGGTGAGGTCGGGCGACGCCGCCAGCAATTCGCGCCACGGCGCATTGGAGCCCGGCGCCGGCTTTCGTTTTGCATTTTTCTCGATCGCGGCCTTGAGCTTTTGAATCGCGAGCAATGTCGGCGGCACCACCGAGGCCGTGGTGCGGCTGCCGCCCGAGCCCGGGCCTACCGGCAGCTTGGAATCGCCGATGTGAACCTCGACCTCATGCGGTTCGAGGCCGAATTCGCGCGCCACCGTATTGGCGATCACGGTGCGGCTGCCGGTCCCGATATCCTGGATCGCCGTACTCGCGATCAGGCGGCCGCCCTTGACCGATACTTCGACCTTCGAGCCGGGCTGCCAGAGATAAAGCCAGTATCCGGTGGCGACGCCGACGCCGCGGCGATAGCGGCCGGTTTGCTCGGCCGGTGACTTCCGGTTGCGCCAGACGTCGAGCCCTTGCGCCCATTCATAAAGCCGCAGTCGGTTGGGATCGGTATCCCAGCGTTTGCGCAGCTCGATTGGATCGACCTTCATCCGCAGCGCGGCTTCGTCGATCGCCTGCTCCACCGCGAACGCCATCGGCGGTCCGCCGGGGCCGCGAAACGCCGCCCCCGGCGGCAAATTGCTGATGACGTCGAAATCGGCGAGCTCCTTGCCATCAGCCGGATAGATCAGCCGTGCCAGGGTGGCGATGGTGGAATTGATCGCGGCGCCAGTGTCGGCGTAGGCCGTGAGCGACAGCGCTTTCAGGCCGCCTTGCTCGGACGGCAGCAGCGCGAGCTTGACCTCCGACGCCGGCCGATAGCCGGTCACCGAAAGCTCTTCGTGGCGATCGAAGGCGACGCGGACCGGCGCGTTGGCGGCGCGCGCCAGATCGATCGCGATCGTCGTCTCCGCGCCGAGGCTGGCCTTCGAGCCAAAGCCGCCGCCGACGTGATCGGCGATGACGCGGACCTTGTCGTGGTCGAGCTTGTAACGCTTGGCGATCAGCTCCATCAAATGGAACACGCTCTGCGTCGAGGCGTGCACCGTGAGCCGGTCGCCTTCGAAATGCGCGACTGTGGCGTGCGGCTCCAGACAGGTATGCGATTGCGTGCCGGTCCGGAACACGCCTTCGACCAGCAACGGATTTTTCTCCTGCCGCGCGCGTTCGACCCAGCTTCGGACTTGCTTCGGCTTGAGCGAGAACGCAGCTGACGGTCCGCGGATGTTCGCCTTCCACGGCGCCGGCGCACCGGCGCCTTCGGAGACGTTGCCGGCTTTCTTGCGGTCGGCCTTTTCGAACACCACAGGCGCATTGGGCTTGCGGGCTTCATCGAGCCCGATCACCGAGGGCAGCTTTTCGCTGGATATTTTGATCGCGGCAATCGCTGCCAGTGCGGTCTTGCGATCCCTGGCCGCGACGGCGGCGATGGGCTGGCCGACAAAGCGGACGATACGGTCTTCAGCGAGCAGCGAGATCGCGGCGCCGACACCCGGCAGCGCCAGCGCGGGCGCGAGGTCGAGCTCTGCGATTTTGCCATGCGCGATCTCTGAGCGCAGGATGACGCCTTCGAGCTGGCCTTCATGACGGATGTCGACGGTGTATTTCGCCGCACCCGTCACCTTGTCGCGCGCCTCGACGCGCGGCGAGACGATGTCGCCGCCGTCGAACTGGCCGCTGCAGGCCGCGGCCACCGCGCTGAAGATGCCGTCATAGGCGCCGCAGCGGCACAGATGCCCCGACAGCGCCGCGCCGATTTCGTCGCGCGAAGGTGTTGCCGTTCCTCGTGTTGCGCGCCAGTGGTCGTGAAACGCCGCGGCCTCGACGATGAAGCCCGGCGTGCAGAACCCGCATTGCAGCGCGTCGTGCACCATGAACGCCTTCTGCACCGCGTGCAGCTTTTCGGCGCCGATGCCCTCGACCGTGGTGACTGTCTTGCCGGCGGCGGCGCGGGCCGGCATCAGGCAACTCGCCACCGGCGCGCCATCCACCAGCACGGTGCAGGCGCCGCAAACGCCGGCGCCGCAGACGAGCTTGGTGCCGGTGAGATCGAGATCGCTTCTAACCACATCGATCAGCATGGCGTCGACGTCGTCGGGCAGGGGTGCGACACGGCCGTTGATCGTCATCGTACTCATCTGCGATCTCCTGATTTGCGGGCGGTTTTTCTTGCGACAGGTTTTGTTGCAGGTCTTCTTGCAGTTTCTCTTGAACGCGGCTTCGGCGACGGGCTCACGGCGCCGGCAACCAGCGTGCGCACCATGATGCCGAAATCCCGCAGGAAGGCGTCGGCCGGCTGCATCGCCGGATAGGCGGACTTGGTGCCGTTGAACGCCATTTCAACGCACCTCGCGAGGTCGGACGCATTCATGCCCTTGATCGCGAGACGTTGCTTGCGGCAGACGCGTTCGATCGTGGACGTCAGCTGCGCGGCATAATGCGCGGCATATTTCTGGTAGATGTCGCGGGCCTGCAGCAGGTGCTCGGAGAACAGCTCTTCGATATGGGGCGAACCCTCGAGCGGCGCGATCAACTGCCCGATCCGCGCGGTGATCTCGGCGATCAGGATGTCGGCGAGACCGCCGCCGGCCTTTTCGGTGGCCTCGCCCCCCGCGATCTCGGCGGCCAGCGCGTTCTCATGCAGCCGCTCGATCACGGCGCGGAACAGTTCTTCCTTGGACTTGAAATGATGGTAGAGCGCCTGACGTGTCAGGCCGGCGGCCTCCGCCGCCTGCTCGATCGACGAGCGCCGAAACCCCTGCCGGCGGAACACCAGCATGGCGGCATCGAGGATGCGGTCGCGGGGCTTCATTTGACGAATTTGACAAAACTAGACGAAGTGTCAAATGACGGATTTGTGTTGGGGCGCGGCTAACTGCCCCACGTCTCGCTGCTGGTCGCGGCGGCCGGGTTCAAGGACCATTTACGGATCACCGGCGTCCGAAAATTCCGCCGACCACGCCGCCCACGACGCCGCCGATCACACCAACCGGACCGCCGCCGCCGCCCCCGCCGCGACGACGGGCGCGGCGCTCGTTGCCGGACTTGTTGTCGCGGATGCTGGCGTTCGCCGTCGAGACGGAATCGTTCAGGAGTGCCTGATGCTGCAACGTGTTGAGGAAACCGGTCTTGGGATAGTCGCGCGCGGCCTGCCAGCGCGTGATGACGGCGCGGGTCCGCGCGTCGAACTTTCCGTTCGCCCTGGTGTCGAAGCCGAGACGGGTCAGACGGCGCTGCAGGTCGCGGCGCTTGGGCTTGTCGAGGCCGATCCGATCCTCGGTTTCCTGCGTTGCTTCGTCGGTAAAGACCGCCTCATCGACGGATGCGGCCTGATCGCGCGTGGTCGTGCTTGGCCCGGCCTTGGCAGCATCCGAGCAGACAAGAATTCCCAGGATCGACAAGGCTAGGATCAAGACACGCATGGCCTATTGTTCCCCGAGTCTCTCAAATGATTTCGCTTTGAGAGCCTGCGTCGGTGCAAATACGAACCCGGCTTTTGAATCAAAGGTCGATTTTGGTTTCGTCGCTGGCAACTGCTGGCGGGAACACTTGTTCCATAGCGGGCGTCGATTGTTGCACCGCATGACACTCAATGATGGCGGTCGCCGCAGCTGTAGCCCGCATGAGCCACCGGGTTGCGCGAATGCGCGCCCGATGACAGGCTCCACGACATGCGGGATCAGGGGCCGGACACCCGGATGTCGCTTCGCTCATCCGGGCTACATTGTTGCTTTGCCCAATTAAACGAACTTGATCCCGATCAGGTCGCCCTTCTTCCAGGCGAGCTTGCAGGCCCTGCCCGGGGAGGCCCGGTCAAATTTCAGATGAAAATGCGGCTTGACGAATTGCGGGTCTTCAACCCGCAATCGCGCACCGCCTTCCGAAATGTCGATGACCGTGCACTGACGCGCGGCAAAACTGCCATCGATGGTCATCCATGCGGGCTGGTTGGTTCGCCGGCGAGAGGGCCGGGACTTTCGACCGAAAATTGCCATGCGGATACCTCCCGCCGATCAAACGCGCTGAGGGGACGCTGGTTGCAGTTGCGGACAATTTGAACGAACGGGAAGGCGCGGGGGCGGAGCTATTGCGTTTGGAGTTTTCCAAAACTCAATTCGGAAAAAACTGTCGTCCCGGCCTTGAGCCGGGACCCATAACCACCGCATCCTGATGTTGCACCAAGCTGGAGCTCCAATCACTTTCGCCACTGAAACATGTGGCTATGGGTCCCGGCCTTCGCCGGGACGACGGATTGGAGCGAATGCCGGTTACCTGCGATCTACTTCGCCCGATACGCTGTCAGAAACACCCGCGTCGCGCTGTCGACAACGGTTGCGATCTGCTCTGGCGACGGCGACGGCTTGGCCTGGAAGATGAAAGCCTGAAACAGCGTCGCCTGGCACATCTGCATGAACTGCCAGGCCGCCAGTTCGTAATCGTCGATCAAGAGCTCGCCGAGCCGTCCCCGCGCCTCAAGATAGGTGGCGAAGCGATTGACGGTGCGGGCCAGCACATTGTCATAAAATCTGCGGCCGACTTCCGGCATCCGCTCCGCAATCGACATCACGGTGCGGATCGCCGAGCCGCCGCCGGGACGACAAAGCACCTGGATGTAGGCCCGGCCGAATTCCGGCAGCGTGATGTCTACGTCGCGGTCGGGATCGAAATTGAATGCGGTTTTGCCCTGTTCGATCGATTCTTCCTCGACGATGGCTTCGAACAGGCGGTGCTTGTCGGCGAAATAGACGTAGAGCGTTCCCTTGGAGACGCCGGCGGAGCGCGCGATCTCGCCCATGCTGGCGCCGTCGAAACCGAGATCCAGGAACACTTTCCGCGCGCCATCGAGGATCTGGCGGCGCTTCGAGGAATCCTCGTCGGCGATGACATCTAGCGTATGCGACGTGTCTGCAACCATTGGTTTATCTTCTCGGGAAAGATTTCAACCGGACATATGCACGGGAAGGTGCTTTCGATCTATGGTCCCTTCACGCAAATGTATCTTGACCGAACCGTTCGGTCAATGTTAATTCTGGAAATGACGATGCCTTCACGGCCGGGGTTCGGCTGCGTCTGCACCGTGCATGAGTAATGGGGAGGCCGGGTATGGCCGCAGCGAGAGACCAGGCCGCACGCGTCGTTCGGCAACAGCCGGAGGCGTCGGCTCGTCAGGAGCCGGAGGCGGCAACGGCCGAAGACGAAGCCGCGCGCGACCCCGCCCAGTTGGCGGACCAGCTTCGAGCTCACGTTGCGGAAGAAACCAGGCGCCAGCCGGCAGTTGCTCCAGGCGCGCCGGCAACCGACAGGCCGGCCGCACCGCCCGCCAATGCCGCACAACCCGCGCCGAAATCCGGCAAGCGCAAATTCGTGATGATGGGCGTGTTCGCGTTGCTGGCACTCGCGGCCGTCAGCTACGGCGTCTACTACACATTCATCGGGCGCTTTTACATCTCGACCGACGACGCCTATGTGCGTGCCAACAATACCACGCTGGGTGCGCGGGTCGCGGGCCATATCGCGGCGATCATTCCCGTCGATAATACAATCGTTCGCGCCGGCGACGTGATCTACAAGATCGATGACGGCGATTACCGGATCGCCGTGGAGGCCGCGCGCACCAAGATCGCGACCCAGCAGGCCACCATCGACCGCATCGGCCGTCAGGTGGCGGCGATGGAAAGCGCGGTCGAGCAGGCCAAGGCGCAACTCGTCTCGGCGGAAGCGGCGCTGAAGCGCGCAGGTCTCGACTTCGACCGCCAGCAGGCGCTGAGCACCAAGGGCTTTGCCTCGCGCGCCACGTTCGAGGTTTCCGAAGCCGGCCGCGATCAGGGTGTGGCGCAGGTGAAATCGGCGCAGGCGGCCTTTGATGCCGCGCGCGACAATGTCGAGGTGACCAGGGCGCAGCAGAACGAGGCCCGCGCCCAGCTGGCGGAGTTGCAGACCACGCTGGCAAAGGCCGAGCGCGATCTCGCCTTCACCGCGGTGCGTGCGCCGGTCGACGGCACCTTCTCCAACCGCATCGTCAACACCGGCGATTTCATCCAGGCCGGCCAGCGCCTCGGCAATGTGGTGCCGCTCAACGACGTCTTCATCGACGCCAATTACAAGGAAACCCAGCTCAAGCGGATTCGCCCGGGCCAGCCCGTGACGATTTCCGTGGATGCTTACGGCCATCGCAAGTTCGCCGCCGTGGTCGACAGCATTTCGCCGGCAGCGGGCTCGGTGTTCACGCTGCTGCCGCCGGATAATGCCACCGGCAATTTCACCAAGATCGTGCAGCGGCTGCCGGTGCGTATCCGCGTGCCGAAGGATGTCGCGAAGCAAAACCTGCTGCGCGCGGGCATGTCGGTCTACACCACCGTCAACACCCGTGACGGCGCGGCCGATGCGGACAACGAGGCCGACCTCGACGCGTCGCCGATGCTTCATCCGAAGTAATTTTTTCAGCGCAGGGGGAGCCCGGCGCGCGTCCTGAGCAGATCATGGCAGACGCCACCACCGCATCGCCGTCGATGATACCAGCCGCAAGCGTGCCGGACGAGCGCATCCCGCCGCGGCGGCTGTTTGCGTTCCTCATCATGGTGTTCGGGATGTTCATGTCGATCCTGGACATCCAGATCGTCTCGGCATCGCTGTCGGAGATCCAGGCCGGGCTTTCGGCAAGCTCGAGCGAAGTGTCGTGGGTGCAGACCTCGTATCTGATCGCCGAGGTGATCGCGATTCCGCTTTCCGGGTTCCTGTCGCGCGCGTTCGGCACCCGCCTGCTGTTTGCAATCTCCGCCTCCGGCTTCACCATCGCGAGTTTCTTCTGCGGTTTCGCCTCGACGATCGAACAGATGATCGTATGGCGCGCGCTGCAGGGATTTCTCGGCGCCGGCATGATCCCGACCGTGTTCGCCTCCGCCTATACGGTGTTTCCGCGCTCGAAATTCTACATCGTCGGTCCGATCATTGGCCTCGTCGCGACGCTGGCGCCGACGATTGGTCCCACTGTCGGTGGCTACATCACCGACCTGATGTCGTGGCACTGGCTGTTCTTCATCAACATCATTCCGGGCATCGGCATCACCATCGGCGTGCTGATCCTGGTCGATTTCGACGAGCCGAACTTCAAGCTGCTCGAACATTTCGACTGGTGGGGCCTGCTGTTCATGGCGGGCTTCCTCGGCTCGCTCGAATATGTGCTCGAGGAAGGCCCGCAATATCAATGGCTGCAGGATACGTCGGTCGCGATCTGCGCCGCCGTCTGTCTGGTGTCGGCGATCGCGTTTTTCTGGCGTGTGCTGACAGCGCATGAGCCGATCGTCGACATCAGGACGTTCGGCGACCGCAATTTTGCCATCGGCTGCCTGATTTCGTTCTGCGTCGGCATCGGGCTGTACGGCCTGACCTACGTTTATCCGCGTTATCTCGCCGAAGTGCGCGGTTACAGCGCGCTGATGATCGGCGAGACCATGTTCGTCTCCGGGATCGCCATGTTCCTCACCGCGCCGATCGTCGGACGGCTGATGACTAAGGTCGACATGCGTTACCTCATCGCCTTCGGGCTTTGCAGCTTCGCGCTCGGCTCCTATTTGATGACCTGGATCACCCGCGAATATGATTTCTATGAACTGCTGGTCCCGCAAATCCTGCGCGGCGTCGGCATGATGTTCGCGATGGTGCCGACCAACACCATCGCGCTCGGCACGCTGGCGCCGGAGCGGGTCAAGAACGCCTCCGGCCTGTTCAACCTGACGCGCAATCTCGGCGGCGCGGTGGGGCTCGCGCTGATCAACCAGGTGCTGAACGAGCGCACCGATCTGCACATCTCGCGGCTGCACGAACGCGTCAATTGGGGCAACGCCACCGCGGTAGAGACGCTCAACATGTTTACCCAGCGCATGCAGGGCATGGGCGACGCCGCGCGGATGGCGATGAAGCAATTATCGCAGATCGTCCACCGCCAGGCTGTCGTGATGGGGTTCGGCGACGCCTTCTTCATGCTGGCCGTGTTCTATGTCGGCCTCAGCCTTCTGGTCGTGCTGCTGAACAAGCCGCCGGCGTGGCAGGCGGGCGGCGGCCCAGGGCACTGAACTTAGCGTTGATTGATTTCGCGCGCTCACGCGGTTGTCATATTGCAAATCACCCGTGATGCATTTATAAGCGTGCGCATTGTCGCTCGAACCGGGGAGGATTTGCATGATTTCGTCTTATTCGCAGACCGCCCGCTCGCGTTCGATGCCTATGCTGGGCGCCGTACCGGGCCTTTGAGGCCCAATTTCGCCAGCGCTGACCGGGCCTGACGTCCCGATCATCCCAAGCTTCCCAACGAGTTACCGATTTTTCAACGACGCTTGCGTTCGGTCCTGTGCCGTCCCTTGCGTCCTTCAGATGGAGCCGGCGTGCGCAGAACGCAGTGCCGGATGAGGCCATGACCGTTCAAACCAGCAAGCGTCCCGCGGCGATACGCGTGGTGATCCCGTTCGTGTTCCGGCACTGGCTCGAACAGCCCGCCCGCGCCAGCGTTGTTGCCGGCGGTTTGCTGGGCGCGACCGCAGCCGACCTGTTCATGCCGCTGTTCTCCGGCCATCTGGTCGATGCGCTGACCCAAGGCGCGTCTGATCCGGCTGCGCGCCGCGCGGCGATGATCGCCTTTGGCGGCATCGTGGCGCTGGGCGCGCTGTCGATGGTGCTGCGGCTGATCGGCCTGCAGGCGATTGTGCCGTTCACGCTGAAGATCATGTCCGACGTGTCGCGCGACGCCTTCATGCGGGTGCAGCGCTTCTCGACCGATTGGCACGCCAACTCATTTGCCGGCTCGACCGTGCGCAAGATCACGCGCGGCATGTGGGCGCTCGACCTGCTCAACGACACCATCCTGATGGCGCTGGCGCCGTCGCTGACGGTGCTGTTGGGCTCGATGATTCTGCTCGGGCTGCACTGGCCCTCGCTCGGGGCGGTCATCGCGGTCGGCACGCTGATCTATGTCGCGATGACGATCGCGTTTTCGATGAATTACATCGCCCCTGCCGCGCGCGTCTCCAACGCCTGGGACACCAAGGTCGGCGGCACGCTGGCGGATGCCCTGACCTGCAACGCGGTGGTGAAATCCTTTGGCGCGGAAGCGCGCGAGGACGGGCGGCTGGCCGGCGTGATCGGCCGCTGGCGCACGCGGGTGCGGCGGACCTGGATACGCTACAACTACACCTCGACGGCGCAGCTCGCGGTGCTGCTGTGCTTTCGCACGTCCGTGATCGGCGGCGCGATCCTGCTGTGGATCGCGGGCCGCGCCACGCCGGGCGACGTCACCTATGTCTTGACCAGCTATTACATCATCCATGCCTACCTGCGTGATGTCGGCATGCACATCAACAATCTGCAGCGTTCGGTGAACGACATGGAGGAGCTAGTCGCGATCCACGCCGAGCCGATCGGCATCGCGGATGCGCCCGACGCCAGGCCGATCGATATCCAGGGCGGCCGCATCGTGTTCGACGCCGTGACGTTCCATTACGGCGGACATCGCGATCCCTTGTATGACGGCCTGTCGGTGGACATCCGCGCCGGCGAGCGTGTCGGTCTGGTCGGCCGTTCCGGCTCGGGCAAGACGACATTTGTAAAGCTGGTGCAGCGGCTCCACGACATCGGCGGCGGCAGGATCCTGATCGACGGTCAGGACATCGCCAAGGCGACGCAGCATTCGCTGCGCAGCCAGATCGCGATCGTGCAGCAGGAGCCGATCCTGTTTCATCGATCATTGGCCGAGAACATCGCCTATGGCAGGCCCGGCGCCAGCATGGCGGCGGTCGAGCAGGCGGCGCGGCTGGCGAACGCGCATGAGTTCATCCTGCGGCTGCCGAAGGGTTACGGCACGCTGGTCGGTGAACGCGGCGTCAAGCTGTCGGGCGGCGAACGGCAGCGCGTCGCGCTGGCGCGGGCGTTCCTGGCGGATGCGCCGGTGCTGATCCTGGACGAGGCGACTTCCAGCCTCGACTCGGAGTCCGAAGGCCTGATCCAGCAGGCGATGGAGCGGCTGATGAAAGGCCGCACCTCGATTGTGATCGCGCACCGGCTGTCGACGGTGCGCAGCCTCGACCGGATCCTGGTGTTCGATCGCGGCGAGATCGTCGAGCAGGGCACCCACGCGATGCTGACGGCGCGCGCGGGGGGCATCTATCGCGGGCTGTTCGAGCGGCAGGCGACGGAGTTCGGCCGCATTACGGCGGCGGAGTAAAATGGCATTGCGGCGCGCGGCCTTCGGATGTTCGAAAGCCGCGCGCGCGAGCGTTTTCAAGCGAAGCATGCCCCCGGACTTGATCCGGGGGTAGCTACCGGTTCGCGTAAAGAAACCGCGTCAATACAAAAAGATGGAGCCCCGTTCCGGTTCAATCGGAACAGGCTCCAGGGGCGGATTTGAAATGAAAGACCTTACGCAAGGCTCGATCGTGAGCCACATCCTGAGCATGGCGCCGCCGATCGTCGCCGGCATGATCACGATCATGATTTGCCAGCTCGTCGATCTGTATTTCGTGGCGGGGCTTGGTGATGCCGCCGTCGCGGGCGTGGCGGCGGCGGGCAATCTGGCATTCCTCATCAACGGGCTGATGCAGGTGCTCGGCGTCGGCACCGGCGCGCTCATTTCGCAGGCCGTCGGCCGCAAGGACCGGGCCGACGCCAATCTGGTGTACAATCAGTCGCTCGGCCTGGCGGTCGTGTGCGGATTGCTGACCTGGGTTGCAGTATCTGTGTTCGCCGGCGGTTACATGCGGACGGTGGCCGCCGACGAGGCCACCGTCGCTGCGGGCACGACATATCTGCTCTGGTTCGTTCCGGCGTTGGTGCTGCAGTTCGTCACGCAGGTGATGGGGGCCGCGCTGCGCGGCACGGGCATCGTGCGGCCGATCATGATCGTGCAAATATCAGTGGTGATGATCAATATCGCGCTGGCGCCGGTCCTCATCTCGGGCTGGGGAACCGGCCGCCCGTTTGGCGTCGCGGGCGCCGGACTTGCGAGCTCGATTGCGATGCTGTTCGCCGTGTTGATGCTGTGGATGTATTTCCGCAGGCTGGAGCGCTATGTCGGCGTCGATCGCGCGCAGCTGCGGCCGCAGGCCCGGCACTGGCAGCGCATCCTCAATGTCGGCCTGCCGGCCGGCGGCGAGTTCGCGATCATCTTCATCTGGATGGGCGTCATCTATTACGCCTTGCGCGATTTCGGGGCGGCGGCGCAGGCCGGCTTCGGCATCGGCACGCGCGTGCTCGGCCTGATCCAGATGCCGGCGCTGGCCATAGCGCTCGCCGCGGGGCCAATCGCCGGGCAGAATTTCGGCGCCGGCAACGCCGCACGCGTGAAGGAAACCTTCGCCAAGGCGGCGGTGATCGCCACGATCGTGATGATCGTTTTCACGATCCTGGCGCAATGCTGGCCCGGGCTGCTGCTCGGCGGCTTCGCGAGCGACGCGCAGACGATAGCGGTCGCCGTCGTGTTCCTGCAATTGGTCTCGCTCAATCTCGTCGCACAGGGATTGAACTTCGTGTGCTCCAGCATGTTCCAGGGACTGGGCAACACCAAACCGGTGCTGCTGAGTTCCGGCGTACGTCTGGTCACCTACGCCTTGCCGGTACTCTGGCTGTCTGCAAGGCCGGGGTTTCGCATTGAGTACGCGTGGTACATATCGAACCTGACAACGACGCTGCAAGCCGCATTGAGTTTGTGGTTGCTGCATCTGGAGTTCAGGAAACGCCTGACGCCGCTCAAGTCGGCGTTGCCGGCGGTGTGACGCCTGGAACTGACGCCAGCTCCGAACGATCGGGCGCTTTGCGCCCGCGCGTGCGCGTCGAGATCGCGACGGTTGCGACCACGCCGGCGGCGAACAGCACGATCTGCGGCGTGATGGTCTCGTCGTTGAAAATCGCCGCGAGTGCAAACACGACGAAGGGCTGCAGCAATTGCACCTGCGACACCCGCGCGATGCCGCCCATCGCCATGCCGGCGTTCCAGGCAAAGAAGCCGATCCATTGCGAGAACAGCGCGACATAGAGCAGCCCCAGCCACGGTTTTAGGGGGATGTGGGTGAGATCAGCCGGCATCGTCAGCGCGGCGGCCGGGATCGAGAGCGGCAGTGCGATCACCAGCACCCAGCTGATGACTTCCCAGCCCGGCATCTGCGCGGTGAGCCGGCCGGAGAAGGCGTAGCCGATGCCGGACACGACGACCGCCGCAAGCAGGAACAGGTCGCCGCTCGACAGTTCACCGCCGCCTTGCCGCAGCGCAAAGGCAATCACCAATGCGGCGCCCGCGAACGAGGCGATCCAGAACAGTGGCCGCGGCCGCTCATGGGTGATCATGACCGCGACCAGGGCGGTCGCGATCGGCATGATCCCGAACACCACGCCGCCATGCGAGGCATCGACGGTCTGCACCCCCACCGACATCAGGAACGGGAAGAGGATGGCGACGCAGATCATCGTGATGACGAGTTGCGGCCACAGCGCGCGCGGCGGCAGCGGGCGGCGCAGCACGACCAGCAGGATCAGCGAGCACAGCCCGGCGATCAGGGTGCGCAGCGAGGTCAGAGCAATCGGATCAATGGCCGACACCGCGATCCGCGTCGCCGGCAGCGTGCCGCCGAAGATCAGCACGCCGATAAAACCCAGCAACAGACCGAGACGTGTGCGTGAAAAAGTTGGAGGGGTCATGATGCGACTGGATAACTGTTTTACAGATCAGCGTACAGCAATCTACTCGGAGCACATGGCCGCCATGCGCTGCTAACTCGGAGCAATGCCGCTCCACACCAGTGCGAGTCCGGACACAAACAGCAGGCCGAGCACGATGTCGTAGAAATTGCGATCGCTGAGCGCCTGATAAACGCGCGCGCCGATCCGTGCGCCGATCAAAGTGCCTGGCAGCGCCAGCAGCGCGAGCCAGAACACTTCCGTCTTGACGAAGCCATTGGCGATCTGCAGCAGCAAGGCGGCGCCGAGCACGGTGCCGTTGAAGATCTGGAATACGCCGCGGCGCTGATCCTTGGTCCAGCCGCGCACGCTGGCCCACAGGGTCGGCAGCGGGCCGGACAGCCCGGCGAGGCCGCCCAGGATGCCCCCGGCAAATCCAACGGCCGCGTCCGCCGGCTTGCCGCCGAAGGCGAACGCCATCGGCTTGCGAACGAAGAACAGCGCGGCCGGAAACACCAGCAGCATCACGCCCACGCTCAATTTGAATATTTGCGGCTCGGCCTGCGCGACCAGCAGCGCACCGATCGGCATGCCGGCGAGCCCGCCGATGACGAACGGCGCGGCCAGTTTGAAGTCGAGAACCTTCCACATCGTCGGCAGCGTCGAGATCTGCGAGCTGACCGAACAGATCAGCACCAAGGGGACGGCCAGCGACGGCGGCAGCACATAGAGCCAGATCCCTAGCGCCATCAGCGCCGTTCCGAAACCGGCAAGCCCGGAGACGAAGCCGCCGGCAAGCGCGCCAAAAAGCAACAGCGCGTAGGTGGACGTTTCCAACCGCTTTTTCCTTCGTCATTCCCCGATGCGCAATAGCGCATCTGAGGGCGCGAAGCGAACCCGGAATCTCGAGATTCCGGGTCTGGTCCTTCGGACCATCCCGGAATGACGTCGTTGAATTTAGCGCGACATTTACACGACGCCGCCAGCGGGTACTATCGCAATTCAAGCCTTCAACAATAACTTCACGGAAACGCCCCGATGAGCTCAACCTCCGCAAAGACATTCCTTGTTTGTCACGGCGCGTGGTCCGCGGGCTGGGCGTGGAAGAAGATGCACCCGCTGATGCGCGCCGCCGGGCATCGGCTGGTGACGCCGAGCTATACCGGGCTTGGCGAACGCGCGCATCTGGCAAACCCCTCGATCGATCTCGAAACCCATATCGAGGACATGCTCAACGTCATCAAATATGAGGATCTGCGCGACATCGTTCTGGTCGGCCACAGCTATGGCGGCATGGTCGCGACCGGCGTGGCCGATCGCGCCAGGGATCGCGTTACGCAGCTGATCTACGTCGACGCCTTCGTGCCGGAGGATGGACAGTCGCTGTTCGACATCAACGAACCGGGCCGGCAGCCGATGCTGGATGGCGCGAAGAAGGGGGATGGCTGGCGCATTCCACCGATGACGTCGCCGCCGGACACCGCGGCTGAAGACGTCGAATGGCTGGCTGCGCGCCGCGTTCCAATGCCGGTCAAATGCTTCGAGACCAGGCTCAAGCTGCAAGGTGGCACACTGACGCTGCCACGCAGTTACATCTACGCCACCCGCTTCCCGCCGGCCGACACGTTCGGTCCGTTTGCGAGGCGAACCAGGAACGAGGCGGGCTGGCGCTATTTCGAGATCGATGCCAGCCACGCGCCGAACGTCACCGCGCCGGAAGCGTTGATGGCGCTGTTGGAGAAGATCGTGGCGTGAAATAACGGGAGGTCAGAGCCATGGCAGCCAGGGCGACGGCAGTCATCGAGAAGTGGTCGACCAGTGTGGTCGAACCGGAGCGGCGGCTGGACTACTGGATCGGCGCCGTCTGCGAATGCTTTCTCGAGATGGACGTCACGACGCCGGTCAGGTCGGGCTTCGACTGCTCGGTTCAGCGCGGGCAACTCGACACCATCGGCGTCAATCGCGTCGAGGGCTCGGCGCAGCACGTCTACCGCAGGAAAGCCAGCCTCGCACGCAGTGCGTCGAACTACTATTACCTTCTATGCAAGACCGACAACGACTGGACGGTCATGCAAAATGGCCATCGGTCGATCTTGCAGCCGTACGATCTCGTGCTGCTGGACTCCCGGCGCTGCTATGAATTCAACTTTCCGGTGACTTCCAATACGCTGTCGCTGGAACTGCCGATCCCCTGGGTTGAATCGTGGCTCGTCGATCCCGAACGGCGGGCCGGGCAGCGGATCGACGGGCGCACCGGCTGGGGCGCGGCGCTCAGCGCCTTTGCATGCCAGCTGTCGCCGCATCTGGCGGTCAGTCTGCCGCTGCCCGCGCAGGTTCTCACCGACCAGCTCGGCGGGCTGCTGGCGCTGGCGGCGGGCAGCGAGATTCCAGCCACGCCGTCGGAGCGGCGCGAGGCGGGCAACCTGCTGGATCAGATCGGCCGCGCCATCCGGTTGCTCTACGCCGAACCGGGGTTGACGGCCGCTTCCGTCGCGGAGCATCTGCGTGTTTCGGAGCGGACGGTGCATCGCTGCCTCAACAAGTCAGGCCTGACGTTTAGCGGCATGCTGAACGACTGCAGGATGGCGGTCGCGCGCAGGATGCTGAGTGAAGCGCGGTTCGATCACATCGGTGTCGGCGGGATAGGATTGCGCGTCGGCCTGTCCGATCCGTCCCATTTCATTCGCCAATGCCGCAGATATTTCGGCATGACACCGGCCGCATTCAGGCGACAGCGCTGACCCGTTCTGGCAAAGTCCCTGGCGTAAATCGGCGATGATGGTGGCTTAGTCCGGCCATCCGGCATAATCTGTCGGGCCTATCAAATCCACTTCCATAAACGGGGGAGACGGAAATGGCAGGCCTTTACGTTCTTGTGCACGGCGCGTGGCACACCGGTGCCGAAATGGATGCCGTCGCCGGACACTTGCGCAAGTACGGCCATGCCGTGCATTGCCCGACGGTTGCCGGCAACAACGCGGGCGACGATCGCGACAAGATCGGGCTGGAACAGGCGATCGCGTCGGTTGCCGCCTACATCGAAAAGAACGATCTGCGGGATATCTGGCTGGTGGGCCACAGCTATGGGGGAATGCTGATTTCAGGCGTTGCCGATCGGCTGACGGATCGCATCAAGCGTCTCGTCTATGTCAATGCCTTCGTCCCGCTGGACGGGCAGTGTCTCAACGACATGGTGCCGCCGCATTATGTCGGGCTGTTCGATGCGGTGGCCGCCGCCAACAAGAACGCCGTCATGCTGCCGTTTGAAATCTGGCGCGATGCCTTCATCAACGACGCCGACCTCGATCTGGCAAAGTCTGCGTTCGCCAAACTCAACCCGCATCCCTACAAGACGTTCACCGATAAGATCGCGCTGAAGCGTCCGCTGGCGGAGCTGCCGGTCGGCAAATCCTACGTCAACTGCCGCCAGGATATCGCCTTGCCGCACAGCCTGCCGTGGCATCCACGGTTGTCGGAGCGCCTCGGCCTGTTTCGCCTCGTCGAGTGCGACGGCAGCCATGAAATGTTCTTCAGCAATCCGGCTCGGCTCGCGCAGGCGATCGAGGAGGCGGCGCGCGACTGAACTTCCCGAGCACGCGCGCGCATCGGTGCGAAAAATGGCGAGGGGTCCGGCGCGTTACGCCGAACCCCTCATTTTAGAAACATCAGCCAGCCTGTAAGCCGGGTTTTGTAGGGCACCACTCACTTTCGCGAGTGATACGTGACGGCCATTCCTCTGGGACCATGTTTGCACATGGCCTCGAGCAACCTACCCGGACGGCGAGCCTGACATCGCCCTGCGGCGTTTTCGCTTTCGCGAACTGCCCGCGTTGCCGTCCCTATTCGGTTTTGCTCCCGGTGTGGTTTGCCATGCCGGTTCCGTTGCCGGACCCGCGGTGCGCTCTTACCGCACCTTTTCACCCTTGCCCTCTCCCAAGGAGAAGGCGGTTCGTTCTCTGTGGCACTTTCCCTGGGGTCGCCCCCGCCGGACGTTATCCGGCACCGTATGTCGATGGAGCCCGGACTTTCCTCTCCCGCAGCCTTTCGACCGTAGCGGGAGCGGCCGTCCGGCCGACTGACCCCTTACGCATGGCGGCTGGGCGGCGTGGCGTCAAGCCACGAAACGGAGCAAAATAAACTATCCTGAAGATGTCGTTTCGCGTCCGGCCCGTTCGACTGGGTGTCGGCGATCCAGCCGATCAAGAGGAGTAGAGCGATGCAGTATCTGTTGATGATCTATCGGAGCGAAGCCGAGCTTGGCAAAATGGACGCCGCGGGGCGCCAGCAAATGATGACGGACTACGGCGCGTTCACCCAGTCCATCGTTCAGAGCGGCCATTTCAAGGCCGGCGACGGCCTGCAGCCGTCGACGACCGCAACCACCGTGCGCGTTCGCGACGGCAAGACCCTGACGACCGACGGTCCGTTCGCGGAAACGCGTGAGCAGCTCGGCGGCTATTATCTGGTCGAGGCCAAGGATCTCGACACCGCGCTGGCCATCGCCGCGCGCATTCCCGGCGCCAAGACAGGTTCGATCGAGGTGCGGCCGGTCATGGTTTATGATTGACGGCGAAGCCGTCATTCCGGGGCGCGAAGCGAACTACGATGTGCAATTGCACATCGGAGAATCTCGAGATTCCGGGTTCGTCCTTCGGACGCCCCGGAATGACGATGTAGGGCGCCATGACCCCGGTTGAGACCGAAAAAATCTTCCGCGACGAGGCGGGCAGGGTGTTGGCGACCCTGATCCGCCTCGTCGGCGATTTTGATCTCGCCGAGGATGCCCTGCAGGACGCGTTCGCGGTGGCGCTGGAGCGCTGGTCCACCGCCAATCTGCCATCCAATCCGCGCGCATGGCTGGTCAATGTCGGGCGCAACAAAGCGATCGATCGCGTCCGCCGAAACGTCGCGTTTCGCGGCAAGCAGCAGGAGCTGACGCGCGAAATCCTGCTGAATGCGTCGGCGCCTGACGAGGCTGCCGACAACGTGCTCGACGACGACATGCTGCGGCTGATCTTCACCTGCTGCCATCCGTCCTTTGCGGCGGAAGTGCAGGTGGCGCTGACGCTGCGCACCGTGTGCGGACTCTCGACAGCGCAGGTGGCGCGGGCGTTCCTCGCGAGCGAAGACGCGATGGCGCAGCGGCTGGTGCGCGCGAAACAAAAAATCCGCCTCGCCGGCATCGCCTACGAAGTACCGGAACGCGAAGCACTGGAGCCGCGCCTGCGCGGCGTGCTCGCGGTGATCTATCTGGTCTTCACCGAAGGCTATGCCGCGACCTCGGGCGACGATCTGATGCGACCTGATCTGGCGCGCGAAGCGATCCGGCTGGCGCGGCTGCTCGACGCGCTGATGCCCGGCCGCGGCGAGATCAAGGGATTGCTGGCGCTGATGTTGCTGCATGATTCCCGCCGCGCCGGCCGCGAGACCGCGGGCGGCGACATCGTGCTGCTGGAAGAGCAGGACCGTTCACTGTGGGATCAGGCCCAGATCGCGGAAGGCTTGAAGCTGGTGGAAGAGGCGTTGCGGGTGCCGGGGCGGCCGCAATCCTATGCGGTGCAGGCCGCGATCGCAGCGCTGCACGCGCGTGCGCCGAATTATAACGACACCGATTGGCCGCAGATCGCCGGCCTCTATGAGGTGCTGCTGCGGATCAGCCCGTCGCCGGTGATCGAACTCAATCACGCCGCCGCGGTGTCGATGGTCGATGGGCCGGCGCGGGCACTCGACCTGATCGATGCGCTGGAGGCGCGTGGCGGGTTGAAAGGGTATGAGTTGCTGCCGGCCGTCCGCGCCGATCTCTTGCGCCGCCTTGGCCGGCGTGACGCGGCGCGGGAAGCCTATCAGGCAGCCACATCAGCGACGCAACTGGAGCCGCTGCGGCGGCTTTATGCACGGCGGATGGCAGAGCTCGACGAACTCTAGCCGTCATTGCGAGCGCAGCGAAGCAACCCATAGCTCGCCAAGCCGAAGCATGGATTGCTTCGTCGCTTTGCTCCTTTGCGCAAACGCTTCGCGTTTGTCGCAGGCAATGACGGTCGAATGCTCTCGCTTAATCTACTTCGCCGCGACGGCGGTCGGCGTCGCATCGGCCGGCAAAGTGGCCAGCAGCGCGTGCAGCGTGCTCATGGTCGAATGATCGGCGATGCCGTCGACGCGGGCCGGGCGGAAGTGGCGCTGGAACGCGGTGACCACTTCCATGGTCGGGCCGTCGTACTTGCCGTGGTTCGGCACCTGGTAGCCGTAGCGCGCCAGGGCAGTCTGCAGGCCAGCGACATCGTCGCTGATGCTGCCGAGCTTGAGCGATTCGCCGCGCACGATCGGCGCCGGCTGCACCCAATGGCCGACGCCGGAATTGGCCAGCGAATGCCACGGGAATTTCTCGCCGGGATCCTTTTTGCGCGCAGGCGCGACGTCGGAATGCGCGAGCACGCGATGCGGCGGCACGTTGCGGCGGAGCATGATGCCGCGGCACAGCGCGATCACGGCGGCGACCTGGCGCAGCGGAAAATCCGGATAGCCCCAGTCGTGACCGCGATTGATGATCTCGACCCCGATCGAGCAGGAGTTGATGTCTTCTTCGCCGGCCCAGAACGACACGCCGGCATGCCAGGCGCGCTTGCTCTCGGGCACGGATTGCACGATGCGGCCGTCTTCCAGCACGATGTAATGTGCCGAGACGTCGGTTCCGGCCGTGCAGAGCTGGGCGATCGCGCCTTCCACATCCGGCATGCCGGTGTAGTGCAGCAGGATCATGTCGGGCAGGCGGCCCTTGTTGCGGTCGCCATAGTTCGCCGACGGAATCACGTCGGAGGCAATCGAGGAATCCGGGGTAAAAGTCTTCATGTCCGCGTTAGCCCTGGGAACGGGAAGGGCGCGTTGACGCTTCGAATCAATACCAGCGGACGTGAACGAACCAGCAGCCATTATATGAGCTCAAACCGGGCAGGAGAACGACAACCCGCAAATTTTACAAAATATCGATGTTTACTATTCCTTTACCAAGTCATCCGCGCAATCCGGCAGCCGCGCCCGGTTTCGTATTTTGACCGAGTGTGTGCGGCGGGCATCACTGTCTGCGCCAGGTGAGCCGGGCATCACTGCCTTCACGAGGTGAGCCGTTACTGGCTGGGCCAGTGAGCCGGGACATCACCGGCCTGCAGTAGTAAAAAAGCGCGTAAAAGCCGCGGCCGATCATCAACGCTTTCTTAACGCTAAGTGCCGTTACTAAGTGATGAAGAGCCGAACCGGTTTTGGGGACGGCCGAGGCCCTCTTTCACGCTCGAAAAGCCATGGCAGCCCAGCAAATTCCGTCCGGAAAACAGGGGTTGCGGGCTGGGGTTGATGACAGCAGTCGCGCCTCGCAGCGGGTTTTTGGCCGGAACAGCCCGGCAAAGCGCAGGGATTTGAGGCGCAATGGGCCGGTTGGCGTCCAGTTTCAGTTGTGCACGTTGGAATACGCTGAAGGCCGGCGAATGACCCCGGCTGCCTCCCGCCATATCCCCGTTCTCGGCCGCGAGGCGGTCGAGATGCTTGGCCCCCGCGACGGCGGCATCTATGTCGATGCCACCTTCGGCGCCGGCGGCTACAGCCGCATGATCCTGCAAACCGCTGGAACCCGGGTGATCGGTATCGACCGCGACCGGTCGGCGATTACTGGCGGGTTCGATCTGGTCGACCAGGCCGATGGCGGGCTGACGCTGGTCGAGGACCGGTTTTCCAATCTCGCCGAGGTCTGTACCGCGCAGGGCGTTGATGCCGTCGATGGCGTCGTGATGGACGTCGGCGTCTCCTCGATGCAGCTCGACCAGGCCGAGCGCGGCTTCTCGTTCCGGCTCGGTGGCCCGCTCGACATGCGGATGGGCCATGACGGCCCGACCGCGGCGGACGTGGTCGCGAAAGCCTCCGAAGCCGATCTCGCCAACATCATCTACATCTTCGGCGAGGAGCGTCACTCCCGCGGCGTCGCGCGCGCCATCGTCGCCGCCCGCAAGGAAGCGCCGATCACGACCACGAAGGCGCTCGCCGACATCGTCGGCAAGGTGGTCCGCTCCAAGCCGAACGAAATTCATCCGGCGACGCGGACGTTCCAGGGCTTGCGGATTTTCGTCAACGCGGAACTGGACGAGCTGCATCTGGCGCTGTCGGCGGCGGAACGCGTGCTGAAGCCGGGCGGCCGGCTGGTCGTGGTGTCGTTTCATTCGCTGGAAGACCGCATCGTCAAGGATTTCCTTAACCAGCGCGGCAAGTCCGGCGGCGGATCGCGGCATCTGCCCGAGGTCGCGCAGGCCGTTCCGAGTTTCCAGATTCTGACCAAGCGTCCGGTCACGCCGAATGAGGCGGAGATATCGGCCAATCCGCGTGCACGGTCCGCCAAACTGCGCGCCGCCGAGCGGACCGTGGCGCCGGCGCATGCCGCAGACGCACTGCCGGCGTGGCCGACCATCGACAGCGTCATGAGGGGAGGCTGATCATGCGGATCATCCACCTCCTCGTGATCGGCATGCTGGTGTTCGCCGCCTCCTATGTCTACCGGATCAAGATGGAATCGACCTCGCGCACCGAGCGCGTGCTGCGGCTGAACGCGGAAATCCGCGAGCAGCGCGACGCCATTGCTGGGCTCCGCGCCGAATGGGCCAAGCTCGACGCGCCGCTGCGGCTGCAGGGCCTTGCCGACCGCCACCTTCCGCTGAAGTCGCTGGTCGCCACGCAATATGACCAGTTGAAGAACCTGCCGGAACGGCCGCCCAGCTTTGCAAGGCCAGGCGCGCCCGATCCGATCGGCGCGATGATCAATACCATCGAGGCTGCCACCGATGCGCCGACCGTGACCGGCTCGGTGCCCGCGCCGGGAGATCAGCGATGACCGATCAGGCGCTTGTCACCAGCCGACCTGCCAAGCCTGCCGAGCCCTGGCGTCAGCGGCTGATCCGCAGCGTGCTCTACGGGCGCAATGTCGATCGCGCGGCGAAGGCGCGCGCGCGCGTCGGATTTGCGGTGCTGGCGTTCGCATTGGTGTACGCCATCATTGCCGGACGCCTCGTCATGTTTGCGATCGGCGCCGACAGCCACAGCTCGGCCCGCACCGGCTCGCGGGACGCGATCGCGACCGCGCGGCCCGACATCGTCGATCGTAACGGCGAGATATTGGCGACCGACGTCAAGTCGCCGAGCCTGTTCGGCGAACCGCGCCGCATCATCGACAAGGACGAGGCGATCGAGCTTCTGACCGCGACATTGCCCGATCTCGACACGACCGAGGTGCGCGAGCGGTTGTCGTCGCGCAAGGGCTTTGTGTGGCTGAAGCGCGAGATCACGTCGAAGCAGCAGCAGGCGATTCATCGCCTCGGCATTCCCGGCATCGGCTTCCTGCGCGAGAACAAGCGCGTCTATCCGACCGGTGCGTCGGTCGCCCATCTGATCGGTCTGGTCAATATCGACAACCAGGGCATCGCCGGGATGGAGAAGTGGCTCGACAATAACGGATTGGCCGATCTGCATCGCGCCGGCTTTGCCACCGATCGGCTGCAGCGGCCGGTGGAATTGTCGATCGATCTGCGCGTCGAGCACGCGCTGCGCGACGAACTGATGAAAGCGAAAGAGAAGTACAAGGCCAAGGCCGCCTCCGGCCTCGTCTCCAACGTCAGGACCGGCGAGATCGTCGCGCTGGTGTCGTTGCCGGATTTCGACCCGAACAACCCGAAAGAGGCGCACGACCCCGACCGCATCAACCGCCTGACCACCGGCGTGTTCGAGATGGGCTCGACCTTCAAGGCGCTGACGCTGGCGATGGCGCTGGATTCCGGCAAGGCCAACCTCAACACGCTCTACGACGGCCGGGGTGCGATGAAATACGGCAAGTTCACCATCCACGATACGCATCCCGTCGGCCGCTCGATCACGCTGTCGGAAGTATTCACGTTTTCCTCGAACGTCGGCGCGGCCAAGATCGCGCTGGGGCAGGGCGTCGAGGCGCACAAGGCGTTCCTGAAAAAGCTCGGCCAGTTGGACCGGCTGCGCACCGAACTGCCGGAAAGCACGTCGCCGATCGTGCCGAAGCGCTGGGGTGAACTCAACACCATCACCATTGCCTTCGGCCACGGCATGGCGGTGGCGCCGCTGCAGGCCGTGATGGGCATCAACGCGGTCGTCAATGGCGGCTATCTTATCCCGCCGACCTTCCTCAAGCGCTCGGAGGAAGAAGCCAGGGCGATCGGCAAGAAGGTGCTCAAGACCGAAACGTCGGACAAGATGCGGTATCTGATGCGGCTGAACGCCGAGATCGGAACCGCGAAGAAAGCCGACGTGAAGGGCTATTACATCGGCGGCAAGACCGGCACTTCGGAAAAAGTGGTCAATGGCCGCTATTCCAAGAAGCAGGTGCTCAATTCCTTCACCGCAATCTTCCCGGCCGACAACCCGCAATATCAGCTGCTGATCATGCTGGACGAGCCCAAGGCGCTGCCGGAAACCCATGGTTTCATCACCTCGGGCTGGAACACGGTGCCGACCGGCGGCAAGGTGATCGCCCGAATCGGACCGCTTTTGGGCGTCGAACCGCGCTTCGATCTGCCGACGGCAGATCGCCTCATTCTTGCGACATCGAGGACAACCCAGTAAGGCGTAGGACGACGCGCCAAGCTGCGCCCGGGCCGGACTGGACGACCATGAAACTTCGCGACCTCTTCAGCAATGATGCCGCGATCGAGCCGCAGGCCGAATCTGTCGACGTGACGGGCCTGGCGGTGGACAGCCGCGCGGTGAAGCCGGGCGATTTGTTTTTCGCGCTCGCCGGCAGCAAGACCGATGGTTCGCGCTTTGTTGATTCAGCCATTGCCGCTGGCGCGGTCGCGATCGCGGGCGAACACGCCACAAGCGATCGCGTGCCGTTTGTCACCACGCCAAATCCGCGCCGTGCGCTGGCGCTGGCGGCGGCACGGTTCTATCCGAAGCAACCCCAGACAATCGCAGCCGTCACCGGCACGAGTGGAAAAACTTCGGTCGCGGCGTTCACCCGCCAGATCTGGCAGCGGCTCGGCCACGTCTCCGCCAGCATCGGCACCATCGGGCTCGTCTCGCCGAAGCGCACCGTCTACGGCTCGCTGACGACGCCGGACCCGATCGCGCTGCATCGCCAGCTCGACGCGATCGCCGGCGATGGCGTCACCCATCTTGCCTTTGAAGCCTCGTCGCACGGGCTCGACCAATACAGGCTCGACGGCGTGCGCATCGCTGCCGGCGGCTTTACCAATTTGACGCGCGACCACATGGATTATCATCCCGACGTCGCGCATTACCTCGGCGCCAAGCTGCGGCTGTTCCGCGATCTCGTCGTGGCCGATGGAGCCGCTGTGATCTCGGCCGATCATGATTGCTCGCAACAGGTGATCGACGCCGCGCGGGAACGGAAACTGCGGATCATCGCCATCGGCCGCAACGCGGACGGTTTGGGCGAGGGAATCCGTCTGGTCGATGCAATCGTCGATGGCTTTGCGCAGAAGCTGACGCTCGAGCATCGCGGGCGCAGGCATATGATCAAGCTGCCGCTGGTCGGTGAATTCCAGATCGAGAATGCGCTGGTCGCAGCGGGGCTGGCGATCGGTACCGGCAGCGAAGCCGCGGCGGTGCTCGCCGGCCTCGAACATCTCGAAGGCGCCAAGGGCCGGCTGGAACAGGTCGGCGAACATAATGGCGCGCCGATCTTTGTCGACTACGCGCACAAGCCGGACGCGCTGGCGAAAGCGCTGCAGGCGCTGCGGCCTTATGCGAAACGAAAACTGGTCGTGGTGTTCGGTTGCGGCGGCGACCGTGACGCCGGCAAGCGTCCGCTGATGGGCGCGATCGCGGCCGAGAACGCCGACGGCGTGATCGTCACCGACGACAATCCGCGCAGCGAGAATCCCCAAAAAATCCGCGCCGCCATTCTGGACGCTGCCAGGGACGCCGCTGATATCGGCGACCGGGCGGAAGCCATCAAGGCCGGGATTGCGGCGTTGCAGCCGGGCGACGCGCTATTGATCGCGGGCAAGGGCCACGAGACCGGCCAGATCGTCGGCGACAAGACATTACCATTCAGTGATCACGACGCGGTGGCAGCCGCGCTGGCGGAGAGGAATGCATGAGCGCTGCGCCATTGTGGACGATTGCCGGGATTGCAAAGGCGCTGGGCCTTGCGGGTACATTTCCCGACACCGCGATCGATTTTGTCACGCAGGACAGCCGGCTGGTAAAACCCGGATGCCTGTTCGTGGCGCTCAGCGGCACGCCGAGCGGCGGCTTCATTTCGAGTTTCGCCAGCGCGCGCGACGGCTGGGAGTTCGCCGACAAGGCGGAAGCCGCCGGCGCGGTGGCGATGATCGTGCCGCACAGGATCGAAGGCGTGAGTGTTCCGCAGCTGATCGTCAAGGATACGCTGATCGACGGTCTCTGGGGTTTGGCGCGCGCGGCGCGGGCGCGGTTCAAGGGCCCGGTGATCGGCCTAACCGGCAGCGCCGGCAAGACCAGCACCAAGGAATATCTCGCCGCCTATCCGAACGCCTATGCCAGCCCGAGCAGTTTCAATAATTTCTGGGGCGTGCCGCTGACGCTGTGCAATGCCAGCCCGAGCGCCTCGCTGTGGGTGGTGGAAATGGGCATGAACCAGACCGGCGAAATCGCGCGGCTCAGCGAACTGACGCAGCCGACCGTGGCGCTGGTGGTCAACGTTCAGCCGGTGCATCTGGAAAAGCTCGGCAGCCTGGAGGCGATCCGGCGCGAGAAGGTGAGCATCGCGGAGGGCCTCCCGCAAAACGGCGTGCTGGTGCTGCCGACCGGCGTCGAAGCGCCGGAATGGAACGGCAAGCTTGTCCGCTTCGGCAATGGCTCGGAAGTGCATGAGTTGAAACACAGCCCGCATGGCGAAAGCTGGGACGTGTCAGCGCAAGTTGGCGGCAAACAGGTCGCGTTCGAACTGACGCCGGGCGCGCCGCATCGCCTGCAGAACGCGCTGGCCGCGCTGGCATCGATCCATGCCGCCAGCCTCGATGAAGCGGCGCTGGCCAAAGAGCTCGGCAAGGTCGGCATCATGACTGGGCGCGGGGTGGAGCAGACCGCAGCCGGCGTCACCGTGATCGACGACAGTTTCAACGGCAATCCGGCCAGCATGGTCGCGGCGCTCGACAGCCTGAAGGCGCGGCCGGTCAAGTCAGGCCGGCGTATCGCCATCATGGGTGACATGCTGGAACTCGGCCCCGACGCACCCGCCTATCATGTCAAGCTGGCCAGGGATCTGCCCGGCATCGACGGCGTCTATTGTGTCGGCCCGCTGATGCGCCATCTCTACGACCTGCTGCCGGCCAACAGCGCCCTCGGCTGGCACGACGACCCGGCCACGCTGGAGCCGCAGAAAATCGCCGCATTGTTGCAAAGCGGTGACGTCGTGGTGGTCAAGGGCAGCAAAAAGATGTTCTGGGTCAACAAGTTTGTGCCCAAGCTGCTGGCCGCCTTACAGGCAAAAGCGTAAACTGGCCGGGCTGACCCACCCGTGATTTCCGTGGTGATTCGCTGACGTGCCGCCGCGATCGTGACCAGGATTTGCTTGGTTTCTAGGATGAAAACGATTGTCAACGCGCTAGCAATGCGCTTACCCGGCAAGACGGCGCAACCAGGCCGCAACAGGGCATACTGAATGTTTTACTGGCTGATCGAACATTCCAACACCGTCCCTGCTTTCGCCCGTTTCATCACCTTCCGCAGCGGCGGGGCGATGGTGACGGGCGCGCTGTTCGTGTTCCTGTTCGGCCCCTGGATCATCGATCGCTTAAGGCTGCGGCAGCGCAAGGGCCAGCCGATCCGCACCGATGGCCCGGCGGCGCACATCATCGCCAGGAAAGGCATGCCGACGATAAGCGGGCTGATGATCCTGTCCGGCCTCGTCGTCTCGACGCTGCTGTGGGCCAACCCGCTCAATCCCTATGTCTGGATCGTGCTCGCGGTGACGCTCGGCTTCGGCTTTGTCGGCTTTTACAACGATTATCTGACGATAACGAAACAGACCCGCAGCGGTGTTGCGGGCAGGTTTGGTCTCGCTATCCAAGGCGTGATCGCGCTGATCGCCTGTTACGCGCTGGTGCGGCTCGGCCGCGACGTGACGTACACCTCGCTCGGGGTCCCCTTCCTGAAGGACGTGGTGGTCAATTTCGGCTGGTTCTTCGCGATCTTCGGCGCCCTCGTCATTGTCGGCGCCGGCAACGCGGTCAATCTCACCGACGGTCTCGACGGTCTTGCGATTGTCCTCGTCATGATCGCCGGGCTAAGCCTCAGCATGATCGCATATCTCACCGGCAACGCCGTTTTATCCGACTATCTGCAGATGAGATACGTCGCCGGCACCAGTGAACTCGCGGTGCTGTGCGGCGCGGTGCTCGGCGCCGGATTGGGATTCCTGTGGTTCAACGCGCCACCGGCGTCAACCTTCATGGGCGATACCGGTTCACTTGCGCTCGGCGGTATGCTGGGCGCCATCGCAGTCGCGGTCAAACACGAGATGCTGCTCGCCGTCATCGTCGGGTTGTTCGTGCTGCAAGCGGTATCCGTGCCGCGCAATAGGGCATATTGAATGTTTTACTGGCTGATCGAGCTTTCCAACACCGTCCCCGCTTTCTCCTTCTTGCGCGGCCTCCTCAACGTCTTTCGCTACATCACCTTCCGCACCGGCGGGGCGATGGTGACGGGCGCGCTGTTCGTGTTCCTGTTCGGTCCCTGGATCATCGATCACTTAAGGCTGCGGCAGGGCAAGGGCCAGCCGATCCGCACCGATGGTCCGGCCTCGCACATCATCGCCAAGAAGGGCACGCCGACGATGGGCGGGCTGATGATCCTGTCCGGCCTCGTCGTCTCGACGCTGCTGTGGGCCAACCCGCTCAATCCCTATGTCTGGATCGTGCTCGCGGTGACGCTCGGCTTCGGCTT
>NZ_JAFCMB010000012.1 GCF_018130145.1 Bradyrhizobium sp. AUGA SZCCT0176 | reverse complement strand
AGATTCAAAGGAAAGCTCGAAACATCCGAAATCAAGGGCAAAACCCGGTTGAATCATGCGATCGATATTTGCCACGCCGCGGGGATCGAAATGGATAGCCCGGCGGCGCTTTACGCTCGATCAGCGGCAATTTTCGCAGGTCGTAGCCATTGAGATAGAGCAGGTCGAAGGCAACCATCACGATGCGCGTCGACTTGCCCTTCACTTCGTTTTGCAGGACCGAAAAATCCGTGGTGCCGTCGGCGGCCGGAACGACGATTTCGCCGTCGATGATCGCGGATCCGGCGCTAATGTGCCAGGCGTCGTCGGCGAAGGGACGACGATAAAGCTTTATATGCCGCGCGCGCACGTGAGCGAGTCCCAGCCCATCCATAGTTCCGGGCATATCGACGGAAGGCGAGTCCGTCTGGAAAAGCGGATCTTCCGGACACAACCGCTTATGGCTCGCAGAGCAGACCAATCTGCTGATGCAGTTGAGTCAGACAGCGGACTGCGAGCCACAAATGCGGCCGTCACCGCAATGCCCAAACCATTGCCGATGGTCGGGGGCGACGGCGCACAATCATTCAGCCGGCGCGCCCTTGAATACCGGCTCTCGCCATCCATATACCATCCATACAGATGGTATATGGATGGTGAGAAATGCCCCCTAATGTCCACGAACTGCGACCAAAGCCTGCCGAGACCGAAAAAATCACGATCAATCTCGGGTATGTCGATCTTGGGCACGTGGATTTGATGGTGCAGGAAGGTTTCTATTCGAACCGCACTGATTTTATCCGAACAGCGATCCGTAACCAACTCGAACGGCACGCAGACGTAGTCAAACAGTCCGCGGCCCGAAAAAGCCTGGAGCTCGGTCTGAGGAATTACAGCCGAGCGGATCTCGAAGCGGCGCGGCGGGCCGGCGAGATGGTGCACATCAATGTTCTGGGCCTTGCCAGCATCGCCCAAGACGTCACTGCCGATCTCGCCCGCGCCACCATTGGCTCAGTCTCCGTGCTCGGAGCTTTGCACGCCAGTCCGGCGGTCAAGGCCGCTCTCGCCGACAGAATAGGGTAAATTCGATGCTGGATCAGGACACGATTCGCGAAGCCACACGGCTGACGCATGCGGGCCAACTCGCGGAGGCCACGGCGCTACTTCAGCGCATGCTCGGCGGCAAACGCACGCCGGACGCGATATGGCGCACGGCGGGGCGCATCCCTCTTACAGGCCGCGAGCCGCTTACCATCGATGCGAAGGTCAATGACGTCGAAGAGACCGATAGCGCGCACTTGGCGCAGGCCCCTTCCGCTCCACCCCGCGGGCTTCGGCCGTTACTCGATCGAGCAAAGGATGGCTCCTGGCTCGGAATGCGAGGCGTGAAGCGCACCCCGCCGTCGACATCGGAAATCGCGCCGGACGGGACGAATTTCATCGAAGCCGCTTACAGCAATCCGGCGGGAAGCCGAGCTTACAAGCTCTTCGTCCCTAGTGGCTATCAGGGGCAGCCGATTCCCTTGGTCGTGATGCTTCACGGCTGCACCCAGTCGCCGGATGATTTCGCTGCCGGTACGAGAATGAACTTCATCGCAGAAGAACAAACCTGTTTCGTGGTCTATCCGGCCCAGCGCAGCGACGCCAACCAATCGAAGTGCTGGAATTGGTTTCGCGCAGGCGACCAGCAACGCGGCGGCGGTGAGCCCTCGCTTATCGCGGGCATTACCCGCCAGGTCATGCGCGATTATTCGGTCGATCCAAAACGCGTCTATGTCGCCGGACTGTCGGCCGGAGGGGCCGCTGCAGCTATCATGGGAGCAACGTACAGCGATCTGTATGCGGCGGTAGGGATCCATTCCGGCCTCGCCTGCGGGGCCGCTACTGACATGCCCTCCGCATTTGCCGCGATGCGGCAAGGCGGCGGATCCGGTCGCAGGGGCATTTCCGGCAACGGGCCGTCTGTACCGGCAGTTATTTTTCACGGTGACCGCGACACCACCGTGCATCCAAACAATGGCGGTCAAGTTCTTGAACAGGCCATAGGTACAACGAGCACGCAAAAAACGGTGCATCGCGGGCAGATACCTGGAGGGCATGAGTACACCCGCACGACCCACACCGACGCGGGCGGACGCGAAATCCTGGAGTATTGGAATATCCATGGCGCTGCCCACGCTTGGTCGGGCGGTAGTCCTGCGGGCTCGTACACCGATCCGCGGGGACCGGACGCAACGAGGGAAATATTGCGTTTTTTCCTCGGGCATTCGCTTCCTTGACGACCAGCGACGAGCGGCCTTTCGGCAATTGATATTAAGACGACCACCCTCATGTGAAGCATTGCGGCCAGCTAAAGCCGGCGGCCAATCTGCATTGATCCTCATTTTAAATGAGACTGCGATGTACAGTATCAAGCATGCATTCGGCCCGGAGGGCGGTAGGATAAGGGTGCGCCTGGTCGGGTATCGGCAATGGTGAGGCCCGTTTGACGGTATCCGACAACGGCCGTCGGCATCCAGAATCTTAACGAAAACGGATCTGGCCTCAAATTGATTGCCTCGCTTGCACGTCAGATCGGCGGCGCAGTGGATCAGGAAAGCAGCGATAGGGGGAGGGCAACCTCGCTCACGTTTCCATTGATGACGTGAGTTCAAAGCATCATTCGCAACGCGATTACGCGATTGACTGCCACATCATTAATCGAACATCCACCGTCCTCTACTTATATGTCCGTAAAGATGGAAGTGTCGCTGCTCGGATAAGTGGCCTTTGGGACTTCATCGCTTAATACTTAGTTCAACCAATTCATTCGAGAACTTGCGGAACATTGCGATCCGCTCTTTTGTGAGCTCTTCAATTACGCGGAGTAACTGAAAGGGCGACCTGATCGACGCAAGCCTCGGTCCGAATTCAAGCGCAAATTGCATGTTGGCTTGTGCCATTTCCAACAGCTTTGCTTGATACGCCCGCGCTGTTGCCGTGGCTGAAGAAAAATCAAAACCTTTCTTTAATTCCGTTTCGCTCATGATCTGTTTGACGGAGTCCTGCAGTGCCATCGCCGGACTCTCAAGAATGGCAGCCGCTTGTTTCGGGGCATGACCCTTGGGGGACAATCTAATCGGGTCGGCTGCAACCGAGCGCACGCGGCTGGGTTTAGAGCTTCTAATAACAGCCGAATTGGCCCGTTGGGCCTTCGCGGTTACTTTCGAACTGCGGGCGGGCTTTGACGCCGTTGGCGCTTTACGTTTGGTCATTTCAGCACTCCAAAGATTATTATTGACCAAAACGGTCATGATTGAAGAGCCAACATGCTGAGCAGTTCAACGTTCCATCGAATTACAGTGCGACGCGGATTAATGCCCACCCGTTGAGGTGTTTTGACCAGTATATCGGTTTCCGGATATGCCAGATTGTCCAGTGCATCGCGGCAGGTAATCCTTCCACGCTACCTCGAAGCTGGAGGCTTAGGATCAGATAGCCCCATGCGTCTCCGGGTGAAGATGCATTAAAGCCAAGTTTGGCTGGTCGCCATCCTATCAGCGCTGTTCAAATCTGCGATGCTTATCGCCGGTGCGTGCCGTCGAGAAGGTGGTCGCCGCGGCGGAGTAGGAAGCTCGGCAGTGCCTGGAACATCATCCCGTAATTGAGGTTTGATCTAACGACCATCGGCGCGCTGCGCGGATCGTGAGGAAGTAGTTTGATGTCGAGTGGCTGGGCTGTCAATGTGAAGGAGAGCCCGTCGGATGACTTTGAGTCTTCCAAAACCTACTACGCCCGCGTTGCGGACAGGCACCATGCCGCAGAGGCCGTTCGGCGCCATCTTGCGGCGGCGCGGGGCAACACAATTGAAGCGCGGGTGCCCATACAGTCCACTGTATTCGATGCCCTTGGCATTCCCGACGGCGAGGTTGTTCTGAAGACTCGGGTCAGCACCCGGGGTAATTGAAGTGTGATCGGCCGTCGCAAGGAAGTAAATGCGGGCGCAGCTTAGAGGCCGCCTGCGGCTTCGAATTTTAAAACTACGGTCTAAATCCCTTGGCGCGCGGTAAGGCGTTCCCTCTTTGCAATCGCCGTTTCTGTTCCGGACTACCCCCTTCGGGGAACGAACAGACCGCGGCAAGAACGCGGCGCTGGCGTGGACCAAAAAGGGCCACCTAAAAAGTTAAAAGGGACCAACGACTAAGTGGATGATGAAAAGTCAGGGCCCGTAGTCTTACCCGGCACAAAGCCCGGCAAATTTTGGACATTTTCACAGCAATCTCCGGACCGGGACGCCGAGGCCGTGACGCGCGGGGGGATGGAAGGCGCCCGCGCCACCGCCACAACACCTTCTCTCATAAGCGGGTAAAGTCCGGCCAATGCGTCATCGCGAGATCGGGGTGATAAAATCACGGTGCAGGCAAGTTGGTCTGTTGGCACCATCGAATAGAACGGTGACGCCTGTATTGCTTCGGAAAACCTCGACCACGATCCCAGTCTTGCCGGCCAGCGAGCGGCATCGAGTGGCTCCGAGTTCACTCATCTTGAAGCGAGCGCCGACCACCAGCCTGCTAAATTCTTGCGTGTCACTCACAATGCACTCCGTGACAAAAAACCACTTAGAATGACGTTTGAACTTCTATCTCGGCTCAGGTTCCAATGAGGGCGTAAGCTCTGGAGCGCGGAAGTACTCCAAAGTAGTTCGGGGAACGATCCAACCAAGTTGCGTTAACTTTACTCGCCGTTGGCGCTTTTTTTTTCAGCGTTGCGGTTGGAATGGGCGGCCCCCAGCGCAGCCTCCCGGCCCCTGATAGGGCCGCATTTCTGCGGCTCGCGAAATGAAAAAGGCCGCCAAACTGAGGCGGCCATACTAGCGATTGGAACCAGAGGACAGCAGGAACTCGCTCATATCAAGTGCCGTTTCAATCTGGCGAAGCTTCTGGACTAATTCGTCGCGCTCGCTGCATGGCGCAAGCGTCTCCACATCTGACCGGACCCGTCGTGCCAAATTAATCAGGCGTTCTTCAAGTGTCGTGCTGGGGCTGACAAGCACAGCCTCACTCCGGGGCTTTGAGGTTGTTGGATTGCCAGCCCGACTTATCCGACATCGGATCTCGCGCGACGGTGCGCGTCATCGTGTGATTGCAATTGGCGCACTCAAAGGTCCGGCTGTCATCGCGGTCAGACGTTGGGCTGATCATGGTCAGCATCATTCGTTTGGAACATTGGGGGCAGCGGGGCCGCTCAAATGGGATCAGCGACGGTTCTGGACGGGTATGAGGTTGGGGCATGTGATGCATCCCTTTTGGTCAGGCGGGAGCGCAACACTCTCAGTCACCGATGGAAGCCGAAGGCGGAGCGGTGATCGGGATAATCTGGCATGTCCGGCAGCCGACGTAGTGGTCAAAATTGCTCACACCGGAACAGTTAATGGAGGAACTAGCGGGCAGGCACGCATGGGCACACACCGAACCAGCCGGTGCTCAAACCCGCGGCTTTGCCAGGCCCGTCGTTTCTGTTCCGCCGGACCTGGAGCCAAATGTGGTCAAGCTCGTCGACCATCAGGACGCCGGCGCGCCGCTGCTTGACTATATTCGGGTCGCGCAGGCCGTCGCCGTGGGTCGCGACGTTTAACATCAACAGTATCAATAAGCGACGCCTGCCTAACATCCTCTATAGGCTGCAGTCAGCGCGTCCCGAATAGCTACCTTTGAGGTGAACCAATCCATCAGGAAATCGTTACTGGTGGCCACTTCACCGGAGGAAAATACATGCGCGTTGTTGTCCTCGCCAGCCTCTTATTGGCCTCATCGAGCCTGCCCTCCTTTGCCCAGGGCGAAGGGAGGCCGCCGATTTCGTCGCCGCAAAGCGTGCCTACTCAACCCGCCCCATCCGACCAGAATGCCCAGCAACCGCGCGATCAACGCACCGACCGGGCCCAACCCAAGATCGAGGAGCGGGAAATGGGTCGGGACTGGCGGATGCGCCGGGGTGACGGCGACCGTATGAGCCGCGATGACCGTGAAATGGGTCCGGAAGTGCGACGCAGTGACCGCGAAGAATATCGCGAGCCCGACATGGATCGGCGTCGATACAGCGATCGAAACGACCGCGACAATCGAGGTTGGGACCGTGCGGACCGACACCGGGACTATCCAAGCTACGACGATGATCGCCCTCGGAGGCGCGTGAAGATCTGCATCGAATACGACAACGGCGATGAGTACTGCCGCTATCGGCAAGGACCCTGAGGCGATTCTTATCGAACGACGAAAGTTGCTATTGCTTTGGCGGCTCGCACTTACCAGCGAGCCATCAACAGTTTTGACAGAGGGTCGGTGATGCCTGAACAAACGAAACGATCGGCCTTCGGTGGGATTCACACCTGTCAGCGCGCCTCGCTTGCAGAATTCCTCACCTAGATTAACGATCCCCAGCCCACCCTAACGTAAACGAGCGTCCGGGCTCGGCGAAATTTGAGCCCGACGCAATCAACCATGCGCTTTACAGCAATCTTTTCGGCTGGCTGGTCGGAGGCTGGCGGCGAACGAGCCGCACCGTTTCAACTGCCTGGCAAATAGCGCACCGGTAAGTGAATGGCCCTCACCAACGTACTCAGAAATTTCAATTCTGATTTCAAAGAATATACATTCGCTTGGCCGCAGAAAGCGCGCGAATGCAGCCTGTGCGATCACCCTTAGCATCAAACCGTTTGGCGCGGGCCAATGTCGCTGAGAATTTTGATTGCAAGCGCTCCTGGGCTTGTTTCAAAGAATCGGATGTTGGCTGTCGATCAAGTTGATCGCCAACCGACTGTGGCGCTGTCAATCCCGCGTTCGGATTTCCCGCGGACTGGCGTATGGCCGCTTCGAATTGAGCAATGTCTTCGCTGCAGGGACCGGCTTGAGCAACCGGGATGTTTAAGCAGAGCACCGCGCAAACGATGGGCCCCATTGTTTCTCGAAGTTTTGACATAGGACCCGCGCCCGGACCAACCTCGTCATATGGTTCGGCCGCTCGTTCCTGGAGAACAACGATCCGAAGCCCGTGGCCGATGCGATTAGAAAGTTCACCAAGGTCTATCCCTACGAGGGCGGGAAATACCTCATCCTGCCGCCCGGCTACGATGGTCAGAGGGTTATTTCAAACCGTTGCCGGCGACCGGCGCGCGAACCCTCGACTCGGTGTCCTGGCACTTTTCAGAAGTAGCGGATCTGACGAGTGAAGTCCGTTGTTAGGGGAAGATCGGAAGTCGCCGACCCGGACGTCAACTTCCGCAAATGACCCACAGCAGACATTGCTTCCGCGACGCACGGGAATACTACCGTTCCGGTTTCGACTTCCACTCAACCGCCAGCTTCTGCGCTTCGGCGATCTGTGCCGGGGTCATCTGCTGCGCGACGCGATTTCGATTGCTGATCGCATCTTGGTCACTTCGCGCAGCCGCCAAACTGAGCCACATGTATGCTTGAATATTGTCTTGCGGCACGCCTAGTCCCGTAGCGTAACAGAGGCCAAGGTATACCTGCGCTCCAATATGACCTTGGTCTGCAGCGCGGCGAAACCACTTCGCAGCCTCGATCCGGTTCTCGGACACGGCCACGCCCGCGAAATGCAGGACCCCGACGTTGAACTGCGCACCATCGTTACCGCGCTCGGCGGCAAGGTGATACCACTTCAATGCTTCAGCTTTGTTCTGAGGCACCCCATTGCCGTTGTCGTACAAGGTCCCCAGGTTGTACTGGGCGAAGGTATGGCCTTGATCGGCTGCGAGGCGCCACCACTTTGCAGCCCTAGCGTAATTTTTCGGCACACCTTGGCCGCCGTCGTACATGAACCCGAGTGCGTACTGCGCCTCGGCATTGCCTTGGTCGGCCAGCGGACGCCAGAGCCGTAGCGCGGTTGCGTAGTCGCGTCTGCTATGCGCCGCCTGCGCATCCTCAAACGGCCCCGCAACAGCGCCTCCCGCCATCGACAGCGGCGAAGCGAGCGCGAGAAGGACCAAGAGGATTCGGACGATCGGCATGGGAAACCTCAATTGGCGTCGCGCGATCGGCGCGGCACGCGCCGCCGTCGCGACGATGGCGGCTTGTTTGTCGCGGGCCGCCCGCGAAAGGTTCACCGCCGAGGGCCCCTTGCGGACACAAACGAACGACCATTGCGCATTAGCCCGGATCCGTGCCTTTGCAAGCATGTCGCCTATTGGCACCTTTGAGACATGCCTGCCTATCCTGAGAATGTCCGTTCACCGGGGTAGACCGGAAGTGCCGTGGTCCGGCTAAAACCGACGCGAATGACCCATCACGGACATGGGACCATTGGCTTTGACTGCATTGTTTGTGCGACATCGTAGCCAATATGAAGGTCTTTTGGATGGGCGTGGGATCCTGTAATCTTCTTTAAAGCTGTTTTTCGAGACGGGACGGGCCGACGTCTCCGTCTTCGAGACGATTGGCACCGGGGAATGCCGTCGGCGGGCATCGCACGCTCAATAAAACCGACCATCTTTTTTTTGCTGGTTATCACCGAGCATTCGCCGTGCGCATGGGCAGGCGAAATGCTTAATTTGACCGCAACGAGGGAGGGCTGCTCATGGTTGGAAAAACTCATCCCGAACCAGGCGATCCGGCGGCGGGCAATGGAATTCTAAGCCGCCGCATCTTTCTTGAAGGCGCGCTCGTTGCCGGTGCGACCAGCGCGGGCCTGTCCCGCGGATCGGCAGAACCGCTTACGGTGCAGCCATGGATGAAGGTGCCGGGTCCGGGATTTGGGGGCTACGGCCAGCCTTCACCGTTCGAGAGCAAGGTCATCAAAGTCTTTCCGCCGCCCCCCAACCCGGCCGGTGTCGGCGCGTCACGCACGCCGCTGCATATGCTCGAAGGAATGATCACGCCATCCGGGCTGCATTTCGAGCGTAGCCATTCCGGCGTCCCAGAAATCGATCCCGATCAACACCGACTGGTGATCCATGGACTTGTGAAGCGCCCGCTTGTGTTTACGGTCGAAGCGCTGTCGCGCTATCCGATGCAATCGCGCATCGCCTTCATCGAGTGTGGCGGCAACAGCCAGGCGCTCAACGCGCCTCAGGCGCAGCCGCTCAATGTGGCGGCTATTCACGGCCTGCTGGGTTGCTCGGAATGGACCGGCGTGCGGCTCTCCACGTTGCTCGATGAAGCTGGCATCGAACCTCAGGCGCGCTGGGTGATCGCCGAGGGCGCAGATGCTGCCGCCATGAGCCGCAGCATCCCACTCGCCAAGGCGATGGATGATGCGCTGCTCTGTCTCTATCAGAACGGCGAGCGAGTGCGGCCTTCGAATGGCTATCCGGTGCGGTTGCTGCTGCCTGGGTTCGAAGGCAACATGAACGTGAAGTGGCTGCGCCGGCTCAAGTTGACTGCCGACCCCGCGATGACCAAAGACGAAACATCGAAATACACGATCCTGCTCAAGGATGAAAAGGCCTGGCAGTTCGTATTCCCGATGGAAGTGAAATCCGTTATCACGCGTCCGTCGCCGGGACTCACGCTGAGGGGACCGGGATTTTACGAGATTTCCGGGCAGGCTTGGTCGGGCAACGGCAGCATCCGACAAGTCGACGTGTCGGCCGACGGCGGACGAAGCTGGGCGCCGGCTGCTTTGCAGGGCCCGATCCTGCCAAAGGCGCCGGTGCGCTTCCGCGCAGCATGGCAATGGAACGGCGGTCCCGCCGTGCTGCAGAGTCGCGCCACCGACGACACGGGCATGATGCAGCCAACGCGCGCGCAGTTCGGCGACGAGCGCGGCTTGCGTGGGGTCTACCACTACAACGCCATCGCAAGCTGGCGCATCGACGAGAAGGGGGAGGCTAGCAATGTTTACGTCTAAATCCGTTGCAGTCTGCGTATCTGTGCTGACTAGCGGATCGGCCGCTCTGGCCCAATCCCCGCAGTTCGGGCAATCGATCGAGCCCGCCGACATCGCAGCGTGGGACATCAGCATCGGACCGGATGGCGCAGGTCTGCCGCCTGGTCGTGGCACCGCCATCGAGGGAGAAGCCATCTACGTAGCGAAATGCCAGGCTTGTCACGGCGATAGGGGAATCGGGCCTAGTGTCGTGCTCGCTGGAGCGCTCGTCGGCGGTATGGGCACACTGGCACCGGACAAAACACCGATAAAGACTGTGGGAAGTTACTGGCCCTACGCAACAACACTGTTCGACTATGTACGTCGCGCAATGCCATTCCAAGAGTCGAAATCGCTTACCGCGGACGAAGTCTACGCGGTAACGGCCTATATCCTCGATCTCAACGGGATGGTCGGGTCGAACGATGTGATCGATGCGCAGTCGCTGCCCAAGGTGAGAATGCCGAACCGGGACGGGTTTATCCCGTTCCCGCGCAATCCGAAGTAGCTTCGGGGCCGGCCGTTGGTCCGCTTGGCACTTTCCGGACGTGGAAGCACTGCCTGACGATGTCCGTTTAATGGGTTTGACGCAGACTTCGCACTTGTGTGAAGCGAGGTCTGAAAATGAGCTAAAGCGGACATTATGCCCGCAAGGGTGGTCTCGCGCCCCCGTGCCCCGTTAAAGCCCAATTTATGCGCCGCAGCGAGAGCTGCGCCACTTTCGGACGAAGCGGTAGAGTTATACAGAATTCGGCAGACAGCCAGTCCAAAAGCCAAACAGCCAGGATGCGTCATCTCGACCAATAGTCCACGCCAGTGGAAAGAAGGAGACTGACCGTGCCCACCGTGTGGAGGGTCCGCATGTGTGGGCACCACAAACGGAGGCGCAAAATGAGATCCGATTTAAGATTATCGGCTGCAACTTTGCTGCCGGGCATAGTCGCGGCAGCGCTGTTGGCAGCGCCCGCGCGCGCCGATGTAGTCACCGATTGGAACGTCATCACCAATGATCTGGTGGCGAACGACGTCGGCAACAATCCCAAACTCCGCACCTTGGCCATGGTGCATGTCGCCATGTCCGACGCGATCAACACGGTTCAGAATCGTTACACGCGCGTGGTCGCAACGCTTCCGGCCGCACCAAGCGCATCCGCAGAAGCCGCGGCCGCGGCGGCCGCGCAGCAGATCCTCACCCAGGTCTATCCTCAGCAGAAATCCAAGATCGAAGAGGGCTACGCGGCATCACTCAAGGCGATCCCAGAGGGGCCCGCAAAGACCGAAGGCATCAAGCTGGGTATGGAGGTGGCCGCCGCGGTCCAGGCCGACCGCGCCAACGACGGCACCAACGCTCCCGACGCTTACAGGCCGCACGCTGCTCCCGGGGCCTACGTGCCGACGACACTGCCGGCGTGGGAGCAATATGCGCGCGCGAAGCCATGGGTGCTCAACGGCGCCGACCAGTTCCGGCCCGGCCCGCCGCCGACGCTGTCGAGCGCAGAGTGGGCCCGCGACTACAACGAGGTGAAGAGCCTCGGCGGCACCAAGAGCACGGCGCGCACTCCCGAGCAGACCGAAGCGGTAACATTTTGGGGCAACGTCAATTTCGGCCCTGCGCTGCAAGCGGCGGCGCGCGAGCTTGCGAAGACAAAGGAAATGCCGCTCGCTGAATGTGCGCGCCTGTTCGCGCTGCTCAACATGGGTCTGGCGAACGCCTACGTTCTCAATTGGGAGGCGAAGTACTACTACAATTTCTGGCGGCCCGTCACCGCTATCCGCAATGGCGACCAGGACGGCAACGATGCGACCGAGCGGGATGCCGGCTGGACATCGTTCAATCCGACGCCGATGCATCCTGAATACCCGTCGCAGGCGACCTACAACGCCACCACAGCGGTGGCGGTCCTGGAATCGGTTTTCGGGCCGGTGAAGGCCATTCCGTTCACGGCGACCGATGTGCGGGATCCGAAGCGGACCAGGCAGTTCGCCAGCCTGGCCGATATGGCCGAGGAGCAGAAGAATGTCCGCGTCTGGGGTGGCGTGCACTATCGATTCGCGATCCGCGCCAGCGAGGATGTAGCCCCAAAGGCCACGGCCTACCTGATCGAGAATACGCTCAAGCCGGCACGCTAATGCCGTAGCCAAAACGTAATACCCCGGGCTCGTGATGCGAGTCCGGTTATTCATCAAAATCCGAACTTTGTAGTCGCGATTGCCGCTACAGAAGAGGTCGCCTCTGCGCGGGCACGAGGGCGCTGGGGCTGATCGTGCCGCAAGCACTTTTGGTGTCTGCGAACGAGGTCATCGATAAGGGCAGGGACGGTCTGTCGACGAAGCGCTGCGCCTCGTCGGTTGCGAGCATGTCCGCTTCGGGCGCCTTTGCGACATGCCGACAACCTTTGACGAAGTCCGCTGTTGAGGGCAAAGCCGACTTCCCGAAGGCCCGCCTGGACTTCTCAGTTTGACCCGGAACGGACCTCGTCGAGGGGCGCGTTCTCGAAGCGTACAAATTTCTTGATCCATTCCCATATCTCCTCAGGTGCTGGCCCCTTTCCATTCCGTTCGATGGCTAGTGGCCCCTTTACAACTTTAGCAGTGGCTCCTTTTGAATCGGGAACCGCGTCGGGGGAATGAGAGTTTTGGGATGGGGCGACGGAGGTTCCCATGTCGGAGCGACGGCACATTGAACACGATCACCCTTTGGACGAGCGGTTAGCCCTAGAGGCAATCAAACTTAGGGAAACCGCCAAAAGTCTGAAGCCGGGATCGAAGCGGCAGACGCTTCTACGCAAAGCCCGCGAGGCAGAAACCGCCGCCAGCATTACCGCCTGGATTTCGTCACCCGGACTGAAGCCGCCAGAATAGGGAGGCAGCGCAGTGATTAAGTCGATAGGGTGCTTCGTATGCGATGAAACGCGGTGCGTCTGTGACGCCCACCCTGACCGGCCATGGTCAGGGAAATATGCGTGCGGTTGCGGTGCCACCGCCATGGCCTGTCCCTCATGCAGCAGGTTCATTCCGCTGCGACAACTCAACAAGGGATTTGAAGTAAAGGTACAAAGTTAACTTGTTCTCGATTTTACCCAGCCCTACTTTCCAGCACCGATTCACGGGCTGGTATGACATGCAGCACATTTACCGCGCTTTCCTGATCAGCTCGGACGGCCATATCGTTGATCGCGTTGAGATCGAATGCGATGGTGATGACACCGCCAAAGAGCGCGCCAAGCGGCTCGTTGACGGCCATGATGTAGAGCTGTGGGACGGAACGCGGAAGATCGCGAAGTTCACGAACAAGAATTAAGGCCGCCTCAGGTGGGCACTGTGTCCCGATTTCATCAGTCCGTAATTTTACCGTCACGAACCTTTCCCAGGTTCCCGCAGTTGGATAGGTTGGGCGCTGGGGTAGCAATGGGTGGCGTAATAATGACAAGGCACACTCAGTTGGCAGTGACACCACGCGACCGCTTTCTTGAAGCGGCACAAAAGGAACTTGCGGCTTTCGAGCAGCGCGAGCACGAGTTTTCCAAGAAGGAACGGAAAGAACGGGCTGCCGAATTGCAGATGCCCATCGAGAGGGTCGGACTTCAAAGCTAGGCGGGGGCCTAGATCGCAAGGCAAAGAGGCCGCCAGATGAGGCGGCCTCTTTCATTATCGATGCCAACCCGCTCCGTGGCATAACGGTCGGGCTTGCCGTAGACCTCCATCGCTCCGCGGGTGAGCCCTAGCATGGCAAGTGAAATGGCCGCGAATGCGAAATGATGATGGAGCATAACACTGAAGAAGCGCGTTATCAGGATCTGGTAGGAAAGTGTCGCGAACGCCAGCACAAAGACTGCCAGATAATAGCGACCGGGAATCTTGGATATGGATTGCAACACGCTGCCCTCTTAGTGGAGCCCTGATGGGCTCTATTGGGCACGCTTTGACCAACTCGCGCTACACGCGATCGCCGGATAACTACGTCGTTCCGTCAATCGTGATGGTGCCGAATGTAGTGCGTTCGATCTCCATGGCCCTGACCCCTTCATGATCTCGGCACGAGGCCCTGACACCCGCGTCGGCAGACCCATCTGGCCGGGCACTACTTCCGAGGCTGCCCCATAGGAGACGTCCTTGGCGGTTACCGCCTGGCACCCTATGACGCGCGGTTGAGAAAGACCGGCAGCCCCAGCTTGTTGCCGTAGGTAGGGCGGTAGCGCTCCGTGTTGTATGTGCTGGCGACATCCAATTTGCGAGGCCCCAGCTTGGGGTCAGGGATGGGCACGAGGTCGTAACGGCCCTCTACCAGAGCCGACATGAGACCGGTCTTGCCTTCCAGGATGGCATCGTAGGCCATGTTGCCGAAAGTCAGGGCTACAAGCTTGTCGATGAAGTCAGGTTCGCCCGATCGCAAATCGTAGGTAAGGTCAGAGGTGATTGTCTCTTCTCCAACGCGCTGCTTGATCTCCTCGGCAAGCGATTCCGCCACGCTGGCCTTCTTGCGGTGACCATAGGCGTCGGGCTCGCCGTATTCCTGCAGCTTGTAGCCCTCCCACTCGGCGCCCTCGCTGAGCACGATCAGCGCGTAATTGCTCGGGTTGGCGCGCTTCTCTTCAAGGAGCAACTGGATCAATCTGTCGAGATTGACCTTGTACTCCGGTATGACGCATCGGATCGAGGTCGCGTACGCGGTGTAGAGCGCGGTAAATCCGGCATCGCGGCCAAAGACGCGGAAAATGCCAATTCGCTCGTGCGAGCCGACAGTGGTTCGCTGCCGCTGGATAGCTGCGCTGGCGCGAGTGATCGCGGTCGAGAAGCCGATGCAGTACTCGGTGTTGCGGACGTCGTTGTCCATCGTCTTCGGGATGGCGATGATCTTGACACCGAGTTCGTTGAGCTTGGCGGCATAACTAAGCGTGTCGTCGCCGCCGATGGCGATCAGGTGTTCGATGCCGAGCCCCGAGAGGTTCGCCAGCACCTGGCCGGTGAGGTCCCACGTCTTGGTTGCGCCGCCGCCCCTGGTACTTAGGGAGACCGGAAGGTCCTTGCCGACGAGATGTTCGGGCAGCTTTTGCATTTTGGACGGATTGATGCGGCTCGAGTGCAGCACGGTGCCGCCGCTCCGGTCGATGGTGCGCGTGTTTTCACGATTCAGGGGCATGAGGTAGTGAGATTTGCTGGCCGGGTCCTCCAGGTTGAGGTGCGTGAGGGCCTCCCAACCACGGCGGAGGCCGATGACCTCGATGTCGTTCTCACTGCCGCGATAAGTGACGCTCTTGATGACAGCGTTAAGGCCGGGGACGTCGCCGCCGCCCGTGAGAATGCCGATGCGTTTTCTCGCCAAGCCCACCTCCCAGGATTGGCATGTCGCAATTTGCGACCTCGCCAGTTCAAATGAAAAATATCACTCAGACTCGACCCAACGATCGTCCTAAGGTTTTTAGCCTATGCCGGTCTCAGATCGCCGGGGCTACCAGGTTGAAGAGGTCACTGCGAAATGGTCTGCTACGCTCTCCCACGATGGGTCCGCTACACTCTCTCACGAGGGGAAGGACTGACCTTCTTCGTCGGTGACGGCGGCATAGAGTTGCTAGAGGCCCCGCTGCCATGAGCGTTTCCGCCGTTTGTGGCTTCAAGGCGCTCTTGCGCACTATGGGCGGCCTCTTGCATGGCGGCTTGAGTTATTCGCATGAGGCGCTGCGCTTCCTCGCCATACTGGGAAAGAGCTTTTTCCCAAAATTGCAGATATGCGCGTTGCATACTCGGCAACTCTCTGCACTCACGAAGTGTCTGGAGCAACTGCGACTCTTCATGCAGACGCGCTCCGACGAATTCGGTCCATTCCTTACCGAGAGCTTGCAGGGTTGTGCTCAATTTCGAGTTCTGCTTCACCGTTTCTGTCAGCGTGTTTCGGCTCATTTCGATGAACCCTGCGAAATCAAAAAACGGCACGGAATCCGGAAACTTACCGGAATAGTTGTCACTCGTTGGTTGGTTTGCCATTTTTCAGACCTTTGTTTTGCATGAGGAAGGAGGAAGACGTACGCCGATGGCAGAATCCGTGCTGGGAATGTTTTGCCGACCAACGGTCTACTTTCGCGAAGGTCCTCCTCCGCGTTTAAGCGCTCCGCAATGTCTTCTGCAGTTTTCTTGACGCGCGCTTCAGCGATAGTGTTACCGTCGTTCCTGACGACTTCTTAGTTCGCGTGAACTGGAAAGTCTTTCGGTTTTAGCGATTCGTCGTCGGCCCTGGCCATCTTCCTTGTTTGCAAAGATAAATCGTGATTTTGGATTCGGTTTCAAAATCATCCTAAATTTCATGGGATTAGGACACCCGTTCTGACGAATTAGTGGATGGGCTTGGAACCGACAGCCGATTCCTTGGCAGGTCAGAATTAGTCCGGCACCTTTCGGACCTAGCCGCTGGGCTGACAATGTCCGTTCACAGGGGTGGAGCGGACGTCGCCAACGCGCGCACTAACTTCCGACAATGACCCACAACGGACATTGGCGCTCCGTTGCCGAGCCGATACTATGATAGTTCCTCCTCGGTACAGGACGCGTTCATGAAACGGCGTGAATTTATCGGTCTCATTGTTGGCACAGCGGGTGCGTGGCCGCTCTCGGCACACGCACAATCCAAAACATATCGTGTCGGGCTGCTCACGCTGGATACAGGTGAGGATGCTTCTCAATTCACCGGACCGCTGCGAGACCTCGGCTATGTCGAGGGAAAAAACCTGAACTTCGAGCATCGATCCGCCGACGGAGACCCCGGGCGACTTGCCGCAATGGCCGAAGAACTTGTGCGTGCAAAGCCGGATGTGCTTGTAGCGGGGTGGGGTACGCTCGCACCAAAGGCGCTCAAAACTGCAACCGCCACCATCCCCATTGTGTTTGCGACCGTCGGTGATCCGATTGGGGCGGGTCTCGTGCAAACTCTGGCGCGGCCCGGTGGCAACGTGACGGGCCTGAGCGGCCAGTCTGCCGAGTTGAAGGGCAAACAGCTTCAACTGTTGCTGACGTGCGTTCCAGGCCAGAGAGCCGTCGGTGTGCTCTTGAACCCCGATACCCCCTACAGCGCGTTGGCCTTGAAGGAATTGAGGGTGGCTGCGGACCGAGAAGGTATCCGGCTCGAACTCCTGGAGGTGAGAAGGCCCCCAGAGTTCACGGCTGCCCGAATGGACGCACTCGTTGCGTCCGGTGCGACAAGCCTGTTTGTCATCGAAGACCCGCTTACCGCCAACCTCCGGGCCGCCGTCCTTGATCAGGTGAGCAGACTTCGGCTTCCTGCGATGAGCGGGAGCGTCGGTGCCGTGCGCTCAGGCGCTCTTATAACGTATGGCCCAAGTCAAAGGGACATGTATCGCCGCGCTGCCGAGTATGTGGACAAAATTCTCAAAGGCACCACTCCCAGCGAGCTGCCTGTCGAGCAGCCAACCAAATTTCAGCTCGTCATCAACCTCAAAACCGCAAAGGCGCTCGGCTTGGTAATACCGCCGTCGTTGCTGGCCATTGCCGACGAGGTGATCGAATAGGTCCGCCGACTTCCGTGATTGGCACTTTTCGGACCTGCCAGGCTTGGCTGACGATGTCCGCTTCCGGGGGCAGACTGGAAGTCGTCGGCCAGCACCCGAAAAGACCCGAATGACCCAAAGCGGACATGTGGACGTGGCCTTGGTCAACGCGGACGGTTGGTCGTCAAGGGCTCGGTCGCCTCGCAACAAGAATGCTGCTTATGCACTGCAGGACGATTTCGTTCCTTTGATTGCGCAATCGAATCTGGAAGCGCACGATGCCCCGGTCGGGTTTCGACTTCGACTCCCGCTTCTCCAGAACAATCGCTTCAAGGTCGAGTTTATCTCCCGGGCGTACTCGGGTTCGGCACTCGCAGCTCATCCCAACCCAATCCGGCGAGGCCATGGAGCCGAGGCTGGAGCTTGGGTGTAAGCGACCTGTAGATTGCAAACGTGTGGGAGGCCGATGCGGTTAATCCTCCAAAAATTGAATGTGCTGCAGCCTCCTCATCGACGTGAGTGGGTACCGGGTCGTACTGCTTCGCGAACTGGATGATCTCTTCCTTCGAGACCAGATACGGACCAGCCTTGCGGATCGTATCAGTTTCAGCGTCTTCAAAATACCAGTAGGTCATGGGTTCATCCCGCGCGATGGAAGCAGGTACGGCTGGGCGGCGCGATTATAACCCTTAGCGGAGATTGTTGCAGTGCATAAGTCCGCTTGTAGCACGAACCGGCTGTCGAAGGGCGGGCAGAGCATGTCCGCTCTGCCCGGGTATTTCAGACATCCACTTGTTCCGCTATTGCCAGCGCGTCATCGACCTCAATGCCGAGATATCTCACCGTGCTTTCGATCTTGGTGTGCCCGAGCAAGAGCTGGACAGCCCTGAGATTGCCGGTCCGTCGATAGATCAGGTCGGCGATACGCGCTCATCTGGCCGTCGAGATGCTCTTGCACTTCGTAGAGCTGAACTTCGGGAGGCGCCCTGCATGAGCTGTTCCCGCGAGCGCACGCGCACCTCGTCAGGGCTGTCCGCGACCACGGCGCCGCCGATCTGCTCCATGCGGGAGAGCATGCCGCCGATCGTCCGCGGCAGATCTGTTAACTGGCGGAAGTCCCCATGCCCGCTGGTAACGGTGATCATGGCGCCGGATGGATAGATGCTGGGCCCTTGACGATGCCCTCGTCGATGGCACTCTTGAGACCGAACGCCGGTCCACCAAGGTCGCGAACGGTGGTGAAACCGCGCATGAGTGTGTCAGTCGCCTCGGCGCCAGCCGTGAGATTGTTGTAGCCGACGTCACCGAACGCCTGTGCCTGTGTTGGCCGTATCAGCATGGTGTGCCAATGATTGTCGATCAGGCCGGGCATCAGCTGCGCCCGCCGCCCGCGATGATGCGCGTGTCGGCGCGGCGATCAACCGCAATCGGGGCGATCGAGATACGTTCGATGACGTTCCCCCGAACAAGGACATTCGATGCTGCGGAAAGCGTGTCGCTCTTGCCGTCGAAGATGCGGACATTCTCGAACAGAGTTACTGATGATCCTTCCTGTGCATCAGCTGGATGACACAATCCGATTGCGAACATGCAGAACACTGAGGCAAGGAAGGTTTGTCGAAGCGTATTTTTCATCTTGTTTCCTTCGATCTCAATTTCGGTAGTTGGCGGGGCAGGGCGGCGAAGAGGCCGCGTCAAAGCTTGGATTTCCGGCAGGCGTGACTGGCTAAAGGGGTGTCGGTCAAAGATGTTCGGGAGAACATGGGTCACCTCCAGGCTGGCCTACAACTCCGGCTTGACAGGATGCCGGTCGCCTTGACGTAACCAGAAGGTCATCGCAAGACCGATCAAAAAACACCGGCAGTTGCTTTTGTAAAAGGTCTGCCCTGCCGGAATCGGCGGGGTGATCTTTAGCTATTTCACCTGGTGGCGAATTAGGTTCATTCATGGCCGCGTTCTGTCAGCTATCTGCACGCCTATCGGTCCAACCGCGAATGTTAACTCCGCTTCAGATGGAGGGCGCGAAGCAGCATTTGCGTCGGATGCGCTGCGAGCGACGGAGGTAAGCAGAAGTCAGCGGCAATACCGGCTCGATACCTGATGCGATCTGCCGCTTGATGCGCGGACCCAGCAACGACCCTGGCGCCAATAATAATGGCTGCGCGAATGCCGCCGATGGCTTCCCGCCGCCGCACCGGCGATTGCACCGACAGCTGCACCGCGGCGGCCACCTACGGCGCCTCCGATGATCGCTCCAGATACCGCGCCACGTGCTGTAGAACTCTGCGCGAGTGCGTCCTCCAACGGTATGGTCATCGCCATACCCAGGAAGAGCAGCGAAAATACAATCCGACGCATTGGGGCACTCCTCTGATGCTGGACTTTCCGATACGTGCTTTTCCGTCCCCGCTTCTCACAAATTGGCCGAGACTTTGCGATCTTGTTGCGCTGCAGCGCTTCCTCTTTGAGTTCCATTTTATTAACGCTGCTGTCGAGGCACAAGAAAAACTCGCTGCGACCCTGACCTGTTTACTCAACGATTCGTCGACATTGATGTTGGTCGTGATGGGATCGTTAGCTACGTGCTTATGAGTCTCAACCCTAGAACGATCCAAAGGTAGATCCCAGAATGATGACCGCCACCAGGGCGAAGAGCGCGCCAACGATTCCAACCATTACGATATCGAGATAACTCTCGCGATGCGTCGATCCACAGACGGCGAGCAGCGTCACGACCGCGCCGTTATGCGGTAAGCTGTCGAGCGTGCCGGAGCCAATCACGGCCACGCGGTGCATCAAGCCGGGATCAATGCCCTGCTCCGCGGCAATACGCATATAGGTTGACCCCAGCGCATCGAGCGCGATGGTCATGCCGCCGGAGGCTGAGCCGGTCAGCGCCGCAAGGATGTTGGTTGCCACCGCGAGCGAGACCAGCGGTCCGCCGCCGATCGACAGTACCCAGTCGCGCACAACCGCAAATGCCGGCAGCATCGCGACGACGGCTCCAAATCCCACGAGGCTGGCGACGCTGAAGGCCGGCAATACCGACGCATTGGCGCCGGCATCCATACTCGCGCGCAAGGTCGGCAGCCGCTGCCAGTTCAGCACGATCAGCACCAGGATGGCGGTTGCCAGCGCTACTGCCACCGACCACACACCTGCCACTGCAGACAGCGAAGTCCCGCCCCAACGCTCCTCGGTCAGGAAGGAGAAATCGAGGCGCGGCAGGATGACCAGCGACATCGTGAGATTCATGGCCACGACAACAACGAGCGGCAGCATAGCCACGGCAATCGGTACCGCGGCATCGCTATGGCGTCCACGGCCCAGCTCCGCCGGATCGAATTCGCGCGCTGTGGTGGCGCGCTCGCGAATGATCTCGTTGTCCGCAATCGAACCGGGCGCAACATCGGCGCCGCCATAGCCTTCGCCCGCTTTTCGCGCGGCAGCTTCGGCCCGGTCAAGCCACCACAGTCCGAATCCGAACATGATAATCGAGGCGATGATACCAAGGCCGGGCGCCGCGAACGGCGTGGTTCCGAAGAACGGCATCGGGATCGCGTTCTGAATAGCGGGCGTCCCCGGAAACGCCGTCATGGTGAAGGTCGAGGTGCCCAACGCGATTGCCGCAGGCATCAACCGTCGTGGAATTTCAGCGGCGCGAAACAGCGCCTGCGCCATCGGAACCAATACAAAGAAGGCGACGAACAGGCTCACTCCGCCATAAGTCACCATCGCACCGGCAAGCACCACCGCCAGAATCGCGCGGCGCGGGCCCAGCTTCTCGGTCATGAAACGTGCAATGGCATCGACCGAGCCGCTGTCGTCCATCAGTTTGCCGAACAGCGCGCCGAGCAGAAACAGCGGAAAGAATTGCGCGATAAACTGCGCGGCGCTGTTCATGAAGGTTTGGGTCCAATGCGCCAGCAGCGGTTCGCGCGAAATCGCAGCCGCTATCAGCGCCGCCGCGGGCGCCAGCAAGAGTACGCTCCAGCCGCGATAGGCCAGCCAAATGAGCAGTCCGAGCGCGAGGAGAATTCCGAGAAGCCCCATGGATCACACGCCTTCGACCATGCGGTCGATATCGAGGGAGGAGCGTTTGCCGATGCTGCCTCCATGCTCGGTCAGGAACTCATCCGCGGCCTTGCGTCCCTCGTCGCGCAGCATGGTGAGGAAGTCCCATTCCGCGTTCATCTTGGAGGAAGAGCCGAGCGTATCCATGATCTTGTTGCGCACCAGATGGACGCGCATCCTGGCCCATTGCGCGCCCTCGCCGTTGCCGGGATCCGCGGTCCGGCGCAGCAGCGCCATCATGCGCAATTCCTTGATCAGCACGGCGTTGAACGATACTTCATTCAGCCGATTGAGAATTTCGGAGGCGGATGTCGGCGTGCCGGGGCGTTCGACCGGGTTGATGGGGATGATGATGGTGTCGTCGGAAACCAGTTCGGTGACCAGCGGGGTCAAGGTCGGGTTGCCCGAATAGCCGCCATCCCAATAACTCTCGCCGTCGATCTCCACCGCCTGAAATAGTGTGGGCAGGCACGCCGAGGCGAGCAGCACGTCCGGCGTGATATCGGCATTACGAAACACGCGCGGTCGCCCGGTGCGCACGTTGGTGGCGGTGATGAACACCTTGATGGGAGAATTCCTCAGCCGCTCAAAATTGATTCCTTCCTCCAGGACCGGCAGCAGCGCATTAGAGCCGGACGGATTGAGATCATAAGGCGAAAATATTCGGGACATCGTATTGAGCATGAAGACCAGAGGCGAATTGTCCATGGTCCAGCGTCCCAGCATGCGGTCCACCGGACTGCGCTGGAACGGACTGAAGCGTGAGGCTTCGGACACATGCCGCCAATAGGTCTCAAGCGCCGCCTGCGCGCCTTTTGCTCCGCCCTCGGCAAAGCCGTCGGCCAGAACCGCGGCGTTCATCGCTCCGGCCGACGTGCCTGAGATGCCTTCGATCTTGAGCCACTGCTCTTCCAGGAGGCGTTCCAGCACGCCCCATGTGAAGGCGCCGTGAGAGCCGCCGCCTTGCAGGGCCAAGTCGACCAGAACGGTTTCGCGATCAGCATGGGAAGAGATCGTCTGCATCTCGGCTCCTGGATTGCGACAAGTGTTCACGTTCAACAGAGATGAGCTTTCGCCTCCATGAACCCTATCGCTTGTGGTCAAGCAGGCAAGCTGCCTCTCGAAGAATAATTTATCGTCTTCGTCCCAGGAAGGCGGTGGCTCAGCTGATCGAGCAGACCTTGACTTCTACTAGCTTCTGCATCTCGCCCTAGGTGCCTATCCTAAGAATGTCCGTTCACCGGGGATAGACCGGAAGTCGCCGTGGTCCGGTCAAACCGACGCGGATGACCCAACTCGGACATATGCCGCGCCACTATGTCCCAAACGGTCGGGAAAATGTGTTAGGCTGTCGGCCCCACAGGCGTTGGAGGGGCACATGCGAAGGCGAGAATTCGTCGCGGGCGCGGCAGTGGCCGCCTTAGCCTTAGTTAGACAGGCTCGCGCTCAGACCGATAGATCGACACCACGAAAGCGGATCGTGATAATCTCACCCGCTCGTCCTGTTGAGCAGCTCAAAACTCATCCTTATTTTCGATCATTCCTCGACGAATTGAGCCGCCGCGGCTTTGTCGAGGGAGAACACCTGATTGTTGATCGCTATTCAGGAGGTGGCCGTACAGGCAGTTATGCCGATCTCGCGCGAACTGTGGTGGCCACTAACCCAGACGCCATATTCACGAGCGGCTATCCGATGGTAGCAGGACTCAAAGCCATGACAACAACCGTTCCGATTGTTGCGACAATAGATGATCCGGTCGCCGCTGGGCTCGCGTCGAGCTTGGCTCGACCCGGGACCAATTTTACGGGCGTAACCGTTGACGCTGGTTTGGAGCTTTATGGAAAACGTTTGGCTTTGCTGGTCGAAGCGCGGCCGAACGTATCTGTAGTTGGGTATCTCTCATCGTCCGACAATTGGAGCAGACCGACGGGCGCGGCAGTGCGAGAGGCGGCGCAACAGGCAAAGGTTGCGATAACTCATGTGGACATCGGAAATTCGTTTAACGAAGCGACCTATGCAGCGGCGTTCGCCTCGATGAGAAACGCTCGAATAGATGCACTTCTAGTCTCCGACGAACCGGACCATAATGCGAATGCCAAAACATTGACCAGCCTTGCCGCGAGCGCTCGAATACCGACAATGTATCCGTTCCGCGATCTCGCCGTAGCGGGTGGGCTTATGACCTACTGTATCGATTTACTCGATGCGTTTCGATACGCGGCAGGCCAGGTCGCCGAAATACTGCGAGGCAAAAATCCCGCCGAAATTCCCTTTTATCAGCCCACTAAGTTTCAGCTTATCATCAACACAAAGGCCGCCCAACAAATCGGGCTTGATCTGCCGCCGACACTCGTTGCCCGCGCCGACGAGGTGATCGAATGAGGGGACCGACTTCCGTTGATGGCACGAACCAGACCAACGGGACCGGTCTGTCGATGTCCGTTCTTGAAGGCAAAGCCGACTTCCCGGTGGCCAACCCGGACTTCTCAGTTTGACCCACAACGGACTCTGGCCGCCTGCCGGAACACGCGCTCGCGCGGATAGCCAAAAGGTGACGCCCTCTTCCTCAAATCCGCTAGGGAGCAGGCTTGTCGTCGCTCGCATGCATTACCTTCAACGGCGCGATTTGTCCCTGTCGATGCCGGTTTTTCTCCCGGTATAATCAGGCTTGGTCCTGAATTCTTCTCTCATTCGGTTCCGGCGCGGCGGAGGAGCGTGCCGGCTTCGCGCCTGCCGGTGCGGCGGATGCCGGATTGCGCTGTTTCTCGGCTGCCAATATGCTCCGCCTCGGCACATGCTGGCCAACAACCAACAGGATCACCCCATGCCGACCGTGTGCCTGGCCCCCCTGGACGAGACCATCACGATCGAAGAGCTCTCGCGCGATCCCTATCCGATCTACCGGCGCCTGAGACGCGAAGCACCCGTATTACGGGTCAAATCCGTAGGCCGCACCTTCCTCACCAAGGCCGTCGACACCAAATACGTGAAGGACAACGCGGCGTTGTTCAGCTCCGACGACCCGAACACGCCCATGAAGCGCGCCTTTCTCGCGCATACGCTGATGCGCAAGGACCATGACGAGCACCGGACCGAACGCATGGCGATGATGCCGGCCCTGATGCCAAAGACGATCGAATCCGTCTGGGCGCCGCTGTATGCGAAACTGGCCGCGGCGTATCTTGACCGGCTGCCGCGCGGTGAGGTGGTCGATCTCTTTCCCGGTCTCGCAGGACCGCTTGCCGCACGGATTCTGGCACATGCGATGGGCGTTCCGGACGCGAACGATGAGGACATGCAGCGATGGTCGCAGACGCTGATCGACGGCGCCGGCAATTTCGGCTGGACGCCGGGGCCTTTCGATGCGACCGACATCGCCAATGCGGAAATGGACAAATGTATTCGCGCCAACGCCGAACGCGTGCGGGCCGAACCGGATTCCTCAGCGCTCTCCTTCATGGTGAACGCGAAGAATCCGATTCCGGAAAGCCAGATGATCGCCAATGTGAAGATCGCGATCGGCGGCGGCATCAACGAGCCGCGCGACGTCCTGCTGACGATCCTCTACGGCCTGCTCACCAATCCGGATCAGCTTGACGCCGTGCGCGCAGGCGACAAATGGCGCTCCGCCTTCGAGGAAGGGGTGCGGTGGGTGGCGCCGATCCAGGCGAGTTCGCGGCTCGTTATGGAGGACACGGAGATCCGCGGCTGCTTCATCCCGAAAGGCGACACCGTTATGACGATCCAGGCGTCGGCCAATCGAGACGAGGACGTCTTCGACGATGGCGAAAACTATTACGGGTTGCGTGAGCCCAATCCTCACCAGGCCTTTGGCAACGGCCCGCATCACTGCGCGGGCGCGCACCTGTCGCGGCGAACCGTTGGCGCGATCCTGCTGCCCATGCTGTTCGAGCGCTTCCCCAACATGACCTTGCCTGATCCCGCGGGCGTGCGCTGGCACGGATTCGGTTTCCGCGGCCCGCTCAATCTGCCGATTCTCCTGCAATAGGAACGGCGCGAGGAAGAGGCGTTTTATTTTGCCTCATCCGCTGCCGCAGATCGTCCGCAATTCCCCGCAAGCAGCTTGCCGGCGAGTTGCGCGGCAGGTTCTTCGCATAGATCAGCTCTCGCCGGGTCCTGGCCGCGCAAGCTGGCGAGGTGATTGAATAACATCGAGATGTCGCATGTTGGCACTCTTCGGACCTAGCTCGATGTCCGAGTTGAGTCCGTAATGCGCAGCAAAGCGGTCGTCCACCGGTCACGCCCTAGATGTCCGCGCTGTTGAAGCAAGAGCGGACTCTTCAGTTGCCGGCTGATTACCGCGATTTAATCTTCGCACTCATCCTTCATTCACAGAGGACCCTCTACGCTTCCTGCGGAGACTATACTGGCGGAAACTGATGAAACTTAGATTCGCACTTCTCGCACTGGCCACGTTGGGTGGCGCAGCGTTCTCGACCGGAACCGCTTCAGCAATGCCGCTGGCCCCCTGGGACAGTTCCAGTCTTCGAACGTCGAGAGCGTTGCAGTGGTCTGCGGTCCGCGCGGTTGCGTCCGCACAAGGCCCGAGTATCGGCGCGGGGCCTACGTCGTCCGCCGCCCCTATGTACGTCACGGCTACGGATACCATCGGGGCTATCGTCGGTACCAATCTTGAAAGAGGGCTTCGGCCCTCTTTTTCTTCTTCCTGCTAATGTTTGGTCCAAAGTTGGCCTATCCATCGAGATCCACAAGATACACGATGCTAGTGTCACTTGATGGCTCGGTCGATTGCGTTGCTTGCCGATAAAGAACTGCTTCTTCAGCAGTAGCCAACCTGACCTTCATCGTGGCGCTGGCATCGCACAACGGGGTGCCATGAGACGTGATTGTACTCAACTTTGTGCGTAACCGGCCGTGTTCGCAAAGACGTTCCGCGTCCTTGTGCCTCTTAGCTTGCAGCGCAAGCGTTGGCCTGCCGTTGATCTCAATCGTGAATATCGAGAATGTGAAGCGGTGGTCCATTTGATCTCCGCCTTCCTTTTATGGACCTACAGATCAATCCGTCAGCAGATCATAGTCCCGGCGCAAAATAGTTTGGACGTGAACCGCCGCGCGCGCGGCGGTATTGGCATCTGCCGCGCCCGCTGCGAGCACACAGAGCGACCAGTTATTTTCAGCGTGCTTTGCAACACGATTGATCGCTATTTCCTGGACGTTATGACAGCCGGGCTGCTTTCTAACTTCTAACAACGCTCGGCGCTGCAATTCCGGCATTGAAACGCGGATCTTGGGCATAGGGTTGGCTCGGCAATTGTACGGTGCGCCGGCCTTGAATGGTTGGGAAGCCGCGCGGCCCATACCTAACAGAGCAAGAGCAATTTGAGTTCCACTTGCGAGAGCCGCGACCCTCGATTTAGGCTGGGCATTCGCACGGCGTCCCAATCGCCGCGGCTGTTCAACGGGCGGAACACCCCGTAGCTCAAGCCATCCTTTCACGGTCGATCAACCGGTCGTATGGCCACTCTTGGGAGAGAGGGACCTGACCTTTGGGATCCAAAAGCATGACGAAACGCGAACGCGGCGATCTAATTTATGGGGTCGCCGCGAGTGCGCTCGTATTTGTATTCATGATCATTATGATTTTCTCGCAATGATGGTTTCGCTTGTCGGAGGTTACGCAGCGGCGCGCCAGCGCATGGCGCCGCATGCCTGGTCGCGGAATAGCGAATACTGCCCAACGTAACCCCATCGCCCCGCGAGGTCTTGGAACCGAGACCACCGGCTAAACGTTGTCATAGCTAGAATTCCAAGCTGCGCAATTATGCAGCAGGCGGAGTAAGACGCATGGATACCACCACACTTCTCATCATTGTACTTCTTGTCCTGCTGCTTGGCGGCGGCGGCTGGTACGGCCGAGGACGCTGGTACTAAACGGTAGCTCGATCTGTGGCCGATCTCTCAGCGTGACCAAGACGACTACGTGATCCCCGATGTGTGAAGGATCGCTGCATCGATGAGCGACGGCTTCGAGCGCCCAAAGTTCAAGTCGACGCTTAATTTTATCCTGAGAGCTGTGTCGCATAGGCGGAGCAAGACCCGCCGGCGACCGGAACGCGCCGGTTCCGGTTGCAGTCTGCTAACGGCCGAAAAGCTGGGATTAGCTCAATTCGTCAACTTCTTGTTCACCAATAATTGCCACCCTGATCGTCGCCTTACCGGGCTTGTAATTGCGTAATCGAAAAGCCGCCCCCGATCGTCCCGGAGGCGGCTTTTTGTTTTTATCCGGGGCGCGCGCGAGACTGCACGTGAGTTTTCAGATCACGGTTTTGAAGGTGTTGGCCGGTCAAGTTGATGGGCGAGCAACGCTCGCCGAACTCACGCGACAGGTTTCTATTCTCATTTCCAGTGGCCCCGATTGGACCGATCGAACCAAGCGGCTAGCTGCGCTTGCGCCTGGCCTAAGTATCTTCGGTTCGCATTTCGTGACTGTCGATGGTGGCGGTTGGCAGATTACCGACGCGGGCCGGGCGTTTCTATTGTCACTCGAAACTCCAGCCTCGGCGATGTCCGAAACACCCTCCATTACTGCGGAGTTTATGCCGGCATCCGTTACAGCACACCTCGAACCGACGCCCGAGGCTTCGCCGCCGCCGTCTGAAGGTCAACATGTGCCCGAAGTGGCTGCACCACAGCCCATCTCTCAGCGATCCACGATGATGCGCTTGATCGGCATCCAGAGACGAGTCAAATCCTCACCTAATGCGGGACGAAAGCGGCGGTCACGTTAGCCGCCCCACGATGGCTAGCTACGGAATTCGCTATCGCTCGTCGCGACCGTGCATAGCGTATTTCCATGCCGTCCAGGCGCGTTGGCGCCGGTACTCGATGAAGTCACCTTCGGTGCATCGCGGGAAATAGGCTTTCCAGGCAGATTCAAAGCCGGCCCGCGCCTCGTTGAAACTTGACGTGCTACGGGAACGACCGCGATGTGATGCCGGGTAGAAGCCGACGTCCCATCTCCATTGCTTGGCCTTGACCGGCAGCCCTGACTGGACCGCGATCGTGCCGACCTGAACGTCACCATAAAAGATGTGCCAGCAGTCGGAGCGTTCGGCTGCCTCAATCTGGTAATCCCATTTCATGTCGCTCTCCTGGTTCCTTTTTCTCCCGGGCACCATTGCCTCGGCTGATTGCGACATTGACGGATAAGTTCTCGTGGCGCTGTTCCCTAGGGAACAGGCCGAGAGGGCGGCTGAAATCAAATCAGGCCACCGATAACGAGTGCTGCCACTTTGGCGATGTGCAGCGGGACTTTCTGTCCGAAGCGGCGGCCTTGGTGCTGACCGGCGCTAGCGTGGGCTTTTTGTGCACCACTCTCTTGTTCATCTATTGCGTTGGTACAGCCACGTACAACGTCCGCGGACTTGTCTGCGATGCGATGTGGGAGACGTTCCATGGTGATAATAGAAAGAGAACAGCTACCAACGCAGTTGCACCCATTATCGCTAGCACAGTCGTACCCAATCCCAGATCCGGACTAGAATTGCACTCTTCCTGCATTGTGTCTCCAAACGCCCCTGATGTTCAACAAGCAGCACCAGGGAAACGTTCCTCCGGAACGAGCGCGATATACTGCAAGCGGGGCGAAGCTGACCCTCGCCAAACCCCCTCGATCGATGGTTTCGCGGTCGGCGCGTCCCGTGCGCAGATCCTGAGGGGTTGGCAAATCGCTGGATCAGTCCGTCGAAACTCGACTTCGGCGCAATAATCGCACCTGCTCAATTCTGTTACACAGGTCACAGCGATATTGAATGATGTCAATTCCTTCAGCGTCGGGGGAGCTTTTTTCGAGCCTCATTGTTTGATTGCATACGATGCAGCTAACGAGATCGATAAGCGGGCTTTTATCGTCGTTGCCCGCCGTGCTCACTTCCCCTTCGCCTTCGGCTGATCAAGGCGAGCCTCACGAAACTCCGGAGGCCCCTTGGTTAGCCGCCGCCTGCGCTGGGCTTGTTCTTCAGAGGCCGCCGCGGGATCGATAATCTTTTCGATCGCCTTCGTGGCAAGCTCCTGAGCGCGCAACCTCCGGCCCGGCTTGCCGGCCGGCCGCGCAGGCGCTTTGACCTTCGTCCCCAAGCTGTCGATTGCCTCAACGGCTAAGTCCGCAACGAGAGCGGCGCTAAGTCGCCCGGTTGGCCTCGGTTTCGCCTTTACAGTGAGCCCCAACTCGACCAGCCGACGGAAGGCGTCAGAGCGGCTGGTTTTGTTGGTTTCTGCCCAAGCCTCAACCGCTGCGATCAGGGCGGGCGGCATCCTGGCAGCAATATGTGGATCTCTGCCACCTTTGATAGCAGGTCGACCGCGCCTTTTTGGTGCAACCGCACTTGATTTTTTCATATATTTGGTTGTACCATAAATCTGCTTAAAAACCAAGCGGCCCGCCGAGGTGCTAGGAACACCGCGACAGGCCTGGCCCAAACTATTAGGTAAGTCATGGGTCAGGTTACTTCTGAGAATAGCACACCTATGCCAGCCGAAAGCACCGGCGGGCTTTACTTCCCCACAGACACAACGCGCGAACAGTTGTTCCAAGCCATCGGGCAACTGCGCAAGGGACGATAGATATCAGATCGACTGGATGTCCGAGACCAGCGACGCCAACATCACTCCCGACCAATGGGAACGCAGAGAGCCCCGCATGCGAGCGACAACCCGAAGGTTGGTAAGGCATCACCGGGCAGCAATTCAGCGCGTAGCGGCCGCGCTGCTAGTCCGTGAGACGCTGAGCGCTGAGGATATCGACGCGATATGTAGCCCGCCGGTTCACGCCCGGCGGGCTTTTCTTGCGACACACCGGAACCGTGGCACCACTCGACGGTTATTATGGCAGCAGCGACGGAACTGGGAAACCGGCAGTCGCGTAAGGAGCCGCACGGAGTCATGCCCGGGCGGCTTTTTATGTTTTAGACCAACCTGCGCTCCGGAGAGATATCGTGCGAATAGTGAGTACACTCCACGATGGCCGAGAGTGCAGCCATTCTCAGCGCTATCGGGTCCCGCTCGCCTTTCGCGGCACATGCAAGAATGTTAGACGCGATTTCGGCTTTCATCGTCGACGTGCGCTTTGCCTCGGGGAGTATTGCCGTGGCATCGTCAAGGACTGCCCTCATCAATTTGATTAGCTCGGGCTGAAAAACCGCTCCAATTGCGCCCATCGCCGTTCTCCCACTCACTACGCCTCTCTTCTATTGCCATGATTTGAGCGCGTCCTGTTGAACGAACGCAAGGCTTATTTTTCATTGCGGCCTTATCCTCGCTGCGGTGCTCCGGTTCAACGCCCGCATGACGCCGATGCGGGCCATCATGGTGGGGCCCCGCTATGCTCGACGACCAGCATTCGCTGGTCCGGCAGTGGGATCGGCTCCTCAACGCGCGGTCCGGGCGGTTAGGCCTCTGGGGCTCGCCGAATTAATGTTTCTTAGGTCGACTCCCGGAGGGATAGGGAATCTACTGATCCCCCATCATCGCACCTCGCAACCAAATCGGTTTGGAGGTTCGTGATTTGGGGGTGACGCTTTATAGGAGGCGCATCCATGTGCGATTACAGCTTACATGCGGTCGCGACACGACCCGCGGTGGTCGCGGAAACGTTGGTCTCGACCAACTTTTCTACTGGGACTCACGGCTTTGCGAGCCCAGACGATTCGAAAGTCGCGGTCTGCCTTCGTCCTGGGACCGAGATAGCATTCGAGAATGACGCTCAAACTGATGGCATCATGTTTTGCAAGAGCATCGGCGATCGACTCGCGCGCTTTCGCCAAATAAACCTCAATAAGCCATACCAACATCACGACGCGCTGGAATTCTCAAACGGTACAATCGTTCTTGTCACTGACCTCGCTGCGGGGCAGAGGGCTACCGTACTGCAATTGCCTGCAAGCCCAATCGAGGAAAAGCCTCGAGCGTCTCAACCTGCAGCTCGGTATGAGACCGCTAACGTCTGATGGACAAAAAAGGCCCCGGATCGCTCCGGGGCCTTAGCTAAACGCGAGAACGAGCCAACCTGAGCACAACATCACAAGGGCGGTTACGATTAGCGCGAGAAATCCGTCAGACACGAAGTCATGATTATGCATGATACACCTCCTGCCGCTGAGGGGAGGCTGGTCCGAATTTATTAAAAATTTCGGAATCAGCTTAAGGAAGCCGCCGTCGGTTTTTTAGTGAATATTCAAATCAGGCGTCTTAAAAAATGCGAGAAATGCGCGTGCCGAGATCGATCCAGGATCTTTAAGGATTGGCCACCTGAAATTTATCCGCACTATAGACCGTTACTTTGAACGCATGATCGATCAGCAGCTGCAGATGATTTGGGGTGGAAGCCGCCATCAGGCGACGTAATGGATCAGATTGCCAATGGCGGCTTGCTGACCACCGCGCAGGCAGCGACCATTTGCGAAGTTTGTGGTCAAACTATCTGCCGGTGGAATGATGAGGCCGCCCGCAGGGGCGAACCGAAGCAGGCAACGTGGTTGATCGGCACCGCGCGGCTGCTCGACTATGTCGAGAAGTATCAGGGCGGCTTACCTGCGCGCGTCAAGGCGGAGAGCCTGCTCAAGAAGCGCTGGCCGATTTGGTCGTTGCACGGGAATGTAGGTCAGCACAGTGGACTATTGATGCATGGCGATACGCGTCTAATAGACACATTGGAAACTCAAGCATGGAGGTCTTTGCTCGACAACGTTTAACCCGCAACCTATCTGGGAGGAAACCATGAGGTATCATCTCAATTCATCGTGGATGTGTGGTTGTGTTGTTCTTGCCTTGGCAGTCCCGGCGGCCTCTGCCCCGGCCGTGGCTGAAGAAGCGGGTCAATGGTTCGGTCGAGCCGTTCTGGTCACCTTGTCCAACAAGAGCGTTAAGCTGGAAGACCGGGCTGACCATACGGTGTCGGTCACCGAATTCGACGGCGCCGTGTTCAATGCCGACGGCAAGCCCTTCCTCGACAAAGCCCGCTATCAGGTGGTTGATCTAACGGATGTTGGCAATTCCAGCGGCGGCCATAAAACCTTCACAGAGGCCGATGGATCCAAGGTCTTTGCCAAGTACGTCTTGAAAGACGTCAAACCGAAAGAGTTCCGCGGTACCTTCGAGTTCACTGGAGGCACGGGAAAATATGCAGGGATCACGGGCCGCGGTGAGTACCACGTCGTGCAGGTCAGTGACACGGCCGTGTGGGATGAACTCCGCGGCGAGTACAAAATACCGTCTACTGTTGGAAGTTCGCGACCTGATCCGGCCAAGTAAGCATCGAACTGTCTCAAAAAGTAAAGAGACGCTGCCTATCTGAAGAGCGGATGATCTTGAATGGCCCGACGTGCAATATCGTCGGGCCATTTGTTTGCTTGCTGCGGCGCGGCACGAAACTCTTTAAGCGTAGCGCAACGCACGCGCGCCTGGGTGCTTCGATGTCCGTTCTTGAGGGCAAAGGAGACTTCTCAGTTACCCGCCCCGATTTCTGAGTTTGACCCGGAAGGGACATTGAGCGAACCCTCAGATCAGGCTAAGAATATGCCGTTTGGAATTATTTTTGGCCGCCTTCCAGGATACGCCATCTGGCTTAAGCCATGTATCGCGGTTTCTTTGGCAAGTTCGCTGTTTCTAGAGAAAAATTTCATGATTGAGCCTCGCGTCAATCGCAAGCTTTCAGCAGTCCTTGCTGCCGATGTGGTTGGCTATTCGCGTCTGATGGGGGCAGACGAGGTCGGCACACTGGCTGCGCTCAAGCGGCACCACGAGGTTGTCTTTGATCCGGCGATCGCCGTCCATAACGGGCGCATCGTGAAGCTGATTGGCGACGGTACGCTCGTTGAATTTGGTAGCGTCATCGATGCCGTGAATTGCGCGCTCGCGGTGCAGCGTACGGGCGTGGCGATCTCAAACGAAGAGGCGCCCAAGGCTGTTATCGTGCTTCGAATCGGCATCAATCTGGGTGATGTCATTCTTGAGAGCGATGACATATACGGCGATGGCGTCAACATCGCCGCACGCCTGGAGGCTCTTGCTGAGCCGGGCGGCATCTGCGTCTCGTCCGTTGTCCACGAAAGCATCGGCAAGCGGGTTGACGTTAGTTTTCGAGACGGCGGCGAAATCCACGCCAAGAATATCGACCGTCCAATTCACATCTGGACCTGGCATCCCCGAGATGCAGCCGCGACCGTCCAAACGTTCCATACTCCCAACCCGGCACCCCACATCAGGAAATCGTCAATCGCCGTCTTGCCGTTCACGAACATGTCGGGCGATCCGGAACAGGAGTTTTTCTCCGACGGGATCAGTGAAGACATCATTACTGACCTATCGAAGATTTCTGGGCTAACGGTCATCGCGCGGAATTCCAGCTTCACTTACAAGGGGCGCGCGGTCGATATCCGCGCCGTCGGTCGCGACCTCGGCGTCGGCACGGTGCTCGAAGGCTCTGTACGCCGTGCTGGGGCTCGGCTGCGGATCACAGCGCAGCTGATCGACGCCGCAACTGGCGCACACCTCTGGGCCGAACGCTTCGACAGAAATATGTCCGACCTGTTCGAAGTTCAGGACGACATTACGAGCCGGATCGTCGAGGCGCTAAAGGTAACCATGAGCCCCTCCGAAAAGGCCCGCGTCGCGGGCAGCGGCACCGGCAATATCGATGCCTACGACTGCTTCCTTCGCGGGCGCGATCTGATCGCGATCGGCAAAACGCAGAGCCGCGAAGTGTTCGAACAGGCACGCGATTTCTTGCTCCGGGCGATCGAACTGGATGGCGACTATGCGCAGGCCTATGCGGCGCTCGCCCTTGCTTACGTGCTCAACCATCAAAACCGTTGGACCGCGGATTCGAACACTGCGCTCCGGCAGGCAAAGCAAGCCGCAGATCGGGCGATCGAAAAGGACCCTCAAGAGCTCTTGGCGCGGTCCGTTGCGGCACTCGTCGCGACTTTCGAGGCAGACCTTGCACGGGCAAAGTCCGAGGCGGAAATCGCGTTGACCCTCAACCCAAATTCAACCGAAGCCTATTTGTGCCTCGGCAACATCTACATCTTTTCGGGGCAACCGCTGGAAGCGATACCTCTGATCGAAAAGGCTATGCGACTTGACCCTACTTACACGCAGCAGCCCCTGCATCTGCTCGGTGTCGCCAATCTCCTTGCGGGCAAATACGAAACGGCTGCTGCATTGCTGAAGCATCGTATCCTGATGGTACCCAAGACGGATTTTTCCCGGGCCGTTCTTGCATCGGCCCTTGGCCATCTCGGAGAAATCGAGGAAGCCCAGCGCGTCTGGCGCGAACTGATGGAGATTAACCCGCATTATACTTTCAAAAATCACTACGAGCGGCAGCCCTTTGTAAATAGGGATGATGTCCGCAGGATTGCCGATGGCCTGGACAGAGCCGGACTGTTGCATTGATCACGTTCGCTTGCCGTTGGATCGAGGAATATGGACAAGCTAGATCTGAAAGACCCGGTGTTCGCTACCTACGTCATCGCGGCGACGATCATGATTCTTAAAGCCGTTAGCATGTCCTGGCTGACGGTGCTTCGGATGACACAAGAGAAGGGCGGTTTCCGCTCACCGGAAGACCTCAGGAAGACACGCCTCAACCCCGAGCCCAATCCAAAGCAGCTCGAGCCGAACGAGCGCGTTGAGAGAATCCGGCGGATTTTGTTGAATGACGTCGAGAATCTTCCGTTTTTCCTCGTAGCCGGCTTCCTTTTTGTTTTGACCGAGCCATCATTGCTGCTGGCCCGTTTGCTTTTCTATGGTTACGTAATTTCGCGACTATTGCATTTTGCCGCTTACTTTACAGCGCAGACTCATGACACACGCGCCACCTTCTGGACCATCGGCTCCTTAATCCTGATCTTCATGACCTGCCGGACGTTGGTCGCCGCATTAGGTTGGTAAGTTTAGGCGCGGCGTGTGAGTCCGCTTTGATGCTGCGGACGGCTCCTCCAGCCGGCACGCGAGTGCCACGGACTCGGGGCTGATAGGGCTCCCGCGATCTGGATGAGCTATCTATGCAGACGATCACGACAATCGGACTGGTTATTGCGAAATCAGTTTTTCGGGTTCACGGCGTTGATGCTGGCGGTCAGATAGTGATCCGCCGTCAATTGAAGCGCCGGTTCGTGCTGGCGTTCTTTGAGAAATTGCCGCCGTGCCTGGTTGGGATCGAGGCGTGTGCCTCATCGCACCATCGGTCCCGTGAGTTGCAGGCGCTGGGTCATACGGTGCGGTTGATGCCGCCGGCCTTGTCGCCTACGGCACCAATTTGCCGGACACACGGCGGCAAGCATGTGTCTATGTCGGCCAGATATTGAAGGGCGAAAAGCCCTCTGAACTGCAGGTTGGCAGCCTACCAAGTTCGAACTGGTAATAGATCTCAAGACGGCAAAACAACTTGGCATCGAGGTCCCGGCAACGCTGCCCAGCCGCGCGCCGACGAGGTGATACTCGCATGGCGGGAACACATGTCGGGCCACTCCGAACTGTTTTTGCCGGAAACCGCCTAGAGCGGTGTTGCGGGCTCGAATCCCGCGCGGTCCGCCAGATCACCGCGAGCCGCCTTAAGGCTGCTTGATCGTATTAACGGCGTTGTTTGAGGGCGAGGATAAGCCAGGGGGCAACGAGTGAGATGGCGTAGGCGGGCTGGATAAGGTCGCTATATCCGCCGAGCCCCCAAAAAGACTGATAGCCGCCGCTTGCGGCGATCCAACCCAAAATCCCTGAAATCGAGGCGGCAACAAGCGGAGATTGCTTGGCGAGCGCAGCGCCGCCCGCGGCAACCCCGTAGATAATAGCCGTGGTGATCGTGGCGACCACAATGAGCAACGGAAGCACAACGATCATTCGGACGAGGATTTCGCCGCCGTCAACGCCGCGGGTGATGGCAAGAAGAAGGGCGGCGCTGCTAAAGAGGGCCAACGCCAGGAGTGCGCATTTCATCGTTTGTCGCAACATGGCTATCCTGCGCTCTTGAGGGTGCCCTCGGTCAAGGCCGACGTGTAGCGCTATCCACTGAGCGATTGCGTATCGGGCTCCAAGCTCATGAGGTAGACCACCCGACCGGCGACATGCACACGATCTTTGATCGCGAACAATACCTGCGATCGATGAATCAATCGTAGCAAAATTCATTCTCACTACATACGACATTACAGATAGCAGCGCTTCCTGGGAGAGTTGAGCGGTTTACGACGCTGACGGCCTCCCGTTAGCAAGCCTAAGGACAATTGAAGCACCCCACGGCGTGCCCCGTCCTTTTGTGCGGCACGAGTGGGCATGTCTGCATTTGGCACATTTGAGACATGCCGACAGCCTTTGACGAAGTCCGTTGTTGAGGGCAAAGCCGACTTCCCGAAGGCCAGCTTTGGACTTCTCAGTTTGACCCTTAGCGGTCATGGCGCAACGCAGAATAGCGGGTTGCCGCGCTCGACATCTTGCGCCTCCAACTCCCGGACTCCCATGCCGCGATGTGGTATGCTTCGACCTGGATTTAGCGTGGTCCTGAGCCTCCTTGGAGGGCAGCATGAGACGGCGCGATTTCATCAGTCTTCTTGGCGGTGCGGCGGTCGTATGGCCGCTCGCTGCGGCGGCACAGCAGAGCACCAATCGCAAGCGTCTTGCTATCTTCAGCCCATCACAGCCAAGCGCGGACTTGCATGAGCATAGCGAAAGCAAAGTTTCCCCAGCTCTATTCGCTGAACTTCGGCGGTTGGGGCAGATCGAGGGACAAAACCTCAAGGTCGAAAGTTACGGCCGAGAGCAAAACACGTCCGGCCCCGAAGCGCTGGCGACGGAAATCGTTCGAAGTAACCCGGATGTCATCCTTGTCGTTGGTCCTGGCGGAGTCTTTTTCAAAAAGCTAACATCGCGTATTCCGATCGTAGTGATAACTGGCGACCCTGTTAGGCAAGGGCTCGCCGAAAGTCTGGCTCACCCGGGCGGCAATTTCACGGGAGCCAGCATCGACGCCGGTCCATCCATTCACGGAAAACGGATTGCACTGTTGCGCGAGATGGTTCCGACGATGTCAAAACTTGGCTGTCTCGGTCTTCGACAGCAATGGCATGGGCCAGTCACCGGTCCCGGAATCCGCGCAGCGGCCGAAACGGCAGGCCTCCCTCTCGCGGTGTCTTTACTGGAAATTGGTGCCAGCGAAGCAGACTATCGGGCGGCGATCGAGAGTATCTCCCGCGACGGTGCAAATGCGGTCATGGTCCTCGATTCGCCTGAGGTCGATCAAAACAGCACTTTGGTCGCTAAGTTGGTCGGCGACGCGAAGCTTCCGGCGATTTTTACGCATCCTGCCCCCGTCGAGGCCGGGGGCTTAATGGCCTATTCCTTCGACCTGATCGAATTGTATAAGCGCGTCGCCAACAACATCGACGCGATTCTCCGAGGAGCAAAGCCCGGTGACATCCCGATCTACCAAGTAACCAAATTTGAGTTGTCCATCAACCTCAAGGCAGCCAAGCAGCTGGGGCTTTCCGTACCTCCTGCGCTCGTCGCGAGTGCCGATAAGGTAATTGAGTGAGTATGCACAGGTCCGGTGTTGGCACCTTTGAGACATGCCGACCGACCAGGAGAATGTCCGCTTGTCGGGGAAGACCGAAAGTGAACGGGCAAGGTCAAAACGACGCGAATGACCCTTAGCGGACATCAGCCTCTGGCACACATTGCTTTCTTTCGGTTGGCGTGTAGAACGGTGGTCGGGTGCTCGCTGCATGTGGCAGTGACAGGTCAAGCGATGGTCGGGCCGCCACGCGGAAAGCGCGCGCCCAATGAACCGTCGACCGTCAGACGATGAAATCCTTCGTGCCGAATCCCTCACCGGGCGGCCCTTGAATGTGCCCCTGCTGCTTCTTGTAGCCGGGGTGGCCCTGGCAGCCGTCCTGTTCGCAAATCCAGCCGCGGCAGCATCCACAACTGGCCCGTATTCTGCTCAGCCGGTCTTCCTGTTCGGCATTCCGGTTGATTTCATTCTGTTCGGCCTGACGCTGCTGGGTGTAGCGGTATTCCACCACAAGACGCTGGAGGTGGCGTTGACCGGGCTCGTGGCCGTTACACTTTACAAGCTCGTATTTACTGGCTTCCGACAAGGCACGGGCCTGATCGGCATGATGCTCCAGCTTCACCACGAATGGGTGATCCTCGCCAACCTGTTTTTTCTGCTGATGGGTTTCGCCGTCCTGTCGCGGCATTTCGAGAACAGCCGAATCCCCGACGCGATGCCCGCGTTCCTGCCAAACGGCTGGAGCGGCAGTCTGGTTCTGCTTGCCATTGTTTTCGTGATGTCGGGCTTCCTCGACAATATTGCCGCGGCCCTGATCGGCGGCACGATGGCGCGGCACTTGTTCAAGGGCAAAGTACATATCGGTTACCTTGCCGCCATCGTTGCGGCCGCCAATGCTGGCGGCGCTGGCAGCGTCGTCGGCGATACCACCACCACCATGATGTGGATCGACGGCATCAGCCCGCTTCGTGTCGTCGAGGCCTACGTCGCCGCCGTCGCCGGCTTCCTGATCTACGGGATACCAGCCTCATTGATCCAACACCGCCATTCTCCAATAGAGAAGGATGCGCAGCGCGGCCGGCACATCGATTGGACCTATGTGGGAATTGTCGCTGCAATCCTGACCATCGCCATTGTGGCCAACGTCATCGCCAACCTGAAATTTCCGGCGGTGCTCGATGCCGTCCCCGTGATCGGACTTGCGGTGTGGATCGTCATTCTCGCGGCCGCGCCGCTGCGTCGGCCGGATTGGGCGATCATGCCGGAAACGTTCAAGGGCACGGTCTTCCTTCTGGCCCTTGTCACCAATGCGTCCTTTATGCCGGTCGAGGAATTGCCGGGGGCCTCGTGGCAAACGGTTCTGGGGCTCGGCTTCCTGTCTTCCGTGTTCGACAACATCCCGCTGACGGCACTTGCACTCAAGCAGGGCGGCTATGACTGGGGTTTTCTTGCATATTCCGTGGGCTTCGGCGGATCGATGATCTGGTTCGGCTCGTCTGCGGGCGTCGCGATCGCCAATATGTACCCTGAGGCCAAGTCGGTGGGCCGGTGGCTGCGGCACGGCTGGTTTGTCGCTGTAGCGTATATTGTTGGTTTCTTCGTGATGTTTACCATTGTTGGTTGGAATCCTGACGCTCCACACAAAAAGCGTGTTGCGCTGGATGTGACTATCCAGATGGGAGTGGCTGGCCGCCCGTAAGGCGGGCCTAGCGCGGATATGATGTCGGCTTTTGGCACAAAACGGACGTGCCTCGCAAATCCGCCGACGTCCGTTAATGTGGAGCGGACCACGTATGCGGCAGCGTGCTCGTCGATGTTGACGGCGTTGAGACGGATCGGCGGCGGCGCGCGCAGCAGCGCGAGCACGTCGGCCTCATTGCGGACGTCGGCGCGCAGCGCGACGACCGCGAGCCGGAAGGTACCGCGCGTCCAGTTCTCGTGGATCGCCACGAGGCGACCTTTCTTCCGGGTTAGCCGCGCTCGGCAATCGCGCGGGCTATCAGGATAAGCTGGGAAAAAACGGGGACCCGTCGACGGTAGTCTTCACCTGCGCACGAATAGCGCGCTCCAATCGTGCCGCCGCCGCCCACCACGGAGGGTCGCGGTCGGGACGACGAAAGGTGCTCCCTCATACGGGTTCGAGGGTGATAGGTTCAGCATTTGCTGATCGTGTGCCTGCCGCACAGGTGGTGCGGGTTTCGGCTTCGGTAAGGCAGGAAGCGGTTCAAACAGATCGCGCTCGTTGCGCAGGGCGGCGGCGAGCGCGATAGCGGCGAGCTTTTAGACGTCGTTTGACCAATGCTCGCGCATCGCCTGACCGGCGCGTTTGATCATGCTCTGCTCGAAGCAAATCGCGCGACCTCCACCTGACTTGCTCGTGATCTCCTGAGGTTAGGGTCTCGGCTCGGAGAGGTGGCGCGGCGCGGGGGCCGATTTGTGGTGCTGCCAATGGTGCATGACTGCTTCGGCATGGTTCCAGCGTAGGAGCTGCGTCTCATCGAGGGTGCTACGCTATTGCTCGATAGCGTCGCAGTTCTCGACGCATTGAAGGAGGCGGTATCCTTGCAGTCGCTATCGGTTGAAGGTCCAATTTGGCGTTGAGCGCAGCGCGGCTGTCTCTCCGGTAGGCAACAGTGCCAATTTTAGCGCTGCTGCTTGCGTTCGTGTGAGCCATCGGTCACGCGCGAGGTTCGTTACTTAGGAATCGTATTCTTATAAACAACTCCATCCTTCATGATCACGAGAAAGTTCTTCGCGGGGTCCGCCACAAGCGTGATGTTGTCTAGCGGGGTACCATCGACGAGCAGGAGTTGGCGAGCGCTCCTTCTTCCACTACACCGAGCTTGCCGGGATAGGGATTGCGCTTGCCGGACAGCGCCAGCAGTTCCGCGTTTGTCGATGTCGCCATGACCAGTGCTTCGGCGGGGGTGTACCAACGTGTAAGCGAGGCCAGAATTGCTCCTTGTTGCTGTGCCAGCGCCTGGGAGAACAGCACATCAGTGCCCCACGCGGCCTTGATCTTGTACTTCTTCGCCAGTTCGTAGGACCGGGCGATGCCGGGCCAGACCTCATCTGCCTTGGCTCGCTGGACGGAGCCCACCGGAAAGCCCAGCCTCAAGCCTTCGGGGAGCGGCTGCATGCTGAGCCAAACACCCTTGTCGGCGATCAGGTTGGCGGTGGCTTCGTCCATCAGGAAGCCGTGTTCGATACACTTTAAGCGAACCCTGAGATGCTCGGTCCTGTGCGCTCGATAGTGGAGACTGCTTCGAAGGATGACGTACCCCCGGCTCATCTCCTGCTAATTTGTGTCTCCATTCCTTGCTGCCACCCTAGCATACAAAAGCTAAAGCACCTCAGCGCGTACCTGGGCCACGCCGCGGTCTGTAATTCCTAAACTGCGCGCAGCACCGAGCGAAAGGTCGAGGACGCGGCCGCGAACCCAGGGTCCCCGGTCGTTGATACGAACTACTACCGACTTGCTGCTCGCAAGATCAGTTACACGAACTCTTGTGCCGAACGGTAGGTTGCGGTGGGCAGCGGTCATTGAATTCCGAATGAACGGGGCACCGCTCGCTGTTTTTCCTGTCGGATATGAATAGTAAGAGGCTTTTCCAGAAAAAAACTGGTTTGAAGATTGAGGGGCTGAGCGCTCTTCCGGACGACCAGCCGTCTCCCCTCCGGTCGGGGGTCGTTCACGCGGAGGATCCTGTCTGGGCTGGTCCTGTGCCTCGGGTGCCGGTTCTGCGTGCGCTTTTGGAATGATAGACCATCGATCAAGAAAGGTCTGTGCTGAAGCAGAATCTACGTTTACGCACAACCAAACCGGTACTGATACGATTGCAACTATTCCAAAAATAGGGCGCATGGGACGGCCTCACAAACAAATAGTACAAATGAATAACGCAAGCTGTTGAGGCTCTGTTCCTGTCATGCGGGCGATGAAGGGATATATACCGATGCTTCCAACTCATACGTTTGGTGCTTTAGGCGCACCGCAGCAACAAACGCCTATTTCCGAGGTATTGCTTAAGTGAGAGTTTGTTGCTCCCTGATCCACGGCGAGGGAGTGAGAGTTAGATCAACCGCGACTAGGCGCGACAATTTAGATCCTTCCATCAATTAGGCATTGCTCCCGGCCTTACTGCACGCGCATATCTGTTGGCAGTTTTCGGGCCTGGCGCTTCCGGTGATAGGGGGAGAGCAGAAGTTCGCGGGCGCTCGATTTTTCTCATTCGTCGTCCCGTCGGAAAAGCGCTAGGCTAAGCGACACCAAGCCAGCCGCTGCATCCCGAACCACTCAGCGACGCGGCTCAAGGTAGAAGCGATCATGGAGAAGGGAGAAATGGGCATGACCTATTTTGATCTCGGTCCGTATAGCCGCAAAGTCACCACGTCGTCGCCCGATAGCCAGCTTTGGTTCGACCGAGGTCTCAACTGGCTCTTTGGGTTCAACCATGGCGAGGCTATCAAGTGCTTTCAGAAGGCGCTGAAGCACGACCCCGAATGCGCCATGGCGCACTGGGGCGTAAGCTATGCCTCGGGGCCCAACTATAACCTGCCCTGGGTCCGCTATGACCCGCATGGCCGACAGATGGCGCTGTCGGCATCTTACGATGCCCTGCAGGAAGCGCTTGCGCACGCCCGGAAGGCAAGCGCGCTCGAGCGGGCAATGATCCAGGCCCTCACTGCGCGCTATCCCCAGCGCGAGGCGATCGAGGATATGGCGCCATGGGACAAGGCCTACACCAGGGTCATGCGCAAGGTCTTCAATGCCTTTCCTGACGATCTCGAGGTCCGAGCGGTCTTTGCCGAGTCAATCATGAACGAGACACCGTGGCAGATGTGGGACCTGCCCTCCGGCGCGCCTGCGGAGGGCGCGGGCACCGAGGAATGCAGGGCGGTGCTGGAATACGCTTTCGACAGACTTCCGGCTGCATGGGATCACCCGGGCCTGCTGCATCTCTATGTCCACCTGATGGAGATGTCGCCTTTTCCGCAGCGGGCACTGCGGGCCGGTGATCGATTGCGCGAGATCGTCCCCGACTCCGGTCACCTCATCCACATGCCGACGCATCTCGACGTGTTGTGTGGGCACTACAATGACGTCCTTGTACACAATCAGAAGGCGTTGGCGACCGACCGCAGGTTCCTCGCCTATTCCGACGATCCGGGTGTCTATCTGGTCTACGTCATCCACGACTTCCACTTCGCGATCTATGGCGCAATGTTTCTTGGCCAGTACAAACCCGCAATCGCGGCGGCCGAAGAACTGATCGCCACAATTCCGGAGGCGGTGTTGCGCATTGAGTCGCCACCGATGGCGGATTTCCTCGAGGGCTACCTGACGATGAAGCAGCACGTCCTCGTGCGCTTCGGCAAATGGCGCGAAATCATCGAACAAGGGCTACCGGAAGATCGTGAGCTTTACTGCTCGGTTGTCGCCATGATGCACTACGCCAAGGCGGTCGCTCATTCGGCTCTTGGCAATGTCTCCGATGCCGAGATGGAGAAGGCGTTGTTCATGGCGACGAAGACCCGGGTGCCCGAGAGCCGCCGCGTACACAATAATACTGTCGTCAGTCTGCTGAGCGTGGCCGAGGCGATGCTGAATGGCGAACTGGAATATCGAAAGGGCAACCATGACGCAGCCTTCGCCCACCTGCGCAGGTCAGTCCAGCTCAGCGACTCGCTACCCTATGATGAGCCTTGGGGATGGATGCAGCCGACTCGTCATGCACTCGGGGCACTTCTCCTCGAACAGGGACGGATCGAGGAGGCCGAGGAGGCGTATCGCTCTGATCTCGGCCTTGACGGCAAACTGAGCCGCGCCTGTCAGCACCCAGATAATCTGTGGTCGTTGCACGGCCTGCACGAATGCCTGGTCCGTCGCGGAGAAAAGGTCGAGACGGCTCTGATCAAGCAGCGGCTCGACTTGGCGCAGGCGCGTGCGGAGAATCCAATAGGGGCGTCCTGCTTCTGCCGTCGGATGGACGTGGCGGACGCGTAGCCGTTCGCGGCACCATTGCATAGGAGACCCCGCCAACGGACCGTGAGTTCGCAAGATTCCAACCGAAGGTTTCTTCCATGTTTCGGGATTAGACAGATTGACTGCTGCACTTTCAGGGAGGCGAGAATGGCAATCGCATTGATTACTGGCACTAGCAGCGGCATCGGATTGGCCACCGCCGTCACGCTCGCGCGTGGCGGCCACAAAGTTATTGCGACCATGCGAAATTTGGACGGGTCTACCGAACTTCAGAAAATTGTCTCTGAAGAAAAGCTCCCAGTAACAATAGCTGTGCTTAACGTTGATGAGGACGCTTCGGTTGATAGTGCGATCAGCAAGGTATTGTCGGAGCACGGCCGCATCGACGTTCTGGTGAATAACGCAGGCGTGGGCGGCGGCGGATCTGTGGAGGAGGCATCGACAGCCAGGTTCCGCGAAGTCATGGAGACGAATTTTTTTGGCGGGCTGCGTTGTATTAAAGCGGTAATACCAGGCATGCGCGAACGTCGGCAGGGGTGCATCGTCAACGTAACGTCGATCGCTGGCCGAATGGCACTCACTCCGGCGGCAGCGTACAGTGCGTCCAAGTTTGCTTTTGAGGCGTTAAGCGAGTGCCTCGCGCAGGAAATGAAGGCGTTCAATGTCCGCGTAGCGATCATAGAGCCGGGAGTCATCGCCACACCGATTTTCTCCAAGGCGAAGCCAGCGCCCGCCAACAGTCCTTACCCGCATGCCCGACGTCAAAGGGCCTTGTTCGCTGCGTCGCTAACCAAGCCAACCTCGCCATACGTGGTGGGCGAAAAAATATGCGAAATAGTAGACGGCGATAGCTGGCAGCTTCGTTATCCGGTCGGCCCGGATGCGGCACCGTTCCTCAAGTGGCGTGCGGGCAAAACAGATGAAGAAATGGTCGCCCTTGGCGGCGTCAGTGACGATGAATACAAGCTGATGGTCAAACGAGAGTTCGGCTTGGACGTAACTCTTTGAGTGCACGGTGAAAGTAGACGGTCAAATCGACGCGAATGACCCGAAGCAGATATCAGGCTTCGTCAGGCAACAATTTACCTAGGCGCGTCCGTTGGCGCTTCCATCGCCCGCGTTAGCGTGCAGAAGAACGTAGTCGACTTTAATCCAAATGGAGTAAAGATAGCTCTCTTCGCCGACAACCTCATCCACGTGACCGTACGCTCGCCATAATCTTGCCGAGGTGTATACCCTCGTGGCGGATTTTCTGGGCGATTACCTCTCTTACCGTCCGCTTAGCTGACCTTAGTCGATACTTGGCGGAAGCCGCTTTGCCGAACACCTGTCTCGTTCAGAAAAGCCTCAAGGAGCATAGCGCCAGTCTGTAGCATTATCACTCTGGCAGCTTCTAGCTCCTGCGCCCCTTCGGCTTGCTGATCGCTAGTGAGCAAATGAGCGCGAACAATACGGGCCATGCACTCGGGCACTCGGGCATGACGCTCAGTCGCAACCTTGATCGCCTCATCAACAGTTTTGAGGGCATTTGCAGTATCGCCACTCAGTCTGAGCGCATTAGCTAGATCGGCCAGAATACGAGGTTCATTTTCTAGACCGGCCTTTCGCGATCGAGCAAAGCTGAGGGCCTCGGACAAGTCTTCTACGGCTGAAGTGAGCCTGCCCGCCACGATATGAGAAACACCACGACAGGCCTGAGCATAGACTCTCAAGTAGGGATTACCGGCTTTCACAGCGATAGAAAACGCTCGGTCGGCATGCTCTTGAGCCAGTCCGATGTTTCCCTCAGCCCAGGCCAGGTCTACATACGCCCAACTCGGAATGCCGTAATTAGTAGCGTCAACTTGGCTACTGTCTAACTGAATGATGCGATCAAGGAACGGGCGGGCTTCCTCCCCTCGACCTAGCATCACGAGGGTTTGGCCACGCATCACAGTCAGCCATATGTCAATGTCGAAACCGAGTGTTTGTCGGTCGAATTTGACGATCTCGTTCGCCCGGTCCATTGCCTCGATATTCATCTGCAACGCTTCGATCATCTGGCCTGAGAGCCGCAATGCGTGACAGAGGACGGCGTTGAGCGTGATTTGAACGCTTGGATCGTTGCCTTGATCGGCGATCGATTTGGCTTCTCGAATTTTTTCGACATACTCATCTGCCGATCCGCCGTTTGCTATCATCCTTCCGTAAGCGGCGTGAATCAGCGCATTGGCCCGGGTATCGCCCAGGGCTAGCGCCAGTTGTTTAGCTTCCTCGAAGTAAATGAGAGCATCGTGCGCCGGAATTCCTTCGCGCCAGGCAAAGTTTACGATTTGACCGGAGGCCATCATCTTTAGGTAGTCTATCGGTTGAGACGATGGCAGATCCGACAACAACTCGCGAACCTTCTTCCAGATTCGCAGTGCCTGACTTGGATCGTTTGTGCCAATCCAAACCGCCGCTCGCATATTCTGTTGAGCTGCTTTGAGATTCTCGCCCGCCTGCTCTAGGTGATATGCCAAGAGAGAAGCCCTCTCGTCGGCGTGATCCTTGAACAGCGTCTCGATTGCTTGCGCCACTTTTGAATGGAGTTCCCTTCGACGGTCCTGAAGTAGCGATCGATAAGCAACCTCCTGTATGAGGGGATGACGAAATGCGACCAGCCGCTGCTCGAAGGGTGGAACGTCGTAGAGCAGCTCTGACCGTCTCAACCGTTGAACTGCCTGGGAAAGCCCTGATTGATCCAAGCCGCATACGGAGTCTAGAACAGGGATCGAGATTTCTCGACCTATCACTGAAGCGACCTCAAGTACCTGTTTTACAGTCTCCTCAAGTCGATCAATTCGAGCTGCGATCACTGCCTGCACAGTGACGGGTAGCGGGATAGCATCGATGCCGCCTTTCAGTCGGTAAGCTCCCACCTCTCCTTCGAAGTCGCCCCGCTCCACGAGTGCATTGACTAGCTCCTCGATAAAGAATGGATTGCCCTGGGCACGCGCAACGATATTTCTAGTCAACAACGCTAATGATGCATCATTGCCGAGACGATCTTGCAGAAGAGAGATCGCTTCCGCGGGACCCAGCGACGGCATGCTGATCTGTCTATAGTGCGATCGCTGCATTAGTGGGGCTACAAAGCCGGGTCTGAAGTTTAGGACCAAAAGTGTTTTCGTGCCGACTACGGCATCGGCTAGTGCCTCGACAAATTCTTCACTGGCTGAATCGATCCAATGCAAATCCTCAATGATGACGACACTACTTCCTGAACGAGGTAGAGTTCTTACAAAATCGAGGAGCTGCGTTTTCCTAGCCTTTGGATCGAGCTTGGGAGCCGGGTGCTGCGGATCGCCCAGTCCAAGGAACTCCAGCAGTATGAGCGAAAATTGCTCCGAAACTGAGAGGGCTGCTAACCTATCACGGACTCGATTGCGTAAGACGTCTGCCGATTCTTTCGTTCGCAGTCCAAAATAGTCCCGCAACAATTCTAGTACCGGCTGAAATGGGGTGGCCTTACCGTGCGCCAAGACGCGAGCCTCAAACACACGGATGTCTCTGCCCCGACAGCTTTCGGCGAACTCGAAACAGAGGCGACTTTTCCCGATTCCAGCCTCGCCGACAACACCGACGACCCGACCATCGCAATTCATCGTATGGGCTAGCTCGGACAAAAGAGCAGAGTTTTGCTCCGACCGACCTGTGAGCGGACTGAGCCGTATTCCACTTCGAAAAACTCCGCTCGATGGAGCATGTTGGAGTCCCTTTAGCCTGAAAACCTCAACGGGTGCCGCGATCCCACGAACAGATTGCGGCCCTAGCGGCTCAACTTCGACAAACTGTTTCGCAGCGACAAACGTTTCGCGGGAAATCAGGATGCTGCCTGCTTCTGCGAGGTGCTCCATTCGGCTCGCAAGGTGCACATTTGCGCCAGCTGCATCATAGGTTTGATACATCCCATGCTCTATCGCCTGAACAACAACCTCTCCGGTGTGAACTCCGACTCGGATCTGCAAATCACGATCGCCAATGCGAGTCATTCCATCCTGCATTGCTAAAGCTGCGAGACAGCCACGAACCGCATGATCCTCATGAGGCTGTGGCGCACCAAATAACGCCATTACTCCGTCACCTTGAGATTTGTTGACGACGCCATCATAGCGAACCACCGCTTCATTCATTAGGTCGAGAATGGGCTGAAGACGTTTCATTCCCAATTCGGGATCGCCCAATCCATCAATAAGACCGGTAGAATTACGAATATCGGCAAACAGAATCGTCACGTGTTTGCGTTCTCCACCCTTCGCTTGGAGCGATTTCAGGACGTGTTGCCACGATTGATTTGATATCTGCGCGGATGTTGGCTTCAAGACAGCGCTACATCGCCCACAAAAGCGAGCGGTCGGTCCATTGAGGTGACCACAGGCGCTGCACTCAATTCCGAGGGTAGCCCCGCATCCTTCGCAATACTCATTGGTCGCCTTGTTCTGGCAACCGCAACGCAGACATTGCATCTGTAGCCTCTCAGATAGCAGCGACAGGAGCCTGCAGTTAGGATAGCTATAACGCTATCCCGCATCAATTCTATGCTGCGCCGCAGCAGTGTATACTATGCCCCGGCTCCAGAGCTGCCTACAATCAACCAGCCGGACCGATGCATTATAGGAGTTGCATGGGAGTGCGGCGCATGAGCCGACTGGCTTGATCGTCGATAGGGAACGAGCGTGCTGTCTATTGCCGAAATTCGGCGCGCGCTGGAGTGGATGAGTATGAGCCTCTTGAATTGGCCTGTCGAACAGATTCAGCTTAGTCAACGTGCTCGCCTGCGACGGAAAGCGCTTGCTCTCAGGCTGCTGGACCAATTCGGTCAGGGCTTTCCCGATATAACTTACGAGCTGTTTTGGGAATCTCCGACAGTTAATGCCCAGGCCTGGCGGCTCGGTCCAGCCCGATATGTTCGGGTTTATGGCGGCCTTGTGCGTCATCAGGCCATTACGAAATACGGATTGACTTTGATGCTGGCGCACGAGACGGGCCATCATTTAGGCGGATTGCCACACGATCCCGCCATGCCGTGGATGACCTGGCAAGGTCAGGCGGACTATTGGGCAGCCAGTATTGCAATGCCGCAAATTTGGGGACCACGTGCGTGTGAAGCGACGTTGAGGGCAGCTCGGGAGATCGTGAAATTGCATGGAATTATTGCAAGCCAGATCGAGGACGACGAACCCGATCTGTCGCCGGATTGCCGATATTCCATATTGCGCTCGGGAGCCCTCGGCCAGGGCATGCCAAGTTGCGCGCTAGAGGCCTTCGCATTGATTTCAGATGACAGTCCTGAATTGGAGGAATAGGCTTTTTATTTTCAAAAGGTGTCAATTGGGGAGGGAAATATGGGCGGACTGATTCAAACCAAAGGGACACAGCGGCTCGCAAAACTGTTCAACAATCGGTTCGATCCCTTAAGCACAGCACGGTCTTGGGCGAACAACATCGACGGTGCTCAAACAAACCTTTGCGCTGCCTTTAGAAACCCTGGCGTTAACCTACTGACTTTATCAGACGGCTTCATCGCACAGTATGCCTCAGCGGCAACGTGGCCAAATAATGGAAACGATCTACTTTACCCTAGCGCTACAATGACGGTGCAAGTACTACCGGCTGCAGGCAGTCTCAACAGGATAGGGTTTAAACTTCCTCCGGGGCGCACAAATATTCCGGGCCACATCCAAGCGAATGCGTCGTTTCGGAATCTAGACAACCGAAGAACATTTCCCGCTGGAACAACTATTTCAAGCATATCGGCAGTTGGCGCTGGGGGCACTTTCACCGTTACATTCAGTCAGAATCCGAACCTCGCAAATCTCGCCCTCTCGGATAGGATAAGTTTCGGCCTGGAGAAGCATGGACAGCTTGTCCGACGTTGGCGCTGGTACCTTGCGCATGACCTGCAGCCAGAGAATCATGCTGCCATAAGATCCGCCATTTCATCTGCCCTCGACGATAATGATTTCACAAAGATCACCTTTCAAACCATCGAGGAAACGCAACGCGTGATCGCTAACGCTCAGAGACAGACCGACAACACCAATGATGAGTTCGACGGCACATTCATACTGAATATAATACTACTGACGCAGCAAACCACCGCGCCCGATCCGTTGGACCCGCAGCAGTAGCGGATTCCAGCCGCTGAGTGTGCCCGAAGGGCCCAGGCGTGCCTTCTACCCTTGATTACGAAATTTCATGTTTCAACCGGTTTTCCGCGGTTGCCTTCGGTTCCTCTGCTAGAAGTTTATAGCTCCGGATTGCCAAAGGGCAAAGTCTAGCCGTTCGAGCCCGGATGCGTTGAGCTTGCCGTCCGTGACTGTCTCAGCTTGACCAAATGGCTTTGCACCATCAATTTCTTCGGCAATTCTATCCAAATGCTCCCACATGTAGTTATCTTCCGAACCATAAAAGAAATCGAAATCGTCACCTCTCAGCGATTTTGGGTTATTGAAACGCGGAGGCGGTGCCGTCCCAACAATCAAAACGCATGTCTTTTGTGGAATAGGCTCTCTGGTATTGAATGGATGTCTCACGCGCATAGCCGGTCCGCTCCGCTGCCCAATCTCGAAACGTTGATCGGAAGCCGTGTACGGTAATGTCGAGTCGGCCCATCCGTTTCAGTACCTCGGCCATCGCCATATTTGAGATCGCAACGCCCTTGCGGCTGCCGGGGAACACAAAATCTCCCTCACGCGGGAGAGCTTCCAGAATTTTGAGCGCGCGGCTCGTTAGGGGCACGCGATGCTCTGTCTTGGTCTTCATGCGTCCGGCCGGGACGGTCCACAGCTTCGCATCCAGATTCATCTCAGGCCAGCGGCCGCCGATGACTTCGCCGGTCCGGGCGGCATTTAGGATTGTGAACTCCAAAGCTCTCGCGGCTATGCCTTCGCGGGCAGCCAGTTGAGACATAAAGTGGGGCATCTCGGTAAAGGGCAGCGCGGCGTGATGTTCGACCTTCGCAATTGTATTGCGCGCGGGTAGGGCGTGGATCAAGTTGCCGTCCCATGCGGCGGGATTTTCTCCGCTGCGATAGCCGCGCGTCTTCGCAAAATCGAGAACAGCCTCGATACGGCCGCGCACCCGGCTCGCCGTCTCCGTCTTGCTGTACCAGATCGGCTCGATCGCTTTCAGAACCAACGCCTTGTCGATCGCTGCGACCGGCAGCTTTCCGAGCGCCGGATAACGGACATGGTCGGGTGTCTAACAGTGGGCGTGTTTGAGGCAAAGCCGACATCGACGTTCCATAACATCGCATACGCGAATCCACTCACGCCGATGGCGCGCCATCGCTAATCCTGGAGCGCCAGGGCAATCCGGCTGAGCATTTCGTCAATCGCCGCCACTTGCGCCTTCAAGGCTTCGATCTGCGGTCCCATTTCCGGGTCCATCGTCCCGATGGGTATTCGCAATTCGCACATTGAACCATCGACAATTTTCGGCTGTTGCCGATCGGTGTGAACAGCGCAACTTCAAAACTATGCCCGCTCGGTGCCCGCGAGCGCCGGCGACTCCCCGGCGCAGTCCGGCCTGACCTGCGGCTTGCAGACGATGTCGGCTGCACATTGTGCGCACCGCCAAGCCTATCGTTCGAAGTAACGTCTGCCTCTCCAATGGGGATTGTGCCTGTGCTCATCGCCGGCCGCGTCGATCGACGACATCGCATCCGGATCGTGGCATTGAAGACTACATCATGCGGATTCTGTAGGTATCCACGGCTGCTTGCCGCCGTCTTTCGCTATCGCAAAGGCAAATTCGTTGCACTGGCTAGGCGCGGTTACAGCGATCAGCCTTGAAAGGGGCTCGATTAAAAGGCCAACAGCACGTAACCATCGATTGCCGCTCGCCGTGAACCTTGCGACTGGAATGCGGAGATCGTGAAAGAACTTTATGCTTGGAACGCGCGAAGGATCAAAGCTGACAATCGTCTTCAGCACCTCTCGTTCGGTCCATCGGTAGATGAAATTGGGAACTCCTGTATCGGCCACACCGCCTTTGCCGTCAACAATGCTGGTGATTTCGTAGTCCATTGTCAGTCCGAGCCGGACAGCGATCCGCATTGCAAGATTATCGCGCGCCTCAAAGGCAACGGCGCACTTTCGGCACACCCTATACATCTCAAGCAGGGCGCGGTGTGGCGAGTAGCAGTGATGCAACCCGGCGTGAACGATCACAACGTCAAACGATCCGTCCTCATAGGCAAGGTTCTCTGCGTCCTACCGATGGTTCGCCATTCCGGCGTCGAGGTTGGTGACCCTAAAATCGGAAAACCCGATTCTTCTCATGACGCGTTCGTCTAGCGGCCCGCCGCAGACAACTAGCACACTATCGGAGATTGAGATGGTTCCGGCCGCAATCAGCCGCTCAAGAACGTCAACATAGAAACCAGTAACAACATCTCTCATGGGAGTGAGAACCTAGCGATCAGTGAGAGGGGTTGGCGAAGAGCACGACAACGCCGTCTCGACGCCTTTGAGCACGGCATTGTTCCAAATTGCATAACCACTCTGATCGAGATGAATTCCATCGATTGTCATTCCCTCATGCAGGCCGGGAAGCTCAATAGCAGCGTTTTCTGTGATCTCACGGATCACGTCGTTCAATGGCTCGACGTTCAGCGCTCTTGCAGGGGTGATGGCCAAGACGATGTGGCGAGCGGGTAGCGACTGCAAAGTGGCCTGGTAAGCATTGCGAAATGCTTCAGGCAAATGGGAGACCGCATCGTTTATGCCGACGGACATGACAACGAGTACCGGACCGGAATTGTTCACAATCGCTTCCGCGTACCGGACGAAAAATCCAATGGTTGCGCCGCCGATCCCAGCATTGATCACGGGGTGACCGCAAATCGAAGCCGGAAGAAAGGCCGTTTCAACGATCGAGTCTCCCATGACGATGATGGGTTTCTGCACGCGCGAGATCTGCGATCGGATGACGGCAAGGCGGGCTTCGAAGTGCTCGTGACTGGCGGAAGGATTTGGCAGCCTCGCCAAGTCGGAGCTGATGCCGGCCATCTGGCGTCGCAGATTTTCATACGCGAAACCTAGCACGCTGACGCCTGCGAGGGCGGCCACTGACAACAAGATGCTGATGATCGCCGTAACTTGACGCATTTGGTTCATTTATCATTGCAACCGTAAAGCGAATACCCCAAAAACGCAGAATTCCCAATTCTTCATTAACGGAGAGGGTGCGATTTGACGCGTGAAACCAGGCCGGAGCACGCTCTGGCGCCAGCGATGGATTTGATCTGCGCGGCGGTTAGTCGCGACGATCGTGCGCGGCCGGTCAGAGCTATAATCATGCGGGTACTTTAGTCCCGAGCACCAGGGGCGCTGGACTGGATAGGTGCCGCCGATATCGGTCAATTGGGGCAGTGATGAATATAACCATCCCGCAACTGACGATGATGACCGACAGTACGTACAGCGCATTACCCTTCTGCCAGCTTGCCGGCAGGTAGGTATTGATCAGGCTAAAGACGAAGATATGGCTGATGTAGATAGGGTAACTCATCTCGCCGAGCATTCGATCAAGGCGTATATTTCTTGTGACGTAGAATAGGGCGGGCACGGTGCAGGCCAACAAAAGCAAGACAGGATAATTTACAAGCTTTAGCTTGTAACTCGTCCCACCTCCACTCAGTCCCTCGAACATGGGATTAAGCGCAGAATCGTCGCAGAATGAAAGATAGATAAAGCAGAGTATAGCGATGCTGCCTAGCGCAACCGTTGTGCGCGGTAACCTGGGACAGACAATCGTTCCGACAAAGTATGCAACAGCGCCCGCTCCGAACATCATCATTTCAGATGGCGCAAAGCGATAAAGCCAGGCGCCGTTGGTCGGGATGTACATCCCAACGACAAGCCGAACGCAAAGGCCAAACAATAACAAACCCACAGCCCCCCACCATCGGCGGCATACGAAGGGTGCGATGGCGTAGAACGTCAGCTCAATCCCTAGCGTCCATGCCTGGGGGATAAGCTCAAACCAGTATGGTTGCGGTCCGGTTAAAGCTTCGAATGCCGGCGTGAATGATAGTGAGCCGTTGTTGAACTTCAGGAAAACGAACCAGTCTTGGAACAATATTGTCAGGTTCGAAAAAAGCACCCAGACATAGGTAGGCCAATTCACCAGCGCAGGAAGTTGAGAGAAAAATGTGGGCTGCTGAAAGAAGAAAAGCGTCAGACCGGCGACCAGGATATAGACGGGCCAAAGGCGGAGATACCGGCTTAGATAGAAGTTGCCGAGGCTCTGGTATTCCGGACGTTCGTTGAGGATCATCGTGATCAGGAAACCTGAGATCACGTAGAAGCACTGAACAGCAGTAATGCCGTTCATCATCGTGAACCCAAAAATTGTGCTCCCCGGTGAGTGAGTCACAACCACGCATAGCGCCAAAAGAAATCTGACCATTCCCATAAGGGGACGGTCCTAGCATCAACAACCTCCCCGAGAAAACCCCCAGTTCGCAAAAATCCTACTCTCTTGACGCAGAGGACGTGCTTTCGCGCGTGAGAACCTATGGCTGCAAGTCTCATTTCAAAGACGCCGGCGCCTGTGGCTGCTGCTCCTGCCGCGATCGAGAATTCCGAACTCTATACCGTGAAGAAGCGGCTGAATCGCGGGCCGTCAGCGCGGTCAGGGGCGCCGGTGAGCCGTTGCAGCGCGTTGCCGCTTAAATCGTCGCCCATCCGGCAGGATGCCCCTCACGTGCCTTCTGTGGCTGTGGCGCGGCGGTGCGGGTGTTCGGCCGGCCGATCCGTGAACTGTGGCTGGCAGCGAAATGGTTCAAGTTTCCGCGCGCGCGACGCCGGCGGCGGGGATGGTCGCGGTTCGCCGGCATCATGTCTTCGTGCTCGAGGCGCTGCCAGCCAACCTACCCGCATTTATAGTGGGGGCGGTATCCAAAGAAAGCCGAGGGCAATCACCGCAAGAAAGGCGACGATAATAACGGCAGTGATGGCACCGGCCGTAATCTTGGCATTTTCATTTTTAACGGGCACCGGCAACCTTTTTCACAATCTGGTATCCGTTGGCCGCGAGATCCTGAAGGATCGCTCTGGCGATGTGAGTGCTCTGGTCCGGCGCGATCCACTCATAGTCGAGGTTCGGGCCACCATCACCCTCGGGATACTTTATGAAGGCCGTGTGGATCGCGTTGGTGATGAGAATTTCGACAGCCTGGTCTGACATTGATGCCTCCAATATTCCGAAAGACTAGCACTAACTGAGGTCAATATTGGCGCGATTTCATAACGGCCAGGAAACGCCATTCCGCCACGGTGCAGAGTGCCGACGGCGATTTTGCAAAGCAGAGCCATACAATGGCAGCCAATGCGCTCGTGGTTCGAAACGTCCAATTTCCGAGATCACAAAGCGGCCATCGTGCCGCACAGTATGTTCGCATGTCCACCGACAAGCAGCGATATTCTATTCAGAATCAGGCCGCTGTCATAGGGGCATATGCGCATGCTCATGATCTGACGATTGTTCGAACCTACCCCGACGAAGGTGAAAGCGGACTTCAGCTAAAAAACAGGCCTGGCTTGAAGCAGCTGCTCGATGACGTTAGCAGCGGGCACGCCGACTTTGCGCACGTACTTGTATACGATGTAAGTCGATGGGGACGCTTCCAGGACGTTGATGAAAGCGCTCACTACGAGTACGTCTGTAAAAAAGCAGGCATTAAAGTAGCGTATTGCGCCGAGCAGTTCGACAATGATGGCAGCATGCTCTCAAGCATCGTCAAGAACCTTAAGAGGGTGATGGCAGCAGAATATAGCCGCGAGCTATCTGTAAAAGTGCACGCGGGTGTCTGCCGCTTCGTGCGAATGGGATTCAGGTTCGGCGCCCCGAGAGGCTACGCTCTGCGGCGAGAATTGGTCGATGAGAAGCTGCAGTCAAAGGGGGTACTGAACGATGGCGACCGCAAGTATCTCATCACCGACCATATCAGACTGAGGCCCGGCGCAGCCGACGAGGTCGGGGTGGTGAGGTGGATCTTCCAGCAATTCCTGGAGTTGAAGTCCGAAACGGCCATTGCGCGAGAACTCAATCGGAAATCCATACCCACTAACTCGAAAGAGGCATGGAATCGCGCTCAAATAGGTAGAATTCTCAGGAACGAAAACTACATCGGAAATCTCGTCTACAACCGTCAATCGTTCAAGCTACGAGAGAAGAAGGTACGCAACCCGCCAGATCTCTGGATCAGGAGCGAGGGCTGTCTCGAACCGATTGTTCAGCCAGAGGTGTTCTTCAAGGTAAAGAAGACGATCTTAGATCGCCGCGTTGATATTTCGGAGGCAGAGATGTTGACGCGCCTGCGTCGAACGCTGCTGAAGCGAGGGCGCCTTAGTCCAGCAATTATCAACGCAACCGTGGGCGTTCCCTGCGCTAAAACCTACATTGATCATTTCGGCAGCCTGCGCCAAGCGTATGGCCTCGTGGGCTATACGTCCAAGCGGGACTGCAACCACATCGATACCCGGCAACGGTGGCTCGACCTGTTTGCTGGGCTTGCCGCGCAGTTAGCAGATGCGTTTCGAAACGCATTCGTCCGCTTCGCATTCGATAGCGGTTCGGATTGCTTGGTCGTGAATAAGGAGGGTGTGTCCTTTTTCTTGGCGCGGTGGCGTGGTGGAGAGCAGGAAACGTTCGCACCGCATTGGTCCATCAAGCGTCGGGTCGGTACGCCTGAAGGGTGGATCATCGCGGTCAGATTGGGAGAGCGGAATGAAGCTGTGCTCGACTATCTTTTGCTTCGAACCACGGACATGACGGGATCGTTAACGAGATTTACGGAAATGGCTCGCGTGCGTCGTGGACCGGAGAGTTTTGCAAGTTTCGAAGCGCTGGTGAAATCACTCATCCGACGCGTAACCAAGCCAAGCCGTGCTTCGCCAGCCAGGCAAGCGCAACGGAAAAAGCCACCGAGGCCAACCCGGTCCAAAAGAAAGACTGTCCGCGCGCGGCATTGACGGAGCGCAAATACAGATAAGCGCCGATTAATGTTCCATAGTTCCTTTTGAAGCTGCCGTTGAGTTTGGATATTTCGACTAATTCTGAAGACCTATCGAGATGTTCAGACATTGAGCTGGCTCCGTATGCGACTGCTAGACCAGCGCTTCATAAACCAGTGATTTGCCCGACGAGGCAAGTGGAATTTTACGATTTACAGAAATTTTACCGGGTCTCCATGGTTCCCCGCAGAGGGGCCGTGTGGCCCCGTGCTCCGTGGTGGTCTAGGAGAGCGGCCGAGCCTTGTCTCGTGCCGTCTGATAAAGGCCGCTCCTGGGCACTTGATCAGAGTCTGATGGCCGCGATCCAAAAAGGGAACCAAAGGTCGGAGGGCAGCCTCCATTCGCTCGATGCGCCGCCTGATCCCGCCACCGGGGGAGCGCTGGTCAGGCCAATCGGAAAGCTCGGGAAGGGCTTGGGGTCTCCAAAGTCGATGCCCGGGAGCTAAGCCGCTGGCTTCCTGGGTCCGCCCCCCCCGCAGGCTATCGGGCCGTTTCAGCCCATCTCTTGGGCTGAGTCTGGGCGGGGGCGGACTGGACAAGGCACCTCTGGCCCACAACGGCCCGCTTGGATCATCCTATGGGCTACTCTAGGCTGCTTGGAGAAGGTTCGATCCCAGTTCCTCTCCCTCCGCCAGCCGCCTTCGCTTCGGCGCGGCATGCCCGCGATGAGCGCAAGCGACAGTGGGTGCCGCGCCATAGCTGCGGAGCAGCGACGGCGGGCTGATTCTTCCGCGATGCGCAGGCAATGCCGAGGAACCAACGCCGGAGCATTCGTCTTATTGGCGGATGAAGGCGTCGAAGTCTGCCACGACCGATATCATCGCCGGCCTTGCGCTCGCAATCGCGCTGGGCGCGACCGGCTATTACGGCTATTTGGCGTGGCTGCTGGTGTCGCCGGATTGAGCGTGGCCTACGCCTTGCCGATCTTGCGCGGTGCAAGCGTCAACAGCCCCGCCGCGACAAATGCCAGTACCGCTGCCAGCTGAAACGTCTGCTGGAAGGCTTCAAAGAAGCCATGCGTCGCTTGCAGGATTTCGAACACCAGAAAGAAAACCGACGCCGCGGTCACGGTGCCCAGCGTTCTCGTGAGGAGCGCAAGGCTGCCCGCAACGCCGCGCTCCGTCAGCGGAAGTGTTGCAGTCACGATATCAGAATAGGCGAGCTGGAACAGGCCGAGGCCGATACCTTGCACGATCAGCCCCGTCACCCGCAGTGCAGTCGGGGTCTGCGCCGTCCATGCGCCCAGCAGCAGAAGCCCGGCGCCAATGATGGCGGCACCTGCGATGGCCAGTCGCTCCGATGAGAAGAGCCGCCCGGTGAGGCGACCGCCGATCGGCGCTGCCAGTGCAGCGCCGGCCGCGCCAGCGGCCAGGATGGCGCCGCCCTCCGTCAGCGTGTAACCGGGCATTCGCGCCAGATAATAGGGCACCAGCAGCCAGACCGAAAAGGCTGCGAGATTGGCCAGCACGCTGACAAAGTTGAGCAGCGCAAAGCCCGGCAGTTTGAGAATGTCCATTGCGATGATCGGTCGCTCCGCGCGGGACTGGCGGAAGGCAAAGCCTGCAAACGCCACGACGGATAGCAATCCGAGCCAGACGGCGGAGAACTCTCTGACGCGGTTGATCGCCATCAGCATGGTCACCAGGCCCAGCGCCAATGCGATGCCGCTTGGAATGTCAAAGCGTTCGCTTGTCAGGCGCGGCGGGGCCGCGGGCAGGCCGCGCAACAGCAGCAGTGCCGCGATCGCGATCGGAATTCGGAACCAGAACACCGCCGGCCAATCCCAGATCGCCGTCAAAGCGCCGCCGAGCAGGGGACCGAGCATCCAGCCCAATGCCATCATCATCGTGTAAACACCGAGCGCCCGGCTGCGTCGCTCCTCGCCGTAGAGCGACGTCACCAGTGCCACGCCGCAGCTCATCACAAGTGCCGCGCCGATCCCCTGCAGGCAGCGAAACACCAGCATCGCGCCGTAGCCGGGCGCACAGCTGACCAGAAGCAACGCCACCGCGCTGCAGATCAGGCCGGCCCGGTAGACGACCGCGTGACCGATGGTGTCGCCGATGCGCCCGAGCGCCAACAGCAGGCTGGCGTAGGTCAAGACGTAGCAGATCACCACCCACTGGATGTCGCCGATCGAAAGTTCGAAGCCGCGGGTGATGGCAGGGAAGGCAATATTGACTGACGTGTCGAGCTGCGCCGTCGCCGTGCCCAGCCCGATCATCGCGATCTGCCACCCCTTCGAGTGGAGCAGGCCGGCTGATGGGTTGGAAGGATTCGGTTCGGGTGTTGATGGCACGTTGTGTTACGCCGGTGCGAAGGTGATCGCACCATTAGCATCGACATCGCGCGTCAATCTGCCAATCGAAGCCAGCATGTTCAGATGCGCAAGCGACTCGCCAAAAGCATGGCGCGGATTGGCGTACAGCACCCGCGGGAATACTTCCTGCGCAATCGCAAACGCATTCGTCTTGCCTGACACGACGGATGCCGCGTCGTCGAGCCGCGCCTGGTGATGTTCGCGCAGCTGGGCGAGCCGGGCATGCAGTCCGCGAAACGGCAGGCCGTGCGACGGCAGCACCAGCGTATCCGGTGATAGCGCCTCGAGCCGCGTCAGCGCTTCCAGGTACTCCTTCATCGGGTTGGCTTCCGGCTGCGCCGATGGCACGATCACCGACGGCGCCATGTGCGACAGGATCTGGTCGCCGGCGATCAGGAGCTTGTCGCTCTCGCAATAGAACATCGCATGTTCGGGCGAATGGCCGCCCGCCGTGATCGTCAGCCACTCGCGCTGCCCCATGGCGATCACATCGCCGTCCCGGATGCGAATGAATTCGCGCGGCGGCCGCAGGCCAAGATATTTCGATGGGCGCTGCGCTTGGATGATCCCGGCAGCGTCCTCGTCGGAAGCGCCGTTCCGCGTCATGAAGGCGGCAAAATGCTCGTCCGGAGCCTCTTCGCGCTCATGCCACATCTTCCAGCCGCTGAGCCATTCGGCGAGCGGCATGCGCACCGTGCATTTCATTTCCTTCACCAGATATCCGGCGAGGCCGAAATGATCGAGATGGGCATGCGTGAAGGTGAGGTTCTGCAACGGACGGGCGCGCAATAGCCCGCGCCAGAGCCTGTCCCAGATCTCAAACGTGTCGTCGGTGTTCAGCCCGCAATCGACCAGCGTCCATCCCGGACCGTTGTCGAGCAGCCAGCAATTGACGTGATTGGGAATCGTCGGCATCGGCAGCCGCACCCAGAACAATCCGGGCAGCACGTCGGTCAATTCGCCATAGGCCGGCGGGCGCTGGACCGTGAATTTCAGATCATCGGACATTCGTTTCCCCTGCCACGGAGCTTACGCGATTTCGCGGGGGCAGCAACGCCGAAGGGATTTTCATGCCTCCCATGCGGCTGCAGGCAGCAAAATCTTCCACCCGGCCCTTGAGAAACAGTCGTTTTTCCTAGAGAAGGTGACGGGCAGTCACGCGCGGCGCCCCGAGGTCAGTTGGGCAAGAACAATAATGGACGCACTGAACCCCCAATCAGGACTCAAGCCGGAAGCGGATCCCGCGCAGGACCTCGACCGGCGCGCACGTCGCAATCTCCTGCTGCTGGCTTGTTGCCAGGCGGTCGGCCAGTCCTGCAACACCATGATGTTTGCGGCGACGGGGCTGTCCGTCATCACCTTCTATCACCATCCAGAGTTCGCCAACCTGCCGGTCACGATGCAGCACCTCGGCGTCATGATCTGGGTATTCCCGGCGGCGCTCCTCATGCAGCGGGTCGGCCGCAGCATCGGCTTTCGCGTCGGCTCGCTGTTCGGCATGGCCGGCGCCATCATCATGTGCACCGGACTATACACCGCGAACTTTGCCGTCATGTGTGCCGGCGGTCTCATCCTCGGCTACGCGGTAGCCTGCCTGCAGATGTACCGGTTTGCCGCGGCGGAACTGGTGCCGATCCATTACCGTGCCAAGGCGATTTCGTGGGTCACGGCCGGCGGCGTCGCCGCTGCGGTCATCGGCCCCAGCCTCGTGCGCGTGACGCATGATCTGGTGATGCCGCTGTATCTTGCGACCTATGCCGCCATTCTCGGTCTGCATGTGATCGTCTTTGCGGTGATGTCCTTCATCACCTTCCCCTCGGTCGCGGCTTCGGCCGCTGCCGAGGGTACAGCCGTCTCTTCAGCGCCTCCGCGTCCGCTGTGGGTGATTGCCAGCCAGCCGCGCTTCATCGCCTCAGTCATCGCCGGCATGCTGGCGTTCGGCACGATGTCCTTCATCATGAGCGCTTCGCCGCTGGCCATCGTCGGCTGCGGGTTTCCGCACGCGGAAGCCCACTGGGTCATCTTCATGCATGTGCTTGGCATGTTCGTGCCGTCGTTCTTCACCGGCAATCTGATCAACCGGTACGGCGCCACGACTGTGATGGCCTGGGGCGTCATGCTGATGCTGGCCGGCGTTGCTGCCGCGCTCGCCGGGCTGAGCGAATGGAATTTCCGGATCGCGCTCACCGTCAACGGCGTCGGCTGGAATTTCCTGTTCGTCGGCGCCACTACTGTCGTGACGACCTGCTACCGCCCGAGCGAGCGCGGCAAGACCCAGGCGCTCAACGATCTCCTGGTTTTCAGCACGACCGCGACGTCGAGCTTCATGGCTGGGTTTCTGCAGGATCGCTGGGGCTGGCATCCGCTCAACTGGTTTTCGGTTCTCCTGATGCTGGCCGCCGCCGCCGCCGTCATATGGCTTCGCTATCAGCGCCCGACATTGAGCCCGGCGCACTAGGAATTCCCGCATCGCTTTGTATTTGATTTGCTGACGCACAATCAGCATGATCTGACGCCATGCGAGGCGGCGCTGCTTGCTGCAGTGCGGCTTCGCAAGCGCGTGCACGACCGCAAACATGCGGCATGACAAGAAAAACCAGGGAGGACGCCGTTGTGATCGATCGGCTTTTTAGAAGCGCGCTTACGGGCTTTGGCCTCTTGCTTGGCGCGCTTGTGCCGCAGGCCCAAGCGCAATCGCCCTCCAAGACTATCACGCTGGTGGTGCCTTATGCGGCAGGCGGCGGCACCGATACCGTGGCACGTCTCATCGGCGAGCGGATGTCGGGCACGCTTGGCCAGACTGTCATCATCGAGAACGTGGTCGGAGGCGGCAGCACGCTGGCCAACGACCGTGTTGCCCGATCGGCGCCTGACGGCTCCACCATCCTGATCAATCACGTCGCGCTGCTGGCGGCGCCCAGCCTGTTCATCAATCTGCGCTACGACACGGCAACCGCATTCGAGGCGGTCGGCCTCGTCAACAACGCGCCGATGGTCCTGATCGGCCGCAAGTCTATTCCCGGCGCGGGACCCAAGGATTATGTGGCGTGGATCAAGGCGCAGGGCGACAAGGCGAACTTCGCGCATGGTGGCATCGGCACCAACAGTCATTTGTGCGCAGTGATGATGGGCAATGTGCTCGGCTTCAAACCGACCGTCGTGGCTTATCGCGGGTCAGGTCCGGCCATTGGCGATATGCTGGCCGGGCAGATCGATCTGCTGTGGGATCAGGTGACCAATGCGTTGCCGCAGATTCAGGCCGGAACGCTGCACGGCATCGCCATTACGTCGCCAAAGCGGCTTGAACAGTTGAAAGACGTGCCGACCACCGCCGAACTCGGCATGCCCGAGGTCAGCTACACGATGTGGCATGGGCTCTACGTGGCCAAGGGCACGCCCAAGGAGACCGTCGGCGCGCTGAACTCGGCGCTCCGCAAGGCGCTGGCTGACCCGGTGCTGCTGGAGAAGCTGACGCAACTCGGCACCCTGCCATTTCCTGAGAACGAGTTGACGCCCGAGGCCCATGCGCGCCTGTTCGCCGCCGACCTGCCACGGGTGGCAAAGCTCGTTGAAAGCTCGGGAATAAAGGCGAGCGAAGCGAAGTAGGACGCTGTGCCTTGTAGGCGGCCAATTTCCGGATTGACACGCGGGAGTTGAAAGAACAAAATAGGAACATGCGGGGCTTTGGACTGCACTCCGCGCGCCGGTCGCGGTGACGCGGCGCGGGCGCTTGCGGTTTGATTTCAACGCCTCTTATGATGGACGCTCATTTGAGTGGATTGAAATGAAATTTGCAATCAAAGGAATTGTTGCCGCGTTCTGCCTGATTGCGACGCTTTCAACCTCGGATGCCCGCGGCCCCTATGGCACGATCAATGTCGGTAACTGGAAGGGCGGAGCCTATACCCACGACCAGAGCGGCGCTTTCACGCATTGCGCTGCGGGGGCGCAATACGCCAGCGGCATCTATTTTGCCGTCACGATCGACAATAAAGCGGGATGGAGTCTGGGGTTTGCCCGCGAAGGATGGGCGTTTGCGAACGGACAGGCATTTCCGATTGTCCTGACGTTTGATGGTCAGACGCCGTTCAATGTCCATGGCGTTCCGCTCTCCGACAAGCTGCTCCAGGTGCCGATGCCGGATAACTCGGCGCTCATTGCGCAATTCCGCAAGGCCAAGACGATGACGGCCTTTACGCAAGGGCAGCTTTTCCAGTTCAAGCTCGATCAGACCGCGCAATTGTTGCCCGCGCTCGCCAATTGCGTGGCTACCGTCAAGAAAGGCGGCGTTGCTGCCGCCGGCGAGTTCGCGGTCGCCCCGAAGCAAGTCGCGGCGGCCGGGCCGGCACAACCGAACGCAGCGCCGCCGAAGGGCGGCAGGTCTGTCAACCAAACGGGTACCGGCTTCGTCGTCAGCGCCACCGGGCACGTTGTCACCAATCAGCACGTGATCAATGGCTGCGTTGGCGACATCCTCGGAAATTTGACCGGCGAGGCTCCGCTCAAGCTGCGTCTCGTTTCGAGCGATGAAACCAACGATCTCGCACTGCTGCAGGCGCCGAGCGCCTTCAAGGAAGTGGCGACAATTCGGGGCAAGGCGATCCATTCGGGCGACACCGTCGTTGCCATCGGCTATCCGTTCCACGGCCTGTTGTCCTCCGATTTCACGGTAACCACCGGGATTGTAAGTTCCCTGAGCGGCATCATGAACGATACCCGCTTCCTGCAGATCAGCGCGGCGGTTCAGCCCGGCAACAGTGGCGGGCCGCTGCTGGACACCAGCGGCACGATCGCCGGAATGGTGGCAGCAAAACTCAATGCGTTGAAAGTTGCCAGGGCCACCGGCAACATCCCCGAGAACATCAATTTCGCGATCAAGACCGGCGCGCTGCGGGACTTCCTGGACAACAGCGTCGTGCCCTACCAGACCGCCGTCGAGGCAAAGGCCGAGCTGAAGACGTCCGACATCGCGCGCAATGCAAGGGCGTTCACGCTGCTGATTTCCTGCACGGCGACCGAACAGAGCGCGAGCGCGAAAAAATCAAACGAGTGATCCGCTCCTCGCCAAAACGCCTTCTCAAAAATCCAGCGGCGCGTTGTCGACGACTTCCTTCATGACGAAGAAGGTTCGCGTCTGGCGCACGCCGGGCAGCGCGATCAGCTGCTCGCCATGGATGCGGTTGAAATCTTCCATGTCGCCGACGCGGATCTTGAGGAAATAATCGAAATCGCCGGCCACCAGATGGCAGTCGAGAACGAATTTCAGTTGCGCAATCGCCCGCTCGAACGACGCAAAACTTTCCGGCGTGGAGCGGTCGAGCACGACGCCGACCATGACCAGCGCGCCCTTGCCGACCTTGCGCGGCGCCACCATGGCGCGGACCGCGCTGACAAAGCCGTCGTCGAGCAGGCGCTGGGTGCGGCGATGACAGGTAGCCGGGCTGACCCCGACCGCTTCGGCCAGTTCGGCATTGCTGAACCGCCCATTATTCTGCAGCAAACGCAACATCTTGAGGTCGATGCGGTCCAGTCGGTTGCTCACGGAAGAATCTTTCATAAATAAGCCAGATGCTGGACGAAAACTAACATTCTGGACGATCTTGGCAACCAATCAGCCGAAATATGGTGACAACTTAGAGAGCACCTTTCCGTCGTCTGATGATAGGCGTTCCCGCAAGATCAGACATCAACGGGGATGACGCATGCTGGAAAAATTCGAACGCTATCCGCTGACATTCGGGCCGACCCACATCGAGAAGCTGGAGCGGCTGACGCAGCATCTCGGCGGCAAGGTCGAGCTCTACGCCAAGCGCGAGGACTGCAATTCGGGACTGGCGTTCGGCGGCAACAAGCTGCGCAAACTCGAATACATCGTGCCCGACGCGATCGCATCCAACGCCGATACGCTGGTCTCGATCGGCGGCGTGCAATCCAATCACACCCGCATGGTCGCCGCAGTCGCGGCCAAGATCGGTATGAAATGCCGCCTGGTGCAGGAAAGCTGGGTGCCGCATGAAGACGCCGTCTACGACCGCGTCGGCAACATCCTGCTCAGCCGCGTGATGGGCGCCGACGTCCAGCTGGTGGATGAAGGTTTTGACATCGGCATTCGCCAGAGTTGGGAAGAGGCGATCGCAGACGTGAAGGCCAAGGGCGGCAAGCCCTATGCGATCCCGGCCGGTGCGTCCGTGCACAAATATGGTGGGCTCGGCTATGTCGGTTTCGCTGAAGAGGTCCGCGCCCAGGAAAAGGAACTCGGCTTCGCCTTTGATTACATCGTGGTCTGCACCGTCACCGGCTCGACCCATGCAGGCATGCTGGTCGGATTTGCCAAGGACGGCCGCGCGCGCAAGGTGATCGGCATCGACGCCTCGTTCACGCCCGATCAGACCAAGGCCCAGGTGCTCGACATCGCCCGCAACACGGCTTCCCTGGTTGAACTGGGCAAGGAGATCGTCGAGGACGACGTTGTGCTGATCGAAGACTACGCCTATCCCGCCTATGGCGTTCCCTCGGAAGAGACCAAGGAAGCAATCCGGCTTTGCGCGCGGCTCGAAGGCATGATCACCGACCCGGTCTACGAGGGAAAATCCATGCAGGGCATGATCGATCTCGTGAACAAGGGCTATTTTCCCAAGGGATCGAAGGTGCTGTACGCCCATCTCGGCGGCGCGCCCGCGATCAACGGGTACGCCTACACGTTCCGCAATGGCTAACGCGGCGGTGAGTGCTTAGTGCTCGGCGGCCTTCACCAGCGCGATCAACTCGTCGCCATAGTGCTCGAGCTTCTTGTCGCCGATGCCGGGGATGTTACGCAGTTGGTTCAGCGTCGCCGGGCGTGAAGCGGCGATGCCGTCGATGGTCGAATCGTGCAGCACGACATAGGCCGGCACGCCGCGTTTGCGCGCAATCTCGGAGCGCCAGGCCCGCAGCGCGGCCTGCAGGCCTGCATCGGCGGGCGCACCTTCTCCGGTAGCCCGCGGCGCCAGATCGCCGCGCCTTGATTTGGTTCGGCTGGCGCGAACGCGGGTGCCGGCGGGCGCCTCGCGCAACATCACCTCGGTCTCACCTTTCAGCACGCCGCGCGCGCTTTCCGTCAGCTTCAAGGCGCCAAAGGCTTCGCTGTCGGCGTGGAGGTGGCCCATGGCGACGACTTGCCGGATCGCGGCGCGCCATTGCTTCTCGTTGAGTTCGGCGCCGATGCCGAACACGGATATCTTGTCATGGCCGAATTGCGTGACACGCTCGGTCATGCGGCCGACCAGCACATCGATCAGGTGCATGGCGCCGAAGCGCTGTCCGGTGCGATAGGCGCAGGACAATATTTTCTGCGCGATCACCTTGCCGTCGAGAAGCTGTGGCGGTGAAAGACAATTATCGCAATTGCCGCAATTGCCGGTGCTGACCGCTTCGCCGAAATAGCCGAGCAGACGGCTGCGCCGGCAGCCCGCGGTCTCGGCGAGGCCGACCAGCGCATCGAGCTTGCCGACCGACACGCGCTTGAATGCGTCCGAGCCGGTGGATTCGTCGATCATGCGGCGCTGCTGCACGATGTCGGACAGGCCATAGGCCATCCAGGCGCTGGAGGGCTTGCCGTCGCGGCCCGCGCGCCCGGTCTCCTGGTAATAGGCCTCGATGCTCTTCGGCAAATCGAGATGCGCGACGAAGCGCACGTCGGGCTTGTCGATGCCCATGCCGAACGCGATGGTGGCGACGATCACGACACCGTCTTCGTTGATAAAGCGATCCTGGTTGCGGGAACGCAGACCGGCGTCGAGGCCGGCGTGATACGGCAGCGCCGGCACGCCGGCCTTGTTCAATGCCGCGGCGGTGTCCTCGACCTTGGCGCGCGACAGGCAATAGACGATGCCGGCGTCGCCGGCATGTCGCTCGCTGATGAAGGCCTTGAGCTGGGCGGGCGCGTTCTGCTTGTCAACGATCTCATAGCGGATATTCGGGCGGTCGAAACTGGCGACAAAGCGCGGCGCATCGGTAAGTTTGAGCCGCTCGGCGATCTCCTGGCGCGTGAGGTCATCGGCGGTGGCGGTTAGCGCGATGCGCGGCACATCGGGGAAACGCTCTGATATGACGGATAGACCAATATATTCGGGGCGGAAGTCGTGCCCCCATTGCGACACGCAATGCGCCTCGTCGATTGCAAACAGCGCGATCTTGGCGCGCGCAAGCAGGCCGAGACAGCGCGGCGTCAACAGCCGCTCGGGCGCGACGTAAAGCACGTCGAGATCGCCGGCCAGTAGCCGCTGTTCGACGGCATTGGTTTCCTCATACGACAGCGTCGAATTCAGCACCGCGGCCTTGACGCCGGCTTCGAGCAGGCCGGCGACCTGGTCGCGCATCAATGCGATCAGCGGCGACACCACGATGCCGCAGCCTGCGCGCAACAATGACGGCAGCTGATAGCACAGCGACTTGCCGCCGCCGGTCGGCATCAGCACCAGGCAGTTGCCACCGTCCGTGACGTGACGGACGATCTTTTCCTGCTCGCCCCGAAAGGCCGGCAGGCCGAACACGGAGTTCAGCACGGACAACGCGTCAGGGGCTTTGTCCGGCTTGCGGTTAAGGGCTGCTTCCATATCGGCTTCAAAACGGGGTGAACAGGCGGGAATCGGGTGCGCGAGACGAACAATACAGGATTCCGGCGTCCGAGGGTGGAACTACTGGTAACTTGCCACGATATCCGACACTGCGCGTTCCAACTGTTGCGCGGTCGCGCATTGCCGCACCACAGTGCAGAAGGTCGAATAACGCGGCATTTCCGAGTCGCCCCAGCCCCAGGCCATGCGCCCTTCGGGATTGAGCCACACCAGCCGCTTCGATCGCTCGCCGATACGGCGCAGGATATCCGCGCGCGGATCGAGGTTGTTGCTGCGGGCATCGCCCAAAATGATCACCGTGGTCTGCGGCGTGATGGCGTTCATCCATTCGTGCTCGAAATCGGCAAAGGAATTACCGTAATCCGACGACCCGAAGCCGACCTTGGACATGATCTCGGCCATCGCCTCTTCCGGCGACTTGGATTCCAGGATGTCGCTGACCTCGATCAAATGTCCGGAAAAGGCGAACGAGCGGACATCCGAGACCACTTCGTGCAGGCTGTGGATCAGCAGCAGGAAGAAATCCGACACCCGCGCCACCGAACCGGAAACGTCGCACAGCGCGATGATCTTCGGCTTGTCGCGGTGGCGTCGTTTCCAGGCGGTGAGGAACGGCACGCCGCCCCATGCGGCGTTGCGCCGGATGGTTCGGCGCACGTCAAGATGGCCGCGGCGCTGGCGCTTGCGCGGCTTGCTGTAACGCTCGCGCAGGCGGCGCGCGATCTGGCGGATCAGAACCCGCATCTGCGCGACCTGCCGCGGCTCGATCCGCGACAGCGGTGCGTTGCGCAAAATCTCGTTGCGCAGGTTCTCGGCTTCCTCGCGTCCATACAGCATCAAGGCCTGCGAGACGGTCTCGCGCACGGTGTCACGTAAGCCGTCCAGCGCCGCCTGCAGCCGTTCCGCGAGGGCGGGGTTGGTCGCCGTCAGTGCGTCGAGGTCGTCGCGCAGGCGCTGGATGCCCATCTGGTCGAGGACGCGGCCGGAGAAGATGCCGCGCTGCGTGAAGTAGCGGATGTCGGACAAATATGCGGCATTCGAAGCGTTGGCGATGGCAGCCGCCATCGCGTTGCGGTCCTGTGACAGCAGCATCTGCGCAAGCTGGCCGAGATCCTGGGCCTGGTCGCCGCCATCGGCGTCGCCTTGCGTGTCGGATGCCGCACCGGGGTCTTGCGTGTCGGACTTATCCGTCTCGCTGTCTTCGGGCGGCGGCTGCGACGGTTCGGGCTGATCGAAGAACAGATCAAAGCACGCGCCGAGCGCCTTCTTCTCGTCCTGGGTCTTGGCGAGCGTGAGGAGGAAGGTGTCGCGCAGCACGGTGCGGTCGGTGAAGCCGACCTTGGAAACCGCGCGCATCGCATCGATGCTTTCGGCCGGCGAGAGCCTGACGCCTGCGCCCCGCGCCGCACGAAAGAAGCGATGCAGGTTTTCTCTCATCCGCTTTATCCGAAGACGACGCTCTGCCGCGATGTCTTGGCGATGAAGGTGGATACCTGGGGCAGTGTGGCCTCGATATCCGCCTCGTACTTCAGCAGCACGTTGAGCGTATCCTTGACGATCTCGCTGCCGAGTTCGGGCGCCTGCAACAGCACCAGCACCCGTGCCCAATCGATCGTCTCGCTCACCGACGGCAGTTTCTTCAGGTCCAGCGAGCGAACCTCGTGGATGAAGCCGACCATCTGCTTGCGCAGCGTCTGCGAGATGCCGGGCACCCGGCTTTCGACGATGCGCTCCTCCAGCTTCTGTTCGGGGAAGCCGATGTGCAAATGGAGGCAGCGCCGCTTCAGCGCGTCGCCGAGATCGCGTTCGCTGTTCGAGGTCAGGATCACGGTCGGCGCGGCGACCGCGGTAACGGTGCCAAGTTCCGGAATCGTGACCTGGAAGTCGCTGAGGATTTCCAGCAGCAGCGATTCGAATTCGGCATCCGACTTGTCGATTTCGTCGATCAAGAGCACGCAGCCGGCCGGCTGTTCCAGTGCCTGCAGCAGCGGCCGCGGTTCGACGAATTCCTTGGAGAAGAACACGTCGCCGAAATCATGCAATTGCGCCAGCGCGTCATGCAGCGTTTCGGCGCCGCCGAGCACTTCACCGAGCTTGTCCTTCAGGATCTGCGTGTACAGAAGCTGCTTGGCGTATTTCCACTCATAGAGCGCCTTGGCTTCGTCCAGGCCCTCGTAGCATTGCAGGCGGATCATCTTCAGCCCGCGCCACGCCGCGATTGCCTTCGCAAGCTCGGTCTTGCCGACGCCGGCGGGACCTTCGACCAGGATGGGTTTTTCTATTTGTTGCGATAGATAGACCGCGGTCGCGATCTGCCGGCTCGCAATATAGCCCTGCGCGGCGAGGCCGCTTTCCACTGCCTCGATCGAGGCGGTCGGCCCTTTTTCAGCCACGGGTTTCAACTCCGAAATTCACTGGATTTCAGAGTGTTCTGCCTGCGTTCCCGGCAAAGAACAAGCCTCGTTTGGTCATACGGAGACGGCAAATTCGGCTAATTCCGCCTAGCGCAATGTGAGCCCGGTCGCGGCCTCAAGCTCCGTGATCGCCTGCGCCGCATTGAGCACCTTGATCGTGGTCATGCCCATCTGCCGCGCCGGCTTCAGGTTGACGCCGAGATCGTCGAGATAGACGCAGTTTTTGGGATCGACCTGCAGCGTCTCGATCATCATCTGGTAGATGCGCGGGTCGGGCTTGCGCAGGCCGATCTTGGCGGACTCGATGACGTGATCGAACAGCACCATGACCTCGGCGAGATAGAGCGACCGGCCGCTGCGGCTCCCGATCGCGTTGGCCGGAAGATTGTTGGTGATGCAGCCGGTCTTGAATTTGGCCTTCACGCGTTTGAGCGCCTCGACCATTTCGGGGCGCAGATCGCCCGAGAGCAGAGGCAACACATCCCTGCCGCGGACCTCGGCGCCCAGCGCCTTCGATTCCGTCGCGAACAGCGCATCGAAGGCTTCGATGTCGACTTCGGCGCGTTCGAATTTCGCCCAGGCGTTTTCCAGATGATTGGCCGCGTTGGTGCGCCGGATGATGTCGGCGGGCAACCCGCGTTCGGTCTCGAACCGCGAGAATGCCTCGAACGGCGAAGTGGTCAGCACCCCGCCGAAATCCCAGATCACCGCCTCGACCATTATTTCCCCGCCATATCAATACGCGACGGGGGAGCGGCTAACACGGAATGCCCTTCGGGGCCAGTCCGATCCGCGGCTTGGCGATGTCGGTTGGGCGGGGTATTGCATGCGGCCATGAAAGTCCTCGCTCGAATAATTGCCAGTCTTGCGCTGCTAGTGGTCGCGCCCGCTTACGCCATCGTGGGAGGTGGCGCGCCATCTGCCGACGGCGTCGGTCGTTCGGTCGTCACCATTGTCGGTTCCCGCGGCAATTTCTGCACCGGCGCGGTGATCGCGCCCAAAATCGTGCTGACCGCGGCACACTGCGTGCAGCCCGGTGCCGATTACAAGATCGTCGAATATGGCGCCGACAAGCAGCCGTCGTTGCAGGACGTCAAGAGCGTCGCCATTCATCCCGGCTTCAAGATGCAGGCGATGCTGGCGCACCGGGCGACGGCCGATGTGGCACTGCTGCAATTGGATTCAGCCGTCAAAGGCAAGACGCCGTCGACGCTCGGCATGCCCAATATTCCCATCATCGTCGGCAGCCGCTTTACGATCGCCGGCATCGGCGTCACGACGCGCGGCGACGGCAAGAGCGGCGGCACCATCCGCGCCGCCGGATTGGTCGCAACCGGCAGGCCGGGGACGCTGCAGATTCGGCTAGTCGATCCCGTGAGCCAGGGCACCCGCGACGGGCTTGGCGCCTGCACTGGAGACTCTGGTGGGCCGGTATTCGAGGACAAGCAATCAGGTCCGGCCATCGTCGGCGTCGTCAGCTGGTCGACCGGGCCCAATAGCTCGGCCGGTTGCGGCGGGCTCACCGGCGTCACGCCGCTGACGCTCTACCGCGACTGGCTGGTGCAGACCGCGCGGCAATGGGGCGCGGGCCTTTAACTTATTTGTGTTCCCCGGACGCAGGGCAGCGCGCCATAAGCGCGTTCACGCGCGTCTTCGACGCACTATGGCGCTGCAGAGCCGGGGTCCACCTTGTTGAACCGAGAGTGGGTCCCGGCTCGGCGGAGCAGCGTGAAGAACGCTGCACCGCGTCCGGGACATGAGAAGCTAATGCCCCGCCGCCTTGTTGGCCGCGGCGTTGTTGAGCACGATCAGGCCGTCGACGGCGACGCCGAGCTTGCTGTTGATCAGGAACGGATTGACGTCGATCGACGCAATGCGGGTTCCCGCGTCCGCCATCAGATTGGATAGCCCAACCAGCGCCTTCACCGCGGAAGCCTCGTGCAGCGCGGGCTTGCCGCGATAGCCCTTCATCTTGACGCCGGCCTTGGTCTTGCCGATCAACTGCTTCGCCTCGTCGGCATCGAGCGGCGCGCCGGCAAGCGCCACGTCCTTCATCAGTTCGATATCGACGCCGCCGGTACCGAACAGCACCACGGGGCCCATCTCGGCATCAAGCGAGGCGCCGACCACGAGTTCGAGGTCGGACTTGACCTGCTGCGCGATCAGAATGCCTTCGAGCTTCGGCTTGTTCTTCAGCTTCTTGACCCGCGCGGTGATGTCGTTGAACGCCTTCTTCACCTCGGCGGCATTGTTGATGTTCAGCACGACACCGCCAATGTCCGACTTGTGCAGGATCTCGGCGCTGACCACCTTGGCGACGACGGGGAAGCCGATCTTCTTGGCGATCTTCACCGCGTCCGCCGCGGTCTGCGCGATCTCTTCCTTTGAGACGGGAATGCCATAGGCCTTCAGCAGTTTTTTCGAGGCGACTTCGTCGAGCGCCGCGGCGCCGTTGGCGCTTCTTAGCGTCTTCTCCAGCACGGCACGGGCGGAAGCCTTCGAACTCGACGCGATCTCCGGCACGACCTTGCGCAGCGAGGCATATTCGATCAACGACTTGATCGCGCCCACCGCGCGGTCGAGGCCCTGCATCACCGCGATGTTCGGCAGCGACTTGCGCAAGCCCTTGGTGAACTCGGTAAAGCCGATCGACATCGCGCTGATGTAGACCACGGGCTTGCTGGCGGCGCCCGCCATGTCGTTGACGATGCGCAGATTGCGCTCGCGCAGTTCATGCGGCGCCTTCGGCAGTTCGGCGTCGATGATGACGATATCGGTGTCGGGATCGTCGATCATGATCTTGATCGACTGCATGTAGACGGATGGATCGACCACGGCGGCAAATCCGGCGTCGAGCGGATTGCCGACGATGCTGCCCGGTCCGAGCATCTTTGTGAGTTTCTCGGTCGCGTCCGCGCTCAGCGGCGCGAAGTTGAGCCCGGCTGAATCGAACGCGTCGATCAGCAGGCCGCGCTTGCCGCCCGATAGCGATACCGCGGCGAGGCGATTGCTCTTCGGCGGTTCGGCATGCACGAAACATTCGGTGGTCTCGATCAGTTCGTCGAGGCCGCGAACGCGGATCACGCCTTCGCGGGTCGAGATCGCGTCGAAGGTTTGGATGGAGCCGGCAAGCGCGCCGGTATGCGCCATCGCAGCCGCACGGCCGCCCTCGGAGGCGCCGAGCTTGAGCGCGATCACGGGCTTGCCGGCGGCGCGTGCGGCCTTGCAGGCCTCGCGGAACACCTTGGTGTTTCGCACGCCTTCGAGATAGACCACGATCACGCGGATCGAAGGATCGGCCGCGAAATAGGCCATCAGGTCCGGCGTCTCGAGCCCGGTCTCGTTGCCGGTCGTGACCATGTAGCCGACGCCCACGCCGCGATCTTCCAGCGCCTGCCGGATCGCCATCACGATCGCGCCGGATTGCCCGGCGATCGCGACGGGGCCCGCTTCCATGGTGACGATGCGGTCATCGATATTGGTGAACAGGTTTTCGCCCGCGCTCAGATTGCCGAGGCAATTCGGGCCGGTCACGGCAAGGCCGGTTTCACGCACCGCCTCTTTCAGTTCGACCGCCAGCCGCTGACTTTCCGCGTCCTGCAACTCGCTGAAGCCTGAGGTCACGATGGTGGCGGAACGCGCGCCGGCCGCCGCTGCGTCACGGATCACCTGCACCGCGAAACGGGCCGGCACCAGCACCAGCACGTGGTCGGGTTTCTCCGGCAGGCTGGCGAAATCCTTGTAGCAGGGCACGCCCCAGATCGTTTCGCGCTTGGCGTTAACAGGGAACAGCTTGCCCTTGTATTGGTACTGGACCAGATTGTTCCAGATGCGCTCGGCGTAGTTGCCGGGCTTGTCGGTCGCGCCGACCAGGACGATGTTGCGCGGGTGCAGCATCGCATGGATGCTTTTGACGATGTCGCTGGCGTCGGACGAGGGCGACCAGTTTTCGGCCGAATGCGACGCGTTGACTACCCGAGCTTCCATGGAGCGTGCCCTTACCTTGTTGTTTCCTTTGGCGGACGGCGATCGTGCGATCGCTTCGGCCATGCGTTTTCATTCTTTTTATTGAGACTTGAGGAGGGTGGCAACACGCGTTGGCCCGATAGCGCCCTTCGCACAGCGCACGATATCCCGGCAGGCGGAGTATTCATCGTCGCCCCGGGATTGACGGGCGGATGAACTCAGGGAACAGGCCCGATCAAGGTGGCGTGCAGGAGATAGCGATCCGGCCCCGGCGTCAACGCCTCGAACGGCCAGCAGGTCGACAGCACCAGCTCATATCCGTCGCGCAACGGATCGATGCCCGAAGCGTCGAAACGAACGATCGAGGTCGAATCCGCGCGATATCGGAATTTCCTGCCGTCGCGGCGCGTGACGTCGATCTCGTCACCGATGACGACATTTTGCAGGAAGCGGAAGTGCGTATCGCGGTGCGCGGAGTAGACCGCCACGCCGCGCTCGCCCGCATCGGGCGTGTTCTCGACATGACCCGGCCCAAACGCGAGCGCCTGGCCGCTGCTGCCCGCCAGCACGATGGTGCTGGCATGGATCCGCTTTACTTCGATGCGGGCCACCGGCCAGGTGTCCGCCCATGACCACGGTTTTGTTTCGCGGCCGGTGGCGATGGTTTCGGTGAAGGCGCGCTCGAGCAGGATTTGCGCGAACAACGCCTTGGCGTGGATGTAGCCGCCCTGGCCGAACAGGATGAGGCCGGTGACGGCGAGGAGGAGAGGGAGGATGAAGCGGCGCATTCTTCGGTGTTCTCGTCGCAATGACGGTTCGAAAAAAGTCGCGCGCGCGACCCTGGGGGACGGAGGGCCGCGCGCGCATTCGGGAGGAGCTTGGGGGGCCTCCTCCGTCAAGGGGGCGTCAGGGGATCAACGCCTGGCGCCGATTGAACGCGAACAGGACCAAGCTGAATATGAGGAAGATCACACCCAGGATCATTTTCAGCTCGGCGTCGGTCGCCGTCTTCGGGAGCTGGACCGTGCTCGGCGCCGCCGTGACCGCAGGGGCCGCGCGTTTCAATGCCGCAACCTGAACCCTGGCCTCGCCGGCCTCGGCGCGACGTTCCATCGGCGTGACCGGCAGAAGCGGGCGTTCACCGAACACTTTGGCGAAATCCCAACCGGCCGGCAGGTTGATCGGCAGTTCCGAGACTTTCAGCGGTTCGCCTTCGGGACGGCTCGGCGTCTTGTCGACCGCGACGAGACTGGTCAGCCGCGTCACCAGTTGATGATCGAGTGCGAGCGCGAGGATGGTCTTGTCGGCATCCTCCGGGCTCTCCTGCCGCGTGGTGCGCGCAACTTCGGCATCGGTAATCTTGCGCCGCGCCCATAGTTTCGACAGGCCCTTGCCCTCGGCCGCATTCGCCAGCGGAAGCGTCACCACCCACGGACGGTCACCGATCCGGCCCTTGATCTCGACCGAGCCGGCCAGCTTGTCGAGCTTGGCGGCAAGAATCAGCGGCTCATCGCGGTAGAGGTCCGGGATCGCCGACGGCGTGATGTCGGCCGCAGCATCGGAGAATTTGGCAGTGAGGTTGGTCACCGCGGGATTCTCCAGCTTGGAAAACAGCCCGCGCATGCGCTCCTCGACCTGTTCCACCGAGCCGATATGGGTGAAGGCGCCGCGGCCGAGTTCGGCGGCGCGCGTCATCAGATGGGTGTTTGGCGCGGAGCCGATGCCGACCATGAAGATGCGCGAGCGGCCACGCAACGCGTTGATGGTCTCGAACAATTGCTGCTCATTGCCGATCGCGCCGTCGGTCAGGAACACGACCTGACGGACATAGTTGGTATCGCCGCCGGCGGCCGTGTCGCTGAGCGCGGCGCGCATCGCCGGCACCATTTCGGTGCCGCCATTGGCTTGCAGCGCGCCGACGAACGCGGTGGCCTGACCGACACGCTCGCGGTCAGCCGGCACCGAGGCCGGGAACAGCATCTCCATGGTATGATCGAAGCGGATCACGTTGAAGCGGTCGGTGGGTTGCAGGCGGGCGAGTGCGTAAGTGAGGCTGGCCTTGGCCTGGATGATCGAGACGCCGCCCATCGAGCCGGAATTGTCGATCACGAAGATCACCTCGCGCGGCAGCGGCTTCCTGTCGTTCTGTTCGACCGAAGGCGGCGTCACGAAGGCGAGCAGATAATCATTGCCGCCGACATGTTCGCGAAACAGGCCGACCGACGGCGCCTTCTCCGCGGCGGGCTTCCAGGTCAGCTCGAAATCGCGATCCGCAGGCACCGCGCCTTCGGCGAGCTTGATAATGCGCGTGCTGCCGTCGGGGCTTTCGGTCTTGATGGCGTGATGATGGCTCTTGATCTCGCCGAGCGGGAAGCCGGCCTGCAGCCGCACGGTGATGGTGGTCGGATTGACTGGCGCGTTGGTCGCGGGGTCGAGCACTTGCGGAGAGATGCGGTCGCGGTCCGGCACCGGATCGGATTTGCTGGCGCCCCAGCCGCCGCCACCGGGCCGGAAGTCGACGCTCTGCACAACGGGTGCGGGATTGTAGCGCGGCCCCACCACCATCGGCAGCCGCAGCGAGAATTCATTGCCGCTCTGTTGCACCGGTTCCTGATACTCGATCTGCACCAGCACGGTTTCGCCGGGACCGATATTGGCGACCGAATTGGTGAAGATGTTCGGCCGTTCCTGTTCGGTCAGCGCCGCCTTCTGTCCGTTACGTGCCGCCTGCTCATAGATGATGCGGGCCTGTTGCCGCTCCTTGATGTCGCCGACGATGACGCGGTCGCCGACCACCATCTTCAGCGTATCGACGGCGCCGCCGGATGGCAGCGGATAGACGTAGACCGCCTCGACCCAGTCTTGCGTCGGGTTGCGGAAAACCTGCGTGACACGGGCGCGGACGGTGGGGCCGGACACGGTGATATCGACATCGATGCCGAGCCGCGAGGCGTCGGCGTAGCCGTCCTCGGTCTTCAGCAGCAGCGAGCCGGAGCGGGCGTCGCCTGGCTTGAGAAAGGCGGTCTGCGTGCGCTCGGCGGACCAGGCCGGCAAACTCAAAAATAAGGCCGCAAATCCGATCAGGAGTGCGGCGGCGCCTTCAAAGGCGAAGAACAGTATTACGCGCATTTTGCGCGACAGGCGCGCACGCCTGTCGGGCTGGATTTCACCGCAGATCGTCATTTCCTTCACTCCCGTGCGACGTGTTCGTCGTGGGAAGGAATCTCCGGTAACGCGCTGACTGGCGCGAGCGGAATGATCGGCATTGTTCAGCCCGACGCCAGCGCCGTGCGCCACGGCAGGGGCGGCTTTGTGCGGGTTTGTGATGGATTGTGCGTCTGGTAGACTGCCCAAACAGGCCGAACAGGGGTGACGATGCCGACGCCGGACAAGCAGCTTTCCGCCGAACAAAGCCGGCAGATCGCCGATACCATTCGGGAAGAGATCGCCCGCCGCCGCATCTCCCGCCAGTCGCTGGCCGAGCTCGCAAAACTCAGTCTTTCGACGCTGGAGAAGGTGCTCGGGGGCCGCCGTCCGTTCACGCTCGCGACCACGGTCCGGCTCGAACAGGCGCTCGGCGTATCCCTGCGCAAGACGCCTGACGCGCCGGCGCCGGCCGCGCCGGTCAATGGCGACATCGCGCCGGATGGGTTGGGCGCCTATTCGCGCCGCGCGGTGGCGTGGATTGAAGGCGCCTATGTCACGATACGGCCGTCGTTCGGCGACAAGGACGCGATCTTCGCCTACCGTACCGAGATTGTTTGGAGTGATGCGGCCTCGTCGCTCGTGTTCCACGAAGGCGAGCGGCAGGATGCCTTGTACACCCAATTCGGCGAAGTCGCGGTGCCGAACCAGTCCGGCCACATCTATCTCGTCACCAACCGGAACGGTCAGCATCGTCTGATCACGGTGGCGCGCGTGGCCATTTCTGGCGAAATGTACGGCATCATCACCACGCTGCTGGCGGGGCGCGGCTCCATGCTGACGCCGATTGCCGCTCCGATCGCGTATGTGCCGATCAAGATGGTCGCAAACCCGAGTTTTGGGCGCATTTCGTCCGATAATGCCAATTATGCGCTGTATCGCGAACGTCTGCGACGAACAATCGACGAGCCGTTTGCCATGTTTTTACCCGGTTAACTGTTGCGCCCTTGTATTTGCCACAATCGTCGCCTATATCCCACCTATTCGAATTGTCGTTTGCCTTGTTGACTACGCCGACACCGGCCCATCCCCAAGACATCGTTGAAATCGGATCAAGCTCACGCGGAGGTCGTGTGAGCAAAGCGCATTTGCGCATCTTGGAGATAGTTACATGGCTACCGGAACAGTTAAGTGGTTTAACGCGACCAAGGGTTTTGGCTTCATTCAGCCCGACGATGGTGGAACGGACGTGTTCGTTCACATCTCGGCTGTCGAACGCGCAGGCCTGAGCTCGCTCAACGAAGGTCAGAAGATCTCGTTCGAAGCGAAGAAGGACCCGATGCGCGGCAAGACCAGCGCTGAGAACCTTCGCGTCGACTAAAGGTTGTCGCTGATTACGGATTACCACGGATGTACTGGGATCCTCTAATCAGCCTCTGAGACAAAAGCCCGCCGGTGATGAACCGGCGGGCTTTTCGTTTGTCGGCGCGATCACGAGGCAATGGCCTCCTTGTCGGTCGGCTTCGACACGCTGAAATTACTTCGCAATGTGGGTTTGTGAATCTTCCCGGTTGCGTTCCGCGGCAGGGCATCGACGAACTCGATCAGCCGCGGGCATTTGAACCGCGCCAGATTGGCCTGGCAATGCGCGTGGATTTCGTCGGCTGAAAGCGTGTGGCCGGGCTTGATCGCGACGATCGCCATGCCGACTTCACCCCATTGCTCGTTCGGGATGCCGATCACGGCGGCTTCGGCAATGGCCGTCAACTGATGCAGCACGCTCTCGACCTCGGCCGGATAGACGTTCTCGCCGCCGGAAATGTACATATCCTTCCAGCGATCGACGATGTAGTAGAAGCCCTCTTCGTCGACGCGCGTGGCATCACCGGTGTGCAGCCAGCCGTCGGTGAAGGATGATCGATTGGCGTCCGGCCTATTCCAGTAGCCCGGCGTGACGTTCGGTCCCTTGACCCAGAGTTCACCGAGTTCGCCGACATCGGCGTCTGACCCATCAGGGCGAACGATCCGCACCTCCGTATGCAGCACCGGCTTGCCGGAGGAGCCGGCCTTGCGCGCGGCGTCCTCCTTGTCGAGCGTCAGCACCGCGGGGCTGGTCTCGGTCATGCCGTAACCCTGCTGCAGGGCGACGCCGCGGGCCTCCCATATCTTCAACAGCGGCACCGGCATCGGTGCGCCACCGACACCGCCGATCACGAGCCGGCTGAAATCGGCCGCAGCAAACGACGGATGCTGTGACATGAACTGGTAGATCGCAGGCACGCCGAAGAACTGGTTGATGCGGTGAGACGGGTCGCTAATCAGTTGGAGTGCAACAGCAGGATCGAACGCGCGCATGATCAGTACGGTGCCGCCGGCGTGCAGCACGGGATTGGTGTAGCAATTCAGCCCGCCGGTGTGGAACAGCGGCAGCACCGTGAGCAGCACCGACGACGGCGAGATATACGCGGGGCCGCCGAGATTGACGCAATTCCAGAACGTCATGCCGTGGGTGATGATCGCACCCTTCGGCTGGCCCGTGGTGCCCGAGGTGTACATGATGGTCGAGATGTCATCGAGCGTAACCATCTCCGCGCGATCGAGCGGTTTTGACGCCGCGATCGCCGCCTCATAGGAGCCGCCGGGACCGAGCAGCAGTGCCGATGAAACGTTGCAGAGTTTGGCGACCGATAGCGCGACCTCGGCAAGATCGGTGTCGTGGATCATGACTTTTGGCGAGGCATCGCCGACAATGTACTGCAACTCGGGAACCGTGAGACGGGTGTTGAGCGGCAGGAACACGGCGCCGATCCGGAAGCAGGCGAACTGCACTTCCAGCGTATCTGATGTGTTCAGCGCCAGCACCGCGACCCGGTCGCCGCGCGCGATCTTGAGTTTGTCGCGCAGATGCGTGGCGAGCAGCGAGATTCGCGCATCAAACTCCGCATAGGAAAGCCGGCGCTGGCTGGCGAGGTCGATCGCCGCGATTTTATCCGGCGTGCGGCGGCCGAAATGGGCGATCCAGTCATAATAGCGGACGGACAAGGTTTCCTCCTGACGTCGCGCGGTTCTTGCGCCGCTGGTTTTGCTTGATGGCATTCTGTTTAGCAGATGAGCGGTCATAGGGGATGTTGTCTTGCGTGGAGTGGCTGGGGTGGGGCGATTCGGGCGGGCGACGGGCTCCATCCACCGCGAGGAGCGTAGCGACGAAGCAATCCATCTCGCCGCGCAAAGGAAGAATGGATTGCTTCGCTTCGCTCGCAATGACGGAAGACACACCTTCGCGATCTCGCGTCGCGAAGCGACCGAGGCTTGCTATCGAATTTCCTTAACCCTCCAAACAGAGGGTGCAGGGAATGCCGGGTGCGCGCTGCACCCGCGGTCTCGTGTGCAAACTGTGCAAAAAAGTGCGCACACGAACATACAGGGCAGCGGAGGCATCCGACATTCCCTGCGCAATGGCTTTACGGCTTATATCGTGCTCTCCCCGGTCGGGCCGGGCTCGTTGTCGCCGTCACCCCCTTGGAGCGTTCGCCCCTCGGGAGCTTGACGCCAGCATACGGGGCGTCAGGACCACACGATTTCGCCGTACGCTTCCGTCACGATCGTCAGTCGCAACATCGGCGTCCACCGCATCCCATCCCGCGCTTATGACGATCGCGAAACGCCCCTCGTGCCGGGACGGGACCAGAGCGAGAATTCTGAAAATCAGAATACAAGCCAACGTGGGCGCCGGCTGGGACTCATGATGCATTGGACAACCAAGCGGGATGACGCCCTTAGCTCTCTCCGCGTCGGCGCCGAGTCAGGGCGCCGTCAATTCACGAAGTGTTTTCAGGATTTGAGCAGGGCTGTAGGGCTTCGGCAAAAAGCACCCGCCGTCGGGCAGATCGTCACGACCGATTGTGACCTGGCCGGAAGTGGCAACGATCTTGATCGGAGGCCAGCGATTTCTGACCGCGGCAGCCAGTCTTAGACCGTCCATACTGCCGGGCATTTGAATGTCGGTAAAGACGACAGTGATGTCTAACCGGGTTTCGAGAATATCAATGGCTTCATCCGCATTCGCTGCTTCGATCACATCGAACTCGCCTGCCGCAATCATTTCAGCCGCGTCCATCCGGATCAACACGTCATCTTCAACAACAAGGATGACCGCTCGTTTCGTTACTGAAATCATCGGTCAATCTTTTCAACTAACTGAGTATTTGGCGTCGCAAGCCCTTTTATGGTCAGGAACCGACTTGAACCTTTCATGGCCCATGGAGTTGGTATCCATAGCTGCAATTCGCAGGTCTCCACCCAAGGTTTCTTACGGCATGTTCTGCCTGGCGTTGTTGCTGATCTAATCGACTGCGCCAGATAAGGTTCACCAATGCTGAGGAAAAACATGGAAGCGCAAGGTGTTGGCGTCGCTGAATCGGTGCCCGTCCCGAAGCTTTCCGCAGACCCGGCAGAGAAGGCGGGCCCGCCAGTTTGGGATGCGGAACAGCTGCGTCTGGCTATTTCGGCGGCGGGGGTCGCGCTCTGGTCGTGGAACGTCGACACCAATCGATTTACGATGGACGAGAGAGCTTTCGATCTTTGGGGCGTGCCGCTGAATGAATACGTGTCGTTCGATGATCTGTCGTCACACATCCATCCGGCCGACCGTGATCGCGTAAAAGCTGCGTTTGCCGCCACGCGTGCGATCATCGGTCCGTATGAAATTGATTTCCGCATAATGGTTGGCGAGGAGGTCAGGTGGGTTTCGGCCCGCGGCCAAGGAAATGATGAGGGCATTGTTGGTCGCATCATGCACGGAATTTTCATCGACGTGACGGGACGCAAGCAAGCCGAGGAAGGCCATGAGTTGCTGGCGGGCGAAATGAGCCACCGGGTGAAGAACCTGTTAGCGATTGCATCCGGTCTCACAGCCATCACCTCGCGGTCCGCCAAGACGACTGCCGACATGGCGAAGGAACTTACGCTTCGGCTGGCGGCGCTAGGTCGCGCCCATGATCTTGTCCGTCCGCTTCCGGGGCAGGGTGGAAAAGCCGCGCTCTTAGGTGACCTTTTGACAGTACTGCTGGCGCCTTATGATGATCTGGGAGCATTTAGCGGTCGCGTCCGCGTCTCAGTCCCCCGCATGGGCGTCGGCGAGCAAGCAGCTACAACGCTAGCGCTCGTTGTCCATGAACTAGCCACCAATTCACTCAAGTATGGCGCGTTATCCTCCCCAACCGGTACGCTGGATATATCCTGCGCCACCCACGATACGGAAGTGGTCGTCGTATGGACTGAGCGCGGTGGCCCGCCGGTCGCGGCGCCGACTGGTGAAAGCGGGTATGGAAGCAAGCTGCTCAATCGCAGCATGACGATCCAGCTTGGCGGCTCGATTTCGTGCGATTGGAGTGCGGAGGGCGTCATCGTCACGCTTCGCATGATCAAAGACCGCCTGACAAGGTAGAGGCGTTCGGCCCTGGCCCGTTACCCTCCAGGAGATCTGACGGCTGTCGCCGTTCGGGTCGCCACACATTTGGTCCGCGTCTCGAACTCACGAACCCCGCAGCAGTTCGCTGATCACATTGAATTGGCCGTCGCGAAACTCGACCATGTAGCCGTCCTTGATGGGCCGATAGTCTTTCGGTGAGGTGTTGAGCTTGACGCCCGGCATCAGCAGCGGAAGTTGCACATCCCTGAGGTTGGCGGCCTGCGCCATGATGTTCTCGCGGCTCAGATCGTTCTTGCACTGCTCCAGCACCACCACCAGCGCCTGGGCGACCATGTAGCCATAGCCGGCGGCGAAATTCGCCGGATCGACATTCGGCACCCGCGCCTTCATGAATTCGCGGTAGGCGACCAGGTCAGGATCTTTGGAGTCGGCCGAATAGGGCTTCAGCGATCCGACCGACATGATGCCGCTCGCGGCCTCTAAGCCCGCCGGCACCATGACCGTCTCCTTGTTGGCGCAGCCCGAGGAGATGAATCGGATCGGCCGCCAGCCGGTCTCATAGGCCTTGCGGATCGCCTGCGCGCAGGCGCGCGGCGTCACGCTGTAAATCAGGAAAACGTCGGCCTTGGTATTGGCAAACGTCAGGATCTGCGAATCCACACTGGGATCGGCGACTTCGAAGCTCGATGCCAGCGCGATCGCCTTGTCGGCGTCGGCCCCAAGCGCCTCTTTCACGCCGCGCAGGTAATCCTTCCCGGCGTCGTCGTTCTGGTAAAGGATCGCAAAGCGTGCGTTGGGATTTTTGGCGCGCGCATAGCGCACGTCGATGCCGGCTTCTTCGACATAATTCGGCGCCCAGGGCAGCGCCATCAGCCAGGGCTGGTTGACCGGATCGTTCCATTTCGACGCGGACGAGATCAGGAACAGATGCGGCACCTTGGCGCTGTTGAGGTATTTCGCGGTCGCCGAACTCGGCGCGGTGCCCATGGTGCCGAACATGAAGGCGACGTTGTCGCTTTCGACCAGCCGCCGCGTCGCCTCGACCGTCTTCGGCGGCGAGAAGCCGTCGTCAAGCGAGACCATGTTGAGCTTGCGCCCGTTGACGCCGCCCTTTTCGTTGATCAAGTCGAAATAGCCGGCAAAGGCCTTGCCGACGACGCTGAGCGCCGAGGCCGGGCCGCTATACGGCATGATGTTGCCGAACTTTATTTCGGCAGGCGTGATGCCGGGGTGTTCCGCGAAGGCAGCTGACGATGCGGCCAGGGACAGCGCGAGGAAAATGGCCGGGACAGATTGGCTCCAACGGATCATGCTTCATCTCCCCGGCGTTTTGCCGATTTTGTGTTATTGCTTTTTTGCAGAAGGTTAGGGCATGGCCGGGGAACCGGTCTTGCGTTGAGTTGCTGGCGAGGGGGCCCGTCAGCCGCTCAACGCAAGTTTAGGCCGGCCGATTCAGGGCATCGTGATTCCGTCGGGAGGACAGCATGCTGGAGCGGACAAAGGCGAACAGCCCGTTTTACAACGCGGATCACGAAGCGTTTCGCGACGTGATGCGGCGCTTTGTGACGCGCGAGATCGAGCCCTATGCCCATGAATGGGACGAAGCCGGCGAGTTTCCGCGCACGCTGTACGCCAAGGCCGCCGAGATCGGCTTGCTGGGGCTCGGTTTCCCCGAGGAATATGGCGGCGTCGCTGCCGACCAGTTCATGAAAATCGTGGCCTCGCAGGAACTCGCGCGTGCCGGCGCCGGCGGTGTCAGCTCCAGCCTGATGAGCCACACCATCGGCTCGCCGCCGATCGCGCGCGCCGCCCGCCCCGAGATAAGAGCGCGGGTGCTGCCCGAGGTGCTGTCGGGCAAGAAAATTTCGGCGCTGGCGATCACCGAACCGAGCGGCGGCTCCGATGTCGCCAATCTCCGCACCAAGGCGCGCCGTGACGGCGATCATTATGTCGTCAGCGGCGAAAAGACGTTCATCACCTCGGGCATGCGCGCCGATTATCTCACGGTCGCCGTGCGCACCGGCGGTGAGGGCGCCGGCGGCGTCAGCTTGCTCCTGATCGAGGGCGATACGCCGGGGCTTTCCCGCACCAAACTCAAGAAGATGGGCTGGTGGGCGTCGGATACCGCAACGCTGCATTTCGACGAATGCCGTGTTCCGGTCGAAAACCTGCTCGGCGAGGAAGGCCAGGGGTTCAAGCTGATCATGCACAACTTCAACAGCGAGCGGATGGGCATGGCGGCGAGCTGCACGGCTTACGCGCGCGTCTGCGTCGAGGACGCGATCGCTTACGCCAAGGAGCGCCAGACCTTTGGCAAACCGATCGCGCAGCACCAGGTGATCCGTCACAAGCTGGTCGACATGGCGCAAAAGGTCGCGGCCTCGCAGGCTATGCTGGAAATGCTGGCATGGCGGCTCGGCCAGGGCGAAAGCCCGGTCGCCGAAATCTGCATGATGAAAAACCAGGCGACGCAGACCATGGCGTTCTGCGCTAGCGAAGCGGTGCAGATCTTCGGCGGCGCCGGCTTCATGCGCGGCATCAAGGTCGAGCGCATCTACCGCGAGGTAAAGGTCAACGCGATCGGCGGCGGCACGGAGGAGATCATGAAGGATCTGGCGAGTAGGCAGATGGGGTTGTGACGTTCGCCCTTACCCTCCCCTGGAGGGGGAGGGTCGACGCGAAGCGGCGGGGTGGGGTGACGGTCTCTCCACTCGAACAGTGCCCGTGTTGAGAGATCACCCCACCCCGTCTCACATATCGCTGCGCTCTATGTGAGCCGACCCTCCCCCTCCAGGGGAGGGTAAGAGAAGGGCCACCCACTTTCGAAATTCAAACCGGACTACAAATCATGCTCTTCACCGCCGACCACGACGAACCGCGCCGTATCCTGCAAAAATTCATCGCCGCCGAAATCAACCCCTTCGTCGACGAATGGGAGAAGGCGGAGCAGTTTCCCTCGCACGCGCTGTTCAAGAAGCTCGGCGATCTCGGCTTTCTCGGTCTCAACAAGCCCGTCGAATTCGGCGGGCAGGGGCTTGACTACAGTTACGCGCTGATGATGGCCGAAGAGCTCGGCGCTATCCATTGCGGCGGCGTGCCGATGGCAATCGGGGTGCAGACCGATATGGCCACCCCGGCGCTGGCGCGGTTCGGCTCCGATGAAGTGCGCCGCGAATTTCTGGCGCCCGCGATCGCGGGCGATGCGGTGGCCTGCATCGGTGTGTCCGAACCGGGCGCCGGCTCCGACGTCGCCTCGATCAAGACCAATGCGCGCAGCGACGGTGACGATTACGTCATCAATGGCGGTAAGATGTGGATCACCAATGGCGTAAAGGCGGACTGGATCTGCCTGCTCGCCAATACCAGCGACGGGCAGGTGCATCGCAACAAGTCGCTGATCTGCGTGCCGATGAAGAGCAAGGGCGTCGAGGTCGCGCGAAAACTCGACAAGATGGGCATGCGCTCCTCCGACACCGCGCAGATTTTCTTCGACAATGTGCGGGTGCCGAAGCGCAATCGCATCGGCGAGGAGGGCATGGGTTTTACGTATCAGATGGTGCAGTTCCAGGAGGAGCGGCTGTGGGGCGCCGCGGCGTGCCTGAAGGCGCACGAGTACATCATCGCCGAGACCATCGAATACACGCGCAACCGAAAAGCGTTCGGCAAGACCATCCTCGATAATCAGATCGTCCATTTCAAGCTCGCGGAGATGCAGACCGAAGTCGAGATGCTTCGCGCGCTGATCTACCGCGCCGCCGAGGCGCTGATCGCGGGCGAGGACGTCACGCGTCTTGCGACCATGGCAAAGCTCAAGGCCGGACGGCTGGGACGCGAACTCACCGATGCCTGTTTGCAATTCTGGGGCGGCATGGGCTTTATGAACGAGACACACGTCAGCCGCGCCTATCGCGACAGCCGCTTGACCTCGATCGGCGGCGGCGCCGATGAGGTGATGCTGACGGTATTGTGCAAGATGATGGGCACGCTGCCGGGAACCAAAGGGAACGCCTGATGATCACGCTATATCACTGCGACGGGGCACGTTCGTTCCGTCCGCTCTGGATGCTGGAAGAGCTCGGGCTGCCCTATGAGCTCAAGATGCTGCCGTTTCCGCCGCGGGTGTTCGCCAAGGAATACCTCGCGATCAATCCGCTCGGCACCATTCCCTTCATGGTCGATGGCCAGACCAAGATGACGGAATCGTCCGGCATCTGCCACTACATCGGCACCAAATATGGCCCGACGCCGCTGGTGGTCGGGCCCGACGAGCCGGCCTACGGCGCATTCCTGAACTGGATGTACTTTTCCGACGCCACGCTGACCTTTCCGCAAACGCTGGTGCTGAGATACAGCCAGCTCGAGCCCGAGGAGCGCCGCAATCCGCAGGTCGCCGGCGACTATGCCAAATGGTTCCTGGGCCGGCTGCGGGCCGTGGAAGCCGCCACCGCAACGGCGGAAACGCTGTGCGCGGACCGCTTTACCGCCGCCGATATCGCCAACGGCTATGCGCTGCGGCTGGCCGGAAATATCGGCCTGGCCAAGGATTTCGGGCCCAATGTCGCAGCCTATTGGGCGCGGTTGCAGGCGCGTGACGGTTATAAGCGGGCGGTGGCGGCGGAACGGAAGGCCGGCGCCGAGCAGAACGTGGCGCCGCGGGTTCGGGGCTGACGCTCCTGTCATTCCGGGGCGCTTCGCGCTCCGGAATGACAGCGGTTCTGTCGGTGACAGACCCCCATTTTCCGCTATGGTTGCCCTTATCGCAGCGGCCAGAGAGCCGCGCGAGGAGGATGCACCATGGACGACGCCTTGGACGACATGGGCCGGAAATCGGGCCATCTGATGCTGATCACTCCGGAACGCGTGTTCTACGCGGGCCTGCTCGGCCGGCCGCGGGAACGCTGCTCGGGTGCGTTCAACATCTATGTCGCGATCGAAGGCGGGTTGCGGCTTACAGCCGATGGCCGGAACAGCCATGCCGAAATGTTCGCTGTGCTGCCGAACACTGGGCATACCATCGCCAGCGACTATCGTTCGGTGCTGAGCGTCGTGATCGAGCCGGAAAGCGTTTGTCCCGGCGTGCTCGAAGACCTCGCCGCGCGGTTGTCGGGACCTGAAGGCGCCGCTTTTGCAGACCGCATCCGCGCCGCCTATCTCGCCTTGCGCGAGCACCATGCGGGCGACGATTTCTCCAGCGCCGAATTCGACTTTCTGTGCCTTGGCGAAGCCCTCCCGCAACGCGTGCTCGATCCACGTGTGGCGCGCGCGATACTGCAGATCGGACGATTCTGCGGCGAACCGGTGACGGCCGCAAGCTGCGCCGCGGAAGCAGGCCTCTCGCCGTCGCGCTTCCTGCATTTGTTCAAGGAAGAGACCGGAATCTCGTTCCGCTCGTTCCGCGCCTGGAAGCGGGCACGGCACCTCTTACATTTCGCCAACCAGGACATCAACCTTGCGCATCTCGCGCAGGACATCGGTTATCCCGACTCCACGCATTTCAGCCACTCGATCCGCCGCTTCTACGGCTTGAAGCCGCGCGCGATCTTTTCCGGCTCGCGCGATCTGGCGATCTACCGCAGCAATCGCACCGGCGGCGCCAATAGCGGGTGGACGCAAGAAGCGGGCTGATGCGGGACGCATGATCGCCAGCGCATGATCCGGAAAAGTGTGAAGCGGTTTTCCGAACGGATCATGCGCAAAACAAGGGCGATTTCCGTCCATTTTCGAAGGCTGATCCATGAGCGACAAGGCCGTCATTACCTGCGCGCTGAACGGCGTGCTGACCGACCCGAAACAGCACAACGTACCTGTGACGCCCGAACAGATGGCGCGCGAGGCCAAGGCCGCCTTCAACGCCGGCGCCAGCATCATGCACATCCATCTGCGCCAGCAGGAGCCGAACAAAGGCCATCTGCCGTCCTGGGAAGTCAGCGTCAGCAAAGAGATTCAGCAGGCGGTGCGCGAGGCCTGCCCCGGCGTCATCATCAACCACACCACCGGCACCTCGGGTCCCAATTATAGCGGCGCGCTCGATTGCGTGCGCGAAACAAAACCCGAAATCGCGGCCTGCAACGCCGGCTCGCTGAATTACCTCAAGGTGAAATCCGACAACACCTGGGCCTGGCCGCCGATGATGTTCGATAACGCGGTCGAGAAGGTGCAGGACTATCTCGACGTGATGAAAGTGGCGGGCACGATTCCGGAGTTCGAATGCTTCGATGTCGGCATCGTGCGCTGCGTCGGCATGTACCGGCAGACTGGCATGTATTCAGGGCCGCTGGAGTATAATTTCGTGATGGGCGTTGCATCCGGCATGCCGGCGGATCCGGATCTGCTGCCGATCCTGCTCAAGCTCAAATTGCCCGAAGCGCACTGGCAGGTCACCGCGATCGGCCGCGCCGAAATCTGGCCGCTGCACCAGCGCTGCGCCGACCTCGGCGGTCATTTGCGCACCGGGCTGGAAGATACGTTCTATCTCGCCGACGGCACCAAGGTGACCTCCAATGGCCAATTGATCGAAGCGATGGCCGCCTGCGCCCGCCGTGCTGGCAGAGAGATCGCCGGCCCCGCCGAGGCAAGGCAGATATTTGGGACGAGGCATTAAGTTGTCATTCCGGGGCGCGCGCGGCGCGAACCCGGAATCTCGAGGTTCCGGGTTCGCTGCGCGCCCCGGAACGACGGAGTAAACTAATTCATGGCCATCATCGAATCCACCATCGCCCCAAGCAGCGCCGGCTACAGAGCCAACCGCGACGGCATGCTGGCGCTGATCGCGCGCATGCGCGGGCTTGAGGAGCGGACGCGCACCGCCTCCGCCGCAGCCAAGGACCGCTTTCACAAGCGCGGCCAATTATTGCCGCGCGAGCGCGTTGCACTGGTGCTCGATCCCGGCTCGCCCTTCATCGAATTGATGACGCTGGCGGGCTACATGTTCGACGTGCCGGATGCCGACAAGAGCATCCCGGGCGGCGGGGCGATCGCCGGCATCGGGTTCGTCTCCGGCATCCGTTGCATGATCAGCGCCAATGATTCCGGCATCGACGCCGGCGCGTTGCAGCCTTACGGCCTCGACAAGACCTTGCGCGTGCAGGAACTGGCGCTGGAGAACAAGCTGCCCTACGTGCAACTGGTCGAAAGCGCCGGCGCCAATCTGCTGCGCTACCGCGTCGAGGATTTTATTCGCGGCGGCAATATCTTTCGTAACCTGGCCAGGCTGTCGGCGGCGGGACTGCCTGTTGTCACCGTGACGCACGGTTCATCGACCGCGGGCGGCGCTTACCAGACCGGGCTCTCCGACTACATCGTGATGGTGCGCGGCCGCACTCGCGCCTTCCTCGCGGGGCCGCCGCTGCTTAAGGCGGCAACAGGCGAGATCGCGACCGAAGAGGAACTCGGCGGCGCCGAGATGCACACCTCGATCTCCGGCCTCGGCGATTATCTTGCCGAAGACGACCGCGACGGGCTGCGGATCGCGCGCGACATCATGACCAATATGCAGTGGGACCGGCCAAAACCGGCCGAAACCTCGTATCGGCCGCCGCGCTATGACGCGGAGGAACTGCTTGGCATCATGCCGATGGACCACAAGCGTCCGGTCGACATGCGGCAGGCCATCGCGCGCTTTATCGACGATTCCGATTTTACCGAATTCGGCAGCAATTACGGCCCCGCCACCATCTGCGGCCACGCCCGCATCGAGGGACAGGCGATCGGTATCATCACCAACAACGGTCCGCTCGATGTGCCCGGCGCCAACAAGGCGACGCACTTCATCCAGGCCTGTTGCCAGTCGCGCACGCCGCTTTTGTATATGAACAACACGACCGGCTACATGGTCGGCAAGGCTTACGAAGAAGCCGGCATGATCAAGCACGGCTCCAAGATGATTCAGGCGGTGACCTCGGCGACCGTGCCGCAGATCACCATCTATTGCGGCGCATCGTTCGGCGCCGGCAATTACGGCATGTGCGGGCGCGGCTTCCATCCGCGCTTCTGCTTCTCATGGCCCAACGCCAAGACGGCGGTGATGGGCGGCGAGCAGGCGGCCGAGACCATGGCGATCGTCACCGAAGCGGCGGCTGCGCGGCGTGGCAAACCGATCGAGAAGGAAAAGCTTGACGCGATGAAGGCGCAGATAACAGGCGTGTTCGACGGCCAGATGGACGTGTTCTCGACCTCGGCACGTGTGCTCGATGACGGCGTGATCGATCCGCGCGATACCCGCAGCGTACTATCCGAGGTGCTGGCAATCTGCCGCGAGGCCGAGGCACGGACGCCGCAGCCCATGCAATTCTCGGTCGCGCGGCCATGACGATGATGAAGTCGACGCCGTTCTTCAAGATATTGATCGCCAACCGCGGCGAGATCGCGCTGCGCATCATGCGCACCGCGCGCCGTCTCGGCTATGGCGTGGTCGCGGTCTATTCCGATGCCGACCGCGACGCGCTGCATGTCCGCGAAGCCGACCAGGCGGTGCGGATCGGCGAGGCGCTGCCGGCGCAATCCTATTTGCGGATCGAGGCGATCATTGCGGCGGCCAAAGCCAGCGGCGCGACGGCGGTCCATCCCGGCTACGGCTTCCTCGCCGAGAACGAAGATTTTGCTCAGGCCTGCCGTGACGCGGGTCTGGTCTTCATCGGACCGTCGCCGGCGGCAATCCGCGCGATGGGCAACAAGGCCGGCGCCAAGGAGATCATGGAAAAGGCTGGCGTGCCCTGCGTGCCCGGCTATCAGGGCGCGGATCAGAGCGACGCTGTTATGCTGGCGGAAGCCAAAAAGATCGGCTTTCCCGTGATGATCAAGGCGGTCGCCGGTGGCGGCGGTCGCGGCATGCGGCTGGTCGCGGACGCCGCGGCATTTCCGGATGCCTTGCGGAGCGCGCGGTCGGAAGCGCAGGGCGCGTTCGGCGATCCCACCGTGATCCTCGAGCGCGCCATCGTTAATCCCCGCCACATCGAGATCCAGGTGTTCGGCGATCGTTACCGCAACGCGGTTCATCTCGGTGAGCGCGATTGCTCGGTGCAGCGGCGGCACCAGAAGCTGATCGAGGAGGCGCCGTCGCCGGCGGTGTCGCCGAGACTGCGGGCGCGGATGGGCGCGGTTGCGGTGTCAGCGGTGAAATCGATCGGTTATGAGGGCGCCGGCACGCTGGAATTCCTGCTCGATAGCAGCGGCGAGTTCTACTTCATGGAAATGAACACGCGGCTGCAGGTCGAGCATCCCGTCACCGAGGCGATCACGGGCCTCGACCTGGTCGAGCTGCAACTGCGCGTCGCCAGCGGCGAGCCGCTTGGGCTGGTGCAGGAAGACATCAAATTTTCCGGCCATGCCATCGAGGTGCGGCTGTGTTCGGAGGATGCCGGCCACGACTTCATGCCGCAATCCGGCACGATAGCATTGTGGCAGATGCCGGACGGCATCCGTGTCGAACATGCGCTGCAATCCGGCTCGGAGATTCCGCCGTTCTATGATTCGATGATCGCCAAGATCATCAGCCATGGCGCGACCCGCGATGAGGCGCGGGGCAAGCTGATCGTTGGTCTGGAGCAGCTAGCCGCGTTCGGCGTCACCACCAATCAGGGCTTTCTGATTTCATGCCTGCGCCATCCCGGTTTTGCCGCGGGTGAGGCCACCACCGCCTTCATCGGCACCCATCGCGACGAATTGCTGGCGCCGCTCAAGGATGCAGCTTCGGATGCTGAGCTTGCGGCGTTGCTGCTCTATGTCACCGATCCCTCTGCGCCGAAGTGGAAGCCCGGACGTTCGCTAGCAGCAGCTTTCCCGGTTCCGGTTCGTGTCGAGATCGGCGGTGCAGTCCATGAGATCGAGATCGTGCGCGAGCGTGACGGCAGCTATCGCGGGCTCAACAATGTGCTCTACCGGATCGAAGTGCATGCCGTCGACGGCGATACCATCCGCTTCAACCGCGACGGTCTTTCGGAGCCCGTCAAATTCCTCCGTGACCGGGATCGGCTGTATTTCCTGCACCGCGGCACCACGATTGCGGTTCGCGATCTGACGCTGGCAGCGCCCGTGTCGGCTGCGGCCAGCGGCGGCGACGGCAAGGTGCGGGCAGCGATGAACGGCCGTGTCGTCGCCGTGTTGGTCAAACCGGGCGATCAGGTCAGCGCCGGCCAGCCTGTCATGACGCTGGAAGCGATGAAGATGGAGCACGTGCATACGGCGGGTGTTGCGGGCAAGGTCGCGGCGATCGATGTGGCCGAGGGCGAGCAGGTGACGACGGGGAAGATCGTGGTCGAGATCGAGGCGGCGGTATAGCAGCAAACCATATGTCGTCCCGGACAAGCGAAGCGCGATCCGGGACCCATACGCCGCGGCAGTTATTGTTGAGCACAATGGTCGACGGCTTCTTCCAACAACAGATGACCGGGGTTATGGGTCCCGGCCTTCGCCGGGACGACGATAGAGTTTACTCCACCCGCGTTCGCCGGGACGACGGTGTAGTTTACTCCGCCCGCCCCGTCCCCTCATTGAGCCAACACGCGACCTGATGCCGCGCGCCGGCATCAAGCAGCACCGGCCGTTCCACCTTGCAGCGGTCCATCACGTAGCGGCAGCGGGTGTGGAAGGCGCAGCCCGAGGGCGGGTTGATCGGGCTTGGCACGTCGCCGTCGATCATGGGCGCGAGCTTCTTCGCTTTGGGATTGGCGACCGGCACCGAGGCCAGCAGCGCCTGGGTATAGGGATGGCGCGGGTTGGCGAACAGTTCGGTCTTGTCGGCGATCTCGACGATGCGTCCGAGATACATCACGGCGACGCGGTGGCTGATATGGGCGACCACCGCGAGGTCATGGGCGATGAACAGATATGAAAAATTGTTCTTGCGCTGCAGGTCGATCAACAGATTGATCACCTGGGCCTGGATCGAGACGTCGAGCGCCGATACCGGTTCGTCGCACACGATCAGGCTCGGTCCCAATGATAACGCTCGCGCGATGCAGATGCGCTGCCGCTGTCCGCCGGAGAACTGATGCGGATAGTTCTTCATTTGGTCCGCGCGCAGGCCGACCTGTGCGAACAATTCCGCGACCCGTTCCTGCTGCTTGACGCCCGTGGCGAGGCCGTGGACGCCGAGGGGCTCGCCGACGATATCGCCCGCGGTCATGCGCGGATTGAGCGAGGCGAACGGATCCTGGAACACGATCTGCATCGAGCGCCGATGCGGGCGCAAATCGGTCTTGCTGAGGTTGGTGATGTCGATACCATTAAGCTTGATGGCACCGCTGGTCGGCTCCACCAGTCGGAGCACGCTGCGCGCGACCGTGGACTTGCCGCAGCCGGATTCGCCGACCAACCCCAGTGTCTCGCCCTTACCCACCGAGAAGCTGACGCCGTCGACCGAATGCACGGTGCCGATGCGCCGGCGAAGGATGCCGCCGCGCACCGGGTAATGTTTGACGAGGTCGGTGACCTCGAGCAGGGGAGTTGCGTCGGTCATGGCGCGGCCACCATTTCCGCCGCGCGCCAGCACGCCGCAAAATGATTGTCGCCGAAATCCATCAGCGGCGGATACTCGGCGCGGCAGCGGTCGATTGCGAACGGACAACGCGGTGCAAAGGCGCAGCCCGGCGGCAGATTGGTCAACGACGGCACCATGCCGGGAATTTCGTTCAACCTGACATCCTCTTTCGCGCCGAGCGAAATCACCGCCGGCATCGAGGCCATCAGACCGCGGGTGTAGGGATGCCGTGGATTCTCGAACAGCGCCTCGACGGTGGCCTCCTCGACCTTCTTGCCGGCATACATCACGATGACGCGCTGCGCCGTCTGCGCGACCACCCCAAGATCATGCGTGATCAGGATCAGTCCGGTGCCGAGCGTCTTTTGCAGGTCGACGATCAGCGCCAATATCTGCGCCTGGATCGTGACGTCGAGCGCGGTGGTCGGCTCGTCCGCGATCAGCAGCGCCGGGCGGCACGCCAGCGCCATCGCGATCATCGCGCGCTGCCGCATGCCGCCGGAAAGCTGGTGCGGATATTCATGCGCCCGCCGCTCCGGCTCGGGAATCCGGACGAGGCGCAGCATCTCAACCGCTTTCGCCCACGCTTCCTTCGCCGTCATGTCCTGGTGCAGGCGCACTACCTCGGTAATCTGGTCGCCGATCCGCATCACCGGGTTGAGCGAGGTCATCGGCTCCTGGAAGATCATCGACATCCGGTTGCCGCGGATCTGGCGCATCGCGGCTTCGTTGATGCCGAGCAGGTCGGTGCCTTCGAGTGTCACCGAGCCGCCGACGATCCGGCCCGGCGGATCCGGCACCAGCCGCATGATCGACAGTGCGCTGACGCTCTTGCCGCAGCCGGATTCGCCGACGATCGCCAGCGTCTCGCCGCGGCGGACGTGGAACGAGACATCGTCGACCGCCCGGAACAGGCCCGAATTGGTGAAGAACACCGTCTGCAGGTTCTTCACATCGAGAACTGTCTCTTCCGCTCCGATCCCGCTCATCAGCCGCGCTGCCTCGGGTCGAGGATGTCGCGCAACGCGTCGCCGAACAGATTGGTGCCGAACACCGCAAGGCTGATCGCGACGCCGGGGAAGATCACCAGCCAGGGCGCGGTGCGGACATACTCCGCCGCCGATTCCGACAGCATGCGGCCCCATGACGGATAGGGTTCGGGAATGCCGAGGCCGAGAAACGACAGCGAGGCTTCGGTGAGGATGGTGGAGCCGAGCTGCGCGGTCGCCAGCACGATCAGCGGCGCCAGCGTGTTCGGCAGCACGTGGCGGATCGCGATGCGCGTTTCGCTCATGCCGATCGACTTGGCGGCTTCGACGAATGGCAGTTCGCGCAAGGCCAGCGTATTGGCACGGATCACGCGGGCCACCGTCGGGATCAGCGGGATTGCGATCGCGATGATGACGTTCGGCAGCGACGGGCCCAACGCCGCCGTCATGACCAGCGCCAGCACCAGCAGCGGCAGGGCCTGCAAAATGTCGGTGACGCGCTGGAACAGCAGATCGACCCAGCCCGACAGATAGCCGGAGACGAGGCCGACGATGACGCCGAGCGTCGAGCCCAGCAGCGTGGCGCCGATGCCGACGGCCAGCGATATCCGGGCGCCATGGACGATCCGGCTCCAGACATCGCGGCCGAATGAATCGGTACCCAGCCAGTGCACGGCGTCGGGCGCCGCCAGCCGGTGCGTAGAATCGACGCTGAGCGGACTGAAGCGGCAGATCAAATCGGCCGATATCGCCACCCAGACGAACATCACCATGATGAAAAGGCCGATGGTGCCGAGCATGTAGCGCTGCGCGAGGAACGCCAGCCGGCGCCAGCCATGCGTCGAATGGGCGCCGGCGCGTTTCAGTTCGCTATCGTAATTGACCACGGCCAAGCTGATAACTCCTAATCCCCGTAGCGGATGCGCGGATCGATCGCGGCATACAGCAGGTCGACGGTAAAATTGGCGAACACCACGACGACCGCGATCAGCATCACGAGGTTCTGCACGATCGGGTAGTCGCGCCAGCGCAGCGCCTCGACCAGGAAGCGGGCGATGCCCGGGATATTGAACACGGTTTCGGTGACGATCAGCCCGCCGATCAGGAAAGCGGCCTCGATGCCGATCACGGTGATGACGGGCAGGATGGCGTTTTTCAGCGCATGGCGATAATTGACCGAATTTTCCGAGGCGCCCTTGGCGCGCGCGGTGCGGATGAAATCCTGGCGCAGGATTTCCAGCATCGAGGAGCGCGTGATGCGCATCGTCAGGGCAGCGCTGCGAAAGCCGACCGCCATTGCCGGCACGCAGTAGATGGCGATCGCTTCGGTCCAGGTTTTCGGATTGGGGTTGAAGATCGGCATGGTTCCGAACATCGAAACCGACGCCATCAGGATCAGCAGTCCGAGCCAGAACGAGGGCAGCGACAGCCCGCTCAGGCTGACGATACGCAAGGCGTAATCGAGCCTTGTGCCCTGGTGAACGGCGCTGATGACGCCGAGGGGAATGCCGATCGACGCGGAGAACAGGAGCGCCAGCCCCGCCAGCTTTGCGGTGATCGGAATTCGCGGCAGGATCTCCTGCAGCGCCGGCTTTTCCGACACATAGGAATAGCCGAGATCGCCGTGCAGCAACCCGCCGATCCAGCGGAAATACTGCACCACGATCGGGTCGCTGAGACCGAGTTCCTTTTCCAGATTGGCCTTGTCGGCGGGATCGACGAAGCCGGCCGCGTCGAACAGGATGTCGACGATATTGCCGGGAACGACGCGCAGCAGCACGAAGATGATGATCGAGATCCCGATCAGGGTCACGAACATCAAGGCGAGGCGTCGCACGATATAAGCAAACACCTGGCTATTCTCCCTGGCCGGCCGACGTAATGGCGGACGTTACTTGTCCATCCATACATCCTCGTAACGATAGCCGTTATAGGAGCTGTTCACCATGATGGTGATGCCCTTGACGTAGGGCTGCCAGCACGAACCCGAGCGGCCGTGGTAGATGATCGGGCGGGCGACGTCCTCCTGCAGCTTCTTGTCGATTTCCCAGACGATTTTCTTGCGCTTGGCGACGTCGGTTTCCTGGGACTGCTCGCTGAACAGCTTTTCGATATCCTTGTTGCAGTAGTTGGTGTAGTTGCGCTCCGAGCCGCAGGAATAGTTCTCGTAGAACGACTGGTCGGGATCGTCGACCGCATTGCCGGTCAGATTGAGGCCGAGCGCATAATCCTTGCGCGCGACTTTCGAGAACCAGTTCGCCGTCTCGACCACGTCAAGCTCGCCGTCGATATAGATGCTCTTGAGCTGATCGATCAGGATGATGGCGGGGTCGCGATAGATCGGAATGTTGCGCGTTGCGACCTTGACCGCGAGCCGCTTGTCGGGCCCAAAGCCCGCCTTCTGCATCAGCTTGCGCGCTTCTTCCCGGTTGGCGTTGATGTCGGGGCCGTAGCCCGGGATCGTCTCGAGCATCTCCTTCGGCATCGCCCACAACCCGCCCGGGGCGGGAAGCATGGTGCCGCCGATATCCGCCTGTCCTTCGAACAGGATCGAGATGAACGCCTTGCGGTCGATCGCCAGCGCCATCGCGCGGCGGATATCCAGGCTGTCAAACGGCGGCGAGGACGAGTTGACGATGATATTGGTCGAGACGTTGATCGGCTCGACGACGCACACGGCGTTCGGCGACTGCTTCTTGACGTCCTTGAGCAGCGGGATCGACACTTCGGTGGGGAAGGTCATGTCGAACTGGCCGGAGATGAAGCCGAGAATGGCCGTCGACCGGTTGGTGATGATGGTGAATTCCATGCCGTCGAGATACGGCAGGCCCTTCTTCCAGTAATCCGGGTTGCGCGTCAGCTTGATCGATTCGTTGGCCTTGAACTCGACGAATTTGAACGGGCCGGTGCCGGTCGGCTTGGTGCGCATGTCGCCGGGCGAGACGTGGCAGGGATAGACCGGCGTATAGCCGGAGGCGAGCAGCGCCAGCAGCGCGGGCTGTGGCCGCTTCAGATTGAACGACGCCTCGAAATCGCCTGACGTGGTGACGTCGACGACCTCGTCGTACCAGGACTTGCGCGGGTTCTTGCGGAACTTTTGCTGCGACTTGCCCATCAGCATGTCGAAGGTGCATTTGACGTCGGCGGAGGTGAACGGCTTGCCGTCGTGCCATTTGACGCCCTGCCGCAGCTTGAAGGTGAGCTTCTTCTTGTCGTCGCTCCAGGCCCAGCTCTCCGCAAGATCCGGGACGATCGACTCCATGGAGTTCTGCGGGACGTCCTGCTTGTAGATCACGAGGTTGTTGAAAACAGGCATGAAGGGAATGTTGACCGAATAGGTCGCCTCCTCGTGGATCGAGGCGCTGGCCGGGCTGTCGCGGTGATAGACCTTGAGGATGCCGCCCTGCTTGGGCTCGCCCGCCGATGCAACATGGTAGGCCGGCAGCAATAACAACGCCGCGACGGCAAGCGTTCGCACGCTCCGCATGGTGTCCCCTCCCGAGAATGTTCGGTCTCAAATGGCCGATTGCCGCCGACGATAGCATGACCATCCTGCCGGGCAACCGGCCAAGGCCGTGCGGAGGTTGGCAATTCGGACGAATGAAACTCCGTATGGCGGAACTGGCCTGACTTTTGCGGCCGTTTGCACGGATATGGCTGAGCAATTGGCGCCGTCGTTGCGACGCACACAAGATGATCGCGCCATAATGCCTCACCCGAGCGCTCACGCCGTCACATTCCGGCATATTTCGCATCAACGCGGTCGCGCGTTTGCCAATCCTGAGCCCCTCACACGATCCGCGAGGTCTTGTTGCCCCAATAGCGGTCGCGCAGCAGGCGCTTGTAGAGTTTGCCGGTGGGCAGCCGCGGCAGCTCCTTCTCGAAATCGATCGAGCGCGGCACTTTCTGGCGCGACAGCGACTGGCTGCAGAACGCGATCAATTCCTCCGCGAGATCCGCTCCTGGCGAAACGCCGGGCATTGGCTGCACCACCGCCTTCACTTCCTCGCCCAGATCCGGATTGGGCACGCCGAACACCGCGGCATCGGCGATTTTGGGATGGGTGATCAGCAAGTTCTCGCATTCCTGCGGGTAGATGTTGACACCGCCGGAGATGATCATGAACGTCGCGCGGTCGGTGAGATAGAGGAAGCCGTCATTGTCGACATAGCCGACATCGCCCACCGTGCTCATGCTGCCGTCCGCCGAGCGCGCCTCCTTCGTCTTGGCCGGGTCGCCGAAATACTCGAACGGCGTCGCGGTCTTGAACCACACCGTGCCCGGCGTGCCGACGGGAACGGCCTGCATGTTCTCGTCGAGAATATGCAGATCGCCGAGCAGCACCCGGCCCACGGTGCCGCGATGGGCAAGCCACTCCTGGCTGTTGCAGGAGGTGAAGCCGAGCCCTTCGGTGGCGCCGTAATATTCGTGGATGATCGGTCCCCACCATTTGATGATGTCGTCCTTGACCGCCGCGGGGCAGGGCGCGGCGGCATGGATCGCGATCTCGAGCGAGGAGAGATCGTATCGCGTGCGCGCCTCCTCCGGCAGCTTGAGCATGCGCGAGAACATCGTCGGCACCAGCTGGGTGTGCGTGATGCCCCATTTCGGAACCAGCGAGAGATAATGTTCGGGATCGAACTTTTCCATGATGATGGCGGTGCCGCCCATCTTGATGGTGAGGTTGACGGCGGCCTGCGGCGCCGAATGGTAGAGCGGCGCCGGCGATAGATAGATCATGCCCTCGCGGTACTGCCAGATCTTCACCAGGAAATCGAACAGCGGCAAATTCTGGTCGGCCGGCAGTTCCGGCAGCGGGCGCAGAATACCCTTCGGCCGGCCGGTGGTGCCGGAGGAATACAGCATCGCGGTGCCAACGCATTCATCTGCTATCGGCGTGTGCGGCATATCCGCCGTCGCTGCTTGCAGGCCAACGATGTGATCGCTTTCGGGCCAACTTTCTCCTTGGCCATCGGCGACGATGCAAAGCTCCACCTGCGGGCATTCCTGCAACGCCTCGCGTGCGACATCGAGTTTTTCCCGAGAGGTGATCAGGATGCGCGACTGGCTGTTGGTCAGGATGTAGGCGAGTTCGCTCGCGGTGAGGTACGAGTTCACGCAGGTGTAATAGAGGCCCGAGCGTTCGCCGGCGCCGCAGGCTTCGAGATAGCGGCTGTTGTTCTCCATGAAGATCGAATAATGGTCGAGCCGCTTCAGGCCGCGTTGGCGGAACAGATGCGCCAGCCGGTTGGAGCGCGCGTCGAGTTCGCGATAGGTGACGGTCTCGCCGGTTCCCGCCATGATGAAGGCGGGCTGCAGCGGACGAAGTTTTACATGCTTGCCGGTGTACATTTACTTTCCGTCTATCCCTTTGTTTTGAGCATGATCTTCTCGGAAAACCGGCGCCCACTTTTCCGGATCATGCTCTAGGCCGCCAGTTCGAGAATCTCGCGCACCTGTGCAGGTCCCTCGATCTTGCGTGGGTTGCGCGGCACCCACGGCGTCGCCATCGCCTGCTGCGCGATGCGGTCGAAATGCTCAGGCCCGACTTTGACCTCGCGCAGGCTGCGCGGCATGCCGAGGCCGCGAATGAAATTATCGAGCACGTCGCCGGCATCCTTGCCCGGATGCCCCATCGCGGCTGATACCAGCGCCTGGCGCTCGGCATTCACAGGCTTGTTCCAGCGCATCACGAAGGGGAGCATCACGCAGGAGGTGTGGCCGTGCGGCACGCCGAACTCGGCGCCGAGCACGTAGCCGATGCCGTGGCTGGCGCCCATCGGCACGCCCGCGGCTAGCGGCCCGGTCGAAAGCCAGGTGCCGATCTGGCAATCCATCCGCGCGTCGAGATCGGCGCCATCGGCCTTCACCCGCGGCAGCGCCTGCGCCAGCAGCGCAAGCCCCTTCAGCGCCTGGGCGTCGGCATAGGGATGCGCCTCGCGCGCACAAATGCCCTCAACGCAATGGTCGACGGCGCGGATGCCGGTCGACAGCCACAGCCATTCCGGCGTGTGCAGGCCGATCGCGGGGTCGAGGATCACGGCGCGCGGCATCACCAGCCGATGGCGCAGCGCTTCCTTGACCTTGGTCCGCTCGTTGGTAACGCCTGCGTTGGCGGTGAATTCGCCGCCGGCGATCGTCGTCGGCGCGCTGATCTGCCGCACCGCCGGCGGGTTCATCGGCGGCGGCGCGCCGGCAACGGCCCTTATTTTGTCGATGCCTTCGACGGTCGTAATGTCATTGGCGAGGCAGAGCTGCACCGCCTTGGCGCCGTCGGTGATCGAGCCGCCGCCGACGGTGACGATGAGATCGGCTTTGGCTGATCGGGCCTGTTCGGTCGCTGAGACCACGGCCGCGCGCGGCGTGTGGGCGGGCATCGCGTCGAACGTCGCGACGCAGCGCGGCCCCAGCACGTCGCGAATGTTCCTGATCACGTCAGTCTCGCGGTTGAGCGTGCCGCTGACCATCAGGAACGCTCTGACAGCGCCGAGCCGGTCCATCTGCTCGACGATCACCTCGGATGCAGGCCGTCCGAACACGACCTCATCCATGGCGCCGAATACCACACGCCCTCTATGCACGCTTGTCCTCCCCGGACATTTTGGTCTTGTTGGCAGGGAGGTTAGCGGAGGAAATTCCGGCCGTCATGCCCGAAGATGATGCGGGGGGAGCGGGGGTGCATCCCGGCAGTACCAAGTCTTCATACCGGCGCATGCGTTGCTTTCACCCTCCCCTGGAGGGGGAGGGTCGGCTCGCATTGAGCGTAGCGAAATGTGAGACGGGGTGGGGTGATCTCTCAACACCGGGACTGTCCGAGGGGATAGACCGTCACCCCACCCCGCCGCTTCGCGTCGACCCACGAGCAAGCTTCGCTTGTCTCGGACCCCTCCAGGGGAGGGTAAGCAAACGCACCTTCGCATTCTCGCGGCGCGATGCGCCCGAGTTGTGCTGGAATTCTTCGCCCCCAAAATTCAAAGGGCGCAGGGAATGCCGGATGCGCGCTGCACCCGCGGTCTCGTGTGCGAATAGTGCAAAGAAAGCTGCACACGAGCATACAGGGCAGCGGAGAACATCCGACATTCCCTGCGCAGTGGCTTTACGGCTTATAACGCGCTCTCCCCGGTGAGGCGGCCTCTATTGCCACCGTCACCCCTCGGAAGCGTTAGCTTCTTCAGAGCTTGACGCCGTTACGGGCGCCAGGACCACACGCCTTCGCCGTACGCATCAGCCGCGACCGTCAATCGCAACGTCAACGTCCACCGCATCCCCGCCCCTCGTCATGACGACGGCCGACGCCCCTCTGAGTGGGACGGGATGGGTGAGAATGTGCCGGTGATTTGGGTCGAAAGAAAGGGAAATATTTTTGATTTTCGGAAATATCGGACTTGACATGATTTCCGAATATCAGAACTGATTTGCCCGTCGGGCTACTATGTCGCACCTAGCCGTCATTGCGAGCCACCGGGTCGCGCGAATGCGCGCCCGATGACAGGTTCCGCGAAGCAATCCGCGCCTCGGTCTGGCGCAGTATGGATTGCTTCGCTGCGCTCGCAATGACGGGGAGAGGACGGCGTCTAAATCAAGCGGTCATTCCGGGATGGTCCGAAGAACCAGACCTCTGGTGCGCGATTGCTCACCGGGGAATCTCGAGATTCCGGGTTCGCGCTGCGCGCGCCCCGGAATGACGCTTTACCCACGCGCAAAAAATACGGACGCGTCGTGCTGCGATATGTTAGAGGCTTGGCACAACCGAAGGGGATATTTTGATGGCTTCATCGCCGGACCTTGCGACGCTCAAGCTCGACGACTTCGCATCCCATCTCGATGCTGACTTCGAGATGCAGACGACCGGCGGCGTGTTGCCGCTGAAGCTGGTGAAGGCCGATCCGACTGGCGCGGGCGGAAGGGAAGGCGCGGCGTTCTCGCTGCTGTTCGCAGCACCCGCCGGCACATCGCTGTCGCAGGCGATCTATCCGGTGACGCATCCTGTGCTTGGGGTGATGGAAATATTTCTGGTGCCGATCGGTCCGCTGCAAGGCGGCAGCGGTTATCAGGCGATATTTTCGTGAGGCGGGGATTCGTAGGGTGGGTTAGCCGAAGGCATAACCCACCGCGGACGTGAGAACGAAGATGGTGGGTTACGCTTCGCTAACCCACCCTACGCAGTACGCACCGCCGCAGTCTCCGCCCGCCACCGCATCAAGTCGTAGACGCCCTTGTCCTCCTCGGTCACAAAGCCGAGACGCCGGTAAAGCCGCATCGCCGGATTGAACTTCTCGACATGGATCGACACGTCCTTGCCGGCGGCGGCGGCCTCGTCCAGCAGGTCGCGCAGCAGGGCTTCGCCTAGCCCTTTGCCGCGATGTTCGGGGAGGAACGCAATGTCGATGATGCAATGCTGGCTCGGCCAGCGTTCGATGTAGAGACGGCCGATGGCTTCTCCGGCTCGCATCGCCACCAGCCGGTCGGCTTGGGGATGCTGACTCTGGTAATGCGTGTGCTGCGCACGGAACTGCATGTCGAGGAACGCCGCCTTTTCGGCCTCGCTCCACGGAAAAGCCGCGAGTTCGCTGGTGCGGGTCGAGGCATACAGCCGGGCGAGGAACGCCAGATCGGTGTCGGCGATGCGGCGAAAGCCGAGACCTGCGCCGGCTGCGCGCAACCAGCCGAACGAAACTGGCGAGATGTCGGCGGCCCGCAGGTTCATCCGCGCGGCGGGAAAACGCCCTGCAAGGCGATGATGTAGGTCAGCGTCAGATACGGCTGCATGTTGTTATGAGGATGCGAGCTGCCGGTGAGAGCCAGTGTCTGCGCATTCATCTGGACGAGATTGGCGATGTTGGACTGATAGATGGTGCCCGCCTTGGATCGCGAGAGGAATTCGGTAGGGGTGGGTTCCTTGAGCGTGGCGTTCTCGGTCGAGCCCTGGATAAAATGGTTGTGGAGCGGCAAGTTCCCCTGCAACAGGGTTACCGTCTGGCCGCCGCCGGGTTCGCCGAGATAGCGATCGCTCAGTCCGGTCCCTTGTCCCTGGCTGATGGCGCCTGAGCCCATCAGGTTGGGGAGCGCAAAGGTCGATTTGCCGTCGCCGCCGTAATAGGTCCCGAGTATCGAAAACAAGGCCGTGTTCTGCGAGATCGGCATGAGCTGGCCGTTGCACAACGCCCATCCTGTCGGCGCAAAGTCGCCGCCGAATATCCTGATCTCCGCAACGAACGGGTCTGACATGGATGGCCTCTAACTTTGCGTCGGAAAAATGCCGTACAGCGAAATGATGTAGCTGACGGTCAGGAAAGGCATCATGTTGTCGTGTGGATGATTGGAGCCGTTGCCTTGGACGGCGGTGGCGACCAATTGAGGGCCCGCCACATCGATCACGAAGGGGCTGATGGTTGGCGAGGTCGCCAGCACATTGCCGCTCGGGCTTGGGTTCGTCGCGATCGCGGTCGAGGCCATGAACGCATGATTGTGGATCGGAATCTGTTGGGTCGTGAGCGTCACCGTCTCGACGCCGCCAGTTTGGCCGATGGTGTAGGATTGCACGATACCGGGTCCCTGTCCCTGGTGGAGCGGGAGGCGGCCCCGCAAATCGGGCAGGGCGAAAGTAGACTGGCCGTCTCCGCCATAGGTCGTGCCGATCAGGGTGAAGAGCGCGTCGTTCTCCGAGATCGCAATCAGCGATCCGTCGCAGAACGCCCAGCCGGCTGGCGCAAAGTTGCCGCCGAACATTCGAATTTCGCCGATATAGGGATTGCTCATGGGAAATCTCTAGTTTCGCGACGGGTAGATGCCCGTCAGGGAAATGATGAAATTGACCACGAGAAATGGCTGCCGGTTCTCGTGAGCCTGGCCACCGCCAACGTTCGATACGGTCGTGGGATGCAATGTCGTTGGAGAGGTGAGGCCCCCGTAGGGGATGCCGACCTCACGTGCGAGGATGTTGCCCTGCACCGTGTTGACGTTGCCCTGCGTGTCGGATGCGAGCAGTCCATGATTATGGGCGGCCATTTCACCGGTAATCAGCGTGTGAAACTCCTCGCCGCTTTTCTGGCCGATGGTAAAGCCCGGGGCCTGATGAAGCCCGGTTCGTCCGCGCAGATCGGGGAGCGCGAAGGTGGTCCGCCCATCGCCGCCATAGAATGTCTGAAGTATCGAAAACAACGCCTGATTCTGATTGATCGGCAGAAGCTGCCCGTCGCAGAACGCCCAGTTCTTCGGCGCAAAATTCCAGGAAATAAGCTTGATTTCACCCAGGTAAGGTTGACCCACGCTCTCTCCCCTTGCTTCCAGTCAATCTACCTAAGGTATTAACCTATCTTATCTTCGCCGTCGAGATGAATCTGCGGCGACGCGCGGGAGGGGCGCGGCCATTCATCCGTAATGGATGGCGCCGCATCAGCGCGATCCGGAGCACGCCATTGCGGCGTCAACGGGCACACGCCGTTTGCTGGCTCTAAACCAGCAAACCGACGTGGATTTGGGTGAGATGAACGCCCGAATGACTGTCGATCAGCACGTTCAGGGCATCGCCCGAATGCGCGCCGTCGATTTGCGCGACGCTCACCCAGTGCGGCGCGGCGGGCGGGCCAAAGGGGTTCGTCGCGTTCACCTGCAGTGTCGCGAACTGGCCGCTGCCATCCTCGACCGCGCGCACGATCATCCCGTCGCTGAAACCGGTCGCGTGGAATTGCGAGGTCAGCGCGGAGAAGTCGAACCGGTCGCCCTCGGCGTAGCTGTAATCCACGACATGCGTGACCGGCGGCGCCGTCGCCGCATGGACGTCGACATTGGCGAACACGAAATTGTCCGCGCCGCCGCCGCCGAACAGGAAGCCGCCACCGGTACCGGCGTCGATGGTGTCGTTGCCGGGATTTGCGGCAGCTCCCGTAGACGCGGTGGGTGTCACAGGTCCGAGCGAGATCGTCGGCGTCAAGGTCGTGGTCGGGGCCAGCGCGACGTCGATCGTGTCGGGCAACCTGCGTTCGCCGGTATCGAGAACGACATTCATGAGGCCGGCGATGTCCGAATGCTCCAGGCCGATCACGTGACCGAGTTCGTGCTGGATCACCGTCAGCAGATCGATACGACCGGCGGCGCTGCCGCTGGTTGCCGTCAGCTGGTTCGGCGCAGTCACGGTATCGAATTCGCTGTTGTTGGCCGGCGTCGGATCGACGAACCAGCCCCAGCCTGCGCCGTTGCTGTCGATCGTGATTCCATGCTCGTCGCTGTTGGCGAGGAAACCGGAATTGGGCAAGTCCGCGATGCGGATCTGGGCATTCTGCATTTGCTCGATCTGCGCGGCTGACGCACCGGCAGCGGCCCATTGCGCAATCGCAACCGCGAGCAGCGGCGCCAGCGCGTCCATCGTGAGGACGTCCGAACTGCCCGGACCCTGGCCGTTCAGCGCCATCTGCGGCGTCGCCGGCGGCGACGGCGGGGCGGGCTGGCTGAAGAACACGTTGGTGTCGACCCGCATCGTGTTGCCGGGTGCGCCGCTTGCGGTCAGGCCGTTGGCCGCAGCCAGCGCCGCGGCGCTGGCCTGGGTGACGTTGACGTGATCGGACCCTCCGGGCGCGCCGCCGACGCGCGCGGTGGTGTTGGCGCCGCTGGCGTTGGCGTTGGAGAACGTGTTGTCGCTGATATTCGCGTTAATCACGCTGAGGCCGGCGTTATTGAAATTATTCACGAAGAGGCCACGGTCATCGATGATGTCGCGGATGGTGTTGCCGGTCAGGGTGAGATTGAAGGTGCTCGCCGAGTTCTGGGCACCGACGCCGACCTGGGCGACGATGCCCTCGAACCCCAGGCCGCCGCCGCCGACGCTCTGAATGATGTTGTTGGTGACGCTCAGCGTCATGGTGCCGCTGGCGGCCTCGTCGTGGAGGTCGAGGCCGTTGCCGATCTGCGCGCCGGAACCTGCCACGCCCTGGGTGCCGATCGTGGTGTTTTGCAGGAAGCCGGTGACGGTGCCGGTGCCAAAATGGTTGATGGCAATGCCGACCGCGCGGTTATTCGTGACCGTGTTGTTGTTGACGTCGAAATTGAGGTTGCCGGCGAGCGCACTGCTGAGGGTGATGCCGGAATTGTTGGTATTGAAGGTGTTGAGGCCGCCGGCTGTGCCGTCGCCGATGTGGACGTTGAGCGTGCCGTCGTTGGACGAGCCCTGGAAGCCGGTCGCGGTGAAGGTCGACGGCGTCGACAGATTGCCGCTGAACGTATTGTGCGTGGCGTGAACCGTCGCGGTTGGCGTTCCCGCGACGCCGCCGGAGGCGAGGTTGACCACGAACTGACTGCCGGCGAACGTCGAGGCGCCGTTGTTGGAGAAGGTGCTATCGGTCACCACCAGATCCGCGAGCGTGCCGCCGGTGTTCTCGATGAAGACGTTGTGGACATAGGAATTGGTGACGTTGAGGTCGTCGAAGGTGGTCACGTGGCTGGCGTTGCCGGTCAGTTCGAACAGATAGATATTGCCTTCGCCATTGCCCGCGGTGGAGTCGCCGCTGCCGGAAATGTTGAGGTTGCTCAACACCAGGCCGTTGATTGTGTTGCCGTTGATGCCGTTGCCGTCGGCGCCGGTGATGTTCATGTTGCGCAGGGTGACGTCCTGCGTATTGGTCAGGCTGATGGCGTGGCCGGTAGTGTTCTGGATGGTGCCGCCGGTGCCGTCCGTCGTGCCGGTGCCGGTGACGACCAGATGTCCGCTGGTGCCGGTGGTGTTGAGTACGATGCCGTTGACCGCGCCGTTGGACGAGATGTCCTGGAAGGTGACGTTGCTTGCGCCGATCGTGGTGCTGGTGATGTTGAGCGCGGTGCCGGTGCTGCTGGCGAGGTGGTTGGTGCCGGTCACGTTGACCGTGCCGCCGCCGGTCGCCACGAAGGCGTTCGAGGCGCCGGTATCCAGCGTCATGCCGCCGGTGAAATTGATGGTGCCGCCGGTATTGCTGGTGAGCGAGATGCCGCCACCGGCATCGTTGCTGTCGGTGACGGCGCCGGAGAAGGCAATCGTACCGCCGGTGTGGCTGGCGACCGAAGCTGACAGGCCGGTGCCATTGCCGATCGCACCGCCATAACTGATGTTGCCGGTGCCGCCGTTGATGTCGAATTCCGCAGTGGTGTGGCCGGACAGCGTGCCAGTGGTGCCGGTGAAGGTACCGGTCAGCGCACCGCCGAGCTGAACGCCATAGGCGCCGCCGGATGAACTCAACGTGTCGATGGTGACGTTGAGCGCGCCGCCCTGGTCGATGTCGACCGCCTGGCCGGCGCCCGAAATCTGCATCTGGTCGATGGTCAGGCTGCCGACCGCGTTGCCGCCGCCGCCCTGGCCGTCGTCGAGGCCGGTGGTGCCCGCGGCGGTCGTGATGTTGATGCCGTGGATGGTGTTGTTCTGGGCGAGGTCGATGCCCTGGTCGCCGGCACTGGTGACATTGATGGTCGGCCGCGCGCCGCTGGCGGTTTCGATGACGATGGCCGGGCCGCCGAACGGATCGGTGAGCGAGAGCGGCTGGTCGTCGCCGAGCAGGGTCTGCCCGTCCTTCAGGTTGATGCCGGGGCCGGTATAGGTGCCGGCCTTGACGTAGATGTAGTCGTTGACGCCAGGTCCGCTGGACCCGTTGAATTCGGTGACGTCGGTGAATGGATTGGTCTGTGAACCGCGCGGCGCGGCCCCGTCGATGGCGCTTTGGTCGCCGTTGATGAACCAGACCTGCGGCGTGACGCCGACCTGGATGATGTCGGTGTCGGTGATGGCGCCGGGGATGCCGGTGTGGCCATGGTCGTTGGTGGCAATCGTCAGCGTCGTCAGCGATGAACCGGTGGCGCCGTCCGCCGCGGTGTAGACCACGCTGCCCGCGAGTGAAGCGTTGATCTCTGCGATCGAGCCGGTCAGCGTCACCGTACCGGTGCCGTTGCCGCCGATGGCCGCGCCGCCGCCGACGGCACCGATCGTCACCGCGCCGCCGCCGGCCGATGTCAGCGTCGTCGTGATGTCGGTGGCAACGCCGGCCTCATTGGCGTCGATATCAGATACCGACAGACCGGTGATGGTATGGGTGGATCCGGACATCACCGTGAAGGGACCCGGCACGCCGGTATTGACCGGCGCGTCATTGACCGCCGTTACGTTGATGGTCTCGACCGCCGCGGTCGCGTCGGTGAGGCCATGGCTGTCAGTCGCAGCCGCGTTGAACGTCACCGCGCCGTTGAAATTTGCGGCCGGGACGAAATACAGCGTCGCGGCGTTGCCGGAGGCCGCCACGTCGGCGCCCTCGGTCACGACCGTGGTCAGGCCGGCGTCGCTGTAGAGCGTGCCCTGCGCGCCCCCCGGCAAACCGCTGATGTGGAACGACGCAACGGAGTCGCCGGAGTCCACGTCGGTGCCGGTGATCGTGATCGGAATATAGGCCGGCCCGGCCGGGTCTTCGTTGCCGGTCGCGATGATGGCGTTGGTATTGGGCGCCTCGTTGACGTCCTGGACGTGAACGGTGACGGCCTGATCGGTGTGCAGGTTCGGCGCGCCGTTGTCGGTGATGCGAACGATGACGTCATAGTTGTTGTCAGTGCCGATGTCGGTCGGGACCTCGAAGTTCGGTGCGGATTGGAAGGTGAGTACACCGGTGCCGGGGTCGATCGAGAACTTGCCCGCGTCGACGCCACCGGCGAGCGAGTAGGTCAGTGTCTGCGCCGGACTGTCCTGATCTGACGAGGTGACCGTGGCGACTGCGGTCTGGTTCTCGTTGACGTTGATCGAAGCGCTCGAGGTGATGACCGGTGCGTCGTTGACGTCGGTGACGGTGACGGTGATGGTCTGGTCGTCGGACGAGAGGCCGTCAAAGGCGCGGACGGTGACAACATAAGTGTTGTTACCGCTGGTCGCGGTATCGGTCGGATTCTCGAAATCGGGCGCGGTGATGAAAGTGACAACGCCGGTGTTCGCATCGATCGCGAACTTGCCGCCGTCGTCACCGGGGACGATCGAATAGGTGACCGGCGAGGGGCCGGCATCCGGGTCGGTGGCGTGGACGGTGGTTACAGCCGTGGTGTTCTCCGCGACCGATTTGGCGAAGACGGCGCCGCCGCCGTCGGAGTCGATGGCCGGCGCCAGGTTGGTGACGACATTGACCGTGAATGTCTGCTGGCTGTGCAGCGTGCCGTCGCTGGAATCGACGGTAATGTCATAGCTGGGATCGGCGAGGAGGATCTTGCTTGGATCGGCGACGGTGACGACGCCGGTCGCGGCATTGACCGTGAAGCCGCCGCCCGACGTATCGCCGATCAGCGTGTAAGTCACGCCCGGGCCGTTGACGTCGGTGGAAGACGCGGTGACGCCGACCGTGGCGCCGGCTGCAGAACCGACGACGACCTGGTTGGCCGCGCCGTTGCTGTCGACAGGCGTCGAGGGCGCGATGTCCGATACGGCGATGACGAAGGCTTGCGAAGAGGCCAGCGTGCCGTCGCTCGCCTGCGCAACGACGGTATAGCTGGCGCCCGAGGTTTCGAAATCGATCTTGGTGGCGTCGGCGACGGTGACGACTCCGGTCGTGGCGTCGATGGTGAAGCCGCCGCCCGAGGTGTCGCCGATCAGCGAGTAAGTCACGCCCGGGCCGTTGACGTCGGTCGAAGACGCGGTGACGCCGACGGTCGAGCCGTTGGCGGCGCCCTCGGCGACGGTGTTGGCTGCGGCATCGCCGTCGACGGGCGTCGAAGGCGCCGCGTCGGTGACGGCGATGGTGTAGGACTGCTGGCTGAATAATCCGCCGCTGTCGGTGGCCCGCGCCACGATCGTATAGCTGTTGCCCGGCGCGCTCTCGAAGTCGATGGCGCTGGAGTTGGCGACGGTGACGACGCCGGTGGCGGCATCGATGGTGAAACGGCCGCCGGCGCTGTCGGCGAGGCTATAAACTACGCCGGGTCCATTGATATCTGTCGAGGAAGCGGTGATGCCGACGGTTGAACCATTGGCAGCGCCTTCGATCACCGAGTTGGCGCCGGCATTGGTGTCGACCGGGATCGATGGTGCGATATTGGTCACGCCGATGGTGAAGGTCTGCGAACTGGTGAGGGTGCCGTCGCTGGCTTGCGCGGTGACGGTGTAGCTGCCGCCGGACGTTTCAAAATCGATCCTGCTCGAATCGGCGACGGTGACGATGCCGGTCGCGGCGTCGATGGTGAAGCCGCCGCCGGACGTATCGCCGGTCAGCGAATAGGTCACGGCTCCGCCATTGATGTCGCTCGAGGCGGCGGTGATGCCGACGACGGTGCCGTTCGCGACACCCTCCAGCACCGTGTTGGCCGCTGCATCGCTGTCGGTCGGGGCCGCGGGCGCGACATCCGTCACGCCGATCATGAAGGTTTGCGCCATATTCAGTGCGCCGTTAGACGCCTGCACGACGACGAAATAGGCGTGACCGGCCGCAGTCTCGAAATCGATCTTGGTGCCGTCGGCGACGGTGACGATTCCGGTCGTGGCGTCGATGGTGAAGCCGCCGCCGGACGTGTCGCCGATCAGCGAATAGGTCGTCGCCGGGCCGTTCGGGTCAACAGCGAACGCGGTGAGGCCGACGGTCGAACCGTTGGCGGCGCCCTCCGCGACGCTGTTGGCGGCGCCGTTGCCGTCGACCGGCGTCGCCAGCGCAATGTCTGACACGTTGATGGCAAAGTTCTGCGAACTCGACAGCGTACCGTCGCTCGCCACCACGGTGACGTTGAGGACATGCCCGGGCGCAGTGCTTTCGAAATCGATCTTGGTGGGATCGGCGACCGACACCACGCCTGTGGCCGCATCGATCTTGAAGGCGCCGTTGGCGCTATTACTCAGGCTGTAGGTGACGCCCGGGCCGTTGATGTCGGTAGAGGAGGCGGTGATGCCGACCAGCGTGTTGGCGGCGGCGCCTTCCGCCACGGTGTTGGCGCCGGCATTGCTGTCGACCGGGGTCGAGGGCGCGATGTCTGACACGTTGATGGTGAAGCTCTGCGACGAGGTGGAGAAACCGTCGAACGAATTCACCGTGATGGTGTAGGCGTGGCCCGCCGCGGTCTCGAAGTTGATCTTGGCGGGGTTGGCGACCGTCACCACGCCGGTGGCCGCGTCGATCTTGAAGCCGCCGCCGGAACTGTCCGACGCCAGCGTGTAGGTAATGGTCTGACCTTCGGCGTCCGTCGAGCGGGCGGTCACGCCGACCAGCGTATTGACGGCGGCGCCTTCGACGACATTGTTGGCCGCGGCGTTGACGTCTGTCGCGGTCGATGGCGGCGTGTTGGCTGTCGGCGGCGGTGGTCCGGGGCCAACGATGACCGTGCCGGGGCCACCGGGAGGCGTGCCGGGGCCGGGCGGCGGCGGATTCACGCCGGGAGGTGTGCCGCCGGTCGCGGGCGGCGGCATCGAACCGGGGGGCAAATCGTTCGCCATTATTCGTACTCCCAACGCAAGTTTCTTGTCCGCGTCACGCAGCCAATCGCGCGGCTAGCGCGATGCGTGAACACGTCGAATGTTTTGATGGATGGTGTGCGCGATGTTGCAGCAGCCCGGTCCGCCCGATGAACGGAGGACTGCAAACGCAATTCGGGGAGACCTGTTACCAGCGACAGAAATCTCGCTCGTCACTCCGAAATGCCTCACTCACTAACGCCGCAACGAAAAGGGGGTAATCAATGTTCAATAAATGCGGCTGGATAAAAATTAAGACTTTAGCAACCATGATCGTAGCCGAGTGCACAACCTGGAGTCAACGTTCTCGGATTATTAACCATATGGGCGTGGGCCGTAACGTCGACGCGGAGGCGCTGCCGGTCGTCCGCTTCTCCTAAATGGAACTTTGGGCGACGCGGCCGACGACAATTGTGTGATGTCACGTTTTCGTCATGTTCGGCGCGGTGGCCGCGATGGCGCAATCCGGCGATTTTCCTTCAGGCCAGCACTTTTGACCCATTCGTGCCAGCCCAGTACCCGCACCGGCGCAAGGCGTGATCGTCCGCCATGCATAACGATTGTGCTTGATCCCATCGCCTTCTTGAACAGACTGGGAACCAGTCACATCTGTGACCTCCGCCGGGGAGCGGCAGCCGCCTCCATCGATCGAGATGTCGGGAAGTGCCAGGGGAGATGGAGCAGATGGAATTGAGCGCGACTGAAAAACGGGATTGTCCGGTTCAACCGGAAGGCCGTCACGTCTTCTTCCCTTCGCTTCGCAGCCTCTCACCGCTGATCCTGGTGTCCGCGCTGGCGCTGTCCGGATGTGGCGACAAGCCCCCGCAGCCAGCCGCGGCCGCGGCGCCGCCGGTTACGGTCGCGCAGCCGGTGAAGCGCACCGTCACGGATTGGGACGAATTCACCGGGCGGTTCGAGGCGGTCCAGGAAGTCCAGGTTCGCGCCCGCGTAGGCGGCTTCGTGAACAGCGTCGAGTTCCGCGACGGCGCCTTCGTCAAGGCCGGCGATCTTCTCTATGTAATCGATGCCCGCCCCTTTGAAGCGGTCGCAGACCAAGCCGACGGCCAGCTTTCCGATGCGCGCGCCAAGGGCGAACTCGCCAAACGCGAACTCGATCGCGCCTTGACCTTGAACCTGACCCAAGCGGTCTCCGATTCCATCGTCGATCAGCGCCGCCAGACCCTGCAGGCGGCACGTGCGGCCGAGATGCAGGCCGAAGGCGCGCTCAAGGCAGCCAGGCTCAACATCGAATTCGCCCATGTGATGGCGCCGATCGCGGGCCGCGTCAGCCGTCATCTCGTGACCCCCGGCAATCTGGTGCAGGGCAGCGATGGCGCCTCGACCCTGCTCACCTCGATCGTCTCGCTCGATCCGATCTACATCTATTTCGACGTGGACGAGACGACCTATTTGAGGAACAACCGCCTGTGGTTTGAGGGCCGGCGGCCGAGTTCGCGCGATACCCCGAACCCGGTGCAGGTGACGCTGACCGGGGAGACCAAGCCGTCGCATGACGGCAAGATGGATTTCATCGATAACCGCCTCGACGTCTCGACCGGTACGTTGCGCAGCCGCGCCGTGATTCCGAACAAGGACATGTCGATCCTGCCCGGGCAGTTCGGCCGCGTGCGGCTGATCGGCAGTGCGCCGTATGAAGCGCTGCTGCTGCCCGATACGGCGATCGCCACCGATCAATCGCGAAAGATCGTTTTCGTCGTCAAGGACGACAATACCGTCGAGGCGAAGCCGGTAACCCTCGGCCCGCTCGACGAAGGCCTGCGCGTAATCCGCGAAGGCCTCAAGGCCGAAGATCGCGTGATCGTCGCCGGCCTGCAGCGCGCCCGCGTCGGCGCGAAAGTCACGCCGAATCCCGCTCCCACTCCAGCGCCTGCCGGTGACAAGAAATGAACCTCGGCCGGCTCTCCATCAATCAGCCCATCCTGGCGATGGTGCTGTCGATCGTGCTGCTGATTATCGGCGCGATCGCCTACACCACGCTGCCGGTGTCGGAATATCCGCAAGTGGTGCCGCCGACCGTGGTGGTCACCACGCAATATCCCGGCGCGACCGCGCAGACCGTCTCCGATACGGTCGCAGCCCCCATCGAGCAGGAGATCAACGGCGTCGAGGACATGCTGTATCTCTACAGCCAGGCTACCTCGAGCGGGCAGTTGACGATCACGGTGACGTTCAAGCTCGGTACTGATCTGGACAAGGCGCAGGTGCTGGTCCAGAACCGCGTCGCCATCGCCCAGCCGCGGTTGCCGGAAGAGGTGCAGCGCAACGGCGTCGTCACCCGCAAGAACAGCCCCGACATCCTGATGGTCGTGTTCATGCTGTCGCCCGACGACAGCTTCGACCAGCTCTATATCAGCAACTATGCGCTGCTGCAGGTGCGCGATCAGTTGCTTCGCGTCGACGGCATCGGCGACATCCAGATGTTCGGCGCGCGCGACTACTCGATGCGGCTGTGGCTCGATCCGGACCGGATCGCCACGCTCGGCATGACCGCCGGCGAAGTGCTGGCGGCGATCCGTGCGCAGAACCTGCAGATCACGGGCGGGCAGATCGCGGAGCCGCCGATCGCCGACCGTGCTTTCCAGCCCAATCTCACCTTCACCGGCCGGCTGAAGGATATCAAGCAATTCGAGGACATCGTCGTCAGATCCGGCTCCGACGGCCGCACGGTGCGATTGCGCGACGTGGCAAGGGTCGAACTGGGGGCCTTGTCCTATACGACCAACAGCTTCCTGCTGCGGAAATCGGCCGTCGCACTGCTGGTGACCCAGCGACCCGGCTCGAATGCGCTCGCTACCGCCAAGAACATCTCCGATACGATGACGAAGCTGAAGGCCGACTTTCCCAAGGGCCTCGACTACAATATCGGCTACAATCCGACCGAGTTCATCGCGCAATCCGTCAGCGAGCTGATCAAGACGATCTACGAGGCGATGATCCTCGTCGTCATCGTGGTGCTGGTGTTCCTGCAGGGCTGGCGTCCGGCGATCATTCCCATCATCGCGATCCCGGTGTCGCTGGTCGGCACCTTCGCCGTGATGGCGGCGCTGGGATTCTCGATCAACAACCTCACTTTGTTCGGGCTGGTGCTCGCGGTCGGCATCGTGGTCGATGACGCGATCGTCGTGGTCGAAAACGTCGAGCGGCATCTCGAGCACGGCATGAGCCGGCGCGACGCGGCACTGAAGACGATGGAAGAGGTGGGTGCAGCCCTGGTCTCGATCGCGCTGGTGCTGTGCGCGGTGTTCGTGCCGACCGCGTTCCTCGGCGGCATTTCCGGGCAGTTCTTCCAGCAATTCGCCGTCACCATCGCGGTGGCAACCGCGATCTCCTGTTTTTGCTCGCTGACACTGTCGCCCGCGCTGGCCTCGTTGATCCTGGTGCCGCACGCGGAAAAGAAGCCGCCGGCCAGTTGGAATTTCATCGGGCGCGGCTGGGACGCCTTCACCGGGGTGTTCAATCGCACCTTCGACCGGCTGGCGCATGGTTATGCCAGCGCGGCCAATTTCGTGATCCGGCATTCGGCCGTCATGCTGCTGCTGTATGCCGCGCTGATCGGCAGCGCCGGATGGCTGCTTTACACCACGCCGCAAGGCTTCATTCCGGCGCAGGATCGCGGCTACATCATCGTATCCGTGCAATTGCCGGGCGCGGCGTCGCTGGCGCGTACCACCGAAGTGGTCCGGGAGATCGAAAAGATCGCGCTCGATACGCCGGGCATCATCAGGGTAGCTGCGTTCGCCGGCTTCTCGGGTGCGACCCGAACGCAGGCGGGCAATGCCGCGGCCCTGTTCCCGGTGTTCGAGGATCCGGAACATCGGATCAAGAAGGGATTGACCGCTTCTGTCATCACCAACGATTTACGAAAGCGGCTAGCTGCGATCGAAGACGCCTTCATCATCGTGATCCCGCCGCCCGCGGTGCCGGGCATCGGCACCGGTGGTGGTTTCGCCATGCGCGTTCAGGATCGCCAGGGCCGCGGACCGGAAATGCTTGCCGCTGCGACCGACGAGCTGGTTGGCGCGGCGCGCAAGGCGCCCGGCTTGACCTCGGTGTTTTCGCCGTTCACCGCCAACACGCCGCAAGTGTTCGTCGACATCGATCGCGTCAAGGCGCAGAAACTCGGCGTGCCGATCTCGAGCGTCACCGAAGCCATCCAGAGCTATTTCGGCTCGATCTATGTCAACGACTTCAACCTGTTCGGCCGCACCTATCACGTCACGGCGCAGGCCGATCTGCCGTTCCGGAAGGAAACCTCCGATCTGGCCCGGCTGCGCACCCGCAATGCGGCCGGCGACATGGTGATGCTCGGCAGCGTCGTGGATTTCAAGGACATCTCAGGGCCGGACCGCGTCGCGCGCTACAATCTCTATCCGGCGTCGGAGCTGCAGGGCGACACGCTGCCGGGCACCAGTTCGGCGACCGCCATCGACACCATGAAGAAGCTGGCGGAAGAGACGCTGCCGAGCGGCTTCCACTATGAATGGACCGATTTGTCCTATCAGCAGGTCACCGGCGGCAATGCGGGTCTCTACGTGTTCCCGATCTGCGTGCTGTTCGTGTTCCTGGTGCTGGCGGCGCAATATGGCAGCTGGAGCCTGCCGTTCGCGGTGATCCTGATCGTGCCGATGTGCCTCCTGGCTGCGACCATCGGTGTGCGGATCATGGGGCAGGACGTCAACATCCTGACCCAGATCGGCTTCGTGGTGCTGGTGGGGCTGGCGGCTAAAAACGCGATCCTGATCGTCGAGTTCGCGCGCGACATCGAGCTGGAAGGCAAGCCGCGGCTGGAGGCGGTGATCGAAGCCTGCCGGTTGCGGCTGCGGCCGATCCTGATGACGTCGTTCGCCTTCATCCTCGGCGTGCTGCCGCTGGTGATTTCGTCCGGCTCGGGATCGGAAATGCGCCAGGCGGTCGGGGTTGCGGTGTTCTTCGGCATGATCGGCGTCACGCTGTTCGGCCTGATCTTCACGCCCATCTTCTACATGATCGTTCGTGGGCTGGCCGATCCGAAGAAGCCGAAGGATGCCGTCGCGGCGTGATCTCGGGTGAGTCTTTTGCTCCATGGTCATTCCCCGATGTGCAATTGCAGATCGGGGAATCCATTCATCTACGCCAATTGCCGCCGAATGGATTCCGGGTTCGCGCTTCGCGCGCCCCGGAATGACGGAGGTGGAGGATCGCAGCCAGGACTATTGGCTGACTTGAATAGCTGGGCCACCGCAGGGTTATAGAATACGACTGGCCTGAAATTTCCAAAACCAAGAACTGCCGGGAGACAGATATGAAATCGGGTTTGTTGGCGGCCGCGGCATTGAGCGGTCTTTTATTCGCGGGATCGGCCTCGGCGCAGGGCGTCAAGATCGGCATTCTGAACGATCAGTCCGGGGTCTATGCCGATTACGGCGGCAAATGGTCGTTCGAGGCCGCCAAGATGGCGATCGAGGATTTCGGCGGCGAGGTGCTCGGCCACAAGATCGAGATCGTCTCCGCCGACCACCAGAACAAGCCCGATCTCGGAACCGCGATCGCGCGGCGCTGGTATGAGGTCGAGAACGTCGACATGATCACGGAGCTGACGACTTCCTCGGTCGCTCTCGCGATCCACGATCTGTCGAAGCAGATGAAGAAGATCGATATCGTCGTCGGCGCGGCCACCTCGCGGCTCACCGGCGACGCCTGCCAACCCTACGGGTTCCACTGGGCCTATGACACCCACGCGCTGGCGGTCGGCACCGGCGGGGCGCTGGTGCAATCCGGCGGCGACAGCTGGTTCTTCCTGACCGCCGACTACGCGTTCGGCCATGCGCTGGAAAAAGACACCGGCGACCTCGTCAAGGAAAAGGGCGGCAAGGTGCTGGGCGCGGTCCGCATTCCCCTGAACTCGTCGGATTTTTCGTCGTTCCTGCTGCAGGCGCAAAGTTCAAAGGCCAAGATCATCGGGCTCGCCAATGCCGGTCTCGACACCACCAACTCGATCAAGCAGGCGGCCGAATTCGGCATCGTGAGGGGCGGCCAGAAGCTGGCCGGCCTGCTGCTGACGCTCGCCGAAGTCCACGGCCTCGGGCTGGAAGCGGCGCAAGGCCTGGTGCTGACGGAAGCCTATTACTGGGATCGCGACGACAAGAGCCGCGACCTCGCCAACCGCTTCTTCAAGCGCACCGGCCGGATGCCGAACATGATCCAGGCGGGCACTTACTCCGCGACGCTGCAATATCTGAAGGCGGTCAAGGCGGCCGGCACCAAGGAGACCGAAGCCGTCGCCAAGAAACTGAAGGAGCTTCCGGTCGACGATCTCTTCGCGCAAGGCAAGGTGCTCGAGAACGGCCGCATGGTGCACGACCTCTATCTGTTCGAGGTCAAGAAGCCGTCGGAGTCGAAGAAGCCGTGGGACTATTACAAGCAGCTCGCCGTGGTGCCCGGCGACAAGGCGTTTCCGAGCGCCAAGGATTCGGGCTGCCCGCTGACGAAGTGAGGCACGTCTCTCACCATCGTCGTCCCGGCGAACGCCGGGACCCATAACCACCGGCGGCTGTTGTTTGCAGAAGGTGTCTGCCAGCTTACCTTACCGCGACTGCACGGCGTATGGGTCCCGGCGTTCGCCGGGACGACGTGGGGAGGGAGTTGCGCGGTCTCACCCCTGCACGATCCGCCACACTATCGCGCCCGACGCGCCGACCCAGAGCACGATCGCAGCTAACGCCTGGATGCCAAAGCCGCGGCCGCGCTTGGCGGCGGCCTGCGAATAGCCGAACATGTAGAGGAGGCGGCCGGCGATCCAGACCAGGCCGAGCCCTGCCGCGAAGGGGTCGCTGATATAGACCGCAAACAGCCATAGCGACGGGAGGAAGATCGGCATCCATTCCAGTGTGTTCATCTGCACGCGAAACACGCGCTCGAAATCCGGATGGCCTGACGTCGCCGGTACCTTCACGCCGAACGCGCTGCGCGCTTTCGAGACCTGAATCGAGGTGAAGAAGTAGAACAGGATGGCAAGGCAGGTGACGAGAGCGGTGAAGTGGTACATTGGCGAGTGATTCCTCTTTGCGAACGGTCCTGGCCGTGATTCCGGGATCGTGCGTTAGCACCAGACCACAGGTGCGCAATTGCGCACCGGGGAATCTCGAGATTCTCAGATGTGCAATAGCACATCGTAGTTCGATGCTTCGCATCGCCCCGGAATGACGTTTCAGTACCCCGTCATTTCCAGATAGCCTAATCCGGTGTGACTCCCGCCAAAGCTGATCGGGCCTTCCCAATAAGGAAAATTCGTGCCCATCCAGCTCTTCGCATTCAGCGGCGTGCAGTCGATCGTCATTGCGAGTTTGGGAATCGCGATGCGCCATGAGGTCGGGATATTGCGGTTCGCTATCTCCGTGTAAGCCTGCGGCGTGAAGCTGATATCTGCTGAAGCGAGCGGCTCAGTGTTGCCGTCGCGGGCGACCCATTTGCCCGAGCCGTAATGCTGGCCGTCGGTCTGGCGCATCCGGTACAGCATCAGCTTTTCGCCGGTCTTGAAATGCAGCGACAGCCAGTCCCAGCCGCTCTGGTCGGAGGCCAGCGGCTGGCTGCTCCATTCGCGGTCGAGCCAGGCCTGTCCGGTGACATCGACAGTTTTGTCGTCGATGGTGATGCTGCCTTTCGCCGAGAAGTGCGGCTGGCTGTAGTAATAGGAGGCCTGTTCGCGCAGCGATTTGCGGCTGTAGCCGGCCTCGCCCTGCAGCACCAGCGGCCGGTCGGCATCGAGGCGCAGCGCATAGTTGAAATCGGCGCCTGAGGCTTTGAGTTCGAGCGGCGCCATGTTTGCCGGATTGACGGCGCCAAGCCCGCGCATTTCCCAGGAATCGATCCAGGCGAGAAATGGATCGGCGTCAGCGCCAGCCTGACCGACGCCGCCGCGGGCAAAGGTCTCGCTGGTGCGATGGGTGTCGGCGCGCGTCACCGCGGCATGGCCCATCCAGAGCTGCTGATTGGCCCAGCCTTCCTGTTGCGTGCCCGGCTTTGTCGCCTGCCGGAACAGGGTCCACTGCGCGCCATAAGGGACACCGTTGGCATCGGCGAGATTCGCCGTGACGTACCACCACTCGATCCGAAATTCCGGATGCGGGCCATGATCGGCGGGAAATGAAAATGCCCGGCCGGGGATGACGGCGGCATAACCACTGGCGCTTTCGCCTAAGCCGGCAAAGCCCTGCGCCAACACCTTGCTGCCGAGCGAGGCGATCAACAAGCCGCCGGCAAAACTGCGGCGGGATATCAGGCCGCTAGCGCTCATTGGCAAAGATCCTGATCAGGCTCGCCGGCTGCATCCGCGCCAGTCGCATGACCGGAAGCGCTGCCGCACAAAAGGCCGCCGCCATCGCGACGCCGACCAGCCACAGCAATTGCGCCGGGAAGACGTGGAACGGCAGCCGCCAGCCAAAGGCCTTTACGTTCACGATCGCGAGCAGGCACCATGCCACCAGGAGGCCCAGCGGCAGTGCGAACAGCGCGGTGATCAACGCGACCGACATCGTCTTGAGAAGCTCGATCGCGGCCAGCCTGCGCCGTGTGATGCCGATCGCCCATAACGGGGCCAGTTGCGGCAGCCGCGAATTGCTCAGCGTCAGCAGGCTGGTGAGGAGCGCGATACCGGCGACGCCGAGCGTGAAGGCGTTGAGCGCCGCGGTCACCGAGAAGGTGCGGTTGAAGATGCGTTTCGATTCCGCCTTCATCGTCGCCTGATCGGCGACGTTGCGATCGTCGAGCCCGAATTTTTCCTGCAAAGCCGTGATCAGCGCTGGAATCTGGCCGGGCGCGACGCGCAGGCCCATCCGCGTCAGCGGGACCTCCGGAAAGCGCCGCGTCAGCGCGGCGTAGTTGACCGCGATCTGGCTCTTCGGATTGCCGTAGTCGGCATAGATGCCGACGATTTCCAGCGTCCAGTTGCCGCCCGACGCAGGAATGTCGATGCGATCGCCAATCGACAATTTCAGGCGCCGCGCCAATTGTTCGCTGACGAGGCAGGTGGTGCCGGGCCGAAGTCTGGTCCAGGCGTTCGGCGCCGACTCCAGCAGCGGCCAGCTGTCGCGATAGGTGGTGTGATCGGGCAGGCCCAGCACTTCGAGTGGCGCGCCTGCCAATTGCGTGTCGGCGCGGCCGCCCGGCAGGATCGCCTCGACCTCGGGCCGTTCGCGCAGCCACGTCCTGATCTCGGTCGCCTGCGCATTGCTTGATGCGTTGACATAGACATCCGCCGCCAGCCTTCCGTCGAGCCAGACCAGGAACGTGCGGTTGAAACTGCCGACCATGGTGCCGACGCCGACATTGACCGCGAGCGCGAGCAGCAGCGCCATCAGCGCCAGCGACAATCCCGAGAGCTGCTGGCGGCTGTCGGCCCAGAACCAGGTGCTGAGCGGGCCGCGCGCATGCCGCTGGCCGAACGCGAGCACGATTTCCAACAGCATCGGCAGGATCAGCGCCGCGCCGAGCAGCAGGGCCGCGAGCACGGCAAAGCCCGACACCAGGGAATCGCCGAACACCAGAAACGCGCCGGCCGCGGCGAATACGCTGAGCGCCACCGCGCTCTGGAACATCAGCCAGCGGCGCTGCGCCTGTTGCCACGCATAGGGCTGCGCGGTGGCGAGCAGCGGCAAACGAACCGCCTTGGTCAGGCTGGTCGCCGCGGCCGCGAGCGCGCCCAGAATGCTGATGGCGATGCCGGCGAGCCACCATTCGCCCTTCAGCGTCAACTGTCCCGGAATCTGCGCGCCGTAAAGCCCGCGCAGGGATGCGGCGACGTCGGGCAGCAATGTCGCCGCGATCAGGTAGCCGCAGACGAGGCCGATCAGGCCTGCGAAGAGTGCCAGCGACACCAGTTCGATCACCATCACGCTGTTCAACATCCGCGCCGACACGCCGCAGGCGCGCAGCGTGCGCAAGGTGGGCAGGCGCTGTTCGAAGGCAAGCCCGATTGCAGAGTTGACGATGAACAGGCCGACGAAGAACGACAGAAGTCCGAATGCGGTGAGGTTGAGATGGAAACTGTCGGTGAGCCGTTCGAGATCGCTTTCCGCATCCGGCGCAACCAGGCGCAATTTGTCGCCGACGACATTTTCCAACGGCGCAGGTTTGCCCCTGGCCTTGCCGATCAGCAGGCGGGACAATTGATCCGGCGTTTTCAAAAGAGTCTGCGCGATGCCGATGTCGACCACCAGTACGCCGGGGACCAGCTGCGCCTGCACGCGCAGCGGCGGTAATGCCACGCCGCCATTGGTGACAGCTGTAGCGCCCTCGGTGAGCTTGAGATCGGAAAGCGTTTCCGGCGCCACCAGCATTTGGCCGGGCGGCGTCATGAAGGCTTGCAGATTGGCGGTTTCGACCCCGGGCGCACTGCCGACCTCGCGCGGCAACGTCACGGGTTCGATGCCGAGCAGGCGGAACGAGCGTCCGCCGATCTGGATGCGGCCTTCGAGTGCCGGCGACACCGGCCAGCCGGCGCGGCGCAGGTCGACGAAGAGTTGTTGCGGGAAGGTTGGCGCATCGCGGCCGACCAACATCGCCGTTCGCGTGCCGCCGAATGTGGCGGCGGCGCGGTCATAGGACGTGCGCGCCTGCTGGTTGAGCGCCTGCACGCCGCTCCATAGCGCGGTCGCCGAAATCAACCCGATCAGCAAGGTCGCGAGCTGCATCGGATGGCGCCGCCAATGGCTCAGCAATACGGCGAGCGTCCAGAGCGCGCGCCTCACGCGATCACCCCGGCGTGCAGATTGACCTGGCGGTCCAGCGTGGCGGCGAGCCGCGCGCTGTGCGTCACCATCAGGAAGCCGCAGCCGCTGCGCGCCACGAGGTCGCGGGCCAGCGCCAGCACTTCGTCGGCGGTGGCTTCATCGAGATTGCCGGTCGGCTCATCCGCGAGCAGCAGCAGCGGCTTTGTCGCCAGCGCGCGGCCGATCGCGACCCGCTGCTGCTGACCGCCGGACAATTGCTCGGGATAGCGCTTGAGGAGATTCGTAAGGCCCAGCCGCTCCACCAACTCGTGATGCCAGGCATCATCGTGGCGTCCGGCGATGCGCGACTGGAACACCAGATTGTCCTCGACGGTGAGGCTAGGGATCAAGTTGAATTGCTGGAACACCAGCCCGAGGCGATCGCGGCGCAGTTCGGCGCGGCCGGCATCCGAGAGTTCGGAGACCAGCGCGTTGTCGAGCCTGATCGCGCCGCCATCGGCGGCATCGAGGCCGGCGATCAGGTGCAGCAGCGTGCTCTTGCCGCTGCCGGATTCACCTGTCAGCGCGACGCTCTCGCCGGCCGCGACGGACAGGTTGACGCCGCGCAGCACCGCGACCTCCTCGCCGGCGGCGCGGTAGCTCTTGGTCAGGCCGTTCACGGTGAGCACGATTGATTCGCCGTTGCTCATGCGCTGATCACGCGAGCTTCCGGCGCGTGGGGAAAGCCGGCGTGGCCAAAATGTCGATGCGGCGATGGATCGAATTGACCATGAAATTCCCCTGGCGTGATGCCCTGCAACATATCAGGACCGCGATATCAGTTCACGGCCTCAATATCAGGGGCGACGGGATCGTGATTCGGTTGTAACGGTGCGCATCAGGCGGCGCAAAGTTGCAGGGCACGTTTCCGGTCAAAATGCGCAGTTGCCTTGCCGGGGAGGCCATGGCTAGCATCGCATGCCGAAGTCACTGAATCGGCAACGATAAACTTGGGGTAGCAGCCATGACCGAACATGTGACGCCCAAGGGCGCCTGGAAAATCACATTTCTGCTGTTTCTGTTCATGCTGGTCAATTTTGCCGACAAGATCGTGGTCGGCCTCGCCGGCGTGCCGATCATGACCGAGTTGAAGCTCGACGCGGAGCAGTTCGGCACACTCGGATCCTCGTTCTTCCTGCTGTTTTCGATCTCGGCGATCGTCGTCGGCTTCATCGTCAATAGCGTCCAGACCCGCTGGGTTCTGTTGGCGATGGCGGTGATCTGGTCGGTGGCGCAATTCCCGATGGTCGGTACCGTAAGCTTCACCACGCTCTTGATCTGCCGCATCATTCTCGGCGCCGGCGAGGGCCCGGCGTTCGCGGTGGCGGTGCATGCGATCTACAAATGGTTTCCGGACGAGAAGCGCACCCTGCCGACCGCGATCCTGTCGCAGGGTTCCGCCTTCGGCGTGATCCTCGCGGTGCCCGCGCTGAACTGGATCATCGTCAATCACAGCTGGCACTATGCGTTCGGCGCGCTCGGCGTGGTCGGCCTGATGTGGGTGGTGGCGTGGCTGATCATGGGCAAGGAAGGCCCGCTGGTGCAGACGGTAACGATGGCCGCCAACGATCCGCGCGTTCCCTATTTCCAGCTCCTGACCTCGCGCACCTTCATCGGCTGCTGTGCCGCGACCTTCGGGGCGTATTGGGCGCTGTCGCTCGGCCTCACCTGGTTCACGCCCTTCATCGTGCAGGGGCTCGGCTTCTCGCAAAAGGATGCGGGTTGGGTTTCGGTGCTGCCCTGGGTGTTCGGCGCGGTGATCGTGTTGCTCACCGGCTGGATTTCGCAGGTAATGCTGACGCGGGGCTTTACCACCCGCGGCGCGCGCGGCGTGCTGGGATCGGTGCCGCTGATCATCGGCGGCCTGATTCTCGCGATGATGCCCTATTCCGCGCCGGGCGGAATGATGGTTGCGCTGCTCGTGGTCGGTACCGGGTTGAGCGGCTCGATCTATGTGGTCTGTCCGCCGATGCTCGGCGAGTTCACGCCGGTGCAGCAGCGCGGCGCCGTGATTGCGATCTATGGCGCGATCTACACGCTGGCGGGCATTATCGCTCCCCTGGTGATGGGAAGCGTCATCAAGCACGCGGCAACGCCGCTCGACGGCTATCTGACCGGCTTCACCATCAACGCGGTCGTTATGGTGTCGTCGGGACTGCTCGGCCTGCTGCTGCTGTGGCCTAACAGCGAGCGGGCGCGGCTGCTGGCTCAGGCCGCACAACCGAAGTTCGCGTGAGCCAATGGCCCGCTACAAGCTCCATTGCATCGGCGCCTCGGGCAATTCCTACAAGCTGGCGCTGTACATGAACTGCGCCGGCCTCGACTGGGAGCCGGTCGGGGTCGATTTCGCGGGCGGTGCGACCCGCGATCCGAACTGGCGCGCCGGCACCAATGCGATGGGCGAGGTGCCCGTGCTCGAAGTCGACGGGCAGTTGATGTCGCAATCGGGTGCGATCCTGGTCTGGCTTGCGGAAACCACCGGCCATTTCGCGCCCGCCGCCGACGAGCGATACGAAGCCTTGCGCTGGATCATGTTTGATAATCACAAGTTCACCAACAACCATGCAATGCACCGGTTTCAGCGATCTTTCATGCCGGAGCCGGTGCATCCGGCGATCCTTTCGTTCCTGCGCGCGCGGACCGAGTCGAGTTTTGCAATCGCCGACAAACACCTCAGGGATCGCGCCTTCATGCTGGGCGACCGGCCGACCATCGTGGATTTCTCGCTGGCCGGGTATGTCTATTATCCGCCGGAAGAGACAGGCTTCGACATCGCAGCGGATTATCCGGCGCTGGATGCCTGGCGCCAACGCCTTGCGGCGCTGCCGGGCTGGAAGCCGCCCTACGAGCTGATGCCGCTGGGATCGGATCTGCGGCTGACGATGAACCGGCCGGCATAGCGGGCGTTGGGAGACGGCCATGGGGATCAGAATTTTTGGCGGCGCGCCCGTGGCGGCGCTTGCGCTCGCGCTGTTGTTCGCGCTGCCGATGGTCATCGGTTTGACAGACACCGCGATGGCGCAGGGGCTCACGAAGACGCAATCGGACGCGCTCAATGCGTACAATGATGCGGTGAAGAGCTTCGAGGCGATCCTGGGACAGCGCCGCGTGCAGATCGATGCGAAGCAGCCGTTGCCGAACCTGCCGGGACAGGCGCTCTATCTGGCGCGCAACAAGATGCTGAGCGCCTACAAGGATCTCACCGACGCGCTGCCGTCCAAAATCGGTGGGCCCAACAAATACGAAATCCCGCCGGCCTATTTCAACGTGGCTACCGAGCCGCTGCTCGACGAGTACCGGAAGCTTTTCGATGTGATGCAGGCGCCGCCCGCCAGCGCGCAAAAATCAGATACCCCGTTCAAGGACGTCGTCGATCTGGGAACGGCGATCGCGCGCGCCAAGGGCCTCGATGCTGTCAATGCCGAGGCGGCGGGCCGGATCAGCCTCGGGCTGTTCTTTGCCGAGACCAATGGCAATCAAACCATCGGCAATGCGCGGTCGAACAAGTACAAGGGCAGCCTGCAAACCGGCACGTCGGAAGATCTCAACGGCCGCCGGAAGTGGGCGGCGATCAAGCCGTCGATCGCAGCTTTCGATCCTGCGCTGATCCAGCGCGACGACAAGGAGGAGGCGCGGGCCGGCAATATGGATCACCGGTTCAACCACTGGACCTCGGTGCGGGATGCCCTGATGAACGCGCATGCGGAGGTTTTTCCGCAGGTGCCGTCGATCGTGAAGACGCTGCCGGACCCGATCGATCAGATGAAGCTGTTCGAGCTGATTCAGATTATTCCCGCGCCGACCAAGTCCGCGCTCAAGTCAGGCAATTTACTCAACTACCGGATTTCCGATCCTGTCATCATGGGATTCTTGCGGAACAACAGCGTTTTCACCTTTGGACAGGCCGACAGGGCGCGGACGTCTGCAACCATGCGCGAAATCCTCGATGCGATGTGGCTGTTCAATGCCAAATTCGAACAAGCGCTTGCCAGGTTCAAGGAGATCAAGGCGGGGCAAAAGGTTTGAAGCCGGCCGGTGGAACCTTGCAACCGGTAACTCATGCTTCATACTCCCGGCCGATGCTGTCCGATGCGGTCATGAAGCGCGCATAGAAGTCACTCTGGGGGAGAGTGGGGATTGCCGTCGTCAGGGAAAACATTCGACCAGTCAGGCTTTGGCGGTTGGCCCCGCCGCCGCACCACCGCCGCCGCGATGGTCGCCTTGCTGCTTCTGCCGGTCGAGGTCAGCCATGCCGGCTGGCTGTCGGACGTCTTCAAGGGCGCGTCAAAGCAGGCTCAATCGCCAAAGCGTCAGGCGCCAAAGCAGAGTCCATCGCCAAAGCGCGCCGCCGCGCCAAAGCCGGCCGCTGCAAAGCCTGCCAGGGTAGCGAAGCCTGCCGCCGCGCCCAAGCACCGCACGGCGAAGGCTGTTGCCCCAAAGGCGACGGCCAAGCCGTCGGTTTCGAAGACGGTCGCAACCACCTGCGAACCGTCAAAGTTCCGGATCGTTCTGGATGTGGGGCATACCGCCCAATCGGAAGGCGCGATCAGCGCCCGCAACGTTTCCGAGTTCGTCTACAATCTGCGGCTGACGCAGCGGATCGAAGAGAAACTGAAGGCCGAAGGCTTTACCGAGACGAAGTTACTGCTGACCGAAGGCAAGGCGAGGGCCAGCCTGGTCAAGCGCGTCGCCGCAGCGAACAATCTGCCCGCGAATCTGTTCCTGTCGATCCACCATGACTCCGTGCCCAAGAAATTTCTGGAGGACTGGGAATTCGGCGGCAGGAAAAGCCGTTTCAGCGACCGCTTCAGCGGCTATTCCGTTTTCGTTTCCAGCAACAACCCGGAATACAAGGCGAGCCTCTCGATCGCCGAACTGCTGGCGAAGGAAATGAAGGCCCAGGGCCTGAAATATGCCGAGCAATATTCGCAGCCCATCATGGGCCGCTACCAGCATCCGCTGCTGAACAAGGAAACCGGTGTCTACAGCTATGACAAGCTCATCGTGCTGAAAAAGACCAGGATGGCTGCCGTGCTGCTGGAGGCGGGCTCGATCATCAACCGGGACGAAGAGCTCCAGATGGACTCAGCCGAACGCCGGGACATCATCAGCAGCGGTGTCGCCGCGGCCATCAAGGAATATTGCGATCGTCGATGGGGCATCCTCGGTCCGCTCTGATGGCGACGACCGGACTTGGCCGGAAGCCCTGCGTCAGCGGGGAGCGCTGGGGATAATCGAAGCGCCGGGCAGCGAATTGATTTCGCTGTCGATGGGGATGCTCCCGGACCGCTGGGTGTAGCCGAATCCGAGTGACAGGCTAAGATTCGGCGCCGGCTGAAATTCGATGCCGGCATTCGCGCGATAGCCCGGCAATGTGCCGGACTTCTTGTCGAACGCCGCAAACGGACCGCCGATGCCGCTATCGTATTTCAAGGTTTCGAACCCGGCATAGAGCGAAACGGGTAACCCGCCCGGGCTTCCGAAATTGTAGCCGGCCTGCATACCCTCGTAACGGAGCGAGCCGAAATTGCCGAACGCTCCAGCCTGGTTGATGCCGTTCCAGTTCATTCCCGCAGGAATGCTGGTGCCGCTGATAAACATGCCGTTCTGGAAATTGTAGCGCGTCGGGGAGTCCTGGTCGGAGGGCAGGGTCCCGCCAAAGCCGAGGGGCCAACTCGGGCTCCAATATGGCACGGGGGCGGCCTGGGCATGGGCCGTCCGCCCGCCCAGACAGAGCGCCGCCAGGACGAGCGCGAGACCTAATCTGCCTGTAAAAATCGACATTCGTACCATCGCCAAATTCCCTCAAATCATACCCTCCGGGTATGGGGAATGCCAGCACGGCGCGTATCGACAGCGTATCGATACTTGGGTTCATGCTTGGGTTCAGGATGGAACCGATGTACTTGGTACCGGTCAATTTGTTAGTATTCGAAGAACCTCTCCAGCCAAGGATATCCGCGTGCAAAAGTTCGAGCCGCTTCGTCAGGTCAACCCCGTGTCAGGCTACGGCAAAAACGACGTTCTGGTCATTTTCGGCGAGGTCTTTGCCCGAGGTTACGTCAACGGCCTGATCGATGAAGCCAAGAAGGCCGGGATGACAGTCATCTATGGCACGGTCGGACGCCGCGATGAAAATGAGCAGCTGCGGCCTTTGACAGCGGAAGAGTTGGCCGAGAAAGACCAGCCGCTGGTCAACGTTCCCTTGGAATGCGGATTCGATCTGGCAAAATCGAGCAAGGGTCTCAGCCCATGCGACCAGCTCAAGGGTTTAAAACTCAGCGAGTGGGACAAGGCCACGGTTGATCTTGCGCAGGTGGAAGAGTCGCGCAAAGCCGGCCGCGAAAATTTTCGCGTGCGCGTGCAGCAATATCTGGTCGAGTTGCAAAAGCAAATTCCCGATGGCGCCAAGGTCCTGATCGCTCACACCATGGCCGGCGGAGTTCCGCGCGCGAAGATCATGATGCCCGTGATGAACCGGGTCTTCAAAGGGACCGCGACCTCTTCCAAGGAATTTTGGGAAGGCGACCTCGGCCGGCTCTGCGAAATGAGCTTTATGGATGTGAGCGCGAATAGCCTTTCGGATCTGATCGAACTGAGTTCCGGGCTGCGCGACAGCGTCGCCAAGAACGGCGGTCAGGTTTCTTACGTGGCCTACGGCTATCATGGCACCGAGATCCTTATTGCCGGCGAGTATCACTGGCAGAGCTACTCACCCTACCTGCAGGGTTTCGCGAAAATCGAACTCGAGAATATCGCGCGGCGCGCGACCGCGGATGGCGTGAAAGCGAGTGTCTTCAATGCGCCGGAGATACTGACCAATTCAAGCTCGATATTTCTGGGTGTTGAAGTGGCGCTCTATCCGCTTCTCGCCGCCTTCAAAAAAGAGGCGCCCGATCATCCGGTTACCAAAAAACTTCTGGCCGAGTGTTCTGACCTGCTGAAGCCCGAGCACAGCCTTGAGGCACTGATCGAGCTCACCGACAATTATTTCCGGTCAGACATTATTCAGCGCTGGACGAAGTTCGAACAATGGCCGCAGCACAATGGTCCCGAGCAGATGGAATTGATGCACGCCACGTCGAAAGCAATTATCGACATGCACAAGGACGGCCGCAAGCTTCTCACGGCGGCGCTGAGCGAAATCGTGTTCAAGGCCTGCGGATACGCCATGCTGCATGAGGCATTGAATCCCCGCCAATCCGTATGGTGGGTCGGTCATCAGTTCGTGACTGAGGCTGCGACCAAGGCCTGACGCGCCGAGGCGCCAAACTTCGGTTGTGACACCCCTGCGCCCCCGCGCAGCGGTTTGCCCGGGCGTGCGCCTGTGCCTTGCGATCACCCCGATTTGAGCGATCCTGATGCCGTCACAGATTGCGGCGCTGCGTTCCGCCCTACACATGGGAAGCGGGGTAGCTGATCAAACGGGGTAGCTGATTAAAGGATATTTGCGATGCGTTTTGTGTTGGCCCTAGGTGTTTTGATCGCCTTTAGTGCTTCTGCCAGCGCCGCAAAGAAGGTGCATCACGCCAAGCCGCGACATGTCATTGTCCGTCCCGTCCAGCCTGTGGACCCGCGCTTCCCGCCCGTGCTGCAGGACCAGACCCCGAGCTACAATGATCCGTCCAAGTTTGGCGGCGCCTGATCCGCGGCGAGCTGGAACGAGCGTTGCGACGTTGGGTGTCGAAGCGCGGTAACGCGATCGACCTCGATTGCGGCTAAGCCGAACCTGCGTCAGCTCGCCGCCGCGCCAAACTTCGGCTGGATACCCTGCGCGCCGCGCACCAGTTTGCCGGGGCGTGCGCCGGTGGCCTTGCCGCCGCGCTGCGTCACCACGCCGGAGACGATGGTGGCGTCATAGCCGTCGACCTGCTGCATCAGCCGGCGGCCGCCGACCGGCAAATCGTAATGTACCTTCGGTGGATGCAGATGCAATTTGTCGTAGTCGATCACGTTGACGTCGGCCTTGAAGCCCGGCGCGATCACGCCGCGATCGTAGAGGCCGACCGAGAGCGCGGTCTTGCGCGACTGCGCCGCGACCACGAACGGGATCGAGAGTTTTTCGCCGCGGCTGCGGTCGCGGGTCCAGTGCGTCAGAAGGTAGGTCGGGAAGCTTGCATCGCAGATGATGCCGCAATGCGCGCCGCCGTCGGAAAGGCCCGGCACCGCGTTCGGGTCGCGCAGCATCTCGCGCGTCGCATCGAGATTGCCGTCGGCATAATTGAGGAACGGCACGTAGAGCATGCCGCGGCCGTCGTCGGTGAGCATCGCGTCGTAGGCCAGCTCTTCCGCCTGCTTGCCCAAGCGGCGGGCCTGCGCGCCCAACGTATTTTCCGGCGGCTGTTCGTAATCAGGGGGATTGCCGAGCAGATACATCTTGTCGTAGTTCGGCCGGAAGAACAGCGGGTCATCGGTCGCGGTCGCGTGTTCGCTCAGGATCGCGGCGCGCACTTCCGCCTGGTGCAAACGTGCCAGCCGCTCCTTCAACGGCAGTTTCGCGATCGCCTGATAGCTCGGATGGGTCTGGAACGGGTTGCGCGACAATTCGAGGCCCAGCATCAGCCCGACCGGGCGGGCGGCGATCTGCGCGGTGATCGACAGGCCGCGCGCGGAAGCCTCCGCGATGGTGTCGAGCGTCTGGCGCCAGCGCTGCGGCGCCTTGTCGTTTTGCGTGATCGAGAACGACACCGGGATTTTGGTGTTCTCGGCCACCCGCAGCATCATCGGCAGATCTTCGTTGAGGGTGGAGAGATCGAGCACGAATTGCAGCACGCTGCGGCCCTGGCCGTGCATCGCGGCGGCAATCGCGGTCAGCTCGTCCTCGCCGGCCTTCAAGGTCGGCGTGTAGTCGCCGGTCGATGTGCGGTGGTTGAGGGTGCGCGAGGTCGAGAAACCGAGTGCGCCCGCGCGCACGGCGTCGGCGGCGAGCGCCGCCATCGCCTTGTTGTCGTCAGGCGTGGAGGGATCGCGGCGCGCGCCGCGGTCGCCCATCACATAGACGCGCAAGGCCGCGTGCGGCAGCTGCGCGCCGACATCCATGTCGAAATTCCTTTTCGACAGCCACTCCATGTAATCCGGAAAGCTTTCCCAGGCCCAGGGAATGCCGGCGCTCAACACCGGCTCCGGAATATCCTCGACGCCTTCCATCAGCTGGATCAGGCGGACATGGTCGCTCGGCCGGCACGGCGCGAAGCCGACGCCGCAATTGCCCATGATCGCTGTGGTGACGCCGTTCTGCGACGACGGCGTAATCTCCTGGCTCCAGGTGACCTGGCCGTCATAATGGGTGTGGACGTCGACGAAGCCGGGTGTGACCAGTTTGCCCCGGGCGTCGATCTCTTCCTTGCCTTTCCCGGAAACCTTGCCGACCTCGGTGATGCGGCCGCCCGAGATGGCGATATCGGCTTCATTGAGGTCGCCGCCCTTGCCATCGGCAATATTGCCGCCACGGATCACGAGATCATGGGAACTGGTCATGGCGATTCATCCCGGGTTTGAAATTTTGTTGACTGCATCATCTGATATCCCCTGATGCAGTCAACCGCCGGGATTGAGGTTCAGGAATGCATCACGCTTGTGACCGGGCCCTCCGACCGCGTTTTCGGTTTGCGGTCGGTGATCAATGCGAGCAGTACCGTTAGGACCATGAAGGCGACGGAGGCGCCGAACACCCAATGCGGCAGGTGCTGGTCCATGATCCAGCCGAACAATAGCGGGCTCAGAATGCCGCTGAAGTTGAAGCCGGTGGAGACGATGCCGAACGCACGGCCGGCCGCACCCGGAGGGGCGGCGTTGCGCACCAGCATGTCGCGGGAGGGCGCGATCACGCCGCCGAGGAACCCGGCAATTCCCATCGCCGCGGTCAGCACCACCGACGGCAAGGTGGTCGTAGCAATCACCAGCATGATGAGTGCGTTGATGCCAAAGCAGCCGGCCGCGACCTGTCCGTGGCGCGTGGTGCGGTCGGCGAGATAGCCGCCGGCCAGCACGCCCGCCGCACTGGCGCCGAGAAACGCCGTCAGCGCGATATTGGCGGCCGAGAATGTCACGCCATAGCCGCTCATCAGCGCGACCACGCCGAAATTGCTGATGCCGGCGTTGGAGAGACCCAGCAGCATGAAGAAGAACGTCAGCATGATGATCGCCGGCGTGATGACGCTTTGCCTGTGGGGTGTCGCGCCATCCACTTTGCGGTCGGCCGAGCTCGCATCGGGAATGCCGACCACGATCAACAGCAGCGCCACCACAGGGCCGACGGCGCCGGCCACGATCAGCGCGCCGAGGCCGCCAAGCCACGCCACCAGTGCTGCCATGATCGCGGGCGCCACCGCGCCGCCGAGGAAGCCCGCAAAAGTGTGGATCGAAAACGCGCGACCCATCCGCCTTACATCCATATGCGCCGAGAGGATGGCGTAGTCGCAGGGGTGATAGACGCTGTTGGCGAGCCCGAGCAGCGCAGCGCAGACGATCAGCGACGTGTAGCTCAGATGCATGCCGAGCATGATCAGCGCGAGACCGCCGACACAAAGGCCGATCAACAGCACCTTGCGCGCGCCGATATGGTCGGCGAGATAGCCGATCGGCGCCTGGGTGAGACCAGACACCAGCCCGAACACGGTCAGGGCGAAGCCGAGCTCGATGTAGCCGACGCCGAGTTGTGCCTTGAGGTAAGGAAACAGCATCGGCAGCACGAAGATATGGAAATGGCTGACCCAATGGGCCACCGAAATTCCCGCCAGCGTGCGCAGAGAACTGTCCGCTTTCACGTGCTGCGGTGCGGTCAGAACATCGACCATATCAGCGTCAAACCCCGTCTCGATATACGGCCCGGCAAAGGCTGGCTTTTGAAAATGCCCGCCGAAAATAGTGGTTAGCCGTTATTTGTCCATGAATACCGCTGCATGGCTGCCCCCGCAGGGCGCGGAAGGGGCCAAATGCGTCAATAAGTTCAGGGACAAAGTCGGCTGGCGCGGCAATGATCCGGCATGATCGATCCGGGGAAGCCGCTCCGGGTGCTGGTGTCAGAAGGTTCCAGTACCTCAGCCCGCGAGGCCATCACGATACTGGGCCTGTCGGGCCATCATGTCGAGGTTTGCGATCCCTCCGCCCATTGCCTGGCGCGGTTCTCACGCTTCGTCCGCAAATTTCACCGCTGCCCGGGCCTGCGCACAGACCCCGCCGGATTTCTGGCGTTTGTCGAACAATTGCTGGCGCGCGAACGTTTCGACGTGCTGCTGCCGACGCATGAGCAGGGTTTTCTGTTTGCGCGGATGCGCGCGCGATTGGAAGGCCGTACCGGTGTTGCGTTGCCTTCATTCGAGAGCTATCGCACCGCGCACAGCAAGGCCGGATTCAGCCGGTTGCTCGATCAATGGAAGCTGCCGCAGCCGCCGACGCGGATCGTCAAATCTGCACGGGCGCTGCGCGACGCCATCGGTTTTCCAGCCGTGGTCAAGACCTCGATCGGCACCGCAAGCCGCGGCGTCTGGTTCGTGCGCAATACGGATGATCTGGAAATAGCACTGTGTGATCTCGACGCCGGCGATGCGTTCGCGGGCGAGGTGCTGGCGCAGGACCTCATCACGGGCACCACCGAGAAGGCGCAGTCGGTGTTTTGCCGGGGACGGCTGGTCGGCTTTCATGCCTATCGGCAAGTCGCTGCCGGCGTCGGTGGCGGCGAGGCGATCAAGCAAAGCGTGGGCCGGCCGATAGTGCGCGCCTATCTCGAGACGATCGGCGGGCAACTCGGCTGGCACGGTGCGTTGTCGGTCGATTTTATCATGCCCGACGATGGTACGGCGCCGCTCCTGATCGATTGCAACCCGCGGCTGGTCGAGCCGGTCAACGCCTACCGCGCCGGCATTGATCTCGTTGGGTTGCTGCTGCGTGTCTCGCAAGGCGAGACGCCGGAGCCGCTGCCGGAAAGCCGCGAGGGCGTGCTCACGCATCTGGCGATGCAGGCGCTGCTCGGTTGCGCATCGCGCGGCGGCACGCGGGGCGATATTATCCGGGAATGCGGCCGGGTGTTTACCGCCAGCGGCCCCTATGCCGGCAGCCGCGAAGAACTCACGCCGGTACGGCTGGACTGGTTCAGCGCCGTGCCGTTGGCGATGACCGCTGCATTTCTGCTGGCCTCGCCGTCGTCAGCGATCAAACTGGCGCGCGGCGGTTTTGGCGCGCATCTGCTCGATGTCGGGAGTATCCGGAAGATCGAAAGCGATGGGTTTGGTTAGATCTCGCGTCGTCCCGGCCTTGAGCTCAGATGCGCAATTGCGCATCGGGGGACCCACCGACGTTTGTTGTTTAGGAGTCTCTAGCCGCTTGCCGTATCACAACGGCCGCGGCGTATGGGTCCCCGCCGGGACGACATGGAATTCACAACGGCTCGTCGTCAGTGCCGTGGCGGTCGTGCTTGGGCGTGGCGATGTCGCCATCCTCGTAATCGTCGTCCTCGACAGGCAGGCCTTTCGGCTTCACGGGCTTGTCGTTGTCCTGCCTAGGAGGCTCGCTCTTTTTGCCGTTTCCGCCCATATCGCGCCTTCTTGCCGGCTCAACCGGCTTTATCCGGACGAATTGACGCATTCACCGTAATACGACCGACTTTGCGCATTATACTAGCGGCAGCAACACGAATTTTCCTTGCCCTTTTTGCCGATATTGCTTCAAACGGGGCAATCACACGGAGCCAAAATGAAGAAGCCTCGCATCGAGACCGAAGAACAGCAGCCGCGCAAGATCATTCGCGCCGACAAGGCGCCGACCAATGGATATTCGCTTGTCGTGGATGGTCACTTCAAATCGCACCACGACACGGTCGAAGCCGCCGAAGAGGCGGGCACGGCGCTCAAGAACAAATTCCAGATGCTGCAAGTGCAGGTCTATGACGCCGAGACCAAGACGCGCTCGATGATCCATTGGCCACCGGCGTAACGCTGCAAGACCGAATTTTTAGACTGAACTTCAAGACTGGACTTCAAAGCTGAGCTCAAGGAGCTCAGCTCAAGGTCTTCGATGTTAAGTCCGTCGTCCGCCGCTTTGCTGGCTCGCCAGCCAATCGCCCAACGCGGGGGTCGGGCGCTTCTCGCCCGGCTTCTTCGATTTGGCCGCTGCCTTCTTTGCCTTGACGGGAGCCGGAGGTGCGGCGGCCTCGCGGGCTAGCCGCAACGCCTTCAGCTTCGCCATATTGTCGAGCATGGCCCTCGAGGCCGCATCGCGGTCGGCCTTGCCGGACCGCGCGTCCTGGGCTGCGCGGGTGGTTTTATCCAGACGCGCTTGGGCGCGGTCGCGATCATCTTTCGTCATTTTACGTTAGCCTTCTTCGCCACTTTGGCTTTCGCTTTAGGCTTGGCCTTCGGTTCGGGCGGATTGGCAAGGTCTTCAGCTTCCTTGGCCAGCCGCAGCGCGCGCAGCTTTTCAGTCCGCTTGCGAATCGCGATGTCGGAGGCCGCGATCTCGGCCATCGCCTTGATGCCCTCGACCTCCTGGGTACGCTTGCGGTGCAGCCGAATCTCTTTCATTTCGGCCGGACTCTTCGGTTCGTCGTTCATCATATACCTCTGGAACCGCGACGCATGCCGTCGGGCGGTGTTTCGGCGGTAATACCATGGATTGCGCCGCTGAGGGGGCGAATTTGGGTCGAAAACGCCCCGTTATCGCGTTGATTCAGCCCTGATGGTGAAGGGCGGTGGGGTCATCGCCGTCTTCAGGACCGCTCTGGTCGAAACTGGCCAGCCAGGCTGCCAATGTCGTTGACGCCTGACCTTCGGCTTTGACCTGGCGCAGCGCGATGCGGATGCCGGCGCGGCCGTGACGGTCGCCGGCGATCGCCACCGGCGGTTCCCCCGCCAGCACCGCATCGACGACGCGCAGCTTGATCGCCAGCGTTTCGGGATCGCCGCACGCCGCCAAGATACGTTGAAAACGCTGGTGATGTGCCCGGTCGAACGGCCGGGCTTCGCCCATTCCGTCACGCAACGGATGCGGCGGATAGATGTGCGCGCAGGGGATCCAGCCTTCGGGAACCGGCTCGGTGGCTGCATGGGTCCGGCCGCTTTTCAGCAGTCTTGGCAGCACGTGCGTGTGGGGCCCTTCCGGGCTCTTGCCCGAGGGCGGCGGGATCGGCTGATAGACCTCGATGCGGCCGAGCCGGCTGATGAAGACGCGATGCGGGTTCGCGCCAAGAATCATCCCCATCGCGGGATTGTCGTGTTCGAAGATGGCGCGGCCGCAGAGTTGGCGCAGTCGCGCGGCGAGATTGGGGTCACCGATGCGCACGCAGAAATCCGCCTGCAGCGCACCGAGACCGAGATCGAACAGGAAGGACTCTCGGTCCTCCGGCCGCAGCGCCTCGTGATCGGCGCCGATTTCCGTCAGCGCGTTGCGGCCGTTCATCGCACAATTGCCTGACGGCAGGCACAGCGCGATCCGATGGCTCCAGCCTGACTTGGTGATGCTCTCGGAGGCGAACGGCCGGCTGTTGCCGCCCGGTTTCAGCGCAATGCCGCCGCGCGGCGTCACGGCTGCAACGGCCTCGATCGATTGCGTCAACCGCACCGGCTCGTCGCGGTCGCGTGCGAATTCGGCGATGGCGCCGAACGTGCCGAGGCTCCATTGCGTGTCGGGATCGGCGATTTCCCGCTGCAACAGATCGGTCGCCGCGACGGCGGAAACATCAGGCATCAACCAGCATTCCCTTAACCCTCGGGGCCAAAGAGAATACTGGCTTGTCAGGTCAGGACAAGCCGGTCCGGAGCGGGCCCCGGACCGGCGTCCGGGCTCAGAACGTCGCGCCGGCCTTCACCATGTAGGTCCGGCCCGGCAGCGGATAGGCGCTGAAGCGGCCGTCGGTGAACGAGCTTGCGATCGCATAGTCGTAGTATAGCGCGTTGAGCACGTTGTTGACGCTCACCGACCAGAAGAAGTGCTGATAGGCCCCGCTCAGCTTGAAGTCGATGGTGGCATCGGCCGGGATGCGTCGCTGGGTATTTTTCTGGTCGTTGTCCATGTAGCGCTCGCTCCAGCCGCGCACCGTGGCGTCCGCAACCAGATAATTTTGCCAGATGTTCCAAGTCACGCCGCCACTGGCGGTGTAGCGGGACACCAGCGGAACGTCATTGCCGGCGAACTGCCCTTCACGGAACACCGCCCGGGTGTAGGCCACACCGCCGCGCAGCAGCACGCTGTCGCTGATGCGAAGCGAGGCGCTGGTCTCGGAGCCGTAACGGCGGGTCGGATCGAGGTTGACGTTGTAGAACAGCGCGGGGACGAAATGGATCTCGTTCTCGAGGTCCATGTTGTAGATGCTCGATTGCATCTGGAATCCGCCCGACTTGATGCGGAAGCCGCCTTCGACGTCGTGCGAGGTCTGGGTTTTCAGCTGGAAGGTGCCGGGAATTGGGGTGAAGAAGACAGGATCGAAGGAGGGTCCGGAGGACAATCTCTCGTCGACATTCGGCGTGCGGAACGCGCGGGCGGCCCGGCCGAATACCGAGACGATATTGTTGAAGCGATGTTCGAGGCCGACATGCAGCGCGTGCTGGACTTCGCTGCTATCCAGCGGAAGGTTCTGAGCGCCGCAGGTAAAAAACAGGGCGCAATTCGGCGGATCGTTAAGGCGGTCCCGCGCACTCAGGCTGGTGTTCTGGATTCGCGCGCCGTACGAGAAATCCGTTGTCGGCAACAGCCCAAGGGTTTGCTGCCAATAGCCGGCAATCGTTCTTTGCGACAGATCGTAAGTATGGATCGGCGGTGTGCCCTTAAATTCCGGCCGCTCCTGATGGAACGTCGCATCGTAATAATCGATGCCCGTCAGGATCGAAGAGGGTAGTCCGAACATTACATTCTTGACGCTCAATCGAGGTGTCAGGGACCATGTCTGAAGATGGCTGTCGACGTAACTGTTGGCGAAGGGATTGAAGAACGCGGCCTGCTGTTTCTTGTCCCGCACACCGCCATCGATGATGAGATCGACGCCGTTCCACAGGGTCTTGGTGAAGCCGGCGGTGGCGCTGGCGCCCTGCTGGTTGCCGTAGTCGAACGGCGTGCTGGTGCCGGTGCGGGCCGTGACCAGTTCGTTGACGCCGATCGAGGGATCGACGATGCGGCCGCCGGGGAAGCCGAGCTTCTGATCGTCGCCGGTCACGGTCAGGAACGCGGTGAGGCCGGGCGTGGTGTAGTTGAGGTTGCCGACCCCGTTGCGCTGGTCGAGCGCGTTGTTGACACGGTAGCCGTCTGACTTGATGGCGTTGCCATAGAACGACGTCGACCACGGACCGAAATTGGTCGCGGCCGAGACCGAGGCCATGCGCTGGTTGAAGGAGCCGACGCCGGCTTCGCCGCGGATCGCGACCGGCGGGCCGCCGACGCCGTTTTTCAGCACGATGTTGACGACGCCGCCGACCGCATTGTCGCCGTACAGCACCGCGCCGCTGTTGCCGCGGGTGATTTCAATGCGCTCGATCGAATCGCGCGGGATGGTTGAAAAATCGACACCGGCCATGTCGACGTCATTGAGCCTGCGGCCGTTGATGAGCACGAGGGTGTTGGAGGTCGCAAACGCGCCGAATCCGCGCAGATCGACGCTGGTCTTCGCGCCGTTGACGCCGCCATACAGGCTGGTGAGCTGCACGCCCGGTGTTTGCGCGATGATTTCCTGCAAGGTCTGCGCGGGTGAATGCGCGATTTCTTCAGCCGTGATGACGGTCGCCGATGTGCCGACGATGCCGGCGAATTGCCGGACGGGCGTTCCGCCGCCGCCCTGGCCATCGCCTTGTGACGCGACGTTCGAGCCGGTCCCCGGCGCAGGGTTCCGATTGCTTGACGGCCTCGGGTTCGGCGCGACGACGCGGCGCGTGCCCGAGCCTTGATCGGAAGCGGGTTTGGCGCGGGTCCGGTTCTGGTCGCCGGGCGGGTTGACCTCGATCGCCGGCAGTTGATCCGCTGTGGCGGTCTGCTGGGCCTGCGCGCCGGAATTGGTGAGCGCCATGATCGGCGCCAGAAAACTGGACGCCAGCAAAAGACGGCGGCACCGCTTGGCGGCAGTGGTGGTGGAAGACATGGTTCAGGCCTCGGTATGACGTCAGTGGCACGTCACAGCGAACCAAGTCCCACCATCGTGCTGTAAGCAGCTCTGGTGAAACTAATGCCTGTACTCCCCGACCGACATCTTCGCGTGTGACCACGGCTGACGGCAGGTCTCCTGGCTTGCGGGTCGTTACCTTTCGTCGCCTTCCCAGGACCGAGAATCCCAGTGGCGTAGGACGAAAGATTCACCGCTTACAGTTGCGGGGGCAGCCGCGGAATTGGGGGACTGTCCCCGCACCGCATTCCCTTTTGATCCCCAAAACGGGAACCGTCGAAAATTATGGTAGAAGTTTGTCAAAGATAGAGTCAATCCCATAAGGCCTCGCCTGCGATCCTCACTGGACGAGTGCGTCTTTTATGTCGCATGAGCAGTACCGTTCGAACGCGTAGTGCGGTACGGGCTGACCGTCCGGGGACGATCGATGAGTGTTGAGACCATCATTGCTGCAAACGAGGAGGCCGCGCGGCGCCGGATTGGCGTGACGGCCGCGCTCGCCGGCCTCGTCGGGCTGTTGGTGCTGATCTCGCTCGGCATCGGGCCGGTGCGGCTGTCGCCGCTGGCGGTGATGGAAGCTCTCCTCGGCGGCGGCAGCGATGTGTCGCAGGTGATCGTGCGGGAAATCCGCCTGCCGCGGACCATCTTGGCGCTGGCGATCGGCGCCATCCTGGGAATGTCAGGCGCGTCGCTGCAGGGCCTGCTGCGCAATCCGCTGGCCTCGCCCTCGCTGTTCGGCGCGCCGCAATCGGCCGCGTTCGGCGCGGTGCTGGTGATCGCGCTGGGGTGGGCCGATGTGCGCTCCTATGCGTTGCCGGTGGTGGCGATCATGGCCGCTTTCGGATCGGTGTTCGTGCTGCTGACGATCGCCGGCCGCAATGCCGGGCTGCTGATCCTGATCCTGGCGGGCCTTGCGATTTCGAGTCTGGCGGGCGCCGCCACCGCGCTGGTGATGAACCTCTCCAGCAATCCCTTCGTGGTGCTGGAGATCGCGTTCTGGCTGCTCGGATCGCTGGAGGATCGCAGTTTTCAGCACGTGATGCTGGCGCTGCCGTTCATCGTTGCCGGTGGTATTATCCTGTTCAGCCAGCGCCATTCCTTTCGCGCGCTCAGCCTCGGTGAGGAAACCGCGCAGAGCCTCGGCGTCGATGTCGGGCGCCTGCGGCTGATCGTGATCACCGGCGTTGCGCTTGGGGTCGGCGGCGCGGTTGCGGTCACCGGCACCATCGGCTTCATCGGCCTCGTCGCGCCGCATCTGATGCGGCCGTTGATCGGTCATGATCCGGCGCGGCTGCTGGTGCCGAGTGCGCTGGCAGGCTCGGCGCTGCTGCTCGCCGCCGACATCGCGGTGCGGATCATTCCCTCGACCAGTGACATCAAGGTCGGCGTGCTGACCTCGATCATTGGCGTGCCGTTCTTCCTCTATCTGATCGCGCGCGAACGCCGCGCGCTCGGGGGAGGTGTCGCTTGAGCGAAGCCGCGCTTCTCACCGCCCGCAGTGTGAACGTGACACTGGCCGGCCGCCATGTGCTCAGCGATGTCTCGCTGTCGCTCACCGCGGGGCATCTGGTCGCGCTGGTCGGACCGAACGGCGCCGGCAAAACCACGCTGTTGCGGGCGTTGTCGGGGCTGCTGCCGTCCCGCGGTGACGTCCATATCGGCGGCGATGCGCTGGCTGATCTGTCGCTGCGCGAACGCGCCAAGCGCTTTGCCTATTTGCCGCAGGGCCACATCGTGCACTGGCCGCTGCCGGCGCGCGACATCGTGGCGCTCGGCCGCTATCCGCATGGCGCGACCGATCCGGCGCGGCTGTCGCCCAGGGATACTGAAGCCGTATTGCGCGCGATGCAGGCCGTCGATGTGGTGGAGTTCAGCGAACGCCGCGTCACCGAACTGTCCGGCGGCGAGCGCAGCCGCGTCGCGCTGGCGCGCGTGCTCGCGGTGGAGGCACCTGTCATCCTCGCCGACGAGCCGACCGCTTCGCTCGATCCGCGTCACCAGATCGACGTGATGAAGAATTTGCGCGCCACCGCCGACAAGGGCGTGCTGGTCATCGTGGTGACGCACGACCTCGGCCTGGCTGCACGATTCGCCGATCATGTGCTGGTGCTGAAGGAGGGCCGGCTGGTGTCGCAGGGCGCGCCGGTGGAAGCGCTGTCGGAGCGGGTGATAGCCGACGTGTTCCGGATCAGCGCCTACCGCGCCGAATACCAGCGCGAGGCCGTGATCGTACCGTGGGCGGATCTGTGATACGCCGCCGGCTTGCCGTGCTGCTGGCGGTTGCCGCGCTGGCGATGCCTGATAGCGCAGCGTCTGCCGCCAAGCTGCCGCGCATCGTGTCGATGAACGTCTGCAGCGATCAATTGCTGCTGTCGCTGGCCGATCCCGAACAGATCCTGGGACTTTCGCGTTATTCGCGCGATGCCTGGGTGGCCGGTGACGTCGCTCGCTATCCAAAACTGTCGGGCGGCGCGGAAGACGTGATGGTGCTGAAGCCCGACATCGTCGTCGCCAATCTGTACGACAAGCGTTCGACGCGGGAATTGCTCAAAGCGCATGGGCTGCGTCTCGCCGAACTCCCGGTGCCGCGAACGCTGCCTGAAGTGAAGGACCAGATTCGCGAGTTCGGCGATATCGTCGGCCACCCCGATCGCGCGGCGGCGCAGATCGCGTTGCTCGATGCGGCGTTAGCGCGGGCGCGCCAGGCTGTCGCCGCAAAACACTATCGGGTGCTGCCGCTGTCGCGGCGCGGCTGGGTCGCGGGCAGCGACAGCTTTGTCGGCTCGCTGCTGGCGGAGACCGGGCTGTTCAACACGGCCGGTGATCTCGGCTTCAATTTCGGCGGCTTCGCTTCACTCGAGGCGATCGTGAGCCAGAAACCGGATTTGCTGCTGGTGTCGCAGGCCGGCGATTTCGCGCGCGACGACGGCCAGGCCTTTCTGCTGCATCCGGCACTCGCGCGGTTCTATCCGCCGGAAAAACGCATCGTGATTCCGGAACGGCTGACCGAATGCGGCGGCGTGATGCTGGCGGAAGCGCTGGATGTACTGACTGCGGAATTGAAGCGGGTGGGGCGGTGAAGTCCCGGAAAGACTATTTCGTCGTCCCTGCGTTCGCAGGGACGACGGCAAAAGATTCTACCCCATCACCACCGGGCCGCCGGCCTTCTTCCAGGCGTCGATGCCGCCCTCGATATGGGCGGTGTTGGCAAGGCCGGCGTTCTTGGCGGCGGTGACCGCCATCGCCGAGCGTTCGCCGAACGCGCAGAAGAACACCACGCGCCGTCCCGTCGCGGCCGCGACTTCGCGCAGCATGCCGCCCGGCGCTAAGCTTTCGGCGATGCCGGGGTAGGGCGCATGCAGGGCGCCCGACAGCGTGCCGTGCTTGGCGCGCTCGCTGGCCTCGCGCAGATCGACCAGCAGGATGTCGGGCTTACCGATACTGTCGATCGCGGCGCGCGCCGACAGTGCGAGGCCCTGTTTGGCGAGATCGTCCTGGTGCAGGCCGACATGCATGTTGGCTGGCAACACCACGTCCATCAGTTTTGGATTCGGCAAATTGAGATTGTTCATCAACTCGACATACTCGTCGATGCCGCGGACCTGCAGGCGCGGATTGTAACGCTTCTCCTCGCCGATGGTGGAGACCGTGTCGCCCTTGTAGTCGTGGGCGGGGAATACCATGGTCTCATCCGGCAGCTTCAGCAGCCGGTTGAAGATCGAATCATATTGCGCCCGCGCGCTGCCGTTCTGGAAATCGGTGCGGCCGGTGCCTCGGATCAAGAGCGTGTCGCCGGTGAAGACGCGGTCGCCCATCAAATAGCTATAGGAATCGTCGGTGTGGCCGGGTGTGTACAGGGCATCCAGGCTCAAACCTTCGATCATCACCTTGTCGCCGTCGGAGACGCGCATCGACACCACGTCGGCTTTGCTCTGCTCGCCCATGATGGTGATGCACTGGGTGCGATCGCGCAGTTCGCCGAGGCCCGTGACGTGGTCGGCGTGCAGATGGGTGTCGACCGCCTTGACCAGCCGCAGATCGAGTTCGCGCAGCAGCTGGCAATAGCGGTCGGCCTTTTCCAGCACGGGATCGAGGATCAGCGCCTCGCCGCCGGCGCGGCTGGCCAGCAGGTAACTGTAGGTGCCCGAAACGCTGTCGAAGAGCTGACGAAAGATCATGGTCGCTGCCGCGTTCTCTATCTGGGTCTCGCGGAGGATATTATTCTATTTTTGTCGCCTTCTCAAACGGCTTTCGTCTCCACGAGATGGCTTTGTCGAGGGAGTCTTGCTCCCCGAAGGCCGGACAGCGGTATTCAAGGCCTGACCAGCGTATATCCATTCTCGGTCAGGAACAGAATCTGCGCGACGCCGACCTGGACCGGCGTCGCAGCCGCGATGAATTCCGGCCGTTTGCCGCTCTCGCGTTCGAGCGTGTCGACGGTGTTGAGGCAGATATCGAACCGCGCGCCCTGGGCGACCAGGCTCTCGACCATTTTGCGGTTGGGATTCTCCGGGCGCAGCAGTTCGATGCCCGGGCCGAATGCCACGATTTCGATCGCGACCTTGTCGGGGTCGTAGTGCTTCATCAGGTTGCTGGCGACGCTGAGCACGAGACCCTGCTTGCGCGGGTCATTGTCCGAAAGCTGCAGCACGATCTTGTGCTCGGCAAACGGCTTGTCCTGCAGCGGCGCCTGCTGGGCGCGCACGACCGGTGCAGTCGCTGCGATCAACAGCGCCGCGGTCATGATGCGCAGGGTGGTGGTAAGGCCTGTCATACCTGTTTCGAAATGCCCGGATTGCCTTCGACGCCTTTCAGCGTCACGCCCGGGGCCGAGCGGTTGGGCGGCTTGCCCGACTTCAGATGCTTCGCCACCACATCCCAGACCGGCGCGCCGGTCTGTTCGTTGACCGAGGCCCATCCCGCCACCTTGTAGCTCTTGGCGGCTTGCAGCGGGCTGCCATTATCGAGCGTCAGTTCGGAAATCCGCTTGCCGACGCTTTCCGCCGGCGTGCAGGCATAGGCGAGGCCGCCGAGCCGGACCATGTCGCCGCCTTGCTGGTAGTAGGGATCGGTGTTGAAGAGGTTGTCGCAGACGTCTTCGAGCACGTCCTTGATCTGGCTGCCGGTCATGGTCACGACGTAGGTCTCGGGATAGGTGACCGCGGTTTGCGCCAGCACGTCTTCCATCGTCAGCGCCTGGCCTGCCAGCGCCGTGGTGCCCCAGCGGAAACCCGGCGACAGGGCGATCTCGGCATCGAGTTCGCCGCGCAGTGCGTCGCAGATCAACTGATCCATGCTGCCGCTGAAATTGCCGCGGCGGTAGAGCAGCCGATCGGCGGAAGCGATCTTGTCGACCCAGTCGCCCGCATGCGGCGCGCGGGTCTTGTCGATCAGCCCCTGCATCGCCGGATCTGGCTTCAGCAGTTCGGAGAACACCGGCAGCAGCCGGTAGCGCACGTTTGCGACCTTTCCCTTGCCGATGTCCAGATCGAGCACGGCGAGGAACTTGCCGTTCGAGCCGGCATTGGTCACCAGCGTGACGCCGCCCGGATTGGTCACCGCAATCGGCTGCGGCACGGCGTCGTGGGTGTGACCACCCAGAATGACGTCGACGCCGGTGACGCGGCTGGCGAGTTTGAGATCGACATCCATGCCGTTATGCGACAGCAAAATGACCGCATCGACCTTGTCGGTGTTGCGCAAGCCATCGACGAGCTTCTGCAGCTCTTCGTCGCGGATGCCGAATTTCCAGTCCGGCGTGAAGCGTTTGGGGTGCGCGATCGGCACGTAAGGAAAAGCCTGTCCGATCACGGCGACCCGACGGCCGCCGATCTCCTTGATCGTGTACGGCTTGAACACGCGGCCCGATGCCGGATCGAACGCCTTGGCGTCGTTGAAGGCGGCTTCCTCGGTCAGGAAAACGTTCTGCGCCAGGAACTCGCCCTTGAAACGCTCGAGATTGCTGCGCAGCGCCTTCTCGCCATAGGTGAATTCCCAATGGCCGGTCATAGCGTCGATGCCGAGCAGGTTCGAGGCGTCGACCATGTCGGCGCCCTTCAGGACGTTGGCAAGACCGGTGCCCTGCCAGAGATCGCCGCCGTCGAGCAGCAGCGAGCGGCCGGCGCCGACGTCGCTGCGCAGGCGATCGACCAGCGTTTTCAGATGCGCGAAGCCGCCGAGCTTGCCGAACCGTTGCGCGCCTTTTTCGAACTCGATGCAGGTAAAGGCATAGGCATCGGCGCTGTCGGGCCGGATGCCGAAGCGGTCGAGAAAGGCTTTGCCGACCAGATGCGGCGGATTGCCCTGCATCGAGCCGATGCCGAGATTGACGCTGGGTTCGCGGAAGAACACCGGCTTGAGCTGCGCGTGCGTATCCGTGATGTGCAGGATGCGGGCATTGCCGAAGCGTTCGAGGTCGTAGACGCTGTCGGCGCTGCGCGCGAGGCGAGGCAGGCTGCCTGCGAGGGTAGCCGCGCCTGCTAGCGTCAGAAACTCCCGGCGGCGGATCGGCATACTAATCTCCGCGCGTCGCAAAAACACGCCTCTTACTTGAGCATGATCTTGTCGGAAAACCGGTATCCACTTTTCCGGATCATGCCCTAGCGAATTTCCAAATCTCTCCAGCGTTCCTTTTCGCTGGTGGCCTGGAAGATCGAAGCTTTCGCCAGCGCTTCCGCTTCTTTGGCTGACGCTGTGGCCTTGTCGAAATCGCCGCCATCGGCGAACTTCTTGGCCGCCGCCAGCATAGAGGCCGTCGTGGTCCATTGATTGCGCAAGGAAGCCGCCTGCTTGTTGGCGGCTTCAGCAGCGGCGTAGGCGGCCTTGTAGTCGTCCTCGCCGGCGGCCAGCGCCGATGTCGCACCTAGCAGCAGCAACACTGCGATCGATGTGAGTGTCGTGATCCTCATGGCCGCGCTCCCGGGCCTGATATCGGCAATCCGTTGCTGACATAGGACAGGTAGTATTCGACGTTGCGATATTCATCGTCCTGCGGCGTCAGCGGCACGCCGCGGATCTGGCTGTTGCAGGTGGTGAAGCGCCGGCTCGTCGTGCCCATGCCGTTCCACTCGGAGCGATAGATCGGCATCGCGTTGACAATGCCGAGCGCCGGCGCCAGCACTTCGGTGCGGACCTTCTCGCCCGGACTCTGCACATGGCAGGTGGCGCAGGAGAAATTGAGCTGGCCGCGCCGCGTGTAGAAATATTCCTTGCCGTTTTCATAAGCAGCCAGCGCGCGCGGGTCGTTCGGAACCTTGATGTTGAACGGCTTGCCGCGTGAGGTGAAGGCCATATAGGCGGTCAGCGCCGCCATCTCGTCGCGCACATAGGAGAACGCCGGCTCGCCATTCGCCTCGCGGCAGCGGTTAAGCGCCAGCTCCAGCGTGATGACCTTGCCTTCTTTCTCGTCGAAGGTGGGATAGTCCTGGCGGATGCCGATGCCGTTATTCGGGAAGCAGTCGCCATAGGTCTTGCCGTTCTTGAACGGCTTGGAAAACATCTCCTTGCCCAGTTCGAGCGAGAACTCGTAGGGAGGGAACTGTTCCTTATCCTGCCATTGCTTGTACAGGTCCGCGTCCATCGAATAGGGACCGTTGACGAAATCCTCCGGCTTCAGCTTGGGGAATTTGTCGTAGAAGAATTTCTTGAACGCTTTCTCGTCGGCGACCGGGTCGACCTTGTCGGCGGAGACCGCAGGCGGCGCGGCGAACGCCAGCAGAGCCAGCGCGAACGCCGCCGCCGCGAACTGTATCGTGGATCGCAGCTTCATTGAATCTTCGCCGTTGTCGTGTCGGTGGCGCCCTTGTTGTCGACCCAGCTCACTTTCAGTTCGTCGCCCTTCTTGCCGCCCTTGAAGGCGAACTTGACGTAGGGGTCCTTGGAGACGCCGCCGCCCCAATCGGCTGTGAATACCGGCTTGCCGTTATATTCGAAGGTCAATTGCTGGATGAAATGCGGCGGAATGAGCTCGCCCTTGGAATCCTTGATGAAGCCGGAATCCATCGGGTGCTGGATCAGCGCCTGCACTTCGGTGGTTTCGCCTGACGAGGTGGCGCGCACGCGAATGGTCGATGCCATTGTTTCGATCCTTCGATTATCTGTGTCTTAACCGCCGCAGCCGCCGACGGTGACTTTGACTTCCTTGGTGGCGCTGTAGAGCTTGCCACCGGCTTCGACGACGACGATCACGTTGCTGGTCTTCGCCATCTTGATGCGGTTGGCAACGCTCGGCATCGTGCCGGCCGGAATCTTGTAGGAGGCCACCAGAGCGACCGGGTTTTCAGCCACCAGGAACGAGATCGAGGTCACGTCGGCGAGCGTCGTCGTGACCGATACCGGCACCACCGCGCCGTTCTCGGCGATCTCGGGCGCGTCCATCTTCACCTTGTCGGAAACTTCTGCCGTCTTGCCGTAGAGCGACTTGATCGCGTCGGCTTCGCTCTTCTGCTTGAACGCCTCTTCCGGATATTTGTCGTTGGCGGCCGCGAACGCCGGCGCGAGGCCAAAGGGAAGATTGCCAAGGCCGACCAGCGCCACCGCGCCCGCGCCTTGCAGGATCAGGCGCCGCGTGGCGGAAAATCCATTGTCAGTATTTGTCATCCGAAAGTTCTCCTGAAAGGCGCGCCGTCACAATGTTTGCAGGAAATCCACGACCGCGCTGATTTCCTTGTCGGTCAAAATCCGGTTTCGTCCGAACGGAGGCATCACAGTCAGCGGATTGCGCTTGGTTTCGTCGTAGATAATGGCGACGAGCTCGTCGCGGTTGGGGTATTTGCTTTTGATGTCGACCAGCTCCGGCCCGAGCGTGCCGGGATACTGGCCGCCCTTGATCGCGTGGCAGGTCAGGCAGTTGCCCTTGCTGCGGTCGAAGGCCAGTTTCTGGCCTTCCGCCGCCGCGGACTGGGCATAAGCGGGGCTCGCGGCTGCGCCGATCGATAGCGCCAGCACCATCGCCGCGATCAGCCCAAGCTTGTTTAGAGGTGTGTTGCTCAAGGACGTTTCCCGTAATTTCTATTCAAGCTTGCCAACTCTACTTTGCTTGCCAATTCTATTTTGCTTGTATCGTGTCGAGCGGACCCGTGGTACGTGGCGTCAGGTTCTTGCCTTCCGCCGTGGACACGATTTTGACGCCGGCGGGGTCAACGCATGCGTTCATGCACGGTTTAGCTGCCGTATCGGGCCTCGGATCGGTCCAGAGGAAATTGTCGCGATTGGGCATTTTGACTTTCGGCAAGCTTTCCCGGTCGGCGACAAATTCACTGGGAACGATGTCGTTCAGGTTCAGAATATAGGCGGTCAAAGCATAAACGTCATCGGCTGACAATGTGTGCGGTGCAGCCATCGGCATGGCGCGGTTAATGTAGTCCCACAGGGTCGGCGCAAACGGCCAGTAGCTGCCGACCGTCAGCTCCGGCCGGTCGTCCCTGAGCGTCCCGGCGCCGCCGACGAGCTTGGGAAACCGGCCCTCGCCTTCGCCGAAAGTTCCATGGCAGGCCGCGCATTGCTCGGCATAGACCTCCGCGCCCCGGTGCACGCCGCCGCGGCCCGCGGGCAGGCCCACACCATCCTCGCCGCGCGCATCGATATCCCAGCCGGCGATCTGCCCAGGCGTCGCCCGCTCGCCATAGCCGTAATATCCGGGCTCGGCGGCGTAAGCGAAGGTGCCGGCGGCGGTGATCACGCCGGCGCAAAGCAGCGCGAGGTGCTTACGCGAGCTGGACATCGAACACGCTCCCGTCGCCCTTCACCTGCCAGGTCTGGATCGAATTGTTGTGATAGACCGAATTGGTTCCGCGCTGCTTGCGCAGCTGCGCGATCGTCGGCTGCACATAGCCGGTCTCGTCGATGACGCGGGATTCCAGCAGTGCCGGCGCGCCGTCCCAGCGCCAGGGTATCGTGAATTTCGTCAGCGCTTTCGACAGCACCGGCTCATGCAGCCGCGCGCTCTGCCAGTTGACGCCGCCGTCGGTCGAGACGTCGACGCGCTTGACCTTGCCGTTGCCGGTCCATGCCAATCCCCTGATTTCATAGAGGCCGGGACCCGAGAGGGGCTTTTCGGGGCAGGGGAAGGTGATGACGGATTTGGCGTCGATCAGCCAGGTGAAGCCGCGCGAGGTGCCGTCCGGCATCAGGTCGGTATATTTCGAGGTCTCTTCGCGCGAATGCCAGGGTTTGTCGCCGAGCTTGATCCGGCGCAGCCATTTGATGCTGACATTGCCTTCCCAGCCCGGCACCACCAGCCGCAGCGGATAACCCTGTTCGGGCCGCAGCGCCTCGCCGTTTTGCGCGTAGACCACGAGGCAATCGTCGAGGCATTTGTCGAGCGGCAGGCTGCGGTTCATGTGCGCGCCGTCGGCGCCCTCGACCATGACCCACTTGGCCTCCTTCTTGATGCCGACCTCTTCCAGCAGGGTCGACAGCCGCACCCCGGTCCATTCCGCGCAGGAGATCATGCCGTGATTGAACTGCAGCGAGTTCAACTGCGCAGCGCGCCACTCCATGCCGCCATTGGCCGGGCATTCGATGAAATGGATGCGCGTGACCTGCGGAAAACGGACGATGTCTTTCATCGAGAGAAGCAGCGGGCGCTCGACCAGGCCGTGGATCATGAGCTTGTGCTGCTCCGGATCGACGTCCGGCCGGCCGGCGTGATAGCGCTCGAAAAACAGGCCGTTCGGCGTGATGATACCGTGCAGATCCTGCAGCGGCGAAAAGCTGATCGAGGATTCGGTGCCGGCGGTGAGCCACGGCACGTTGCGCCTGATGACGCCGGCCTCGGTATCGGCGGGCCGGCCATAGGGCCGGTCGACCACGCCGGGCCCGATCGATTGCGACCATGGCGCGTCCGCGGGTGGGGATGCCGGCGAGGGCTCTGCATTTCCCTGTTTTGGACCGAGCGCAAGGCTACCGGTCAGCGCCGCGCCAAGGCCGAGCAGGGAACGCCGGCCGAGCCGCGTGTGCGCGCCCGTGCTCGACAGTAGAGATATGCTGCGCCAGAGATCAGGCCGCACGTTTCATTCCCCTTGCCGCCACATGGCCGCATCATTTGTTGCTTTTTCGCGGGTTTATCGTCATTCACTAATTTAGTCAATGCTAAATAACCATGGGCGCGATAAACTGATACACCGCGCCCAGGCGGCGCTGATTTCGATCCGGATACAGGCGATGAGAGCAGAAGCGGCAACAACCAACAAGATGCCCATCGGCAACGCCGCAGAGGACGAGGCGTCCCTGAAGAAGCTGGCGAAACAGGCCGGTGAGGCCGCGCAACTGCTCAAATTGCTCGGTCACGAGAAGCGGCTGCTGGTTCTCTGCTTTCTCGCGGTGCGCGGCGAGATGACTGTCGGTGAACTCGTCGGCGTCGCCAAGCTCAGCCAGTCGGCGCTGTCGCAGCATCTGGCCAAATTGCGCGCCGATGGTCTGGTCGAATTCCGGCGGGCCTCGCAGACGCTGCATTACCGCGTGGTGGATCAGCGTGCCCTGCGCGTCTTGCAGCTCTTGAAGGAAATCTATTGCGAAGACTTGAAGTGAGATTTTGCGGTGGCTGAGTTTGTGGTGGAGTTTGGCAAGGATGGCCGGCCGATTGAAGCCGACGGCCGGCTGGACGCGGCCGCATTCCATCGCAACCATGCGCCGATCTGGGCGGTGCTGCAGAAATTCCTCGCCGGCAAATCCGGCGACGTGCTGGAGGCCGGCAGCGGCACCGGCCAGCATGTGGTGCATTTCGCCCGCCATGCGCCCGACATCACCTGGTGGCCGAGCGATTTCAACGAGGCGCATCTGAACAGCATTGCGGCGTGGCGCGCGCATGCGGGTCTGCCGAACATCCGTCCCGAAATGCGGATCGATCTCAGCGATCCCGCATGGTGCGATCAGATGCATGACGGTAGCGGGCCTTCCGACTTGCTGGCGGTGTTCTGCGCGAATGTGATTCACATCGCCCCCTGGCGCGTCGCGGAAGGATTGTTCGCCGGCGCGGCGCGTTACTTGCGCAGCGACGGGCGGCTGTTTCTCTATGGCCCGTTCAAGCGCGACGGCAAGCACACCGCGCTCAGCAACGCCGTCTTCGACACCAGCCTTCGCGACCGCGACGCCGAATGGGGCGTGCGCGATATCGAAGATGTCAGCCGGTTGGCTGAAGGCGTCGGGCTTGCATTGATCGAAACCGTACCGATGCCGGCGAATAATTTGATTCTGGTGTTCGAGCGAACGATAAAGGGTGAGCCCAGCGCATAGCGCGCGCCCGTTTGCGTCGGTTGATCGCACGTCTGCACGTCTTCATAGTGCCGCAAATCAAACAGGCCAATGAATTGCAGCTCCCGCCGGGGCCTGCCGGGCGGGAATGCCGATGCTGGATACCACTGCCACCGCAGAGATGACCAATGACGCGCGGGCGCGCGCCAATGTGCTGCGTCTCGCCGCGGCGCAGGCGCTGACCGGCGCCAACTCGGCAGTGATCTTCGCCACCGGTTCGATCGTCGGCGCGACGCTGGCGCCCGACATCTCGCTCGCGACCGTGCCGCTCTCGATGTATGTGCTAGGCCTCGCCGCCGGCACGCTGCCGACCGGGGCAATTTCGCGTGCCTATGGCCGCCGCGTCGCCTTCATCATCGGCACCGGCTGCGGCGTGCTCACCGGTCTGATCGGTGCGGCTGCCATCCTGCAAGGCTCGTTCTGGCTGTTTTGCTGTGCGACCTTCTTCGGCGGACTCTATGGCGCGGTGGCGCAATCCTATCGCTTTGCCGCGGCCGACGGCGCCAGCGTCGCGTTCCGCCCAAAGGCGGTGTCGTGGGTGATGGCGGGCGGTGTGTTTGCCGGCGTGCTCGGTCCGCAGCTCGTGCAATGGACCATGGATATCTGGCCGCCTTATCTGTTTGCCTTCAGTTTCGTCGCGCAGGCGTTGGTGGCGTTGGTGGCGATGGTGGTCTTGTTCGGCGTCGATGCGCCAAAACCTGCCGCGGCGGACATGCATGGCGGCCGGCCGCTGTTCGAGATCGCGCGGCAGCCGCGCTTCATTGCGGCGGCGCTGTGCGGCGTGATCGCCTATCCCATGATGAATCTGGTGATGACATCAGCGCCGCTCGCGATGAAGATGTGCGGGCTCACCGTCAGCGATTCCAACTTCGGCATCCAGTGGCACATCGTGGCGATGTATGGGCCGAGCTTCTTCACGGGCTCGCTGATCGCACGCTTCGGCGCGCCTCGCATTGTCGCGCTCGGCCTGTTGCTGGAGGCCGCCGCCGCATTGATTGGCCTATCCGGCATCACAGCGATGCATTTCTGGGCCTGCCTCATCGTGCTCGGCGTGGGCTGGAATTTCGCGTTCATCGGCGCGTCCGCGCTGGTGCTGGAGACGCACCGGCCGCAGGAGCGCAACAAGGTGCAGGCCTTCAACGATTTCCTGGTGTTCGGGGTGATGGCGATCGGCTCGTTCTCGTCCGGCCAGTTGCTGGCGCATTACGGCTGGTCGATGGTCAACATGGTGGTGTTTCCGCCGGTGCTGCTCGGGCTCGCGGTGCTGTCGCTCGCATCATTCGCGCGGCGGCGGGCGAAGTTTCGGGAAGTTGACGAACTTGCCGGCCCCACTATCTAGTAGCAGTCACATTCTGGAGGCCCCCATGCCCTCGCGCGCGCGTCTTGACGAATTCATCGCCGTCGTCGTTTCCGGCGACCATGCCGGCGCCATCGAACGCTATTACACCGAAGACGCCACCATGCAGGAGAACAGCGCGCCGCCGCGCGTCGGCCGCGACGTGCTGGTGGGGCAAGAGCGCGCGACGCTGGAGCGGGTGTCGAGCGTCGTCACCACCTGCGTGTCCTCGGTCCTCGAGGGCGATCGTGTCGCGATCCACTGGATTTTCGATTTCACCTACCCATCCGGCGCAGCGATGCGGATCGATGAAGTCGCCATGCAGGAATGGCGCGGCGACAGGATTTTCCGCGAGCGGTTCTTCTACGAGCCGCCGAAGAAGGCCTGATGACAGCTGCTGACATTTCGGCCTGCGCCGAATTATTGCTCTTGTGATTCTGCTATTTGTTGTTGTCATGGCCGGGCAGAAGCGCGAAGCGCGTCTTCGCGCTAGATGACCCGGCCATCCAAGCCTTTGGTGGTAAGGAAGATTGTGGATGCCCGGACTGATCCGGGCATGACGGTGCAAGAACAAAGAACAAGAATGTTAAAGGGCCCCATTCACACCGCCATCGACGAAACTTCGCTACGCTACGACGGCTGGCGGATTGTCCTCGTCTGTTTCCTGCTCGCGACCTTCGGCTGGGGGCTCGGCTTTTACGGCCAGAGCGTCTATGTCGCCGAGCTGCAGCGGCTGCACGGCTGGCCGGCGTCGCTGATTTCGCTCGGCACGACGTTCTTCTATCTGTCCGGCGCGGCGCTGGTTGCCTTCGTCAGCGAGGCGATCAGGGCGTTCGGTCCCCGGAACTGCATGATCGCCGGCATAGGCACGATGGCGATCGCCGCTGTTGCGATCGGCCAGGTGCGCGAACCCTGGCAGCTCTATCTCGCCAACGCTTTTCTCGCCTTCGGCTGGGCCGGGACCAGCCTCGGCATGATCACCAACACGCTGGGCCTCTGGTTCGACAGGAAGCGCGGCATGGCGATCAGCCTGGCGTTGAACGGCGCCAGCTTTGGCGGTATCGCCGGCGTGCCGCTGCTGGTACTGGCGATCGGCTATTTCGGCTTCCCGGGCGCGATGATTGCCGCTGCGGTCGTGATGGTCGTGCTGATGGTACCGGTCATCCTGATTTACGTCGGGCGGCCGCCGGGCCATGCGAGCGCAAACGGGGGCGAGGTCAGCGCCGCGGATGGGCCATCGCCGATCCAGATTCGCGCGCGGGCGTTTCGCGATATCGGTTTCCTGTCGGTATCGTTAGCCTTCGCGCTGGTGCTGTTCGCGCAGGTCGGCTTCATCGTGCATCTGATCTCGTTTCTGGATTCGGTGATCGGGCGCGAGCGCGCGGCGATCGCGGTCGCGCTATTGACCGCCATGGCGGTGGTCGGCCGCGTGCTGTTTTCGTTCGTGATCGACCAGATGAACCAGCGGCTGGCATCCGCGCTCTCGTTCGTCAGCCAGGCGGTGGCGCTGGTGGTCGTCATCAACGTGCACAATGATTACGCGCTGATGGCGGCCTGCGCGCTGTTCGGCTTTTCGGTAGGCAATCTGATCACGCTGCCGGCGCTGATCGTGCAGCGCGAATTCGATCCGCGCGCGTTCGGCGTGCTGGTCAGCCTGATCACCGCGATCAACCAGATCACCTATGCATTTGGTCCCGGCGTGGTCGGACTGCTGCGCGACATGTCGGGAAGCTATTCGCTGCCGTTCTACGGCTGCATTGGTCTCGAGTTGATTGCCGCCGTGCTGATCATGATTCGCGGGAAGACGGCGCCATTGCGAGGAGCGTAGCGACGAAGATCCATAGCGCCGCGGGCGGAGAGATGGATTGCTTCGCTTCGCTCGCAATGACGGTGAGAAAAGACTACGCTTCCCGTTGCCGCAGCAAATCTTCGAGATCCAGCCGCTTCGTGAACATCGACAGCGAGCCGTCGGCGGCGCGCGGCCATTCTTCCTTGGGCCGGTCGCGGTAAAGTTCGACGCCGTTCTCATCAGGATCGCGCAAATACAGCGCCTCGCTGACACCGTGGTCGCTGGCGCCGTCGAGCGCAATGCCGGCCTGCATCACCCGATGCAGCGCGTCCGCCAGCGCCGGGCGGGTGGGGTAGAGGATCGCGGTGTGGAACAGCCCGGTGGTGCCCGGCGGCGGCGGATGGCCGCCTTTGCTTTCCCAGGTGTTGAGGCCGATGTGATGATGATAGCCGCCGGCCGAAATGAACGCCGCGGCCGAGCCCATCCGCTGCATGATCTCAAAGCCGAGCACACCGCAGTAGAACCCGAGCGCGCGTTCGAGGTCGGCGACCTTGAGATGGACATGCCCGATCCGTGTGCCGGCGATGATGGGAGTGTTGTCGGGCATGTCGATGTCTCCATTTGCCTTGCCGAGATTTTAAAGTAGGGAGAATCCGGGAGACGGATACCGGCAATTCAGAAACCATGCGTTTCCAAATCTTATGCCAAGTCCGAAACTTCCCCATCCGGCAGCCCGAACTCGAACGTGTTCAGCGTCATCGAAACCATCGTGTAGTATCCGCACAGCCCGATGACCTCTGTCACGCCGCGCACCGTAAGCAATTCCACCGCCGCGTCGTACAACGGCTTGGAGACCTCGTGCCCCTCGTGCAGCGATTTCGCGACGTCGTAGATCATCTGGCCCTTGGGGTCGTCGAAGGTGGGCGTGCGGCGGTCGCGGATGTCGTCGATGATTTTCGGGTCCATGCCGCCCTTCAGCGCCAGGCGCTTGTGCGCGAACCATTCGTAATGCGAGGTCCAGTGCCGTGCGGTGACGAGGATCGCGATCTCGGAAAGCTTTGCGGGAAAGATCGTGTTGAAACGAAGTTGCTCGCCGAGCCGCGTGGCATGCTTGGCCATCTGGGGGCTGTTGAGCCAGGCCATCATCGGCGCCGGCGCGGCGCCGCGCTTGCCGGCAATCGACTCGTCGTAGGTTTCTTTTTGCTCGGGGTTCATTTCGCCAGGCGAAAGCAACTTCAGCCGCATGTCGGTTTCCTCTTGTTTTTCAATCGTTGCCGCCTCTGCGATACACCCGATCCCGGCGCGTGACTACGGCTGACCGAGCATGGCGCGGCGCAGAGAGATGTTGAATTCCGCGATGCGGCGACTAAGGTCGTTTCAACTCGCCCCATATGGAAACGCACCATGTCCGATCCTGATCAATTCCGCCGTGAAACCCGCGCCTGGCTCGAGGCCAATTGCCCGCCGGAGATGCGCAAGCCCATGACCTCGGAAGGCGACACGTACTGGGGCGGCCGCAACGCCAAATTCTCTTCCGAACCGCAGCGCGTCTGGTTCGAGCGGATGCGCGACAAGGGCTGGACGGTGCCCGACTGGCCAAAGGAATATGGCGGCGGAGGGCTCGATCGCGCCGAGCACAAGGTGCTGCGCGAGGAAATGGCGGCGATGGGCGCGCGTTCGCCGCTGTCGAGCTTCGGCATCTGGATGCTCGGGCCGGCGCTGCTGAAATACGGCAACGAGGCGCAGAAGAAGGAGCATCTGCCTGACATCGCCGCGGGTCTGATCCGCTGGTGCCAGGGTTACTCCGAACCGAACGCCGGATCGGACCTCGCTTCGCTGCAGACCCGCGCCGAGAGCGACGGCGATGATTTCGTCATCACCGGCCAGAAGATCTGGACGTCATATGCCAACTACGCCGACTGGATTTTTTGCCTGGTGCGCACCGATGGCGCCGCGAAGAAGCATGACGGCATCAGTTTCATTCTGTTCGACATGACGTCGAAGGGCGTCACGACCAAACCGATCCTCTTGATCTCGGGTGCCTCGCCGTTCTGCGAAACCTTCTTTGATGGGGTGCGGGTGCCGAAATCGCATGTGGTCGGCACCGTCAACCGCGGCTGGGATGTGGCGAAATATCTGCTGCAGCACGAACGCGCGATGATCTCGGGCATGGGCGAGCGCGGCGTCGGCCGTCCGCTGGGGCAGGTCGCGGCCGATTCGGTCGGCAGCGACGAGCAGGGCCGGCTGGATGATGCGATGCTGCGCGGCCAGATCTCGAGCTTCGAGATCGACGAGGCGGCGCTGTCGGCGGCGGCGGAACGCGCGGTCGATCTGGCGAAAGCCGGCCAGTCGCATCCGGCGTTTTCCTCGGCGATGAAATATTACGGCACCGAACTCAACAAGCGCCGCTACGAAATCCTGATGTCGGCCGGCGGCGTCGACGCGCTGGAATGGGAAAGCGAGCGCTCCAAAGGCGGCGCCCGCCCGCGCGCCTGGCTGCGCACCAAGGCCAATTCGATCGAAGGCGGCACCTCGGAGGTGATGCTCGGCATCGTCGCCAAGCGGATCCTCGATCTGCCGGGGGCTTAGTCTCCCACACCGTCATGGCCGGGCTTGACCCGGCCATCCACGTCTTTCTCACGGTGTGAGCCAAAGACGTGGATGCCCGGGACAAGCCCGGGCATGACGAAACAAATTCAGTCAGTCGATCAACTCAAGCGTTTCGGATCCTCTCCATGGCACTCGTCCTCACCGAAGAACAATCCATGCTGCGCGACAGCGCGCGCGGCCTTATCAGCGACAAGGCGCCGGTGTCGCATCTGCGAGCCTTGCGCGATGCGAAGGACGCCACGGGATTTTCCCGCGAGCTCTGGAAGGCGTTTGCCGAGATGGGCTTTTCGGGTCTGCTGGTGCCGGAAAACTTTGGCGGCAGCGGGTTAGGCGCCGTCGAGGCAGGCGTGGTGATGGAGGAAATCGGCCGCACCTTGATGCCGTCGCCGTTTCTCTCGACCGCGGTGCTGGCAGCCTCCGCACTGACGCGCGGCGGCAGCGACGCGCAAAAGGCCGCGCATCTGCCCAAAATTTCTGACGGCTCGCTGCTCGCAGCGCTTGCGGTCGACGAGGGCGCCAAGCATCGTCCGTTGCAGACCAAGCTGCAGGCGTCGCGTTCCGGCAACGGCTTCAAGCTCAACGGCGCAAAAGCCTTTGTGGTCGACGGCCACACCGTCGATCTCCTGATCGTCGCGGCGCGCACGGCTGGCTCCGCCGGCGAGCGCAACGGGCTGACGCTGTTCCTGGTCGATCCCAAGTCCAAGGGCCTCGCGGTCGAGCGCACCGCGATGGTGGATTCGCACAATGCGGCGCGCATCGAATTCGACAATGTCGAGGTCAATGCGGACAGCGTGCTCGGCGAGGTCGATCAGGGCGGAGCATTGCTCGAAGGCGTGCTCAATATCGGCCGCGGCGCGGTCGCATCCGAAATGGTAGGCCTCAGCGAGGAAGTGTTCGGCCGCACCGTGACGTATCTGAAGGAGCGCAAACAGTTCGGCAAGCTGATCGGCGAATTCCAGGCGCTGCAGCATCGCGCCGCCGAGCTCTATATCGATATCGAGATCACGCGCGCTGCCGTGCTGAAGGCGCTGCAGACGCTCGATGGCGATTTCGCCAACGCCAGTGCCGCGGTTGCGGTTGCAAAGGCACGCGCCGGGACCACCGCGACGCGGGCGGTCCAGGAAGGCGTGCAGATGCATGGCGGCATGGGCATGACCGACCAGTTCGACATCGGCTTCTTCATGAAGCGCGCGCGGGTCTGCCAGGAACTGTTCGGCGACAGCAATTATCACGCCGATCAGTTGGCGCGGATGAAGAGTTATTGAGAATCTAGGCAGTCATTCCGGGGCGCGCGTAGCGCGAACCGCAGGTGCGCAATTGCGCATCGGGGAATCTCGAGATTCCGGGTCTGGTGCTAACGCACCATCCCGGGATGACGGCCTTATCGGCCGTCACCGGATCGGCGGGGCGTACTGGATGCCGCCGTTGCTCCAGAGCGAGTTCAGGCCGCGCGGGATCTTGAGCTTGGATTCGGCGCCGACATTGCGGTCGTAGATCTCGCCGTAATTGCCGACGTGGCGGATGATGCGGGCGGCCCAATCCTTGGTGAGGCCGAGGTCCTCGCCATAGGCGCCTTCGGTGCCGACCAGCCGCATCACGTCCGGCTTCTTCGACTTCAGCGCGTCGTCTATGTTTTTCGAGGTGATGCCGAGCTCCTCGGCGTTGATCATCGCGTACAGGGTCCACTTCACGATCATCATCCAGTCGTCGTCGCGCTGCCGCACCACGGGTGCCAGCGGCTCCTTCGAGATGACGTCGGGCAGGATGGTGTGGTCGTCCGGCTTGCTGAGGTTGAGGCGCAGCGCGTAGAGCTGGGAGACGTCGGCGGTCAGGGTGTCGCACTTGCCTTCATTATAGGCTTTGACGACATCGTCCAGCTTGGCGAATTTCATCTCCGTGTATTTCATGTTGTTGGCGCGGAAATAATCCGCGACGTTGAGCACGGTGGTGGTGCCGTCCTGCACGCAGATCTTGCTGTTGTTGAGGTCCAGTCCGGAATCGATCTTGCGCGAGGCCGGCAGCATGAAGCCTTCACCGTCATAATAGGCGACGGCCGGGAAATAGAGCGCGTTGTTGACCTCGCGCGACATGCTCCAGGTGGAGTTGCGCGAGAGAATGTCGACCTTGCGGCTCGACAGCTCCTTGAACCGCTCGCTGGCGTCGAGGGGAATGAACTTCGCCTTCTTGGGATCGTCGAAGATCGCAGCCGCCACCGCGCGGCAGAAATCGACGTCGAATCCGGTCCAGTCGCCCTTGTCGTCGGGGATCGAGAAGCCCGGCAGGCCCTTGTTGACGCCGCACAGCAGTTCGCCGCGCTTCAGCGTCCGCTTCAGGGTCTTGGTGTCATAGCGTTCATAGGTGATTGCGCCAGCCGCGACCGCGATTGCGACCGCCAGCCCAATGAGGAGGCCGCCTCGAAATGTACGTAGCATTTTTTAACTCACCAATTTCAGGGAAATGGATCTGCGGAAGAGACGGTGCTGTCGCAATTACAGTTCGGGCTTCTGCCGGATGATCACCTTGGTGCCGACCGGGACGCGCTCATAGAGATCGGCGACGTCGGCGTTGACGAGCCGGAAGCAGCCGGACGAGACGGCGGTGCCGATGGTGTCGGGGCGGTTGGTGCCGTGAATGCGGTAGACGGTGGTGCCGAGATACATCGCCCGCGCACCGAGCGGGTTACCCGGGCCGCCGGCCATGAAGCGCGGCAAATAGGGCTGGCGTTGAATCATTTCCGGCGGCGGCGTCCAATCCGGCCATTCCTTCTTTTGCGTGATGTTGACGAGTCCCTGCCACGTGAAACCCTCGCGGCCGACGCCGATGCCGTAGCGCAGCGCGCGGCCGCCGCCCTGGATCAGATAGAGATGGCGCTCGGCCGTGACCACGATGATGGTGCCCGGCGCTTCGTTGGTGCGGTAGAGCACCGCCGTCTTCCTGAACTGCGGATCGAGCTGGACGGATTCGTCGGCGACCAGCCCCGGCTGGTCGCCCACATCGGGCTGCCGCAGCTGCGCGTTGCTCTGCGAGGCTGAGAGGATCAGACCGCTCGTTGCGATCATCATCCAGATCAGGTGCCGAAACTTCGTCATTGCGGAGCTCTCCTTGTTGGCGCGTTGGCCAATTGGTTGGCGCTTATAGCCAAATCAGCGGAACCATCAAATCTCAGGGCCAGCTTGATGGCAAGTTTAGGGCAGCAGGGGCGGTATCCTGCTGGAATGGCTTCTATTTTCTGATATCACAATCGCCGGTGATTGTGACAAAGGCCTCATTTCGGCGCGATCCAGAGCCGCAGGCCGTAGGAGATCAGCGTCACCGTGCCGACGCCGCCGAGCCACAGCGCGGCAAACCACAGCAGGCGCTGCGTCAGCGGCCGCGGTGTCGGCTCGCTGGAGCTTTTTTCGCTGGAAAACGCCTTTGTCATCAGTGATAGCCGCTTTCGGCTTTGACCTTGCCGCGGAACACCCAATAGGCCCACGCGGTATAGCCGAGGATCAGCGGGATCAGTATGGCGACGCCGACCAGCATGAACAACTGGCTGTTCTCGGGCGAGGCCGCCTGCCAGATCGTGATGCTCTGCGGCACGATATAGGGATACATGCTGATGCCGAGCCCGGCATAGGACAGCGCGAACAGCGCCAGCGTCAGGAAGAACGGCTGGTAGTCATATTTGTTGGCGAGGCTGCGCAGCAACATCACGGTGACGGCGGCTACCGCGACCGGCACCGGCGCGGTCAGGATGATGTTGGGCCAGGCAAACCAGCGATGGGTGTACTGCACATGCAGGAACGGCGTTGCAATGCTGACGATGCCGATGGCGCACAGCATCGCAACCAGCAGCAGCCAGCTCAGCTGATAGGCGCGGTCGCGCAATTCGCCTTCGGTCTTCATGACAAGCCAGGTCGCGCCGAGCAGCGCATAGCCGATCACGAGCGCGACGCCGGTGAGGATGCTGAACGGCGTCAGCCAGTCCCACCAGCCGCCGGCATAATGTCGCCCCGAGACCTGAATGCCCTGCAGGATGGCGCCGAGCGCAATGCCCTGCGCCAGCGTCGCCAGCAGCGAGCCGCCGGCAAACGCAATGTCCCAGCGGTTGCGTTCGCGCGTGGTGCGCCAGCGGAATTCAAAGGCGACGCCGCGGAATACCAGCCCGAGCAGCATCACGATCATCGGCGTGTAGAGCGCCGGCATCAGCACGGCATAGGCCAGCGGGAAGGCCGCCATCAGGCCGCCGCCGCCGAGCACCAGCCAGGTCTCGTTGCCGTCCCAGACCGGCGCGACGCTGTTCATGATGACGTCGCGATCTTCCTTCTTCGGAAACAGCGGAAACAGGATGCCGAGGCCGAGATCGAAGCCGTCCATCACGACATAGACGAACACCGCAAAGGCGATGATGAAGGCCCAGATGGTCGGAAGGTCGATGGGGATCATCGCGCGGCTCCCTCGGCGACAGCACCGGCGGCCGGCGTGATGCCGGCGGCGCGCGCCGGGACGTCGCTGCGCGGACCTTCCTCGCCGTGATGCGGCGGCTGTGCCATCAGGCGCAGGAGGTAGATCACGCCGGCGGTGAACACCACGAAATAAACAATGATGAAGGCGATCAGCGACGAGGCGACCGCGGGCGCAGCCAGTGGCGACGCCGAATCCACCGTTCGCAGCAATCCATACACCGTGTATGGCTGACGCCCGGTCTCGGTGGTGATCCAGCCCGCCAGCACTGCGATGAAACCCGACGGAGCCATCGCGACCGCAAACATGTGCAGCGGACGCGAATTGTACAGCGTACCGCGGAAGCGCATCAGCAGGCTGAGCAGGCCGAGCCCCATCATCAGGAGCCCCATGCCGACCATGATCCGGAACGACCAGAAGGTGATCGGCACCGGCGGCCAGTTTTCACGCGGCACGGTGTCGAGGCCGGCCATCGGCGCGTCGAGGGAATGTTTGAGGATCAACGAGCCCAGTTTGGGGACTTCGATCGCGTAGTCCATCCTGCCCGCGGCCTGATTGGGCCAGCCGAACAGAATCAGCGGCGCGCCGTCCTTGTGGCTCTGGAAATGGCCTTCCATCGCCATGATCTTCACCGGCTGATGCTCCAGCGTGTTGAGCCCGTGCTGGTCGCCGGCGAGGATCTGGAGCGGGGCGACGATCGTCGCCATCCACATCGCCATCGAGAACATCACACGCGGGCCGGCCAGATGCGGGTCGCGCAGCAGATGCCAGGCGCCCACCGCGCCGACCACCAACGCGGTGGTCAGGTACGCCGCCAGCACCATGTGCACGAGCCGGTAAGGGAATGATGGATTGAAGATCACCTTGAACCAGTCGACGGCGATGAACTGGCCTTCGGCATTGAGGGCGTGACCTGTGGGTGTCTGCATCCAGGAATTGGCCGACAGAATCCAGAACGCTGAAATCAGCGTGCCGACCGCGACCATCAGCGTCGCGAAAAAATGCAATCTGGGGCCGACGCGATCGAGCCCGAACAGCATTACGCCGAGGAAACCCGCCTCGAGGAAGAACGCCGTCAGCACCTCATAGGCCATCAGCGGGCCGATCACGGGGCCAGTTTTGTCCGAGAAGGCCGACCAATTGGTGCCGAACTGGTAGGACATCACGATGCCCGACACCACGCCCATGCCGAAAGCGACGGCGAAAATCTTCAGCCAGTAATTGAACAGGTTGATATAGACCTCGCGCCGGGTCCACAGCCACAGCGCTTCAAGCACCGCGAGATAACTGGCGAGCCCGATCGAGAAGGCCGGGAATACGATGTGGAACGACATCGTGAAGGCAAACTGCGCCCGGGCCAATACAACGGCATCCCAGCCTTCGAACATCGGCACCACCTATCGCAGCTAACCTGGCGTGAAACCTATCATGCCGGATGCGATAACAGTACCGCGGCTTTTGCAGCAGAGGTCCTCTATCCGGACAATGTTCCGGCATCCGGAGGCGTATTGAGACGCCGAATGATTTCTGCGCGCACGGCACGTGCGGCATTTTCGTCGTGCTTTGTCGGGCTGCAGAAGGTCTGGCCGGTGTGCAGCCGAATGCTGATGGTGCAGGTCCGGTCCTTGGAATCGGGCTCGTCGACCTCGATCGCTGCGACGTCACCTGCATGGATCGTCTCGGCGGATGGCTTGCCGCTTAACGCAATCCGCTCGACACGGATCTCGCCTTGCCGAATGAACCAGCACGCGCCGGCGAGGCGGTGCGCGTAGCGGTAGAGAGCAAAGGCAGCGAGAAAGCCGAGCGGCAAGAGCAATCCGAGCGCCATCTCCCACTCGCCGATCCAGAATGCGATGAGGAATGGCAGAGCGCACAGGCCGGCCACAACCGGCACGGCCATTCGAATCACGCGGCCCAGATCGGAGCTGACCGGCGAGCCAAGGGTGATCTCGGCGTTGCCGGCCTCGAGCGGGTTGTCGATGGGCGCGGCATCGGGACAACCGAGCAATCCCGTAACAATTGAGGCGGTTTCGTTGACGCGCGTGATGTCCGGCAGCGGTGGCGAGATCAAGACACCCCCTGAGGCCAGCCTGCACACGAGGCTGAAACTCGCGGGATAGCTGAACCTGTTCTTGCGGACGCGAACCTCTGCGATGTCGTGATGGCTGATCATTCGCTTGTGCACCTGACCAAGCGGACGCTGCTCGCCGATCAGGATGCCATCTTGCGTGATGATCCAGGCCACATTGCGCTCAAGGGCGGCAACGCCGATCAGGAACAATCCGAGCGGCACGACCCAGAGTGCAGGAATGAATGGTCGGCCGCCCGAGGCCCAGGTAAGCAGGCCCGGGACAATAATCAGAAGAATTACAGCGCCGGAGCCCGCCTGGACAAACCTTTCCCTGAGCGAGGATCCCTTGCGCAGCCGAACTTCATCCGGGTTTGCCGCAGCTTCCATTGTCAGCGGCAAACATCACGACCGGCTCGATCGCGTCAAGCAGGAAGCGCACCATTACTCGATCACGATCTCGCCGGTCATGCCGAGGTCGGCGTGGGTCTTGCCGTCGGCGCCCTTGATGTCGCAGCGCAGGTCGGTGACGCGGCCGGCGGCGACCGGTACCAGCCACCATTCGGCGGAGTGGCCCGGATAGACTTCGATCTCGCGCATCGCGCCCTTGAATTCGGCCAGCGTCACGCCCTTGCCGTCGCGCTGTTGCGTGACCTGCACTTTGCGCGTCCATACCATCGCCGAGAACGCATGCGAGGTGAAATAATGCGGGTCGTTGCTGTCGTTGCGCAGGATCAGTTTGTAGAGCTTGCCGGTCTCGAACTTCAGTTGCTTCGGCGTGAATTCATGCTTGCCCGGCGAGCCCAATGCGACGGTGACCTCGATCGGCGTCTGCCGCGACAAATCGCCGGCCGCGATCGCCCCGCCCGAGACGAGGCCGAGCAAAACAGACGCGCCGATGGCTGCGCGATACGAGACGAACATGGTGGCCTCCCCCTGTGATCCTTGAAATCCCTAAAGTCAGGTCATGACGATAATGCAAATGCGAATTAGTTGCAAATTAGTCCTGAACGATAGCTGAGGGAGCGGATCGCACCCGCCAAATACAGAGCGACCCGGGCGGGGGGCATCCCGGCCGGGTCGTTGGAGGTTCTTGGGAGGTTAAGCCTTGGTCGGTTAAAGCTTGGTCGGCTCGTCAGAAACTTGTTTAGCGAACGGCGTCCGGGATCACACAGACCTCAGCGGCGCTCTTGGTGCTGCAATCGACCACTTGTTCGCGCACAAACATCGAACCGGTATCGCGCTGGGCGCGGGGCGAGACGTTCTGGGCGGACAATGAAGCGAGGGTGGCGACCGCGCCGAGCGGGACAATGAAGAGGCGGAAGGACGGCTTCAGCATGTTCGCTCTCCTGTTCGGCGTTGGTGTTGCGTTGTTGATGATAGGTATAGGGGCAGAGTTTTTCCGGGTGATGTCGTGGATTGTTTCATTTGTTTCGTCGCCTTTAATCTTTGGCTTCGAAATCGACCCGGTTTCTTGCTTCCTATGCCAATATAACTGATTGAAATATCTAAGTTTTATGCGGCGATGCTGTCCACGCCTGCGACCTTAAGCAAGTCGGCCAATTGTTTGCGGGCGTAGAACATCCGGGTCTTCACTGTGCTCTGGGGAATACCGATGATCGCGCCGGCCTCTTCCACCGACTTCTCGTGGTAGTAGACCAGGTTGATGATCTCGCGGTGCGCCGGCGACAGCTTGGCGACACAGGCGCGCAGGATGGCGCTGGTGTTGCTGCGGTCGAGCGACGCTTCCGGGGTGTCGGCTTCGTCGGCGATCTCGAGCACGTCGTCCTGATCGATATCCTCATGCTTGCGCTGGCGCAGCGCGGTCAGCGCCTTGAAGCGGGCGATCGACAGCAACCAGGTCGAAACCTGGGAGCGGCCTTCGAATTGGCTGGCGGTGCGCCACACGTCCAGAAACACCTGGCTGACGAGGTCTTCCGCCATCGTGGTATCGCGCACCATGCGCAGGATGAAGCGGTAAACCCGTACGTGATGCCGGGAATAAAGCACGTGCATCGCCGTGCGGTCGCCTTTGGCAATGCTCTCCAGCAGCGATTCGTCCGATGTCGCGCGGGCATCGGCAATGTGCTTGCGGGCTGCAGCGTTGATGGCAATCACGTTCGGCATGACAAACTCCCAGTTCGCCGCTTGGCGGCGTGTCGTTGGGAGATTTCTAGTTAACGAACGTTTCGGGATGTCTGCACGGAAGGGGGAAAATGGTTTCGTGCCGGGGAGAATTGTTTCGTCACAGCGGCTGCGACGAAACATTTCGGGCGAAAATGATAATGATTTCAATGTGCGGAAAATTGGAGGATTTCAGATCGAAAATCGTTCCGCAGTGCGGGAGAAATTGTCGTCCCGGCGAAGGCCGGGACCCATACGCCGCAGCCAATCTTGTTGGAACAGGACAACGACCAAACGTGCAGAATCACGACTGTAGGTGGTTATGGGTCCCGGCCTTCGCGGGGACGACGCTGATTTTCGCAGCTAACCCTTCTCGCCGGTCGGCGAGAACAGGTAGCCGCCGCCGCGGATGGTGCGGATCACGGCGGGCTTGGTCGGGTCGATCTCGATCTTGCGCCGGATCCGCATGATGCGGAGGTCGACCGCACGGTCGAACGCTTCGGCGTCGCGCGCATTCGCCAGCTCCAGCAGCCGCTCGCGCGACAGCACCCGCTTCGGATTGGCCGCGAACACCTTCAACAGGCCGAATTCGGACGCGGTCAGCGGATGCTCGTTGCCTTCGTCGTCGCGCAGCGCCTGGGCCTCGAGATCGAGCCATTTGGTGCCGAACCGCACCAATTGCTCCTTTTCCGCCTTGGCGCCGGCGGCCTCGGGCGTCGCCGCCTTGACCGGCGCACTGCGGCGCAGCACCGAGCGGATGCGCGCCATCAATTCGCGCAGCTCGCAGGGCTTTGCGATGTAATCGTCAGCCCCAAGCTCAAGGCCGACGACGCGGTCGATCGGGCTTGCGGTCGCCGTCAGCATGATGACGGGGACGTTGATGCGGCTTTTCAGGTCGCGGATGATCGAGAGCCCGTCTTCCTCGGGCATGTTGAGGTCGAGCACGACGAGGTCGGGCACATTGGTTTCGATGACGCCGCGCAGGCTCTTGCCGCCGTCGCATAGCGTCACGGCGAAACCGTGCATCTTGAGGTAATCGCCGACCATTTCGCGGGCCGGCGCCTCGTCGTCGACGATGATGATGTGCTGGCTCTGGCTCATGATGTCTCTGCTGCAGGCAGTGTAACCGTAAACGTCGACCCCTGTCCGGGGCCGGGACTATCCGCGGTCACATGGCCGCCATGCATGTCGATAATGCGTTTGACGATCGATAGACCGAGGCCGGTCGAGCTTTCGCCCGCGGTCGGCTTGGCTGACAGCCGCTGGAAGCGGCCGAACAGCCGGCCGAGATCCTCGGGCGACAGGCCCGCGCCCTCGTCCGTGATCCGCACGACGGTGTTGTCACCCTCATGGGTGACGCCCACCGTGATCTTGCCGCCGATAGGTGAATATTTGATGGCATTGCTGACCAGATTGTCGATCGCCTCGCGGATCCGGTCGACGTCACACATGGTGACGAAATTCGGCGGCGCGGAGACGTTGATGGTCTGCTGCTTGTTCACGGCCGAGGGCAGATTGGCGTCGGTGACTTCGGCCACCAGGGCGCCGACGTCGACCGGCTCGCGGCGGATGGTGATGTCGAAGGCGTCCGCCATCGCATCCGAAATCAGATGATCGACCATCGAGGTCAGGCGCTTGGTGGCGTCGCGGATGTGGTCGACCTGCGCAGTGACGTTTTCCTTCGGCGAGCCGGCGCTGATCAGTTCGTTCAGCATTTCGGTGCGGCCGAGAATGACGCCGAGCGGGTTTTTCAGGTCGTGGGCGACGGTGCCGAGGATTTCATTCTTGAAGCCGTTGGCGCGCTGCAGCCGCAGCCACTGCGCCGAAAGCCGGCGGTTGGCCTGCATCAGCGCGCGGGTGCGCTGGGCGACGCGGTCTTCGAGCTGGGTATTGGCCGCGTGCAGCTGCTGGTAGAGGATCACATTGTCGAACGCGATCGACAGCCGGCTGGAGAAAATCTCGACCAGCGCGCGATCGGTGTCGGAAAGCTGGCGCTCGGCCTGCAGCAGCACCACGACCTCACGGCCAGAGCCGGTGCGCAGGTAAAGCACGCTGCGGTGGTCGGCGAACTCGTTCTTGCGGCGCGTGAAGGCGTCTTCCACCATCTGCCGCAAATCCGGATCGAGTGATTTTGAACTGGTCGAGCCGATGAAGCGGCTGTAGCAACCCGAACCCGCCAGCACGGAGAATTCGCTGCCGGGGGCGCCGTCGTCGCGCAGCACCAGTATACCGGCGCAATCGACATTGAGCAGCGAAGCCAGTTGCGTCAACACCCCTTCGGCGAGGCGCTGCATCGATTTGAAATCATACAGGGTGGAGGCGGCGTCGATGATGATTTCGAGCCCGCGCCTTGTCTGCACCATGCGCTCGAGCTGCTGATAGCTGCGCAAGGCGGCGGTCAGCGAGGTGAACAGCTTGTCGGCGGTGAGCTCGGTTTTGGCCTTGTAGTCGTTGATGTCGTACTGGACGATGACGCGGCGCTCCGGCGCCTGGCCGGGCTGGCCGGTGCGCAGGATGATGCGGACGGTCTCGTTCTTGATGTCGTTGCGGATGTACTCGACGAGGTCGAGGCCGGCGACGTCGGTTTCCATGATGACGTCGAGCAGCACGGCGGCGATATCGGGATTGTCGCGCATCAGGACGCGGCCTTCAGCCGCGGAATAGGCGGAGAGGATTTCCAGCGTGGCGCCGTGGAGGTTGTAGTCGCTCAGCGCAAACCGGGTGCCTTCATGCACCGCCTGATCGTCGTCGATGACGGCGATCTTCCATTTGCGTACAGACGAATCATCCGGGGCGGTTTCGGAATCGTCGATCAGGTGGAGGACATCGTCCTGTTCGGCCATTGAGGGGTTCCGTCGGCTGCTGCGTCTGTGATAGTGGGTCCGCTGGTTACGATTCCCTTGGCGACCTTGGGCATGATAATGCGGAAAGTGGTGCCTTGTCCTAGCCTTGACTCCAGCATCATCCGGCCGCCGAGCTGTTGAGTGACAAGATTATAGACGATATGCAAGCCCAGTCCGGTACCGCCCTCGTTGCGGCGCGTGGTAAAGAACGGATCGAACGCCTGCCGCTGGACGTCCGGCGTCATTCCGGCCCCATTATCGGCAAAAATGATTTCGACATCGTCACTGCCGCGGGCCCGTGCCGAAAGCGAGATCGCGCCGGAACGGCCGTCGGCGAAGGCATGATTGGCTGCGTTGAGGAAAAGATTGGTTAAAATCTGGCCGTAGGAGCCGGGATAGCCGTCGATCAACAGACCCTCCGGCACGTCGACCGACAGCGTAATCGTCGCCTTCTTCAACACCGGGCGCAGGCTCGCGACGATCTGGTCGGTGGCCTCGCTGAGGCTGAATTGCCGCCGCTCGGCATGGGAGCGGTCCACCGCCACCTGCTTGAACGACTGGATCAGTTCGCCGGCACGGTGCAAATTGGCCACCAGTTGCCCGGCGGCGTCGCGCGAGCTCTTGACGAACTCGTCGAGCTTGGAGCGGCGCAGCGGCTCGGTGCGCAGCTCGGTCTCGAAGATTTCCGCGCGGCGCGCGAAGCTCGATGCCACCGTCAGGCTGATGCCGATCGGGTTGTTGACCTCGTGGGCGACGCCGGCGACCAGGCCGCCCAGCGCCGCCAGCCGTTCGGCGTCGATCAGGTTCTGCTGGGCGGCATTGAGTTCGAGCAGCGCGCCCTCGGCCTTTTCCTTCGACGCGCGCAGCTCGTCCTCGGTCTTGCGTTTGGCGATGGCGTTTTCGCGGAACACCTCCACCGCGCGCGCCATCGCGCCGACCTCGTCCTTGGCTGACGTGCCCTGCACGGCGCGATCGTAATTGCCCGAGGTGATCGCGTGCATCGACGCCATGATCTGCTGCAGCGGCAGCCGGATCGAGAGCGCGATCAGGACACCCGCGGACAGGATGATGCCGAGGAAGATCACGGCGATCGACAGCACCCGGCGCGAAATGCCCGCCAGCGTGCGGTCGAAGGTTTCCTGCGCCTTTTGCTCGCGCTGGCGCATCTTCACCGACAGGCTGTCGATCACGCCGATCGCATCGGCCTGGCTGGCGTCGATGGTGTTGCGCAACAATTCGGTCCGGATCGCAAGCTGCTCGGTCAGCTTCGCCAGTCCCTCGCGCAACGCCAGGGTTTTCGCATGCAGCCGCGTCAGCGCCATGCGCTGCAAATCATTGTCGGCAAGGTCGGACATCACCGGGATGGTTTTTTCGATCGTCTCGGTATTGCGGCGGGCGTCCTCGGCCGAAGCCGACGCCAGCGAAAGGTAATAGGCGTTGGCGGCGACCAGCATCCCGGTAAACGCCTCGCGGGATTTTCCGAGCGACGGCCAGATCAGCGCATCGCGGTGCCCGGTGGCGCCCTCGATGATGGAATAGAGCCCGGCCATGTCCCTGGCCGGGCCCAGCACCTGTTGCTCGTAGGTTTTAGAGATCGTCGCCTGCACCGCGCGCAGTTCGCCGAAACCGTTGAGGAAGCGGTCGGTGACCTGCTCGAGCTGCTCGACCGAGCCCGAAAGCATCGGGTCGTTCGAGGCGCGGTTGGTCAGTGTGCCGAGCACGGCTTCGCGCAGCAGCAGGATCTCCGCGAACAGTTCCGGGCTCGGCTGGTTGATGTAGCGATGGATCAGGTTCTGCAGCCGGCTGGTTTCGCTTTCAAGCAGCGCCAGGATCTTGTCGGATTCCCTGACGTGGCGAACATCTTCCCAGGCCGAACCGAGCACCTTGGCGCCGTTCCATATCAGCGCGGCCAGCACCACGACCACGGCGGAGTTCAAGGCCGCGATCGACAGGATGCGCCAGCGGATCGGGACCGCGCGCAGCACCTGGACGATGCGAATACGGCCGCGTGCGGCGAGGCTCGCCGGCCGTTCCACTGATCCGTCTTGTTGCGAGGTTGCGGCCAACTCACTGCACCTTGCGAATTCGTTCAATGAGCCGCGCAATCGCGGGGTCTTGCTGCGCCTTGGCGTAAATTCCCGCCATCGCCGCCTCGAGCGGCTTGCGGTCGAAATCGGTGACGATCTTGACGCCGGCGTCTTCCGCCTGCTTGCGCGAGCGCTCTTCGAGATCGCGCCATTTTTCGCGCATGAAGCGGCTCGAGCGCTGTGCGGCTTCGCGAAAGGCCTTCTGGTCTTCGGGCGACAGGCTAGACCACGCCTTTTTCGACATCACCAGCACTTCCGGGCTCATCGTATGTTCGGTGAGGGTGTAGAAGCCGGCGAATTTGTAGTGATCGGTGGTGACAAAGGACGGCCAGTTATTCTCGGCGCCGTCGATCAATTTGGTCGAGAGTCCGGTCAGCACCTGACCGTAGGGCAGTGCGACCGGATCGGCGCCGAGCGAGCGGATCATCTCGACCATCTGCTCGGATTGCTGCACCCGAATCCGCAAGCCCTTGAGGTCGGCCATCGAGGTGACCGGGCGGACGTGGTTGTAGATCGAACGGGCGCCGGAATCGTAGAACGCGAGGCCGACGAAGCCGTAAGGTTCGAAGCTGTCCAGGATCTCGTTGCCGATCGGACCATCCAGCACCTTCTGCAAATGCTCGATGGAGCGGAACAGAAACGGCATCGCCAGCACATTCATCGCCGGCACCATGGTCCCGATCAATGCGACGTTGGTACGATTGATATCGATGGCGCCTGCGCGGGTCTGCTCCAGGGTTTCCTTTTCCTCGCCGAGCTGGCGCGAATGGAACACCTTGATCTCGTGGCGGCCGCCGGTGCGTTCCGCAACCAGGCTGCCCATGTAGTGCAGCGCCTGCACGGTCGGATAACTCTCGTTCTGGGTATCGGCGGCGCGAAATTCGCGCGCAAAAACGCTCGTTGCGGCCGCTGTCAGGAACAACGCCAGAACAAGCATTATGATCCGCGAAAGGTCGGCGCGGCGATACACAGGCAACAAATCCCCTTGTGAAGAAGTCTGCGGCGGGAAGAAAAGGTTCAATGTTTTTTTAGCAGAAGGCGCCCACACTTGGCTATCCGGAGCCGCTGCAATCGTTAATTGTGCGGTGCGACGGCGGTGGTGGATTGAAACGGCGGGCGCGGGCATCTATGAGGGCGCAGCGCGCAGATTTGGTCGCGGTCCTGACAAGCGGTTTTGGCAAAGTGATTCATCAGTGAAGTCGGTCTTGAGGTTGTTTCAGCCCGTCGCGCTCGCACTCACCGTGCTGGTAACTCCGGCGCAGGCGACCACCGAGATCATGTGGTGGCACGCGATGTCGGGTGAACTCGGCAAGCAGCTGGAGAAGCTCGCGACCGATTTCAACGCCTCGCAATCCGACTACCGGATCGTTCCGGCCTACAAGGGCAATTACACCGAAACGGTGACGGCGGCGATCTTCGCCTTTCGTTCACGCAGCCAGCCCGCCATCGTTCAGGTCAACGAGATCGCGACCGCGACCATGATGGCGGCAAAGGGCGCGATCTATCCGGTGTTCGAGTTGATGCGCGACCAGTCGGAGCCGTTCTCGCCGGCTGCCTATCTGCCGGCCGTCGCAGGCTATTATTCCGACGTCGCCGGCAACATGCTGTCGTTCCCGTTCAACGCCTCGACACCGATTCTCTATTACAATAAGGACCTTTTCCGCGCCGCCGGTCTAGATCCCGAAGTGGCGCCGAAAACCTGGCCCGAAATTGGGGCTGCGGCGAAGAGGTTGCGCGCGGCGGGCGCGGTCTGCGGCCTGACCACCTCCTGGCCTTCCTGGATCAATGTCGAGAATTTTTCGGCATTCCATAACCTGCCGCTGGCGACCAAGGGCAATGGGTTTGGCGGTCTCGACGCCGAACTGACCTTCAACAACCCGAGCGTGGTGCGTCACATCACGCAGCTGGCGGAATGGCAGGCCACGAAAGTGTACGACTATAGCGGCCGCGGCCAGTCGGCCGAGCCGCGCTTCCAGAAGGGCGAGTGCGGAATCTTCATCGGCTCGTCGGCGACCCGCGCCGACATCAAGGCCAATTCGAAATTCGAGGTCGGTTACGGCCTGATGCCGTATTATCCCGACGTGACTGGCGCGCCGCAGAACACCATCATCGGCGGCGCGACCTTATGGGTGCTGCGGGCCCGGCCACGCGCTGAATATACCGGGGTCGCGAAGTTTTTCGCGTTTCTGTCGAGGCCGGAAGTCCAGGCGGGCTGGCACCAGAACACCGGCTATCTGCCGATCACCCGCGCCGCCTTCGATCTCTCACGTGCGCAGGGGTTTTATGATCGCAATCCCGGAGCGGCGATCTCGATCGAGCAGATGACCTTGAAGCCGCCGACCGAGCACTCCAAGGGAATCCGGCTTGGCTCGTTCGTGCTGATCCGCGACGCGATCGACGAGGAACTGGAGCAGGTCTTTAGCGGCAAGCGGACCGCGCAAGCCGCCCTCGACCTCGCCGCCGAGCGCGGCAACCGTCTGCTGCGCCAGTTCGAGCGGGCGAATCCGGACCGATAGGGCGCGAGAAATCAATTTTTTCGTCATTGCGAGCGAAGCGAAGCAATCCATCGCTCCAAGGAAAGAAAGAATGGATTGCTTCGCGGAGCCTGTCATCGGGTGCGCATTCGCGCGACCCGTTGGCTCGCAATGACGGTTGAGTGATGACACCTTCGCTGCCAGTTCTTTCCGATTTCGAGGCCTTTCAGGCCTGGCGCGCCGACCAGTCCCGCTGGCTGCCGGTGGTATCAGACATCGCGCATGGCCACGGCTTGAAGCCGGCGGCGCCGCATGTTTTCGCGACCGGTACCAACCTCGTCATCGGCCTCGACGATGACCTGATCCTGAAGCTCTTTCCGCCAATCCTTCGCGGCCAGTTTGTCTCCGAGCGCGCATCGCTGAGGCAGTTACGCGGACAATTGAGCATCCCGATTCCGGAAATCCTGTTCGAAGGCGAGCGCGACGGGTGGCCCTATCTCATCATCACGCGGCTGCACGGTGTCGTCGGCTCCGAGGTCTGGCCGAGGCTGCCTGAAGACCAGAAGGAACGCGTGCTTGCGCAGATCGGCGCGGCCATCGCCGAAGTGCAGCGCGCCCCGCTCGGAGAACTCGCAAACATCGAGCCGCAATGGGACCGGTTCATATCCAGGCAAATCGAGGGCTGCCGCGCGCGGCACGAGCGCCTCGGGATGTCAAAGAAGTTTCTCGATGGCTTCGACGACATCCTGCGCGATGCCGCGACGCTTATTCCGCTGGACAAGCCGCCGGTCATCCTGACCGGCGAATACATTCCGGAGAACTTCTTGTTGAGCCAGCAAGGCACCGGCTGGCGCCTCTCGGGGCTGTTTGATTTCGGCGACGTGATGACCGGCTGGGGCGAATATGACCTGCTGGGTCCGAGCGCGTTCATGGCCGCGGGAAACCCACGGCGGATACGCAGCCTGTTCGAAGGGTTCGGATACGCGCCCGCCGACATCAATCCGGCCATGAAACGGCGGCTGATGGCGCTGATGCTGTTGCATCGGGCCAGCGATCCGGTCCGGCATATCTGCATCGAGGACTGGCAGGGCAGGGCCGGCAACCTTTCCGAATTGCAGGACCTAGTGTGGCCGGTTTGACGGGTGCGACGAAACCGCACATCAAAGAGGCGTACAAAATTTCTGCTCAAAGAGCGGGCAATTATGCATCTTTGTATGCAATTTGAAGCTCGCTTCGTCGAGACAATTTGGTCAGATAATTGATATTACTATGTAATATCAATCTCTTATGGAGAGGTTAGCCCTTCATTAAGGTTTGGCACGAACCTTGCGATTCCCAGTTCCAAAGCCGTTTCCCTCGGGCGTTGGAGCATCACCATGAAGCGTCGCGATTTCCTGAAATCCGTCACCGGGGTCGCCGCCGGCGCCCTGGTGCCGGCGCCGGCCATTTTCTCCCCCGCCAAGGCCGATGCGCGGTCGGAGACGCTTCTGATCGTCTCGGAAGGCGGTCCAAACAACCTCGACATCCATGGCGTCGGCACCAACGTGCCCGGCTATGAAGTGTCGTGGAATTGCTACGACCGCCTGATCACCCATGAGATGAAGAGCGGTCCCGGCGGCGTGCCGTATTACGACCGCGACAAGTTCAAGGGCGAACTCGCCGACGACATGAAGATCGACGACATGTCGGTGACCTTCAAGCTGAAGAAGAACGCGAAATTCCACGACGGCACGCCGGTCGCGGCCAAGGACGTCAAATGGTCGCTCGATCGAGCGGTCTCGGTCGGCGGCTTTCCGACCTTCCAGATGAGCGCGGGCTCGCTGACCAAGCCCGAGCAGTTCGTTGTCGTCGACGACAACACCGTACGCGTCGACTTTGCCAAGAAGGACCGGCTGACGATCCCCGACCTCGCGGTCATCGTACCCTGCGTCGTCAATTCCGAGCTCGTGAAGAAGAATGCGAGCGAGAAGGACCCCTGGGGTCTCGAATACACAAAACAGCAGACCGCGGGCTCGGGCGCCTACAAGCTGTCGAAGTGGACCGCCGGCACCGAAGTCATCATGGAGCGCAACGACGCCTGGGTCGGTGGCCCCCTGCCGAAGATCAAGCGCGTGATCTGGCGCATGGTGCCGCAGGCCGGCAACCGCCGCGCGCTGCTGGAGCGCGGCGACGCTGACATCTCCTATGAATTGCCGTTCAAGGATTTCCAGGAGATGAAGGCCAATGGCAAGCTCAACGTGGTGTCGCTGCCGTTCTCCAACGGCATCCAGTATATCGGCATGAACGTCACCAAGCCGCCGTTCGACAATCCCAAGGTGCGCCAGGCGATCGCCTACGCGCTTCCCTATCAAAAAATCATGGACGTCGTGCTGTTCGGCCTCGCCAATCCGATGTTCGGCGCGTCCGCCGACAAGGCCACCGAAGTGGCGTGGCCGCAGCCGACCAAATATTCCACCGATATGGCCAAGGCGAAGGCGCTGCTGGCGGAAGCCGGCTACGCCAACGGTTTCGAGACCACGATCTCGTTCGATCTCAATTTCGCCGGGGTCAACGAGCCGCTCTGCGTGCTGGTGCAGGAGAGCCTCGCCCAGATCGGCATCAAGGCCACGATCAACAAGATCCCTGGCGCCAATTGGCGTACCGAGTTGAACAAGAAGGAGATGCCGCTCTACACCAACGTGTTCTCGGGCTGGCTCGATTACCCCGAATACTTCTTCTACTGGTGCTATCACGGCAACAATTCCGTCTTCAACACCATGAGCTACAAGTCGCCGGAGATGGACAAGCTGATCGACGGCGCGCGCAACGCGGCCTCGACCGGCGACAAGGCGGCCTACGACAGCGACGTGAAGGGTTTCGTCGATCTCGCCTACAAGGATATCCCGCGCATTCCGCTGTATCAGCCCTTCGTCAACGTCGCGATGCAGAAGAACATCTCCGGCTATCAATACTGGTTCCACCGAAGGCTCGACTATCGCGCGCTGGTGAAGGCGTAATCCGCCATGCTGACCATGATCGGCAAGCGGCTGATGTTTGCGATCCCGTCGTTGATCGGGGTCGTGATCGTGACGTTCCTGCTGACGCGGGCGCTACCCGGCGATCCCGCCGCGTATTTTGCCGGGCCGGCCGCGACCAAGGAGGCGGTCGAGCAGATCCGGAAAAAACTCGGCCTCGACAAGCCGCTGATCGAACAGTTCTTCCGCTACACCAACGATCTCGCCCATGGCGATTTCGGCAATTCGCTGACCACCGGCCAGCCCGTCGCCGCCGAAATCCGCAATCGCCTGCCGGCTTCTGCCGAGCTGACGCTGCTCGGCCTGTTTGTTTCCATCGTGATCGCTATCCCGCTTGGCGTGCTGGCCGCCACCCGGCCCGGCTCGTGGATCGACCACCTCTGCCGAATAACGACGACGGCCGGCGTGTCGCTGCCGGTGTTCTTTACCGGCTTGGTGCTGGTCTATGTCTTCTATTTCCGGCTCGGCTGGTCGCCGGCGCCGCTCGGCCGGCTCGATGTGTTCTACAGCGCGCCGCCGACGGTGACCGGCTTCTATCTGATCGACACCCTGATCGCGCGCGACCTCGAGGCGTTTCGTTCCGCGCTGAGCCAGCTGATCCTCCCCGCAACGACGCTGGCGATCTTCTCGCTGGCGCCGATCGCGCGCATGACGCGGGCCTCGATGCTGGCGGTGCTGGCCTCGGATTTCGTCCGCACCGCGCGCGCCAGCGGCCTGTCGCCGGGCACCGTGATCGTCACTTACGCCTTCCGTAACGCGATGCTGCCCGTGATCACCACGCTCAGCATGGTGTTCTCGTTCCTGCTCGGGGCCAACGTGCTGGTGGAGAAAGTCTTCGCCTGGCCCGGCATCGGCTCCTACGCCGTGGAAGCCCTGATCTCGTCGGACTTCGCGCCGGTGCAAGGCTTCGTGCTGACCATGGCGGTCATGTACGTGCTGCTCAATCTGATCATCGACATTCTGTATGGCGTGATCGATCCGCGCGTGAGATTGGAAGGGTAATAAGCATGAGCACCGTTGCGCCTGCCGTCGAACCCGCCGGTCCCGCGCGAACCTCGGGACTATCGGCGATCTTCGAACATACCCGCTATGTGCTCGGCGAGAACCGCGTCACCGCCTTTGCCTTCGGGCTGCTGGTCGTGATCCTGTTCGCGGCGATATTCGGCCCCTATGTTGTTCCCTATGATCCGCTGGCAAGCGACACTTCAGCCGCGCTGAAGGCGCCGTCGGCGGCGCACTGGTTCGGCACCGATCAATTGGGCCGCGATATTTTCAGCCGCGTCATCGTGGCCACACGGCTGGATGTGTTCATCGCGGTGGCTTCCGTGGCGCTGGTGTTCCTGATGGGCGGGCTTGCCGGCATCGCCGGCGGCTATTTCGGCGGCTGGACCGACCGCATCGTCGGCCGCATCGCAGATACCATCATGGCGTTTCCGCTGTTCGTGCTGGCGATGGGCATCGTCGCTGCGCTGGGCAATACCGTGCAGAACATCATCATCGCGACCGCGATCGTGAATTTCCCGCTCTATGCCCGCGTCGCCCGCGCCGAGGCCAATGTCCGGCGCAACGCCGGCTTCGTGCAGGCGGCGCGGCTGTCGGGCAATGGCGAGTTCCGGATTCTGCTGGTGCACATCCTGCCCAACATCATGCCGATCATGATCGTGCAGATGTCGCTGACCATGGGTTACGCGATCCTCAACGCCGCAGGGCTGTCGTTCATCGGCCTTGGCGTGCGGCCGCCGACCGCCGAATGGGGCATCATGGTCGCGGAGGGCGCCGGCTTCATGGTGTCGGGCGAATGGTGGATCGCGCTGTTCCCGGGCCTCGCGCTGATGATCGCGGTGTTCTGCTTCAACCTGCTTGGCGATGGTCTGCGCGATATCGTCGATCCGCAGCGCAGAACTTGAGGGCGAGCCAATGACCGCGCAGCCATTGCTCGACGTCAACGACCTCACGGTGGAATTCGCCACACGGCGCGGTATCGTCAAGGCGGTGCAGCACGTCAACATCTCCGTGGCCAAGGGCGAGACGCTCGGCATCGTCGGCGAGTCCGGCTCCGGCAAGTCGGTGACATCTTACGCTGTGATGCGGATCCTCGACCGCGCCGGCAAGATCGCCGAGGGCTCGGTGATGTTTTCCGGCATCGACGTCAAGGCCGCGACTGAGAACCAGATGCGCGATTTGCGCGGCCGCGAAATCTCGATGATCTTCCAGAACCCGCGCGCGGCGCTCAATCCGATCCGTAAAGTCGGCGACCAGATCGAGGACGTGCTGCGCCAGCATGTGCAGTCAGCGGCCAGTGATCGCGGCGAGAAGGCGATCGAAGCGCTGGAGCAGGTCAAGATCGCGCGCCCGCGCGAGCGCTACCACGCCTATCCATTCGAACTCTCCGGCGGCATGTGCCAGCGCGTCGTGATCGCGCTGGCGCTGGCCTGCAATCCGCAGCTTCTGATCGCGGACGAGCCGACCACCGGCCTCGACGTCACGACGCAAAAGGCCGTGATGGATTTGATCGTCGAGCTCACGAAACGGCGCGGCATGTCGACCATCCTGATCACTCATGACCTTGGCCTTGCCGCCGCCTATTGCGACCGCGTGGTGGTGATGGAAAAGGGCCGCGTGGTCGAGACCGCGAAATCCGCCAACATCTTCGCCAACCCCGAACATGCCTACACCAAGAAGCTGATGCGCGCGACGCCGCGGCTCGGTGTCTCCTTGCGCGATCTGTTGCCGGAGGAAGACGCGGCGGCGCTGCCGGCGCTGACTTCAGCTGGGCCGGCCGACAACGAAACCAAGCCGCTGCTGCTGGTCGAGAAACTGGTGAAGGAGTATCCGCGCCAGGGCGCCACGGCCGTGCTCGGCAAGCTGTTCTCGCGCAAGCCGCCGGTCGAGGCCGAACTGTTCCGCGCGGTCGACGGCATCAGCTTTACGGTCGGCCACGGCGAGAGCGTCGGTCTGGTCGGTGAATCCGGCTGCGGCAAATCCACGACGTCGATGATGGTAATGCGGCTTCTCGACCAGACCTCGGGCCGTATCGTGTTCGACGGCGACGAGATCGGCTCCATGCTGCCCAACGCCTTTGCGCGGCTGCCGCTACGCAAAAGCATCCAGATGGTGTTCCAGGATCCAACCGACAGCCTCAACCCGCGCTTCACGGCGGCGCGCGCCATTGTCGATCCGATCATGCAGCTCGGCGACATCAGGGGACGCGACGCGCTGCGCGCCCGCTGCGAGGAACTGGCCGGGCTGGTCGGTCTCCCCATTAATCTGCTCGATCGCTTTCCGCATCAATTGTCCGGCGGCCAGAAAGCCCGCGTCGGCATCGCCCGCGCGATTGCGCTGCACCCAAAGCTCGTGATCCTCGACGAGCCGACCGCGGCGCTCGACGTCTCCGTGCAGGCGGTGGTGCTCAATCTGCTGCAGGACCTCAAGGCGTCGATGGGTATGAGTTATCTGTTTGTCTCCCATGATTTGAATGTGGTGCGCCTGTTGTGCGATCGTGTCATCGTGATGCGCGCGGGACGAATCGTGGAGCAGGGCCCGTCCGAACAGGTCTTGGGCAATCCGCAGGACGCCTATACAAAGGAGCTGCTGACGGCGATCCCGCATCCGCCGTTGCCGGTTCACTCATAAACCTGGATGGGAGCGAAATGGCCGAACCCCTGGACGATTATATCGACGCCGTCGCCAAAGCGCTGGCGCTGCCGGTGGAAGATTCCTGGCGGCCGGCGGTGCGCGCGAACCTCGAAGTATCGCTGAGACTGGCGCGGCTGGTCGATGAATTTGCATTGCCCGACGAAACCGAGCCCGCCAGTGTCTTCGCAGCCTGAACGCGCCATGACCGTTCAACAGACCGCTCAAGAGATCGCGCAGGCCGTGAGCGGTGGCAGGATGACCGCGCTTGCGGCGACCGAAGACGCGCTGGCGCGGATCGCCAAACATGATTCCGTTCTGAACTCCTTCACTGACGTGACCGCGGATCGCGCGCGGGCCAAGGCGCGCGCGGTCGATGCGGCGATTGCGGCGGGACAAAAGGTGGGCCCGCTCGCGGGCGTGCCATTCGCGGTGAAAAACCTGTTCGACGTCAAGGGCCTGCCGACGCGCGCAGGCTCGAAGATCAACCGCGACCTTGCGCCGTCGTCGCGCGATGCGACGCTGGTCGAGCGCATGGAGGCGGCGGGCGCCGTCCTGGTCGGCGCGCTCAACATGGGCGAATACGCCTACGACTTCACCGGCGAGAACGTCCATGACGGCCCGTCGCGCAATCCGCACGATCCGACGCGCATGACGGGCGGCTCCTCCGGTGGTTCCGGCAGTTCGGTCGGTGGCGGCCTGGTGCCGATCGCGCTGGGCTCGGATACCAACGGTTCGATCCGGGTGCCGTCGTCGTTCTGCGGGATCTTTGGCTTGAAGCCGACCTACGGCCGTCTGTCGCGGGCGCGCTCGTTTCCGTTCGTGGCGAGCTTCGATCATCTCGGACCTTTTGCGCGCAGCGTCGGCGATCTCGCGCTGGCCTATGATGTGATGCAGGGGCCTGATGCGGATGACGCCGCGTGCACCACGCGGCCGCTCGAGCCCGTGACGTCGCAGCTCACGCAAGGCATCGGCGGGTTGCGCGTCGCAATAGCCGGCGGTTATTTCCAGAAGAACGTGTTTCCGGAGGCCGTCGAGGCCGTGGCGCGCGTTGCCAAGGCTCTCGGTGCAACGCAGACGATTGAAATCCCCGAGGCCGCGCGCGCGCGGGCCGCGGCTTACGTCATCTCCACCACCGAGGGCGCGTCGCTGCATCTCGATCGCCTGCGCAAGCGCCCGAACGATTTCGATCCGGCGGTGCGCGATCGCCTGATCGCGGGCGCGATGGTGCCGGCGCCGCTGGTCGATCGCGCGCAGAAATTCCGCCGCTGGTATCGCACGCAGGTGCTGGAGCTGTTCAAGTCGGTCGACGTGATCATCGCGCCGGCGACGCCCTGCACCGCGCCAAAACTCGGCCAGGTGACCTTCAAGCTCGACGGCGTCGAACTGCCGGTGCGCGCCAATATCGGCATCCATACCCAGCCGATTTCGTTCATCGGGCTTCCCGTGGTCGCGGTGCCGGTGCCGCTGGCGCCGATGCCGATCGGGGTTCAGATCATCGCCGCACCGTGGCGCGAGGATATCGCGCTTCGCGTCGCTTATGCGCTGGAGCAATCCGGCGTTGCTGCGGCGCCTGCGCCAAGAGGACTTTAGCCATGGATATCGATCTTCCCGACGTGCTCACTGAGGTGTCAGCGCAATTCGCGCGCTATGAAACGGCGCTGGTGTCGAACGACGTCGCGGTGCTGGACGAATTGTTCCGCAACGATCCCCACACGCTGCGCTACGGCATCAACGAAAATCTCTACGGCTATGAGGCGATCATGGCGTTCCGCGCCGGCCGCTCGCCGGTGGGGCTGATGCGTACGACCGACAAGACCGTGATCACCACCTATGGCCGCGATACCGCGGTCGCCTCGACGTTATTTTATCGCGACGTGTGGAGCGGCAAGAAGGTGGGGCGCCAGATGCAGACCTGGATACGGTTTCCCGAGGGGTGGAGAATCGTCGCCGCCCATGTCAGCATCATTGACGAGCCGGCCTCGTAAAGGGATCGGAGTCGAAGGGATTTTGGGTCAAACGACATGAGCCTTGACGATCTTCCAACGCGCATCCCGCAAGCCGGCCTAGAGTCCGAGCCGGTGGTGCGGCGTGTCGACCGCGCCTCGCCGCAGGCGGACAAGGTCACGCGCGCGGAGGAATTGCGGCTGCAGCTTGCCGACGAGATCGTTCGCGGGGTGCTGGCGCCGGGATCGGGGCTGGACGAGACCGATATTGCGCGACGCTTCAGCGTGTCGCGAACGCCGGTGCGCGAGGCGCTGCGGCAGCTGGTGGCGAGCGGCCTGGTCGAATCCCGCGCCCATCGCGGCGCCGTGGTGGCCCAGCCGTCGATCGAGCGTCTGACTGAAATGTTCGAGGCGATGGCGGAGCTGGAAGCGCTGTGCGCAGGACTCGCCGCGGAGCGGATGCCGGCCGCGGAACGCCAGAAGCTGGAGGCGATCCACGAGGAACTGCGGGTGCTGAGCTACGCCGGCAATCCCGAGCGGTTCCACGAAGTCAACGAGCGCTTTCACAACGCAATCTATGCCGGCTCGCAAAACGGCTATATCGCCGAGATGACCCTGGCGACGCGGGTGCGGGTGCAGCCGTTCCGCCGCGCCCAGTTCCGCAATCTCGGGCGCCTCGCAAAATCGCACGCCGAACACGACAGCGTCGTGGTCGCGATCATGCGGGGCGACAAGACCGGCGCGGCGGGCGCGATGCGCGCGCATATCGAACTGGTACGCGGGGAGTATGAGATTTACGCGGTGTCGCATCCGTAGAGGCGCTCTTCCTTACCTCGCCCCGCTTGCGGGGAGAGGTCGGATCGCCTCGGCGATGCGAAGCATCGTCCGGTGCGATCCGGGTGAGGGGGTACAGGTCGCTCGACAATCTTTGCTCGGAGAGAGGCCCCTCACCCCAACCCTCTCCCCGCAAGAGCGGGGCGAGGGAGTATCAAACCTTCTGAGCCATGAACGCGCGCCAGCCGCCGAATGCTGAAATATCGCGCGCGCCGCTCACCGCGGCCGGTTCGACCAAAAATCCCTTCACGCCGCGGCCGTCAGCCAAACGAACGGTTCCGATCGACAGCGGTGGCGGAATCGCGGCGACGAACTTTCCGAATGAAGCCGCCGACAGCGCCCAGAGTTCGAGCTTGATCTGATATCCCGCGCCCGCCTCGACGCGCAGCATGCCGGGTTTTGGCGGCGTGGTGTCGAGCGCATAGAGCTTGTAGTCCGGCGCGGTCGAGGCTTCTTCCAGCAGGCGTCCGCCGAGATCAGTCAGTTCGCCGTTCAGCGCCATGCCGGAGAGATGCGCGCCGACGGCCGCGATCGCGATTTCGTCGCCACTCAGTTGCGGCGACAATGCTGCGAGCGGCGGCTGCGTCAGGTCCTTGGCACCCATCTTCAGTCCGGTATCGGCGTGGAAGGCGCGGCCGATGCTGGCGAGCTGCGCGTCATGTCCGGCAGGCGCGAGCAGCGTGATGCCGAACGGAATGCCGTCGGACCGCATCGCGGATGGCAGCGCCAGCCCGCAGAGATCGAGCAGGTTGACGAAATTGGTGTAGGTGCCGAGCCGGCTATTGAGCTCGATCGGATTGGCCAGCACCTGCGCGGTCGAGTAGGCGGTCGGCGCGGTCGGCAGCACCAGCGCATCGACATTGCCAAAGGTGCGCTCGGCGACGCGCCGCAGCGCCTGCAGCCGGTAGAGCGCGGCGAACGTATCGGCTGCGGTCGGCCGCGCGCCGGCTATGGTGATCTCGCGCGTGACGGGATGAATCGAATCCGGCGACGACGCCAGGAGATCGCGGATCACCAGATAGCGTTCGGCGACCCAGGGTCCCTCATAGAGCAGCCGCGCGGTCTCATAAAACGGCTCGAGATCGAATTCGACCAGCGTCGCGCCCAGCAAGGTCCAGCGCTTCAGCGCCTCGCCATAGGCCTGCTCCGACTCACGGTCGCCGAAGAAGACCAATTGACCGTCGCGGGGAACGCCGAGCCGGAGTTGTCCGGGAAATGCCGTGACCGCGCCGAGCGGCCGGTCGCGTGAAAACGGATCGGCGTCATCAGGGCCGGCCATCGCTGATAGTGCCGTCACGGCGTCGTCCACCGTGAGCGCGAACACCGAAACGCAATCCAGCGTGCGGCAGGCCGGCACCATTCCGGCATTGGAGATCAGCCCGAGGCTCGGCTTCAACCCGACGATGTTGTTGAGCATCGCCGGCACACGGCCACTTCCTGCCGTGTCGGTGCCGAGCGCGAGCGGCACTAACCCAGCTGACACCGCGACCGCCGATCCCGAACTCGATCCGCCTGGGATGAGATCGTTGCGGACCGGGTTGACCGGGGTGCCATAGGGCGAGCGCACGCCGACCAGGCCGGTGGCAAACTGATCGAGATTGGTCTTGCCGATGATGATGGCGCCGGCCGCGCGCAGCTTTGCGACCGCGGTCGAGTCCCGCGTCGGCAGATAGGAAAACGCCGGGCAGGCGGCCGTGGTCGGCAGGCCCAGCGCATCGATATTGTCCTTCACCGCGACCGGCACGCCCAGCAGCGGAAGCGTCGCCGGATCGTTTGCGCTCAGCGCTTCAGCTTCGGCCAGCGCGTCCTTTTCGTCGCGCAGGGAGATGAACACGGCGGGATCGTTGTGGTCGCGGATGCGCTGATAGCTGCGCGCGACGGTTTGGGCCGGCGTCATGGTGCCGGCGCGGTGCGCGGCGACGATCGCAGCAACGGTTTCAGTCACGTGATGCCCGTCCTGGGTTGGCTGAGGTCAGTCACGATCGACTTCCCAAAGCGAGGAGTTCCATCCGGATTGAAGCAAGCGATGTGCCATTGTGTACAATTAAGGATGCAACCCGCGAGACGGCAATAGCCCTGCAATGTCCATGGTTTAATTGCCTTGTCGGAAAACGAGGCGTGCTCGCGCTCCAAGCGCGGCGCCTTGTCTTTGCCTAATTTATAGGCGCGGTGTCAGCTGCGGGGCTTGGAGTTCGTCGCGCCCGCGCGTTCAGGTGAACGGCGCCAGAATCCGCAGCAGTTGCTCCCGGTTCTCGGCCCCGATCTTCTCGGCCACATGACGTTCGTGTTCGGCCGCGAGCAGCTTGAATTGCCGCAGCGACGCCTCGCCCCGTGCGGTCAGGTGCAGCGCGTGGGAGCGGCGGTCGGTCCGGGACTGGACGCGCCGCACCAGCTTGCGATCTTCCAGACTGTCCAGGAGGTGCACCAGCCGGGCGCGCTCGATCCCGAGCCGTTTGGCGACCGCCATCTGGCTCAGGCCCGGATTGGCGCCGATCACCGTCAGCACCGAATACTGCGTCGGCTTGATATCGACCGCCGCCAGCGTCCGGATGAAATCCTGAAAGATCCAGATCTGGAAGCGCCGCACCGCGTAGCCGGCATGGCCGACCAGCCCGTCGAGGCCGATCTCGATATTCTGCTCCTGGTCGCGTGCCTTGCCATTTCCGCCGCGCTTGCCGTTCGCGGAAACCGGGGTTTTCAAGGCTGGTTGGGCCGCTCTGTTGGACACATCGTTTCTCCCGGCGTCGCTTCCCTTCTAGCGCTTTGCAGCGGCGAAGGAAATATTGTTGTTGACGACAACAATTGTTGCGACCAACAATATGCGCAAGAGCGGCCCAAAGAGGCCGGCGGCCGATGGGCCGCGCGAGGAGGAAACCGATGACGACAGCCGCCGCCACAGGCCGCGACCAATCCGAAGCGCTGTTTGCGAAGCCCGCGATCTCTGCCGATCGCCGCACGGACGGCAGCATCATCCTGAAATCGACGGTGCCGCTGAAGCCAGGCGCGCGCTGCGTCGGCGACTGGCTCGAACATTGGGCCCGGCAGACGCCCGAGCGGATTTTTCTTGCCGACCGCAAGACACCAGATGTGCCTTGGAACACCGTCACTTATGCCGGTGCATTGCGGCAGGTTCGCTCGGCCGCGGCGTGGATTCTGGCGCAGGAGCTGAGCGCGGAACGGCCATTGGTGATCCTGTCCGACAGCAGCGTCGACCATGCATTGTTAGCGCTGGCTGCTCAGCATGTCGGAGTACCCTCGGCGGCGATCTCGCCGGCCTATTCGCTGATGTCCAGGGATTTCGACAAGCTCAAGGGCATGATCAGTCTGCTCGGGCCCGGCGCGATCTATGTCTCCAACGCCAAACCATTCGCGGCGGCGCTCGCGGCGATTGCACCGCTGCATTCGGCAAAAATTGTCAGCAGCGATCCCAGCGATAGCGACGTGATCCCATTCCCAAAGATCGCGGCGACACCGGAAACGCCGGTCGTCGAAAAAGCCTTCAAGGCCGTCACGCCGGACACAATTGCAAAGTTCCTGTTCACCTCGGGTTCGACCGGCACGCCGAAGGCTGTGATCAACACCCAGCGCATGCTGACCTCGAGCCAGCAGGCCAAGGCGCAGACCTGGACGTTCCTGGAAGCGGCGCGCGACGATCTCGTGATCCTCGACTGGCTGCCCTGGAGCCATACGTTCGGCGCCAACCACAATTTCAATCTGGTGCTGCGCAATGGCGGCACGCTCTATGTCGACGGCGGCAAGCCGGCGCCGGGGCTGTTCGCGACTTCGCTGGCGAACCTGCGCAGCGTGATGCCGACGGTCTATTTCAACGTGCCGCGCGGCTTCGACATGCTGATCGCGGCGCTGCGCAGTGACGAGGAACTGCGCCAAAAATTCTTTGGCGAGGTGAAGTTCGCGTTCTATGCGGGGGCGGCGCTGCCGCAGAATCTCTGGGATGCGCTGGAGGAACTCTCGATCAAAACCAGCGGCCGCGCGCTGCCGATGGTGTCGGCCTGGGGCTCGACCGAAACCTCGCCGCTCGCGACCGACTGCCATTTCCAGGCCAGGCGCTCCGGCAATATCGGCGTGCCGATATCAGGCACCGAACTGAAGCTGGTTCCGTCAGGCGACAAGCTCGAGGTGCGGGTGCGCGGACCGAATGTCACGCCCGGCTACTGGAAGGCGCCGGAACTCACCGCGCAGGCGTTCGATGCGGAAGGCTTTTATTTGATCGGCGACGCCGTGACCTTTGCCGATCCCGAGCGGCCAGAACTCGGATTGTTTTTCGACGGCCGCGTCGCCGAGGATTTCAAGCTCAACTCCGGTACGTGGGTCAATGTCGGCACGCTGCGCGTCGCCGGCATCGCAGCACTCGCGCCGCTGGCGCAGGATATTGTCGTCGCCGGACATGGCGGCGATGAAGTCCGCTTTCTGGTGTTCCCCAACATCGCCGCTTGTCGTGCCCATGCCGGTCTGCCCGACAACGCCGCCGCCGATGAGGTCATCGGCCACGAAGAAGTTCGCGCCGCGATCGGGCAGGGTCTCGCCAAACTGAAAGCGCAGGGCACCAACTCGTCCGGCCACGCCACGCGCGCGCTGCTGCTGGCCGAACCTGCTTCCGTCGATGGCGGCGAGATCACCGACAAGGGCTACATCAACCAGCGCGCGGTGCTGACCCGCCGGGCAGGCGCGGTGGCGGTGTTGGACGACAGCGCATCGGCCGAGTGGATCGGGTGCGCCGGCTAAGCTTCAAGAGGCGTTGCTTCGCGAAAGTTCGTGCCGGTAGGCGTCGACCAGCCGCGTCAGCATCTGAAGAAATGCCGCCCGCTCTGGCTTGCTGAGCGGGGCGAGCGTGTGTTCATTGAAGGTCTCGCCAGCCCGGCTTGCCTCATCGGCCCGCCTTTGCCCGGCCGCGCTGAGCGAAAGCTCGACCGCACGCTTGTCGCGGGACGATCGCTTCCGCCTCACGATGCCGGCCTCTTCCATGGCAGACAGGATCTTCACGAGGTTTGGCAGTTGCATCTTGAGCACGGCGGCGAGTTCGCTCTGCGTCACGGCCTCGTTGTCGCGCACGGTCATGAGGATGGAGTATTCGACCGGCGACACTTCCAGCGCCTGGAAGTGCCGGAAAAAAGCTTCGAAATTCAGCAGCTGCAGGATCCGGATCATGAACCCGGGCGTCTGCTGTAACGCGCTCAGATCGAGCGACTTTCTCTTGTCATCGGCGGTTTCAACCAGCGGGGATTTTTTCGCCGCGGCGCGGCTGCGGGGTTTTTGCATGTGTTCGGTGATTCCCGGTCGAGATTGACTCTCCGAAAAATACTTATATTATATAAGTAATTTCGGCAGCGTGAAGATTGCCTTTTGGAGTTGTAAACACAGGGAGGTCCGGATGGGTCATGTTTTTTCGCGGCTGAAGACGCCGCTGGTTGCTGCGGCCGCGGTCCTGCTCGTCTCGGGCGCGCAGGCGCAGGAAAAAGTCCGCATCGGTATCCTGAACGATCAGTCCGGCGTGTTCGCGACCTACCAGGGCATCGGTTCGGTGGTCGCGGCCCAGATGGCGGTCGAGGATTACGGCGGCAAGGCCGTCGGCAAGGTCGTCGAGGTGGTCGCGGCCGACCACCAGAACAAGCCTGACATCGGCGTCGGCATCGCCCGGCGCTGGTATGAAAACGAAAGCGTCGATGCGATCTTCGATCTGCCGAACTCGGCGATCGCGCTCGCGGTCGCAGGCATCAGCGAACAGAAGAACAAGGTGTTCATCGGCTCCGGCGCCGGAACCGTGCTGCTGACCGGCGCGAAATGCACCCCCAACACCGTACACTGGACCTACGACACCTACGCGTATGGCCACGGTCTCGGCAAGGCGGTGGTGGCGAAGGGCGGCAAGAAATGGTTCTTCCTCACCGCTGACTATGCGTTCGGTCACGATCTCGAAAAGCAGGCGATGGAAGCGGTCAAGGCCGCCGGCGGCGAGGTGGTCGGCGCCGTCCGCCATCCGCTGGGGACGGCGGATTACGCCTCCTTCCTGCTGCAGGCGCAAGGCTCCGGTGCTGATATCGTCGGCATCGCCAATGCCGGCGATGACACCATCACGTCGATGAAGCAGGCGGCCGAATTCGGCCTCACCCAGAAGCAGAAGCTGGTCGGCCTGATCCTTGGCATGAACGGGTTGCCGGCGCTGACGCTGAAGGCGGCGCAGGGCGCGCAGATCATGAATCCGTTCTACTGGGATCTGAACGACGGCACCCGCCGCTTCGCCGCAAAGTTTGCCGAGCGCCACCCGCAGAAGAATTATCCCAACGACATGCAGGCCGGCGTCTATGCCTCGGTGATTCACTACCTCAAGGCCGTCGACAAGGCCGGCGGCGCTACCGACGGCAAGGCGGTTGTCGAAGCGATGAAGGCGATGCCAACCGACGATCCGCTGTTCGGCAAGGGTTTCATTCGCGCCGATGGACGAAAAATCCATCCGCTCTACCTGCTCGAGGTCAAGAAGCCGGATGAGTCGCAGTCGAAATGGGACCTTTTGAAAGTGGTCGGCACGATCAAGGGCGAGGACGCGTTCCGGCCCGAGAAGGACGGCGGCTGTCCGCTGTCGAAATAGACGGCGCGGCGCGGCGTGCGGCGATCCTCAGGGTTGGGCCGAAAAAGCAGCCAGTACTGTCTGAGCCTTCCTTAGCTGTCAGATTTCCTCCTTCGTCATGGCCGGGCTTGTCCCGGCCATCTACGTCTTTCGTGCTTAAAGGATGCAAAGACGTGGATGCCCGGCACAAGGCCGGGCATGACGAGCGTAGCCGCATGCAGCAGGGCCAAAGTTCCCGACCGAGCATTTCGTTGCTTTAGCAACTCTATATTGTTGCCACGGCAACTAATTCGTGCCAGTCTCTCGGTCAATGATGGCCGCAGAAGCAGTCCAGCTGCCGGGTCTCGCAGGGAGGTATGGATGGGCGAAAGCCAAAGCGGGTCACGGAACGCCGCCGTGTCATCCGCGGCGCGGACCGGTGCGCTTCATATGAAATGGTCGTTGCCGGACAGCCTATGGGCCGCCGACGCCCTTGACGGCATCGAGATTGCCGTGGACGCGGCGCAGCAGGTCGATCAGCACCTCCCGCTCGTCCTTGCGCAGGACGGACAGCAGCCGTCGTTCGCGTTCGAGCGCGGCGACGATGACCTTGTCGTGGGTGGAGCGTCCCTTCGCCGTCAGCGATATCGAATGGGTGCGTCCGTCGTCCGGGGCGGTCCGGATCGCAACCAGGCCGCGCTTCTGGAGCATCGACAGGGTGCGGCTGACCGGTCCCTTGTCGAAGCCGATCACGTGGCAGATCCGCGAGGCCGGGATGCCGGGTTCGATCGCCAGCAGCGACATGATCCGCCATTCCGTGACGTTGACGCCGAAATTGCGCTGATAGAACGCGGTGGCGCTGTTCGAGAGCTTGTTGGCGATGAAGGTGATGAACGCCGGAACGTAGCGCTCGAGATCGAGGGTCGGGCCGTCATCGGCATCTGCGACCTCCGCCGGTCTCTGCCGGCGCGCATTCCTGGCGGGTGGTTGACTGCTCATGTCCCTGATCATCGCTGCAAACGCTGGGCTTGAGAGATAGAGACATGCGCCAGCTCTTTACAAGAACAAACTTTGGGAGGTCGGAATGAGTACATCAGGCTTCACGCCATCGGCGGGCGTGCCGCATATGGACATCGATCCGTTCTCGATCGAGTTCTTCGAAGACCCGCATCCCGCTCACGAGGTGCTCCGGGAAGCTGGGCCGGTCGTCTGGTTCGACAAGTGGAACGTCTACGGCGTCGCCCGCCATGCCGAGGTCCATGCCGTCCTCAACGATCCCCTGACCTTCTGCTCCAGCCGCGGCGTCGGCCTCAGCGACTTTGCGAAGGAAAAGGCCTGGCGGCCGCAAAGCATCATTCTGGAGGCCGATCCGCCGGAACATGCGCGCACACGGGCGGTGCTGAGCCGGGTGCTATCGCCGACGGTGATGAAGCAATTGCGCGGCAGCTTTGTCGCCGCCGCCGAATCCCGGGTCGAAGCGCTGCTCGCCAAAGGCAGCTTCGACGCCATCGCCGACCTCGCCGAGGCCTATCCGTTGTCCGTGTTTCCCGATGCGCTCGGACTCAAGCCGGAGGGGCGCGAAAACCTGCTGCCCTATGCGAGCCTTGTCTTCAACTCGTTCGGGCCGCCGAACAAGCTGCGTCAGGACGCGATCGAGCGCTCGGCGCCGCATCAGGCCTATGTCGCCGACCAATGCCAGCGTGAAAATCTCGCGCCCGGCGGTTTCGGCGCCTGCATCCATGCCCGCGCCGATGCCGGCGATATCACGGCCGCGGAAGCGCCATTGCTGGTGCGCTCGCTGCTCAGCGCCGGCCTCGATACCACGGTCAACGGCATCGGCGCCGCGGTCTATTGCCTGGCGCGTTTTCCCGATCAATGGGCACGGCTGCGGAGCGACCCAACGCTGGCGCGCAACGCCTTTGAGGAGGCGGTGCGCTTCGAAAGCCCGGTGCAGACGTTCTTCCGGACCACCACACGGGACGTCGAGATCAGCGGGTCGCGGATCGGCGAGGGCGAGAAAATCCTGATGTTCCTCGCCGCAGCCAACCGCGATCCGCGGCGATGGGACCGGCCTGACGAATATGACGTGACGCGCAAGACCAGTGGCCACGTCGGTTATGGCTCCGGCATTCACATGTGCGTCGGCCAGCTGGTCGCGCGGCTGGAAGGCGAGGCGGTGCTTTCGGCGCTGGCAAAACGGGTCAGTGCGATCGAGATCACGGGGCCGGCGACGCGGCGTTTCAATAACACGCTGCGGGGCCTCGAAAGCCTGCCCGTGTCCATCAAAGCAGCGTGAGCCTGATCATGCCGACCATCATTTTCAATCGTCCCGACAACCGTTCCGAACGCATCGACGCGAGCGTCGGCGCCAGCGTCATGCAGGTCGCAACCACGCACGGCGTCGACGAGATCGTGGCCGAGTGCGGTGGCAACGCGATGTGCGCGACCTGCCATGTCTATGTCGATGAGGGCTGGATCGCGCGGCTCGCGCCCATGAGCGAGGAGGAGGACGAGCTGCTCCACGGCGTCGCCGCCGAGCGGCTGCCGAACAGCCGGCTGTCCTGCCAGATCAAAATCACGCCGGAACTCGACGGCCTCATCGTGCGGCTGCCGGACCGGCAGATCTGAATTCAAACCCGGCGCAGTCCGGGAACAACAACGATCACATCCATAGGGAGAGAATGATGAAGAATATCAGGGTCTATCTGGCGCTCGCGCTATCCTGCGCCGCGTTCGGACCGGCGCGGGCGGAGATTTCCGAAAACGTCGTCCGGATCGGCGTGCTCAACGACATTTCCGGCATCTTCCAGGACACCAACGGCATGGGGTCGGTGGAAGCCGCGCGCATGGCGGCGGAGGACTTTGGCGGCGGCGGCAAGAACATCAAGGTCGAGATCGTCTATGCCGATCACCAGAACAAGGCTGACGTCGGTCAGGGGATCGCGCGCAAATGGCTCGATGTCGAGGGTGTCGATGCCATCGTCGATGTGCCCAATTCGGCGGTCGGGCTCGCCATCAATGCGCTGGTGCGGGACTCCCGCATGACGTTCCTGGCGTCATCGACAGCGAGCTCCGACCTCACCGGCAAGGCCTGTTCGCCCAACACCATTCAATGGGTCAACGACGCGTGGGCCACCGGCAACACCACGGCGGCGGCGATGATGGGGCGCGGCGGCAAGGACTGGTACTTCGTCACGGTCGACTATGCGCTCGGCAAGGGCATCGAGGCCGAGGCCACCAACTACATCGAAAAGAATGGCGGCAAAGTGCTGGGCTCGAGCAAGCATCCGCTCGGTACGTCGGACTTCGCGTCGTTCCTGCTGCAGGCGCAGAGCTCCAAGGCCAAGGTGATCGGCCTTGCCAATGCCGGCGGCGACACCATCAATGCGGTCAAGCAGGCCAATGAGTTCGGTATCCAGCAGAGCGGCCAGACCATGGTGGCGTTCCTGTTGTTCGTCAACGACGTGCACGGCATGGGATTGAAGATCGCGCAGGGGCTGCAACTGCTGGAGGCGTTTTACTGGGACATGGATGACGACACCCGTGCGTTCGCCAAACGCTTTGCGGCGCGGCCCGGCATGAACGGCAAGATGCCGAGCGGCAATCAGGCCGGCGTCTATGCCTCCACGCTCGCCTATCTCAACGCGGTGGCGGCGACCGGCAGCGACCATGCCAGGGACGCCGTGCCGCAGATGAAGAAGTTCAAGGGCAAGGACAAGCTGTTCGGCGACGTCACCATCCGCCAGGACGGCCGCGTCATCCACCCGATGTATCTGTTCGAGGTAAAGAAGCCGGCGGAGTCGAAATATCCGTATGATTATTACAAGCTGGTTTCGACGATTCCCGCCGATCAGGCGTTCCGGCCGATGGCGGATGGTGGATGCTCGTTGGTGAAGTGAGTGCGGTGATGGCGCTGTCTTACCTCGCCCCGCTTGCGGGGAGAGGTCGGATCGCCTCGGCGATGCGAAGCATCGTCCGGTGCGATCCGGGTGAGGGGGTACAGGTC
>NZ_JAFCMB010000011.1 GCF_018130145.1 Bradyrhizobium sp. AUGA SZCCT0176 | reverse complement strand
GCTGGTGTTTGGCGATGCAGCGCTGAGCTATGGCGAGCTGAACAAGCGGGCCAACAGGCTGGCGCGGGGTCTGCGGGATTACGGCGTCGGGACGGACGTGGTGGTCGGTCTGGCGCTGGAGCGCGGCGTCGCGATGATGGTGGCGCTGCTGGCGGTGCTGAAGGCGGGCGGGGCGTATCTGCCGCTCGATCCGGATTATCCGCCGGAGCGGCTTTCCCACATGCTGCGCGACAGCGGCGCAGCGCTGGTGCTGACGCAGACGTCGCTGCTGGAGCAGTTTGCTCCCGTGCTCAAGGAGACCGGCGCCGAGGCTTGGCTGCTCGACGAGGCGGCTGGCGGTGAGGGTGGTAATGCCGACAATCTTGATCTCACGATCCATCCCGAGAGCCTGGCCTATGTGATCTACACCTCGGGTTCGACCGGCCTGCCCAAGGGCGTGATGGTCCGCCACGACGCGGTGACGAACTTTCTGGCGACGATGGCGGAACAGCCGGGAATGACGCCACAGGACCGCGTGCTGGGTCTGACCTCGCTGTCGTTCGACATTGCGGTGCTGGAACTGTGGCTGCCACTCACGCTGGGGGCGCGCGTGGTGCTGGCGGATCGTGCCGCGGCGCATGATCCGGGCCAGCTCAAGGCGATGGTGGCGGCCCAAGGTGTGACGATGATCCAGGCGACGCCGTCGACCTGGCGGATGCTGCTCGATCACGACGGGCCACAGCTTCCGCAAAGCTGTCGCGTGCTGTGCGGCGGCGAGGCGCTGCCGCCGGATCTTTCGCGTCGGCTGGTGGCGCAGGCCGGCGAGGTCTGGAATCTGTACGGCCCGACCGAGACCACGGTGTGGTCGGCCCGTCATCGCCTCGACGCGCAAGACGATAGGCCAGTGCTGGGCGGCCCGATCGGCAATACCACGCTGCACATCCTGGACAATGATCTCAACCTTGCGCCGGTCGGGGTTGCGGGCGAACTCTATATCGGCGGCGAAGGACTCGCACGAGGCTATTGGCAGCGCGGCGCGCTGACGGCGGAACGTTTTATTCCCGATCCGTTTGGCACTCCCGGGGCACGGCTTTACCGCACCGGCGACGTGGCGCGGTGGCGGGCCGACGGCGTGATCGAATATATCGGCCGCTCGGATCACCAGGTGAAGATCCGCGGCTTCCGGATCGAGCTTGGCGAGATCGAGGCTCGGCTGATGGAGCAGGCCGCGGTGCGCGCAGCCGTGGTGGTGGCGCGCGAGGTTGGCGCTGGCCGCCAACTCGTGGGCTATGTCAGCGGCGAGGCGTCGCTGGACGGCTTGGCGCTCAAGACGGCGCTGTCATCGGTGCTGCCGGATTACATGGTGCCTGCTCGTATCGTGGTGCTGGATCGATTGCCGCTGACGCCGAACGGCAAGATCGATCGCAAGGCGCTGCCGGTGCCGGATCAGCTCGGCGCCGCCGAGCACGTCGCGCCGCGCACGCCAACCGAAGCGGCGCTGGCCGCGATCTGGGCCGACCTGCTGCGCCAACCCAACATCGGCGTCACCGATAACTTCTTTGAGCTCGGCGGGGATTCTCTCGCCGCCGTCCAGCTCATCAGCCGTATCAAGCGTGATCTCGGCCATGACCTGCCGCTGAACCGCCTGTTTGAAATGACGACCGTCGAAACCATGGCTGCCAGCCTCGCCCCGGAGATTCAGGTCGACAAGCGCGGCGATGACATCGCCGCGATGCTCGACATGTTGAAGGAAGTCGAATTTTCCGATGAGTGACACCACCACCACGCAGAAGCAGCAGCTTCGCGACATCTCACGGCGATTGATGCGCCTTGATGCGAGCAAGCAGCATGCGTTCCTGACGCAGCTGGCGGCCAAAGGCGTTAACCTGGCCATGCTGCCGATTGCGCGCCAGGAACGGACACGCGCGCCGCTTTCCTTTGCGCAGTCGCGCCTCTGGTTCCTGTGGCGAATGGATCCGGGCAGCGCCGCCTACAACATCTCGGCGACCGTGCGGGTGCGCGGTAAACTCGATGTGCATGCGATGCAGCAGGCGTTCGACAGGCTGGTTGTCAGGCACAGCGCACTTCGCACGGTGTTTCGGCAAGAGGGCAGGGATGCCGAGCAGATCGTGCTCGATCCGCAACCGGTCGAGATCAGGCACGTCAAGGTGGACGGCCGCGACCGCGAACAGCAGGCTCACCTGCTGGCGCGCGAGGAAGCCGCGCGCCCCTTCGATCTCGAGGCCGGCCTGCTCATGCGGGTCGCAGTGCTGACGCTGGAAGAAGACGACAGGTTTGTCGTCGTCAGCCTGCACCATATCGTCGCCGATGGTTGGTCGATGGCGGTGCTGGTCGAGGAGTTCTGGCAGCTGTATGCGGCCGTTGCGCGAGGCGAGGCGCCGGCGCTGCCCGAACTTGATGTTGAATACATCGACTATGCCGATTGGCAGCGGCTCTGGATGAGCGTGGTCGACGGCGAGCGGCAGATCGATTACTGGACGACGCGCCTTAGCGATCCTGCGGTGCTGCAGCTCCCCATCGATCGGGCGCGGCCGGCGGAGCCCGACCTTGCCGGCGCCGCGGTTCGCATGGAGCTTGATCCGGGGCTCGCCGATGCCCTGCGTGCTTTGGCGCGCACGCACAAGACGACGCTGTTCGCTATCCTGCTGGCGAGCTTCAAGCTGCTGCTCTATCGCTACACCGGCCAATCCGACATCGGCGTCGGTGTGCCGGTTGCCAATCGTCACCGGGACGAGACCCGGGGGATGATCGGACTGTTCGTCAACACTCAGGTGCTGCGCACGCAGCTTGACGGGCGCGCGGCAATCGCGGACTTCATCGCAACCGTCCATGCAGCCACGATCGAAGCCCAGGAGAACCAGGATCTTCCGTTCGAGCGGCTATTGGAGGTACTGCAGCCCAAGCGCAGCCTGAGCCAGAATCCTCTCTTCCAGGTTCTCTACAACCACCAGCGCCGCCGGACATCGGACAATTCGCTCGGCCTGACCGGCCTGCAGATCGAAAAAATCGACCCCAATGTCGACACCGTCAAGTTCGACCTGGCGCTCGACAGCGAAGAGGGACCGTCAGGAGAGATACGCGCGATATTCACCTACGCAACGGCACTGTTTGACGCGGCGACGATCGAACGCCTTGCGGCGCATTGGATCACGCTCCTCAAAACGATGGCTCAGGATTCGTCGCAGTCTATCGCCGGAATCGCGCTGCTTTGCGAGCAGGAACTGACTCAAATCAGGAGCTGGAACGGAGCAGACGCCGGTTCGGCGACGCCGTTCACGCCCGTGCACCAGACGGTAGCCCGCTTTGCCGCGCAAACACCAGACGCGCCGGCGCTAGTCTTCGGCGACGACGTTATCTCGTATGACGAACTCAACCGTCGCGCCAACCGCCTTGCGCATCGACTGATCCGTCTTGGTGTCACCAGTTCCGACCTGGTCGGCCTGTCGGCGCAACGTTCGCCATCTCTCGTCGTGGCGCTGCTGGCCGTACTGAAGACGGGCGCGGCCTATCTGCCGCTTGATCCCGACCACCCGGTCAAGCGGCAGCTCGCCACCATGCGCGATGCCGGCGTGCGTTTTGTGCTGACGGATGCAGCCGGCGAAGCGCTGATCCCGAAAAAATCCGGAGTCGAAGTTGTTCCGCTCGATGCGGCTGATCTTGGCCAGGAGCTGGAGCGCGATCCCGCGATCGCCGTCGCAGCGCAAAGCCTCGCCTATGTGATCTACACGTCGGGTTCGACCGGACTACCGAAAGGTGTCGCGGTCGAGCATGGACCGTTCGCGATGCATTGCGAGGTGACTGCCGGCCTCTACGACATGGACCGGCATTCCCGCGAACTGCACTTCCTGTCCTTTACGTTCGACGGAGCGCATGAACGGCTCTGGACCGCGCTGACCTGCGGCGCCGCGCTGGTGATGCGGGACGAGAATCTATGGTCAGCCGAACAGACGCTGGACGTCATGCGCAAGCAGCGCGTCACCAACGCCGGCTTTCCACCAGCTTACCTGCAGCAGCTCGCCGACTTTGCTGAGTGGCGCGGCGATCCACCGCCGGTCTCGCTCTATTCTTTCGGCGGCGAGGCGATGCCGAAGGCCGGCTTCGACAAGGTCAAGCGCGCGCTCAAGCCAAGGACGTTGATCAATGGTTACGGCCCGACCGAAACCGTCGTAACGCCGCTGGTCTGGAAGGTCGATGCCAGCGAAGAGATTGAGGGCAATTATGCGCCTATCGGTCGCCCGGTCGGCCGGCGGTCTGCCTATGTCCTCGATGCTGATCTGAACATCGTGCCGGTCGGCGTAACCGGCGAACTGTTCATCGGCGGCGAAGGGGTGGCGCGGGGCTACTGGCGGCGCGGCGCGCTGACGGCGGAGCGATTTATCCCCGATCCCTTTGGCACGCCGGGCATGCGGCTATACCGCACCGGCGATCTGGCCCGATGGCGTTCGGATGGCGTGATCGAATATCTCGGCCGCTCCGATCATCAGGTCAAGATTCGCGGTTTCCGGATTGAGCTCGGCGAAATCGAGGCGTGGCTGATGCGTCAGCCCGGCGTGCAATCGGCGGTCGTCATCGCCCGCGACGCCGGGGCAACCCATCAGCTGGTGGGGTATGTCTGTGGTGAAGGGGCGTCCGACGAGACGGCAATGCGCGCCGCGCTCGCGGACGGGCTGCCGGACTACATGGTGCCGGCCCGCATCATCAGACTTGAAAGCCTGCCGCTCACCGCTCATGGCAAGGTGGACCGTGAGGCGTTGCCGGCCCCCGACATGCACGCCGCCGCTGCACACGTCGCGCCGCGCACCGCGACGGAGACGACGCTTGCCGCGATCTGGGCGGAGCTTCTTGGCCAGCCTCTGATTGGCGTCGACGACAATTTCTTCGAACTTGGCGGCGATTCAATCATCTCGCTGCAGATGGTGGGTCGCGCCCGTCAGGCCGGCCTGCTGATCGAGCCACGTGATGTTTTCCGGCACCAGACATTGCAGGAACTGGCGCTGGCGGCGCGCACGGAACAGGCGGTGCCGGACGCCGAGCCCGAGAAGGTTCTCGTGGGCAGCGAGCATCCGCTGTTGCCGATTCAAATGCGGTTCTTCGGCGAGGACGCCGGCGAACGCCATCACTGGAACCAGGCTGTGCTGCTGATGCCGCAGTCGCGGCTGGATTGGGCGATCGTGGAACGCACGGTCGCCGCTGTCGTGGCGCATCACGATGCGCTGCGCCTTCGCTTCGAAGAGATTGATGGTGTCTGGCGGGCGTCCTATGGCGCTGCGCCCTCGGTATCGGAACTATTCTGGATTCGAAGCGGCATACGCGATGCGGCCGAGGTGACGGCGCTGGCGTCAGCGGCCCAGGCGAGCTTGTCATTGCGAGGACCGCTGTTGCGCGTGGTCGGAATGGACCTTGCCGACGGCAGCCAGCGGCTCCTGATATCGGTGCATCATCTCGTCATCGACGGCGTGTCATGGCGGGTGCTGCTGGAAGACGTCGCATCGGTTTACGGCCAGATGGCGCAGGGCGCGGCCTCCGTTGCGTTGACGCCAAAGAGCCAATCCTATTCGTCCTGGGCCGCGCGCTTGAAAGCGCATGCAGGCAGCGTCGAACTGGCGGCCGAGCTGCCGTATTGGATCGAACGCAAGCCCAACGCCGATCTGCCCTGCGATAACGATCATGGCGACGTCGATCGGGTTGCCGAGGGCGAGGAAATCTCGCTGACATTCGACGCGGGCCTGACGACGCGGCTACTCAAGGAATCGCCGTCCGCCTACCGCACCCAGGTCAACGATCTGCTGCTGGCGGCGTTGGCGCGCGCGGTATCGTGCTGGAGCGGGATTGACGATATCCTTGTCGAACTCGAAGGCCATGGCCGGGAAGACATCTTCCCGGGTACGGAAATTTCACGCACGGTGGGCTGGTTCACCACCGCGTTCCCTGTCCGCCTGCCTAGAGGTTCGGGCGACGACGCTGCGCTGATCAAGGCGGTCAAGGAAGAACTGCGGGAGATCCCGGCGCGCGGGCTGGGCTATGGCATTCTGCGCTATCTCGGCACCGAAGAGCAGCGCCATGCGCTTTCCGCAATCCCCGAGCCGCGTATCGTTTTCAATTATCTCGGCCAGTTCGATGCGAGCCTGGGTGAGGGGGCCTCGTTCAAGGTTGCGCCCGAGAGCGCCGGCGCTGCGCGCAGTGCCAGCGCGCCGCTTGGCCGCTGGCTCAGCATCAACGGCCAGGTGCGCGACGGACTGCTACGGCTGTCGTTCAGTTTCGGTCGCAAGCGCTACCGGCGCGCAACAGTGGAACGCCTCGCAGAGTACTATGCGGCAGCCTTGCGGGAGCTGGTGGACCATTGCACCGGCGGCGCGCATGGGATTACGCCGTCGGACGTCGAACTCTCCCGTTTGAGCCAGGCTGACCTCGACGTTCTGACTGCGACGATCGATTGTCGTGAGATCGAGGACATCTATCCGCTGTCGCCGATGCAGCAGGGCATGCTGTTCCATGCGTTGCGCGATGGCGAAAGCGGAAACTATGTCAATCAGGTCGGCCTGGAAATCCGCGGCATCGATCCCGGCAGGCTGCGAGCGGCCTGGCAGGAAGTAAGCGCCCGGCACGCGGTGCTGCGCACCGGCTTCGCCTGGCGCGAACTGTCGGGCGCAGCCCAGCAGGTGGTGTATCGTCATGTGACACTGCCGTTCCTCGAAGAAGACTGGCGCGAGCGGGCGGCCAGCATGGACCGCAGCGAACTCGAGGCCGCGCTGGCGTTGGCGTCGCAGGCCGAGCGGGCCGAAGGTTTCGATCTGTCGCATGCGCCCTTGCAGCGGGTGCGGCTAATCAGACTCGAGGAAGGCCGCCACTGGCTGATCTGGACGCATCACCACATCCTGCTCGACGGCTGGAGCTCGGCGCGACTGGTGGCCGAGATACTGCAGCACGAACGCGGCGGCCGATTGCCCGCCGTGCACGGCCGTTACCGTGACTATATCGGCTGGCTGCAAAGGCAGGATCGCGACGCGTCGGCGGCGTTCTGGCGTACCGCCTTGGCCGAGTTGGACGAGCCGAGCTTCGTGGCGGATGTGCTGGGAGGAGCTTCGAGCACAGGCGCAGCCGGTCACGGTTCGCTGGATCTGCTTCTCACCGCCGATCTGACCGCAAGATTGCAGGTCTTTGCCAGGCGCGAGCGCGTGACGTTGAACACGCTCCTGCAGGGTGCGTGGGCGCAACTGTTGCGGCGTCATACCGGGCAGCGCGTTGTGTGTTTCGGAGCGACGGTGTCGGGCAGGCCAGCGGAGATCGCTGGGTCCGAGGAAATGGTCGGCCTCTTCATTAACACGCTGCCGGTGGTCGATCAGGCAGATCCGCAAGCCGAAATCGGCTCTTGGCTTCGCGGCTTGCAGGAGCGCAACATTGATCTGCGCGACCATGGCTGGATGCCGCTCTACGAGATCCAGCGCCTGGCCGGACGATCCGGCCGGCCGCTGTTCGACAGCATCCTGGTGTTCGAGAACTATGCGATCGATGAGGCCCTGCGCGGCGAGAATGAAAGCGGTTCGCGTTTCGGACGGGTCGAGCAGGTCTCGATCACCAATTATGCGCTTACGGTAGCGGTATTCGCCAAGACCGACGGCATCAATCTCGGTTTCCGCTATGACCGCGGTCGGTTCGACCAGGACCAGATAAGATATCTGCAAGCCTGCTTGTCGCGCCTGCTCGCGCAGATCGTGACGGATGCCGCCGCTCCGCTTGGCGAACTCACCGGGCTCGATGTCGATGAGGTCAGGCAAATGCTCGCCTGGAGTGGCGGCGCAATCGAGCCGAACAAGATTCGGGAGTTTGGTGGCGGAATCGTTGCCCAGATCGAGGCGCGCGCCGCTGCTTCACCGTCCTCAATTGCGTTGGTCTTCGGCGATCAACGGGTCAGCTATGGCGAGTTGAACGCTCGCGCCAATCGTCTGGCGCGACAGTTGCGGGACCGCGGTATTGGCCGCGACCAGCTGGTGGGTGTCGCGCTGGAACGCAGCGTCGAATTGATCGTTGGTGTGCTCGCCGTCCTCAAGGCCGGCGCGGGCTATCTGCCGCTCGACCCGGATTATCCGGCTGATCGGCTGCTGCATATGCTGCGCGACAGTGACGCCGGGTTGGTGCTGACTCAAAGCCGGCTGCTTGAACGCCTCGCGCCTGTGATGGCGGAATCGGCCGCGGAGGCCTGGGCAGTCGACGTGGAGAATGAGGCCGGGGCAGCAGAGCCGGCGTGCAATCTCAATCTCGCGCTTGATCCGGAGAGTCTCGCCTATGTGATGTACACGTCGGGATCGACGGGCATGCCAAAGGGCGTCGCCTGCTCGCATGGCGCGCTGGCCGCACGGCTCGGCTGGATGCAGGCGGAATACCGCCTTGATGCCAGCGAGACCCTGCTGCAGAAAACACCGTTCAGCTTCGACGTGTCGGTGTGGGAAATTCTGTGGCCGCTTGCGGTCGGTGCGCGCCTTGCGATCGCAACGCCCGGCGCACATCGCGAACCGCGGCTTCTCATTGACGCGGTCGTTGCCCACGATGTGACGACGCTGCATTTCGTGCCGCCGATGCTCGAGCATTTCATTGCTGAGCCGGAGGTGGAACGCTGCGTGACGCTCAAGCGGCTGTTTGCCGGCGGCGAAGCCTTGTCTGCGGAGTTGAAGGCGCGCGTGCTCGCGGCCTTCCCCGACGTTCGCTTCGACAACCGCTACGGTCCGACCGAGGCCCTGATCAACGCGACGTTCTGGAATTGCCGCGACGACGGCGCGGTGCGCGTGCCGATCGGGCGACCGATCCCGGGCACGGCCATTCGCATCCTTGACGCTTCGCTGAACCTGGTACCGGCCGGGGTGACGGGCGAGTTGTTCATCGGCGGCGTCGGGCTGGCGCGCGGCTATTGGAAGCGCCAGGGGTTGACGGCGGAACGGTTCATCCCGGATCCGTTTGGCGGTCCCGGTGAGCGGCTGTACCGGACGGGGGATCTGGCGCGCTGGCGCCCGGACGGCGCCATCGAGTATGTCGGGCGATCCGATCACCAGATCAAGATCCGCGGCTTCCGCATCGAACTCGGAGAGATCGAAGCGCGGCTGCTGGAGCAGCCCGGCGTACGCTCCGCGGTGGTGGTTGCGCGCGAGGTGGGTCTGGCACGTCAGCTCTTCGGTTACGTTTGCGGGGCGGGCGAACTTGACGGGACGGACTTGCGCGCGGCGCTGTCGTCCGTTCTGCCGGACTACATGGTGCCGTCGCGAATCGTGACGCTGGAACGGCTGCCGCTGGCGCCGAACGGCAAGGTCGACCGCCGTGCGCTCCCGGCGCCGGACGCGATCGACACCGGCTCGGAGCACCTGGCGCCGCGTACCCCGGCGGAAATGGCGCTCGCGGCGATCTGGGTCGAACTGCTCGGCCGGCCTGTCGTGGGCCTATCCGACAATTTCTTCGAACTTGGCGGCGATTCGATCATCTCGCTGCAAATGGTGAGCCGTGTCCGACGCGCCGGTTACCTGATCGAACCGCGCGATGTGTTCCAGCATCAGACGCTGGAAGCTCTGGCGTTTGCGGCACGTACCGAGCAACCGAGCGAGACGCGCGCCGAGCAAGGGTTGATTGTCGGCTCACATCCATTGCTGCCGATCCAGACGCGGTTCTTTGCGGAGGATGTTGGACAACGCGATCACTGGAACCAGGCGGTGCTGTTGCGGCCGAAAGACCGGCTTGATTGGCAGGTCATGGGACGCGCGATAGCGGCCGTGCTCGTTCATCACGACGCATTGCGGCTTCGCTTCGAAGCGAAGGACGGCGTGTGGCGCGCGGAGCACCGCGCCGCACCTGATATGGCTGAGCTGTTGTGGGTTCGAAGCGCGGTTGATGGTGAAGCCGTCACGGCGCTTGCATCCTCGGCGCAGGCAAGCCTGTCGCTGGCCAATGGGCCGCTGTTGCGTGCGGTTGGCATCGATGTCGCCGACGGCAGCCAGCGCTTGCTGATCGTGATCCATCATCTGGTTGTGGATGGCGTGTCGTGGCGGGTGCTGCTGGAAGACGTCGCGGCGGCGTACGACCAGTTGACGCAAGGCAACACGGTTGTGCTTCCGCCGAAGAGCCATGCCTATTCCCTGTGGGCTGCCCGGCTGGAGGCTTATGCGGCGGCGTCCGAACTTCCGGCAGAATTACCCTATTGGATCGAGCGCAACGGACGAGCTGATTTTCCGTGCGACGACGATCACGGCGGCATCGACACCATCGCCGACGCCGACGAAATCTCGCTGTCATTCGACGCAGAACTGACGCACCGCCTGCTGACGGACGCGCCTTCCGCCTACCGCACGCAAATAAACGACCTTCTCCTCGCCGGCCTGGCGCGCGCCGTTTGGCAATGGAGCGGACAGGACGATGTCCTGGTCGAACTGGAAGGCCACGGCCGCGAGGATCTGTTCGGCGATATCGAAATCTCGCGTACGGTCGGCTGGTTTACGACCGCGTTTCCCGTGCGTCTGGCCGGCGGCTCGCAGGATCCGTCGTTGTTGATCAAGACCGTGAAGGAAGAGCTTCGCGCCATTCCCGGCCGTGGGCTGGGCTACGGCGTGCTGCGCTATCTCGGCTCTGAAGAGCAGCGCGCCGCGTTGTCGAAAGCGGCCGAGCCGAAGATCACGTTCAATTATCTCGGCCAGATCGACGGCGGCGCGGGAGAGGCGTTCGCCATGGCGCCCGAAAGTGCGGGCCCCTCGCGCAGCGCATCGAGCCCTCTGCGGCGCTGGCTCAGCGTCAACGGCACGGTGCGCGAGGGCCAGTTGCGGCTGTCGTTCGGCTTCGGCCGCAAACGCTATCGGCGCGAGACGGTCGAGCGGCTGGCCGCGTTGTATGAGGCGGCGCTGCGGGAGTTGGTCGATCACTGCACCAGCGGTGCCTGCGGAATCACGCCGTCGGATGTGGCGTTGTCCGGGCTCAGCCAAACCGATCTCGACCGGCTGGAACTCGACTGGCGCCAGATCGAGGATGTCTATCCGTTGTCGCCGATGCAGCAGGGCATGCTGTTCCATGCGATGCACGACGGCGAGAGCGGACTTTATGTCAACCAGGTTGCCGCCGAAATACACGGCCTTGATGCCGGCAAGCTTCGTCTGGCCTGGCAGGCGGTCAGCGACCGCCATGCGGTGCTGCGCACCGGGTTTGTCTGGCGCGACCTGTCGGGTTCGGCGCAACAGGTGGTCTATCGCCACGCCGAGGTGCCGTTCATCGAGGAGGATTGGCGCGCGCGCCTTGCGGTGCTGGAGCAATCCGGACTGGATGCTGCGCTTTCGGACGTCTCGCGGCAGGAACGCCTCGAAGGCTTCGACCTGTCGCGGCCGCCCTTGCAGCGGGTCCGGCTGGTTCGTTTGGGAGAAGACCGTCACTGGCTGATCTGGACCCATCATCACATCCTGCTCGATGGATGGAGTTCGGCGCGGCTGATCGCCGAGGTGTTGCAATACAGCGCCGATGGCCGGTTGCCAGCCTTGCAGCGCCGCTATCGGGATTACATCGGCTGGCTGCAGAACAGGGATCGCGACGCCGCAGCCGCGTTCTGGCGCACGGCGATGGCGGAACGGGGGGAGCCGGGTCTGCTCTCGGATGGCTCGCCGGAACGCTCGAGCGGAGCAACGCCGGGTCACGGTGCGTTGGCGCTGGAAATGGACGTCGCGCTGACCGCGCGGCTGCAGCAATTTGCAGCGCGGGAGCGCGTGACGCTCAACACATTGGTGCAGGCCGCTTGGGCGCAATTGCTGTGTCAGCATACCGGGCAGGGCACGGTCTGCTTCGGCGTCACCGTGTCGGGGCGGCCGTCGGAGCTCGCAGGCGCCGAAGACATGGTGGGCCTGTTCATCAACACTTTGCCGGTCGTCGACAGCGCCAGTCCGCAGCAGAAAATCGGCGCATGGTTGCGCGAGCTGCAGGATCGCAATCTGACCATGCGCGAATTCGGCTGGACGCCGCTCTATGAAATCCAGCGCCTGGCGGGACGTCCCGGACGGCCGCTGTTCGACAGCATCCTGGTGTTCGAGAATTATCCGGTCGACAGTGCGCTCAAGGAGAAGAACCAGCGCGTCCGTGTCGGCGAGACAAGGATCACCGAGACCAGCAACTATCCGCTGTTCGCGAGCGTCGGTCTCGATGAGCGGCTGCGGCTGGTGCTCAACTATCAGCGCCAGCATTTTGACGAGGCGCAGGTGGCGCGGCTGCAGGCCGCCTTCGTGCGGTTGCTGGAGGCGTTGAGCGCTGATGCGGATCGACCGGTCGGTATGATCGCGGCGAACGATCCTGTGGACGAGGCGCTGCTTTTGCGCAGGAACAGTACCCGTCGTGACCAACCACGCCGGGGAATTGTCGCGCAGTTCGAAGAGCAGGTTCGCCGGTCCCCGGATGCGATCGCGCTGGTGTTTGGCGATGCAGCGCTGAGCTATGGCGAGCTGAACAAGCGGGCCAACAGGCTGGCGCGGGGTCTGCGGGATTACGGCGTCGGGACGGACGTGGTGGTCGGTCTGGCGCTGGAGCGCGGCGTCGCGATGATGGTGGCGCTGCTGGCGGTGCTGAAGGCGGGCGGGGCGTATCTGCCGCTCGATCCGGATTATCCGCCGGAGCGGCTTTCCCACATGCTGCGCGACAGCGGCGCAGCGCTGGTGCTGACGCAGACGTCGCTGCTGGAGCAGTTTGCTCCCGTGCTCAAGGAGACCGGCGCCGAGGCTTGGCTGCTCGACGAGGCGGCTGGCGGTGAGGGTGGTAATGCCGACAATCTTGATCTCACGATCCATCCCGAGAGCCTGGCCTATGTGATCTACACCTCGGGTTCGACCGGCCTGCCCAAGGGCGTGATGGTCCGCCACGACGCGGTGACGAACTTTCTGGCGACGATGGCGGAACAGCCGGGAATGACGCCACAGGACCGCGTGCTGGGTCTGACCTCGCTGTCGTTCGACATTGCGGTGCTGGAACTGTGGCTGCCACTCACGCTGGGGGCGCGCGTGGTGCTGGCGGATCGTGCCGCGGCGCATGATCCGGGCCAGCTCAAGGCGATGGTGGCGGCCCAAGGTGTGACGATGATCCAGGCGACGCCGTCGACCTGGCGGATGCTGCTCGATCACGACGGGCCACAGCTTCCGCAAAGCTGTCGCGTGCTGTGCGGCGGCGAGGCGCTGCCGCCGGATCTTTCGCGTCGGCTGGTGGCGCAGGCCGGCGAGGTCTGGAATCTGTACGGCCCGACCGAGACCACGGTGTGGTCGGCCCGTCATCGCCTCGACGCGCAAGACGATAGGCCAGTGCTGGGCGGCCCGATCGGCAATACCACGCTGCACATCCTGGACAATGATCTCAACCTTGCGCCGGTCGGGGTTGCGGGCGAACTCTATATCGGCGGCGAAGGACTCGCACGAGGCTATTGGCAGCGCGGCGCGCTGACGGCGGAACGTTTTATTCCCGATCCGTTTGGCACTCCCGGGGCACGGCTTTACCGCACCGGCGACGTGGCGCGGTGGCGGGCCGACGGCGTGATCGAATATATCGGCCGCTCGGATCACCAGGTGAAGATCCGCGGCTTCCGGATCGAGCTTGGCGAGATCGAGGCTCGGCTGATGGAGCAGGCCGCGGTGCGCGCAGCCGTGGTGGTGGCGCGCGAGGTTGGCGCTGGCCGCCAACTCGTGGGCTATGTCAGCGGCGAGGCGTCGCTGGACGGCTTGGCGCTCAAGACGGCGCTGTCATCGGTGCTGCCGGATTACATGGTGCCTGCTCGTATCGTGGTGCTGGATCGATTGCCGCTGACGCCGAACGGCAAGATCGATCGCAAGGCGCTGCCGGTGCCGGATCAGCTCGGCGCCGCCGAGCACGTCGCGCCGCGCACGCCAACCGAAGCGGCGCTGGCCGCGATCTGGGCCGACCTGCTGCGCCAACCCAACATCGGCGTCACCGATAACTTCTTTGAGCTCGGCGGGGACTCGATCATTTCGCTGCAAATGGTCAGCCGCGCACGCCGCGAAGGCGTCCTGATCGAGCCGCGCGACTGCTTTCAGCATCAAACAATCGAAACGCTTGCGGCGATATCCCGGCAGGTTCGGCCGCCAACGGAAGCGCCGGCGCCGGTGCGGGGCTCGCTCTCGGGACTGAGCAGCGAACAGCTCGAAAAGCTCGCTCTCGACTGGAGCCGCATCGAGGACATCTACCCGTTGTCGCCGATGCAGCAGGGCATGCTGTTCCACAGCCTGCGTGATGCCGGCAGCGGCGTTTACGTCAATCAGGTCAGCGTAGAAATCCGTGGGCTCGACCCCGAACGTTTCCGGTCTGCATGGCGCGAGGTGACCGCGCGTCATCCGATGCTCCGGACCGGCTTCCTGTGGCGTGAGCTATCCGGGTCACCGTTGCAAGCCGTCTATCGCGACGCAGCCGCGCCGTTCGAACAGGAAGACTGGCGCGGGCAAATCGTTACCGACGAACGCATCGCGGCGGCTCTAGCCGGCGAGCGTGCCGCCGAATTTGATCTCTCGGCGCCGCCCCTGCAAAGGGTTCGATTGCTGCGTCTCGAGGACGGCTTCTATCGCCTGATCTGGACCTATCATCACATCCTGATGGATGGCTGGAGCTCGGCGCGCTTTGTCGGCGAAGTCCTGGAGCGCTATTACGGCGGATCGCCAGCGGCGAACCCGACGCATTACCGCGACTATATCGGCTGGCTGGTGGCGCAGGACGCGCAAGCGGCCGAACGCTTCTGGCGCGAACAGCTCAAGTCCTTTGACGAGCCGACGCAACTCGCCGATGCCTTCGGGTCTCGCCGTCATCCGGCTTCCGGTCACGCGCGCTGTTACACCCGGCTCGGTGAGACGGCGACCGCGCAGTTGAAGGCGTTCGCTCGCCGTGAGCGGATCACGCTCAATACCATTGTCCAGGGCGTGTGGGCGCTGTTGCTGCAGCGCTATACGGGCCAGCAGGCCGTGACTTTCGGCGTCACCGTCGCCGGTCGCCCGGCAGGCCTCGACGGATCGCAGCAGATGCTCGGTCTCTTCATCAACACGTTGCCCGTGATCGAATCGCCGTCGCTGGCAAGCACAGTCGGAGAATGGCTGCGGGCGCTTCAGGATCGCAACCTGGCGATCCGGGATTATGAGCACACGCCGCTCTACGACATTCAGAGCTGGGCCGGCCGCGGCGGCCAGACGATGTTCGACAGCATCATCGTGTTCGAAAACTATCCGATTGAACGCGGCATGCTGCAGAAGGGGGATGGCTCGCTGCAGTTCGGTGGCCTGAAGAATGTCGACGTGACGAACTATCCGATGGATCTGTCGGTGCTCGTCGAGGAAACGCTTCAGGTCGAATACACCTATATGCCGAGCCATTTTACGCCAGCGCAGGCCGAGCAGATCAGGATGCAGTTCGAGCATCTGCTGGCGGCGCTGACGCGGGATGCTTCGGTGCTGCTTGGCGGCATCGATCCGGTCACGACGGTCGATGCCGGTGTTGCCGATAACTGCAATCGCCACGCGGTGCCTGCCGTCGCATTGCCTCTGGTGCATGAGGCGATCAGCGTGCATGCCAAGCGTCACCCGGAACGAACGGCACTTACCATCGGCGGGAACGTGCTCTCGTTCGGAGCGCTCGACGCCAAAGCCAATCGTCTTGCCCATCACCTGATTGGCCGCGGGCTCAAGCCCGAGCAGCGGGTCGGCGTCGTGGTCGAGCGAACCGAAGCCACGATGCTCGCGCTGCTCGCCGTCCTCAAGGCGGGCGGGGCGTACGTTCCGCTCGATCCGGAGCTTCCGTCCGAGCGACGCAAGTTTGTCATGCGCGATGCCGGGATTTCGTTCCTGCTGACGGGACAGCTCAAAGAGGACCTGGACAATGTTGAAAGAATCTCTCTTTCCACATTCGATTTCGATGCGGGCCCCCACCATGCGCCGCAACCGGATTTGCACCTCGAAAACCTCGCTTATCTGATCTACACCTCCGGTTCGACCGGGACGCCAAAGGGCGTGGCGGTTGCCCACGGGCCGCTCGCCATGCACTGTCACGTCACGGGAAGCCTCTACGAGATCGACGATGGCTCGTGCGAATTGCATTTCCTGTCGCTGGCTTTCGACGGCGCCCATGAGCGCTGGTTGACGGTGCTGTCGCACGGCGCGCGGCTGCTGATGCGCGATGCGGAGCTGTGGACGCCGGAACAAACCGTCGAAGCTTTGCATGCGCATGGCGTCAGCCATATCGGCCTGCCGCCCGCCTATCTTCAGCAAGTCGCGGAATGGGTCGAGCAGGCGGGCAACCCGCCGCCGGTCAAACTGTATTCTTTCGGCGGCGAGGCGATGCCGAAGGCTGGCTTTGACAAGGTCAAGCGCGTCCTGAAGCCGCGCATCCTGATCAACGGTTATGGTCCGACCGAAACCGTGGTCACGCCCCTGGTCTGGAAGGTCGATGGCGCCGCCGAATGCGATACGCCCTACGCGCCGATCGGTCTGCCGGTCGGTGATCGCAGCGCCTATATTCTCGATAGCTCGCTAAATATCATTCCCGCCGGCGTTGCAGGAGAGCTCTATCTCGGAGGCTTTGGGCTGGCGCGCGGCTATCAGGGAAAAGCGGGCATGACGGCCGAACGTTTCGTGCCGGACCCGTTCGCAGCGGCGCCGGGAGCACGACTCTATCGCACCGGCGACCTGGCGCGATGGTGCGAAGACGGCACCATTGAATATCTCGGCCGCAGCGACGACCAGGTCAAGATCAACGGCTTCCGGATCGAACTTGGCGAGATCCAGACCTCGCTTCTTCGGCACGAGGAGATCGAGCAAGCGGCGGTGGTGGCGTTGCCGGGCGTTGCCGGAAGCCAGCTCGTTGCCTATGTCGCGCCGAAGGCGGCAAAGGCCTCGTCAGGAGCACCTGCCGAGGCGCTGGTCGACAGATTGACCGATTTCCTGAGGCGGACATTGCCGGTCTATATGGTGCCGGCACGGATCATGGTGCTTGATCGCCTGCCGGTGATGTCGAGCGGAAAGATCGACCGGCGCGCGCTGCCGGCGCCCGATACCGCGGCGCGAAGCTTTGTTGCTCCGCAGGGGGCTGCGGAAACCGCGATGGCGCGCCTGTGGGCCGACATACTCAAGCTGCCGCAAGTCGGCGTCACCGACAATTTCTTCGAACTGGGCGGCAACTCGATCCTCAGCCTCAAGGTCGTTGCCCGGCTCCGTCAGGACAAGAGCTTCGCCATCGAGATCAAGCTTCGCGATCTCCTGCAGAAGCCGACGATCCGGGCGCTGCTGGCAGATACCGGCGACGTGGCTCCCGCCGCTGCAGCGGCGCCGTCGGCGTTGCTGCCGCTGAACGTTGCGGTTCCTGGAATGCATCCGGTGTTCTGTGTGCATGGTGGTTTCGGCACCGTCTTCGATTATGGACCGCTGGCGCGGCGCCTCCAAGGGCGCCGGCAGGTGATCGGGTTGCAATCCCGGATGCTTGTCGACGGTTCGTGGAGTGATAGGTCGCTCGAGGCGATGGCTGCGGATTATGCGCGCGAGATCGGACAGGTGCAGCCCCGCGGTCCGTACAGCCTGATCGGCTGGTCGCTCGGAGGGCTTCTCGTCAGCCTTGTTGCAGCCGAGCTCGAACGAAGCGGTGAACGTGTGGATCGTCTCGCCTTGGTCGACAGCTTCGTGCTGCGGACGCACGGCGGATCGAACCGGCAGGAAGCCGTAGCCCACTGGGCCGATGATCTCGCGGGATTGCTGTCGGCCGTTCTTCCGAACGCTGCATCCGGCCGTATCCATCCGCACGTGGAAGCAGCGAAACGCGACGGCGCGCCAGAGACGTCCGCAAGCGTCCGGCGTCTGGCCGCGCAGATATTGGAAGAGGTGCAGGGACCATTGCCGGACGACACTCTGCTCGGCATCGACGATCTGTCGAGCGCCTTTGCAGTCGGGCGGCACCTGAAAACCCTGACGCAGAACGCCGCGCCGCCGCGTCGTCTCGCGGCCGCGCCGTTGTGCTGGTGGACGTCAGGTCGCCTGACGCAGCGCGATCGGCTGGAGACGCAGCTCCCGAATGCCGTTGATCGCGGCATTGTTGGCGACAACCATTTTACGATCCTCCGGGATGCCGATTTTCTCGATGAGATATGCGCGCTGCTGGCTCCGGAGGCGACATCGACAACGTCGCAGGACCAGGTGCCGGAACCCGCGGAGTGAACGATCGCATGAGCCTTGATCCCGATATCGCAGCGCTCCTCGAGATGGTCCAGCTTGGGACCGAGAGTGGTGCACGCGTTCCGTTTCCGCAACTGACCGCCATACATGCACGCGCGGATTTCGACGCTTCTTCGCCGTTGCTCGACGTCGACCCTCCGGCGCTGGCGTTTGAACGCCAGCTCTCTCTGCCGACGCGCGATGGGGAGGCCATCGCCGCGCGGCTGTACGCCCCGCGGGAGCCGGACGCGCAAGATCCCACGCCCGTTCTGCTTTATATGCACGGCGGCGGCTTTGTCGTCGGAAGTCTCGATTCGCATCAGCCCTTGTGCCGCGGCCTCGCCGCCGATAGCGGTGCGGCGGTGCTGTCGATTGGTTATCGGCTTGCCCCGGAGCATAAATTTCCGACGGCGTTCGAGGATGCCGTCGATGCGCTGGCCTGGATCGGTCGCGAGGGGGAGGCGGCCGGGCTGGACGCGGGCCGCGTTGCTGTTGGCGGCGATAGCGCCGGTGGGACGCTTGCCGCAGCACTGGCGATCGCAGCCAAGACCGACCCAAGCTTGCCGCAGCCCCTTCTGCAGGTTCTCGCCTACCCAGGCCTGAGCGCACGGCAGACCTCGGATTCCTATAACCGGTATGGCTCGGGCTTTCTGCTCGAGCGGGACACCGTCGATTGGTTCTTCCGGCAATATCTCCGCGACGATTCCGACCGCGACGATTGGCGCTTTGCGCCGCTGGCCGCGCACGATCTCTCCGGGCTGGCGCCGGCGCTTTTTGTGCTTGCCGAATATGATCCGCTGGTGGACGAGGGGCGGGATTATGCGGCACGGCTTCGCGCCGCCGGCGTTGCCGTCGATCTCCAGATCTATCCGGGCATGATCCATGAGTTTTTGCGGATGGGAAATGTCGTTGCCAATGCCTTGCAGGCGCAGGCGGCGATCGGGCGGGCCCTGGCAAACGCTTTTAGCGCCTCCAGCGCCAGGGCTTGGACGGACACGAGGATTGAAGGTATGTCATAATGGCCTTCCGTCCCCTGGCCTTGGCCGCGAGAGCTCTTTGAGCCGATTTCCATGAACAAAAAGCCTGTCATTGCCTCAGATCGCCGGCCGTCACGCCGCGCCGTTCTCACCGCAGGCGTGAGCCTCGGCGGAGGCGTGCTGCTCGGCAACTGGCCGCTTTGCGCCACGCAAGCCGCCACGTCACAGCCCGGGCCGCGCGTTGCCGCGCTCGGTTGGGCCTGTGCACAGACGCTGCTCGCGCTAGGGGTCGTGCCGCTCGTGGTTCCGGAGATCGAGCGCTACGGCAGGCTCGTCGTCGAGCCCGCCGTCCCGTCAAGCGTTCAGGAAATCGGCCTGCGTTCGGAGCCGAATCTCGAGCTGCTGCAGAGTTTCGCGCCTGACATTATCATCATCGATCCCAGTATCACTGCGGCAATACCCCGGCTCAAGCTGATCGCCCCGGTCGAGATTTTCACGATTTTCAGGCCCGGTCGCCATCCTCTGGAAACCGCGCGCAGTTCGACGATGGAGCTCGCACAGCGGGTCGGCGTGCAGGCCGCGTGCGAAGCCTATCTCGCGCGCTTCGATGCAGCGATGGCCGGTTACCGTGAGCAGCTTCGCAACCGCGGCGGCAAGCCGCTTTATCTTGTCAGCGAGATCGCGCGCAACCGTGCGCTGGTGTTCGGTCCGAACAGCCTCTACCAGGAAGTGCTGAACCAGTTCGGATTGAAGAACGCATGGACCGGGCAGAGCGGTCCGTGGGGACATACCAGCGTCGGCCTTGAAGTGCTCGCGGCGGTGCCGGATGCGCGGCTGATCCTGATGAGTTCGCGGGTCGCGGATATCGAAGCTCTGCTCACGTCGAGCCCCGTGTTGCGAACCCTGCCGTTCCTACGGTCGGGGCGGTTGACGGTGCTGGGAAATCAATTCTTCTATGGCGGCGTGCCGGCAGCTGAGCGCTTCGCCCGCCTTCTCGCCGAACGTCTGCCGCAGGAAAAAAATGAGCAAGGTTGAGGCGCTGCCCGCCCGCTCCGGGATCGCGATGCACCCGGCGGTGCTGATCGGGCTGCTGTTTGCAGCAGCGGCTGCGCTGACGTGGCGGCATCTGTCGGGGTTTCTGCCGGCCAACGCATGGTTGCCGGTGCTGTGGCGCCCAGAGATCAACGATCCGCAGCAGATGCTGGTGCATTACACGGTGTTTCCGCGCATAGCGGTGGCGCTGCTGGCCGGCGCAGCGCTGGGCCTCGCAGGAACGGTCTGTCAGCAGGTGCTGCGCAATCCGCTTGCTGAACCGAGCACCCTTGGTGTCCTGAACGGAGCCTATCTCGCGCTGTCCGTGACAACCCTGTGGGCGCCGTCGCTGCTCACCTTCGGCCGTGAGTGGATTGCGTTGCTGGGCGGATTCGCTGCGTTCCTGTGCGTGTTCGGTCTCACTTGGCGCCGTGCGCTATCGCCGGTCGTGCTGGTGCTTGCCGGGCTGATCGTTGCTTATTATTGCGCGGTGACGACCCAGGCCCTGATATTGCTGAACCACGAATACCTCATCGGTCTGTTCATCTGGGGCGCGGGTTTCCTCAATCAGCAGGACTGGAACAACGTCGCGTTCCTTGCGCCGCGTTTCATCATTTCCTTCCTCCTGATCGCGGCGATGGTCCGCCCGCTGACCTTGCTCGGCTTCGACGACGAGACCGCGCGCAATCTCGGCCTCGGATTGACCGGCGCGCGGGTCTGCGCGCTTGGCATCGCGATCGCGCTCAGCGCTTCGGTTGTCAGCGTGGTCGGCGTGATGGGCTTCGTGGGCCTTTCCGCGCCGGCCATCGTCATGCTGTCAGGAGCGCGCCGTTTTCGTGACCGGCTGATTTGGGCGCCACTTTGCGGCGCGCTGCTGCTGTGGCTGACGGATGAGCTTGTGCTGCTGATCCCGCCCGGCTATCGCGAAATGCCGGCTGGCGCCGCCACCGCCCTGATCGGTGCGCCGATGTTGCTGCTGTTGCTGCCGCGGCTTCGGGCCACCGCGCCGGTGGGAAACCTCACGCCATCCGTTCCACCACGTCTCGACCATCCCTGGCGGGTGATCCTGTTCGGTCTGGCCTTGCTGCTGCTCGTGGTCTGGATCGCGCTTGCGGTCGGGGTCGGTTCAGAGGGCTGGAGCTGGAGCGGTCTGGCCGGCATCCAGGAGTTTCTGCCGTGGCGCTGGCCGCGCGTGGTGTCGGCCTTGGCTGCGGGGGCCACGCTGGCGGTGGCCGGCACGCTGCTGCAACGCATGACCGGAAACCCAATGGCGGCTCCAGAGGTGATGGGAATCAGCTATGGCGCCGCGATGGGTGTCTTAGTCCTGCTGTACGCGTTGCCCTCTCACACCCGCGCGGCGCAGATCGCAGCCGGGGCGATCGGCGCCTTCAGCGTGCTCGGCCTGGTTCTGCTGTTCAGCCGGCGATCCGAATTCAGCCCGGAGCGTGTGCTGCTGGCCGGCGTCGCCATGAGCGCGGCGTTCGGCGCGATCATGGCCATGGTGCTTGCAACCGGTGACCCCCGCATCGGCATGCTTCTGTCGTTGCTGGCGGGTTCGCTTTATCAGATCGGTCCGACCGAGGCTGCGATACTGGCCATCGCCGCGATCATCCTGCTGGCACTGGTGCCGATGTTGTCGCGCTGGCTCGATATCCTGCCGCTCGGTCAGGCGGCCTCGCGTTCGGTGGGCGTATCCATGGCGCGAAGCCGAATCATCATCATGCTGCTGACCGCGTTGTTGACCGCGACCGCGACCCTGATGGTTGGGCTCCTAAGCCTGGTCGGCTTCATCGCGCCGCATATGGCGCGGATGATGGGGGCGCAACGCGCGCTTCATCAGGTAGCGCTGGCCGCGCTGATTGGCGCCACCCTGATGGTGTTCGCGGACTGGGCGGGGCGGATGGTGATATTCCCGTTCCAGATGCCGGCCGGCATCTTCGCGATGATGCTCGCTGGTCCTTATCTGGTGTGGCTGTTGCGCCCGCGGCGCGCGTAACGAGCTGCGATGGAAAGGCGGATGATCCGCCCTTTCATCGCGCAAAGCTGATGAGGTGGCTTTGATCCGGAGACGGCATCACCCCCATGGGGATGCCGTAGATGGTTTCGAGTTCGGCCGGCGTCATGATCTTGTCAGGCGCGCCGCGGGTTATCAACTTGCCCGAATGCAGCGCGATGATCTCGTCGCAGAAGCGGGCCGCCATGTTGACGTCGTGGAGAACGACGACAATTCCGAGGTTGCGCTCACGGGCGAGCTGCTGCACCAGCGACAGAACCTCGATCTGATGGGCGATGTCGAGCGCTGAAATTGGCTCGTCGAGCAGCAGGCATTCGGCGTCCTGCGCGACCAGCATGGCGATCCAGACCCGCTGGCGCTCGCCGCCTGACAGTGTGTCGACGAGCCGGTCCGCAAACGGCTCGATGTGGGTGAGCGCCATGGCTTCCGCGACCTTGTTGCGGTCGGTATCGCCAAATCGGCCGAGCGCGCCATGCCAGGGATAACGGCCGAGCGCGACCAGCTCCTTGACCAGCATGCCGGCGGCGGGCGGGGTCTGCTGCGGCAGGTAAGCCACCTTTCGCGCGTATTCCCGATCGCTCCATTCCCGCAATGGACGCCCTTCAAAGCGGATCGTACCGGAGGAGTTTGGCTGCTGCCGCGCCAGCATCTTCAGCAAGGTCGATTTGCCGGAGCCATTGTGTCCGATCAGGCCGACGACGCTGCGAGCGGGAAGGGTCAGGGTCAGCGGTTCGAGCAACGCGCGGCCTGCCACCGCGAAGCCGACCTGGTCCAGTTCGAACAAGGGCATGGCCGCGTCGCGCGACGCCGGGGCGGTTTCGGTTGGCAGAACTGCGTGCATGGGGAACGCCTGGTAGAATTATGTGGTGCAAAGAGAACGCAGCCCGGCCGGTCCACGTGTGCGACGTTGGGACGTCATGGCTGGCGCAGGCTCCAATACGCGACCGCAAGGTGCTGATCGCGGGAAAGTTTTCGCTCATCGCGCAAATGGTTTCGCAGCGCCTTCAGCGCCTGCGCTTCGCAGGCGATCCATGCAAAGACCTCGCGGTGATCGGGCCATCGCAGGGCCTTGACGGCATCGACCAGCAATTGCGTTGTCCCCGCCGGATGGTCGCCACGATGCAGCCAGCGAACCGACATGCCGGCTGGCGCGATCAGCGGAACCTCCTCGAGTTGGTCGGCGACTTCGATGAAGACTTCGCCCATTGCCGTCGCCGGCAGTGTTTCAAGGATGCGCGCGATGGCGGGCAGGGCGGTTTCGTCGCCTGCCAGCATAAACCAGCGCGCCGGACGAATACCTCGCCCGAGTGGGCCGGCCATGCCGCAAATGGCGCCGGCTCGCGCGTTGAGCCCGAATGCGGAGCCAGGCCCGGCATGGTCATGAACCACGAAATCGATGTCGATCTCGCGGGTCTGCAGATCGATGCGACGGATCGTGTAGTAGCGGGTGAGAGGCCTGCGGTCCGCTTCGGGCCACATGATACGTCCGTCCGCGGCAGGCCACGGCCATTCAGGCTTGGCGAGGCCCTCTGGTGGAAAGTACAGCCGGACGTGCAGGTCATCGTCATCCAGGAAACGCGTGATGTCGTCCCCGGTGAAAGTCAGCCGGCGCATGCGGGGCGTGAGATCGATCGCCGCTTTCAGCCGTACCTCGCGGAAATTGGCCAACATCCCGCCATCCGATTCATGACCGGACCAGACGATCGTCGGTGCCGCGTCGCCTGCGAACTCGATGACGTGGGATGCTACGACCGAACGCAGCATTTCGAGGTGACCCTTGTCGTTGGCCTCGACACGAATCCTGAGTGTCTCAGCCTCGACGGCGAGCGAGCTGGTTCCAAACGGCAGTTTCGCCACCATCAGGCCGCCCTGATCCTCGAAGGCGATGTCATGCTCGGCCAGATGATCGATCATTCGGGCAGCAAGACCGGCGGCATCGGCAAGCTGGATGCGGGTTTCGGAGACGAGCGAATCCAAAGTCATTCTCCAGTCGGGCCTGCTCCAGTCGGGCCTGTCCGATGCTGGCCTGCGAGCGCTTCGATTTCCGGGTATCGCGGTCCGATACGGCGGCCGGATCCATGTCCTACGCGCTCTTCGGCTGCGATGCAAAGGGGGTACTACCCGACATTTTATTAAACGCGTTGCCGATCACAAATTAGAATCGATCGAAAAAGACCGGAAAATAACCGCTGGAATAGCCATGCTGCCATCATGTATTCGCATCACTCCAGCAAGGCTGTTCGTGTCACGACGGGCCGTGTAGGTTCGCTTCAGCCATAATCCAGCGCGGCACTCATGATGATCCCACCAAGCGGCCTGACCGCGCAGATATTGCATCTCCTGCGGCCGTATTGGCCGATTGTGCTCGGTGGCGTCGTCCTCGGTATTGTCGGCGGCGCCAGCGTTGCGGGGCTGCTAGCGGTCGTCAATCGTGGCCTCTATGCGTCGCAGAGCGATGTCGTGACGCTGCTTTTTGCCTTTGCGGGCCTGTGTTCGCTGATCCTGATTGGTTCGATCGGTTCCGATATAAGCGCCAATTATGTCGGACAGCGGATCATTGCCGAGCTTCGGAAGTCGCTTGCGGCCAAGATTCTGGCGGCCCCGATCGACCAACTCGAGATTTATCGTACCCATCGCCTGATCCCGGTTCTCACCCAGGACGTCGACACGATCAGCGATTTCGCGTTCTTCTTCTCGTCCTTCTTCGTGTCCGTCGTCATCACTTTCGGCTGCATGGTTTACCTGGCGGTATTGTCGTGGCCGCTGTTTCTGATCACGGGATTGGTCATCATCCTGGGTTCGCTGGCGCATGCCTTTGCGCGAACGCGAGGGGTTCGGGGCTTCAATGCCGCCCGCGACTCGGAAGATGAGTTGCAGAAGCACTACCGGGCGATCGCGGAGGGCGCGAAGGAATTGCGCTTGAACCGCATCCGCCGGCAGCGCGTGTATGTCGACAAGCTACAGCGTACCGTCGACCAGATCAGCACGGTGCAGATCAAGTCGATCAATCTCTTCGTCACCGCACGTGCCTTCGGCACGATGCTGTTCTTCGTGGTGATCGGCGTTGCGCTGACCCTGCGCCCGTTCCTGTGGCCGGACAGTCCCGCTTCGGTCTCCAGCGGTTTTGTGCTGGTGCTGCTCTATATGCGGGGTCCTATTGACCAGGTTATAGGTATTCTGCCCGCACTCGGCCGCGCACAGGTGGCGATGCGCCGGATTGCTGAGCTCTCGGAGCAGTTCTCCACGCCTGAGCAGGATTTGCTGGCTGCGCCTTCGACCGCGCCGGAAGCATCGGCCAGGATCGAATCGATCGAACTGCGAGGGGTATCGTACACCTTCCGCACCGTGCCCGGCAGCAATCCCTTCGTTCTTGGCCCGATTGACCTGCATATCCGCCAGGGGGACATCGTTTTCATTGTCGGCGAAAATGGCAGCGGAAAAACCACGCTGATCAAACTGCTGCTGGGCCTTTATGCCCCGCAGAGCGGCGCGGTGCTGCGCGATGGCCTGCCGGTCGTAACGGAAACCCGCGATGACTACCGGCAGCTCTTCACGACAATCTTTTCCGACTACTACCTGTTTGAAGATCTTTTGCAGGGAGCGGGAATGGTGCCCGATATCGCCGAGCGGTATCTTGAGCGATTGGAGGTCGCGCACAAGGTTTCGGTTGAAAATGGCGTGTTCACGACAACGGATCTGTCCACCGGCCAGCGCAAGCGGCTGGCTCTGATGAATGCCTGGCTCGAGGAGCGGCCCGTTCTGGTGTTCGATGAGTGGGCGGCGGATCAGGATCCGGCGTTCCGGCACATCTTCTACACCGAATTGCTGCCCGACCTGAAGCGCCTGGGCAAGACGATCATCGTGATCTCACATGACGACCGTTATTTTGGCGCGGCGGACCACCTTGTGCGGCTCCGGCATGGCAAGATTGTCGCTGGCGAGGCGAGGCCCCATTACGTCATGGAGCCGTCATCTGTTCCAACCGGTGCGCCTCTTTAGACCTATTTTATTCTCCCGGAAAATTTGAATCTAAGTTCCGGCACCACCGACGCGGGCCTTGAGTAGGGCATGCAACGTCCCGGCCTGGTCATTCATTGGTTTTGTAAGGAATCTAAACTGGGTGCGTTGGCATTCCTTGTCATCCTGCACGGGAGTGATTTACATCGCGTGCGTGAGCGAAGATCGCGTCTTGTTTGAAGCAATCACGTCAATACGAGTGCCGGATGAACAAAACGTCGAGCTCCGCGAAAGATCCTCATGCGTTTCCGGTCGGGCCGCGCGCCGCCGCGACGGTCCTTCAAGACGGTGCGGAGCTGCGGGTCGTTGCTGGTGGCGCTACGATGATGCGTCTGCGTCTCGATGAGCAGCTGGATCATCTGAAGATGCTTGATGCTCCCGACGATCCGCGGCTTGCGGTGCGGGCGGTTTCAGCGGCTGCAGAGGCAATGTTCGGATGGCGCCCGGGTCTCGACCGGATTTTTCTGGATTCGGTCCGGCAACCGATTGCGCGCGAATTGCTCGACGATGGCCTCGCTGTCTTGGCCGGAAGCAACCTCGTGCTGCTTCCGGATTTGGTCATGCAGCGTCGTGACAACTGGCTGGTCGATGCCGAGCGGCCGCCGATGCCGCAACTGCACGTCATGACCGACGGCAAACGGCATCCGCGACGCCCGCAAAAGCCGGTGGGGATGGTGTATGCCCGCTTCATCCCCTGGCTCTCCGAGATCATCTCGTTCCGTGTCGCGGATCTGAATGATGATCTTCATTTGCTGCACCGCTGGATGAACGATCCTCGCGTCGACGCCTTCTGGGACGAAGCCGGCGATCTGGAAAAGCATCGCAAGTATCTGTCCACTATTCTGGCCGATCCGCACATGCTGCCGCTGATCGGCTGCTTCGGCGACGCGCCATTCGGCTATTTCGAGGTCTATTGGGCCAAGGAAAACCGTATCGCGCCGTTTTACGATGCCGATGATTACGATCGCGGCTGGCACGTTGTCGTCGGAGAGGACGCCTATCGGGGACGCCGCTACATCAGCGCATGGCTGCCCTCGCTGATGCACTACATGTTCCTGGATGATTGCCGAACGCAGCGGATCGTCGGCGAGCCGGCGGCGGCGCATTCGAAGCAACTACGCAACCTTGAACTCTCGGGATTCGCGAGGATCAAGAACTTCGATTTTCCACACAAGCGGGCCACCCTGGTCATGCTGCTGCGCGAGCGCTTCTTTGGTGACCGGCTGTGGCTACCGGCGACGGCCGGTCCGGCACCCACAGCCTAACGCGCGAACGGAGCGCAGCTTTATGTCTCATCAGCTTGCCATCGAGCACGACGTCATTGGCGTCGGATTCGGTCCGTCCAATCTCGCGCTTGCGATCGCGCTGGACGAGTGCGCCAGAAGGTCACGCTTGAAATGCACTCCTCTCTTCGTCGAGAGGCAGCGCCAATTTACCTGGCATGGCGGCATGCTTTTGCCGGGTAGCGATATGCAGATCTCGTTTCTCAAGGATCTGGTTTCGTTGCGTGATCCGACCAGTCCGTTCACCTTTGTGAACTATCTGCACAAGCACGGCCGCTTGCAGGATTTCATCAACTGTCGGACGTTCTATCCGAGCAGGATGGAATTCAACGATTATCTGCGGTGGGTGGCAGCGCAGTTCAAGTCACAAGCGGCTTACGGCGAAGCCGTCGTTGCCATCGAACCCGTAACAGCGGGGCAGTCGGTGAATTCGTTGCGGGTCTATTCACGCAACTTCGCCGGCGGTGAAACGGTGCGGCTTGCGAAGAACCTTGTCGTGGCGGCGGGAGGTAAGCCCAATATCCCGCAGGTCTTCGCGAAAATCGCCGACGATTCCAGATTGTTCCACTCAAGCCGCTACCTCGATACGGTCGAGTCCGCCGGCCTCGGCGGCAAGGCGGCATGCGTGGCCGTTGTCGGGGGAGGGCAGAGCGCGGTCGAGGTGACGGTCGATCTTCGAAACCGTTTTCCGCACGCGAACATTGACCTGATCTTTCGCGGCCATGCATTAAAACCGTCCGACAGCAGTCCGTTCGTCAACGAAATCTTCAATCCGGATTACACGGATTTTATCTACGCCCAGCCGGACGAGCGCCGGAATGCGATCGTTCACAATTTTCGAAATACCAACTATGCCGTGGTCGATTCCGATCTGCTCGATCAGTTGTATCGCTTGCTCTACCAGCAGCGCGTCAGCGGCACGACGGGCATCGAATTGCATCCGCGCAGCGAGATCACCAAAGTGCTCGCGGCCGTTGAAGGCATTGAAATCCGAACGGTCGATAAATTCGACGGTCGGGACCGCCGCTCCTGCTACGATGCCGTTATCCTTGCGACCGGCTATGACAGGGAAACGCCACACGCGTTTCTGGAGCCGATACGACGCTATATCCAGGACGACGTTGTCGACCGCAATTACAGGCTCGCCACGAGCCCTGCGTTTCGGCCGCAAATCCATCTCCAGGGGTATTCCGAGGCCTCTCACGGCCTGAGCGACACGTTGCTCTCCGTTCTGGCCAGCCGTTCGCAGGAAATCGCCGAGTCGCTGCTTTTGACGATCTCGCGCCGCGAACTGATAGCTTAGCGTTCAGGCGGCGGGAGCTATCAGCCGCCATTGCGAGACAGGCCCGAGCGCTGCTGGTAGCGAAAGAACGGCGGGTGATGGGCCAGCGTCGATGGTCACCGAATGCGGTGGAATGATGAATCCAAGCGCGGCTGCCTTAAGTATGGCTTCCTTGAGGGTCCAGTAGCGAAGAAACAGCCGCGAGCGGAATGCGGCAGGAGTGCTCCACAGGACCTCACGCTCTTCGCGAGCCAGGACGATCTCACTCACGGAATCCAGATCGGGGATTTCTCGCAAGGGCTCGACATCGACACCGACCGGCGAACGCGCAGCAGCGACAGCGACCACACCTCTTGCGTGACTCAGGCTGAAGTCGATGTTCGGCGAGTCTGAGACGAGCATCGGCTTGCCGTGCTCGGACGGTCGAAACCGCAAGGTGTCGGCGGCGTGCCCCACAATGCTCCCCAGCAAAAGGCGGACGCCGGCATGTGCGGCGAGGTAGCTATTTCGATCCTCAATGTGCACGAAGCGCACCAGGCGGCTGGCTTCCTCGCCGTCGAGCACCGCGGCAGCTTGCTCGAAGCTGAGCGTGCCCAGTCCTTCGGTGCCTTGGTCATGAGAGGGATGCACTGCCGCTAGCCAGAAGGCGATGTCCTCCGGTCTTAACCGCTCGGTCAGGCCTGAGATGCCTGGACTGGTCAGCCATCGCACACTCAGCTCTTCTTGCGGAATTCTGCAATTGGTTGCGATAGACCACGCGACGGTATCTCGTGCATTGGCCGTCGTTAGCGATACTGCGAGTTTGTCCTTTCCAGCGTCGTCGGATAGCGCCATGTCCATCGGCCATTTGGAGAAATTTTGAAGAGTAATGTAAGCTGTCGAGAAATCAAAATTATCCTTCTCCGGCGCCCCCATGATGGATGGAGCGACAAGGTGCTGACGCCAACCGCCGGACAGATTGCCTCGGCCAACGAGGCATTGAAGCGATGGCGGCCGAACGCGAAGGGCGCGGGGCGCTCAAGGACCAAGAGCGGTGAGATGACCGCTCTCAAGCACATCAAGTTGGCCAGGAAACTGCTCGATCGGGCAGCCAGCATCGGGGGAAAGCCGTGAGCGCACTTGAGGGGATCCGGGTCCTCGACCTCGGCACGTTCATCGCGGGGCCGCATTGCGCCACCATTCTCGGTGAATTCGGTGCCGAGGTTATCAAGATCGAGCCGCCAAAGACCGGCGACTCGCTTCGGCGTCTTGGAACCAATACCGAATGCGGCGATACGCTGGTTTGGCTCTCCGAAGCCCGCAACAAAAAATGCGTCACGCTGAATCTCGGGACCGAGCGCGGGCGGGAACTGCTGAAGCGCCTCGCCGCGAAATGCGACATCATCGTCGAGAATTTTCGGCCCGGCACCTTGGAAAAATGGGGACTCGGCTATGAGGAACTCAAGAAGATCAATCCCGGTGCGATCCTGGTGCGCATCTCGGCCTACGGGCAGGATGGACCGATGCGGACGCAGCCGGGCTTTGCCCGCATCGCGCACGCGTTTTCCGGCCTGACCTATCTTGCCGGCGAGCCCGGCGGTATTCCCGTTGTTCCAGGATCGACCTCGCTGGCCGATTACATGTCGGGCATGTACGGCGCCATCGGCGCACTGGTTGCGCTGCGGGCCCGCGAGGCTACCGGCGAGGGGCAATGCGTCGATCTCGCCCTGTACGAATCGGTGTTTCGCGTGCTCGACGAGATCGCGCCTGCCTATCAGAAGTTCGGCTATGTGCGCGAGCGGATGGGCGCGGACGCGGTCAATGTCTGCCCGCACAGCCACTACCAGACCGAGGACGGCAAATGGATCGCGATCGCCTGCACCAGTGATCAGATGTTCGCGCGGCTCGCGGAAGCGATGGGGCAACCGGAACTGGCCGCGGCGGAACGATATGGTCCACAGACGCTGCGGCTGGCGGCCCGCGACGAGGTCAACCGCATCGTCGCCGAATGGGTCGCCTCGCGCGACCTCGACAGCGTCCTTGCGCTTTGTTCGAAGGGAGGCGTGCCGGCCAGTCTGATCTTCAGCATCGCGGATATTTTCGAAGACCCGCAATACCGCGCCCGGGGTAACATCCAAATGACGGACTCGCGCGCCGGCGAGATCGCGGTTCCCGGCGTCGTACCACGGCTGTCGGAAACGCCCGGTGAGATCCGCTGGCTTGGCGCGGGTCTGGGTGCCCAAAACGAGGATATCTACAAAGGTCTGCTCGAACTAAGCAGCGAAGAGATCGAAGATTTACGGGTCTCCGGCGTGATTTAAGTGATCACCACGGTTTGGTATCTTCTGAGTGTGCGCTTGACCGTCACATCATAGAGCCGGGCTGCAGCCTTGCTCCGCCGGCAGTTCCTCGGCATTGGGGTCGCCCGGTGCCGTCGCCCAGGCCAGTTCGACGAGCGTCACAATCCGCCGACCTGCACCGTCGAGCTGGCAAACGATGAGGCCCTGCTCCTCGATGTAGGTCAGCAGACGCCGTGCACGGCGCAACGAATGCGAGCCATAGGCGCGGGCAATCGCTGCATCACCCGGGCAGGGCCAACCTTCCTTCGCGGCGCGGGCGATCATCATGAAGACGCCCTGCATATCCTCCGGCAGAAGGGAGGCGCGGACCGAGACATCCTCCCAGCCGTCATCGTCAGCCATATCGGAGCCGAGCCCGGCGCGGGCGCGCGTCAGCATGCGACGGAAATCACCCAGGTCCGGCACAGCCGAACCGAGGCCCTCTATTCGGCAGCGGACAACGAACTCCTGATAGAGGACGCCGATGGCACGGAACCCGGCGTCGGGTTCGGCCATGACGGCGCGCAGAATGCGGTCCACGCGCTCATGCCGCTCCGCCAGTGCCTCGGCGCTAAGCGGCTGCTCCACCGATTCGGGACGGATCTCCAGCGCCGCTGACTTCGCCGCCATGAGCTGGCCGAGGAGGTCGGGTGGCGACCGGCGCTGGGGCCGATTATGCTCGGGCGGCGGTGCTGCCAGGATGATGGCGCGTGCGTCCGGTGTCGCTTCCGGCAGAGGCATCAGGCGCGGGGTCGCGTTGCGCGGCGTTGTATCCGTCGGACCGATGCGCAGCCCGAGCGGACGGCGGGACAAGGCCGGCCCCAGCGCCATGAATTGGCCGCGCTCCAGATCCCGGAAGGCCTCTGCCTGTCGCCGCTCCATGCCCAGCAGATCAGCAGCGCGCGCCATGTCGATATCCAGAAAGGTTCGCCCCATGAGGAAATTGGACGCCTCGGCCGCGACGTTCTTGGCGAGTTTTGCCAGTCGCTGGGTGGCGATGATTCCCGCAAGCCCGCGTTTGCGGCCACGGCACATCAGGTTCGTCATGGCGCCGAGGGAGAGTTTGCGCGCCTCGTCCGAAACCTCGCCGGCGACGGCCGGTGCGAACAGCTGCGCCTCATCCACCACCACCAGCATCGGATACCAGTGGTCGCGGGCGGCCTCGAAAAGCCCGCCGAGGAAGGCGGCGGCGCGCCGCATCTGGTTCTCGGCGTCGAGCCCCTCGAGATTGAGCACTGTGGAGACGCGATGTATGCGCGCTCGCTCGCCGGCGACCTGCAGGCCCCGCTCGGTGTGGTCCTGGGCATCGATCAGGAGGTGGCCGAAACGGTCGGCAAGCGCAACAAAGTCGCCTTCGGGGTCGATGATGGTCTGCTGCACCCAGGGGGCGCTCTGTTCCAGCAACCGGCGCAGCAGATGGGATTTGCCCGAGCCGGAATTGCCCTGCACCAGCAGGCGCGTCGCCAGCAGTTCCTCAAGGTCCAGGTTAGCCGGGGCGCCTGCCGTTGTGTGGCCCATCTCGATCGCAACGGTCATGTCTCGACTCAAAGTCTCCCTGCGGAGGCGGGCTTAACAACCCGACCGCAGCCCGTCGAGCGCCCATTGGCCGGTTGCTCACGTTCTCCACGGCTGGTCGAACGCTGGCATGGTCGTGCACTATTGGAAAAGACCGTCATCGTGGCCCACGCTATTCGATGTCGCTCTGGACAACGCGAAACCCAATAAACTGTGGCGTTCGACCTGGGCCTTGGGATCCCACAATTTCGAGCGCATCAGCGCCTTGCCGCAATGGAAATAGCATTCATCGACATGGACCTTGAGCCCGATGATCGGCACGACGTTTTGCACCGCCAGCGGCGTCAGCAGGGCCGGATCCTGGGTGATCTCCGCCTTGCCGTTGATGCGCAGCGTTTCATTGATGCCCGGCACCAGGAAAATCAGGCCGATACCTGGCGAGGCCAGGATGTTGCCGAACGTGTCGACCCGGTTGTTGCCGCGGCGGTCCGGGATCAGCAGCGATTTGTCGTCGAGCACCGCGACGAAGCCCGGCGCGTCACCGCGCGCGCTCGCGTCGGCGTTGCCCTTGCCATCGCTCGATGCGAGGATCAGGAACGGGGAGAGCGCGATGAATTCGCGACAGAACTTGTCGAGATGGTACAGAACCTTCTTCTCGGCGAGCGGGCTTAGCTGCCCGAAATGCGCACGCAGATCTTCTGGCGTCCGGACCAAGGGCTTGCCGCCCGCGCCGTTGCTCTCCATGGCAGACCTCCTCCTGTCTTGTTGCGTTTTTACGTCACCTCGACACCGCACCAACCCGCGATGAACAGCGCCAGCGTCTTGGTGACCTTCTTCACGGCTTCGAGTTCTACCCGCTCGTCGAAACCGTGCGCGTTTTCCATCCTGGCGCCGAAGCAGAATGCGGGGACATCGTAATCGAGCCCGTAGAAGCGTGTGTCGGTGAGGCCGGTGAAACAGGCGTCCTCGAGCGGGCCACCGAACACGGCCTCATACGCCGCTGATAGCACCGCATCGCTGTCCTGCGCGCCGGTCACCTCATAACCCGGCGACAGGAAGCCCGACCAGACGACCTCAGGCGCGTTATCGGCAAGGAACGGATGGGTCCTGGCGGCCTTCGCGACGCAGGCGACGATCTCGGCCTGGCAATCGGCGATCGTCCAGCCGGGCAGGATGCCGATACGGCAATCGACGTCGCACCAGGCCGGAACGCTCGAGGCCCAGTCGCCGCTCTTGATGATGCCGGGATTGAAATTGAGCGGATGCTTGACCTTGCCGAAAAAGCGATGGCTCCTGGCGCGCTCGTTCCACTCGGCCTCCAGTCCTTCGAGGGCCTGGATCAGGTGATAAGCGGCGAGCCCATCGAATGGCGGAAGTGGGATGGGGATTGATCGCGACCTGCGCGATCTTTTCATTGGCGAGGCTTGAAGGTGCTCTGCTGCTTCTTGCGCCGGCTGTCCTTGTGGCCCGCGGCCAACGGGGCGTAATGAGGCTCGCGACGGCCTAAGGTGACTACAAATTATGCAGATCAAACTAAAAAGTCAGCAGATGATGCCGTGACGCTCAATCGAATATGGCAGAGGCGCTGTCATGATCGGAGTGTGCCGCCACGATACGCTGCATCATCTCGACGAATGCGACTTGCTCCCGTTCACTCAAATTGTCGAGTGTGGCGCGGTGTGCGGCGCGGGCCGAGGCCTCGATTTTTGCCAGGAGCGTCGTTCCCGCCGGGGTCAATTTGCAGAGCCGGGCGCGGCGGTCTTCGTCATTAATGGCTCGCTCGACAAAATTGCGGGCCGCCAGTCGCTTCAGCGCTCCGGTCGTCGTCGTCCGATCCAGCGCGATATCGGCCGCCAACGTGGTCTGATCGGCGGTTTTCCGCACCGCAAGCGCCGAAAGCAGGCTGTATTGCAGCGGTGTGATCTCGAACTCGCCGCATGCTTCCTGGAACAGCGCGACATGGATCTGATGCAACCGCCGGATAAGAAATCCCGGTCGCTGTGACAGTGGCCAGGGGCGGTGTCTGGCCTCGACGCGACTTTTTTTTGCCGTCCGCAACGCACTCTCCCAGCTTCGAAATCCGGCGCCGATAGCCCGATTCGAGCGTCGGCGCCACGAATAGATCATGGCACGAGCTTTGCTTTTGTAAAATACGAAGTATGCTTCGTATCTCGACGGAGCGGCGGGATGAACTCCGCCGACTGAAAGTACAGGAGATCGCTATGTCTATCAGCGCCAGCTTCGACCAGCTTCTGCGCGGCGGCCGGGTGATCTGCCCGGCCTCAGGCATCGATGGCGTCAGGGACGTCGCCATTCGCAACGGCAAGATCGCGGCCGTGCAGCCCGACATCCTGCCGACCAGCGCCAGAGAGGTCATCGACGTGACCGGCAAGCTGGTATTGCCGGGCCTCATCGACACGCACGCGCATGTCTATCAATACGTCACCGGCCGCTTCGGCATGAATGCCGACATGGTGGGCGTCCAATCCGGCGTGACGACGTTGGTCGATCAGGGTGGTCCGTCGTGCATGACGTTGCCGGGCTTCCGGCATTTCGTCGCCGAGCCGGCGAAGTCGCGCGTCTACGCGTTCCTGTCGGCCTACCTGGTGGGCGGGCTCGAGGGTCATTACTATCCCAAGCTCTACAGCCCGGATGGCGTCGACATTGATGCTACGGTGAAGTCGGCCACCTCCAATCTCGATATCGTTCGCGGCATCAAGGCCCATGCGGAGATAGGCGGTTTCGCGCGCTGGGGCATTCGCGTCATCGAGATGGCGTCCGAGATCGGGCGCCGCGCCGATCTGCCGGTCTATGTGCATTTCGGTCAGCTTTGGGGCCTGCCCGAGAGCGGCACCAACGGCGAAGACGTCGACACCATTCTGGAGCGCGTAATCCCCTTGCTGCGCGAGGGCGACGTGCTGGCGCATCCGTTCACGCGCCATCCCGGCGGTTTCGTCAACCGTGAGGGTGAAGTGCATCCCGTGATCCAGGCGGCGCTGGATCGCGGCTTGAAGGTCGATGTCGGTCACGGCAGCCACTTCTCCTATCGTCTCGCCAAGAAGGCGATTGCCGCCGGCATTATTCCGACGACGCTCGGAGCGGACATTCACGGCTACAATACCCACGTGCCTCAGCCTGCCGGCACGCCGGACCAGCACGAGGATGACGAGAATCATCCGTTTGCGGGTCAGGCCAAGTTCAGCCTGGTCCAGGCGATGAGCTCGATGATGGCGCTCGGCCTCACGCTCGAACAGATTGTGCCGATGGTCACCTCGAGCCCGGCCAAGATGCTCGGCCGTGCTGACGAAATCGGAGCCCTCAAGGTCGGCAGGGATGCGGACGTCTCGGTCATTGGACAGCGTACCGGACGATTTGTCCTTTCTGACAACGAGAAGAACGAAGTCATCGCCGAACGCCTGCTGCAGCCCGCGTTCTGTCTACGTGCCGGTACGCGATATGACGCGATCGCGCCAATTCTGCCTCAGGCGGTTGCGGCGTAACAAGGCAGCGTCAGCCGATCGAGGAGAACGCCACAGTGCGCAATGAGCGCGATTTTCCCTCCGCGGACGGTGCGGGCGCCGGACAAGGCGTCGGCGCGCGGCTGCCGCGCAAGGAAGACGACCGCCTGATGCGTGGCCGCGGGCGGTTTGTGGCTGACATTCGTCTCGCCGGGCTCCAGGATGTTGCGTTTGTGCGCAGTCCTTTGGCGCATGCGCGGATCCGAGGAGTACGGGTGCCGGAGCAGCATCGCGCCAGCGTCTTCACCGCGGCCGATCTGGTCGGCGTCAATCCGATCCGTGCCGTGTCAGCGCTGCCGGGCTTCAAGATCTCGGAGCAACCGGTACTCGCCGCCGGCAAGGTGCGTCAGGTCGGCGAACTGGTTGCGATGTGCGTCGCTCCGACGCGTGCCGAAGCCGAAGACATTGCGGCGGCGGTGATGCTTGATCTCGAGCAGCTTCCCGCCGTCTATGACATGCGCAAGGCGCGGGAACCGGGTTCGGCCCTGGTACATGAGCATTGGGGCGACAACGTCTTCCTCGAAACCAACTTCGAAGTGGACATCTCGTCCGCACTAGATGCGCCGATTAAGGTGTCGCGGGAGATATCGACCGCGCGGCAGTGCATGTCGCCACTCGAGGGGCGCGGCGTCGTCGCGACCTTCGATCATCGCCTCGATCAACTCACGCTCTATTCCGCCGCCCAGATGCCGCATATCACGCGCAGCGGTCTGGCCGAATGTCTCGGCATGGAGCAGGGCCAAATTCGCGTCATTTCGCCAGATGTCGGCGGTGGCTTCGGGCACAAGGGAATCCTGCTGCCGGAAGAAGTCTGCCTTTCGTGGCTGACGATGCGTTGTGGCCATCCGGTGCGCTGGACGGAGGATCGCCGCGAACATCTCACTGCCAGTTCCAACTGCCGCGAACACCATTACAAGATCACCGTCTATGCCGATCGCGACGGGCGGCTGCGCGGCATCGATTGCGAAGCGACCGTCGATTCCGGCGCTTACTCCTCCTATCCGTTCTCGGCGTGCCTTGAGGCGGCGCAAATCGCCAGCATCCTGCCTGGCCCCTATTTGATGCCGGCCTATCGCTGCCGAACCTTTTCGGTCGCCACCAACAAATGTCCGATCCTGCCTTATCGCGGCGTGGCCCGCACCGGCGTTTGTTTCGCGCTGGAGCTGATGCTCGATCTGGTCGCGGCGGAGGCGGGGCTGGAGCCCGGCGAAGTGCGCCTGCGCAATCTGGTGCGGCCGGAGCAGATGCCGTTCGACAACATCACAAAGAAACACTTCGACAGCGGTGACTATCCCGAGGCGATGCGCCGCGCCCTGGCGTCCATCGACGTCGAGGGTGTGCGGGCGCGTCAACGCAAGGGCGAAGCCGACGGCCGCCTGATCGGCGTCGGCGTTTCCATCTATTGCGAGCAGGCCGCGCACGGAACGTCGGTCTATGCCGGCTGGGGCATTCCGATGGTGCCCGGTCACGAGCAGGCATCCGCGCGGCTGACGCCGGACGGTGGCCTCGAACTGCGGGTCGGCGTGCATTCGCATGGGCAGGGCATGGAGACGACGCTCGCCCAGGTCGCGCACGAGATGCTGGGCGTCGAAGTCGCCAAAGTGCGCATCATCCTCGGCGATACCGCGATGACGCCGTACTCCACGGGCACCTGGGGCTCGCGTTCGATGGTGATGGCCGGTGGCGCGGTCGCAACCGCGTGTCGCGAATTGGGCGAGCGCGCCAAACGCATCGGCGCCAAGCTGCTGCAGCATGATCCGGCGGCGGTGGTGCTGCAGAACGGCGAGGTTCAAGGCGTCAACGGCAGCGTCACCTTGAAGGAAATCGCGCACACCTGGTATCGCCGTCCGCAGGATCTGCCGCCCGATGTCGATCCGAGCGGGCTCGAGGTCACATCCGGCTACAAGCCGCAGCGCGATTCCGGAACCTTCAGTTACGCCGCGCATGCCGCGGTGGTCGCGGTCGATCCTGATCTTGGAGAAATCGAGATCCTTGATTACGTCATCGTCGAGGACGGCGGCGTTCTCGTCAATCCGATGGTGGTGGACGGCCAGATCTATGGCGGCTTGGCCCAGGGCATCGGCACCGCGCTGTACGAGGAGATGCCGTTCGATGCGGCGGGGCAGCCGCTGGCGACGACGTTAGCGGATTATCTGTTGCCCGGTCCGACCGAAGTGCCTGCGGCGCGTCTCGATCATATGGAAACGCCGTCGCCCTATACGCAGTTCGGTGTGAAGGGCATCGGCGAGGGTGGTGCGATCGCGCCGCCGGCTGCGATCGTCAACGCCCTCAACGACGCGCTGCGGCCGCTCGGCGCCGAATTGATGCAGTCACCCGTTACGCCATACCGGGTCATCGAAGCGATCCTGGCGGCGCGCGACGCAGAAAGGCCGGCGGCATGAAACCGGCACCTTTCGGCTATGAACGCCCGCGCGATTTACAGGCGGCACTTGCACTGTTGGGGGAGGCCTCGGCCAAGATCATCGCCGGTGGCCAATCGCTGGGGCCGATGCTCAATCTGCGGCTGGTGGAGCCGCAAATGATCGTCGACATTTCGGGGCTTGCCGAGCTCAAGCAGGTCGAGCGTCGCGGCGATGAACTCGTGTTCGGGGCCTGTGTCACCCACGCTGACATCGAGGATGGACGCATTCCGGACGTTACGCGCGGCGCCATGCCGGCCGTTGCCGGCAACATCGCCTATCGCGCGGTGCGCAATCGCGGCACGGTTGGCGGATCGCTCAGCCACGCCGACCCCGCGGCAGACTGGGTCTCCGCGCTTTCGGCGCTGGGCGCGAAACTGACGCTGCGAAGCCTTGCTGGCGCCCGTACGGTCACGATGGAGGAGTTCATCGTCGGCGCGCTGGAATCGGCGCTGCGGGTTGGTGAGATCGTGGAGACGATCCATGTTCCGGCGAGGCCGGCATCGGCGCATTGGGGATACGTCAAGAGTTGCCGCAAGACGGGCGAGTTCGCGCATGCGATCGGCGCGGTCCTGATCGATCCGAGCCTCGCAACCGCCCGCGTCGTCATCGGCGCGATCGATGCTGCGCCGATCGTCATCACGAATGCGACGGAATTGTTCGGCGGGCGCATTGCCGGCGACTACAAGGAGCGCTTCGACGGGCGTGTGGCTGATCTGCTGCTGGTGAAGGCAGGCGTCGCCAACCCGGCCCATCGCCATATTCATGTGAATGTCCTGAAGCGCGCGGTCTGCGAGGCCGCCGCATGAATATGATCGCACTATCCGTAAACCAGCGCGCAGTACAGGCTCTCGCAGAGCCTCGTACCAATCTGGCGGATTTCGTCCGTGAAAAACTCGACCTGACCGGTACGCATCTTGGTTGCGAACACGGCGTCTGCGGCGCGTGCACGGTGCTGCTCGACGGCGTGCCGGCGCGCTCGTGCATCACCTATGCCGTTGCCTGCGAAGGGGCAGAGGTTACCACCATCGAAGGCCTCGATGAGGACGATGTTACGACAGAGCTTCGCGCGGCCTTCACCCGCGAGCATGCGCTGCAATGCGGCTACTGCACGCCGGGAATGCTGGTCTCCGCGCGTGATCTCGTGCTGCGGTTGCCGCAAGCCGACGAACGCCTCATCCGCGTCGGCTTGAGCGGCAATCTATGCCGTTGCACCGGCTATGTCGGCATCGTTCGGGCGGTCCAATCCGTGATCGAGGCGCGGCGCGCACGCGATATCGCGCCGGAACCGGGTGGAGGGCGGAAGATCCTCGGTCCCGTCGGCTCGGGTCGAAGCCTCGATCACCGCGCTGATCGCGCTGAACGCGTGCGGCCGGTGGCGAGCGGCCCGGCGAAGCCGGAGGCGGTCAATGCGGTCGATTCGATTCCGGACTTCATTCCGACCGACGTATTGACGCAGCATTTCAGCGTCGCGCACCCGCCAGAACAGGTCTTTGCGATGTTTGGCGACATCGCTGCCGTCGCGGCGTGCCTTCCCGGCGCAGCGCTGACAGCACCACCGAAACCGGAGCGGGTGGAGGGTGCCATCCGAGTCAAGATTGGTCCGATCGCCGCGACATTCGCAGGCGCCGCGCGCGTTGAACGCAATCCGGCTGACATGTCCGGCCGCATCGTCGGCGTCGGCAACGACAGGCGCAGCCGGTCTTCGACCCAGGGAGAAATTCGTTATCGGCTGGTGCCGACCGAGCAGGGGACGCGCGTCGATCTTTCCATCGGATACACGCTGACGGGAATGCTGGCGCAGGTCGGAAGGCCAGGGCTGGTGCGTGGTCTCGCGGCGCGACTGATCGCGGAATTTGCCGGCAATCTCGACCGCCGGCTGTCGGGCACCTTGCCGGCAGATGCCGTTGCCGCCGACCTGAACGGAATGACGCTGGGTTTCAGTCTTTTGCGCGAGCGGGTTGCGCGCTGGTTTGACCGTTTCTCGTCCAACAAGGACGGCGCGGCATGAAGGATCGACGTTGCGCACAGTGCGGAGCGGCGAGTTTTGGACTGCGGATGGATTAACAGCGGCAGATTGGAGAATCACATGACATGGACGTTCAGACTTGCTCCAGCGATTGCGCTGGCGGCTGCTTTGCTGGGTGGCACCGCCGATGCCCAAACCATCAAGATCGGGGTGAATGAACCGCTCACAGGCGCATTCGCTGCTTCCGGTACCTATGTCGTCAACGGCGCCAAGATCGCTGCCGACGAGATCAACGCCAAGGGCGGCATTCTCGGCAAGAAGATCGAACTCGTCATCGAGGACAACAAAAGCAATCCGACAGAAGCGGCCGCCGTCGCCGAAAAACTGATCACCAGCGACAAAGTGCCGGTCCTGATGGGGGCGTGGGGCTCGAGCCTGACGCTGGCCGTGATGCCGAAATTGATGGAGTACGAGGTGCCGATGGTGGTTGAGACCTCATCGTCGGGCAAGATCACGACGACGGGAAATCCCTATGTCTTCCGTATCTCGCCGCCGTCGGCGATCGAGGCTGCCGCCTTCAAGGGGATCGTCGACAAGCTCGAACTGAAGAAGGTCGATTTCCTCATCATCAACAACGACTGGGGACGCGGCACTGCTGAGGATTTCAGCAAGATGATGAAGGAAAAGGGGATCACGGTCGGCGTCGTCGAGACGATGGACCAGGGTGCGCAGGATATGAGCGCGCAGCTTTCCAAGCTCAAGGGCACCGATTCCGAAACCATCATCGTGACGACGGCGGTGGACCAACTGACGCTGATCTTCAAGCAGGCCGCGGCGCTGGGGCTCAAGAAGCGCATCATCACCACTGGCGGCTCACAGAATCCGGATCAGATCATCGCTCAGGCAGGAGCCGCCGCCAACGGCACCATGCACCTGACGACCTTCCTGCCCTGGTTCCCCGACAAGACGCCGAACCCGGAGGCGACCAACTACTTCATCGCCGAATGGAAGAAGCGCGGGTTCGACTTCGCCGGCTGCACCGAGAGTTTTCGCGGCTATGACGGCATTCGCACCGTGGCAGCCGCAATCGAGAAGGCGGGCAAGGCGGAGCCCGCGGCGATCAAGGCGGCTATGTGGGACATCAACATCAAGGGCCTGAACGGCGACATCGTGTTCCGGAAATCCGGCCCGGCTGGCAAGGAAAGCGGCCAGAGCCAGCCCAACGTCTATCTGATCGAAATCACCGACGGCAAGATCGGCATGAAGACACTTTGACGTCAAATTGCTGACCGGCAAGGGCCGCGGCGAACCCGCGGACCTTGCTGCGTCGGATAATTGGGAGCCACCTTGAGCGAGTTTCTGCAACATCTGATCAACATGCTGGTCCTTGGCGGTACCTATGCCCTGCTGGGCATCGGACTGACGTTGATCTTCGGCATCATGAACGTCGTGAACTTCACGCATGGGGTGCTTTATACGTTCGGCGCCTACATCATGTTCATCGTGGTGCATCAGCTCGGGGTTAACTTCTTCCTGGCGCTGCCGCTCGCCGTGGTGGCCGGCTGGCTGCTTGGCGCGGCGATCGAGCTGATATTGCTGCGGCCGCTGCGCGGCTCCGATATCGACACCACCATGCTTGTCATGATCGGCGCCTGGATCGCGATGCAGTCCGGCGCCCTGTGGATATGGGGCGGTGTGGCGAAATCGGTGACGACGCCGTTTCCCGAGGCGCCGCTGGTGCTCGGTCCGGTCTCCGTGTCCTGGCTTCGGCTGTTCGTGCTCGCCGCAGCAGCCATGCTGATCGTCGTCACCTATCTCCTGATCAACAGGACAAAACTCGGCTGCGCAATGCGGGCGACGTTTCAGGATCATGACACCGCTTCGCTGATGGGCGTCAATGTCGACATGATCTACACCTCGACCTTCGCGATCGGTTCGAGCCTGGCGGCCGCGGCCGGTGCGCTGCTGGGTCCGGTCTACGTGATTTTCCCGCAAATGGGCGATCTCGCCGCCGTCAAGGCGTTCGCGATCGTCATCCTTGGCGGGCTCGGCAACATCACCGGCGCGGTGATTGGTGGTTTCATCCTGGCCTTGGCGGAAGAGCTGGGCGCCGGCTACGTTTCGTCGGGATATCGCGATGCGATGGGCTTCCTGATCATCATTGCGGTTCTGATCTTCAAGCCGACCGGACTTTTCGCGCGCTCGGAGCGCGTCGGATGAGAACAGTGGTCGCTATTCTGACGGTCGTCGCGTTCGCATCCGTGCCGCTGTGGTTACGCGATCCGTACCTGATGAACGCGTTGATCACGACCGGTATCTTCATCATCGGCGCGATGAGCCTCAATCTGCTGCTCGGTTTCACCGGCCAGCTCAGCCTCGGCCACATCGCGTTCTTCGGTATTGGCGCTTACGTCAGTGCCCTGACGTCGCTTGGTTTCGACGCCGGCTTGCCCTTCGGCTTCCGTATTGTTCACGAACCCTGGCCTCCGATCATCGGCTTTGTGCTCGCGATCGTCGTCGCCGGCTTGTGCGGGTATCTGGTGGGGCTGCTATCGTTTCGTGTTCGCGGCGCATATTTCGTGATTGTGACGATTTCCTTCGCCGAAGTGGTCCGGCTGGTGGCCCTCAACTGGGTCGAGCTGACGCAGGGACCGCTGGCGCTGACCAATATTCCCTCGATCACGATCGGAATGCCGGGTCTTGGAGATCTTACCCTCCGCACCAAGTTGCAGAATTACTACCTCGTGCTTGCTGTCGCGGTTATCGCCTATGTGCTGATCTCGCGCCTGGTCCATTCACATTTCGGCCGCGCGATGCGCGGGCTGATGGAAAACGAAACGCTGGCGGTGTCTGTCGGCATCGACGTGACGAAAACGCTCACGCTGGCGGCAGTGATCTCGGCGGGGATCGCCGGAGCGGCGGGCAGCCTCTATGCGCATTACATCCGCATTATCGATCCCGAGGTGTTCGCATTCATCAATACCGTGACGATGGTGATCATGGTCATCACCGGCGGCAAGGGCTCGCTGGCCGGTCCTGTCGTTGGCGGCATGATCTTCGGACTGTTGCCGGTGTTCCTGCGTCCGGTCATGGCGCCGGAGGCACAATGGATCGCCTATGGCGGCGTTCTGATCGTGATCCTGTTTGTATTGCCGCGCGGCATCGTGCCATCGCTGGCGCAGCGATTTGCGAAACGGCGGAGCCGGGTCGAAGCGGTGGCACCGGTTGCCTTCGTAAAGCGCGACGCCAAGGAGCATGCGTGATGGCGGCTCCGGCGACGGCATTGAAAGTCGAGCAAGTCGCCGTGAGTTTTGGTGGGCTCGTCGCACTCTCGGACATGAATTTTACGGTCGGCGAAGGCGAGATCGTCAGCCTGATCGGGCCCAACGGCGCCGGCAAGACCACGGCGTTCAACGTTGTCACGGGCTTTCTGGATCCAACCCATGGCGCCGTGAGCTATCGCGGAACCGCTCTCAACGGTCTGAAGCCGCATCAGATCGCCGATCTTGGATTGATCCGCACGTTCCAGCGCACCAGTGTCTTCCCGAACGACACGGTTTACGACAATTTGCTGGTCGGGCTGCATCGCCAGGGCAGGGTTGGCCTTCTCGAAGCCATTCTGGGCCTGCCGCGCGCGCGGTCTTCCCAGCGCCGTTTGCGCGAACGCGCCAGCGAATTGATCGAACGGGTGGGCCTTGAACGCCGCGCCAACGATCTTGCAGGGTCGCTGTCCTACGGCGAACAGCGGCTTGTCGGCGTGGCGCTGGCGTTGGCGGCCGAACCGTCGATGCTGCTGCTCGATGAACCGGTCTCCGGCATGAACGCCTCGGAAACCCACACCTTCGTGCAACTGATCCGTAACATCAGGGATCGCGGTGTCACCATCCTGCTTGTCGAGCACGACATGCCGATGGTGATGAGCGTCTCGGACCGCATCGTGGTGCTGAACTACGGCCGGATCATCGCCGAAGGCCCGCCCGAAATGATCCGGAACAATGCGGCCGTCATCGAAGCCTATCTCGGCCAGGGAGCGGCGCGTGCTTGAGATCCGGGACATGGTCTGTGGCTATGGCGGCGTCACGGCGCTGCGCGGCATTTCGCTGGAGGTCAAGGCCGGGCAGCTCGTCGCCCTGATCGGCGCCAACGGCGCTGGCAAGAGCACGACGCTGCGCGCGATCTCCGGACTGGTTGCGCCGCGTTCGGGGTCGATGCTGTTCGAAGGCAAGGACATTGCGGGTGCCAAGCCGCCGCGCGTGGTGGCCGCAGGAATCGCGCATTGTCCGGAAGGGCGGCGCGTATTTCCGCATATGACGGTCGAGGAAAATCTCGACATGGGCGCCTATCTGCGCACCGGCTCTGCCGAGATCGCGGCGGACCGCGACCGGATCTATGGCGAGTTTCCGCGGCTTGCCGACCGCAAGCGGCAGGCTGCCGGTACCTTGTCGGGCGGTGAGCAGCAAATGCTGGCGATCGGCCGGGCGCTGATGTCGCGGCCGCGGCTGATCATGTTCGACGAGCCTTCCCTTGGACTGGCGCCCAACATCGTCGAGCGGACTTTTGCGATCATCCGCGGCATCCGCGATGCCGGAACGACGGTTCTGCTGGTGGAGCAGAACGCGTTTGCGGCGCTCGAAATGTGCGACCACGCCTATTTGCTGGAAGGCGGCCGTATCGTTCTCTCCGGGCCTGGCGCAGAGATGATCGAGAACGAGCACGTGCGAAAGGCTTATCTTGGCGGATGAGCAGAACCAAACGACGGCCTTGTCAGGCGACGAAAAATGGATGCCGGTCTGCGGCCTCAGCCGGTTGATTTCACAAACGATCGTCTGTGCCCGTGTGACCGGCGTCGATCTGATCCTGGTCTGGAACGAAGGTCGCGCGGTGGCCTGCGAACGAATGTGCCCGCACGAACAGGCCGACCTCAGTCTCGGGCGCCTGTCCGGAGGACGCTTGTGCTGCCCCCGTCATGCGGCCTCGTTCGATCTGCGCAATGGCCAGATTTCCTACGGCTGGTCGAGCCGGCCATTGCGGATCTACCCTGTCCGGATCGGAGACGATCAGGTCTGGATCGACGCCGGGGCGATCAGATCGCCGGCAACCTAACCGACGAGCTTTCGGGCGATATCCACAAGCGCGCCGTCAGGACGACGCAGCTCGCCGAGGATGCTGAAATGGTTTGCACCTTCGATCGGGACCAGCCTGCCTGGCGCGCCTGCGGCCACGCGTGCTTCGTGAAGCTGGATTGAATCGAAAACCAGCGCCGGCAGTTCGGCCGAACCGTAGGCGATATCGAGCCGTTTGTGGACAGCGGGCAGGCGAAGCGGCGACAATTGTGCCACTTCCAGGTCGGTCAGCTTCAGCGCGTTGTTCAGACCGGTATCGCGGATTGGCGCAAGATCGTACACGCCCGAAATCGCCAATCCCGCGGCGACGCGCGGGTGATCGAGCGCCATGGCGACGAGGTGGGCGCCGGCCGACCAGCCCGAGAGGATAACGGGACCGGAGATGCCGTATGCCGCTCCGTTTTGCGCCAGCCAATCGAGGGAGTGGGATATCTCCGCCACGATCTGGGTCAACGATGCGTCGGGCGCCAGCGAGTAGCCGGGGATGGCAACCGACCAGCCATGCGCCGCGACGCCTTCGACGAGCATGGCAAATACGTCGCGTGCGTTGCGCTGCCAGTAGCCGCCGTGCAGGAACACCAGGCAGGGGGCTGTCCCGTCGGTCGCCGGATAGAGATCGATCTTCGTCCTTTCGCGGTCGCCATAGGGCACATCCAGAACCGATTTGCGGCTGGCGCGCAGCGCTTCGGAAGCCTGGTTTCGCTCAGCGATCAGCGCCGCGCTGTTCTTTACCGCTGCATTGTTGTCATAGGCAGCGTCGCGCTCGGCTTGCGAAAGCGCGGCCCAGTTCAACCGGGGATATGAAGACCTGTCGTTCGTCACTCTCGTATCATTCACACAAATTGTTCCCATTGCCGACGCTTTCTCCCCGGTCAGTATATTCGCGCGGCCGGTCCCAGCAACCGAACTTGCCAAGCTCGCTGATTACGATCGTGCAGATAATCCAACCGACTGCTCTACGTCCCCCCCAAAATGACGCGCGGATTACGGGTCCCGTGCACCGAGAGGTCAACCGGGTACGAACGTGCGCAATTTGGTCTATTTTGGGCGCGCACGTCCGCTGTTCATCTCCATTGAGAAAGCAAGATAAGCTACTGAAATGGCGAGGCTATCGCTTTCCGTCGCCCCCATGATGGATTGGAGCGGGAGTTTAATCTCCTCGAGTGGTTAGAAGGCGACGTGTGCACGATGCCTGCACCGGGAGATCAAAGAAAATCCAGCGACAACCAGCGTCAGCAGCCTTGCATTTCGATGTGTCGTCGGGTGCGTGTTCCCCGCTGCCGGTCCGGCACACCAAGAGACATTGCGATCGCGCCGCACGGGTCCACGTCGAATCCGGCCTGTCGGTCAGCCGGTACCGCTTTCGTGCACGGCCGAACATCGGATGCGATTGCCGCTTGGTACGGTCGGATTGACTTCCGCTCCAGGTTTTTCGCTGGCAAAATCAACATCCAGCCAGGGCGGTCCCATTGAACGGCGGCCGCGGCTGGCAATATCGCGAGGGTTCACAGCCAGCGGACTTCTCCAATGGCAAGCAAGGTAAGGGCGCATCGCCGCGACTGGGCGATGGGCCGAAGAGAACCGGTCAATATGAAACCAGTATTTGCGGTGCCGCGCCGTGCTCTTGGTGGGACGCGGCTTCAGGTTTCGGTTCTGGGATTCGGAACCGCGCCGCTTGGTGATCTCTATGTGCAACTGGATGACGGCACGGCCATTGATACCGTGAAACGTGCATTCGAGCTGGGCATCAATCTCCTCGATACTTCTCCGCTCTATGGCAACGGCCTTGCCGAACATCGTTGCGGCGCCGCAATCAGGCGCGTGCCGCGCCAGGACATCGTCGTTTGCACCAAAGTCGGTCGCTGGACGGATCCGTTTCGCGGTCGAGGCGACCGTTCCGGTTTTGTAGGAGGGTTGCCGCACCAGGCAGTGGTTGATTATTCCTATGACGGCACGATGCGTTCGGTGGAACAGTCGCTGTTGCGGCTAGGGGTCGACCGGCTGGACCTGTTGCTGATCCATGACGTCGACGTTTGGACTCATGGCGTCGACGCGATCGACGAGCGGTTTCGCGAGGCCATGACTGGCGCGTACGTGGCGCTGGACCGGCTTCGCGCAGAGGGCGTTGTTGCGGGCATCGGGATCGGCGTGAACGAGGCCGAGATGTGCGTGCGTTTCGCGCAAGCCGGTTCATTCGATACCATGCTGCTCGCGGGGCGCTATTCCCTGCTGGAGCAGCCGGCGCTGACGGAGTTTCTGCCGCTTGCGCAACAACAGGGGATCGGTGTGTTGCTCGGCGGCGTATTCAATTCAGGTATTCTGGCAACCGGCGCGGTGAGCGGTGCCAAATACAATTACAGGGATGCGCCACCTGAGATCCTGGCAAGGGTAGCTCGGATCGAAAGCATCTGTGATGCGCATGGCGTTGCCCTGCCAACCGCGGCGTTGCATTTTGCCCTGGGCCATCCGGCGGTGGCGAGCGTTGTGCTGGGGGGCCAGAGTCCGCAGGAGGTCGAACGCAACGTAGCCGCGCTGTCCTGCGACGTGCCAGCGGTGCTTTGGGCCGATCTGAAGGCCGAGCGCCTGCTGGCTGCGGAAGCGCCCGTTCCGCTGCCGGTAGCCGGCTGATGCGAATCGATGCGCATCATCATCTGTGGTCTCTCGCGCGTGGCGATTATGGTTGGCTAACTCCCGCGCTCGCGACGATCCATCGCGACTTTTCCCTTTCAGATCTGGCGCCGCACCTGGCTGCCGCGAACATCAGGGGGACGATCCTGGTGCAGGCGGCACCGACCGAGGCGGAGACCATGTTTCTTCTCGACATCGCGGCGAAGGCACAGGTGGTGCGGGGTGTGGTCGGCTGGACGGACTTCGACGTAGCCGACGACGGGGCGCGCATCGATGCGCTCGCCATGCACAAACTCTTGGTTGGGTTGCGGCCGATGGTGCAGGACATGCCCGATGACGATTGGCTGCTCCGCCCTGGCTTGGCGCCGCTATTGGCAGCGATGGCCCGAAACAACCTGGCGTTCGACGCGCTGGTGCTGCCGCGCCATTTGCCGCGACTGCTGCGGCTGGTCGATGATCATCCCTATCTGCAGTTCGTCCTTGACCATTGCGCCAAGCCCCGGCTTGCGACCGGCGAGACAGCAGATTGGTATCGCGATGTCGCGCTGCTCGCCGAACGCCCCAACATCGTCTGCAAGCTATCGGGATTGGTGACAGAGGCCGCACCGGATTGGCAGATTACGGATCTGCGGAAAGCGGTGGATCATGTCGTTTCGTGTTTCGGACCGCATCGCCTGCTATGGGGAAGCGACTGGCCGGTGGTCAATCTGGCGGGCGGTTATGAAAAATGGATTGCCGCCGCCGAAACCCTGCTCGCCGGTCTGTCACCGGATGAAAAGGCGGCTATCTTCGGCGGTAACGCGGCTCGCATCTATCTCTCAAGCCGGGGACGGAATGTTGAAGCCAGTTGCTGACGAGAAAAGACATCGCGTTCAGAATGCACCTGCGGACGCGGAGGGGCGGCCGGCCGGTCGCCGACCTTCAGCCTCGATTTCGTTGCGGACGGCGAACAGCTTGAGATAAGTCGAATAGGCGGCGTCGTTCGCCGCCGCCCATATCGGGTCGGCCTTGTGGATCGTCTGCTCCGGCGCCATCGCGTCGAGCGCCGCAAACAGATCCGGGTAAAGCCCGGCTGCGACGGCGGCGACCATCGCGGTGCCGAGCAGCACCGGTTCGGGCGAGTGGGAGATGACGAGGTCTGCGCCAAGCGCATCGCGATAAAGGCGCACCATCAGCGGATTCCTGGTGTGTCCGCCGGCGAGACAGGCGCGGCCGATCGCATAGCCACGCGTGTTGAATTGCTCAAGGATATGACGGCTTTGCAGCGCGAGCGCGCGGGCCGTCGCGTAGTAATGTTCGAGGAAGGAGCGTGGGCTCGTCTCCAGGCCAATGCCGCTGACGAGCGCGCGCACCGCACCGTCGCCATGGGGCGCGCGGTTGCCGAGCCAGTCGGGGACGATATGCCGCCGCGCGCCGAAGGCGGGGCCTTCGAGATCGAGCAGCGCGAGAATATCGCGCGCGGTTTCCGCGTGCCGCGCCGCCGACGCCTTGCCGGGGGTGGCGGGATGCTGGTCCAGCACGGCGTCGAGCGCCGCGCCCGAAATGCTCATCCCGGCCTCGTGCATCCAGTAGCCGGGAAATACCGCGTCCTTGAAGGGACCCCAGACCCCGGAGATGTGCCGCTTATCCTCCGCCCAGCACATGTAGCTGCTTGAGGTGCCGCCGATCAGCGCCAGCGTGCGGTTCATCTTGTCGCGAAATCCGTGGCCCACGACGCCGAGAGCGCCTGCTTCCGCGTCGATCAATCCGATCGCGACCGGCGCTCCCGGCGCGATGCCGAGCGCCTTCGCCGCATCCGCGGAGACCGTTCCGTGAACCTGGCCGACCAGGCCCGGCGGCTCGGCGAGCTTGCCGCGTCGCAGGAGATCGGAGAGACCAAGCGTAGCGAGCAGGTCGCGGCGCCACGGATCAGGGTCGGCAGGCAGGTAGGGAAACTTGCAGGCAAGCCCGCAGACGGAGTGCCGATCGATGCCGGTCATGCGGCGAGCGACTTCGTCCGAGAGGTCGCGCACGGCGGTGACGCGCGCCCACGCCTCCGGCGTGTGCCGCTTTACCCAGAGAATCTTGGGCAGATACATCTCCGGCGAGACCGTGCCGCCGACATGATCCAGATAATGGTCGCCGGATGCTCCAATCTCCGCTGCCTCGCGCTCGCCGCGATGGTCCATCCAGCAGACCACGTCCGCATCGCCTTGCAGCGGCGGCTCGCCGTTCGCCTCGAAATAGGTCGAGGATGTCGCGTCGACGGCGACGCCCGCGATCGCAGCCGCCGCACCCGGCGCATCGGCAATGGCGGCGCGGATGGCGGCACATACCGCGGCCCAGATTTCGTCCATCCGATAAACAGCGTGGTTTTCCGCGGGCCGCAGCAGTTCGAACGGATGACTGCGCGCGGTCACCAGCCGGCCCGACGCGTCGAACAGCCCGGCGCGCGCCGACAACGTACCGACATCGATGGCGAGCAGCAGGCTCATTGCAGCAGCGCCGCTGCCGCAGATTCGTCCGTGACGAGGCAGCGTACATAGCGCGCGTTCAGAATGCCGCGGATCACCGGTGCCTTGGGTAGCCCGCCCGAGGCCAGGATGGAGATCGGATACGCCTTCAGCTCCTGCGGGCTCAGCGCCATGACTCGGGAATTGAGAGGGTGGTGGACCGGGCGGCCGTATTCGTCGAGATACGTTCCGAGCAGGTCGCCGACCGCGCCCGCCTTGCGCAGTCCGTCCAGCGCTTCATTCACGATATGGGTCGCCGCGAGCAGCGAGCGTGGTGTCAGGTCACCGCAGGATACCAGCGCGATCTGGCCTTCGCGAGCCCGGCGCATCACGTCCGCAAGTCCGTAATGCGTCAGGAGCGTGGAACGGCTCTCGACCGACGGGCAATAGATCGGTGCCGCGACGTAGTAGCATTCGGCGCCGATCAGGCGCGCAAACTCGGTCGCGACCTCGAACGTGTTGGTGCCGGCGCCGCGCGTCATGCCGCCCATCAGCGAAGTCACCCAGCTGCGGGCGAATCGTCGCTGCTTGAGTGTGCGCGCGGCGGCTCTGAGCGTGCGGCCCCAGCCGACGCCGAGGCCGATGCCATCCTTCAGCAGGGGATGAAGCATCGTGCTCGCGGCTTCGCCGATCACCTGTTGCAGCGCATCGGGATCGGGCAGGCTAGGAACCACGGAAACATCGTCGAGCGCGAAGCGCGCCTTCAGCTTCTCTTCCAGCGCAACGCAGTTGGCGAGCGGCAGCTTGATCTCGACGCTGACGAGCCCATCCTGCCGTGCCTGCCCGAGCAGCTTGTTGACCTTGAGCCGCGTCAGCCCGAGGCGATCGGCAATCTCCTGCTGCGTCATCGCGCCGACATAGTAATACCAGCAGGCTCGAGCCTGGATTTGCGCTTCGGCCAGGTCCTCGGCGTTGATGCGCATTGTCGTCGTTTCGCTGTCGGGTGTGTCGCTCACGGCCTCACCTCACGCATACGCCGGCTTCATCGTGATGCTCCCATTTGTTAGTGGCGGCCAGGTGTCATTCCGGCGTCGGTTCAACTCCCCTTCAGATCGACGAGGACCTTGACGTAGCCGGGCGCATTCTCGGCAAGTGCCGTGAACACGCCGGGCGCTTCCTCCAGCGCGACGCGGTGGGTGACGATCGAGCGTACGTCGATCTTCCCCGCTGCGAGGAACTCAATGGCGCGCGGATAGACGTCGCCCATCCGCCGCGCGAACTTGATGTTCAGGCCGCGGCGGCGGGCGTCCGCGGCGGGCAAGGTGTAAATGTCGCCGTCGGGAATGCCGACAAGCACGATCCGCCCGCCGATGCGCGTCGCGGTTACGGCGTCGCGGAAGCCGAACGGCGAATTTGTCGCTTCCAGCACAAGGGGGCAGCCGCCCTTGGACCATTCGGCAATGTCGGCGGCGCTTTCACCGACGCGATCGGCGCCGATCTTTTCGGCCATTGCGCGGCGATGCGGCAGCGGATCGCAGGCGAGAACCTCACCGGCGCCGGCAGCTTTCAACACCTGGACGATGAGCAGGCCGATCGGGCCGCAGCCCAGCACGGCCACGCGTTCGAGCATGCGCGGCTTGGCGAGCCCGACGGCGTGAATGGCGACGCCGAGCGGCTCCAGCATGACGGCGTCCAGCGCGTCGAAGCCATTCGGCAACGCGACGAGCTGCGACCTTGGTGCCCAGATGCGCTCCGTCATCGCGCCGTCGAAGGGAGGAGCTCCAATGAACTCAACGTTGGGGCAGAGGTTGGGATGGCCCTCATGGCACCATTCGCACCGACCGCATGCCTTGTTTGGATCGACGGCAACGAGCTGGCCGCGCGTGAGACCGAGTTCCTCGACGTCCTGACAGAGATAGCCGCCGAACTCATGCCCGGGGACAAAGGGTTCGTTGATAAGCGTGCTGCCGATACCGCCGTCCTTGAAATAATGCAGATCGCTGCCGCAGACGCCGACCGAGGCGACATCCATCAGGACTTCGTCCTCGCGGCCCTCGCGCAGATTGAACTGCGCTACCCGCGCTTTTTTGGCGCCGTCGATGAAGAGAGCTCGGCTCATCAACCCTGCACCCGGCTTGTACCGGGTCCCCTTGTGGGACATTCCTATTGTGCTCTCTTACATTCGTATTCTATGAGATGCAACATATGAAAAATGCAAAGAACATTTGTATTTTGACAGAAGTCCAGTTTCTACGAATTATAAAAATATAGTTATCTCAATCTCTTAGGAAGAGGTTTGGTGCTGCGATCCACCCGCAGACCTGAAGTAATGGTGCAGGTGTCCGTCGCGCGGTCGGTCTCGGGCTGCGCTTCCTCGGCCATCTGATCTACGAGCCCACCCGTGCGGCGTTGCTGCACGGTGCGGGGTCGCCAGCTCATCCGATCACCCGGAGCGATATCATCGACAAACTCATGGTGGGATCTCCCGTCGGCCGGAGGATAGCGACGCAACCGCAACGAGTTCGAAGAGGCTGCCTTGAGGTCCGATCAATCATCGAAGCGCGATGGTGAACCGGCAGCATGCGGACCTCGCCTCTGCCTTTACGGAAGCTGGAACCGCGGCGAACAAGCATCGCGATCCATGAAGACGACTTTCGGGGCTCGTTCCGAACCGAACTTGCGAAAGGGCGTAACCGAGCTCGGCTCCAGGCTCGCCGATTGCGATGCAAATAAGCCAGCCGATGCCTCTACGCCTCATTCAGAATGATGCGCGGGTTACGGGTCCTGCGCACCGGTCCCGAACTGCCGGCGCTAAAATGACTGAATGGCCTCAAATCCAAGATGGTCAAATAGAATCGGAAGACCGCCGGGTCGAGGAGAACACCGAGTTGAGGTGTCCGATCGGCGTTGTCTGTGCCGAGCGCGGTGGGTAGTGTGTCTTTCTGGCCGCTGGCAACAGGAGAGCGGCGCGGGTAGGGCACGGCTATGAGGGAAGGAGGCAAGTCGCAAAAACAGGACGGTGAATCATGCGGCCTGTCGCGGCAAGACTTCGTGCAGCGCATCTATTCACCGCATTCGATCGCCGCGATCGTTTCGGAGTTGAACGCGCAAGGTGTCGATGCGTCCGAAACACTGGACGGTACTGGACTCGATCGGTCCCAGCTGGAGGCACACACCACCCAGATTTCGTATCGGCAACTCGATACGGTGATTCGCAACGCCCTCCGCCTGTCGAAAGATTCTGCCATCGCGCTCCGCGCGGGTCAGCGCATGCACGTCACGACGTATGGAATGTACGGATACGCGCTGCTGAGCAGTCCCACCTACGCCGACGCCCGCGATTTCGCCAACCGCTACATCCGTGTGATCGGCCCGTTCTGCGATGCCAGCAATGCCTATGACGAGACGACCGTGCTGTGCACCGTCGAGCCGCGGCATTGGGTGGACCCCACCGAGGACGCCTATCGGTTTGCGGTGGAGTTCGCGCTGGCGGCACATTTGATGATCGCCCGGGATCTGGTCGGGCCATCATTCAGATACTCGCACGTCGCCGTCGTGTATGCGACGCCGCAGCATGTCGCCTTCTACGACGAACTGTTCGCATGTCCGGTTCTGTTCACGCAGCGAAGCAACGCCTATGGCTATGATTTGGCGACAGCTGATGGTCCGGTATCGCTCGCCGACCCGCGCAGTCACGCCATGGCGCGCGAGATGTGCGAGCAAATCCTGGCTGAGGTCAATCGCGGAGGCGGCGTCGCGGCGGACGTTCGGCGGATGCTGATCGAACTGCGCGGCCGATACCCCGGCATCGAAGTTGTTGCCGAGAAGCTCTCGATGCATCCGCGGGCGCTGCGCCGCAGGCTGGAGGTGGAAGGGACGGCTTACCGCGATATCCTGGCCGAGGTGCGGATGCATCTTGCCATCGAGTACCTTCGCAAGACGAAAATGACCAATGAGGAAATCGCCAATCGGCTGGGATACAGCGACGCCGCCAATTTCCGGCACGCGTTTCTGCGGTGGACGGGAAAGAGTCCGTCTGATTTCCGGCTTTCGCTTGGCATCTAGCTAGGCGGAACGAGATGAGGTGGAGCCGGGACGACGGACCATTTTCTTCTCGTGCCCCGGACGCCAGCAGCAGGGGTGCTGCAAGGCCGGGTTTTTCTACTTTGCATGGGGTTGTTTTCGCGATTTTGTGTCCGGGCTCGCGCTGCGTTCAGGACACCCGATCGTCAGGGCGTTTTCCAGCCAAGCATCATGCATGCAGCAGTCGCCGCGCGTTAAATGATTGCAGTGCAGCACGAATCCGGCAGAGCTTGGCATCGCGGGCTGTGTCCCAAACTCACCGGGCAAGCGGGTCATTTGCACCTTTCGAGGGTCGGAGGCGCTCGTTACCGTAACCTCAAATCAAGCTGCACGAGAGGTCTGATCCGAACCTGAGCGTTCCGATCCCGATCAAGCCAAAGACTTGATGTGAGCGCGCCATGAGCGCTGCATTCAAAGGGGAGGAATTGTGATGGATCGGGCGACCGAACCCGTCGGGCCGCCGTCGCGGCTGCTGCTGGCGCTCGAGATGCGCGGCATTTGGGAGTTGCAGGCGTTCTTCGCGACATATCCGTTGCTGCGGCAGGCGCCGCGTGGCGATGGCCATCCGGTGCTTGTGTTGCCCGGCCTGGCGGCAAGTGATGTCTCGACCCGACCGCTGCGAACACTTCTGAAAGACCTGGGCTACGCACCTCATGGCTGGAAGCAGGGCTCGAACCATGGTCCACATCCCGGCGTAGAACCCGGCATCGACGAGCGGCTCGCGGAACTGTTCGCGCGCTATCAGCGCAAGGTCAGCCTGATTGGTTGGAGCCTAGGCGGCGTCTTTGCGCGCGAGGCGGCGCGACGGACGCCATCGCTGGTACGCCAGGTGATCACGCTCGGCAGCCCCTTCGCCAACGAACCCAAAGCAAGCAACGCCTGGCAGCTCTATGAAACCCTCAGCGGGCGCCGGGCGGAAGACTGGCCCGGGCGCGAAGCCATGAAGCTGCCGCCTCCGGTGCCAAGCACCGCGATCTACAGCCGTAGCGATGGCATCGTCGCGTGGCAGGGCTGTCGTGAACAAGAGAGCGCGACAACCGAGAATATCGAGGTGGAAGGCAGTCATTGCGGGCTCGGGCACAACCCCGTCGCGCTCTATGCCATCGCGGACCGGCTCGCGATGCGGGAAGGCGAATTGTGGCCGTTCGACCGAAGCGGCCTGAAACGCCTGCTTTTTCCGGACCCGCGGCGGCATCACCAGGCTAGCGCGGGCGGCTCCGATGCCGGCCCGTTCGCCGCATAGGGTTGGCGGCCTCTGCCGCGACGTGATCACGGCCGGAGTTCAATCGAAGAGGAGGGTTTTTCATGGAAGCAGACAGCAAGCAGCCGGGCGGCGCGATGTGGTCCGACGATCTCAGGAAATTTGCCGAGAAATTCCAAACGCCCGGACTCGACATAGCGGCGCTGATCGAATGGCAGCGCAAGGACATGGAGACGCTGGTCGAGGCAAACCGGCAGGCTTATACAGGGGTTGCGGCGCTTGTCGAGCGGCGCAACGAGATCCTGCAAGAAACGCTCGCGCAATGGCAGGCTGCGATCAAGGATGCGAGCGGTGCGGACAGCCTGACCAAGCAGGCGGAAGCGGCCAAACTTGGCGTTGAAAAGGCCTTGGCGAATTTCAACGAACTGTCTGCGATGGAAGCGCAGTCGCGCAACAACGCCTGGAAGATCGTTCAGGACCGTTTGCAGGAAAATCTCGGCAACCTGCAGAAACTATTGCTGCCGAAGTAAGTCAGCGCCGGCCGTCCGGATGTTGCGGCTTGCGGCCAGTAAGGCTGCTGCGGCGGACGGATCATCCGATACGCCGACCTGGCGGAAGACGTGCGTTGTTCTGGGAGAAGCTCAAGATGAACGACATGCCCTGGATCAAATCCTACCCGGTGGGTGTGAGATGGGATGCCGAGATCGTTTCGATGCCGGTGCAGAACATTCTCGATGACACCATCGCGAAATGGCCGGATCGGCCCGCGATCGAGTTCATGGGCAAGCGTCTCAGCTATCGCGAGCTCGGCGACCAGGTGGATCGCGCGGCGCGGGGACTTCAGCAACTCGGCGTCCGGCCGGGCGTGCATGTCGGCCTGTTCCTGCATAACACGCCGCACTACGTCATCGCGTTCTTCGGCGTACTGAAGGCCGGCGGTACGGTGGTCAACTATTCGCCGCTCGATGCCGCCAAGGTTCTCGAGCACAAGATCGAGGATAGCCGGACGGATTTCCTGATCACGCTCGACCATGTCACGCTGTATCCGCAGATGGCGGGAATGCTCGGCAAGACAAGGCTGCAGAAGCTGATCGTCGGCAGTCTGGCCGAGATGACGGCGTCGCCGGACGTGCTCGCAGGCCAGATGAAGGCGGCCGGGCAGGTGAGCGATGTGACGTGGGACGACAGTCGCATTCGCTTTGCCGACCTGCTCGCCAATGACGGCGCGCCGGAACACCACCCGATGTCAGATCCGCGCGAAGTGATCGCCGTGCTGCAATATACCGGGGGCACGACCGGCCTGCCCAAGGGCGCCATGCTGACCCATGGCAATCTGTCGGCGGCCTGCCAGCAGTTCTGGGAGACGACGCGCGGCAATCCGCCGGTGCTCGTCGAAGGGCAGGAGCGGATGCTCGCCGTGCTGCCGCCCTTTCACATCTATGCGCTGACCGTGAACGTGCTGTTCGGCATCCTCGCCGGCGCCGAAATCATCCAGCATGTGCGCTTCGACCCTGAGGCCGCGCTGGCGGAAATTTCGCACAAGCAGATCAGCGTGTTCTGCGGCGTGCCGACAATGTTCACAGCGCTGATCAACCATCCGGAGACGCCAAATCACAGCCTTCGCTCGCTCAAATATTGCGGCTCGGGCGGGGCGCCGCTGCCACTCGAAGTGGCGCAACGGTTCGCAGATATCACCGGCTGCCATCTGACCGAAGGCTGGGGCATGACCGAAACCTCGCCGAGCGGCACCTTTACGCCGGCGCAATCGGGCGGCATGCGGAAGGCCGGGTCATGCGGGATGCCGGCGCCCGGCATCGTGATAAAGTTCCTAGGTCTCGATGGTACGGCGCAGTATGTCCCACTCGGCGAGCGCGGGGAAATCTGCGTCATGGGCGCCAACGTCATGAAGGGTTACTGGAACAATCCGCAGGCGACCGCCGATGTCACCACGTCCGATGGCTTCCTGCGCACCGGCGACGTCGGTTACATGGACCAGGACGGGTTCATATTCATCGTCGATCGCACCAATGACATGCTGCTGTGCAGCGGCTACAACGTCTATCCGCGCGTGCTCGAAGAGGCGATTTACATGCATCCCTCGGTCGAGGAAGTCGCGGTAATCGGCATCCATGACCATTACCGCGGCCAATCACCCAAGGCCTTCATCAAGCTGAAAGCCGGTGTGGCGGCGCCTTCGCTCGGTGAGCTTCAGGCGTTCCTGAAGGACAAGCTCGGCAAACACGAAATGGTGCAGGCGCTTGAAATTTGCCCCGAGTTGCCGAAGACCGCCGTGGGAAAGATTTCGAAGAAGGATTTGTATGACGAAGAGGAGCGCCGGCGCGTGAGACGCGTGGGAGCAGCAGAATGAAACGCTTCAGTGCCGGATGCGCACAATTTCTCGACACCGCAAAGGAGCGATGAGGATGGATCAACTCAGCGGCATGGATGCCTCCTTCCTGCATCTCGAAACGCCGGAGACGCCGATGCATGTCGGCAGCCTGATGCTGTTCGAGCTTCCCGACGGATATCAGGGCGACTACTACGAAGAAGTGAAGGCCATGCTTGGCAAGCGCCTGCATCTGGCTTCCGTACTTTGCCGCAAACTGGCGCAGATGCCTTTCGAACTCGCCGAACCGGTATGGATCGAGGACGATGATATCGACCTCGACTATCATGTGCGCAGCGTTACGCTGCGCCGCCCCGGCACGATGGCGCAGCTTGAGCAGTTGATCGCGAGGCTGCATTCCACACTGCTCGACCGCAGCCGGCCGTTGTGGGAGATGTACGTCATCGAGGGTCTCGAGAACGGACAGGTCGCATTCTACTCCAAGGCCCACCACAGCGGCGTCGACGGCAAGGCCGGGGTCGAGCTTGCAAAGGTGCTCTATGATGTCTCGCCGCAGATGCGCGAGGTGCCGCCGCCACGCCGCAAGCGCGGCGGCGTCTCCTACCAGCTTGGCGTCACCGAACTGCTGCAAGCGGCGGTTGCCAATTCGGCCGAACAGTATCGCAAGCTGGCGGATCTGCTGCCAACCGCTGCCAAGGCGCTAACCGCGGCGGCAACCGTGGTCGCCAACCAGCGCACGACCGGCGGCGAGCGCTCGCTGAATCTTGGCCTTGCACCAAGGACGATCTTCAACGATTCGATCACCAACCAGCGCTCCTACACGACGCTGTCGTTGCCGCTGGCGGACATCAAGCAACTCGGCAAGCGAGTCGGCGGCACCGTCAACACCATCGTCATGGCCGTGTGCAGCGTCGCGCTGGATCGCTTCCTCAAGGAGCGCGATCTGCTTCCAAAGGAAACGCTCATCGCGGTGGTTCCCGTGAGCCTTCGCACGGAAGGCGACAGCGCGATGAACAACCAAGTGTCGATCGTCCGCGTCGACCTGGCAACCGACATCAAGGATATTCCGGCGCGCTTCAAGGCGATCCATGCCTCGTCCGAGGCCGCGAAAGCGGTGGTGCGCGAGCTCAAACCGGTCCTCGGGGTCAACGTGCCGATCACGGGCTCGCCATGGCTGATGACCGGGCTCGCCTCGTTGCTCGGCCGCTCCAACTTCGCGAGTCGCGCGCCTGCCGCCGGCAATGTCCTCATCTCCAATGTCCCGGGCCCGCCGACGCCGCTCTACATGGCCGGAGCGCGGATGGTGCATTACCACCCGGTGTCGATCCCGTACCATGGCAGCGCGCTGAACATCACGGTGCAAAGCTACGCCGGCCTGCTGGAGTTTGGCCTCACTGCCTGTCGCCGCGTGTTGTCGCAGGAAGAGTCCTACGAGCTGGTGGAGCACCTGCGTGCGGCGCTGCGCGAAATTGAGGCGCTGCCTCCGGTCGAGCAGGCTCCTGGAGGTGCATCAGGTGCCGATGCATCCCGGCGATCCGCATGATAGGCTGACTGACATAAAGATAAGCAATCCTTGGGAGGGAACCATCATGCATCCGACTGGCGCGCAGACGTCTTCGCCGCAATCGCTGGCGTTGGAGAGCGGGGAACTCAAGGCGGTTTTCTCGAAGGTTAGCTGGCGCCTCATCCCGCTGCTGCTGATCGCTTACATGATCGCCTATCTCGATCGCATCAATATCGGCTATGCGCAGCTGCAAATGAAGCAAACTCTGCCGTTCGATGATGCCGTCTACGGCCTGGGCGCGGGGATATTTTTTATCGGATACTTTTTGTTTGAAGTGCCGAGCAACCTTCTGCTGGAGAAAATCGGTGCGCGCAAGACGCTGTTGCGTATCATGGTGCTCTGGGGTCTGACCGCATCGGCCATGATGTTCGTGTCCACGCCACTGCAGTTCTACGTGTTGCGATTCCTGCTCGGTGTCTTCGAGGCAGGTTTTTTCCCAGGTGTCATTCTGTATTTCACCTATTGGTATCCATCGGTGCGGCGCGGCCAGGTCATCGCGATCTTTATGTCCGCCACCACGATCATTTCCGTGCTTGCCGGACCGCTTTGCGGCGCTACCTTGAAATATTTCGACGGGGTCAGCGGGCTTTACGGTTGGCAATGGCTGTTCCTGGTGCAGGGATTGCCGGCGGTCATTCTTGGGTTCCTGGTGTATTTCCTTCTGGAGGACAAGCCCGCGAATGCTGCCTGGCTCTCGAAGGACGAGAAGAAGCTGCTCGAAGACAGCCTTGCGCATAGCGTGAAGGCTGTCGGAAGCGAGCCTGCCGGCACGTTCGGCGGCTTGCTGCGGGATCCGAAAGTGTATGCCCTGTCGCTCGTTTATCTGCTCCTGCTGGGTGCTACCTATACGATGGTGTTCTGGCTGCCGACCTTGATTCAGAGTTGGGGGATCAAGGATCTGTTGCTCGTCGGGATCTACGCGGCGATCCCTAACGCGGTCGGTGTCATCGGCATGATCCTGATCGGCCGGCATTCCGACAAGTGGCGCGAGCGGCGCTGGCATTTTGCAGCATGTGTGGTGATTGCTGCGATCGGCCTCTTCGCGACGACGCTGCTGCAGGGCAACCTGGTCGGATCGCTCCTGGCGCTGTCGTTCGCCGTGATCGGAATAGCGTCGGCTACGCCGCTGTTCTTTGCGTTGATCAGCGAATACCTCTCGGTCGGAGCTGCCGCCGGTGGCCTCGCGCTCATCAGCAGCCTCGGCAACCTCGGTCCGGCGATAAGTCCGACGATCAACGGGCTCATTGTCAGGAGCACAGGTGACAATACTTACAGCATGTATTTCGTGATTGCGCTCTATCTTCTGTCCGGGCTGCTCCTGCTCCTGACGATCCGGCCGACTTCAACCGCGGGTGTGGCAGCGCCGGCGGCTGCACACTGACGGAACCTGACAAGATGCCTGTTGAGTTGGGTGACTGCGACGCGTCGCGCCGAGGAGCCAATTCGGCGACCGGCTGTCCTAGGACAGTTGCGCAGATGCTGCCGCGATGCGCCGGCAGGCCTCCATGAGTTCTGCGGCCGACGTTGCGTAGGAGATGCGGAAATACGGCGCGAGGCCAAATGCCGAGCCGGGAACGACCGCGACGCCGACGGCCCGCAACAGATATTCCGCAAAGGCCGTGTCGCTCGTGATGATGCCGCCGTCAGGAGCCTTCTTGCCGATCAGGCCCGCGCAACTGGCGAACGTATAGAACGCGCCTTCGGGCACGCGGCAGGTAATGCCCTCGATCGCGTTCAATGCGGAAACGACGAGATTGCGACGCTCCTGAAACGACCTGCAATGGTCGCGCACGATCCCTTGCGGACCGTTGAGGGCTTCCACGGCCGCGGCCTGGCTGATCGATGATGGGCAGGACGTCGATTGGCTCTGCACGACGGCCATGGCGCGAATCAGCGCGCTTGGCCCGCCGGCGTAGCCAATGCGCCAGCCGGTCATCGCATAGGCCTTGGAAACACCGTTGACCGTCAGGATGCGGTTGCGAAGCCCCGGTTCGATCGCGGCCGGTGTGACAAAGCGGAAATCGTCGTAGACGATGTGTTCATAGATATCGTCAACGATCAGCCAGACATGCCGGTGTCGCGACAGCACGTCGAGCAGCGGCCGATAGTCAGCTTCGCGATAGGCGGCTCCGGTGGGATTCGATGGCGAATTCAGCATCACCCATCGGGTGCGCGGCGAGATCGCCGCTTCGAGATCGCCGGCGGTGAGCCGGAAGCCGTTGGCTTCCGAACACGGCACCAGAACCGGCTTGCCGCCTGCGATGAGGACGATATCGGCGTAGCTCACCCAGAATGGTGTCGGGATGATCACCTCATCGCCCGGATCGAGGCTGGCCATCATCGCATTATAGAGAACCTGCTTCGCACCGCTGGAAACCGTGATCTCGTCCTGGGTGAATTCAAGGCCGTTGTCGCGCTGGAACTTGGCGCGGATGGCGGATTTGAGTTCTGGCGTTCCGTCGAGCGCGGTGTATTTGGTCGCGCCGTCGTGCATGGCGCGCGCCGCCGCGTCCTTGATGTGAGCGGGCGTGTCGAAGTCGGGCTCTCCGGTCCCGAGGATGATGACATCCTTGCCCTGGCGCTTCAGATCGGTGGCGAGGCCGGTAATCTTCAGGATTTCCGACACCCCGATCGATGAAAGCCGGGAGGCCGGGCGGAAATGCGATGATGTCGGAAGCGGCGCGTTCACGGCGATTTCCATTCAATCCACGTCGAACTTGACGCCCTGGGCGAGCGGCAGCGTGCGGCCATAGTTGATCGTGTTGGTGGCGCGGCGCATGTAGGCCTTCCAGGCATCCGACCCGGACTCACGTCCGCCGCCGGTTTCTTTCTCGCCGCCGAATGCGCCGCCGATCTCGGCGCCTGAGGGACCGATGTTCACGTTGGCGATCCCGCAATCGGAGCCGCGCGCCGACAAGAAGGCTTCTGCCTCGCGCAGATCGTTGGTGAAGATCGAAGACGATAGTCCTTGCGGAACGGCATTGTGCAATTCGATCACCGCATCGAAGTCGCTGTATTTGATGACATAAAGGATCGGCGCAAAAGTCTCGCGCTCGACCGTTCCGGTCTGTCCGCCGATCTCGACCAGCGCCGGGCGGACATAGAAGGCCGTGCCTGCGCCTGCGACGGCGACGCGGTCGCCGCCGACAATGGTCGCCCCGGCGGCCTTGGCTTCGCCGAGGGCGCGCTGCATCGATTCATAAGCGAGGCCGTCGATCAGAGGGCCGACCAGATTGCCGGTGAGGGGATTGCCGACGGAAACGGACTGATAGACCTTCTTCAGGCGCGGCACGAAGCTGTCATAGACGCTCTCGTGAACGAACAGGCGGCGCAGCGTGGTGCAGCGTTGGCCGGCCGTGCCCATGGCCGCGAAGGCGACGCCGCGCAGCGTCAGGTCGAGATCGGCGGTCGGCGTGACCACCGCCGCATTGTTGCCGCCGAGCTCCAGAATGGCGCGGGCGAAACGCTGCGCGAGCTTCGGCGCGACGGCGCGTCCCATCGCGGTCGAACCGGTCGCCGAGACCAGGGGAACCCTGGTGTTGTTGACGAGGGCCTCACCGATCTCGCGCCCTCCGACCAGCACGGCAGACAATCCGTCGGGCGCTGCGCCGCCATCGGCCTTGAAGCGCTTCAGGGCGCGGGCGAACAGCGCGTCGGTCGCCAAAGCGGTGAGGGGCGTCTTTTCCGACGGCTTCCAGACGATGCTGTTGCCGCAGACCAGCGCCAGCGCGGCATTCCATGACCAGACCGCGACCGGGAAATTGAACGCCGAGATGATGCCGGTGACACCGAGCGGATGCCAGGTCTCCGCCATCCGGTGCTCGTGGCGCTCGGTGGCGATCGTCAAGCCGTAGAGCTGCCGGGAAAGCCCCACGGCGTAGTCGCAAATGTCGATCATCTCCTGCACTTCGCCGAGACCTTCGGACTCGATCTTGCCCGCCTCGATGGAAACCAGCCGGCCGAGCGCGCGCTTGCTGGCGCGCAACTCTTCGCCGAGCAGCCGCACCAGTTCACCGCGCTTGGGAGCAGGGATCAGACGCCATTGCAGGAAAGCCGCATGAGCTTTTTCGATCGCCGAGGTCGCGCCGGCGGCGTCGATCTCCCTGACATGCGCCACGGTTTCACCGGTGATCGGGGTTCTCGCGACCAGCGTGCCACCGGTATAGCTGACAGGATCGACACCGAGTTCAATCAGGAGCGCGTCGACGTCGGCCTTGAGCGAGAGGTCTTTGGTTTTGGCGGATTGTTTGTCTGACATGAGGGGCTCTTTCCGAGGGCTCGCGTTGATTTCAGAGAAGGCGGCTGTCAGCGATTGGCTTGAGACGTCACCATCGTTCTCCGTCAGGGGCCGGAAGGCGATGTCCCGCCTCATAGAGAGGACAATGGTCCGGCATTTTCAAACGATAGAAGTTCAATAAGTCATTCCAGCGCCGAATGACCATGGGCCAAATCCAAAACGGCTGACAGTTAAGGATGAGTCGCAGACCCGACCTTGTCAGAGCGTGACGCTTCAGCGGTCTGGCGCCGTTTCCAGAAGAAGCCATTCCCGGAAGGCAACAAGTGGCGGATGGGACGCCCGGTCGGTCGGCCAGACCAGATAATAGGCCTCGGCGCTTTTCATCGGCAGATCGAGCGCGCGCACCAGCTTGCCGGTGCTCAACTCCTCCTCGATGAGAAATTCGGGAAGCAGCGCGACGCCGAGCCCGGAAATCGCCGCCTGGGAAGCGGTGGCGAACTGGTCCAGCAGCATGCCATGGACGGCATGGGCATCCACGCCGTGCAGCGTCAGCCATTGTTCCCACGCGTCGGGGCGCGTCGTCAGGTGCAGAAGAGGCGCCTTCCGCAGGTCGCTTGCTTGCTTGAATCCATAACGCTCCCGCAGCTCGGCGCTGCAGGCGGGGATCACGGTCTCCGACCGCAGCAACGCCAGTTCACCCCCTTGCCATTCCCGGCGCCCGAAATGGATCGCGGCGTCGACGGGCTCCAGCCTGAAGTCGAAATTCGATAGCCGCGTGACCAGGTTGATGGTGATGCCGGGGTTGCCCGCGAGGAATTTGGGAAGCCGCGGCGCCAGCCATCGGGTGCCGAAGGTCGGCAGGATCGCCAGCGTCAGCGTGCCGCCGAACGGATTGGCGCGTAGATTGAGTGAGGCGGTGCTGATCTTGCGCAGGGCGTCGCGGATCTCGCGGGCATAGGCGTCGCCGCCCACGGTCAGGCGGATGGTCTGCCGCTCGCGATGAAACAGCTCGACCTCGAGCTGCTCTTCGAGCGCCTTAACCTGACGGCTCACCGCGCCTTGCGTCAGCGACAGCTCTTTTGCCGCGGCCGTGATGCTTCCGGTCCGCGCCGCCGCTTCAAAGGCGGACAGCAGAGGCAGCGAAGGCAAAAAGCGGCGTGGGCCCTGCACGTCATTCTCCAGCCGAATGAGGTCTTGATCAAACATGGCTTGGCCCGGCGCCGCTGGCAACGCTAGATTACCGCCCGGCCTCGCAGTCACGCAGTCGGCATGTCTTCCAACGGTCAGCATCTTACTTGCCGAATTGGAATGAACCAGTCAACGCGCCTCGAAAAGCCAGACCTTGCGGGCGGCAACAGACGAGGACGTCGCAGACGATGCTAGATAACGCCAGATCCCACGGTCTCTGGGAATTGACCGCACCGGCGGCGCCTGAAACGGCGGAGTTACGCGGATCGATCAAGGTCGATACTGCCATCGTCGGTGGTGGATATACCGGTCTCTCGGCCGCTCTCCATCTCGCCGAGGGCGGCGCCAACGTCGCATTGCTGGAGGCGGTGGAGATCGGCTTTGGCGGGGCCGGCCGGAACGTCGGCCTGGTCAATGCCGGTATGTGGGTGATGCCGGACGTGCTGCCCGACATGCTCGGCGGCGATTACGGCGAGCGTCTTCTCGGATTGCTGGGCGACGCCCCGAAGCTTGTGTTCGATCTCATCGACCGTCATCGCATCGAATGCGAAGTCGAGCGCGCCGGCACGCTGCATTGCGCCGTCGGCGTCAAAGGGATGAAGGAACTGGAGGCGCGCGCAGCTCAGTGGAGCCGCCGCGGCGCGCCGGTGGAGTTGCTGAACGCCGCTGACACCGAAGCGAAAATTGGCTCCTCGGCTTACGCCGGATCGCTGTGGGATCGGCGCGCGGGCACGATCCAACCCCTGGCCTATGCGCGGGGTCTTGCTCGCATCGCTTTGAATGCCGGCGCGAAGATATTCACCCGTAGCGCGGTTATCTCCGCCGCGCGAATTGGCGGCAAATGGAAGCTGCAAACCGCTGATGGCAGCGTCGTCGCCGATCGTGTCATCGTGGCGACCGATGCCTATGCGACGGGCCCTTGGTCCGAAGTTACGATGGAGCAGGTCCACCTGCCTTATTTCAACTTTGCCACCCAGCCGCTGTCCGACAACATCCGTGCGTCCATTCTTCCCGAACGGCAGGGGGCCTGGGACACTAATGAAGTGCTGAGTTCGTTTCGTTTCGATCGTGCCGGCCGCCTCGTGTTCGGAAGCTGTGGCGCGCTGCGTGGGACCGGTGCGGCGGTTCACCGATCCTGGGCAAAGCGGGCGCTCAAGAAGCTTTTCCCGCAAATCGGCGACGTCAGGTTCGAATCTGAATGGTACGGCCTGATCGGAATGACCGACGATAACCTGCCGCGATTCCACAAGCTCGCTGAAAACGTGATCGGCTTCAGCGGCTACAACGGGCGCGGCATTGCGCCCGGCACGACGTTCGGACGCCTGTTGGCGCTCCACGCGCTTGGACAACTCGACGAGAAAGATCTGCCGCTGCCGGCGTCGTCGCCGACCAAGCCCAACTTCCGGAACGCCAAATCGGCCTACTACGAGGTCGGGGCACAGCTCCTTCATTTGGTCCAGGCGCGGCGGTAGGTCCCGCCATCGAATTTCGGAATTCCGAAGAATAGCAAAAAGATCACATCGGAAATTAGTTGACGATAGGAAACTTTTGATCAAAGGTGAGCGCGCGGTCTGGATCCAATCTGACTCTCCAATTCGGGATCCAGACCTCAGCAGGGGACAGGCATGACGGATGGCGCCGTTTACGCTCTGGAGACACGCGGCCTCAGCCGCGAGTTCGGCGGCTTCTTCGCTGTCAATAGCGTCAACTTCCGCCTTGCCCGCAACAGCATGCACGCCGTCATCGGCCCCAATGGGGCTGGCAAGACCACCCTGTTCAACCTTCTGACGAAATACCTTCCGCCTTCGGCCGGTACGATCCTGCACGACGGCCATGACGTCACCCGCCTCAGCATGCCGGCGATGGCCAAGCGCAGCGTGGTGCGCTCCTTCCAGATCTCGGCGGTGTTCGCCGGGCTGACCGTCCGCGAGAACGTCGAACTCGCTTTGCTGCCTGAGCATGGTCTCGCCTGGAATCTGCTCGGCCGGATTTCGCGCCATCGTGGTGTGCTGGATCGCGCCGATGCGTTGCTCGCGCGCTTCGGCCTGTCGGAATATGCCGAGACGATGGCCGGCAGTCTTTCCTATGGCCGCAAGCGCGTGCTCGAACTGGCGACGACGCTTGCGCTCGAACCCAAGGTGTTGCTGCTCGACGAGCCGATGGCGGGGCTCGGCCACGAAGATATCGGGCGCGTGACGCAATTGATCCGCGAGGCCGGCCGGGGCCGCACGGTGCTGCTGGTCGAGCACAACATGAATGTGGTCGCCGAACTCGCCGACACGATCACCGTGATGGTGCGCGGCGAAGTGCTGGCGGAAGGAAGCTATGCGGAGGTCTCCTCGCGCGCCGACGTGATGGCCGCCTATACGGGGCAGGCGCATGCCTGAGACCCTCACGGTCGGCAACCTCGAGGCCTGGTACGGCGAGTCCAAGGTCCTGCACGGAATGGATTTCAGTGTCAGGGCGGGCGAGGTGGTGACGCTGCTCGGCCGCAACGGCGCCGGCAAGACCACAACGCTGAAGGCGATCATGGGCCTGCTCGACAAGCGTTCGGGTTCGATCGCGCTCAACGGCCGTGAGATCATCGGCGCCGCGCCCTATGACATCGCGCGCAAGGGTATCGCTTTCTGTCCGGAGGAGCGCGGCATCTTTGCGAGCCTGAGCGTGCGCGAAAACCTGCTGCTGCCGCCGAAGGTCGCTGCCGGCGGCATGAGGGTCGCGCAGATCCTGGAGCTGTTCCCGAACCTGAAGGAGCGGCTCGACAGCCAGGGCACGAAGCTGTCCGGCGGCGAGCAGCAGATGCTGGCGCTCGGGCGCATTCTGCATACCGGCGCGCGCATCCTGCTGCTCGACGAGCCGACCGAGGGCCTGGCTCCCGTCATCATCCGCCAGATCGGCCGCACCATCACCGAACTGAAGACGCTCGGCTTCACCATTCTCCTGGTCGAGCAGAATGTCGGCTTCGCCGCCGGTCTCGCCGACCGGCACTACATCGTGGAGCTCGGCCGCATCGTCGAGGAAATCCCGGGTGCGGCGTTCGAAGGCAGGCTCGGTTCGCTCAAAAACTATCTCGGACTCTGACCGAAAGGGCATCATGACCACGATCCTTGGCGTCCCTTCCGCGGTCCTCTATGGCCAGCTTCTGCTCGGGCTGATCAACGGCGCCTTCTACGCCATGCTGAGCCTTGGCCTCGCGGTGATCTTCGGCATGATGAACATCGTGAACTTCGCCCACGGGGCGCAGTACATGATGGGCGCGATGGGCGCGTGGTTTCTGCTCAATTATCTCGGCATCGGCTATTGGTGGGCGCTGATCCTGGCTCCGCTCGCCGTCGGCGCGATCGGCATCGTGATCGAGATGCTGCTGCTGCGACGCCTTTACAAGCTCGACCATCTCTACGGCATGCTGCTCACCTTCGGTCTTGCACTGATGGTGCAGGGCATGTTCAGCGACTGGTTCGGCTCTTCGGGCCAGCCCTATTCGATTCCGCAGGCGCTGATGGGTGGCAGCCATCTCGGCTTCATGTTCCTGCCGAACTACCGGGCCTGGGTGATCGCCGCTTCGGTCGTGATCTGCCTCGGCACCTGGTACGTTGTCGAGCGGACCAAGCTTGGCGCCTATCTGCGCGCCGCGACCGAAAACCCGATGCTGGTTCAGGCTTTCGGTATCCGCGTCCCGCGCATGATCACGCTGACCTACGGCGCCGGCGTCGCGCTTGCCGCACTGGCTGGCGTTCTGGCCGCGCCGATCTACCAGGTCAGCCCGCTGATGGGAGCGGATCTCTTGATCGTCGTCTTTGCCGTGGTGGTGATCGGTGGCATGGGCTCGATCATGGGCTCGATCCTGACCGGCTTCCTCGTCGGCATCATCGAGGGCCTGACCAAGGCCTTCTATCCCGAAGCCTCGACGACGGTTGTCTTCGTGGTGATGGCGGTGGTGCTGCTGATCCGCCCGGCGGGGCTGTTCGGATCGAAGCCCGAGGCCGCGCAGGGGCAACCGCAGTCGAGCCTGTCGGCGCCGGCGCCGTCAGCGCGTACGCAAAGCCTGATCTTCCTGACGGTCGCCGCCTGCCTCGCGGCCGCGCCGATCATCGTTTATCCCGGCTTCATGATGAAGGCGATGATCTTCGCCCTGTTCGCCTGCGCCTTCAACCTGGTCGCCGGCTATGGCCGGCTGGTCTCGTTCGGCCACGCCATGTTCCTGGGCTCGGCCGGCTATGTCTGCGGCCATGTGGCGAAGATCTGGGGGCTGCCCCCTGAACTCGCCATTCTGGCCGGAACGGCAACCGCGGCCGTGCTTGGCTTTGTCTCGGGCTGGCTCGCCATCCGCCGCAGCGGCATCTACTTCGCCATGGTGACGCTGGCTTTCGCGCAGATGGTCTATTTCGTCGCGCTGCAGGCGCCCTTCACCGGCGGCGAGGACGGGCTGCAGGCGATTCCGCGTGGCATGCTGTTCGGCCTGATCGACCTTTCGCGGCCCGCTAACCTCTACACGTTCGTGCTGGCGATATTTCTCGGCGGTTTCTTCCTGATCATGCGCCTGGTCGGCTCGCCGTTCGGGCGCGTGCTGAAGGCGATCAGCGATCACGACGCCCGCGCGCAGTCGCTCGGCTTTGATACGAGCCGCTACAAGCTCGTTGCCTTCACGCTCTCGGCGGCGCTGGCGGGGCTTGCGGGTTCGACCAAGGCGATCGTCAGCCAGATCGCCAGCCTGACCGACGTGCACTGGTCGATGTCGGGCGAAGTATTGCTGATGACGTTTCTCGGCGGCGTCGGCACGCTCTACGGCCCACTCGTCGGCGCCTTCATCGTCGTCGCCATGCAGAACTATCTGGCGGCGTTCGGACAATGGGTCACCGTCATTCACGGCCTGATCTTCGTCGTCTGCGTGCTCGCCTTCCGGCGCGGCATCGTCGGCGAACTGATCGAGTTCTGGCATCGCCGGCGCCGGGCACCAGCGGCGACACAAGCCGTACTTCGCAAAGTGGCCGTCGCGACGAAGGAATGAGACGTCTCGATAAGAAACTTCGCCATCCGGGGAAGTGGAACAGGACCGAACCAAACCCCGCTCGGAAGAGCGGATCCGACAACAGGGGATAGATCATGCGAAAGATGCCTTCCAGACTCTTGTGTGGTGTAGCCGCCGCGCTCTGCCTCGGCGCCATCGCCGGCCAGGCCGCAGCCCAGGTCAGCGACGACGTCGTCAAGATCGGCGTGCTGACCGACATGTCCGGCCAGTATTCCGACCTTAACGGGCCAGGCTCGCTGCTGGCGGCGCAGATGGCGGCAGCGGATTTCGGCGGCAAGGTTCTGGGCAAGCCGATCGAAATCATCGGCGCCGACCATCTTCAGAAGGCCGACGTCGGCGTCGGCATTGCCCGGCGCTGGATCGAGAACGAGAAGGTCGACGCGATCTCAGACGTCACCAACAGCGCCATCGCGCTTGCGGTACAGCAGTTGACGCGCGAGACCAGCCGCGTGGCGTTGTTCGCGTCGCCCGGCACGACGGATTTGACCGGCAAGCAGTGTTCGCCCACCGGCTTTCACTGGGTCTACGACAATTATTCAAACGCGGTCGGACCGCTGAAGGCGCTGATCGACAAGGGCAACGATACGTTCTTTATCGTTACCGCCGATTTCGCCTTCGGGCATTCGCTCGAGAAGATCGCGAGCGAAGCGATCAAGGCAAATGGCGGCAAGGTCCTGGGCAACGTCCGCCATCCCTTCGGCGCAGCCGATCTCTCGTCTTTCCTGCTGCCGGCGCAGGCATCGAAGGCGAAGGTCATCCTGCTTGCCACCGCCGGCAAGGATATGACGACGGCGATCAAGCAGGCCAACGAGTTCGGCATCATCGCGGGCGGGCAGGCCATCGCCGCGCCGGTCGTGTTCATTACGGATGTCAACGCCCTCGGCCTGCCGACCGCGCAGGGCATCTCGTTTGTCGAGGGTTTCTACTGGGACCAGAACGACGAGACGCGCGCCTTCGCCAAGCGCTTCTTCGAGACCCGCAAGGCCATGCCGACGTCGGTGCAGGCCGGCGTCTACTCCTCGATCACGCACTATCTCAAGGCGATCCAGGCCGCGGGCACCGATGAGGCCAAGGCCGTCGCCGCCAAGATGCGCGAGCTGCCGGTCAACGACTTCTTCGCCAAGGACGGCAAGGTGCGCGAGGACGGCCGCATGGTCCACAACATGCTGCTGGTCCAGGTCAAGAAACCTTCCGAATCGAAGCAGCCATGGGACTACTATAATGTCCTGGCTACCGTTCCCGGCGAGCAGGCCTTCCAGTCTCTTGCCCAAAGCGAATGTCCGCTCGTCAAGAAGTGAGGCAAGGTCCCGGCGGCGGCGGCCGCCGCCGGGACCTTACTTCCGCGATAAAAAAGGGAGAGAGCCGCGATGAAGAAGACTGCGACGCGATCGTCGCTGAGGGAGGCCACGGCAACAGTGGTTGTACCGGCCCGCTTCTCGGCCGACGCCGCGCCGGCCGAGGGAAGCGATGACCTCGGTCACAGGTTGAAGCGGTTACGGATCGACAAGGGGTGGACGCTGAAAGAGGTCAGCGAGCGCACCGGCGTCGCGCGCTCGACCCTGTCGAAGATCGAGAACGGCCAGATGTCGCCGACCTACGACGTGCTGCAGAAGATCACGCGCGGCGTCGATCTCGACATCGTCGAGCTGTTCGATCAGCGCCGCCAGAATGCGCCGTTCGGCCGCCGCAGCGTCACGCGCACCGGCGAGGGCAAGCCGCACCGCACCGACACCTATGATTACGAGGTGTTGGCGACCGACCTTTCGCAAAAGCATATCCTGCCATTCAAGGCGCGGATCAGGGCGCGCAGCCTCGACGAGTTCCCCGGCTGGGTGCGTCACGAGGGCGAGGAGTTCCTGTGCGTTTTGTCCGGCTCTGTCCAGGTCTTCACGGAATTCTACGCCCCCGTCACGCTCGCGGTTGGCGACAGCACCTATTTCGACAGCAAGATGGGCCACGCCATCGTGTCGATCAGCAAGGAAGATGCCGAGGTCATCTGGATATGCACCGGCATCACCGCACTCTCATGATCTTGTAGGACAGGAATAAACCCGATGCTGCGCAGCTACTCCGCTGCCGACGTCCATGCCGCGCTCGGCTATCCCGAGCTGATCGAGGCATTGCGCGAGGCTTTCAAGCGCGACGGCGAGCCGATGCCGTTGCGGCAGGCCTATGAAGTCGGCGTCGATGGAGCGCCGGCGCGTCTTCTGACGATGCCGGCCTGGATCCGCGGCGAAGCCGTCGGCGTCAAGCTCGTCACGGTGTTTCCGCAAAATGCCGAGCGCGGTCTCGGTGCGGTGTCGTCGCTTTATTTCCTGCTCGACGGTCAAACCGGCCAGCCGCGCGCGACGATCGACGGCGAGGCGCTGACCAATCGCCGCACAGCCGCGGCGTCAGCGCTCGCATCCAGCTATCTGTCGCGCGCGGACAGCCGCACGCTGCTTATCGTCGGAACCGGCCATGTCGCGCGTCATCTCGCCGCCGCTCACCGCGCTGTGCGTCCGATCGAGAAGGTGATGGTATGGGGACGCAATCCGGAGCGCGCGCGGGCTCTGGCCGACACGCTTGTCCGGCAGGGCGCAAACGCAGTTCCGGTGACTGACCTTGACCTGGCCTTGCCGCAGGCCGACATCGTGAGCTGCGCCACGACGTCGACCGAGCCACTGGTCAAAGGCGCGCTGCTGCGGCCTGGAACCCATCTCGACCTGGTCGGTGCCTTTACGCCGCAGATGCGAGAAAGCGATGACGCGGCCATTTCGCGCTGCCGCGTCTTCATCGATACCTATCCTGGCGCGCTCGCCGAAGCAGGAGACCTGCTGCAACCGATCGCCGCCGGCAGCTGGAGCGCCGACAGGATCTGCGGCGATCTCCATGAACTGACAAGTGGCGCGAAAGCCGGCCGCCTTGACCGCGACGAAATCACCCTGTTCAAATCGGTCGGCGCGGCGATCGAGGATCTTGCGGCCGCGAGCCTGCTGGTGAACGAGGCCAATCCGAACTCACGCGCGCAGCCTCCCGAGTGAGGGTGTGCGGCAACGAGGCCTGACCATGTCGACGCAGGAAAAGCCTGGCTTCTGCACGCTCTGCCGCTCCCGCTGCGGAACGATCAATGTCGTCGATAATGACAGGCTCGTCGCGGTGCGGCCGAACCCGGCCCATCCGACCGGCAAGGCGCTATGCCCAAAGGGCAGGGCCGCGCCGGAGATCGCGCATTCGGCCCGCCGCCTGAAGACGCCATTGCGACGCACCGCGCCGAAGGGCGCCGCCGATCCCGCCTTCGTGCCGATTTCCTGGGACGAGGCGCTGACCGAGATCGCCGAGCGGCTGGGGCGCTACCGGGAAGAAAGCGGGCCGGAATCGGTCGCGTTTGCGGTAACCTCAGGCTCTTCGTCGTCGACATCAGACAGTCTCGACTGGATCCAGCGCTTCATCCGCGGCTTCGGCAGCCCGAACAATTGCTTCTCCACCGAGATCTGCAATTGGCACAAGGACCACGCCCACGCCTTCACCTTCGGGTGTGGCCTGCCCACGGCGGATTATCGCAACTCCGAACTGATCCTGCTCTGGGGGCACAACCCCGCCAATGTCTGGCTTGCCCAGGCAGAAGCAATCAGCGCCGCGCGGGCGAGGGGCGCCAGGCTTGCGGTGATCGATCCGCGCCGGACCGGCTCGGCGCGCGATGCCGATCTGTGGCTGCGTATCCGCCCGGGCACAGATGCGGCGCTGGCGCTCGGTCTTGCGCGCTGGCTCATCGTCAACCGCGCCTACGACGCCGACTTCGTGCGGCACTGGACCAATGCGACCTTCCTGATCCGCGATAGCGACGGTTGCTTCCTGCGCCCCGGCGATATCGGCCTTGAAGGCGACGGCTTTCTGATCTGGGATGCGGCCGCGGGCAAAGCAGTGCCGGCCGAGGGCGGGCTCGCGGCTGCCGCGCTCGAAGGATGCTTCGATGTGAGCGGCCCTCAGGGCCCGATCGCCTGCCGAACCGGTTTCGATCACTATGTCGCGGCAGCCGAACCCTACGATCCCGCGACGGTCGAGCGCATCACCGGCATCCCGGCGGCGCAAGTTGAGGAACTCGCGGCTGCGATCTCGAAGGCATCATCGGTCTGCTATCACGGCTGGACCGGCCTCGGACAGCACACCAATGCCTCGCAGACCGAACGCGCGGTCGCAACGCTCTATGCATTGACCGGCCATTTCGATGCGCCGGGCGGCAATGTCAGGATGCCGAGCCTTCCGGTGCCGTCGCTGCATTCCATGGCGATGATCCCGCCGGAGACGCGCGAGCGCACGCTCGGACTGTCGGCGCGGCCGCTCGGGCCGCCGGCCGACGGCTGGATCACCTCCAGCGATTTCTACGACGCTGCGCTGACCGGAAAACCTTACCGCGTGCGCGCGCTGTTCGCGTTCGGCTCCAATTTGCTGGTCTCGCATCCGGCGCCGGAACGCGGACGCGAGGCGCTGAAGGCGCTCGACTTCCAGGTCCATTGTGATCTGTTCCTGAACCCGACAGCCGAGATGGCTGATATCGTGCTGCCGGTGTCGAGCCCGTGGGAGCATGAGGCATTGCGGCTCGGCTTCGAAATCTCGCCCGAGGCGCAGGAATTGGTGCAGCTCCGTCCGCAGATGATTCCGCGGCAGGGCGAGGCCCGTTCGGATATGTGGATCGTCTTCCAGCTCGCCAAGCGGCTCGGCATGAGCGAACTGTTCTTTGGCGGCGATGTCGAGAAGGGGTTTGAGCATCTGCTCGCCCCGCTTGGCCTCGATCTCGAAACGCTGCGGGCAAGGCCCGAAGGCATTCGCGTGCCGCTCAAGCATGGCCATCGCAAATACCAGACGACCGGCTTCGCCACGCAGACCGGCAAGGCCGAACTCTATTCGGAACTGCTGCATCGCCACGGCTATCCGGCGGTACCGCGTTTCATCGAGCCGGCCGAGCGCCGCGATGACGCGTTTCCGCTGACGCTGTTTTCCGCCAATAGCGGTTATTTCTGCCACAGCCAGCATCGCGGCATCAACGCGCTGCGCCGCAAGCGCGCCGAGCCGACCGCCGAGATCCATCCCGAACTCGCCCGCCGCAAGAATATCCTGGAGGGCGACTGGATGTTGGTGCGCAGTCGCAAGGGCACGATCCGGATCCGCGCCGCTTTCAACGACGCGCTCGCGCTGGATGTGGTAGCGAGCGACTATGGCTGGTGGCAGCCTGCGCCGGATCTCGGCCTGCCGGGCTATCTGCCGGACGAGACGCGGCCTGTCGGCGCGAGCTTCAACACCATCATCTCGGAACGCGGGCGCGATCCGCTCAGCGGATCGCTGGCGCTGCGCTCCTTTACCTGCGACGTCGAGCGTGACGAGAGCACCGCCTGGCAGGGCTGGCGCTCATTCGTCGTCGCGGAGCGCCGCGAGGAATCTGCCGATGTGGTGGGGCTGACATTGCGGCCGGTCGACGGTGGGACACTTCCGGCATTCCGGCCAGGCCAGTATGTCGGCGTCCGGATTGGCGAGGCGATCCGCTCGTATTCGCTGACCGGGGCAGCGATCCCGGCACCCGATGCCTATCGTATCGGTGTCAGGCACATCGAGGGCGGGCAGGTGTCGGCGGCGATCAGGCACGATCTCGCACCTGATGACACCGTTGAATTGCAGTCACCGAAGGGTGGCTTCGTGCTGCCGTTGCGCAACGAGTTTCCGGTCGTCCTGATTGCCGGCGGCATCGGCATCACGCCGTTCCTGTCCTATCTCGACACGCTCGAGGGCGTCGCCGACGAACCACAGGTCACGCTGCATTATGGCTGCCGGGATGGCGCAAGCCGCCCGTTCCATCATCGGCTTGAAGCGCTGCGGCAGCGGCTGCCGAATCTCACGCTGGTCACGCATCTGACCCGCCCACAGAGCGGCGACCGTTTTGATCGGCTCGGCCGGTTCACCGTGTCGGATATCGACGCGGAATTGCTGCGCAAGCGCGCGCGCATCTACATGTGCGCATCCGATGCGATGATGGAAGAGGTCGCCGCAGGCCTGCAGGCGCGCGGCGTGCCGGTCTTCGAGATTTTCAAGGAGCGCTTCCGCTCGCCCCCGCCGCCTGCGCTCGATGGCCTCATGTCGCGCCAAATTCATTTTGCCCGCTCTGGACGCACATTGAACTGGTCGCCGCAGGCGCCGCTGGCCAGCATTCTCGCGGTGGCCGAAAGCGCGGGCATTGCGCTTCCAAGTGGCTGCCGTGTCGGCCAATGCGAGAGCTGCGCCGTGCCGGTAAAGGCCGGCGAGGTTCGCCATCTCGTCGATTGTTCGGAGTTGGATGAGGGGCATTGCCTGACATGTCAGGCCGTTCCACTTTCCGATCTCGTCATCGACGCATGACTCACGAGCTAGACCGACGCCTCTGATCATCAGCCCATCCTTTGGCTGATTGAGCAAGTTGCTCGCCACTCCTGCGATATAGTGGGGGTTTTCAAGGCCAATGCGCCGCCGCGCTCCCGGTCGATTGCGCCATACACCACCATACACTGACCATCCGGGCTCGAGCGCGAGTGCTCCCCCGCAATAAAATCCCTGCACCCGGCCCCCTTTCATCAAAGCGACACATATGTCATTATAGAAATACAAATGATCGAAGCCGGGTTTTGAAGCGCCGGCTCACTGGACCGCTGAGGGAGGATCACCCGTGAAGAAGATTGCATTCATTGCGGCTTTGTTCGGGGTTTTGGCGTCGGCCGCGCCCGCTCAGGCGGCGCGCGTCGAGGTGCAATGGTGGCACGCCATGAGCGGCGTACTGGGCGAACGGCTCGGCGAACTGGTCGAGAAATTCAACGCATCGCAGGATAAATATACCGTCGTGGCGGTCGCCAAGGGCAATTACGACGAAGTGACCAATGGCGTGATCGCGGCCTATCGTGCCAAGCGGCCGCCGGAAATGGTGCAGATCGCCGAACGTGGCTACATGACCATGCTGCTGTCCGGCGCCGTGGTGCCGGTGCAGGAACTTCTGGACCAGAAGGGCTACAAGGTCGACTTCTCCGACTTCATCAAGCCGGTGGCGAGTTTCTGGAGCTACAAGGGCCGCATGTCGGCGATGCCCTTCAACTCCTCGACGCCGATCTTCTGGTACAACAAGGACCACTTCCAGAAAGCCGGCTTCGACAAGCCGGCCGCAACCTGGCAGGAGCTGGAGACACAGCTCTACGCCATCAAGGCCAAGGGCGTCAGTGAGTGTGGCACGGTGCTGCCGGGCGACTTCTTCTGGAGCCTGCTGGAAAACTACAGCGCCATCAACAACCAGCCCTACGGTACGCTCGCCAACGGCTTCGACGGACTCGGCACCGAATTCGTCTACAACAAGACCAAGGTGGTCTCGCAAGTCGCGCGCCTGAAAAAATGGCTCGATGATGGCGTCCTGCAGATTGCCGGGCAGGGCTTTAGCCCGGAACAGTTGTTCACCTCCGGACGCTGCTCGACCTTCGTCAATTCGACCGCGTCGCACGGCAATATCGAACGCAACGCCAAGATCAACTGGAGCGCCACCTTCCTGCCGCACGAGAGCGATATCAATCCTCCGCTCAACAGCACCATTGGCGGTGGCGCCATCTGGGTGATGAAGGGGCACACGCCGGAACGCTACGACGCGGTCGCCGCCTTCCTCGATTTCGTCGCCCAGGCGGAGACGCAAGTGTGGTGGCATGGCGTGACCGGATATGTCCCGGCGACCAACAAGGCCTATGCGCTGGCGCGCGAGCGCGGCTATTATAAGGATCATCCGACACGCGAGATCGCGGTGCTGCAACTCTCGCGCGGCACGCCCAATGACAATTCGCGCGGCTTCCGCTTTGGCAATTTCGTGCAGACGATGCTGGCGCAGCGCAGCGAGGTGGAAGCGGTGTTCACCGGCCAGAAGCAGCCGCAGCAGGCGATGGATGACGCCGTCAAGCGCGGCAATGAGATCCTGCGCCAGTTCGAGAAGCTCAACGCCGGAAAAGGCACCGAGTGGGCTCCCGAGGCGAAATGAAGGCAAGTGCGCCGATCGCAACTTCGCCGATCTGGCCAGAAGCGCCGGCAGACCCACCTTCCGGCTTGGCCAGATCGCAGCACAAGTCGCCCGGCGAAACTGCCGCCGGGCGTAGCGCGGTGACGGAACGGGCCAGTAAGGCGCGGACGCCCAAGCGTGGCCAGCCTGATCGGGAACCCGGACTGAAGCGAGCGAATTTCGGCCGCGGCGCCGGCCTGCCGACGCTATTGCTGCTGCCGCAGGTGTTGATCCTGGTGTTCTTCTTCTTCATCCCGTCGCTGCGGGCGCTGACGCAGTCCGTCCTGTTGAGCGATCCGTTCGGCACCACCGTCCATTTCGTGTGGTTCGACAACTTCAAGGCGCTGTTTGCGAGCGGCGAGTATCGCCAATCGCTCGTGACGACGGCCTGGTTCACGGTGGCGCAGAACGTGATTACGCTGGCGATTGCCGTCGTTCTGGCATTCGCCACCGACCGGGTGGTGCGCGCACGATCGGTCTACCGGACTCTCATCCTGCTGCCCTATGCGATCGCGCCCGCGATCGCCGGCATCCTGTGGGCGTTTCTTTTCAACCCGGTCGTTGGCCCGCTCGCACACATGTTGCACGCGCTCGGGATTTCCTGGGATCCCAATCGCAATCCGAACGACGCGCTGTGGCTCGTGATCATGGCCGCGTCATGGAAGCACATCTGCTACGACTACATCTTCCTGGTGGTCGGCCTGTTGGCGGTGCCGGTCTCGCTGATGGAAGCCGCCGCCGTCGACGGCGCCGGGCCGATACGGCGGTTCTTTCTCATCGCGCTGCCGATGCTCGGGCCGACTATCTTTTTTCTCGCCGTGATGAATTTTATCTACGGCTTCTTCGAAACCTTCGCGATCATCGATGCCGTCACCCATGGAGGGCCGGCCGGCGCGACCAACATCCTGGTCTACAAGGTCTTCGTCGATGGCTTCATCAACCTCGACCTCGGCTCCTCGGCGGCGCAGTCGGTGCTGTTGATGACCTTCGCGCTGATTTGCACGCTGCTGCAATTCCGCTATTTCGAACACAAGGTCAATTACGGGGTCTGACCGCATGGTGGAGCGCGCACCCATCCTCGATATGATCTGCCACGCGATCCTGATCGCCGGCGCGATGTTGGTGTGCGTGCCGCTCTACTTCGCGTTCGTCGCGGGTTCGCTGACGATCGCCGAGGTGCAGAAGGTGCCGCTGCCGTGGCTGCCGGGCGATCAGTTTTTTGCCAATCTGCAGACGGCATGGGTCAAGGCCGACTTCAGCCGCAGCTTTCTCAATTCCATTGTGGTGGCACTCGGCATCACTGCCGGAAAGATCGTGGTGTCCTTGCTCTCCGCCTTCGCCATCACCTATTTCCGCTTCCGCTACCGGATGCTGGCGTTCTGGCTGATCTTCATGTCGCTGATGCTGCCGATCGAGGTGCGGATCGTGCCGACGTTCGAGGCGGTGGCGAACGCCGCGCTGCCGCTGCAGTGGCTCGCCGATATGCTGCATGTTGCCGATCTCTGGAAATGGATCAGCGGCCACGATGTGGCGATTGCGCTGGAATGGAACATGGTCAACACCTATCCGGGGCTGATCCTGCCGCTGATCGCGTCCGCCACTGCGACCTTCCTGTTCCGACAGTTCTTCCTCACCGTGCCGGATGAGTTGTGTGAGGCGGCAAGGCTCGATGGCGCCTCGCCGCTGCGGTTCTTCTGGAGCATCCTGCTGCCGCTGTCGGTCTCGAACATCGTGGCACTCGCGATCATCCTGTTCCTGTTCGGCTGGAACCAGTATCTGTGGCCGCTGCTGTTCACCACCGACAAGGACATGGCGACCGCCGTGATCGCGCTGAAGAATCTGATCCCGCGCTCCGACAGCGAGCCGGCCTGGAACATCGCCATGAGCGGCGCGCTGCTAGCGATGCTGCCGCCGATGCTGGTGATTTTGCTGTTGCAGCGCTGGTTCCTCAAAGGGCTCGTTGACAGCAGTAAATAGGGGACTCATCATGGTTCTTATCGCCGGACACCGCGGCGCCCGCGACCTTTGGCCGGAGAACAGCCTGCTCGGCTTTCGCAATCTGCGTGGACTTGGTGTTGACGCGGTCGAGTTCGATATTCATCAGAGCGTCGATGGTTCGCTGGTCGTCATCCACGATCCGCTGCTCGATCGCACCGCGCATGACACCGGGCCGGTCGGCGTTCGGACGCTGAAACAATTGACTGCCATCCGTCTGCGCGAGGCCGGCGAAGAATGCATCCCAACGCTCGATGCCGTGCTCGACGTGTACAGCGACTCACCGCTCGAGCTTCACATCGAAATCAAGACCGACGCCTTCGGCAATCCCTATCCGGGAATCGAAGGGCGCCTCATCGAGGCGGTCAAGCGGCGCGGGCTGGAGCGGCGCGCGGTGCTGACCTGCTTTGTCCCCGACGTGATCACGACGTTGCGGAGGCTGTCGCCGCAGGCGCGGGTGCTGGCCTCGCTGGACCGCAGGTCGGCGGAAATGATGGGCGGCATCTCGCCGGCGTTCGACCGTCTCGCCGCGATACCCGATTGCATCGTGGCGGTCGAGAAGTCGCTGCTGACGCTGACACTGCCGCTGGCGCTGAAAGTCTTCGGTTGCGAACGGCTCGGTGCCTGGGTGACGAACGAGCCGCAGGATATCGCCCACTGGCTCGCCCAGCCGGTGCGGCAGATCACCACCGACCGGCCCGATCTCGCCGTGAATATCAGGCGCGAACTGACGTCCGCGTCTGTGCCGTCATGAGCGGCATCACGATCCCGCGCCGGCGATTCCTCGCAGGCTCCTTGGCCAGTGCCGCGATGGCCGCGCCATTCGGGATCGTGCGCGGTGCGCCGGTGGCGTTCAACGCGGACCCATATACGCTGGGCGTAGCCTCCGGCTGCCCGCGCGAGGACCGCGTCATTCTGTGGACACGGCTCGCGCCCCGACCGCTCGAAGAGGGCGGCATGTCGCCTGCGCCGGTCGAGGTCGAGTGGCAGGTCGCGGAGGATGAAGGATTTGCGCGCATCGCCACGAAGGGCGTCGTGCAGGCGACGGCGGAGCTCGCGCATTCGGTGCATGCCGAGGCAACAAGCCTGCGGCCGGGGCGCGTCTACTGGTACCGGTTTCGCGCCGGTGCGGCGGTGAGCCCGGTCGGGCGTACCCGCACCGCGCCGGCCGCGGGCAACAGCCGCTTCCGCTTCGCCTTTGCCTCCTGCCAGCAGTACGAGCAGGGCTATTTCGCAGCTTATCGCGACATGGCGGCGCGCGATCTCGATCTGGTCGTGCATCTCGGCGATTACATCTACGAAAAGTCCTGGGGCTCGCGTCACGTACGTCAGCACGGCGTCGGGATTCCGACGTCGCTTGCCGAATTCCGCAATCGCTACGCACTCTACAAATCCGACGCCGACCTGCAGGCGGCGCACGCCGCCTTTCCGTGGTTGTCGATCTGGGACGACCACGAGGTCGCGGACGATTACGCCAATGACCGCTCCTACACGACGCGCGATCCGGAGCAGTTCTTGAAAGTCCGCGCTGCCGCCTATCAGGCCTATTACGAGCATATGCCGTTGCCGCCATCCGCCCGCCCGCGCGGGCCGAATGCGACCATCTACGAGCATTATCGTTTCGGCGACATGCTGGACATCATGCTGCTCGACGACCGGCAGTACCGCTCCGCGCCCGCTTGTGTGAAGGGAGGGCGCCCGACCACGGTGCCGGACTGCACGGAACGAACCGAGGAGGAACGCTCCATGCTCGGGCGGCCGCAGGAGCAGTGGCTCGACGCACGATTGCGCGACAGCCGCGGGCGCTGGACCGTCGTGGCGCAGCAGACTCTGATGTCCGAAAGCAAGCGCAAGGCGGACGATGGCAACCGCTTCTGGATGGATGGCTGGGACGGCTACCCCAATGCCCGCCGCCGGCTGCTCGATTCGATCGTGTCGCACAAATTGCGCAACCCGGTCGTCATCGGCGGCGACCGCCACGCTTACTTTGCCGCCGACCTCAAGCGCGATTATTCGCAGCCGCATGAAGCGGCCATGGCGACCGAATTCGTCGGCACCTCGATCTCTTCCGAGGGGCCGAGCGAAAGCAGCGTGGCCAAGGCGCTCGCCGACAATCCGGCCCTGACCTATGCGCGGGGCGACAAGCGTGGCTATGCGACCGTCGAACTCGATGCGCGATCGTGCACGGTCGGTTTCGAGGCGCTCGACGACGTCAAGGACGTGAACAGCGGTGTGCGCCGGCTCGCGACCTTCGTGGTCGAGGATGGTGCGCCCGGCGTGAAGGCAGCCTGATGCCGGTATCCGCCAGGACGGATCTGATGGCGCTGATGCGCGGCGCCGAGCCGGTGGTGGCGGAGGCGGCTGCGACGCTGGTCGCGATGCAGCGCGCGCCGCTTGCGACCGCACGCAAGGAACTACGTGACATCGTCACCGACGCCGACCTTGCCGCGGAAAGGATCGTGATCGACGGACTAAGATCGCTGACACCATGGGCGGCGATCCTGTCGGAGGAAAGGGGTTTTAGCGGCAACACAAGCGGACCGCGCTGGATCGTCGACCCGCTGGACGGCACCGTGAACTACGCCTCCGGGCTGCCGTGGTATTCGGTCAGTGCGGCCTACCATGATGGCGAAGAGGCGCTGGTCGGCCTGGTTCAATCGCCGCTGGCCGATGTCTGCGCCCGCTACGTGCAGGGCGCGCTTGCCACTGTGAACGGTGAACCCGTGCGGGTGTCGAGCACGCGTTCGCTTTCCGATGCGGTGGTATCGGTGATCTTGACCTCGCATTATCAACCCGACGAGGTGCGGATGGCCGCTGCCATTATCGAGCGGCTCGGCTCGGCGGTTCGCGGCGTCCGCATCGTGGTCTCGGGCGCGCTCGAGATGACATGGATCGCGGCCGGCCGGCTCGACGCCTTCGTGTCGATCAAGGCCGATCTCGTCTCGCACGCCGCCGCGATGCCGCTGGTGCGCGCAGCGGGCGGACGCGTGACCACGATCGCGGGCGAGGCTTCGCAGTTTGACGATTTGCAAAAGATCGCCTCAAATGGTCACATCCATGACGAGCTTTTGCGGTTGCTCGAGGAGATTACGCTTTGAGTGACCAGACCATCCTGCGGGTCGCCTGGCTCTATTACATGGAGAACCTGACCCAGGCCGAGATCGGCGAGCGGCTCGGACTGACGCGGGCGCGCGTCAACCGCATGCTTTCGGAGGCGCGGCACAGCGGCATCGTGAGTATCAGGCTGAACTCGGCGTTCGCAAGCTGCACCGAGCTCGAACATCAGTTGCGGCAGCAATGCGGGCTCGACGACGCGGTGGTGATCCCGAGTCCGGAAAATCCCGAACTGGTGGCAAGCCTGATCGGAATGGCGGCGGGCGCCTATTTGTCGAAATTCCTGGAAGAGAAGAAACCACGCACCATCGGCATCGGCTGGGGCGCGACCTTGCGCGAAACCATCCGCCATGTGACGCCCGCGGAGTATCCGGATCTCTGGATCGTCTCGATGATGGGCGGGCTCTCACGCGGGCTCGAACTCAACACTTTCGAGATCGCAGGCGAGCTTGCGCGTCGGCTGCACGCCAAGTGCAGCTATCTGGCTGCCCCGATCTATGCCAGCAGCCGGAGATCGCGTGACACCTTCATGGCACAGGAGGTCTATGCGGAAGTGTTGGACCGCGTCGAGCGGATCGATCTTGCGCTGCTCAGCATGGGCGACCTCTCGCCGCGTTCGCTCCTGGTGCGGCACGGGCTGCCGCCCGATGTCGGCATCGAGGATCTGCGCGCCGCCGGCGCCGTCGGTGACGTGCTCGGCCAATATCTCGAGCAGTCTGGCCGGCAGATCAACCACGGCATCAATTCGCGCGCCATCGCATTGCCGATCGAGAAGCTGGCACGGGCGCCGACCGTGATGCTGATTGCGGGCGGGACCAACAAGGTGCCGGTCATCGCGGCGGCGCTGCAGGGGCGGATCGGCAAAGTGCTGGTGACGGATGAGAAGGCCGCCGCCGGCGCGCTCAAGTTGATCGGCAAGCGGCGGTGAGCATGTGGCACGGATGCCCGCGGTGCGTCCCTCGCGCCTCAAGCCATGGGTCAGCGCGACTACCGCGAACTTGGTCATCGCGTAGCCGACGTTGGATCCGACGCGCCTTCCGGAGAGCGAACCAGATTGACAACGCGGCCGTCGCCCTGACCCACGAGATCGGGCTCTCGGCGTCATAGCGATGCGTCATCAGCCTCTCGGAATGCTGAAGGCGATCTGGATCGCAAAGTCCGGCGGATACGCGGATGCCGTGCCGGCCGAGCAGCCCGAACAGCCGCTCGCACCCGACGGCGTAAGCGTACTTGCCGTGGGAGGCGCGGCCGAACAGCGCGTCCTCGCCGAGCTGCAGTTCGACGGTCTTGCCCTTCAGGGTGACGGTCACCGCGACCGGGCGGATCGAAGCACTCATTGTCCGCTCCAGTCCCGCCGCCAGTCGGCGGGGTATCGCAGGCACCATTGCGCCAGTTCCAGCATGCCGACCAAACACACGCCATCGTGCCGCCGGATGTACTCGATCAGTTTCTCGACGATCTCGACCCGGGCCGGCGAACCCGAACCGCAACCGACGCGGGGATGGACGGTCAGGTTGAAATAGCCACCCTTGTGGGTTGCCACGGTGTGTACTCCGGTTCGCGTGTGCATCAAGAATGCAAAATGCGACGATTTGGCTTCCAACCGGAGCGGGAGTGACCCTGGAAAAAGCGGCGTAGACAGACTTGCTCACGCCGTGGCCCCCATGATGGATTGGAGCGAGAGTCCAGGCTTTTCAATTGGTTGGAAGTCGATATTTGCACGATATATGCACCGGGAGATCACGGAAATCCGGTCGCTTCAGCCGCTATTTTCGCGAAGCCTATGGCGTTAGCCCCTTCGCCGTGGCTCGAAAGGGCGCGCCGTGATGACGGGTCGAGATCGAATGCATTGCATTCGCTTTCTGCGCGAGTCATTGAAGGGCGGGGGGCTGACAACATCCTGTACGAGTGTCCGTCGGAACCCGGAATGTGCTGGCTGGGTGTGACGTCCGGATGAATATAGTTGCCGATGCTCGTAACGTGACTGCGGACGCAGTGGACGGCCATCGTCCCGCATTCCCGGTATCGCTGCTCTCCTTCATCCTGGTCGCCAAATTCCTCGGCGTCCCGGCCGATCCGGCCCAGATCGCCCATGACCACGGCGCGCCGGGTGAGGGCTACCGCCTGGAAGACCTTGCCCGGATCGCCAAGCGCCTGAACATCGTCGCCAGGATCAAGCCTTGCGCCGTCGCGGAACTCCACAAGGTGCCTTTGCCGGCGCTCGCCGAATTGAAGGACGGTGAGGCCGCCATCCTGCTCAAGGTCGACCAGCAGCCGGATGGAACGCGCTTTTTGATCCAGCGCGGCGATGGCGAGCGCCCGGAAGTGTGGTCGGCGGAAGATTTCGACGGCAAATATGCCGGGCGCCTGCTCCTCATGACGACGCGCGAGCTGATGGCTGGCGCCACCCGCCCGTTCGACATCAGCTGGTTCATTCCCGCCCTCGTGAAATATCGCGGCGCGCTGCGCGACGTGCTGATCGGGTCCTTCTTCCTGCAGCTGATGGGGCTGATCTCGCCCATCTTCTTCCAGCTCGTCATCGACAAGGTGCTGGTCCATCAGTCGCTGACGACGCTCGACGTGCTGGCGATCGGGCTGGCGGCCGTGCTGATCTTCGAGACCGGACTGTCGGCGCTGCGCAACTGGCTGTTCGCCCATACCACCAACCGCGTCGACAGCGAGCTTTCGGCGCGGCTGTTCCGGCACCTTCTCAACCTGCCGCTGTCCTATTTCGAGGCCCGCCGCGTCGGCGACAGCGTCGCCCGCGTGCGCGAGCTCGATCGTATCAGGGAATTCCTCACCTCGAACGCCGTCACCGTCGTGATCGACCTGTTCTTCACGATCGTGTTCTTCGCGGTGATGTATGCCTACAGCCCGTTGCTGACGCTGATCGTGACGCTGTCGATCCCGCTCTATCTCGCCATCTCCATCATCATCACGCCGCCGCTGCGCGCGCGGCTCGACGAGAAATTCCGCCGCGGGGCGGAGAACCAGTCCTTCCTCGTCGAAACCGTCACCGGCATCGGCACGCTGAAGGCGATGGCGGTCGAGCCGCAGATGCGGGCGAAGTGGGAGAAGCAGTTCGCGGGCTACACCGCCACCGGATTTCAGGTTGCGACGCTGGCGAACTGGGGCAGCCATCTCATCCAGCTGGTCTCCAAGCTGACCACGGTAGCTATCCTGTTTTTCGGGGCGAAGGCGGTGATCGCAGGCGACCTTTCCGTCGGCTCGCTGGTTGCCTTCAACATGCTCTCCGGGCGGGTCGCGCAGCCGATCCTGCGCCTCTCCCAGCTCTGGCAGGATTTCCAGCAGGTCCGCATCTCGGTCGACCGGCTGGGCGACGTGCTGAACGTGCCGGCCGAGCCCGACCACAACCCCAACCGGGCAAGCCTTCCCCCGATCAAGGGCGCGGTCAGCTTCGATCGGGTTCGTTTCCGCTACCGCCCCGATGCGCCCGAAGCGCTGCGCGGCGTCTCGCTGTCGGTCCAGGCCGGCGAGATGCTCGGCGTCGTCGGGCCGTCCGGCTCGGGCAAGTCGACGCTGACGAAGCTGGTGCAGCGTCTCTATGTTCCGGAGCAGGGCAGGGTGCTGGTCGACGGCGTCGACCTTGCGCTGGTCGATCCGGCCTGGCTGCGGCGGCAGATCGGCGTCGTGCTGCAGGAGAACATCCTGTTCAACCGCTCGGTGCGCGAGAACATCGCGCTGGCCGATACCACCCTGCCGATGGAGCGCGTCATCGCCGCCGCCCAGCTCGCCGGCGCGCACGAGTTCATCCTCGCGCTCTCGCATGGCTACGACACCGTGATCGACGAACGCGGCGGCAACCTCTCGGGCGGGCAGCGCCAGCGCATCGCCATTGCGCGGGCGCTGATCGGCAATCCGCGCATCCTGATCCTCGACGAGGCGACCAGCGCGCTTGACGCCGAGAGCGAGGAAGTCATCCAGCATAACCTCGCCGGCATCGCCCGCGGCCGCACCGTCATCATCATCGCCCATCGCCTGTCCGCCGTCCGCAAGTGCGACAGGATCGTCACCGTCGAAGCCGGCGAGATCACCGAAATCGGCGATCATGCGACGCTGCTGCAATCGGGTGGGCGCTATGCGCAGCTCTACACCAAGCAAATGGGGCTCGGCACATGATGGCGTGGCTGGCCGGTCGCTTTCCGACGCTCGCCAAGCATTGGGCGGTGCTGCGGGCGAGCTGGGGCATGCAGAACGAGGCCGATCGCAACAAGCGGCCGATCTCCGATCACGAGTTCCTGCCCGCCGCCCTCGAGATCATGGAGAAGCCAGCGAGTCCCGGGCTGCGCATGCTGCTGCTCATGACCTGCGCCTTCTTCACGGCGGGTCTCGTCTGGTCGATCATCGGCACCGTCGACGTCGTGGCGGTGGCGAGCGGCAAGATCATCCCGTCCAGCAAGGTCAAGACCATCCAGCCGATGGAAATCGGCCAGGTGCGCGCCATCCATGTCACCAACGGCCAGCATGTCGAGGAGGGCCAGCCGCTCGTCGAACTCGACCCGACGCTTGCGACCGCCGACGAACAGCAGGCGCGCCAGAACCTGCTGGCGTCCAGGCTCGTGCATGCCCGCAACGCCGCGCTGCTCGCCTATCTCGACGGTCATCCGACCAGTTTCGCCGCGCCGGAAGACGCACCACCCGCGACGGTCGCGGTCGAGGAGCAGTTCGTCCGCACCAGCATCGCGGAGTACGAGGCGCAGATCGCCAGCCTGCGCCAGCAGATCGCGCAGCGCGCGGCTGAACTCGCGTCCACCGAGGTCGAAATCCACAAGCTCCGGCTCACGCTCCCGCTGGTCGACCAGTCGCTCGAAGCCCGCCGGAAGCTCACCGACCAGGGCAATTACGCCCGCCTGAAGCTGCTCGAATACGAGCAGCAGCGCATCGAGCACATCCAGAATATCGACGTGCAGCTTGCCAACACGGTGAAGGCGCGCGCGGCGATGAGCTCGCTGGAGGCCGAGATCCGCAAGCTGCGCGAGACTTTTGGCAAGACCGCCGTGACCGAGCTGGTCCAGGCCCGCGACAAGGCGCAGCTCGCGGCCGAGGAATTGCGCAAGACCACGCGGCGCCGCGAGTTTCTGCAGCTGCGCGCGCCGGTCACTGGTACGGTGCAGCAGCTCGCCGTCTCCACCATCGGCGGCGTGGTGCAGCCGGCGCAGGCCCTGATGATCATCGTCCCTGATGGTGCCGAGATCGAGGTCGAGGCCCATGTCCTCAACAAGGACATCGGCTTTATCCGGGAAGGCCAGCCGGTGCGGGTCAAGCTGGAGGCGTTCCCCTTCACCGACCATGGCCTCGTGCCGGGGATCGTCGAGGGCATCAGCCGCGATGCGATCGACCTGTCGCAATCGCAATCGAACGGGCCGCAGCGCGACGAGAAGAACCGGCCGATCCAGCCCGGCCTCGTCTATGCCGCCCGCATCCGCCTGCTGGAGACCAGCATCCGCGTTCGCGACCGCAAGCAGGCGCTCGGTCCCGGCCTCTCGGTGCAGGCCGAGATCAAGACCGGCCAGCGGCGGGTGATCCAGTATCTGCTCTCGCCGATCATGCAGGCCCTCGACGAGGCGGGCAGGGAGCGATGAGGGGGGTGATCATCTCTCACGTCGTCCCGGCGAAGGCCGGGACCCATACCGCGTGACCTCTCGATGAAGACGCGGTAACAGAGACCGTTCGCAAAACTTCTTCCTGTGGTTATGGGTCCCGGCTCAAGGCCGGGACGACGGCGGTGTTTGTTTGTGCCACCATCATCCAAAACGCAGTTTCGCATTCTCGCGGCGCATTGCGCCCGAGCTTTGCCAGAACCTTCCCGCCCTCTCAAGACAGAGGGCGCAGGGAATGCCGGATGCGCGCTGCACCCGCGGTCCCGTGTGCGTTTAGTGCTAAGTAGGCTGCACACGAGCATACAGGGCAGCGGAGAACATCCGACATTCCCTGCGCAATGGCTTTACGGCTTATGCCGTGATCTCCCCGGAGACGAGTTCTTGGTTGACTCCGTCGCTGCCGGTTCAGCTCTCGCCTACCCGACCGCTTGACGCCTGCAACGGGCGCCAGGACCACACGGTTTTGCCGTACGCTTAATCCACGCCCATCGTCTCAGCGTAAACAAGCGTCCATCGCAACCCGCCCAACGTCCGTGACGACGGCCGACGCCCTTCTGAGTAGGACGGGATGGGCAAACATATGCACCTGATTTTCCTTCCGGTAAACAGAAATATTTTTTAGTCTGGGGCTTGACATAATTTCCGAAAATCAGCACCGATTTGCCCGTCGGGTTGATTTGTCGCAGGCGGGGCGCAAGATTGTGCTTGCGTGCGAGGCGCCGGCGCGAAGCTCGCAGATGGGTAACGGGCTCTTGTCCTTGCCCACGGCAGCAGATTGCTCGTCTCCATTCACGGAAAGTTAGGGCTCGCTCCGCGTTCTCGTTTACAACCCGTGGATGTGATGGCTAACTTCATCCTCGGGCGACGAATCGACGCTTTCCCGTCACCGTCGCGCGCCAAGGCGGATGGAATTGCGGGCATGTTGTATGCAGAATATCCGGAGGTCTGAACCATGCCGCTGCTGTTCGGCCGGTCGGGTCGGGGACACGAATGAAACGCCTCGCTCTCGTCGGACGTGGCCTTGCTGCGATTTTGTTGACGGGAATAGTGTCGCCATTGATATTTGCAGTGGGGTTTGCGGCAGTTGGCCTTCTCCAATCCGGCCGTCGTGACTTCACTGGCGTCGCGGAATTTGTTTCGGCCGTATGGTTCGTCGGCAGCTTCATCGCACTGGCCTTCGCGATGGTTATCGGCCTGTGCATCGAGTGGCCGAAATCGTACTGGCTGTTGAAACGCTCAGGAGGATGGTGGGTATCCTTCCTGATCAGCCTGTTCGCCGCCGAACTGCTTTTTCATTCAACGCCGTTCATCGGCATCGGGCAAGGGACCGCCGAAACCTCCGATCTCGCAGGCGATCTCATCTTCTTTACAAGTGCCGCCGCCATTGGCGGCATTTGTTCCGCTGCGTTCTGGTGGGCGCTCGTGGTGCGGCCGGATCGGAGGTTTGCGTGACGCGATCGGCAACAGCTGGCCTGGCTCCCGTAGGGCGGGTTGGCTTTAACCCGCCATCTCGCGATCCAAGCGGCGGGTTGAAGAGAACCCGCCTTACGCAGCTGGCGCTTGTTGCGGTGGTCGCGTTGAGAGTGTTGGGCGGCCTCTGCCCCGATCCTGCTCATGCGGACGAGGTGCCCAATCGGGGTCGGGCGGAATACCTCCACTTCTCGCTCGACATGACCCCGATCCGGATCAGCCTCGTCAACGACGCTGTCGGCAAGGCAAACTTCCCGGATCTGGTCGTGCCGCGGGCTTATGTGGTCTTCGTGGAGAGCGCACCGCCTAGCAGCAAGGGCCCGCTGCCACCGCTGCTCAAATCCGACGACGTCCTACTGATGTTCGTTGGCGGCAGCGGCGAAGCCTGGAGCGTGGCGGTGGCGGCGAAGGCGCGGCGAGACGGTATCGATCAGAATACCGCCGGCCATCGCATGCGTGCCGAGGAGACTGTCGTCCAGATCAAAACCAGCGCGCACGCTGACTTTGCCGAATTTGCGCGCGCCAATGTTATGCGGTCCGCGCCGAATCGCCAAGACGACAGCTTTGAAGGATTGGCGCATTACCGGGGCGTCGCCAGCTACTCCAACTATATCGGCGGATACGATGACGAGTTTTTCTCAACGCAGTGTGAGGCGAAGCTGAACCCTGTATTCTTGTGTAAGTACACGATGTCAATCACCGAGGGCGTCGTGGCCTATGTGAGTTTTGTCGATTTCCGCCTCTATGGCGGCCGCGCCTATGCCAACCACCGTCTGCGCTTCGTTCGCGAAGTTGTCTGCCGTTATCTCACCCGCTGCTGATTCCCATCCTGGAGCTCGCGTAGGGCGGGTTGGCTTTAACCCGCCATCTCGCGATCCAAGTGGCGGGTTAAAGAGAACCCGCCCTACGCAGCTGGCCTGAAGAGAATATTATGCCAACAGCGCCGCGTGCGCTGGCAAATTCCAGTCGTCGGAGCGCTATATCCAGCCGTATATCGCAGCACGATCGATCCATCGCCCCAATGCGAAAACCGCGTTGCTTACCGCACCGCGCGCCGATTCGTTCGAGTGGAACCCGAAGCCCGGCACCGGACCGGTAGACAAAACAGACACAAAACGTAACCTGCGGACAAGTCGCGAAATGTTTTTTGGTGGGAAGTGCGAATTCGTCTTGAGGTTGTAAAAATATTAATGTTCCATGAACGCACAGGAACAGGGGTGGTGGGGCCACTTCCGACCATAGGCGGCAGGACGACGCGCGCGCATCCACGGTTTCGGCCAGACAGGCCGAACCGGTCGGGCGTCCACTTGCCGCCATGCTAACGGAAGGTGCCGCCGGCTAAAAATGCCGGCCAATCTGCGGTCTGGTCGATGGCGGGCTTTGACCCGCGCGCGACCCGGCCGCAAGCTCATATCTCCCCTGACAACGACACGCCCCGACCGGGCGGATTGAAAAGCAGAGGAGAGAGCCCGTGGCAAAGAGCACGAACGGAACGTCAGCAGCAGCCGAGAAGCCGGTTCTGAACGGGATCAAGGGCGGAGTTCCGGCCGGGGAGGCCGCTCCGGAGGCCCGCGCGCTCGATCCGGAAGTGCTGGCGCAAATCACGGCGTTCAAGACGCGGATCCAGGCCAGCGTCGGCGAAGTGGTCCTCGCGATGCTGAACCTGCCGCGCTATCGCAACCAGACGCTCGCCGACGTCATGCATCTGGTGGTCGAGCCGATGACCCGCGACCGCATCGCGATCGCGAAATCGGGCGGCGAAGGCAAGATGGAGGAGACCGCCGGCATCGCGATCTGGGCCAGCGTCTCCGACGAGGTCGACGCCAAGATCCGCGAGCAGATCCAGGCCCGCGTGTTCCCGGTCCGCCTCAAGGCCGAGGACTGGAACAGCGGCGAGACCACCTGGCTGCTCGACGTCATCGCCCCCTCGCAAAAGGTCGCCACCGCCGTGCTCGCGAACTTCAAGCAGGTCGTGAAGGACAAGCCGGTTCGTATTCATCCGATCGTGAGCCAGCTCGTTGATCCGGCGGTGCTGGAGAAGATGAAGGTCAAGCCGGTGGGGGAGGCTGGGAACAAAGGCGAGAGCGCATGATGTTCTTCAACCTAGTTTCTGCGCGCGGTCGCCACCGTGGGAGTCGCCGGGTCGCTGCAAAGTGGCACGCCTTCCAGGGTCACGCCAATCTCCACCCGTGGAGCTAATAGCATGAGTCCTGAATCCGACGAGTCGTCGCCTCCACCAGAGAAGATGTTCGAACCGACGAGCATCGACGAATTGCTCGAACTGACAGCTTTTCTCCGGGCTGATGAAGCGGCGGGACAGGCATTCGATCGTGTTGGTGTGCATGGCGATTTCACACCCGAAGAAGTCAATGTCATTGCGCGAATGCTGGCCGACTTCGTTGCCCGCAGGAACTGGCGTGCGCCAGATCGCAGGCCCACCACATTTGCTCACGATTTCTGCGGCGCGGTCCCGTTCCCGCCGCTCGACTCCACACGTGATCCTCTGCTCCTGAACCTTGCGGTCACGCTCGCGCGATGGATTGGCGGCGGCGCGATTTCCGGCGTCGACGATCCGGAGGCCCGGGCCTTTCTGGAAGATCGGTTCTTTCAACGGGCGGGCGACCGCAGCGGCATCTTGACTACGAAAGCGACGGCGGACGAGGTGATGTGGATGGCCCGCGGCTTGATGGCGAACTCCGCCTATTGGGACGTCGTCAAGGAAGTAGTCAAGCGGGGCGAATTTGCCGGTATCGACGACGACCTTCTAAGGGATGTCGTGACGCCGCTTGAGGACGCGATCACGGCCAAGTATGGGCTGATCAATCGCGGCCATCTCGGTGTGCACAGTCTCTTGCGCGCAATTGCGATGGGTAAGATCGACAGTTTGGATTCTCCGGAGGCATGGGAGTCCATTCGCGCGCGCAAGATGTTCGTGCGGGACTGAAGGGAACGAGCGATGGCTGCGGAACAGTTTCTAATCGTCGATACCGGCTCACTTTATAATCTCTTCGTGTCCGGAAGGCAGGCCGCATGGGATCTCCTGACCAAATTCGACGGCACGCGTCGCGTCATCATCCCGGACAACGTTGTTAAAGAGCTGGAGAGGAAGTTCGGTCTCGGTGAAACCTTGACGAACTGGATCATGACCAAAGCGGGCAAGGTCGTGGTTCCAAACTTTAGCCTGCCTACAGGGGCGGGCGGCCAACTCGGCGATGTGGCGATAGAAAAATTGATGCAGGGCGTCGATTCGGACGCAAAGGCGGCGATGCGTACCATCGCGCCGAACGGTTCCGTGTTCCGTCTTCTGACCGACGATACGAACTTCTACAACAGACTAGAGTCGGGCCTGCTGGATTCGGGCGCCAAAACCAACAATTTCCGGAATCTCGCGGCCGCAAATATGTACAAGGAGCCCTATGTGGGCTCGTGGGAATTCCTCGGCCAGCGCGTTGCAAACGGCGACCTTTCAAAGGCGCAGTACATCCAGTGGCGCAACACGTTTTCGGCGTCAGGGCAATTGGCGTCGCTCGGCCAGGCAGGCAGCAAATTCAGGAGCGTCATCCTCAACGACGCCAAGCTCACCAAGCTCAATCCATCGAGCGCCCAAAAGATACTCGGCAATATCGATGGCGGGGTTACACCCAAATTCGCGATCGCCGGCGGCGTCATCGGCGGCGCGTTCCTGGTCGCCAAGAAACTCGGCATCATCGGTGACGTGATTACGTTCGCCACCACGGCCGCGACGACGGAAGAGTTGCGGCAGCAAGGCAAGATCAAGGAAGCCAATACCATATGGGCGAGATACATTTTTGAAACGGCTGGTGGCGTGGGAGGCGGCGCCCTCGCCGTAGCGGCGCACGGATTGATCCTCAGAGGGTTCGGCGGAATCGTTGGGACGCTGCTGGCTGGGGTCGCGGGTGGAATCGTAGGTCACTTTAAGGGCGCGGAACTCGGGGAATATCTCTATAAGCAAGCTCCGCAGGCATTCGACCCGTTCTTTGAACGGATCTATGCCCTTGTCGACCAGCAGAAGGACCTGACGCCGACCGAAGCGATGGGCCAGTCCTTCCTCAAAGCGTTCGGTTTCGATCTCACCTCCTCCGACGGCACGCTGGGCACCGATTGGATGACGGGGTTCTCGCACGATGAGGTCAACGGTAAGGGCAGCGATGATGTCATCATCGGGTACAACGGCGATTTCATCAAGGCTGGCGCTCTGGTCGACCCGGACGATCCGGAGAGTGATCGGGCGATCAAGGATCTTCGGCTGAAGCTCGACGGCGGCGATGGCAACGACGTCGTGATCGCGTTTGGCGGTGATCGCGCCATCACTATCGGGGGAATGGGCAGGGACTTCATCTTCAATACGTCCAATGGTGGCGAGATCTACGGCGACGTGATGAACTCCACCGGCCAGGCGGTGGAAGACAGCGCTGCGAATGCCGACAACATCTGGTACTCAGCTAACACCGTCGTCAAGGACGCGCAGCACCATGACGTCCTCCAGTTCTATGGATTGACGCTGACCGGCGGCAATGCCGAGGGTGGCATTGCTGGCCTCGTGGCGTTCGGTGGCATTGGTGCTGCCGTTGGCATGGCCAACTTCGCGGTCTCGGTGGGTGCGGGCGGTGGCAAATTCGATCCGGCGCGCTCGATCTACTTCGACCATTTATTCCCGTGGATGACCTATGCCTTCCGGCCCAACGGCAACGGTGGGCTGGACATGTTCGTCACCAACCAGTTCGACCAGCTGTTTACGGCGGTGTTCAGCGCCACACCGAGCGAGTCCTACAAGGCACAGCAGGCCCTCGATGCGCAAGGAATCCTCAAGGGCTGGATGAAGGTTGAGAACTTCGACCTCATCGGCAGCTATATCGGATTCAACCAGACCCAACTCACCGGCCAGGGCGACTTCGGCATGGTGTTCAAGGGGGTCAATCCGATCGCCAATCTCATGACGATGCTCGAACCGCTCCTCGGGGTGTACGGCATTGCGATCGCCGCGGAGTATGGCGGCAACGTGCTGATCGATCAGGCGGTGACCCTGGCCGCGGCCGCGACGCGACTTGCCAAGGGCATGAGGTGGTTCACCGGCACCGATCCGCTGGTGATCGATCTCGATGGTGATGGCATCGAGACAACCGAGATCGGGGTCAGCCAGGTCTATTTCGACATCGACGGCGACTTGTTCGCCGAGCGCACCGGCTGGCTGAGCGGCGATGACGGTTTTTTGGTCCGTGACCTCAACGGCAATGGCGGGATCGACGACATCTCGGAAATGTTCGGCGGGGTCGGCCAGTCCGGCTTTGCCCAGCTCGCGGCGCTCGATTCCAATGGTGACGGCAAGATCACGGCTGCGGATGTGCTGTGGTCCGAACTCAGGGTTTGGCAGGACTACGACCGCGATGGCGTGACCGATGCCGGCGAGCTGAAGACGCTCGACCAACTCGGCATCGTCACCCTCGATCTCGGCGCGACCGCAATCGACGTTGTCACCCCGCAGGGCGCGCGACTCACCGGCGTCGGCGACGTCACTTTCGAAGATGGTGCCGTGCGCCAGATGTTCGACGCCATTCTGGCCTCGAACGATACCGATACGAGATATGGCGGCGAGTCCGGCCTGGCCGACTGGCAATCCAGCTCGACGCTGGATGTCAAGGGATTTGGGCGGATAACCAACCTCGCCATCACCATGGCGAACGATATCGCGTTCAGCGAACTGGTGACGTCCACCGCCGCGGCTATGACCACGCCGAAGATACGTACGCTGGTCGCGCAGGTCGGTGACGTGCTCGGCGCCTGGGGCGCGGCGCTGGAAGAGACGCGCGAGCTGACGCCGGTGCTGGTCGGCCTCGACGGCAACGGCAAGGCCGTGCTGCTCGACCGCGGCGTCTATGTCGAGGACGCCCAGGGCGGCTACTGGACGCTCGCCTCCGGCGCGCCGGTGCTCGACGCGCAGGGACAACCGATCGCGCGCGCGACGATGCAGGACGTGCTGGCGCAAGCAGCGGCGTCCGGTGCCGGCTGGCGCCTCGAGCAGACCTGGTCGCCGTCGGACCGCGACGAAGCGGTGACCCACCGCGAGGCCGCGCCCTATCTGATGGGCGTCCTGAACGGACGCGCCGTCATCATCGACTACGGCATCAAGCAGGCGGACGGTACGTGGAAGCTCGCGTCCAATTCTGCGACCAGTTATGCTACCAGGGGTGATATTCTAGCGCTCGCGCATCCCACCGGCACCGAATGGCGGACCGAAGAGATCGGCTTCAACCCTTATGCCGACCTTCCGGTCGACGAGATCGGCGTGCGCTTCACCGACGGCATCGCCGTCGACTACACGGTTAAAGTCACCGACCAGGACGGCACCTTCTACGTCTGGGCGCGCAATCTCGATCGCGCCATCGAACTGGAATGGAAGACCGGCGACTCCAGAGAATTCAACCTGCGCAACTATGCGATCGATTTCGATACGCTCGACGAGGTGAATTCGATCGACGATTCCACCTATCGCGTCGAAATGCTTACCCCCGCCCAGTTCCATTTCGCGACCTCGCTGGGCGGCGTCGACTTCCGTCCGGAGATGCTGACGGCGCATCTCGATAATGCGACCGGCCACATCGCCTACGCCGTCGGTCCCGGCGGCAGCGCCAATCTTTCGACCGACCCGGCGCAATATGTTTCCGGCATCGCGACCATGATCGACATGCTGCAGCCGGTCATGGAGCAGTATATCGCGACCTCGCGCCGCTATGCGGTCCGTGTCGCCATCCAGGGCGGGCTGAAGGACTTCTTCCAGGGCGTCAAATACGACATCGCCTCCGACAGCTACAAACCGAACACGAACCGCGAACTCGCCCCGATGTTCGAGGCGATCTTCGCCGGCGCGCCGGCCAGCAACGCCGACGATGCCGTGTTCGATTACCTCGCCGAGTGGAACGGGATCCTGGCGCAGGTCTATCCGGATTATCGTCCCGCGGGTGAAGGAAACCTCGCCGGCAGCACGCTCGCCGTCGACCAGGCCTTCATCATGCAGATGATGCTGCCGGCCTTCGAGACCGTCGGTGTCGATCTCGACATCCGCGGTGTTGCCCACGCGCTGTCGATCAGCGACGAGCGCATCATCACCCACGCGGCCGGCGACACCATCGTCAACGGCACCGATTCTGCCGACTACTTCTACATGACGGACGGCACTCAGACGCTGCGCGGCGGGCTTGGCGCGGACTTCTATTTCGTCGGCCGCAATTCCGGCGACGATTTCATCGACGACAAAGACCACGGCGACGGCGACCAGCTGCGCTTCACCGATGTGCTGTCCAGCGACGTCAAGGCAATCCGCGACGGCGAGGACCTGATCCTCCAGATCCGCGGCCGCACCAACACCATCCGCCTGACCGACCAGTTCAAGGGCGAACTCAATGAGCTCCTGACCAACGGCAAGCGGATGGATTCCGGCGTCAGCGCCATCGTCTTTGCCGACGGCGTGGCCTGGGACCGCTTCCGCATGTCGGTGGAAGTGCTCGACCGGGAGCGCGCCGCGGGACTGTTCAATGACAGCCTGATGGGCTCGGGCTCGGCCGATATCCTCTGGGGCGGCAAGGGCAACGACTATATGAGCGGCGGCGCTGGTGGAGACATCTATGTCTTCCAGGCCGGCGACGGGGACGATGTTATCGACGATCTCGGCAACTTCTCGTTCGGGCCGGTCAAGGCCGGCATCGACGTCCTCAGCTTCAAGGCCGGCATCAAGACCGAAAACCTGAAGCTGATCCGCGACGGCGAAAGCGCCAATCTCAAGATCGTCATTCTCGATGACGACGGCAACCCGACCGGCGACACCCTCGAGATCATCGGGCAGTTCGCCGGCATCAAGACCGGGCTCGGCCTGTTCTCCGAGGCGATGGGCGGCAGCGACGGCCTTGACTATGTCGCACCGAACCTGATCGAGCGCTTCACCTTCGACGACGGCTCCGCCCTCGATTTCAAGCAGATCGTCCAGCAAGTCCTTCTCAACGCCAAGACCACTGGCGACGACGCGATCTACGGCATGATCAACGCCAACACCCTCGATGGCGGGGCGGGAGACGACTTCCTCTCCGGCAAGGAAGGCGACGACACCTATATCTATGGTCGAAACTACGGCCGCGACGTCATCATCGACAACGCTATACCCGGGCTGTTCGATCCGCCGCAGCATGACAAGCTCAAGTTCATCGACGAGATCCGCTGGACCGACCTGGATTTCCTGCGCGACGGTGCGACCGATACGCTGCGCATGCGCGTCAAGGGCACGAATGATGAAGTCGTGCTGCAGGATTTTCTCGACACGGTCCCGATCCTCGGCTTCATCAATTTCATCGAGGACATCGTCTTCGGCGACGGCACCACCTGGACCGGCTTCAAGCTGGCCCAGCACTACATCAACATCGCCGCGACATCAGGCAACGACACGATCTACGGCTACGAGGAGCTGTCGGATTCCATCGAAGGCGGCGCCGGCAACGACCGCCTGATCGGCTTCGGCGGCAACGACGTCTACTATGTCGCGATCGGGGAGGGCAACGACACCATCCTCGACTCGTCGGGCAACGACCAGCTCATTCTCGCCGGCATCGCCTCGACCGACGTCGATTTCACCCGCACCGCGCTCGACCTGATCATCACGGTCCGTTCGACCGGCCAGCGTTTCGTGCTGGAGAACCAGTATGTGCGCGACGCCGGTCAGACCTTTGCGGTCGAAAACCTCGTCTTCACCGACCGCGCGGTGTCGTTCCTCGACGTCAATCCGGAAGATATCGACCTTGTCGGGACCAATGGCGACGACGCCATCACCGGCTCGAATTTCGCCGAAACCCTCGACGGGCGCGCCGGCAACGACACGCTGACCGGCGGAGACGGCGGCGACACCTACAAGTTCGACGCCGGCTATGGCGAAGACGTCATCATCGACCGCCGCGTGCGTGCGAGCTGGGCGGACCGGCGCGGCATGCAGGTGCCCGTCAACGACGTGGTCCAGTTCGGCGGCGGCATCACCACCGCCGACGTCGTCTACACCAAGGACGGCAACGACCTTCTGATCTCGCTCACCGGGCGCACCGACACGCTGCGCATCCGCAACCAGTTCCGCGATGCGGAGGACGGCGTCGAGCTGTTCCGCTTCTTCGACGGCACCATCGTCACGATATCAGATGTCGAGCAACGGCTGCAGATCGCAGGCGGCAACCGCGGCGACAATACCATCACCGGCCTGCTCGATCAGGAGAACGTGCTGGACGGGCGCCAGGGCGACGACACGCTCAACGGCGGCAATTTGGCCGACACCTATGCGTTCTCGGCCGGCTATCGCTTCGACCGCATCAATGAGCGGCCGGACACGGCCGGCATCATCGACCGCGTGGTGTTCGGCGCCTCCGTGCGCCTCGAGGACATTATCGTCCGCCGCAACGGCAACGACCTCATCATCGATCTCGGCAGCGGCCTCGATGTCCTGACCATCGTCAACGGCCTGTCGACCACCCGTGTCGAGCAGTTCGAGTTCGCCGACAGGCGGATTCTGTCGATTGAAGCCATCATCGACCGCATGCTGACCGGCACCGCGGCCGACGATCACCTGATCGGGTTCGACAACCGCAACGATACGCTCGCGGGGGGCGCGGGCCTCGACGCGCTCGAGGGCGGGCTCGGCAACGACACCTACAAATTCGGCATCGGTGACGGCAGCGACAGCGTCTACGACACCGGCGGAATCGACAAGGTCGTGTTCGGCGACGGCATCACGCCCGAGCTGGTCCAGTTCCGCAACATTGACGGCGACCTGCTGATCACGATCGGCAACGGCACCGACCGGCTCGCCATCCTTTCCGGCTACAGCGCCAAACCCGTCGAGAGCTTCGTCTTCGCCGATGGAACGACGCTGTCGATCGAAGAGGTGCGCGGCATCATCCGCGACGGATTGTCGAACGCCGGCCAGGACCGGGTCGACTTACGCGAATTGCCGACAGACAGCCCGCTGCATCCCGGCGCCGGGCATGACCGGCTCATCCTTGGCCAGAACTCGCGCGTCGCCATCGGCGCGCTGGAAGGCATCGACAGCGTCGAGATGCCCTCCGGCGTCACCAGCGCCACGGTGGTGCTCGAGGCCTATGCCTCGAACGATGCCGTCGTCAGGCTCGCGGCGATCGGTTCCTCCGACCTGATCGTCGCGTTCTCGTCGGGCATCCAGCTCGTCATCAAGGGCGCGCTCGGCAGCGGCAGCCTGCCCAGCATCGAATTCGCCAATGGCGTTGTCTGGGATGCGGCGACGCTGGTGCAGGCGGCGATCGCCAGCCAGGCGAGCGCGGGCAACGACATCATCGTCGGCAGCGGCCGCGCGGACGCGTTTTCGGGCGGCACCGGCGACGACGCGCTGAGCGGTGGCGCGGGCGACGACAGTTACAGCTTCACGCGCGGCGACGGCCGCGACGTCATCGACGACAATTCCGGCAACGACACGCTCGGCATCACTGGCTATCGGCCCGACGAACTGCGCGTTTCGCAGATCGATCCGGCGCGCAACGAACTCGTACTGTCCTTCGCCGATTCCACCGACCAGATCGTGCTGCGCTACACCGCGGGCTGGAGCGGCGTCGATACCGTTCGTTTCAGCGACGGCACGACATTCACCCTCGACCAGCTCCGCGACATGGCGGCTGCGGTCGGAACCTGGCAGGACGACCGCATCATCGGCTCCGCGCGCAACGAGACCTTCGCGGGCGGCGGCGGCGATGACGTCATCGTCGGCGGCGGCGGCGACGACATCTACCGGTTCGGACGCGGCGACGGGCAGGACCGCATCGAGAGCAACGGCTCGGCCGACGGCAAGGGGACGCTGGTGTTCGGCGCGGGCATTGCGCTGGAAGACATCGTCGCCACCCGTGACGCCGACGGCAACATCGTGCTGTCGATCCGCGACACCGACGACCGCATCACGCTGGTCGATCCGCCCGGCGACACCGATCCGGTCGTGGCGAAGCTGCTCTTTGCGGATGGCCGCAGCCTGAATTACCGGGCAATTGCCGCCTCGCTCGGATCAACCGATCGCGACGACCACGTCATCGTTCCCGCCGATATCGCGACCCCCGGCATCGGCTCGGAGATCTTTGGTGGCCTCGGCAATGATCGCCTCGAGGGCGGCCGAGGGGCCGACGTCATCACCGGCGGCAAGGGCGCCGATCTGCTGGAAGGCGGCAGCGGCGCCGACATCTATTATTTCGGGCGCGGCGACGGGCAGGACACGATCTCCGACCTCGAGATCTCGGATGCGTCCAAGGTCGATAAGGTGCGTTTTGCAGCCGGCATCCTGCCGAGCGACATCCGCATCCTGTCGGTCGGCCCAAGCGACCTCGTGATCGGCATTGCCGGAGGCGATGACCGCCTGACACTGAAGGACATGTTCCGCGGCGGCAACGCCTCGACCGACTACGGCGTCGAGCAGTTCGAATTCGCCGATGGCACGGTCTGGCAGCTCGCTGACATCTATTCGCATGCGGCCGCCTCGACCGGGACCGGCGCCGATACGATCGATTTCGGCTCGCAGATCGATATCACCGCTACACTCGATGGCGGCGCGGGCGACGATGTGCTCGCCGGCGGCATCGGCGACACGACCTACCATTTCGGGCGCGGCTACGGCCGCGATACCATCCGCGAAGGGGCGAACTGGACGGGCTCCAACGATACGCTGCGTATCGCGAGCGGCATTGCGCCGGCCGACGTCGTCGTCATCCGCGACGGTGGCGATATCGTGCTGCGCCTGGTCGGCAGTGACGACCGGCTGACGATTATCGGCCAGGCGACGGCGAGTGCGCCGCAGATCGACGTGGTGCGTTTCAACGACGGCACGCAGTGGAACGCGGCGACGCTACTGGCGCGCGCGTTGACGCCGGACGCCGCCGAGCGCGTGCTCCATCCCACCAGCCCCTCGACCGATCCCTTTGCCGATCCGATCTTCGCGGATGCCAATCCGGGATCCGGCGGCGGCGGCACGTCGGCATCCTCGACGATCGGCCTTGCACTCCATGAGATCGTCACGCAGCCGGTTGGCGGTCCCGCGGTCGTCGGCTCGGCCAGTTCGTTGGGGAACGGCACCTATCAGCTGACACCGAACTCCGGCAACATGGTAGGCGCGGTCTGGGGGACCGTCGACCTTGCGAACAGCGTCGTCTGGAAGACGAAGATGTTCTTCGGCGCCAACGAAGGCGGCGCCGATGGCTTCTCCTTTGCGGTTCAGAACACCGGACCCGGCGCGGTCACCGGTGCCGGCGGCGGGGGGATGGGCGCGCTGGTTCCAGGCTCGTTCGGGATCATTTTCGACACCTCGGGGCAGGCCTCCGATTTCAGCCAGTTCGTCGTCAACGGCCAAACCGGCAACAACAGTTTCGACCCGCGGCACGACTTCGCCCAGCTCGAGGACGCCGCCTGGCACGACGTCGTTATCGCCTGGGACGCGGCGACCAAGACCTTCACCTACAGCGTCGACGGAACGCAAATCGGCACCAAGTCCTACGATGTCGTCGGCGGCCTTTTCGGCGGCGATACCACCGTTTGGTACGGCTTCGGAGCTGCGACGGGAGGAGCAACCAACGATCAACGGGTCCAGATCGTTTCGGTTGCCCACCCCGAGGCTGCGAGTGTCGATCCGTCGACGGTGGGGACGATCGAGCATATCGGCTCCGGCCTGTTCGCGCGGACACTCGCCGGCGCGGCGGAACGGAACACCTACAATGTCTTCGTGCCCCTCGCGCGCTGGGGTGAGGGCGTCGATGTCGTCTCCAACTTCAAGAGCGGCGATGCCGGCGATATCCTCAGCATTGCCATTGCTAACGGACTGCCGGGAACGCTGCTGGTACGCGCCGAGGGCCCCGATACGCTGATCTATTTCGCAGAGCAGGGAACGCAGCGCTTTGCCGATGCGCGGGTGCTGCTGCGCCTGGCCAACGTCGCGCCTGCCAGCCTCACCGGCGTCAATCTCGGCGGCGCACCCTTCACGGTTGTCGCCAATCAGACCTTGAGCGCCACGGGTACCGGCCTTGTTCAAGGCGGCTGGGGCGACGACACGTTCGTTGGCAACAATCTTGTCAACACGCTGTCGGGCGGAGCCGGCAACGATACGATGACGGATGCCGGCGATGGCAACGATACCCTGATCGGCGGGACAGGCAACGACTACCTCCGCGGCGGCGGCGGTAGTGACACCTATGTGTTCAATCGGGGTGATGGTCAGGACATCATCAGCGACTGGAACTACGGTAACGACATGATCCAGTTCGGCGCCGGCATCGCGGCCGCCGATCTGTTGATCACGCAAAGCAGCAACGGCCAAGACCTTATCATCGCGATAGCGGGAACCGAGGACAGGATCACGATCCAGCGGGCCATCGACGCCGACTGGACCCGGATCGAGCAACTGCGCTTTGCCGACGGCAGTACGCTCAGCTACGCGCAAATGCTTGCACAGTCGCTGACGCCGACCACGGGCAACGACACGTTCGCCGGGGACGAGTTTGCCAACACGCTGTCGGGTGGAGCGGGCAACGATACGATCCTCGATGCCCGCAATGGCAACGATACCCTGATCGGCGGGACCGGCGACGACTGGCTTCGCGGCGGTGGCGGCGACGACACCTATGTGTTCAACCGGGGTGACGGCCGGGACATCATCAGCGATTGGAATTACGGTAACGACTCGATCCAGTTCGGTGCCGGCATTACGGCCGCCGATCTGCTGGTCACGCAAGGCAACAACGCCGAAGATCTCATCATCGCGATAGCGGGGACCGACGACCGGATCACAATCCAGCGGGCTCTCAACGCCGACTGGACCCGGATCGAGCAACTGCGCTTTGCCGACGGCAGTACGCTCAGCTACGCGCAAATGCGTGAACGATCGCTGACGCAGACCACCGGCGACGACACGTTCGGCGGGGACGAGTTTGCCAACACGCTGTCGGGCGGGGCAGGTAACGATACGATACTGGATGGCCGCGATGGCAACGATACCCTGATCGGCGGGACCGGCAATGACTGGCTCCGCGGCGGTGGCGGCGACGACACCTATGTGTTCAACCGGGGCGACGGTCAGGACGCGATTAGCGACTGGAATTACGGTAACGACAAGATCCAGTTCGGTGCCGGCATCACCGCCGCCGATCTGCAGGTGACGAAAAGCAGCAACGGCGAAGACTTCATCATCGCGATCCTGGGGACCGACGACAGGATCACGATCCAGCGGGGCATCACCGCCGACTGGACCAGGGTCGAGCAACTGCGCTTCGCCGACGGCAGTACACTCAGCTATGCCGACATGCTGGCGCTGGTCGCCGCCAACGACTTCAGCGGACTGACCGCGATTGGCGTGGTGGCGGGCAACGGCCTCGTCGGCGGGAATACCGCCGAATTGATCGATGCGTCCGCTTATTCAGTCGGCGCCACGCTGGACGGGCGCGGCGGTTACGATAGCCTGAACGGCAGCGCCTATGCCGACATCATCATCGGCGGCGCCGGCAACGACACGCTGACGGGTAACGCAGGTGCGGATACCTATCGCTTCTCGGCCGGTTTCGGCCAGGATGTCATTCAAGACTACACTTGGAACGGCACCAACAACGTCATCGAGTTCGGTTCCGGGCTCTCGATCGACGATTTCGTGCTGGAGGCCACTGTCTGGGACAATGGCAACGGCAACTTCGACTTCGGGCAGGCGCGGCTGCGCTTCGCCGGCAGTGACGACCAGATCACCATCAGTGATCTAGATGCGATCGGGCAAATCCGCTTTGCCGACGGCACCGTGCTCAATAAGCAGCAGATGGTGGCCCGGGCGGTCGGCTATGCGGACAACGATCGCTACGTGTACGCGTCGAATGCAACAGTCGCGGACACTCTCACCGGCACGGCGAAAGACGACGAACTCGATGGCCGCGGCAACGACGATACCCTGATCGGTGGCGCCGGCAACGACCAGCTCTATGGCGGCGACGGCGACGACATCTTGATCGGCGGAACCGGCAACGACTATATGTCGGACTACGAAGGTGCCAATGTCTATCGTTTCTCGGCGGGTTTTGGCCATGACGTCATCTCGCCCGGCGATACCGGGCTCGACTGGATCGAGTTCGATTCCAGCCTGACGCCGGCCGATATCGAGCTGCAGCGCCCCTATGACCGTTGGGAGGGCGGCGGCCTCACCAGCACCCTGCTCATTCGGGTGACAGGCACCGAAGACGTCATCGAGATCTCCTACGTACTCGGCGAGGAGCAATACCAGGAAATCGCCGGCATCCGCTTCGCGGACGGAACGGTCTGGACGATGGCCGACATCGTCAACGCGGTGGTGCCGACGCCTGGAATCGCTATGCAGGGCGCTGTCGCGGACGATACGCTGATCGGTACGGCGACCGCCGACTATCTCGATTCCGGCGGCGGCGCAGATACCCTTGTCGGCGGCGCGGGAGACGACGACCTGTGGGCCGGGGACGGCGACGATATGCTGGATGGCGGAGCCGGCGCTGACACCCTCTCGGGCGGGGACGGCGCGGACACCTATCGCTTCTCCGCTGGTTTCGGCGACGATGAGATCGATGAGATCCGTGAAGAAGGCTCGGTGAATGCGATCGTTTTCGATTCGACAATCGCGGCCGCCGACATCGCCGTCTATTTCTCGCACGACAGCTATGACCTGATCCTGAAGTCGGTCGTCACCGGCGACTCCATCATCATCCACCGCGCCTATGGGGACGAAGAGTCCGGCATCGATGAAGTCCGTTTCGACGATGGGACGATCTGGACGCGCGACCAACTGGTTGCCAATGCCGTCGAACTGCCCGGCAGCCTGATCGAGGGTGATGCGACCGATCAAACACTCAACGGCAGCGCCTTCGACGACACCATCCAAGGCGGCGCCGGAAATGAAACCGTCATCGGCGCGGCCGGGAACGACCAAGTCTTTTCCGGTAGCGGGAACGACATCCTGATCGGTGGGGCCGGCAACGACCTGCTGTTCGGAGACCTGGGAGACGACACATATCGCTTCTCCGCCGGTTTTGGCTCGGATCGCGTCTCTATGTCGTATTACTACGGCGGAGACAGCGATGTCGTCGAGTTCGACGCGACGATCGCGGCAGCGGACGTCCACCTGAGCCTTCAGGGATACAACATTTACTGGGGAGTGCTGGTCACCATCGACGGCAGCACCGACCAGATCATGCTGGACTCGATCGATGAACTGGACGAGATCCATTTCGATGACGGCACCATCTGGACCTACGACGACATCCTGTCGCGCGTTCAGCCATGGCTTGGCGTGGAGCTCTATGGCGACCAGGGTTCTGAGATCCTGGGAACCAGCGGCTGGGATCGGCTGTCGGCCAATTACGGTGTGGGTTCCCTGATCGTGGGCTATGGCGGCCACGATTTCCTCAATGGCTCCCAGGCCGATGACATATTGGATGGAGGAACCGGCGACGACTTGCTGCAGGGCGACTTTGGGGTGGACACCTACCGCTTCTCGGCCGGCTTCGGCCAGGATTTGATCTACGAGAGGGGAGAGGTCAGCCACATCGTCTTCGACGCGACGATTTCGTCCGGCGACATCATCATCGAGCACGAGCGTACCGGCGGCGATTTTCCCCGGGAAGTCGTGGTCCTGCGCGTAGCGGGGACCGAAGACCGCATCACGCTGGAGGGCGGCTTAAACGACAGCGACTACGACATTCGCTTTGCCGACGGCACGGTATGGAATTCCGACGACATCAGGGCGCGCTGGAGCCTGATCGAACATCCGCGCCAGTCCGGGGATCAGGGCCCTCCGATGATCGGCGGCGCGACCAACGACTCGATGTACGGCTCTGATGAAAACGACGTCATCGAAGGACGCGGTGGCAACGACACCCTGTCCGGCTCCTACGGCGACGATGTGCTGACCGGAGGGACGGGCGGCGATCAGCTTTATGGTGGTAGCGGCGACGACACCTACCGCTTCTCGGCCGGCTTCGGCGAAGATCGAATCTACGACTCTCCCTACGGCGACGTTAATGTCATCGAGTTCGATGCGACGATCAATCCGGCTCAGGTGAGCGTCCTGAGCGATTCGTCCGATCTGTGGGGCAACTTCTATCTGTCCTTTGCCGGCACTGAGGATCGCGTCTGGGTCTCGCGTAGCGGCCACGATGCCGTGATTTCCGAAGTCCGGTTTGCCGACGGCACGGTGTGGACCGCAGCCGACCTCGAAGCGCGCCTGGCGTATTCGAACAAGCCCACGATCACCACCGCCGCTACCGGCGCGCAGATGTCCGGCACCGCGGGCAACGACACGCTGACCGGCACTGCCGGCCCGGACGAAATCAACGGCGAAGGCACCGTCCAATGGCGGGCTGTCGGCGACAACCTGCTGGTCAATGGAAGCTTCGAGCAACGTGCCGCGGATGCCACCGCGCAGAGTTTTGGCTACTCGGCAACCACCATGCCGGGCTGGACCAGGGTGAACAGCACCCAGCCGGGCACGACGCAGGGCTTCGAACAGATCAATTCCGGCTACAACAATATCGCCGCGACCGACGGCAGTTATTGGCTCGATCTCGACGGAACCGGCACGGGAGGCGGCAACAGCAACCTGCACATCGTGCAGGACGTCACCGGTCTCACCGAGGGCGAAACCCTCCTCGTGCAGTTCGACCATGCCAACCGTACGTATGATGCGAACGGCTCGTTCGAAGTGCTGTGGAACGGCGTCGTCGTCGCGACCTTTGCGAACAGCTACACCGCCATGATGCATTCCAGCATCCTGGTGACGGCAGCGGCTGGAACCAACCAGCTCGGCTTCCGCAGCACCGGCTACGCGGACTCGACCGGCGCTTCCCTCGACAACGTAAAACTCACGCGCACGGAAGCGGTCGCGAGTTCGGTCGTCGGCAACGACGTCCTGTCCGGCCTCGACGGCAACGACCTGATCCGGGGCGGTGCCGGCAATGACACGATCTCCGGCGGCAACAACGACAACACGCTCTATGGCAATGGCGGCAACGACGCCGTCAACGGCGATGCCGGCACCGACATCCTGATCGGCGGCAAGGGCAACGACAATCTGGCAGGTGGGGCCGGCAACGACGTCTACCGCTTCGCCGCCGGCGATGGGCAGGACACGATCACCGAAGCGTCGGGTATCGACCGGATCGAATTCGGCGCCGGGATCGACCCGTCCGACGTCACCGTCGCGCTGATCGGCAATTCGTCGACGCTCGCGATCACCTTCCGCAACAGCGACGATCGCATCACCATCAACAACGGATCGTCCCCCGCCGCCATCGAGAGCTTCGCCTTTGCCAATGGCACCGTGTGGAGCTTTGCCGATATCGCGGCGCGATGGAAGACGCCGACTTCGGGCGCCGACATCATCATCGGGACGAGCGAAAGTGAAACCCTGGCGGGCGGCGCGGGCAATGATAGCCTGTTCGCCTTCGGCGGCACTGACACGCTGCTTGGCGAAGCCGGCGACGACACGCTGACTGGGGCGAACGACGGCAATATCTTCGTCGGCGGCACCGGCAACGACACGCTGTTCGGCAAGTTTGGCAATGACATCTATCGCTGGGGTCGCGGCGACGGAAACGACGCGCTCGTTGATGCTGGCGGGGTCGACCGCATCGAGATCGGCGCCGGCGTCGCGCCCGGCGACGTCAAGGTCAGCGTCGTCGACACCTGGACGCTGGTGCTGCGGATTGGCGACACCGGCGAGGAGCTGAGGCTCACCGAAGTCCTTCGCTACCCGGATTACTACACCATCGAGAGCATTGCCTTTGCGGACGGCACCGTCTGGTCGGTGAATGAACTCAGGAATCAGTCCTTCACCGGCGGGGAGGGCGCCGACACCACGATCGGAACAAGCGAGGCGAACCGCCTCGAAGGGCGGGGCGGTAATGACAGCCTCACTGGCCTTGGCGGCGCTGACATCCTGCTCGGCGGTGACGGCAACGACGCACTGAATGGCGGCGCCGGCGACGATCGCCTGGTCGGCGGCCTTGGCAGCGATACGCTGATCGGCGGCACCGGTGCGGACACCTATGTGTTCGCGGCCGGCGACGGCGCCGATACCATCACCGAGGGCGGTGATGCGACGACCGATACGTTGCGGATCGAAGGCTACAGCCTGTCGCAGATCCGCTTCGGCGCGCTCGGGCAGGATCTCATCATCCGCTTCTCCGGAAGCGCCGACCGTATCATCGTCCGCAACGGTCTGGGGACTTCCGTCGGCGATCTCGTCGAAGCCTTCGAGATTGCAGCCGCCGGCGTCACGCTGTCGCTGGCCGATATCCGCACCCAGCTCGTCGATGACGTCGCCGTCAGCGGCGAATGGCTGGTCGGCGGCGCCACCGACGATACGCTCAGTGGCGGCAATGGCGACGACTATCTCAGGGGCGGCGACGGGGCCGACACACTCTCGGGCGGCGACGGCAACGATCATTTCGGCGATCTTTCGGCCGACAGCTCCGTCGACACGCTGACCAGCGGCGCCGGCCGCGACACCTACTACTTCCTTCCGGTTCGGCAGGGCGTGGAGCCTGTTGTCGCTGACGTCATCACCGACTTCCAGGCGGGCGCCGGCGGCGACGTGATCCGCCTGATGTCCAGCAATCCGAATCCCTTCGAGGGCGGCGGTATCTGGCTGGCGCAATCGGGAAGCGATACGGTCGTCATGATGCGCGCGACGTCGGGGCCCGACCAGGTGCTGCTGCGCCTGCTCGGCATCGACGCCACGACGCTGACACCGGCGAATTTCGACGGCGTTCCGATTGCCATCGACAATTCGATCAACATCAACGACGACGACACCGGTCATGTCCTGAGCGGCAGCGCGCTCAATGACCGCATCTTCGGCAATGGCGGTAACGACACCATCAATGGCTTCGCCGGAAACGACCGGCTCGCCGGTGGCGCCGACAACGACATCATCGATGGCGGTCTCGGCGATGACCTCGTCGCCGGCCAGGAGGGCGCCGACCATATCATCGGCGGCGGCGGCAGCGACATCATGTCGGGCGGCACCGGCGATGACGTCGTGATCGGGTTCGGCGACGGCAGCTTTGCGACCGATACCGACGTGTTCAGGGGCGGTGAGGGCGATGATCGCCTCGAAGGCGGCACCGGCACCGACATCTATCACTTCGCGCGCGGCGACGGGCGCGACGTCATCGTCGATCTCGGCGGCAACGACCGCATCGAGTTCGCCCCTGGTATCGTGGCGGGCGACGTCAGCGTCGTGCAGATCGGCCGCGATATCGAATTGCGCATCGCCAATGATGGTGGCCGCGTCCGCTTGACCGGCGCGCTCGACGGCAACAGCGCCATCGAGACCATCGCCTTCGCCGACGGCAGCACGTGGAGCTGGAGCGAGGTGCTGACACGGTCCCTGCCGGGGTCGGCCGGCGACGACGCGCTCAGCGTTCCCGTCGCTTTCGAAAACGATCTCATTACCCTTAGCGGCCTGGCCGGCAACGACGTTCTGCAGGGCGGCGCAGGCGCCGACACCTTGATCGGCGGCACCGGCAACGACACCCTCAAGGGTGGGGCCGGCGACGATACCTATGTGTTTGCCCGCGGTGATGGTCAGGACACCATCCTCGACACCGGCACCAACACCAACACGCTCAGCTTTGCCGCCGGCATCCTGGCGAGCGAGGTGCGCGTTGTGCGCGGCGCCACGAATCTCGTGCTCGAGATCGTCGGCACCGGCGACCGCATCGATCTGGGCTCGCCTGCTGCGCCGGGTATGGGCATCTCCCGCGTCACCTTCGCGGACGGCACGGTCTGGACCGAGGCTACTCTCATCGCGCTGGCGCGGATTGCTACGGACGGGGATGACGTCATCCGGGGAGATGATTTCGACAATGCGCTCGCCGGCGGAGCCGGCGACGACACCCTGATCGGCAACGCGGGAACGGATACGCTCGACGGAGGCGCGGGGAACGACCGCCTCGAGGGCGGCAGCGGCGACGACACCTATTTGTTCGCGGCCGGTCACGACCGCATCAACGATACCGCCGGCAATGACATTCTGACGCTGGCCGCGGACATCTCGCCATCAGACATAACGGTCTCGCAGAGCAGGGACGGGGCCCATTTCACGCTGATCGTCACGTCGACCGGCGCGCGCGTCACCATCGAGAACGCGCTCGGCGCCGGCGGGATCGAACAGATCCGCTTTGCCGACGGTACGGTCTGGACGACCGCCGACCTGATCGCGCGCGCGCCCAGCTTCGATGACGACGTGCTGACCGGGGATGCCGGCGCCAACGTCATGGTCGGCGGGCTCGGAAACGATCACCTGTCCGGCGTCGCCGGCAGCGACACCTACCGCTTCGCCCGTGGCGACGGCAGCGACGTCATCGACGACAAGTCGTCCTCGACGGGCGACCGCCTCGAGATCTCCGGCTATACCGCCGCCGAGATCAGCTTCCACCGTCTGGCCGCCGACAGCGACGATGTCGCCATTCGCTTTGCCGGCACGACCGACCAGATCGTCATCGTTGACGCCCTCGGTGCCAATTCTGCCGGGATCGAGACGATCGCGCTCTCCGACGGCACTCAGTTCACCGTCGCCGACATGCGCCTGGCGATCCTCGCCAGCCTTTCGACCGACGGCAACGACATCATCATCGGCACCGACGGCGCCGATACGCTGATGGGCGGCAAGGGCCGCGATCTCGTCCAGGGCGGCTACGGCAACGACACCTATGTCTACCGCCGCGGCGACGGCGACGACCGGATCGATGCGGCTTTCTCCGGAACGGATGTCCTGAGCCTGACCGACTACAATGTTGCGGACGTGGTCTCCGCGGTTCGGGCCGGCCCTGACAGCAATGATCTCGTGCTCAGCTTCTCCGGGACCGGCGATCGCGTGGTGCTGATCGACGCCCTGAGTTCGTCCAACAACGCCTTTAACGGCCTTTCGGTACGCTTTGCCGATGGCACGATCTGGAACCGGGACGCAATGCGGGCCCGCGCGCTGTCCGACATCGACGGCACAGGAAATGACAACGTCTACGGCTTCGACGGTGCCGACAGCTTCGCCGCGCGGGCAGGCAATGACCTGCTCTCCGGCGCAGCTGATAGCGACAGTTACGCGTTCCGTCGCGGCGCGGGCAACGACACGATCGCCGATTCCGGCACGTCGGGAACCGACACGGTCCAGATCCTGGATTTCGCATCCACCGATGCCAGTGTCGAGCAGCTCTATCGCGGCTCCGAAGCCATCATCATTCGCTTCACCGGCAATAGCGCCGACAGCCTGACCGTGTTCGATGCGCTCTCGACCGATGCCAAGGGCATCGAGAGCTACGTCTTCGCCGACGGCGTGACCTGGACCAAGGAAACCCTGAGGGAGTTGCTCGGCAACCGCGCACCGACAGCCGTCGGTGACGGCTTCTTCTCGGTCACGACCGGCGTCGAGCTTGTCATCACGGCGGCCGACATCCTGCGCAACGACTTCGATGCCGATGGCGACGCGCTGACCATCATCGGCGTCGACGCTGGGACTTCCGGCGTCGCCACCATCGATGCCCAGGGCAACATCCGCTACACCGCGACTAACGGCTATTACGGCTCGGCCGCGATCACCTACACGATTGCCGATGGCCACAACGGCTTTGCCACGGCCTCGATTGATCTTCGGGTGCGCCCGGTCGCGACCGCCTATCCGGACAGCGGCTTTACGGTCGCCGAAGACGGCTCGCTGGTGATCCGCGTCGAGCGGCTACTGGCGAACGACCTCGACGGCGATCGCATGATCGTCGGCCAGGTGATTGGCGCGGTGAACGGGTCGGTCGCGCTGTCGAGCGACGGCAACATCTCCTTTACGCCGAACGCCAATTTCAACGGCACGGCCGAATTCACCTATGTGGCCAACACCCCCGAGGGCGGCCGCGCTGAGGCAAAGGTCGTCATCCAGGTAACGCCGGTCAACGACGCCCCGGTCGCCCATAATGATACCGCCGGTGCGATTGCCGAAGGTGCGACGTTCACGCTCGATCCGAGCACGCTGCTCGCGAACGATGTGGACATCGACGGCGACGGGCTCACCATCCAGTCGGTGCAGTCCAATGCCGATGTCGCCGTGACGATCGGGGAGGACGGCCTCATCCATGTCGCGCCGCGCTCCTATTTCTGGGGCAACACCTGGTTCGACTACGTTGTCGCCGACTCCAGTGGCGCAACCTCGACGGGCCGCGTGAGCTTCGCGGTCACGCCGGTCAACGACGCACCGGACCTGCATGACGATCGCTTCGAGACGACCGATGCCGGCGATCCGATTCGCGAAGACAATCCGATTGTCATCAGCGCCGCACGCCTGCTTGCCAACGATCTCGAGCACGACGGCGAGACGATGACGATCACGGCCGTCCGCAACAGCCATGGCGGCCATGCGACGCTGCTCGAAAACGACACGGTCCTCTTTACCCCGACCACCGATTTCAACGGCGATGCGTGGTTCGAGTATCAGGTCGACGACGGTCATGGCGGAACCGCCTGGGCGCGCGCGACGCTCGCCTACCAGGCGGTCAACGACCTGCCGGTCGCACGCAACGACAGTTACACCGACGTAGCCTTGCCGATCCTGCGCGGCCTCGAAGACAATGCGATCGAGATTCCGATCATCGAGCTCCTGAAGAACGATTTCGATCCGGAAGGCTTCTCGGTCCAGTTCGAGAGCGCCGGCAACGCCGTCCATGGCGATATCGAGATTACCGACCACGGCACCATCATCTTCCGGCCCGACGCCGACTTCTGGGGCGAGGCGACCTTCAGCTACCTCGTTAGGGACAATGAGGGCGCGGTCGACGGCGCCACGGTGACGATGTGGTTCGAGAATGTCGGCGATGCCGCGCCGGTCGCGCGCCGCGACGTCATCTATGTGAACGAGGATATCCCGGTCGTCATTCCGATTTCGGAACTGCTGGCCAATGACAGCGATATCGATCGCGATCCGCTGCGTCTCTTGGGCTGGCGTCTGTCGACGCCGCTCGATGCGCTGATCTTCGGCGGCGACGCCGGTCAGAAGCTGAACGGCACGATCGAGTATGACGGCAACGGCAATCTGGTCTTCACGCCCAACCGGGATGCGAGCCAGAGCTCGGGCTTCATCTACAGGGTCACCGACGACGCCGACGGCGAGGCCGAAGGCTATGTCGACATCATCGTGGTGCCGACCAACGACGATCCGACTGTCGGGCAGGACGATGGCTTCGTGACGCAGCTCGATGCGCCGCTGGTGCTGCGCGTCAGCGACCTCCTGAAGAACGACTACGACACCGAGCAGGCCGACCACGACGGCGACGGCGTGATCGATGACGATCTGGATAATCCGAACCGCGCCCGGCCGACCTTCTTCGGCGTCGACGGCGTCTTTGATGCGGACGCGCTTGCTCTGGGCCAGCGCGTGCCGCGCGGCACGGCCGAGATCGTCGACTGGAACGGCGAGAAGTTCATCGTCGTGCGCTTCGCCGCCGGCTTTACCGGCCGTGTTGCGGTCGAATACCGCATCGCCGACGCCGACGGTGCGACCGACACCGGCTTTGCGATGGCCTCCGTCGCCGACAGCTATAACGGGCTGCTGCGCGGCACCCTGAAGGCGGACTACCTTGCCGGCACAGCCGGCGCCGACCTGATCCAGGCATTGGCCGGCAACGACTTCATTCTGGCCGGCGAAGGCAACGACACGATCGAGGCCGCCAGCGGCGACGATCGCATCGATGCAGGTGCCGGTGACGACTGGATCGACGGCGGCGACGGCGCCGACCACATCACGGGCGGCGACGGCTACGACACGGTCAGCTTCGCGAACTCCGATATCGGCCTTCGCGCCGACCTGGAATCGCGCGTCGGCCAGGGCGGCTACGCGCAGGGCGACACCTATATCGGCGTCGAAGCACTCGTCGGCTCGCAATTCAACGACGAGCTCGGCGGCGATGCCGGCGACAACCGGCTCGAGGGACGCGCCGGCAACGACCTCCTCGAGGGGCGCGGCGGCAACGACACCCTGCTGGGCGGTGATGGCAACGATCTCCTGAACGGCGGCGCAGGCGCCGACATCCTCGCCGGCGGGGCCGGCAGCGACACGGCAGACTACAGCTTCGGCGCGACCGGCGTCTCGATCTCGCTGGCGGCGGGTACCGCCCATGGCGGCGATGCCGAAGGCGATGTCCTGACGGATATCGAGAACCTGACCGGCACAGATGCGGGCGACGTTCTGGAGGGCAATGCCGGCGCGAACGTCCTGTCGGGTGGTCGCGGCAACGACATCCTGACCGGCGGCGCCGGTGATGACACCCTGATCGGCGGCCGTGACGCGGACCAGCTGATCGGCGGCCACGGCGTCGATATCGCCGACTACACGCTATCGGCCGAAGCCGTGATCGTCGACATGGCGAACGGCGCCGCCGGCGGCGGCGACGCCTTGGGTGACTCGTTCTCCGGCATCGAGATCGTCCAGGGCTCGTACCAGAACGACACGATCCGCGGCGACGGCGGCGACAATCGCATCCGCGGCGGGCGCGGCGCCGACATCATCGACGGGCGAGGCGGTTTCGACATCGCCGATTACAGCCGTGCCGATGAAGGCGTGGCCGTCAATCTTTCGACCGGCCTCGGCACGTCTGGGGAAGCTGCCGGCGACCAGCTCACCTCGATCGAGATGCTCGTCGGCTCGCTCTGGGCCGACCAGTTCATCGGCAGCAGCGGCGATGACCGGTTCCAGGGCCTTCGCGGCAGCGACACGATCGCGGGCGGGGCGGGCTCCGACACCTATCTGTTCGGATTCGACGACGGCGCGGACGTCATCGCCGAGCAGGGCGCGGAAACCGACATCGACCGCCTGGTGCTGTCCTCGCCGCTCGCGCCGAAGGACGTTTCGGTGATCCGCGAGGGCAACGATCTGCTGCTCGAGTTTGAACGGCAGGACGGCTTCCTCGTCGACACCGTGCGCGTGACCGACCACTTCCTCGGACGTGAAACCGGCATCGAGGAGGTCGTCTTCGGCAACGGCACGGTCTGGGCGCGTGATCGGATCGACGAGTTGCAGCAGCTTGGCCGTTTCAACGCCGCCGACGATATCGTGCACCTCGCCATCGAGGACGTGCCCGTCATTATCGACCCGGCCACCCTGTTCGACAACGACGGCGATATCGATATCGCAAACCTCACGCTCGTGGGTGTCGGCCAGGCTGTGAACGGCTCCGTGCATGTGCGCGAGGACGGCAGGATCGAGTTCCTCGGCGCGCCGAACTACAACGGCGACGCATTCTTCTCCTATACGGTGCGCGACCAGTTCGGCCGCGAGTCCACCGCCCGGGTCGAGGTCAATCTCTCGGCTGTCAACGATGCGCCGACGGCGGTGGACGACGCGCTGGTTCATGGGGTCGAGGATCAGATCCTGCGAATCCGGATCGATACGCTGCTCGCGAACGATTTCGATGTCGATGGCGACGCCAACCTCGAAGAGCTGCGCATCGTTTCGATCGCGCCGCTGACCAATTTGGCTGGAGAGACGATCGACGGCTACAAGCACCAGGACTACCGGTTCGAAGCCAGCAACGTCAGCGCCAGAATCGACGGCGACTATATCGAGTTCACGCTGCGTCCGGACCATTTCGGCGCGGCCGGCTTCATCTACACGCTGACCGACGCCAGCGGCGCCACCTCGACGGCCAAGGTCGAGATCTCGATCGCGCCGGTCAACGACGCGCCGCGCGACCGCGACACCTATCGCTGGATCCGGCTCGGTCAGGACACGACCGTCACCGTTGCCGACCTGATGGCCAACACCTTCGACATCGAGGGCGACAGCTTTACCTTCGTCGGCCTGCATGGCGGCATCGACGGCAATCCCGGCAACAATGGCGGCGTTATCTTCGACGAGGCGACCGGCACCATCACGTTTACGCCCTGGTCGCTCGGTCTCGCGAGCATCGAATACGATGTCATCGATGCGCGCGGCGCGGCGGCGACCCTGACCTACGACTTCAAGGTCAAGCCACTCAACGACGCGCCGAAGGCCCATAACGACTACGGGTTCAGGACGCTCGAGGATCAGGTCCTCATCATCGACCCCGCGACGATCCTTGCCAACGACACCGATGAAAACAATGACACGCTCGTCATCGACAGCATCGCCCGGTTCGCCGACGGCGGTAAGGTCCGCCTGCGCGCGGACGGCATGATCGAGTTCCGGCCGACCGCCGACTACAACGGCGCGGCCGGCTTCGAATACACGATCAGCGACGGCCGTGGCGGCACCGCGACCGCCTATGTCGCCATCACGGTCATGCCGCGCAACGAGGTTCCGATCGTGCGCAATGACTTCGTGAGCGGGCTGGAAGACGGGCCGCTCTTTGTCATCCCCGGCGAGGCCTTCGGCAACGACATCGATCAGGACGGCGACGTGCTGTTCTTCAAGCGCACCACCGTGCTTGGCATCGTTGATCACCGCTACCTCTCCGCTGATTTCGAGGTCAGTGCGGCCATGGCCGACGGCTCGGCGCTGCCGTCGTGGCTCCATTTCGATCCCGGCACCATGCGTTTCACCGGCGTGGCTCCGGCGGGCATGGATCCGGTTTCCGTCGATGTCTGGATCAGCGATCCCGCGAACGGGCGGGTGTTCAATACGCGGTTCGAACTGACCGAGAGCAACGTCTCGGAAGGCTTCGACGCCCGGACCGATGTCCTTGAAGGATACGAAATCCGGTCTCCGTTCTCGGTCAATTACGAGTTCAGCGCTGCCGACCTCGACGAAAACACCACTGTTACGGCGGCTCTGGCCGACGGCACGGCGCTGCCGTCCTGGCTCAGCTTCGACGCCGAGACGCTGCAATTCGTCGGGATACCCCCCGAAGGGACCACCGATCCGATCGACGTTCGGATCACCTTCACGCGTCCGGCGGAGGGCGGTGGCGATCCGCTGACCTTCACCGACAGCGTGACGCTCGATCCGGCCGCGCTGCCGGCCGGCGTCACCTATGACAGCCAGCTCGCGCTGTTCGACACCAGGAACGGGACGATTTCGGCCTCCATCACCGGCGGCCGTCCGCTGCCGGAGTGGCTGTCGTTCGATGCCGCCACGCGCACGGTCAGCCTTTCCGGCTTTGAGCCGGATGAGGATGCACAGCTGGCGCGCCTGCAGGTCGTATTCACGCCGGCGCCGCGCGTGCTCCCGGATGGGACTTATGCGTCGAGCGATCGTGGCTTCACGCTGGAATTCGTCATCGATCCGCAAGGCGATCTCGAAAGCCAGATGGATGCGATCAACCAGGCGCTGGAAGGCAATGCCTATTTCGCAGACCAGGGCTTGTTCGCGCTCGACCTGAAGGGGGCGGGTGCAATTACGGCGACGCGCGAGAGCGGCGCGCCGCTTCCCGATTGGCTGACGTTCGACGCCTCGACCTTCACCTTCTCCGGCATCCCGTTGCCCTCCTGGATCGGCGCCGTGCCGGTCCGCCTCGATATCGCCGCGGGCAACGGCCACCCGGCCATGTCGGTGATCACCGAAGCCGTGGTCGACGATACGTTCCGCATCATTGAGATCAGCGCCTCTGCTGTGCTCTCGCCCGAGCAGATTCGCCTGCTGGTCCCGGCGGATTTCAACGGCACCGTCGTGCTCCGCTATGACGCGACCGACGAGAAGGGCGGCACCTCCTCGAAGCCGGCGCTGATCTTCTACGACATCAAGCCGACGCGCGAGCGCCCGGACGCGGCCACCGACGCGCTGACGGGACGCGAGGGTGAAATCACCCGCTTCGCGGTGACCGACCTCTTGCGCAACGATTTCGATCGCGACCGCGATGCGCTGCGCATTGTCTCGCTGGGCCAGCCGGGCAACGGTTCGCTCGTCATCGAGCTCGCCCATGTCGAGATCGTGCCGCCGGCCGGACTTGGCCAACTCGACGGTGCAGTCTGGAGCGCGACGCTGGCTAACGGCTCGGCCTTGCCGTCCTGGCTCACGATCGACAGCGCGACCGGGATACTCTCGGGCGACGTGCCGCTGGCTTTTGCCGCGAGCCTCGATATCCGCTTCACGCGGACGCTGGAGGGCGCCAGCCAGAGCGAAACACTGACGCGGGCCTTCGACGGCAACGCCGGCGCCTATGCCGTCTATACGCCGACGGGTTCGTTCTCCGGCGATGACGGATTCAGCTATGTCGTCACGGACGACCGCGAGGGTACGTCGACCGGTTCGGCCATCGTGCATGTCGCCGCCTTGAACGATCCGCCGACCCCCGTCGAGGATATTGTCGCGGCCGTCGAGGATACGCCGCTTCTGATCGACCCGCAGACCCTGCTGGCCAACGACTTCGATGTCGACGGCAATCCGGTGCGCTTCGTCGATGTCGTCAACGCGAAGCACGGCACGGTCAGCTTCGACGGCACGCATATCGTGTTCACGCCGGACCACAATTTCGAAGGCGTCGCTTCCTTCGAATACATCGTTACCGATGACACCCACGGCTCAAGCACCGGCAAGGTGAAGGTCAACGTCGCCTCTACCAACCGCGCTCCGATCGCCGCGACTGACGTCTTCGAGATCGACGAGGACACGCCCTTCGAATTCACGACGGCGCAGTTGCTCGGCAACGACAGCGACCTTGACGGCGACAGCATCACATTCCAGTCGTTGTCGCGGAGCGCCAATGGCGGGCGCATCGTCGAGTTGCCCGGCGGGCGCTGGCAGTTCGTTCCGAACGAAAACCTCAGTGGTCCGGTCAGCTTCAGCTATACCGTCACCGACGGACGCAAGACCTCGACCGGCACGGTGAGGTTCGACATCGCCGCGGTAAACGATGCTCCGATCGCCAATGCCGACGGGGCAGGGACGGGCAACGATCCCGAGGGCGTCTTCAGGACGAAACAGGACCAGGCGCTCGTTATCGACTTCGCTGCGTTGATCGCCAACGACCGTGACGTCGAAAGCGACAGCTTCGAGATCGTCGAGATCTTCGACGGCGACCAGGGCACGGTCATCCGCGTCGGCAACACGGCCGTCTTCACGCCGGATGCCGGCTACATCGGCGATGCGGGCTTCCACTACCGCGTCACCGACAGCCATGGCGCCACCAGCGTCGGCTATGTGACGCTGCTCGTTGCGCCCGACGTCCCGCTGCCGATCCCGGTATCGGATATCGGATTCGAAGTGCTCGAAGACGGCTTTATCGACATCGATCCGGCCGCCCTGATGGCGAACGACTACGCGCCCGAGGGATCGACGCTGACGTTTGTCGGTATCGAAGGTGCAGAGCTGCTTGCGAACGGCAAGTATCGCATCACGCCGACTGCCGACTTCAACGGCGAGCTCGTGCTGCATTACTCGATCAAGAACGAGCAGGACTTCCCGGTCTCGACGACAGTCACGATTAACGTCCTGGCGGTTGCCGACGCGCCGGTCGCGCGTCCGGACTCGCTGGAAATTGGCGAAGACACGCCGCTGACGCTGTTTGCCAGCCAGCTGCTTGCCAATGACAGCGATGCCGACAAGCAGGCCTTCGTCCTCACCCGGATCATGAACGCCACGGGCGTCACCGTCACGGAACTCGGCTTCGGCCAGCTCCGCATCACGCCGGATGCCGATTTCAACGGACCGGCCTGGTTCGACTACGAAATCGAGGACAGCACCGGCCTCAGCGCGACGACCCGGGTCAATATCACCGTGACTCCGGGCAACGACGCCCCGGCAATCTCCGCCGTGCCCGTGCTCAAGGGAACCGAGGATCAGCATTTCATCGCGACCCTGCCGGCAGGCTTCGTCACCGACGTGGATGGCGACGCCTTGTTGGTCGAAGTCCGGGGCAAGGATGGCACCGCGCTGCCGTCCTGGCTGCACTACGACCACCAGACAAGGACGCTGAGCGGCGATCCGCCCGCCAACTTCAATGGCGCGATCCAGCTCGAAATTGCGGCTTCGGATGGAACGGCGCAGAGCGTCCGCGAGCTTCTCGTTTCGATCGCGCCGGTCGGCGACGCGCCTGCTATCGTGAGCCCGATCAGCGATGTGGCAGTCGACGAGGATCAGGCGTTCTCGATCCTGCTCCCGACGGATGCGTTCGCGGACGCCGATGACGACGCCTTGACCTTTACGCTGACGCTCGCCGACGGGTCACCGCTGCCGTCCTGGATTTCCGTGTCGGGCGGTCACCTCGTCGGAACGGCGCCGGAAAACTTCAACGGCGATATCGAGATCGCGGTCACGGCCAGCGATGGCTCGCAGTCGGTCACTGGCAATTTGCGGCTGACCGTCCGGGCGATCAACGACGCGCCGGTTCAGATCCGGCCGCTCGAGGACCAGGCAGGCGTCCAGGGCGAACCCCTCGATGTGGCGCTCGACATGACGGCGTTTACCGATATCGACGGCGACACGCTGACGTTTACCGCCCGCCTGGCCGACGGAAGTCCACTGCCTTCATGGCTCAGCTTCGACGGCGTGCGCTTCACCGGCACCCCGCCGATGGATCAATACGGAGATATCGACATTGAGGTTTCGGCCAGCGACGGCTCGGTCTCGGTGAGCGATACCTTCCGGCTGACCGTCACGCCGGCGAATGACGCGCCGGTGCTGGCAACGCCGCTGGCCGACGTGGTCTCGCCAAGGAACGTCGCGATCACGATCACGATCCCGGCCGGCAGCTTCACGGACATCGATGGCGATCCGTTGACCTTGACGGCGACGCTTGCCGACGGAAGTGCGCTGCCCGCCTGGCTCAGCTTCGACGGCGTGCGCTTTACCGGAACGCCACCCACCAACTTCAGCGGTGTGTTCGACATAACGGTGACCGCGAGCGATGGCACGCTGTCGGCGAGCGACGTGTTCCGGCTGACGATCCCGGCGGTGAACAACGCACCTGTCGTTTCGATCCCGCTGTCCGATGTCGCCTCGGTCGAAGACTCCGCCGTGTCGATCACGATCCCCGCCGGTAGCTTCACTGATGTCAACGGCAATGCGCTGACCTATACGGCGAAGCTCTCCAGCGGCGCCGCGCTGCCGGCCTGGCTGAGCTTCGACGGTACGCGGTTCACCGGCACCCCGCCGGCGAATTTCAACGGCGCGCTCAGCATCAGGGTCACGGCGAGCGACGGCGCATTGTCGGCGAACGACGTCTTTGTGCTGACCATCACAGCGGTCAACGACGCGCCGGTGCTGGCCGTGCCGCTGTCCGACGTGACTACGACGGAAGACGCCGCGGTGTCGATCACGATCCCGACCGGCCGCTTCACCGACGCTGACAATACGCTGACCTATACGGCGACGCTTGAGGACGGCACGGCACTGCCGTCCTGGCTCACGCTGACCGGAACCAAGTTCACGGGCACGCCGCCGGCGAACTTCAACGGTGCGATCGACATCAAGGTCACCGCCAGCGACGGCACGGCCACGGCCAGCGACGTCTTCCGGCTGACGATCTCGCCGGTCAACGACAGGCCGGTGCTGACCGCGCTGCTATCAGACGTGACCGTTGTGGAGGATACCCCGGTTTCGATCGTGATCCCGGCGGGCAGCTTCACGGATGCCGAAGGCACTCCGCTGACCTACACGGCGACGCTCTCCACCGGCGCCGCGTTGCCGGCCTGGCTGAGCTTCGACGGCACGCAGTTCACCGGCACGCCACCTGCGAACTTCAATGGCGTGATCAATCTCAAGGTCACGGCCAGCGACGGTGTGCTGACGGTGAGCGACACCTTCGCGCTGACCATCACGGCGGTGAACGACGCGCCGGTGGTGGCTGTGCCGCTGTCCGACGTGACTTCGGCGGAAGATGCCGCCGTGTCGGTCACGATCCCGACCGGCCGCTTCACCGACCCTGACAATACGTTGACCTATACGGCGACGCTTGAGGACGGCAGTGCGCTGCCATCATGGCTCACGCTCACCGGAACCAGGTTCACCGGCACGCCGCCGGCGAACTTCAACGGTGCGATCGACATCGCGGTGACCGCCAGCGACGGTACGCTCTCGGCCACCGACGTCTTCCGCCTGACGATCTCATCGGTGAACGACAGGCCGGTTCTGACCACGCTGCTGCCTGACGTGACATTTGAGGAGGACACTCCGGTTTCGATCGCGATCCCGGCAGACAGCTTCACGGATGTCGACGGCACGCCGCTGACCTATACGGCGACGCTCTCCACCGGCGCTGCGCTGCCGGCCTGGCTGAGCTTCGACGGCACGCAGTTCACCGGCTCGCCGCCGGCAAACTACAAGGGCGCGATCGACATCAAGGTGACGGCCAGCGACGGTTCGCTCACGGTGGCCGACACCTTCCGGCTGACCATCACGCCGGTGAACGACGCGCCGGTCGTGACCGTGCCGCTCTCCGACGTGACTTCGGCCGAAGATGCGGCCGTGTCGATCACGATTCCGGCCGGCCGCTTCACCGATGTCGACGGCAATCCGCTGACCTATACGGCCAGACTGGCCGACGGCAATCCGTTGCCGGCCTGGCTCACTTTCAGCGGAACCCGGTTCACGGGCACGCCACCGTTGAACTTCAACGGAGCGTTCGACATCGAGGTGACGGCCAGCGACGGCGCGCTCACGGCGAGCGACGTCTTCCGCCTGACGATTGCGCCGGTCAACGACAAGCCCGTCGCCGCCATCGACGGTCCGCTCTCCGTCACCAACGGCGATACGCTGCTGATCGCGCGCGAGAGCCTGCTCGCCAACGACAGCGACATCGACGGCGATACGCTGACCATCGTCTCGGTCGGCGCGGCGCCGAAGGGAACCGTGGTCCTCGATACCGATGGCATCCACTACACGCCGGACTTCGGCTATGAAGGCGCCGACAGCTTCACCTATGTCATCAGCGATGGCGTAACGACGGCGACCTCTACGGTCCAGCTCACCGTCTCCAGCGCCTTCCAGGGCTGGGTGCAGGGAACGACCGGCGTCGACACGCTGGTTGGCACCAATGGTGCCCCGAACAGCATCTATGGCGGCGCCGGCAACGACACTATCACCGGCGGCGACGATGCCGACCGCCTTGCCGGTGGTGTTGGCAACGACACGCTCAATGGCAATGACGGAGATGACGCGTTCTGGGGCATGACCGGCAATGACGCCATCAACGGCGGCAATGGCACGGATACGGCCTACTACAACGGCGTCGGATCGACCTACTCGATGGTGACGACGGGCGGCACCGTCCAGGTCACCGACAACCAGACGTCGGCGAACGGCAACGATGGGGTCGATACGCTATCGAGCATCGAGAAGCTGATCTTCCGCAACGGCGAGACCGTCATCCTCGCGGCACCCATCATCCTCGATCTGGATGGCAGGGGCGTCGAGACACAGACCGCCGCCCAGTCCGCGGCCAGGTTCGACATCGACGGTAACGGGATTGCCGACGACACCAGCTGGATCGGTGCTACGGAAGCCTTCCTGTTCCTCGACCGCGACCGCAACGGGACCGTGAGCGGTATCAAGGAGCTGAGCTTCATCGACGACGTCGCCGGCGCTCACTCCGATCTTGAGGGCCTGCGCGCCTTCGACAGCAATGGAGACCATATCCTCTCGGCCAGTGATGTCAGGTTCTCGGACTTCCGGGTGTGGCAGGACCGCAATGGCGATGGCATCGCCCAGAACGCGGAGATCCTGTCGCTGCTGCAAGCGAATGTGCGCTCGATCAACCTCGTGGCGACGCCGACCGAAGCTCAATGGCAGTTCGGCAGTACGGCGATCGTCAATCGCGGGCTCTACACCCGCACCGATGGCAGCACGATGCAATATGTCGATGCCGTGCTGACCCACGCGTCGGCCCCGCAGCAGCCGGCCGTCCCCGCTGCGGACTCCCCGAGCACAACGTCACCGGCCTCGAACCTGGCTTCAGCGCTCGAAATCCTGGCCGGAAGCCCCCCGCGTTCGATCGGCGATTGGCTCGGGCAGCGCGCGCCACCGCTGGCGGACAGGGTGGGAGCGATCGCCGCCGGCGATTGGGCATCGGCTCCGCCTCCGCATGCCGGCGCCGGCGACAATGGCGCGGCAAGTGCGCATCCGCCCGTCACAGGCGATGCGGACCAGCTCCTCGCGCTGATGCGGCAGGATATGTCCGCGTTCGGTGCCAGGGTCGGTGATGCCGATCTCAACTGGCGCAAGGCCGAAGCATCGCGGCCGATGGACTTCTTCGCCTGACGCCGTCGAGGACGAACCGCAATCGCGGGGGCCACGGAAATGTGACCTCGCGATTGCCGATCTGTCGTCGGTGCGTTCGATCAAAGCGAACATCATCGCCAATGGGTCGATTGTTTCGAGGTTAGGCCGGTCGCGTTAGTCGCGGGCGGAGGCGAACTGCGAAGGGGCGCGTGCCAGATGCTGGCCGGCCCCCTTGCGGCCGACCAGGGTGCCATCCGCGACGACCACCTCACCACGCACCAGTGTGGTCACCGGCCAACCGGTGACGCGGAGGCCCTCATAGGGCGTGTAATCGGGTCCGTGATGCAGGATGTCCTGGCTGATCGTCACCTCGCGCGTCGGATCCCAGATCGCGATATCTGCGTCGGAGCCGATCGCGATCGTGCCCTTACGCGGGTAGAGACCATAGGTCTTGGCATGGTTGGTCGCCGAGAGGGCAACGAACCGGTTCAGATCGATTCGTCCCTTGACCACGCCTTCCGAGAACAGAATCGGCAACCGCGTCTCGACGCCGGGAATCCCGTTCGGCACCCAACGAAAGCTGGTGCGGCCTTTCGGGGCGAGCTTTCCGGTCGTGTCGTAACGGAACGCGCAATGGTCGGAGGAGAAAACGCTGAATATCCCTTGCTGCAATCCTTCCCAGCAGGCGACCTGGCTTGGGACATCGCGTGGCGGCGGACTGCAGACGTATTTAGTCCCCTCCATGTTGAGCCCCTCCATGTCCTTCTCGGTCAGGACGAGATATTGCGGGCAGGTTTCACCAAACACCTTGAGGCCGCGCTGCTGGGCACGACGGACTTCTTCCATCGCTTCGCGGTTGGAGACGTGGACGATCATCACGGGCACGTCGGTCAGCTCGGCGAGGGCGATGGCGCGATGGGTGGCCTCGCGTTCGACGACAATCGGCCGGGATGCGCCGTGGAAATGCGGAGCGGTACGTCCGCCTCGCTCCAGGCGATCGGTGAGGAAACGGATGGCGTCGAAATTCTCGGCGTGGACCATGACCAGCGCGCCGGTCTCGCGGGCAACCGACATCACCTCGAGGATCTGGCGATCGCTGAGCGCCAGATCCTCATAGGTCATGAATACCTTGAACGAGGTGTAGCCGTCCTTGATCAGGGCCGGGAGCTCCTGGCCGAGGACCTGTTCGGTCGGGTCCGAAATGATCAGGTGGAAACTGACGTCGATGTAGCAATTGCCGTCAGCCTTGGCGTGATAGTCCCGCACCGCCTGCCGCAGGCTCTGTCCGCGTTCCTGCAGACAGAACGGCAGCACCGTGGTGTTGCCTCCGAAGGCGGCGGCGCGGGTGCCGCTTTCGAAATCGTCGGCCATGACGATGCCCGGCCCGCTCGGCTGGGAAAAGTGGACATGGCTGTCGATGCCGCCGGGCAGGACCAGCCGGCCGGTAGCATCGATGGTCTGCCCCGCATCGCCGAGGCCGTGGCCGAGGGCTGCAATCCGTCCGTCCGATATCCCGACATCGCAGGCGAAGGTGTCGGACGCCGTCGCCACTGTGCCGCCGCGGATTATGGTGTCGAATGTCATGTCGCGCTCCGGTCGGGTCGGTTTGCGGATTGCTCACCGGGGAGCGCTGCCGCGCCATGCGGCAGCACTTGCCGTCAGTTGGTGGGGCCGTCGCCGCGGATGACGAAAGTGGTGGCTTTCAGCTTGGTCATGCCGAACTTGTCGAACAGCTTGTCATAGGTGCCGTCGGTGCGGATGGCCGTCAGCGCGTCTGCCGCCGCCTGCGCCAGCTGCTTGTCGCGGAAGGCGAAGGTAATGTCGGTGCCGGCAATGTCCCTGACCCAGATCTTGGCGATGCCGCGCTGCTCGAGCGAGTTGGCGGTCTCGTTGATGTTGAGCGCAGCCTCGAGCTGTCCGGCGCGCAAGGCTGCCGAGGTCGCGGTGACGGTCGTGAACGTGCGCAACTCGATTTCCTTGAGCCCTTTGGCCACCATCGCGGCGCTGTACTCGCGCGCCTTGCGCTCGGTATAGGTCGCCGACTCGACGCCGACGACGCGGCCGGCGAGATCTTCGAACTTCTCCAGCTTCAGGCTGGATGCAGGATCGGTATAGATGCTGATCGCCTGCTGCGCGTAGGGCACGAGGTACAGCATCTTCGAGCGCTCCTCGGTCCAGAACAGACCGGTGTTGATGGCGTCGAAGCGGCCGGAGCGCAGACCCGGAATCATTGGCGGGAAATCCATCCGCAGGAACACCGGCTCGATGCAGATGCGTTTGGCGATTTCGCGCGCCAGTTCGACATTGAGCCCCTGCAGTTCGCCCTTGTCGTCGATGAACTGCTGCGGTGGCAGGGTCGGATTGATGGACATCTGCCATTTGCCGGCTTCGATCAGGCTCGATGCCGGCACTCTTGGCGTGCAGTTCTGGGCGTGAGCTGTTGGGACTAGGCCGATCAGCACGGCCAGAGCGGAGAAGATATTGAGAAGTCGCATGACGTGAACCCCTGTGTAAAAAGTGAATAGGTGAGGCGGCGTTCCCGGGTCTGGTCGTCTTTTCGTTGTCTCGTTATGACGCGTCCGGCGTGGCGGATGCGCAATCGGGCTGGCGGGTCAGGATCAGCGAGGTATGGCGGGCTTCCGTCACCACCTCGTCGCGCTGGTTGATCAGCTCGAGTGCTTCGATGACGACGCCGCGCGCGGGGTTGCGGGTCGGGCGCTTCTCGACGAAGCGGAATCGCACGCGCAAGCGGTCGCCGGCGACCACCGGCGCCTTGAAGCACACGCCGTCCCAGCCGAGCGAGGCGACTGACGTCTCTTCATAGAGTTTCAGCTCCGACTTCAGCCCTTCCATCAGTGACAGGCCATACAGCCCATGCGCGATCACTGCCGGAAAGCCGCGGGATTTCGCGTAAGCAGCGTTGACATGCAGCGGATGATGATCGCGCGTGACGTCGGCGAAGGCCGCGATATCGGCTGGCGTCACGGTGTGTGCCGCGCTCTCGAACTGCGTGCCGGATTCGATATCTTCAAAGCGGAGATTGATCGGCGCGGTGGCTGTGGTTTCCATAGCGTGTTCTCAGGCGACCTTGCGCGGGCGAGCCGGCAGCTCAACGAAGCTCTGGCCGATTCCCATCGGCCCGGGCCGGAAGATGCGCGGGTCCATGTCCTTGAGGTCGGGGCTGATGCGCGGCCGGAATCCCATATGCGCCAGCACATCCTGCTCCAGGCGTACGCCCGGGGCGATCTCGGTCAGCGTCATGCCGCCATTCTCCAGCTGGAACACGGCCCGTTCGGTGACGTAGGAGACTTCCTGGCCGCGCTGCGCGGCCAGACCAGCACTGAAGCTGATCTGGCCGACCTGCGGCACGAATTTACGGAAGGCGCCGTCGCGGCGGATCGCCAGCCGCCCGTTTTCGACGGCGATGTCGAACTTGCCGCCGGTCATGGTGCCGCTGAAGATCAGCCGCTTGGCGTTCTGGGTGATGTCGATGAAGCCGCCAGAGCCGTCGCGGCGGTCGCCGAAACGGGTGACATTGACATTGCCCACCTCGTCGACTTCCGCGAACGAGAGAAAGGCACAGGAGAGGCCACCGCCGTCGTAGAAATCGAACTGGTAGGCCTGATCGAGAATGGCGCGCGGATTGATGGCGGTGCCGAACTCTCGCGCATGGCCCGGTACGCCACCGACCACGCCGGATTCCACGGTCAGGGTGATCAGATCCGCGATGCCTTCCTCGGCTGCGACATTGGGGATCATCGCCGAGATGCCGACGCCGAGATTGACCACGTCGCGCGGGCGCAGCTCGAAGGCGGCGCGGCGGGCGATCACCCGCCGTTCGGTGAGCGGATCGGGCACGATCATCGCGACCGGTACGCGGGTCTCGCCGCAGCGAGCAGGATCGTAGAGCGTGCCGTAGGTCTGCATCTGCCCGGGTTCGAGCACGACGTGGTCGATCAGGAAGCCGGGGATCTTGACCATCTGCGGATGGATCGAGCCGCGCTTGACGATCCGTTTCACCTGGCAGATCACAGTGCCGCCGGCATTGTGAACGGCTTGCGCGATCGAGAGATCCTCGCGCGTCGTGCCTTCGTGCTCCATGCTGACATAGCCGTCCTCGTCGGCCGAAGTGCCGCGGATGATGGCGACGTTGGGAGGCGAGGGCGCGCGGTAGAGCAGCCACGATTGGCCCTGCAGTTCGACGAGGTCGACCAGCGGCAGGGTGGTGCGTGCATTCATGCGCCCCCCGTCCTGGCGCGGGTCCATGTAGGTGTTGAGGCCGACATGGGTCAGCACGCCGGGATGCTTTGCGGCCATGGCACGGCAGAGCTGGCTCATCACGCCTTGGGGGAAGTTGTAGGCGTCGATCAACTCGTCGCGCACCAGGCGCATGAACGGCACTTGCAGCCCGAAATTGCCGCCGACCACCCGCGCGATCAGGCCTTCATGCGCGAGATGGCATAGACCCTTCTCGGTCACCGCGCCGACGCCGGTGATGTTGATCAGCGTTAGCCCGTGCGGCCCGCCGCCGCCGAGGAAACGCTGCTCCAGCGCATCGAGAACGGCTTCCGCCACGCCGGTTCCGCCATTGCCGCCGACGATCAGCGTATCGGTGTCGCGGATCAGGCTTGCGGCCTGTGCCGCGGTGATGATGCTCAGCACGGTTGCACGCTCGCCGTCATGCGGCCTCCTTCTCGACCTGGCGGGCGATGATGAGGCGCTGGATCTGGTTGGTGCCCTCATAAATCTGTGCGAGGCGCACGTCGCGGAACAGCCGTTCAATGCGGTAATCGCGTGAATAGCCGTTGCCGCCATGGATCTGCAGCGCGTTGGAGACGTGCTTCATCGCCATGTCGGTGGTGAACAGCTTGGCTTGCGCCGCTTCCTTGGCGATCGGCTCGCGCGCGTCGTGCAAGCGCGCGGCGTGGTGGATCAGAAGGCGGGCGGCGGCGATGTCGGTCGCCATGTCGGCCAGCATGAACTGAATCGCCTGAAAACCGATGATCGGCTGGCCGAACTGCTTGCGGTCCTTGGCGTAGGCGGTGGCATCCTCGAACGCGGCCTGTGCCATGCCGAGTGCCATTGCCGCCATCATCAGCCGGCTGAAATTGAAGTTGCTCATGGCCATCTTGAAGGCCTGGTTCTCCGGCCCCATCACGCTGTCGGCCGGCAGGCGCACGCCGGAGAAGGTGATCTGGCAATCCTCGAGGCCGTGCATGCCAAGGAGCTCTTCATTCTTGCCGCGCGCGATGCCCGGCAATTTGCCATCGACGAGGAGGCAGGAAATGGCGCGGTGTCCGGACTCGGCGCCGGTGCGGGCGAACACCATGATGCGGTCGGCGACGCCGCCGAGTGTCACCCAGGCCTTGGTGCCGTCGAGCAGCCAGCCGTTGCCGTCGCGCACCGCTGATGTCCTGATGCCGGCGACATCGGAACCGTGGTCGGGTTCGGAGACGGCGGTGGCGGGGATAATCTCGCCGTTCAGGATTTGCGGGATCAGCGCCTTGTGCGTCTCGGTGCCGTGCTGGTCGAAAAACAGCACCGCTTCGACCGGAATGGCGAAAGCGTTGGCCACCGCGCCCGAACAACGTGCCAGCTCTTCCATGGCGATGCAGGCGGCGACCGCGTCGAGCCCTGCGCCGCCCGCGCCTTCGCGCAGGCAGATGCCGAACAGGCCGAGGTCGGCCATACCCTTGTAAAGTGAACGGTCGAAGCGGTCGTCGCGATCGATCGCCGCGGCGCGCGGCAGGATTTCGGCCTGCGCGAAGCGACGCGCGGTGTCTCGCAGCGCTTTCTGGTCCTCGGTGTAGAAACGGTCCATGGCGTGTCGCTTCCCTCAGTCGCTGGCAAGCTTGGAATCGTGGGCGACCTCGTCCTTCTCGCGGTCGAAGAAGTACGCGGCGACATCGGCCCCCGGCACGCCATAGGCGTTGCAGACGCTTCGCGTCAGCGCAGCCGCGGCGGCACGGCGCTCGGCCTCGCTGCGGCGGAAAGCGTGCACCTTGAGCAGGATACGCTGGCCGGTGCCTTGTGATCCCATCTCGCCGGCATGGGCATAGTCGTCGGGAGCGATCGGCAGGAAATAGAGCGTGATCGTCTGCGCGTCGACGCCGAAGCTCGACATCAGGCCGTCGGTGATGGATTTGGCCAACGCGGCCTTGCTTTGAGGCGGGGCAGGCGGCGCAAGGATTTCGACATAGGGCATCGGTCAGGCCTTCGCTCTGGACGATTTGGTTGCGGAGGATTTGCGTGGGGACGGATCGAACGGGCGGCAGGAATCGCGCTTCACCAGCCGGGCGCCGACGCGATATTCGCGCACGCCATCGGCGCCGTTGCCCTTGGCGTCCATGCGGTGCAGCAGGCGGTCGACGGCGAGGTTGGCAAGGTCGCTCGCGCCGTTGTCGACGATGCTGATGGCCGGGCGATGCCACTCGAACCAGGGCGAATGCTCGTAACAGAGCAACGAGAGATCATCGGGAATCGACAGGCCACGTTCGGCGATCACGCGCAGGACGCCGAGCGTCGCTTCGTGGTTGGCGACGAAGATCGCACTGGGGGGCTCGGCGAGATCCAGCAGCTTGCGACAGGAGGCGGCGCCGGTTTCCGGCTCGAAATGGCCGGCATGGATCAACGCGTCGTCCACTTGTATCGACGCCTCGCGCAGTGCACGGACATATCCCGACAGTCGCTCCCGTCCTGACGTTGTATCTGGACGGCCGACAATGATCCCGATCCGTCTATGCCCGAGTTCGATGAGATAGCGCGTGCCCACGTATGCGCCTTCTGAATCGTCGGCGAGTACGGTCTCGAGGTCTGTCCCGTCGTCGCGGCGCACCAGGCAGACGATCGGGATTTCATTTGCCAGAGCGGTCAGGCGGGCGCCGTTCTTGCCCGTGGGCACGACGATCAGTCCATCGACGCGATGGTCGGCAAGTGTCGTCAGCGTATCGCTTTCCAGCTGCGGATCGTCGCCGGCGATGCACAGCAGCATCTGGTAACCGAGCGCCTTCAGCCGCGCCTGCACCACCTCGGCCATTACCTGGAACGACGCATTGGCGAGGTTGTGGACCAAAAGCCCCACCAGCCGCGACTGTCCGGTTTTCAGTCCGCGTGCGATCGGGTTGGGACGGTAGCCGAGCTCGCGCGCAATGCGCGTCAGGCGCTGCTGGGTACGCTCGCTCGTCAATCCGCTGCCGCCCAGCGCGCGCGAGGCTGTGCTGATCGAAACGCGGGCCGCCAGTGCCACATCTTTGAGCGTGACGCTCATCAATCCTGCCGTTAGAATGGAAACGATTGCAAAACAGTATTGGCAGAAATTTGCACGTGCAAGCCTAAATTTGAGATGGGTCTTGCCCAAATCAACGCCAATACTGCAATCGTTTGCAGCAATGCGGTGGCCCGCGATAGGGGCCGCTGCTCGGGTTCACGTTGAGCAACTGGAAGTCCTCGATGAAGACATTTCGCGGCACCTACACCGTCATGATCACGCCGTTCACGCCGGGCGGCGATGTCGATGCCGAGGCGTTGCGGGACTTTGTCGATTGGCAGATCGAGCAGGGGATCCACGGGCTGATTCCGCTCGGCTCGACTGGCGAATTCCTGTCGCTCGATGACGACGAGAAAATTCTGGTGGCCGAGACGGTCATTGCCCAGGCGGCGGGTCGTGTGCCGGTGCTGATCGGGACCGGTGCGGAGGATACGCGAGAGGTGGTGCGCCTCAGCCGTCATGCCGAAAAATTGGGCGCCGATGGCGTGATGATCATTCCACCGTTCTATTCGACGCCGACCGACGACGAGCTCGTCCATCACTACAAGACCGTGGCCGATGCGATCTCGTTGCCCATCATGGTCTACAATAATCCCGCGACTGCCAATGTCGATCTCAAGCCGGCACTGGTGGCGCGGCTCGCTGAGATCGACAACTGTCTTTACATCAAGGAGTCGACGCTCGAGGTGACGCGCGTGCGCGACATCATCCGGCTGTGTGGTGACCGGATGACCGTATTCGGCGGCATCCTCGGCTTCGAATCTTTCGTGGAGGGCGCGCAGGGCTGGGTAGCGGTTGCCTCCAACGTGGCGCCCCAGGCGATGGCGCGCATCTTCAGCCTCGTCGCCGATGAAGGCGAGATCAATGCGGCGCGCAAGCTCTATCTCGATTATTTGCCGGTGATCGAATTCGTCGGCGGCCAGGCTTATGTCGCCGGCACCAAAGCGCTGCTCGGCCATATGGGCTTTTCTGTCGGCGTGCCCCGTCCGCCGCGTCTGCCATTGCCGGCCCCGCAGGACGCGGCCGCGCGGGCGTTGGTAGCGAACTTCGGCCTAGTCTGGCCAGGGGCAATGGTTTCATCAAGGCAGGTCGCCGGCTGAGGAAAGGGCGCGCATATGATCGCAGTAGCTCGTCACAGGCACAGCGCGGTTCCACGGCGCGAGCGATCATGAGTGATCGGATGAAGAAACCCGATCTGCGCGGCGTCACGGTCGCCACCGTGCTGCCATTCAACGACGACCTGACGATCGACTGGGAAGGCTACGCCCGGCTGCTCGATTATTGCGCCTGCCCGGATGGCATCGCGGCCGTCTTTGTCAACGGGCATGCGGGCGAGGGCGCCTCGCTGTCGGACGAAGAGCGCCAGGCGGTGATCGCGCGAACCCGAACCCATATCGGCGAGAAGCCGCTGCTTGCCGGCATCATTGCGCACTCGACCGCCGACGTCATCAGCCAGGCTCGGCTCGCCGAGGCCGCCGGTGCGGATTGCGCGGTCTTGTTCCCGCCTGCCGCGCTCGGCGGCGGTGCATCCGCCACGTCGCGCGCGCCGGTTAGCTTCGTGCGGTCGGTCAGCGAGGCAATCGCAATCCCGGTGTCTATCTTCCAGTATCCGGTGGCGTCCGGTTTTGGTTATTCGCCGCAGACGCTCGCCGAAATGGCGGCCATCGACCGCGTGATCGCCGTCAAGGAAGGCAGCGATACGATGCTCGCCTATGACGAGAACCGGCGGGCCGTGAAAAAAGCCGATCCGGAGGTCGCGGTCTTGCCTTCGAATTACAACTGGTTCCTGCCGCAGCTCGCTGTCGGTGGCGACGGCATCCTGTCCGGGCTCGTCAGCCTGGCGCCGCATCTGTTTATCGAACTCTGGCAGGCGTCGGTCGCCGACGACCTCAAGGCGATGCGCGCCGTGAACGAGCGCCTCTATCCGATCGTCAAGGCGATTTACGGTCCAGCACCGATCGTTGACATGCATACGCGCATGAAAGTGGGCCTTAAAGAACTCGGCCTGATCCGCAACGCAGATCCGCGGCCACCGCTGTTGCCGGTTCTGCCCGGACTTTACGACGACATCGCAACGACGCTCGGCGCCGCGCGCCGCGCCGGCGACATTCGCCCGACTTGAGGATGCCATCATGTCCGACGAAGCCTTCATCGATATCGTTGCTCCCGACGGCGGCACAAAATTTGCTGCCGAACGGTATCTGATCGGAAAGCCATCCGCCTTCGAAGCCGGCAGCTGGCAGATGAACTGGCTCAGCCAGCCGATCGATCAGGCGCTTGCAATCGTCGGCCCCGGTCCGGCCTGACACATGGAGACGAGCCGATGACCCATTTCAATCTGGCGGCCAGCGTCGACTACTTTTTCAATTTCTTTCTGATGAAGGGCGTGCTCGTCACCATCGGCTTGACGGTTGCCGGAGTCGTTGGCGGGCTCATTCTGGGGATGGGCATAGCGCTGATGCGCATGTCATCCAACCCTGTGCTCAGCGGCTTCGCCCGATTCTACATCTGGTTCTTTCGCGGCACGCCGCTCCTGATCCAGCTCGTGGTGATCTACAGCGGCTTGCCGCAACTGGGTATCAAATTCGACGTGATCACCTGCGCCCTGGTCGGATTGATCCTCAATGAAGCCGCATATCTTGCTGAAATCGTTCGCAGCGGTTTCATGGCGGTGTCGGCCGGGCAACGGGAGGCCGCCTGGGCTCTAAGTCTGTCGAGATGGGTAACGTTCCGGCGCATTACGCTTCCGCAAGCGTTTCGACTGATGATCCCGCCGCTCGGCAACTCCATCAATTCGCTCCTGAAGGCGACGTCGCTCGCCTCTGTCATCTCGGTCGAGGAAATCATGCGCCGAAGCGACATGCTGATGCAGGAGCATTTTCAGATTCTCGAAGTCTATGCGGCCGCCACGGCCTATTACCTGATCCTCACCTCGGTCTGGGATGTGGCTCAGCGCCGCCTTGAAAAGCACTTTGGCCGTTCGAGCGCGACAAGATCGCGAAGATCCAACGCAACAGCGCCGCCGACGCAAGCCGGCCTCGAGGCCAGAGCATGATTGTGTCGAGGGGAGGTTGTTGTTGCGAGGAACGAAGCTCCGGTCGCGAGGAGCAGCTCCGCTTCGCGCGCCACTTAAGGAAACGCATCGATGGCAACCGATATTGACGATGTACAGGGGCAGCCCCGCAAAGGCGAGGTGGCCGCGGTTCGGATGGAGGCGGTCTACAAGTACTACGGCGAATTTACAGCCTTGAACGAGATCGATCTCAAGGTGGCCAGTGGCGAGAAGATCGTGATCTGCGGCCCGTCCGGTTCGGGGAAATCGACCCTGATCCGGTGCATCAATCATATCGAAAAGCACGACCAGGGGCTGATCTACGTCAACGGCACCGAGCTGGATGATCAGCGCAAGAACATCGACGCCATCCGGAGGGACACCGGAATGGTGTTCCAGAGCTTCAACCTGTTCCCGCACATGACGACCCTGGAAAACTGCATCCTGGCGCCGATGACGGTGAACGGCATGACGAAGCAAGAGGCGAAGGACATCGCCATGCACTTCCTGACCAAGGTTCGGATCCCCGAGCAAGCCGAAAAGTTTCCGGGGCAGTTGTCGGGCGGACAGCAGCAGCGCGTCGCCATCGCGCGCGCGCTCTGCATGCGGCCGAAGATCATGCTGTTCGACGAGCCGACGTCGGCGCTTGATCCGGAAATGGTCAAGGAAGTACTGGAAACGATGAAGAAGCTGGCGGAAGAGGGCATGACCATGCTCTGCGTCACCCACGAGATGGGCTTCGCCCGCGAGGTCGCGGACCGGATCGTATTCATGAATGAGGGAAAGATCGTCGAGCAAGCGGCTCCGGAAAACTTCTTCAATCATCCGGCGTCCGAGCGGGCGAGGACATTCCTCGAGCAGATCCTTCATTAGTTCGTAGCTCTCGCGCTTGAACGAGAGAGACCAATCGGCACCGAGTGAAGACGAAGCCAGACGACCTGGCGAGCAAACACGAGATGCAGCTGCGCGCAAGGCCAGAGCGGCGCGATTCATTCCGGGCAAGGACCACGCAGCCCAGGCATCAACTGATGCGGGGCGCGTTACAGTCGGATTGCCGATCGTTTGCGATCACCGAGCACCAGTCATGTCGGCGGCTCCGGGCAAAGCTTCGCTAACGCACCTTCTTTTCGGCGATGGTCTGCCGACCCAGAATTGTCGAAGAGGATTTTCGTGATCGAGTCGGTCTGCAGTCAAAGAGTCTGGAGAAACCGCCGCCCCATCGCCACTGTGCCCTCCGCATAGCCGTTTCCCAGCAGACGTGCCGGCTCGGTTTCCGGGTGCGATGCGATCCAGGCCGTCAGCAGCATACGCCTCAGCATCACAAAGGTAAGCATCGCCTCATCCTCTTTCGACACCGGTGCCACGTTCTGATATCCCTCAAGCCACGTATTCTGCAGATCGGTGATGATCGGTTCGTGCTCCATGAAGCTCACGGCCGCCGCGACTGGGTATGCACGGAGGAGCCGGAAGCAATCGGTCCAATTCCGCGCGCCGAGCCATCCTGATTGACGTGAACGAGCAGATCGATTCCGATTCGGCGAATGGTTTCGTTGCGAAACGTAATCATCTCGCGAAATTTTAAGGTTGTATCAACGTGCAAGAGCGGGAAGGGAAGCTTGGCCAGATGGAACGCCTTGATCGCCAGATGCAGCATGACGCTTGAATCTTTTCCGATCGAGTACAGCATCACCGGCTTTCCGAACTCGGCAATGACTTCGCGCATGATCTCAATTGATTCCGCCAAAGGCCTCGTCTGGCCCGGCGGCAATCTCGACAGGTCCGGTTATTCTTTCCACTTTAGAAAGCTTCAGAACTAGCGAGCGTGTTGTCGAAGTCCCGGATAGGTCGCGCGTCAGTCAACCCAAGCGAGAATTGAAGAAAATCAGGGGCGATTCCATGGATCAAGAGCCGGTCGCGGTTTCGATGGTACTCGCTTTGCAACGCTCCTCAGGGAAAACCGCGTCGGCGCTCGCGCAGCTTGCGGAAGTCATCGCCCGCGTGGTGTGAGGAGCGTGTCAGCGGCGTGGCCGACACCAGCAGAAAGCCCTTGGCGTAGGCGATCTTTTCATAGGCCTCGAACTCGTCAGGGGGAACGAAGCGTGCGACCGCATGGTGCTTGCGCGTGGGCTGGAGATACTGGCCGATGGTCAGGAAATCGACGTCGGCGGAGCGCAGATCGTCCATCAATTGCAGCACCTCGCTCCGGTCTTCGCCGAGGCCGACCATGATTCCGGACTTGGTGAAGATCTGTGCGTCGAGTTCCTTCACGCGCTGCAGCAGCCGGACCGAATGGAAATAGCGCGCGCCCGGCCGCACCGTCAGATATTTCGACGGCACGGTCTCCAGATTATGGTTGAACACGTCGGGTTTCGCTGCAACCACCGTTTCGAGTGCGCCGCGCTTACGCAAGAAATCCGGGGTCAGGATTTCGACCGTCGTACCTGGGCTTGCCGCGCGGATGGCCGCAATCGTCGCGGCGAAATGCGCCGCACCTCCATCGGCAAGGTCGTCACGATCGACCGAGGTGACGACCACATGTTCCAGTCCCAGCTTGGCTACCGCTTCGGCGACCTTGACCGGTTCATCCGTATCGAGGGCACCCGGCAGGCCAGTGCGCACGTTGCAGAAAGCGCAGGCGCGCGTGCACGTGTCGCCCATGATCATGAAGGTCGCGTGTTTCTTCGCCCAGCACTCGCCAATGTTCGGACAACTGGCTTCCTCGCAGACGGTCACGAGCTTGTTCTCGCGCACGATGCGCTTCGTCTCGGCCCATTCGGCCGAGCCGGGAGCCTTGACGCGGATCCACGCAGGCTTGCTCTGCAAGGGCGTGTCGGGTCGTTTGGCTTTTTCGGGGTGACGCGGCTTGTCCGGCCGCATCCCGGCTCGCGGATCGCTGTTGAGGAGATCGAGTATGACGGTCATTTGGTCAGCCTCGTGAGTGCGGCAGCTCGCGGACATTCGGCTATCCAAACGAAGTTCGTCAATTCGATTCTTCGTCCTCCCACCAGCGACCCCTCGCGACCGGTCGCTGCGCTGCGCGGGCGCTGCTGCCTCGATCGCGCAGGCCGGTTTCCGACTTCGAGCCGTGCATTTGGAACCCGTCGCCGTTCCGGTCCGACATTTCGGGTGATCCGTCCGGGTGGTTTTCCGGAGCTTCAGACAGATTCGAGCCGATCGCCCCCGAGGGCGCGACGGCTTGCATCGCAATCTCAAGCAAAATGAACGGCATGCGCGCGATGGGCCGCGCTTTTCGTGGTCTGGCACGAATGCTGCTTAGGTAATCGGCAAAAGAAGCATCCGCAAAAGAAGCGGCAGCTCAAGAACAGACAAAGCGAGGGGACGTTCAGATGCCAGCCAGTATTCAACTCATCACCTAGAGCGCCAGGCGATATCGCCTGTGCGGCATTGCGCGTTTCCGCAGTACGCGGAGCGCAATGAACGTTGACGCTTGTTTTCGGCTTGGCCTGCAATGGAGAAGGTAATGAAGGTCGCGGACGCGCATGATCTGGATCCGCTGGAAACCCGGGAGTGGCTGGATGCCTTGTCGGCAGTCCGGGGCCATCGCGGCAACGAACGGGCCGAGTTTGTCGTCAATGCGGTGATCGACGCTGCGCGCAGCGGCGGCCTCGGCATTCAACAGACGTTGACCACGCCCTATTGCAACACGATTCCGGTGGACCAGCAGCCGGCGCTGCCGGGCGATCGCGCGATCGAACACAAGCTTCGCTCGATCATCCGGTGGAATGCGCTGGCCATCGTGCTGCGCGCCAACAAGGAGAGCTCGGAGCTTGGCGGCCACATCGCGAGCTTCCAGTCGGCGGCAACACTCTACGACATCGGCTTCGGCCATTTCTGGCACGCGCCGACCGAGAAGCATGGCGGCGACCTCATTTTCGTCCAGGGGCATTGTTCGCCGGGCATCTATGCGCGCGCCTTTCTCGAAGGCCGCTTGAGCGAGGAGCAATTGCTCGGCTTCCGGCAGGAGACCGCGGGCGGCGGATTGTCGAGCTATCCGCACCCCTGGCTGATGCCGGACTTCTGGCAGTTCCCAACGGTGTCGATGGGGCTTGGGCCGCTGATGGCGATCTATCAGGCGCGGTTCCTGAAATATCTGGAGAACCGCCATCTGGCCGAAACCGCCAATCGCAAGGTCTGGGCCTTCATGGGCGACGGCGAAACCGATGAGCCGGAATCGCTCGGCGCGATTTCGCTCGCCGGCCGCGAAAACCTCGACAATCTGATCTTCGTCATCAATTGCAACCTGCAGCGGCTCGACGGACCGGTCCGCGGCAACGGCAAGATCGTCCAGGAGCTCGAAAGCGTGTTCCGCGGCGCCGGCTGGAACGTCATCAAGGTGCTGTGGGGCTCGGGCTGGGACCGCCTGCTGCAGAAGGACAAGAGCGGGCGGCTGCTCCAGCTCATGGACGAATGCGTCGACGGCGAATACCAGGACTTCAAGAGCAAGAGCGGCGCTTACATTCGCGAGCACTTCTTCGGCAAATACGAGGAAACGAAGGAACTCGTTGCCGACATGAGCGACGACGATATCTGGGCGCTGGCGCGCGGCGGCCATGATCCGGAGAAGGTGTTCGCCGCCTACACCGCCGCCGTGAATCACAAGGGCCAGCCGACCGTCATCCTGCCGAAGACCGTCAAGGGTTTTGGCATGGGCGAATCCGGCGAAGGCCAGATGATCGCGCATCAGGCCAAGAAGATGACGCAGGATGCGCTGCGCGGCTTTCGCGATCGCTTCCAGGTGCCGGTCTCGGATGCGGACCTGAGCAAGGTTCCGTTCCTCCGTCTGCCGGAAGACAGCCCGGAGATGAAGTATTTCCACGCCCAGCGCGCAAAGCTCGGCGGCAGTCTGCCGCAGCGCCGGCGCAAATCCGCCTCCCTGCAAATTCCGCCGCTATCAACGTTCCAGCGGCTGCTCGACGCCAGCGGCGAGCGCGAAATTTCGACCACGATGGCCTTCGTGCAGATGCTCGGCACCCTCGTGCGCGACAGAGCGATCGGCAAGCACATCGTGCCGATCGTGCCGGACGAATCCCGCACCTTCGGCATGGAGGGCATGTTCCGCCAACTTGGCATCTACTCGTCGGTCGGTCAGCTCTACCGGCCGCAGGATGCAGACCAGCTGATGTATTACCGCGAGGACAAGAGCGGACAGGTGTTCCAGGAGGGCATCAACGAAGGCGGCGCGATGTCGAGCTGGATCGTCGCAGCGACGTCCTACTCGACCAACAACGTGCCGATGATCCCGTTCTACATCTATTATTCGATGTTCGGCCTGCAGCGCGTCGGCGATCTCGCCTGGCTCGCCGGCGACATGCGTGCCCGCGGCTTCCTGCTCGGTGGCACCGCCGGCCGCACCACGCTGAACGGCGAGGGCTTGCAGCATGAGGACGGCCACAGCCATTTGCTGGCAGCCACCATCCCGAACTGCATCTCGTACGATCCGACCTTTGCCTATGAGGTCGTGACTATCGTCCGCGAGGGTATGCGCCGCATGTATGAGGTGCAGGAGGACGTCTACTACTACATCACCCTGATGAACGAGAACTATCAGCATCCGGGGCTGGCCGAGGCCGGCAAGGGGGCGGAAGAAGGAATCCTCAAGGGGCTCTACCTCCTCAAGAACGGCGGCGAGACCGCGAAGAAGGGTCTGCGCGTCCAACTCATGGGCTCCGGCACGATCCTGCGCGAAGTGATCGCGGCCGCGGATCTGCTCAAGGCGGATTTCGGCGTTACCGCCGACGTCTGGAGCGCGACCAGCTTCAATGAACTGCGCCGCGACGGCATGGCGGCGGAGCGCTGGAATTTGCTGCATCCGACCGAGCAGCGCCGCAAGAGTTGGGTCGAGGCGCAACTTGAAGGCCATCCGGGGCCGGTCGTGGCGTCGACCGACTACATGCGCAGCTACTCCGACCAGATCCGCGAATATGTCCAGGCAGCCGGACGGCGATACGTCACCCTCGGCACCGACGGCTTCGGCCGCAGCGACTATCGCGTGAAGCTCCGGAAGTTCTTCGAGGTCGACCGCCACTACGTCGCCATCGCCGCGCTCAAGGCGCTCGCCGACGACGGCGCGATCAAGCCGGCGATCGTGGCTGAAGCCATCGCCAAATACAAGATCGACGCCGGGCGCGCTGCGCCCTGGACCGTGTGAGCCAGCGGAGCCGAGGACAGAGCGATGAGTGGTCTGATCGACATCAAGGTTCCCGATATCGGTGACTTCAAGGACGTCCCGGTGATCGAAATCTTCGTCAAGCCGGGCGACAAGGTGAAGGCCGAAGATCCGCTGGTCGCGCTGGAGTCCGACAAGGCGACCATGGAAGTGCCTTCGCCGCGCGATGGCGTGGTGAAGTCGGTGGTCGTGAAGGTCGGCGACAAGGTCAGCGAAGGCGCGGTAGTGGTGCAGTTCGAGGGCGCCGGCGCGGAGCAGGCCGAGGCGCGCCCGGTCGTCAGCGCTCCGCCGTCGCCGGTAAGTGCACCGGGCGGCGTCGCCGAGGTGCGAGTCCCTGATATCGGCGACTTCAAGGACGTTCCGGTCATCGAAATCTTCGTCAAGATCGGCGACAGCGTGAAAGCCGAGGATCCGCTGATCGCGCTCGAGTCGGACAAAGCGACGATGGAAGTGCCGGCGCCGCTCTCCGGCACCGTGCGCGAGATCAAGGTCAAGACCGGCGACAAGGTCAGCGAGGGCGCGGTCATCCTGTCGCTCGCAACTGGCGCAGCACCTTTGCAGGCCGACATTCCTCCCGTGTCGTCGCCTGCGTCCTCGTCGGCCACCGCCGCTGGAACGGCGGTGGTCGGCGCCTTTGATGAAGGAAGCTTCGCGCTCGCCTATGCCGGTCCGGCCGTGCGCAAGCTGGCGCGCGAACGGGGTGTCGATCTCGGCAAGGTCAAGGGCTCGGGGAATCACGGCCGCATTCTGCGTGAAGACGTCGAGGCCTTCGGCAAAGGCGGAGCGGCGCCAGCCAAGCCGCAAGCAGCGACCGCCAGTGGGGGCGGCGTCGGCGGTATTGACCTTCTGCCCTGGCCCAAGGTCGATTTTGCGAAATACGGGCCGGTCGAACGCAAGGAACTCGGCCGCATCAAGAAGATCTCCGCGGCCAACCTGCACCGCAACTGGGTCGTCATCCCGCACGTCACGACCCACGACGAGGCTGACATCACCGATCTCGAACAATTCCGGGTGACGATGAACAAGGAGCTGGAGAAGAGCGGCGTCAAGCTCTCGCTCCTGCCGTTCATGGTGAAGGCCGCGGTCGCAACGCTGCAGAAGTTCCCGGAATTCAATGCCAGCCTCGACGGCGATGCGCTCGTCTACAAGAACTACTGGCACATCGGCTTTGCCGCTGATACGCCGAACGGCCTGATGGTGCCTGTCATCCGCGATGCCGACAAGAAATCGGTGCCGGAGATTGCCAAGGAGATGAACGCCCTCGCCAAGCTCGCGCGCGAAGGCAAGATCAAGCCCGACCAGATGCAGGGTGGGACGTTCTCGATCTCCTCGCTCGGCGGCATCGGCGGCATCTATTTCACGCCGATCATCAATGCGCCCGAAGTCGCGATCATGGGCGTCTGCAAGGGCTACTGGAAGCAGCACTCTTCCGACGGCAAGACCTCGAACTGGCGGCTGACGCTGCCGCTGTCGCTGTCCTGGGACCACCGCGTCATCGACGGTGCGGCGGCTGCGCGCTTCAACGTCTACTTCGCCAGCGTGCTCGCCGATCTGCGGCGCGTGCTGTTCTGAGATCGGGGGAAACAGCATGGCTCAGCAGATCGAAGTGAAAATTCCGGATATCGGTGACTTCAAGGACGTTGCCGTCATCGAGGTCCTGGTGAAGCCCGGCGAGACCGTCGCGGTCGACACCAGCCTCATCATGGTCGAGTCCGACAAGGCGTCGATGGAGATTCCGTCGTCCCACGCCGGCGTCGTCAAGGAGGTCAGGGTCAAGGTCGACGACAAGGTGAGCGAAGGATCGACCATCCTCGTGCTGGAGGCAGAAGGCGCGGTCGCTGCGCCGAAGCCCGCGCCAGCATCGCAGCCGGCGGCGACCGCCAGCCCGCCGCCGGCCGCGCCTTCCGCCGCGTCCTATGCCGGCAAGGCGGACATCGAATGCGATATGTTGGTGCTGGGCGCCGGTCCCGGTGGCTACTCGGCCGCTTTCCGCGCCGCCGATCTCGGCATGAAGACCGTGCTGGTCGAACGTTACGACACGCTCGGTGGCGTGTGCCTCAACGTCGGCTGCATCCCGAGCAAGGCGCTGCTGCATACGGCTTCCGTAGTCGACGAAGTCAAACATCTGCCCGACCACGGCATTTCCTTTGGCGCGCCGAAGATCGACCTCGGCAAGCTGCGCGCGTTCAAGGACGGCGTGATCAAGAAGCTGACCGGCGGCCTTGCCGGCATGGCGAAGGCGCGCAAGGTCGAGGTTGCGACCGGCGTCGGTGCCTTCCTCGACCCACACCATCTCGAGATTGTCTCAGCCGGAGGCAAGAAGACGGTCAAGTTCGCCAACGCCATCATCGCCGCCGGCAGCGAGGCCGTGAAACTGCCGTTTCTGCCCGAAGATCCGCGCGTCGTCGATTCGACCGGCGCGCTGCAGCTGAAATCAATCCCCAAGCGCATGCTGGTGATCGGTGGTGGCATCATCGGTCTCGAAATGGCGACGGTCTATTCGACGCTCGGCGCACGCATCGACGTTGTCGAAATGCTCGACGGGCTGATGCAGGGGGCCGACCGAGACCTGGTCAAGGTCTGGGAGAAGATGAACGCGGGCCGCTTCGACAAGGTCATGCTGAAGACCAAAACGGTGGGTGCGAAGGCGACAGAAGCCGGAATCGAGGTGAGTTTCGAGGGCGAGCAGGCGCCTGCCGGGCCGCAGGTCTATGATCTCGTTCTGGTCTCGGTCGGCCGAAGCCCGAACGGCAAGCAGATCGGGGCCGAGAAGGCCGGCATCGCGGTGACCGAGCGAGGCTTCATCGACGTCGACAGGCAGATGCGCACCAACGTGGCGCATATCTTTGCGATCGGGGACGTCGTCGGCCAGCCGATGCTGGCGCACAAGGCGGTGCATGAAGGCCATGTCGCCGCGGAAGTAGCGCATGGCGAGAAGTCGTATTTCGACGCGCGGCAGATTCCGTCTGTCGCCTACACCGATCCTGAGGTAGCCTGGGCCGGGAAGACCGAGGAGCAGTGCAAGGCCGAGGGTCTCAAGGTCGGCAAGGCGGTGTTTCCATGGGCGGCCTCGGGCCGCGCCATCGCCAACGGCCGCGACGAGGGCTTCACCAAGCTGCTGTTCGATACGACGACCCATCGCGTGGTCGGCGGCGGCATAGTTGGCACCCATGCCGGCGACCTGATCAGCGAAATCTGCCTTGCGGTCGAGATGGGCTGCGAGCCGGCCGACATCGGCAAGACCATTCATCCGCATCCGACGCTGGGCGAGTCAATCGGCATGGCGGCCGAGGTGTTCGAAGGCCACTGCACAGACCTGCCGCCGCAAAAGAAAAAGTGACGCTGAAGTCCAATCAATTGCCAGAACAAGGGTGCGGTTGAAATGAAGGAGGCAGTCATGGTTTCAAAAGCGTGGCGGATTCTGATCCTTCTCGCATTTGTTCTGCTTCCGCCCAAGTTGGCGTCGGCGGCGGAGGCGCATTGGCCCGAGACGCTTACTCTCGGCACCGCGTCGGAAGGCGGCACCTACTACGCCTATGGTGAAGGGCTGGCTCGATTGCTCTCGCGAGAACTCGGCATCGCGGTGGTGGCGCGACCGACTGGCGGCCCGGTCGAGAATATCAAGCTGCTCGAGACCGGCGAAATTCAGCTGGCCTTCGTCACACAGGGCGTGGCGTTGCAAGCCTGGAACGCCGGCGCTGCCTGGACCGATGGGCGGCAATACCGAAACATGCGCGCCATGTTCGCGATGTATGATACGCCATTTCAGTTTCAGGTGCTCAGTGAATCGCCGATTCAATCGTTTGCCGAATTCGCCGGCAAGCGTATCGGTGTCGGGCCCGAGGGCGGCACCACCGCCGCCTACTTTCCCGAGTTCCTCAAGGCGCTGAAGATCGAAGCCACCCTGGTTCACGGCGATTGGGCGGAGCTCGCGGAGAAGTCGCTGGCGCGAAGCATCGATGCGCTCGCGGTTGGCGCCGGCGTGCCGGTTCCGGTATTTATCGATATCGAGCGCAAGGCGAAGGTGCGCTACCTCCCTCTCACGCGGCAGGAGATCGCAACGCTGCGCCTGACGATGCCGGAACTCTCCGCATCCGTTGTTGCGGCGGGTTCGTATCCGACTTTGCGGCGCCGGTACGACACGATCGGCCTTTTCAACTTTGCCGTAGCGCACAAGGATTTGCCGAACGATCTGGTCACAGCCATCGTCGACACAGTGTTCGCCAATAACGAGCGGCTGGTCGAAGTTCATCCGGCGGCGGCGGAAACGATCCCCTCCAACATCATGCGCAACAATTTCATTCCGCTTCATGGCGGCGCGGTCAGTTGGTATCGCAGCAGGGTTACGCCCGGGGTTGTGCATTCAGATTGAGAAACAGTCCTTAGGGAAGGAATAGGATATGGCAACAGCAGCAACGACAGGCGGTCACCATTCCGCAAAATGGTATCAGCACCTCTATGTGCAGGTTCTGGCTGCAATCACGGCCGGCGTCCTACTGGGCCATTTTTATCCTCAGCTTGGCGAGCAGATGAAGCCGCTCGGCGATGCGTTCATCAAATGCATCAAGATGATTATCGCGCCGATCATCTTCTTCACGGTTGTGCATGGTATCGCCAGCATGCGCGACATGAAGAAGGTCGGACGCGTTGGCTTGAAGGCATTGATCTATTTCGAAGTGCTGACGACGGCTGCGCTGATCATCGGGCTTATCGTTATCAATTTGTGGAAGCCTGGCGTCGGCATGAACCTCGATCTGTCGACCGTTGACACAAAATCGATCGCGGCCTTCACTGCGAAAGCGAAGGAGCAGGGCACGGTCCAGTTTCTGATGGACATTATCCCGTCGACCGTCGTCGGCGCGTTTGCCAACGGCGAAATCCTGCAGGTGTTGTTCTTCGCAATCCTGTTTGCATTTGGCCTGCAAGCTCTCGGTCATCACGGTGAGGGCGTGCTGCGGCTGATTGATGTCGTGAGCCACGTGTTCTTCAAGATCGTAGGCTACATCATGAAACTTGCGCCGATCGGAGCGTTCGGCGCAATGGCGTTCACGATCGGCAAGTATGGCGTGGCGACGCTGATCTCGCTGGCAAACTTCATGTTGGCGTTTTACGTAACATGCCTGTTGTTCGTCTTCGTCGTGCTCGGCTCCGTTGCGGCCCTTAGCGGCTTTTCGATCTTCAAGTTCATCCGTTACATCAAGGAAGAGCTCCTGATCGTGCTTGGCACTTCGTCATCGGAATCAGTGCTGCCGCGCATGATCGCCAAGACCGAAAATCTTGGCTGCGAAAAGTCGGTCGTCGGATTGGTTATTCCGACCGGTTATTCGTTCAACCTCGATGGCACCTGTATTTACCTGACAATGGCCGCGATCTTCCTGGCGCAAGCGACGAACACGCCCCTGACGATCTGGCAAGAGCTCGGCATCATCGGCGTTCTGCTCCTGACATCCAAGGGCGCCGCTGGTGTCACGGGATCCGGCTTCATCGTCCTGGCCGCAACACTTGCATCGGTCGGGACAATTCCGGTCGCGAGCATCGCCTTGATCCTTGGCATCGACCGCTTCATGTCGGAGGCGCGCGCGCTCACCAACCTCATAGGAAATGGCGTTGCGACGGTCGTCGTCGCCAAATGGGAAGGGGCGCTCGACGAAAGAATGCTTCATCGACGTCTGAACCAGGAGAGCGATGTCGAAGCTGATGATCCGGAGTCCGTAAAGATTGCGGATGACGAGATAGAGGCAGGCGCGCCCCGGCCAGTCGTCGCTTGACGTTGAAAACGGCAGAGGCTGCCAGCCTGGAGTTTGTTAACCCGCTTGGCAACGGCGTGGGAAGCGCAGGGAACACTAAACGAGGAGTTGAACATGACTGATGTAGTGATTGTGTCCGCCGCGCGGACGCCGGTTGGTTCTTTCAATGGAGCGTTCGGCTCGCTGACTGCCCACGAACTGGGGGCTGTGGCGATCAAGGGCGCGCTGGAGCGCGCCAAGGTCTCGCCGGAAGAAGTCGATGAAGTGATCCTGGGCCAGGTCCTATCCGGCGGCGAGGGGCAGAATCCGGCGCGGCAGGCCGCCATGGCGGCCGGCATTCCGCAGGAGAAGACGGCGTGGGGCATGAACCAGCTTTGCGGTTCGGGCCTGCGGTCGGTGGCGCTCGGACTGCAGCAGATCGCCAACGGGGATGCAAAGGTCATTGTCGCCGGCGGCATGGAGTCGATGTCGATGGCGCCGCATCTGTCGCACATGCGGAACGGCACCAAGATGGGCGACACCAAGTTCATCGACTCCATGCTGAAGGACGGCCTGCTCGATGCGTTCCACGGCTATCACATGGGAGTCACCGCGGAGAACATCGCCACCAAATGGCAGATCACCCGGGAAGAGCAGGACGCGTTCGCCACCAGTTCGCAGAACAAGGCCGAGGATGCGCAGAAGGCCGGCCGGTTCAAGGACGAGATCATTCCCGTCACCGTCAAGACCAGGAAGGGCGACGTCGTCGTCGACCAGGACGAATATATCCGCCCGGGCACGACACAGGACGCGCTCGCGAAGCTGAAGCCCGCCTTTAACAAGGAGGGCAGTGTGACCGCCGGCAATGCTTCCGGTCTCAACGACGGCGCGGCCGCGCTGGTGCTGATGAGCGCCGATGAAGCCAAAAAACGCGGCCTCACGCCGCTTGCCAGGATCGTCTCCTGGGCGACCGCGGGCGTCGATCCCGCGGTCATGGGGTCGGGCCCAATTCCGGCTTCCCGCAAGGCGTTGGAAAAGGCTGGCTGGAAAGTCAGGGATCTCGATCTCGTTGAGGCCAACGAGGCCTTCGCGGCGCAGGCCATCGCGGTCAACAAGGACATGGGTTGGGATCCGTCGATCGTGAACGTGAACGGTGGCGCCATCGCCATCGGGCATCCGATCGGCGCATCCGGCGCGCGCGTCCTGACGACGCTGCTGTTCGAGATGCAGAAACGTGGCGCGAAGAAGGGGCTTGCCACGCTGTGCATCGGCGGCGGCATGGGCGTCGCCCTGACGGTCGAGCGTTAGACCGGCGGACGGGCCGGTCGTTCCGGCCGGAGCGAGGCGCGGACGGCACCGGGCCGCCTGCGAACGACAACGGCTCCCCGAGAGCCGGCAAACACAAGTTCAACCGATCAAAATCAGGAGGAGACCATGTCCAGAGTTGCGGTAGTGACGGGCGGTACGCGAGGCATAGGTGAGGCGATCTCGATCGCGCTCAAGGCGGCCGGCTACAAGGTGGCTGCGAGCTATGCCGGCAATGATGAGGCGGCCGCGAAGTTCAAGAGCGAGACCGGCATCAACGTCTACAAATGGGACGTGTCGAGCTACGACGCCTGCGTCGCAGGACTCAAGCAGGTCGAGGCCGATCTGGGCCCGGTGGATGTACTGGTCAACAACGCCGGCATCACCAAGGACGGCATGTTCCACAAGATGACGCCGGACCAATGGTACGCGGTTATCAACACCAACCTGAACTCGCTGTTCAACATGACGAGGCCGGTGTGGGAAGGAATGCGCGAGCGCAAGTTCGGCCGCGTGATCTGCATCTCCTCGATCAACGGCCAGAAGGGCCAGATGGGCCAGGTCAACTACTCCGCCGCCAAGGCAGGTGACATGGGCTTCGTGAAGGCGCTGGCCCAGGAGGGGGCTCGCTCCGGCATCACCGTCAACACCATCTGTCCCGGCTACATCGCCACCGAGATGGTCAAGGCGATCAACCCCGAGGTCGTGGCCAAGAACATCCTTCCCCTGATCCCGGTCGGCCGTCTGGGCGAACCGCACGAAATCGCGCGCACGGTGCTGTTCCTGGCATCCGACGATGCCGGCTTCATCACGGGCTCGACGATATCCGCAAACGGTGGGCAGAGCATGGTCTGAGGCGCCGCCATGTCGATGCAGCCACAAGGGGATCTGACGACGCGAACGCTCGCCATGCCTGCGGATGCAAATCCGAGCGGCGATATCTTCGGCGGCTGGGTGCTTTCCCAAATGGATATTGCGGGTGGCATCCATGCCGGCCAGCGCGCACAGGGGCGCGTCGCGACGGTTGCGATCGAGGCCATGCACTTCATCAAGCCGGTCCATGTCGGAGACGTTCTGTGCGTTTACGCCGCGGCCGAGCGTGTGGGGCGGACATCGCTGGCGATCCGCCTGGAGGCCTGGGCGCTGCGCCGCCGCCTGGGGGACCGTGTGAAGGTGACCGAAGGCATCTTTACGTTCGTCTCGCTCGACGCCGAAGGACGACCGTCGCCGATCGCAAACGTGACCGACGCCGCTGCCACAAATCAACACCGCACCACTCACTCATGAAGGAGACGGACATGTCTGACAACAAGTCAATGCCGGGCGCAGATTGGGGCCTCCCCGGGTTCGACTTCGCCAAGCTCATCGAATCCTGCCAGATCAGCGGCGTCGACATGATGTCGTTGATCGACATGGAGAAGAAGAACATCGACGCGCTCACCGAGGTCAATCGTTCGGCGTACGAGAGCTGGCGAAACCTGATGGCACGGCAGACCGAGGTTTTCCAGGAAACCATGAAGGCGATCGCCGCCGAGGCAAGCAACGAAACCGTTGCGGGACGGCGCACTGAAATCGCGCGGCTGGGATTCGAGCAAGCTCTCGCCAACATGCGCCAGCTCGCCGAGACCGCGACCGAGTCCCAGAAGCAGACGATCGAAATATTGCGCCGGCGCTTCGAGGAAGGGATGGCCGCGATGCGCGCCCGTGGCGGAAGCGTCTGAGAGCCGCTGACCGAGCAAGAGCAGGAGAGGGGGCATCCGCCTCTCGAACCAAGGGTAGAATCGGGGAATATGATGGATCAGGATCTGAGGGAAGCCGCACTCGAATATCATCGCTTGCCGAGGCCGGGGAAGATCTCCGTCGTGCCGACCACGGCGATGGCAACGCAGCGCGATCTGGCCCTGGCGTATTCACCCGGCGTGGCGGAACCTTGCCTGGTCATTGCCAAGGATCCGTTGCAGGCCGATGAACTGACGGCGCGCAGCAACCTCGTGGCCGTCGTCACCAACGGCACCGCCGTGCTTGGTCTCGGCAATATTGGCCCGCTGGCGAGCAAGCCGGTCATGGAAGGCAAGGCGTGCCTGTTCAAGAAGTTCGCCGGGATCGATGTATTCGATATCGAACTCGCCGAGGAAGACCCTGACGCGCTGATCGAAACGATCGCCAGGATGGAGCCGACCTTCGGCGGCATCAACCTGGAGGACATCAAGGCGCCGGAATGCTTCTACATCGAACAGAAGCTCCGCGAGCGAATGAAGATTCCGGTCTTTCACGATGACCAGCACGGCACTGCGATCATCGCGGCGGCGGCAATCCTCAACGGGTTGAAGCTGGTCAAGAAGGACATTGCCGACGTCAAGCTGGTGTGCTCCGGAGCCGGTGCGGCGGCGCTGGCATGTCTCGATCTCATCGTCAGCCTTGGCCTGCGGCACGACCGTATCATCGTGACCGACGCAAAAGGCGTCGTCTATGCGGGCCGCACGGAGGGCATGGACGACAACAAGGCGCGCTATGCGGTGAAAACGGAGGCGCGAAAGCTGGGCGAGATCGTTCAGGACGCTGACATCTTCCTCGGCCTGTCGGCCGGCAATGTGCTGACGCCCGACATGGTCAAGAAGATGGCGCGAGATCCCCTGATCTTCGCCATGGCCAACCCGATCCCCGAAATCATGCCGGAGGACGCGCTGGCCGTTCGTCCCGATGCGATCATCGGGACAGGGCGTTCGGACTACCCCAACCAGATCAACAATGTCCTGTGCTTCCCGTTCATCTTCAGGGGCGCGCTGGATTGCGGGGCGACCACCATCAACGAGGAGATGAAGCTTGCGACGGTCCGCGCGCTTGCGGATCTGGCCATGACCGAAGTGCCCGAGGTGGTCGCCGCCGCATACAAGGGGGAGGGGCTTCGCTTTGGCCGCGACTATCTCATTCCCAAGCCGTTCGACCCGCGTCTCATCGAAATGATCGCGCCGGCGGTAGCCAAGGCCGCCGCCGACACTGGCGTCGCCAGGCGTCCGATCGCCGATATGGAGGCCTATCGTCAGAAACTCGGTCGGTTCGTCTACCAGTCCGGCAACGCGATGCAGCCGGTTTTCTCGGTGGCGAAGGGAAGCGGCAAATCGCTCCTGCTGGTGGAAGGCGAGGATGAACGGGTGCTGCGCGCGGCACAAGTCGTCGTCGACGAGAGGATTGCAAGACCGCTGCTTCTCGGCCGGCCGTCGACGATCGAGGAGCGAATCAGGGCCTTCGGTCTCCGGCTCGAGCCCGGTAACGACTGCGAGATCATTGATCCGCATGATGCGCAGGTCTATTCCAAGTGCGCGGACGTCTACCATGCGAGCAGGAAGCGCGATGGTGTGTCGGCCGCGCTGGCGCTGTCGGAGACACGGAGCAATGCGACGGTGCTCGCATCGATCCTGCTCGAGAGGGGCGTCGGCGATGCGATGCTATGCGGGGTCATCGGAAGGACCGCCGATCACCTTGCCGCCATACGCAACGTGATCGGGACGCGGGAGAACGTGCGGACGCTTGCAGTGATGCAGATGCTCATTCTGCAGCAGCATCAGCTGTTCATTTGCGATACCCACTGCAATCTCAGCCCGACCGCCGAGCAGGTCGCCGACATTGCGTTGCTGGCGGCTGCCGAGGTCAGGCGGTTTGGCGTCACGCCGAGGGTTGCGCTGTTGTCGCATTCGAGCTTCGGTAGTTCGGCCGTCCCGGAGGCGCACAAGATGCGGGAGGCGCGCGCAATCATTCGCGAGCGATCGCCCGATCTGGCCGTGGAAGGCGAGATGCGCGGGGATGCCGCGCTGTCGCAGTCGGTACTTGATCACGAGTTTCCCGATTCCGGCTTCGTGGGTCCGGCGAATGTGCTGGTGATGCCGAATCTCGACGCCGCCAACATCTCCTACAATTTGTTGCGGATGGCGGCGGGCCAGGGACTGACGGTCGGCGGCATCCTGCTGGGGGCGGCAAAGTCGGCCCACATTCTCACGCCATCGTCGACGGTCCGGCGAATCGTGAACATGGCCGCCGTCGCGGTCGCAGATGCAGTCTCCGAGAGAGCCTGATCAGGAGGACGCGTTTGGGCGGGTTGTGAACTGATCGGTCGAGGCCATCATGAGTGAGCCACAGTTGGGAAAATCCCGCATCGTGATCGTCGGAGGCGGAGCCGGCGGATTGGAGCTGGCGACGCGCCTTGGCGACAAGTACGGACGCAAGGGAAAGCTCGACATCACGCTGATCGAGCGAAAGCGCACGCACGTGTGGAAGCCGAAGCTGCACGAAATTGCCGCCGGTAGCATGGATATCGCCGCCCACGAGGTCGATTATCTTGCCCAATCCTACTGGCATGGCTTTCGCTACCGGATCGGGGAGATGATCGGGATCGATCGGGATCGCCGTCAGGTGCAGGTGGCGCCGTATTTCGACGCCGAGGGCCGCGAGGTTACCCCGAAGCGGGCCTTTGACTATGACGTCCTCGTGGTTGCCGTCGGAAGCCAGAACAACGACTTTGGCACGCCCGGAGTCGTGGATCATGCGATTAAGCTCGAATCGCAGTCGGACGCACGTCGGTTCCACGAAAGAATGGTCAATGCATGTATCCGCGCGCATGCCCAATCGGCGCCTCTGGGAGCGCACCAGTTGAAAGTCGCAATCATCGGGGCCGGTGCGACCGGCGTCGAGCTTGCGGCCGAGCTCCACAGAACAACGCGCGAAGTGGTGGCGTATGGCCTCGATCAGGTTGATCCCCAAAAGGACATCAGGATCACGCTGATCGAAGCCGCCGAACGGGTGCTGCCCGCCTTGCCCGAACGGGTTTCGAAAGAGACGGAAAAGTTGCTTGGCAAGCTCGGAGTCAATGTGCTGGTCGGCGCCAAGGTCTCCGAGGTCGGGTCCGACCAGGTGAACCTGACGGACGGCCGGACGATTCCCGCCGAATTGATAGTCTGGGCTGCGGGCGTCAAGGCGCCCGACGTCCTGAAGGATATCGCCGGCCTCGAAACCAACCGGATCAATCAGCTCGTGGTTCGGCCGACGCTGCAGACAACGAGCGACGACGGCATCTTTGCCATCGGTGACTGCGCGGCCTGCTCGTGGGGCGAGCGCGGCAATGTGCCGCCTCGCGCGCAGGCGGCTCACCAGCAGGCCTCTCACCTGTATTCACAGATTCCGCGCTATCTGCGCGGCGAGCCGCTCAAGCCCTATCGCTACAGGGACTTCGGATCACTGGTGTCGCTCGGTGAATTCAGCACGGTCGGCTCGATGATGGGAGCGCTCGTGGGCGGCAATCTGGTCTTCGCAGGCATCTTCGCGCGGATGATGTACCTGTCGCTCTACAAGATGCACGAACACGCGTTGCATGGTTCGGTGAAGGTGGCGCTCGACACGCTGGCCCGCCTGATCACCCGGCGCACCGAGCCGCACGTGAAGCTCCATTGATTGCAGGGCATGGATGGGATGGGTGCTGTGTCGGCCGTTGTGCACTGGATTGGGGGTGAGGCACTGCGCCGAACCTGGAGGGAATGCTGATGGACGTCGTGGTCCTTGCGCGCATCCAGTTCGCCGCCAATATCACGTTCCACATTCTGTTTCCCTCGATTTCGATCGCGCTGGGGTGGGTTCTGCTGTTTTTTCGGCTGAAGCACCTGCGCGCGACCGACCCGCAGCAAAAACTGGATTGGTTGCGCGCCTACCGGCTTTGGACAAAAATATTCGCCCTGACATTCGCGCTCGGGGTCGTCAGCGGCGTCACCATGAGCTTCCAGTTCGGCACCAACTGGCCGGGCTACATGGAGCGCGTCGGCAATATCGCCGGCCCGCTACTCGGCTATGAAGTGCTGACCGCTTTTTTTCTGGAAGCGGGTTTTCTCGGCGTGATGCTGTTCGGCCACCGCCGGGTCGGGGAGATGATCCACCTTGGGTCGACCTTCCTGGTCGCATTCGGCACAATGCTGAGCGCATTCTGGATCCTTGCCTTGAATTCATGGATGCAGACGCCGGCGGGCTACGAGATCGTCGACGGCCAGTTTCACGCGCGGAACTGGCTGGAAATCATCTTCAACCCGTCCTTCCCGTACCGCTTCGTTCATATGATGCTGGCATCCGCGCTGACCTGCGCGTTCCTGCTGATCGGGATCAGCGCCTGGCAGATCCTGAAAGGTGTCGCGACGGCCAGTGCGTCGCGCGTGCTGCGGACCGGGCTGGTATTCGCCTCCCTGGCTATACCGGCGCAAATAGTGGCGGGTGATCTTCACGGGCTCAATACCCTCCAGCATCAGCCGCAGAAGATCGCAGCGATGGAAGGTATCTGGGAAACAACGCGGGGAGCCCCGCTTCTGTTGTTTGCGATCCCGGATGACGCGACGCGAACGAACCGCTTCGAACTGGCGGTGCCGAAACTCGCGAGTCTGATCCTCCGGCACGATGCTGACGGCGAAATCAAGGGGCTGAACGAGTTTCCATCGGCCCATCCGCCGGTCTTTCCGGTGTTCTGGTGCTTCCGGATCATGGTGGGGACTGGCATCCTGATGCTGCTGGTCAGCTGGATCGGCTTGTGGCGGCATTGGCGCGATGGCTGGGATTTCGCCCGGATGCCGCGGCCGATGCTCAAGCTGTTCGCCGCGATGACCTTTTCAGGTTGGGTCGCGACCATCGCCGGATGGTACGTCACGGAGATCGGACGCCAGCCGTTCATCGTTGCCGGCCTCCTTCGGACCAGCGACGTCGCCTCTCGTGTTCCGTCGTCGAGCATTGCCCTGACGCTCGGCATCTACATTGCGGTCTATCTGGCGCTGCTCGTCGCCTATGTCGGCGTGCTGAAGCACATGTCGGAAACATCGGAAAAGAAGCCGGGCATGATCACATCGGAAGGCTTGGCGGAGAGCCCGCAGGAATATCAGCGCCGGGGAGAATTCGCATGATTTCGATGTCGTTCGACGAACTGCTCCCACTGATCTTCATCGGGTTGATGGGGGTGTCGCTGCTCGTCTACGTCGTGAGCGACGGATACGATCTCGGGGTCGGCATGCTGATGCATCGGGCGACGCCCGAAGAGCGGGATACCATGGTCGCATCCATCGGTCCGTTCTGGGATGCCAACGAAACCTGGCTGGTTCTTGGCGTCGGCCTGCTCCTTGTCGCTTTCCCCAAGGCGCATGGGTTGGTCCTGTCGGAACTGTACCTGCCGACTGCCCTCATGCTGGTTGGCCTGATCCTGCGCGGCGCAGCTTTCGATTTCAGGGTCAAGGGCAAGGCCAGCCGGAAGGCGATGTGGGACCGCCTCTTCATTGCGGGGTCAATGCTTGCGTCCATGTGCCAGGGCTGGATGCTTGGTCGCTATATCAGCGGCTTCGGTGAGGGCTGGAACTATCCAATCTTTGCAGGCGCCATTGCGGTAGCGCTGCCGATGGCATACGCGCTGCTCGGTGCGACATGGCTGGTGATGAAGACGGATGGCCAGCTCCAGGACAAGGCGATCGAGTGGAGCAAGATCGCCTGGCCGCCCATGGTCGTGGGCTTGATACTGATCTCGATGGCAACGCCGTGGATCAGCGAGACTGTTCGTGTCAGGTGGTTTACCTTGCCGGCGATGATTGCGGTGGCGTCGATCCCGATCACGACGGGCATTGCGCTGCTGACGGCGCGCCTCCTGCTCGGGTCGCCGGCCGTACGCGGCAGCCTGTGCTGGCTGCCCTTCGCATTGCTGGTGCTCGTCTTCTTCCTGAGCTTCCTCGGCCTCAGCTACAGCATCTATCCGTTCGTGGTGATCGACAGGCTTACCGTCTGGCAGGCCGCCAGCAGCCCCGAATCGCTCAAGATCATCCTGATCGGCGTTTGCGTCACGTTGCCTGTCATTATCGCCTACACCGGATTTTCCTATCGCGTATTCCGGGGCAAGACCATAGAGTTAGACTATGCATGAGCGGTCGTCCGTCGTGGCCGGCGCTCCTCGGATTTGTCTGGTTCCCGAGATGACGGACCTTCCATCGCTGGTGAACATCAAGGGGAGTCCCGCAATCAGTTCGGTGGCGCCCGGTTCCACGCGTTGGCTTGTGCGCGGAGCAATTGCAGCCGGGCTGGTCGTGGCCGCTTCGTGGCTCGGATATGCCGTGGCTTTCCAGCGCGGACTGGAGCATTTGCGCGCGGCAGCGCAGCAGCGGCTGGCCGTGGAGGCCGCCCGGCTCGACGGTCATCTTTCAAGATTTGAATACCTGCCGTCCTTGCTCGAGACGTCCCCCAGCGTCTTCCGGCTGCTCGACGCGCCCGGCGATCCCGCACTGCGGGAAGCCGTCAGCCAGTACTTGAAGTCGATCAATCTGCTTGCGGGAGCCGAAAATCTCTACGTCCTCGGCGTCTCCGGCGATACACTGGCCGCGGCTGATTTCGAGCAGCCGGGTACACCGTTTGGCCAAAACCTGTCGTACCGTCCCTATGTCAGCGAGGCTCTCTCGAAGGGTCGAGGGACGTTCTTCGGCGTCGGCATTACCAGCGCGCGCGCCGGCTACTATCTCTCCTACGCCCTGAAGGACGGCGGGGAGACGAGGGGTGTTGCCACCGTCAAGGTCAACCTGGATTCGTTCGAGCGCGCGTGGCGCGACATTGAGAGCGATATCCTTCTGCTCGACGAACGCCGGGTCACGATACTCTCGTCCCGGGACGCGTGGCGCTTTCATCCGATGGCGCCGCTGTCGCCTCAGATGCACGAAGAGATTTCGCGATCCAAGCCATACGGAAACCACGAACTGACGCCGCTCGGATGGACCTTCGTCGCTCAGTTCTCGGAGGGCGCTGCACGCGTCACCGCAGAAAACGGCGTGGCCTACACCCTCAGCGAACGGCCAATCAACCGCGGTCTGTGGAAGCTGGTCCTGCTCGACGATGAGGCGCCGACGCGGCAGACTGCGCTGATCATCGGCGCGATGTCGGGCCTCGCCTGCATCGTTGCGTTGCTGGCGGCTGGTCTGGTCGAGCAGCGCAGGCGAGCGATCAAGCAACGCCTGGCCAACCAGGCGGCGTTGCAGGCGGCGAACGACATGCTCGAGATCAGGGTGCAGGAACGAACCGCCGAACTGCGGGCCGCGCAGGATGATTTGGTCCATGCCGGCAAGCTCGCCGCCCTCGGCCAGATGTCGGCCGGAATCGTGCATGAACTGAACCAGCCTCTGGCCGCCCTGCAGACGGCCGCCGACAATGCGGTTCTGCTCGTCGACCGCGGGTCGATCGGCGATGCCCGCGGAAATCTGACCCGGATTGGCGAATTGGTGCGCCGACTCGGACGCCTGACCGGCCAGTTGCGGACTTTCGCATACAAGTCGAGCAGCCCGCTTGAGGCGGTCTCCGTCGAACATGCCGTGGCCGAATCGCTCAAGATACTCGCCGGGCGCGTCAAGGAAGGGGGAGTGACCGTCGTAACCGACGTTGACGCGAATATCTGCGTCATCGCCGATCAGACGCGGCTTGAGCAGCTGTTGTGCAACATCGTGGCGAATGCGCTGGACGCCGTGGAGAGCGCCGACCGGAAGTCGATCCTGATCCGCGCGAGCCGGGAACAGGGGCAGACCGCGCGCTGCCGCATCGTCATCAGCAACAGCGGTCCTTCAATCGCGCCCGATGTCCTGCAGCGCATGTTCGAACCTTTTGTGACGACCAAGCCTGCGGGCAAAGGGCTCGGTCTTGGTCTGATGCTCTCCAACCACATCGCGCACTCCTTTGGCGGCGAACTGCGCGCACGAAACCTGACGCCATGCGGCGCCGAATTTGCAGTGACCCTTCCATTGGCTGGCACATCAGAGGTTTCGCATGAGCGATGACCAATCGATCGGCGTGATCTACGTCGAGGACGATAACGATGTCCGGATCGGCGGCGTTCAGGCGCTTGAACTTGCCGGGTTTTCCGTCTCGGGGTTCGCCTCGGTCGAGACCGCCAGTGTGTCCGTCCGTGCCGACATGCCGTTCGTCGTGGTCTGCGACGTCCGCCTGCGCGGCAAGAGCGGCCTTGAATGGCAGTCCGATCTGCACAGGTTGGATCAGGATCTGCCAGTGATCCTGATCACCGGGCATGGCGATATTTCCATGGCCGTGCAGGCGATGCGAAACGGTGCCTACGACTTCATCGAGAAGCCGTGCTCGTCGGAGCAACTTGTCTCGGTGGTACGCAGGGCGACCGAAAAGAGGCGACTGACCCTGGAGGTGCGCTCGCTGCGATCGGCCCTCGCAGACCGCCAGGCAATCGAGGCGAGCCTCCTGGGCCGCTCGCCGCAAATACAGGAAGTGCGCCGGCTCGTTTCCACATTGGCCGCGACGAACGTCGACGTCACGATCTATGGCGAGACCGGAACCGGCAAGGATGTGGTTGCGCGCTGTCTCCACAATCACAGCGGGCGACGCGGCGGCCACTATGTCGCGGTGAACTGCGGCGGCCTTCCCGAATCGCTGGTCGAGAGCGAGTTGTTCGGCCATGAGGTAGGGGCGTTCACCGGCGCCACCCGTCAGCGTATCGGAAAGATCGAATATGCGAATGGCGGAACGCTGTTCCTCGACGAAATCGAGAGCATGCCGCTGAGCGTGCAGGTGAAGTTGCTGAGGTCGCTGCAGGATCGATCGATCGAACGCGTCGGAACGAACAAGCCGATCTCGGTGGATTGCCGCGTCGTTGCGGCGAGCAAGACGAATCTGCTCGAGTTGAGCGAGAAGCGGCTGTTTCGCGCCGATCTCTACTATCGCCTTGGCGTCGCATTCATCGAACTGCCGCCGCTTCGCGAGCGGCGCGAAGACATTCCCCTGCTGTTCGAGCACTTCACGCTGGACGCCGCCAGACGGTTCGAGCGCGACGCGCCGATACTGGACGAGCAGACGCTGTCCATCTTGCTGGCCTATTCGTGGCCGGGAAACGTACGGGAGCTCCGTAACGTCGCCGATCGCTTCGTGCTTGGCGTGCTCGACGGCAAGGCCATCAACAAGCCGGGGTTGGGTGCATCCGATGTGTCGTTGCCTCGACAGTTGGAGAACATCGAGCGGTCGATCATCGAGGACGCGTTGCGGCGCAAGCAGGGCGACGTTCAGGCGACGGCGACGCTTTTGGGCATCCCGAAGCAGACGCTGTACGACAAGATCAAACGCCTTTCCGTTAACGTTGACGGGATCAGGGAGGGGACAAGTGTTCGCTCCGGCTCCTGACGACAACAAGCGGCCATTGCGACGGGTCCGGCCGGATAGCTGACAAGGTCTCGGCGCATACGAGAGCGAAGGGCGCCAGACAGAAGCTGCCCGAAGAGGAAACGAACGAAACATTCAATCTTGCTGAGCGAGGGTAAGTGATGGATCGGCCATTCAATATGCCTGACGAATTTGTCGAAGGTTTCATGAAGGCAGGCGCGAGCCTCTGGCGGTCGCTGGGTTGGACACCGAACGGCGATCGTGACGGCGCGGGCCTTGGTGCAACGCTGAATTCATCGGGGCGCATCGCCGAATTGCAGGCTGACCACCTGATGCGTCTGTACCAACTCACGGAACAGGTCATCAAATCGGCTGCAGGCGTGCAGGGCGAAGGCAGCGTCGGGCCGGCGCGTGGCGATCGCAGGTTCAACGCCACGGAATGGCGGGACAATTCGCTCCATAGTCTGCTGAAGCAATGCTATCTGCTGAATTCGCGCTATTGCACTGACTTCGTAGAAGCGCTGGATCTGGACGAAAAGGAAAAGCAACGGCTGCGCTTCTTCACGCGCCAACTCGTCGAGGCGATGAGTCCGACCAATTTTCTCGCCACCAATCCCGAAATCATCAAGCTTGCAACGGACACCGAAGGCCAAAGCCTCAAGGCAGGCCTCGACAATTTGATGTCGGATCTGGGCCGGGGCAGCCTGACGATCACGGACGAGGGCGCATTCGAGGTCGGAAAGGACGTCGCGGCATCCGGGGGCGCGGTCGTGTTCGAGAACGATCTTTTTCAACTGATTCAATATGAACCGGCGACGGAGCAGGTGGCCGTTCGGCCGTTGCTGATCGTGCCGCCCTGCATCAACAAGTTCTACATTCTCGACCTTCAGCCGGCCAATTCCTTCGTCCGGTTTGCGGTCGAGCACGGCATGACGGTCTTCATCGTTTCCTGGCGCAATCCGGATGCCTCTTGCGGACATTTTGGATGGGATGATTACGTCGAGCATGGCGCCATGCGCGCCATCGAGATCGCCCGATCAATTTCCGGCGCCGACAAGGTCAACGTCGTCGGCTGGTGCGTCGGGGGAACCATCCTGTCGTCTGCGCTCGCTATCCTGCGGACGCGGGGCGACGAATCGGTCGCCAGCGTGACGCTGCTGACGACCATGCTCGATTTCCGCGAACCAGGTGATCTCGGCGTATTCGTGGACGAGGAGAGCGTGCGACAGCGTGAGCAGACCATTGGGAATGGCGGCATCTACCGCGGCGCCGAACTCGGATTCGTGTTCCAAACCCTGCGTTCGAAAGAGCTGATATGGCCGAACGTGATCAACAATTATCTGAAGGGAAAATCGCCCGAGCGTTTCGATCTCCTGTTCTGGAATGCCGACGTCACCAATCTGCCGGGACCGATGTATTGCTGGTACATCAGGAACATGTACCTGGAGAACAATCTCCGGGAACCGAACAGGTTGACGATGTGCAACACGCCAGTCGATTTGGGGCGGGTCGACCTGCCGGCTTATGTTTTGGCGACCGTCGAGGACCATATCGTGCCGTGGCGGTCCGCCTATCGAACAACAGGTCTGTTCGGCGGCGACACGCGTTTCGTGCTCGGTGCGAGCGGACATATCGCCGGTGTGATCAATCCGGCGTCGAAGAACAAGCGAAGCTATTGGGTGTCGACCGATCGATGCGACGACCCGGCGGCCTGGCTGGCCGGCGCCGATGAAAAGCCCGGCAGCTGGTGGAACGACTGGATTGCCTGGCTCAAGCCGTGGGCGGAAGAGCAACTGCCGGCGCGCACGCAACTGGGCAGCAACCTCTATTCTCCCGGTGAAGCCGCGCCTGGCCGATACGTGAGGGAGAAGGCGAGCTGACAGCATCAATAGCGAGCGTGGATCTTCGCGTAACCACGGTCAGGATGCACCAATTGCGTTGATGCGCTCGGCGGCGTTCGTCAGGCTTGCTGTCCCGCGGCTTCGAGGATCAGCCGCGTGATTTCGTCGCGACGGGAGATCAGCGAGAGATGGCTGGCCTTTACCTCGATAGTCTTGGCGCCCATCCGCTTGGCGATGAAGCGCTCAAGGTCCGGGGTGATGGTGCGGTCGTCCGTGGAGACCGCGTAGTAGCTCGGCTTCGATCGCCAGGCCGCGTGCGTGGTCTTGCCGGCCAGCAGAGCCTTGTGGAACGGCTGCTGCACGGCGTACACCCTGGCGTTCGCTTCCGGCAGGTCGCCGGCAAAATCGCGAAGGAAGGCCTGCTCGGAAAGGCGTCCTTCATCGCCGCTGGCACACCACGGCGATGCGCTGGCAATCCAGAAACGCATTCCCGCCTCCCTGATCTTCGTGCCAGGTCGGGGCGGGCTCAGTCACAATCCGCGCGAGTTCACCGATCCGGAAGCCCTCGACAAGGGATATGCGGTGTTGGTGGAAACGTTATGGCGGATGGCGACGGCGGAAAGCTGATCGAAGCTACGGCATGCGACTACCGCAATGCGAAGGCGTGTCTTGGCGCGGCGGTCAATACGTCACCACGGATGGTCGCGCGGGCCACGCCGGCCTTACGGCGTCGGCCGTCTGCAGCGTAACAGAAAATCCATCCTCGCGTTTTGTTGAGATGTTTCCCGAACTACGCCAACATTGCGCCGCGATGGCAAGCGCGCGCTTCGCCGATACAGTACGTGTCCATACCAGGAAGGCCCTTGCCAGAGGAGCGCGTCCGTTGATTGACGCCAGGCATTTTGTGGTCGATCGAGCCGGAACGGCTTACCTGATGCCGCAGGTTCTGATCGATGTCGATCACACCATGCGTGTGATGATGCGAGGAGACGTTCGGACCCATCGTCGGTATCATGAAAGTGTCGTCAAAGAAAATCCAGAGACAATCAGCGTAGAGCAGGCCGAGTTGCCTGTACCATGCTTTCCCGAAGCACCGTCAAATCCGTGCTTCGCAGAGACCGTCAATGTAGGTCTGAAAAATCCGGTGCATGTCGACACAGAAGCAAAGGGCAATCTTTCGTTCTCTTCCAGGGACCTCTGTCGTCGCGCGATCCATGCGGTGAGCAGTCCGTCACAGCTCCCGCGAATCGAAGCCGCCTGCGTTCAATGCGGAAGTACGGCTTGGGTGTGTTCTCCACCGTCCAGCCTGTCCCCCAGCCGTTACCTGGTGTGCCGAGTTATCCGGTTCGACGGGAGGGCAACCAATAATAATCCAACAGGCATCTTTCCAATCGCGTCAATTCGGTAATAAGCTCCGACGAGCAGGTTGGGATCATCTTGCTGCATGCGGAGTGATTTGGCTTACTATGGCGTTGGTCGAGGATAATTCGGGCCCATGGCGTGTCGGCGTGCTGTTTTCGCAGACCGGCGTGACCTCGGCGATCGAGCGGACGCAGCTCAATGCGACGCTGCTGGCGATTGAGGAGATCAATGCGAGCGGCGGCGTACTTGGCCGGCCCATAGAGCCCGTAATGTATGATCCGGTATCCGATCCGAAAAAATTTCGTTCCTTGGCGGAACGGCTGTTTCAGGTAGACAAGATAAAGCTGCTGTTCGGCTGCTACATGTCAAGCACGCGAAAAGCCGTGCTGCCGGTGGCCGAGGCTCATCGGGGCCTGCTGTTCTATCCCACCCTCTACGAAGGATTCGAGTATTCACGTCACTGTATTTATACCGGCGCAGCGCCCAACCAGAACTCGCTTCAACTCGCAAGGTTCCTGCTCTCGGCCTACGGCAACCGGTTTCTGTTCGTCGGCTCGAACTACATCTATCCCTATGAATCCAATCGCGTGATGGGCGACTTCGTCAGCCAGGGGAAGGGTAAGGTCCTCGATGAGATCTACGTTCCGCTTTATCCCGAGCCGAAGGACTTTGAGCGGGTCATCGATCGGATCAAGAAGACCTCACCGGACGTCATCTTCTCGACTGTGGTGGGCAGCGGCACGGCCGTGCTCTACGGCGCCTATCGGGCATCGGGGTTCGATCCCACGCGCATGCCGATTGCGAGCCTGACCACCAGCGAGGCCGAGGTTGCCGAGATGGGTGCAGAGGCCGCCGAAGGACATATCACTGCCGCTCCGTTTTTCGAAACGCTGTCGTCATCGGCCGCCCGGCGCTTCGTCACCAGCTTCAAGGAAAAATACGGCGCCGACGCGCCGGTCACCGCGGGCGCGGAAGCCTCCTATTTCCAGCTGCATCTGGCGATGCGGGCGGTGGCGAAATGCGGCACGGATGATCCCGAGCAGGTGCTGGCGAATTTGCGCGATTCCGAATTCGACGCGCCGCAGGGGCGGGTGCGGATCGATCCGGAGAACAACCACACTTATCTCTGGCCGCGCATCGCGCGCCTAGACCGCAACGGCCGCTTTCAGGCAGTGTGGAATCCCGGCGTTCGTGTCAAGCCGGATCCTTACTGTGTCGTCCAGAGCCTGGACGACTGGTCGGTCGACGAACTGCCGCTGCTCCACTCATGAGCACCCCGTAACGGAGAACTGGAAGTGGCAATCCAAATTCTTCGTGACTTGCGGGGGTTGCGGGTCCACGTCGTGCATCCGCCGGACACCGAACGCACGAAACTGGTCGAGCATCTCCGCCGCATCGGTTGCATGGTTGAAACCCAATGGCCCGTGCCGGATTGCTGGGCCGATGGCGCCGACATCGTGCTGCTGGCGATCGAGCACGATGTCCGTCAGGAAATTCAGCGGCTTTTGAGATCGGATGATAGCCACCGCCCGACGTTGATCGCGGTGGTCAGCTACGAAGACCCGTCGACGCTGCAGCTTGTGCTCGAGGCGGGTGCGGTCGCCGTGATCGAGCGGCCCATTCGCCCGTTCGGCGTTCTCACCAACATCACGATCGCGCGCAGCCTGTGGCTCGAACGGCGCGATGCCGATAAACGCGTGCGCAAACTGGAGCGCAAGATCGCCGGCATGCAACGCATTCAGAAGGCGAAAGTGATCCTGATGGACGGGCAGGGCTTGAATGAAGCGGAAGCTTACGAAAGCATTCGTCGTCAGGCGATGTCGAAGCGCTTGTCGATGGACGACATGGCAGCCGCAATCATCCACGCAAATGAGCTATTGCAATACCGCGTGAAAGGTGATTAGTTTTTGATACGTCGCTGAAGAAAAATCTTCCAACGACGTTCGCCGAACCATCGATGTTGCTGGTTTGGCATTGGCTAGGTAAGCCCGAAAGATCCGCGAGGATCTGTCGGGCTTTTTTGCTTTTGGGCCGAGACTCACCGCCGACGCTACGTGCGTTTTCGGAGGCTCGATCCGCTCTGGGAGTTTTTCGGAACCAAATAACGTGCTTCGGCGCGAACGGCTAGGTGTGCCTGGACACATGGGGGAGTGTGATTATGGCGGTCAGCAGACGTAGGTCTCTCGGGAATGGATGCCGCGCCAGGGCAGGGATCGCTTATGTCCCGCAGGGACGGCGAGATCATTCCGGATTTTTCGATCCGCGAGACCATCCTGATGGGTTCGTTCGCCCGCGCCGACGGCATTCGCGAGATTCCGCCGCTGGTGGCGGAGCTGTTCCCATCCCATGAGCGATCTCGACAGCAATGGCGGCGTGTTCTCCGGCGGTTCACCGCGCGGCGCATCGCTGCGCCATGATGGAAGGCGGGCGTGGTGGCGGCGGGCGAGATCGGCGAACTCAGCGACGCATAGGTTCACCGCCACATGGCGGTGTGACCGGAGCGTGGCAGGGCAGGGCGTAAGCGGTGCAGAGGAGCGGCACCTGGAATGTGATCAGAAAACTGCAAGGAGAGCGATATATGCTGCACGGTGATATTTCTTCGAGCAACGACACGGTGGGCGTCGCCGTCGTGAACTACAAGATGCCGCGGCTTCACACCAAGGCCGAGGTGCTCGACAACGCCCGCAAGATCGCCGACATGGTGGTGGGCATGAAGACCGGCCTTCCCGGCATGGATCTCGTGATCTTCCCGGAATATTCCACGCACGGCATCATGTACGACTCCAAGGAGATGTACGAGACGGCCTCCGTGGTGCCGGGCGACGAGACCGAGATATTTGCCGAAGCCTGCCGCAAGGCGAAGGTGTGGGGCGTGTTCTCGCTCACCGGAGAGCGGCATGAAGAGCATCCGAAGAAGGCGCCCTACAACACCCTGATCCTGATGAACGACAAGGGCGAGATCGTGCAGAAATACCGCAAGATCATGCCCTGGGTTCCGATCGAGGGCTGGTATCCCGGCAACTGCACCTATGTGTCGGATGGCCCGAAGGGACTGAAGGTCTCGCTGATCATCTGCGACGACGGCAACTATCCCGAGATCTGGCGCGACTGCGCCATGAAGGGTGCCGAGCTGATCGTGCGTTGCCAGGGCTACATGTACCCGGCCAAGGACCAGCAGGTGATCATGGCCAAGGCGATGGCCTGGGCCAACAACGTCTATGTCGCGGTGGCGAATGCCGCCGGCTTCGACGGTGTCTACTCCTATTTCGGCCATTCGGCGATTGTCGGCTTCGACGGCCGTACGCTTGGTGAGTGCGGCGAGGAGGACTACGGCATCCAGTACGCCCAATTGTCGAAGTCGCTGATCCGCGACGCGCGCAGGACCGGTCAGTCGCAAAACCATCTCTTCAAGCTGGTCCACCGCGGCTACACCGGCTTGATAAACTCCGGCGAAGGGGAGCGCGGCGTCGCGGCGTGTCCTTATGAGTTCTATGCCAAGTGGATCGCCGATCCCGAAGGCACGCGGGAAATGGTCGAGTCGTTCACGCGCACCACGGTGGGCGTGGAGGAATGTCCGATCGAGGGCATTCCGGCCAAGAAAGTCGCCCATCGCTGATGGCATACGAGACTTTGCGCCGGCGGCTCGCTCCGCCGGTGCATGAGCAGGGGAGGAAATTCGCGCTGCCGGCCGGCCCCTCCACTTCGGGGTGGGCCGCGCAAAGCGAGGCCTAACTCAACAAACAACGGAGCTTGCTGCCGCCGTCGCCACCGCGACGGGGAACGAGAAATTATGCGCGATTTGCACCCCCACTCAAAGGACGACGAACCATGAATAGCAGTGTCCCCAAGCCCGCCTCCGCCGCGGATGGCCTCCATGCCGCCGAGGACCAGGTCGATCATCTCCTTGGCAGCGAATATGAGCACGAACCGGTTCCGATGCGCGCGCGCCACAGCGCGTTCTCGGTCACGATGGTCTGGCTCGGCTTTCCCATGATTATTACTGGCGCCATGACCGGCTCGATCCTCGTGCTCGGCATGGGCTTTTCGCGGGCGCTGACGGCGATGATCATCGGTAACCTCATCATGTTCGCCTATGTCGGGCTGCTCGGCCTGATCGGCACCAAGCGCGGCATGAACTTTGCTTTGATTGCGAGCATCGTGTTCGGCAAGAAGGGCTACGTGTTCGCATCCGGCCTGCTGTCGACCCTGCTGCTCGGCTGGTACGCGGTGCAGACCGGGATCACCGGCGCGCTCGTCAGTTCGACCTATGGATTGAACTATGTCGCCATGACGGTCATCGCCGGGATCCTTTATATCGGCATCACCTTCGTCGGCGTGAAGGGACTGCACTATATCGGGCTGGTGTCGGTGCCGCTGTTCGTTGTGCTCGGCCTGTTCGTCGCGTTCGACGCCGCGTCCACCAGCTCGGCGTCGGCGATCTTCAACTATGCCGGCAATAACGGCGTCGCCACCATGTCGATGGGCGTCGGTCTCACGGTGGTGCTGGCGCTGTTCATCGACGCCGGCACGGTGACCGCGGATTTCAACCGCTGGGCCAAGACGCCGACGGCGTCGCTGCTGGCCACCTTCAGCGCGTTTCCGTTCGCCAATCTGATCGCGATGCTGGTCGGCGGCGTGATGACGGCGGCGCTGGCGGTGCCGAACGCAAATCCGTTCGGCGCCGACAACATGTTCGGCTACATGAACGGCAAACAGATGGCGTGGCTGAGCGCGCTGGCATTCCTGTTCCTTTACGTCAATCTCGGTTCGGTCTGCTCGCACTGCCTCTACAATGCAGCAACCGGCTGGTCGCGTATCCTCGGCAACCACATGCGCATGATGGCAGTGATCCTCGGCGCCATCGGCATCGTCGTCGCCGCCGGCAATGTGTGGGCGTTCTTCATCCAGTGGCTGTCGCTGCTCGGCATCCTGGTGCCGCCGATCGGCGCCGTCATCCTGGTCGACCAGTATCTGATCCGGCCGGATGCGAAGATCGAGGCCGACTGGCGGCCTGACGCGTTCATCGCCTGGGCGGCTGGTTCGGTCTGCGCCTTCATCGTCGAGGAGCGGATGCCATATCTGTCGACCGCGATCTCGGCGGCGCTGGTTGCGAGCATCGCCTATTACGCCATCGCCAGATCACGGGTCGCCGTGGCGAAGCCGCTCTGACGCTCCCAAAAGACGGCCTGCCTTCACGGAGGCCGACCCGCTTCTCCGGCATAACCTGAACGAGGGCATTTATCATGAGTCTCGATTACGAAATCTACGATCTCGGCGACGTCAAGCTGCAGCGCGGCGCGACGATTCGCGACTGCAAGCTGGCCTACAAGACGTTCGGCACGCTCAGCCCGAAGAAGGACAATGTCATCGTCTATCCGACCTGGTATTCGGGCCAGCACTACGACAATGAATGGCTGATCGGTGAAGGCCGCGCGCTCGATCCGAAGAAATACTTCATCATCATCCCGAACATGCTCGGCAACGGGCTGTCATCGTCGCCGAGCAACACGCCGGAGCCTTACAACGGTCCGCGCTTTCCGCAGGTGACGGCCTGCGACAATGTGCGGGTGCAGCACCGCCTCGTCACCGAGAAATTCGGCATCGAGCATATCCGGCTCGTCACCGGCTGGTCGATGGGCGCGCTGCAGACCTTCCATTGGGGCGCGCTCTATCCCGACATGATGGATTTGATCGCGCCGTTCTGCGGCTCGGCGAAATGCTCACGGCACAATTTTGTGTTTCTCGAAGGCGTCAAGGCCGCGCTTACGGCGGATGCCGCCTGGAAGGAAGGCTGGTACACCGAAAAGCCGGCCCGCGGCCTCAGGGCTGCTGCGCGGGTCTATGCCGGCTGGGGATTCTCGCAGGCTTTCTACCGCGAGAAGCTCGACCTCGAGGTGCTGGGCTATTCCTCGCTGGAGGATTTCCTGGTCGCGTTCTGGGAGGGCTTCTTCCTGCCAAAGGATCCCAACAATCTCCTGACCATGCTGTGGACCTGGCAGAACGGTGATATCAGCGACAACGAATTGTACAAGGGTGACTTCAAGGCCGCGCTCGGTGCGATCAAGGCGAAGGCCTTCGTCATGCCCGGCCAGACCGACCTGTACTTCCCGCCCGAGGACAGCAAGTTCGAGGTGGCGCATATGCCGAACGCCGAGTTCATGCCGGTGCCCTCGATCTGGGGGCATTTCGCGGGCGGTCCCGGCACCAATCCGAAGGATGTCGACTTCATCGACACGAAGCTGAAGGATCTTCTGGCCTCATAAAGCAGGAGCTTCGGCCGGGTATTGTTCTGGGAGGGATATCGGAGCCGTGCTGAGTATCAGTCATGTCCTCGGCAGCCGCCTCGAGCCGGCTTTCTCGGAGAAGATCCTGCGGCTGGAGCATCACAACGCCGTCGACGAGGTGCGGCTGTCGGGCGAGGAGCTTGAACGGCACCAGCTGCGGACGACGACCCGCAACGGGCAGGAGCTTGCGATCTCGTTGCCGCGCCATCAGCGGCTGTTCGATGGCGCGGTGCTGCTGCTCGACGAGGTCAGTGCCATCGTCGTGCGGGTGGCCGGCGAGCGCTGGCTGCGGCTGGAGCCGCGCTCGATCAGCGATGCGATCAGCTCGGCTACCACGTCGGCAATCTGGGCTGGCGGGTGGTCCGCTTCGAGGGTGAGGTGCTGTTCGTCGCCATCGAGGGGAGGGCAGAGAACTATGTTGTTCGCCTCGGCGAATTGTTCTGGTCGCGCCGGGTCGGAATGAGCATTCTGGAAGACTATGGAGGCACTACCGCCGCGCCAGCCTGAAATAGAGTTCGGAAAGGCGGCCCGGCAAATCCTCGATCCGATGCACCATCATGGTATTGCCGCGGCCGAAGATCCGGGACGTGGCCTGAATGCCCGGATGCCCGAGCACGACGCCATAGGCGTCGATACCCGCGGCATGCAGGCCAACCGCGGCGCGGCGGGCGTCTTCGACCAGGTCGAGCGGATCGGAGACGTCGATGTCCGACGGCTCGCCATCGGTCAGAACGATCACGAGCTTGCGGGCGGAAGTTTCCCTTCCGATCACGTGACCGGCATGACGGAGCGCCGTGCCGAGCCGGGTCGACAGGCCCGACTTTAGGCCGGCAAGACGCGCCCTGCAGGTCCGGTCATAGGCCTCATCGAAGGACTTCACCGTCGTCATCTTGACGTCCTCGCGCCCGTTGGAGGCAAACGCCAGCAGGCTGAAGGGATCACCGAGCCGGTCCATCGCCTCGGCCAGCACCGAGACCGCCAGGCGCTCGACGTCGAGGATGGTCGCGCCGGAGGCTAGCCTATCTCGCGTTGATTCCGAAATGTCGATCAGCAGCAGCGCGGCGAGGTCGCGATGCATCGACGTCGACGAGCGGAATACGCGGGGGTCGGGCTCGCGGCCGGTCCGCAGCGCAATGCCGGCGTCGAGCACGGCATCGAGATCGAGATCGTGTCCGTCGTGCTGGCGGTTGAGGCGGATGGTGCGTCCGATCCGCACGCCGCGCATCAATCGGCCGATGCGGTTGCGCAGCACGTCCGCCTGGTCGAGCGCGTCCTCGATTCTGCGCGGGTCACCAGCGCGCGCCGGCACCTCGCGCACCACGGTCCATTCGGCGCGCTCGATTCTATGCTCGCGGTCCCATTCCGGATATTTGGCGATGACGACGCCGCGATCATCCGGCGCCACCGGGCGCCCGCGCCCGCGCGGCTGGCCCTGTTCGTCGGGCTCGCGGCTGGTGCCGTCGTCGTTGGGCGCCTCCTGCCGTTCCACCCGCACGGCATCGACCGGAAGCTCCATCACTTCGCCGGAGGGGGGCGCGTCCTCGCCGAAATCCCACAGACCCAGGCCATCGTCGCGATAGACCGGCTCGACCACATAGGTCTTGGCGTTGAACTGCACGCGCATCTGGCCGAGATCGTTGCCGAGCAGCATGCCGATCTCGCGGCTGATGGCGGGATCGTCGATCCGCGGCGCGCTTGCTGCAAACATCTCACGGCCCTTGGCGACAAAACTGTCGTTGTCGGCGTAGGTCGGATCGAACAGCGCGCGCGCCAGCCGGGCCAGTAAGGTCGGCGCCGCCACGACGCCGGACGGGGTGGCGACGTGATAGGGCGCCCAGAGCCGGCGCAAGCCCGGCAATTGCTGCATCGCCAGCGTCTCGATCCGCGCGTCCTCGATCAGGTTGACGAGTGCAATCTGCAGCGGCTTCAGCGTGCCGACCGGAAACAGTCCCTGACCCAGCACCAGATGGGCCTGGGCGTGGGTGGCCGCCGCGCGAAACAGCGCGCGGGCAGCTTTTCCTCGCACGCCGCGGTAGGTTTCGGGCAGCCGGATCAAGGGTCCTGCAATCGAGGTGCGCCGCTGCGGCGTTTGGCTATTGTCGGCTGGAAAACTGCGCAGCAGCGGGCTGCGGCCCCATAGCGCGGTAACGAACGCCTTGAGTTCGAGCTCCGTCTCCGGAAACGTGACGCTGCCGAGATCGCGCGCGATCATGCGGCGCGCGAGTTCGTCCTGCAGGGTGAAGAAGGCGAGCCGCCGCGCCTTGTTGCCGGAGGCGAACTTCAGCCCCGCCGCGACGAAATTCTCAAAGGCGTCGATCGTGCCCGGCGTGAGGATCTCGCCAATGTTAGCCGCGACCGATGTGACCGACTCCGGCGCCTGCCGCGCCAGTGCGTCCATCACCCGCCACCATCGCGCCAGTGCGGGACCGTTCCCGAGCACGCGTCCTGCGCCCGGCAACGCCTGCAACGCAGCGGTTGCCGATTGCGCGCCGGCATGGCGGCAGATGTCTGCGGCGGCTTGTCCGGCCACAAGCAGCGGTGCGATCTCCCGCCGGCCATCGCCGTACCGGCTCGCCTCCCAATAGGCGATCAGGCACGCCGGCCCGGCGTTGACATGCGCGAGCGTGAGCACGGCGCAGGCCCAGGCCTCAAGCTCGCTGGCGTCGAAATGATGGGATAGAGCGTCCCAGGCGGCCAGGAACATCGGTCGCAGCGTCTCGCGCGCGCGCATCAGTCGGTGCAGGCGCCGCGTCGCACTATCCTCCTGATCCGGGGGAACCAGATGTAGCGTGAGCGGCGGCTCGGTGGCGTTCACGGCAGGCACGCCTGAATGGCGTCGCTCAGTGCTGCCCTGATGTCGGGATTATCGGTTATCGGCAGAACGATGCTGGACTGCACGGCCATTTCCAGCGGCAGGCCGGCGCGCACCATGCGTCCGGCATGGATCAGCATCCGCGTGGACGCGCCCTCGTCGAGGCCGTGCCCCTGCAAATTGCGCGACCGCTCTCCGATCGCGACCAGGATGCTGGCCAGTGCGTCGTCGGTGCCGCTTTCGCGCACGATAATGGAAGCTTCGGTTGAGGGCGGCGGATAGCCGAAATCGATCGCGACAAAGCGCTGTTTTGTCGACTCCTTGAGATCCTTCACCGCGCTTTGGTAGCCGGGGTTGTAGGAAATCGTCAGCTGGAAGTCGGGATGCGCCGGCACGATCTCGTTGTGCTTCTCCAGCGGCAGGATGCGCCGTGCGTCCGTGAGCGGGTGGATCACGACGGTCGTGTCCTGCCGCGCCTCGACGATTTCATCGAGGTAGCAGATCCCACCATGGCGCACCGCCAGCGTTAGCGGGCCGTCGTGCCAGACCGTGCCGGAGGGTTCGAGCAGATAGCGTCCGGCAAGATCCGCCGCCGTCATGTCCTCATGCGCCGCAACCGTGATCAGGGGCTTTCCGAGCCGCCAGGCCATGTGCTCAACGAAGCGGGTCTTGCCGCAGCCGGTCGGGCCTTTCAGCATCACAGGCAGACGTTCGGCATAGGCGGCCTGAAAAGTCGCTATCTCGTTGCCGAGCGGCTGATAATACGGTTCGGCTGCGATCCTGAAGACGTCGAGGTTCATCAAAAATCCTCCGCGTGTGACAAAGGATCAATGATCTCGCGGCCGAGCGCCATTGTCCCTTCGTGAATGGGAATGGCAGCCTTTGCCGGGGACACGCTGCGGCATCGAAGCGTGCGAACAGGCGATCAAACGCCTCGGATCGGATTAGACCGCGAAAATGACATCGCGACAAGGGACAAGCGCGCCAAAGCCTTCCGCTTCCTCGTGGGCATGAAAGACCGTCGAATGGCGACCAAATGGTCACCATCAACGAACGTCGGTCTCGTTGGTTGCGGGTCCACGACCGAACTACGCCAACATTGCGCCGCGCATGACCGATCGTCGGTACGTTTGATCAACGCAGACGTCATTGCCGAAGCTGATTTTTATTTCGGTTGAATGTGGTTCGTTCTCGGCGTTTCTTCGCGCGGCTCACGCTGGGATGCGAGGGGATATTTCCAACAAAAAATCTGTCGTGGGTCGAATCGAAATGCAGTTGAGTGAAGGTCGTGTGCACTCGGGCGTTCGCGTGCACCATGTGTGCACTGAGAATGCAGATGTGGCGATTTTGGCTTCCAGCGCGGGCGGGTATGATCCTAGAAAAACTGGCATAAGCGGGCACACTCGGGCCAAATTTGCCAGTCGGTCCAATCCCTTATAGGATCGGCTTGAGGCATAAAAGATTAATGAGATGAATGACTTAGACAACCGCTTCTCCGTCGCGCCCATGATGGATTGGACCGACCGGCATTGCCGCGTGTTCCACCGTCTGATGACGCGGCGGGCGCGGCTTTACACGGAGATGCTGACGACCGGCGCCATCATCCATGGCGACCGAATGCGGCTGCTCGGCTTCGACCAGAGCGAGCACCCCGTTGCGCTGCAGCTTGGCGGCTCCGATCCGCGCGATCTCGCTACCGCTGCGAAGATCGGCGAGGATTTCGGCTATGACGAGATCAACCTCAACGTCGGCTGTCCGTCGGACCGGGTAAAGGACGGCCGCTTCGGCGCCTGCCTGATGGCAGAGCCGGCGTTGGTTGCCGAGGGCGTCGCGGCGATGAAGCGCGCGGTGAACATTCCCGTCACGGTCAAATGCCGTATCGGCATCGACGACCAGGATCCGGAAGTGGCGCTGGACGTGCTGGCGCGCGGCGTCGTTGCCGCGGGCGCCGATGCGCTGGTCGTGCACGCCCGCAAGGCCTGGCTCAACGGCTTGTCGCCGAAGGAAAACCGCGACATTCCGCCGCTCGATTACGACAGAGTCTACCGGCTGAAGGCCGCGCTGCCCGAGGTGCCCGTCATCATCAATGGCGGGATCGGCAGCCTCGCCGAGGCGAAGGCGCATCTTGCCCATGTCGATGGCGTGATGCTGGGGCGGGCGGCCTATCAGGAGCCGTGGCGATTGCTCAAGGTCGATCCGGAGTTATTCGGCGAGGCGGCGCCGCATGCGACCATGAAGGATGTGTTTGAGGCTATGATGCCCTACATCGAAAACCAGCTCGGGCAGGGCACGCGGCTGCATTCGATGACGCGGCATTTCGTCGGTGCGTTTCACGGCGTGCCGGGGGCGCGCGCCTTCCGCCGCCATCTCGCCGAAAACGGCGTCAGGCAAGGCGCCGGCGCCAACGTATTGTGCGATGCGATTGCGCTGGTCGAAGCCCGCGCGGCGTCTTCGATCGCGGCCTGACGGCAACGCTTCTGGCGCGCGACCCAGGCTGATGGCAGCGTTGGTGCTGCCGGCAATTTCTCAATTAGCTGTCTCGCTTTCACGAGCCTGGCCACTCCATCTTTCACCGGCTCACTTGCCGGTCCGACAGATATCGCCTTGACAGCGCAATCATCCCGTCCGTAACTTCAGCTCACAAGATCAAAAAAACATCAACCAAGGAGAAATTGCTGCCAAAAGGGAGGAGTGAGAATGCTCAGGTACACGTCTATTGTCGTGGCTGCTGCCCTCGGACTCGCCGCCACCTTTACGGACCCAGCCCAGGCTCAGACCCCGGCGCCCAAGCCCCTTGTATTAAAAGGGCAATCGACCCACCCCGCGTCGTCGAACTTCCACCTCATCTTCAAATTGTGGGCCGAGACCGTCGAAAAGATGACGGCTGGCCGCCTCAAGATTGAAACGCTCCCGGCCGGCGCCATCGTTCCCCCGTTCGAGGTCTTCGACGCAACGTCGAAGAACGTTCTCGACGTTGGAATGGCGCCGTTCGGCTACATCCTCGGCCGCAACACCGCGACGATTCCGATGTCGCACGGTCCGCTGTTCGGCATGGACGGAAGCGACTACTGGGCCTGGTACTACGACGGCGGCGGCATGGCCCTGCTGGAAGAATTCTACCGCGACGTCCTCAAGCTCAACGTCGTGGGCTTCCCGATTCCGACCGACTATCCGCAAGGCATGGGCTGGTTCAAGAAAGAGATCAACAGCCTCGCCGATCTCAAGGGGATGAAGTATCGCATCTACGGCATCGGCGCGGAGACCTACGGCCGGCTTGGCGTGTCGGTCGTCACCATACCGGGCGGCGAGATCGTCCCGGCGATGGAGCGCGGCGTGATCGAAGGCGCTGAATGGATCAACTGCGAGGAAGACAAGAAGCTCGGTCTGCACCAGGTCGCGAAGCACTACTACACCCCTGGCATGCACGAGCCCGTCACCGGCGGCCAGTTGATGATCAACGGCGATGTCTGGAAGAAGCTGACGCCGGATCTGCAGGAGATCATCAAGGTTGCCAGCGTCTACGCCACGACGCAGCGCAATTTCTCCTTCAACCGCGAGACCGCGCAGGCCTGCCAGGACCTCCTCAAGATGGGCGTCCAGTTGCATCGCACGCCGGATGATGTCCTGAAGAACTTCCTCGACGAGTGGGAGAAGATCCAGGCCGAGTACGCCGCCAAGAACCCCTTCTACAAGAAGGCGATGGACAGTCAGAAGGCCTACGCCGAGAAAATCGTCCCGTTCAAGCTTTCCTGGTTCCCGCCTTATAATTTCGCCGGCGAGTACTACTGGAAGGACAAGGTCTATCTGCAGAAGAAGTGATCCGCTTTCGCGCGCGCAACTGGCGTCATTGACAGGCGCCAGTTGCTTTCCAAGGGGGATCATGATGTCGACTGACGGCGGAGCCTCGTATCCTGCTGGCGTGGGAAGAGAGTTTCCACACGCCTTCTACACGATCATTCGGGCCATTGACCGGTTCTCGGACGTCACCGGCAAACTCATCTCCCTGACGATGCTGTTCCTCGTGGTGACGATCACTTACGAGGTCGTGATGCGTTACGGCTTCAATGCCCCGACCGCCTGGGTTTACGAGTCGAGCTTCATGGCCAACGGCGCGGCCTTCATGCTCGCCTGTGGATATGCGCTCTACAAGGGTGCGCACGTTCGAACCGATATCTACTGGGAGAATTTTTCGGAACGCACCAAGGGGATCATCGACATGATCTCCTACATCTTGCTGTTCTACCCGGTCATGATCACCTTCATGGTGGTCAGCTACGACGCCGCGCTGCATTCCTGGGACACCGGCGAGCGGTCGCAGGAAAGCGTGTGGCGCGTGATCATGTGGCCGTTCCGGGCCACCATCCCGCTGGCGGCGGTCCTTCTGATGGTTCAGGGCGTCTCCGAAGTACTGAAGTGCTGGTATCAGATCCAGTTCGGGCGCGAGTTCGAGCACAAGGAAAAGATCGAGATATGACCGGACTCGAGCTGCTTGGCCTATTCATGCTGCTGGTGATGCTGGGCGCGATCTTCATCGGCCTGCCGATCAGTTTTACGTTGCTGTTTCTCGCAGGCGTGTTCGGCTACATCGGCATGGGGCCGCGGGTGCTCAGCCTCGCCTACCTGCAGACCATCGGCATCATGAAGCAGGACGAACTGGTCGCGGTGCCCATGTTCATCCTGATGGGCTTCATCTGCGATCAGGCCGGGCTGATGGAACGACTGTTCAGGGCGTTCCGCGATCTGTTTGCGCCGCTGAAGGGCGCATTATACGTGGTCGTCATCGTTACCGCGACGCTGTTCGGCATCGCTGCCGGAACCGTGGGCGCGACGGTGGCGCTGCTCGGCATCATGGCCGGGCCGATGATGATCCGCTCCGGCTACGACGTGCGCATGTCGGCGGGCGCGATCGCGGCTGGCGGCACGCTCGGCATCCTGATTCCGCCGTCGGTCATGCTGGTCGTGATGGCGCCCGTGCTCGATATCTCGATCATCGATCTGTATGCGGCCGCGTTCGGCCCGGGCTTCCTGCTGTCCGGCATGTTCATCGCCTACACGCTGATCCGCTGTCATTTCAATCCGAAGCTCGGTCCCCCGGTGCCGCTCGAGGAGCGGCCGGAATCGATGAAGATCGTGCTGTGGGAGTGCCTGGTCGGCCTCGTACCGGTGACGGTGCTGACCATCGTCACGCTGGGTGCGATCCTGGCCGGCATCACGACGGCGGCGGAGGCGGCGGCACTCGGCGCGCTCGGCGCCATCCTTCTGGTCATCCTCTACGGCAAATTCACGTGGAGCGGTTTGCTGCAGGCCTGCTACAGCACGATGGCGACCACCAGCATGGTGCTGCTGCTCGCGGTCGCCTCCAACGTGTTCGGTGCGGTGTTCGCGTGGCTCGGCACCGCCAGCTGGATGACCAATGCGCTGCTTGCCTCGCCGCTGCCGGCCTGGGGCACCATGACGCTGCTGCTGACGCTGATATTCCTGCTCGGCTGGCCGTTCGAATGGCCGGCGATCGTGTTTATCTTTCTTCCCATGCTCGCGCCGGTGGCCAAGGGCCTCGGCTACGACATGGTGTGGTTCGGCTGCATCGTCGCGGTCGTCCTGCAGACGGCGTTCCTGTCTCCACCCGTCGCGATGTCGGCCTATTATCTCAAGCAGGTCGTGAGGGAATGGAATTTGAGGTTGATCTACCGCGGCATGGCGGACTTCATGGTCATCCAGGTTCTCTGCGTGGTCCTGGTGCTGATCTTCCCGGCGATCGCGATGTGGTTTCCAGGCTGGCTGCAGGCCCGCAGGGATGCCGAACGCAAGAAGGTGCAGATCGAGTATGTGATGCCAGCGAAAGTCGCCGCTTCGCCGCTCGGGCCGAATTGACCCGCACGCAGCCGAGCCACCCATCCGCAAGGCGCCGGCGGGCCGCGCGATGCGACCGCGCTAGTTGGCAGCCGCGCGGTCGCGCCGGGGGCGGCGCGGGGGGCTGACGCTGCCCGTCACGTCGGGATAGCCGTGCAGCATCAGCTGGTCGGCCTTTACGCCCCAGCTTTCCAGGCGATCCAGAAAGCTCATGCCGAGCAGGTTGGTTTTCATCTGCCCGCGCTGCACCACCAGCGCCGGGACCGATTTCTCGACGAGGTGACCGACCGCGAGACGGTCGAGCGTCAGCCGCGCCGCCTTGGTGTGCCCGCCCACGGTTTCGACGTCGACATTGTATTCGAGCATCTCGAGCGGCAGCCCGATCGCTTTCGCGGTTTCCCAGGTCAGCACCACCGAGGTCGCGCCGGTGTCGATCACCATCGGCGCCTTGACGCCGTTGATCTTGGCATGCAGCGCGAACTCGCCGGCCTGGCCGCGCGCGATCTGTACCGCGGGCGCCGGCTGCGGGCTGTGCCGCCGCAGCATCTGCGAGACTGAATCGCTGGCGCGTGCGATCTGTTCGGGGTCGCCGTAAGCAACGACGGCGCCGGCGGTGGCGGCGAGCATGATCAGGACGAGCAGGATGCGGCTCATCGCGCGCCCCCCTGGGCAGTCCTGCGATCGATCAGCTGGACGTCGGACGCTCCGCGATCTGCGCCAGGCCGGCCTCTGCCATGCGGGCCGGCAATCCTGCCATCACGGCCAGCCGCTCCGCGCTGTCCATGCGGTGCCATTGCGCGATTTCCGGCAGCGTTCGTCCGCAGCCGAAGCAGAGTTTGGTTTTGGGGTCCATCATGCAGACTGCGATACACGGCGTTTCTTTGCTCATTCAGGGAGTGTGAAATGCTTTCGGTGGTTTGCGCAAGCGCTCCAGTTACAGTCCTGTTCCGGCGCTCATGATCGGTTTGTGGCGCGCCCGGCGCTTCTCGTCGGCGGTCGCAATGATGACGGGCTCCGGCTGCAGGGGCGGGGCCTCTTCGGCCATCGGCGCCAGCGCCGACATCACGCGCTCCGGCGGGAAGGTGACGATGACTTCGGTGCCGATCCGCAGCTTCGATTTCAGCGTGAAGGTGCCGCCATGCATGTCGATCAGGCTTTTTGCGATCGGCAGTCCCAGCCCCGCGCCCTGTTCGGCCGACTTGATCGAGTTGGAGCCCTGCCCGAACGACGCCAGCACGATCGGGATTTCGTCTTCGGCAATGCCGGAGCCGGTGTCCTTGACGCTCAGATACTGGCCGCCGGACGCGGTCCAGCCGACCTTCAGCCAGATATCGCCGCCTTGCGGGGTGAACTTGATCGAGTTCGACAACAAATTGAGCACGATCTGACGGGTGGCGCGCTCATCACCCCAGATCCGCGGCATGCCCTGTTCGAACACTTCGTGGATGGTGATGCCGCGGCTGGTGGCGCGCAGTTTCAAGAGATGATGGCAGTCGGCGACGACATGCACCAGCGACACCGCTTCCTCGTTGAGTTCATAGCGGCCGGCCTCGATCCGCGACAGATCGAGGATCTCATTGATGAGGTTGAGCAGGTGGACGCCCGAATTATGGATGTCGGCGGAATATTCCTTGTAGACCGGCACGGTGTGCGCGCCAAAAATTTCGCTCTTCATCACCTCGGAGAATCCGAGGATCGCGTTCAGCGGCGTGCGCAATTCGTGGCTCATCTGCGCGAGGAAGCGCGACTTGGCGACGTTGGCGGATTCGGCGCGATGCCGCGCCTCGTCGGAGATCGCCTTGGCCTGCTCGAGCTCGCCGATCAGCGCATCCTTTTCGGCGCGCGCCTCCAGCGTCGCCAGCGTCGTCGAGTGCAGGCGATGGGCGAGCAGCGCGAAATAGCCTTCGGCGGCCAGCGCCAGCATGGCGAGCGCGTAAGTGTCGAAGGTGCCGCCCAGCACGAAATTCAGCGCGATCGCGGCCGTCACCGGCGCGGTGGCCGCCAGCGCCGCGATCGGCAGGCTGGCCGCGAGCATGCTCGACACCGCGATCACCAGCAGCATCAGGAACATCATCATCGTGTTCGAGACGACGTCGAGGCCGGCGGGGTGGATCAGGATCGCGGTCCAGCACAGGCCGTAGAGCAGGTCGAGCAGCACAAAACGCGTGCGCCATTTGCGGGTGGCGACGAGCGAGGGCTGCACCGCCAGGAATCTCCGGCAATTGCGGATGATGACGGCATGGATGCACAGCATGCCGAAGGTCCAGGCCAAAGCCGCGATCGGGTGCAGCCAAAGGCCGAACAGCACACCGGTCGCAACCACCAGCAGCATGACGACGTAGGAGGCCGACATCCGGGTCTGGGCATATTGCCGGAGCAGTTCGGTGTCGAAAGCCGGGCGGGTTCCGCTGGTCGACGTTAACCGGTCGCGCGCCTCGCGCACCCGCTGCGCCGCGGCGCGCCGGGTATTGACCGGCGCGGCGACTGGCGGGTCCGCCGGAAGCTGGACAACCTCGGGCTTTTCTGCGGGATTACTCATTAAACAACACAAACCCTGCCCGCGAACCGCGCGGGCTTTTTGTATTGTCTATCTGTGAGCCCAAATCCTTAAGCGATGACTTAAAGAGCTAAAGAATCCCGTTAACGCGAGGTTAAATTAACCTCTTCGCTCAGCGCTGCAGCCTTGCCAGCAGGCTCGACGTGTCCCAGCGCTTGCCGCCCATTTTCTCGACTTCGGAATAGAACTGATCGACCAGCGCGGTGACCGGCAGATTGGCGCCGTTGCGGCGGGATTCGGCGATGCAGATCGACAGATCCTTGCGCATCCATTCGACTGCAAAGCCGAAATCGAACTTGCCGTCGTTCATGGTCTTGTAGCGGTTCTCCATCTGCCAGGACTGCGCGGCGCCCTTGGAGATGGTCTCGATCACGGCCTGGACGTCGAGGCCGGATTTTTTCGCGAAATGAATGCCTTCGGAGAGGCCCTGAACCAGCCCCGCGATACAGATCTGGTTGACCATCTTTGTTAACTGACCGGAACCGGCAGGTCCCAGCAGCTTGCACATCCGCGCATAGGCCGCGATCACCGGCTCGGCGCCGGCATAGGCGTCCGCGGCGCCGCCGCACATCACGGTCAGGACGCCGTTTTCGGCGCCGGCTTGGCCGCCGGACACCGGCGCATCGATGAATTTGAAGCCCGCTTTGGTGGCGGCGGCATCGAGCTCGCGGGCGACTTCGGCCGACGCGGTGGTGTGATCGACGAAGGTCGCGCCCTTCGTCATGCCGGCAAAGGCGCCATCAGCGCCGATCGTGACCGCGCGCAGATCATTGTCATTGCCGACGCAGCACATCACGAAGTCCTGACCTTCGGCGGCGGCCTTTGGCGTCGGCGCCGTGCGGCCGCCGAACTTGTCCGCCCATTCCTTCGCCTTGGCTCCGGTCCGGTTGTAAACGGTGACCTCGTGGCCGCCCTTTTTCACCAGATGGCCCGCCATCGGGAAACCCATCACGCCGAGACCGAGAAAAGCGACTTTAGCCATGTGTGCTACCTTATCGTTTGCCCTTGCGGGCTTGATCTTTGGGGGGCCGGACTTCGACCGAAGCTGGGAAGGGCCGGGCGGAACCCTGAGGCGGGTGGCCGCACCATAACCTCTGCGCCATGAAGGGCAACGCCTTCGTTTGGCTGGCGCGACCGGACACCGGTTCGCGTCAGGAAAACGCGTCAAAACAAGAGGCTAGAGAAGTCGGTTATGATTCCATCAGAACCGATTATGCTCTAGGATCACCCGGTTCAAACAACTCACAAAAAAGGGAGTGAGATCGCATGGGCGTCAGCGTGGGCGTGCTCGATCATTTCAACATCCGGACCCGGAATCTCGCCGACACGGTCCGTTTTTACGAGGATATCCTGGGCCTGGAAAAGGGCGCCCGGCCGAACTTCGCATTCCCCGGCGCGTGGATGTATTCGGAGGGCAAGGCGGTGGTGCACCTGGTCGATATTTCCAAGACCGACGAGCCCCAAAAGCCTGACTCCGGCGTGGTCCATCACGTCGCCTTCGCCAGCACGGGCTTTGCCGGCATGCAGCAGCGGCTCAAATCCAAAGGAACGGAATTCGACTCGCGTCAGGTTCCCGGCGGCGATCTCTGGCAGATCTTCGTCACGGATCCCAACGGCGTCATGGTCGAATTGAACTATGAGGCCGCCAAGGAGGGCGGGGTCGTGGCCCCGGCCGAACGCCGGGACGACGTCGGAGCAAGGTAGCCTTTTGGGCTGCAACGCTCTAAGAGGGCCCCGGTTCTGATGTTCATCAGAACCGAAGGCTCCAGGAGACGTGCGGTGAGCGTAACGCAGCAACAGGTTCTCGATGCCTTGGCCAAGGTGGCTTCGCCGCGCGGCGTCGCCTTGACCAATGCCAATGTGCTGTCGGCGATCACGGCCACCGACGGCAAGGTGTTCTTCTCCATCAATGTCGACGCCGCGGAGGCCCGCGCATGGGAAAGCGTGCGGGCGCAGGCGGAAGCCGCGGTTCGCGCCATTCCTGGTGTCAGCGTGGCGATGATCGCGCTAACCGCCGAGCGCAAGCCCGGTGCGGCTTCGCCGTCATCAGGCGCGGCGTCTTCGCCGCCACCGCCACCGCATCAGCATCGCCACGCCCACGGCGTGCAGCCGGTATCGGCGCATAAGCCGCCGCAAAGCCCGGCGTCGCCGATGTCCAGGCAAGCCGAAATTCCGGGCGTTGCGGCCGTGATCGCGGTGGCCTCGGGCAAAGGCGGCGTCGGCAAGTCGACCACGGCGCTCAATCTTGCGCTCGGCCTGCGCGATCTCGGCCTGCGCGTCGGCCTGCTGGATGCCGATATTTACGGCCCCTCGGTGCCGCGGCTGACCGGCATTCACGAGAAGCCGAAACTGAACGACGATCGGAAAATGATTCCGATCGAACGCTTCGGTCTCTCCATCATGTCGATCGGCTTCCTGGTCGAGGAAGAGACCGCGATGATCTGGCGCGGACCGATGGTGATGTCGGCGATCACCCAGATGCTGCGCGACGTGGCATGGGGCACGCTCGACATTCTCGTCGTCGACATGCCGCCCGGCACCGGCGACGCGCAACTGACCCTGGCGCAGAACGTGCCGCTGAAGGGGGCGGTCATCATCTCGACCCCGCAGGATCTCTCCTTGATCGACGCGCGGCGCGGCCTTGCCATGTTCAAGAAGGTCAACGTGCCCGTGCTCGGCATCGTCGAGAACATGAGCTATTTCCAGTGCCCGCATTGCGGCACCCGGTCGGACATTTTCGGTCATGGCGGGGCGCGGCACGAGGCCGAGCGGCTGGGTGTGCCGTTTTTGGGGGAGATCCCGCTGCACATGTCGATTCGCACCACCTCGGACTCCGGTAACCCTGTGGTGGCGAGCGAGCCGGACGGTCCGCACGCCGCCATCTACCGCGAAATCGGTACCAAGGTCCGCGACCAGCTTCAGGGCGCAAATGCAGCCGCCTGAGGGCCTTATTCTGCTTGCCTGAGACTTTCGTTTAATCAGTGCAGTCATGCCTTTGTCGCGTTTTCGTTAGCCAACTTCCATGTTAAAGCGCCCCCGCCAGAGCGCCCCGGATGACGTGGAATTCGCCCCGCCGGAGGATCGCTCGCGGAAATTGGGAAACGCCCCCGCCTTTAAGGAGATGCCTGAATGAAGCGTCGTGATTTTTTGAAAGTTTCAGCGGCCGGTGCTGCCGCGACCGCCGTTGCCTCGCCGGCGATCGCGCAATCCTCGCCTGAAATCAAATGGCGCTTGACGTCGAGCTTCCCGAAGTCGCTCGACACGATTTACGGCGGTGCTGACCAGCTGTCGAAATATGTCGCCGAAATGACCGACAACAAATTCCAGATCCAGGTCTTCGCCGCGGGCGAGGTCGTTCCCGGTCTGCAGGCGCTCGACGCCACTTCCAACGGCACGGTCGAGATGTGCCACACCGTCTCCTATTATTACGTCGGCAAGGATCCGACCTTTGCGATCTATGCGTCGGTCCCGTTCGGCCTGAACGCACGCCAGCAGAACTCCTGGTGGTCGCAGGGTGGCGGTGGGGAACTCGGCAACGAGTTCTTCAAGAAGTTCGGCGTGATCGGTTTCCCTTGCGGCAACACCGGCACCCAGATGGGCGGCTGGTTCCGCAAGGAGATCAAGACGGTCGCCGATCTGTCGGGCCTCAAATTCCGCATCGGCGGTATCGCCGGTCAGGTGTTGCAGAAGGTCGGCGTCGTGCCGCAACAGATCGCCGGCGGCGACATCTACCCGGCGCTGGAAAAAGGCACCATCGACGCCGCCGAGTGGGTCGGTCCTTATGACGACGAAAAGCTCGGCTTCCAGAAGGTCGCGAAGTTCTATTATTACCCCGGCTTCTGGGAAGGCGGCCCGATGGTCCACGCCTTCACCAATCTGGAGAAGTGGAATTCGCTGCCGAAGAACTATCAGGCGATCCTCACCAACGCTGCGGCGCACGCCAACGGCTGGATGAACGAACGCTATGACATGCTCAATCCGGCAGCCTTGAAGCGTCTGGTCGCCGGCGGCACCCAGCTCCGCCCCTTCACCAACGAAGTGCTGGAAGCCTGCCTGAAGGCGACCAACGAGCTGTGGGCCGAACTGTCGGCCAAGAATGCCGACTTCAAGAAGACGATCGATTCGATGCAGGCCTACCGCTCCGACCAGTATCTGTGGTGGCAGGTTGCCGAATACACCTTCGACAGCTTCATGATCCGCTCGCGCACGCGCGGCTGATCTAAGTCGCACAAGCAAGCCCGGTCTCCGCGAGGAGGCCGGGCTTTTTGCGTTACGCCCTGCAGTTCGGGATGGAAATCGGGAACCGGATGTTCCATGGTGCCGCCAAAGCCTCGGCAAGAAGGCTATCGGACACACATCCACAAGGGCAGGATTCCATGAAAAGAAGAGATTTTCTCAAGGTCACAGGTATTGGCGCCGCAGGTGCCGCAACTCTGGCGGCGCCCGCGATCGCGCAATCGATGCCGGAAATCAAATGGCGGCTGACGGCGAGCTGGCCGAAATCGCTCGACACGCTGTGGGGCGGGGTCGAGGTGATGGCCAAGCAGGTTGCCGAAGCCACCGACAACAAATTCCAGCTCCAGACCTTTGCCGGAGGTGAAATCGTTCCGGGTCTACAGGTTCTTGATGCCGTGCAGAACGGTACCGTCGAGATGGGACATACCGCGTCCTACTATTACTTCGGCAAGGACCCGACATTTGCGTTCGGCACGGCGGTGCCGTTCGGACCCAACCAGCGCCTCAACCAGGCCTGGTACATGCAGGGCGGCGGCAGGGAGCTGCTGAACGAGTTCTACAAGAGCTATAACGTCACGTCGTTTCTGGCCGGCAATACCGGCTGCCAGATGGGCGGCTGGTTCCGCAAGGAGATCAACACCGTCGACGACCTGAAGGGACTGAAGATGCGCATCGGCGGCTTCGCCGGCCGCGTCATGCAGAAACTGGGCGTCGTGCCGCAGCAGCTGGCCGGCGGCGACATCTATCCCGCGCTCGAAAAAGGCACGATCGACGCGGCGGAATGGGTCGGCCCCTATGACGACGAGAAGCTCGGCTTCAACAAGGTCGCCCCGCATTATTACTATCCCGGTTGGTGGGAAGGCGGTCCGATGCTGCTCGGCATCGTCAACCTGGAAAAGTGGAACACGCTGCCGAAATACTATCAAACCGTGCTCGAGCTGGCAGGGCAGTCCGCCAACAGCTGGATGATGGCGAAGTACGATCAGCTCAATCCGCCGTCACTCAAAAAGCTGCTCGCCGGTGGCACCAAGCTGCACAGCTTCTCGCCGCCGATCATGCAGGCATGCCTGAAGGCGACCAAGGAGATTTATGCCGAGACGTCGGCGACCAACCCGAACTTCAAGAAGGTTCTGGACTCGCTGAACGGCTTCACCAGCAACGGCTACCAGTGGTTCCAGGTCGCCGAACTCGGCTACGACAGCTTCATGGCGCGCAACCCGCAGGGTTGATCGCCAAACAAGCAGCAGCTTTGACAAACAAAAACCCCGGAGCGAAAGCTCCGGGGTTTTTCGTTACAGGAATCTTGGCAGGGATCTCGGCGGGAAGCGCGCCCGCTATTGTTTAGGCTGGCCGAAATCCAGTGGTGGCAACTCGATCTGCGGCACCTCGATCCTGACCTTGCTGAGATCGACGTCGAGCGGCTTGTCGAGGAACACGGTCACCACGATCGGGAAGGCGATCACGATCGCCACCATGATCGCCTGCAGGCCGATCCAGGGCAGGGCACCCCAGTAGATGTCGGAGCTCTTTACTTCCTTGGGCGCGACGCCGCGCAAATAGAACAGCGCAAATCCGAACGGCGGATGCAGGAACGACGTCTGCATGTTGACGCACAGCATGACACCGAACCAGATCAGCGCCGCATCGGGCCCCACGACCGGCGCCAATACCTTCTGCGCGATCGGCGCCACCATCGGCAGGATGATGAAGGCGATCTCGAAGAAGTCGAGGAAGAACGCCAGGAAGAAGATGAAGAGGTTGATGAAGATCAGGAAGCCCCAGACGCCGCCGGGGATCGAGGTCAGATGATGCTCGAGCCAGACGCCGCCGGAGACGCCGAGGAACACCACCGAGAAGCAGGTCGAGCCGATCAGGATGAACACCACCATGGTGGAGAGGCGCATCGTCGACTCGTAGCCCTGCTTGATCAGGCCGCGCAGGTCGGGGATACGGACGGCTTCGAGGCAGAGCCAGACGACGGCGAGATAGACCACCGCGAAGGTGAGTTTCAATACCTTGCCTTCACCGAGCAGCATGCCGACGATCACGGCGACACCGGTGGCGGCGATGCCGATGAGGAGCATCTTGTGCCCCTTGCTGCTCAGATCCTTGTGGTGGATCGCGGCGAGCACGATGGCGCCGATGGCGCCCATCGCGCCGGCTTCGGTCGGCGTTGCGAGGCCGAGCATCATGGTACCCAGCACCACGAAGATCAGAACGGCCGACGGTATGATGCCCATCAGGCATTTCTTCCAGAGCGGCCAACCCGTCAGCGTGAGCGCGTCTCTCGGAACCGGAGGGACGTGATCCGGTTTGATGAGGCCGAGCATGAACGTATAGCCGGCGAACAGGGCGATCTGGAGGATTGATGGCCCCCAGGCGCCGAGATACATGTCGCCGACCGACTTGCCGAGCTGGTCGGCCATCACGATCAGCACCAGCGAGGGCGGCACCAATTGGGTGATCGTGCCGGACGCGGCGAGCACGCCGGTGATGTAGCGAATGTTGTAGCCGTAGCGCATCATCACCGGCATCGAGATCAGCGCCATGGCGATGACCTGCGCCGCCACCGTGCCGGTGATCGCGCCGAGGATGAAGCCGACGATGATGACGGAATAGCCGAGGCCGCCGCGGATCGGTCCGAACAGCTGGCCCATCGAGTCCAGCATGTCTTCCGCAAGCCCGCACCGTTCCAGGATCGAGCCCATGAAGGTGAAGAACGGGATCGCCAGCAGCAATTCGTTGGAGAGCACGCTGCCGAAGATGCGGCCCGGAATGGCCTGCAGGAAGTTCATGTCGAAGAAGCCGAGATAGATCGACAGGAAGCCGAACGACAGCCCGAGCGCGGCCAGCGTGAAGGCCACCGGGAAGCCGATCAGCATGGCCAGAATCAAGCCGCCGAACATCAGCGGCGGCATCATTTCCAGCGTAATCATTGCACCGGCCTCTCGTATTTGGCGTCGATCATCACATAGCCCTTCAACGCCGCGATACGCTTGATCACTTCGGAGAGTCCTTGCAGAGCGAGAAAAACGAAGCCCACGGGAACGACGGCCTTGATCGGCCAGCGCACCAGGCCGCCGGCATTGCTCGAAATCTCGCTGACGGCGTAGGATTGCATGAAGAAAGGCCACGACAGATAGGCCAGCAGCAGGCAGGACGGGATCAGGAAAAACAGCGTTCCGATCATGTCGAGCCAGAGCTGTCCGCGCTCGGACAGCATGAGATAAAGAAGTTCGACGCGAACATGCTCGTTCTTCTTGAAGGTATAGGAGGCGCCGAACATCACGAAGACGGCGAACATGTACCACTGCAATTCGAGCCAGCTGTTGGAGCTGTAGCCGAACGCGTAGCGGATCATCGCGTTGGCGGCGCTGACCACGCAGGCGGCGAGCACGAGCCAATTGCAGATGCCGCCCAGTTGTTCGTTGATCCAGTCGATGCCGTTACTGATTGCCAACAATGGACGCATTACGTTCTCCTCGGGCACGTCATCGACATGCGCCGGATTTCTTCATTGATATTGCGTCGCCACCCCGCGTCAGGCGCGCAGAGCCGCTGCCGCGCGGCAAACGCGCAGCTTCGTTCCGGCGCGAAAAACGCGCAGGTTCGCAGCTCATTCGCTGGAGCGATTGCAACGATAGTCCTCCCCCGTTCGCACGCTTCCGCCGTCTTGGCTGTTCCATTGGGAAACAGCGGCCCATCCGGCCGTGCTGGCGTAAAGCAGCCGCACCATTTCAGTGCGTTGCAGCGGCGTCAATCGGAAAATGGACAAATTGACGCGGGCTATCAGTTGCGCGGGGAGGACGCGCTTCGTTGCGCCGGACGGCTGAAATACACGCTGAAATTTCAACCGCCGGTGACGCTCATGTGGCGGCTGACGCTTGGGCGGTTATGGCGGCGGTCGATGATGAAGTCGTGGCCCTTCGGCTTCAGGCCGATGGCGCGATCGATCGCGGCGGCGAGCAGGTCGTTGTCGGCAGATGCCCGCAAGGGTTTGCGCAAATCGGAGGCATCCTCGTGACCGAGGCAGGTGTGCAGCGTGCCGGTGCAGGTGATCCGTACCCGGTTACAGGACTCGCAGAAATTATGGGTCATCGGCGTGATGAAGCCGAGCTTGCCTCCGGTCTCGCTGACGCGGACATAGCGGGCAGGGCCGCCGGTGTCGTCGTCGAGGTCATCAAGCGTGTAGTGCTGGGCGAGACGCGCGCGCAACAATGACAGCGGCACGTACTGATCGATCCGGCCTTCGCCGATATCGCCCATCGGCATCACTTCGATCAGCGTCAGCGCCATGCCCTTTTCGTGCGCCCATTGCATCAGCGAGGGGATCTCCTCCTCGTTCATGTTCTTGAGCGCCACCGCGTTGATCTTCACCGCAAGGCCCGCCGCGCGCGCCGCTTCAATGCCGGCGAGCACCTTGTCGATGTCGCCCCAGCGCGTGATGGCGCGGAATTTGGCGGGATCGAGCGTGTCCAGCGAGACGTTGATCCGCCGCACGCCGGCGTCGCGCAACTCGCCGGCAAAGCGCGCCAGCTGCGAGCCATTGGTGGTCAGCGTCAACTCATCGAGCGCGCCGCTCGAAAGATGCCGCGACAGTGAGCGTACCAGCGACATCACGTTGCGCCGGACCAGCGGTTCGCCGCCGGTGAGACGGATTTTGCGCACGCCCTTGGCGACGAAGGCCGAGCACAGCCGGTCAAGCTCTTCCAGCGTCAGCAAATCGGCCTTCGGCAGGAACGTCATGTCCTCGGACATGCAATAGAAGCAGCGCAGGTCGCACCGATCGGTGACGGAGACCCGCAGATAGCGGATGCTCCGCCCGAACGGATCGGTCATCGGAGAAAACAGCTGATCGGGAGAAGTCGACAATCCGCTCATCCAAACTGCCTTGCAAACCCTGCCTGCGCGCCGCGTGCGGCGGAACCGCCGCAACGTCTGTCGCCCATCATTCTATAGCGCTTTCGAGCGACGTGGATACCGGTTGGCGTGAAGAAAGCGCGTCAAACGAAAGACTTATATCCCGGTTCTGATCTTCAATCAGAGCCGGGATATAGGCACGAAGCAGGACGGCTACAATCCGCAGCTTTCGGGTGCGATGCCGATCAGCGGGCCGGCTGCGCCGCCGGCGCGGCGGGGCTCGGGGACGGCGAGGCGGCGGCGGGCGCGGCTGCCGCAGGCTTCGGCTTTTTCTTCGGCCGCATCGGTTTTTTGCGCGGCGGCGGCCCCGCGGGCTTCAGCTCGGCGACCACGGGGTTGGGATCGATCGTGGTGGAGGCCGGCGTTACGTAGTCGCCGGGGTCGCGAATCATCTGAACGGGAACCGTGACCGGCTGGAACCTCGGCATCGCGAAGGTGACCGTAAAGCCGGAATCGGGGGCGGCGACCGCAACCGAGCAGGGGGTCTTGCAGCCCGGTCCGACCGAGGTGGTGGCATCCGCCCCTGGTGGCACCGACTCCAGCTGGACCTGGATCGGCGGCGGCGTCGGCTTGAAGGAATCCATGGAAAACGAGGAACAGCCGGCCAGAGAGGCTCCGGCGACGGCAATCGCGAACACACGACCTATGATCATCACTCACCTGCGGCGATCAGCCACAATCCCCGATCCGGACCATAGGAGCGTGAGAAGAGGGCCGCAACCGCGGCGTGCAGATTCGCTAAAGGATGGTTAATGTCGCTCCGTAGCGATTCGGATATGATATATAAATCAGCATGTTAGGAGGCCGTCGCGGCCCCGCTAAGACTGTTCACGGCCGCGGGCAGTTCGCGAAAATGGCCGATCAGCCGGTCCGGCTTCAACTCGGCAATCGGCACGTCGGTGTAGCCGAATTCGACCCCGATCACCGGAATGCCCGCGCGCCGGGCCACGCCGATATCGGGACCGGCATCGCCGACCATGATGGCGCCCTCGAGCTGCGTGCCGGCACGGGCCAGCGTCTGCTGCAGGATCACCGGATCGGGCTTTGAGACGCCAAAAGTGTCCGCGCCGCAGATCGCGGCGAACCGCTTGCTGAGGTCGAGCTTGTCGAGCAGCAGTTTCGAAAGCCATTCCAGCTTGTTGGTGCAGACCGCAAAGCGAAAGCCTTGTCCTTCCAGTTCATCCAGCGCCGCTTCCAGCCCCTCGAAGGGGCGTGATTCATCGGCGATGTGGGCGGCGTAATATTCGACGAAATCCCTGGTCAGGCGGTTGACGTCGTCCACGCTCATGGTGCGGCCCTCGAGTTCGAGGCCGCGCTCGATCAGCTTGCGCGCGCCGGCGCCGATCATGTTGCGCGCGCGGGCCAGCGGCACGGGGGCGAGGCCCTCGCGATGAAGCACGAAATTGAGCGCGCTGATCAGATCCGGTGCGGTATCGACCAGCGTGCCGTCGAGATCGAATACGAGGGTGCGGGGAGGTGTCATTTGGCATTCGCTACCGGCCCGGGCGTGATGATGCAAGGGCTCGATAGGCCCGATTTGGCCTCGTTAGCGCTATTCCTGCCGCCCAAACGACGCTAGATATGCGCCGCCAGACCGGCGGATTTTCAAAGGGCATATCCACGTGGACATGGACGCATTGAAACGGCAGGCGGCGGCGCGCGCGCTGGAGCATGTACAGGACGGCATGAAGCTCGGGCTTGGCACCGGCTCGACCGCCAAGCACTTCGTCGAACTGCTCGGCGAGAAGGTCGCGAAGGGCATGCGCGTGATCGGCGTGCCGACCTCCGAGGCGACCCGCGCACAGGCGCAGGCCTGCGGCGTGCCGCTGACCACGCTCGACGAGATCGACCACCTCGATCTCACCGTCGACGGCGCCGACGAGTGCGACGGCGCGCTCAATCTCATCAAGGGCGGCGGCGGTGCGCTGCTACGGGAGAAGATCGTGGCGGCCGCCTCCGATCGCATGATCGTGATCGCCGACGACACCAAATGGGTCGATGTTCTCGGCCGCTTCCCCCTGCCTGTCGAGGTGATCCCGTTCGGGCTCGCCGCAACGCAGCGGGCGATCGTGTCAGCATTTGCGCAAAGCGGCGTTTCCGGGCAAATGGAGGTCCGGAAGGCCAAAGACGGCCACGTTTTTGTCACCGATGGCGGCCACTGGATTGTGGATGCCCATCTTGGGAAAATACCGGATGCGCCGCGCCTGGCAGGCTTGTTGAGCGTGATCCCGGGCGTCGTCGAACACGGCCTGTTCATTGGCCTGGCCCGCACGGCCGTGCTGGCCGGCGCACAGGGAATTCGCGTAGTTGAACGGCGATAGCGCCGAATCTTTGAGGAGAATTGGAATGAAGAGTCTTTCCGGAAGTTTGTCGGCTGCGGGTCTCGCGGTGGCGCTGGCGCTGATCGGAGCGCCAGCCATGGCGCAGCAGAAAAATGCCCCTGCGCCCACCCTGGCCATACCCGGCAAGCCCGCGTCGCCTGGCGCCATCGCCGCGGCCAAGGAAATCCTGAACATGAAGAACGCGAGCGCGATGTATTCCAACGCCGTTCCAGGCCTCGTCGATAAGACCAAGAACGTGTTGCTCGGCGCCAACCTCAATTATCAGAAGGACCTCAACGAGGTCGCCGTGATCGTCGCCAAGAATCTGGCCGGCCGCGAGAAGGAAATCGGCGACGGCATGGCGCAGATCTACGCCAACGAGTTCACCGAGCAGGAATTGAAGGATCTGGCGACGTTCTACAAATCGCCGCTCGGCCAGAAATTGATCCTGAACGAGCCGAAGGCGATCTCGGGCAGCATGGCCTATATGAACGAGTGGGCGCAGTCCTTTGCCGAGGTGATCAACGGCCAGTTCCGCACCGAGATGAGGAAGCGCGGCAAGGAAATCTGATCTTCGGTTACCTCGCCCCGCTTGCGGGGAGAGGTCGGCGCGCAGCGCCGGGTGAGGGGGTACAGGTCTCAACGCGCATGTTGCTCGTGGAGGGAGCCCCTCACCCCAACCCTCTAAGAGCGAGCTTTGCTCGTCTAGACCCCGCAAGCGGGGCGAGGGGGAATTTGACAGGGGCTGACCATGGCTGAATACGACGTCGATCTGTTTGTCATCGGTGGCGGTTCGGGCGGCGTCCGCGCCGCGCGCATCGCGGCCGGCTACGGCGCCAAGGTGATGGTCGCCGAAGAATACCGGATGGGCGGCACCTGCGTGATCCGCGGCTGCGTGCCGAAAAAACTGTTCGTGATCGGCTCGCATGTCCGTCACGAGATCGAGGACGCCGCCGGCTTCGGCTGGACCATCCCGGAAGTTTCCTTCGACTGGCCCACTTTGGTCGCCAACAAGGACAGGGAGATCGCCCGGCTCGAGGGCATCTACACGACCAACGTCGAGAAGACAGGCGCGCAGGTGGTGAAGGCCCGCGCGGTGCTCGAAGATGCCCACACGCTGCGCCTGTCCGACGGCAAGCGCGTCACCGCGCAAACCATTCTGATCGCGACCGGCGGCCGGCCCAACCACGGCGCCGAGATTCCCGGCATCGAGCACGTGATTTCCTCGGACGAGGCGTTCCACCTCACTGAGTTGCCAAAGCGCATCGTGATCCAGGGCGGCGGCTATATCGCGCTGGAATTCGCCGGCATCTTCAAAGGCTACGGCGCCGACGTGACCGTAATCTATCGCGGCGACAACATCCTTCGCGGTTTCGACGAGGACGTGCGCAAGCATGTGCGCGCGGAGATGGAGAAGCAGGGCATCAACATCATCACCGGCTGCACCATCGCGAAAATCGAAAAACACGGCAAGGAATTCACCACGCACCTCTCAAGCGGATCGAGCATCGCCTCGGACCAGGTGATGTTCGCGATCGGCCGCCATCCCAACGTCGCCAATCTCGGGCTGGAGACGGCGGGTGTCGCGATCAATCCGAAGAACGGCGGCATCGCCGTCGACGCCTGGTCGAAAACGTCGACGCCGAACATCTACGCCATCGGCGACGTCACCCACCGTATCAACCTGACGCCGGTCGCGATCCGTGAGGGCCATGCCTTCGCCGACACCGTGTTCGGCAAGCGCCCGGTGCAGGTCGATCACGCCACCATCCCGACCGCGGTGTTCTCGCAGCCCGAAGTCGGCACCGTGGGCCTCACCGAAGCCGAAGCCCGCGCGCAGTTCAGCCACGTCGATATCTACAAGACCGATTTCCGGCCCATTAAAGCGACGATGTCCGGCCGCGACACCCGCGTGCTGATGAAGCTCGTGGTCGACGGCACGAGCGACCGCGTGCTCGGCTGCCACATCGTCGGCGAGGCCGCCGCCGAAATCACGCAGGCCGTCGGCATCGCCGTGAAGATGAAAGCGACCAAGGCCGATTTCGACGCCACCATCGCGCTGCACCCGACCGCGGCCGAAGAACTCGTGACGATGCGGACGCCCACGGCGCGCTATGTGCGGGAAGCGGCGGCGGAGTAGGGCGCGTAGCCCGGATGAGCGCGCATGATCCGGTCAGCGGTCCGCGCGCCCCGAGAACGATGCTATCGACGAGATATCAGCTACTGCAGCGGCATTGCTTCACTGCCGCTCAGTATCGGGGTCGATAGTCGCCGCGCCGCTGCAGTGCGAAAGCGTAGTGGGGATTGATCCCGCAATAGGCGTCGGTCCCGTTGGCGGTGGCCATGCATTGGGCGTAGCTGGAGAATTGGCAATTGCCCGGATAGCCCCATACGCGCCCTTGCAGGCAGTAGCTGCTCGGTACGCTCTCATAAGCCTGGGGACCGTAAAAACCTGGGCCATATGTCTGAGCCCGGGCTTGCCCGTCTGTTAGGGCCATACTCATCGTCAAAATCGTCAAAGCCAAAGTGCGCATTGGAGCCTCCTCGAAGTCGGCACAACGTCGGCACACCATCGGTGCACTTGGACCGCAGGCAGTATGGATCCAAGTCAATGTATTCAGGATAGGTCACACGTGCAGCCAGCGCGCGTCAGTCTTGTGTACTCCTTTCCATCAATGCGCGCACCAGCGCCAGCGACACCCGGACATGCCGAACCCCGCCATAGCCGGTGAGCTTGACCAGCCTGGCGACCATGACGCGGGCCAACCCCTCCCGCCTGTTATTGTCCGGCCGTGCCCGACTGCAAGTACGCAATGATCTTTGCCCTGTCGTCCGCCGAGGCGAGACCGCCATACGGCTTCATGGTGTTGCCGGGCACGACCGCATCGGCGTTAGCCATGAAACGCTCGAGCTTGTCCGCATCCCAGGCGAAGCCTGCCTCCTTCATGGCGCTGGAATAGCCGTAGTCGGGCAGCGATCCTGCCTTCCGTCCCATAATTCGATGCAGATTTGGGCCTTGCCGGTTATCGCCCTCCTTGACCGTGTGGCAGGTCCGGCACGCATTGTTGAACGCCTGTTGGCCGGCCGCCGCATCCGCGCCTTGCGCCGGCGTTTGCGATGCGGCTGACGACGACAACACGAGGCACGCCATCCCGCTCAGGGCCATGGCTGGAATCAGGGTTCGCATCGGCCGTCCTCCGTATTCCCCTGCCAACAAACGCGCGAGGCAGCGAAGGTTTCCCTGGCCGTGTGGCAATCGGCGGCTTACGAGGCGAAAAAGGGGTTACGTTTCGACAACCTGCCTTGCGTATCGCCCCGGCCACATTGAGTTATCAGACCAACGTCGCGACGGTTTCCAAGGCCCCGTAGAATCCCGCTCACTAGCGGTTCCTATTGCATTCGACCAATGGTTGAGGTTGGGTGAATTCGGCTGGGGAATAATCTTAATGCGAATTTTGGGGGTCGTGGCGCTTAGCGTCACGTTGGCCGGCTGCGCGATCCAACGCGCCCAAGTAGCTGAGGACGCAAGAGCCCAACTGGTCGGGATGTCAAAGGAGCAAATTTTGACATGCATGGGACCGCCCGCCAGCAAGGCGGCGGAAGCTCAAACCGAAGTGTGGTCTTACAACTCTGGAGACGGAACGGTGGTGGCCAGCGGGTCCGTCTCCGGCGGGAGCTTCTCCGGAGTGTCCTCAAGCCGTTTCTGCAAAATCAATCTAGTCTTTGCAGCGGGCAGCGTGAGTGCCGTCAACTATCAAGGTCCAACAGGTGGCTTGATCACCGCAGGCGAACAATGTGCTTATGCTGTCAATGCGTGTGTCAGGAAGCGGTAGCTCTTGGCGCGGATTAGCGCAGAGCGGTCCGCCGTTCGTCGATGATAAAAAGGTGGATTACGCCTTCTGCTAACACACTCTTCGAGCTTTTGATCCGCCAGATATGGGGAACGCGTGATGGTCAGCAAGAGTATCGATCTCAATAACGGGCTGCAATTTCATAGCATTAGTACCGGCAAAGCTTATTTCGAGAAGATATTGAACGACACCCCGCTAGGCGTCGAAGTAGCTGGTAGCGATCTCCAAGACTTAAATTCACTCTATGAGTTGTATTGTAAGAAGACCGATTGGTCCCTTAGTTCGCAGCCAGTTGCTTTTTTCCCGATGCATGAAAAAGGCAAAGGGTACACAACCAAATGTTTCGGCGTGAGGTTTGAGGACGGCTCAACCAACCGATTTTCACTCGACAAAGCGTTGAGCGCGGTTGCGATGTGAGAGGTGCCTAACAACTACTCTATAATACTTTGGGTTGAAAGCCATGTGACGAGTTTGGCGCCGTCCGCTGTCAACGAGAAGGCACATTCTCAAAGCGTCTCGGGTTTAGGAGCGAGCCGGAGGAATAGTTAGTGGCACCGCGCGAATCTTTGGGTACTTGGGAAATCGCTCTGATAAAAGCGTTCATCCATTTTGTAGAAATGAATGACCAAGAAATACTTCCCTATTTTAGCCGGCCTGGTCGTTCGATAAATCATCGAGTTATTGGCGAAATCAGAAGCGGCAGCCATTTCGGTGACGTCGAAATGGCAAGTGAAGAAGAACTCAGAGTATTTCGGGAGCGGTGGTATTCCTATTCTGTAAAATCCGGCAAGCAGCGTGAGATTGAAGAGCTGATTCTAAAGGCCCGCGAGTCGCAGATTGCAGCGATACAAATTTTCAACAATCCGGCCATCAACTTTCGAGCAGAAACCTTCATCGTTCTCTCGGTGATTGCTTGGACCTACCTATTTCACGCTTTCTTCAAGAAACGTTCGGTGGATTATCGCTATTACAAGGAGGTGAATGGAGTCCGTACTGTTGAACTGACAAAGGATGGGCTTGAACGCTATTGGGAGCTAACGAGTTGCCTCGAGGCAAAGCAATGTCCCCTGGCTAAACCAGTCAAAGAAAATCTTTGTTATCTTATAGAAGTTCGTAATTCGATAGCGCATCGTTTCACCGGAAATATCGACCTCAAGGTGGCGAGCAAGCTGCAGGCTGCGGCCCTCAACTTTGCTAGTTGGTTGGCGAGTGAATTTGGTGGCGAATATAGAATTGATAGTGATTTTGGCGTCGCAATTCAGATGTCATCGTTCTCTCACGACCAAGCAAAACTCGTGTATGCAGCGCAAAGTGTTGATCCGAAGATTGCATCCATCATCGATAAATTGGACGATAGAGTTAGCGAGCGGACACTCGGCGACACCAAATACGCCTTCAATGTTCTTTTTGTAGAGCAAGCCTGCAACCGGCCTGGCCAAGCCAATAAGGTTGTTGAGTTCATCCGGGCTGGAACCGAAACAGCTGGTGAAATCGAACGGGTGATATTCAAAGAGCGAGAGAAGCCAAAATTTAAACCCGCACAGATTGTTGCCGAGATGCGGAAGCGTGGCTTCAAATGGTTTAACATGGCGACCCACATTGTGCTGTGGCGCCAACTAGATGCGAAGAATCCGAAAAATGGCTTTGGCGTCGAACTGGCTGATAACCAATGGTATTACTATGATACTTGGGTATCAAAGGTGACTGAGTATTGCGAGAAAACGCAAGCGGACCTGTCTTCAGGGGGCGGAGCAGAAATCACGAAGTAGCTACCCACACTCGGCGTGTCCGCCTCACCGTCACACCAACTCCCTCCTGCATTTGTCGTCACGATCGCAACCCTTGGCCTGCCGGCCCGCCTGACGGGGCGACAACCGGGGGCGTTACCGCCGGCCAGACGACGGGTAAACCGGTGGAGTGGTAGGTGCAGCCCGCATTCGCGGCGGGTGCCATCGAGTAGCAAATGCGTGAGTGCGACGAACATCGAATGCATGCGGACCTCTTTCCGCCTTCGCTCTGCGAGCTACGGCGGCGACAAGTCCGCCGTGGGCTACGGCGAGCAATTTGCCTGACCAGCGTGCGAGCTACTTCGTATCCCGCGACGACCTTCTTCGGAAAGCCAATGCCTCCGGGCCCCACATCCTGATCATCACGACCGCGCAGGAGGCGATGCCGACGAAGGCGAGCATGACGGTGAGGGCGATTTCCATGGTACGTGCATAAATGATTTGCGGGTGATTTGTCTTCCGTATCACTACGGTGTCATTGCGTTTCCCTGCATCGACGCTTTGGCGTTGCCGGCCTGGAATCCTCGAACGCAGTCAGGCGTTCGGGGCGTGCCTGCAGTCTTCCGGTCGAAACCGGCCTGCAAAGTCTGGTTTCAGTAGCGGCCGCTATTTCGCCCGCACGGTGCGGCGCGAGGATGCGTCCGCGCGCTGGGCGCAATGGCTCAGCGATCCCCTGGGTGGTCGAGGCGCAACCTCCCGGGATTCCGCGGGAGCGAAGCGGCTGCTTTTTTGGGCAGCGCCTATTTCGTGCGCTTAACGCGCGGGCGGCTTGGAGGGATGCCTGTCGACGACGACGGAGTCGGGATGCGAGACGATGGTCATGAACCAGATCGAGCTGACGACCAGCGACAAGAACGTATTCCAGTAAACCCAATTCATTGGTGCTTCCAATCCATCTAGGGCTTCCGGGTCCGAACGCTGCTCAGGCTGTTCGCAATAAAGTCTTCGAGATGCGCCGGCACCGGAGCTCCCTCAATATCACAGCGGCACTGAATTTCCTCTGCGACATTTTTGGAGATGTCGGCGGTCCAGTGTTCGAGCGTGTTGAAGGCGTAGATTCCGACCGGGTTGTTGAAGCGCGCCAGCATCAGATCGTTGATCACGGTATCGAGATCGGGGCGCTCGATCGGATTCTGCAGCTGCAAATCCCTCGGACCGAACGTATCCATCACCAGATACAGCGTTTGATCGGCGCCATAGGGCACGGTTAACGGCAATCCAGTCATGGCCTGGGCACTCCGTGGAACGCTTATTCAAGTTTGAATCGAAGCGTTGGTTCCAGCGGCGAGCGCAGCACCTTCGTCTAATTTTTCGCTGACATGGTTGATGACAACGCCGATGCCCGGCCGGGCGTCGGCTCAACGCCGGAAATGTGAGGCAGCAGGTTAGCCCGGCTGAGCAACGCGACATCCGGGTCTTGGTCCCCGCATATCGGGCTGCTCATGCGGGCTACTTGCTCGGGCCTGTCCGCCGATGCGTCGAGGCGAGGCCTCCCGTCAAGCAGACCGGGCCGGCCCTCAATGTCTTGTTGTTAGCCAATCTTGCGCGACGGGCCTTTTGTCCCTGCGCCGCCCAGAGCGCCGGCCAGCGCACCGGCCAACGCGTCGTTCGCGTTGCTGGCCTGCAAATGCGACACCGTAGCCAGAAGGCGCAGGGGATCCGTGCCGCCGCTGACGGACGCAAGCTCGTTCAGGTTCAGTTCGCGAATTTCGTTGGTCATTGTCCCGCTCCGTTGTGTCCGAAGGACGCGCGGTGATCGCGCGTCATGCAGGCACACTAGCCGTCGTTCTGAAAACCAACCGTGCGCTGAATCACACAGGGAAAGCCAGATCAGCCATTAGCCCGCATATCGCGGTGCTCATGCGGCTACTGTCGGCAGGTGGGTTCAGGAGACCAGCGACAGCAGGCGCTCTTCCTTGAACCGCTTGTAGGCGTCGATCGCCCGGTTCGCGAGCATCAGCTTTCGCGTTTCGCCGCGCCGGATCAGGGTCTCGACGGCATCCGTCAGGAAGCGCGCCGCGACTTCGGGATCGCCGAGTTCGGCGGTCCCCTCGAGATAATCCCAGGCGATCTGGATCGAATTTTCCATCAGCAATGGCAATGGTTCGGTCATGGAAATAAAACTCCCTAAGGCAACATCAGTTCCTCAAGGCGGCGGCAGCGTGGGGCATCCACGCCGCGCCGCGCCGGGTTACGGCCTCGGGCCGTAGCTGCTGACCTTGCCGTTGATGTCGAAGGTGAAGGTCAAGCCGAGGAACGACAATTGACCGCCGCGGGCGTCGATCACGTCGGGGTTCTTGGTGCCGGGCGTCCACTTCATGCCGCCGCTCGCGGCGTCGAGCTCGATTGCGTTGAGTTCGCGATTGTCGGTGTTCATGTCCAGTCTCCATTGATTGGTGGCAAAGCCACATGCGATGGTGATGGAAGAACCACAGCGGCCGGTCCGCCACCGTGACCGACGTCACAATGCCGGCCGCCCCGATGGCGCGCGGCTGCAAATCCATAAACTTCGATTCAATGCGCCGTTAAAGCGCTAAGGGAACCTTACGGTCCTGCCTTCAAGTTGGTGGTCTGACCCAACGGATGTCACCCGTGACGATGGATGCCCTTAAGCCAAAGGTGGTGCGCGAACCGCGCCGGCAACTGCACAAGCAGCCGGCCTGGATGACGGTGGATGATGGCCTCACCAACCGTGAATGCTTCGTGCTCGACGTATCGCCGGGCGGCGCAAGGATCGTGACCGATGTCGCGATCGACGTCAGGGACAAGTTCGGATTGGCGCTGGTGCGCGATCGCCCAAAGCACCAGTCCTGCGAAGTCGTCTGGCGCCGCGGCAAGACCTACGGCGTCAAGTTTTTGGGCGCCGGCAAAGCAGGGCCGGTCAACGACCTTTCTGCCGTAGAGCCTCATGCGCAGGCGGACCTGTTCGACACAGCTCAGCGCGTGAAGGCGGAAGCCTGACCCGCCTTGCGGACCTTCGTCATTCCCCGATGCGCAATTGCGCATCGGGGAATGACGAAGCTGATTTCCGGCCGAAGGTGCGAAATCTTGCCGCGCGCAAAACGAAGGCCCGACACTTTGGGTGCCGGGCCTCCGCGGCGCGTCGCTCTAGCGAGCGAGCCTATTTCTTCTTGGTGGCGCTGCCCGTGGTCTGCTGACCCGGCGCGTGTTCCGATGCGCCCGGTGCCGTCGATTTCTTGGCGGCCTTCATCTTGTGACCCGGCGCGTATTCCGACGCACCCGGAGCCGTTGATTTCTTGGCGCCCTGCATCTGATGGCCCGGTGAGCTATCCGATGCTCCAGGTGATTTGGTTCCGGATTGCGCAAAGGCGGACGAAGCCAACGCGAGCGACGCCGCGACGATCAGGGATTTCTTGAACATCGTGTTTCTCCTCCTGGCTATCGGCAATCAATGCGCGGTGCGCGCGCATGTTCCACTTTTTCCCGAATGATTGTTTCAGGATGAACCGGCAAGGTTGATGAACGGATGTTTATCTCTCGCGCAAACGCTTCGCGTCTGTCGCAGTCCAAGAGGACGGACAACTCCTAAAAGCGTAGTCCGGATGGAATAGGCGGTGGGTTGTTGTGGAGCTGTGATGCTCATCACGTTCGCAGAACACTTCTGATTTGCAGAATCCATGTCAAGCCCTAAAATTAAAAATATTTCTGTTTACCAGAATGCAAATCAGAGGCATATTCCCGCCATCCCGTCCTACTCAGAAGGGCGTCGGCCGTCGTCACGGACGTTGGACGGGTTGCGGTGGACGCTGGTTTGCGCTGAGACGACGGCGCGGACGGGCGTACGGCAAAACCGTGTGGTCCTGGCACCCGTTGCAGGTGTCAAGCTGTCGGAGAAGCGCAAGCGGGAACGGCAGCGACGGAGTCAACCAAGAACTCGTCTCCGGGGAGATCACGG
>NZ_JAFCMB010000010.1 GCF_018130145.1 Bradyrhizobium sp. AUGA SZCCT0176 | reverse complement strand
GTCGTGCCGGTGATGGTTGTCGCGGCCGTCAGCGAGGCCGAGCCGTTGGCTGCGACCGAACCCGGCGTCGTGACGCCACCGGCAACCACCGTCTCCGCCAGGATGAAGCCGTTGTCGGCGTTGATGTTGATGTTTCCGACGTCGCCGGTGATGCCGGTGGTGGCCAGCTGGTTGAACGTGATGTTCTGGCTGGCATGCACGGTCTGGCCGCCGCCGCTCTGCGCGGTCTTGAGCGTGATGCTGCCGGCCGTTGACGTCACGCCCAGCGTGGTGCCCGCGGTCAGCGTGGTCCAGTCGATCAGGCCGGCGGCCTGGAGCGAGGCCGAACCGGTCGTCGCCGCCAGCGTGGTGCCGGTGATGGTTGTCGCGGCCGTCAGCGAGGCCGAGCCATTGGCTGCGAGCGAACCCGGTGTCGTGACGCCGCCGTTAACGACCGTCTGCGCCAGGACGAAACCGTGATCGGCGTTGACGGTGATATCGCCGGGATCGCTGCCGACACCCGTCGCACTGAGCTGGTTGAAGGTCACGTTGCCGTCGGCATGAAGCGTCTGGCTGCCGCTGCTGGCGGCTGACCCGACGACGATGTTGCTGCCGCTGGTGGTTGCCCGCGCGGTGAAGGTGCCGTTGGCGCCGGTCGCCGTGCCGGCCAGAACGCTGTTGAGCGTCAGGCTGCCACTGCCCTGCACGTCCACGCTGCCCTTGACGGCCGACAGCAGGCTCGCCTCGAGGTCAGCCAGCGCGCCGACATAGATGCCGCCATCGGTCGCCGTGGCGGCCAGGTATGGCGCGTTCAGGGTGATCCGCTGCGTCGATGTCCCGATGCTGTTGGCGTTGAGCGCGACCCGTGCATTGGCGCCTGAAGCCACCAGGTTGGTTTGGCCGTCGGCATTGCTCAGGATCGCACCCGCGGAGACGCCGCCGGCCGAAACCACGATGGAAGCCGCATTGCCGGCCGCGGCAAAGGATGCCGACGAGTTGAGCTGGCCGAGCGTGGCATCCCCGGTGGTCGCCACGGTGATCACGCCCGCGGCGTTGATAGCGGTATAGGCGCCCATGGTGAGCGATGCCGAGGCCAGCGTCACCGCACCGTTGGTGCTCTGGGCGACGACCGGATCGGCGCTGGTGCCGGCCGTGAACGTCACCGCGCCATTGGCAAGCAGTTGCATCAACCCGTCGCTGGTGACGTCGGCATTGATATTGAGCGCGCCAACCGGCGTCCTCAGCGTCATCGCGCCGCCGGCGGAAAGCCCGCCGTAGGTTCCACTCGTACCGATATTCAGGTTGTCCGACGGGGCCAGGATCGTCATGGCGCCGGCCGAAGTGCCGGTGATCGCGCCCGATATCTTGACCTGGAGCGGCTGGGCCGTGGTGCCATTGAAGCCGACATTGCCGCCGGCGCGCACGTCCAGCGACGCGCCCGCAATATGGACTGCGGTACGGTCGGTAAACTGCGGCTGGGCGTAAATGCTGCCGGTCGCCGCGAACTGGATCGCACCAGCGGCGGTGACGTTGCCGAGGACGAGATCGCCGGTGGTCTGATTCAGATAGATGCCGCCCTGCGCCGCCACGACCTGGTCGAGCTGGTTGGTCGACGGGTTGGCGAAAGCGATCTGAAGGGCGTTCGGATTGTTCGCCGGGTTGGTTCCGGCCGCCGGCGCCTGGCCGATGTTGCCGGTTTCCGAGATCAGGGTGAGATCCCTGATGTTGCCGGAGATTACCGGCTGATTGGCAATGCCCGCGAAAATGTTGCCGACGGCATCGAGCTTGACGTCGCCGACACCCACGATCTGCACGCCGTTGGTCCGTGCCGCCGTGATCGGACCGAACGTTGCGTTGGCGATACCACCCAGCTTCAGGTCGGACTTGCTGGCCAGATAAATGTCGCTTTGCACCTTGGCGGCCACGGCGTCGATCGGATTGAGAACGACGTAGCTCTGCTGCGACACGCTCACATTATACGTGATGACACCGGTAGCCTGGTCGGTCGTCGGCGTCACCGTCAGTTGTGACGGACCGGCCGAGGCCAGCAGGGCCTTCTGCACGTCCGACAACGTCGAGGAACCCGTGCTGCTGGTGAAGGAGAAGTTCTCGGGTCTGGCCAGGTTGCCGACCGAACCGTTTGGCGCATACAGCATGACCTGCCGGCCGCTGACGTTCGCGGGCGTGAGTTCGCCGATCGGCGCCGGCGCCACAGCGGTAGCCGGATTGGCCGCGGCGCTCACGGTGTATTTGAGCTGGTCCTGCGTCCACTGCGAACCCGACGTGATCGTTGCGTAAAGCGTCGAACTGGTCGACAGCGAATAGCTGAAATTCGGGTTGTAGGCCGTGAGCGACACGGTCAGATCCGGCGCTGCCTGCAGGCTTGCATTCGAGGCAAGGTTGGCGCCGAACAGCGTCGTGAGCGAATTCGAGAGCTGGGCCGCTGTCTTGATGCCGAGCAGATACTCGGCCCTCTCGAAGCGCGTCGTCGCCTCGGTCATCATCTGGGTGGTCGAGACATCAGCAGGATCGATGCCGAGCTTGGCCGCGACCTGGGCGTTGAGCACGGTGGTGCCGAGCGACGTGAGCGCGTAAGTGCTGCCATCGGCGAAGGCCAGATTGCGCAGCTGCCAATAGTCGTTGTAGGCCGCCTTGATCATCGACTCGTAGGCGGTGACGGAGGCAGCAGCGGAGCCGCTCACCAGGTTCAAGTCCGTCCAGACACTCTGCAGGTGCGCGCTCTGCTCGGCAGTCAATCCGCCGGCCGACAGGCCGTTGAGGATGTTGGCGGTTTGCCCATCGGACGCGGCGGCCGCCAGGAAGACCGCGCCTCCGGAGGAAACCTTGCCGAGCCTGAGATCGCCGCTCGATTGCACGATATAGGTGCCGGTCGAGGACGTGCTGTCGAGAACCCCGCCGTCGACGCTGCCGTTGACCAGGGTCGTTCCGGTGGCCTTGACCACCAGCGGGTTGACGTTGGTCAGGACAGTCGCGCCGTTGCTGACGCTTGAAATCGCGCCAATTGCGCCGCCCGTCGAATTGATCTCGATCGATTTGCCGACCACGACCGGGTTGGCAAAATTGTAGGGCGAACCCGAATTGATGTCGCCGGTCGCCGACAGGAAAACGTTGCCTTGCGGTGCGCGGCCGGCGACCCCCGAATTGACCTTCACCTGATCGATCAGCAGCGATCCCTGCGCGGCGATCGCGATGTCGCGGTCAACCGTGGTTGCGTTCAGCCTGCCGCCATAGACCTGAACCGGCACCGGCGTCTTCGTTCCCGCGAGCGAGCCGATACCACCATCTGCCCTGAGCGTGACGTTGGTGCCGGAAATCAGCGGATTATTGGCGGTCGCACCGACCGTAATGGACGAATTGGCGCCCGTCGCGGTGACGGTCGTTGCGCCCTGCAGATTGTTGATCGGTCCATTGATCACGATGCTGGCGTCGGATGTCACCGCCACCGAGCTGGAACCGCCGCCGTTGAAGTGGATGCCGATGTCGTAGGAGGCCTTGACGGTGTTCGTCAACGTCAAGGTCAGGCGGTCGTAGATCTGCTGGTACCAATTGTACTGTTTGAGGCTGCCGCAGCATGCACCACTGCCGGTGTTGAAGTTGTTTGAATGGTAAGCGCCGGTCGCCGTGACGACTTCCTGGAAGTTGGCGGTCTGCAACTGTCCGGTCGCAACGCCGTTGACGACCTGCTGCACGTTCGAGACGAGGCTCGTGGTCTGTGTGTAGGGATAGGTCGGCGAGTTGGCCGAGACGCCGCTGAAGGTCCAGCCATAGTCGGCGGCAGTGCTGGTGACGGGACGCGTCAGCGTCGCGGTGTCGACCCATTGATAATATTGGTTGGCCAGCGGCTGGTAGACTACGCCCGAGGTTCCGCTGAGGCCGACCAGCATCCCGGAGTTGTAACCGCTCGCATTGACGCCTGCGGTCCGGTAGGTGCTGACCTGCTGTCCGCCCGGCGCCGCCGCATTGTAGACGTACCAGCTCGTCTGCTGCTTGAGCTGGTCGACGATCTGGATCACGCTCGCAGCGCTGACGCCGGTGTTGATCGTGTTGGTGACAAGCGTCGTTCCGGTCGTGTTGTTGACGGTAATCGTGCCGGCGCCGCCATTGACGATGATGTTGCCCTGCGCCGTGCCATTCGTGGACGTGCTGATGATCCGGCCGTTCAGGTAGACATAGCCGCCGGTGCCCTGCACCACGCTGTTCAGCACGATCTGGTCGTTCAGCACGTTGTACCGCGCGCCGACCTGCACGTCGCCGCCGTTCACCTTGGTCAGATACGGGGTCAGATCTAGATAATTGCCGTTCTGCGCATTGCTCTGGGCCTGGGCGAGCGACAGGCCCGCCAGCGTGCCGGCGCGCAGGCTGTCGATGACGTTCCTGGCGTTGGTGCCGATATTGACCGAATAGTTGCTGCTCTGTCCGCTCTGGATGGTTCCGTTGACGTTGAGCACCGACGCCGACAGGATGATCGCTTTGCCGATGGCAAACGCGTTGGGCGCTGCCGCCGTGAGGGTCGTCGCAGCGGTAATGGGCGTCACCGCCGCGGACTGGATGTTGATGACCTGGAAGAAGGCTGCGCAGCCCAAGCAATGGAACGGGCTTCCGTTGTCACCATAGACGGTCTGACCGTCATAGGTGCTCTTCTCCCAAGGCCTGGTCGAGACGATGGCAGGATTGGCTCCCTCGATCTGAGCGAGGTTTCCAGGAATGCCCTCGCCTGCCGGCAGGAAGATCGCCGAGTAAAGCGAAACGCCGTCATAGAACAGATTGAGCATGCGCGCGGTGAACACCACGCTGTTCGGTACACCAGCCGCACTGCCGCTGCCGCCGTTGCAGCAATAATGGGTATACGGTTTGTAGGTGCCGTTGCCGGCAATATAGACCTCGCCTGGAACGTATTGGCCGTACGTTCCGAGCCACGTCGCCGCCGTCATGACGGCGGTCAGCGTGTCAGTGGGCCTGAACTGGACGCCCGCCCACTGCGACGACACGACGCCATTGGTGTTGTAGATGCTGCCGACCCCGCCATTGAACGTGAAGGTGCCGTTCGGGACCACCACCTGGATCGTCGCCGCGTTGTAGGTCTTCGATGCGACCACGTTGCCGAGCGCGTTGGAGATGTTGAGCAGGCCGTTGAGGTTGGTGACCTCACCGTTGAAGTAGATGTCGGGCGTCTTGGTGAGCGGGATCCCGTTCAGATCTACGCCGAGGCCGGTGTTCGGGTCCTTGCGGTTATAGCTCGCGTTTACGGTGACGACCGGCGTCGAGCCAGTCAGATCCTGCTGGAAGGTGATGCCGGGCGACGTGGTGTCGGTCGCTGCACCCGTAAAGAGATTGTGGCCACCGGTGACGCCGGTCACCGTCATCCTCGACACCGACATGAAGTTCAGGCCCTGGTTCTCGATGTTGATCGAGACGGAGTCGCGGGACGAGACACGCGGTGCGGCCTTGCCGGCCACCTGCGTGCCGCTCATCGTATCGGCCAGGATCGAGACGTTGCCGCCCGAGACCATGATATCGCCGAGCGCGATCGACGCGCCGGCGACGTTGGCGGCGAACGGCGCCTGCTGGATCAGCGTGTTGACCTGGCGCTGGATATCTCCGGTCGGATCATTGGCGGCGGCGATCGTGATGGTGGGATTGGCACCCGACAACACCGTCTGCACATCCGCCGTCGACAACCCGCTCAACGTGGCGATTTGCGAGACGATGGTCTGATAGGGATTGAACCCGTTGACGACTGCGTACTGGATGGTCTGGTGATTGTACTTCTTGACCGTGCTGAAATTGTTGGGATCGGAGACCAGTTCGAGGGTCAGCGCGTACGGGCTGGTCGTCGTTAGCGTCGGCGCGTTGGCGCCGACCGCAATGAGGATCGATTCCTGATTGTAGATGCCGGCCACCACGACGCCGTTCTGCGAGATGTTGCCGCGAACCTGGGTAGCATCGCTGTGGTTGTCGTGGTTCTCGGTGCTGAACAGCGTCAGATATGGATTGTAATTGGTGCCCCTGCCGTTCGCCGATACGGCGCCTTTGGTCGCTGCGAGCGAGACGTTGTTCACACCAAGCACCTGGGCGCCGCCGGCGATATTCAGGTCGGTATAGCTGCGCGCCGTCGCCGTGCCGCTGTACACGGCGGTAATCGGGACCAGGGCCTGATTGTAGACCACCGTAGTCGCGTTCGCGCTCACTTGGCTGTACTTGCTGCCGTCGCCGGCCTGGCCGGCGGTGAGATTGAGCAGGCCCCAGGCCAGGAGCGTCGTATCGCCGCTGACGTTGATGGTCTGGTTCGCGGTCAGCGAGGTATTTGTGCTGGCGCCGGCGCCGGTGATCGCGCCGTAGAGGTTCGCGTTGGCGTAGTTGTACGCGATCAGGGAGGACGCGGTGCCGATGAAGAGATTGCCGGCACTGAAGATCTCGGTCGCGTCGATGTTGACCGTGGCGTAGGCATTCGCCGTCATGTTGGACCGGGCGCCGCCGCCGGCAAACAGGCCGCCCGCAGTCAGGCTTACACTGTCGACGGTACGAAGCGAGTTGTAGGCCTCGATGTTGACCTTGGCCGTTGAGGTCAACGGATCGTCGTTCAAGCTGAGGATCGTGCCGCTGCCGATATTCGTGGTGGCCTTCTGGGTGACGTGGGCGTCACTCACCGTCGCGGCGCCCGCGGCCACGCCGCCCGATCCTGCCCGCGCTCCGCCGCCGACCTGATTGACGATGTCGTTGGAGATGACAAGCATGTCGCCACCGGCGGAATGGATGATCAGGTTCGTCCCGACCCCGGCCGTCGTGGTCGAGGTGATATTGTTGGTCGCGTTGCCGCCGCTGGCGCCGGCAAAGGACGCCTGGAAGGCGTCGCCATTGCCGGCATAATTGGTCTGGTGCTGGGCCTGGATGTTCAATCCGCCGAGGTAAAGCGTATTGGACGTCGCGTTGCCGTAAAGGTTCGCGCTCGTCGTCGCGGTGTTGTTGATCAACGCGACCGCCGCGGCGCCGGCGATGGTGCCGCCCGAGCCGGCCGTCGCGCTGGACGCAAGGCTATCGGTGCCGACCGCGGTGATCTGCAGGATCCCGATATGGTTCGCGGTGGTGATCGCCCCTGCCCCGAGATAGGCATCCGTGGTGGCGTTGGATGTGACCTTGCTGATGGTCGCGCCCGCGGCGATATAGCCGGCCGCGATACCCGTCGCGGTCGCGTACTGGTTGCTGTCGTTTTGGGCGGCGATGATGAAGTCGCCGTCCGGCAGGGTAATCCCCGTCCCGCCATAGGCGCTGACCGTCGAGTTTTCCCTGGTCTCGGCGTAGCTGCCCTGGACGCCGATCAGCGATCCACCGCCGCCCGCGATCGCACGGGCGTAGATGCCGTTGCCGCTGCTCGGCGCCAGCGCCATGGCGGTGACGGAAACGTCGCCTCCGGTGAAAGTGGTACTGTTGCCGACGCGGGAGGTGACGTTGAGCGACGAACTCGCCAGCGCCACGGAGACACCGATCGCGCCGCCGCCGACTGCGACACCCAGCGAAGTCGCCGAGACGTCCGGCGTCGCCGAAGCCGATACCAGGGTGCCCAGGCCGGTTGCGGAGGTGGTGATCGCGGCACTATTGCCGATCTCCGCCAGCACCGTGGAGTCTTCCTTCGCGGTCGCGGCCGCGCCGGTGCCGGAGACGATACCGCCGGCAACCGCCGTCGCCGACGCCGACAATTCGCCGGCTTGGGACGCCGTGACGGCAACCGTCGAACTGCTGACGCTGGCGTTATCCAGGATCTTGGCGGCGACCGAACTGGATTTTGCGGTGGTGGCGATCGTAACGCCGACGGCCGCGATGCCGCCGCTACCGCCGCCGGCCGTTGCCGCCTGGGTGGAGGTGTCGCGCGCGCTCACCTGGACGCCGTTTCCGCCCGTTCCCGTCACCGTGCCGCCGAGCTGCGCCGTCACGGTATTGCTGACATTGCCGACCGCCACGGCCGCCTGGGCGCCGAAATACAGCGACAGGCCGCCGGCAATGGATTCTGTGTCCACGGTCTTGCCCGCATACGGCCCGGTGGTGGCATCCTTCACGACAGCTGCGACGCTGACGGTGGGGGCCGAGACGATGGCGCTCAGATTGGCCAGAACGCTGCTGTTGACGGTGGTGTATCCGATACCGGCGCCGACGCCGACATTCTTGCCGAAACCGGCGCCGAGCAGGAATTGCTGCGCGGCGTTGGCGCTGGTGGCGCTGACGTTGACCTGGGTGCCGGTGACGTTGCCGCCCGCGATCTGTGCCGTGACGCTGTCATTGCCACCGGTCAGCACGGTGCTGACGTCATATGTCGAAGTGGCGTTGGCGCCGCTCGGATTGCCGGCCGTACCGCTCGCGACCGCGCCGCTGCCCTGGCTGGAATTGGTTCCAGCATTGGCGGCGGTGATGGTGCCGCCGAACTGTCCGGTCTGGTCGCCCTGCGTGTCGGCATCCGCCGTGTTGGTGCCGATCAGGATGACGCCAATCGCCGCGCCGATGCCGACCGAACTGCCGGCGCCCACGGTCACGGCATAGGACTGCACTTCCTTGATGCTCTGGGCATTGACGTTGATCGCCCCGGACGAGTTCAAATTGCTGTTGCGGGTCTCCGCGGTGGTCTGGCTCTTGAACACCAGCACGTTGGCGGCGGCGCCGACGCCTACCCCCCCGGTAGCAACCGACAGCGCGCCTGCGATCTCCCGGATGTAGACTTCCTCGTTTGCGTTCACGGTGACCGCGCCCGCGGCGGTGCCGGTCGGCGACGTCAGCGTGGTGTCGTAGATGCCAGCAATAGTGACGTTGTTGGCGATCTCGATGTTGGCCATGCCAGCGACAGCCCCGCCGCCGGTTGAGATCGCGCCGCCGACTGAAAACGCCTGGAAATCGTTGATCGTTCTTGCGTCGACATCGAGTGCACCGCTCAATTGCAAGGCCGTGGTATGGGCCGCGCTGTTACCTCGATAGTGGAATTCGTCGCCGACGTAAGCCAGGGTTTTGTTCGAACTGACCTGGACCAGGAAGGCGGCGCCGATCGCCACGTTGCTTCCATAGGCGCCGGAGCCGTTGGCGGACGCGATACCGGTGCTGTTCTTGGCCTTGACGGACAGCGACGAGGCCGTCAGGGAGCCGCCATCGACATAGGCTTGCGTGGTGGCATTGAAGACGTTGAGCCCGACCGAACCGCTGTTGAAGCCGACCGCGACGGATGACGCATGCTGCTCGGCATTGGCCTTGACCGTGACCGCACCGACCGTCGGGGAGATCACGCCGCCCACGTTGACGGTGCCGCCGACTTCGGCGTTGGTGATATAGGCGAACGTTTCGCGCGACATCGTCGTGCTGATGATGGTCGCGCCGCCGCCCGCGGTGCCGGTTGGCGCCACGATGCCGAGGCCGAACGTGCCGGAGTACGAAATGCTGCTGGCGGCGACGTTGATCTGCGGCGCCAGGGTGGAACTGGTCAGCCGCGTGTCGATGCTGGCGCTGTCGATATAGGCACTGGTCGTGCCCGACATGACGTTGATGATCGGGTTGATCATGATCGAAACGCCGGTGCTCGCGGCAAGGCTGGCAACGTTGGCGACGACCGCCTGATGCGAGCTGGCGTTGACCGAAAGGCCTCTCACCGATTCACGCGTTTCGCTCAGGTCGGGCGTGTCGTCGGTCGGCGCGCTGAACGCACCGAGGTCGAGCGCGTGCGCGAGTGTGCCGGTATTGACCGAGAACGGAACCACGGTCTGCGAACTGTTGCCGCGCGCATCGACCTTGGTGGCCGATCCGCTGATATAGGCTGACGTGTTGCCGGTGATCTTGTTGGTGACGAGCGAACCCGCGCCGCCGGCAGCCCCCTTGGAGATGGCAAAGGCACCTGCGAAGACCGCGGCATTGTCGGTGTTGTTCGCTTGCACGGCGATGCTGCCGTCGGCGATGACGTCGGCGCCGCCGGTGATGCTGGCGGTGACGTTCGTGCCCATCAGATTGGTGGCGACCGATCCGGCGAGACCGACCTGCGATGAGATGGCGACACCCACCGCAACCGTCGAAATCGTGGCGTCCGACTTGGTCGAAACGCCGACATTGCCGTTCGAAACCACCTTGGAGCCGGTTATCCCGGCGCTCAAATTGTTCGAGATGTCGCTGTAGACGAGCGCAAGGCCCGCAGCACTTCCTTGCGTCGATGCGCCGGCCACCGCCGCAGTCCCGGTGATTTTCGAGGTGTCGTTCGCGGTAACAAAGAGACCTTTCTCGGCCGTAACCGTCGAATTCGTGGTGTTCGACTGCGCGTTGCCGATCGAGGCCGTCACGGTATTCTGGATCGAGTTGATCGACAATCCGCCGACGCCTGAGAACTGGCCGGTGGAAAGGCCGAAGCCGATCGCAACGGACTGGATCTCCGAGGAGTCGCTCGCGGTCACCGAGACGGTACCGTTGGTCGAAGTCAGCAAGACACCTGCGATGTAGGCCGAATGTGTCGTCGCGATATGGTCGTACACCATCGATGCGCCGACATTGTTCTTGCCTGCCTGGATAATGCCCGCGACCGCAATGATAGCGGCACCCGGTGCCGTTGGACTGCCTGCCGTTCCGCCGTTCAGCGCCTGGTAGCTGAAATCGACGCAGTTTTGCTGTCCGCCGGTGGTCGAGCAATTGTCGGACGCGAGCTGGTTGGCGTTCGAGGCTTTGACGAGATTGGACAGCGCGGTGTCGAGCGATGCAATGGCGACGCTATCGGCGGTCACAATGACGTTGCCGGTGACCGTGATGTTAACGGTGGCACTGCTGCGGATATAGGCCATCGTCGACGTCGTAATGTCGGTGACGACGATGGCACCGGCAGCACCATTGCCCCCGGCCCCGCCGGATGCCGCGCCTGCGGCGATCACGCTGGCGTTGTCTCCAAGCACCGTAAGCGTGTCGTAATTGTTGATCGACGTCCCGCGAATATGCGCATCGACCGCCGTCCCACCGGTCGGATCGCCGATGGAGGCATAGGTAAATCCGGCGCCGACCCCGCCCTGGCCGCCGGCCACATAAAGCGAGCCGCCGCCGATCGCGATGTTGCTGGTCTGATAGGCGTCGACCTCGACCGCGCGAGACGTGCCGCTGGAGACGCCGTTGAGGGTCGAATTCTGGATGTAGGCGTTGACGCTGTCGGTGATGATGCCGACCGACAGCGCGATCGCAACCGAATTGGCCCGGGATGCGGCGATGCCGATGGCGACGACTGTTTCCGATCCGCCGTTCAGTGCCTGAACCGACACCGCCGCATGATTGTTGATGGTCGTGTTGTCGATATAGGCCACCGTGGCGTTGTTCGACATGGCGACCGCAATGGCGCCCGCGACCGCAACACTTCCCGATGCCGCGGACCCTGCGAGGTTGGCCGCAGCGGAGCCCGAACCGTTGTTGAGGACCGTGTCGTTGAGCGCCTGGACCAGCGTGCTCGCCGCTGTGCTCGACCCCGTGAAGCGGTTGATGGTCACACCGGTGACCGATGCTTTCGTTCCCAGCGAGACGTCGCTGATCGACGAACTGCCCGCGATGTCGATGGAGAAGCCATCGCTTGACGCGCCCGAGGACTGGCTGATCCTGGCCATTGCGATCCCGACACCATCGGCTCCGCCTGTCGCGGCGGCACCGACGGCTCCGGCCTTGTTGGCAAAGTCCGAGACCGACGGCTCGGAGATCGCCGCAGCGATCGAAGCCGCTGTCATACGTCCGGAAGTCGTCGCGCTGACTGCCAGATGGTCCACGGCAATCGTGCCGTTGCCTCCGCCGGTACCCGAGAACGGATCGTTGGCGCTAAAGGGACCCGGCGTGATGTCGCTCTGATTTTCTCCGATATAGGCGGCCGTATCGGTGTTCGCTCCGAGATAGGCGACGGCGATACCGACCGCGGACGCGCCGCCGAGGGAGACCGCACCGGCGATCGACAGCATCGACAGATCCTGCGCCGCATGGACGTTGACAGTCGGAGAAGACACGTGGGCGCCGATGCCGATCGATGCATGCGTCTTGTTGCTGACCAGCGCGATCGACGTGATTCCGTTCAGCGACAGAGCGCCCGCAGCCTTGCCGGATGTCGGCGCCACACCGAAGAACAGGTCGGTTGTGACCGCATCGATGGAAATGTTATCGGCGGAGCTTAGCGAAGCCCCGGAGGCAACACCGGCGATGGTGTTGCTGGAGAACTGAACGAGGTTGAGTGCGCCGCCCAGCGAGGAGCCACCGGAGGTATTGCCCGGGAGAAAGCCCAGCGTGCCGACATTCCCGGCGGCATTGATCGAACTCGTTGACGTGTTTGCCGCGATGGCCAGGGTCGCGTTGAAGTCCTGCGTGCCGCTCCAGGTCGACGCCGACCACGCGCCGTTGCCGCAGGTCGCGATGCTGCAGGTGGCGTTCAGGCTCGCTCCGGTCGCGACCCACGCGGTCGTGTTGTTGTTGACCATGAAATTGTTCAGCGAACCGGCAATGCCAACCGTATCGCCGGCATCCGAGGTCGCATTGGCGTAGCTGGTCAGGATATTGCCGCCGACGCCGAGATTGCCGTTGAGATGGCTGATCACCTCACCGAGTCCGGCCCATTGCAACCAGGTGTTGGTGATCGGTAAATAGGTGTTCGCAGTGACGCCGATGTTCGGCGCGTTGATCAGCGTACCGCCACCGATATAGGCGTTGGAATTGTGGTTGAAGGTGCCCCATGCGACGGCCGCGCTGATCGCGACGCCCTCGCCGGCCGACACATCGGACGTAATCGCACTGGCGGTCGCATTGCTGCGGACGCCGACGTCGATGACATTGCTGACAACAGCGACATTGCCGTTGGTGTAAATGCTGGGTGCGCCGCCGCTCGGGTTTTGCTTGATCGCGGCCGTCGCATTCTGCGTGCTGTTCGCAAGCGACATCGCCCCCGCAGCCTTGAAGTTGAAGCTCGCCGAGACCAGCGGGCCCATCATCGCAAAGATCATGCTTTGCGGCGAGACGGTCGTAAGAATCGCTTCCTGCAGGGCGCCGACCAGGGCCGGCGTGCCGACGATGGTCGAGGCCATGGTCGAGTTGAGCTTGCCGTTGGATGTCGCCTCGACGACCACCGAACCGTTCAGCCGGTTGGCGCTGGTGCCGAGCGAGGCTCCCAACAATGCCGTAGCCGAGGTCGTGATATCGCTGATCGCCAGCGCTCCGCCGACGCCGCCGCTGGCGCTGGGCGTGCTCAATGCGACGGACGTCGCCGACGTCGAGAAACTGTTGTTGTTCAGCGCACGCACCGCGAACGTGTTGCCGCCCGCGTTGACCGTCCCGACGCTGATGTTGGCGCCGGTTGCAACGTTGGCCAGGGTCGATACGGAAACCTTGGAATAAGCGACAGTCTCCACAAACTGCGCTGAACCTGCCGAGACGGCAGACACCTTCATCGTCGCGTCGTTGGTGGCAAGGATGGACAGGTTGCTACCGGCGGAAATCGTCGCGCCGGATGCCACGTTGGTTGAAACGTTCGCGTCGATCTTGCCGACGACCACCGCCGCGCTGAACGGCATGAAGTTCACGAGCCCCGCCAGGACCGGATCCTCCGCCAGCTCTGAGCCGTTCGCGCTGATCAAAACCCGGCCGGTGCCGTTGATGTTGGCGTGGCTGTTGATGTTCACCGTTGCCGTCGCACTCGCCGCGACGTAGCCGCCATTGAGGCCGAGCAGCGCCGGCGCAACGCTTTCGCCGACGAGCGCGAACATCCCCAGGATTGAGCTTGTGAAACTCGATACGGCGGTCGAGGTCGCGTTGATCGTAATATGGCCGCCCGTGATCTGACCGTCGATCGTAATTCCCGTCACCGCGGTCGCCTGGCCCGACAACCTATTGTCGCTCGCACTCGCGTTGAGCGTGACAGCACCACTGGTGAAGGTGGAGCCGCCGAAATTGACAGCTTGGGCAAGGATCTTCGATCCCTGGGCCATCGTGATCGTCGGCGCGCTCAACGTAACGTTCCGCGAATTGGCCTGCGAATTCTGCGAGGCGTTCAGCGAGCGTGAATCGATGACCGCGGTCGCGTTCAGGGTGATCGAATTGTTCGCCGAAATCTCGAATGCGCTGGTTCCGGAAAGCGCCAGCATCAACGAGGCGATCTGGGTGTTGTTCACGAACCCGGCGCTCCCGGCACTGGGGTCGGCCGAGCTGCCGATGATGACGTTGTCCTGGTCGAAGGCAAACGCGGCGGCGCCCGCGGTGATCTGCGCGCCCGACGTAACGTTGAGCGTCCGGGCCTGCAGCGCGACCTTCATCGTGCTGCCGGCGTTGATCACCGCATCGGTGTTCAGATTCAATGTGTTGGCCTGAGCCGACAGCAACAACGTTCCGGAACCGTTTACCGCCGCGATGTATCTGGCGACCATCAGGTTCGACAGCAGGCCGCCCTGGCCGTTGTTGGCGGCGACGTTGCCGCCTGTCAGCGAGCTGCCGCCAACGGTGAGCGCGCTTTGGGCGAAGAAGAAACCGACAGTGCCCGCGCTGATGCTCGCCCCGGTGTTTACGCTGATCGATGGGCCGTTGAAATTGACGTACCGCGACGGATCGGCGGCAATGACGGCCGTCGATCCCACGGTTATCGAGGCCTGATCGGTACTGAAGGCGAGGTAGCCACCTCTAACGGTACCGGATACGTCAATACCTGAACCGGCGCCGAAGGCATTCATGATGACCCGGCCGGAAGTAAAGCTGGTAGCGTTGGTGCCCGTGGTATTCACCGCCTGCGCAAGGACCTGGCCGCCGCTGTCGATGTTGATTGTCGGTGCGGTGAATACGATGTTGTCCACCGAGTTGGCATTCGAAACGGCGCCGGCCATGCGGCGGCCGTCGACAACGCCGGTGGAATCGACCGTGATCCGCGACGACGCGCTGAGCGAAAGAGTGGCGCCGCTGCCGACAGCGCCGGCGTAGCGAGCGATCGTGGCATTCGACACAAAGCCGGCCGCGGCGGTATTGGCGCTGGTGCTGCCACTGCCGACGATCATGTCGGCGGTACTGGAGAGAACCACCCGCGACGCAGTAATCTGCAGTGCAGTGTTGGTCAAAACCTGAGCGCCGCCAGTGCTGGCAGCATTGATGTTGACCTGGCCGCCAGAGGTAGTCGAAGTCAGAGCAACGGTATCGCCCCTGACATAGCTGCCCGCCAGCAGGTTCAGCGTCGGCGCATTCAGCGTCACATTGACGGTGGTACCGCCGTCGACGACGCCGTTTCCATTGATCGTGATCGAGTTGCTCGCCAGAAGCGTGAACGTGCCGGTGCCGTTGAGCGCAGAGATCGCGGCCGCGACCGTGGCATTCGACATGTTGACACCGGCGACACCTTCGGTCGCGCCGACAACGATGTCCGTCGGATCGAGGATGAGCTTGCCGGCATTGCCGTTGGGTGCGGCAACATTGATTTTGACGCCATTGGCGATTTCGACAATGCCGTTGGCGCTCAGATCGACAACAGCCGCGTTACCCGTGGCGGAGCTGGCGTTGATCCGGGCGCCGCTCTTCACGGTCAGATCGCTGGTGGCCTTCAGCGTGATGTTGCCGGCGTCGCCCGTCTTGCTGGCAGTGCTCAGGCTGGCCGTCTTGCCGAGCTGGATGTTGTTTCCGGCGGTGACCGTGATCGTGCTCGGCGTGGTGGTGCGGCTGCGCGCCGTCAGCCGTCCGGAGATGGTTGCGTTGTTGACCGCCCCAATATGGATCGATCCGTTGCGGACGGTGATGGCGCTGGCGCTGCGCAGGCCCTTGGAATTGACCGAGGCCGCGAATTTGGAAGCGTGTTCCTGGTTGACCCGCTCGCGCTGGCTTCTGCCGCCGCCGACGAAGACGTTCTGGCCGGTAAGCCGGACACCGTCCGCAGCGTTGATGCGGCCGAGAATCCGGATATTGCCGTCCGGCGAGATCGGGAACGAGCCGTTCATCAGGCTGCTCACGGCGGCGTTGTTGATCTGCCCCGAGGCACCGATGATGCTGTCGGTGAATTCCTTCGACGGCGTGGAAACGTTCAGGCTGCCTACATTGACGACGCCGGTCTTGCCGACCACGAAGCCGTAGGGATCGGCGAAGTAGACGTTGCCGCCGATCTTGCCGTTTTGATAGGAGTTGAGCGTGCCGTTGACGTAAGCCGGCGCGTCCCGGACGATATTGATCAGGTTCTGGCTGCCGTTGGGCACCTGCAGGTTGACGGTGTTGCCCTGCCCCACGCCGAACTGCGAAAACGAGTTGAACGCGTTGGCGCCGGATACGGTGGTCGTAGTGATGTTGGTGACATTGCCCGACGTCTGCAGGCTCGTTCCCGTGCGACCGTCGGGAATGATCACGTTGGCCGTCTGCGCCCGAAGGCCAGTGCCGAGCAACGGCAGGATCGTCATCTGCGCAATGCAGATCAACGAGACGAAACGCAGGCGCGAGAACCTGCGCAACGTCAAACCACCCTCGCTTCTGGCTGAGAGCGGCATACGCATGTCAGCTCACCTTCGCTGGTGACAAGAGCGAGCGACCGGCGGCCATGCGTCGGGTTGATCCGGAGCGAGACGACATCAGAACTGACCGGGCGGGAGTTTGAAGACGTCGGGGCTCTTGGTGTCGGCCACATAGAACAGCAGCAGGCCGGTGGGGGTCAGGATCCGCTGGTTGTTCTCCTTCGTCTCGAACGTTCCCTGCAGCAGCAGGATCACCGATCGATCCTTGGCATCGCTGCCGCGAAACATCAGGACGCCGCCGGCGACGGGCGTGTTGACGGCGATGGTATCGGGCTTGAAGCCTTCGCCCAGGAAGTGGGCGCGGAGAATGTTGGCATTCGAGAACAGCTTCTCCGGCGTCATCGCCGGATCCGTCCCTTTCGACCAGACCGTGCCGACCTGAATGAGCGTCTTCGACTTGTAGCCGAACACGTAGGATACTTCGGCGATCCCGCCGCTCGGCAGCAGGTCCGGAACGGCCAGCAATACGCTGCGGGTCAGTTCGGCCGGATTGTCCTGCGACTTGATCGCATCCGGCTTGACGCCGAAATCCTTGGTGATCGCCGCGCGGACATCCGCCTCGTTCATGCCGAATTTCGAAGAACGGAATCCATCGATCGCTTTGGCGGCTTTTTCATCGGCCGCCGCCACTGCTGGTACCGTCGCCTCGGCTTGGGTTGCTGGCCTTGGCGCCGGCACTGCCTTCTGCTTGGGCGTGCCCTGTGGATACGCCGGGCCGGCTACGACAGATGCGATACCGCAAAATGCCAGGAACAACGAAATCTTGCGCATTTAAAAACCTTCCGAAACACCAGACATAAATTTTAGGCAATGCCGCAATTCGGTAACCGGAAATTAGCAATTAGCCTCTTTACCCAGCAACAATACCGCGTTCCCCACACCGAACATAGCGGCGATGGGAGAATGAGCACCGATGGCTAATTTCGGCGCGGATGCGTGGTAGGCCCGACACGAGTGCGCACTGATGTGGCATGCTGCGCGCTTGCGACGGTCGAGCCAAATGCCATCAGAGAATTTTGGAATAGTGATACAAATCAGCTGCTTATAGCGACAGCGCCGCGAGCGGATTTCAATGCTTGGGAATGTTCGGCCCGGCGGCGTTCAGGCAGACCTGTCGATCGTTAATGTCGGTGGCGGCGAGATTTCGAACGGCGCCGATTCTCATTCGGCGCACGATCAGATCACCTCATTTCTCACGCGGCGCACACTCGCGCGGCATCGAAAAATCGGGATTCGCCAACTCAAAAACCCAGCAGACGGCGGCGCCCCAGTTGCAGAATGCGAAGAAGCCGCGCTTGGCGCGCGGCTTCCGGATCTGGCTGCGTGATGTGCGCCGACTTCCCTTAGTTCGGCAGGAAGGGTTGTTATTCAGCGTGCCCGTGTAGTTCTGCAGGCTGATGTCCATATCGGCTGTCCCGTCACCATTGGTGTCGATCTGGAGCAAGTCGTTATCCGGACCGAAGTTCTGCAGGCGCGCCGAAGCCTGGCTACCGCTAACAAAAGCCCCGCTGTCGACATACTCGATGTGGCCACCCGAAACGCTGATACCCGAGAAGTTGAAGGTGTCGTCGTTGGCATCGAAGTAATAGACCGTGTCACCCGCGCCCGCGGCCGAATCCGCCGTGCTGGTGAAGCGGACATTGTCATCACCAGCGCTGGCCGTGACCCAATCGGCGCCCCCCGCCCGCGGTGATCGTCGTGTTGCCCGAGTGTTGCCGATGATCATCTCGTCGAAAGTCGAGCTGCCGTTGATGTTTTCGGTGTTGAGTACCGTCGTATTGAAGACGTTTGTATTGAACGTCACGGTATCGGTGCCATCGCCGAGATCGAACGTGCCGCCCGCTTGTCCTGAGATCGTCAGGGTATCAGTGGACGCACTACCGTTGACGACGTTGACGCCAAACAAGTTGCCCAACGTATTGCTGCCGTCGCCCAGGTGAACATTGAGGCCCGACACGGTGTTGAGAAGCGTCAGCGTATCGTCGCTCGGCGTGCCACCGAAGTCGCTGCCGTTCAGGTTCTCAATACCGATGGCGCTAAGTGAATTGATGCCGTTGGCAAGGGATACCGTGTCGCTCCCGTCACCGAGATCGACGGCAAGGCCGGTGAGGTCGGAAGTTCCGGGAAGTGTCGAAATCTCCGCAGCAGTAAACCCTGAGAGGTTTGCAGCCACTCCATCAACGTCAGGACGCTTGCTGCACGCATCGGCGACGAAGCGCTGACCAGGGATTTTGGCGGCGGCCATGACGGCGCGCAGCTCCACGCGGACCGATTGCTGCTGTGACTCATCCGGCTTTCGTCTTTGCTTGTTGAAGAATATAGATAATTTCAGACACGGAAGAACCGGATAGACTCTCCCCGCCCATCAATTTGGAATAGCCCGTTGAACGCCCCTCGCTGCATCGCTTTTGTCGCCCTGCTCGCTTCCACCGCGCCGTTTTTCGCAGGCCCCGCCGTCGCCCAGAGCGCGATGGCGGCGGCTGTCGCCAGGCCGGTGTCGCTGCCGGACATCGCGATCGGATCGCCGAAGGCGCCGGTGACCATCACCGAATACGCGTCGATGAGCTGCTCGCATTGCGCCGCCTTCGGCGAGAACGTCTTTCCGATGCTGCGCTCCAAATATATCGACACCGGCAAGGTCCGCTTCGTGTTCCGCGAGTTCCCGCTCGATGTCGCGGCTGCGGCGGCCTCGATGCTGGCGCGCTGCATCGCCAGGAACGATTCGGAAAAATATTTCGGCGTCATCGAGACCTTGTTCAAGCTGCAGGGCCGACTGATCGCGCAGACCAAGGAAACGCTGAACTTCGTCGGCAAGCTGAACGGGATGAGCGAACAGGACGTGACGACTTGCGAGAGGGATCAGGCGATGCTCGACAAGCTCGCGGCGGATCAGAAATACGCCCATGAAACGCTCAAGGTCGATTCAACGCCGACCTTCTTCCTCAACGGTGAGCGGCTGAAAGGCTCGATGTCGTTCGAGGAACTCGAAGAGCGGATCAAGCCGCTGCTGAAGAAATAACGACTGCGCCGCTCCACACCTCCCCCTTGTTCTGCGGCGCGCCGTCGTTGATGATGGCGTCAACAAACATAAAATCCGGGGGGCGTCATGGCGGCCGTTCTGCAAATCTTGCTCGCTGCCGCGCTGCTGCTGGGGGCCGTCCCGACAGCCTCGGCACAGGGCTATCCGAACCGCCCGGTGCGCGTGGTTGTCGGGTTTCCCGCCGGCGGCCCGACCGACGTGATCGCGCGGATGGTGTCGCAAAAGCTCTCCGATGCGCTCGGTCAGCAATTCTTTGTGGAGAATGTCGGCGGCGCCGGCGGCAACACCGCGTCCGGCCAGGTCGCCCGCGCGACCCCCGATGGTTACACTCTCATGGTCGTCAGCACCGGCTTTGTGGTCAATCCCAGCCTCTACGCCAAGGTGCCGTACGACGCGGTCAAGGATTTCGCGCCGGTGACGCTGGTCGCGGTTTCCCCGAACGTGGTGGTGGTCAACCCGTCGGTGCCGGCCAAGTCGCTTCCGGAATTGGTGCAGCTGATCCGTGACAATCCCGGCAAGTACGGTTTTGCCGGCCCCGGCGTCGGTTCGACGCCGCATCTGGGGGGCGAGCTGTTTCGGCTGGCGTTCAGCCTCGACCTGGTGCACGTGCCGTTTACCGGCGCAGCGCCTGCGATCCAGTCAACCGTCGGCGGGCACACGCCGATCGCTTTCACCGCGCTGCCGCCCGCCCTTTCGGCGGTGCAGGCCGGCCAATTGCGCGCGCTCGGCGTTGCCGCAAGCGAGCGCGCGACCCAGTTGCCTGAAGTGCAGACCTTTGCCGAACAGGGCATCAAGGATCAGGAAGCCGACACCATCACGGGCATCCTTGCGCCGGCGGGAACGCCGAAAGAAATCGTCGATCTGCTCTATCGCGAAATAGCCAAGGCAGTCGGGCAGGCAGACGTGAAGGAGCGCCTGACCGCGCTCGGATTCAAGCCGGTCGCAAACCGGCCGGAGGAGTTCGGCGCCCGTATCAAGCTGGAAATGGAAAAATGGGGCAAAGTGGTACGTGACGCGAAGCTCAGGATTGAGTGACGCGTCACTTCATTCCGGCGGTTTCTGTACGACATTCATGAACGTGAGGCCGATCCGGTTCTTCTTGATCCAGGCGACCCGGCACTCATGAACGATCGAGGAATCCTTCGCCATCACGAGGCGGAAGTGCTGCGGAACGAATGCAGGGTTCTCGACGTCGATCGCCGCACCCTCGAGCGAAATATTCCTCACCACGCAACGCATCACGGAGCCGCCTGATGAGACATAGGCGGGCTCCTCGATCTCGGTTCGCGGATATTTTCGCTTTTCTTCCATGCGCTCCGGCCGTGGATATCGCTCGACCTATCTAACTACCCGAGAAACCTTAAGCAAATGGCGTGTGTGCACCGCAGCGCGATTGGCGACGATGGACCGAGACGTGCGGGAGCGGCAGGATGCTCCTCCATCGCTTCTGCGCAGATGTGCTCCGCGTCTTCATGGGCTTGTCGCTCGCGACGGCCCGGCGATACCCTTTTTCGATAGGCGGTGACAGCGTTCGTCTGTCTCGGTTGCTGGTTCCTGATGGCCGGCATCGTGTATTATTTCATCGGCTTCGAGACCAGGGGCAAGTCGATCGAGCAGATCGACAAGGAACTGGCCGACGGGCTGAATATGTCGGCGGCGAGAGTCCGGCAGGCATAGTCTTGAACACAAGGCGTCGATGGAGGCTTGGATAATTTGATCGCGACTGCTGCCGACCTTGCCGGTGACCGGGCGATCATCGCCCGTGCCGAGGCTGTTCGTCCCGATGTGGCGGCAGCCGGAAACGACATTGAGAATAAGCGCCGGCTGCCGCCGGCGTTGCTCGACAGGCTGCACGACGCGCAGCTGTTTCGTCTGCTGCTGCCGCGCTCGACCAACGGGATCGAAACCGATCCCATCACCTTCTTCCATGTCATTGAAACCATCGCCAAGGCCGATGCATCCACGGCTTGGTGCCTCAGCCAGGCCGGCGGCTGTGCGATGTCGGCGGCCTATCTCGATCTGCCGGTGGCGCGCGCGATCTTCGGGGATCCGCGCGCGGTGCTGGCCTGGGGTCCCGGGCCCAAGGTCCGCGCGATCGAATGCGAGGGCGGCTACAGGGTCACCGGCGTGTGGGCCTTTGCCTCCGGTGGTCGGCACGCGACCTGGCTCGGCGCGCATTGTCCGATCTTTGCGGCGGATGGCACTCCCCGATTGGAAGCCAACGGTATGCCGCTGGAGCGTACCATGCTGGTGCGAACCGAGGACGTCGAATGGACCGACATTTGGAACACGGTCGGCCTGCGCGGCACCGCCAGCGACCAGTTCGCGCTGAATGACTTCTTCGTCAGGTCCGACCATTCCATCACCCGTGAATTCGACCGGGAATGCCGCGAAGGCGGCCCGCTCTATCGCATGGGGGCCGGCACTTGCTACCAGGTCGGGTTTGCCGCCGTCGCCTGCGGCATCGCCCGAAGCACGCTCGATGATTTCGTCGAGGTGGCGCGCAACAAGGTGCCGCGTGGCGCCAAAGGCATCTTGCGCGACAACGCCGTGGTCCAGACCGGCCTCGCCCAGGCCGAGGTCAATCTGCGCGCGGCACGCGGCTTCGTGCTGCAGTCGATGGCCGAAATCTGGAAGGACCTCGTCGCCGGCGCCAGCATCACCGTCGCGCAGCGCATCACCGTCCGCATGGCCGCCACCAACGCCATCCACAAGGCACGCGAGGCGGTCGACTTCGCCTACAACGCGGCGGGAGCCACCGCAATCTTCGAAGGCCACCCGCTGGAGCGCCGCTTTCGCGACATCCACACCGTGACCCAGCAGCTGCAAGGCCAGATCAGACATTTTGAAACCGTCGGCGCCTGGATGATGGGCGTCGATGTCGATCTCACCTTTGTCTAAGGAGAACAAACCATGGGACTTGGCGGATTACAGCACTACACCATCGAACCTTCCGATCTCGAACGCACCAAGGACTTCTACTGCGACGTGCTTGGACTGGAGAACGGCGACCGTCCGCCGCTCGGTTTCCCCGGCTACTGGCTCTACTCCGGCGGCACCGCCACCGTGCACCTGATGGGTACGCGTCAGCCGCGCGAGGGCATCGTGGTGCGCGGCACCGAGAAGAAATACGAGGACACCGGGCGGCTTGACCACATTGCCTTTGCCGCGACTGACGTCGACGGCGTGCGCAAGCGCCTGCAGGCCAAAGGCGTAAAATTCCGGGAGAGCATCGTGCCGCGAACCGGTGATACGCAATTCTTCCTCTACGATCCCGACGGCGTCGGTGTGGAGCTGAACTTCCCGAAGGCGTAACCGGCCACCGCCGCGAGCAGGGTTCGACTATTCGGCCAGCCCCGGCGCTGGCCGAACTTGTTTTAATTCCGGCTTTTTGATTTCGGCTTTGCGTTAGCGGTTCCCGACAAGGCCGCAAGTCAGCCATCAGTCGGGCGCGATCCCGTCAGGGTTTCTTCATCATTGCGTGGCGATTGGAACCCGCCGCGCCGCTGCGGCAGGATAGCCGGGTGCCTCGCCTTTCACCTACCCCAGGGCATGCGTGCCCGGCTATTCGCCCACGGGGCATACCCCTTTGTCGTGCGGAAGCCCGCCCCGGACTTGATCCGGGGCGGATGATGTTCTCATGCCAACGCGTCAGGGATCGCGCGCTAATCCAGCCCGCGCTCGTGGCTCAGATTGACCATTTCCTGGATGAAGATCTTTTTCTGCTTCTCGTCCAGGCTTGCAAACAAAGGCTCGGCGGCATCGGCCACGTTGCGCTGGTCCACGGCGCGGTCATTGAGAAACTGGGCCTCGTTCCGCATCTGCTCGATGATGTCGTCGGGCGGATCGCGTTTGGCTCGTGCAATACGCAGATTGAGGCGATCGGCGCCATTATGGCCGAGATAGTGCATCGCACTGTTGAAGCCGGACCAGTTCTTCTCCTGCTCAGGCGTCAGATTCAATTGCTTCTTGATGCGCTCGATATTGGCGTCGCTGTTGACGACGATCTGTTCGGCCGTCATTTGCGGTGCACCGGTCTGGGTCAGTACCTGCGGCTGCTTCGCTGCCGTCTTTGTCCCCTTGGCCGCTTTGCCGGATTTTGCGGCATCGTCCTGCTTTGCGGTATCGCCCTGTTTGCCGCCCTTCGGCGGGGCCGCTTGCTGCTGTTGCTGTTGTGCGCCGCCGGTGAGGACGCCGGTCACACCGGTCACCACCCCCACGACACCGCCGATAGCGCCGCCAAGCACGCCGCCGACCGGTCCGGCCGCCTTGTTCCCCTCGCGGGCGCCCTTTTGGACCCCCTCAACCACCTGTGCCTCCACCGTGAGCGACGCGCTAAACAGCATAAGGGCGGCCACCCCAAGGGCTGCGCACAGTCTGAGCCGCGCGCGCAGCTTCGATGTCGGGCTGGTCATTGTCTGGTCTCCATGGTCGATCGTGAGTTTCCGGCGTGGTGGTGCTGGGCCAAGGATCGCGGCCGAATCCGATTTTATCGTTTTCGCGCCGCGCGAGTCTACCTGGCGCGCCCGGTCATCCCGGTGATGAAAACGGCGGCGTATCCCAATTTGGACACGCGGTAGGGGAACCTGCGGCGCTATTTCACATCCTCACCCCCTCCGCTGAGTTCGATATGTGCAACGCAATATTCCGCGCCATGAGTCAGCAATGAGCGGTAGACAACGGGCTAACGGTCGTCGCTGCCTTCGATCTGCACGCAACGTTAGTTCTAGGACAGCGCCTACGTGATTTCTCGACAGACGCTGGCAATTCTGCTCTGATCGTCAATAATGAAAAATCCGCGGCGCCCGAACGGAGCCGAATAAAAAAGCAAGAACGGGAATTTCTTCACATCCGATTGGCCCATCCAGGGAGGAACGCCATGACACGGAAGAAGCTTACTCGACGCCAATTCATCGCTGCGACAGCGCTATCATCGGCTGCACTCGTGACCGCACCCTACGTGCGCGGCGCGCACGCCGCCGGCAAGCTATCGATCGGATTTTGGGACCATTGGGTACCCGGCGCCAACAAGGCTTCTACCGATATTGTCAATGAGTGGGCCGAGAAGGAAAAGGTCGAGGTCACTATCGACTACATTCCGAGCCAGGGTAACAAGAACCTCCTGACGATCGCCGCCGAAGCCCAGGCGAAGGCGGGCCATGACATTCTGGCGATGCCGACCTGGTGGCCGCACGCCCAGGCGGAATTGCTCGAGCCGATGAATGATGTGGTCGAGGGGCTCATCAAGCAGAACGGCGAAGTCAACGGCACCGTCCAGTATCTCGGCAAGGCCGGCAACAAATGGCTGGGCGTTCCGGCCTGCGTCGGCAGCCAGATCAAGGGCCCCTGCTCGCGCATCGATCTGATGAAGCAGCACGCCGGCATCGACGTCCAGGCGATGTACCCGGCAGGTTCGGCGCCGAAAGCCGATGGCTGGACCACGGACACATTCCTGAAGGCGGCGGAGGCCTGTCACAAGGGCGGCGTTCCCTTCGGCATCGGGCTTGGCGAGACCAGCGATTCCGTCGATACCGTCGGGGCGTTCTTCCTGGCCTTCGGGGCAGAGGTCGTCGATGCCAAGGGCAACGTCGTCGTCAAGAACGACAACGTGCGGCAGGCGCTCGAATATTACAAAAAGCTGATGGCTTTCCTGCCGTCGGACGCGCCGTCATGGGACGACGGCTCCAACAACAGGTGGCTGGTCTCGGGCAGAGGCGCCCTGATCATGAACCCGCCGAGCGCGTGGGCCGTCGCCAGGCGCGATGCGCCGCAGATCGCGGAGCAATGCTGGACCCACGGCTTCCCGGTCGGTCCGAAGGGCCGCTTCGCGCCGTTCCTGCCCTACTTCTGGAGCGTCTGGAGCTTCTCCAAGAACAAGGAGGCGGCAAAGAGCGTGCTGACGCGTCTGTCGCAGCCGGATGCGGTCGAGAAAATGGTGGCGGCGAGCGGCGGCTACGACCTGCCGGCCTTCGAGAAACTGACGACCCTGAAGACATGGGCCGAGGAAGGTCCGCCGAAGGGCACGCTCTACCACTATCCGAATCCGCACAAGCACCAGCTGCTTTCGATCTCGGCGTCGCCCGCGCCGCCCAAGGTCGCCCAGCAGATCTACACCCAGGCGACGCTCACCAAGATGTGCGTGCGCTTCTACCGGGGCGAGCCCATGGAGAAGACGCTGGCCTGGGCGGAAGGCGAACTCGAAGGCTTCATGCGTAGCTGAGGCGATTTCGTCGCCGCGGCCCGTCGGATCTCGGTTGGATCTTGGGCCGTGGCGGCGTGCATCCGCCTGCCGAGACGATGGGAGCCGGCGCGGCGCCGGCTTCTCGACGAGGAAACCACCCTGCTCTGAATGAAACTCGCGAGGAAGATGCATCATGGCTGATGTCGCGATTGAGCGTAACGCCGCTCCGCGAACGGCGCGCAAGCGCGCCAGTTTACGAACCGCCCTGAAGCGCAAGTCGACCGCAGCCTTCCTGATGACGCTGCCGCTGATCCTGCTGATCTCGCTGCTGGTCATCTATCCCGCCTTCTACTCGCTGCATCTGGCCACCCTGAACAAGTCGATGCAGCGCTTCATCGGGCTCGGAAACTTCCAGTTCCTGTTCAAGCGGGAAACCTTCTGGCTGGTGGTCGAGCAATCCTGCATTTTCGCGATCACCGCCGTCTTCTTCAAGGCCTTGATCGGCTTCATCGTGGCCCACTTCGTCCACAACATTCCGGCCAAGGGGCAGCGCAAATGGCGCGGCATGCTGCTAGTGCCCTGGGTCATCCCACCGGCCATGAGCACGCTGGCGTGGCTGTGGCTGTTCGATCCGTCGTACAGCGCCTTCAACTATTTGTTGGCCGGCGTCGGCGTCGACCGGATTCCGTGGACCGGCGAGACCGGCTGGGCCCGATTCTCGGTTATCCTGGTGAATATCTGGTTCGGCGCCCCGTTCTTTATGATCATGTATCTGGCTTCGCTGAAGTCGGTGCCCGATCAGCTCTATGAGGCCGCGGCCATCGACGGCGCCAACTGGTGGCAGCGCATCTGGTACGTGACGCTGCCGATGATGCGCAACATCATCGCGATCACGACGCTGTTTTCGGTGATCGTCACCTTCGCCAATTTCGATATCGTGCGCATCCTGACCGCCGGCGGCCCGCTGGACCGTACCCATGTCTTCGCCACCTGGGCATTCCGCATCGGTATCGAGGGCGGCGACATTCCGCTCGGCGCCAGCGTCTCGCTGTTCATGGTGCCGATACTCGCAATCGCGGCGGTGTTCATCCTGCGCGACATCAACAAACGCGGGAATGAATCCTGATGACCAGCACCGTCGTGATCGACAAGGCCGCCCCGACCCGCCCCGTCAAACTGCGCAGCATGAGCCGCGACCGCACCTGGGCGCTGCGATGGTCGTACTTCTTCCTCACATTGTTCGCGGTCTTTGCGCTGGTGCCCCCGCTCTACATGGTAATCACGTCGCTGAAGACCAGCGCCGAAATCTCCGCGGCGACGAACCCGTGGTGGGTTTACCATCCGACATTGTCGAACTACGTCGAGTTGCTGACATCGAACCAGTTCCTGACCTTCTTCCGCAACTCGGCGCTGGTCTCGATCTTCGTCGTGACCATCACCATGCTGATCAGCGTGCCCGCGGCTTTTGCGCTGGCACGGATGCGGTTCTGGGGCTCGGCAACGCTCGCGACCGGGGTTTTCCTGACTTACCTCATCCCGGAAACGCTGCTGTTTCTCCCGTTGTTCAAGATGTTCGTCGCGTTTGGCGACCTGACCGGGATCCAGCTGATCAACAAATGGTACGTGCTGCTGGTGATCTATCCGACGCTCACGGTGCCGTTCTGCACCTGGATCATGATCGGTTACTTCGCCTCCATCCCCAAGGAGCTCGACGAGGCCGCGATCATCGACGGCGCGTCCTGGTTCCAGACGCTGACGCGGATCTTCATTCCCGTCGCCCTGCCCGGCCTGATCGCCGCGACCATCTTCGCCTTCACGGTTTCCTGGGCGCAGTTTCTCTATCCGCTGGTTTTCACGACATCGACGGATCAACTGGTGCTGCCGGTCGGTATCGTCACGACCTTGATCAAGGGCGACGTGTTCGCGTGGGGCCAGATCATGACCGGCGCCCTGCTCGGCGCCGCGCCGCCGCTGATCATCTACGCGTTCCTGATGGACTATTACATTGCCGGCCTGACCGCCGGTGCGACAAAGGGTTGAACTCATGGCTGACGTGACGTTGCGCAAGGTTGTCAAGAAGTACGACGACGTCGAGGCGGTGCGTGGCATCGATCTCGATATCGCCGATCATGAGTTTGTCGTGCTGGTGGGCCCGTCGGGTTGCGGAAAATCGACCACGCTGCGGATGATCGCGGGGCTAGAGGACATCACTGACGGCGATATCATGATCGGAGGCGACGTCGTCAACGACGTGCCGCCAAAGGACCGCGACATCGCCATGGTGTTCCAGAACTACGCGCTCTACCCGCACATGACGGTCGCGGAAAACATGTCGTTTGGGCTGCGGCTGAAGCGCTATCCGAAGGCCGAGATCAAGACCCGGATCGACGAAGCCGCGCGCATGCTCGACATCGTCGAACTCGTCGACCGCAAGCCGAAGCAGCTGTCAGGCGGTCAGCGCCAGCGCGTCGCCATGGGCCGCGCCATCGTGCGTAACCCCAAGGTGTTCCTGTTCGATGAGCCGCTGTCCAACCTTGACGCCAAGCTCCGCGTCCAGATGCGGATCGAAATCAAGAAGGTGCATCAGAAGGTCCGCACCACCACGGTTTACGTTACCCACGACCAGGTCGAGGCGATGACGCTCGCCGACCGGGTCGTGGTGATGAACCATGGCCGCATCGAACAGATCGGAACACCGAACGAGCTCTATCACAATCCCGCCACCAAATTCGTCGCGAGCTTCATCGGCTCGCCGGCGATGAACTTCATTCCTTGCCGGCTCGAGGAATCCGGCGGCAAGCTGCACGCCCGGATCACCGACCGTCTCGCCTTCCCGCTGCCGCCTAAACGCGCCGCCAGATACCAAGGCGTGTCGCGGACCGACAAGCTGCTGCTGGGGCTGCGGCCCGAGCACATCACGGAAGCCAGCCCGCATGCCGAGCCGGGTGTCGAGAACTTCGATGCTGTGCTCGATGTGACCGAACCGATGGGAATGGAAACGCTGATTTACTTCCCGATCGACGGCACGCAAGTTTGCGGCCGGGTCAACCCCAACGCCGGCGCACAGGATGGCGCCCCGCTCCGATTGGCAGTGGACCTCAACAATATGCACCTGCTAAACGAGGTGAGCGGCGCCGTCATTTGACGGCGGAGACAACAGTTACCCAAGGGCAGGAAATGGCGACCAACAAGAAGAAAATCTTCGTCACGGAATCGATGTCACAGCAGGGGCGTGCGTTGCTCGACGCACGCGAGGATATCGAACTCGTCGAATTCCCCAACATGATCTCGCAGCCGGATTTCCAGGCGAAGCTCAAGGAGCATGCGCCGGTCCATGGCGTCGCCCTCGGCGGCACCCGTTTCGGTGAAACGGAGCTGGAAGCTTCCAGGGACATGTTGGTGGTGACCCGGATCGGCGTCGGTTTTGATGCCGTCGATGTGCCGGCGTTGAGCCGCCGCAAAGTGCCGCTGATGGTCGCCGGCACCGCGAATTCGCCCTCCGTTGCCGAGTGCGCATTGTTCATGATGCTGACATTGGCAAAACGCGCGGTGGAAATGCACTCCATCGTCAGGGACAACAAATGGCCGAGCAGGCTCGGCATGCTGCCCTACGACCTCTATGGCAAGACCGTGCTGATCGTTGGATTCGGCCGCATCGGCACCCGCACCGCCAAGCGCTGCCAGGCGATGGAAATGAACGTGCTGGTTTTCGATCCCTACAAGCCCGCGGCCGACATCAAGGCCGCCGGCTGCGAGCCAGTCACCGATCTCGACGCGGCGCTGCCGCGCGCCGACTTCGTCAGCCTGCATTGCCCGAAGACCCCGGAGACCGTCGGCATGATCAATGCCGCGCGCTTGAGGCGGCTGAAGCCGACCGCCTATCTGATCAATACCGCGCGCGGCGGCATCATCGACGAACCCGCGCTGCATGACGCGCTGGTGTCCGGCAAACTTGCCGGCGCCGGTCTCGACGTGTTCGAACAGGAACCGCCACCCGCCGGCCATTCGCTGTTCGCGCTTCCGAACGTCATCTTCGCACCCCACGTCGCCGGTGTGACCAGGGAAGCCGTCGATCGCATGAGCGAACAGACCGCACGCAATATCCTGAGCGTTCTCGACGGCGATCCGTTGCGTCAGAACGTCATCAATCAGGACGTGCTCTGACCGATCCGGCATGATCAAACCGGGCGACGGCTGAACCATCGAGCGGCCGCCCGGGATGTTTTCATACCGGCCCTACCATAAGGAACCCTTATTCCGTATTGCGGGCTAACCGTACAGGTCCGCGCCCGGCATAGCCGGTTTTGCGTCTGAACGGACAAAACTCAGCCTCATTCGGAAGCGAGGAAAAGATACCGGGCGGCAACGGGGACACCGATTCCGCAGACGGAGTTCGATCCGGAGGCCGAATCGTGAGCCAAAACGACCCGACCGACAACGCCCTGGCGGCGATCGCCAGCATTCTCGATCAGCCGCCCGTGATCCCTCGCGAGCGGGAACGGCCTGCCGTTGAAGAGGTGGCGGCCACCCCTCCGCCGCTCGAACCTCCGCCACTCGAAGAATTTCAACCGATCGAAGCACTGCCATCGCTCGCGGTTCCTCCGCCGCTTGAGACCGCCGCGCCGATCGAGGCCGCCCCGCCGCCTGAGGTCTTTCTACCGTTCGAGGCCGATGGCTATTCCAAGGTCGGGCCCGGACCGATGGCCGCGATCCGTTTCAAATGGACGGTCCGCGAGGACGATGGCGACTATTACGTCGACGAGACCATTGGCGAGAATTCAACGCCCATTGTCAGCGGACCGATGAACAAGGATGCCGCGATCCAGCTGGTCGACGACCGCGAAGCCGATGCGCGGCGCCGGTTCGACCAACTGAAAAGCGAAATGACAGGACGCGCCGCCGTCGCCAATCTGGTGCGCAAAGACAGCGGCGAGGCGTAATCGGACGCGCTATCTCGGCGGCCCCAGGAAATCCTTCTTGGCGAGATCCACGCCGGCGTGGCGCAGGATGTCGTAAGCCGTAGTGACGTGGAAGAAGAACTGCGGCACGCTGAATGTCAGCAGCAACGACCGCCCGGTGAATTTGCGTGTCGCCCCGCTCCTGAATGTAAACACCACCTCCTTGTCTGCGGCGCCGTCGATCTCCGCGCGCGGCAGGCCCTGCACAAAGGCGATCGCTGCCGCGATACGCGATTGGAGTTCCGCAATATCAGGCTCGGCCTCTGGAAAAACATGCGGCTCGCGCCCGGCCAGCAGCGCGCACGCAACCACCGCGTGACGGTTGGCCTCCCCGACCTGGCGCGTCAGGTTGTACATGTTGGGATAGAGCCGCAAATTGAGCAGGATCGCCGGATCGCTGTTTTTGGCCTTGGCATAGGCTGAGGCGTGGTCCAGCAAGACCGACAGATTGCCGAGATACGGCACGAAAACATCGACTGACGTTTCACAAAGCGAGATGGTCACGATTGGATTTCTCCGGCTGGTACGGCGCGGGCATCTGGTCTAAATCCTGCGCTAACACAACCAAGGTGTCATCGAATTCACCGGCGGAGAAGAACTGATGTTTCGAATGCTATTTGGTCTGGGCATGGCTGCCCTGTTGACGATGTCAGCCCATGCCCAGCAGCCGGCCCCTTCCCGCCTCGACGACATCATCAAGCGCGGCACGTTGCGGGTCGGCATGACCGGCGACTACCGGCCCTTCAGCTATCTCGACAAGACGACGTCGAAATTCAGCGGCTTTGACGTCGACATGGCGGAAGCGCTTGGCAAGGCGCTTGGCGTCAAGGTCGAATTCGTCCACACCGCATGGCCGCAACTGATGAAGGATTTCGAGGCCGACAATTTCGACGTCGCGATGAGCGGCGTATCGATCACGCTTGATCGGCAGAAGAAGGGCCTGTTCTCCACGCCGATCATGCGTGAGGGCAAGACGCCGATCGCCCGCTGCGCCGACAAGGGCAAGTACGAAACCATGGCCGACATCGACAAAACAGGCACGCGCGTGATCGTCAATCCCGGCGGCACCAACGAACGGTTTGCCCGCGCCAACGTCAAGAACGCGGAAGTGAAACTCCACAACGACAACGTCACGATCTTCGACGAGATCGCCAAGGGCAATGCCGACCTGATGATGACGGATTCGTCGGAGACGCTGTATCAGCAGAAACTGCATCCCGGCGTGCTGTGCGCGGTGCATCCCGAAAAGCCGTTCGACTTCGCCGAGAAGGCCTATTGGCTGCAGCGCGACGTCGCACTGAAAGCCTTCGTCGATCAGTGGCTGCACATTGCGAGAGAGGACGGCAGCTTCAGGAAAATCTACGCCGCCTGGTTCGATTGATCGGCCGGCAAAATATGCAATTTTCGCCGCAAATTGACCGTCTGTCGGGGGCAAATTAGGTTGCGCGGGCGACATTGAACCAAAGCCGCGAGTACACGACTTATCATTTGAAAGTGATCTGGATCACGTTTTGCGAGCTGCCATTGCGTAGCTTCGGGGGGTGGGATTCCCTGCTCAGGAGGTCATCATGAAGAAGCTTCTGGCGATCGCCGCGTTTTTGCTGGCGAGCAGTGCCGCGCAGGCGCAGTACACCTTCGATTACGGCGGCCGCACCATCCGGATCGATCCCGATCGCGGCACCGTTCAGATCCCAGGCGTCTACGACAATACGCCGAAGGCCAAACGCTCGCGCAACGAGGACGGTGATCGCGATCGTCCGCGCAAGCAGTCGCCGCAACAGGCGAAGACGGACTCCAAGACGCCGCCCGACACGGTCGCTCCCGCCGTACCTGCTCCCGCCGCGCCTGTCCCCGCCGAGCAGGCCGCTGTGCCGCCTGCCCCTGCACCCGTTCCTGTAGCTCCCGCACCGGTCGCGACCGCGCCGGCAGAACCTTCGACCGCCACTGTCGCTGTTGCCCCGGCGGCGGAGCCGGTGACTGTGCCGGCCGCTCCACTGCCGCCCAGCGCACCCGCCCCGCAGGTCCAGCAAGAGCCGCCTCCCGCGCCGAAGCCTGCGCCTGCCGTCGCCGCGGTAACGCCGCCGCCCGCACCGCCGCCGGCGGCCCCGCAGGCGGCGAACTCGCCGCTTGGCGTCTGGCTGACGGAAGAGAAGGAAGGCAAGGTCCGGATCGAACAATGCGGCCCCAATCTTTGCGGCTACTCCGTCGACAAGAAGTCGAACCGCAACGGCGAGCAAGTGCTGATCAACATGAAGCCCGGCAAGGACAACAAATGGAGCGGCCGGATTTTCGATCCGAATTCCGGCAGCACCTATGATTCAACCCTCGCGCTGAAAAGCTCCGACAGCCTGCGCGTTCAGGGCTGCGCCTTCGGCGGCATGTTCTGCGGTGGCCAGACCTGGACCCGTGTGAACTGACGCGCCAACGACGCACATTCAGCCAAGGCCCCGCCTTCGCCGGCGGGGCCTTTTGTTTGCGGTTTCCCATCTCGCGTCGGGCTGTCAACCAATCCGGTTCAAGCCTGAGTGTCCCGGACGCGCTGCAGCGCGCTTGGCGCTGCAGCGCAGAGCCGGGACCCACGCCAGCGCATCACTTCGTGCTGCGCAGCGTCCGGGGCACAGAGATCATTAGCTACCCGACCTTCACCGCATACTCGGCGTCCGTGACCTTCTCCATCCAGGTCGCGTAGCTGCCGTCGAGCGCTTCCTGCATCGCGATGTGGGTCATGCCGTTGGTTGGCGAGGCGCCATGCCAGTGCTTCTCGCCGGGCGGGATCCAGACGACGTCGCCGGGCCTGATTTCCCGGACCGGTCCGCCCACGGCCTGCACACGGCCGATGCCGGAAACCACATACAGGGTCTGCCCGAGCGGATGCGAGTGCCACGCCGTACGCGCACCGGGCTCGAAGGAGACGCGGGTGGAAACCAGCCGCGCCGGCGCCTCGGTGGCGATGATCGGGTCCTGCCAGACCGTACCGGTGAAATAGTCGGGTGGAGCCTTGCGCGTCGGCCGCGAGCCGGAGACGTGGATATCCATGGCGTTACCTCGCTTTGTTGACGTTATTTCTTGCTTGCCGCGTAGCGCGCCTTGGTCTCGGCATTCATGGGGTAGAGGCCGGGCAGCGCCGCGCCGTTGTTCACTTCGTTGACGATCCAGGCTTCCATCCGCTCCTGCTCGGCGCCTTCGGCCAGAATGAGGTCGAGGAACGCTTGGGGGATCAGCACCGCGCCGTCCTGGTCGGCAACCACGACGTCGTTCGGAAATACCGCAACCCCGCCACAGGCGATCGGCTCGCCCCAGCCGACGAAGGTCAACCCGGCCACCGACGGTGGTGCCGCGTAACCATCGCACCAGACCGGCAGGCCGGTGCCAAGCACACCCTCGACGTCGCGCACGACGCCATCGGTGATCAGCGCCGCGACCCCGCGCTTGACCATGCGCGCGCAAAGGATGTCGCCGAAGATACCGGCATCCTTGACGCCCATAGCATCGACCACGGCAATGCAGCCCTGCGGCATCGCTTCGATCGCAGTCCGGGTGGAGATCGGCGACGACCATGACTCGGGGGTGGCGAGATCTTCGCGCGCGGGCACGAAGCGCAGCGTGAAGGCCGGCCCGACCAGCCGCGGCTGTCCCGGGCGCAACGGTTTGGTGCCGCGCATCCAGACGTTCCGCAGGCCCTTCTTCAGCAGGACTGTGGTGATGGTGGCAGTGGACACGCGGGACAGGGTCGCGATCGCTTCAGGGGTCAGGGACATCGGTAAGGCAACGCTCCAATGGGAGGGATCAAGAGGTAGCGCATCTTGCGGGGCGCAGGCATCGCGTCAAGGGCTCGTTCGAAGGAGTGCGATCACAACAGCTTATCAACGCCATGCAGATTAATTTATTGAACTTGCTCAATGATTTCGCACGAAGCGAATTCCACTGGCGCGCGAAACACGCTACAGCTTGATCTCAGCCAAAAGTCCCTGAGGCAGTCCCTAGCCAGTCCTAAGACAGATCCTGAGGCAGTACCGAGGCCATGGCCGCGACGCTACCCCCGCCCCGCCTTTTGCCCAGTGGCGACAGCGCCATCACGGTGGAATTTTCCCGCAACATCGATGATGCCGCCAACGGGCGGGTGCTGGCGCTCGACCGCGCGATGGCGGCCACGCCAGTCGAGGGCGTCACCGAGACCGTGCCGACCTATCGCTCGCTGCTGGTGCATTACGATCCCGTGCGAATTTCATTTGAAGCACTTGGCGAGCAGATTCTGGCGCTGGCGCAGCTGCCGGTACCGGCAACGACAAAGACCCGGCGCTGGCGTATCCCTGTGGTCTACGGCGGCGAGCACGGCGTCGACCTCGAGGACGTCGCCAAAACGCTCAAGACGACGCCCGACGACATCGTGGCGCGGCACGTCTCCGGCGACTACCGCGTCGCCATGATCGGCTTCACGCCGGGCTGGTCCTATCTCTCTGGCTTGGCGGCCTCGATGCAAATGCCGCGGCGCCAAAATCCGCGGCTGCTGACGCCGGCCGGCACGGTCTCGATCGGCGGCGTGCAGACCGGCGTGCAATGCCTGGCCGGCCCCAGCGGCTGGCACCTGCTCGGACAGACCGCGGTTCGAACCTATCAGTTGCATCGCGATCCGACTTTCCTGCTGGAGCCCGGCGACGCCATTACGTTCGTGCCGGTCGACACCAAAACCTTTGCCGAGCAGGACCGCGCCGCGGCAGCGGGAGAAATCGTGGCCGAGTTGATGCCGTCATGAGCAAGCTCGTCATCACCTCGATCGGCCCGGCAAGTTCGGTACAGGACGGCGGCCGCCCCGGCTCCCAGCGCTATGGCCTGGTGCCGAGCGGCGCGATGGACCGGCTGGCGTTGGCGGCAGCCAACACGCTGGTCGGCAACGAGCTGTTTGCAGCCGCTGTCGAGATCGGCCCTTTTGGTGCGGTCTTCACCGCGCGCGGCGGCGTGGTCCGCATCGCGCTGTCAGGTGCGTCACGCAATGGCGATATCGCCGGGCGCCCGGTTGCGGTCGATACGTCTGCGACGCTGGCCGACGGCGAGACGTTGACGCTTGGCTTTGCCCGCAGCGGTTCGTTCAGCTACCTCGCCATCGAGGGCGGCATCGCCGGCGAACCTGACTTCGGCAGCCTCTCCGTTAACGCCCGCGCCGGGCTCGGCAGTCCCTACCCGCGCCCGCTGCAGAGCGGCGACGAATTGCAGACGGCGACTGCCAGCGGCGCGCCCGAACGCCGGATCGAACTGCCGGCCACAGGCGAGGCGCCGATCCGCGTGGTCTGGGGGCCGCAGGATGACGAATTCGCCGACGATGCCAAAAATCTGTTTATCGACAGCGAGTGGAAGATATCGGCCACCAGCGACCGCATGGGCTACCGGCTCGAAGGCCCCGTCATCAAGCACCTGCACGGCCACAATATCGTTTCCGACGGCACCGTGAACGGCAGCCTGCAGGTTCCCGGCAACGGCCAGCCGATCGTGCTGATGCCGGATCGCGGCACCAGCGGCGGTTATCCCAAGATCGCGACGGTGATTTCCGCCGACTTCGCCCGGTTTGCGCAGACGCCGGCCGGGCGCGCCTTTCGCTTCAAGGCCGTCAGCATGGCGGAAGCCCAGGCCGCAGCGCGCCAGTTCGCTGATTTGTTGCGTTCCCTGCCCGACCGCCTGCGGCCAATCGAAAGCTTTGATCTCAACATCGACGCGCTGCAAGATGCCAATGTCGCCGGCTATGCCGTCAGCGCCGTCGATGCGGCCACCTGGCAGGTCGCGTCGCCTGCGGACGTATCGGGACCGGACTAATTCAAGATCCACTCATCAAAAGCGGACGATCATCATGACAACCATCGACCTCAACTGCGATCTCGGCGAAGGGTTTGGCGCGTGGGAAATGGGCAATGACGCCGCGATGATCGAGCTTGCGACCTCGGTCAACGTCGCCTGCGGTTTCCATGCCGGCGATCCTGATATCATGCGCCGCACGGTCGAGATTGCAAAGGCGCGCGGCGTCAGCGTCGGCGCTCACCCCGGCTACCGCGACCTGCACGGTTTTGGCCGGCGCCCGATGCCCGGCCTGAAATCATCTGAGATCGAGAACCTGATCGCCTACCAGATCGGCGCGCTGCAGGCGATTGCGACCGCGGCCGGACACAAGGTCACCCACGTCAAGGCGCATGGCGCGATCTCCAATGTCGCATGCGAGGACGACATGACCGCACGGGCGATCGCCAACGGCATCAAAGCGGTCGATCCCAATCTGATTTTCGTGGTGCTCGCAAATTCCAAGCTGGTGACCGCGGGCGAAGCCGCCAACCTGCCGATGGTGCACGAAGTGTTTGCCGACCGCGCCTATGAAGACGACGGCCAGCTGGTATCGCGCAAGAAACCGGGCGCGGTGCTGCACGATCCCAAGATGATTGCCGACCGCGTGGTGCGGATGGTGCAGGACGGCGCCGTGGTCTCGGTGACCGGCAAGGTGATCAAGATGCGCACCGATACCGTCTGCATTCACGGCGATACGCCAGGCGCGGTCGAGATCGGGCGTGGCGTGCGTCAGGCGTTGAAGGAAGCCGGGATCGCGGTGGCGCCGTTCAAGACCGCGAACTGACGTTTTCAGTATCCGATCGCGGCGCCGTCGCTGCGTGGGTCCGAACCGCCGCTCAAGGTCCCGTCGTGCAATGAGATAGTGATGCCATGGGCGTGGCCGGCCATCTCCTCCCACGGGGCCCAGCGATGGACGATGTGGCCCCGTTGTTCCAGCGCACGGATCGTGTCCGCGGGAAAGCGGTTTTCCATGTGCAGGGTGTCGCGCGCTTCGCCGAGCCCGAAGCGGCCGGACAGGAACCGCGGCAATTCGATTGCCTCCTGGATGTCGAGCCCGTGATCGATCATCGCCGAATAGAGTTGCAGCTGGATTTGCGGCTGACCGTCGGCACCCATGCAGCCCAGCACGCTGCAGAGCTTGCCGTCGCGCTTGGCCATCGACGCGATCAGCGTATGCAGCGGGATTTTTCGGGGTTCGAGGCGATTGGGATGATTTGGATCGAGCGAAAAGTACGCGCCGCGGTTCTGCAGCACGACGCCGGTGCTGCCCGCCACCACGCATGACCCGAACCCGCCATAGAGGCTCTGAATGAGCGAGGCCGCGTTGCCGTCGCGATCGACCGCGGCGATGTAGACGGTATCGCCGGCCAGGCTGCCGAATGACGGCACCTCATCCCATTTCAGTGCGCGCGCCGGATCGATCAACCGGCCCCGCTTGCGCGCGTAGTCCTTGCTGATCAGCGTCTCGACGGGCACCTCGGCAAAGGCGGGATCGGCGAGCACGAGATCGCGATCATGATAGGCGATCTGCTTGGCCTGCACCATCAGATGCAGGCGGTCGGGTCCGAGCAGGTCCATGCGGTGCGGTTCGAGCGGCTCGAGCAGATTGAGCATCTCGATCACGGTGAAGCCCTGCGTCGGCGGTGGCGTGTTGAAAATGGTGACGTCGCGGTAGCGGCCAGTCAGCGGCATACCCCAGGTCGCCCTTTGCGCCTCGAAATCTCCGGGCTGAAAGAAACCGCCTTGCGCTTGCGAGAAGCGCACCATTTCAGCGGCGACGGGCCCCTCGTAAAAGCCGGACCATCCATGATCCCCGATCGCTTCAAGCGTCCTTGCCAGATTGGGATTGGTGAGCCTTGTGCCTGGGGACGGCACCGCACCACCGGGCAAGAAAATCCCGGCGGCTTCGCGTTGCCAAACGAGATCGTCGCGCATCATCGCGATGAAGCTCGCCAGCCGCCCCGTGGCCGGAAAGCCGTCGCGCGCATAGCCGATCGCGGATTCGAGCACGCGCTGCAGCGGCAGCCGGCCAAGGGCCTCATGCGCCGCGCCCCAGCTCGCGACCGCGCCCGGCACTGTCAGCGTGGCCGGAACGATCCCGCGCAGCGGAATCTCTTTCAGCCCTCTCCCCTCCATTGCCGCCAGCGACGCCCCCGCTGCCGCCTTGCCGCCGCCGTTGAGGTATTTGATCTCGCCACTACCACCGTCATGCACGAGCCAGAACGCATCGCCGCCAAGCCCCGTCATGTGCGGATAGACCACCGCCAGCACGGCGCTGGCGGCAATCGCGGCATCGATGGCGGATCCACCTGCACGCAGCACATCGACGCCGGCTGAGGAGGCCAGCGAATGCGGTGACGTCACCATGCCGCGAGGCGCGAGCGAAACCGGTCGGCCGGTGCTGATATCCAAATGCGTCTCCGGTTCTGGCGGGCCGCCGGCGATGTCAGCCTAGCCGCGGCTTCGCCGGATCATGTAATTGTCGTAGGTGGCTTCACAGACCTGATGCCACTGATATTGCTCGTTGCGGAACGCCGTCATGGAGTCGTTCAGGGCCTTGAACCTGGCGTTCTTGGCCGCGACCTCGGCGAACAGCTCATTGGTCTCCTTGAAGCAGGCGTCGAGGATGTCGGTCGAGAACGGCCGAAGCTGCGCGCCGGCGGCCACCAGGCGCTTGATCGCCTGGGCGTTGCGGGTATCGTATTTGGCGGTCAGGTCGGCCGCGACCTGCGCGGCCGCGATCGTCATCATGTCCTGATAGATTTTTGGAAGCTCCGCCCATTTCGCCGTGTTGATGTAGAGAAAGCCGTTGGCGCAGCCTTCCCACCAGCCGGGATAATAGTAATAGGGCGCGACCTTCAGGAAGCCGAGCTTCTCGTCGTCATAGGGGCCGATCCATTCGGCAGCGTCGATCGTGCCTTTCTCGAGTGCGGGGTAGATATCCCCTGGCGGAATCTGCTGCGGCACGACGCCGATGCGGGCCAGCACCTGTCCGGCCACGCCGCCGACCCGGAATTTCAGGCCCTTCAGATCATCGAGCGTCTTGATCTCCTTGCGGAACCAGCCGCCCATCTGCGCGGTCGTGTTTCCGAACGGCAGGCCGTAGATGCCGTAAGGCTTGTAGAGGTCGTTCATGAGTTCGAGCCCGCCGCCATAGGCGAGCCAGGCGTTCATCTGCCGCGTGTTGAGCCCGAATGGTACGGCGGTTCCGAACGCAAACGCCAGATCCTTGCCGATGTAGTAGTAGGACGCGCTGTTCCCCATCTCGACGGTGTTGTTGGCGACCGCGTCAAACACCTGGAACGCCGGCACGATTTCGCCCGGGCCATACACGCTGATCTGGAACTTCTGTTCCGACAGATCGGCCATGGCCTTGCTGAACATCTCGCACGCGCCGTAGAGCGTATCGAGGGATTTTGGGAACGACGTCGTCAGCCGCCAGCGCACCGTTGGAGCCGACTGTGCGATAGCGGGCGCGCTGACAGCCGTTGCGGCGGCGGCAAGACCGGCGCCCTTTAGAAGCTTCCTGCGGTTCATGGCCCATCTCCTGTTTGGATCGGATGCGAAACCAGTCGCGTGTCAGGCGCAGCACGCCCCCTTCTCCCTGACGTCGCGGCTTGCGTCGTTGCGATCAGGCGGCAAATCCATCGCCGGATTCTCGGCGAAGAATCCGTTCGGCTTGAGGGCGAACCCGACATATTCGACCGGCATGACCGGAAAATCCTCGGGCCGGCAGACATGGGTGGCGCCAAAAGTGTGCCAGACCACGATGTCCTCGTTTTCAATCGCGCGGTTCTGCGCCACGTATTTCGGCAGACCGTCACCGCCGGCATGCTGGTTCGGGAATTCGCCGCTGGCATAGCGTTCGTCGGGCGCATAGCGCGTGACCCAGAGGTGCTTGGTGGCAAAGCCACCGCGCGCGGTCATGTAACAGTTTTCCTGCGCCAGCATCACCGGCGCCGCATGCGCCAGCAGCTTGTACCCGGTCGGCCCGCCGACGCTGTTGGTTTGGTTGGGATTGATGATCTTCCAGTAGCGCCCGGTGCGGCCGTCGGCCTCGCGGGCCGCATCCTGTTCGCACGCGAGCGTTCGCGCTGTGGTGTCGAACACGTTGCCGTATGGATTGTCCTTGCCAAAGGGCCGCGGCTTGAATTCGTACTCGGTGACGCTGTTGCGCTCGCCATCGACCATCATGTGCAGGCGGGCGTTGAAGAAGTGCTGGTGCGTCGGACCGCCCAGCCCTTCCGCGACCATGCCACCCCAGGGATAGGATTGACCGGGCGCTACCGCCGCGGTCTGGATAATGCCGGTCAGCTTGACTTCAAGCTGGATCGTGCCGTCCTGATAGAAATACCAGTAGAAGCCGTAATCATAATTGCCGACGGTCGTGAAGAACGAGATCACGAGACGGCGGGAGCGCCGCACCTCGAAGGTCTCGTTGCGGAATTCATAGTGCTTCCAGAGAATGCCGTAATCCTCCTCGTGCAGGCAGATCGCGTTCTTCATGACAGCCGGCTTGCCGTAATCGTCGGCGACCGGAACGTCGAAATAATGGATTTGCCCGAGGCAATCGCAGCCAAGCTCCAGCGCATTGGCGAGCTTGCCCAAACCGTACTCGCCGGCGTCAAATGCGCACTTCCAGAAATGGTTCGCGGTCGGATCGGCATAGGGCACGATCATATCGCTGACACTGGCCCGATAGATGATCGGCCGCTCGCGTCCGCTGTCGTTGAAACCGATCTGATGCAGCACGAGGCCTTCGCGTGCGGTCCAGCCGACGCGGAACGACCAATTCTGCCACGAGACCTTCCAACCTTCGACCGAGAAGCTCGGGCCGCCGTTCTGCACGATATCGAGAGGCTTGACGTCCTCGCGCATTTTCGGGATCGACGCGCGGTCATAGTTGCGAGACCGCTTCGGGATCGGAACGATTTCCGGCTCGTCCACGAGCTGGACGACCTTGTCCTCGATCAGATCGACCAGCGCGACCACGCCCTCGATCGGATGGGCATAGCCATTGTCCTTGATATCGCGGCGCCAAAAGGAAACCCCACTGACAAGCCTGCGGCCCTTCTCGACGTCGCGGTCGAAGTAACCGGCTGAGAACGGATCGACCTGGACCAGCTCGATGTCTTCGTCCGTCAGCCCGCGACGCTTCATCGCGTGTCGCCATCCGGCATCACGCTTGACGATGTCGCCGACCTTGAACACCTCCTCGATCGTGACCGGGGGCTGGCCATAAGGATGCGCCTTGGTCGGATGCTCGCGCCATGCCGTCACCTGCCGTGACCCGAGATCGACGGTCGCGATATGGGTCGCCCCGGTCTTGCAGTCGAACAGCGTGACCGCCGCCTGCCTCGGCAAATTGGTGCCTGATGTCCAACCCAGGATGTCGGCCTTGGCCGGTTCCTCAAGCTGGACGTGGGAGAAGCGGGTATCCGGACCAAGTTGCTTGGCGGCCCGCAGCAGATCGGAGGCCAGCACCACCTCAGCTTCGCTGAGCGGATCGAGGGGATGCGTGACGGCCGTACCGGCCGGTTCTCTCGTCAGGTCCATATTCACACCTTGCAACATTGGACCGCACGTTAGGGTAACCAGGGTGCAGCGTCTTGAATGAACCTGCCAGCTTTTCGATCTTGCCAGCCGGACCGAATTCGGGCGACGGTGAGCCATCACCTTGTGGAACCGCATCCTCGATGCCGATCAGCGTCTCGACAGACCAAATCCACCCCGCCGAACGCCAGGCGTTCTGGACCGAGTCGATCTGTCGTTCATTCGCCCATATCGAGACCAGGCCGATCGGTCCGACGCGGGTCAGCGGTCACTTCGAGTTCGTGGAACTCGGCAGCGTCAAGCTCGTGCGTTTCGACAGCAGCCCGCAATGCTACAGCCGCGACGCAAAGCTCGTCAGCAAGTCGGGCTCGGACGAGTTCATGTTCGATTTCCAGCGCCGCGGCCGAAGCTCGATGGCGCAGGCCGGCAACGAAGGCACGATCGAGCCGGGATATGGCGTACTCTATGACGCGCGGCGGCCGTTCGAGGATCGGCTCGATGGACCCGAACAGCGTTCCGAAGTGCTGATCGCAACAGTTCCTGCCGCGACGCTGCTTCAGATGTTTCCGCAAGCCGAGCGACTATGCGCAAGACCCGTCCCTCTGTCCGGCGCCATCGCGCGCTCGATCGCGGCTTTCATTCGCGCGGCCATCCATCTGTCGGATGCGCGGCCAGGCCAGGCCGAAACGGATATCGCCGCTTATCTGTCGACCCTGCTTCGTCTTGCAACCGGTGACGACCACGGGCTTACCCGCACCGAGCTGTTCGGCCTGATCGACACCTATCTGAGGGCGAACATTGCGGCGATCCGGCCGGCTCCGGCGATTGCAACTGCGTTCGGCGTTTCGGAGCGAACCTTGCATCGCATCTTCGCCGACCACCAGACGACGTTTGAACGCCACGTGCTCCAGCTGCGCGTCGACCACTTTCGAAACCTGCTGCAGCAACCTGCCCTGTCGCAAACTTCAATTGCGGCGCTCGCCATGCAATGCGGTTTCGCCGACGGCGCGCACGCGACCCGGACGTTCAAGAGTTTCTTTGGCGTCACGCCGCGGGATTTCCGCGGCGTGATGTCAGCCCAAACTCAGATCGGATAATGCTGCGGACCGGTCTCGATGGTGATCCAGCGCAGCTCGGTGAATTCGGCAATGCCCGCCTTGCCGCCGAAACGCCCATAGCCGGACGCCTTGGTACCCCCGAACGGCATTTGCGCTTCATCGTGCACGGTCGGCCCGTTGACATGACAAATGCCCGACTCGATCCTTTTGGCGACGTCCATCGCGCGGGCGATATCGCGGCCGAACACTGCCGCTGACAATCCATACTCGGTGTCGTTCGCGACCCGTACGGCCTCATCGACGCTATTTACACGCACGATGCTGACCACCGGACCGAACGATTCTTCGCCATAGATCCGCATGACCGAGGTGACGTGATCGAGCACGGTGGCCGACATCAACGTCCCCTCCGACCGGCCGCCGGCCACGACACGCGCGCCCTTGCTCACCGCGTCCTTGATGAGACCTTGGATGCGATCGACGGCATCAGCGCCGATCAGCGACCCCAGCGGCGTGCCGCCCTTGCGCGGATCGCCCGCCACCAGCGAGTCGGCCTTGGTCGCCAGCTTGGCGACGAAGGCGTCGGCGACCTTGTTGTCGAGCACGATCCGTTCCGTCGACATGCAGATCTGTCCCTGGTTCATGAACGCGCCGAAAGCGGCAGCAGCGACCGCGGCATCGATATCCGCATCATCGAGCACGATCAGCGGCGCCTTGCCGCCGAGCTCGAGCAGTGCTGGCTTGAGATATTTTGCCGCCGTCTGGGCGATGATCCGGCCGACACGGGTCGAGCCGGTGAAATTGATACGGCGCACGGCCGGATGCGCAATCAGGGCCTCGATCAGATCAGGTGCATCTTCAGGTGCGTTGGTGATGACGTTGACCACGCCGGGCGGCAAACCGGCATCGCGCAGGCATTCCGCGATCAGGCGGTGGGTGCCCGGACATATCTCGGAGGCCTTCAGAATAACCGTGTTTCCGCATGCGAGCGGTAACGCCACCGCGCGTACGCCGAGGATCACCGGAGCGTTCCAGGGCGCGATGCTGAGCACGACGCCGGCCGGCTGCCGGACCGCCATCGCGATGCAGCCCGGCTTGTCCGACGGGATCACCTCGCCCGAAATCTGCGTCGTCATCGCGGCGGCTTCGCGTAGCATCCCCGCGGCAAGACCCACATTGAACCCGGCCCAGCCGGCGGTAGCACCCGTTTCAGTCGCCATCAGTTCGATGAACTGCGCCGTCTTGGCTTCGAGCGCGTCGGCGGCCTTGAGCAGGATCTTTCGGCGCAGGCCCGGTCCGGTCGACGACCATGCCGGGAACGCGGCCGCGGCTGCATCGGCAGCGCGTTTGGCATCGGATATCTGCGCGGCGGAAGCGCGAGTAGCAACTTCACCCGTGATGGGGTTGAGGCGATCGAACGTGACGCCGTCAACAGCCTGAACGTCCTGGTTTTCGAGCAGCAGACTGATCTGGTTCATGGCGTGATCCTCCGTGTTTTCAGGTTATTTTCGTGAATTTCAAACCGCGCTTGCGACAATTCCGCCGAGATAGGCACGCTGTACGGCATCGTTAGACATCAGCTCGGTCCCCGTGCCGCTGCCGGTGATCTTGCCGTTCTCGATGAGATAGCCGCGATCGGCGATGGCGAGGCTTTCGCGCGCGTTCTGTTCGACCAGCAGCAGACCGACGCCGCTCTCGCGCACCTTGCGAAGGCTTGCGAACAATTCGCGCACCAATAGCGGCGACAGGCCGAGCGAGGGCTCGTCCAGCAGGAGAACGTCGGGATTGGACATCAGCGCGCGACCGATCGCGACCATCTGCTGCTCGCCGCCGCTCATGGTCCGCACCGTCTGTCCGAGCCGTTCACCGAGGCGCGGAAACAGCGACAGCACCCGCTCCCGCCGCGCAGCCTCCCCGTCACGCGCGCGCTTCGGGTTGGCGCCCAGCAACAGGTTTTCCGCGACCGTCAAATCGGCAAAGATGCCGCGACCTTCCGGCACCAGCGCCAGACCAGCCTCGACAATCTCGTGGGCCGGAAGAGCGGAGATATCGCGTCCCGAAAGCGTGACGCGCTTGCCGGGAAGGCAGGCCACGATCCCGGCGAAGGCTTTCAGCAGAGAGGTTTTCCCCGCGCCATTGGCGCCGAGGATGACGACGATTTCGCCGCGGCCCACGTTCAGCGCGGCGTCCGTCAATGCGCGATGCTGGCCGTAGGCGACGCTGATATCCGCTACCTCAAGCATCGGCTACCGCTCCCAGATAGGCTTCGATGACGGCGGGATCTGATAACACCTCGTCCGGAGTGCCCTCGGCAATCTTCCGGCCGCTGTTCATGACCACGCAGCGATCGCAAAGCGAGCGGATCGCATCCATGACGTGTTCGACCAGCAGGATCGACAGGCCTTCGTCTTTCAGCGAGCGGATCAGCGCAATGCCGATCAAAAGCTCGGAGGGATTGAGTCCGGCCAGCCACTCGTCGAGCAGAAGAAGCCGCGGTTTCAGCGCCAGCGCGCGTGCCAGCTCGAGTCGCTTGCGGTCGATATAGGTCAGCTCGGTTGCCAGGCGCTGATCGGCATCTTTCAACCCGACCCGCTCCAACAACCGGATGGCAGCGACATCCATTTCGCTGCGCGCCAAGCGTGCCGGATGGAAGGCAAGGCCCGCCCGCACATTCTCGGCGCAGTTCATGCCGTCGAGCACGCGGACCAATTGAAAGGTACGCCCGAGGCCAAGACGCGCGATGCGATGCGTCGCCATGCCGGCAATGTCGTGTCCGGCGAAGTGGATCGCGCCGGAATCCGGACGCAGCACGCCCGAGACGAGATTGAGCGCGGTGGTCTTGCCTGATCCGTTCGGACCGAGCAGTCCCACGATCTCGCCGGAGCGGACCGTCATATCCAGCGCATTGACGGCAACAAGGCCGCCGAACGCCCGGACCAGACCCTTGATCTCGAGAACGGTTGAGGCTGCGGCCGTCATGCCTTGACCCCCTGCCCGGTGCGCTGTGGCCGCCATTGCCGCCTGAAGTTATCCCACAGGCCGACGACGCCGGCGGGCAGCGCGTACACGATCAGCAGGAAGATGACGCCCATGATCAGCGTCGAGGCGGTCGGAAACCGCGCCGCCAGGAACTCGAACAGCAATGTCAGCGGAATGGCGCCGAGCGCCGGCCCCCAGAGCCGGTGCGCGCCGCCGAGCAGCGCCATGATCACGACTTCAAAGGAAATCGTGGCGTTGAACGCAATCGAGGGTTCGATATAGGTCCAGCGCGGCGCCATGATCGCGCCGACCAACGTCATGAAGACGGCGCTGATCGTGAACAGCGTCACCTTGGCGACGGTGACGTTGATCCCGCAATGTTTTGCGACGGTCTCGTCCTCGCCGATGATGCGCAGCGCAAAGCCGAGCCGCGAGCGCGCGATCAGCCAGCCGATCACGAACACCGCGACCGCAAGCACGAGAAGCTGCCAGTAGATATCCTTCTGGGTGATGTCGACGAACACGTAGCGGCCGAGCACGCGGGTCTTGTTGACCTCGTACCAGATCACGAGCTGGCGAATGAGTTCGGCCAACCCGAACGTGAAGATCACGAAATGCAGGCCGCTGAGCCGCAGCGTGGAAAGGCCGACGATGACGGCCATCAGTGCGCCGATCACGGTCGCGATCAGCAGCACCAGCGGCCAGGAAAGCAGTTCGCCGAGCACGGCGACCGTATAGGCGCCGACCCCGAAAAACGCCGTCGTCGCCAGCGAGACATAACGCGTCGGTCCGGAGAACAGCCCCCATGCGGTCGCGAGCACCGTGAATTGCAAAAGCCCGATCGCGAGTGCGAGGTAATAGGCATCGACGTACATCGGCAGCAGCGCCAGCACGGTAAGGCCGGCGCAGCTTGCGAGCGCGGCGGCAAGGCGCATTGCGCTCATCGCTGCGCCCTCCCGAACAGCCCCGCCGGCTTGACCAGCAGGACGCCGAGGAACAGCGCGAAATTCACCGCCAGCGTCAGGCCCGGATCGACGAAGGTCGCGACCAAGGATTCACTCAGACCCAGCGCCAAACCTGCGACGAGACAGCCGAGCAGATTGCCGACGCCGCCCATGACAACCACGATCAGCGCCTTCATGGTGAAGATCACGCCCGACGAAGCGCTGAATGTCAGAAACATGCTGATCAGGACGCCGGCCGCCGCCACCAGCGCGCCGCCGAGCGCGAATGCGAATGCGGAAGTCCTGAGCACATCGATCGCCACCAGCTGTGCGGCCATGGGGTCGACCGCAACCGCGCGGATCGAGGTCCCAAGCCGGGTGCGGGTCAGGGCCAAATACAGCGCAAGGCCGACCGCGACTGCCAGGCCGAATGCGATCAGCCGGTTCAAGGCGAGGATTTCGCCGAACAGGCTGACCGGGATCGCGAGGAAGGAGTAGCTGAAGTAAGCGCCGCCGAACATCGACAGCATGATGCCCTGGACGATGAACATCATGCCGAAGGTCGCCAGAATGCTGTCGACTTCGAGCGCGCCCCGCGTCCTTGCCCGGCGCACCAGCGGCGTGAGCAGGACGCGGTACAGCAACAGGCTCACGCCGAAACCGGCGGGAATGACGAGCGCCAGTCCAAGCAACGGGTTCAATGCCCATCCCGTGAACAGCCAATAGGACGCAAAGGCCGCCGCGACGAGAAACTCGCCGTAGGACAGGTTCATGATCCGCGCCACGCCATATTGGAGCGTCAGCCCCATGGCGATCAGCGCGTACATGCCCCCGAGCATCAGGCCGGTGAAGATGGCGTTCGTCATTTACTCAGTGCCGTCTGGACCAATCGCCGATCACGGCGCCTTCCATGCCGGCTTCGGGACAACAGGCGTACGCGCGCCTTCGTTGGTGGCCGGGCCGACGCCGTAAAATTCGCCGTCCTGCCACTGCCCGACCCACCAATATTTGGTCGGCAGGTTGTTCTCGAACTTGACCTTGCCGATGATGGTATCGAAGGTCCCGGTCTGCAGGTCCTTGATGACGGCCTCACGGTCGATCTTGCCGACGCGCTCGATCGCCTGCTGCAGCATCTGCAGGCTGGCGTAGGTCACCGCACTGGCCCAGCGATCCGGCTCCGCGCCGTTCGCCGATGCCGCCTTGTGACGCGCGAGGTAATCCTTGATCGGCGCACTGTCGCCGCTCCAGCCGCCGATCCCCATCACGCCCTGCGCATTGGCGCCGAACTTCTGCTTGAACAGCGGAAAAGCAGTACCGACGCCGGTGTAGAAGATTTTTGGATTGAAGCTTGCGATCCGCGCCTGTTCGGTGATCCCGAGCGTATCCGGCGGATAGCTGAAGGCGATGAAGACATCCGGATTGAGCGCCTTGACCTCGTTGACGATCGGGCTGAGGTCCTGGGTGCCGACCGGATAGGTCTTGTCATAGGCCAGCTTGAAATTGGCTTTTGCCAGTGCAGGACGCGCGGCGCCCGACAAGTCGATGCCAAAGCCGTCGGCGACGCTGACCATGGCGACGGTGTCGCCGATCTTGCCTTCGGTGCGCAGCTTGACCAAGAGATCCACCAGCGTGTTGGCGGCGCCGGCGCTGGTGCCGAGCAGCCAGAAGCTGTTGGGCCAGCGCTTGGCCAGTTCAGGCGCGCGGTCGGTCACTGCGGTCGATGCGAGATGCGGATAGCCGGCCTTGTTCAGGATCGGCCCGACCGCCAGATTGAGGCCGGTGCCCCAGGGCGGCAGGATGAAGTCGACCTTGTCCTGGGTGATCAGCCGCTCGAGCGACCTCGCCGCTTCTTCGGCGCTGGAGCGATCGTCATACTGGACAACCTCGATCGGCACCCGCTTGTCGCCGAGCTTCAGGCCGCCCGCGGCGTTCACTTCCTTCACCCACATTTCGTAGTTCGGCAGCGTCGTCACCGCGGCACCGCCAGCATTGGGACCGGTGCGCGAAAGCGCGTAACCGATCTTGACCGAGCTTTGTGCCAGCGCCGGCCCATCGGCTGCGAGAAGGGCCGCCCCGGTGACGGCGAGTAATCCCGCTGCGAAGCGGGTGACTGATGACCCCATGTTCTCCTCCCAGAGACTTTTGCGTCCATCGCCTTGGAGCGGCGTTCGACCGGATGCAGCCTATGGGAGCGCTCGGGGCATAGAATTGGACGTATCCGGGGATTGATTGTATCCTTCCGTCAAAGAGCGCTTGGGACAAGCGGTAGATTGTCACGGTTGGGGGATGCCATGCAGTTGGGTTCGGGGCTGGAAGCCTTTGCGGAGAAGCCGATTCCGGCCCTCCATGCGGAGCGGTTTTCCGCCAGCCTTGCGCCGGCCCAATGGGTCATTCGTCAGCGCGGACTTCGCCGTTCCCACCTCATGGTGATCGAGGCGCGGCGCGGCGCCGTCGCGCTACGCGGCACCCATGTCGCATTTGAGGCGCCGGCGCTGCTGTGGCTGCCGGCCGATCTCGAGGGCGATCTGCAGGTCGAAGCCGGCGCGCAAGGCTATCTGATCGCGATCTCCGAAGACTTTCTCACCAAAACCGTCGCCGGCAGCGCCGAGGCGCTTCACCTCCGCCGCACCATCGACCGGCTTGTGCTCTTGAAGGCGGGACAGGTCGGCGAAGCCTTCAACGCCGTGATCCATGGCTGCGATGCGCTGGTGCGCGAACTGCATTCTCCCGGGCGCGGCACCGCGACGATGATGTCATCGCATGTGCTGCTGCTTTGCCTGCATCTGTGGCGCTCCGTCATCTCAGGCGAAGCGCCCGACGAAGCCGCGCACCGGGGTGACGGCACCCGCCTAGTCGGAAATTTTCTCCAGATGGTCGAATTGCACTACCGCGATGGCTGGCAGGTCGCGCGCTATGCCGCCGCGCTGGGCGTTACCGAAGACAAGCTGCACGCCCACTGCAAACGCGAAAAAGGCGTCAGCCCTCGCGCCGTCGTGCATCTGCGACTGATCGAGGAGGCCTGCACGCGCCTGCAGCAACTCGATCTTCCGGTCGAGCAGATCGGTTACGGTCTTGGATTTCGTGATCCCGGATATTTCAGCCGGTTCTTTCGCAAGCACCAGGGTGTTTCGCCGGGCGTCTACCGACGTCGTTCTCGACTGGAGCAGATACGGCGCGGCGCGTCCTACGCGGCCTGGCCGTAACATAGCGTTTTCGAGCGAAGTGGATTCCGGTTCGCGTTAAGAAAACGCGTCAAAAAAAGAACGCTTCAAATTAGAACGGATGAACCGAGAGCGAGCTGAACACGATGGCGGCGATGAGCGCGAACGAGCCGTAGAGCGCGGCGGTATGGAATCCGGTTCCGGTCCGCCGGGACAGGGAACGTGCATAGAGGTGCAGGCGGGCTTCCGCCGATAGTTCGCGCATCGTCGATCTCCAACGCAGCATGGGCTGCATATGGAATATCGTTCGCGCCAACTTGCAAGCGGGCCCTAAAAATAGTGATGCGGACCCTCCTCCGGACTCACTTTCCAGTGAAAAATTCTCTCGACCCAATTCGGGCGAGAATTTTATTCGGGCCGATTTGAGCGAATTGGAACCCGCCGGGTTACGATTGTAGTCCCGTTAGTAAACGTCCTGCTGGAACCGGCCCTTTTTCTTGAGTTCCGCGACGAACAGGACGGCCTCGTCGGTGGACCGGGCGCCGAATTGGGCGACGATATCGACCAGCGCGCGCTCGACGTCCTTGGCCATCCGCTTGGCGTCGCCGCAGATGTAGACGTTGGCGCCCTCGGCGAGCCACGTCCACACCTCGCGGCCGACTTCGCGCATGCGGTCCTGCACGTAGAACTTCTTGTCGCCGTCGCGCGACCACGCCAGCGACAGCCGCGTCAAGAGCCCCGACGTCTTCATCGCGTTGAGTTCGTCCTGGTAGAAGAAGTCGCAGTCGCTGCGCTGATGGCCGAAGAACAGCCAGTTCTTGCCGGGCGCGCCAGTGGCGCGGCGATCATGCAGGAAGGCGCGGAACGGCGCGATGCCGGTGCCCGGCCCGATCATGATGATCGGAATTTTCGGATCCTCCGGCAGCGCAAAGCCGTGGGCCTTCTGCACATAGACCTTGACCTCGTCGCCGGGCTGGATGCGTTCGGCGAGGAAGGTGGAGGCAAGGCCGAGCCGCTTGCGCTTGTTGATGACGTAGCGAACGCAGTCGACCGTCAGCGACAGTTTGCCGGGCGTCGCATTGTGCGAGGAAGAGATCGAATAGAGCCGCGGCTGCAACGCTTCCAGCGCTTCGACGAAGGCTTCGGGATGCGGCCGCACATTGGGAAATTTCTGCAGTACCGCCATCACGTCGAGCGTCGTGGCATCGCCGTCGGGATCCTCGCCCTGCGCCAGCGCCCTCGCCTTCTCGCGCTGCGCGCCGCCGGTGAGGTAGGAGATCAGTTCGAACAGCGAATCCGGCGCCGGCGCCAGCGAGACATCGTCGAGCAACACCTCACGCAAGGTCTTGCCGCGGACTTTGGTGGTGTGCGAGGCGCCGAGCAAGGCAATGATCTGATCGACATTGCCGAGATCGTTGCGGGCGAAGATGCCGAAGGAATCGCCGACGACATAATCGAGCCCGCAGCCCGACAGGTCGAAGTCGATGTGCCAGGTTTCCTTTTCCGATTGGCCCTTGTTGAGCAGATAGCGCCCGAGGAATTTTGCCGGCGCGGGATTGTCGCGCGAACGTCCGGGTTCGCCAACGACCGCCGGCGCTGCGGCGGCGGGTGCGGCAGCAGCCGATGGCGACGCGGCCGGCGCCTTGTCCAGTTCCTCATACAGCGATTTCAGCATCCGGGCGGTTTCCTTGCCGCCGGGGACGCAGAGATTGAGCCGCGCCTCGGTCTTGCCGGCGATCGCGTCCGAATAGTCGTTGCAATTATAGCCGCACTGGCCGCAATCCTGCTGCGCCATCGCCGCCATCATCTTCCGCCGCAATGGACGGCCTTCCGCGAGCTTCATGCGGTCGGCAATCGGCATGGTCTGGTCGTGCCACGGCGCGTCGTCATCGATTTCGCCGCCTTCCATGACGGCGGCGCCCTGCTCGGCCGACAACGGCGTCGGCGCGTCGGACAAGAGACCGGCAAAGAACCCGTTCAGCCACGAGCGCTGCGCTTCGGAGAACGGCGCGCTGGAGGGAATGATCTCGATCTTGGGTGGCGGCGTGATCTGGTTCATGAGGACACCTTCACGAGGACACTTGGGCGTCGGCCAGCTTGCGCAACGTCTCGCCGTCATGGCGGCGCGCAAACGTCAGGAAGGTTTCATCAGGCGAAGTGCGATGCGCCAGATAGGCCTTCAACAGCCGCTCGACATAGACAGGCACGTCCTCCGCCGTGACGTCGTGAAACACTTCCTGCCCGACATCGGCGTCCGGACCGAAGCCGCCGCCCGTAAAGACATGAAAGCCATCGACCGTGTCGTCGGTATCGCCGACCGGGACACGCGCGCCGATCATGCCGATGTCGCTGATGTAATGCTGCGCGCAGGAATGGTGGCAGCCGGTGAGGTGGATGTTGATCGGCGTCTGGATCGGCACCTTCGGATCGCACCAATCCGCGATCCTGGCGGCCGTGCGCTTGGTGTCGGCAAGGCCGAATTTGCAGCCCGCGCGGCCGGTGCAGGCAATCAGGCCGGCGCGGAGTTCAGAGGTCCCGATCGCCAGCCCGATGGCTTCGATCGCGGCCGTAGCCAGCGCGACCTTGTCGTCGGGCACACCAGGAATCAGCAGGTTCTGCCAGACCGTAAGGCGGATATCGCCATCGCCGAGATCCTGCGCGATCCTGGCGAGGCCGCGCATCTGCTCGCAGGTCACTTTGCCGAGCGGCAGTGCGACGCCGATCCAGTTCAGGCCTTCCTGCTTCTGCTTGTGCACGCCGATATGGGCCGTGCGCTCGAAATTGGGCCGTGGCGCCAGCGCCTCCGCCGGCACGCGCGTAAACGCGTCGCCGAGTTTCTCCTCGACCAGCACAAGGAATTTTTCCATCCCCATGCCGTCGATGACATATTTCAAACGCGCCTTGAGCCGGTTGGTGCGGTCCCCGAGATCGATGAAAACACGGACAATGGCATCCGACACCCTGGTCGCATCGGCCGGCTTGACGATGATTCCCGTATCGGCGGCAAAATCCCGGTGGCCCGTGATGCCGCCGATGCCGAGCTTGAACCAGACGCCGGGCTCGACGCCAAAACCGTCTTTCACCTCGACGGCGGAAAACGCGATGTCGTTGGTGTCTTCGAGCACCGCGATCTTGCCGGCGCCGTCGAAGGCGACGTTGAACTTGCGCGGCAGCCCCGTCAGCGAGCGGTCGTTCAGGACGTGATAATGCCACTCGCGGGCGTATTCGCGGGTGTCCAGAATTTCCTGCGGATCGATCCCCGCCGTCGGCGTCCCCGTGACGTTACGGATGTTGTCGGCGCCGGAGCCGCGCGAACACAGGCCGAGGTCCTGAATGCCTTCGATGAGTGCCACGGCGTTCTTCGGCGGGATTTCGCGCACCTGCAAATTCGCCCGCGTGGTGACGTGGCAGAACGGGCCGCACAGCTGTTCGGCGAGGTCCGCCATGCCGGCGAACTGCCAATGCTTCATGATGCCGTTCGGGATCCGCAGCCGGCACATGTAGGAGTCCTGCGCCGGTCCTACATAGAACAAGCCGTAATAGCGCCAGCGGAAATTGTCCGCCGGCGACGGCCGCGCATCGACCAGCGCCTGTTGCTTTAGGCGCGGATAGGCATCGAACGGATGCTCCTCGCGCTTCCACTTTTCCTGCTCGACGAGTTTCTTGCCGGAGGCGGTAACCCTGTCCTGCGCCTTGACGTGCGCGGCCTCAGGCCCGCTCGGCTCGGCATTCGCCTTGCTGTCCGAACCGCCGCCGAGCCCGCGCCCGACCCTGCTGATCTGCAGGCCGGTGGTGAAGCCTTCGAGGTAGCGCTTCTGCTCGTCGGTAAAGTCGACTGTGAGCGTTTCCATTTTCATCTGACGTGACGAAGCTCCTGCGGCCACGATCGGTGGCGTCAACGAATGGGTTTGACCGTTTGGAACTCGGCGCAGCCGCGGTGCCGGGCTTTTGCTCCTGTTCGGTCCGACCAGCTTCGTTGCTGCGGAAATCCATCTTGGACTTGAGCCGACCGACATCCGCGTCGGTTTGGCTGCACTGCAACATACAAGTTGCGTGCCAAACCGATTTCGTAAAACTTATTTGAAATATCAAAGCGTTGAAAATAGGCTGGGGAAACTCTGAAGCTCGCTTCACAGCGACTTGGAAGGCAGTCAGCTCAATTATTAGGCAGTTGATATCAATGCCTAGTTTTGCCTCATCAAGGTCAAGCCGTCACGGCTTCCAGCGACCGATCTCGAACGCCGCCAGATGTCCGGCGATATCGTCGGGGGTGAAGGCAGGACCGGCAAAGGCGCCGACCGCGTCGGAACCGTTACCGAGCTTTGCTGGCTGTCCCATGGCGGCGTCATAGAGATCCGGCCTGAACACCCCCATTGCGGTCTTGAGCGCGTCCGGCCGCATTGCCGTCTGTCCCCAGCGCACCATCTGGGCGTAAAGCCAGGCAGCCTGTGCGGGATCGGGCCGCGCGGCGCCCTCGCGTCCGACCAGCAGATAGCGGCTGCTCTCGCGGATCTTGCCGTCGGGGGAAATCTTCAACCGGCCATCCAGCGTCCGCAGGATCACTTCGGCATCGACGCCGATATATTCCGGCTTCGCGAGGATATGCGCCGCCTCGCTGCGATTGTCCGGTTGCTCGATGAAATGCGCGGCGCGCGAGGCGGCCCGGATCAAGGCCGCCAGGACTTCCGGATTCTTGTCTGACCAGCTTTGCCTGACCGCAAGCACCTTTTCCGCGGCACGCACCAGGATGTCGGAGACGAAGTGCAGGATGTGACCGACGCCGAGATCGACGGCCACCGAATTCCAGGGCGCGCCGACGCAGAACGCATCGACATGCCCGTTGGCCAGGCTGTCCACCATGTAGGGCGGCGGCAGCACCACCAGATGGACGTCTTCGTCGGGATCGACCCCGCCCGCCGCCATCCAGAAGCGAAGCTGGTAGTTATGGGTCGAGAACGGAAACGTCATGCCGAACGTCAGCGGCTCCGCGCCGGCCTTGCGCCGCGCAGCCACCAGCCGAGAGAGCGCCTGCGCCGTCACCAGCGGATTGCGCGGGTCGCCGTCGATTTCGCCCATGATCGCCGCATGCAGGGCTGGCGATATCGTGATCGCATTGCCGTTGAGCCCGAGATTGAACGGCGCCACGATCGGCACCTTGACGTGGCCGAGGCCGAGACTCGAGGCGATCGCTACCGGCGCCAGCAGGTGCGCCGCGTCGAACCGGCCGATATTGAGCTTGTCGCGCACATTGGACCACGACACTTCGCGCGTCAGCGTGACATCGAGCCCCTCAGCGGCGGCAAAGCCCTTGTCGACGGCAATGATCAGCGCGGAGGCGTCAACCAGCGGGATGAAGCCGATATGCAGCGGTGTGGTCATTTCAGCAGCTCCGACGCGGTCAGGATCGACTGCGCGATCTCGCCGATTTTCTTCTTTTCGCGCATCGCGGTGGACCGCATCAGCACGTAGGCCTCGTCTTCCGTGAGCCCCTTCACTTTCATCAGGATTCCCTTGGCGCGGTCGATGACCTTGCGTTCCTCAAGCGCCGATTTGGTACGGTCGAGCTCGTCCTGCAGCTTGGAAAAGGCATTGAAGCGCGAGATGCAGAGGTCGAGGATCGGCTTGATCCGCTCCTTCTTCAGGCCGTCGACGATATAGGCGGAGACGCCGGCATCGACGGAGGCCTGGATCGAGGCTGCGTCGCTCTGGTCGACGAACATGGCGATCGGCCGCCGCACGGCGCGGCTGACCTGGAACATCGCCTCCAGCACGTCGCGGCTGGGGTTTTCCAGGTCGATCAGGATGACATCAGGGTCTTCGGAATAGATCCGCGCCAGCAGGCTCTGCATTTCGCTGATATGGACCACGCGGGTAAAGCCCGCCTCCCGCAGCCCCTCTTCGAGAATGGCCGCGCGGATCGGGCTTTCGTCGACAATGACGATTTTCGGTGACGACTCAGCGCTCATCGATCAACTCTTAACCCGGCGGGCCCATCCATAGCACGTCATGGTCCCGCGCAAAGCCTTGTAATTGTGGGCAATTGGGACTAGCTCGTGCTGATCAATCAGGCAGATAAGATATGCAACAGGCCGCCGCGCCCAAGATCAGCTTTGTTTCATTGGGATGCCCCAAGGCGCTGGTGGATTCCGAGCGCATTATCACGCGGCTGCGGGCCGAAGGCTATGAACTGGCGCGCAAGCATGACGGCGCCGACATCGTTATCGTTAACACCTGCGGGTTCCTGGACAGCGCCAAGCAGGAATCGCTCGGCGCCATCGGCGAAGCCATGGCCGAGAACGGCAAGGTCATCGTCACCGGTTGCATGGGCGCGGAACCCGAGCAGATCGAGGCAGCCTATCCGGGTGTGCTCTCGATCACGGGTCCGCAGCAATATGAGAGCGTGCTGGACGCGGTGCACCGGGCGCTACCGCCGGTCCATAATCCGCATCTCGACCTGGTGCCGCCGCAGGGCGTCAAGCTGACGCCGCGGCACTACGCCTACCTGAAGATTTCCGAAGGCTGCAACAATCGCTGTAGTTTCTGCATCATCCCGAAGCTGCGCGGCGACCTGGTGTCGCGCCCGGCGGGTGACGTGCTGCGTGAGGCAGAAAAACTGGTCGCCGCCGGCGTCAAGGAACTGCTTGTGATCTCGCAGGACACGTCAGCCTACGGCATCGACATCAAATATGCCGAGAGCCCGTGGCAGGACCGCCAGGTCCGCGCCAAGTTCTTCGACCTCGCAAAAGAACTCGGCGAACTCGGTGCCTGGGTACGGCTGCAATATGTCTACCCCTACCCGCATGTCGACGAAGTCATCGGCCTGATGACCGAGGGCAAGGTGTTGCCCTATCTCGACATTCCCTTTCAGCACGCGAGCCCGGAAGTGCTCAAGGCGATGAAGCGCCCGGCGGCGCAGGAAAAGACGCTGGCGCGGATCAAGAAGTGGCGCGAGCAATGTCCCGAGCTGACCCTGCGCTCGACCTTCATCGTCGGCTTCCCCGGCGAAACCGATTCCGATTTTGCTTATTTGCTCGATTGGCTCGAGGAAGCCGAGATCGATCGCCTCGGCTGTTTCAAATATGAACCGGTCGCCGGCGCGAGCTCGAATGCGATCGGCAATCCCGTGCCCGACGAGATCAAGCAGGAGCGCTGGAACGCGCTGATGGCGCGGCAGCAGAAAATCTCGGCACGGCGGCTGAAGCGCAAGGTCGGCACGCGGCAGCAGATCATCATCGACGAAGTCGGTCCGACCGTCTCGAAAGGCCGCTCCAAGGCCGACGCGCCCGAGATCGACGGCGCGGTCTACGTCTCCAGCCGCCGGCCGCTACGAGTCGGCGAAATCGTCACCGCCAAGATCGAGCGTGCGGACCAATACGACCTGCACGGCAGCGTCGCGGGGTTTTGAGCGCCTTGCTAGTCCAGACTTAGCCGACACACCTTCTCGGCGTCGAAGTGGTAGAGGGAGTTGCCGCGCCCTAGTAATTGCCCGCCGGATCGACCTGACCCGTCCGGCATCAATAGACGTACCCGCTTGGTCTCGCCCAACCCTCCTGACGCCAGCCTTCCGACATACGCAGCATCGGCCGGATCATTGTACTGGCCGGAAAAGAGAACCTCCGTTTCGGAGATTGCGAATGCGTTGCAGCCCGCCAGTTTTGGCTTCCAATAGGTCAGCTCAAAGTTACCGCTGATCCGGCAAAGCGGAAAATCCGTGTAGAAAAAGATCGCAGCATCGGTGCCGGAAACGTTGAGCGCGTAACAATCTGAAATTGCGTAGATCGGGTTCCCCGGAAATTCCCAGATTTTCTCACCTGAAGCTGAGAAGCAAGCGAGCCCAGAGCAACCGACGGGAGGGGGTCCGTCCCGGCCTCCCCAACCGAAATTGCCGAACACACCCTCATCGAAATAACCGACCCAGATGCGGCCAAGACTGTCGATTTGCATCGAGCTTATTCCGTCTCCCAACAGTATTCGCGTTGCCGCGCCCGTCTCGGGTAGGATGATGGCACCGTTGAGGTCGAAATCATCGTTGCTTCGCCACGCGCACCTCGGCCCCGCAACAAGGATTCGTCCATCAGGGAAAACGTCAACCTGGGAAAGGTCAAATCGAGTTCAGGAAGCTCGATCGTGTGCGACGCCATCGACGTCATCCTCACCAGACAAAGCCCCGTCGCTATCTCCGTGCGGGTTCGCGGAAACACGCCGATGCCTCGCTTGTAGGTCGCGGCGAGAGACTCGGCGGTCGCCGTCTCCGCAAACAGGAATAGCAGTGAGCCGTCATTCGCGACAGCGCTCCTGACGAGCGAAAAACCTGGCACGGTCGGGATCGCGCAGAGCTCTCGGAATTGGATCGATACTGCCAAGTACTTGTTCCCGGTACTATTGCCTTAGAATACCGGATCGGCGGTCGCGGGCAATTGCGATGCGTCGCGTCGCAGGCTTGTCTTTGGCATCTCTGGCCACCCCACTGCAAAGACCCTCCGCCATGCACGGCAGCGTCGCGGGATTCTGAGCCATCCGCTCAAGTCGACAGCCAGGCCGGCACCCATCGTTCCGGCCGGGGTGCGCGAACAAGGTCGGTTCGCGCCTCGGCAATTGCGACGGGAACGTCATTGATCGCCGGACGCGTCTCATAGTCGAAGCGCGGCAGGATGCGGCCATCGGCCCCCATCGAAAACGACATAGAATACCAGAGGCCGAGATCGGGTTGTGCGCGCCACATGTCGTCGCGCAGACCGCGCAGCAATGGTTCAATCGCGACGACTTCTTCGATCGGCTGGCGGCCCCGATCTAGCACGCGCACCTGATACTGCTGGCCCGCGATCGCGACCTCGAACATCGTGCGATCCCATGGCGTCTTGCCAGGTGGCCGGTGCGCAACCAACTGCTCCGCGAGCCCAGTCATCGCCGGATGCTTTTCCCAAAACGCCTCGCGATCCCTGCACCATTTCTCCATCCATTGGCCGAAGTCCGGCAGTCCGGTCGGCGGCTCCGTCAAACTCCTGAGGTCCCTCACGCGGAAACGTTTGGCCAACCAATCGGCGAGTTCGTCCGTCTCATCCTCGGCATCTTCATGCGGGGTGAAGTCGGTCCACATCACGTCTTCCTCAAATCGCTGGATTGCGATCTTGGCCAGCAAACCCTCGAGCGAAGCCGCGATGATTTCGTATTGGCCTTCGGAGCCCAGCACCACGATCGGCGCATTGGCGACGCTGGTGCCGGCCCCGTACCAGGCGCCGACGACAGAGCCTTCCGGCAACCGCGCAAACAGCGCGAACTGGTCGCGCAGCGGGCTGCCGTCGACGATCGGCGCATTGTCGGAAAAGTCTCCGACAAGCTCGTAGCAGCCGGCATTGCCCCAATCTCGCCCCTTGAGCCAGCCAGCAAAATCAATCAGCAACGGCGGCGCCTCGGTGCCCGGCGGAAATGCCCTGCGGATGCTGTCGATATCGATGGGATAGGAATAGTCGTCGGACACTGGGATGACCTTGTGCGGTTGGTGGGCCCGCCTTGGTCGGCTCCATTATCGAGCCGGTTCAATTGCGAAGCCTGGAATGTGAACCAAGCCGGACCTTCCGGTCACAAAGGGAGACAATTTTCAGATTGGCAACGCGGGTCAGCGCGAGATCGATGATGGCGAGTTTCAAGAGGACTGAGATTGGTTTCCCTGCCGCCAAGGCCATGCTGTGTCTGGTGACCCTGTTCACCGCAATGCCGGCTTTCGCGAAGGCACCGTCTCCCCTGGCGATGGCCCGAAGCTCATGCTTTAGCGGTGGCAAGGCCACCCCTGACCAGATCATCGCGGGCTGCACCGGCGTGATCGCGGCGAAAGGTACGAAGCCAAAAGACCTCGTCGGCGCCTACCTCAATCGTGGCGCCAACTACCTCACCAAGAACGACAGCGACCGCGCCATTGCCGATTTCAGCGAACTGATCCGGCGCAATCCGAAGCTTGCCGGCGCCTACACCAACCGTGGCGAAGCCTGGCGTCGCAAGGGCGAGGTTAACAGGGCCATCGCCGACCTGGACCGCGCGATCGCGCTCGATCCGAAGGGATCGTTCGCCTGGTTCAACCGTGGAATCACCTACAGCGACAAGGGTGAACCAGAAAAGGCGATCGCCGATTATAATCAGGCGATCCGGCTCAATTCGATCGATCCCTGGTACTACAACAACCGCGGCAACTCCTATGGTGACATCAACGAGTTCAGCCGTGCGATGTCCGACTATGATCACGCGATCAAGCTCGACCCGAAATTCGCACTCGCCTATTTCAACCGCGGCACCGCCTATTGGAATCACGGCGACGAAGCCCGCGCGCTCGCCGACCTGAACACATCAATCCGGCTCGATCCGAACTACGCCGCCGCCTATGGCAACCGGGCGCGCCTGTTCAGGGGCAAAAGCGATATCGAACGCGCGCTGGCCGACCTGGACCAATCGCTGCGGCTGGCGCCTGACGAATATCGCGATGCCTATGCGCGCGGCCTTCTTCACTTTGACCGTCACGACTTTTCACGGGCGCTGTCCGACTTTGACCAGGCGATCCGGTTCAATCCGAAATACGCCGCCGCGCTCAACGCCCGGTGCCTGACACGGGCCATTCTCGGCCGTCCGCAGGAAGGACTTGCAGACTGCAGCGAGTCGCTGAGGCACAGGCCGGACGATGCCCAGACGCTCGACAGCCGCGCCTTCTGCTATCTCAAGCTCGGCCAATTCGACGCGGCGATCGACGGTTTCACGGTTGCGCTCGGCGTCGATCCGAAATTGGCGAACTCGCTGTATGGCCGCGGCATAGCCAAGCGGAAAAAGGGCGATGAAAGCGGCGCAGAGAGCGACATAGCCGCCGCCAGGGCGATCAAAGCCGACATATCAGAGGAATTCCGCCACTATGAGATCGAGTGATGACCAGCTCCCCGCTTGACAGGGCCGGCCATTCGGCTGTATGGGCCTGCGCCATGACATTGAACCGGACCAACCGCCGCGCAGCTTTCCGTCGTCGCTCTTGCGACGATGATGGGCTGCGCCATGTCCGACGACACCGCTGATCAACTAGTTCAGCAACGTTTTCGAGAAGGCCGCACCCGAAAAGTGCGGCCTTCTTGCGTTTCGGCCTGCCCTTTCCCCAAAACCCAAGAAGGAGCTCGACATGACCAACGTTACCCAACCGTTCGACGCATTGATGAACATCACCGCGCGGCCCCCCACCGTCTTCGTCAAGGGCGAAGGCGCCTATCTGTGGGACGACAGCGGCAAGCGCTATCTCGATTTCATGCAAGGCTGGGCGGTCAATTGCCTCGGCCATTCGCCTGCCATCGTCGCCGACGCGATTGCCGCGCAGGCAAAACTGCTGCTGACGCCGAGCCCGGCGTTCTTCAACGAACCCAGCCTCAAGCTCGCCAATGCGCTGGTCGCCAACAGCTGCTTTGACCAGGTGTTCTTCGCGAATTCGGGGGCGGAAGCCAACGAGGGCGCCATCAAGCTCGCGCGCAAATTTGGTACGCTGTACAAGGGCGGCGCGCATGAGATCATCACCTTTGTTGGCGGCTTCCACGGCCGCACGCTCGCCACCATGTCGGCGTCGGGCAAGAAGGCTTTCGAGTCGCTGTTCGAGCCCAAGGTCACCGGCTTTCCCAAGGCGCAGCTCAACGATCTGGATTCCGTCAAGCGGCTGATCTCGAGCAAGACCGTTGCGGTCATGCTGGAGCCGATGCAGGGCGAAGCCGGCGTGTGGCCGGCGACCGATCAATTCCTCAGGGAGTTGCGGGCGCTGACCCAGGAGCGCGGGCTGCTGCTGATCGTCGACGAGATCCAGACCGGCATGGGCCGGACGGGAAAACTGTTTCACTACGAGCATGCCGGGATCGAGCCCGACATCATGACGCTCGGCAAAGGCATCGGCGGCGGCGTGCCGCTGGCGGCATTGCTGGCGACCGAATATGCGTCCTGTTTCGAGCACGGCGACCAGGGCGGCACCTTCAACGGCAATCCACTGATGTGCGCCGCGGGCCTTGCGGTGCTCGAACACGTCGCAACACCCGACTTCCTGAAGCAAGCCGTTGACGCCGGTCTGTTCCTGGAAAGCGAATTGCAGAAACTGTCGGCGCGCCACGGTCTCGGCAACGTGCGCGGCCGGGGGCTATTGCTGGCGCTCGATCTCAAACTGCCGATCGGCGCCTCGATCGTCGCGCAGGCATTTGCGGAAGGCGTGCTGTTGAACTCGCCGCAGCCGGACGCGCTGCGGTTCATGCCGGCGCTCAACGTCACGCGCGAGGATATCTCGATGATGATCGATTGTCTGGATTCGGTGCTGACCCAGATGGGCGCCGCGCGGATGGTGGCGTAGATCTAAGTCGTCGTCCCGGCCTTGAGCCGGGACCCATACGCCGCGGCCGTTGTAATGGCAGGCGGTCTCTATCGCCTTTTTTCTATCGATGGATCACGCGGTATGGGTCCCCCGATGTGCAATTGCACATCTGAGCGTTCGCCGGGACGACACCAATTGAAAGAGTTTGAGACCTCACGGCCGAAGAATAATCGCCCCGGTCGTCGCCCTGCCCTCCAGGTCGGTGTGCGCCTTGGCGACGTCCTTCAGCGCATAGGCGTGGTTGATCGGAACGTGCAGTTTGCCGTTGATGACGGCGGCAAACAACGTATCGGCGCCCTCCAGCAGTTCGCGGCGGGTGCTGACGTAATCGTTGAGTTTTGGCCGCGTCGCAAACAGCGAGCCGTGGTTGTTGAGTTCGGCGAGCGCGAACGGCGGCACCGGGCCCGAGGCATTGCCGAAGCTGACGAACAGGCCGCGCGGCCGCAGGCAGGACAGCGAGCCCGGGAACGTGGTCTTGCCGACGCCGTCATAGACGACGTCGCACAATTCGTTGCGGCTGATCTGCTTGACCCGCGCGACAAAGTCCTCCTCGTTGTAGAGGATGACGTGGTCGCAGCCATTGGCGAGCGCGAGGTCGGCTTTCGCCTTGGTGCCGACGGTGCCGATCACATGCGCGCCGAGCGCTTTCGCCCATTGGCAGGCCAGCAGGCCGATGCCGCCGGCGGCCGCGTGGATCAGCACGCGATGCCCGGGCTCGACCTTGAAGGTCTTGTGCAGGAGGTACCAGACCGTCAGGCCCTTGAGCATCAGCACCGCGCCCTGCTCGTAGGTGATGTGGTCGGGCAGCTTGACCAGCTTGTCCGCCGGGATCACGCGTTCAGAGGCGTAGCCGCCGAGGTTGAAATAATAGGCGACGCGGTCGCCGGGATGAAAATTGGTGACGCCAGGACCGACGGCCACCACTTCGCCCGCCGCCTCATTGCCGGGGATGAAGGGCAGCCCCGGCGCCTTGTAGAGACCGGTGCGGAAATACACGTCGATGAAGTTCAGGCCGACGGCGTGCTGGCGCATGCGGACCTCGCCCGGTCCCGGCGCCGGCACGTCGACGCTCTCATAGACCAGGGCTTCCGGCCCCCCTACCTTGTGCACGCGCACGGCCTTGACCATGACCTTTTCTCCCTCGGTATCGGCTTCAAGCGCCCCGGCTCGTGGCGGAGCGAAAGCCATCAAGGCCGTATTGTCAACTCGCGGGGGCCTAAACCCGCTGTTTGACTACTTTTTTGCGATTGCGCCGGGCCAGCACGTTGAACAATTCGACCGCGGCCGCGAACACGATGGCGAAATAGATGTAGCCGCGCGGGATGTGGAATTTGAATCCGTCCGCCACCAGCGCCACGCCGATCAGCACCAGGAACGCCAGCGCCAGCATCTTGGTGGTGGGGTGATCGGCCACGAACTTCGCCACCGGTCCTGACGAAACGTACATGATGAAGCAGGCGATCACGACGGCGGCCACCATGATCTCGATATCCTCCGCCATGCCGATCGCGGTGATGATCGAATCCAGCGAGAACACCATGTCGACGACGATGATCTGCATGATCACCCAGAAGAATACGCTCGCGCTCGGCTTGGCCTCGGGCTCGGCCTCGCGCGCCTCCACTTCGGCGTGAATTTCATGCGTCGCCTTCGCGATCAGGAACATGCCGCCGCCGATCAGGATGATGTCACGCCAGGACAGCGTCACGCTTTTCACGGTCAGCACAGGTTCCGTCAGGCCGATCAGCCACACCAGCACGCTGAGCAACATGATGCGGAACACCAGCGCCAGCAGCAAACCGATCTGGCGCGCGCGATTGGCCTGCTCCGGCGGAAGCCTTGAGACGATCACCGACAGGAAGATGACGTTGTCGATTCCGAGGACGATTTCGAGCGTGGTCAACGTCAGCAACGCCACCCATGCTTCCGGGCTGGTCAGTAATTCCATCATGCCTTGAACGATTTCAGTTTGCGGATCACGGCATCGCTGCCGGCGACGTAGATGGCGATCGCGCAGAGTCCGACGGTAATGGGAATGCCCACGGCGAAGTCGCAGGCAATGGTGTAGGCCGCCAGCACGGCCCATGCCGCCAGCAGCCACAGTGTCAGCCAGCGCAGGCGCACGACGCGGATCGGATGCAACACGTGGAACGGCGCGAAGGTCAGCGCGATCAGGATCGCTACGCCAAGTGTGGCAAGCGCCGGCGATGGATGCAGCAGGAACAGGTAGAATGCCGCGACGTTCCACACCGCCGGAAAGCCCCGGAAATGGTTGTCGGCCGCCTTCATCCGGCGGTCGGCAAAGTAGAGCGCGCTCGAGGTCATGATGCCGATGCCGAGCAGCGGCGCCGCCAGCGGCAGCAGCAAGCCGCTCGCGGTGATGGCGTAGGCCGGAACGAACACGTAAGTGATGAAATCGACCACGAGGTCGAGCACCTCCCCCGACCAGTTCGGCTGCAGCCGCACCACGTCGAATTTGCGCGCGAGCGGACCGTCGATGGCGTCGATGATGAGCGCGACGCCAAGCCAGCCGAACATGGCGGCCCAGTGCTCGCGCACCGCTTCCAGCATCGCAATCAGGCCGACGCCCGCTCCGAGCGCCGTGAAGACGTGGACGCCAAATGCGGCCGTCCGCATCCGGGTCGTAGCGGGAGATGCTATTGGTTCTTGTGTCTGGTCCATTGCTCCGGCAGTGCTAACAGGAATCGCCCCGATTTGCATACCGGCGCTTGCGGCGTTCCGCCGCGCAAATCGGTGGAAACATTTAAGAAGGTCAATGACTTGAAAATGCCGCCGGGAATGTCAATTGTTCCAATATGAACGATGCATCGCCAATTTATGACACCGTTGTGATCGGCGGCGGACCGGCGGGACTGACCGCCGCCATCGCGCTGGCGGAGACCGGTGCCAGGACCGCTCTGCTCGCCCGCCGCGCCCCCTATGCCGACAACCGCACCACGGCGCTGCTGGGCGCCTCCACCGATCTGCTCGAACGTCTGGATGTCTGGCGCCGCTGCCGGGATCAGGCCGCGGCGTTACGGACCATGCGGCTCGTCGACGACACCGGCCGCCTGATCCGGGCGCCGGAAGTGCGGTTTTCGTCGCAGGAAATCGGCCTCGACCAGTTCGGCTACAATATCGACAACCGGACGCTGATGGCCGCGCTGGAAGAGCGTGCCGCCGAATTGTCCGGCCTGACGCGATTTGACGATGAGGCGGCAGGCGTCGATCCGCAGGATGCGATGGTTGCCATCCACACCCGTGCGGGCGGGTCGCTGTCGGCGCGGCTGGTGATCGGCGCCGACGGGCGGCAGTCCCTGTCGCGCGAGGCCGCCGGCATCGACGTCAAGCGCCGCGACCTGCACCAGTCGGCATTAACCTTCAACATCAGCCATTCAAGGCCGCACAAGAATATCTCCACCGAGTTTCATACCCCGCACGGGCCATGCGTGTTCGTGCCCCTGCCCGGCAACCGCAGCAGCGTGGTGTGGGTTTCCGCGGCAAAGGAAGCAGAGCGGCTGATGGCGCTCGGCGACGACGAACTGTCCGACGCCGCGGAAAAGCAATCGCATTCCATTCTCGGCAGCGTCCGGGTCGAGCCCGGGCGCAACCTGTTTCCGCTCTCGATCGAAAGCCTCAGACAATTCGCCAGCCATCGCGTCGCGCTGGTCGGCGAATCCGCCCATGTGTTGCCGCCGATCGGCGCGCAGGGTCTCAACATGGGATTGCGCGACGCCGCCGACATCGCCGATATCGCGGGGCAAGCCCTGTCGCTCGGCGAGGATCCGGGCGCGCCGCAGGTGCTGGCGCGCTATCAATCCGCCCGTCGCGCCGATGTCGCCAGCCGGATGTTTGCCATCGACCTCGCCAACCGCTCGCTGCTCAGCGACTTCCTGCCGGTGCAGTCGCTGCGCGCGGTGGGGCTGCATCTGATCGGCTCGTTCGGTCCGCTGCGGCGGCTGGCGATGCGCGAAGGCCTCGCGCCGACATGGAAGCGCGTGGGCTAGGAAGTAAACCCGTAAAATCGGAGGCCGGCCCCGTGCTCCGCAACGTAAATCATGCTTTCTCGGTGAATGTTATTTCAATTATACGAGCCTTTTCCAGCATAGCTTCGCGACAGGCCTTTTGGAGATTGTCCATGGCCTTTTGATCGCAGCCGCCTAGAGCTTCGTTGCAATCATCGAATATTTTTACGAGGGCGCGGTCAGAGCAGCTTGCTCGAAGTCGGTTGAGCCTTGACCGCATGGCACCTACATCCAACTTCGGCAGTTGGCCGGACTCAACCCATCGCGGAGTAACCGTCTCCCAGCGATCGCCTTTTTTGAGTTGATCAGGCTGCTCGTCAAAATCAATGATGCGACTGATCAGATTGCTCTCGTTTTCGACGTTATGGCATAGGTCGGAAACGTATTCCAAGAAGCTGATAATTGCTGATGCCTGTTGCGGCGACCACAAGTCGGACCAGTCCGCATAGGCCTTCTTCATCTCTTCGTGCCCCTCCGACATGGCCGTGTAAATGGACCAACAGGACAACAGCAGATCATTCTCCGATTCCGGTTTTCTTCCAATCGTGCTCCAGTCCGCGAACGAATTGCAAATCAGGCTGGTGCCATGTTCGATATCACGGAACGCGACGCGTCGTGCGGGACGCCACTTGCGTGTCGTTTCCCATGCGACCCAGCGCGCCGTCAGTGGAGCCACCAGCAGCGCAGACACGATTGCTCCCAAGAGGGACTGGAAAACACTCCTGAAAATATCCCTGGAAAACCAAATCGGTGAGTTGGGGTCGTGAATTACGCTAACAATCCAATCCAACATTGCACTTCTCAAAATTCCAACGCCGAACCTGTCGGCGCAATGATGAAGGTTTGTGTGAACGTATTACCGATGCCGCCCGGTGTGATGGCATAGGGACCTATCACCGGGCCATCGAGACGATGCTCATATGCTCGAAGCGAATGCGCCGTGTACTACGGCGACGGCCTCGATAAAACGGTCTCGGTGCGGGAAGATAAGTAATGCTTCGTCGCCGCTGATCTTCCGCATGCAGCGGGCAAGGACAGCGACAACAGATGTACACAGATCGCAGCTTATTCATCTGGAAGTGATCAGGAAGGCATCACGATTCTTCCCGGTCTTGACCCTGCCTTGGCGCAGCAAACCCGTTCTTGAGGAAGACGTTCAGCGCGAGCCGGCTTCAGCTTAGCTTGAGGAGCGCGCCGGATCAGCGCGCCCGTGCCTGTTCGAGGGTTGACGGCATCGTGACCGGGAGGACCGGAGATCAAGCTAGTGCCCACACCGCCACCGCCATCACCCCCGAGGCTAGTACACTGGGAATCGCCAATTTTCTGGCCATCACATATCCCGCGTCATCAGTTGGTTCGTCGACCAGAGTGGCCAAATACGTCGCCCGGCGGCGTTGGGCCGTTCGCCAAATATGGGTTGCTCTGATGTCTGCTTCGATCGGTTCGCTCTTCACACGTGGCTCCCAGTGTCTGATGTAGCCACCCTGAACGGCGATTGTTTCAAGCCGTCTTCGTCGATCCCGGAAGATTGTTTCGTCGGTCTCAAATTTGGTTTCATCAGAACGCGTTGCATAGCGTCAGCCATGCGTGGTTATTCTCAAGGAAACGCCAGCCTTCCGCTCTGGATGAACCACATCACGCTGGTCAGCGTAACGACGGAGGCGAAGGTTCCGATCAGGACGGCGACCGACGCCGGCTCGATCCAGGTGTTGTTCTGCCGCGCGATCACGAACACGTTGAGCGCCGGCGGCAGTGACGCCATCAGGACCGCGGTCGCCGCCCAGGGCTGCGCGAACGGCCCGAACAGCAGCATCAGGCCGAACACGATCAGCGGATGGATCAGGAGCTTGACCGCGATCACGCCGGGCACCTCCCACGGCACGCGATCGAACGGGCGCAACGCGACGGTGACACCCAGCACGAACAGCGCCGTCGGTGCCGCGGCGTTCTGCAAAAACACCAGCGTGTTGTCGATCGCGACAGGGGGACGAAAATGCAGCGCCGCGGCGAGCGCGCCGGCGCCGGCCGACATGATCAGCGGGTTGAGCACGATCTGCCGCACCACGATGCCGAGCGTGTGCAGCAGCGAGCGATGCTCGCGATCGGTGAACGCGATCAGGATCGGTACGATCGAAAACAGGAAAATGCTGTCGCAACAGAAAATCAGCGCAGTCGGCGCCGCCGCCTTGGTGCCGAGCACGGCGAGCGCCAGCCCCGGGCCCATATAGCCGATATTGCCATAGGCGCCGGCCAGCCCGGCCAAAGTGGCCTTGCGCAGCGACAATTCGCCGATGACCCGGCCAGTCACCACGGCAACGATGAAGGCGATCACGGTGCCGAGCGTGGTCGCGATCAGGAATGGCGGGTTGTTGAGTTCCGAAAACGGCGTCTTGGCCATGATGCCGAACATCAGGGCCGGCAGCGACACGTAGAGCAGGAAGAAATTCATCCAGGCCAGCCCCGCCTCCGGCAGCCCCCTGGTCTTGCCGCAGGCAAAGCCGATGAAGATCACCCCGAAATAGGGAATCGCCAGATTGAGGATATCGGCCATGCAATGGGGGTCTTTTCTTCAGCGTTTCGTCAATGTTTTCTTGGGGCTGGCGCCGGATGTGCCAGCCGGACTTGAGAGCTAATTCAACCTTTTGCCCCTAGCATCGGCCACAATCATGGTCTATTCGACGAGGTATGATTAAAGCGCGCACCGCCAAATTCCAGATCGGTCAGATCGTCCGTCACCGGGTGTTTTCATTCCGGGGCGTGATTTTCGACATCGATCCGGTATTCAACAATACCGAGGAATGGTGGTTGTCGATCCCTGAGAACGTTCGGCCGCACAAGGATCAGCCGTTCTATCATCTGCTGGCGGAGAATTCGGACTCCGAATACGTCGCCTACGTCTCGGAGCAGAACCTGCTACCCGACGATTCCGGCGAACCGATCCGGCATTCGCAGGTCGCCGAGATCTTCGTCAAGGACAAGTCCGGCGGCTATCGTCCGCGCAATCCCTCGCTGAACTGATCTGGCTCCATCCAGGCTACAAATCTTCTCCTGAACGAAAAAGGCGCCCGGACCAGGGCGCCTTTTTGTTTGTCGATCGAAGCGGCGTTACTTGGCCGCCGGATTGGCATTGCCCGGCGCGCCGCCAGCGGGCGGGTTGGCCTCGAGCTTCTTTCGCGCTTCTTCAGCCCGCTTCTGCAGCTCTTCCTGCAACTTCTGCTGGGTCTTCTCGAATTCCTTGGGGTCGGTCGGCGGGCCGTCATAGGCCTTGGCGAATTCGGCGAGCGGCAGCGGCAGCGTTAGCGGGGCGCCGTTGGAGTTGATCGCCTGAACCACCAAATTCTGGCCCTTCTTCAGGTTGGCCAGCAGTTCCGGGGTCACTTCGTAGTCCGACATGCAACCGTTCTGGAAGCAGATCACATAGGGGCTCTGCGCCGGAGGATTGGCATCGACGATCACGCGGGTGCCGTGCACGAGCTGCATGCCGAGCGGCAGCGTCACGCGCAGGATCTTCTTCGGCTCGCCTTCCGGCTCGATGATGACGGCAGCGATGACCGGCTGGCCGGACTCGATGCGTCCGTCCTTGCCGGTGAAGCAGACCTGCTTGGCGCCAGCGTCCTGCCCCTTGAGGCAGAATTTGGTCCAGGGCGCGTAAATCAGCTGGACCTGCTGGTCCTGCGACTGACCGCCTGCGGGGGGAGCGCCGCCGGCGGCCGCTGGCGGGGCCGGCTGGGCGTTCGGGGCGGCGGGCGCTTGGGCCTTCGGGGCTGCTTTCGGGGCAGCCTTGGGAGCGGCCTTCGGGGCCTCCTTGGGCGCCGCTGCGGGGGCACCGGGGGCCGGAGCCGGGGTTTGGGCCTGCGCACCCGCGACGAGCAACGTCGCGGACAATGCCGTCGCCGCCAACAAGGCGGCAACCCGCCCATGCGGCCGGACGGCCAAGATACGGAAATTCATTGCGGAAAACCCTTTCTGAACGGGAGCGCCCGAAACCGCTGCAGGCACCGACACCTAGCCGTTTGGGCGGCTGTCTCCTAGTCAATTGAGGCGGATACGTGACAGGCGTCACCGCCCTGGTCAATTGCACGCCTTCAATACAGCGGCGGACGAAAAGATCAATGCCGACAAGCATCTTTGGCTGCGGTCCCGGTGGACGCCGAGGCCTGTGGTCAAGGCCTATGGTAAAGCTCACTGGTGTGTGACCCCGAATCAAATCCGCGCGTGCAGATGGTAGCCGTTGGACGTATCCGGCTTGGTATTCTCGCCAGCGTTGTGCTCGCGCTCGGCCTGTTGCCGATGGCGCTCGCGGGCAACGCCCGCGCCGGGGAAAGCCATGCGATCTCCATGCATGGCGCGCCGGCCCTGCCGGCCGATTTTGCCCACATGCCCTACGCCAAACCCGATGCACCGAAGGGCGGCCGGCTGGTCTGGGGTCTGCTTGGCACCTTCGACAGCCTCAATCCGTTCATCGTCCGAGGCCTCGCCCTGCAGCAGATCAGGGGCTTTGTCGTCGAGAGCCTGATGAGCCGCGGCAATGACGAGGCCTTCACGCTCTACGGGCTTCTCGCCAGGAGCGTCGAGACCGACGACATCAGAAGCTATGTCACGTTCCATCTCGATCCCCGGGCGCGGTTCTCGGATGGCAAGCCGGTAACGGCCGACGACGTGCTGTTTTCCTGGGCGCTGCTGCGCGACCGCGGCCGCCCCAACCATCGCCAGTATTATGCCAAGGTCGCCAAGGCCGAGGCGCCCGACCCGCTCACCATCAGGTTCGATTTCGGCGGCGCGCCCGACCGCGAACTGCCGCTGATCCTCGGCCTGATGCCGGTATTGCCGCGCCATGCGGTCGATCCCGAAACCTTTGAGGACACGACCATGACCGGACCGGTCGGTTCCGGTCCCTATCGCGTCACTGCGGTGCGCCCCGGCGCCAGCGTCACGCTGAGGCGCAACCCCGACTATTGGGGCCGTGACCTGCCGGCGAACCGGGGCCTGTGGAACTTCGACGAGATCCGGTTCGATTATTACCGCGAGTCCAACGGCCAGTTCGAAGCCTTCAAGCGCGGGCTCTATGATTTCCGCAATGAAGCCGAGCCGCTGCGCTGGCACGACGGCTATGATTTCCCGGCCGCCCGCAGCGGCGAGCTGATCCGCGACATCATCAAGCCAGGGATGCCGCAGCCGTCGGAGTATTTGGTGTTCAACACCCGCCGTCCGCTGTTTTCCGACGTCCGCGTGCGGCGTGCGCTGACGCTGCTGTTCGATTTCGAATGGATCAACCGCAACTACTTCTTCGGCCTCTACACGCGTGCCGGAGGCTTCTTCGCAGGGTCGGAATTATCAGCCTATGGCCGCGCCGCCGATGCGCGCGAGCGCGAACTGTTGAAACCCTACCTCGCGCATATTCCGCCTGATATTCTCGACGGCAGCTTCCGCCTGCCCGTGTCAGACGGTTCAGGCCGCGACCGCGCAGCGCTGCGGGTCGCCCTCGCTCTGCTGTCCGAGGCCGGCTACGTGCTCGACGGCACCGTGCTGCGCCAGCGCGCGACCAAAGCACCCCTCACCTTCGAGATCCTGGTCACGACGCGCGATCAGGAACGGATCGCGCTGGCCTATAGCCGCGACCTCAAACGCGCCGGCATCGAGGCCAGCGTGCGCGCGGTCGATCCGGTGCAATTCGACCAGCGCCGGCTCGGCTACGAGTTCGACATGCTGCAGAACCGCTGGGACCAGTCGCTGTCACCCGGCAATGAGCAGTCGTTCTATTGGGGCAGCCAGGCCGCCGATATCCCCGGCACAAGGAACTACATGGGCGCGAAGGATCCGGCGATCGACGCCCTGATCGCGGCGCTGCTGGAGGCCCGCGAGCGGCCGGAATTCGTCTCGGCGGTGCGGGCACTGGACCGGACCCTGATGTCGGGCTTCTACGCTATCCCGTTGTTTAACGTCGCCGAGCAATGGATCGCGCGATGGAATCGGGTAGAACGACCTTCAACCATCGCCTTGACGGGCTACCTGCCGGAGACGTGGTGGCACAGACCGGACGCGCAACCCAAATGACGCAAGCCATTGAAGTGACGCCGTGACCCAGCCAGCCGCTTCGCCCACGCTCGATACGTTGTTCAAGCGCTCGCTGGCACGGCAGCCGGATGCGACGGCGCTGATCGATCCTCCGAACAAGCCGCGCGTCACGGGCCAGACGCCGAAGCGCCTCACCTATGCGCAGGCCGACCGCGCCATTTCCGCGCTGGCAGCGCATTTCATCGAATCCGGATTGCCGGCCAACTCCGTCATCGCGGTCCAGCTGCCGAACACCATCGAATTCGCGCTGACAATTCTGGCCGCCTATCGCGCCGGACTGGTGGTCGCCGTGCTGCCCTTGCTGTGGCGACAGGCGGAACTGACCATGGCGCTCAACCGCACCGCGGCGCGGGCGATCGTCACCACAAGCAAGGTCGACGGCATCGTCTATTCGGATCTGGCCATGAATGCCGCGGCTGAAGCGTTTTCGATCCGCCATGTCTGCGGCTTCGGCACCGATTTGCCGGAAGGCATGGCCTCGCTCGATAACGCGATCCTTCGGGAATCGACAACCGCGCGCGCGGTGATCCAGGATGGCCGCAAGGCGGCGCTGATCTCGTTCGATCTGACCTCGGACGGTTTCCGGCCCGTGCCGCGTGCCCATCTCGGCCTGATCGCCGGAGGACTCTCGGTCTCGCTCGAAAGCGACGTGCCGCAGGGCGCAACGATCCTGTCGGCGTTTTCGCCGATGTCGTTTGCCGGCCTCGCATCGACGCTGACGGTCTGGCTGCTGTCGGGCGGAACCCTGGTGCTGCACCATCCGTTCGACGAAGAGATCCTGGAGCAGCAGATCAACGAGCATGCCTGTGATACGCTGATTGCCCCGGCACAACTGGCGTTGCGGCTGGACGAACTCGACCTCGCGGGCAGCCTGCCCTCCCTGCGCAACGTCATCGGGTTGTGGCGCGCGCCGGAACAGGTGATGTCGAGCGCGTCCTGGTCGGCCCAGCAGGCGACGCTGACCGACGTCTATCTGTTCGGCGAAGTCGGTTTGTTCGCGGCGCGCCGGATTGCGGACGATGGTTCGCCCGCCCTGATCAAGTCAGGACCGCACGGCGCGCCGCGCGAACTGCCGGGCTCCTCGATCGCGGGCGACATCCTGCTGACCCCGCGGGGCACCCTGGGGCTGCGCGGACCGATGATCCCGGTCGCGGCCTATGCGCCCCCGCCGCCACCCAGCGACTCGCTGATCGCAGCCCCGCCGCGCGATTACGTCGACACCGATTATTCCGCGCGGCTCGACCGCTCGACCGGCGCCATCAACATCACCGCGCCGCCGTCCGGTATCATGGCGGTTGGCGGCTACCGCTTCCTGGCGCAGGACCTGCAGGAATGGGCGCGCCGGCTTGGGCAAGGCGCGCTGCTCACGGCACTGCCGGATCGCCTTAGCGGCCATCGGCTTGCCGGCCGCGCCCAGGACAACGCCCGCGCCCGCGACGCGTTGACGGAACTCGGGCTTAACCCGTTGATGGTCGAAGCGTTTCGCGACCGGGCCAATTCCACCTGAGCGCAATCTCGCGGCTTGCGTTGACGCCGCATTAAGCCCGGCAAACTAGGATCGCGCTCTCATAAATGGCGCGCTTGATCCGAGTTGTCAGATGTCCCAGCAAGGCCCGATCCTCGTCGTATCGACCGCAAGGCGGCCATCGTTTGCCGCGGCGCTCGATGTCGCAAAGCTGTTTCCGGTCGTCGAGGCCGAATGGGCGGACGCAGGTCGCGCGGTCGAACAGCTGCAGCCTGCGGCCGTATTGGCCGCGGCGTCCGACGTCGATCAGGCCACGCTTGCCGCACTCGCCGCGCCGATCGCGGCCCACCAACCCTATCTGCCGCTGATCGCGGTCGATCCACAGATAACGCTGCCTGAAAACGCCATTCCGTTTTTCCAGAGCCAGGGAGACTCCAGCCGCCTCGTCGCGCGCCTGCGCGCCGCGCTGCGTGTCCGCTCGCTGCACGCGACCGTGATGCGCCGGCTGGTGCCGGCCACCCGGATCGCGCTGTCGGACATCGACACCTTCCGGGATGCCACGGTGCTGCTGGTCGGCCGCGGCGGCGCCTACCCCACGCTGTCGGTCTCGCTTGGCGAGCAAACCGGCGTGGTCGGCGCGCTGAGCATCGAGGCTGCGGCGAAGCATCTCAATGCGCGCGACATCGACGGCATCGTGCTCAGCGAAGGCTTTAGCCCGCGCGTGGTCGATGCTTTCCTGACCGTGCTGGCGGAAGACGCCCGCTTCCGCCATCTGCCTGTGGTGGTGACGTCAGGCGATCTGTTGCCGGCCTATGAATTGCCGAACCTCGAAATCCTCAGTGGCGAGCCTGTACAAATGGTGGCGACCGCGTTGCCGCTGATCCGCCAGCATGCCTTCGAAGCGCATTTGAGCCGGATCCTGCGCTCGATCGACGCCGAGGGCCTGATCGACGCCCGCACCGGCCTGCTCACACCAACCGCCTTCGAGCGCGACTTCGCCAGCGCCGTCTACCAGACCCAGCAACGCGGCGGCGGCCTGTCGGTTGCGCGCTTCGCCTTCGACCCCGCCCATCCCCGCGCCCAGTTCGACGGCGCGCGCATCATCAGCCGGCTGATGCGGCGGATGGATTTCGGCGCCGTTTGCGATGACGGATCGGTCGTGGTCGCCTTCGCCGAAACCGACCTCAAGACCGCGCATACGATCGCGCGGCGGCTGTCCAGCGTCATGCGCCACACCAGCCACGGCAAGCGCGATACGCGCGCAGAACCAACCGTGACGGTCGCGGCGCTGGAGTCGAAGGATTCCGCAAAGGCGCTGCTCGCGCGCCTCGGCGAAGAGGCGCATCGCGCGGCGTCGTGAAGGCCTCGGATCGGGTCTTCGAAGAAGTGGAAACCCAACGGGCCGATCCCAAAGTCCCCACGGACCATGGTGAGACATCCTCCTGTATCGTTCATGAACCCGCAGGGCGGCTGGAGCGACACAGGATCGATGTGCTCGCCGCCTACGCCGGCGGGCGCGCGCGTTGCGCCCACACCGTCGAGGAAGCGGCCATGTTGACGAATAACGCGGAGCCAGCCTGGAAAGCTCGGAACATCGCCTTGTTTGCGATGGTCCTTGCCCTTGCGGGAGGGCTGTCGTTGTTCAACAAGGCAAACGGCGGCACGGAACCTGCTACCGCCGCTTCGGCCAACTGCAGTGAATTCGAGGCGAAGGCCCGTAAGCTGTTCGACCAGGGCGGCGACACCGCGACGCTGAGTGGCACATTCGCGCCCGGCGACCACGTGCACCTGGCGATCGATTTCATCGGCGTCAGCTATTCGTGGGAATCGACCGGCGTGTTGGGAAAAATGCCGAACGTCAGCGGCTCCCGCTGGTACAGCTGGCTTAAGTACACCGCGCACAGCAAGGCCACATACTCGCCCGAGCACACGCTCATATCATCCGTGTCCAACGGGAAGATCAGCGGATTCGCCAGGTTGGAGGTGAAGCTCGACGTAGCCACCGCTGGAGATGGCGCGATAACAATCAAGAAGACCAGCGGGCTGTCCATATCGCCGAGGGTCGTGATCGCGAGCTGCAAAGCCTCGAAACAGGCGCCCCCGATTGCACGGGGATTGTCGAGCTGATGCGCCACTCCTGCCGCGGCAAACGCGGCGCGCACGCGGAACCAATCATCACTGATCGCGCTGCGTCGTAGGCGGATCCGTCATTGCCTGCGACAAACGCGAAGCGTTTGCGCAAGGGAGCAAAGCGACGAAGCAATCCATGCTTGTTTTGTGGCACGATGGATTGCTTCGCTTCGCTCGCAATGACGGGAATGGTCCGGAACGCTACGCCGCCTTCTTGTTCTCCGCGAGGTTGGCGAGCTGGCGCAAAATCTCGGTCGTGCCCATCAGCCGTTCTTCCGGCGTCTTCCATACCTGCAGGAACACCACCTTCATGTCCGGGCGAACTTTTGCGGCCTGGCCGTGCTGGCGGATGAAGAACACCAGCCGGTCCGGCTGCGCGAACTTGTTGTCGCGGAAGCTGATGACGGCGCCCTTCGGCCCGGCATCGACCTTCTCGACATTGGCCCTTCGGCAATAGGCCTTGATCGCGGCGACCTTGAACAGATAGCGCACCTCGTCCGGCAGCACGCCGAAACGGTCGCGCATTTCGGCGGCAAAATTGTCGATCTCCTCGTCGGTCTCGAGATCGGCGAGCCGGCGGTACAGCGACAGCCGCACCGCCAGGTCGTTGACGTAATCCTCCGGGATCAGCACGGGCATGCCGATGGTGATCTGCGGTGACCAGCGGTCGGCGGCGGGCTCGACCACGCCGGCCTTGAGGTTGAGGATCGCCTCTTCCAGCATCGATTGATAAAGCTCGAAGCCGACTTCCTTGATGTGGCCGGATTGTTCCTCGCCGAGCAGATTGCCGGCCCCGCGGATGTCGAGGTCGTGGGACGCAAGCTGGAAGCCGGCGCCCAGTGTCTCCAGCGATTGCAGCACCTTGAGCCGCCGCTCGGCCTGCCCGGTGATCTTCTGCTGCGCCGGCAGCGTGAACAGCGCATAGGCCCGCAGTTTCGAGCGCCCGACCCGGCCGCGCAGCTGATAGAGCTGCGCCAGGCCGAACATGTCGGCGCGATGCACGATCAGCGTATTGGCCGAGGGAATGTCGAGCCCGGATTCGATGATCGTGGTCGAGAGCAGGATGTCGTATTTGCCGTCGTAGAACGCCGACATGATGTCTTCGATCACGGTCGGCGGCATCTGGCCATGCGCCACCGCAACCTTCATTTCAGGCACATTCTTGTCGAGGAAGTCTTTTACGCTCGCAAGATCCTCGATGCGCGGCACCACATAGAACGCCTGCCCGCCGCGGTAGCGTTCGCGCAGCAGCGCCTCGCGGATCATCAGGGGATCATGCGGCGCCACGAAGGTGCGGACCGCGAGACGATCCACCGGCGGTGAAGCAATGATCGAGAGGTCGCGCACGCCGGTCAGCGCGAGTTGCAGCGTGCGCGGGATCGGCGTCGCGCTCAGCGTCAGCACATGCACCTTCGCCCGCAATTGCTTCAGCCGCTCCTTGTGGCTGACGCCGAAGTGCTGTTCCTCGTCGACAATCAACAGGCCGAGATCCCTGAACTTGATCGCCTTGCCGAGCAGCGCATGGGTGCCGACGACGATGTCGACATTGCCTTCCGAAAGCCCCTTCTTGACTTGTGTCAGTTCCTTCGGCGCGACCAGCCTTGAGGCCTGTGCGACATTGACGGGAAAACCTCTAAACCGTTCGGCAAACGTCTTGCTGTGCTGCCGCGCCAAGAGCGTGGTCGGCACCACCACGGCGACCTGCTTGCCATCGAGTGCCACGGCAAACGCGGCGCGCAGCGCCACTTCGGTCTTGCCGAAGCCGACATCGCCGCAGATCAGCCGGTCCATCGGGCGACCGCTTTCGAGGTCCTTCAACGTCGAAGTGATGGCGCCGAGCTGATCCTCGGTTTCCTCATAGGGGAAGCGCGCGCAGAACTCGTCATAGACATGCGGCTGCACCGGCATTTTCGGCGCTTCGTGCAGATGGCGTTCGGCCGCGATCTTGATCAGTTCGCCCGCGATCTCGCGGATGCGGTTCTTGAGTTTTGCTTTTCGCGCCTGCCAGCCGCCGCCGCCAAGGCGGTCCAATTCGACGTTGGCGTGGTCGGAGCCGTAGCGCGACAGCAGCTCGATGTTTTCGACCGGCAGGAACAGTTTTGTTTCGGCGGCGTAATGCAGCTCGAGGCAGTCATGCGGCGCGCCGGAGACTTCCAGCGTCTGCAGCCCGATGAAGCGGCCAATGCCGTGCTCGACATGAACGACGAGATCGCCGGCGGCCAGACTCGTGACTTCAGAGATGAAATTGTCGAGCTTGCGGCTCGCCTTGCGCGGCCGCACCAGGCGGTCGCCGAGGATGTCCTGTTCGCTGATGACGGCGACGTCGTCGGTCTCGAAACCGGATTCCATGCCGACCACCGCCAGCATGGCCTCGTTGCGCGGGGTCGCCTGCACCGTGCGCCAGGTGTTGACGCTGGTGAGGTTGAGCAGCTTGTGATCGCGCAACATGCTGCCCATGCGGTCGCGCGAGCCCTCGCTCCACAGCGTGATCACGACCTTCTTGCGCTGCGCCTGCAACGCCAGCACATGGGCGACGACGGCTTCGAACACGTTGACGGAGCTATCGGCGCGCTCCGGCGTGAAGTTGCGCCCCTGCCGCGCGCCGGCATCGAACACGTCAGAACTGTCGTCGGGCACCGCGAACGGCGTCAGCCGCGCCAGCGCGGCTTCTTCCAATCGTGTCGTCCATTCCGTTTCGGTCAAATACAGCCGATCGGGCGGCAGCGGCTTGTAGATCGCGCCGCTCCCGGGATGCTCCAGCGCCTCGCGGCGTGCTTCATAATAGTCCGCGATCTGCTTGAAGCGTTCGCGGGCGGCGTCCTCGCCCTGCGGTTCGATCGCGACCGGCGCGCCGTCGAGATAGTCGAACAGCGTGTCCATCCGCTCCTGGAACAGCGGCAGCCAGTGCTCCATGCCGGGATGGCGGCGGCCTTCGCTGACGGCTTCATACAGCAGATCGTCGCGCTGCGGCGCGCCGAAGGTCGCGACATAGCCCATGCGAAAGCGGCGGATGGTCTCGGTGACCAATTGGAATTCGGAGACCGGCACCAGATCGAGCGCGCGCATGTCGAGCAGCGTGCGCTGGGTTTCGGCGTCGAATGTGCGAATCGATTCCAGGCTGTCGCCGAAGAAATCGAACCGGACCGGCTGATCGAGCCCAGCCGGAAAGAGGTCGAGAATGCCGCCGCGCACGGCGTATTCGCCGGGCTCGCGCACCGTCGAGGACCGGTTGTAGCCATTATGCTCCAGCCAGGCGACGATGGAGTCCATCGGCACGACGTGGCCGGGTGCCACCGACAGCGCCTGCGCCGCCACCACCTCACGCGCCGGAACGCGCTGGACGATGGCGTTGACCGTAGTCAGCACGATCAGCGGCTTGTCGCTGCCTTGAAGCCGCGACAGCCGCGCCAACGTGGTCAGGCGCTGGGCCAGGACGCCGCCATGCGGCGACACCCGGTCATAGGGCTGGCAGTCCCAGGCCGGAAACTGCATGACCGGCAAATCGGGTGCGAAGAACTCCAGCGCCCGCGCCAGTTGCTGCATGCGGGGACCGTCACGGCACACCACCGCAAGGCTCACCGCCGGCGGCTTCGGCTTGGCAGCGACCGCGCGCGCCAGATCGGCAACGACGAGACCCTCGGCGCCTTCGGCGACATTGGCAAAGGTCAGCGCGCGGCCGGGGGCCAGCAGCGCAGCGGGGGATTTCACCGGTGACTTCATGCGTCGTGGTCCACGGCGCGACGCGCCTTGATGCGGTCGAACAACGCGCTGGCGAATTCGGGATCGAGCGGCTTTTCGCCCGTCAGCGCGGCATAGAGATCGGGATCGGGCACCTCGAGCAGCCGTTCCAGTTCGGCCATGTCGCCATCAGACAGATCAGCGATCTCGGCATCGGCAAAGCGCCCGAGGATGAGATCCATCTCACGGGTGCCCCGATGCCAGCAGCGAAACAAAAGCCGCTTGCGGCGGTCATCGAGCCCATCGCTCGATCGTGTCGAACCCGTCATTGTCCCATTCCCATCCGAACGCCAAAAGCCCGGACGTGCCGGGCGGGGTTGATATAGCCATGGCCGCAGCGAATGTCAGTAGCGTTTCCGGCGCAAATCCAAGTGAACTTGATGCACGTGAACCTCGCGCCTCTGGCGTGCGACAACAGGAGGTCGCGGCGGACTTGCAGGTTTTGCGTTTCGCCGGTATCTGATCTGCGCGATCGGTGGCCGATTTTGGCACGATCAACAGGGAGAAGGCTCGATGACGTTGTCTCGCCGCCCCGTCGAGGGCATCGCCTGAGGGCGCGTGCGTTAGCCGCGCCGCTTGGGAAATCACGCGCTTAAGTCAGCGATAGCTGTGCTGTGCGCGTCGACGATTCCAAATCTTTCTGAAAGCTTTCAAATGGGCACTTCTCCCAAGATGGACGGCCGTGCGCCGATCCACGTCTTCGCCTCGTCCAAATCCTGGATCGAGGGCAACGCCACGCTTCAACTGGAACAGGTCGCTGCACTCGCTGGAGTCCGCGCGGTCGCCGCCATGCCGGATCTGCATCCCGGCAAATATGGTCCCGTGGGTTGCGCCATTCTGGCTGACAGCATTCATCCGCAACTGGTCGGTTCCGACATCGGCTGCGGCATGGGACTGTTTGCGCTAGATATCGCAGCCCGCAAGCTGCGGCTCGACCAGTTGGCCGACCGCTTGAGCTCGCTCGACCAACCCTGGGACGGCGACGTCGCCGGCGTCCTCGCCGACGCCGGTCTTGACGCCACGTTGTTCGATGCTTCGCTCGGCAGCATCGGCGGCGGCAATCATTTCTGCGAGATCCAGGCGATCGAGGAAATCCTTGCACCGGAGACGGCCGCGCAGGCGGGGCTGGACCGGGATGAGGCCTTTATCCTGGTCCATTCCGGCTCGCGGGGCCTCGGTTACTCGATCCTGGAGCGCGTCCTGTCGAGTGGGCAGGCAGCGCTTGATCCCGCGAGTGAAGACGGCGGGTCCTACATGGACGCGCATGATCACGCCGTGCGATGGGCCAGGCTCAACCGTCGCATCATCGCAGAGCGAGCCGCAGCGGCGGCGCGTGCGGAACTGCGTCCTGTCAACGACCTGGCGCATAACATGGTCGAGCGTCGTGGCAATCCCGGTGACGCCATCATGCTGCACCGGAAGGGCGCGGCGGCTTCCGACCGCGGGCTGGTGCCGGTGCCGGGATCGCGCGGGACGCTGTCCTATCTGGTCGAGCCGCTAGCTCCGATGCGAACCGAGGCGCTCGCCTCGCTCGCGCATGGTGCGGGCCGCAAGTACGACCGGGCATCCATGCACGGCCGCGTGCGGGGCAAGAAATCCGACATGGCACGGCTGGAGCGCAATCCCTATGGCGGCATCGTCGTCTGCGGAGATCGCGGCCTGCTCGTGGAGGAGGCGCCGGAGGCCTACAAGAACATCGATCGCGTCATCGCCGATCTCGTCGAGTTCGGCCTGGCGCGCGTGGTGGCGACGTTCCGGCCGCTCGTGACGTTCAAGAAGGCGCAATCCAGCATCGCCGCAAGCAGCGGCAAGCGCGAAAAATCCTGGAAGGAGGATCGCCGATGATCCGGCTTCTCCTCACCAGCGGACGCGGTCCGGCGGAATGCCGGATCGCGCTCGCAAAGGCTGTCGCGGCGCTCACCGCCGAAGCGACCTCGCTCGGCCTTGATACCGATTGCGTGAATGGGCCGAATCCGGACGGGCATGGTCCAGCCTCGGCAATCGTCGTGATTCACGGAGACGCGGCTACGACCTTTGCTCGGCCGTGGATCGGTTCGATCCAATGGGTGGTGCAAAGTCCGCTGCGGCCACATCACAAGCGCAAAAACTGGTTCATTGGTGTTTTCGAACTTCCGGCGCCGCCCGAAGCGCCGAAAGCGCTGGCCGCGCACGACGTTCGCTTTGAAGCCTTCCGGGCCGGCGGCCCCGGCGGTCAGCATCAGAACAAGACCGAGAGCGCCGTGCGTGCGACCCACATCGCAAGCGGCCTGTCCGTCGTGGCGCGCGAGGAACGCTCGCAACATCGGAACAAGGCGCTGGCATTGGAGCGGATTGCGGCACTGATCAGGCTGCAGGGCGAACTCGAAGCGATCACGGCCCGGAATGATGCGCATGCGGCGCATGATCGCCTCGAGCGCGGCAGCCCGGTCAAGCGGTTCAAGGGCTCCGCCTTTCAGGCATCGTAGTCCGACACCAAAAAAGCGCCAGGCGGGATCCGTTCGGGAGAACGTCAACCCTTCCTGCTCGAAGAATTCGTCATTGCCGGGCTTGACCCGGCAATCCATCTGCTTCGTAAGATTCATTTCGAAGAATGATGGATGCGCGGGTCAAGCCCGCGCATGACGGACCAGTAAATGCGCCCTCCTCTGCTCAATCCGCTGTTTGCTCCGGTCACGACGCTTCCTGGCGTCGGGCCGAAGCAGGACAAATTGCTGCGCTATCTGCTCGGCCGCAGCGAGACACCGCGGCTGGTCGATCTGCTGCTGCATCTGCCGGCCAGCGTGATCGATCGCCGCGCGAGGCCAAAGATCCGTGAAGCCGTGCAGGGAACCGTGGTGACGCTGGAGGTCACCGTCGATCGCCACCGGCCGCCGCCGCCGCGCAATTCCCGCACGCCCTACCTCGTCTATGCCAGCGACGACACCGGCGACGTGGTGCTGACGTTTTTCCGCGCCAAGCCCGGTTATGTCGAAAAACTGCTTCCCGTAGGCGAGAAGCGCTACGTGTCGGGCACCTTGCAGATGTACGACGGGATTCCCCAGATCGTGCATCCGACCAACATCGTGGATGAAGCGGCCTTTGCGAAACTGACCGGCATCGATCCGGTCTATCCCCTGACCGAAGGCCTCGCGCTCGGCTCGCTGCGCCGCGCGGTCGCCCAGGCGCTGCAAAAGCTCCCCGAACTGCCCGAATGGATCAGTCCGGAAGTCGTACGCCGCTGCCACTTCCCGTCCATCCGGGAAGCGTTCACCCGTGTTCATGTCCCGGTCGAGCTGACGGACATTCTCCCCGATGGCCCGTTCTGGTCGCGGCTCGCCTTCGACGAACTTTTGGCGGGTCAACTGGCGCTGGCGCTGGTGCGCGCGCAGTTGCGCCGTCCGGCCGGTGACCGCCACGCCGGCGACGGCCACCTGCGCAGCAGGATCATCGATGCGCTGCCGTATGCCCTCACCAAGTCGCAGCGCGACGCGGTCGCCGCCATCACCGAAGATCTGCGCCAGCCGGTGCGGATGTTGCGGCTGCTGCAGGGCGATGTCGGTTCGGGCAAGACGGTGGTCGCCCTGCTCGCGGCCGCCGCCGTGACCGAGGCCGGCAAGCAGGCAGCATTGATGGCGCCGACCGAAATCCTGGCGCGCCAGCACATCAAGACCATCACGCCGCTGGCCGAACGCGCCGGCATGCGGGTGGCGATCCTCACGGGGCGCGAAAAGGGCAAGGAGCGACGCGAAATCCTGGCCCAGCTGGAATCCGGCGAGATCGATTTCCTGGTCGGCACCCACGCGCTGATCCAGGACGACGTCGCCTTCAAGGCGCTGGCGCTCGCCGTGGTCGACGAACAGCATCGTTTTGGCGTGCGCGAACGGCTGGCGCTTACCAACAAGGGCGAAACGGTCGACGTGCTGGTGCTGAGCGCGACGCCGATCCCGCGCACGCTGGTGCTGACCTATTTCGGGGACATGGACGTCTCGGAACTGCGCGAAAAGCCGGCCGGCCGCCAGCCGATCGATACCCGCACCGTCCCCAACAGCCGGCTCGACGAAGTCATCGACGGCGTCGGCCGTGCGCTCAAAGCCGGCAAGCTGGTCTACTGGATCTGTCCGCTGGTCGAGGAATCCGAGGCCGAGGGCATCGAGCACCTCACCAACGCCACCGAGCGCTTCGAACGCCTGCAGCAACGTTTTGGCGACCGCGTCGGCCTCGTCCACGGCCAGATGAAGGGCACCGAAAAAGACCGCGTGATGGCGCAGTTCGCCGCCCACGAGATCGGCCTCCTGGTCGCGACCACCGTGGTCGAAGTCGGCGTCGACGTCCCCGCCGCGTCGATCATGGTGATCGAGAACGCCGAACGGTTTGGCCTCGCCCAATTGCATCAATTGCGCGGCCGGATCGGCCGCGGTTCGGAGGCGTCAACCTGCCTCTTGCTCTACAAGGAACCGCTCAACGAGATGTCCACCGCGCGGCTGAAAGTGATCCGCGAAACGTCGGACGGATTTCGGATCGCCGAGGAGGACCTGAAACTGCGCGGCGAAGGCGACGTGCTCGGCATCCGGCAAAGCGGCCTGCCCGGCTACCGCATCGCTCGCTCCGAAGTCCACGGCCAGCTCATCACCCAGGCCCGCGACGAGGCGCTGCGGATCATGAAGGACAATCCGAAGCTCAAGGGCGACCGCGGCGAAGCGCTGCGGTGCTTGCTGTATCTGTACGAGCGGGATGAGGCGATCCCGCTGATCGGGGCGGGGTGACGGCCCCTCCCCGTCATTGCGAGCGAAGCGAAGCAATCCATCGCGCGGCATAACGGATAGATGGATTGCTTCGTCGCAAGGGCTCCCTTGCGCAAACGCTTTGCGTTTGTCGCAGGCAATGACGTGGAGAGAGACGGTGCCCTACTCCACCTTCGCCGGCTGCAGCGTGGCTGCATTGGCGGCGCTCGCCACACGCGCGGCCTGCGCGGTAGCGGCCAAGGCCGCGATCTTCTTCTGCGGATCGGAGCCCGGCTGCACCACGCCCGCGGACATGATCAGCGTTGCCGCGTCTTCGGCGCTCATGTCGATTTCGATGATCTTGTTCTTCGGCACGTAGAAGAAGAACCCCGTGGTCGGGTTCGGCGCGCAGGGCAGGAACACCGAGATGTGCTCATCCTGGCCGGGCAGCTTGTTGGCGATGTCGACGCTCGGCGATTGCGAGATCAGCACGATCGACCACATGCCCGGCGAGGGAAACTCGACGAGGCCGACCCGGCGAAAGCTCGATCCGTTCCCCGAGAACAGCGTCTCGAACACCTGCTTCAGGCCGCGATAGATCGCACGCACCGCCGGAATGCGGCCGAGCAGCCGTTCGCCGAGGTCGACCAGGGTCCGGCCGATCAGGTTCGCGGTCAGGAAACCCAGCAGCGTCAGCGCGATCACGGCGACGATCAGCCCGGAACCCGGCAGCCCGAACGGCAGATAGGTTTCCGGCCGGTAGGCGGTCGGAACGAAGGGACGGACCAGGTTGTCGACCCAGGTGACGAACCACCAGGTCAGATAGAAGGTGATCGCGATCGGTCCGGCGACCACGAGGCCGGTCAGGAAATAGTTGCGGAAACGGGCCATTAGCCCGCGTGGGGCTTCCGGCGGGGCGTCGGCCGGGGTGGACGGGGGCAGATCTTGGGGATTCATTGCGGTTCCAGGTCGCGGGGGCAGCCGGTCTTGTTCCAGCTAAGCCATCCTAGCAGGTTTTTGAAGGCCCGAGATGCCGGCAAGCCCGCCCCTGCGGCTATTCGACCGTGACCGATTTGGCCAGATTTCGCGGCTGATCGACGTCGGTGCCCATCACCACGGCGGTATGATAGGCCAAAAGCTGCACCGGAACGGCATAGACCATGGGCGTAAAGGTCGCAGCCATGTCAGGCAGCACGATGGTGACCAGGGATTCGATGGTCGCCTCCGCCGCCCCCTTGGCGTCGGTCATCAGGATGATGTTGCCGCCGCGGGCGGCGACCTCCTGCATGTTGGAGACGGTCTTTTCGAACACCCGGTCATGCGGCGCGATCACCACGACAGGCATGTTCTCGTCGATCAGCGCGATCGGGCCGTGCTTGAGCTCGCCGGCGGCATAGCCCTCGGCGTGGATGTAAGAGATTTCCTTCAGCTTCAGCGCGCCTTCCAGCGCCAGGGGATAGCTGGTGCCGCGGCCGAGATAGAGCACGTCGCGGCATTTGGCGATGTCGCGCGCCAGCTTTTCGATCTGCGGCTCGGTCGTCAGCGCCGCGGCCATCAGGCGGGGAATTTCGACGAGGCCATGGACCAGCTTGATCTCATCCTCGTCGGACAATTCGCCGCGCGCCTTGCCGGCGGCAACAGCCAGCGCGGCCAGCACCATCAGCTGGCAGGTGAACGCCTTGGTCGAGGCGACGCCGATCTCGGGCCCCGCCAGCGTCTGCAGCACCGTCTCGCTCTCGCGCGCGATCGTCGAGGTCGGCACGTTGACCACGGAGAGCGTGTGGACGCCTTGCGACTTGGCATAGCGCAACGCCGCCAGCGTGTCGGCGGTCTCGCCGGACTGCGAGATGAAGATCGCCAGATCGCCCTTGCGCAGCGGCGCCTCGCGGTAGCGGAATTCCGAGGCGACATCGACCTCGACCGGCACGCGGGCGAGCCGCTCGAACCAGTATTTGGCGATATGGCCGGCATAGCTCGCGGTGCCGCAGGCGACGATCGCGATGCGCTGAACACCCCTGAAATCGAACGGCAGCGTCACCGGCAGCATCACGCGGTCGGTCGCCATGTCGACGTAGCGCGCCAGCGTATGGCCGACCACTTCGGGCTGTTCGTGGATTTCCTTGGCCATGAAGTGGCGGTAGTTCGCCTTGTCGACCAGTGAACTCGACGCCGTGTGCCTGATCGCGTCGCGATGAACGATCGCATTGTCCTTGTCGTAGATGGTGGCGCCCTTGCGCGTCAGCACCACCCAGTCGCCGTCCTCGAGATAGCTGACGGTATTGGTCAGGGGACCGAGCGCAATCGCGTCCGATCCCAGATACATTTCGCCGTCGCCGTGACCGATCGCCAGCGGCGGGCCGTTGCGGGCGCCGATCATCAAATCATTGTCGCCGGCGAAGATGAAGCCGAGCGCGAACGCGCCGCGCAGCTGCGACAGCGCCGCCTTCACCGCTTCCACGGGACCTATGCCCTGGGCGAGCAGATTGTCGACCAGATGCAGCACGATCTCGGTATCGGTTTCGGTCTTGAAGACCGCGCCCTTTTTCTCCAGCGCCTCGCGCAACTCGCGAAAATTCTCGATGATGCCGTTATGGACCACGGCGACGCGTTCGGTCGCATGCGGATGCGCGTTGTTCTCGGTCGGCCGGCCATGGGTGGCCCAACGGGTATGCCCGATCCCGGTATGGCCGGCGAGCGGTTCGGCCTCCAGCCGCTTTTCGAGGTTTTTGAGTTTGCCCTCGGCGCGGCGCCGCGCCAGATGGTCGCCTTCCAGCGTGGCGACGCCGGCCGAATCATAGCCGCGATATTCCAGGCGTTTGAGCGAATCCACCAACTGCTCCGCGACCGGAGCGCGTCCGAGAATGCCGACAATGCCGCACATGCGGTTTAATATCCCCAAATCGTCGAAAATTTGCCGAAGCAACGCCACGTTCCCTTAACGGGAAACGCCGCCGCCTACCTACTCAATAATTATTGCGGATTGAGACAGTCTTAAGCGGAAAGCTTAACGTTTGCCATTGGTAAACGGCGTCCGATGGACTTAGGCGAACGCGCCGCGGAGGGCAATGCGTCCTCTCAGCCCGCCTTACCAGGCGTAGCGAACCACGCCCTTGCCGGCATAGCTCTCGGTCACGTTGGAGAACTCGCCCTCGAAGGTGCCGGCGATCGACCAGCCGTTGAGCCACTTCATCTCGGCGGAACCGGTCACCAGCGCCGCATCAGCGGCCTGCCGCGCACCGTTGACGACGAAGGATGCGCCCGGCAGCGTCTGGAACGTGGCGCCGATCGAGCGGTCCGGATTGTAGTCATGCGCCCACGCGGCGCGGCCGCGCAGCGTGAAGATGCCGTTCGGCATTGCGAATGATTTGTCGGTGCGCAGGCCGAGTTCGCTGCGGGTGCTGGTGACGCTCTTGGCGTTGTAGGCGAGCGCAAAGGTGTTGGCGCCGACGATCGCCTGCTCGGCGTAGGCGGGCAATTCGAATGTCGTGAACTGTCCGGCAGCGTACGGCGTCCAGCCAAAGCCGTGGCTGACAAAACGATAGCCGCCCTCGACGCGGCCCGACCACGCATTGGCGTTGAACTGCGCGCGCAGCTGGTCGATGCCGGCGACCGTCACCGTGCGATCGGTGGTGACGTCCTGCCAGCCATAGGCCAGCGCGCCGGTGATATAGGCCGGACCGATAGTGTGCCGGATAAACGCACCGGCCTGGAACAGGTCGGAACGGCCCGAGCCAAATCCGTTGACGCTGAAATTGGTGCCGCCACCGGCGAGCGCAAAACCGGCCAGCGTGTTCGGCGAGATACGATAGTCGGCACCGACCGCACCGGCCGCGAGGCTGCTGCGGGTGTCGTTCGATCCGACGATTGTATTGCCGCTTGTCGTCTGCGACCCGCCAAAGCCTGCGGCCCAGACGCTCCAGCGCTGCTCGAACACCGGGGAAACCGGCGGCGCCTTGGTGTAGATCGCGGCCAGCGCGTCGGCGGGCTTGCGCTTGGCAGCGTAGGCGAGGCTCCCCTCCTCCGCATACGCATTCGGATTGCCACCACCGCTGATCGGATCGCCACGCCCGGCAATGAACGGATCGGTGATCAAGCCCAGGAACAGGTTCATGGCGTTGAACGTGGTGTGCTGCGAACCGGTAGCGGTTTCACCCGAGACCTGCGTCAGCGCATTGCCGAGACCGGTTCCGGCCAGCGCGAACAACGCGTTGAAGCCCGCCGGCATGGTCGCGCCGGCATTGAGCGCGTTGTCGATGGCACCCGCGACGTTCTTCTGGTTGATGGTGGCACCGGCCGGCAGGTTCGGCGACAGCAGGCCGGGATCGACGGTGAGCAGGACGTCATTGCCGACATAGCTCAGCCGCGCGTTGGTCGCAAAACTGTTGGCGGCGAGAAAGCCTGCGGAGCTGAACGTGCCGCTGACGGTGCCCGCCGTCAAAATCTTGTAGGTCGTCGTCGTGGCGACGCGCGTCAGCGGATCGACCGTGACCTTGCCCGCCAGCGTGGCGGTCCCCGTCACGTTGGTCTTGTCGCTGTCCGTCCCCGAAATCTGCACCAGATAGGTCGAGGCCGCCGCCATCGTCAGGCTGCCACTGACCGAGAGCGTGCCGATCGAATTGCCCGGCGCCAGCGTGCCGCCGGCGTTGACGATGGTGTCGCCGACAATCCCGCTGCCGCCGAGCGTGCCGCCGGCATTCACCGTGAAGGTCGACGCCGACGACATGTTGCCATTGACGCTCATCGTGCCGCCGTTGACGGTGACCGCGCCCGCGTAGGAACTAGTGCCGGTCAGCGTCCAGTTCGAGGTGCCGGTTTTATCGAGCAAGGTCCAGCCGCCGAGGATCTTGCTCACATTGAAGCTGTTGTCGGCATTGCCGCCGAAGCGGAACGTGCCCGTACCGCCTCCGATCGCATTGCCGGTCAGCGAGGCGCCCGCGCCGCTCATCAGGAACGAATTGTTGGCGCCGCCCAGGACAACGGCGGTACCGTTGGTGCCGGTGATGCTGCCGGTATTGGTGACCGCGGTCGATCCTCCGGTGGTGACAAGACCGAGACCACCGGTAATCGTGCCATTGTTGACGACCGTGTTGGCGGTGCCACCGGTGAGAGACACGCCTCTGACCACCGTGCCTACCACAGCCGCGCCGGCGCCAATCGTGATGTTGATGTTGCCCGTTCCCGAAGTGGCAAGAATGCCGTACTGGGCCCCCTGGATCGTCCCGGCGGTGACGTTCACGGTATTGAGTCCGGCAGCCGTAGCGTTGCTGATGCCGTTGCCCACCGTCGCCGTCACATTGTTCGCGACGGTTAAGGTCAACGTTCCCGTGCCGGACGACGACGCGAATATGCCGAACGTGGTGCCGGTAACGGTGCCTGCAGGCGCGACCAGCACATTGCCATTGCCGCCTGTGGCGCTTGCGAAAATGCCGGAGCCGCCGGTGGAGTTGACGTTGCCGACACCGCTCACCGTAACGTCGCCGCCGCCGCTCGCGGAGGCGATGATGCCGACGTTTGTGGCCGTCACGTTGCCGGTGCGGTTGACCGTGACGCTGCCGGAATTGAGGGTACCGATGACCTCCGCGGTGATACCGAAACCGCCGACGGCGTTGACGTCGCCAGACCCGCCCACCGTGACGGAGCCGTTGGTGCCGGCGACGTTGTTGAGCTGCTTCGCTTCGATGCCGGTGCCGGCCGTGCTGGAAACGAGGCTGCCGCCGGTGACGGTAATGTTGCCGGTGCCGGCGTGGCTGGCGCTGATGCCCGAGGCGCCGGTGACGGTCCCGGAACGGTCGATCAGGATGCTGGACGCGTTCGTCGCCGTGAAGATGCTGACACCGATTCCGGCAATGGCCGTGCCGGTGGCGCCGCCACTCCCGCTGATCGTGATGCCGCCGCTGGTGCCGCTATGCCCGACGACGATGCCAAAATCCGCGCCGGTCGCAGCGCCGCTGCCATTGACCAGGATATCGCCGCTACCTGCCGTCTTGTTAGCCGAGATGCCTGAATTACTGGTGCCGAGCGCCGTCGCGTTGCTGGTGACCGTCACATTTCCTGCGCTGGCCGAACTTGCCGTGATCGCATCGGCTGCCCCGGTGACAGCGGCATTTCCGATATAGGTAACGGCGCCGAAGTTGTTGAGGAGCGTGACACCGGAGCCGGCAATGTTGGTGATGCCAAACGTCGTGTCGTTGTTGTTGAAGGTCAGACTGCCCGCCGCCGTGACGTTCGCGAACGCACCCCCAGCGTCGATCTTGCCGCCCGCATTGTTGTCGACGATGGTAGTGCCGTTAAAGGTCGTAGTGAGCGCGCCGGCGGTCGCCTGGTTACCGGCATCGCAGGTCACGCTGGCCGTGCTCTCGCCGAGGCAGGCCGCCAGCGCGCCCTGGGGATAAGCCACGATGGCGGCGACGAACGCGCCGGTAAACGCCGTGCCGGCCAGCAGCGTGGAGCGGCGGCGCGGGGGAGAGAGCGTCGTGCATTCAGCGAATTGGGGTCCGTCCGACCGCCCAACGAACCCCAGGAAGCGCATTTCAAATTTCCTAGCTAAACGCCTGCGGTCGACAGGACTGGCGCAGCCGTACCGAAAAGAAAAACAGTTAGAATCGAACTGTAGCAGCGCCGGATAACGCGCCCCCGGGTTTCCTCGCGTGTCCGGTCGATTTGCCGGTGGTGTGACAGGGGCGCAACAATTGGCTGCAACTTTTGCGGGCATCTGCCGAAGGGGACCGCACGACATGGTAGCGTTATGTCCGTCGAGCGATATCGCCGGGCGGTAAAGGTGCGACAAAACAACCCGACGGGCAAATCAGTTGCGATTATCAGAAATGATGTCAAGTCATAAATTTCTGCAAATCAAAAATATTCTCCTTTCCTTCGACCCAAATCAGGGGCACATCTATGCCCATCCCGTCCTGGTCAGAAGGGCGTCGGCCGTCGTCACGGACGTTGGACGGGTTGCGATGGACGCTGGTTTGCGCTGAGACGACGGCGCGGACGGGCGTACGGCAAAACCGTGTGGTCCTGGCGCCCGTTGCAGGCGTCAAGCTGTCGGAGAAGCGCAAGCTGAACCGGCAGCGACGGAGTCAACCAAGAACTCGTCTCCGGGGAGATCACGGCATAAGCCGTAAAGCCATTGCGCAGGGAAGGCCGGGTGTTCTCCGCTGCCCTGTATGCTCGTGTGCACTTTGTTTTGTGCAAACCGCACGCGAGACCGCGGGTGCAGCGCGCACCCGGTCTTCCCTGCGCCCTCTGAATCGAGAGGGCGGAGAATTTCTAGACAAAGCTCGGGCGCAACGCGTCGCGAGAATGCGAACTTACGTTTGGGTGATGGCGCAACTACAAACACCGCCGTCGTCCCGGGCTTGAGCTCAGATGCGCAATTGCGCATCGGGGGCCCATAACCACAGGGAGTAGTTTTGCGAAGGCTCTCTGCTACCGAAGTTTCATCGAGAGATCACGCGGTATGGGTCCCGGCTCAAGGCCGGGACGACAAGTGGAAAGAGCTCGTCGCCTCGCGCTCAACTTTCCTTCTTCGCCTTCGCCCGCAGCTTCATCTCGCGGTAGCGCGCCGCGCCGCCGTCGCGGTTGTTCTGCGGGCTGCGCTCGACGGCAAGCGCATCGTCGGGCACGTCCTTGGTGATGACGGAGCCCGAGCCGATATAGGCGCCCTTGCCGATTTTCACCGGTGCCACCAGCGACGAATTGGTGCCGATGAAAGCGCCCTCGCCGATCGTGGTCTTGTGCTTGAAAAAGCCGTCATAGTTGCATGTGATGGTGCCGGCGCCGATGTTGGAATTGGCGCCGACATGGGCGTCGCCGATGTAGGAGAGATGGTTGACCTTGACGCCGGCTTCCAGGTGAGCGGCCTTGGTCTCGACGAAATTTCCGACCCGCGCGCCGTCGCCGAGCGAGGTGCCGGGCCGCAGCCGCGCATACGGGCCGACCGACGCCTTCTTGCCGATCGAGGCCTGCACGATGTGCGAGAACGAATGGATCACCGCGCCGTCGGCGATGGTGACACCGGGGCCGATCACCACGAACGGCTCGATGGTGACGTCGTTGCCGAAGGTGGTGTCGGCGGCGAGATGCACGGTTTCCGGCGCGATCAACGTCACGCCGGCGTCGAGCGCTGCCTTGCGCAGCCGCGCCTGCATGACAGCTTCGGCTTCGGCAAGCTGCGCCTTGGTGTTGATTCCGCGCACTTCATCCTCGCTGGTTTCAATCACGACGGCCTCCAATCCCATGTCCCTGATGAGTGTGACGGCATCGACCAGGTAATACTCGCCCTTGCTGTTGGCGTTGCCGATCCGATCGAGGATCGAGAGCGCCTTCTTGCCGTCGAACGCCATCACCCCGGCATTGCACAGCGTGACCTTGCGCTCCTCGGCGCTGGCATCCGCATGCTCGCGGATCGCCACCAGGTGATCGCCTTCGATCAGCAAGCGACCGTAACCGGTGGGGTCGGCGGCGTGAAAACCGAGCACGGTGAGGGCTGCGCCCTTCTCCAGCGGCGCGCGCATTCGCGCAAACGTCTCGGCCGATATCAAAGGCGTATCGCCGAAGGCGACGATCAGGTCGTCGGCGCCGCGCGCCAGCGCCTCTCGGGCCGCCAGCACCGCATGCGCGGTGCCGAGGCGTTCGCGCTGGATGAAGGTCGCGGCATCGGGGCGTATCCGCGCAACCTCGTCGGCGACCGCCTTGTGATCGGGGCCGATCACGACGGCGAGCGAGGCGCCCGCGCCCTTCGGGGCGGCATCCAGCACATGCGCCAGCAGCGACTGGCCGGCCACCGGGTGCAGCACTTTCGGCAGCGAGGACCGCATCCGCGTCCCCTCGCCGGCCGCGAGCACCACCGTCAGGCTGGATCGAGCAGTCATGCGAAGTCCTCAAATATCAAAAAATGCGCCGGCGCCGTCTTTAGGTGTTTTCGCTGTGAGTGGAAACCCGATTCGCCGTCCCGCAAAGTTCCGGATTCAAGATCATGGCAGAATTCCTGTTAATGTTTGACCTGTGATTCGGCGGGCCTCGGGAGGGCCAAAGACGTTTGGCCAAGAATTCCGACCATCGCGCTGGCGGCCTCGAGACGGACAATACCGGCGGCGTGCTGAGCGGTTTGCTGGCCGAGGAAGAGGATCTCGACCGCCGCGCGCTGTGGCGGCTCGGATCGTGGGGTGTCGGTGCGGTGGCCGCGGTCGTCGTCGCCGTGATGGCCAACCAGACCCAGTTTGGATGGAAGCGCGACCAGATGGCCGCGGCCGATCTCGGCCAGCGAGCGCAGCAGATCCAGAATGTTGCCAATCAAACGGAACGCGAGGCGCGACGGCTCGCCGCGGCCATCGATACGCTCAACAGCGATCGCGACCGGCTCTACACCCGCGTCACCGGCCTGGAACGCGGGCTGGACTCCGTGACCGGGTCCATCGCCCGCCAGAATTCCGCCGCGACATCGCCGGCCCCGGCAGCGCCTTCGCCTGCCGAGCCCCAAGCCCAAGCCGCGCAAACTCCCGCCCCCACCGTCGCGCCGGTGGCGACGCAGACGGCGGCGGCAATACCTGACAAACCCGTTGCCAATCCAGGCCCAGCCGAACCGGGTCCGGCGGCGGTTTCATCCGTTGCCAAGGATTCGGCCAAAGACATTGGCAAGGAGACCGCCAAGGAAACCATCAAGCCCGAGTTGCCGAAGATCGAAGCAAAGAAGACCGATCCGATAAGGTCTGAAGCCGCCAAACCTGAATTGGCCAAAGCTGAGGCGGTTAAGCCTGAACCGCTAAAGCCTGAAGCGGTAAAGTCCGATACTGCGAAAATCGATACCGTGAAGATCGAAGTTGCGAAGGCCGACGCTGCGACGCCGGCTACGCCGCTGGTCGCCTCACAATCCTTCATGGCGCCGCCCGATCCGTCCGCCACCAAACTGATCGAACCCACCAGACCCCTGAGTCCGGTGACAGCGAGCCCGATCCCGGAAGTGATGGCGGCCGCGCCGGCCACGGACGCCGAGGCGGACGAGGAAACCGCCCCGAAGGTCCCGGTCCAACGGACCCAATTCGGGGTCGATCTCGGCACCGCCAATTCGGTCCCCGGCCTGCGCGCGCTGTGGCGCGGGCTGTTGAAATCAAGATCGAACGCGCCGCTCGCCGCGCTCCGCCCGATCATCGTGATCAAGGAAAGCACCAACGGGCTCGGCATGCAGCTTCGGCTGGTGGCCGGTCCCATCAACGACGCCGGAGCTGCCGCCCGGATCTGCGCCGTCCTGACCGAAAACAAGCGGAACTGCGAGACGGCGATCTTCGACGGCCAACGGCTGTCGCTGACCGGTGACAACCCCGCGCCTGCACCGGGCGCAAAACCTTCGCCGCGCCGGCGGGGTGCGGTGGCGAAACGAGCGGCCGTCGTCGCGGAGGAGCCGCCAAAGCGACCGGAAACATCGACATCGGCGGTCTCGTCCTGGTTCGGCAAGAGAGGCCAATAGATATTTCATTGTAATACAATGGGTTGCGGTCAGACTCTGATCTGCTTGTGACACTCCTTAATGTTCTGCAGTGACTTGTCCCGGCGGCCATTCCCGACCATATTCGCCCCGCCATCCATCCACGCTCGAGAAAATGCCGCTGTGAAAAAAATTCCGTTCCGGCTGACGCCCTATCAGGTGCAGTTCCTGTTGGTGGTCGGCTTCGTCACCGTCGGCTACGCGCTGTATCTGCGCTATCTTGCGGTCGAGTTCTCCACCGTCGCGCTGGCGTGCGACGCCGGCCTGCAGACGATGATCTGCAAGGCCCGTACGCTCGCCACCACCCTGTTCAAGAATTCGGTGTTCGGCATCGTCGCCCTGATCATCGCGGTGCTTCACGTGATGCGGCCGTCGATCGTGCTTTTGACCGGCGGCCTGATCGCAGCCGGGCTCGGGATCGTGCTCTATAACGTCGCGCTGTCGGGGATCGCGATCGGGCTGCTTATTTTGGGATTTGCACGGCCCGCGCCCGCCACAGCGTAAGCGCGAGCAGGAAGTAGATCGCGCAGGTCCACATCGCCTGCCAGTTCTGCGGGCCTTCGTTGAAGCCGATATAGAGCGTGGCCACCGCGAGCAGTCCGGCAAAGGCCGATTCGGCGATCGGGCGAGTGCCCTCTTTCGGCCGGTTGACCAGCATCAAGGCGGCGAACGGCACCACGGCCATGGTCAGCGACGCGAACGGAAAGTCGCGATAACGCGGATCGAACGCAAAACCGAGCGCGGTCGCCGCGCCGATCAGCGTGGCGACAACCAGCGTCAGGCCGAGCAGCACCGACAGCACCGATCCGGTCCGGCCGTCGCGCGGACCGAGCAATTCGAGGAAGGTCGGCAGCGGCCGTCCCGACATCGCAGCGTTGGCGCACAGCATCGGTGAAGCGATCGCGGCCGCGAGCAGCGCCCCCCATTGCAGCCAGCCGCCGGTCCCGTAGCTCTCGTAGAACATCTTGTCGGCGGCGACGCCGAGCAGCATGCCGGAGATCGTCGCTGAGGTGCCGACCACAAGCCAGGCGGCCAGCCGCGGCTGCCAGGGTCGCCGCCGCAACGTCAGCCAGCCCGCGAAAAACACGAAAAAGCTCAGCGCCATGCCGCATCCCATCTGCAGCTTCCAGAACGGAAAATTGCTGATGGCCTCGCCTGGCGGATATTTCACCGCCCGCTGCGCCGCGTCGATCAGGCCCCAATAGCCGCCGACGGTGCCCTCGAGCTGGCGCTTCCAAGGCTGGTCGTAGGCCTCGATCAGATTGACGCGAAATCCTTCGCGCTTGGCGAGATCGAGAATTTCGGAAACCACCCGCGCCTGGTTGGTGCGCGACGGCAGCGCGCCCTCGCGCATCCGCCCGGCGCTGGGCCAGCCGGTCTCGCCGATCAGGATTTCCTTGCCCGGAAAGGCGACCGCCATCCGCTTGCGGATCGAATCGACATGGGAGGCGGCAAACTTCGCGCGCACCGGAATGTCTTCCCAGTACGGCAGGATATGAATCGTGACGAAGTCGACCGCGTCGTAGATCTCACGGTTGCGCAGCCAGAATTCCCAGACATCGGCATAGGTGACGGGAACGGTGACCTGCGGCCTGACCCCGCGGATGTAGGCCGCCAGATCCGACGTCGTCATCTCGCCGCGCAGCAGCACCTCGTTGCCGATCACCAGAGCGGTGATGACGCCTGGATATTGCTTGGTCAGGCCGACCGCGATCGCGATCTGCGAAAGGTTCTTGATCCGGTTGCTGCTGAGCCAGACGCCCTGCATGACCTTGAGCCCGACCTTGGCGGCGAGTGCCGGAACCTGGTCGAGGCCGTTCTCGATCGAATAGGTGCGCACGCAGTCGGTGATCTTGGCGAGTTGCGCCAGATCCTGCGCAATCTGTTCCGCACTGATATGCGTGGTCGGAATCAGCGGCGTCTGCCCGTCGCGGAACGGCGCGTAGGAAACGCATTGCAATTTGGCGTAGGGATCGATCGGGGCGCGCACAAGCGTGATCGGGGTGGCCAACCACCACCACAAAGCTGCGATCATACCTAGCGATGTCAGGAGAAGCGCCAGCGGCGTACGAAGAGAAATCGGTTCCATCCTCCGGGCGGGGACCGTCGATTAGCCGGTCACCGGCGTTCTGCCAAGTCCAGGATAGACCTAATCCAAAGACCTGACCCAAGTCTCCCCCTAAAGTCTTCACCTAAGACTTCATCCAAGTCCTCTCGATCCAAGTCTTCCCGCCGACCTTCCTGCGGCGATTTTACCACGCCACGATAAAGTTGTGAGTTTGCTGGACAAAAACCGAAATAACGGTCATGGGAATCCGGCAGTGTCTCCGCCGCATTGGAGACCTATTTGGACGGCAACTAGCCAAGCCATCACGGGCCGCGGGAATTGCCTTTTTGGGAATTCAGTGGCCATGAAACAAGTCGGGGAATGTATGCGTCGCAGTGGGCCTGATCTCAAGAATGCGGTTTTGCGCCATCTCGCCGTTGCAGGCCTTGCCCTCCTGCTCGGCACAGGCGGGGTTTTCGCCCAGAGCGGCACCCCCGCCCCGGACCAGTCCGGCAAGCCCCCGGCGGCCAATCCGGCCGACCCGACCAAGGATAATCAGCGGAAAACCGATGAATTCGGTGAGGCTTCGCAGGTCATCAACGGCCCCGGCGGGAACCCGGAATGCGTCTGGCTCGGCCGGCGCGTAGTCCGCCTGATGTGGCGCGACGACCTTGATACGGCATTCCGGCATCTGGACCTCTATGACCGGTTCGGTTGCCCCGGCGGCCATGTCCAGGCGACGTTCCGCTGCCTGACCCGCTTCGGGGGACAGATCGATGACAAGGTGCCAAGGAGCCTCGACGACCGGGTTCACGCCTGCTGGATCAATCCGGCGGCCCAACCGCAGGCTGCGGTGGCGGCCAGCCCGGCCACACCCCCGACCGCCGGCAACGCAGCTCCCACGCCAGCGGCAGCGCCCTCGCCGGCCCCCAGCGCCAGCCCGACGCCGGCGAAGTAACCGGCCGTAACTGCCGGGAACGATTCAAATTTTTCAGCGTTTGAATCGTCCGCGCCCTTAAAACGCCATGGCGTCATACCAGTTGTTAAATTGTGCGGCAGGATTATCCTCATGAAGCCGCGTTGTCGGTCGAACCTAGGGGACGGGTTCGCTTTCCCCTCATTTGGGCCCCGTATGGTTTAGCCGCCGATGCGCGTCGTCGTCGCCGTTCTGCTGTTTGTGACCGCAGCTCATGCTGCGTTGTGGGGTCTGTTCCAGGAAAAGCGGCCAGCGCCCGATTTCCGGGGCAATCTGCCGAGCCTCTCCTACACGCCGTTTGAGCCGGAGCACGTCGTCGTTGACGGCGACGCGGAGAAGATTCGCGCCGATATGAAAAAACTCTCGACGCTGACACGGGCGATTCGCCTGTACGCGTCGACCGAAGGCAACGAACTGGTGCCGGCAATTGCTGCTGAGTTCGGCCTCAAGGTTACGGTGGGCGCCTGGATCGACAAGGACAAGGACCGCAACAAGCGCGAGATCGAGGCGGTCATCAATCTCGCGCGGAAAAACAGCAACGTCATCGGGGTCGTCGTCGGCAACGAAACCATCTACCGGGGCGAGCAAGTCCCGATCGAGAACCTTGTGTCGCCAGCGGACCTGGACTCCGAAGGCGCACGCATCGTTCGCGAGGAAGCCCAGCGGCTTCAGGAAGCGGAAGCGCAGCCTGAAGACAAGCGGGCCGAAGCGGTGAAATGGATGACGGCGCAAAACAACGTCATTCGTTTGGGACGGCTGATCCAGCGGATCAAGAAATCCGTCAACGTTCCCGTGACGACAGGCGAGATCTGGAACATCTGGCGCGACTATCCGCAGTTGGCCAACTCCGCCGACTTCATCGGCGCGCACGTCCTTCCCTATTGGGAAAACTTCACCGACAAACAAGCGGTGGACCAGGCCGTCGCCATGTACCAACTGTTGCGCGACCAGTTCCCGGGAAAGCGTATCGTCATTGCCGAATTCGGCTGGCCGAGCGCAGGCTACAATCTGCGGAACGCCGAGCCCGGTCCGTTCGAGCAGGCGTCGGTGCTGCGCAATTTCGTGACCCGTGCCGACGCCATCGGCATGGACTACAACATCGTCGAGGCGATCGATAAGCCCTGGAAATTCAACGAAGGCGGTGTCGGACCTTATTGGGGCATCCTGGATGCTTCGCGCGAACCCAAATTCGCATGGACCGGCCCGATCGTGAATGTGAACTACTGGAAGCTGGCGCTCATCGCGCTGCTGGTCGGCATTCTGTTGTCGTTGCCGATCCTGCGCCTCGACCGGCCGACGGTCATGCAGACCGTCATGCTGTCGGCGGCCGCGAACGGCGTCGGCGCCTGGACTGCCACCGTATTCGCCTATTGGGATACTCACTATTTCGTATTCGGCTCAGCCTTCGCGCTGACCTTGGGCCTGATCCTGCTGGTGCCGCTGGTGCTGATCGCGATGGCGCGGATCGAGGAGATCGCGGCGGTCGCCTTCGGCCGCGGCCCGCGCCGGCTGATCACCAAGAGCGCGCCGCTGGCGCCCGCCACCATCGGCGAGAACGTCACCTTCCCGAAGGTGTCGATCCACATTCCCGCCTATTTCGAGCCGGTCGAGATGCTGAAGCAGACGCTCGACGCGGTGGCCCGGCTCGACTATCCGAACTTCGAATGCGTCTGCATCATCAACAACACGCCCGACCCGGCATTCTGGCAGCCGATCCAGGATCATTGCCGTGCGCTCGGTGAACGCTTCAAGTTCATCAACGCCGAGAAGGTGCAGGGCTTCAAGGCCGGCGCGCTGCGCATCGCGATGGAGCGCACCGCGGCGGACGCCGAAATCATCGGCATCATCGACGCCGACTATGTCGTGCATCCGGACTGGCTGAAGGACCTCGTCCCTGTCTTCGCGGACCCCCGCGTCGGCCTGGTGCAGGCGCCGCAGGAGCACCGCGACGGCGACCTCTCGCTGATGCACTACATCATGAACGGCGAGTATGCCGGATTCTTCGACATCGGCATGGTCCAGCGCAACGAGTTCAACGCGATCATCGTGCACGGCACGATGTGCCTGATCCGCCGCTCCGCGATGGATATGGCTGGAGGCTGGTCCAGCGACACAATCTGCGAGGACACCGATCTCGGGCTGACCATCCAGCAACAGGGCTGGCTGACGCATTACACCAACGTCCGCTACGGCGAGGGCCTGCTCCCCGACACCTATGAAGCGTTCAAGAAGCAGCGCCACCGCTGGGCTTACGGCGGCTTCCAGATCGTCAAGAAGCACTGGCGGCGCTTCCTGCCCGGCGCGAGCCGGCTTAGCCCCGATCAACGCCGGGAATTTTCGCTCGGCTGGCTGAACTGGCTCGGCGCCGAGAGCCTTGGCGTGGTGGTTGCGATCCTCAACCTGATCTGGGTTCCGATCGTGGCGTTTGCCGACATCGCCATTCCCGACAAGATCCTGACGTTTCCGATCATCGCCTCCTTCGTCGTCTCGCTGGTGCATTTCATCGCGCTCTATCGCCTGCGCGTGAAGATCAAGGCCGGCCAGATGCTGGGCGCCATGATCGCGGCGATGAGCGTGCAGTGGACCGTGTCGCGCGCCGTCGCCCAGGGCCTGATAACGGAGCACCTCGCTTTTGCCCGCACCTCCAAGGGCGGCCTGTCGCGGATGTCGATCGAATTCCAGGCGTTCTGGGAGGCCGTGATCGGCGTGCTGCTTCTGATCGGCGCTGCCGTGCTGGTGGTCACGAACGGATCCAAGCAGGTGCACGAAATCTACGTGTTCGCTGGCGTACTGGTGCTGCAAAGCCTGCCGTTCCTGTCCGCGGTCGCGATTGCGCTGTTGGAGAACTCCCGCACCAACTCGTTCGCCTTCTGGCGCAACAGCGCGGTGCGCACGGCGGAACTGATCGGGATCCGCCCGGTCCGGCTGCCGACGGTCGCGCGCCCCTCCCAGCCGGTGGCATCCGAGATTCGCCGGGAAGCCAATTAACGGACGGTGAATCCATCGGCGCAGCCCGCTTGAAGAAGCCGGACTAACCGCAAGCCGAACCTCAGGAATTTGGATCGCACAGCCCAACATTTTCTGGCGCCGGCGCTATTGACCCGCAGGGGTCCGCCCCCTACACAGCGCGTCGAGTGAGCGCGTAGCTCAGGCGGTAGAGCACGTGACTTTTAATCATGGGGTCGAGGGTTCGAGTCCCTCCGCGCTCACCATGCAAAATCAATAACTTAGACCGATTTTCTTCCTCTCATCACCCCTCTCGAAAATCGTCTGTGTGGGCACTGTGTGGGCAAATCAGTTGCCGCAATCTCCGAGTGAAGCGCGAGCAGAAAATCACGCTCGGGGAAATGCGATCGTCGGGCTCATCGTCTATTGCGGCGACTACAAACCCGTTCCGACGCGATAGACGATTCTTGGCAGCTACTTCATGAACCTTCGTTGCCATGAGTAGCATTGCGCTTGCCGCCCTTGCCGAAGGCTGCCCGATAGATCATCCAATACATTGCGCCGACGAGGCCGGCACCACCGACGATGTTGCCGAGCGTGACCGGCACCAGATTGTGAATGATGCCCGCCATTGTGATGACTGACGCGTCGAAATCAGGAGGGACATTGCCTGTTCGCGCCATCAACCAGGCCAAAGGCAGGAAATACATGTTGGCGACGCAGTGCTCGAACCCAGCGGCGATGAAGGCGGAGACCGGAAATAGGAGCGCAACAATCTTGTCGGTAACCGACCGGCCGGCATACGCAAGCCACACCGCCAGGCAAACGAGCAGGTTACACAAAACTCCCTTGAAGAATAACGTCACGGCGTCGGGCTGGATCTTGGCGACAGCCGTATTCAATATCGACAGGCCGACGCGGCCTCCATTCATTTCGAGATGATGCGAAAGGAAGACCAGGACGACAAGTCCGAGCGCGCCGATCAGATTACCGAAATAGACGACGACCCAGTTGCGCAGCATTTCCTTCGTCGTCACATGTCCGCTCGCCCAAGCCATCACGATCAGATTGTTTCCCGTGAAGAGTTCGGCTCCACCGACCAGAACGATGGCGAGCCCGAGCGAAAACGCCACTCCGCCCATCACACGCGCCGCGGCGAAGCTCAGCCCCGCATCGCTGACGATGACGGTATAGTAAAGCGCGCCTAGTCCGATGCTGCCCCCTGCGATTACCGCCAGCATAAATGAAGCCAGAAAGGGAAGGTTCGTCTTCTTGACTCCGACTTTTTCGACCGCCTCCTTGATCTCAGCCGGGCTGTACGCATTCAAATTGAAGATCGGTGGTTGCGGCGGGGATGCCCAATCAGCCATTCCGTGTCTCCCGTGCCTGCCCAGCGAGCGATCTTCACCAGGACCGTCGATCTGCGAGATCCTGTTCATGAATGAACCATGGCAAGGGCCCGGTTCTGATCAGTCACCTAGCCGGCGCTGCTGCCAACCATGAGGAGGCCCACAATCTGCGTGGCGATTACCTTCACTATCGTCATGGAAGGAAAGATCATGGCGTAGCCGATGTCGGGCCGCTCCGTGGGCGCCATTTTGGTCGAATAGACGAGAATCGCCGGATTCCCTGTCGCCCCGGATGCCACGCCCACTAGGTCGTCGTACGGGATCTTCAGAACGTAGTGGCCGACCAGCAGGACGATGAACACCGTCGTCAGAAGAACGGCAACCCCGATAAAGAGCATTGTGAACCCGGATTCCGCGACGGTTCGAACAAAGGGCTGCCCTGCGTTGACGCCGACGGTAGCAAGAAACATCGCAAGTCCGAAGTTTCGCAAGACGATGTTCGCTGGTAGCGGCATGGTCCAGAGCATTGGGCCAGTGCGCCGCAATTTGCCAAGGATGAGAGCGACGATCAGCGGTCCTCCTCCGATACCGAGCGTCACCACGCCTACTCCAGGAATCGGAATCGGAATGAGCCCAAGTAGGACACCCATGACCATTCCGAGCCCGAGCGAGACGTAGCTGAATTCGGCCGCCGCCTTCACCGTGTCGCCGAAGTAGCGCCGAATCTCCTCCTTGCGGTCCGGAGGCATCAGTATCCCGATCCGGTCGCCGAATTCGAGCATCAGGTCCGGCGCCGGCACGAGGTCCGCATCATAACGACGGACATGCAATAAATGGGTTGGATAGCCGGTCGGCATCGGGAGATCGGCAAGAGGTATTCCGACCACGCCGGCTTTGCCGACAAAGACTCTAATGTAGTCGAGATCAGCGCGGTCGCTGGCCAAGCGGCCGGGCTCCAGTTTTCCAAGCGTGGCGGCCGCCCTGGCAATTGCTTCATTCTCCTCCGCGACCACGAGAATGGCATCGCCCGCGGTCAAGACGGTATCGGCTGCAGGAACGAAGTTGTGTCCGCCCTTTCGAACCATCGTGACCCGCACACCGCCGAGCGCCGTCGTCAGTTCGTCGAGTCGCTTTCCGGCATGGCTTTCACCGATTGAAATTTCGCCCATGTGGAACCGCTGCGCCTTGGCCGGAAATTTCGGCTTTACGATCTGGGTCATAAAGTAAATGCACAGGATCGGACCGATGACCCCGAAGGGGTAGGCAATGGAATAGCCGATCGACGGATCCTTGTTCTTCATAACGTCGAGCGCAGCCTGGAGTGTGGCGGTGCTCGTCATTGATCCGGCATAGATGCCGAGCGTATGTCCGATCTTGATACCGAAAATGTGCCCGAGCCCAAGCGCAACGATCAAGCTGGCTATGCATCCGACAAGCGCCAGCAGATTGTACTTCTGCCCGACGCCGAACATGCCTTCGAAGAACTGCCTGCCGTAGAGGATCCCGATCCCATACAGGAACATGATCAGTCCTGTCAGCCCGATTGGTCCAATGATCTGGGCTTTGGGGGCGAACGCACCGATGGCAAGGCCCACGAAAAGAACGGCGCCGACGCCGAGAGAAAATCCCCCGATACTGATCTGACCGACCAGGTAGCCCAACCCGATCGCGAGAAACGCCGTCAGTATCGGCTGACTTCCGATGATCTCGCGAACAAGGTCCAACATGATGTCCGGTCTCCCCAGTCTGTCGTCAGCGCACCCGGCAGCCTGCCGCGCGGAATTGCCCGATCACCCGATCCACCAGCTCCCGGCCGGCCGTCGGAGTATCGAGAAGCTTGTAGTCGAGCCCCATCGCCTTCCACTTGAAGGCGCCCATCTGGTGGAACGGCTGCACCTCGACCCATTCAACGTTCTTCATCGGCGCGACGAACCGGGCGATGCCCTCGACGTTGGCGGGATCGTCGGTCTCTCCGGGGACGAGCGTGAAGCGGATCCACGTCGGCTTCGACAGCGAAGCCAGCCGCTCGGCGAAGCGCAGCGTCGGCGCGAGATCGCGGCCCGTCACCCGTCGGTACGTCTCGGGATCCGAACTCTTGATGTCGAGCAGGACGAGGTCAATGTTCGACAGGTATTCTTCATCGACGCGATCGCCCAGAAATCCGGAGGTCTGGATGGCCGTGTGCAGGCCCATTGCTTTCGCGCCGGCGAATATCCGCCGCGTGAACGCCAACTGGACCATCGCCTCGCCGCCGGAAATGGTCAGGCCCCCGCCGAGCGAGCGAAGGGCGGGCGCGAAATCGCCCAGCCGACGGAGCACGTGATCGGCCGAAACGTAGGTCCCGTCCTTCAGATGCCAGGTATCCGGATTGTGGCAGTACGTGCAGCGCAAGAGGCAGCCGGAGACGAACAGCACCACGCGCAGCCCCGGCCCGTCGTATCGGGACGAGGTTTCGTAGGAATGGCAATATCCGAACGCGCCCTTCTCGTCCTTGAACTGGCTTTCGTCGGGCGCGTCGGGTGAAATCCCTACCCGGAGGTCATGACGGCTTCCGGGTTCAAGTGTCTGCACCGTCGACATGGTGCACCTCGATTCAGATCTGGCCGTGGAAAGTGCGGCTGATCACATCTCGCTGCTGCTCCGGCGTCAGACGAACGAAGTTGACGGCGTAGCCCGAGACTCGAATGGTGAGCTGCGGGTACTTGTCCGGGTTCTTCATGGCGTCCTCGAGCGTGTCCTTGTCGATCACGTTCAGGTTCATGTGGAACCCGCCACGATCGAAATAGACGTCGAACGCCTTGACGGCTTCATCGATCAACTGAGTCTCGGACAGGTGCGCCTTCTGTGGAGCGACGGAGACCGTGTAGCTGATGCCGTCCTGTGCGTCCTTGTAAGGAAGCTTGGCAACGGACAGGCAGGAGGCGAGCCAGCCATGGCTGTCCCGGCCGTGCATCGGATTTGCGCCCGGCCCGAACGGCTCGCCCTTGCGGCGGCCATCGGGGGTGTTTCCCGTAGCCTTGCCGTACACCACGTTCGAAGTGATGGTGAGCACGCTCTGTGTGTGCGTCGCGTTGCGGTAGGTGGGGTGCTTTCGTATCTTCCCCATGAAGCTGGTGACGATGTCCGACGCGATTTGATCGACGCGGTCATCGTTGTTGCCGAACTGCGGCGTCGCCTTGTTCCCCTCGTTCTGGTAGTCAACCACCAATCCTTTCTCATCGCGGGCGACGCGGATCTTTCCGTACTTGATCGCGCTGAGGCTGTCGGCCACCACCGAGAGGCCGGCGATGCCGAATGCCATGGTTCTGAGAATGTCGCGATCGTGAAGCGCCATCTCCAGGCGTTCGTAGAAGTACTTGTCGTGCATGTAGTGGATGCAGTTCATCGCGTGCACGTATGTGCGTGCCAGCCACTCCATGGTGGTATCGAACTTGGCCATCACGTCGTCGTAGTCGAGGAAGTCGCCCGCGACCGGCAGCGTTTCGGGGGCGACCTGCTCGCCTGAGACCTCGTCGCGGCCGCCATTGATCGCGTACAGCAGCGCCTTCGCCAGGTTTACGCGGGCGCCGAAAAACTGCATCTGCTTGCCCAGGCGCATCGCTGAAACGCAGCAGGCAATGCCGTAATCGTCACCCCAGAACGGACGCATCAGATCGTCGTTCTCGTACTGAAGGGATGACGTATCGCGGCTGACCTTGGCGCAATAGCGCTTGAATGTTGTGGGCATATGGCTGGACCAGAGAACCGTAATGTTCGGTTCGGGTGCCGGGCCAAGATTTGAAAGCGTGTGCAACATGCGATAGCTGCTCTTGGTCACCAGCGTGCGCCCGTCCAGATCCATACCGCCGACACACTCGGTCGCCCAATAGGGGTCTCCGCTGAATAGCGCGTCGTAGTCGGGCGTACGCAGGAAACGAACGATACGGAGCTTCTGAACCAGCTGATCCCAGAGTTCCTGAGCTCTGCCTTCGTCGAGAACGCCCGCCTTCAGGTCCCGTTCGATGTAGATGTCCAGGAAGCTCGATATGCGTCCGATGGACATTGCCGCCCCATTGGCCTCCTTGATCGCCCCCAGATAGGCAAAGTAGGTCCATTGGAATGCTTCCTGGGCATTGTGGGCGGGCTTCGATATGTCGTGGCCGTATAGCTTCGCCATCGAAGCAAGGTCCTCGAGCGCGCGCATCTGGTCGGATAGTTCTTCGCGCAGCCGAATGATGTCATCGCTCGGCCACATGCCGTCGATCTGTTTACGCTCGGCACGCTTGGCCTCGAGAAGCCGATCGATCCCGTAAAGAGCTACCCGCCGGTAGTCCCCGATAATGCGGCCGCGGCCATAAGCATCCGGCAGGCCCGTGATAATCCCGGACCGTCGGCAATTCATGATCTCGGGCGTATAGGCGTCGAAGACGCCGTCGTTATGCGATTTTCGGTAGTTCGTGAAAGCCTTGTGGACAGCCGGGTCGGGCTCGAAGCCCGCGGCCTTGAGGCCCGCCTCGACCATCCGCAACCCACCGAAGGGAAAAATCGCCCGCTTGAAAGGCTGGTCGGTCTGAAGACCCACGACGATTTCGTTGTCACGATCGATATAGCCGGCCTTGTGGGCAAGCAATGTCGAGGGAGTTTGAGCATCTACCGCAAGCACTCCCTTTTTTCTTTCCTCGGTGAAATACGGCTGCAATTTCGCCCAGACGGCCTTGGTGCGCTGCGACGGTCCGGCGAGAAAAGCTTCGTCGCCTGTGTAGGGCGTCACGTTGCGGACGATGAAGTCGCGAACGTTGATGGAGCTGAGCCAGTCTCCAGGCCGAAAACCGTTCCAGCAATCTCCGGCATCAGCTTCCTTCCTCAGGGCTGCGCTTGCCTTCATGGTGCTTCTCCCACCGCTTAGACTGATTGGTTGGGCGCCCGCGATGTGCAGCGTCGCAATTCGGCGCGTGGCCTGACCATCGGAGCGCTGGCACCTCCACCTTTGATCTAGGTCAAGCAAATGAAAGATCGTAGCAAGAACGGGACTCCCCGACGGCGGCTGAGTGAACTCATTTCAGTGAAATCCTGACCTCGCTGAGGTTCGCGGCGAACTCCATCCCTGCCCGGGGTCCTTGCAGGGCGATCTTTACGCCCTTCTCATTCCCTAACTGAACGCCTCCGAATCCACCGACGAAGGTGCCCCCGCCACCGACGGAGCTATAGGTACCGGCGAAGTCGCTGACCTGCCTAATGCCCGAAGCCCATCCTTCCAACCGGCTGACCGATGCTCCAGCCGTTACACCCAGGCTGAGACCGGATACTCGGAACGGATAGTCGCGACCGCGGTACGTCAGGACGCCGCTGCCGCCACCGGCGCCCACCATCAAGCCCGCCTTGAGAAGCTTGACGCGAACATAGCCGGGCGCCTGCGCGAGCGATGTCGCCGGAAGAACAGCGGCGAAAAGCGCGACCACAGCGATCCGAACCAACCATGACATCGCTTCAGCTTTCCTGCGCTTAAGGAGCCGCCACATCCACCTTCTTCCAGGTCTGATCCGGGTCGAACAAGTAAACGCGCTTGGCGATGCTATCGGTACGTGTTCCGAGATCCTTCTGGTAGACGGTACCGGCATGATTGACCATGAAGGTCATGACGCCGGAATTTCCGTACTCGGCGGGGTATGCGATCAGCGCGAAGCCGCCGATCATTTTCCCCTTGACGACGTAGTTCAAAGCTCCACCCGGCGCGTTGGATCCCTGGCCCTTCAAAATTCGATAATAATAGCCGTGGTAGGGTGCCGCCTGCTCTCCGACCTTGTACCCTTCGGCAGAGGCCTGCGCCGCCAATTCGCCCAGCGGGCTCGGCTCGCGATCGTCGCGCCAGAACAGCCCATCCTTCTTGCCCGGGCTACTGACGATGTGTTGTGCGTAGACCCCTACCCCCTCGCCGGTGCGATCCTTTTCGGCATATTCGTTCTGCGCATCCACGTAAGCCAGCGAGGTTTGAATCGCGTCCAGTTCATTGCGTCCGATGCGACGATACAGAATTTCGATACGCCCCGCAGCCGGGTCGAACTCCCAGCCCGTCCTGTTGTTCACCAAGGGAATCGGGAATGGAAAATCGTCCGCGCCGAGGACGAGCGTAGCCTTCTTGTTTCCCTCGGCCTTGATGGAATGTTTGGCGTCATAGGCGGACAGGAACCGCTGGCGCATCTCAGCATCGGCAACGTCATCACCGGACTCGACAATGTCTTTCCCGTCTTTGCCGAGGACTTTGAGTATCGCGCTCCTCGTCCCGGTCTTGACTGCGGCAGCCAGCGCCGCCGCGGCATCCTCCGGCGAGGGATAGGCCTGCTGCGCCCGGGACACAGAAGTGGTCAACAGCGCCACTGCCACGATTGCAGCGATGCCCACCAAAGCCGCGCGACCGAGCGGTTTAAGCATGATCATGGCAAGACCTCCGCTGGAGTCGGAATCTTTGCGCCGCTACCAAGCCAGTCGGTGTAGGAGCGCAGTTTTAATCCCAGCTGTTCGTAGCGGACGCGGAGATAGCCGTCCGGACCGCGGGTCACGGCCTCTGGCGCCACGGTCTGCACTTCCTGCGCGATGACGCCGACATAGGGCTTGCTGCTGCCGAGATAGCTGAAGCGGTAATAGCCGAGACCATTAGCGAGATGACCGAGCAGGACGACATCATGCTTCAGTTCGATGTCGGAGCGCCTTCCGCCGCCGCCACCACCACCACGGAAGCCGCCGCCACCTCCGCCGCCGCGGAAGCCACCTCCTCCACCGGCAAATGCCGCACCGCCGCCGCCCCGCCCGGCGAAGCTCGGACCGCCGCCGTGCGGGCCCATGCTCGCCATACTTGCCCGGCCACGGGCCGATTGCGCCGCAGCAGCCCTGCCCGACGACACATTCATGGCCGAGCCGCGGCCACCGCCACCTCCGCGATTGGCGGCCTTCGCGCGATCGCCGCCACCCTTGGCCGCCTTGGCACGATCTCCGCCGCCGGCTTTGGCACGATCCGCCGTGCTCGGCCGATTGCCGCCGCGATCCCCGACACGATCGCCACCACGGTCCCCCGCCCGGTCGCCGACGCGATCACCTGCCCGATCGCCAGCGCCCGGCCGATCCTGCCCTGGACGAAGCACCTGCTGTCCGTCGCGGCCGCGGAAATCCATCCGATTGGAGGCGCCCGCCTTCAGGTTGTTGTTACCGAAGCGCTGCTGAACGTTCGCGTTGTTGTATCGCACGCCCTGGCGATGCGCCGGGTTGTGCTGCCAATTGTTCCCGATGTTGGTCGTCCTGTTGAAGTGGTTGACGTAGACGTTGCGGTTGCCCCAGTTGAATCCACCGCCCCAGTAATTGCCCCAGCGTCCGATCGCCCAGGCTGTACCGAAGGCGAGACCGGCCGCGATCACTCCGGCGCCGATATAGGACGGGTACCCGAAGTAATAGGGTGGATATTCCGCATAAGGCCAGGCTCCATAAACGGTCGCCGGATCGTAGTACGGCACGTACATCGTATTGGGATCGGCCTGCTCGATGACGATCGCCTGCTTGTTTTCCTGGGTTTGAACGCTGACCTTCTGTTGCTTGGTGGTGACCAGCTTCTTGTTGTCATAGGCCTTGGAGCGGAGGCGCTGGATCGCATCCATCACATCCGGCTGCTGCACGAGCACGGCATCGCCGAGGTTCTTGGTCCAGTCGACCTTATCGCTCATCATCGAAATGACGTCCGCGGTGCTCGTGAGCGCCTTGACGCTATTGTCCCACGACTGCTTCTCGACCTCCTTCTTCAACGCATCGCCTTTCAAGATTTTGTGTTCCTTGAGCCAACGATCGGCCTGTACCACCTCTAGCGGATAGGTCGATGCCGCCAGCACATTTGCCAGCAACTCGTCGGGATAGAGTGCAATCGGCGCAACCAGCGCCTCGAGTTGTTCGGGCTTCAGCAGTTCCGCACTCGGCGGCTGTTGGCTGGTCGGTTGCGCCGAACTACTCGGAGCAGGCGGATTGTCGGTCGTTTGAGCGGAGACGGCGACAGGATTCGCGATTAGCAACGCGAGTGCGATAAGGGTCTTGCCGCAGCGGAACATCACGCCCCTCCTTGGGCTCATCGCGGCAAGAATCGGTCCGAGGCGAGGTCGTTCTTTGATAAAGATCAAGGAACCTGCGGTACCGCCTTGCTGCGCCGCAAGAGCAGCGTGGCGGGCGTATATCAGGCCGACGTTGATCGATCGCGAGCGATCGGAAGCCTGATTGTGAAAAGCGCGCCGCCGAGCGGCTGATTTTCCGCAGAAATCTGTCCGTGATGCGCTTCGACGATGGTGCGGGCGATCGCAAGTCCCATGCCCATGCCTTGCGGCTTTGTCGTGAAAAACGGATCGAAGACCTTCTTGAGATCGCCGGTCGCGATACCGGCGCCGGTGTCGCTAATCCTGATTTCCGCACTGGCGCCCGAAAGGCTCGTGGTTACGCAAACTTCGCGCTTCTTCGCCTCCACTTCGGATATCGCATCCATCGCATTGATCATCAGATTCAGAAAAACCTGCTGCAGCTGAACAGCATCGCCCTTGACGTGCAGGCCCGCCGAGGCCGTGCAGCACTTCAGTGCGATATCGCGGCCGTGGGCCATGGCTGCGACAAATCCGATCACTTGCCGTACCGTCTCGTTCAGCTCGATATCTCGCATTTCAAAAGGTGTTTTCTTCAGCACGCTGCGTAGGCGACGTATCACTTCACTGGCGCGCTGATCGTCACGCTTGATGTCAACGAGAATTTCCCTGACTTCATCGAGATTCGGTGAAGAGCTCTTCAGCATGAGTTCGGCCGTCTCGGCGTTGGTAAGGATGGAGCCAAGCGGCTGATTTATCTCATGCGCGATCGAAGTCGTCAGTTCGCCGACAGCCGAATAGCGGTTGAGGTGTGCAAGCTCCGCCAGGCGTTGACGCGATTCGACTTCGGCGAAACGGCGGCGACTCCGTTCACGGAGCAATCCGCCGATCAACCCTCCCTGGATCAGGATTACGCACGCAATCAGCGACAGCTGCCAACTATATCTCTCCCATATGCCGGGCTCACGAAACAAGATTTCACTCCCCGGGGGCAGGTTGCTCTCGCTGATGCCCCAGCGCTGCATCTCCCGCCAGTCGTACTTTGGCGATGCAAATCCGATCGGCTGCACCTTGATATCGGCTGGTTTCCCGCCACCGAGAATGCGGATGGCGGCATTGACGGTTCTTTCGCTCGATTCGTTGATTGAATGCATCGGGCCGCCGACGGTATCTCGGCCGAAATAGGCTTCCTGGAAAGAAAAGATCGGGGCGTTGGCGATCGCACGAAGGTTGCGCAAGGCGAGATCGCCCTCATGGGCGACACCTGCACCATCGATCGACATCAAGCCCCAGAACAGAACAGTATGTGGCGGGAGCATCGACGCCCGCTTGAGTATTTCCGCAAAGGAGAGATCGGCATACCAGACGAATGCGACCCGGCTTTCGAAGGGCTTGCCTTCCCTCTTTACCTCCTCGAGCCAGAATTTCTCCAGGGGCGAGGCGCCTATGACCACGGCAATCGTCTGCGTGTCCGGCAGGACCTGAAGAATGCTGTCGAAAAAGGCTGAGAAATCGTTGTAGACCGCGATCACGGTGTCGTTGTCGGTCAGGTCCGTTCGGTTCACCAGTCGCTGCTCGACCGCCGTCAGCACCATGGGCGTTTCAGGGAAAAGCTGTGCCCGATATTTCTGAACAAACCGGGCCGCAGGTGCGCCAATGCTCACCACGATGTCCGGCGGACGGCCGGAGTAAAGTGACCGCAGATAGTCGACAAACGGCGCTTCCGGTCCCGGGTTGTTGACCCGTGCCGACAGTAGATTGTGCTCCTGAAGCTCCAGTGGCCACGGCGATTGCTGCTCGAGCTCGGTCCGGATGGTGCGGGCAAATGCGCTCCACGGCAGAAAGTCGCGCCCGAACGAGTGCAGCATCAGCACACGTTTGGGTTCGCCGCGCGGCTCGCCGCTTGCCGGTCCGGGCAGCATGGCTGCCAGGACCAACAGGCAGACGCAGAGACGGACGGCCAGGACTGGCCAGCCCGGGTTGATCGCTGCGGTCGGGACGCGTGCGCTCATCCACCTACCCCGGCAGTTCGAACGGCTGCATTCGAGCACATTCCCAGCGCGAGCGACACTGCAGCCAACCCCTCAGCCGGGTCGGACGACGTTAACAGCGCGTCGTGACCCGACCGCAGGCGTCCTCCGATCTGCACGCAGGAGGAGCAATAGCAAGCTCCTGCGGCTAGATCTGGCAGCGGTGATACTTCACATCCATTCCTTCCATGCCTGGAAACTCCCGGGAGATGGTGTTGTCATCGATCACCTTCAGGAAGAACTGGACGTTTGAAAGCATGATGCCTGAGGCGCAAGCGACCACCAGGTTGATGGTTTGACCATCCTCCTTCCTCGACTTGATCAGGCAATTTTCAAGCTTGCCTTTCAGGCGATCGGATTCGGCGATGAAGCCGCCACCGTACACGCCGGAGAAATTCGTGAAACTCACCCTGTTTGCGCGTCCCTTGCGGGTGAACACCTTGGCGCATTGGTCCGCACTCGTGGCCCATGCACCGGTGAGCTCGAACGCATTCGCCCGATGCGGTGGTAGCAAGGCAGAGCAGAGTGAGACTGCCGCCGCGAGGGCCAGGTTTCGAAGCACAGTCATTGGATTTCTCTCGAGCCCCTGTCAGTGACCGCTCAACGCCCTCTCCCAAGCCGGAACTGGCCGTTCGCGCAGACCGCGCGAAACAGTGCGGGCCTCCCCGATGCGAATTGCTTGATTTGGATCAAGGGAACGACGTCGCCGTCACCTAGCTTTGGCAACGCAGAGGCAGAACACCCACTCAGGAGCCATCAATCATGCCTGGCAGCATCGATAATCTCATTCCCAGCGTGAAACAGATCCGGACGGAAGCCGCCCTCAAGGAGGCCGAAAAGGCAGAACAATACGCGCGCCTTGCCGCTGCCGCCGAAACCGAAAAACGCGTCCTGATCGAGCGGCTGAGCCGTCCGTCGGGCAAATCCGAGGAAGAAAAGATCCAGCTCGCCTCGGCCGTTATCCAGCGGGCGGTGCGAAACGGATTGACGGAAGTGCAGGTCTATCGGTTCCCCAACACGCTGTGCACCGACAAGGGCCGCGCCATCAATCAGCAGGAGCCGGGCTGGGAGAATACACTGACGGGGATTCCGAAGGAAATATTCCAGCTCTGGACCGACTACCTGAAACCGCGCGGCTATCGCATCAGCTACCAGATCATCGATTACTCGGGAGGTGTTCCAGGCGACGTCGCCATCACCATTGCCTGGGGAGACTGAGGGCAGTTCGGGCGGATCTGGCTTGAAACAACGGAACGGTGACCACGTCCGCCGACGGACACACGGAAGGAATGAAACGCAAGGACTATGAAAAAGAACTGGGAAAGCTCCAGGTCGAGCTTCGCCATCTCCAGGAATGGGTGAAAGAAAACAAGCTTCGGGTCATTATCCTGTTCGAGGGCCGGGACGCCGCTGGCAAGGGCGGCACGATCAAGGCGATCACGGAAACGGTCAGTCCACGCGTGTTTCGCGTGGCCGCCTTGCCGGCGCCGTCGGATCGCGAGAAGACGCAACTGTTTCTTCAGCGCTACATGCAGCATTTTCCGGCTGCAGGCGAGATCGTGATCTTCGACCGCGGCTGGTACAACCGCGCCGGCACGAGCGATTCCTTTTGCTCTGTCCCCAGATGGAGAAGTACATCATCGAGGGCGGCGTCATCCTGATCAAGCTCTGACTCAAGGTCGGAATGGACGAGCAGGAGCGCCGCTTCAAGGCCAGAATTAACGATCCGCTGCGGCAATGGAAGCTGAGCCCGATGGATCTGATCCCGCACAAGCGCGTGCAAAAGGAAAACGTCAAACTGCCGAAGCGTTCCGGCAAAGGACGCTATGACGACCAGGCTGGCTCGAGCGAGATGACTTTCGTGGCAGAGCGCTACTGAACAGATTGGGCTGCGCAATTGCGCGGCCCGACCGGTTCGGCTCTATTTCAAACGTATCGTTACCCCGCCAACTGCAGCCGATACTTCGGCGCCGACCTTCGGGCCGCTCAGCTGCAGGATGACGCCGTTGGCATTCTGCAATTGAACACCTCCGGCGCCAGCCGCAACGGCGCCACCTGCTCCGACAGCGCCATACGAGCCTTCGATCGAAGCCGGTCCCTTCAGATTGAGGGCCCGTCCGACAAGCTTGGTGGTCGAGGCTCCGATGGTGAAGCCGACGCTCATGCCGGATACGGTGAACGGATAGCGCTTGCCTCGGAGCACGAGCACACCCTCGCCGCCTCCGACTCCGACGATGAACCCGCCTTTGGTGAAGACGACCGCGACCTGGCCGGTTTCAGCTCGGGATGGCGTACTGGTACCAGTCGCGCCCACGAGCAAGGCAACCAGGGCGACGCTTATGCCAAACTTTTTCATGCGTTTATTCCTCTGAAGTGTCACGCTCCGAAAGCCAGCAGCTTCGAACGGACCGAGAGGGAGAGAACGGATCGATCCGGTCTATACGGGACTGGCGTCGCTGGACATTTACCCACTGCCCGCCCACTCCCTTGATCCAAGTCAAGGGGCGCACTCCCTCGACTCGAACTCGCCAAGCTGCGACGAATGCCGCGCTTCACGGTCCAGGCGACCGTCCCTCACGGAGACCGGATCGTTCGCTGGCATTGCTCTCGCCCAGCACACTGTCGAGTGTGCGGAGCCATTCGCTGCTGTCCGTCTTCTCCGCCAGCCCTTCCGCCCGCAACAGGTCACGCAACTGCGCATGGGCACCGACGATGCAGAACGCTACGTGACGCGACGCCAGCTCGTCATGGAGATCGAGCAGCATCCGTGCCCCGGCCAGATCGATGTAGGGGGATGCCGAAAGATCGCAGGCAACCATCCTGACGTCAGACGATTTTCGCAGCGCCCTCAAAACCGTCTCCAGAATCGTCTCGGCATTGATGTAGAGCAGCGAGGCTTCAGGGCGGAACGCGATGACACCAACCAGCGGCTCCACACCCTCATGCCTGGCGCTGTCGGAATAGCGGCCCGATCCAGGAAGTCGCCCGAGAAACGCGATGTTGGGCTGCGACGCCCGCCCAAGCAGCAGGAAGATGGATGCAAGGGCGGCGAGCAGCACACCTTGGAGGATCCCGAGCAGCAGCACGGACACCAGCGCGATAACCGCGGCATAGAAGTCGATGCGGCTTACTGTCCACATGCGAAGCAGCGCGCGGATGTCGACCAGTCTGTAAACGGCAACAAAGACAATGCCAGCCAACACCGCCTTGGGAAGGTTGGTCAGCAATCCCGTAAAGAAAAGCAAGCAGAGTGCGAGGGCAGACGAGCAAAACACCAATGCCAGGGGCGTGCGCGCTCCCGCCGTGTCGTTGACGGCGGATTGCGACAATCCGCCGGCCACGGGATAGCCGTGGCCAAACGCAACCGCGAGGTTGGCGGCCCCCAGCCCCAGAAATTCCTGCCGGACATCAAGGTTGTATCCATGCTTTGCGGCAAAGCTCCGGGCCGCCGAAACACCTTCTATATAGGCCAGCAGCAGGCATCCGGCCGCTATTGGAAACAACTCCTGGAATTCCAGCATCCCGAAAGTGGGCACCTCGAAAGCCGGCAATCCTTCCGGGATGTTTCCGGTAACAGGTACGCCCAGTGCCGGAAGGGCGAACACGGTTGCCATCAGGATTGACAGCGCCACCACGGCGAGCCCGACCGGCCTGCCCGATAAAAACCGTTCACCGAGGAGCAGGAGCAGGATCGCTGCAACTCCAATTGCCAATACGAGCAGATTGGTGTCGCCGACCTGCCCTGCAAGCCTGATGGCCCGGTCGAAGAAGTTGTGGCCACCACCGGCCACGCCGAACAGGCTCGGCAACTGGCTCATGATGATTGTGAGTCCGGCCCCCGCCTTGAAGCCGACGAGAATGCTGTCGCTGACCAGACGGACGAGAATGCTGAGCTTGAAAAGCCAGGCGATCAGGCAAAGCAGCGCCACCGCGAATGCCGAAAGGCTCGCGATCTGTGCGAAGCGCATCGCGTCCCCTCCGGCGAGCGCCCCGACGCTGCCGGCGATCATGAGCGAGATTGCGGAGGTTGGGCCGACCGCAAGCTGGCGGGACGATCCAAGGAGAGCGTAGCCCAAGCCGCCAAGCATGTAGCCGTAAATGCCGACCTGGGGCGGCAACCCGGCAAGGCCCGCATAGGCCAGTGACACCGGGATCGCATAGGCGGCGAGCGTCACGCCGGCGATCGCATCATGGCGTAACCAAGCCCTCCTGTATTCAGCAAGCCAGGTCAACGGCGGAAAAATCCGTGTCCAGCCCGTTCGCGGAAACGAGCGCGACTTCATAGGCGCCCCTCATTGAGTGTCTCGCAGCGAAACAGGACGACCAGCAGCACCAGCACGGGCAGGCCAATCGCGAGGTCCGGGATAAGCTTCATTGCGTAGGCGCCGACAGCCGCCCCAATACCAAAAGCGACGCACAATGCTGCAAGGATGCCGGGGCGGTGAAGCGAGCCGAGTTGCCCGGAGACCACGGCGAACACTCCCTCAGTCGCCTGGCGCAGATTGCCGGTGATCATAGGCGACACCTCGAGCCCGACGCGAATTGATCTGGATCAAGCTTTCGACGAATTCCGGGATTCAAATTGATGCACGATCGATAGATGCGCCGGGGGAATGCGACCATGGACACTGTCAGGCAGGCCATCTCCAGCGTTGCCTCGTTGGTTAGATTTGCGCAGGTCGCCACATCGAGGGAGTCGTGACATGTGTCAGCAGAGCTTCCGGGGCCTCGCTACGTTACTGCTGCTTTTCGCAAATCTGATCACGCCATCGCGTGCGGACGATCAGGCCACGTCGCGCCCTATCCAGGAAGAGATCTGGGCGCTGCCGCTGCCGCTTCCGATGTTCGCCTACCTGGTGCGGCCGGTCGGCGATGGGCCGTTCCCGCTCGTGATCATGAACCATGGCGTTTCAATGACCCCGACCGGCCGCAGCTTTTTTCCTCTTGTGGAGTTTCGCGATGCCGCCAAGTGGTTTGCCAAACGCGGCTACCTCGTGGTGGCCCCCGTCGGCACCGGCTACGGCGCCGCGGCCATCGACATACCCGAGCATGGACTCTACGGCCCGTTCTTCTCGAAAGTCGGAAAGTGCAGCAATCCCAATTTCCGCGCTCCTGGCCTTGCGGTTGCGCAGGTTGACCTCTGGATCATCGACTACATGATCGCCGAGAAGCGCATCGTGCCGAACGGCGTCATTGTGGTCGGGCAATCCGCCGGCGGTTGGGCCTCGATCGCGCTTTCAAGCCTGAACCCGCCCCAGGTCAAGGCAATCATCACCTTCGCCGCCGGCCGTGGCGGACGTGTAGACGGCAAGCCGAACAACAATTGCGCGCCGGACAAACTGGTGGAAGTGACCGGTGAGTTCGGCCGCACATCGCGGGTGCCGATGCTGTGGATCTACATCGAGAACGATACCTTCTTCGGCCCTACCCTGTCCAAACGCATGCACGAGGCCTTTACCGCAGCTGGCGGCAAGGCCGAGTACCATTTGGTGCCGCCATTCGGTAACGATGGACATTTCTTTATCGGCTCTCACGATGCCATACCGATCTGGTCGCCGCTCGTGACGAAGTTTCTCGACGAACAGGGATAGGTAACGCCACGCTTGGAGGCCACCCATGTCACGCTCACATCGCATCGAACCGCACCGCGGAAGCAATTGTGCGATCCCCACCTTCGTGGCCCTATTGTTGGCTGCTGTCGCGAGCCTGGCATCTCACCGGCCTGCTGCGTCACAACCAGACCCGACCGCCGCGCCGAAACCTGCGGACACCGAAATTGCGCCCCGCGGGCAGCGAGAGGTAAAGGACATCGCTTATGGAGGCTGGAAAAAACTGTGCTTCAAGCCAGGCGGCGCAAAAATGATCTGTCGGATTTCGATTACCGGCACGTTCGCGACCGGCCAGGTGGCGGTCCGCGTCGATATCGTCGAGCGTGAAGGCGACGCCACTGCACGGCTGCAGGTGTTCTCCCCCGTCGGCATGTATCTGCCGACGCCGGTCAAGCTTACGATCGACCAAGGCGAGCCCCATCTCGTGCCTTATACCTGGTGCCTCACCAATGCCTGCATCGCGGGCAGCATGGCAGATCCAAAGATGGTCAAGGAAATGGCTTCGGGTCAGACGCTGCGACTAGAATTCGTGGATTCGAGCCTGTTGACGCTCTCCACGTCGCTGCCGCTTGGTCAGTTTGCGCCGGCCCATCAGGGAGCGCCAGCGCAGACGTTCGAACAGGACATCGACGAATGAGGCGACAATTGCGCCAGGATTTCGCTGCACGCCGGCTAGCTGCCTAAACTTTCGTTGCGACCGATAAGGCCGAGCCGTTCCGCGCTCGAGACCAGTTCCGCGAGCGAGTGCACCTGCATCTTTTCCATCACTTCATGACGATGCGCTTTCACCGTGCGCTCGGTCGTTCCCAGTTCCCTGGCAATTTCCTTGTTGATCTTGCCGCGCACGATCGAATCGAAGACCTGTCGCTCACGCGGCGTCAGTGTCGCAAGATGAGCAAGAGCCGTATCTAGCGCGCCTCGTTGGCTGCGTGCCAACTCATAGCGCGCCAAGGCGCGCTCGATCGCTGCGAGCAGTTGCTCTGATGATGCCGGCTTGGTCAGGAAATCCTCGGCGCCTGCCTTGATTGCCTGTACGATCGTCGGGGTGTCGGCATGGCCGGTGACGAAGACGATCGGCAGGATCGACCGGAGCTCGATGAGGCGGCTTTGCAACTCCAGCCCGTTCAGTCCGGGCAATTTCACGTCAAGCAGGATGCATCCGGGCTTTTCAGAAGCCGGCAGACGATCGAGCAGTTGTTGGGCCGATGCGTATGTTTCGACGTCATAGCCAGCAAATTTCAGCCGGCGTGCAATCGCTGTCCGAAACGAAGCATCGTCATCCACCACGTAAACAAGGCCAGGCAATGTCCCCTCCTAGCCGTCACTCGAACTGACATCTCGCTCCCACCTGAGGGGTTGGGGCCCACATCCATCGCGATCGTCTCCAGCGCATGCTGCATCCTTGCGGCGGCGAGCAATCGATCTGATCAAACACTACTGCCCAAAAACGTTGGCATAGCAGAACATTCAAACGCCAAGACCAGGGGACGGTATCCGTCCCGAGAGCTGTCTTCTCTGGCGCCGTATTATAGACCTGTCCTTTGGTACAATGAACCTTCAGACAATAGTAAAAAATGTTGCCTTCGCAGAAGATTAGCTACCCCAACGGAGCGCATACCTTCCCACAAAATATTCAGAAGGCCGACCACGCCCAATAACGGGTTACCGTACAGGAGTTGGTCATGTTTGTCCGTATCACGACCGATCCGACCCCCCGTCCCACCTCTCTCGGCGAACTCGGAATAACGAGTGATTCAAATCCAAAAGTAAGTTTAAACGAATTTACCTACAAGAAAGGTACCGAAATCTACGGGGAAACGGAGCCTGCGGACTACGTCTATCAGGTCAAGACGGGCGCAGTGCGAAGCTACAAGCTGCTTTCGGACGGCCGTCGCCAGATCGGCGCATTCCACCTCGTCGGCGACATCTTCGGACTGGAAAACGGAAACGAGCATCGGTTTACGGCAGAGGCGATCGTGAGCACCACGGTTCGCCTGATCAAACGGCGGAGCCTCGAGATGGTGGCGGAGAGCGATGCCATGGTCTCGCGGAACCTGCTCAGCATGACCACGGACAATCTGCAGCATGCGGAGAACCACATGCTGCTGCTCGGTCGCAAGACTTCTCTGGAGCGCGTCGCCGCCTTCCTGATCGAGATGGACCGACGACTTACGGCGGCAGGCGTCATGCCACTGCCGATGTCGCGGCGCGACATTGCCGACTATCTGGGGCTGACACTGGAAACGGTGTCTCGTGCACTATCGCGGCTGCATGAACACGGCATCATCGGATTCATCGGCAGCAATCAGCGCCAGATTGTCCTTCTGAATCGACGGCAGCTCGCTACCCTCGATCTGCAGAACTGAAACCGGGAGCGCCGATCGACGCGAAGCGCTCGAGCGTCTTGCGGAGCACCTCGAACAGAACCGCGGTTGACCAGCCGAACATCAGGATACCGTTCATTGCGGTCATCGGCCCGGTCAGTCGCCAGGCTTGTACAGGCGTGATATCTCCGTAACCGAGGGTGGTGTAATTTACGAAGGCGAAATAGAGCAGATCGCTGTCGGCAGGGGCCGCACCGACGAGCGAATAGGCTAGCGCCCAAACAAAGACCTCCAGCGTGTGCGCCACCATCAGGGCCGCCGCAGTTCCAACCATCACGGTCATCAAGTGCAATCTCGGCCGCTCGCGGTGCCGCAATCCCGCGGAGCGGGCAATGCCGACCGCACCGACTGTCACCAGCGCATGGATCATAATGTTGATCACGCTGACGACGAAGCCGATCAGGAATTGAAGCGCCATCGCTTTCTCTTGCTGGAGGGACCGGTAAGGGCCATCAAGCGCCTCTGCCGGCCTTGGAACTGACTTCAACTCTTTGAGGTAGAGACACCCGCCGCCTTGTGGCAGATTCGCCCGTTATGGGCGCAAGCGCTCAAAGGCGTCGACATTACCATTCCCTGCGCGGAATAGCGGAAAGCCTTGACGCAGATCAAAGATGTGGCGACGGCCCTCCTCATCATCGCTGCTACTTCCGCCCTTTCATTGATCGACTGGAGTTTCAATCATGAGGGCAGTTTCCGTCGAAGAAGCCGTTGCGATGATCCCGGCCGGGGCGAGCATCATGGTCGGCGGGTTCATGGGCGTCGGAACGCCGGAGCGCCTGCTTGACGAGGTCGTCAGGCAACAAAAGAGCCGTCTTTCGCTGATCAGCAACGACGCTGCGGTACCCGGCAAAGGCGTTGGCAAACTGTTCGATGCGACACTCGTCTCGCGCCTCACCGCAAGCCACATCGGCCTCAATCCGAAGGCGCAGCAGCAGATGCTGGCCGATCAGCTCGCCGTCGACCTCGTACCCCAAGGGACCTTCGTCGAACGCATTCGCGCGGGTGGTTGCGGTCTCGGAGGCGTACTCACGCCAACCGGCGTCGGCACCTCGGTGGCCGAAGGCAAGCGCCAGATCGAGGTAAACGGAACGACGTTTCTGCTCGAGACTGCGCTGCGGGCGCAATTTGCTTTGGTCCACGCCTTTCTGGCCGATTACCTCGGCAACCTCACCTACGCGCTGACCGCACGCAATTTCAACCCGGTGATGGCGATGGCGGCCGACACCGTGATCGTAACGGCGGAGCACATCGTGCCCGTGGGCGTCATCGCACCCGATCACGTCATGACCCCGGCGCCGCTCGTCGATTACCTGATTACAAACAGGTGAACCATGGATGCACAGACGATCATCGCCCGGCGCGTCGCGCGGGAGCTCCATACCGGCGATCTCGTGAACCTGGGGATCGGCATTCCAACGCTGGTCGCCAACTACGTTCCACCGGAGCTTACGGTGTTCTTTCAGTCGGAAAACGGATTGATCGGTACAGGACCGGTGCCGGAGCAAGGCATGGCTCATCCGCTTCTGACAGACGCGGGCGGACGCCCGATCAGCGCTCTGCCGGGTGCCAGCACCTTCGACAGCGCGATATCCTTCGGATTGATCCGCGGCGGCCATGTCGATGTGACGGTCCTCGGCGGCCTGCAGGTCGACGCGCATGGACATCTCGCCAACTGGATGATCCCCGGCAAGATGGTGCCGGGCATGGGCGGGGCAATGGACCTCGTCAGCGGCGCCAAGCGGGTTATCGTCGCCATGCAGCATGCTGCTAAGGGCAAATCGAAGATCGTCGCCAAATGTACCCTGCCGCTGACGTCGACAAGGCCGGTAAGTTTGGTCGTGACTGACATGGCCGTCATCGCCTTCCCGGAGGGTAAAGCGACCCTGCTGGAAACCGCGCCGAGTGTCAGCATCGCCGAGGTCATCGCCGTAACGGATGCCGAGCTCGTCATTCCCGATACGGTCCCCGAAATGAGGATCTGACAAGGTAACGAGCATGCGGATATTCAGCGACTTCAACGAGATCAAATCCGCTCTCGGCACCGAGATCGGCACAAGCGACTGGGTCGAAGTCTCGCAGCAACGTATCAACCAGTTCGCGGAAGCGACCTGCGACGAGCAGTGGATCCATATCGACCAGGCGCGCGCGAAGAAGGAGTTGCCAGGCGGCACCACCATCGCTCACGGACTGTTGTCGCTCGCGCTCGCGCCGCTCTTCATTCGATCGGTGATCGGGCTGAAAGGTCTGCGCAACACCCTGAACTACGGGGCGGACAGGATACGGTATCTTGCGCCGGTTCCGGCGGGTTCAAGGCTGCGCGGCCGCGTTACGGTCGCGGAAGCGGAAGACGTGCCGCCGGATGGCTTGCGCGTGAACTATCATCTCGTGATCGAGATCGAGGGCGGCAAGCGCCCCGCGTGCGTCGCCGAGCTGATCGCCCTGCACTATCGCTAGGCGGCGCGGCGGACCGCGTCAAACGCACTCAGTCGATGATGTGATAGCCGCCGTCGACATAATGCACGCCGCCCGTGATGAGTTTGGCGCCGTCGAGCGCCAGAAATGCGGTTGCGTTGCCGACGTCGTCGATACTGACGAGACTGCGCGCCGGCGCCTTCGATTGCGCCTTGTCCATCAGTTCGTCGAATTCGGGAATCCCCGACGCTGCGCGCGTGGCGAGCGGCCCGGGTGAAATCGCGTGAACGCGGATGCCCTTCGGGCCCAGCTCCGCGGCCATGTAGCGAACGGCTGCTTCGAGCGCCGCTTTCGCCACACCCATCACATTGTAGTTCTCCACCACCATCTGGCTGCCGTAATAGGTCATGGTGAACATGGTTCCACCATTCTTCATCAACGGTTCGGCCAGATGGGCCATTCGCATGAACGACCAGCACGAAACGTCCATCGTCTTGAGGAAGCCGTCGCGGCCGACGTCCACCACGCGTCCATGGAGCGCCTCCTTCGGAGAGAAGGCGATCGAGTGCAGCAGGAAATCGAGCTGGCCCCATTCCTTCCCGATCCGTTCGAACACCTGCTCCGTCTGGCCCTCGACCATGACATCCATTGGCATGAAGATCGGCGCCTCCAATGCCTGTGCGAGCGGCTCGACGTATTTTTTGGCACGCTCGTTCAGATAGGTCACGGCGAGATCAGCCCCGAGTGCACGAAAGGCCTTGGCGCACCCCCATGCGATCGATTGGTCGTTGGCGATGCCGACGATCAGGCCTTTCTTGCCCTTCAGGGCGACCTTGGAATCCGGGAATACGGGAATCATGACACCCTCTCATGCCTGGCGCTGGACGATGGCGTGTTCAACAGCAGCGACAATGTATGCTGCGCGATCATCAGCTCCTCGTCGGTCGGTATGACGTAGACCGGAATACGGCTGTCGGAACGGGATATCAGGCGCGCGTGGCGGGAATTCTCGGCCTCGTCGAGGGTCACCCCAAGCCACCTCAGTTGGTCGGCGATGCGTGCCCGGATAGCCACCGAGTTTTCCCCGATACCGGCGGTAAAGACGAAAGCGTCCAGCCCCTGCAACGCGGCCGCAAGCATGCCGGCGTTGAGGCCGATGCGATAAACGAAATAGTCGACCGCCAGTTTCGCCTTGGGATCCTCGCTAGCTTCCAGTTCACGCATATCGTTGCTGATGCCCGAGAGCCCCTTCAATCCGCAATCGCGGTAGAGGAAGTTCTGGACATTGGCGGCCGCCATTCCCTTTTCGGAGATCAGATAGAGCAGGACCCCAGGGTCGATTTGCCCCGGGCGCGTTCCCATGGGCAGCCCGTCGAGGGCGGTGAACCCCATGGTGCTCTCAATGCTGCGTCCCCCCTTCAGCGCACACATGGAGGCGCCGCTACCGAGATGGGCGACAATCACCCGCCCCTTTGCGATTGCGGGTGCGACTTGCGGCAAGGTCTTCGCGACATATTCGTATGAGAGACCGTGAAATCCGTAACGCCGCACGCCCTCGGCATGAAGCTGATGCGGAATTGCATAGTAGTCAGCCACGGCGTCGTGCGTGCGGTGAAACGCGGTGTCGAAACAGGCCACTTGCGGAAGAGCTGGAAAATTGGCCAGCAGCGACCGGATCGGGGCCAAATTATGCGGCTGATGAAGCGGGGCCAGCGCGACGAACCGCTCCAACCGGGCTACGACGCCGTGGTCAATCAGCACCGGCCGGTCAAAGTCCGGACCGCCATGAACGACGCGATGACCGACGGCCATCGGGCTAATGCGAAGTTCGTCGCGCAGCCATCCGCCTGCGATACCCATCGCGGCCGGAACATCCGGAACCGCTTCGATCGGATAGGCGCGGTCGGCCAATGGATCACTGTCCGCGCCACTCGCCCGCAAGCGAGGACGACTGCCAATGCCATCCATTTGGCCCTTGATCAGCCGCTTTAGCTTTCCCTCTCCCTCGACCGAAAAGATCTGGAACTTGACGCTCGAGGAGCCAGCATTGACGACGAGGATCGTATCCATGGCAATCACGCGGCAACATTTGGAGCACGCTGGCGCCTTGCATTTGCATAGAGAGCCGCAACCGCGCAGGACGCCATCCGCGCGCGCGCTGTGTCCGCACGCGACGTCAGAACGACGGGCACCCGGGCGCCGAGCACGATGCCGGCACTATCCGCCTTGGCGAAGTAGGCGAGATTCTTCGCCAGCATGTTGCCGGCTTCGAGGTCGGGAACGAGCAGGATCTGCGCCCGGCCGGCAACCTCGGATTTGATTCCCTTGATCCGTGCCGCTTCCACATCGATCGCATTGTCGAAGGCAAGTGGTCCGTCGAGCACGCCCCCGGTGATCTGCCCGCGATCCGCCATCTTGCAGAGCGCCGCTGCCTCGATCGTGGATGGAATCTTGGAGGTAACGGTTTCGACGGCGGACAGGATCGCCACACGAGGTGATTTGCCGAAGCCGGCTTGCGTATAGAGATCAATCGCGTTCTGGATGATGTCCCGCTTGGCATCGAGATCTGGAAAGATGTTGATGGCCGCGTCCGTTACAAAGAGCGTCTCGGCATAGGCCGGCACATCCATCACGAACACATGGCTGATCCGCCGGTCAGTCCGCAGGCCGTCCACCTTTGCCGTGACGCTACGCATCAACTCGTCGGTGTGCAGGCTGCCCTTCATCAGCATCTCGCCCTTGGCGGCATGGATGAGCTCAACACCCTTTGCAGCCGCGGCCTCGCTGTGCAGGGCATCGACGATCTCGAAGCCGGAAATATCGAGGCCGTATTTGCTGGCCGTATCCCTGATTTTTCCTTCAGGCCCGACCAACACCGGCCGGATAATGCCCGCCGCCGCGCTGTCGACGGCGCCGCGCAGCGAGGTTTCATCGCAGGGATGCACGACAATGGTCGGCGCCGGTGGCACCGCCTTGGCCGCGGCGATCAGACGGTCATACTTGCTCGGAGAGCGCGCTTTTCCTGAATCGGCTGGCATGGCTTTCATGATGTCGCTCCGGATCTTTCCAGTAAACGCTACGATGCCTTCGCCTTCGGATCGAAAGGGGCGCCCTTCGAAGCCTTATCCGAAAATTCGCCCGCATCGACGCCGAACAGTTTGGCAACACGCTTCAGACGCTTCGCGACCTCTCCCGATATTGCGGCACTCGCGGACAGCACTTCGCGAATCGCTGCGAAAGCCGCCTGGCGTGCTTTTGCATTGTCGGGCAAGAGCTTCGGTATCGCGGCCAGTGCTCCCTCCTGATCCAGCAGAAGCATGAAAAATTGCTCGCGGACCAGCATCTTGAACTCTGTCAGCGTTAGCCGCGCTCCGGAGTCGCTACGGCGAACGTTGCGCAATGCTTCTAGGCTCCGCTCGTCCACCATCCCCCTCGCCGACCCGACATACAGAAGACCGCGAATGGCCGCTTCGCGAAGGCCGCCTTCGCTGATTTTGGATTTCAGCTCGGCTATCCGCCTCTGGAGCATTTCACGGTGTGCTGCAGACATTTCCTGCCGGCGCGATGGGGCCGATTGCGGGTCGATTCCGACAGCCGCTTGCAACGCCGGCGAGCCGTAGACCGCAAGGAAGGTCGCCTCGCTGAGCGCCTCCTGCGAATCCCGCCAACTGTCCAGCGCATTGACGATCTGCTTGGAGATCTGCTCCTGAAAGGCAACGAAGGGATTGTCTGTCGAGACCTGCTTGCGATCCTCGCTCACCCGCTCCGCCAGCGACTTCACCATCGCCATGAACGGATTCCGGCTGCTGAAAGCTTCATACTGAAGCCGCAACGGATGCAGATTGCGCATCATCTCCGCTGCCTGAGGCTTCACCATGCCCTTGATCCAGGGCTGGAGGTACTTCTTGTAGGCCGTGAGATTGATTTCCGAAACGCGCTTGGCGGCGGCAAACCGCCGCTCATCCTCGGGAGAATTGCCGCCCATGGCACGGATGTCGTCGAGCGTCCGCGCCTCGCAGCGCATCACCCACTGGCCGGCGGCGAGGTCGGCATTCGTCGTATCGGTGCCCTTGGCCTCGAAAGTTGCTTCGTAGAGACCGGGCGGCAGGACATCGATCAGATCGATATTGCTGGAAAATTCAGCGTGTTCCTTTTTGGCAATGCCGCCGGAAACGAAAATGCCGAGATGGCCGACACTCTCGTGAACCGTGTAGACAATCGTCTGACCGTAGGCCCTGATTTCGTCGACGTCTGCATAGAGATCGAGGATCCAATCCAATGCCTGTTGCGGCGGGGTAATATTGTCCCCCTTTGAGCAAAATACCACGATCGGTGATCTGATATTGCGCAAATCGACCGGCTGACCGTCAGACGTCGTGATCCGACCGGCGGCGAGATTATTGCCGACGAACAGTTCATCGACGATGAACTGGATTTCCTCGGCGTTCAGATTGACGTGCCCGCCCCACCAGCGTTCGAATTCGAGATATCGGTCGGCCTCGCTATCCACCTTTGAATAGACGTTGTACTGCTTGGTCCAAAGCGTGTTCGAAGGATTTTGACTCTCGAAGTTTTGCACGAGCCAGGCGCCGTCGAATTTGCCGGCTCCGAGATCGCTCGTCAGCGCGGTTAGCCAGCTTCCTCCGAGCAGGCCACCCGAATAGCGCATCGGGTTTTTGCCATGCACGCCTGCCCAATAGGCAAGCGGCGCGCCTGCAATGATGATGGGTCCGAACAGTTCCGGCCGCAGCGACGCCAGGATCATGACGGCCCAGCCGGCCTGGCAGTTTCCGATCACGCAAGGCTTGCCGTCGGCCTGCGGATGGCGGCTGATGACCGTCTCGATGAACACGGCTTCGGCGCGCGCGATGCGCTCGATTGTTTGTCCAGGCATCGGCTCGGGCAGGAATCCGATGAAATAGCAGGGATGACCCGCTTTCATCGCAACGCCGATTTCGCTGTCCGCCTTGAATCCCCCGATTCCCGGGCCATGCCCGGCGCGGGGATCGACCACGATGAACGGTCGCCGGTCGAGATCTATTTCGACGCCTTTGGGCGGAATGATGCGCACGAGCGCATAATTCACCGGTTCATCCAGCTTGCGGCCGTCGGTGATCAGTTCGGCGGAGTATTGCAGGACATGCGGTGCCGTTTGCGCGACGTGTTCCCGATACTGATCGCCGCGTTGACGCAGGACGTCCAGGAACAGGACGCTGCGCTGGCCAGCGTCCATCATGTACTCTACAGCCGAAGCGACTAGCCCTGACATCGGACCGCCCGGCAACGTTGCTTTGTCCATCGCCATGTTTCAACCTCACTTGTCGGGAAGTTCACTCAACGAGCCTCGCGGCATCGAACGTTGATTTATGTCAACGTTCGAAAGTCGATCCGGCAATGTCGCGTCGGTACGATCGATGCGTATCCAGGCGACCGTCAATTCCCAGGACACGGAGAGAATGATCGGTCCGATAAAGAGACCAACAATTCCATGCGCGAGCGTTCCTCCTATCACCCCGACGAGGATGACGACCGTCGGCGTCGTCAGGCCGCGCGCCATCAAGAGCGGTTTCAAGATGTTGTCGAGTATGCCGACGATGCCCAGGAACACCGTCATCAGAACCGCTGTGGTAAAGTCCTTGTCGATCCAGATCCAGACGATCACGGGAACCAGGACGATCGCCGCGCCGATCTGCACGATAGTCAGGATCATAACCACGAAGGCCAGCAGGCCGGCGCCGGGAATGCCTGCCAGCTTGAAGCCAATGCCCGCCAGAAGGGACTGGATGATCGCGACGCCGATGACGCCCTGGGATACCGCGCGTATGGTCGTACCCGCCAGTTCCAGAAAATGTTCGCTCTGTTCGGGCACGATGCGATGGAGAAAGCCCCTGCCCGCCCCTACTAGCTGCGAGCCGTAGGGAAAGAGAAAGCCGGCCAGCGCCACAGACAGGAGAAACTTGAACGTTCCCACGCCGGCATTGCCCGCGAGGCCGAGCATGGTGCCAGCCAACGGCTTCAGATGGGGCACCACCTCGCGCAGGACCGCTCGAATGTTGTCGGACGCTTGGTTCCAGAGCTCGAAAAGCTGAGGACCGATGAGCGGCCAATTCTTGACGCCGTCCGGCGGAGATGGAACCGCCAGGTTACCAGCGCTCAGATTTGCGGCGAAATCCTTCACTCCCTCCACTGCACTCAAGCCAAGCCAGGTCGCCGGCCCGATGACGATGGCGAGATTGATGACGGTGAGAATTGCCGCTGCGAGCCTCGGACGACCGCCGAGAAGCCTGGAAAGGAGATTAAAGACAGGATAGAGCGCGACGGCGAGTACGATGCTCCAGGCCAGGATCGGCACAAAGGGACGGATGAGAACGAACGTCCAGTAGACCAGGAAAGCGAGCAATCCGAGCCGGATCGCAAGCTGGATGAGGTCCTCTCCGGACCGGAGCTGGCGAAAGGTTTTCAAGGACGCGCCCTCATCTGGGAGTGGGCATGCTGTCGTCAAGCTACCGGCCGCTTTTCGCGCTGAAGTCTTGATCCAAATCAAACGACCGCAATCCGGGCCCGGGCTTCATCGGCGGACGTCGATCGAGACGGCAGCCTTGTTCGCCAGCACATGAGGCCCGATGTCTGAGCCGATCAACTACACCGGACGCGAGCTGCTGCGCGACGGCAGCCAAGTCGAAATCCGCGCGCTCCGGCGGGAGGACGAAGCAGACATGCTCGCTGCGATCGAAAAGACCAGCGCGCAATCATTGCAGCGCCGCTTCTTCGTCATGAAGCGCCACTTCTCGGAGAAGGAGCGCGCCTTCTTCATGGACGTCGATTTCAAGAATCATGTCGCGATTGTCGCGATCACAGAGGAAGCCAGTCGCAAGGTGATTGCCGGAGGCGGCCGTTACATTGTCTTCGAGCCCGGGCGGGCCGAGATGGCATTTGTCGTCGTCGATACCTGGCAAGGCCGAGGCATCGGCTCGATCCTGATGCGTCATCTCGTCAAGTTCGCGCGCGATGCCGGGCTGCAAGAATTAACGGCAGAAGTTCTGCCCGAAAACGCAGCGATGATAAAGGTATTCGGAAAGTTCGGCTTCAGGCCCGCCGCGCGCCGAGACCCGCAGACACTCCATCTGGTACTGAAGCTCGGTTAGAAACACTTTCAGCGCGACAATAACTGCCCCGTCCGGACCTGAACCTGCACGGGGCGCGTGGAGCGCACTGCGGTGTCGAGAGGTCGCGGAAGACACGGCGCGTTCGTTCACGACGGTTCAGGCCTACCTCAAGCCCAAGGGCGAGCGCCGGTAGCTGCTATTCCGGGCCTCATTCCTGCATACGAAGCTGCCGGTATATCCCGACGCGTAACGCCTCTGGCCCTTGAGGTAATAGCGTCCTGTTCTGAAATCGAGCCAGACGATCATGTCCCCGGGACAATGGCGTTGCGCCTGGGATTCATAGCGGAACGGCGTAAGGCTCTGCGCGATCGCGCTATGAGACGTGCACGAGATAATGGCTAGAAACGCAGTGAAGCAGCTGTAGGAGCCTAGTCGCATGTCGCGCCTATTTCGTTGCCCTCAAACCGGTACACTGCGGCGCTCATTCCTACAGGATCGAACACTCCTTACATTACGCCAGTCCGTGCGATCCGGGCGGAACCATATAGAGTGTCATGGCAAATATTGCGTAGATGAATATCAACAGAGCGCCGATGAACCATGCCGAACGACCGCTGTTCGTAACGAAGGTCGCCGTCACGGTCGCGATCATCACCATGGTCACGGCACCGGGCCAAAATTGCAGATCCATTGGTTTGGGCCCGACGACGTAACTCAGGAGCACCAGCACCGGTGCTACAAACAGCGCGATCTGGGACGCGCTTCCGAGCGCGATGCTAACGCTCATATCCAGGCGGTTCTTGCGCGCCGCGGAAAAGGCCACGGCCATTTCAGCTGCAGCACCGACCAGGGCGACGATGATGAACCCGACGAAAGCCGGGCTCATCCCCAGTGTCGTCGCCGCGTGCTGCACCGACTCAACGAAAATTTCACTTACCAGCGCCACCAACACGGTAACAGCGAGGAGTGTTCCGACCGCTAGGTTGATCGGCCACTTTGTTTCCCCCGCCTCGCCGTGATCCTCGCTCGCAAAGAGTTCCTTGTGGGTCTTTAGCGAGAAAAGCAAGCTCAATCCGTAAGCCACGATGAGCAGGATGGCCAGGGCGGCGCTGAAATTCTGAGCCATCACCTCGCCGCGCGCCAAATCGAGTTCGGAGACCGCTGCCGGAGCAAGGAGCGCAATGGTCGCCATCAACAGCAAGGCCGAATGCATCCTGCCTCCTGCACGATTGTACTCCTGAACATGATACCTGAGGCCACCCAACATAAAGGAGGCTCCCAGCATGAAAAGCGAGTTGGTGACGATAGCGCCGGCAATCGACGCCTTCACCAGCATGTACTCTCCGGCTCGCAGCGCAGTGACAGCGATAATCAACTCGGTCAAGTTTCCAAGCGTTGCATTCAACAACCCACCGACTGCGTCACCCGTCTTTTCGGAGACGGCTTCGGTTGCATGACTAAGAAGGGCAGCAAGCGGAACGATTGCGAGAACTGCGAGCACAAACAGGAGCGTATGGGCGGTCGGCACAACCTTGGCTGCGATCAGCACGGCGGGCACAAATATCAGCATCCACAGCAACGGAGTCTCTCGGATCTCCCTTAGCAGAGAGTTCATGGTGTTGGCCGCTCCTCGGAATAGGGCCGTCCGGTTGCCTTCCGGATCCTCTCCTGCTGGTGATCCCGGCGGGCATCGGGGCGTAAGAAAACTCGTCGCCGCACATTCTTGTTGATCTAGATCAACGGACGCCTGCGCAGTATCTGAAGCACTGGGAGCAAGCTTCGCGATCGCCAAGACTAATTCGGGTCGCCGCGTCAGTTCTGACGGTAGCCGGCGCCGCTACGAGGTTGTATGGGGGCCGAACGTGTCTCGCTCGGATATGAGGTTTGCCATGGCCGAAACACCGAAACTCTCTGTTGAGAAAGCACTGGAAAAACTGCGCGCCGCCGATGCGCCGAAATCCAAGAACGCGCGACGCACTGAGGAAATGGACGCTCTCGACGACGAGATTAAGCGCATGCGAGCGCAAAGACTTCGCCTGGATCGGCACCCGCGACGTTCGACCAAGAGTGATTGAAACTGCCATTGATTTACACCGACGGTTGCCCACAGCTCCTCGATCAGCCGCTTCGTCTGAGCGCCGCGCAAATTCCGCTGGCACCCGGTGTTTCTTCTGAACGATGCGGGCGCCTCGATTGGCACCGCATTGCGCTGACGATCTTTGTGGGTTTGGTTCGGTACATTTGTCGCGGCTGAACGCGGCTGAAATCGCCGTTGTCCTTTACTGCGGCGGATAGTGACGGGCACGTGGCGACCTGATGCCTGTCGAAGGAAAATCCCGACGCCGGTCCCGCGGCCGATAACCGCTACACTGGCTTGGGGTCACTCCGGTCCAGCGCTTGCAGGCGTGCGTGAACGCGCTGATCTCAGGGCAGGCCAAGGGGAGCCATTGCATTCTCCACGCTTGAGCACAGCATGGTACGCTGCGGTCCCCGTCGCTTAAGACCACGGTTCCTTCCCGATATCGAAATGGCTTTCCGCGAGGGTGGCTCGCCCGTCTATCTGATCGCCAGCCCCACACTTTCAGTCGTAATCGGGATGCCGGCATGGCGCGCCGCACTTGACAGCGCCGGCCTCACCCCGGAAGCGAACCAGATCGCGCTGGCAGATAAAGCCGGAGCGCCGCGCCGCCCTTGACCCGCCGCTTGCGTTCCAGCCCCGCCAGCACCCGACATCTCGCCCCATGAATTTAGGCAAAAGTTCCGTTGATCTACATCAATGCCCCACACTGACAGCGCAGCAATTTCCTGTCCGGCAGGGTTTGTAGAAAGAGGTTCAGCCATGCTTCGCTATATTCTTGCTGCTTTTGCGGCACTTGTTCTGCTCACCGCCAGTTTGATCCCAGACGATGCCTACGCCCGTGGTCGCGGCGGTGGCGCTTATCGCGGTGGTGGCGGATTTCACGGTGGTGGCTACCGCGGCGGCGCGGTCGCAGTTCGAGGCGCTCGGGGTGGCGCTGTCGCAGTGCGCGGCGGTCGCTACGGTTATGGCGGCTACGGGTATCGTCGGGGCTACGGTGCGGCAGCGGTCGGCGCGGCTGCTGTTGGCGCTGCGGCGGCAGGGGCCTATTACGGCGGCGGCTGCGGCTACGATACCTACGGCAACTGGGTTTGCCCGCGCTACTAATCCGTGTTGAGGCGGCCGTGCGCCGGTGGCACGGCGCTCGGCTGCCAGCGTCAAGTCAGGCACACATCCGAGACCCTGCCCATGACGGCGGCCGTTTAGTGCACTGGACGTCATGAGCGGATGCATCCGGCGATGAGCCGCTATTTTTAAGTCGCCGGCTGCGGCTTTAGCGGCCTGCGAACAATAGGACAGCAACCAGCCCGACGTTTATCAGGCCAAGGGCGATGATGCCTGCGCGATAGAGGAATTCGATTGCCATGGCACGGTGCTCTCACGGGGCATTGTTCGCGAATTCAACACGATATACCCGCTTGCATCCCTTGGCATGTGCAGTTTGTGCCATTCGCGGTTGAGGCAAAGCAACAAAAAGTCGGCGCACGTTAACAAGCGAGTTTCGCGTAATTTTGCTCATATCTGCGCGCGCTTCGAGCGCGCAATGATAGCCGTGCGGGCGTGGATATGGGACGATGTCTTCCGTTGATCTGATAGCAATCGCGATTGATTGGCTCGATGCCTATCGTGCAGGCGACCTTTTAATTGTTGATTGTTATGCCGATGATGCTTCCCTGCAATGCGACTGTGGGGGCAAGAAAGAATTGCGCTGCACGCGCGCTATCACTGCGTACTGGCATCAACGGTTCGTTGAAACGCGTGCCGGCGATCTCATCGATTTGCAATGGGACGGCAGCGATGTTGTCCTGCACTTCCGCGCGTCGGATGAGATTTTGCAAGCGGGTTCTTACGTTCAATCCCGACGGGTCGCTTCGGCGTAGTCGGTGCGCTCTGTTCAACAACTAGGTCGCAGCCACCGGGACTGAAAACCCGTGAAGGATTATCAAGCCTCGCTCGAAAAACTTCGTAGGGACGCAGCCGAAGCGGCATTGATCCGCGATCATGCCACCCAAAAAACGAAGCGCGATACGTTTGACCGGCTGCATCGGTAATTGCCAAGCTCATTCCGATGATGACCCAATCTATCACTTAAAGTCCGGTTCCCGACAGAGCAAACTAGGGCGACTTTGAAGCAGCCGGCGGCGGCGGTTGCCGGCCGTCTGACGGCAAAAGGCGTTGCGGCTCTTTTTCCTTCGGCACGAAGGTTGACGACCCGAGCGTGGCGGCGCGGCGGTGGATTGCTGTGGACAACCGGCCTTCGCCTGTAACTTTGTCGCCCGGGGCAAGACTTGTTGCCCAATTACGCCTCACGAAACCGGCGCTCCGTACCCTACCCTTTGTGGAAAGGGGGCGTCATGGAGTTATTTCGAGCTGAGAAGATCGCCACTGCTCGGGATCAATCAAACCATGACTGCCGCTTCTGCGCAGGGAAACTCACTCTTCTCAAGACGATCATGGAATCTGAAAGCGGAGTTGTCACTCATATGTTTGAATGCAAGCAGTGCGGAGAGCGCATTTGGACCGAATAGGCCGGCAGGAACGGCCACATAGCTAACAACCCGGCAACCCACAGGCGCCCCTCGGAAACGATAACATCCACATTTTGCGCCGATGACAACTTTTAGACGCTTAGCAGCGCAGGCGTATGGCTGATCAATCGGAATTAACCGAAGTTGCGAAATCCCCACATCAGGATTCCCAATGTCACCACGAGAATGCACAGGCTGCCGACGGCGACCATGAGGACGACCTCCCAACCAGAGAGGCCTGCCTTTTTGGCTTTGACAGCCCCGACGCCCAGCAAGACAAACAACAGTGGGGCGACCAGCAGTGTCATTTGCGCTTCTTCGGCGCCTGAACCGGCAGATCGAGCACGCCAAACAATGCGAGCAGCAGGGCAACTTCTTCCTTTGAACCAACTTTAATCATCGTCATCATCTCCTGTTCGAGGGTTAGTCGAACCGAGATTTCGAGGGGTTCATGGCGATTTCGTTTCGCGATTGTTTCAAGCTTGTTTCGTCCGGCAGAATTCTTAACAACCGGTTCAGGTGCCCAGATGCCAGGCCCCCAACAGGGACGAATCCCGTTTGGGTTGTTGGAACGGTTTTTCCGGAAGCGGGTTTTCCGACCGGAGGCGCAACATGACCAAACCCCAGATCGCCCGCATTTGGCGCGGCAGGACCAATCCAGACGTGGCAGACGCGTACGAGGCCTATAATTACGAGGTCGGCATCAAGCCGCTGATCGAGAAGGCCCTTGCCGTCCAGACGTTCAGGGAGGACAGACAAAACGAGACCGAGTTTGTCACCATCTCGTATTGGGAAAGCCTGGAATCGATGAGCAGGTTCACGGGCGGAGACCCATCCAGGATCCATCATCTGGAGCGCGACAAGGATTTTCTGATGGAGCTTCCGAAGTCCGTTCAGATTCTGAAGATACGGCATAGCCACGGAATCTAGCGCCCGTCCGGCCGACCCATTCAGAACACTCAACCGGGCAAGAACCCGTGAAAGAAGCCACCGCTCCGGCGGCCTCTTTCGTTTCGTGATTTACGTCACATCTCCGTTGATTGTGGTCCGCCATGATCGGAGCCTGCGAGACATTGCAAAAATGGTGCGAGACAATGGACAGCGAAAATCGCGAACTGAGCGTTGAGGAACTTGGGTCCGTTGCGGGTGGCGGGCTTGTGGACAATGTCTTGCCCGAAGCCGAGGCGAGCACGGCCGAGTTTCTGAAGAGATTTGCCGAGGCCTCGCTGCGGTTCAATGCTTTCATCAACAGCCCCACAAGTCAGGGCCCCGCGGTAACGAATCAAGGGTAGTACCGGCTACGAAAATGGGCTCACCGGCAGGGCCGGCGAGCCCAGAACAACCACGCTACGCGCTGGCTGGTCGAATCAGATTAGCATTTTTGCCCGTTTGAAAGCCGGCACTGGCCGCTACCGGGCTGGCTCTTTGGGTCTGAGGCCTTCTGGGCCTGCGCAAGCGATCCCCCGACGAAAACAGCGAGCGCGAACGCAATTGCAACGATAGCTGAAAAACGGATCATCAAAACCTCCCTATTGGAAATGCCATCCCCGCCCCTTCGGAGACTGGCGACCCGAAGTGTCACGATAATCGTGAGGCCGGTCAAGCCGGGCGGCATCCCCCAAATAGATGAGGATAGCGGCCCATGCCCCCGTGCAACGCAGCAACGCATCTGCGGAAATCAGCGAAGAGAAACCGACCTGCCGGAGTAGAGGCGCAGCTGTTAAACCGGAAAGCGAACGGCGCTTCCGAACCGGCCGTCACCACATCGTCTGACGCGCGCGCTCCGGCCATTCGCGGTCGTATTTCTCGCCGCCCACGGTGTTGTCGCTCATCTCGGCCAGAATATCGCCTGGTGTCGGCAAGGTCTTCGGATCGACGCGCTTGTCGGGATTCCAGAGATCGGCGCGGACGATGGCGCGAGCGCACTGGAAATAGATATCGTCCACCGTCATGACGATCACGGTGCGCGGCGCCTTGCGGTCCATCTTGAACGACGCCAGCAGCTCGGGCTCGGCGGAAACATGCGCGCGGCCGTTGACGCGCAGCGTGCTGCCCGAGCCCGGGATCAGGAACAGCAGCGCCACCCGTGGGTCTCGCACGATATTGCGCAGGGAATCGCAGCGGTTGTTGCCGCGGCGATCCGGCATCATCAGTGTCTTTTCATCATGGAAGCGCACGAAGCCGGGCAGATCGCCGCGGGGCGAACAATCCAGCCCCTCCGGTCCGCAGGTCGCCAGCGCCACGAAGGGCGACTGATCCATCAGCGCCCGATAGGACGCCGTCACGCGGTCCGCGACCTTGACCGTCGAGGCCTCACCGGGAAACCCATAGATCGCTTCGAGTTGCTCGATCGTCGTGATGACAGACATTTGCGTCCCCCCGTTTACTCGTCCCACTTCTCGCCTTTGATCGCCCGCACCAGCTGACGCGCGTGAAACTCGGCGCTGCCGGTGTTGACGATGGTGACGTCAGGCGCGGCCTCGTCCACCGTCCGACTAAGCCGGTGCTCGATCTTGCCGTCACTGCCGCGGGCGCGCATCGCCAGGCGTTCCGCAAGAACGTTCGGCGGCGCGGTGATCGAGATCACCGTGACGTCGGCATAGGCCTGGCGCATCGCTGGAATGATGGTGCGCGAAACATTGGCGACAACAGCGTGCCCGGCGCGGATTTCGTCGTCGATGGCCCGCGATATCGCATAGCGGTGGCCGTGCGCTTCCCAGTGCATGGCGTACTCGTCACGCGCCAGCGCCGCTTCAAAAGTGCCGGCGCTGACCTCTTCATTGTCCTCGGAGGCCGAGGCCTGCCGCGTGATCACGCGCCGCGGGAATGCGATGCTGCCGTCATCGGCGCAGGCTGCTTTCGCCAGCCCAAGCAGCGTATCCTTGCCGGCGCCGCTCGGCCCGACCACCAGAATGAGCCGGCCCGGACCGATCGCGTCCGAATGGCCTGTTGATGTGGTGAGAGTGTCGGTCATGCCACACGCTGCCCTTCCCGCCAGACGCTGCGCACCACCGGGATGTCGCGCGCCACATGCACCCGGATCAAATCGGCGCGCTTGCCTACCGCGATTTCGCCGCGGTCCGAAAGCCCCACGGCCTCGGCCGGCGTCTTGGTGACGGTGCGTACGGCAGAAGCAAGATCAATGGCGGGAACATGCCGCGGCAATTGCAGGGCGGCCATCAACAGGCTCGAGGGAATGTAGTCGGACGACAGGATGTCCAGCAGCCCCTCGCGGGCGAGATCGACGGCGGCGATGTTGCCGGAATGCGAGCCGCCGCGCACCACGTTCGGCGCGCCCATCAGGATGCCGATGCCGGCCTGGTGCAGGCCGCGCGCGGCTTCCATCGTGGTCGGAAACTCGGCCACGGCGACGCGGTCGCGCACAGCGTCGATGACATTTTCCTCTGTCGTGTCGTCATGGCTGGCGAGCGGTATCGCGTATTGATGCGCCAGGGCCACGATTTCGCGCATATTGGCCGCGGCATAGGTCTTCTGATAGGCAAAGCGCCGCTCGAACAGCACGTCGAGCTCGGCATCCGTCATGCCGCCGCCCTTGCCGCGATAATAGTCCCGCAGCTTCACTTCGTCGCGGAACTGGCGCTGTCCCGGCGTGTGGTCCATCAACGACATCAGCCGGATGTCCGGCCGGTCGATCAGTTCCTTGGCTTCCTCGACGACGCTCGGCATCGGGATTTCGCAGCGCAGATGCAGGAAGTGATCGGCACGCAGCAGATTTTCCTCACGCGCCGTCGTGATCGCCTTCGCGAGTATGCCTGCCCTGCCATCGACCTCCTCGGCGCCGTCCTCGCGCCAGACCCGCAGCGAATCCAAGACTGTCGTGATGCCCGAGGTGGCAAGCTGTCCGTCATAGGAGACGACCGCGGCGATCGGATCCCAGAACACTTTTGGCCGCGGCACGTAGTGCGCTTCGAGATGGTCGGTGTGCAGCTCAATCAGGCCGGGCATGATGAGGTCGCCGGCGGCGTCCACAGCTCGCCCGGGGGCATCGCCTTCGCCGAATTCGGCGATGCGGCCATCGGCAATGGCGACCCAGCCGCGCGCGATCACGCGATCGGCGAGGATGATGCCGGCATTGCCCAAAATGGTTTCGTGCTTCGTTGCGCTCATCTCACTTCTCTTCCCTATGCCGCCGAGGCAAACGACGTCACATCGACGATCCGGTCCGCGATCAGATGGCGTATCTCGTCGTCATGGACGATCGCGACCATCGCCACCCCCTGATGTTTCTTCTGATCGATCAATTCGACCACGACGGCGCGATTGGCGGCGTCGAGTGACGCAGTCGGCTCGTCCAAGAGCAGGATCGGCAGATCGGAAATGAAGCCGCGCGCGATATTGACGCGCTGCTGCTCGCCGCCCGAGAACGTCGAAGGCGGCAACGCCCACAGCCGCTCAGGAATGTTGAGGCGGCGCAACAGCGTGCCGGCCTGCGCGCGCGCCTCTGCGCGGACGATCCCGTTCACGATCAGGGGCTCGGCCACCACGTCGATGGTCGCCACCCGCGGCACCGCCCGCAAGAACTGGCTGACATAGCCGATGGTGGAACGGCGCACGCTGAGCACCTGACGCGGTTCGGCGATGGCGAGATCGATCACGGTGCCCTGGTGGCGGATGCCGATCCGCCCGCCATCGCAGCGATAATTCCCGAAGATCATCTTCAGGATCGAGGATTTGCCGGCGCCCGACGGTCCCGACAGCACCACGCATTCGCCTGATACAACGTGGAACGAGACCCCGCGCACGACGGGTAGTTCGACCCCGCCCTGCAGATGCATGGTGAAGGTTTTTTCGGCGTTGGTGATGTCGATCATCGCATTCATTGGCCTAACTCATGCCGGCAAAATCGAGGAGACGAGCAACTGGGTGTAGGGTTCGCGGGGATCGTCGAGCACCTGATCGGTCAACCCGGTTTCGATGACCCGGCCGCCCTTCATCACCATGACGCGGTGCGAGAGCAGCCGTGCCACCGCCAGGTCATGTGTGACGACGATGGCCGCGAGACCCAATTCGCTGACGAGGTTGCGCATCAGATCAAGCAGCCGCGCCTGCACCGACACGTCGAGGCCGCCGGTCGGCTCGTCCATGAACACCAGCCGCGGCTCGGTGACGAGATTGCGGGCGATCTGCAACCGCTGCCGCATGCCGCCGGAATAGGTCCGCGGCGCATCGTCGATGCGGTCGGTGTCGATCTCGACGCGCTCCAGCCAGGATGATGCGGTGTCGCGGATGCGGCCGTAGTGATTCCAGCCCACCGCCATCAGCCGCTCGCCGACATTGGCCCCCGCCGAGACCGCCATCCGCAGGCCCTGCGCCGGGTCCTGATGCACAAAGCCCCAATCGGTGCGGAACAGGAAGCGCCGCTCGGCCTCGCCCAACGCGGAGAGATCGCGCAGCACACCGTCGCGCATCCGGTACGAGACGCTGCCCGCGGTCGGCGCCAGTTGCGCCGACAGCAGTTGTAAGAGCGTCGACTTGCCCGACCCGGACTCGCCGACCACGGCCAGCACCTCGCCGGGATAGAGCGCAAAGGACACGTCGCGGCAGGCAATCAGCCGGCCATAGGTCTTGCCGAGGTTTTCGGCAACCAGCAGCGGTTGATCGTCGAGAGTTTGCTCAGCCATGCGCCCTCTCCTTGTGCGGTGCCGCGCTTTCGCTGCCGCGATGACCGGTCAACTGGCGGCTCTCGCAGTAATCGGTATCGGAACAGACGAACATCCGGCCGCCCTTGTCGTCGGTGACGATTTCATCGAGATAGGAATCGCCGGCGCCGCACAGCGCGCAGGGCGCGTCGAAACGGTAGCGCGTGAAGGGATGATCCTCGAAATCGAGCGAGACCACCGTGGTATGCGGCGGGATCGCGTAGATCCGCTTCTCGCGGCCGGCGCCGAACAATTGCAGCGCCGGGCAGTTGTCCATCTTCGGATTGTCGAATTTCGGCGTCGGCGACGGGTCCATTACGTAACGCGCGTTCACCTTCACCGGATAGGCGTAGGAAGTCGCAATATGACCGAAGCGCGCGATGTCCTCGTAGAGCTTGACGTGCATCAGGCCGTATTCGCCGAGCGCATGCATGCGCCGGGTTTCGGTCTCGCGCGGCTCGAGGAACCGCAGCGGCTCGGGGATCGGCACCTGATAGACCAACACCTGCCCGCCATGCAGCGGCGCTTCGGGAATCCGGTGCCTTGTCTGGATCACAGTGGCGTCAGCCGTAGCGGTCGTGGTCGCAACGCCTGCGGTCTTGCCGAAGAACTTTCGGATCGAGATCGCGTTCGTGGTGTCGTCGGATCCCTGGTCGATCACCTTCAGCACGTCGTCGGGCCCGAGAATCGCCGCGGTCACCTGCACGCCGCCGGTACCCCAGCCATAGGGCATCGGCATCTCGCGGCTGGCAAACGGCACCTGATAGCCGGGGATCGCGATCGCTTTCAGGATCGCGCGGCGGATCATCCGTTTGGTCTGTTCGTCGAGATAGGCGAAATTATACCTCGGCGCGTTCATTCCGCAGCCTCCTGCATCGGCGGCGCTTCCGTGGCCTCGGCGAACTCCTTGCGCAATTTGCGCAGCAGGCCGAGTTCGGACTGGAAGTCCACGTAGTGCGGCAGCTTGAGATGTTCGACAAAACCGGTCGCCTGGACATTATCCGAATGCGACATCACGAACTCTTCGTCCTGGGCCGGCGCGATCACTTCCTCGCCGAGTTCGCGGGCGCGCAGCGTGCGGTCGACAAGCGCCATCGACATGGTCTTGCGCTCGCTCTGCCCGAACGCCAGCCCATAGCCGCGCGTGAAACACGGCGCTTCGGTGGCCGAGCCCTTGAACTGATTGACCATCTGGCATTCGGTCATCGCGATCGCGCCGAGCGGCACGGCGAAGCCTACGTCCTCGGCCATGAATTCGATCTCGACTTCGCCGAAGCGGATTTCGCCGGCAAACGGATGGTTGCGGCCGTAACCGCGCTGCGAGGAATAGCCAAGCGCCAGCAGAAAGCCTTCGTCGGCGCGCGCCAGGTTCTGCAGGCGCAGGTCGCGGTCCGCCGGGAAGCTGAGCGGCTCGCGCGTGAGGTCGCCGACCGGCGTCTCCGCATCTGCCTTAGGCGACGGCTCGATCAGGCCGTCCCGGCCGAGAATGTCGGTCACGCGAGGCGTCGCCGCGAGCGACGCTTCGCTCGTCTCCGGCGTTTCCGGAGAAAACCCCTCGGCAAGCTGAGGATCCAGCAAACGATGGGTATAATCGAAAGTCGGCCCGAGGATTTGCCCGCCGGGAATGTCCTTGAAGGTCGAGGAAATCCGCCGCCGCACCTGCATCGCGCCGGTATCGACCGGCTCGGTAGCGCCGAAGCGCGGCAGGGTGGCGCGGAACGCGCGGACCAGGAAGATCGCCTCGATCATGTCGCCGCGCGCCTGCTTGATCGCGAGCGACGCGAGTTCGCGGTCGTACAACGAGCCCTCGGTCATGACCCGGTCGACGCCGAGCGACAACTGCTCGGATATCTGGGACAGCGAAACCTCGGGAACGTCACGGTCGCCGCGCCGCTCATGCGCCAGCAGGCGATGGGCGTTCTCGATGGCGCGTTCGCCTCCCTTGACGGCAACGTACATGTCTAGCCTCCCCTCGCGAACCGCGTGGTGCGCGGTATCGCGACAATTGCATCGTCATGGACCAGCACGACATCGATGCCGCGCGGAAACAGAGGCACATTGACGGCAAGCCGTTCGAACAAATCATGGGGCTGGATCGCGGCCTGCAGGATCGCTGTGCCGTCGATGCCGGGGCCGCGCAGTTCGAGGGCGGGCCCCTGCGACAGGCTGTCGACCTGCAGGATCAACGTCGTCGAACGATCCGGGTATTCATTGCTGCCGAACGCAAAACGATCGAGCGCCGGAAGCTCGCGGGGACTACCGATCAGGGCAAAGCTGCTGATCGAGGAATCCGCGATCACAGGCGCGCTGGTGTGGAACTTGAGCCATTTGGCGACATCGGATGCTTCCGACATCCGGCTGTCGAGCCAGATCGGCGTATCATGGTCGAACAGGGTCAGCGCAATAGCCGCGGTGCCGCGCATCATCGCGGCGGGCGTGCCGGCGACGGCCGCAATGCGCTGCACGCTGCCGGGACGCGCCATCGCATCCATCACCGAGCGGAAGGTCGATTGCGCTGACAGCACCTTGTCGGCAAATCCTGCGGGCAGTTCGGCAACCGTCGTCATCAACCCTCTCCCCGCACCAAGGTGTAGAAATCGACCCGCGTCGCCGCAGCCTCGGTCGCCTTGCGGTTCCGCGTGGCGGTCATTGCCGCGCACAGTGGCGCGATCACCTTTGTCTCGATGAGGCCGGCGAATTCATCCGATTGCACCATGGCGTCGCACAGCGCGATCATCCGCGCTTTCTCGCGGTCGCGGCCGAGCGTGTAGCCGAATCCGACCTGGCCGGTCGAAAGCCGCACCGCCGCACGCGATACCGTGGCTTCGCCGAGGTTGAAGGCAGAGCCGTCGCCGCCGATACGGCCGCGCACCATCACGAGGCCGTTCTCCGGCTCGCGCAGATTCTCGTGATCAGGCAGCGTGATCGCCGCCAGACGGCCGGATATCTCTGATGGATCGGAATGCGCCAGCACCGCCATGACTGCCTTGCGCTGCGCCTGCTTGTCGTTCTCGGTTGCCGTCATATCCACCTTGCCGGAATCAAGTTGTCTATGCTAATAGACAACTTCATAACCAAACGCCATGACTGTTTGGTGACAACAGGGTTGTTTTTTCGGATGACCGTCCCGGATATATTCACACCATGAGCATGCAGGATGCGGCCACCGGTGTGGCGTTGTGGCGGCAGGTCGCCGACGGGATCGAACGCGCCATTGCGGAGGGCCGCTTCGCCGCGGGCGAAAAGCTGCCGGGTGAAATGGAGATCGCCGAAACCTATCGCGTCAACCGCCATACCGTGCGCCGGGCGCTGGCGACGCTCGCCGAACGCGGGCTGGTGCGCGCCGAGCGCGGCAGCGGCACTTATGTCGAGACCCAGCGCCTCGCCTATCCCTTGCGCTCGCGGACGCGGTTTTCCGAGATCGTAGGCGCCGGCGGCCATGAACCGCGCGGCCAGTTGATCGAAGCGTCCGACGATGTCGCGACACGTGAACTGGCGCGGGAACTCGGGCTGAAGACGGGCGCACCCTTGGTCCGGATCGAGGCGCTGCGGCTGGCCGACCGGACACCGATCTGCGTCAGCACCTCATGGCTTTCCGCCGAGCGCTTCCCTGACGCGGGACAGGTCTTCGCCAGCGTGCGCTCGATGACCAAGCTGGTCGCACATTACGGCATCCGCGATTACCGCAGGTGGTCCACCCGGATCACCGCCGCCATAGCCGACGCCAGCGACGCCGCACGGCTCGATCTCGCGCTCGGCCGCCCGGTGCTGGTGGTCGACAGCACCGACGTCGATCCCGACGGCCAGCCGATCGTAACCAAGCGCTCGCGCTTCGCCGCCGAGCGCGTCGAGTTCATCGTCGAAAGCGATTAGATCGCTGGATCAGACCACCGCGCGCTGGCCGATGATCGCAAACCGCAGCTTGCCTGAAATCCAGTCGATCGCCGCCACCGCGACCAGGATCATCAGGATCAGGAATGAGACTTTCTGCCATTCCAGCACCCGGATCTGCTCGGCCAGCTGCAATCCAATGCCGCCGGCGCCGACGATCCCGATGATCGTAGCCGAGCGGGTGTTCGATTCGATGAAATAGAGCACCTGCCCTGCGATGACGGGCAGCACCTGCGGCATCAGCCCAAACCGTATTTCGTGCAGCGCATTGCCGCCGGAGGCCCGGATGCCCTCGACCTGCTTCCGGTCGGCGGCCTCGATCGCTTCGGAGAACAATTTGCCGAACGCGCCGAAATCCGCCACCGCAATGGCCAGCACGCCCGCGAACGGCCCAAGGCCGACGACGTTGATCCAGACCAGCGCCCAGATCAGCGTGTCGACGCCGCGGATCGAATCGAGAAAGCGGCGAACCGGGAACCGGAAGATACCCGACGGAACGATGTTCTTTGCCGCCAGCAGACTGACCGGCAGCGCGAGCAACGCGGCAAGCGTGGTGCCGAGCAGCGCGATCGACAGGGTTTCACCGAGCGCAACGAGATAGACCGGGAGCGAACTGCCGGGATCGGGCGGGATCATCATCATCGTGATCCAGCCGAGCTGGCTCAGCCCCGCCAGCATCCGCGCCGGCGAAAACTCCAGCTCGACCAGCCCGAACACGAAGATCCCGAACGCAGCCAGCAGCATCGCGGGGATCGCGAGACGGGAGGAAACCGGCCGGTCAAAGACCTCGGGATAGCGGCCGCGCAAATCCCCGGAGTCAGGCGCAGGCAACCGTGTCATGCCCGCGCCTCCCTGCCAAACAGCCGCCCGCGCGCCCATCCGGTACCGATATCGATCAGGAACACGGTGACAATGATCATCAGCAGGATCGCGCTGACGTCGGAATAAAAGAATTTCCTGACGGCAACGACGAGTTCCTGGCCGATGCCGCCGGCGCCGACGAAACCCATCACCGAAGCGCCGCGCACGTTGATCTCAAAGCGCAGCAACGTGTAGCTGGCAAAACCCGCCGCGACCTGCGGCACGACGGCGAAGCGTATGCACGATATCCAGCTCGCGCCGGTCGATCGGACCCCCTCGACCGGCTTCATGTCGATGTTCTCGACGATTTCGGAATACAATTTGCCGAGCGCACCGACCGAATGGATCATGATAGCAAGAACCCCGGCCATCGGCCCGAGACCGAACGCGATCACGAAGATCAGCGCAAACACGATGTCCGGAACGGTACGGCAGAACTCCATCAGGCGGCGAACCGTAAATCGCAGCCATGGCGCCGGCGAGGTATTTTCAGCGGCCAGAAAATTGAGCGCAAAAGCGAGGATCGCCCCGGCCAGGGTACCGACGTAGCTGATCAGGACGGTCTCGCCGAGCAGCGCCAGCCATTTTTTCCAGCCCCAGAACCACTCGCCGATATCGGCCCAGACCCGCGTGCCGCTCTCCAGCGTGCCGATGCGGTCGAAGTAGCTGACGAAATTTCCGATCTTGTTGACGAAAATTACCGGATTAACCTCGGCCCCGATCCCGGCGATGACGAGAACCGCGAAGAATACCGCCGTTGCCAGCGTCATCCGCAGCCGCTTGCGCGCCACCGCCGCACGATAAGCGTCGTTGAGCACCGCGAGTTGCTGGGCTGGAAGGATGGATACGGCTGATGTCATGGAAGGCTGCTGTGCCGGTTATGTCCTGAACGGAAAAAGGCCGGGTCGCATGGACCCGGCCTGGTCTCGCTCCGCCGATCGATCAGGACGCCTTCTTCTTGCGAAGATTGTCCACGAACTTGATCAGGTCGATCATGCCGTCCCAATCCTTTGTCGTGGCGGGATTGAATGCCTTTTTCTGGCCGTCGGAAAGACGGTCGAAGGCGGCCTTGTCCTTGGCCGGTGCATCCGCAAACGCCTTGGCGATGGCGGCCTTCAGGCCGTCCGGAAGGTCCGAATTATAAGCATAAGGCCCATTGAGAATGGGCGCAGACTTATGGACGATCCGGAAATCATCCTTCTTCATCACTGTGCCGTCGGCGTTCTTTAGCATGCCCTTGGTCAGCATCTGGGCCAGCGTGGAGTCGTTGTCGGTGGTCCATTGATTGGCGGCGACTTCGACGGTGCCCTGCGTGAGCGCCAGTATGGCGTTCTCATGACTGCCGCTGAACACGACTTTGCCAAAATACGTGTCGGCATCGGAGATGCCCAGCTTGTCGAGCTCGAAGCGCGGCACGTTGTTGCCCGACGTCGAATTCGGATCGACCAAAGCGAGATTCTTGCCCTTCAGCTGGTCGAGGTTCTTGTACGGGCTCGACGCCTTGACGAAGAACACCGAGTAATAACCCGTAGAGCCATCGGCATTGATGTCGTTAGCGAACGCGTCGGTCTTGACGCCGGTCATCCGCGCGCGCGCGAACGACGCCGAGCCGTAGCTGGCGATATGGATGTTGCCGGAGCGCTGGCCTTCGATGACGGCGGCGTAGTCGTTGGCAATGCGCAGCGTGACCTTCACGCCGAGCTCTTTGGATAGATAGGCGACGAACGGTGCCCAGCGTTCGGTCACGCCCGAGGCGTTTTCCGCCGGCACGACGGCGAAGGTCAGTTCCGGATATTTGCCCTTCCAGTCCTGCGCAGAGGCGGCGGAGGCCGAAAACGCCAGCGCGGCTGCGCCGGCCAGAACGATACGACGATTGATCATGGTGTGCCCTCTTGTTGTGTTGATTTTTTCGGCCGTTTGCAGGTTTGCAATCGGCCGCCCTGTTACAGAAGAACGCTCAGGCCGCCGCCGCAGTGCCCAGCTCAGGGACGGCAGCACCACCAGGCGCATGTGCGGGTGCAGCGCCCATGACGTCGTTGGCTTCGAGATCGTAAAGCTCGCGCGCGATGAGATCCGTCAGCGTCGCCGGCGCCCCATCGAACACGATGCGGCCCGCGGACATGCCGATCAGGCGGTCGCAATAGGTCCGCGCCAGGTCGAGCGAATGCAGATTGCAGATCACGGTGATGCCGAAATGCTTGTTGATGCGCAGCAGCGCATCCATCACGATCCGCGTGTTGCGTGGATCGAGCGAAGCGATCGGCTCATCGGCGAGAATGATATCCGGCTCCTGCACCAGCGCACGCGCGATCGCGACCCGCTGCTGTTGACCTCCGGAAAGCTGGTCGGCGCGCTGGGCTGCAAGCGAAGCCATGTCGAACTGCTCGAGCGCCGACATCGCTAGCGCCTTGTCCCGTTCGGGCCAGGTTTGCGTCAGCGAACGCCAGGACGGTATTTCGGCGAGCCGCCCCATCAGCACATTGGTCAGCACGTCGAGCCGGCCGACCAGATTGAACTGCTGAAAGATCATCGCCGAGCGGGCGCGCCATTGCCGCAAATCCTTGCCGCGCAGCGCGGTGACGTCGACGCCTTCGAACAGGATGCGGCCTTCGGAAGGCTCAGCGAGGCGATTGATCATCCGCAGCAGCGTCGACTTGCCGGCACCGGAGCGGCCAATCACGCCGACAAAGCTACCGGGCGCGATTGAGAATGACGCATCATCCACTGCGGCTTTTGTGCCGAAACGGCACGTCAAACCTTCCACCACCAGCATGCAATGCTCCAGAATCCCGACCGTGGACCATCGCTAACGATTGGATTTTACAGTTGTGTGACAACCGCGACACGGTGCAGCGACCGTCCACACCCGCGAACACCCGCGACATCAGTCATGCAACCGTCACGAAGATGTCATCATGCCCGTTGATGAGGTGCCATCGTGACACCATCTTTGTCGCGGAGAGACGCCCGTATGGCCGGCAAAATGCTTTCAGTCGACCCGACCGTCGATCCCACGGCGAAATTGCACGACACCCGGCTCGGTGCCTATTGCGAAGTCGGCGCGCGCACGATCCTGCATGAAGTGTCGATGGACGACTATTCCTACGTCGTCAACGACGCCCAGATCACCTACACTTCCATCGGCAAATTCTGCTCGATCGCGGCGATGACCCGGATCAACCCCGGCAACCACCCGATGCACCGCGCGACGCAGGCGCACTTCACGTACCGGGCCAGCGCCTATTTTCCCGGCGAGAGCGACGACGCCGGGTTCTTCGAATGGCGGCGCGCGCACCACATCCATATCGGCCATGACGTCTGGATCGGGCATGGCGCGATCATCCTGCCCGGCCGCAACGTCGGCACCGGCGCGGTGATCGCCGCCGGCGCGATCGTGACCAAGGACGTCCCGGCCTACACCATCGTCGGCGGCAATCCGGCGCGGCCGATCAAACGGCGGTTCTCGGAAGATGTCGCCGGTCGGCTCGCCGAGCTTGGCTGGTGGAATTGGGACCATGAGACGCTGCGCCGCGCCCTACCCGATTTCCGCAAGCTCACGGTCGAGGATTTTCTGGCAAAATACGAAGCAGGCGCGGGCTCCGTCCGCGCGCAGATCAGGCATCAGGGTGCAGCATCGTGACTGACATTTTCATCGAAGGCGGCCGAGCCCTGCTCGGCCACGAAATCCACGAGACCTCGCTGCGGATCGCAGGCCGTGACATCAGCGCCATCGGCGCCGACCAGGGCCGCGCTTCGCCGGGCATCGACGCCGGCGGCTTGCTGGTGCTGCCGGGGATCGTCGATCTTCATGGCGATGCGTTTGAACGGCAGATGATGCCGCGCCCGGGCGTCGATTTCCCGATCGACGTCGCCCTTGGTGACAGCGACCGGCAGGCGATCAGCAACGGGATCACCACAGTCTACCACGGCACGACCTGGTCGTGGGAGCCGGGCCTGCGCTCGGGCGACAACGCAAGGCGGTTGCTGGAAGCAATCGAGTCGATGCGGCCGCAGCTTTCGGCCGACACCCGCTTCCATCTGCGCCACGAGACCTACAATCTCGACGCCGAATCCGAGATCAGCGAATGGTTGTCGGACGGGCGCATCGACCTGTTCGCATTCAACGACCACATGGATGGGACGGTCGCCAACCTCGACAAGCCGCAAAAGCGCAGCCGCATGGTCGAACGCACCGGGCTTTCGAACGAGGCGTTCGATTTGCTGGTGACGAGCGTCGTTGGCCGCGCGCACGAGGTGCCGGCCTCAATCGCCCGGCTGGCGAAAGCGGCGCGTGACGCCAATGTACGCATGCTGTCGCATGACGACGAAAGCCCCGAGATGCGGAAGGCGTTTCGGGCGCAGGGCGTCGGCATCGCCGAGTTTCCGGTCAACGAGGAAACCGCGCGCGAGGCGGCAGAGGCCGGCGACTTCATCGTGTTCGGCGCGCCCAATGTCGTCCGCGGCGGCAGCCACACCGGCTGGACCAAGGCGTCCGACATGATCGCCAAGGGTTTATGCTCGGTGCTGGCGTCGGACTATTATTATCCGGCGCAGCTATTGGCAGCGTTCCGTCTCGCTGCCGATGGCGTGCTGCCGCTGGCACAAGCCTGGCAGCTGATATCGTCGGCCCCCGCCCGGGCCGCCGGCCTCACCGATCGCGGCGTTCTTGCCACCGGCCAGCGTGCCGACATCATCTTCGTTGATGACAAGCTGCCGTTGCGGCCGCGTGTCGTCGCCGTCATGGCCGCGGGACGCCTGGTGCATCTGACGGAAGCTGGCCGCCTGCGCAACTCGACCCTCGCTCCGCGCAAGGCGATTACAGCCGCCTGACACGCCTCTATCCTGTATCCTGTGCCAATGTCGAATTATCCGCGTTACGCGATCTACTACGCCCCGGTGCAGGCCAGCGACCTCAATCGCTTCGGCGCGCAAATGCTTGGCTATGACGCCTTTGGCGGCGAAGACCTGCCGTTTCCGGAAGACGTCGCCAGCGCTGCGCCGGATTGGCGCAACCTGACGGCCGATCCCCGCAAATACGGCTTTCACGCCACGCTGAAGGCGCCCTTCTCGCTGGCACAAGGAAGGACTGAAGCCGAACTCCTCGCGGCGTGTGCCGCCTTCGCCGCAACGCCCCGGGCGATTCCGGTCATCAGGCCGGTGGTCGGCTCCATCAGTGGCTTCATTGCGGTAATCCCGGCTGATCCGCCGGCGGAATTGATCCGCCTTGCGGCCGATTGCGTCAGCGAATTCGATGCGTTCCGCACGCCGCTCACCGAAGCGGACCGTGCGCGCCGCAATCCTTCCCGGCTGACATCGGCGCAGCGCGCCCATCTCGACAGCTGGGGCTATCCCTACGTGATGGAAGAGTTTCGTTTCCACATGACGCTGACCGGCCGGCTCGACGCAAGCCGCCTGGAGACCGTTCTGGCGATGCTGAGAAACAGTTTTTCCACGCTCGGCCTCGAGACCCTCGCGATCGACAGGCTTGCGCTATTCCGTCAGGACAGCGCGGATTCCCGCTTCCGGATCGCCAGGCAGTACGTCCTCCTGCCAGGCCAGAGTTAGACGCATCCACATTGCTGCTGCGTCAGATGTGTTGAGACAGCACTTGCTTCTGCCGTCCATCCGGCCGCGGGTCGATATCCACCGACCATAGATCCCGATTGTCGACATCCTTCAAGGTTACCGTCATGACCTCCGATCGGCCATCGATATCGACCCGGCCGAAGAACTGCAGTCCGAAACATGGCGCGAGGTTTTCGCCCTGCTCCGCGCTGCAGCCTTTTTGGAACGCCACGGCCGGTCCGAACGTATTATCCAGCTGGGCGGGCGCCCAGGTCCCCGCATGCAGTGGCCCGGAGACGAACTCCCAGAACGGCTCGAAATCCTGGAATACCGCGCGGTTCGGATCGTAGCGATGCGCGGCCGTATAGTGCATGTCGGCCGTCAGCCACACTGTGTTGCTGACACCCATGCGCTTCATGAAGGACAGCAGATCGGCAATCTCGCATTCGCGCCGCTCCGGCGGCCCATCGCCAAGCGCAATCGCATCCTCGCTGATCAATCCGATCGGCATGTCGGCGGCGATGACCTTCCAGGTCGCATCGGAGGCCGTGAGTTCACGCTTCAGCCAGGCCAGTTGCGCCGGGCCGAGAATGCAGGTGTCGCTGCGGTCGTCGCGATTATTCCCGGTCGAATCGCGATAGCTGCGCATGTCGATCAGAAAGACGTCGAGCAGCGGCCCATAGGCGACCTTGCGATAGATCCGCCCCGCCTGCCCAGCCAGGTTGCGGATCGGCATGAATTCATGAAACGCGCGGGCCGCCCGCGCCACCAGGTGGGAGCTGCCGTCTTCGGCGTAGCCGGTCTCGTCAGCGGTGCCGATCGGCGCCCAGTCATTGGTGACTTCATGATCGTCCCACTGCGCGAGCATCGGCACTTGCGCGTTGAAGGCGCGCAGATTTTCGTCGAGCAAATTGTATTTGTAGTTGGCGCGATATTGCGCGAGGCTGTGGGCAACGACGGATTTGTCTTCGGTGACGATGTTCCGCCACAAGCCTCCGCCCGGCAGCTTCAATTCGGCTTCGATCGGACAGTCGGCGTAGATGTGATCGCCGGAATGGATGAAAAAGTCCGGGCGATTTTCGAGCATGGTTTTGTAAGTCCGCATGCCGCCGCGGGCGGGATCGATGCCCCAGCCCTGGCCGGCAGTATCGCCCGACCAGACAAACGATACCGCGTGTCGTGCCACCGGCGCGGTGCGGAAATGGCCGACCTGCGCCTCACCCGAAATCCTGGACTCGCCGATATCAGCGAAACGCACCCGATAGAAAATATCATGCCCGCGCGGAAGGCCCTCGAGCAAAAGCTTCGAGGTGAAGTCATGCTCGGGCAGCGCTTCCGACGATGCGACGCGAAGGATGGACTTGAAGCTCTCGTCGATCGAGCACTCCACCTGCATGCGCGCGGCCCGATCGGCCCTTGCCCATATCACCGCGGAATCGGCCGAGACGTCGCCCGACGCGATCCCGCTGGCGATGTGCGGACGATCCGCGGCGCGGCTGAGATAAGGTTTGGCAACGCTTCCCAATGCTGCGACCGCAGCGGTGGATGCAGTCCGAACCAGCAATTGACGTCTGGTCAAGCCCTGTCCAGTCAGGTCTTGCTTCGCGCGTATTCCAATCGGCATTGAAGGCGCCCTCGTCGAATCGCGACGAAGGGTGCCCGTCCAAATTGACCGCAGCCCGAAGGTTTTGCGACAGTCGGATGAACCCGCGCGGAAGCTGCAGAATGAAAGTGTTCGCAATCTCAGCGGTGAAAAGATCGCCGTCGGTTGCTGAGCGGATATGCGGATGTGTGGGTGAGGTAGACGAGGCCCGGAGTGCCTAGGAGTCCGGGCCTCGTGAGCCTCCAGTGGAAAGGCGTTCACTGTGATGAGTGAATGCCCTGCCCCCCGCTGTTAGCGACGCCGTTATAGATTGCGAAGCCGTGTGCCGCTAACCCGGACGAATACGGATGTCCAGATTACGATCATCGTGCGCTGCGTGAGAGGACCGCGAACGCAAAGGTTGCTAAACGCGTCGCCGCACGCCTTGTGCCGCCAGGAGCATTTCAAATGAAAACGATTTTATCCGCGTTGATTGTGCTTGGACTATCGCTCGCCGCCGCGCCCGCCTTAGGGGCTGACAACCGCAACGTCTCGGTCATCAACGAGACCGGCTATGCGATCAAGTTTTTGGGTTTCAATTCGCCCGATGACGGCCTCGACGAATGGGAGAACGAACTCGACAAGACCCTGAAGAACCAGGACACCGCTTACGTTGAATTCGATGAGGACGAGGACGAGGACGGCTGCGTCTGGAACATCAAGGTGGATTGGGCGAATTACGATGAATCGGTGCTCTGGAAGAACGTCAACCTGTGCAAATTCAACGTGCTCAGGCTGCGCTACGATTCCGGGACCAAGACGACGTCATTCATCGCGGAGTGATCGATTGGTCGAGTGATGCCGCCAAGATCGCGCGCAAAGATCGCGCGTTGGCGCAGCGTGCACGAAACGCAGGCAGCACTGCTTACAAAATCGTCTTGCCCGGAACTGTTCGATAGGGCTGATTTCACGCGGGTCCTTGGCGCGACACCTGGGCAACCCCCAGCCTCGCACCATCTTTCCCATTCGCCCCCGCCGATCCTCACAGGCCGGCGGGGGTTTCATTCTTGGAATCGCTGGAATCCGCACCGGTCGGCAACAATACCGAACCCGCCTGGGCCAGCCCCTACGATCCGCAATCAAGCCTGCGAATCGGATATTTTGGAAGAGAATCGGCCATAACGCGTTGAACGTTCCTCCCGCTCTCAATCGGAGCAGCGCACGCCATGAACCGAAACATGCATTGCTCGCATTTTCTTTGGAATAATGGGCCGCGCGCGGTGTTCCGGGCTCCGATGCTGCAATTTGTCATCTTCAAGCGCCGCCGGAACTTTTGCTGGCAAGTGCGCGATCAGAGCGGGAAAATGATTGCAGGCGGACGGGAGAAAACCCGGCCCGCCGCGCGCTACCACGCGTATCGCGCCTTGTTCCTTGTGCTTTCCACCGGCTGGAAGGCGAGCGATCTGCAACCGCATTAGGCAGGGCTCCGGCGCGACGCATGGCCTTGTCCCAAGGCCGCGTCCCGTGGCAACGCGCCGCTAGCAGCCCCGACAGATCCCGGTGAACGTGCTGGTCTCAACCCGGCCGCGCGGGCGCACGGGTGGCCTTTTTGACCTTCCCTGGCGTGGAACGGTGATCCGTTGTGACGCGCCCGCATAGGGTGGCACGACCACGCGCGAACCCGAGGGCGACGCGTTGACCGAACCGTAGCTGGGAGACGGCGCAGGACTGTTGGTGCCGGGTGGCGGGATCCGGGAGGCATTTCCGATGCCGCTGGGGTCGCCGACCACGCTGGGATTGGCCGGACCGTAAGGTATGCCGCTGATCGCAGAATTGCCCGCTCCGGCCGAGCCGGCGGGCGGCGGAAACTGCGCGAACGCGCTGCCGGGCACGATCAGGCTGACCAGCATTGCGAAGCCAACAAGCGCCGAATGGCCGGACATTGAATCTCCAGGGGGGAAAGCTGCGGACCCAACGTTTATGTGGGGCGCTCGTTCCGGGGGTAAAGGTCGCGCCCGTCATTTACCGGAGTAGGCATCTGTAAACGAATCAGACCTAACTTGGCGGCGATCACATCCGGAGATTCGGCGGCATGAACCAGCCCGTAATCCTTGATAATGATATCCGCGCCCTGCAGGAATGGCTGCGCTCGGCCTGGCAGCAGCTGGCCGATCCCTCCCTCACCGCCTTTACGCGCCGCGAACTGCGCAATCAGATGAAGCAATGCAGCGCCGACCTGCGAACCCAGCTTCAATTGGTGGCGACGCGTCAGTCACAGCCGGTCAAGGGCCAGCCCCGCACCCCCGGTAGGCCGGAGCTTCGTATCCTGACTTGACCCTTGGAGATTCCTTGGGGATCACGCGCCAACCGGCTGTCTGCGCTCCATCGCCAGCCACGAACACACCGCAGCCGGCACCGCGCCGACAACACCGAGCAGCACCACGGATGGTTCGTGGATGAATCCCATCCGGAATGCGCCAACCAGCGGCACGTAACTGACGAAGTACGCAAACAAGGCCGTCAGCGCGATCCGGTACGGCATCTCGCGTTTCACCAGCACATGGTCGAACCACGCGGTCAGCAGCGCTGGAATCAGACCGACCAAATAGACCGTCGGCAGCATCACGACTTGTGCAAGGTCGAACGTGCTCGGACCGCCGGCAACCCAGTTGGCGATCTGGAGCATCACCCAGCACGCGACGATGAACCCGAGCGGCGGCGCAACCGCGGCAAAAATCACAAAGCGTTTCATGTGGCACGTTCCTTATGAGATCTCGTGCAGCCTGATGGCCTGCTTTGATTTGCGAACGTATCGCCGCGTCGTTTCTCCCGATGTGACCGCTCTCACGCTGGTCGGTGCGCCGTCGCGGGCCTATGATCGGACGCGCGGATTGCAAGGCGAAGTCGGCCAGGAAGCTGCCAATGACGAGAGTGACGATTTTCTCGGCGGCCTTGTGCGCGCTGCTCGCGACGTCGGCATCGGCCCAAAATCCGGCCCCCACCGCGTTCAAGGTGATCTCGCCGATCTTCGGTCAACTCGTCACCTTTTCGTTGCCGACCAGTTTCGCCACGGTGTTCGAGAACACCAAAGGGACGAACTATGTCCGCGAGGCCGTGCTGAAGGGCGAGACGGTCAAGAGCTGGACCCAGATGATCACGGTGACCGGCGCCAAGGGGGCCGCCGGCAACGCCGGGGTTTCGCCGGAGCGCTTTGCGGGCTCGATGGTCGGTGGCTTCAAGTCGGCCTGTCCCGACACCTTCGCAGCGCAAGGATTTGGCGCGACCAAATTCGGCGATCAAGATGCGTATGTCGCAGTGGCAAGCTGCGGCCGGGTCGAAACCAGCGCCGACAAACACAGCGAAACCACGCTCATCATCACCGTCAAAGGCAGCGCCGATTACTACACGGTGCAATGGGCCGAACGCGCGCCGGCGACTGGGCGAAGCGCAATTGACGAGACCAAATGGCTGGCGCGGTTGCGCCAATTGCAGCCGATTCGTGTCTGTCCGATCGTGCCCGGCGAGCCCGCGCCCTACCCGAGCTGCGCCGGCAGGAACTAACTGCGGCGTCGGCACGCCGACTTGCCCGGCGCGCCCTTTCATTGATAACCCTGACTGTTGATAACCCGGACTCGCCGACCCCGGCGGCGAGTCTGACGGCTTTGGTGTGCTATCCGCATATCGGCCTGACTAACGACGGACGGAACATATGCGGATCACCCTCGTCGGCTCCCGCCATTTCGGCGTGACGACCTTCACCATGCTGCGCGAACACGGCGTCGAAATCGCGAGGATAGTCGTCCACGATAACGAAGACCGGCTGGCGGCCGCAGCGAGGGCCGCTGGCGTCGAGGTCGTCGTGCAGGCCGACGCCAGATTCGTCACCGCGGCGGAAATCGCCCCTGACAGCGACCTGATCGTGACCGCCCACAGCCACGCCCGCATCACCCGCGAGGCACTGGCCGTCGCCAAGCTCGGCGGTATCGGCTATCACCCCTCGCTGCTGCCCCGGCACCGCGGCATCGCCGCGGTCGAATGGACCATCAAGGAAGGCGATCCGATCGCCGGCGGCACCATCTATCACCTCGCCGACCGGATGGACGCCGGCGCGATCGCGGCGCAGGAGTGGGTTTTCGTCAAGAAAGGCGAGACCGCACGCGAGCTCTGGGAGCGCGCGCTGGCTCCCCTGGGCCAAAAGCTGCTCGGCGAAGTCATCGATTACGCCAGGATCCACAAGACCCTGCCCGCCCGGCCCCAGGACGAGCAATTCGCCACCCTCGCGCCAAAGCTTTCCGACGCCAAGCACTGACCGAACGAGGAAACCCATCCGTTTCAGCCAGTTAAGCATCCCGGACCCGAATCATGACCCGAATCGAAGCCCATTTCGCGCATTTATTCGTTCCGAGGCCGGAACGGGATTCACCTTGATGTGTTTGAATTGTTAGGAACTTTCTGCGTTATTGCGGCGCAACAAAGTTTGAACACATTGTGACCGGATAACGCGCTCATCACACACACCTTTCGGGGATTTGATCCATGCGTTCCAACCGCATCAGCAAGCTGTTTTTGACTTCGTTTCTTGCCACCGCTGCCTTCGCGGCCGCTCCCGCCGCCGCCCAGCAGCCCTATGACGGGCTTTGGCAGGTTACCGTCGTCACCAAAACCGGCAGTTGCGATGCGCGCACCGCCTCAACCGTCACTGTCAGCGACGGCAAGGTAACGGGCTCCGGCGCTCCGGTTTCCGGCACCGTCAGTTCCGGGGGACTTGTGCGAGTCTCGATCAATGGTGCATATGCGAACGGTCAACTCAGTGGCAACTCCGGATCGGGGAAATGGAATGGGGCATCAGCTGGTGTACCGTGTAGCGGTCGATGGGAAGCGTCCCGTCAGTAAGACAAGCCGAACATCAGAATTCTTCGCCTATCCGCGGCGGCTGACAATTGCAGCCGTCGCGTTTTTCATGACTTCGCTTGCAGTACCAGCAAGTTACGCCCAGTCCTCCGGGCCTTACGCCGGCATGGCCGGCAAGTGGGCGGGCGGCGGCACCGTCACGCTGGACGACGGATCCAACGAACGCATCCGTTGCCGCGCGGTCTATGACGTTGCGGGCGTCAAGATGGACATGAGCCTCACCTGCGCGAGCGACGCCTATAGGTTCAATCTGACGGCCAACGTGGTCGACCAGGGCGGCGCGATTGTCGGGCAGTGGAGCGAAACCAGCCGCGGCATTACCGGCAGCCTGCAGGGCCGCGGCGGCGGCGGCAACTTCCAGGTCACGGCCGTCACCGTCGGTTTCAACGCCAACATCGCGCTCAAGACAGCCGGCAACAAGCAGTCCGTCAGCATCCGGGCCGACAGCCAGTTCCGCGCCGCCAACATTTCGCTTTCGAAGTAAAGCCGCAGCGGTCCGCCCGTCCTGTCGCAAATACCAAATCGCCCGCTGAAGAGCGGGCGATTTTCGTTAGGAGCGGTATTTGCGGTTACTAGCCGGTTTTGGGCTTCTCCAGCCTCGCAGCAGTCTCCTTGATGGTCTTTGCGATCAGCAGGGCCTGTTCCTTGTTGAAGGCAAAATCCTGCACCCCGTTATGGGTCGTAAGCGACAGCACCATGATGTCGGGTTGGGCTTCAGGCCAGCCGGTTGCGAAGGCCGTCACGAAACTCGCTGAAGTCGATCGGGCTTCTGAAGTCGAGCGGTTGGTCATGGTCTATGTTTCCTGTGTTGTTCGAGCGCGCCTTAAGTCCGATTCAAGACTTGGGCACGTAAGCGGTGACTTCGAGTTCGACCTTGGCCCTGACATCGACCAGTCCGTCGATGTAGAGCAGCGTCGATGGCGGGAAGTTGCGACCAAGCGTTTCCTTCCAGGCCGCGCCGATCCCGGCGCCCGCCGCCTCATATTCGCTGCGGCTGGTCAGATACCAGGTCAGGCGAACGATGTGTTCGGGACCAGCCCCTGCCTCGCCAAGCAGTTTGATGATCCGCTTCAGCGCCGTGCCGACCTGGGCGGCCATGTCGGGCTGATAGTCGCCCTTCTCGTCGCCGCCGGTCTGGCCGGCCAGCACGATCCATTTGCCGGGACCATCGACCTCGACACCATGTGAAAAGCCGCGGGGTTTCGACCATTCGGCCGGTTGTAGGATACGCATGGATAAGTCCTCCTGAGACGGGCCGATCCTTAGCACCGATCCCGCACTGCCTCCCAGAGCGAAATTGGCGCCCGCGCATCGCTGCGTCCGCAGATTTGCACGTTGCAAATCGCCGAGCGCTCGCCGATACCCGCCTGCCCCTCTAAGTCAGCCCAACTCAGCCGCTAGCGCATGGACCGCACACCTTCCAAATCACTGGCTGCACTGTGGATGTCGGGCTGGCTCGCCTTGATGCTGATCGTGGTGGTCGCCGGCCGCGAAGGCATGCGCGAGCTGAACGTGTTCCAGCTGATGGAGATGCGCACGATCATCGGCTTCTTCCTGCTGTATCCGATGATCCGCGCCAATGGCGGATTTGCCATCCTGAAAACCGCGCGGCTGCACATGCACATCTCGCGCAACCTCATTCACTACGGCGCGCAGCTCGGCTGGTTTTTCGCGCTGACGCTGATTCCGATCGGTCAGGTGGTGGCGATCGAATTCACGATGCCGATCTGGACCGCGATCCTGGCCGCGATGTTTCTCGGCGAGCGGATGACGGTCTGGAAGGTCGCGGCCATCGTGCTCGGCATCGTCGGCGTCATTGTCATCGTTCGCCCGGCGACCGGCGAGGTCAATCCCGGACAATTGATTGCGCTGGCGGCCGCGGTCGGCTTCGGCATCTCGATCGCGATGGTCAAATCGCTGACCCGGACCGAACATTCGGTCGCGATCATTTTCTGGATGCTGGCGATACAATCTGTGGCCGGGTTTTTTCCCGCGCTCTACGTCTGGACGTGGCCGCCGGCTAACGCCTGGGGCTGGGTCGTCGTGATCGCTTTCTGCGGCACGTTCTCCCACTACTGCATGGCACGCGCGTTGCTGCATGCCGATGCGACGGTGGTGATCCCGATGGATTTCCTGCGGGTTCCCTTAACCGCCACCGCGGGCTGGCTGATCTATGCGGAGCGGCTCGACCTGTTCACCGTGCTCGGCGCCATCCTGATCCTGGCCGGCAATCTGCTGAACTTGCGCGCGACCAATCCGGTTCCCGCGCGGGCAGCAACCTGAATTCGGATTTTACCCACCAAATTGTGATCTGGATCGCACGAGGTCTCGGGTAGATTCAATAGCTTAACGGCGAATCGCACGGCTTCAGGGACTTGGGCAAGCTCCCCATTTTTCTGGCGCGGTGTGATTTTTTTCGTGTAACCTGCGGCCAATGTTGCCGCCGAAATCTTTTTCGATTCTGCCAGGGGGATTTTTCTGATGCGCTTCCCAACCCTCGTCCTTTCCCTGATCTGCATGGTCTTCACCGCCGGCGCCGCCAGTGCCGAAAGGCGGGTTGCCTTCGTGGTCGGGAACGGCACCTACAAGAACGTCGCCGCGTTGCCCAATCCGTCGATCGACGCGAAGGCGATGGCAGCCGCCTTGCGCAACGTCGGTTTTGAAGTGGTGGAAGGCTCCAACCTGACCCGCGACAAGATGACGGAAAAGCTGCTCGATTTCGGCAAGAAGGCGCAGGGCGCCGACGTGGCAGTGTTCTTCTACGCCGGCCACGGCATCGCCATCGGCGGCACCAATTATCTGCTGCCGATCGACGCCGACATCAAATCGGAAATGGACGTCAAGCTCGGCGCAGCCATCAATATCGATCTCACGCTCGACCAGACCATGAGCGACGCCAAGGTCAAGCTGGTGCTGCTCGATGCCTGCCGCGACAATCCGTTCGCCGCCAAGATCAAGTCCAACGCGCCGTCCACCCGCAGCGTGTCGGTGCAGACTGGCCTTGCCGAAATGAAATCCGGCGAAGGCACGCTGATCGCGTTTGCGACCGGCCCCGGCCAGACCGCGCTTGACGGCAAGGAAGGCGGCAATAGCCCGTTCACCCGCGCGCTGCTCGCCAACCTCACCCAGCCCGGCGTCGAGCTTCAGCAGGCGATGACCAAGGTCCGCGCGCAGGTCCAGGAGGAAACCAACAAGGGTCAATTGCCCTGGGGCAACACCAATCTGACCGGTGCGGTTTACCTCAACGGTGCGCCCGCGCCTGCCGCGCCCGGAACCACGCCGGCGGTGGTCGCCGCCGCACCGGGCAGCGACGTCGAACTCGAGTTCTGGCGCTCGATCAAGGACTCCAACAAGGCGGAAGAGCTCAACGCCTACGTGTCGAGCTATCCCAACGGTCAGTTCAAATCGCTGGCGCTGGCACGGATCGCCTCCCTGGAGAGCAAACCGGACAACGCCACGCGCAACCTGACCACCGGCATCGATCCGGCGACGTTCAAGGACGAAGCGAACCAGACCACCGAGGATCAGATTGGCCTCGACAAGGGCCAGCGCCGCGACGTCCAGCGCCGCCTGAACGGTCTCGGCTTCGACACCAAAATGTCCGGCACCTTCGATGCACCGACCCGGGCCGTGATCACGCGCTGGCAGGCCGCCCGCGGCTACCCCAAGAGCGGCTACCTCAACAGGCTGCAGCACAAGGCCCTGTTGACCGAGATCGTGGCGGCGCCGCCGACCGCAAGTTCCAGCGACGAGGAAAAGCCGCGCCGCCGCGCCAATAGTGGCGGTGGTCAACCGCAGCCGCAGCGTCAACACAGCGGTGGCGGCGGCCCCGATCCGGCGGGTGCCGGCCGTTTCATCGGCGGCGTCATGGGCGGCATGCTTCGCTAGGGAATAGCGTTTTCGAGCGAAAGCCCTACGCACAATCGACAGCAAAAAGCCCGGGATCATCCCGGGCTTTTTCATTCGGAACTGGGGTTGGACAGCCCCAAGCAGTCCGCGTTGCCTCCGGTCAGTTTGACGAATTTGTCGCCGCCCGACGTCAGCCGGCACATCTCCACTTCCTTGCCCGAGGGCACCGACTTGGCACAGGTGATCTGCGGATTGTTGTCGTATTTGGTGGTCGAGAATCTACACGTGACGATGCAGGAAGCGTCGCTGGCGAGCGGGTTCGTCATCGCGATGCTGGCGATCTCCTCGCCCGGCAGGATCGTGCAGGTGAACGGCGCCTGATCCGCCCTCGCCGGATCGGCGAGGCAGCCGCCGATCGCCAATCCGAAGCAGCTCAGGACAACCAGCCGGAAGCGGGCGAGGACAGGACGCATTCGCGCGTATCTGTTTCGAGGGCTATTTGCCGGCGGCCTTGCGCAACGCCGCGTTGATCCGGTCCTGCCAGCCGGCGCCGCCTTCCTGGAAATATTCGAGCACATCCTGGTCGATGCGCAGCGACACCAGTTCCTTCACGCCGGGAAGCGCCGTCGGCTTCGGTGGTGCCTCCACCACCTTGGTGGTGGTGCGCTTGAACGCCGCCTCGGCTTCGCTGCGGGCGTCGTTCAGGGTCCTCGGCCGTCTCGGCTGGTCCGCCATCGCTAAATTCCTTCAAACAATACGGTCGACAGATAACGTTCGGAGAATGACGGCACAATGGCGAGGATGGTCTTGCCGGCGGCCTCCGGCCGCTTGCCGATCTCAAGTGCCGCGGCGATCGCCGCGCCCGAGGAGATGCCGCCCGGAATGCCTTCGTTGCGGGCCAGCGCGCGCGACATCTCGATCGCGGTCGCCGAGTTGATCTTGACGATCTCGTCGATCACGGAACGATCCAGAATGTCCGGAATGAAGCCGGCGCCGATGCCCTGGATCTTGTGCGGCGTATGCTGTCCGCCCGACAACACCGGGCTTTCCTCGGGCTCGACGGCGATCACTCGCAGCGAAGGCTTGCGCGGCTTCAGCACCTGGCCGACGCCGGTGATGGTGCCGCCGGTGCCGACGCCAGCGACAAAGAAATCGATATTGCCGCCGGTGTCGTTCCAGATTTCCTCCGCGGTGGTGCGGCGGTGAATTTCGGGATTGGCGAGGTTCTTGAACTGCTGTGGCATCACGGCGTTCGGCGTCGTGCGCACCAGCTCTTCGGCGGTCGCGATCGAGCCTTTCATGCCCTGCGCCGCCGGCGTCAGCACGATCTCGGCGCCGAGGAAGGCCAGCATCTTGCGCCGCTCGATCGACATCGATTCCGGCATTACGAGTTTCAACCGGTAGCCGCGTGAGGCCGCTACGAAGGCCAGCGCAATGCCGGTATTGCCCGAGGTCGGCTCGATCAGCACGGTGTCGGCGTTGATCACGCCGGCCTTCTCCATCGCGATCACCATCGCCGCGCCGATGCGGTCTTTGACGCTTGCCGCCGGGTTGAAATATTCAAGTTTAGCTAAAATGGTAGCGCTGACACCGTGGGCTTGCGGCAGTTTGCGCAAGCGGACGATCGGCGTGTCGCCGACGGCATCGACGATGCTGTCGAACACCCTGCCCCGTCCGGGACGGTGCACTGCACCCGTGGCTGACGATGCCTCCATCACAACGCTCCTATAGTGATAATATGCCCGGAATTCGGGGCTCTCTTACTTAGGAGGTGGCCGAGCTGATGCGCAAGTCCGAAACGTCAGAGTCAAAATTCGCTGCATCGCAAAATCGAAAGTTCGCCGATAACGTCGTTCCAACGCATTTGTGTTGCGACAACGTCAAATAAATCGGTTTATACTTTCGTCGTGAGTTGAGCTTCCGCTTCAGATCGCAAGGAGGTCACGATGCCAGCAGTTGCTGAAGTCCTGTCCGTCGCATCTAGGCCCGACCCGCGTGGCTGTGATTTACCGACCTGCCCGGTATGTGCGGACTCCATGGTGGCCGCGGAAGCTTCCGCCTACATGTATGACAACGTCATCGGTTATCTCTGGACCTGCGATACCTGCGGTTACGGCTTCGTGACCAAGCATTCGATCCGGAGGTTCGCCTGTAACTGAGGTCCTTTACCTCGGAGCAATGTCACCGCGCGCCCATTCGGCGCGCGTTTGTTTTTTGAACGCTTCAAAGCTGCCGTTGCCGATCGCGTCCCGCATGCCCTGCATCAGACTCTGATAGTACGCGATATTGATTTCCGACAGCAGCATCGCGCCCAGCGTCTCGCCTGATCGCACCAGATGATGCAGGTAGGCGCGCGAGTATTCGCGCGTCGCCGGCCACGTGCTCTCCTCGTCCAGCGGCCTCGGATCGTCGGCGTGACGGGCATTGCGCAGATTGATCTGGCCGAAGCGGGTAAATGCCATGCCGTGCCGGCCGTTGCGGGTCGGCATCACGCAGTCGAACATGTCGATGCCGCGCGCTACCGCCTCCAGCAGATCTTCGGGCGTGCCGACGCCCATCAGATAGCGCGGACGATCCTGCGGCAGCCGGGGCGCGGTCTCCTCGATCATGGCGAGCATCACCGCCTGGGGTTCGCCGACCGCAAGGCCGCCGATCGCATAACCGTGGAACCCGATCTCGACCAGCCCGCGCGCGCTCACATGGCGCAGTTCGGGCACGTCGCCGCCCTGCACGATGCCGAACAGCATGTAGCCGGGAGGCGCACTCTCGAAGGCGCGTTTTGAGCGCTCGGCCCAGCGCAACGAGAGCTGCATCGCACGTTCGATGTCGGCGCGTTCGGCCGGTAGCCGCACGCATTCGTCCATCTGCATGGCGATATCCGAGCCGAGCAGCCGCTGCACCTCGATCGATCGTTCTGGCGACAGCTCGACCTTGGCGCCGTCGATATGCGAGCGAAAGGTCACGGCGTGCTCTGTCACCTTGCGCAGCTCTGAAAGTGACATCACCTGGAAGCCGCCGGAATCGGTCAGCATCGGCCCCTGCCAGCCCGTGAATTTCTGCAAGCCGCCAAGGGCGGCGATCCGCTCGGCCCCCGGCCGCAGCATCAGATGATAGGTATTGCCGAGCACGATATCGGCGCCGGCATCGCGCACCTCGCGCCAATGCATGCCCTTCATCGCGCCCGCGGTGCCGACCGGCATGAAGGCCGGCGTCCGCACGATGCCGTGCGGGGTGGCGAGCCGGCCGAGCCGGGCCTGGCCGCAGGTGGTGAGCAGCTCGAAATGATTGGGAACGTCCATGGGTGAGCTTATGGCGTAACAGATGCGCCCTGTTCAACAGGCCATTCAGCCTCTTTTTCCCTCCAAAACCCGTTGACGGCGGCACAAGTCTCCCGCATAAGTCCGCCCCATGAACGCGACCACCAAACGTACCGCGAAAACCAAAGCACCCTTGGGGGGCTCGGGAGCCGTGCGCGCGTAGTCGAACGATCGCATCATCTGAACCGAAGCCCCGCCTGAAAAGGACCGGGGCTTTTTTATTGCCTGCAGCCTACTCAAACCAAAGGAAGACGAACGTGAGCAACGATCCAGTAGTGGCCATTGTCGGCGTGACCGGCGCCGTCGGGGCCGAATTCATCGCCACCATGGACAAGCGCAATTTCCGCGTCGGCAAGCTGAAGGCGCTGGCGAGCGCACGCTCGGCCGGCCAGACCGTCAACTTCCGCGGCGAGCAGGTGGTGATCGAAGAGCTCACCCCGCACTCCTTCCACGGCGTCGACATCGCCCTGTTCTCGGCCGGCGGCAGCATTTCGAAGAAGTATGCGCCGATCGCGGTGAAGTCGGGCGCCGTCGTGGTCGACAATTCGTCCGCCTTCCGGATGGACCCGGACGTGCCGCTGGTCATTCCCGAGATCAACGCGGGCCGCATCCGCGACCACAAGGGCATCATCGCCAATCCGAATTGCTCGGCGATCACGGCGCTGGTGCCGCTGTGGCCGATCCACAGGCAAAACCGCATCAAGCGCATGATCATCTCGACCTATCAGGCCGCCAGCGGCGCCGGTGCGGCGGCGATGGAGGAACTCAGGGAATCGACCCGCGCCAACCTCGAGGGGCGGCCGTTTACGCCCAAGGTGATCCCGCTTCCCTACGCCTTCAACGTGTTCAGCCACAACACCGCGATCGATCCGGCGACGGGCTATAACGACGAAGAGACCAAGGTCATCAAGGAGACGCGGAAGATTTTCGAGGACGAGAAGATCGCGATCGGCGTCACCTGCGTGCGGGTGCCGGTGCTGCGCGCGCATTGCGAGGCCATCACCTTTGAATGCGAGCGCCCGATCTCGGAAGACGAGGTGCGCGCAATCCTGTCGAAGGCGCCGGGTGTCAGAATCGTCGATGATCGGGCGAAGAATTACTTCCCGATGCCGATCGACGCTTCAGGCCAGGACGACGTGCTGGTCGGCCGCATCCGCAAGGATCTCAGCGATCCCACAGGCCATTCGATCGCGATGTTCGTCTCGGCAGACCAGCTGTTGAAGGGCGCCGCCCTGAACGCCGTCCAGATCGCGGAGCTGCTGCCGCAGCGCGCGATGGCGTGAGGTGAACGCGTGGAGTAGGTTAGACGTCGCTAACCAACTCCACGCTTCGCGCATCATTTTCATGCGACGAAGCATGCTCGCTTTTGTTCGCGAGGAGATCGCTGATGATACGGCTTTACTACTATCCCGGATTCATCAGCCTCTTTTCGCATATATTGCTCGAAGAAATTGGCGCTCCCTATCAGCTCATTTTTGTCAATCTGAGCGGCGGCGCGCACAAGGGACCCGATCATCTCCGACTGAATCCAAACGGTCTAGTCCCGGTCCTCGTGCAGGATGACCTGGTCTTGTACGAATCCGCAGCCATCTGCCTGCATTTGGTCGATACCTATCCGGGTTGTGAGCTGGCTCCGGCTATAGGGACTGGCGAACGCGCGCACTTTTATAAGTGGCTGATGTGGTCCTCGAGTACGTTACAGCCTGCATTATCGATGTATCTGCATCCCCATAAATGGGCCAACGATCCAGCAATGTTTCCCGAGTTGCGAGCGTGTGCTGAACAGAAGGTGTATGGCTTGTTCGATATGCTCGACGGTGCGCTCGAATCTCACGGTGGCCCGTGGTTGTTGGGTGATACTTACTCGCCAGTTGACGCTTGTGCGCTTACCCTGTGTCGATGGTCACGTGGAATGCCGCGTCCGGGAGCAAGCTGGCCCCATGTCGGTCCGTACATGAATCGCATTCTGGCAAGACCTGCGGTTCAACGCGCGCTGCAACAGGAGCATTTGCAAGAACCCTGGATTTGACCGATCGCGTGCCGTCGAGCCGAAGCGCCCTTTGCGTCGCCGGAAATGAGAAATTCCTGACATCGATGAGGGGCGCGGCGCGCCTGCTGGCTTCGCGGCGAATCGTGGTTAAGTTCGCGATCGCTACCGAACTTGAAGGCTGACGATGCCGAAGCGAATGTGGGCTTATCTCCTCGGGCTGGTCTTGATCTGCGCCATAGCCGGATCGTGGTACTATTATTACAAGAGCAAGTGCCACGGCATGAATGAATGCGCCGCTCAAGCCGCCGAAGGTCGGGAGCGGGACAAGCCGAGCGAGCCGCGTTGATCGACATATGAACGACCGACAGACCGCCGTTGTAGCGCGTTTCCTGCGCCCCTAGGCACGCGACAGCGTACATGTGTTGGTGGGTTCGCTGCGTTCTGGCCACCCTGCGCCCTGCGCGAATATGCCCATAAACCCAGCCTGCCTTTTGCTTTCAAATGCTCCCGCAGCGTAGTAGCGTTTGGGCTGGTCCCCCGGGCGACAGGACGTGTCACCGGGGGATAGTCGTCAAAGCGGGGCTGATTTGCTGTTTCCGACCGATCTAGCGTCGTTTCTCGATCTCATACGCCAGCACGGCGATGCGGCCTACAGCCTCATGTTTGCTTATGCGGCCTCGCACAGCCTGCTGCTAACGCTGTTCGCAGGCTACGCCGCGCATGCAGGCGCGCTGAATTTCGGCACGCTGATCATGGTTTGCTGGCTCGGCACCTTCACCGGTGACGTGATCCGGTTCTGGATCGGGCGGCGTTATGGCACACGCTGGCTCGTATCCTTTCCGAGGCTGGAACGTGCCGTCCAGATCGCAGCCCGGCTGGCCGACCGTCACTATGCCTGGATGATCCTGTTTCATCGTTTTCCGCACGGCATTCGTGGCGTCGCCGGCTTTGCGTATGGAATATCGCAACTGCCCTGGTCCACTTTCCTGGCGTTCAATTTCGTCGCGGCGGGCCTGTGGTCCTGCACGGTGGTCTCGGCCGGCTACGCTTTCGGTCAGGTCTCGGAGAAAATGATGAGCGATGCTTCCTCCGGCGTGGCCTTCGCGCTGCTGGTCGTGTTCCTCGGCCTGTCCTGGTTCTTGAGCAAGAAGCTCGAGCGCGCCGTCGAGCGAAGCTAAAGCGTTTTCCAGCGAAGTGGATACCGGTTCGCATAGCAATCGAGGTTACGCAGATTGCGTAAACTTATCTGCGGTAGAAAACGCGTCAAAAGAACAACTAGCGTCGATCACTCACTCCCGCGCGCGAAACAACAGGCAGGCGTCGCCATAGGAATAGAACCGATAGCCGCTGGCGATCGCGTGCGCATAGGCCTGCTTCATCGTCTCCAAGCCGCTGAACGCCGACACCAGCATGAACAGCGTCGAGCGCGGCAAATGGAAGTTGGTCAGCAAAATATCGACCGCGCGAAAGCGATAGCCCGGCGTGATGAAGATCGCGGTCTCCGCGCCAAACGGCTGGATGGCGCCGTCCTCGGCGGCCGCGCTTTCGAGCAGCCGCAACGATGTGGTCCCGACCGCGACGATGCGGCCGCCTTTGGCACGGGCCGTGTTCAAGGCGGCGGCGGTCTCGGCCGAGATCGAGCCCCATTCGGCATGCATCCGGTGTTCCGACGTTTCTTCCACCTTGACCGGCAGGAAGGTCCCTGCCCCGACATGCAGCGTTATCCGATGCAGTCCGACGCCGCGCTCGCGCAGCGCCTCCTCCAGCGCCGGCGTGAAATGCAGCCCTGCGGTGGGTGCCGCGACCGCCCCCTCATTGGCCGCGAACATGGTCTGGTAATCGGCAGCGTCGCGATCGTCAGGCGTGCGCTTGGAGGCGATGTAGGGCGGCAGCGGCGGCGTGCCGAGGTCGGCGATGGCCTGGTCGAGCGTGGGTCCATGAAACGAGAACGACAGCGTGATCTCGCCCTCCTCGCCCTTGGCCTCGACCTCGGCATCGAGATGGCCAAGCAGGCAGACCTTGCCTTCATTGCCGAAGCGCACCACGTCGCCCGGCGCCAGCTTCTTGGCCGGCTTGACCAGCGCCCGCCATCGCGAGCCGTCGAGCCGCTTGATCAGTGTTGCCTCGATCTTCGGTTCGGTCTCGCGGCCGATGCGGCGTCCCTTGAGCTGGGCTGAAATCACCTTGGTATCGTTCACGACGAGCTGGTCGCCAGGCTGCAGCCATTGCGGCAGCTCGGCGACGCTGCGATCCTGCAACGCGCCACCCGGCTGCACCACCAGCATCCGCGCAGAGTCACGCGGGCTCGCGGGCCGCAACGCGATGCTGGCGGGGGGCAGTTCAAAGTCAAAGAGATCGGTGCGCATGGCGCAATGCGCTCCAGCGTTGCCTCTCAGCGTCATTCCGGAGGCCGCGTGAAACGCGGCAATCCGGAATCTCGAGATTTCGGGCTCGCATCTTCGATGCGCCCCGGAATGACGGCGGCGGCGTTACGCCGCGTCTTCAGCCATATGCGCCTTGACGATCTTGTCCGGGTTCTGCACCGGCTCGCCGCGCTTGATCTTGTCGACGTTCTCCATACCGTCAGTGACCTTGCCCCAGACCGTGTACTGGCCGTTGAGGAAGGACGCGTCGTCGAAGCAGATGAAGAACTGGCTGTCGCCGGAATCCGGGCTTGCGGCGCGCGCCATCGAGGTGGTGCCGCGCACATGCGGCTCCTTGTTGAATTCGGCCTTCAGCTTCTTGCCGGAGCCGCCGGTGCCGGTGCCCTGCGGGCAACCGGTCTGCGCCATGAAGCCCTCGATCACGCGATGGAACACGATGCCGTCATAAAACCCTTCGCGCACCAGTTCCTTGATGCGGGCGACGTGGCCCGGCGCCAGATCCGGGCGCATCTCGATGGTGACGGGACCCTGCGTGGTCTCAAGGATCAAAGTATTTTCTGTGGCTGCCATGCTCTTCTCTCATCAGGTTTGGGTGGACGTTTGCGGGGTTCGAAAAGGGATCGCCAGAGGCCGGCCGGCAACGGCACCGCCCAGTCCCTCGGTAAATGGCAACGGCGTACAGCGTTGCAATGTTTCCATCACCGCGATGCGGTATTTGAGCCGGTCGTTATCGCTGGCGTGTTCCGATTCATAGGTAATCCTGGGCTGGCCGAGAATGACGCCCGCGCGGTTGAAGCTGACGACCACGGTGATGTCGATCGGGTTGGCTTGCGACAGCGGCGGCGGCTTCCAGCACGACTGCAGCCGCACAAAGATGTCCTTGAGTGTGTCGAGTTGCAGCGGTTGTGCCGAGGCCTGCACCGTCGATACCAGGTACAACAGCAGCGCGGCAAATCCGAGGAACGGCTTGCTGCGCGACGTCGCCATCGCTCACTTGATATCGGATGCGACTTGCACCTTCACCATCTTGTCAGGGTCGGTGACCTGTCCACCGGACGATCCCGGCGGCGCCTTTTTCAGCTTGTCGACCACATCCATGCCGGACACGACCTCGCCGATCACGGTGTACTGGTTGTTCAGGCTCGAGCCTTCCGCGAACATGATGAAGAACTGCGAGTTCGCGGTATCGACGCTGTCGCCGCGCCGCGCCATGCCGACGATGCCGCGGGTGAACGGCACCTTGGAGAACTCCTGCTTCAGGTTCGGATATTTCGAGCCGCCGGTGCCGTTGAAGTTCTGGCCGTCGCCGGTCTGCGCCATGAAGCCGTCCATCACGCGATGGAACGGCACGTTGTTGTAATAGCCCTCGCGCGCCAGCTGCTTGATGCGCTCGGCATGCTGGGGCGCGAGGTCGGCCCGCAGCTTGATCACGATGCGGCCTTTCGTCGTGTCGATCACGACCGCATTGGCCTTGTCGAGATTGGCCGGCAGCGGCTGGGCGATCGCGGGAGCCGCGCAAAGGAGCGCGGCGACAAAAGCGAGAATGCGGATCATGAAAACTCCGGGATCGAGAGAGTAAGGCTTTGCGAGCGCAGGACGGGCGCTAGCTGGCGAATTTGGCCTTGAGTTTGGCTGCGATCGAGGGCGGCACGAATGCGGAAAAGTCGCCGCCCATGCCCGCGATTTGGCGCACCAGTGTGGCGGTGATCGGGCGGACCGCCGGCGACGCCGGGACGAACACCGTATGCACCTCAGGCGCCATGGTCTGGTTCATGCCGGCAAGCTGCATCTCGTAGTCCAGATCGGTGCCGTCGCGCAGGCCCCGAATCATGATGGTGGCGCCGGCCGCCCGGGCCGCCGCGACTGTCAGATTGTCGCAGGTGGAGGCCTCAAAGGCGCAACCGGCGCTCTTCGCGATGGGCGCGCATACCTCCTCGAGCATTTCCAGGCGTTCTTCGGTCGAAAACAGCGATGACTTTTTGCCGGGATGGACGGCAACGGCGACGATCAGGCGGTCGCACAGGGTCACAGCGTGCTGGACCACGTCCAGATGGCCATTGGTGACGGGGTCAAAAGAGCCGGGATAGAGCGCGATACGGGGCATGAACCCTCCTAACCCGCCCCGGGCGGCCCGGCAAGCGGGCCAGTCTCTTGTTTTGACGCGTTTTCTTCACGCGAACCGGTACCTCCCCGGATCAAGCCCGGGGCAGGCTTCGCTCGAAACCGCTCCGGTTCCCCGCAAACCCGCCTTTTTATTTGGGATCGGCCAATGAACCACTTTTGGGGTCGGCGCGTCTGCTTAGGCGAGCCGGCAATGTTTCGTCCCATCGGGGCGACGAAACAAAACTCGGCCCGGACGAAACCATTTTTGGGCTTGGCGAAGACACCCGGAAACGCCGCCTAGGTACACATCCATCCAACGAAACGACGGGCCGAACGGCCCATGACAGGGGACCGTCATGATCAAGGCACTTTCCGCAATCACCTTTGCCGCGCTCATCGCCACCGCACTGACCATTTTGCCCGGCTTTGCCCCCTCGGTTGAAGCCAGCGTGCCGCAGGCGCTTGCCAAGGGTGACCGCCTCGACATCCGCACCGTTGGCAAGGATTGCTCGCAGCAGGCTTGGCCGAATTTCGAGGCTTCCTGCCTCCGCGCTGCCGGTTCCAAGTCGTTGATCCGGGAAGCGCGCCTGGTTACCGCCGACCGCACCCCATAAGGGTCGCTGCCCCCACTAATTAGCCGTCAGATTGCTCTGATTTGAAGTCCTCGGGATGCCCCCCGGGGACTTCGGCGTTTCAGGAAGCAGTCAGCAACCATTTCCAGAAGGATCATTGCTGCGATCGACGCGCTCGGGCCCTGTCATCCCAGCGGCCCAGCATTTGAGCGAGATCGCCATGCGCCTGTTTGGCGGGAGCCTGGTTGGTATTCGCGGGAAGCGGCCGTCCCGCCTCTACGTAGTTCTTCCATCTGCGGGCGCTCTCACGCCGTTTTCGGGACATACGGTCACGCGTGTAATATCCAGCAGCGTAGGCCACCCCGAGCAAAACCAGAATAGCAAGGACGTCCAGCATCTCATGTGCTCCGCGCGCAGGGCCTGAGTGGGCCGGACAGACAATCGGGCATGATCAAGCAATCATCCAGATCATGACCTTCCAGAACGACAGGCCGAGCAAGTACAACCACCCCGTCATCAAGGGAACGACGAGCGCAGCGTAAAGTGCGGCGACGAAGACGCCGCCGAGATCGGATCGGCCCGCCGTCTCTACACGAGTTTCCTCGACGCCTGGATGACGCAGCTCTCTATCGATTGTGACGCTCGGGTATGCCGACATGATTGAGTTCCACAATTTTATCGCTACCGCCAGCCGGCGGTCGAGGTAGCGGTGACGTTTGGCAAAAGTTTGGTGCGGTGGAACCAGGCTCTCGAATGCCGCAGCGTTCCCGGGCCTGCACACGTTTTCGTGCGTGCCGGCCCCCACGCGACGAGAATTTTCCCCGGCTGTGCTTCGCTTCACCCGTGTTATTCGCTTGGCAAAGAAAGTCGCTGGAATCGACGTCCATGCCGGACAACGCGCCAACGCCGCTAAAGCCTCGGCTGGCAATCTCGATCGACCAGGCGCAGGCGATCACGGGTCGCCTCGCCCCCCATTCTTCCGTAGTAGGCGCCACCGAGCTGCGCGGCGGAGAGATCAGCGCGATATTCGAGATCACGCTGGCAGATGCCTCTTCCTACATTCTCAAAGTCTATCCGGCGTCGTTGGCGTGGAAGATGGCGAAAGAGGTGTACGTGCTGGGCCTTCTGCGCGGTATCAGCACGCCTGTTCCCCGCATCCTCGTCGCCGACGATACGCGGTCGGTCATCGACCTCCATTTCGTCCTGATGAACAAGCTCGACGGAGTGGTGCTGGGCGGGCACGAGGCGGAACTGCCGGACGCAGAGCTGTTTGCGATCTACGCCGAGATGGGCGCGAGCCTGCGCGAGATCAACGACATCACGCTCGACGGCTTCGGCTATATCGGCCCGAACGGCGTCTGGACGCCTCACGCCACCAACAGCAACTACATGTCCTCCCAGTTCGAGCGGAAGCTGACGGAGTTCGGCGAGCGCGCCGGCGATCCCGCGCTAGCCGAGCGGCTCAGGGTCGGCATTGCCGCGCGCCGGCATCTGCTCGACGGAGCGGTCGTCCCTCGCCTTTGTCACTACGATCTTCACGCCGGAAACGTGCTGGTGACGTCAAGCCGCGCACCGCTTCTGTCCGGCATCGTCGATTTCGAAAACGCCACAGCCGGCGATCCGCTGTTGGATATTGCCAAGGCGCTCTACTACTTCAAACCGCAGGAAAAGCCGCAGGACGCACTGAAGCGGTCGGGATTGCTTGCCGGATATGGCGTCATCGAGCGCCCGAACTTGCAGGAAACGATCGACCTCTACCGGCTCTGCTGCACGCTGGAGCTATGGTGCTGGAAGGCGCGGTTCGGCATGCACGACGGGCTTGCCGAACTTACCCGGGAGTTGGAAAGCGTCGATTGGCGCTAACCGCCCGTTGGCGTCGTGAGCATCGAAGAACGCTGCCAGGGGCCTGTGGCCATTGAGCGAAGGAACGTGCGCCACGTATTGGTCCGGTCGCACAACCTCCAGATAGTGCATGCCGCGCCACGGTCGCACACGACCCCCTCCACATTGAAACAAAAATTGATCGAATAAGGCAGAATAACGGGGATAATTCCCAAAAGGGTCTTGATTTCCCGCTCCGCTTTCGGCGGGGCGCGTTTTGTTTGATGGGTAAGAAGACATGACCGATCAACAATTGACTGTTCAGGCGATTAGCGAAGCGCAACGCATACTGGAAGATTACCTTCGGCCCTGGCCGCAGAACAATGAAACTATCCTCGACAGCTTGGTGGAAGTTCTCGGCCGCCCCGATTTGGTAGTCGCTGTAAGCCGCTTGCAGCAACAAGTGCGCAAATGAGAAAACTCCCACCAATCGCCTTGGCCGTTTGGATTGCTACGCTCTTGCCAGTTGGGATGCCAAACGCGCAGGCCAAACAACAATGCAGCGCCGCGACGCCGTCAAATACGCACGGGCGTTGGTGGTCCTATCGTCTGATCGATGGACGAAAGTGCTGGTACGAAGGCAAGCCCATGCTGTCGAAATCGTTGCTGGAATGGCCCAAGGAAGCATCCCCGCAACCCGTTTCCGCCGGAAAAGTTACAACCGCGGCCACAGAGAAGTCCGGCAATCCATTGGACTCCCAAGCCTGGGCACTGAAGGACTTTGATACTTTCGAAGCGCGATGGCGCGAAAGGGTGAGCATGCAATAGGCGTTGCCGCCAAAGGCAAGGCTTGAAGCACCGGGATCTCGCCAACGCGCCACAGACAATTCGTTCTTGGCGAGTGGGAAGATTGCTTGTCTTTCAACCAAGCGGAAACCAGCCATGCGAACGGCTGCAGATTTCAATCTCTATTACGCGACCCCTGACCCCTGGCATATTTCCCACGCCCAATTCAGGGACAAGGTGTTGCGCCGATGCCTGAAGCCATTCATCCGGGACAAATCCGTTCTTGAGCTCGGCTGCGGCGAAGGCCACTTGACGCAAGCTATCTTTGACAAAGCACGATCGGTGGTTGGCATCGACATCAGCGATGTAGCAATTGCTCGCGCCAAATCGCTAAGCCTGCCAAACGCCAGATTTGAGAGCGTTGATTTTTTGCAAGCCTCATTCGAGGGGTACGACGTCATCGCAGCCCTCGAATGCGTCTACTATCTGTCCCTACCGGAGCGAGAAGCGTTTTTGGAGAAGGTCGCCAAGGAACATTCTGGCAAGATACTTTTGCTTTCGGGTCCAATCGTCGACTACAGAAGACACTTCGGTCACAAGCGATTGATGCACGAGTTCACGACTCTGGGGTTCGCTCCCCTTAAATTTCATAACCTGTCCGTTTACTGGCATCCGCCTTCATCTCGAATTATCGCCAGCCTGATCAAGCTGCCACTTGGATACACCTTGCTTGATTGGATGCCAGAGCCGATGATCTATCAAAGGCTATACGCGCTTCGAGCACCGAAACAGCGCTGACTGGGTTATCCGATAAACCGACAACGCGGCTTCGTGTGCTCCCTGCCGGAACAAGCATCAGAGCTACTCGGGCGACCCCGCTTTCCGAAGGCCCTCGATAAACAGCTTCGCGTTTGATCGTCCGCCGCGAGCGATGTATGTGGTTATTGTTAAATTGGGATCGTGCTCAAGCACACTCGCCGCCGCCGCGTGCGCCTCGGCGTCACGTCCAAGATGGGCGAATGCGGACGCGAGACAGCGGTAAGCTGCCGAATAAGGGGCCCGCAAAATGCCACTTGAGGCAATTTGGGCTCTCCGGCAATTACCGCTCACACGAAAATTCTGACCTGCCCGCTCCACGTCCGCCGTTGCATTGACATCGGTGGGTCCAGCCGTCATGTCGGCTATGGGTCATTTTCTGGACTTAGGCGCGCGCAGAACTGCGAGGTCCGTTGTATCCAAAAGAGCGGACGTCGCTAGGCCGCCCCGGCAGATCTGCTTCGTGCCAAGAACGGAAGTCCAGCCCTACCCCTTCATGAGCCCGGCCTATCCCTGAAACCAGACGTCGTAGCACTGCAACGCGACTAGATGGAGTGCTCATGCGAGAGCACTCGGAATCAAAGAAGGTCAAACAAGTGCTTGCTGGCGCTCACCACCAGGCATACTCCCCAAACAACCAGCGCGCCCCCGACGGCGTAGGCCAGCCAGTGGCCGATCGGCAAAGTCTTTTCGAGCAGGACGAGCGCTGCGAGCCCCCCGACCCACCAAAGATTCATAACACCGCCAAAAAACAGCAGCGCCATTAGGAACGAGCAGCATCCTAGGCAATAGGCACCGTGTGTCAGGCCCATACGGAATGCACCACCGCGTCCGACACGCCAGTGGGCGGCTAGGAAGCTGACGGGCGAACGGCACTGGCGCAAGCAGGCATGCTTGATCGGCGAAAACTGCCAAAGCCCGGCGGCGATCAGGATCGCGGCGCCGAGCCAGGCCGTGGTGGTAACCATCATTGCCGACAGCAGTCCGCTTTCTTCCAGCCCCCACTGCATCGCGACCGCCCCCGCACTGAAGCAGGCCCAAGCTGCGAGATACCCTGAGGCAAAGATGCCGGTCGAGACCCACGGCCGCTCAGCCGCTCGTTCACGCTGGCTGACGCGCGCGAAAATTAGCAGCATCGGCGTGGCGCTCGGCAGCATCATTGCTACCATCATCACAAACCACATCAACAACATCAGCGCAGCATAGCCTGCCGTCCAGATCGCCGGCGTCATCACCATGTCTCGAGGCATGCGCGTTACCTCGACCGCGCTCATGTCCATGCCGGCGCCGAGCGCAACCCAAAACCACGACAGCGCGATGACCGAGAGCAACCCCGCCCCCACGATCACCCGGTCGCGGTGCAGTACCTTTTCGAGCATCGACGGCAGCAGCTTCATCGCCAGTGAGGTCGTCTATGGCCGTCCGAATTTCTGCTTGTATTCGTCGTAGGAGTGGACGAGTCCGTTCGGATCCCAAGCGACATTAGCCAGCGAACTGTGCCGGCGGTTAAGATCGAACTTGATCGCGCCGATCCCCTTGGCGAATCCGGCGGCGCTTTCGGCTTCATGGAACACCCAGCCGTTGGGCAGCACCGTCAGCATGCGGTGCTCCTCGTCGGTCACCGGATTGCGGATCGGCTCGCTGTTGGCCCTGACAAAGCCCGGCACCTCAATGCGTGCGGTGCGCTTTGCCAAGTCCCATTCAAAAGTGATGTTCGAGAACTGCGGGTCCTTGATAGTCTCGATAATGGTTGAAAAAATTTGGAACATCGTGCCGGCCTTTTGGTCCTCGCCGGACAGGACATAGAACAGCGCGTCCCGCTGCGCGTCGTTGGCACGCTCGTCGATGATCGGCTGTAAGACGCCGTGGCCGTGGTGGATGGCTCTGGGAAAGTAAAAAGTGGCCACCACCGCGAGACCGTCGAGACTGAGTTTCTCGCAGTGGCCCCTGTCGATCTTGAAGGCTACTAAGCCGGTGCAGATCCCGTATGTCGGATCGGCCATCGACTCGCATGGACAGCCAAGGTCGCAACTGCAGTATTCAACGTACTTAGCTTCGATGCGCCAATCACGTCCAGCCATGAAATCCTCCTCTTCGCTCCCGAAAACTCAGCTCCCATTTCTCGCAGGACCCCGCCTGGAAAGGTGAACCGCGAGGTCATCTCTCAAGCCAAACATCGTCGGCAGCCCAATCTTCAATGCTGACTTCCCAATGTCATTCGATGTTCCGACCTTCTCGGATCTGGCAGCATTAGGAGTGCGTCAGAGAAACCGACACAACCTAAGTACCCGATGCGGTACGCTGCCAGCGGCCAAATTGCCAATGCACCGCCAATCAATGATGAACTAGCGCCGTCGCATGCCTTCCCGAAGAACACGCTGGCGTTAGGTTTAGCCTAGCACTTTGCTACCGCACGGTTGAGCGACAAATCGCCCCAACCGGCCTGTGACTGACTAGGCTCGATGTCAGCTAAGGGTCAGTCGCGTCGGCTGGCCGCGTGCCGGTCACTTCCGGTCGTCCCCGAACAACGGACATACGCAGGCTCGGTCCGGTTGCAGGCATCCGGTCCCAATCAAATTGCACGCTGCATTCAGCTCCGTCTCGTCATGAAGCCGTCGAAGAACGCCGCCAGCGGCCCATCGCTATTGAGCGGCAGCACGTGCGCCACCTACTTGTCCAGCCACACGATCACCATGCACCCTGGTTCGCGATCGATGCCGCGCGCTGTCCCGGGCGCTCCGGCGGATGCCGCAACGAAGAAATAGCGGCGCGTGGCGCGCCCGACACGATTAACGAACGCCCAGCAATCTGGCTTCCGTCAAGCTCGCGTCAAACCGAATTTGGCTCCGCTGAAATGAGACCGCGCCCTGACAGGGCGCTAGCCGCCATTGCCGTTCTCGCCATTCTCGCCGTCGTCGCCGATATGCTCGACGGAGACCACGTGCTCGTCCTCGGCGGTGTCGAACACGATCACGCCTTGCGTCGAGCGGCCGGCGATGCGGATGCCCTCGACCGGGCAGCGGATCAACTGGCCCTTGTCGGTCACCAGCATGATCTGGTCGCTGTCCTCGACCGGGAACGAGGCCACCAGCTTGCCGTTGCGGTTGTTGACCGACATCGCGACGATGCCTTTGCCGCCGCGACCCGTGGTGCGGTATTCGTAGGACGAGGTGCGCTTGCCGTAGCCGTTGACGGATACGGTCAGCACCACCTGTTCCTGCGCCGACATTTCGGCATAGCGCTCCTGGGAGAGCTGGAGCGTACCTGACGTCTCTTCGGCCTCGACATCGGCGGGCTCTTCGGCGCCAGTCTCGCCGGCCACCGCGCGGCGCATCTTCTGATACGCCGACCGCTCGTCCGAGGTGGTCTCGACATGGCGCAGGATCGACAGCGAGATCAGCCTGTCGTTTTCGGCAAGCGCAATACCGCGCACGCCCATCGAGGTGCGGCCGGTAAAGACGCGCACATCGGTGACGGGGAAGCGGATGCACTGGCCGCCGGCGGCGGTCAGCAGCACGTCGTCGCGCTCGGTGCAGATCTGCACGTCGACGATCGCCTCGCCCTCGTCGAGCTTCATGGCGATGATGCCGGAACGGCGGACATCGACGAAATCGGACAGCTTGTTGCGGCGGACGTTGCCGCCGGTCGTGGCGAACATCACGTCGAGATTGCCCCAGGAGGACTCATCCTCCGGCAGCGGCATGATGGTGGTGATGCGTTCGCCCTGCTCCAGCGGCAGGATGTTGATCAGCGCCTTGCCGCGCGCGTTGGGAGCAGCCATCGGCAGCCGCCAGACCTTTTCCTTGTAGACCTGGCCGCGCGAGGAGAAGAACAGCACCGGCGTATGGGTCGAGGCCACGAACAGCCTGGAGACAAAATCCTCGTCGCGGGTCTGCATGCCCGCGCGGCCCTTGCCGCCGCGGCGCTGGGCCCGGTAGGCCGAAAGCGGCACGCGCTTGACGTAGCCGGCATGCGAGACCGTGACCACCATGTCTTCGCGCTGGATCAGGTCCTCGTCCTCAACCTCGTCTTCCTGCTCCATGATGACGGTCTTGCGCGGGGTGGCGAAATCGGCCTTCACCTCGGCGAGTTCGGCCTTGACGATGGCCTGCACCCGCGCACGCGAGCGCAGAATCTCGAGATAGTCGGCGATCTCCACCGCGAGCTTGTCGAGCTCCTCGGAAATCTCCTCGCGGCCCAGCGCAGTCAGGCGCTGCAGGCGGAGGTCGAGAATGGCCTTGGCCTGTTCGAACGACAGCCGCGCAGTGCCGTCAGGCGCCATCCGGTGCCGGGGATCGTCGATCAGCGTAATCATCGCCTCGACATCCCGCGCCGGCCAGTCGCGCGCCATCAGGCTGTCGCGGGCGGTGGTGGGATCGGGCGAGGCGCGGATCACGCGGATGATCTCGTCGATATTGGCGACGGCAATGGCCAGACCGACCAGGATGTGGGCGCGGTCGCGGGCCTTGTTGAGCAGGAACTTGGTCCGGCGCGTGATGACCTGCTCGCGGAACGCGATGAACAGCGTCAGCAGGTCCTTCAGGTTCATGGTCTGCGGGCGGCCGGAATCCAGCGCCAGCATGTTGGCCGGGAAATTCGATTGCAGCGGCGTGAAACGATAGAGCTGGTTCAGAACGACATCCGGCACCGCTTCGCGTTTCAGTTCGACGACAACGCGCAGGCCCTCGCGGGACGATTCATCGCGCAGGTCCGAGACGCCCTCGATCTTCTTCTCGCGCACCAGTTCGGCGATGCGCTCCACCATGGTGGCCTTGTTCACCTGGTAGGGAATTTCGGTGATGATGATCGCTTCGCGGTCCTTGCGGATGGTGTCGATCGCGACCTTGCCGCGCATCACGATCGAGCCGCGGCCGAGGTGATAGGCCGAACGGATACCCTGGCGGCCGAGGATGATGCCGCCGGTCGGAAAATCGGGGCCGGGTACGATGTTGATGAGGTCGTCGATCCCGAGCGCGGGGTTGTCGATCAGCGCCGTGCAGGCGTCGATGACTTCGCCGAGATTGTGCGGGGGGATGTTGGTCGCCATGCCGACGGCGATGCCGCCGGCACCGTTGACCAGGAGGTTCGGGAACTTGGCCGGCAGAACCGACGGCTCTCTCTCCGAATTGTCGTAGTTGGCCTGGAAATCGACGGTGTCCTTGTCGATATCGCCGAGCACGGCGAGCGCCGATTTCGTCAGGCGCGCTTCGGTATACCGGTAGGCCGCCGGGGGATCGCCGTCGACCGAGCCGAAGTTCCCCTGCCCGTCGATCAGCGGCACGCGCATGGAGAATTCCTGCGCCATCCGGACCATCGCGTCGTAAATCGACTGGTCGCCGTGCGGATGATACTTACCGATCACGTCACCGACGACGCGCGCGGACTTGACGTACTTCTTGTCCGGCGTGTGCCCCTGCTCGTACATCGAGTACAGAATGCGGCGATGCACGGGCTTCAGGCCGTCGCGGGCATCCGGCAGCGCACGCGCCACGATCACGCTCATGGCGTAATCGAGGTAGGAGCGCTTCATCTCGTCCAGAATGGAAACGGGACGAATATCGGAAGGCGCCGGCGGCTCGCCGGGCTTGTTCTCATCGTTATCAGACAAAGGGGGAATCCGGTCAGTTCTAGGCTGGGAATCATATAGCGTATCGGGGTGCTTTTAACCACCCCAAGGCGCTCCCGGCCAGCTGTTTTTCCCTTCGTTTTTTCATGGACTTACAGGACCCGCGACGCCCTTCCGGCAAGTCATCGCGCCAGCCATTTCCGGGCCCCCGATACGGCCGTCTCCGCGGCCAAATCCAGCTCGTCAAAACCGGTGTTCTCAGCGTCGCCTATTGGCCGAAAACCACCGCGTGCATGATCCGCCCGGGAACGAAGGTGAACAGCCCCGCAACAACCAGCGCGCCGGCAAAGATCGAGATCATCGTGATCTTGTGGCCGCGGACCTTGTGCCGGCGTGCGTACCAGACGCCGAGCACCAGCATGATCGGTGTGAAGATCGACAGCAGATGGATCGGGCTCCAGGGACCCAGCAGCCTGATCTCGTGGATCCAGAACGAGGAGATCGCGACCACGGCCATCAGGCCAACCCAGATCCAGCCAAGCGTCCGGTGCGGCAGCGTTCCATTCGGGGCCGCGAACTGGACCACGCCAAGCGCAAAGGCCGCCATCGCCGCAAAGGCATGAAGCGGGATCGCGGGGGCGGCATCCAGCAGCGGCGCGAAGCTCATGACGGGCGCTCCCCAAGGTTCCATCCGGCGACGGCCCGCGCGATCGCCGAACGCAAGACGAAAAACGTTAAATCAATATCCTAATGTAAATATCATTTACATAGACGCGAGTCAGAATGTTGCATCGCACAAGCGCATGCCCATGGAATCAACCCGTTGGATCAGATTTTTAAGAATACACACGAGCCAACCGAGCTTGCGCGAACCCGCTGTCTTTTGGACAGCATGCAAACCCGGTTGGTCTGACAGACCCCGATCAGAACGGGATATCGTCGTCCATGTCGTTGTTGCGGCCGGCGCCGGCGGCTACCGCGCGGCGCGGCGCGGAAGTGGCCTGGCCGCCGCCAAAATCGCCGCTGGAATCGTCGGAGCCAAAACTGCCGCCGCCGCCGGAGCGGCCGTCGAGCATGGTCAGGGTCGAATTGAAGCCCTGCAGCACCACTTCGGTCGAGTATTTCTCGACCCCACTCTGGTCGGTCCATTTGCGGGTCTGCAGCGCGCCCTCGATGTAAACCTTGGCGCCCTTCTTCAGGTACTGCTCGGCGACCTTGCAGAGCCCTTCATTGAAGATCACCACGCGGTGCCACTCGGTCTTTTCCTTGCGCTCGCCGGTGCCCTTGTCGCGCCAGGTTTCCGAAGTCGCGATGCTCAGATTGGCGATCGGCCGCCCGTCCTGTGTCCGCCGGATTTCCGGATCCTTGCCGAGGTTTCCGACCAGGATCACCTTGTTCACGCTTCCCGCCATCGTCGCTCTCCACTCAAAATCGGTACCAAAAAACTGCTGCGCGACCGCTGCAATCGGCCGGCACGGGCCGCCGGATTGGCCGCCTCATCCTGTCAGGGACATTTGAGACGACCCTATACGCCCGATGGCGCCCCGACTTAGCGATCCCTCGGCAAAGCAGCGGTTATCCACATATAGCATTGCCCGCGGCATTGTTCCAGTTTTGTTCTACGCAACCTCAGGTCATCCACGCCCGGCCGGTATTTCGGTATTCGCACCGTGCCGTGGCCGGCGCTGCGCGACGGATATTCTAAACAAATCATTACCTTGAAGGGTCCACACTTCGCCCGCGAGTGTTGCATTTCGGAGACGGCATTTCCGGTTGAATCGGCGTATGGATTTATCCAACGGCGCGGCGCTCGCGTCTTGGACGAAAACGCTTCGGGACCAACGGGAAGCGGACAAAGGACTGGGGACTATTTCAAATGAAGAAGTTTTTGCTGGGTACGGTTGCTCTCGTTGCCTTTGCGGCTCCCGCCGCTGCGGCTGATCTCGCTGCGCGTCCTTACACCAAGGCGCCCCCGATGATCGCGGCCATTTACGACTGGAGCGGCTTCTACGTCGGCGCCAACGGTGGTTGGGGTACGAGCCGCAAGTGCTGGGACGCCTTGAATGGCGCTGGCGTGTTCGTTGCCAGCGAAGGTTGCCACGATGCAAGCGGCGGCACCGCCGGTGGCCAGATCGGTTATCGCTGGCAGGCTGGCACGTGGGTGTTCGGCGTCGAAGGACAGGGCAACTGGGCCGACTTCAGCGGCAGCAGCGTGAGCCTTGGACCCGTGGGCTTTGGCGCGGGAACGACCATTCGCTCGAAGGTCGACGCGTTCGGCCTGCTCACCGGTCAGGTCGGTTACGCCGCCAACAACGTCCTGTTTTACGTCAAGGGCGGTGCGGCTGTGACCGCCGATCGCTATCGCGTCAATGCCACTGTCGGCAACGCTCTGATCGCCTCGTCCAACGATGACAACCGCTGGGGTGGCGTGGTCGGTGTCGGCCTCGAATACGGCTTCGCCCCGAACTGGTCGGCCGCCGTCGAATACGATCATCTGTTCATGGGGAACCGAACCGCCACCTTTACGAATGTGGCTGGCGGCACCTTCAGCGAACGCATCCGCCAGGACGTCGATCTCGTGACCGTGCGCGTCAACTATCGCTGGGGCGGCCCGGTCATCGCGAAGTACTGAGCTTCGCTGCACCAAACGATTTGATGAAAAGGCCGGCCTCGCGCCGGCCTTTTTGTTTTGAGGTGGCCATTTTTGTTTTGAGGTGGCCTTTTTGTTTGAGCGCATTTTGCTTGAGCGCATTGGTTCCGCCCACGGCTCCGCTGCCATCTGCTGCCATTGCGATCCCTTGGCAACTCATTGCAAAACAAACCGTTGATGGCTCGCTGCGAGCACTGGAAATCCCGCCCCGTTCTTCCTACGTTCCAGCTTTCTGCCATCGGCGCCCGGCTTAGGTCTTCCCTGGCCATGCGCGCCCAACGTGGCGCGCCTCCACGCGCCTGGAAATGCCGATATGGATGAAGTGCTGAGGGCGAAGCGCCAAACCAACGCCGGCTCGGGAACGCGCGCGATAACGATCCGCGGCGCGCGCGAGCACAATCTGAAAAACATCGACGTCGAGATTCCCCGCGACAAGCTCGCGGTGTTCACCGGTCTGTCCGGCTCCGGCAAATCTTCACTCGCCTTCGACACCATCTATGCCGAGGGCCAGCGCCGCTACGTCGAGTCGCTCTCCGCCTATGCGCGCCAGTTCCTCGAGATGATGCAGAAGCCCGACGTCGACCAGATCGACGGCCTGTCGCCGGCGATCTCGATCGAGCAGAAGACCACGTCGAAAAACCCGCGCTCGACCGTCGGCACCGTCACCGAGATCTACGACTACATGCGCCTGCTATGGGCGCGCGTCGGCGTGCCCTACTCGCCCGCGACGGGCCTGCCGATCGAAAGCCAGCTGGTGTCGCAGATGGTCGACCGCGTGCTGGCGCTGCCGGAAGGCACGCGGCTCTATCTGCTGGCGCCGGTCGCGCGCGGCCGCAAGGGCGAATACAAGAAGGAGCTCGCCGAATACCTCAAGAAGGGCTTTCAGCGCGTCAAGATCGACGGCAGCTTCTATGAGCTCGCCGAGGCGCCTGTTCTCGACAAGAAATTCCCGCACGACATCGACGTCGTCGTCGATCGCATCGTGGTCCGCCCCGATATCGGCCAGCGCCTCGCCGAAAGCTTTGAGACCGCGCTGAAGCTCGCCGAAGGCCTCGCGGTGATCGAATACGCCGACGCGCCCGCGGGCAGCACCGACGACGAAAAGAAGTCCGAAAAGAAGTCCGACAAGAAGACCGCAAAGATCCACGACAAGAGCGGCCCGGAGCGGATTCTGTTTTCGGAGAAATTCGCCTGCCCGGTATCCGGCTTCACCATTCCCGAGATCGAGCCCCGGCTCTTCTCCTTCAACAACCCCTATGGCGCCTGCCCGGCCTGCGGCGGCCTCGGCGTCGAGCAGCATATCGACGAGGACCTCGTCATCCCCGACAAGGAGCTGACCTTGCGCAAGGGCGCGATCGCGCCCTGGTCCAAATCGTCCTCGCCCTACTACATCCAGACGCTGACCGCGCTCGGCAAGTTCTACAAGTTCACGCTCGACACCAAGTGGAAGGACCTGCCGAAGAAGACGCAGGCCGCGATCCTGCACGGCTCCGGCGACGACGAGATCAAGTTCTCCTATGAGGACGGGGTACGCTCCTACGACACCAAGAAACCGTTCGAGGGCGTCATCACCAACCTCAACCGCCGTTTTCGCGAGACCGAAAGCGAATGGGCGCGCGAGGAACTGGCAAAGTATTTCTCGGACATCCCCTGCGAGGGCTGCCACGGCTACCGGCTGAAGCCGGAGGCGCTGTGCGTCAAGATCGGCGGCAAGCATATCGGCGAGATCAGCGAACTCTCGGTGCGCCGCGCCGGCGAATGGTTCGAGAGCGTGCCCAAGGCGCTCAACGCCCAGCAGAACGAGATCGCCATCCGCGTGCTGAAGGAGATTCGCGAGCGGCTGTCGTTCCTGCTCGACGTCGGCCTCAATTACCTGACGCTGTCGCGTTCGTCCGGCACGCTAAGCGGCGGCGAAAGCCAGCGCATCCGCCTCGCCTCCCAGATCGGTTCGGGTCTTACCGGCGTGCTCTATGTGCTGGACGAGCCGTCGATCGGCCTGCACCAGCGCGACAATGCGCGGCTATTGGAGACGCTGAAGCGGCTGCGCGACCTCGGCAATACCGTGATCGTGGTCGAGCATGACGAGGACGCCATTCGCCTCGCCGACTTCGTGCTCGACATCGGCCCCGGCGCCGGCATGCATGGCGGCCACATCGTGGCGCAAGGCACGCCCGCCGAGGTCATGGCCAATCCGAAGTCGCTGACCGGAAAGTACCTCACCGGCGAATTGTCGGTGGCGATTCCCGAGCGCAAGCCGCCGAACCATCGCCGCACCATCAAGGTCATCAACGCCCGCGGCAACAATCTGAAAAACGTCTCGGCGGAAATTCCGCTCGGCCTGTTCACCTGCGTGACCGGCGTCTCCGGCGGCGGCAAGTCGACGCTCCTGATCGACACGCTCTACAAGGCCATCGCGCGAAAACTCAACAACGCCAGCGAGGGCGCCGCGCCGCACGACCGCATCGAGGGGCTGGAGCATATCGACAAGATCATCGACATCGACCAGTCGCCGATCGGCCGCACGCCGCGTTCCAACCCCGCGACCTATACCGGTGCCTTCACGCCGATCCGCGAATGGTTCGCCGGCCTGCCCGAAGCCAAGGCGCGCGGCTACGAGCCCGGGCGCTTCTCCTTCAACGTCAAGGGCGGCCGCTGCGAGGCCTGCCAGGGCGACGGCGTCATCAAGATCGAGATGCACTTCCTGCCTGACGTCTACGTCACCTGCGACGCCTGCAAGGGCAAGCGCTACAACCGCGAGACGCTGGAAGTCCTGTTCAAAGGCAAGAGCATCGCCGACGTGCTCGACATGACGGTCGAGGAAGCCGCCGAGTTCTTCAAGGCCGTCCCGCGCGTCCGCGAAACTTTCAAAACGCTGCACCGCGTCGGCCTCGACTACATCCATGTCGGCCAGCAGGCCACGACGCTGTCCGGCGGCGAAGCCCAGCGCGTCAAGCTGGCAAAAGAACTCTCAAAGCGCGCCACCGGCCGCACGCTCTACATCCTGGACGAACCCACCACCGGGCTTCACTTCCACGACGTCGCCAAACTCCTGGAAGTGCTGCACGAGCTGGTGTCGCAGGGAAATACAGTCGTCGTGATCGAGCACAACCTCGAAGTCATCAAGACCGCCGACTGGGTCATCGACCTCGGCCCCGAAGGCGGCGACGGCGGCGGCGAAATCGTCGCCTGGGGCCCCCCGGAGGACATCGTCAAGGCGCCGCGGAGCTACACGGGCAAGTTTCTGGAGCCGGTGCTGAAGCGGGCGGCGGGGAAGCCGAGGAAGAGTGCGGGGGCGAGTGAGGCGGCGGAGTGAGAGCTTTGATTGTTCCCGTCAAAGTATAAGGAACCCAAGCGTTTGGCGGACAACAAGCAGCCCGAAGAGCGCGACCAACGCTGGCATTAGTCCGTGTAGTCATAACCCCGGTGGCGCGGCGCATCGAAGTTGAAGTCCGCTTTGCTGCTAAAGCGACGCAGTTGCTGCTCGTGAGCATTGCGTCCTAGTCTCGCCCCGCTTCGGGCAGCCACCAAGCACCGTGCGCGCCTCCCTAAGCGGCGGCGATGAGCGCGGAGGCAAGTTCCTGAGGTTGATCTATCATCACGTCGTGCCCGCAGGAGAAGCTGACGAATTGCCAGCCTCGATCGTCCTTGAAGCGCGCGGCGAATTGCTGGAAGGGCGACGGCTCCCAGCCGGCGGCAAGCATGTACACGCGCTTCGGTACCTGCCCGCCACTGACTTCGAGCTTCTGCTCGAATGTCGCCAGCGGCTGCTTGACGCACATCGCATCGACCCAGGCGGCGTCCTGGGCATTGACGGCGAAAGCAGCGGCCGGAGGCGGCGTGATCTTGTAACCTTCGCCGTTCCGCGCGGCGTCGTCACGCATCTGTCCCGATCGCTTGGCCGGCGCATAGTCAAACAGACACTTGCCGTTCTCTGGCACGAAGGCGTCGAGATAGACGAGGGAGCGGATCTTCGCCGCGATCTCGGCGACGCCGGTGATGACCATGCCGCCGTAGGAATGGCCACACAGCACCACGTCCGACAATTCCTCGCAGCGGATGACGCCGACAATGTCCTGAACGTGCGTGTCGAGATCGATCGCACGGTTCATCAGGTGAGCGCGCTCGCCGAGGCCGGTCAAAGTCGGCGTATAGACCTCGTGCCCGGCCTGGCGCAACAGCCGCGCCACCCGCTTGTAGCACCAGCCGCCCATCCAGGCGCCGTGGACGAGAACGAAGGTGGTCATGGTCGTCCTCCCGTTATCGATCCGGTCGGCGCAACCTACCCTTTTGGCACCATCTTGTCGTCCCGCGCCTGAAGTGGCAGCCTCCGTGCCACATTGAAGGACGGCGAGCGTAGGCCGGATCAGCGAAGCGTAATCCGCGGCTTCTCCTACCCGCGAGCATCGGGTTGGCTAACCCCGCCCCCTACACCGTCCAATAATGCGGGTGCCGATACGATCTTGAGCGGTCGCCCCAGTCGAAGCCGTCTTCATCGAACTCGGACGGGCCGGCGCGCAGGTCGTCCAACGTCAGCTCGACCACGAAGGCCTGACGCGCGGGATCAAACCTGAGTTCGTCCCACCGCACCGGATAATGGTGGTGGGTGGCGAGCAGCCCGCCGGTTCTTATCACGGCATACGCGACCGTTCCGCTCACCTTGTCCAGCATCAGCCGCTCGATCGTGCCGAGCTTTGCGCCGTCTCGTCCGTAGACGTTCGCGTGCTCGACGCGATCACTTGGCACCAGGGTATGCTGCATGGCATCCTCCCTGTTTTCTCTGTTCTCCCGCCAATCATAGCACCAACGAGCCCGGCCTGCGCGCGCGTCCGCTTGCCGCGGAGCACCACCCAGTGCCGACTACCGCCGCAAGAACATCCCGAACGCCCGTGGCCCGTCGCCGACCTTGATCTCGCCGGTCACCTTCAGCTCGACCGCATCGATCACGCTGATCGAGTTGCTCTCCCAGTTCGCCACGATGATCTGCCTGCCGTCCGCCGTCGCCGCGATCCCTTCCGGATAGTCGCCGACATTGATGCGCTTGACCGGCGCAAGCGTTGCGAGATCGAACACGCTGACGGTGCCGTCATACTGGTCGCTGACGAAGCCGCGGCCCTGGGCGAGTGCGACCGCGTAGGGGCGAAGGCCCGTCTTCACGCGCCCGATTTCACTGCTTTCGGCGATGTCGATCACGGAGACGTCGTTCGATCCGACATTGGCGGTGTAGGCCCGCCGGCCGTCCGCATCGATCGTGATGCCGAAGGGGCGCGTGCCGACCTTGATGACCGCCCGGCGTTCGCGCGTCGCGGTATCCACGACGGATACACTGTCGGCATCGCGGTCCGCCGAGAGCAGGAGCCGCCCGTCCGGTGTTACCGCAAGCCCCGACGGCGATGCGCCGACCGCGATATCGGCGATCACGCGCTGCTCTTTCGGATCAATCACCCGCACCGCCGCGGCGTACCAGTCGGCGACATAGACCGCGCCGCCATCCGGCGCCACCGCAACGCCGAGCGGACCACCGCCGACGTTGATCCTGCCGACGACCTGGCGTGCGGCGGCATCGACCACGGTGAGCGCCTTGGCGTCGGGGCTCGTCACATAGGCGAAGCGTCCATCCGGCGTGATGGCAACCCCGGCCGGCTTGCCGCCGATCGCGATGGTCGCGACCGGCCGTGACGTCGCGAGGTCAACGACGGTGAGATTTTCGCTGAGCTGATTGGTGACAAACGCCTCCTCAGCCCGGGCGGCCCACACCGTTCCGATGCTGGCGACCGCAGCCGCCAGGACGATGGCCCGCACGATCAGCTTCCGCTTTCGACCTTCTTCTTCAGCGCCTCGAGGCCGGCTTTATAGAGCCCGCTCACCGCCTTCACGGCGGCCTGGTCGCTCAGCTCCGGCGGCGGATCGTTGTTGGGAAAACCGCGGTAGAACGCGCCGGCCCACTCCAGGCTGCTTCCCTTGCCGTCGGCGCTGGGCGTGACCGTCAGGGTGGACGAATAGTTGGTGACCGGCAGCACCTTCACGTCGACGGCCGTGATCCGGTAGGAATAAGTCATCTTCTCGGCATCGTACTTGTAGAGTTCCTCATCGACGGTCGCACCGTCAGCCAGCGTCAGACGCCGCGTGGCCTCGATCGCGTTGCCTTTCGCGCCCTCGGTCTTGCTGACCGGCGGCAGCCAGCTCATGTCCTGGAAATTGCCGATCACGGCCCACACCTTGGCCGGCGGCGCGTTGATCTCGATCGATTCCCGCACCTTCTGACGGGTCGGCCCGTGCGCCCAGGCTACCCCCATCACTGCCAGCGCCGCCACTACGGCCCCCACCCTCGCGGTCGTCGTCCTCATGTCGTTTCCTCTTGGTCGTTATGGCCGCGCAGGCGCGCGGCGGCGTTATGGCAACGCATTTTCATACCAAAGGAGGCTGGTTTGTGGCGCCGCCGAAACGCGCGGCGTATTCCACCTGGAGGCACCGCCCGTGCGCAATACACCTCGCTGTTGCGCCCTACTTCTCCCGCTTCTCCAGCGACGCCGCGATCCGTTCAAGAAACCTATTCATCCGCCGGGTCTCCGCGACCTGCTGCTCGTAAAGCTCGATCATGGTCGAGCCGGACGATCCGCGCGCCTGCATGCCGTTGCGGCGCGCGAACCAGAACCACACGGCGATCGCCGCCAGGAACGGCAACCATGTGACCAGCGAAGATATCCATTCATTCATGACAAGCGTCTCCGACTTCATTCTCACGGGGCTATTGAGAGCGGCAGCACACCACGGCGGCGGCTTGGTCTAAAGGCTCGCTCACATGTTCCCTTAGTCGCGGTCGGCAGGCTCAAGTTCACCCGGTGTGCAACGGGAGCTTTTGCCCCAGAACGCAGCCCCGCCAGTTCTCGAATGTGCCCGAAGTCACGGAGCGGCGCGACCGCATCGCGTAGCCCTTATCATCGCGGCGGGAATGGTCTCGCCAGAGACAAAGAGGGGAATGACATGGCCAATCTGAACAACGACATTCGCGAACTCGCAACGGACGAACTGAACGGCGTCAGCGGCGGACGGTCCGACCTTGGTCAGCAACTTCAGCTCGCGCTTCAGGAAGCGAACAACATCTATACGCGGACATCGAAGGCCCAGTCGGACATGAGCTCAAAATGGTCCCAGACCCTCGACGGCATCGCCCAGAATTTGAAGTAACAGGCGCTCTGAAGGCCTGCTCTGTCGGCGGTCTCCTCAGGTAGTTTCGTAGCGCGCATGAGCGCAGCGAGATGCGGGAAAGACGAGACCCGGATATCGCGTTGCTCATCCGGGCTACGGGCTCTCTCCGTCATTGCGAGCGCAGCGAAGCAATCCATATTGCGCCAGGCCGAGGCTTGGATTGCTTCGCTCCGCTCGCAATGACTGGCTGCGACAAATCAACCCGTCGGGCACATCAGTTCTGATTTACGGAATTTGTGTCAAGTCCTAAATTTCCGAAAATCAAAAATATTTCCCTTTCCTTCGACCCAAATCACCGGCACATTCTTGCCATCCCGTCCCACTCAGAGGGGCGTCGGCCGTCGTCACGACGAGGGACGGGTTGCGGTGGACGCTGATGTTGCGATTGACGGTCGCGGCTGATGCGTACGGCGAAAGCGCGTGGTCCTGGCGCCCGTAACGGCGTCAAGTCTTTCGGGAGCCAACGCTTCCGAGGGGCGACGGTGGCAATAGAGGCCGTCTCACCGGGGAGAGCGCGTTATAAGCCGTAAAGCCATTGCGCAGGGAATGTCGGATGTTCTCCGCTGCCCTGTATGCTCGTGTGCAGCTTTCTTTGCACTATTCGCACACGAGACCGCGGGTGCAGCGCGCATCCGGCATTCCCTGCGCCCTCTGAATTCTGGGGGCGGAAGATTTCGAGCAAGCCTCGGGCGCAATGTGCCGCGAGAATGCGAAGCTATTCCCGCGTCGTCCCGGCGAAGGCCGGGACCCATAACCCCAGGGAGTAGTTTTGCGGAAGGTCTCTGCTATCGAGCCACTATTGAGAGATCACGCGGTATGGGTCCCGGCCTTCGCCGGGACGACAGCAACATATATCTGAATGATCGTCTCTGTTTGAAATGTGAATCAGAACCTCGCGCACGAGATGCACGCCATCTGCATCTCTCACCCAGCAAAAAGGTTCAGGACAAACCCACAACGTTCGATCTCGTCCGTGATCCAACTCACACATGATGCCGATTGCTCCGTGAACCCATGGAACTTTTCCCGCCACCAACCTCCCGCAAACAGGACGCCAGCAATCCAGCGAGCGGCCGTTGTGAAAACGCCCACGCGACAATCGCGCCGGGCCAACAGAGGAAGTGTCATGAAGAAGTTCGTACTCATCGCTGCCGCTGCCGCCGCGCTTGCCGTGTCCGCAGCCTCCCCGGCCAGTGCCCTCACCATCATCAAGCCCGGCGTTGTCGGCGGTGGCCACCACCACAGCCACGGCTGGTGGGGTGGCGGATTGTCGATCGGCCTGATCGGCGACACCGGCTACGCCAGCGATTGCTACTACGCGCGTCGCACCGCGTTCGTCCCCGGCATCGGCTACGTCGCCAAGCGCCAGCTGGTCTGCTACTAAACGTCGTTCAGGTGGGAGGCTGGATTACCAGCCTTCCCACGCTGATCAGAGCACTTCGAGCACCAGCTCCATTGTCATCAACACCGGATTGTCGCCGCGCATCAGCCGGCCTTCGGCGATGCCGCCGAGATAATCCACCAGCGCGATATCAAGCGTCGCCTCCAGCGTACCGTCGGCGGTTGACGCGATGGTGCCCGAACGGATCGCAAGCTCGGTCGCGAACGGTACGACGGATCGGCCATCGGTGAACTGCGCGCCGATCGTGCTGCCGACCCCGCCATGAATGCGAGCGTGAAAGATTCCGTGCTGCCGGCAAAAGGCTTCCAGCGCGCACGCGAAATCCTGGTTCGGCCGCAAGCGCAGCGCAAAGGCCCGGCTCGTGGTGTCGGCACCAGTCGCCTCGCGCGGCACCGGCCCGAACAATTTGAAATTGGTCTCGCTATCCACCTCGGCGGTAAAGACAGCGCCATCGATCCCGAACGCTTCCACCGCGAACGGCTCGGCGACGATACTCTCCTCGGGCAGGATATGGCCGCCATGCAGGTCGCCATCGGTCTCGGTCCACAGGCCGTGGCAGTGGAAGAACGGCGCGCCGTCGCGCTCGCCAAGAGTCATCGCCGCGAACTTCAGCTGCGTGACGCCTTCGGACCGGAAGGTGTCGCTGTAGAACGCGGCATTGGCGCCGGTCTTCGACAGCGCCGGCATCACATAGGCAAACGGCCCGAGCGCCCCGCCCCGCATGCTCAGCACGCCGCCGGCAAATCCGGCCTCGGCAAAGCCGCGGCGCGCGGCTTCCAGCAGCGGCAGGCCGGCCTCGAGCGTGAACGAGAAGGCGCGGCCGCGCGCCTCGACCCACTGGATGCGTTCAGGGTTCGGAGGACCAGGCTGGACGATGCTTCGCATCGCCTCGGGCGCCGGCCGATTTGCCTTCGCCGCCGTCATCGTGGCGCGTCTTCCCTGGTAAGGTCGAGCAGCCCGCGCGCCTCGAGTTCGTCGCGCACCAGCCGCTTGGGAATCTTGCCGTAGCCGGACTTCGGCAGCGCCTCCCAGAAGAAAAACCGCTTCGGCATCTTGTAGCGCGGCACCTTCGGCGACAGGAACGCGGCCAGTTCCGCCTCGCTCACCGCAGCGGCGCCCTCGCGCGGGACGCAGACGGCAACGCCTACCTCGCCCCAGAACGGGTCGGGCACCCCAAGCACGGCGACCTCGCCGATCCCGGGATGGGTCAAAATCTTCTCCTCGACCTCGCGCGGATAGATGTTGGAGCCGCCCGAGATGTACATGTCGGAGGCGCGGCCGGTGATGTAGACAAAACCTTCCTCGTCCATATGGCCAAGATCGCCGGTGCGGAACCAGCCGTCGCGAAACGCCTTCGCGTTGGCATCGGGGTTGTCGTAATAGCCGGCGAACACGGCGGGGCCGATCACGCAGATCTCGCCGGTCTCGAAAGCTTTAAGTTCGCGCCCGTCATCGCCCTGGATCGAGACCTGCATGCCGGTGCGCTCGAAGCCGCAGGTGCCGATCCGCGCATGCGGGCTATCCTCGGGATCATGCAGATTGGCCGGCATGACCGTGATGTTGCCGGTGACTTCGCCGAGCCCGAAATACTGCACCAGAACCTTGCCCAACTTGTTCAGCGCGGCCTTCTGGTCCTCGCGGTACATCGGCGCCCCCGCATAGATGATGAAGCGGAGCGAGGAATGGTCGTAGCGGTCGACCGCGGGATGCTCGACCATCATTTTCAAAATGGTCGGCACCGTAAAAATGTTGCTGACGCGATGCGCCTCGATCAGCCGGAACGCCTCGTTGATGTCGAATTTTTCCGACGGCAGCAGGATGGTCGGCACCCCGCGCGCGGCCTGCACCAACTGGTGCACGCCGGCGCCATGCGACAACGGCGCCACCACCAGCGAGGCGTCCTGCTCGGTGGTGCCGGGCATCAGGTCGGCGAGATGGTTGGTGACCACAAAGGCCATTTGGCCGTGGGTCAGCACCGCCGCCTTGGACCGTCCCGTCGTGCCGGAGGTGAAGAAGAACCAGCAGGGGTCGTTGTAGTCGACCGCGGCATTGGCAAAACTCTCGCCCGCATGCGCCGCAATGGCGGCGCTCACCGACTTCTCGCCAAAGGCGCCCTCGCCGATCCGCCAGATGAACTCCAGCGCCGGGTTGGCGGCCGCGGCGGCATGCTCCGGGAAATCGCCGTGGCACAAAAACCCCTTGGCGCCGGAGGCGGTGGCGAGATAGGCGACCTCGTCCGGCATCAGGCGGAAATTGGTCGGCACCCAGACCACGCCGAGCCGGAACGCGGCGAACATCGACCAGAACATCTCGTCGCAATTTTTGGAATGCACCAGCAGCCGGTCGCCCTTGGCGAGGCCGCGTTCGGCAAGCGCCGCCGCCAGCGCCGAGACGGCGCGGTCGATCTCGCGCCAGGTCCAGGTCCGGTCGCCGTAGATAAAGCCGGTGCGATCGCCATGGCGGCGGGCGTTCTGGGTCACCAGATGCGCCAGATTCATCACCCGGTTCGACATCCGTGCCAGGCCTCCGCGCGGCGCGGCTGTGGTTGCGGTTGCGGTTGCGGCTGCGGTTGCGGTTCCCGTCATGTCGGCACCGCCGCACTGCACAAGCCAAGCAAAATCATCATCGTTACGCTTCTCAAACCTGATCTGAACGTCCCCGGCCGGACGTTAGCAGAAAGCCCGGCCTCTGCCAGCGCGTCCAGGCGTCCCGATGCTGGTTCAGGCTGCGTGGTTATAGACGCGGCTCAAGGGCTGGCTCATGGTGCCCCCAGCCAAAAACGCCGCTGGGAGATCATGATGGCCAATGAAAAAGGCCCGAACATCAAAAAGAAGCAGAAATGCAAGAATTGCGAGGGCAAGGGCCTGGTGAAGAAGGGCGACAACGTCGTGAAATGCCAGCGCTGCAAGGGGACCGGCGTGCGCTGACCTCCCGATTTCCTGAACCGGAGCCGTGGGCCGATCCGGCAGTTACTGGCCGCCCCACCTCGCCGAAGACCAACGGACCTGCCGCTCACAGACCGGCAGGTCCGTGGCAAGATTTACTGCGGATGGTTGGCGAGTTCCTGGTCGCTCAGGCGCCAATCCTGCCACAGCTGAAGCGCGCCGAGCAGAGCCACGATTGCGCCGAGTATCGCGTGCCAGGCCGGTAGAAACGCGTCGCCGGAATAGCCGAAAATCCACGGTGAAGCGATCAGCCAGAGTCCGAGGACGATCTCCGCCACCTCCTCCCAGCGCTGCAATGCGACATATTCCAGCTGGGCGAGGCCGAATACCAGCATGCCGACCACGAACGTGTTGAGGATCATGGTGCTGCGATCGGCGGTCATGACCTCGTTGGCCGGCTGCAGGGGAAACCAGGGCGACACCACGATCAACACGCCAAGCAGCATGCCGAACCAGTCCTCCCACGATCGATGCTTACTGAAGAAACGAAAGTCCGACATGTAAACCTCCCATTGAAAAGAGGCATACGTCAGCGGCCGGCCATACCTGACATTTCCGATCTCGAACCACATCCGGCCGCATCGGGGCGTATGTCTTGCAAAAGACGTAGGTACACCCTAACCGGTTGCAAGACCACGAACCATCTATTGGACTGCGCCAAGTTGCTGCAGGCCTTCACGGGCCGTGCGCAGGCTGGGCTTGATCTCCAGGGCTTTGCGGAAATCCGCAATCGCTCCCGCCTTGTTGCCCAGCCGCATCTTGGCCTGGCCGCGGTTATTCCAGGAATAGGCGTCGGCCGGATCGTATTGCAACGCCTTGTCGTAATCGGCAATGCCGCGCTTGGTATCGCCCTGGTACAGCCGGATCATGCCGCGGTTGCGCCAGCCCCGCGCATCGGTCGGTGCGATTTTCGCCGCCGCGCCGTAATCGGCGGCGGCACGCTCCAGTTGCTCGGTATCGCGGTAGACATTGCCGCGGTTGATATAGGCCAGCACGTCCGGCTTCAGCTTGAACTGCACGCTGTAGTCGGCGATCGCACGGGCCGTGTCGCGCTTGCGATGATGGAGATAGCCGCGATTGCCATAGGCGATGGCGAGCGACGGGTTGTGTTTGATGGCGGCGTCGAAGTCGGTCAGCGCGCGATCGAGGTCGCCTTTGCCGAACCAGGCGTCGCCGCGGTTGTTGTAGGCCAAGGCGAAGGTCGGATCGATGCGGAGCGCCGCGTCATAGTCTGCCATGGCGTGATCGAGATCGCGCTTGAAGGCATAGACCCGTCCGCGATTGGAATAGGCACAGGCATAGTCCGGATCGAGCTTGATCGCCTCATTGAGATCGGCCATGGCGGCGTCGAGCTCACGCTTCTCGGTAAAGCCATGGCCGCGGTTGCAATAGGCGCCGGCGAGCCTCTTGCCGGTCTCGGTCTTGCCATCGATCACGACGCTGCAGGCCGTCACCCTCTCATTCGGCGCGCTCGTCGTGCCGGTGCAGGCCTGCCAGTTCCGGTCGCCTTCGGCGGATGCGGCAGGCGGTTGCGCGAACGTCAGGGATGCGCCCAGCAGCGAAACGGTCAGGCAGGTCAAAATTCGCATGTTGTCACCCCGGCAAGCGATTTTCCCGTTGGTCGCTCGTTTGCATCACGGGGTTCACATGCCTAGATGATTGAGGTGAACCGCATGGGAACCCCTCGATGGCCGTCCGCGACAACAAAGCCCAAAACCGCTTCGAACTCGATGTTGAGGGTGCGGTAGCGTTTGCGAATTATCGGCTGACCCCGTCGGCTGTTATCATCACCCATACCGAAACTCCGAGGGCGCTGCGCGGCCGCGGCATTGCCTCCGAACTGGTCAAGGGTGCGCTGGAATTGATCCGCGCCGACGGCCACAAGGTGATCGCCGGCTGCGGTTTTGTTGTCGACTATCTGCACAAGAATCCGCAGTTCGCCGATTTGACGGGGTAATCCCTTGTCGTCCCGGCGAACGCCAGGACGCATAACCACCGGCCGTCCTTATCGCGAAAGGTATCAACCACAACCTATCAAAATCGAGAAGCTGCGGCGTATGGGTCCCGGCCTTCGCCGGGACGACAACATCTACACAATCTTGATCGACATATCCGGCAGCCCTTCGAGCTTGCACAGCAGCACATCACCCTTCACGACCGGACCGACATTTTCCGGCGTGCCGGAATAGATGATGTCGCCAGCCTTCAGCTCGAAGGCATCAGACAATTTGGCGATCTGCTCGGCGACACTCCAGATCATGTTCTGCAGGTTGGAGTTCTGCTTGACGGCGCCGTTCAGCGCCAGCGAGATTGCGCCCTTGGTGAAATGGCCGGTCTTGGCGGCGGGGTGGATCGGGCCGAGCACCGCAGAACGGTCAAAGCTCTTGCCGATCTCCCAGGGCTTCTTCTCGTCGCCCAACGCGCGCTGCAGATCGCGCCGGGTCATGTCGAGCCCGAGCGCATAGCCATAGACGTGATCGAGCGCCTTCTCCGCAGGGATGTTGGTGCCGCCCGACTTGAGCGCTGCCACCAGTTCGACCTCGTAGTGATAGTTCTTGGTCAGCGAGGGATAGGGATGATCGGCGACACTGCCGACCGCGACGTTCTGGATTGCATCCGTCGGCTTCTGGAAAAAAAACGGCGGTTCGCGGGTCGGGTCGGACCCCATTTCACGCGCATGCGCGGCGTAGTTGCGCCCGATGCAGTAGATGCGGCGGACCTGAAACACGTCGGTCTCGCCGACGATCGGAATGGTCGTCGCCGGTACCGGAAACATCGACTTCGGGCCGGCCTGCGCAGCGGCGGGAACGCTTGCCGCCGCCCCCGCCAATGCGAGCGCTCCCGTCGTTAGAATGGTCCTGCGGTCGAGGCTGTTCATGATGGTCTCCTTGGTTCGCGTTTCTTGGGTCCGCGTTTCCTGTTCAAACGCCGTCTTTACAGCGTTTTCGCACAAATTGCATGGCACCTGCGCTTTGCTGCATTGCAGTGAACCGCGTCGCCGCAGCTTGCGACCAACGGCCATCAGCACCGCAAAGGTGCCTCTCACATCCCGATAGGAAAAGACCATGTTGATCTCTCTGATTGCCGCCATCAGGCGATACGCCCGCTACCGCTCCGAACTCACAAGCATCAGCCGGCTTGACGAGCGTATGCTCCGCGACATCGGCATCAGCCGCGCCGACCTTGCTAACTCCGCCCCGCGCTACACCGGGCGCCGGCCGTATCCCTGAACGATCGTTCTCGCGCGCATCCCAAAAGAAAGAAGGCCCGCGTCACCGCGGGCCTTTTGCCTGTTGATCAGAACGAAAGCGTCAGTGAATTTCCGGCGGCAGCTTGCCGCCATTTGCGGCTAACTTGGTCATCACCTGCTTGTGCAGCCAGATGTTCATGCTCGCCGAATCATTGCTGTCGCCGGTATAGCCGAGTTCCTTGGCGAGTTCCTTGCGCGCCGTGAAGCTCGAATCGATGTCGAGCGCCTTCATCAGATCGACGATCGAGGTGCGCCACGCCAGCTTCTCGCCCTTGTCAGCCACGGCCTTGTCCAGGATCGGAGCAACATCGATCGTTGCCGCCGGTGCTGCGGATCCGCCGGCGGCAGCTCCGCCTGCAGCCGCTCCGCCGGAAGCTGGCGCCGCGTCTGCCTTCGTACCGAAAATCGCGCCCATGATTTTTCCGAAAATGCTCATCGTTGGCTCCCAGTGGAATTGAATAGGTATGTCGCTAGCGGCACTGTTTGACCGGCAGCACCAGGCCGGGCTCGCCTTGTAGTTTAGCCAGCGAATTGTGGCTTGCCAATGAAACATTCACCGAAGCGTGAGTGCTATTGTCCCGGTTTGGGGGTACGCTGCTGGCTCAGTTCGCGGCATGGCCTGTTATTCTTCCCTGTCTTCGCGTCTGGCCTGATCGTGATCATGTTTGGAAACGGCACGTTTGCGCCCTCCAGCGAGCGCAAAATGCGGCCGCCAAAGGGAGACGACCATGGCGACTCCAATTCAAGGCACCTCATATCAAGGCAATGTCACATCTCTGACGCAGAGCGGACAGGAAACCGCGAAAGCGCCAGTGATCCGAACCATCGACCTTTCCGATTTGCACCGGGCCTTGCAGCTCGGCTGGGAGGATTTCAAGGCCGTTCCAAGTCACGCCATTGTCCTGTGCGTGATCTATCCCGTGCTCGGATTGGTGCTGGCGCGCACGGTGCTCGGTTACTCGGTGTTGCCGCTGTTGTTTCCGCTGGCCGCAGGCTTCGCCCTGCTCGGCCCCTTCGCTGCACTGGGCCTGTATGAGATGAGCCGCCGTCGTGAGACTGGCGCACAGGCGTCTGCGTGGGATGCGCTCCAGGTGCTGCGCTCGCCCTCGTTCGGCGCCATGCTCGGGCTCGGCGTCCTCCTGCTGGCATTGTTTGTGACCTGGGTAGCCACCGCGCAGGCGATCTACATCGCGGCGTTCGGTTATGAAGGCGCGACCGGCATGCGGGATTTCGCGACGCGCGTGCTGACGACGCCGCAAGGCTGGTGGCTGATCGTGGTCGGCTGTGGCGTCGGCTTCCTGTTCGCCATCGTTGCGCTCTGCATCAGCGTCGTATCGTTCCCGTTGATGCTCGATCGTCACGCCGGCGCCGGCGACGCGATGGTGACGTCCCTGCGCGCGGTCGCACGAAATCCCGTGCCGATGGCGGTCTGGGGTTTGATCGTGGCGGTGCTGCTGGTTGCAGGAACGCTGCCGTTCTTCCTTGGCCTTGCCGTCGTCATTCCACTGCTTGGCCACGCCACCTGGCATCTCTACCGGGAAACCATTGAACCGGAACTCAATCCTCAGCCGCTTCCACCCCGCGCGCCGCGCGAGCGCAAGCCCGCGGCGGACTTCCCGGCCAATCTATTTCCCTGGCGGCGCAAGGAAGGCGCATAGGCCTTACAGCGGGTAGCGAGATCTCAAACCGCCGGTCGGTTGTCGACCGGCGGTTTGGCGTCCATTCATGCAAGCATCGCGCAAGACCAACCTAGGCCGCCCCACGGCCTCGGCCTTCGGGTTCAGAATTGCCTATGAATTGAGCGCCTGTGCCGATGACACGTTTGTGTCAGCGCCGGCGAAATGGCGGCCTTGTTTTGGCCGCTGTTGCTCCGAACATTCGGTGTGGTCGAGACTAATGTCGATCATGAATCGACTTTGGAGCGAACGACACTATGACCTCTCGCGTTTCTGTTCGGACTTTGGCGCTGGCTGCACTCCTCCTGACTTCGGCAAGCCCATCGATTGCAGCATCCTGTGGCACCGGCACGTTTGAGGGCTGGCTCGAAGACTTCAAGAAGGAAGCCGCCGCGAAAGGAATTTCGCCGGCGGCCATTCAAACCGGACTGACCGGTGTGGCGCTCGACAAGGCCGTCATTACGCGGGACCATTCGCAGAAGGTTTTCAGCCAGAGCTTTGAGGAATTTTCCGGCCGCATGGTCCCGCCCCGGCTCGCGCGCGGCGCCAACATGCTCAAGCAATATGGATCGGTGCTCGGGCGCATCGAACAGGCCTATGGCGTGCCCGGCGAAGTGCTGGTGGCAATCTGGGGCCTGGAGACCGATTACGGCGTCAACATCGGAAAATTCCCGACGCTGCGCTCGCTGGCGACGCTGGCCTATGATTGCCGTCGCACCGACTTGTTCAAGGCCGAGTTGATGGACGCGCTCCGCATCGTCGAGCGCGGCGATATCTCACCACAGGATATGCGCGGCGCCTGGGCCGGTGAAATCGGCCAGACCCAGTTCATGCCGTCGTCCTACATCAAGTATGCGGTCGATTTCGACGGCAATGGCCGCCGCGATCTGCTGCGCAGTGCGCCCGATGTGCTGGCCTCGACGGCGAACTACCTCAAGAGCTATGGCTGGCAGCGCGGCAAGGACTGGGAGCCCGGCAGCGCGAATTTTGCCGTGATCCAGCAGTGGAATAAGAGCGAGGTCTATTCCAAGACCATCGGCTATTTCGCGACGCAGCTTGCGCGCGCGCCCTGAAGGATCGGGAAATCGGAGGGCCAGGCACCGAGGCAACAGGCCCTCCGCCGGATACGTCTACTTCGCCGTACCTATGTGCATCGCCTTGCTCAGATGCGCGCCGCATACGCCCATCTTGCCGCTCAGCATGGCGTCCTGAGCCAGGGCGATTTCCTTCTGCGCGACAATCTTGCCCTCGCCGTCCGCCATCGCTTCGATGGCGGTCTCGGTCTTTTCGAGGTTGGGACCGCTGCAGCCGGCGTTCACCTTGGCGGCGTTTGCGGGAGCGATGGCGTAGGCAATGGCAGCCATTGCGGCTGCTGCGATTAATTTATTGAGCATGTTGTTTTCCGTTTTCTGTTTTTGACAGCACCAGCGTCATTGCCGGAATCTGCGCGATGATTGTTTTCCGGTTGCAGAAAATTTCGGAATAACGTTCGCGCGAGGTGCTGAGCGCAGCATGCAAGGCGCTTATGCGAAACTACGCTTTTTCATTACGGCTGCGTAATTCATTACAGCCGCGTAACGACGCGGCGCAGCATGCGCGTTGATCGATCCAGCGCTGCAGTGAGCGTTCGTTCTCGCCACGGTGCGTGCAACACCGGTGACGATGACCAACGCATCTTGGCGCGGTGTCGCATTCACATCGCGATCGGTTGTTCGCACCGTCTTCGTCTAGCGCCAGGAGAGCTGTCGTCACCCGCGATCGGCGCAAAGTTCGCCAGCCGAAGCACGACACCGGCGGCGACCCTGCCTTGGGCCGTCGCGGTACGCGTGGTGCGGTCCGCAGGCAATATAGTGATTTTTAATTCATTTCTATACTGCGGAGTGCATGCGAATCACGCATGCAGAAATTCCTTACGCAGAGAGACGGGCTCGACGAGTTTCAAGTCCGTTTGCGGCGATTTCAGACCACGGAACCAAGCAGTGATGGTTGTGTCGTGATTGCGTCAACGCCGCGATCTTACAGGATAATTCGTATCAATTGACTGGCCAGACACCCCTTCGGCCACTTGATGAGGCAGCCCTGCCGAAAGGTTAATCGGATCTTACCTTAGCCATGCGCTTTTGGATTAGCTGCACCGCAACATCGGAACTTCTGCACTGCAAAATACCAGCTATATTCATTTCAACGATGAGGCTTTCCTCCAAGAGCTGAATCGTAATTTCAAGGAGACTACCATGTTACTCTCGCTCATCCGCATGATCCAGGCGTTCCGGGACTATCAGCGCAATGTCAGCGAACTGTCCCAGCTTAGCGATCGCGAACTGGCCGATATTGGCCTTGATCGTTCGGACATTCCGCGCGTTGCAGCCGGGACCTATAACGGCTGATCCTTTGTCAGCCGCCTGACGAACGGATAACGCCCGCCTCGCTGCGGGCGTTGTCGTATCTGAGTCTGGATTCCTGTTTTGAAAACGCCATTGCCGCAGGTGCACTTGGCGAGAAAACGCGCTAACCCTGCGCGCATGACCGCAGCCCAGAATCCAACTAACACCGTCCATGTGATCGGCGGTGGCCTCGCCGGCTCGGAAGCCGCCTGGCAGATCGCAAATGCCGGCATCCCCGTGGTCCTGCACGAGATGCGCCCTGTGCGGATGACCGAGGCCCATCAAACCGAAGGCCTTGCCGAGCTCGTCTGCTCCAATTCATTCCGCTCCGACGATGCCGCCAACAATGCGGTGGGCCTGCTGCACGCCGAAATGCGCCGGCTGGGCTCGCTGATCATGCGCTCGGCAGACGCCAACCAGGTGCCCGCCGGCGGCGCGCTGGCGGTTGATCGCGACGGATTTTCGGCCGCCGTCACCCGTGCCCTGCACGATCATCCCCTGATCGAGATCGACCGCACGGAAATCGCCGGACTGCCGCCGGCCGACTGGGGCAATGTGATCGTCGCGACCGGCCCCCTCACCTCGGCGCCGCTGGCGGACGCGATTCGCGAGCTCACCGACGAGAACGCGCTGGCGTTCTTCGACGCCATCGCGCCGATCGTGCACAAGGATTCCATCGACATGTCGGTGGCCTGGTTCCAGTCGCGCTACGACAAGGTCGGGCCCGGCGGCACCGGCGCCGATTACATCAACTGCCCGATGACCAAGGAGCAGTACGACGCGTTCGTCGCTGATCTGTTGGCCGGCGAGAAGGTCGACTTCAAGGACTGGGAGACCAACACCCCCTATTTCGACGGCTGCCTGCCGGTCGAAGTGATGGCCGAACGCGGCCACGAGACGCTGCGCCACGGGCCGATGAAGCCGGTCGGCCTCACCAATCCGCATAACCCGACGGTGAAGGCCTACGCCATCGTGCAGCTGCGCCAGGACAACAAGCTCGGCACGCTCTACAACATCGTCGGCTTCCAGACCAAGCTGAAGCACGGCGCGCAGCAGCGCGTTTTCCGCACCATCCCCGGGCTCGAGGGGGCCGAATTCGCCCGCCTCGGCGGGCTGCATCGCAACACCTTCCTGAACTCGCCAAAACTTCTGGACGGCCAATTGCGGCTGCGCGCGCAGCCGCGGCTGCGTTTCGCAGGCCAGATGACCGGCTGCGAAGGCTATGTGGAATCCGCCAGCATCGGCCTGATCGCCGGGCTCTATGCCGCGGCGGATGCGCGCGCGCAGTCGCTGGCGCCGCCGCCGGCAACGACAGCGCTGGGATCCCTGCTTGGCCACATCACCGGCGGTCACATCGAGACGGTCGACGCAGGTCCGCGTTCGTTCCAGCCGATGAACATCAATTTCGGCCTGTTCCCGCCGCTTGCCAGTCCGCCGACCAAGAAGCCGGACGGCACACGGCTGCGCGGCAACGAGAAGACGGTCGCCAAGAAGCAGGCGATGAGCGCGCGGGCGCTGGCCGATCTCGACCGCTGGATCGCCGATCACCTGCGCGTCGCAGCGGCGGCGTAGGATCATGGCTTTGCCAAAGGATGACGCCGCGATTCTGTCGGCGCGATGGACCGAAGGCGTGCTGCTGAAGCGCGACGTGTTTTCGACCGTCGAGCGCGGGCGCTTCAAAAGCGACGCCGGCGAGGTCGATGCGGTGTTGCGCCGGCTCGATCAGGTGCCGGTATGGTCTTATCTCCTCGCCCGACATTTGTTCGCCCGCGAGCGCCGCGCGCTGGCGCTGGCGCGCGACCTGAATGTCGGCCCGAAGCTGCTGTGGGCCGGCCGGCAGGCACTGGTGCGCGGCTTCATCGATGGCGTCGCGCTGCAGATGGCCAAGCCCCACGGCGACCTCGGCTATTTCCGCTCGGCCAAGCTGGCGCTTCGAAAGCTGCATCGCGCCGGCATCTGCCATAACGATCTCGCCAAGGAGCAGAACTGGCTGCGCGGCAGCGACGGGCAGGCCTATCTCACCGATTTCCAGCTGGCCGCCTGCTTCAAGAGCCGCAGCCGGCTGTTTCGCATCGCGGCCTACGAGGATCTGCGGCACCTCTTGAAACACAAGCGCAGCTACGCGCCTGCAGCGCTGACGCCGATGGAACGCAAGATCCTGGCGCGCAAATCCGTCGTCGCCAGCGTCTGGCTGATGACCGGCAAGAAGGTCTATCAGGCCATCACCCGCGGCCTGTTCAATTTCACCGATCGGGAGGGCGGCGGCCGTCGCCTGGTCAATGACGCGCCCGTGCTGATCGAGATGATCCGGAAGAACCCCGACGTGCGCGACACGGCGATCGTCGCCTTTGCTGACCGCCGCACCGGCGTCGGGCTCTATGCGTTCGTCGAGGCCGATCAAGTCTCGCTCGAAAAGCAGCTGCGCAGCGAGCTTTCCTCCGCCAAGGGCGTCAAACCGCCGGAGCATATCCAGGTCGTGCACGCGCTGCCGCGCGACAGCGCCGGCAAGCCTCGCACCGAGATCCTGCAGCTTGTCGCGATGAACCAGCTCGACCTGATCGAGCCGATGATGAAGAACGACACCGACCGCGCTTTCCTGAAGGACATTCTGGAGAGCCGCAAGAATTTGCGGGACCGGTTCAATTTCGAGGCGGCGGATATAGATTCGCCGTCGGGCGCATCTACGCGAGCAAACTCCTAACCGCCGAACTCCGGCGACCGCGACGCGCGCCACAGCGTCCACAGCGTCCGCAATCGCGACGTGGTCTTAGGCACGAACGGATCGGAATCGGCCCGCGACATCCGCTTCAGGTCGCGGCGGACCAGCGCCAGCGGCAGGAATACCGGCCTCACCTCCGGCGGCACGCTGGCGAGCAGTTCGAAGGCGGTTTCCAGATGCTCCCGCGCCTCGCCGATCAGCTGGTCGATCGCCGCACGCGCCTGCGGCGTCTGCTTGCCAGTAAACACCTCTTCCACGCCGCTGCCGTGTTGCTGCAGCAATTGCAGCGGCAGGAACAGCTGGCGCCGCGCCGCATCCCACGGCAACTTCTCGATCACCTGCACCAGGCCCTGGGCGAAACCGGCGTGGCGCGCGAGGTGATCGACCGCTTCCGAAGGCCGCGCCGCGATACGCCCGGCCAGCGAAAACAGCGCCGACGAGGTGTCGTTGATGTAGCCTTCGAGTGCCGCCATTGACGGCATCGGGTCGTTGTAGAGATCGAACTGGTGTTCGTCGATCAGGCGGGACAGCGGGTCGACCGGCAGGCGGTTGTCGCGGATCACCTGCAGCAGTTCGGCCGCGACCGGGTTGCCTTCGATGCCGCCATGGCCCGCGCCGGCCAGCATGTCGGTCCACCATTGCAGCCGCATCTCGCCGGGCAGCGGCTGGCTGACCTGCTCGCGCACCCGCGAAATCTCCGCGTTAAAAGCGTAGATCGCGAGCAGCGCGCGGCGCTGGGCAGCCGGCATGAACAACGTCGACGCGTAGCGGACGAAATCATGGGTGCGCACCAGGTCGGCGCAGAAGCCGGCGGAATCCCTAGGTGCCTCGCTTGCGCTCATGGCACCGCGATCAGCGCGGCGGCAACGCGCCGGCGCTCACCCATCATGATGTTGTAGGTGCGGATCGCCGGCCCGGTCTGCATCGGGTCCAGCACCACCCGCACAGCACGCAACGCCTCGCGCAAATGTTTGGGCGGAATCCAGACGTCGGTGCCGGTGCCGACGACCAGGGTGTCGATCGCATTGGCTGACTTGAAGACGCGCGCCAGCGAGTGCTCATCGATTTCGCTGGGCTTTGTAACATCCCAGGCCCAGATGCCGTCCGGCAGGCACAGCAGCGAACCGCGATGCGACATGTCGGCAAACGCAAAACCGCCCTTGCCGTAGGCCTCGATCGGCGCCGACCTCGGAAAATGCGGTACGTCCGAGGAAGGTTTGTTTTGATCTGGCATGATCTTGTCCGAAAGCCGGCTCCCACTTTTCGGGATCATGCCCGCCTACTTCTTTGCAGGCTTCTCCGGCGCGTCGCGGTGCTCGCCGACGCCGAGATAGATCAGGATCGGCGCCGCGATGAAGATCGAGGTGTAGGTGCCGACCAGCACGACGCCGAACATCATGACCGCCGTGAAGCTGTGGATCGCGTGCCCGCCGAACAACAGCAGCGCCAGCAAGGCCAGCGTCACCGTGACGTGGGTGATGATCGAGCGCGACAGCGTCGAATTGATGGATTCATTGAGCAGTTGCGGCATCGGCATCTTCTTGTAACGCCGCAGCATTTCCCGGATCCGGTCATAGATCACGACCGTGTCGTTCAGGGAGTAGCCGAGAATCGTCAAGAGCGCCGCGATACTGGTGAGGTCGAAATCGACCTGGGTGAGCGACATGAAGCCGATCGTCAGCACGATGTCGTGGACGTTGGCGATCATGGCGCCGAGCGCGAACTGCCATTCGAACCGGAACCAGAGATAGATCAGGATCGCGAAGATCGCGAGCATCAGGCCGAGCATGCCGTAAGCCAGCAATTCGCCTGAAACGCGAGGTCCAACCACTTCGACGCGGCGATACTCCACGCTGTCGCCGAGGGCGGTGCGGACTTTCGTCACCGCATCCTGCTGCGCCTTGTCGCCGCCGGGCTGCTCGGCAACCCGGATCAGGACGTCGGCCGGACCACCAAACTGCTGAAGCTGCACCTCGCCGAGGCCGAGATTGCTCAAGGTCGCACGCATCGTGGCGATGTCGGCGGAGCCCGACTTGGACTGCACCTCCAGCAACGTTCCGCCCTTGAAGTCGATGCCGAAATTCAGGCCGTGGGTGAAGAACAGGATGATCGCCACGATCGAAAGCGCCGCCGAGATCGGAAAGCTGATACGGCGAAAGCGCGTGAAATCGAAATGCGTATCGTCGGGGACGATCCGCAGCGGCGGCAGCAGATCGAATATGGCGACCACGGTAAGCACGGCAATCAGAATGCCCAGCCCGATGAGGACGTATTGTGTCAAAGCTGGCTCCGCATTGTCAGCACGAACATGATCCAGCGTAGCTGGATCATGTTCGTCGCTCTATTTCTGTTTGGAAGCATGATCTGTTCCGAAAACCGGTGTCCACTTTTCGGGATCATGCTTCAGATTGGCACGGTCTTCGGCCGCTTCCATCGTACCCAGCCGGCGACGATCAGGCTGGTCAGGGTAAACGCGGTGAACACGGTGGTGATGATGCCGATGCCGAGTGTCACGGCGAAGCCGCGCACCGGCCCGGTGCCGATATAGAACAGCACCGCGGCGGCGATGAAGGTCGTGATGTTGGAGTCGAGAATGGTCGACAGCGCGCGCCTGAAGCCGGCGTCGATCGCCGAAATCGCGGTGCGGCCGCCGCGCAACTCTTCGCGGATGCGCTCGTAGATCAGCACGTTGGAGTCGACAGCGATACCGACCGTGAGCACGATGCCGGCGATGCCCGGCAACGTCAGCGTGGCGTTCAGCAGCGACAGGATGCCGAAGATCATGGCGACGTTGATGGCGACCGCGATATTGGCGAACACGCCAAACAGCCGGTACGTCACCAGCATGAACACGATGACCAGGATCGACCCGACATAGGCCGCAAGCTCGCCCTTCTCGATCGAATCCTGACCGAGGCCCGGACCGACGGTGCGTTCCTCGATGATGGTCAGCGGCGCAGGCAGCGCGCCGGCGCGGAGCAGAATCGCCAGGTCGTTGGCGGCCTGCACCGTAAAGTTACCGGATATCTGTCCGGAGCCGCCAGTGATCGGTTCCTGGATGACCGGCGCCGAGATCACCTTGCCGTCCAGCACGATCGCGAACGGTTCCTTGACGTGTTCTGTTGTCGCCGCCGCGAACTTCCGTGATCCGGAGCTGTTGAACTTGAACGAAACGATCGGCTGGTTGGTGCGCTGGTCGAAGCCCGGCTGGGCGTCTATCAGGTCGCCGCCCGAGACGAGCACCTGCTTCTTGATCACATAGGGCTGCGGATACTGCGGGTCGGCGCTGGGCAGCAACTCCGAGTCCGGCGGTACGCTCCCCCGTTGCGCCTGGTCCGGCGGCACCGTCAGATCGACCATCCGGAATTCCATCTTGGCGGTCTTGCCAAGAATGTCCTTCAGTCGCGTCGGATCTTGCAGGCCCGGCACCTGCACCAGGATGCGGTCGATGCCCTGACGCTGGATCAAGGGTTCGACCGTTCCAAGTTCGTTGACGCGGCGCTCGACGATCTGGATCGATTGTTCGACCGACTGGCGGATGCGCTCCGTGACCGCGGCCGGAGGGACTGTCAGCCGGATCACCCCACCGCCACCGTCAGCGACCTCGAGGCCACGCTGGCCGCTCGACCCTAATAGGCCGCCAAGCGGTTGCGACAGTTCGCGCAGTTTGGTCAGCGCGGTCGGCACATCGGTGTCTTTGGTGATGCGCACTTCGACGACATCGGCACGGGCACTGAGGCCGGTATACTGGATCTTGGCCTCACGCAGCACACGGCGGACGTCGTCGCGCACCTGGTCGAGCTTTTCCTTCTTGACGTAATTGGAGTCGACTTCCAGCAGCAGCGACGAGCCACCCTGCAAGTCGAGGCCGAGCACGATGTGGCGCTGCGCCCATTTCGGCCAGGTCTTTACCTTGGCCTCGGGGAAGAAATTCGGAACGGCGCACAGGCACACCACCAAGGCGGTCAGAATGATCGCCAGCGCCTTCCACCGCGTGAAATACAACATCGAGTTGACCCGTCAGATCAGGAGTATGCAGAGCGCAAATCAGCTCGCGGACGTCTCGTCCTTGGCGGTTTCGGCCTTTTCCTTGGCCGGCTCCCCCTTGGCGCGAACGCCGGAGATCATCTGCCGCATCTGGCGCACGCGAACTCCGTCGGAAATCTCGAACTCGATCTGGTCGTCGTCGACAACCTTGGTCACCTTGCCGACCAGGCCGCCGGAGGTCACGACGGTGTCGCCGCGCCGGATGTTTTTCACCAGTTCGGCATGGTCCCTGATCTTCTTCTGCTGCGGGCGCAGAATCAGGAAGTACATGATGACGAAGATCAGTGCGAACGGCAGTAGCGACATCAACATGCTGTTGGCATCGCCACCGGCTGCAGCCTGGGCGTACGCAGGGGTAATCAGCATTCGAACAATCCTCGTGAGACGGGAAACGACCGGCGACGCAAGCGTCTGGCCGGTCCGGGCAAATTCGCGCGGACTATAGCGGCGGCCGTCCCAATTGCAACGCTGCCAGCCCCCTCATTTAGGCCGCTTGCGGGAGCTTCCAAGGCCCGTTATGGCTGCGCGGTCAGGAACAGGGAAAATGTCGAAAAAGCCCAAGAAAACAGCGGCTCGCGCCACCTTCAAAGCAGCCCCGCGGAGGACTGCGAAATCCGCGACAAAACGTCCGGCAGCCCCCTCCAAAGACGCCACCGCCGAGCGCATCGCGGACGCGCTGGAGGCCATCGCGAACCACCTTTCCGCGGCCTCCCCGGCGACCTCGGGGCCTGAGTCGTTCGGGGCTGCGGACGCCTTCGTCTGGCACCCGGACGGGCGGCTGGCGCCGGTGCCGCGCGTCAGCCGGGTCGACCTCGGGTTGCTCAAGGGCATCGACCGGATGCGCGACATCCTGATCGAGAATACCGAGCGGTTTGCCGACGGCCTGCCCGCCAACAACGCACTGCTGTGGGGCGCGCGCGGCATGGGCAAGTCGTCGCTGGTCAAGGCCGCGCATGCCGACATCAACCTCAAGCGCAAGCCGGCCGAAAAACTCAAGCTGATCGAAATCCATCGCGAGGATATCGAGAGCCTGCCGGGCCTGATGGACCGGGTGCGCAGCTCTTCATTCCGCTTCATCGTGTTTTGCGACGACCTCTCCTTCGACGGCAACGACGCCTCCTACAAATCGCTGAAGGCGGTCCTCGAAGGCGGCATCGAGGGACGCCCGGACAATGTGATCCTCTACGCCACCTCGAACCGCCGGCACCTTCTGGCGCGCGAAATGATCGAGAACGAACGCTCGACCGCGATCAATCCCGGTGAAGCGGTCGAGGAAAAGGTCTCGCTGTCGGACCGCTTTGGTCTGTGGCTCGGCTTCCACCGCTGCAGCCAGGACGAATATCTGGCGATGGTCCGCGGCTATTGCGGCCATTACGGCATCAAGCTTGCCGATGAGGAACTGGAGCGCGAAGCACTGGAATGGTCGACGACACGCGGCTCACGTTCGGGGCGCGTCGCCTGGCAGTTCACGCAGGAGCTGGCGGGACGGCTGGGTGTGCGGCTGACGGAGAAATAGTTCGTTACGCGCAAACAGCACACGACTGTCGTCCTCCGCAAAAGCGGGGGACCCAGTACGCCGCAGCCTCTCGGCTCAATCACGCGTCTCTGGAATACTGGATCACCCGCTCCAGTGCGCAATTGCGCACAAGGCGGGCGACGACAGTTCTGGATGTGGACGCTCTTGAGCGCCTCACGCCCCGTTCAGGAATTGAAGCGGGTCAACCGGTGAAGATCCTTTGCGGATCTCGAAGTGGAGTTGCGGCGACCCCACCTCACCCGATTGGCCCGACTTGGCAATGATCTGGCCGCGCTTGATCGTGTCGCCGCGCTTCACCATCAGCTCACTCGCATGGGCATATGCGGTGACGTAACCGTTGGAGTGCCGAACCAGAATGAGATTGCCGTAACCCTTCAATTCATTGCCCGAGTAGGCGACGACGCCGTCTTCGGCAGCCTTCACCGGGGTACCTTCCGGCACCGCCAGATTGATGCCGTCATTGGCCTTGCCGTTGGTCTTGGCGCCGTAGGTCGTGATGACCTTGCCGCGTACCGGCCAGCGGAAGGTCGGCAGCGCGCCAGTGGCTTCGCTGGACTTGACCGCCGGCGCTTCGGCCGCCGGTTTTTCCTCGACATTGACGGTCGACTGCGCCAGGCGCGCGCTTTGCGGCTGTGCGGCGGGTGTCAACGGCTTGGCGGCAGGCGCTGCGACCGCTGCGACTTGCTGCACCGGTGCAACCGGCTGCGCCGCAGGTGCGGCGGCGGTCTTGGCGCCGGGCACGGTCAGCTTCATGCCGAGGCTGAGCTTGGCCGATGTGTCGAGGTTGTTGGCCTTGGCGAGATCCGCCACCGGAAGGTTGTTGCGGCGTGCAATGCTCATCAACGTATCGCCGCGATTGACGACGTGTACGCTCGACGGCCCTGCCACGGCCGCGACCGGCTTGCTGACCGGCGGCGCTACCGCCGGCGCGGGCGCGGCGGCGACGGCCTGGCGCGGGATGATCAGTTGCTGGCCGGGCGATAGCGCGCGCGGTCCCTTGTAACCATTGGCCTGCAGGATCGCGGCCGGCGAAACGTTGTAGCGCTTGGCCAGGATGTCGAGCGTGTCGCTGGTACCGACGATGATCGTGGTGCCGCCATGTGCGGGCGCAGCGGCAACCGAGCGCGGCGCAACGGTGGCGGTGGTCTCAAGCTTGGGTTGACCCGGCGGGGTATAGGACGAAAGCCCGCGGCCTCCTCCCGACACGCCGTTGCCTGCGGCCTGATAGGACCGCGGCGCCGTGACCACGGGCGGCGGTGGCGGCAAGGCCGACGACTGGTATTGCGACTGATACTGCGGAGCCTGGGCTTGCGGCCGCGCATATTGCGGCAGTTCGCGACGCTCGACCTGGGGCGCCGGCGCCTGCTGCACCGTACCGGTCGCGTCCGGCTGATAGTTGAACGGGTTTGATAAAGTGTTTTGGGACAAGCGCGTCTGCATATCGGCGCTGCAGCCGGCAAAGCCAACCGACATCAGCGTCAGCACCGCAATCTGCGGCATGCGACGCGAGCGAAGTAACTCGGCGACACGGGACATGGTTACTCACTTGTACGCAACAAAATACTCTTTTGAGTAAACACGTCCCGAGTAAATAACCGCTTAACCCTTCAAATAAGATGTTGGCGGAAACCGCCAATCCCGTGCTTCTACAGTTCGCGGGCAATTCCCGGCAGTGCCGGCACGAAGCGCACGTCGACCAGCGCCTTGCGATCGAACCCTGCGTCAGTCCTCGTGACGCGCACCAGCGTCTGGACGCCCTGATGCGGCCCCACCGGCGCGAGCAGGATGCCGCCCGGCTCCAGCCGCGCCAGCAGCTGTTCGGGAATTTGCTCCATTGCCGCGGTCACGATGATGCGGTCGAAATCCCCCGCACCAGCAGGGATATCGAAACCGTCGCCAAGCAGGACCTCGATATTGTCGTAGCCCAGCTTTTCCAGCCGGGCGCGCGCGCTGTCGGCCAGCGTCCGGTACCGCTCCATGGTCAGGACATGCTTGCAAAGCCGGGACAGGACCGCGGCCTGGTAACCGGAGCCGGTGCCGATCTCGAGCACCTTGTGTTGCTTCTGCAGCTGCAATTGCTCGGTCATGTAGGCGACCACGAAGGGCTGGCTGATGGTTTGCCCGCAGGCGATGCCGAGCGCGCTGTCGCGATAGGCATGGCCGCGATCGGCAGCGGTCACGAACGTCTCGCGCGGCACCTCTTCCATGGTGCGCAGGATGGTCTGGTCGCTGATCCCCCGCCGCCGCAGGGTCAGCTGGAACATCATCTTTTCGGGCGGTTCTTGCGACATTAGCGACTCAAGGGTCACGGCTGGCCATTCATCTAGTGCTTCGGCAGAGATTGGATGCAATAGCCACCAGAGCTTTAAGGAAGAATTTCCTCAAAAATGGGTTCCGATCGCGGAACCAGGGTCCGGAAGCAGCGTTAGAGCCCGGAAAATCGGACTCTTGACGGGTGGGCCGCAGGCCTTGGCCTATCCCATCTTGTCGTTGCGCCGACTGGTGTTATTTGCGAACCTTGAGCTCGGGAAGGGCAAGGATTCCATCATGATGGCGACGCGGCCGCAGGGCTGTTCAGTGTTTCTCGTCGAAGACGAAGTCATGATCCGGATGATGGTGGCCGACATGCTCGAAGAGCTCGGCTACAGCGTCGCCGCCGAGGCCGGCGAAATCGGCGAAGCCGTCAAGCTCGCCCAATCGACCGACTTCGATCTCGCCATCCTCGACGTCAACGTCAACGGCAAGGTGATCACGCCGGTGGCCGAACTGATCAAGGCGCGCAACCGCCCGTTCATTTTCGCGACTGGCTACGGTTCCTCCGGCCTGCCCGAGGAATATCGCGACCGCCCGGCCCTGCAAAAACCGTTTCAGCTGGAAACGCTGGCGCAGATGATCAACAGCGCGCTGAAGAGCGCTGCGGCTTAGCCGCATATAACCGCTGTCGTCCCGGCGAAGGCCGGGACCCATACGCCGCGTCCCATCGTTTGCCCCGGGCAGCAAATACCAAGCGTCACAATCATCGCCGGTGTTTATGGGTCCCGGCCCCCCGTGCGCAATTGCGCACCAGGCCGGGACGACGACGGAGGACTGCCTTCGTCTCACTTCAACGTCGTCGTCAGTGCTTCCGAAAACGCTTCATCGGTGCGGTCGAGCCGCAGCGGCGTCACTGAGACGTAGCGCGCGGCCAATGCGGCGAGATCGGTGCCTTCGGCCGGCGTGTCCAGCACCGCGGCGCGTTCGAAGCCGATCCAGAAATAGGGGTTGCCGCGGCCGTCGTGACGCTCGTCGACTTTCAGGAAACCGAGATTGCGCTTGCCCTGCCGCGTGACGCGGATGCCCTTGACCTGGTCGGGGGTGCAGGCCGGAAAGTTGACGTTGATCACGGTGTTCTTGGGCACGCCGGCGTCGATCACCTTGCGCACGATATCCGGTCCGAATTTCACCGCCGTGTCCCACAGCGGCGCGTGGCGCGTGTCGATGGAAAATTCTTGGCTCAGCGCGAATGACGGGATGCCCAGAATGGTGCCTTCCAGCGCGCCCGCAATGGTGCCGGAATAGACCACGTCCTCGGCGACGTTGCGGCCCTTGTTGACGCCCGACAGCACGAGGTCCGGCAGCTTCTCACCGAGGATGTGGCGCGCGCCCATGATCACGCAATCGGTCGGCGTGCCACGCACCGCAAAATGGCGCGGGCCGACTTCACGCAGCCGCAGCGGATCGTTCAGCGACAGCGAATGCGAGACGCCGGATTGATCGAGTTCGGGCGCCACGATCCAGACGTCGTCCGACAGCGCGCGGGCGATCTCCTCGACGACCTTCAGACCGGGAGCGTGAATGCCGTCGTCATTGGTGCAGAGAATGCGCATCCGTCAAAATGCCTTCTGGTTCGAGTCGAGGCCGGTTTCCGGGCGCCGTATTATCCGGCTATCGCCGCCGAGGCAAACCGCCAAAATACCGTCACTCTTTCATTCGGACCCGCCAGGGACGAATGAACTTGCCATAACCTAGAAACTGCATCTGAAATTTTCCCAGCGCCGATTTTGCCGGCTCGATCATTTCAGCCTCTTGCGGCAGCGGTTCTGCAGGCGTCGTGATAACCCGCTTGATCGATGTGATAACCGGAGCCGCTACGATGGGCGGAGCGGATGCAACTGATGTCAACGGTGGAACGGGCTGAGCCTCCGGAACGGCCGCCAATGCGGCCGGCTGCGCTGGGGTGGCCGCCGCCGGCGGCGACGTCACGCTGCCCGGAGGAAACCGCTTTCGCGCCACCTCGAGCCCCTTGTCGAAATCCGCGACGTTGAGCCATTCCTTTGCGCGCGTGGTTTCGATCAGCGCCTCGTCCCACAATTGCGGGACCTCGATATCAAAGAAGCCCTTCAGCTTCTGGTCGATCAACTGCATCCCGAGGCCGGTGACAGCCCATTGCCGGCCGATCCAATGGATGTCGCGATGCAGGGCCATTTTCGACTTTGCTATTTGTCGTGCTCGATCACTTTGAGGCCGCCCATATAAGGTTGCAGCACGTCGGGCACCGCAATCGAGCCATCCTGTTGCTGATAGGTTTCCATGACCGCAATCAGCGCGCGGCCGACCGCAGTGCCGGAACCGTTCAGCGTATGCACGAAACGCGGCTTGCCGTCGGGCCCGCGATAGCGCGCATCCATGCGCCGCGCCTGGAAATCGCCGCACACCGAACAGCTGGAGATTTCGCGATAAGCACCGCCGTCGCCCTGCCCCGGCATCCACACTTCGATGTCGTAGGTTTTTTGCGCGGAGAAACCCATGTCGCCCGCGCACAGCGTCATGACACGATAATGCAGGTCGAGGCGGCGCAGCACTTCCTCAGCACAGGACAGCATGCGCTCGTGTTCGTCGCGGCTGTTCTCCGGCGTGGTGATCGAGACCAGCTCGACCTTGGTAAACTGATGCTGGCGGATCATGCCTCGGGTATCACGGCCGGCGGCACCTGCCTCCGCACGGAAACACGGCGTCAGCGCCGTGAGACGCATCGGCAATTCCTTGTCGTCGACAATGGATTCGCGGACGAGGTTAGTGAGCGATACTTCGGCCGTGGGAATGAGGCCAAGACGTTCACTCTTTAAGCGGCCATCATCCGGAGCCGCCAGCAGTTCGCCCTTGATCGCCCAGAACTGATCATCCTCGAATTTCGGCAATTGCCCGGTGCCGAACATCACGTCGTCGCGCACCAATAGCGGCGGATTGATCTCGCTGTAGCCGTGCTCATTGGTGTGGAGATCGAGCATGAATTGCCCGATCGCGCGCTCCAGCCGCGCGAGGCCTTTCTTCAGCACGACAAAACGCGCGCCGGACAGTTTCGCCGCCGCCTCGAAATCCATGTAACCAAGCGCGCCGCCGAGATCGTCATGCGGCTTCGGCGCAAAACCGTAAGTGCGCGCCTTGCCGAACACCTGACGCTGCACATTGCCGTGCTCGTCGACGCCGTCGGGCACTTCGTCGAGCGGCAGGTTCGGGATCGCGGCCAACTCTTTTGCAAGCTCGTCGTCCGCCGTCTTTGCCGCAGCTTCAAGCTCGGGCATCGTGGTCTTGAGTTCGGCGACCTCGGCCATCAACTTCGATGCACGCGCCTCATCCTTCGCCTTCTTGGCGTCGCCGATTTCCTTTGAAGCCGCATTGCGCCGTGCCTGCGCCTGTTCGGAGGCCAGGATCGCCGCGCGGCGCCTTTCGTCGATCGCCAGCAGCGACGGCGACAGCGGCGCCAGGCCACGGCGCTTCAGTCCGGCGTCGAAGGCTTGCGGGTTATCGCGGATCGATTTGATGTCGTGCATGGCCAAATTCCTGCGTCATGGCCGGGCTTGTCCCGGCCATCCACGTGTTTGCTGCCTTAGAACAAGTCGTGGATGCCCGGGTCAAGCCCGGGCATGACGAATCATGGACCGCCGTCGGGATGATCAGGTCAAACGCAGGCGAAGCGGCCCTACTCGGCCGGATTGGCCGCGGGCGGCGGGGTCGCGGAGGGCGGCGTACCGGTCGCACCCTTGGCTGCGGCGGCGGCCCGCTTCTCCACCAGGGCGACCGCGAGGATCGAGCCTTCGTAGAGAACCAGCAAGGGCAGCGCGAGCGAGGCCTGGCTCAGCACGTCGGGCGGCGTCAGGACGGCGGCGATGACAAAGGCGACCACGATGAAATAGCGCCGCTTTTCGCGCAGCTGTTTTGCGGTGAGGATGCCGATCCGGCCGAGTAGCGTCAGGATCACCGGCAGCTGGAACGCGATGCCGAAGGCGAAGATCAGCCCCATCATCAGCGACAGATATTCGCCGACCTTCGGCAACAGCTGGATCTGCGCGGTCTCGTCGCCGCCGGACTGCTGCATGCCGAGCGAGAAGCGCACCAGCATCGGCAGCACGATGAAATAAACCAGGAGCGAGCCGAGTACGAAGAAGAACGGGGTCGCCACCAGATACGGCAGGAACGCACCGCGCTCGTGCTTGTAGAGCCCGGGCGCCACGAATTTGTAGATCTGCGTCGCGATGATCGGGAATGAGATGAAGCCGGCGCCGAACAGCGCGAGTTTCAACTGCGTGAGGAAATATTCCAGCAGCGCCGTGTAGATGAACTTCGAATTCTCGGGGCCGGCGACCCAGACGAACGGCCACACCAGCACGTTGTAGATCTGCTTGGCGAAGAAGAAGCAGAAGATGAAGGCTATACCGAACGCCAGCAGCGCCTTGATCAGCCGCGAGCGCAGCTCGATCAAATGGTCCATCAGCGGCGCTTTGCTGGCCTCGATGTCTTCGTCGCTCATGACGCTTTGGCGTCCTTGAGAATATCCGGCGCCGGTGGCGCGATGTCCTGCTGCTGCGCGGCCTGAACTTCACGCGTAATCACCAGCGGCTCGGAAGCAGCCTGATGGGTTTCGGCCTCGACAAAGGTCTCGGCCGTCGGGGCGGCCGGCGTGGTCGGTGCGACGATTTCGGGCGTCACGGTTTCGCCGATCGAGGTTTCCACCTGCGAATTGACGGGCTTGTCGATGTCGCCGATCTGCAAGGCGTCGCCGACGTCCTTTTGCAGCGAAGTCATCAGATTGGTGGGAGACATGCCGGTCGCGACGTCCTTGACCTCGTCAAAGCTCTTCTTGAGGTCGGCCATTTCGGCCTCGCGCATCGCTTCCTGGAACTGGCCCTGGAATTCGGAGGCCATCTTGCGGGCCTTGCCCATCCATTGCCCGACCATGCGCAGCACGCCCGGCAGCTCTTTCGGGCCGATGGCGATCAGCGCGACAACCGCGATGACGACCAGTTCACTCCACCCGATGTCGAACATGAAAATTTCCGCTTACGCGACCCCGCCCCACCCAAATCTCAATAGCAAGATTTTGGGGCGGCCCACGTCTTTTCTCAACCGGCGTCCATGGCTTCCCCGGACACCGGTCCACGCCAGATGGGCGCCTACGACTAAACCGTCAGACAGCCTTGCTGCCGACATCGGTGCGTGCCGCCGTCGGCGCCGCATTGTGATCGATGGTCTTGGTCGGCTCGACCGCAGGCTTTTCCGCAGGCTTGTCATCGTCCTGCAAGCCTTTCTTGAAGGACTTGATGCCCTGCGCGACGTCGCCCATCAGGTCCGAAATCTTGCCGCGGCCAAACAACAGCAGGACCACTGCGATCACGACGATCCAGTGCCAAATGCTAAGCGAACCCATCCTGCAACCCTCCAAAAGAGACGGCCGGCAACCGGCCCAAGCTTTGCCGGAAGGTAGGCCCGGGAGGTGTCAAAAACAAGGACCCAAGCCGCGGCAAATCGCTGTCGCGACTACGTATTATTGCTACCGTTAATCCGGTTTCGAGGAATAAGCGGGGCTTTTCTATAACCGTCATTCCGGGGCGATGCGAAGCATCGAACTATGGTGCGCAATGGCGCACCTGAGGTCTGGTCCTTCGGACCATCCCGGAATGACGAGTCCTACTAGCCCTCGCTCGGCGTCTCCGGCTCGGCGGCCGGCGCCAGCAGGAGTTCCAGGGTGTCGCCGGCATCCAGCGGATCCTCGTCCTCTCGCAGCGCCACGTCGTCCGACGGGGTCGGAACGCTGAAGCCGGAAGGCAGCCGCGAATCCAGCAGGCCCGTGCCCTTCAGCTCTTCCAGGCCCGGCAGATCGCCGAGCGCTTCCAGGCTGAACTGCGACAGGAACCCGTCGGTGGTGCCGAACGTCAACGGCCGGCCCGGCGTCTTGCGGCGGCCGCGGGGACGGATCCAGCCGGTCTCCAGCAACACATCCAGCGTGCCCTTGGAGGTGATCACGCCGCGGATCTCCTCGATCTCGGCGCGCGTCACCGGCTGGTGGTAGGCGATGATCGCGAGCACCTCGATGGCCGCGCGCGACAGCCGCCGCGTTTCCGTGCTCTCCCGCGTCATCAGCCACGCCAAATCGCCGGCGGTGCGGAACGTCCATTTGTTCGCGACCCGCACCAGATTGACGCCGCGCGTGGCGTATTCCGCCTGCAGTTGCGCCAAGGCGACCTTGACGTCGACGCCGTCGGGCATGCGCTTGGCCAGCGCCGCCTGATCGACCGGCTCGGCGGAGGCGAACAACAGCGCTTCCAGCAGCCGCAATTCTTCGGGCCGCGCTTCGGGCTCGTTCGTGGGATCGACGGAATGTTCCTCGGCTTCTTCCATTCGCTTTTCCGCGAGGCTCGCCATGGCTAAGTCTCCTTCTTCCACTTACTCGACCGAGAGATCCGAAGCGGACATCGCCCCGGACGCCTGCGGCTGACGCTTACGAAAATACAGCGGCGCGAACGCCTCTTTCTGGTTCAGTTCCATCTCGCCTTCCCGCACCAGCTCAAGCGCTGCGGCAAAGGTGGATGCAAATACCGTCGCCTTCTGCGAGGGATCGACGACATAGCTGAGGAGATACTCGTCGAGGCAGCTCCAGTCATCGGCCACGCCGACCAGCCGCTCCAGCGAGGCACGCGCTTCCGACAGCGACCACACCGTGCGCTTGGCCAGATGCACCGTTGCCAGCACCTTCTGTTGACGCTGCGTGGCATAGGCCGTGAGCAGGTCGTACAGGGTCGCGGTGAATTTGGGGTGGCGGATTTCCGCGATCGATTCCGGATTGCCGCGCGGGAAAATATCGCGCTGGAACTGCGGCCGGTTCATCAGCCGGTTGGCTGCCTCGCGGATGGCTTCCAGCCGGCGCAGCCGGTTGGCCAGTGCGGTCGCCATCTCCTCGGCGCTCGGGCCGTCCGGCGTCGCCGGCTCGGGCAGCAGCAGCCGCGATTTCAGGAACGCCAGCCAGGCCGCCATCACCAGATAGTCGGCCGCGAGTTCGAGGCGAATCTTTCGCGCCGCCTCGATGAAGACGAGATACTGGTCGGCCAGCGCCAGGATCGAAATCTTGGACAGGTCGACCTTCTGTTGCCGCGCCAGCGTCAGCAACAGGTCAAGCGGCCCCTCATAGCCCTCGACGTCGACAACCAGCGAGGGCTCGCTGTCGGTGCCGTCAGCGGCGGGCCGTCCGGTCTCAAACGATAGAATCTCCGCCGTCATACCGTCCCTACCCGATTCATCAACGCGTCCAGTTCAGCCCGCGCCGCCTGCCGGTCGAGCGGCAGCGGCGCCTTTCGCGAGGCCAGCGCCCGGTTGGCGCGATTGAGGGCCTCGCCCGTCAGTTCCGGCGTCTCGGCTGCGACATCGCGCATTTCGTCGAGCTTGCCGTTGCAGTGCAAAACCATGTCGCAGCCGGCGTTGACGATGGCTCGGGTCCGCTCGGCGATCGATCCCGCCAACGCATTCATGGACACGTCATCACTCATCAACAAACCCTGGAACCCGATTACGCCGCGAATCACTTGCCGGATGATTGTCGCAGAAGTCGTCGCCGGATGGACGGGGTCTAGCGCGCTAAACACAACATGTGCGGTCATCGCCATCGGCAGGTCCGCCAGCGGTTGGAAGGCGGCAAAATCGGTCCGATCGAGCTCTTCCCTCGTCGAATCAACCGTCGGCAGCCGAAAATGGCTGTCCGCTGTGGCCCTTCCATGGCCGGGAATGTGCTTCAGGACCGGCAACACCCCGCCCTGCTCGAGCCCCTCGGTGACGGCGCGAGCGATCGCGGCGACCTTGCCCGGGTCGGTTCCATAGGCCCGGTTGCCGATAACAGCGTCGGCGCCGGCGATCGGCACGTCTGCGAGCGGCAGGCAGTCCACCGTGATTCCGAGGTCGATCAGGTCGGCTGCGATCAGCCGTGAACTCAAGCGGGCGGCCTTGAAGCCCAACTTGGGGTCAATGTCGTACAACGCCCCAAAGACGGCGCCTGGCGGATAGACCGGCCAATGCGGCGGTCCGAGCCGCTGCACCCGCCCGCCTTCCTGGTCGATCAGGACGGGCGCCTCGGCGTTTCCGATCAAATCGCGTAATTCGCCAACAAGCGAAGCAACTTGCGCGGGGGTCTCAATGTTTCGTTTGAATAGTATAAAGCCCCATGGCAGCTCGGCACGGATAAAAGCGCGCTCGTCGGCGCTCAATTCCAGTCCGGATATGCCTGTGATGAATGCGCGGCTGCTCATGGGGGCCGATTAGGCCCCTCACAGCTCCCGGGTCAAGGAAACGGCCGTTAATTCCTGAGGATGACGCACTGTCCGCCGGCGGTTTTCAGGTTGCCGCACAGCTGCGCCGCCTCCTCCTGCGAACCAAAGGGTCCGACCATCGAGCGGTAAACGACACCCTTTTCGCCGAGATCCGCCCGCCTGATCGAAGCCGAACGTGTCCCCAGCACGGATGGATACTTGCCTTGCAGCGCCCGGTAGGAAGCCAGCGCATCGGCCTCGTTCTTCTGCGAGGAGACCTGGACGAGGTATCCGACGCCGGAAGGCGCGGCCTGCGCCGGATTGGTTGCGGCGACACGGGTGGGCGCCGGATCAGGCGCTGCGCCGCCTTGCGGCGTCAGAGCGAGCGGGCCATTGGCGCTGGCGTTGGCGGATGACGGGTTGCGCGGCGCCGCGGCCGGGGCTGGCGCCGGCGCGGCCGTACGCGCAGCTGGCGCCGGCTTTGCGGCTGGCGCGGCAACCCCTGCAGGAACGCCACCGTTATCGGCGTCGCCCTTCACGGCAAGGGTCTTGATCTTGCGCGGTTCGTTGTTCGGCAGGGAGCCGTTCGCGGCGGTCGCGGGCGACGGAGCGGCCGGAGAGACGCTTGCGACCGAGGGCGGGCTGCCATTCGGGTTCAGCGGCGGAAACACCACGCGCGGGCCGGACCTGGAATTGACGTCGACCGGAGCCTCTTCACGCGAAACGATCTTTTCGCCGCCATCGCCGGGCACCATGCGGTCCGGTGTCTTGCCAGCGGCGCCATCGCCGGGCGTCGCCATGACCTTGGTCGGGCTGTTGTCGGCCTTGATGATCGGCGGCTCGCCGCTGCGGGGTGAACCGACATAGGTTCGATAGGCGAAGGCAGCCCCCGTCCCGACCACAGCCAGCGCCAGCACCGCGGCGACCGTTATCAAGCCGTTGCTTCGCTTGCGCGGCGGCTCGGGCTCTTCCTCATAATCGCTCTGGTAGGCGTAGGGATCATCCGGAAAGGCCGGATCACGGGCATATTCATGCTGCCCGGATTCGAGCTGGCCATACAGCGCGTCGTCATACCGCGAAGGATCCACGGGCTGCTCAGCCGCGTATTGCTGCGCCGGCTCGTGATAGTCCTGTTCATGTGCCGCCGGCTGCTGAGCGGCGTAGCGGTGCAAGGGATGCACGGGGCTCGGCTGGTATTCCGGCTCCGGCTCTTCGTATTCCTGTTGCGGTGGCGGCGCATCGTGCCTGGCGCGCTGCATCCATGGCGGCGGGCCCGCGGCCACGCTGACCTCTTCCTCGTCCACGGTGTCGTATTGCGGACGCACGTTGGCCCGTGACTGCAGTGGGTGCGGGGTCTTGGTGCTGCCGTCGAACGGGTCGGACTGCCCGATCAGCCGCGCCAGCTCCGCCAGCGGATCGCTGTCGCCCCTCGCCGGGGCAGCCGGGTTCGCGCCGCGATCATCGTCGGCGTCGGAAGGAAAAGGTCGTTCCTGATATCGATCAGCCATCGTGAAGATGCATCCCCTTCGGGACAGCGCCAACCCGCCATGACCATACGAGCCATGAAATACGAATTGGCCCCTGCCAGATACCCTCACAATCCCCATTGTGAGGGCCTTCGCCCCTGCCTACCGCATCTCGGTCGGAGCGTGGACGCCGAGAACGGCTAAGCCCGATGCCAGAACCGAGACGACGCCCTGGACCATTGCCAGTCGCGCCTTCGTAATCTGTGCATCATTAGTGATAATGAAGCGTAAATAGGGCAAATCCCGCCCCCTGGTCCAAAGCGCGTGAAATTCACTCGCGAGATCATAGAGGTAAAAAGCGATTCGGTGGGGTTCATGCGCCACCGCCGCCGCCTCGATCATCCGGGGATAGAGCGCCAGCTGCTTCAGCAGGCTGAGTTCCGCAGGGTCCGTCAGCCGCTCCACCGCGGCATCCCCGAGATAGGCCGCCCGGGCGAAATCGCTCTCCGGCAGGTCGGGAACCAGTTCCCGGGCGTTCTTGAAGATCGAATGGCCGCGGGCGTGGCCGTACTGGACGTAGAACACCGCGTTGTCCTTGGACTGCTCGATCACCTTGGCGAGGTCGAAATCCAGCACCGCGTCGTTCTTGCGGAACAGCATCATGAAGCGCACGGCGTCCGAGCCGACCTCGTCGACCACCTCGCGCAAGGTGACGAACTCGCCGGAGCGCTTTGACATCTTCACAGGCTCGCCGTCGCGCAGCAGCTTGACCAGCTGCACGATCTTGACGTCGAGGGCCGCCTTGCCCGAGGTCACGGCCTTCACCGCCGCCTGCATGCGCTTGATGTAGCCGCCATGATCGGCGCCGAACACGTCGATCAGGTTGGTGAAACCGCGATCGAATTTGTTCTTGTGGTTGGCGATGTCGGACGCAAAATATGTATAGGCGCCGTCCGACTTGATCAGCGGACGATCGACATCGTCGCCGAATGCGGTGGCCCGAAAGAGCGTTTGCTCGCGGTCCTCGTAGTCGTCGACCACCTTGCCTTTGGGCGGCGCCAGGCGGCCTTCATAGACATCGCCTTTGGAACGCAGATAATCGATGGTCTCGGTGACCTTGTTGTTGCCGGACTCGATCAGCGAGCGCTCCGAGAAAAACACATCGTGCTTGATGTGGAGCGCGGCGAGATCGGTCTTGATCATGTCCATCATCATGTCGATGGCCTTGAGCCGCACGATCGGCAGCCAGGCGCTTTCCGACATCGCCTTCAGCTTGTCGCCGTACTCTGCGGCAAGCGCCTGCCCGACCGGCACGAGATAATCGCCGGGATAGAGGCCTTCCGGTATCGCGCCGATGTCTTCGCCGAGCGCTTCGCGGTAGCGCAGATACGCCGAGCGGCCGAGTACATCGACCTGCGCGCCGGCGTCGTTGATGTAATATTCGCGCGTGACGTCATAGCCCGCGAACTGCAGCAGGCTGCACAGCGCATCGCCGAACACCGCCCCCCGGCAATGGCCGACATGCATCGGCCCGGTCGGGTTGGCCGAGACATATTCGACATTGACCTTTTCGCCGCCGCCGATCGCGCTCGCCCCGTACGTAGCGCCCTCGCGCAGCACCGTGCGCAGCGCGTCGGCCCACACCTCTGGCTTCAAGGTGAGATTGATGAAGCCTGGCCCGGCGACTTCGACGGAGGCGATCAGATCGTCCGCGCGCAGCTTTTCGGCGAACTTGTCGGCGAGATCGCGCGGCTTTGCCTTGGCGTCCTTGGCGAGCACCATCGCGGCATTGGTCGCCATGTCGCCATGGGTCGCATCGCGCGGCGGCTCGACCACCACGCGGGAGAAATCGATGCCGGCGGGCCAGTTTTCCTCGGCCGCTAGCACGGCACAAATCCTGTGCACGCGCGCAAGCACGTCGGCAAAAAGGTGCGGAGAAGTGGGTTTTTCGGCCATTTTTTGAAGTCCTCGGCCGCCGCCTAACGCAAATCCGGGGTCGAGTCAAAAAGCCTTTGATGCTCGGTCAGGGCAAAACGGTCGGTCATCCCGGCAATGAAATTGCCGATCCGGCGGATACGTTCGCCCTCGGTCTCGTGCTCGGTGCCCTCGACCCACTCGGCCGGCAGGTCATCCGGAGATTTCTGGTAGCGCGCGAACAGGTCGAACACGATCTGCTCCGCCTCGCCCATCACCCGCATCACCCGCTTGTGGCGGTACATCCGCAGCTTCAGGAACGCCTTGATGTCGGCCTCTTCCGCCGCCACGGCAGGCGGAAACGCGACCAGCGGCTGAGCGCAGTGGCGCACATCATGGGCCGATTGCGGTTTGGCGGCCTCGATCCGCCTGCCGGCCTCCGCCACAACAGCCGAGATCATGTAGGAAATCAGTTCGCGCACCAATTCCGCCCCGCGCCTGCTGTCATCGAGATCAGGATAGTGCTTGCCGATGTCGGCGATGATGGCGGCCGTGAGCGGCATCACCTTGAGGTCGTCAACGCTGAACAGGCCCGCGCGCAGGCCGTCATCGATATCGTGAGCGTCATAGGCGATGTCGTCGGCGAAGGCTGCGACCTGGGCCTCCAGCGAGGCGTAGGTCCACAACTCCAGATCATATTTGCGGTTGAAATCGGCGATCCCGACCGGGATCCCACTGTCGCTGTAGCGCCCGGCCGGGGCCCCGCTCCGCTCCGTCAGCGGGCCGTTGTGCTTGACGATGCCCTCCAGCGATTCCCAGCTCAGATTGAGGCCGTCGAACTCGGGGTAGCGATGTTCCAGCGAGGTGACGACGCGCAGGGTCTGGGCGTTGTGATCGAAGCCGCCATGAGCCAGCAGGCATTTGTCCAGCGCCCGCTCCCCGGCATGGCCGAACGGGGGGTGGCCGAGGTCATGGGCCAGCGCCAGCGTCTCGGTGAGGTCCTCGTCGAGCCCGAGTTGGCGGGCCAGCGCGCGGGCGATCTGGGCCACCTCCAGCGAATGGGTCAGTCTTGTGCGGTAATGATCGCCTTCATGGAACACGAAGACTTGAGTTTTGTGCTTCAGGCGGCGGAAGGCGGTAGAATGGATCACCCGGTCGCAGTCGCGCCGGAATGGGCTGCGGGTCTTGCTCGGCGGCTCCGTAAACAGCCGGCCGCGGCTGCGATCGGGATCGCAGGCATAGAGCGCGCGGGGGGCAGCCATTCCGACCGACACGTTTTTTTAGTCCTTATCCATTTGATTCTGCGAGATTACATACTTAACTATGGGGAGCGCGGGATACCAAATGAATTGGGTATGACGCCTTCGACCGGAGACCACGCATGACCACTGCCATCACCGTCAGCGAGCGGGCCGCCCGCCGCATCGGGCAAATCCTCAAGACCGAGGGCGACGGCGCCATGCTGCGCATCTCCGTCGAAGGTGGCGGCTGCTCCGGCTTCCAGTACAAGTTCGACGTCGAGCACGCCCAGGCCGAGGACGATCTGGTGATTGCGCGCGAGGGCGCGGTGGTGCTGGTCGATCCGGCATCGGTGCCGTTCCTGGCCGGCTCGGAGGTCGATTTCGTCGACGACCTGATCGGCGCGTCGTTCCGGGTGGTCAATCCGAACGCCACCGCCTCCTGCGGCTGCGGCACCAGTTTTTCGATCTGAGCGATATCAGCGCGGCGCGGCGAATAGCGCCTTCGCATTGCCGCTCGCGATCTGCTCGGCGATTTTTGGCGATAGCTGCGCCAGCCATGCGCGATAGCTCGCCATGATCTCACCATAGCTCGCCCAGCGCTCCGGCACCCAGGTGTCCGAACCGAGCAGGAAGCGATCAGGATAGCGTTCGAACAGCGTCCGCCACTCAGCCGTCAGCTTGCCTGCGCCGTCGGTGATGCCGCTGCGATACGACAACTCTCCCCACAGCTTTGGGTATTTCGACAGCATCGCCGTGACGCGATCGGTCGACAGCCCAAAGCCGGTATGCGCCCAGATGATCCGGGCTTTCGGATTGTGCCGCATCAGGATCTCGACCGCCTCGTCATCGGCATGGGCATGCAGATAGAGGTCGTTGGCGACAGCAAAATCGACGGTCTTCTTCACCCACTCGTTTTCCGCCGACTTGCCCGACAGATGGAATTCGCCGATGCCGCGGTAGTAGCCGCGCTTGAATTCGTCCTGCACGAGATCGAAGATCACGGGATCGCCGAACCAGCTCTGGATATCTGACCGGACGCGGTACGGCCGAATGAAAGGCACGACCTGCAGGCCATCGGCCTTCGCATCCACCAGCGCATGCGTTCCACTGTTCGGGCGGCTGGTCGCGAGGATGCCGGTGACGCGATGCTTCTTGAACAGCGCGAGCACCTCGTCGAGCTGGTAAAAGGGCTTCGGTTCCCAATTGTAATGCAGATGCGCATCGAAGATTTCGATCGGCTCGGCCGCAACGGCCTTGGTCCCGGCACTGCACGCAAGCGCGATCAGGACGACAACGCACCCCAAAGCGGTCTGCATTGCCCGCGCAGGGACCATTACTCGGCCGCGACCACGTGCGGCCGCTTGTCGCCGTCGGTTTCTTCGAGCTGCGGCTCGAGCCGGCGCTTCAGGCGGCGGTCGATGCGGTCGAGATAGATGTAGATCACGGGGGTGATGTACAGCGTCAGCAGTTGCGACAGGCACAGACCGCCGACCACGGCGACGCCAAGCGGCTGGCGCAGTTCGGCGCCGGCGCCAGCGCCGAGCGCGATCGGCAGCGTGCCGAAGATCGCGGCGAACGTCGTCATCATGATGGGGCGGAAACGCAGCAGCGCGGCTTCGCGGATCGCATGCTCGGCGCTGAGGCCGACGCTGCGGCGTTCCAGCGCAAAGTCCACCATCATGATGGCGTTCTTCTTGACGATGCCGACCAGCATCACGATGCCGATCATCGCGATGACGGACATCTCCATTCCGAACAGCATCAGGGTCAGGATCGCGCCGATGCCGGCCGACGGCAAGCCGGAGATGATGGTGATCGGGTGGATGAAGCTCTCGTAGAGTATGCCGAGGATGACGAAGGCCGCGAACACGGCGGCGAGGATCAGGACGCCCTGCCCGCGCAGCGAATCCTGGAACACCTGCGCCGTGCCGGAGAAGCCGGTGGCAATGGTCGCCGGCAGGTTGGAGCTCTGCTCGAGCGTCGTGATCTTGTCGACCGCATGCCCGAGCGAATAGCCCGGCGCGAGGTTGAACGAGATCGTCACCGCCGGCTGCTGCGCCTGATGGTTGATTTGCAGCGGCCCCACCGTCGGAACCAGCTTCGCCACCGCCGACAGCGGAATGGTCTGGTTGTTCTGGGTCTTCATGTAGAGCTTGGACAGGTCGGACGGATCGACCCGGAACTGCGGCTGCACTTCCAGGATGATCTGGTAGTCGTTCGACGGCATGTAGATGGTGCCGACCTGGCGCGAGCCGTAGGCGTTGTAGAGCTGGTTGCGAACCTGGTCGACGGTGACGCCGTAAACCGCGGCCTTCTCGCGGTCGATGTCGACCGTCATCTGCGGGTTCTTGATGTAGAGATCGGTGGTGACGTCGAGCAGGCCCGGCACCTTCTCGATCTTGTCGCGCATTTCCGGCGCCAGCCGGTACAGCGAGTCGGTGTCGCCGCTCTGCATCACATACTGGTATTGGCTCTTGGAGATCCGCCCCCCGATATTGAGGTTCTGGATCGGCTGGAAGAACGCCTGCATGCCTGGAATCTGGCGGGCTTTGCCCCGCAGCCGCCCTATGATCGTCGTGAGGTTGTCGCGTTCCTTCTTCGGCTTCAGCGCAATGAACAGCCGTCCGTAATTCGCCGTCGTGTTCGGTCCGCCGGCGCCGACGGTGGAGTTGATGTATTCGATCGCGGGATCGCTTCTCAGCACCGCGACCAGCGCCTGCTGCCGCTCCTTCATCGCATCGAAGGACGTGTCGGTCGCAGCCTCGGTCACGCCGATCAGGAAGCCGGTGTCCTCCTGCGGAAAGAAGCCCTTCGGCACGATCATATAGAGGTAGACGGTGCCGCCCAACGTCGCCAGCGTCACGGCCAGCATCAGCGCCTTGCGCGCCAGCACCCAGTCGAGGGTCCATTCATAGGCACGCAGCCAGGATTCGAACATCGCCTCGAAAACGCGAAGCACGATGTTCGGCTTCTTGTTCGGGTCGTGCGCCCGCAACACGCGCGCGCACAGCATCGGCGTCAAGGTCAGCGAAACGAATCCTGACACGATGATCGCGACCGATACCGTCACCGCAAACTCGCGGAACACCCGGCCGACGATGCCACCCATCAGCAACACCGGGATGAACACGGCGATCAGCGAGAACGTGATCGAAATGATCGTGAAGCCGATCTCGCGCGCGCCTTTCAGCGCGGCTTCAAACGGCTGCATCCCGCGCTCGATATGGCGGACGATGTTCTCCAGCATGACGATGGCGTCGTCGACCACGAACCCGACGGAAAGGGTCAGCGCCAGCAGCGTCATGTTGTTGATCGAATAGTCGAGCGCGTACATCACCGCGCAGGTGCCGAACAGCGAGATCGGAACCGCAAGCGCCGGAATGAAGGTCGCCGACGCCGAGCGCAGGAACAGGAAGATGACGAGGATGACCAGCCCGATCGCGATCAGCAGCGTCTCCTCGACGTCGGCCACCGCCTGACGAATGGATACCGAGCGATCCATCAGCACGTTGATCGACACCGATGGCGGGATCTGCGCCCGAAGCACCGGCAATTTGGCCAGAATGCCATCGACCACCGCCACCGTGTTGGCGTCCGGCTGTTTCTGGATGCCGAGCACGATCGAGCGCTCGTCGTTCAGCCAGGTTGCGATCCGCTCGTTCTCGACGCTGTCGTAGATCTTTGCGACCTCATCGAGCTTGACCGGCGAACCGTTGCGCCAGGCCACCACGATCTTGCTGTAGTCAGCCGCCTTGTCCATCTGGCCGGAGGCCTGCAACGCCACGTCCTGCTTTGGTCCATTCAGCGTGCCGACCGGGGTCGACGAATTGGCGGCCGAAACCGCGGCGCGAATGTCTTCGAGCGACAATCCGCGCGCCGCGGCGGCTTCCGGATCGGCCTGGACGCGAACGGCGAACTTCTGCGCGCCGTAGACGCTGACCTGCGCGACGCCCGGTATCTGCGACAAAGTCTGGCCGATGGTGATTTCGCCATATTCGTTGACCGCCGACAGCGGCAGCGTGGACGAGCCAAGCACCACGAACAGGATCGCGAAATCGGCCGGGTTCACCTTGCGGAAACTCGGCGGGATTCTCATCTCGATTGGCAACCGGCGTTGCGCGATGGTCAGCGCCGTCTGCACGTCGAGCGCGGCGGAATCGATATTGCGGTTGAGATCGAACTGGATCGTGATCTGGCTCGAGCCCTGCGATGAGTTCGACGACATCGAGGAGATGCCGGCGATGGTCGAGAGCTGGCGCTCGATGACGCCGGCCACCGAGGCTGCCATCGTATCCGCGCTCGCGCCCGGCAAGGTCGCGGTCACGGCAATGGTCGGGAAGTCGACCCGCGGCAGCGCCGATACCGGCAGCAGGCGGAAGCCGAAGATGCCGAACGCAATGATCGACGCCGTGATCAGCGTCGTCATGACCGGCCGGCGGATGCAGAGCTCCGAGAGCGTCATCGGCTACGCCCCCGCCTTCTTCGCCCGCGGCTCGACCCGCGTTCCATCCGACAGCAGCAATTGTCCGTCGACCACCACGCTCTCGTCGCCGGCGAGCCCTTCTGAAATCACCGACATGCCCTGCGAGGTACGATCGACCGTGACCGATTGAACCTTGGCTGTGCCGTCCTTGACGATGAAGACGAAGTTGCCGGTCTGGCTACGCTGCACGGCGACCGTCGGAACCACGATCGCATCTTCGCTGCGGATCGTCAGTCGGGTCGCGACCAGGGTGCCCGGCCACAAGGTCTCGTTCTCGTTGTTCATGATGCCGCGCACGGTGACCATGCCCGTGGTGGCATCCACCGTGTTCTCGACCATCGCGATCTTGCCGCTTTCCGAGCGCTGATGACCCGGGATCGTCGCGGTCACCCCGGATGCCCCCTTCGCCATCGACTCGCGCAGATCGACCAGCACGCGCTGGGGAACGGCGAACGTCACATAGACCGGCGCCATCTGGTTGATGACGGCGAGCGGCGCGAGATCGGCCGGCCGCACGAAATTGCCGACCTTGACGTTAGCCGCACCGACCCGGCCCGAGAACGGAGCGCGGATCGTGGTGTAGCTTTTCTGGACCTTCAGATTGTCGAGCGCCGCCTGGTCGGCCTTGATGGTTCCAGCCAGGATGTCAGCCGTCGTCTTCGCGTTGTCGAGATTGACCTGCGTGGTGGCACCCTTGCCGATCAGTTCGCTGTACCGCCGGACATCGCGCTGCGCACCTTCGAGCTGGGCCTGGTCCTTCGCCAGCACCCCCTCGGCCTGCTCGATCTGGGCGTCGATCTGGCGCGCATCGAGCGTGAACAGCAAGTCGCCTTCGTTGACCTTGGCGCCGTCCTGGAAATGGACCGACACGATGGTGGTTTCCAGCCGCGACTTCAGCGCCACGCTGGAGATCGGCGTGACGGTTCCGTTGGCGTCGACATCGACGGGCACGGACTTGCGCTCCGCCTTCGCCAGTTCGACCGAGACCATGCGCGGGCGCTGCGGCCCCTGTGCGCTGGCGTTGCTCCCCATCCACGACGAGCGGGTTGTGTAGGCCGCGACGGCAGCAATGCCGATAATGCCGGCGAAAAGTATCCAGTTACGCTTTTTCATAATTTTTCACGTCCGCCGGTCCGCAAAGGGCGGGACAGCTGCTCCCGACCCCCTTGACGGCGACTTTTACGCCTTATTTCTAGATAGTTATCACAGCCTCGCGGCACATGGTATGCCACTGCAGCGAAAATGTGTGATTACAATCCGGGCTTTTGCAATGCGTATTGCTACGTGGAACGTCAATTCGGTCCGGCAGCGGATCGACCATCTCCTGACCTGGCTGAAGGACTGCGCGCCTGACGTCGTCTGCCTGCAGGAAATCAAATGCATCGATGACGCCTTTCCGCGGCTCGAGATCGAGGCACTCGGCTACAACGTCGTCACCCACGGCCAGAAGACCTTCAACGGCGTTGCGTTGTTGTCGAAGCTGCCGTTCGAGGAAACCAAATCCGGCCTCGCCGGCGACGACGAGGATGCCCATGCCAGGTTCCTCGAAGGCGTGATTCCCCTGAAGAAGGGCGTGCTGCGCATCGCTTGCCTTTATCTGCCCAACGGCAATCCTGCGGATTCAGATAAATATCCCTATAAACTCAAATGGATGTCGCGGCTTCTTGAGTACTCCAGGGAGCGACTTAAAGCGGAGGAGCCGCTGATCCTGGCGGGCGACTTCAACGTCATCCCGGCAGCCCGGGACGTCTACAATCCCGCCGCCTGGGCCAATGATGCGCTGTTCCGCCCCGCGACCCGCGAATCCTTCCAATCGCTGCTCGGGCTTGGCCTGACGGACGCGCTGCGGGCCGTGAACGACGCCCCCGGCCAGTACACCTTCTGGGACTATCAGGCCGGTGCCTGGCAGAAGAACTGGGGCATTCGGATCGACCATTTGCTGCTGTCGCCGCAGGCCAGCGACCGGCTCACCAATGTCGGTATCGACAGCTACGTGCGCGCCTGGGAGAAGCCGTCGGACCATGTCCCGGTCTGGGCCGATCTCGATCTCGAAACCGCCTGAGCGAATAAGCGCCGCTCAAGCCAGGCCGCGGCAGCAACCAAGCCGCGGCGGGAATTCAGTCCCGGCGGCCCTGCACCCAGTGCTCGAGCATCTGCAGCGCCATCGCGCGGTCGTCGCCGGAGGCTTTCGACATCGCCCGGGTGTAGCTTTCCTTGATCCAGACCTCGTCCGGCGCCGCACTCTCGCTCGCCAGGGTCAGCCACATCAACCCGCGCGCACGCTGCGGCGGCAGCCGGTCGCCATTGAACAGCATCTGGCCGAGCAGCGCCTGCGCCTGATGCTGACCCTTCTGGGCGGCCAGACCAAGCCAGCGGGCGCCATAGCGGAAATCTTCCCGCGAAGCGTCCGGGGTCTTCAGATAGAGCCGCGCCAGGTCGTACTGGGCGTCGGCATTGCCGAAATAGGACGCGGCATAGGAGAACATCTCCCGCGCCCGCTCCCGGTCGACCTTGACCTTCGAATTGGGAATGCCGTTGAGATAATACCGCCCCAGCGCCACGAACGCGTTAGCCACGATCGTCGCCTGAGGCGCCGACGGGCTATCCTCGGCGTGCTGGTTGGCAATGCGGCTGAAATATTCGAACGCCCGCAGGTCGTCCTGGGTGACGCCATCGCCGTTGGCATACATCCGGCCGAGCTTCCACTGGGCCACGGGATGACCGCCTTCAGCGGCGTATTGCAGGGAGGTCAGCGACGGCGCGGAGGCGGCAGCCGCCGCGGTTGCCGGCGGAATCGCCTTTTTTGCCCCTGGAATACCCAAGGCCTGGGCGTTCAACGCCTGTGCGGCGGGCTGGGAAACCACGGGAAGAGCGGCATCTTTGGGATTTACCGGCGCACCATCGAACGCGAATCCGGAGCCTGCCACCGGCGCGGCCCCTAACATCAACGCAAGAATGATACGCCTAGATGTCCGCATAACACTGTTTCTCGTGCGCACCGTCTGGATGGGAAACAGCGCCATCCATCGCCTGCCCGGTCCTTTGGGCGTCCTTCCACAGCGCAGCCGATTTGAAGTTAGTCGCTCGGGACTGCCGTTTGGTCTCATGTTCAGGGGCGTCGGCGCCGGTCAACTTTACGTTAAGACTCGCCGCGGCGTTCTTTTCGCGGTCCAAGCCGCGGACAGAACTTGAAAATTCAGAACCTGAAAATATCGGCTTCGACATGCCCGCGACCTTCACGACCGCACCTTCCTGCGCAAAATCTTTTTGGCCAACGATACCGCCGGTGGCGGCCATCGGCTTTACGCTCTTGAGGTTTTCGGCGATCGTCCGGCCCGTGGCGGTAAGGCAATTCCCGCGCAGGTGGCCGTTGTCGAGCAGCGTCTTCATCAGAAGCGATATGCTCCCAATTTCCTGCATGTCTTTGGCAACATAACGGCCGCTCGGCTGCAAACCCGCGGCACACGGAGTCTTTTTGAAGATTTTTCCCGCGAAGATTTCGGCGCCGTCGATCAAATCGAATCTGGTGCGGCAGCGATTGGCGATCACAGGCGAGTGCGATGCAGCATTGCCGGTGCCGAAGGAAGCCGCGATGACGGCGGCTGCGACATAGGCTTGGGCTTGGGCTTGGGCTTGCGGCGCGCGCGCGGGTCCCGCCGTCACGTGACAGCTCGGCAGCCTGTCCTTGATGTTGGTCCCTGCGTGCATCGCGAACCTGTTTCCCCAGCCGACTCGTCTTGGCGAGCGCTGTGGCCATCAGCCTATGAAGGCATGATTTCATGCAGGGGTGTGGCTAAAAAGCGGCGCAGGCAATAGCTGGCTGATTTGACGGTTAAATGTTCAGGAAGTGTTGCGGCCACGCAACAATCGTAGCAAGCGGGCAACGATCGATGGCACAACCCGCACAGGCTGTGGAACCAAAAACCCGCTACACTCCTACGCCACCCGGACCGCGTGTTTACTTGATCACCACAACCGGCAACCGGTCGATCGCGCGCAGGCCAGGCCGCTTGCGCCATTTGATTTCGGATGGATCGACAGCCAGCGCCAGCTCGGGCCAGCGCCGGAACAGCGATTTCAGCGCACATCGGCCTTCGATCCGCGCCAGCTGATGGCCGAGGCAAAAATGGATCCCGGTGCCGAACGCGATGTGGCGGTTGGGCCTGCGTTGCAGGTCGAGCCGCTCGGGATGCGGATTGGCTTGCGGGTCCATGTTGGCGGCGGCGAGCATCGCCATGACCTTGTCGCCCTTCCTCACCTGCACGCCGCCGAGGTCGACATCCCGGCGCACATAGCGCGGCTTGGTGAATTGTACCGGCGTGATGAAGCGCAGAAATTCCTCAACCGCCAGATCGAGCCGGCTTTCGTCCTCACGAAGCCAGTGGCGCAGTCCGGGATTCTTCAGAAGCTCGAACGCCGATCCGCTGATCAGATGCGTCGTGGTTTCGTGGCCGGCGAACAGCAGCAGGAACACCATCGACACGATCTCGTCGCGGCTGATCTTCCCGCCGTCCTTTTCGACGCGCACGATCTCGGCGATCAACCCCTGCCCGCCCTGCCGGCGGACGGTTTCGAGATGCTGCTCGACGTAGCGCCGCATGGCAAAAATCTTCGGCATCATGCCGAGAAAGCCGAGCGCGCCGGTGAAGCGGGTAAAGCCGCTGGCCCAGGCGGTGAATTTGGCGCGGTCGGCGAGCGGCAGCCCGAGCAGTTCGCAAATCACCGACAGCGGCAGCCTGCGCGCAAAGCGCTCGACGAGATCGGCCGGAGTGCCATCGGCAAACAATTCATCGGCAAGCTGGTCGCCGATCGCCTGGATATGCGGCTCCATGTCGAGCACGGCACGGCGGCGGAACGCTTCGTCGACGATGTCGCGCAGCCGCTTGTGATCGGGCTCGTCCATCGACAGCATGCTGTTGGCGAGCGTGCGCACGATGCCCGGCATCCACCACTGCAACCCGGCGACATTGCCATCGTCGCGGCGGATGGTGAAGGTGTCGGTATCCTTGAGCACCTGATCGGCGAGCGCCTGCGTGGTGGTGGCCCACACCTTGCCGATGATGGGAAAGCGCACTTCCACCACCGGCCCGGTGGTGCGCAGCTTCTCGATCGCGGTGGCGGGGTCGCGAAAGAACTCCTGGCTGGTGAAGTCGGCCTGTAAACTCATGTGCGGTTCCTTCGCTGAAGTCCGATGCCCGATATGCGAGCTCGACGTAATAATTCCAGCCCCAATGAGTAACGTCATTGCGAGGAGCGATAGCGACGAAGCAATCCATGCTTCCCGAGCGGAACGATGGATTGCTTCGCTCCGCTCGCAATGACGGCGACAAAGCGGCTCCACACAATGCCGTCATCCCCGCGCAGGCGGGGATCCAGTACGCCGCGGCTTATCGGTTCAATCATCAGCGTCTCTGGAATACTGGGTCACCCGCACCCCGTGCGCAATTGCGCACTCGGGCGGGTGACGACAACCGAATATGTCTATGCAATCTCGCGACGCGATGCGCCCGAGGTTTGCCAGAAACTTCCCGCCCTCCAATGAGAGGGCGCAGGGAAGACCGGGTGCGCGCTGCACCCGCGGTCCCGTGTGCGGTTTGCACTAAGTAGGCTGCACACGAGCATACAGGGCAGCGGAGAACACCCGGCCTTCCCTGCGCAATGGCTTTACGGCTTATGCCGTGCTCTCCCCGGAGACGAGTTCTTGGTTGACTCCGTCGCTGCC
>NZ_JAFCMB010000001.1 GCF_018130145.1 Bradyrhizobium sp. AUGA SZCCT0176 | reverse complement strand
TCCGCAACGGAATGGGTCGGAATTATCAGCTCCGCCCATTCGATTAACAGTAATTTGTCCAAGTTTTCCTCGCATTAGAGCCTGAACTGCCGCTTGCCAGCCTTCGTCCCATGGACCGCAAAATCAAATCTCAAGAGATCGACCCTGTCCGGTCGACCGCACGCGTTGCTATCGAAGCTCGTTCAAAGGGTTGCTTAACATCAACTGATCCAAATCTTTCGAGCGTTGTACGGTGATTGACGACGATCAGAGGAAATCGAAGCAGCAGAGCGGCCGCCTGCTTCCAGTACCAGCAGTCGGCGGTCATACTCATCGGTCCAAGGTTGGTTCTTGTTCTCGGTCATCGCATCAACCGACGCGGTTTGCGAGTTGCCACAGCCTTGCTAGTTGGCGTCGCGGTTCTCTTTCACATAAAGGTCTTTTGTCGCCTGATCGGTCATTCGCTTTTCCGCGCTGGTGCGGCTGCGGGTGCGCAAGATTCCGTAAGCGATAGCAATACCCAGAACAACAGCACCGCCAAGCCATAGCGCTACCGGGAGATGCGAACCAGTCTCAACCGGTAATCCTTGAGCCACGGCATGATCCGGTAAGTAAAGCAAGAAAAGCGACCCGAAGATGCCCGTGGCTGTGCCGGATAGGTAGGTAGCCGCTACGCCGCGAGGCAAAATCTCCATCTGCAAATCCTCCGTTAAGGAGTCTAAATCCCCGACGACGTCGAACGTTCCTGTACGCGTCTTTATGCGCTGGCACCTCCAATTGCCCGATTCGCATTTAGGAACAGGATCGGCCTCGCGTGTATTGGCGACCGGGTAAAGCTGACGATCGAACGGGCCGGCGTTGCCCGCACAGCGACCGTGGCTATGGGTCCGACAACCGAACCTTTGACAAGTTCCGCGATCAGAAAACGATGCCTGTTCAGTGCGTAAATCGGCGCAGCCGGTGGGCATGGGGACCGGACAACAAACGCTTCTTGGATAACATCACGTGACGCCAATCCAGCCTGATCCTGCATTCCCGTTACAGTCACGAACCGGAACAACTGGATGGTCTGAGGATTCATCCCTGACGAGGAGATTTCCGGTGCTGATGACTGACACGCCAAGGCCACCGACCCGCACACTTCAGGGATGGGCTATCGAAGTGCTGCAGGAAGTCGGCGCTATTCGAGAGTGCGAAGAGCACGGATGGATGCAGGACGGCGCCAATCCGCATGCCCGCGAGCGCGCTCTGGAAATCGCCCGCAAAAGTGCGCCGCCTGGAGTATCACCGCAGGTGGCTGCTGGAGCCGTCGCACAAGTTCTCGATTCGATAGGAGATACGTGCCCCGAGTGCCCGCCCGAATGACCCCGGTTCGCCCGCCGCCACGTCGATTGTTTGAAACAATCCGGGGTGCCTAGCCTCGTGCGCGCTGCAGCGCAGCCTCCAATCGCTCCCTCTCCTTATCCCAGCGGACGTTTTCGGTTCGCGATCTCTTCTCGAGAGCGGCCACCTCGGCCTGGATGGCCGCAACGTTCTCCTCATGCTCACGCTCGGCCGCGTCCAGCGCCGCTTGCGCCTTATCGACCGCCCCTCGCCGGCGTTCACGCTCCTTCTGTTTGGCAGCCTCTTCCCTCGCCCGTTCACGCTCGCGCCGTTTCTGCTCCTTTTCGAAGGCAACTGAGGCCTTGCGCTCCGTCGCCTTGTCGACGGCGCGCGGGGAAGGCTTCTTCACCTTGTGGCTTTTCGACTTGCGGACAGTCTTCGGTCTTTCGCCGTCACCCAGATTGGTGGGTAGTTCAGCATGCTCGCCAAAGGGTCCGTCGGAGCCGACAGGCCGCCTGAGAACGACGCCCGGCTTCGCCATGGTCGCCGAGAGTACGTCCGGATCGTCAGTTTCCTTCGCCGCGCCCTGGTGGAAGAGATTGCTGTCGGCGCCCCACGCCTCCAGAGCCGCTTTCATCGACGGAGCGGCAATTGCCAGATCGAAAAAGCCCAGCGAAGTCTGATAGGTTTTCAGTTTTCTCGCCATGGACCAACGCTTCCCCGCACCTTCCACTGGCCACTGCCGTGGGTCAGCCGGATCGTTACCTCGCAAGTAGGGAGTTTGCGAAACAAGCGAACAGCGAGGCCGGGCCAGGATGGATCTCGGCGGCCCCGGCCTGCCGCAGCGAACTCTCCGTGAATCCGCCGCACAGCACGCCGATGGTTGCGATCTTCACCTTCCCCGCAGCGATCGCGTCGTAGGGCGTGTCGCCGATGGCGACGGCCTCAGCGCCTTGGATCCCGAGCTTCTCTAGAACTACCTCGAAGATGTCCGGCGCAGGTTTCGATTCCTCGACGTCGTCAGACGACGTCGTCAACTCCACCAGTTCGGTAATGCCAGCGATTTCAAGATATTTCTCAACTTCATCCTTCTTAGCGGAAGAGGCGACGGCAATCCGAAGTCCAGCGGCGCGCACGCGTCGCAGCAAGTCCGGGACCGCGGAAAAGGGACGCACAAGCGGCAGATACTCGGTCTTGAAACGATTGCCGCGCCACTCTTCCAATTTTTTGCCGTGGTCCCGTTGTTCGTCAGCGGAAAGGAAGACGGGAATGAGCTTGTCACCTCCCTTGCCTATCTGGCTCCGAGCTTGCTCGAAACTCACATCATGGCCGAACTTAAGCATGGCTTCCTGCCATGCGAGCGCGTGGAGATCGACCGAGTCCAGAAGCGTGCCGTCCAGGTCGAAGATAGCGGCTCTCGGCAACTCACAATCCTCCATAGTCGAGGCGAGCGAGTTCGCTTCCTGTGGCACGGAACGTTACCCGCTCAGATCCGTTAGTATGAACCGCACTTTGGCCGCCAAGTCCCCTATGCTGAAGCGCTTCGGCAAAGATGTGTACCGACATCCAGAACGCGATTGGTGGACAATGGCGTTCCGCGTGTAGCCAACAGCACCTTCAGGCCAGGCTTCATGGCCAAAAGCCGATCTAGGCCGACTTCCGCTGAGGTTTCGCCGACGGCTTCTTCGCCGCAGCTTCCTTCGCCGACTTCTTGCCGGCGATCGGCATGAGCATTTCCTTCTGACCGCTTGCGACCTTGCGTGGCTTCTTGGCCGGCTTGGAGTCCTTTGAAGCCTCTGCGCCACCAATACTCTTGCGCAGCGCGTCCATCAGGTCCACGACGTTCTCCCCACGGGGGCGTTCTTTCGCAATGATTGGTTTGCCGGCGCGTTTCTGATTGATGAGGTCAACGAGGGCCGTTTCATATTGGTCTTCGAACTTGTCCGGCTCGAAGTGACCCGCCTTCTGATTGACGATGTGCTTGGCGAGATCAAGCATGTCCTTGGTGACTTTGACGTCCTGAATATCGTCGAAATACTCTTTTTCCGACCGGACTTCGTAGGGATAGCGCAGCAACGTTCCCATCAAGCCCTTGTCCAGCGGATCGAGCGCGATGATGTGCTCCCGATTAGTCAGCACCACGCGGCCGATCGCGACCTTGTTCATCTCGCGGATGGTTTCGCGAATGACGGCAAAGGCGTCGTGGCCGACTTTCCCGTCCGGTACCAAGTAGTAGGGACGGATCAGATATCGCGGATCGATCTCGCTGCGGTCGACGAACTCGTCGATCTCGATGGTTCGCGTCGATTCCAGCGCGACATTCTCGAGCTCCTCCTTGGTCACCTCAATGTACGTATCGGTATCGACCTTGTAGCCCTTGACGATATCTTCGTTCTCAACTTCCTCACCCGTGTCCGCGTCCACCCTCGCGTACTTGATCCGGTGGCCCGTCTTTCGGTTGAGCTGGTTGAACGAAACCTTTTCGGATTCCGACGTGGCGGGATAGAGCGCTACCGGACAGGTGACGAGGGAAAGACGCAGGAAGCCTTTCCAGTTAGCGCGGGGGGCCATGGCGAGGAACTCCATATACTGTTGCTGGGTTCAAGACGAACGGGCAACCTTGGTTCCGACAGGGGTGGCTTCCCCAGAAGATCATTTTTCTCAGACACGCTGGCCCAGCAGGACTCGACTACTGTTCTCTTTATGTTCTAATTCAAGATGGGTACTGTCCGTATTTGACCCTGAATTTGGGGGTGTCCTAATTTGGCCGCGAGCCCGACAAGCCTTGTTCGATCTTGCCGCGCTCTGTTCATACTCCGAAGGGGGTAGGTCGCGCCGGGACCGAATTTGCACTAGGTGCACAAGTGGACAGAACCGGGGTGGCCGTCTGTGAGTTGTTCCATCGAAAAATGGAGCAGCGCCATGCAACGACGCCGTTTCGAACCACAAACAATCTCACTTGATGAGCGCGCCAAGGAGCGAGCCGAGCAACTTCTCAAGGAAGCCCAAAGCACCCCACCTGGGGCTCAGCGCGATAAGCTTCTGCGCAGGGCACGGCAGGCGGAAATCGTTTCCCATATGGAAGAGTGGCTTTCTTCCCCCCGGTCTAAAACCGCCACGGTAAAAACATGCTCGCGGTCATTGCGACACTCTTAGGCTTGGCGACCCTTGCCGCGATGATTGGCTTGATGCATCTCGCCGACCGGATCGAAGCTCGCAAGCACCCGTAGTTCTCCGACCGTGAACGATGTTCCTCTAAACGGTCATACGACCGTTTCTAATTCGTTCGAGCCCGCCTCAGTTGATGGCCTCTTCGTCCTCATCGTCATCCAATATGGCGATGTTCGCCTTAAGCGCTTTGAGCAAACGCTTTGCTCCCTTCGCGTCCGCATAGGCTTGGACGCGCAGCCGATTTGTGCGATCCGGCGCAATGTTCTCGACCACAAGAAAAATGCGTCGGAACGATCCGCGCTACCGCAGGTTCACTCAGTGCTGCAACATTTCCTTAGGATCATCCGGATTTCGTGCACGCGCCGAAACGAGAGTGATCTATGACCGCAGTCCATCCTATCAAACGCCTTCGCCGATCTGTTCCAGGCCGGCGCACGACCAATTCAACTTCCATCCTGGCTGCCTCGGTTGCGATTGGAGCTTTGGCCGCCATCGCCTTGCTCAATCAGCACCTTGCGAGGAAAGCCGAACGCGAAAACCCACCTTCCGGTCGGTTCTTAGAAGTGAACGGCGTCCGACTGCATTACGTTGAACGTGGCGCAGGCGATCCTGTAGTTCTTCTGCACGGCAACGGAAGCATGATCCAGAATTTTGACTCAAGCGGTCTGATCGATCTTGTTGCCAAGGATTACCGGGTTATCGTTTTCGATCGTCCAGGGTTCGGCCATAGCGATCGGCCGCGCAATGTCGTGTGGACGCCGGATGCCCAGGCGGAATTGATCAAGCTCGCCCTCGCGCAGCTTGGCGTTTCCAACGCAACCGTCCTTGGACACTCTTGGGGCGCCTCCGTTGCGGTCGCGATGGCTCTGAAGTATCCCAGCCTCGTCCGGGGACTCATTCTCGCCTCTGGATACTACTATCCGACCCTAAGGCCAGACGTGGTTGCGTTGGCCGCGCCGTCCCTGCCCCTTGTCGGAGACATCCTCAGTCATACCTTGTCGCCCCTACTAAGCCGAGCCATATGGCCGCTGATGATGGCGAAGATCTTTGGCCCAAGATCTGTACCGAAGAAGTTTGAAGCATTTCCGAAGGAAATGGCACTCCGGCCATCTCAGATAAGGGCATCGGCCGCGGAGTCGGCGCTAATGATCCCGGACGCGTTCATACTACGCAATCAGTATGCGGACCTGAAAATGCCAGTTGTCATCATTGCTGGCGAGCAAGACAAGCTCATCGATATCCACACTCAGTCGGCCCGGCTGCACTCCGACGTTACCCAGAGCAAGTTTCATAGGCTCGCGGCCAACGGCCACATGATCCAACAGACTGCCACCGATCAGGTGATGTCGGCGATCCGGGAAGTCGCAGGCCAGTCGACTGAACTTGCCGCCGCTGAATAGCCGGACCTAATGGCCGGGCTTGCGGCGCGCAAGAGATCGCTGCGCCAGAGTGCGACTCAATCGAAACCCGGAAGGCCGTTCTCCAATTTGTCTTGGGCGATGGCAACAATCCATTGGTCACTTATGCGGCCAAGAATTCAACGGCCGGTAAGGCATCGCCTGACGCGACCTCGCAACATTCAAAAAGCGAAAAGCCTCTGTATCAGCTCGGTCAGAGGATAGTTACGACCTCAACGAGCAAGGACAAGCTGACGGTGAAATGCAGTGGCGGGATTTCGGCCGCCGTTGGCGATATTAAAGCGACGAAAGAAGTGACTTTCACCGTCCAGCAGTCGTCCGACGGCCAGACTTCCGTCTCCGTTGATCCGTTTCAGTTTTGAATCCTGCTAAAGCCTCATTTCAGGTTGGGGCACGGGTTAATGGCGCACTGGCTCCATCCGGCGGTCTTCATGGCGTAAAGGCCCACGGCGAGACGTTCGCTGAGCTCTGTCCACTGACCTGAGGCAGACTCGGGCTTCGACAAGCGACAATTTTACCTCGGCCCGTCCCGTCGGCTTCCACTCGTCGGCGCGCAGAAGAAGTCTAACTCCGGCGCCCTAAAAGTATGCTACTTAAGACTGGGCGGAATTTTTCGCGTGCAACACGCCTCGCATTGAAGTAGCTCAAACGATAAACTCACCTTCCTCCTCTGCGTCCCAGTACGTGATACGAGAAGCCTTCACTTTAATGAGTACGATGTTGGGAGTATCAACGCCATTCCCGAACCACCGGTCCAAGTCGCTGGTCCAATGAGCTTTAAATATTGCTTTGTCTCGGATTAGCTCGGCCTGCCCTTCGACCGCTACATAGATGGCATCGGAAAAAATGCCCCCGTGGCTGGTAAAGCCAAGTGCCACCTTAGGGTTCTTTTGTATGTCAGCAACCGTCCGTGCTTGCTCAAATGTAAAATAGTAGGAGGTGCCGTCATACTTTACGTCACCATTGTTGCTCATCGGTCGATTGGCGATTTGGCCGTTTTCCGTGTGAGTCGATAAGATCGCAACGTCAATCCCCGCCATTCGTTGCGAAATATCTTCCAAAGATAACGATTCTTGGTTCATGTCTGGTCCTCGTCGCTTTCAAAAGCTTGTTTCGACAACCCTGCGTCCGTCGGCCGTCAAGTCAGCGGCACTTTTAATAACTCCTGGATGCGCCAAAGTTTCAGGGGAAAGCCAGGAGCTCTAAGCCCGCGGTGGCAGCGTGCCGGAAAGCCGGGCCGAGAGCAGAATGCGGGTTTACGAAGTCCGCTTGGTAACGGAGCGACGCTTATTGAAGTTTCGGCTCGCAGCCGCGGAGCGGAATTGTTCGATGGCTATTCCTAGCGCCGTGAGGGCGCCTTCTTCAATGACCCCGTGGTCATATTTGTCGAGCGTTTCGCGTACGATGTGGTCAATTTCATTTTCGATCTGCACCATATCCTCATCCGCGGAATCACGGACCTTAGCTGCTAGATCCAGCACTCTATCCCTGAGCGACGATACGTTTTCCTGCTCGTCCGGATAAAGAAAAGCGCGAAGACCTGCACCAAACGAACCTAACGCCGACAGCACAAGGATACCGCCCCAAAAGTAATCGCCGTAGCGCTCAAGGAATGTTCGTTCTGTTCCATCAATGTACGCAGCTACGCCAGGATGCGCGGGTATAGCCGCATCCTTTTCAGTACTAGGTTTTTCGATGGTCGCTGTATCAGGTATCTCGCGCAATATCATTTGACGATGAGCGAATAGCTCACGGGAAAAGGCCGCAGCAGCTTGCTCCGAGAGGGCTTTACCAGCGACGACAAGATCGCTAACCGCGACCACACTTAGTACTTCTGGCGGCAATGCTGGGTTAGAACCGAAAGCAGACTTTGGTATCTCTGCAGCCTCAATCGTCGGCTGTCGGAGGACGATCGCTTCGGCTGTTTCCAGGCCAAGAAAATTTGGCGCTTCCCGAAGCCGTGAGAACGATCGGAAGATTTCCGCAACCGCCTTGCTCTTGATTGCACCCATGGTCGCAAAGAAATTAAAACTTTTGTCACCTGCCATGGCATCCATGCTGCCAACTGGCACGATTTCAACCTTGTTGGGCGGAACGCCCTCTGAGGATAGGACAACATTGAGTAAAGCAAGGTCAGCAGATGTGCCGTTTAGCAGAGCGATTCTTGAACCGACGAGGTTCTTCCACTCTGTCGCTCGAGAAGGCTTTTGACCAGGTATGTGCGCCGTCCAAAGAAAAAGTGCACTTTTTCGTAACACAGCAATAGAAAGCAGATCGGCGGACATTACATCGCTTCGAACGGTCGCTAAGTCTGCGCCGCCTCTGCTCAAGAGCTCTTGCGCCTGGCCTTGGTCCACGACGGTTACTGAGAGACGTACAGAGCTTCGTTCACGAGTAAGAACACGAGCTATAGCTTCGACGATCCTAGCATCCTCGCTGGAGAAGGCCACAGCGATACGAAGGGTCATGGGCCTCAAGGTGACAAACAGTATTCCACTAGCGATCATTGCAACGAACAAGCCCGCCGCAGCCAAAGCGTACAGAATCTTGCGTCGATGTTCGTTTCTCCGCCGTCTAGACTTCCGCGACGCTGCCTTTATGGCCATGAAATTGCGCCTTTCGAAGGATACTAGACATTGCTTAGAGAGCAGGACGTCGCGTAACGACTTCTGCGATCGCTTTGGCTTCGATGGCAGCTCGACTAACGACGATCCTCTCAGACCACAGACTCTTAGTATTCACAGTTGAGCCTGTTTCGGTCCTGCCGACCGGCCATACCGATTGCTGCGAAAGCATCACCGATTCTGCCATGCCAACCTTAGCCGCTCCCACTTTGTTTCCATCCAGGTCAGAGATCTAATGAGAGGTTTTTGCAAGAATGGGACATCCTGCGCAATGAACAGGAGACCGAGGGGCAACATCCAGATACCCAACACAGGTAAGAAGCTAAAGACACCGCCAAGAATCAGCAATAAAGCGACAGTTAGACGAGCCGCGAATGAGGACGGCTTTCGCAACCACTGAATGAACCGAGAGATCCTGGCCGGCACTCGCCGATTGATCATTTCGAAATACCTATTGATCTCTTTATAAGAGGCAGTCATTTCATCTCGCATTAGCTATCGCCCGCGCAACTATTGGGAACAACGCTAGAGCTCCAGAGTTCCGCGGGTGCAAGACGTTGTTCGAAAGCGGCCTGCCGGAAGCTGGCGACAAAACGATCTATTCCCTCGCTCAGCCCATCCGAAAGGGACATTAGTCAGGCCGCGTGCCGCCGCGTCCCTTTGCGGGGCGGCATCCCGAGCGAACTGACACAACGGTGCGCCGAACACTTGGTGGGCCGAACAACCCCATGCCGATGCGCCGCTTGGTGCTTATGCGCACACCGGCCCACGCGGTAGGCAAGATTGCACGGTTAATGACGGCGGCGCGTGAGGACAGGATGCCGCTGGACGATAACCGGCGCCGAACAGCCACTCGAACCTGGGCTCAAACGTGCGCTACTTGAAAGCTGCGCAGCTTTCGAAGGCCCGGTGATTGGCTGCAAAAGATTGGGAAACGGCACACCGGGATTGAAATACTCGACAGAGCCGGTCGCGGACTCGTCCGCGAGCACTTTTCGCATAGACCGACCCGAACGCGGCGACCTAATTGCCCAATTTCAAGCAGCGGCGCGCCGGCGCCGGCGTTGGATCTTATGACCTACCAACTGAACAACATTCGGCGGAAGGTCCGTCGCTTCGGAATCCACCGGCGGCGTAAACGCGACCGGCGTGAGAAGCGGTTCAGCCAATGGCGTTTCAATCATGATTAGAAACTCACGGCCTTTCTCCGATATCTGCCACCCGCTAGGCTCTCGTAGCACGTAGCCGCTGGAGAAAATATCCAATCCAGGCGCGCGTGCGGCCAGCTTCTTCATCCTTTGTGACCAATCTGCGCCGCTACAAGTGAGAACCGCAACGTATTGCTTAAGGTCCGCAAGCGAGGCGCGCCCTTCAGGGTGTCCTGCTAAGACCTTCAAGACTGTGATCTGAAAATTCACGCCACGCCCCGCAACCGAGACCGAGTATAGTGGTGAAAGCTAAGGGCAGGATGAATTCTGGTCCATCTGGTTACGATCAAGAAACGGGACGGGATTGCCGATTTTTCCCAAGCGCGTTAAATCCGCAACATAATGGGAACTTTCCAGTTTGTGCAAGTTCGGCGGCGTTACTTGGGACGGCAGCCTTAAGAATCTTGCACATCTCGGACATGGCTTTGCTCTCGAGTGCCCTCGTCTCGTGCCCTAGCCGCCGCGCGATATGAGAATGGGCGGCGCAAGGATTAGTCGGAGCCCGATCTCGCGTATCCGCGCCTTTCTGCCTCGGAGGTAAAATGGCATTTCGGACAGGTAAATTGAATCATCGGCCGAGACGACCAGGACGGCTTGACGATGTTCAACGCCATCGGCCACGCCTTGCATTTTGGACATGGGATCAATACGGCATCGGGGGCGAGGTTGGGGGTTCTCATCCGATCCACCTCACCCCGCCCGTTCACACGGCTTCGCGTCGATGCGCAACTCCAGACCCGCGAGCGCCCATCCAATGCGGCATCGGCGCACCGTCACGGTGGCGTCCGCCTATACCGGCCGCTGCCCATGCGATGACAGCACCCAACAACAGAGCCGCGGCGACGGAGAACGCGAGGATCACCGAGCTCCGGCGAGATTTGGCTATCGCGGCCCGAGAATTTGCGATCACGCCATCGACCCGTTTTTCTGCTTCCGGCCCGGCAAGGCCGGTATTCGCCGCAATGAGTTGCGCCAGATAGGATCGGTCCTCACTGCTCATTCCCGAGTGGCTCGACGATGTTAGGAGGATTCGTCCGGCCTCCGCCCGCTCCTGCGAAAGGTCCACGTTTGCGGCGCGGCGCAATGGCCTGAACAACCGGTCGATCTCATAGCTCAACAGCGGCTCTGCAGCGCTGGTTCGTGCCGAGGACATGTTGCTGTTGGACCGTGTCAGGGACGCGCTTCCAAGCAACGCCGCAAGCGCCACCCCGAGAACGACGGCAAGCGCCCAGGCGGCGAGGCCATGCAAGCCGTCGCGCTGTTCGATTTCGTCAGCATCCAAAGCCGCCGGCGCGACACTCGTTCGCCCCGCAATGTACCCTCCCACGCCGAAACACAGTGCGGCCTGGATAATGAGATAGAGTCCCGACAAAATCCAAAGTGCGGCGGACGCGTCCCGCCACGTTGGCGCCGTCGACGAAATCCCCAACCCGATGGTCGCACCGAATGCCAACAGGATCGACGACAGCGCAGTTGCCACCAGCGCACCCAGGATCGCCGGCGTCCAATTCAAATACCTCGGGGGGACCCCAATGGGAGCCGCGCCGGGTTCGATCTGTTTCACCATGTCAGCGCAGTCCGAAGAACGACAATACGGCCAGGATGACGACGACCAAACCAACCAGATAAATTATACCATTCATTTTTCTCTCTTCGTTTTGCTACAGATCGCACTTAGAGTTCATGTTGCGCTTTGCGACGCGCTCTTTCCCGCCGCGTCGACCACCCGGCTGACCTTGCCTGAAAGGTCGTCCATCGCCGCCTTTGCGTTATCGATCGTGAGGCCCTGCCTGCGCGCTTCGTCCGCCGCGGTTTCGACGACGGTCGCCGCAACCGTGGCCGCCTTCTCGATCTGCTGGCCTGCGATTTCGGCAGCCTTGCTTTTCAGGGTCTCGCTGGTTTCGCCAAGGTATGATTTTTCGATGTCGGTGTTGGGCAAGGCCGCGGCGATGCCGGCGCCGATGGCCAATCCGATGGCGCCCAACGCCAGGGGCTGTGCCTTGAACAGATCGGCCAGGTTGCCTCGCACGGTGCCAAGAACATCGGCAGAATCGGGCAGGGCCTTTGCGTATTCCGAGGCCATGCGGGTCGCGGTTTCAATACCGTCGCTGCCCGTCTCACGGACGGCTTCGGCAGCAGATGCAACCCGGTCCTGTGTGGCGCTCATCGCATTCCTTGCCGCGTCTGGGAGGCGATCGAGGCCGGTCTTCTGAAGGATATCGCCCGGTGCCCCCCCGGCTTTGCCGGCGAACAGCCATACCAGTCCCATTCCGATGAGTGCCGCAGAGACCGGATTGCGTCGCGCCGCGTTGCCAAGGTCCTTGATAAAGTCCGAGCCTTTTTCAGTCATGTCGATCATCGAACCATCTCCCTCGCCGCCGCTTTGTCGCGCTGTACTTCTTTAATCGTTGCCGTCGGCTTCAACGCATCGCCCGACAGGCGGTTAAGGCCCACCACGATGAGGGCGACCGATAGGGCCGCTGCGCCGCCACCGGCGATGAGATATGCGATGGGCTCCGAAAAGCCGCCTTGTACGAGGGCAGCCGCCGCGGCAAACAACAGCAGGACAAGCGCTGGAATCATGATGACTGCCCCAGCACCCATCATTGCGGCAGCTCTCCCGGCCTGCCCGGCCTTTTCGGACAGTTCGGCGCGAGCCAGCGCAAATTCGTTTCCGATCAGCTTTGCAAGCTGACCGACCGCATCGCTGAACAGTTCCGGGATCGAACGATCAGTTCGAGAAGTCATCGCGGTACCCTCGGTTGTCTGCTGCGGAGGAGCGGCTGTCCGTTCTCATGGCTTGCGAACTCGGGCCGTCGTCACTGGAGGAGCTCTTGAGAAACCGAACGGCTCCAAAACCCGCCAGGACCGCCAACCCAAGGAAGGCCGTGGGTTGACGGCGTGCAAAGGATTGCGCTTTCCGGACCACGTCGTTCAGGTTGCCGTTGCGGATGTGATCAGAAACTCCCTCGATCTGGGAGGCCGCCTTCCGGATGTAGGTGCCCGCGAGCGGGAGATCCGTATCGAACTCCCGTGCCGCGCGCCGCATTGTATCCGCCAGGTTGCCGACGTATTCCGCGCCGGACGATTTTTGACTGTTGACCGCGTCCTTGAGCTTGTCAGTAGCCTGAGATGCAACATCCTTGGCCGCATCGACGAGATCGGAGGCTTGGCCCTTGATGGCGTCGGTCGAGCTTTCAGCAAGATCCTTCGCCTTGTCGGTGAGGTCTCGGCCAGCCGACATGGCCTGCTCGCTCAAACTTTTCGTTGATGCAACCGCGTCGTCAAACTTCGCTCTTGCGGAGTCCTGGCCGGAGGACGCCGTGCCTTGATGTGCAGTTCCAATGAGATCAGCCATGTCAGTTTCCTGCGCCGGTATGTGAATGGGGTGTCTTGTCCGGATCGAACGCGGTCGTGACAGCGCTTTCCGCCACGCGCCTGACTCGTTGCAGGATCTCGCTTGCCGACCCGTCCAGCTTGTCCGGGGTCAGGCCTTCCGCGCCGGCCTGCCGCGCCACGTTTTCAAAAATTTCGCCCGCTACGCCCTTGGCAGCGTCGAAGCCTTTGGAAGCCGCTTCGCTCGCCCGCCTTCTGGCGGCCGCGGCTGCGTCGCCGACGAGATCTTCCTCCAACTCACTCTTGGGAAGCGCACTCGCAATCAGACCTCCGACCAACAGGCCGACGCCGGCGACCAGAAGTGGATTCTGCTGGATCGTATCCAACATGGTCTTTCCGGCGCGATTGGAATAATCCGCTGCCCTGTCCCGAACATCCCGGGCCGCTTCCAGCCCCGCATTCGCCGCCGACGAGGCGGCGCTTCGCGTGGCGGCGGCTGCACCAGCGGCGATATCACGCGACGAATCCATCGCGGAACCAGCCAGTTCAGACGCACTGTCTTTCATATCGGAGACACGCGTATTGATCGCGTCGCCTGCCGAGGCGGCCGAGTCCCTTAGCCGGTCTGCCAGACTGAGCTCAGGCGTCGAGGACGTTGCGGTGCGGCGAACCTGGTCCGCGCCCGCGGACAGCACGTCGCTAACGCGTCCGGCGGCATCCGAAACCGCACCCGTTGCCGAGCTGACAGCCTCTCCAACCTGTGCCGACATATCCTGGCCACGCCGGCCGAGTTCGTCCGAGAGATCGGAGGCCATGTCGGAGGCTTTTTGGGTGATCGATTGGCCGCTCTTTGTGCCGGCGAAAAAGATTCCCGCGCCGACCATCAGCACGGGCAAGGGAATAACCCTTGCGAACCTGAAAAGCGGATAGGCGAGGCTTGCGCCCACGGCCACCGCCTGCATCGGGTTGCGGCGCGCGGCCGCCGTTATGTCCTCCAACATGCTTTCGCCTTTGGAGCGGACGTAGCTCGTGACCTCCGCCTTTATGTTTTCGGGACTGATGCGCTGGCGAATTTCGCTCGCGGTGTCGGTCACGCTCGCTTTGAGCTGATCTACCGTTTGGGTCAGACCTTCGCGCGTCTGTTCGGTCTCGCGCTGTAGCTCTCGGAGCGATCGATCGGCCGTCTGTTGCATGACCTTGATTCCTTGCTGTACCAAACCTGAACTCTCGGACATTGCCTATTGTTCCCGACGCGTTTTGACGCTGGCACTCTTGGCTACGGCGGCGATCACGGTCGCGAGCGACTGCGGCGCTACATCATCACTCCGCTGCTCCTTGTCCGCTTCGAAATTTCCCAACCGGCAAACGATGATCCTGGCCGAAGCCGCCCGTCGGGAGAACTTGCGAACCGTGAACGACGACCTCGCCTCCGATACCTCCTCCAGAAAACAGACGCAGATCGTCTCTGCGTTGCCGGCGTCAATCTCGGTATCGGCACCGGAAACACGGGCGTTGAATCCCTCACGTTTCAACGCATCTGCGACAATCAGCGCGGCGCAATCGTCGAGCCGACCCAGTCCGGGTATGCAGAAAACCGGCTTGCCCAGCTTGCGCGCGTCGATGTTGACGATCTTCCCCTTCCTGGCGGGCACTTCCGCACCCGCGCTCCCCTCAGCGGTCTCGTGCGCGGCGATATCCTCGATGATTTCGGAAACCGTCTCGTGGATATTCTCGAGCCTGACGTCGTCAAGCCGGCCCTGGGCGGCATCGGCCTCAGCCAATCTCAGGGCGCCCAGCAGGATTTCTTCGTAATAGGCCAAAGCGGACCCCCTCTTCAGGAACGACCGCGCCTGTTCGATCGCGTCAATCGGATCGCCCGTCAGCATGCGCTGGTATGCGGTCTGCTGCGGCGTCAACGCCGGCTGGTCTCCCAGCATGACGTCGATAAACTGGAGACGGTCGACGTGCCTGGCAAACACGACCAGACACAGCGTCAGCGGAGTGGAGAGCAGAAGCCCCAGGGGTCCCCAGAGCCAAGTCCAGAACGATGCGGCTACGACCACGGCGACCGGGGACAGGCCGGCACTTCGCCCACAGACCAGCGGCTCTACAACATGGCCGGTCAGCGGTTCCACCATTGCGAACAAGGCGATCGTCCACAAGGTCATGGTCCAGTCGCTCCCGACCGCGGCGGCCAGGGCAATTGGCAAGCCGGCAGCGAGGATCGCGCCGATGTAGGGCACGAAGCGAAGGATCATTGCCAGCAGTCCCCAGAGCGGCGAACTCGGGACGCCGATGACGGCCAGGCCCAGTCCGATCACGACGCCGAAAGTCGCATTCAGAATGAGTTGCGTCAGAAACAGCCTGCCTAACCGTTGCCCTGCGTCATCGAGCGCCGCCGTGGTGCGCTCCAAATCCTCGCTGCCGAGCAACCGAATGAACCGGTCGCGCAGATCCTCCCGCTGAAAAAGGAAGAAGATGAGGAAGATCACCACGATTCCGGTGGTGGTGAAGGGAGCTGCGAGCGGTCGCAACATTGCGATCAGTGCCTCCGACGCACCCGGGTCTGGCTGATGGACTTCGACAGGGATAGGCGTTTTTGCCGGGCCGTCCGACAACGATGGCTTCGCCGTTTCAGCATCGCCACTTCCGGGCGACTTCAGCTCCCTGTCCAGGTTCTTCAACAGGCTGGAGGCGTTCTTGAGCACGCCCACGCTGCCAATCCTGTCCCGCAGGTTATGGATTTTTTCGCCCAACGTGGATTGATAGCGCGGCAGGTCGCTCGCGAGTTGGTTGACCTCGATCATCACCATCGCCGCAAGACTGAGGGCGATGGCCAGCGCCAGGCTGACCGCACTGAGCACCGCTATCGACCGCGGCACTTTCATGCGCTGGAATGCCCTCACAAGGGGCGACAAGACAAAACTCAAGAGGATGGCGACTGCGATCGGGACGAGGATTTCACGCGTGAAATAGAGGGCGGCGACCACAAGTGCGCCGATCAAGAAGTTTGAAAATGCCAAGCCAGCTGGGACCAACACCTCTATCTACCGATGCGCGAATCAACCCAGCACGGGAGTGCGCCGCGTAGCCACTTAATGGAAATCCTATTGGAAGGTTCCAATAGCCAACAACATGAGACGTTGTCTCGATGCGTCTCCACAGATGTTGGGTGCCTGCAATAGTCACCGGGACGAAGTGGCAATCGTCGGTGCCCTCGTTGCTCCTCCGCTGACCCTCAACGGAACCAAATCTGAACATTGCACTTTCATCGATGCATCATGAAACTGGAGGAAGGACTCAGCATTTGGCATCTGCTCCTGTGATACTCGCCCTTGGCACCGGCGTGGCGGGCGCTCTGCGATGACCAGCCCTTTGCCACTTGCCGTCACGGGCAACGGTCGTTTACCGAACTCGGGCGAGATATTTAGCTGTCCGACTTTGAGGCGTGGACGCAACCCGTTCTGGCGGCCCTGATGCAACGATCCGGCCGCCCTCGTCGCCCGCTCCCGGCCCAATGTCGATGATCCAGTCGCTGGCTGCCGCTACCCCCATATCATGCTCGACAACGACTACGGTGTTTCCAGACTCGACGAGACCGTCAAGTTGAACCATCAGTTTCGCCACGTCCGACGGGTGCAAGCCCGTGGTGGGTTCGTCAAGCACGTAGAGTGTCTCGCCACGTTGCGAACGTTGCAATTCGGTGGCGAGTTTAATGCGCTGTGCCTCGCCGCCTGATAGTTCCGTGGCTGATTGACCGATCCGAATGTATCCCAGGCCGACCTCTTGAAGAACGCCCAAGGACCGACGGAGAGATGCGTCGTCGGTGAAAAACTCAAATGCTGAATTTACCGTCATGGCGAGCACATCAGCAATCGACTTGTCTCGAATCTTGATCTCCAGCGTCCTCGCGTTGTAGCGCGCCCCCTTGCAGGTCGGGCAAGGTGCGTACACACTCGGAAGAAAGAGCAGTTCAACGCTTACAAATCCCTCCCCCTGGCAGGTTTGGCAGCGTCCCTTCGCAACATTGAATGAGAAACGACCAGCATCATAGCGCCTGGCGCGAGCCTGCTTCGTGGCTGCGAACAGCTTGCGGACATGATCGAAGAGACCTGCATAAGTCGCAAGGTTCGAGCGCGGCGTTCGGCCAATCGGCTTCTGATCGACCACAACCAGCCGCTTTATGCCGTCGAGACCTTCGACAATGTCGCCACCAAACGTTTCTACGCCCGCATCAAGTGCGTCATCATCTTCGCCAGGCTCCTTTCGCTGACCCAGTTTGTCGCCAACGGCCTCCACCAGAAACTGACTGATCAGGCTCGACTTCCCGGACCCCGAAATTCCGGTGACGCTCGTAAATACTGCCAGCGGAATGTCGACGTCGAGACGGTCGAGGTTGTTGCGGGTAACTCCCCGAAGCTTGACCCATTTTTGAGGATGCCGAGGCGACCTCGTGGCCGTTTGACCTTCCGCAAACAAGTAGCGCCGCGTCTGAGATTCTCGCACTTCGGCGAGGCCTGATAATGGACCGCAATACAGTATCTCGCCGCCCTGCTCTCCGGCACCCGGGCCGACGTCGACAATCCAGTCCGCGTGTCGGATGATGTCAAGTTCGTGCTCGACGACGAAAAGCGAATTTCCCGCAGCTTTCAAACGCTCCAGCGCGCGAAGCAATGCCTCGGTGTCAGCCGGGTGAAGTCCAGCCGACGGTTCGTCCAATACGTAGACCACCCCAAACAGGTTGGATCGAACCTGTGTCGCCAGACGAAGTCGCTGTAGTTCGCCGGGAGACAGCGTCGGCGTGCTGCGCTCAGGGGTCAAATAACCGAGCCCGAGATCGAGCAGCACGTCCAAACGCCCGAGAAAATCTTCCGTAATACGCTGGACGACGAGAGCCTTCTCAGGATGAGTGTCGGAAACACTGCTTCTGCCATTCAGATAGGGTTGAAGAAGTTCGCCAAGTCGCTTCAGCGGCAGCCGTGAGATTTCGGCGATATCCATTCCGGCAAAGGTAACCGATAGCGCCTCCGGCCTTAATCGCTTGCCGTTGCAGACTGGGCAGTCGGTACTGGACAGAAACTGCGTCACACGACGTTTCATCATCGCACTTTGCGTCGTGGCGAAGGTCTGCAGCACATACTTGCGGGCGCCGGTGAAGGTCCCCAGATAACTGGGCTCCTCCTTGCGCTTGAGCGCTCGCTTTGTCTCGGCGGGAGTATATCCGGCGTAGACCGGCACTGTCGGTTGTTCGTCAGTAAAGAGGATCCAATTGCGGTCCTTCTTCGGAAGCTCTCGCCATGGCCTATCGACGTCGTAGCCGAGGGTGACCAGAATGTCCCGCAGGTTCTGCCCTTGCCATGCAGTCGGCCACGCGGCGACGGCCCGTTCCCGAATGGTCAGCCTGTCATCAGGCACCAGCGAGCGCTCACTGACCTCGTGGACGCGGCCGATGCCATGGCAATTCGGACAGGCTCCCTCTGGCGTGTTCGGCGAGAACGCCTCCGCGTACAGCAACGGCTGGTTAGCCGGGTAGTCACCAGCGCGCGAATACAGCATTCGCAGCAGGTTCGACAATGTCGTGACGCTTCCCACCGACGACCTCGTGGTGGGCGATCCGCGTTGTTGCTGCAGCGCCACCGCCGGGGGCAGACCCTCGATCTCATCGACCTCGGGCACCGCCATCTGGTGAAACAGCCGGCGCGCGTAGGGTGAAACTGATTCAAGATAGCGGCGTTGCGCTTCCGCATAGAGCGTACCAAACGCCAAAGATGACTTGCCGGATCCTGAGACGCCTGTGAATACCACAAGAGCGTTGCGAGGAATTTCAAGCGAGACGTTCTTTAGATTGTGCACACGGGCGCCAAAAACACGAACAAAGTCGCCCGCAGTACCATTTTTCAGCTTTTTTCGGTTGTTGACGGCGGCGTCCATTTTGTCCCTTCAGCACAAGCGAGGACAGTGGTCCAACCCGTCCAAGAGGCTGGGAAAACCCTTCGGCACGGTGCAGGTTCCACAGACGGCATTTCAAAAAGCTCGCTGAAATGGTCGACGAGGCACGGAAGACCGGTTCGGCTAAGGGCGCTTGTCGGAGACAACTGCCCCCTCTTCGTCCCGTCGGCATCGGAACTGCTCGTCGCTGTCCCCGACTACCCTATCGCGCTGGTCGCATGTCCGCGTCCCTGTCCAGAAACCTTGAAGCCCCTCGTCTTGCGACCCCCACACGGTCCCAACGATGATTTTGGAACGATTGCCATTTTTTCCCGTTACCGGCATGCTTCAACCCCTTGCCGTGCAGAAACATGAAGGACTTTGCGGATGCGTCATTTTCTCCGGAAGCGATACAGATGATGGATATCGCGCTCCAGGATGCCATCAACGCACTTCCGGAGCCGGTCAGTTCACACATCATCCATCGCTTGGCGGAAACAATCCTTCGACTCGTCCGGGATGGCGAATGCGATCCACTCGCTTTGCAGCGGTTAGCGTTGCTTGAGCTCCAGATCGGGCCGGACAGTTGACTTTGGCGGAGGGACCTTGAGCAATTTTTGGGATAACGTCAGGCGCCAGATTGCCAGTACTCGCCATCCAACAATGATTTTGGCCGCAATAGCGACGTTTCTGGCTTGGGTGGTCACAGATCTGCTCAGAGCGACTCTTGGCTAACGGCTACTTTCACGCAATTCTCGAGGTCAGCGGTAACGTCGAACGTCGCGCTCATTTTTATCGGTTTGGCGTGGTTGAAAACTGTTGCCGGGAAACGGGGCGAACGAAGGTTCAAGAGCTGACCTAGTCAGCAATTCAAGGGAGGCCGGTAGAAGCGTTCCATGCACAGGCATTATTGAGTCAGAAGCGAAGAACTCCGAAGATGAGGAGAAGGACCACCGTAACGACGGCCGAGAGGATGAGCGAGCCAAAGCAGCCAATCCGGTTTGAAAAGAAGAAAAACATGTGACTTCAACCTCAAGCTGGAAACTATCGTCCCGGCCGCAACACGACCTTGATCACACCGTCCTTCTTGTCCCGGAACTTCTTATACATTTCCGGCGCGTCTTCGAGGCTCGCAGGATGCGTTACGACGAAGCTCGGGTCGATATCGCCAGCTTCAATGAGCTTCAGAAGCGGCTTCGTATAGGCCTGCACGTGGGTCTGGCCGGTCTTGATCGTCAGCCCCTTATTCATGGCTGCGCCGAGCGGTATTTTGTCGCCCATGCCTACGTAAACGCCGGGTATTGAGACCGTACCCGCCTTGCGGCAGCACATGATCGTCTCGCGGAGAACGTGAACCCTATCCGTCGCCAAAAATGCTGCAGCCTTCACTTTGTCAAGTACGGCGTCGGTCGCGCCGTGACCGGATGCCTCGCAGCCGACCGCGTCGATGCAGCTATCCGGGCCACGTTTGTTGGTCCGTTTCATGAGTTCGTCGTAGACATCGGTTTTCGAGAAATCGATAGTCTCGGCACCGCCGGCTTCTGCCATGGCCAGCCGCTCGGAGACTTCGTCGATTGCGATCACGCGTCCGGCTCCAAGCAGCAGCGCGGAGCGGATCGCGAACTGCCCTACAGGACCGCAGCCCCAGATTGCCACGGTGTCGCCCGGCTCAATCTGCGCGTTCACGGCGGCCATATAGCCGGTCGGGAAGATATCTGACAGGAACAGCGCCTGCTCGTCAGTCACGTTGTCCGGTACCTTAAGCGGCCCCACATCAGCCATCGGAACGCGGAGATACTCGGCCTGCCCGCCGGCGTATCCGCCCAGCATATGGCTGAAGCCGAATAGCCCAGCGGGCGATTGACCCATGGCTTTTGCGGCGATTTCGGCATTCGGATTGGTCCGGTCGCAGCACGAAAACAGGCCCTTCTGGCAGAACCAGCATTGGCCGCAGCTGATGGTGAAAGGGACGACGACGCGATCGCCGATCTCTAAATTTTTGACTTCGGACCCGAGTTCAATCACCTCGCCCATGTTCTCATGGCCGAGGATATCCCCGCTTTCCATGGTCGGCTGATAGCCATCAAGGAGATGGAGGTCGGAGCCGCAAATTGCGCAGGCGGTAATCTTGATCACCGCATCTCGCGGGTGCTGAATCTTGGGATCGGGCACCGTGTCGACGCGAACGTCGCCTTTGCCGTGCCAACACAATGCGCGCATGGTCGTTCTCCATTGCGGAAACGGCATGCACAACCCTGGTCCATGTCGTCTGAGCGCAACAGCGCTCATGCCCCAAACGTTCCAAATGCAGCAAGACGATTCACAGTCGCAACTTGACAGCGCGCCTCTTTAAGCAAGTCAAGACTAATCGCCGGCGGCCGCGCCGTTTGCCATCAACTGCTCCGACTTTATGCCCCGCGCCTTTACTTTTAGAACCCCCAAGCGGCCCTCTATGGCTGACGACGATCGCCTAAGCATGAGCCCAATCGAGAGGACTGACTTCCCCGCCGCTCGCAACTCGAGAAGCCGCCGGTCGTCCTCCTGGGACCATTTCGTATTCCTTTTACGCGCCATTGATCGAGTCCAGTTGTACGGTGGATAGGATTCAGGGTCGTTAAAAAGGCTCCGGAATTGTCCGGAGCCTGACATACCTGCGCCCTTCGATCCGGTCCCGGTTCAACTTCGACGCTGATCCGCGAGTTCCTTATAGGTAGCGAATTATCCAGCGCAACCGACCATGGGCATATGCGTGTCAACGTGCGGACTGGACGTGCTGAAGCGTCTGAGCGTTTCTCGCAGGCTCGGTTCTAGCCGATCGCCCATCGGCGACGACTTTGGCACCTCCGACCCAAGCAAGAATATATGCGCGGTAAAATTACGACTAAAACGCCCGCCGCGCCGTTGCCCGAGCTGCGCTGTAGTTCGCAGACAGCAACCGATCAGACCATGGCCAACGTTAACATCACCGCCGTCAGGAGTTTCGCCAGTGCGAACATCCTGCCAAGCAAAATTGGTATCCGCCCATAACGGCGAACAGCGCCCAACTAGCCCGATCGATACAATCGCATTTTCGGTGGAAAGGACGAGCGGTGCCGCGCAAGATACTCTGCCAACCGAAAGGTCGATGCTGCGGCAGACGTTGCCGGAGTTAAGCCGCCGTTGTTGCAGATAATTCGTCGTGCTTTGTCTTCAGGCTGTCGACGTTCAAGCCCGTGGCCTCAATTGCCAATTTGATCGCTTCGCCGAGGTTGCTCGCGATCAGATCCGCCTTTGCTGCCTCGCGGAGCCGCTCCAACTCTGCCTGATCAATGTCCTTAAGCCAACAGCACAGAATTATGGCTGCTTTCGGCAATTTTCGACGAAGACGTCGAACGGCATAGCGCATATGAGCGGGTCCAGTCCCATCCAAATAGACTAGGCATACTATCGAGACACCGTCTGTCTGGAGCCGAAAGATATTGGAGGTTGTCAGCGCTTCGGGTCCCTCGACGCGAGCCGCCAGCCCATGTGCAGAAGAAAGCTGCGCCAGCATAATGGCGGCGGCTTCATCAATTAAACTACGCCCACCCATGCATAAAATCGGACGTTCGCTCTGCCATTCGCTTGGCAGATCCTCCTTGCTGACGATTGGCAGATTTGCGTTTGGCGCGTCTTCAGCCACGCTCTCCACCGCCGAGGTCGCTTCTGCGTCCGAAGTTGAGCGGACTTTTGGCGCCGGACGATCGTCCTGATCAGAAAGGTTGTTAGCAAACTCGATCGCCGCATCTCTAATTTTTGTCAAACGTTCCTGATCGAGAGCGCCGCGATCTGCATCAGCTTGAGCCAATTGCAAGCCCTTCAACGCTACTTCATCGTAATAGGAACTAAGGGATCTCTCCTTCAAGAACTCTTCCGCCTTATCGGAAGCTTCGGTTGGATCTCCCGCAAGCATCCGCTGATAGAAAATCTCAGGTGGGGAAAGCGCGGGCCGGTCACCAAACATTACGTCAAGAAATGCTAAGCGTTCCACATGCCGCCCGAGCACCACTAGGCAGACAGTTAAGGGAGTCGCCAACACTAGCCCGATTGGACCCCAAAGCGCGGTCCAAAACGTGGCAGACGCGACAACGGCCACTGGGGAAAGCCCGGTGCTGTGACCATAGACCATCGGCTCGATCACGTGCCCAACAATCGGCTCCACTATTAGAAAGAGGCCAAGAGTCCAGAGCAGCATCGACCACGTCGGATCCACGGCAACGGCAAGAGCCAATGGAAAGGCCGCGGCGATAGCTGCACCGATGTAGGGCACGAATCGCAAAACAGCCGCTAAGATTCCCCAGAGGATGGCACTTGGAACACCTATGAACCATAGGCCAGCGCCAATGACTACGCCGAACGCTCCGTTCAATAGGAGTTGGATTAGGAAAAGCCGACTGAGGCGCCTGGCCGCGTCGTCGAGTGCTGCCGTTGTGCGTTGGAGGTCATGCGACCCTGCGAGCCGAATGAGCCGGTTACGGAGGTCTTCCCGTTGAAGCAAGATGAAAATCACAAAAATGATAATGATACCCGTCGTAGCGAGTGGGTGCAGGAGTGGCGAGATTAACGCCTGCAAACTTTCCAGAGCGCCTGGATCCGGTTGCCGCACCTCTACGGGCACTGGAGTAAGTGGCGCTTTGGGGTTGACTATCGTATTCGCACCGAGTGCGGACCCGGCGTCTTTCGGCTTATCGAGTTCTTTGCTCAAGTCCTTCAGCATCCCAGAGGCGCGTTCGAGTGTGCCCCGGCCAGCCGTGGTGTCTCGAAACAGCTGTATCTTCTCACTTATCGTAGATTGATAGCGCGGCAACTCACTAGCGAGTTGCGTTAATTGCGATGCAAGGAGGCTGCCTATTGCAAAGAGCAACGCAAAGGCAAGGACGACGACGCTTACGACCGCAATTGCGCGAGGAACGCGCGTTCGTTGAAGCAGTCCCACAAGGGGGGCCAGGACAAAACTAAGCAGAATTGCCAGCGCAATCGGGATGACGATGTCGCGTCCGAAATAGAGCGTCATCACGATGATTACAGCCAGAACCGCGGTTGCTACCGCACTTTGCAGTGCAATCAATTCCTCTGAGGTGCGCGCCTTGAATGGCTGATTGGCCATCTTGACCTCTGTTTAACGCCAGAAGACTGGTCCGGGCTTCGGACCGTCTTCTATCCCGCTGAACTTTTCCGATGAGACGGCCAGAACAATGTCTTTGATGGCTGACGTTACTGGGCCGGTTGTCGTTTGATGGACCATACGTCCGTTGCAAGAACTCCAATGAATACTGTGAGCCATGCGGGCCAATTGCCGGCCTTGATTCAAGAAAGTTGAGAAAGTGCACTCTCTGCGGTGGGCTATGGTCATCGGGGCGCTCGACAGTGCATGCACGATATCCTGAAAGACCAGGGAGATGTTGCAGCGCAGGTTGAACGAGCAAAACTGTCCTTCGTTCCTGTGCCTGAGGGGCAATCGCGCGTTAGAAGAGATGAAAGAGGTGCGGCGTCCTAGGTCGGGGAAACGTTCTCGAACCGCCGCGTTTGTTCCCTGCTAGGCTACCGCATGATCCCATCGTGGCGGTCAAGTTTTATCTGGGTGCAATGGCATGAGAATCGAGTGGCCGCTGCCTTGTTTATTCCCTATGCGGGTTGGGTCGCCTTCGCTTCCCTTCTCAACTATTCCCTTTACCGGCTCAACTGACGTCGCCTGGCCCGGAACTCGTGAGATTCCGAAAACTATGCCAGTAGAGTAATAATGGGCCGGTTGGACGTGAATATGAACGGCTGTTCAATAACTTACGCCAATTTAATGTCGCACATCGGAACGTAAGATATGCGCATCAATTAGCACTCCACATGTAACTGGAGTGTTCAAATGAATAAGTTAGCTATCATATTTGCCGTCGGTGCAGCAGCGGTGCTCGCCGGTTCTGCCGCAAATGCTGCGGACAATACGGCGAAGGCGAAAGCGTCAACCGTCGTAACGCAGCCGTCTACCGACATCAGTTCTCAGCGTCGGCATCATCGTCACTACGGGCATCGTGCCTATCGTCCGTATTACGGCAACAGCTACGGCTATTACGCCCCCCGTCCCTACTATGGTGGCGGATACGGCGGCGGACCGTACTATGGCAGAGGCTATGGTTATGGTGGCCCGAGCGTTTCGTTCGGGTTCGGCGGTGGCCCGGGCTGGTACTAGAAATAAGAAGCCCGCAGCGATGCGGGCTTTTTCTTCGCCGAAAGAAGAACTCTGCGCGGCCAATCTCGTGCCACCGCCCCTAGCAGAGTTATAGGCGTGAACGTTTGATCTGCTGATGCATCCACTCGAACATGTTTTGATGCTGCGTATTCATGCAGTGTATCACGAACATTGGCAGCGTTATCCAAACTAAGTCTTCGAGCGCCGTCCCGTATCCTTATTGAGCGGGCTTTTTCGTTCCTTCCGTAGTCCTTCAGGCAGCGGGTAATTACCTTCGTCCGGTCCCGGCATCGGCTTGGGCCCGTACGTCCGCGCCCCACTCACTCGGCTACGATGCCAGGAATAAGAAGCTAGTCATCAGCAAATTGGAGGCTGAGACTGTTCGGACCATTTTTCGTCTCTATTTGGAGCTAGGATCGTTCAACAAGCTCGTTGCCGAACTCGATCGGCGGAATATCGTGACCAAGTGCCGCCGCTTTGTTCTTTCAGGAACCTTTTAGCGTGCGCCGAGTCGGACTCTACGCCTTCCGGTCTTCGCCCCCGTGGGCCGGCGGGCAACTCCAAGTGACGGCTCCAGTACACCCGCCGCGTGCTGGGGCCGTTCTTTGTAACGCTCCGTAGCGATGAATCGCGCTAAGGATGCCTTCTCATGAATGTCTGGGTCTACGTCGATACGAGCAGACAGGTGGGAGACCTCGACCATCTACAAATATTCGCCAGCGAGGCCGCAGCCGAGGCTTGGTTTCGAGATCACGATCCTGAGGGCGTGGCGTTCGAATATCCTGTCCGCACCATCGGCCCTAAGACAATAGAAGGGTAATGAGAGCCAGCGCGGCTAGGGCCAGCGAGCTATATCCTGCGATACCGAGCCAATCGATGCGCCGGTTCATACCGGAACGCTGATCGTGAGAAACCCAGGGATTCTTGACCTAAATCAAAACAATTGCGGCGCTTGACGAAAAATCCCGCCGTTGCCAGTTTTTCCCGAATTTTTATCAGAAGAACTACTGAGTTGGTAGCTTGCCGGAGATCGAAAAACCCCGCCGGTTAGGGCGGGGCTAAGTCGAGGTAGCATCGCTTCTCTAGCCCGCGTGAGGGCTGCTGACAGAGTAACGATCCGGTCGGTATAGTCGACCGCCTTTCCCGCATGCTTGCCTACTTATCCCGCATGCGTCCCGACATAATAATGCCGCCTGCGCACCATCGGCACAAACGGCCCCGGCGCGGAGAACGCCACGCTGCACCAAGGCCGCCAACCCCGTGGGGGTTTCTCCCGGTTGGAGGTTAGGGGCATACCGGGAGCGCCAGAATCGATTCTTGGGACGCTTAAGGAGTTCCAAAGAAACGGCCCCAGCGCCGCGCGGTGGGCGAACACTGGGGCCGACATTTCCTCGAATGAAGCGCGGGGGGGACGTTGCATCATTCGGTCGTGCACCAACTAAGCGATCCGGTCAGGAATCGTTCCGCTCCCTTAGCGGTCGGCTCATTTCGACATTCCTACGGAAGATAACGTCTCGGTGAACGAAACCGATTGCCTTCCTCCACGCAGTCGTCCGGAAACGAAGCCGGAGCAGTCTCCTCGTCGCTGACAACAGGGGATTTCAAAATGATTGCTCTCACAGTCACCGCCATTTTAGCCGTCTGTGCCGGAACATTGATCGCGCTGGCATCGAGCGATTTCGGCCCGGAACTAGTCCTCGCCGTTGTCAGCCTCGTATAAGTACGGCAACAAAGAAAAAGCCCAGCCTTCACCCGGCGGGGCTAGTGGGGTTGGTGCGTTTCGAAAAACGCAGGGCATTGTTACCGCAAGTCGGTTGCCCCTCCGAACTAGTTGGGAGTACCCCGATCTGGCAGAGGTGAGATTGCTCTCCACTCTCCTGTATCCTCACCAACATGTCCGACGATGCCGCCAGATTTCGCAAGCTAGCTGATGAATGCCGCGATCAGGCCGATCGCGCGATAAACCCGCTCGATCAAGAACGCTGGCTGAAGCTGGCCGGAGACTGGGCCAAGATGGCGCAGGAAGCCGAAGCGCGGCACCGCTAAATGAAGTTGCCCCGCCTCGCACCATCGGCACAGACGAGGTCCCCCTGGGGAACGAACCGCATATTGGGGTATTTACCCTCAATGCCGCACTATCGTTTTGAATTAGCGAATGGACATCGGATTCCTGACCCGCGGGGCCTCAATTGTAAAGATAACGAGGATGCAATCGCCAAGGCGCACCAAATTGCGAATGCGATGGCTGTTGAAGTCGGCGAAACGCCTCGTTGCCTTGTCGTAGTGGACGATGAAGGAAACGATCTCGGCAAAGTGCCAATCGCCCCAGCGCCATGAGTGGTTAGTTCAATTCAGCCGGCTTATTCGAAACTCCAGCTTGGCATGCAATACCTCGCCAAGTTCGTCTCTGACCCAGATCGTGATGTCCGATACCGTCTGACCAGACTGCATCAAATCCCACCCTAAGTTGCAAAGTGCCAAGCCGGCTTCCACACGAGCGACATCGAGGTCGGGGAAGCGCTCGCCTTCCTCATCAACGGACCGCGGCGCGTCCCCTATTTGAATGTCGAAATGATATTGACCCATGCAAGGCAAGACCCCGACCCAGGAATTCGTTCCGAGGCTTGCCTCCGTTTGGACAGCGCCCAGCGTCTTGAATTAACCTATGTCGTATACGCCCCTGACGCTGTGAACCTTGCGATGGTTGGAAGTAGGAACAGGCCTTGGACGGAGCTAGATGATCGCCGGCTGCTTGAATTACGAGACCGCGGCAGATCTTATCTTTCGATAGCGGTGGCCATGAGACGTTCGGTCTCTGCGATTAGAGGTCGTCTGAGTATTGTACGGGCCCGGGCGAGACCTCGCTAAAGACCGATGCGTAGACCGGGAACGTCGTTCCAACTGCGTGCAGGGTTCAAATCCGTGCAGAGCCATGTGCTAAAAATCACATACGCCAACCTGATCCCCGCGTATTTCCCCGGTTACTGGCGGCGGGAATGGTCTCGCCCCAATGACAGGGTGATTTTCAAAATGTTTACTCTTAAAATCACCGCTATTTTGGCCATCTGTGCCGGAATATTGATCGCGCTGGCATCGAGCGAATTCGGCCCCGAACTTGCTCTCGCCGTTGTCAGCCTCGTATAAGGCGCCGTTTTCGCGGGCAAAGAAAAACCGGCCGACCTGGACCGGCGGGCTTGGCACTATTCGGCCTCTGGATTTCTACTCGGTTTTGGCTTCGAAAGTGTCGCGCAGGACGCCCGCCCGCCGGATGGTGGTCACGACGCGGTCCGCGATCGAGCTATGGCAGGAGGCGCGTAAGGTGGCGACATTCCGACCCAAAGAGTATGACCCGCCTGCGCACCATCGGCACGGGGTACAGATCGAGTGGCTTGCGATCACGCAAACGGCCCCAGCGCCAGTACGCAACGCAGTTCCGCCTTTCATTTGGGAAGGTTGCTACCCCAGCTAACTCTCAGGTGGCCAATTCTCAAAGCCCGCGGTTCTTGGATCGACACACGAAATTCTCGCATTGTCCTGATGGCGGCTCCTGAGCGAGACCTTCAGTTTATGGGCCTTGAAAACAACACCGCCCACCGTTCGATCCATAATCTCCGCAATTCTCGGAACAGGGTATCGCTGCGCAAGCTGTTGGAGGTCCCGAATATCTTCGTCAGTCCAACGCCTGCCCATCGACTTACTCCACTACAACCGAGTCGGGAAAAAGCGGAAAATCCGTCCATTTGGAACGGCGCCCTGCGTCTCGAATTAGCCGCGGATAGGCGGCCCCAGCGCGCCTGGGGATGCACTAGGGCCGCCATACCGCATGGCAATGGCGGTTGCCAGCAGGTTTGCCAAGTTACCGCAACCCGTTTTAATCATTCCGAACTATTCTGGAGTACCGCAGTTGGCGGCGCCCCGCAGCTGGGGCACTTTCTTCTTTTGCGCACGATCGAGGGGGAACAAGTGGCAACCGCTCCGAGTTAGAATCCCCGTCTAATGGATTTTAGACATCGTGCCTTCACGGCCTCAGCGCGCGGTATCCCCCCTTATGCGCTGGGGCCGTTTTTTTAAGTCGCTACCGTCACCGACATCGACTCCACCCAATCTCATGCATCGGGAAAAAGTGGCAACCTTTTCAAGGCAAATGAATTGGAATGTCAGAACGCATCTTGGAAAAGATGGACGACGATTTTCCGCTGAAGGTTGCCGTGCAGCGAGCGTGGAACTTGCACTTGGCGACGCACGACGATGTCGATGCTGCCGATTCGCGTCGTTGCTCGCTTGAGAGGTACCTAAGCGGAAAATGGCAAGCAGGTGAAAGCGATCCAGAAGAACTGACGTGCTGCGGCCTTTCCTATCTAGCTCGCTTAGGTTCTGAGAGTTGGTGAAGGAGGATGGCAAACTTCGCAATGGGTTTGATCCGCCTAGCTGCTCGAAGCGCTCGACCCGAGTGGACGCTGGGCGCGATCGCAAGTCTCATGGCTGCCGGTATCAGCCTATCGCTTCGATACGCTTGTGGATAAAGGGCCTGACCCGAAACTACACGACTTATTATGTAAATCATGGTGGATCAAAATGGCGGACACTAACGGGTTGAAACTGATCGGACTTGCCTTTGCAATCGTGACTCATGCCGTAACTGCAACAGCGGCTGTGGTCGCGATTTGAGATGCGGCCATGGAATACAAAGCTGTTCAGTTTGAAATCGTTCATTCGACAAATCCATTTTGCTGGAAATGGATCGTCTTTCTCGACGCAACCAGGATGCAAACTGGTATCGCACTTACACGGGCCGACGCGGTATCGGATGCCGAATTCACCATCGAGAAAGCGTTGGAGAACCGTGGAGGAAGCCCGGCGGAGAGACGCGAAACATTTTAGTTTCCATCGGAGCGCCGCACTCAAGCGCAAATACCAAGTTTTCCCGAATCTCCTTTCCGGCAATGAACTCCGCTGTTAGGTTTTCGGTTGGCGCTCACCAAACCGCCGCCGGGAGCGCTTTGGAATGCCCCCGTCCGCGTCAGCCCCCCGGACGGGGGTTTCATTTCATTGAAGGCGCTGGAGTTTCGATTCGGAATCACTGCCCCATGCCATTTACAGTGTTTGCCGACGTTGACGATCATCTCGTTTCCGCGACTGCCGAAACCGCGAAAGAAGCATTTGCCAAAGCGGTCGAATGGCAGGTCGTCCGCAAGCTCGCCGACGTTACTATTAGCGACGGCATCAAGCGCTATTCGATTGACGAGTTTTCATCAATTATCGCGAACGATAGCGACGGCCTATAGCGCTAGCCATGCTACTTCTTTTCCCCGGAATGGCTCTGCCGCTCCAGGGCCGCCTCAGTTGTCGGCCTTTTCATTTCGCGAGCCGCAAAAAAGCGGCCCCAGCAGCGGCGGGAGCCTGCGCCTGGGGCCGCTCATTCCAACCGAAACGCCGAAGCGCCAACGGCGACCAAAGCTAACGCAGCTTGGTTGAATCGTTCCCAGCTACTTTGGAGTACCTCCGCGGCGCTTTCGTAAACAAGCCGGCCGTTGGAACGCTGGGCCGGGAGAGGAGTTTCTACGCGGTTGTTTTATCGGGGAGTAAAATTGTGAGTGACGTGCAAGAATTTAATAGGTTGGCCGTCGGCGTTCGCTTCAAGATCAGTGAACTCGGAGCCACTCGATTGCGATCGCTGGCCGGCAAGACGGGGATCGTGGTCGAGGTTTTTCGAAGCAATACAGGCGTCACCGTACTGTTCGATGGTGCCAAAAGACCAACTTGCCTGCACAGGGATTTTATCACCCCAATTTCGCGTAATTCATCGGCATCGGCGCCGGGCCGAACAACTCGACGAGATAGCTCCGCCGGCCCTAGCTCAGAGTCACCACCCCCATTGTAATCAAAGCGTCACAGACGTGCGGCAGGCTTAGCCCGCCGGGATTTAAAGACCCGGCCGGGGAAATGCCGATGCCGCCAGAGCGAATATACTCCGCTCTGGCCGGCGTTGTTGCGGTGAGACGGAATTGGACCCCTCGTCAAGGGACGACAAATGATTGATCAACAGTTGGCTCGCCTGCATACGCATCGCAGCAATATTCAACGCTATCGCAACCTATTGCAGACCAGTCTGACAGACCTTGAGCGTCAGTTTGTCCAAAGGCGCCTGAGCGAAGAGCAATCCAATCTGGAGAGGGTGGTCACTGCCCTTCCCAGCTGGGTAAGGGACGCCCCGCCTCCTTTGGCTTAGCAAAGCGCCGTCACGATTCAGCTTGCCACCAGGGCGAACCGGCGTCGGGACCGGTGAGTGCGGATCGGGATCTGGTTTCGGTCTATTGCACATCTTAGCCCATCCCCATCAGCAGTCTGTTTGACGATCGCTTGGCTGCCGCGGGAGACTTCATCTCGAAGAGGAAACGTCCCCCAGGGCACCGAGGTGCCGGTAGAACTCACGGCTCCGGAGGTCGATCCGAACGTTGCAATCTGGACAGAGCTGAGCCGCAAGCTACCGAAGGCGTTCTGATAGAAGCCGACGATACTCTGGTCCACGGATGAGTTGACCGTCGCGCACGTGTGGGCGGTGCCGGTCTGAGCGCCGTTCTTTGTGCCCGCAACCAACGGCGTGGTTGGGTCAACCCAAGTATATTGGACGATCTCGGAAACGCATGTCCCACCGCCGGCCCATGTCAGCGTCGGCGCGGGGCTTGAGGGCCTGGTGTCGAAGCTGGTCGATCGACCGTACGGCCGGGGCGGTCCCCCAACTGGGTGAAGGTCAAAAACCCCGCCTCTCCTGCCATGCTGCGGGCCAAAGATGCGTACTCCTGAGGACGACAATCTCGCCGGCGCGATCTCAACATGAGTTCCATGCAGTGCGCGCATAGTGCTCATCAAAACCTGTCCCGTTAGGCGAACGTAACTCGATGCGCTGGAGGAATTGCTAATCCAGGCCTAAAGCCCTCGTCGCCAAGCAATCGTATTTCAGGCTTGGCGGCGGGGTGTAAATAGAAACGGCTCACAAGCTTTGTGTTGAACCGTTCGTCCCGATTTGAACAATCGTACCGATCCCACGTTCTAAAGAGAGACGCTGGAACCGGTGCCGTGCCGTCAGAAAAGAAACGTGTCGAACTCCAAAGGGAGATCATGCGGTACCGGCAAATAGCGAGCCGGATCGCAGACGAAGAGTTTGTATGTCGCATCAATGAGCAGATCGCAGAAATGGGGCGGCAACTCCGCGAAATTAATGAGCAAGGCACCGAAGAGGGTTAGACAGGAAGTCGAGGTGGAGGTGTTTTGGAAACACCGAAATGAATACGAGTGGCGTCTGCGCGATGCAGAGGAAAGAAGTGATCGCCAAAGGCCTAGCCAATAGCTATGCCGCTGCTTAAGCGGGTGCAAAGCAGGCGAAACGTCTAACGAAAAAGAAGTAAGGCTGTCTCAATGGGCGGCCTCTTACGATAGTCTCGCAGAACTAGCCGACCCTCAAATTCTCCGCCGACATTTTTTCCCGGTTTTCCTTCTTCGCTTGTGCATGGACCGCGATCTGGACTGGCCGGAGGGCCTGGGCTGGGACTGCGAGAACCACCCGGGCCTTTCATGGGACAAGGGTTTGATTCGCGTCCGGCACCATTACTCGCCGTTCGCCGGGCGCAAATAGTGCCGGCATTAAGCGAGCGCTATGGTGTATGACCCAGCCTTCAATGCATTCGAGATCGCGGTGCCAACTAACATTTCCGGGGCGAAGGGCGACGAGTTGATTTTGAGTGAAGCGGTAGGTCGGCCCCGCGGCCTGACGCTCAAAGTTAAGTTATAGCAGAGCTCGTTACCGTGCTGGCACTTCCGTCACTGTGACTTGAAGGCCAGCATCCCCAAGAGCTCCAAGGATGCGCTTCGCAATTATTTTCGCCTCCTCAGAATCTACCTTGAGCTCGGGATGGTCGCCAAAGCTATCGAGTATCGCCGTTGCTATGATCGCGTTTATTTGATGCTCATCAGTCATAACTGCTCGTAGTCCCAATTGGCGTGGCCTAAGTTAGCGACGCGAAAAACCTCAGAGCAAGGTAGGCGACGACCGCTGTAACGAACGTTATGCCAATCGCGACGGCGACGCTTCTAACAATATGTCCCCAATTCATAAGTCTGCTTCCAGGATGCCCTTGAGAACTGGCGCGGCCGCGACTTCGCCCCCCACTGGATTCACCAACCGCTCAGGTGTTCCTCATGCATTTCTCGCTTTGAGCGCCAAGCGAGGGATCGGGGAAGATGAGGCTTCGCCAGCCCCTGCGATCAAAGGGTTTCCACGCTCCCTCCCGCTGCGCCAATCTGTCGGCAACCGCATAGACGGCGGCTGGATTCACGGCCAGTCCGCAATGGCTTCCTTGCACCTCAATGCTTTCTGACTGAGCGGAGGTTGTCTCTACACAACCCTGCCACGCGCAAATTCCGTCCGTACGGCTATAAATCGCGGTCGAAGGAACTGGTGGTGCAACCGCAACATCCTGCGCGTCGTCGACCGATTGGCCGCTGGCGAACTCATAAACTCGCCAAGCATTTGTGGATTTGGGACTGGCGCCGAAGGGACTTCCAAGCGAAATCACCGAGCGGACGCGATCCGGCAACATCTTTGCCAGTTCCCGCGCATAAATCCCGCCAAGGCTCCAACCGACTATGCTGATTTTTCCACCGTGCAGGTCGCTAAGTTCACGAACCAAATCGAGCATGCGACCCTGGACGCCTTCACGAAGACCTCGATTTAGCCCCTGCCCCCAGCCACTGGCCCTGTAGCCACGGCCTTCCAAAAATTTGCGCAGCGGTAATGTTGAGTCGTCACCGGCCATGAGGCCGGGTAGCACTAACACCGGATGTCCGTCCCCCTTTGGGACCAAGTTTAAAATCGGAAGCGCACCCAGAAAAGCCCCGAATTCGGTGAGAGCGCGCCGCCCCTCAAGCATCATAAGAATCTTAGATGGCGGACGAAACGAATGAGTTGTAGCTGGCATTTTAATCCTTGTTGCGTTGCACAAGGAGAACCTGATGACCCATCGGTTGTTCCAATCCGCGCCTAAAATTGCACGGAGGAACCATCTCTGTGCCTGAAAGCCTATAGGCGCATTTAAATGGCAGGCACTGATAGGAACGGAACGGATCCTCAAATGTTGCACTGCATCATAGAGGACTTCATATGTCGAAGATCGAAAAAACTCGTACACCGGACCACACAGCGCCATCGCCCCCGCCATCTATTCCTTTTTCGTCCAGTTGGAGCTCAGGATTGGAAAGTCCTCGGAGCCCCCACTGCTAACAATCCGGTCCGCCCGCGAGGATTCGCCAAGGCGCGCCTGATTGCGAAGCGATAGCTGTTTCGGGGAAACTCTGTTGCCTTGTCGTGATCGACGATGATGGAAACGATCTACGCCCCAGTGCCCTGAATTAGGTCAATTCAGCCGGCTTATTCTGAACTCTAGCTTGGCATGCATTACCTCGCCAAGCTCGTCTCTGACCCAAATCGTGATTGCCGAGACCGTCTGACCAGACTGCATCAAATCCCGCCCTAAGTTGCAAAGTGCCAAACCGGCTTCCACACGAGCGGCATCGAGGTCGGGAAAGCGCTCGCCTTCCTCATCAACGGACCGCGGCGCGTCCCCTATTTGGATATAGCCTGCGCCGCCCACGATACGGAGGTGGTCGTGGTGTGGACTGAGCGCGGCGGACCGGCAGTCGCCTCACCCGCTGGTGAGGGAGGATATGGCAGCAAGCTGCTCAACCGTGCCATGACAATCGAGCTTGGTGGCTCAATTTCCTGCGTTTGGAGCGCGGAGGGCGTCATCGTAACGCTTCACTTGACCAAAGATAGGCTCAAAGCCTGATGTCCGCTTTGGGTCCCGATTGTGAAAACGACCCAAATTGCGCGATGCCTTTGGCAACATTGCAGGCTTGGCTTGAACTGAAAGTGCCGCCAATGGATGCGATCCCCACCTTGGGCTGCCTGGCTTATGCAAGCGGCAGAACGATTTCGCAGGTTAGCCCTTGGTCGCGCCAATCAAAACGTACCTCACCCCTGAGCTGGCCAATCATGTTTTCCACAATGCGCGTGCCGAACCCGCGGTGCGTGGGCGGCGTAACGGTTGGCCCACCCGACTCGATCCAGCGCAAGCTGAGCCTTCCATCTGCTGTAAGAGACCATGAGATTTCAACGCGGCCACCCGCTGCCGATAGCGATCCGTATTTTGCCGCGTTGGTCGCAAGTTCGTGCAAGGAGATTGCAGTAGTCTGAGCCGTACTCGGCTCCAGCATAACGGCTGGCCCGTCAATTCGCACCCGCGCTTCTCTCTCCCCGCCGTAAGCCAAAAGCTCCTGCGTGGCCAGACGGTGAAGCTCGGCTCCCGCCCAGCGGGATTCCACGAACAGCGTATGGACCTTTGCCAAGGCATTGATTCGCCCTTCGATCGCTTGCTTGAGATCATCAGGCGTGTCGGAATGAGAGAGACGCACCGTCGCCAGCACCGTGGCCAGGATGTTCTTGGTTCGATGCTCGGCTTCGCGTGCGAGATTGACCATTTGAGCTTCGCTGCGCTTGTGCTCGGTTATGTCGCGAGCGATTTTCGATGCGCCGATGACCTTGCCTTGCGTGTTTCTGACCGGTGAGATGGTCAGCGAAACGTCAATCAAGCTCCCATGCTTTCGTTGCCGAACGGTTTGGTAGTGTTCGACGCGCTGGCCGCGCCGAATTCGCCCCATGATCGTTTCTTCCTCTTTTTGATGATCGGGCGGAATCAGAAGCGTAATCGGCCTGCCGATGATTTCCTCAGCAAGGTAGCCAAAAATGCGCTCCGCGCCGCCGTTCCAACTCGTGATGATGCCATCGAGGTCCTTGCTGACGATTGCGTCGTCGCTGGATTGGATGATAGCGGCGAGCCGTAGCGTAGTCTCCTCATTGTGTTTGCGTTCCGTTATATCCTGGAAGCAGTTGACGGCGCCGACAATGTTTCCATCGGTATCCCTGATTGCTTCGATGTCGACGAGCGCGATGCCGCGCAAGCCGTCAGGTCGCTCGATATGTACTTCCTGTTCGCGCACGGAAATACCGGTGCGCAGCACATCTGCCATGGGGCATTGATGGTGCGGGAGCAGACTGCCGTCGGGGCTAAACATTCGATACGATCCACAGAACCGTTCATCAGCATCGCCGAGTTTAGGCGACCGGCCCCATAATTGGGCAGCGCGGCGATTGTATCGCAGAACCAGACCGTCGCGGTCACAAACATAAACGGCAAACGGCAGTTGTTCGAACAGTCGCCCAGGTAATTCGAAGGCCTGTTCATCTTGGCGCATATCAAGGACGACGCCGGCTTCGTTCGCGAGCGCGTCCACCTCGCTGGAGGTTCTCACGGGCTTGCGCCGGAAGAAACGTAGCACGTCGGAAGATGCATCGCTCATTGTGCTGTATCCCGTATCGAATTCAGGATTTGGACTATCTCGGAGTCAAAATTCGACATTCTGCAACCCTCCGGATCCGCGTCGGTTATTTCGCCTTGGCGGTTTGTGGTGCGAGTGCGCGCTTCATGGAAGCATACACCCTCAATTGTGCTGCGTTACGCAGCGCATTCTGTCTCGCCTCTCCATCAGGCAATTGCTTCGCCTCACGCGCGTCTGCCTGCTCATCCAGATGGTCCGCCGTCAAAAATACGACCTTGTTCCTGTTACGCATGCGGAGCCTCAATTCGGGAGTACAAATTGCGATCAAACCAATCGAGCAATTCCGATTGCGACGGGCCGGATACGACTTGCCTTCGATCGATATGGCCGCAGCCTGTGCAGCGCAGCGTCCAGTGCTCGAACCCAGGTCGCGAAGGCGTGATCCGCTGCACCGTGGTAGCGCCCCGGCAACGGTCGCATCGTGAACTCTAGGACCCGGCCTGGCGAGGGGGCTTGATCGGTCATTTTAAACTCCCAGGAGATTGCCAAAATCTAGTCCGGAGATTTAAGCTCGCCGCTGAGCCACCCCGTCCCGTCGCCGCTCATGGGATCGCTCACCACTAGGGTTCGTTGTGCGCGATCACATTTGGGGCACTCGAAAGTGCGGAGTTCGTAACCGGCTGGGCCGGGCGCAATGCCAGCCAGCATGGTGTGGGTCTGGCAGTGCGGACAGTGCGGGCGCTCTATGGCGCTAAGCGGTGGACCGGTTGGTAATGTATGAAAGCCGGGCAAGTGAGGGCACCCCTTTGGGCCAGCGGGGCACGACACGCTGCCGTACACCGGCTACTGACGGGTGATGTTGTCACCCTGGAAATTGGTCCGCTGGTCAATATTGACCACAACGCACCATTATTATTCTAGCTTTTCGCTGGCCCAAAGGAGGGACTTATGAAGTCAGCCAAGCGAAAATATGATCCTCAAGCTTTTCTAGCCAAAGTCGGGACCGGAAAAGCTATCTCGAAATACCGTAAAGGCCGGATCATTTTCGCCCAGGGCGAAGAGGCCGATAAGGTTTTTTACATCCAGTCGGGCAAGGTCAAGGTGACCGTTGTTTCCGAGCAAGGCAAAGAAGCCGTCGTCGGCATATTGGACACCGCGCAGTTTTTTGGCGAGGGATGTCTGAATGGTCAGGCGGTCCGCGTCGGAACCGCGAGAGCAATGGAGGAGTGCCTTATCACCTCAATAACGCGGAGGGCGATGCTGGCCGCGCTTCGCAAGGAACCAAAGTTTTCGGAACTCTTCGTGACTTACCTGGTGACCCGGAGCAATCGCATTGAAGAGGATTTGATCGACCAACTATTCAATTCGAGTGAGAAGCGGCTCGCGCGCCTGCTGCTTCTGCTGGCCAATTTCGGGAAAACTGGAAAGCCAATACCAATCGATGCTTCGATCAATCAAGCAACCTTGGCGGAAATGATCGGCACGACCCGATCCCGGACGAGCTTTTTCCTGAACAAATTTCGCAAGCTGGGATTTATCAGCTACAACGGAAAGATCGAGGTGCATCGTTCTTTGCTGAATGCAGTCTTGTATGAAAAACCTCAGCTAGAAAGAGACGAAAAGCCAACCTAATTGATCATCACTTGTATAACGCGCCGGGACAGCGACGTACTCGAACAAATGTCGGCTTTGGGTCATTTGCGTCGGTTTGACCGGACCACGGCGACTTCCGGTCTATCCCGGTGAACGGACATCGTCAGAGCCGGTCGGCGGGTCCGTTTCGTGCCAATAGGCGACATGGAATTCGCATCGATAAATGAAAGAGGCCGCCAACTGAGGCGGCCTACTTCGTCTCGTCTTTGACGATTTCCGTGTTCAAGTTGGTGCGACCGAAACACGGGGAGTTCAGCTCAGCTGGGATGCCGTAACCGCTATGGCAGCGGATCCGTCGAAATTGGGACAACTGTCCTGTCTCGTAGGATGGTCAGGCTAACCAACAAGACCCACAACGGAAACACAAGCAGGCTCGATTCGAAATAGGAGCTTCCGATCAGGAGCGCCGCCGCGATGATGAATCCCACGATTGCGAGCCAACGGGGCATCAAACGGGTATAGATGGCAATTGTCGACGTCGTGATCATGAAGACCGCCGCCGTCTTTACCACGTAAATGTTGATCATCCCGTAGGCCAAGCCGCGCCCGAAATGAAAAGTGGCGGAGTGGACGAGCGCGTCAGGTGCCGCCCGAAGTGCGACTATGATCGCGCCAAAGACCGCGGCGGCAACGAACAGCATCGCCAGCAGTAAGACTCCGCTGCCCAAGAACACGGTCGCGAAAAATTGGTCCTCGCGAGCCCCAAGTCTGTCACGAAGTACTCCGATGAACCAGAGAAAGGCTACGCCAGCGACAGGCACAAGATTTAGGGCAAGCGCCACAAACGTCGTATCCCCCGCGAGCCAAGCGCCTTCCTCGAAGGGATCAGATGGCACCGAAAGCCGCATGAGTCCGAACACAGCGACCCACAACACAGAAAATATGATGCCCGCGAAGGCTGCGGCCTTTGGAGTTCTCAGGTAGGCGCTCGTCAAACCCGGTTGGCTGGAGATCATTGCGAAACTCCCACGGGAAGATTTCAGACACTGTCAAGGATGCCAGAGGCATGGGATCACCGCGCCAGCCCGGCTTGGATAGTGAGGACCGTTGTTATGAAACTTCAACCCCGCTCGTCCATTCCGATAGGACAATGACGCTGCTACTTCTGATCATAAAGCCCTTTTGTGGCCGGGCGAGACGGTGAGGCGCAACGTCCGTTCTGGGTCAAAAGCGCCGTTTTGGCTGTCTACCGGCCACTTCCGGTCTTCCCCGATAAACAGACATTCTCAGCCGCCACCCCGATAGACTGTAGTGTGCGGGTATGAGCGCCAACGCTCATTTTTGAAAAAGTCTCGCAGAGACTTCGCAGTTGGGCCGGGCCGGAAAGAGCCCGCGTAGCGGAGGGTCACGCGCCGCGTTTCTCAGGGGTATCTGCTTCCCCATCCCTTTGTAGTTGGGGCTTTTCACGCAGGACCGCATCCAACAACGAATTGTGAACCTCTATTTTTCCGTTGTAACTGATCAAGCCCAGCTTGCGGAATTTGTTCATGAAGAAACTTACGCGAGATCGCGTCGTGCCGATCATTTCGGCTAAGGTTTCCTGACTGATATTTGGGCTGATAGGTGTTGGGCTGCCTTCCTTGCCGAATTTCGCGAGCAGAAGCAGCAGCCGCGCAAGTCGTTTCTCACTCGAATTAAATAGTTGGTCGATCAAATCGTCTTCAACCCGGCTGTTTCGGGTCAATAGATAAGCTACAAATAGCTCCGAAAATTTCGGTTCGTCATGCAGGACCGCAATCATTGCAGACTTTGATATCGAGGTGATCAGGCTTTCTTCCGTCGCCGTGCTCGTTGCGATCCGTAGCGAGTGGCCATTCATACACCCTTCGCCGAAGAACTGGCCGGGTTCTAAAATACCGACGACCGCTTCCTTGCCTTGGTCAGATAGCACGACAATTTTGACGCCGCCCTTCTGAAGGTAAAAAATCGTATCGGCGACTTCTCCTTGAGAGAAGATGATCTGATCCTTGCGATAAACCGATATCGTTTTTCCCGTCCCAACTTTGGCGAGAAACGCCAGAGGGTCAAACGGGTTCTTGGTGCGCTCATTTGCCATGTCGTGGCCCGTGGAAGGTGCGCAGCGCAGCTATTATACGCCTCCACCATTTCAAATAGAACGGCAAAATGGAGCCAAATGGCAGGTCAACAAGAATAGAGGGAGCCCGCTCGGGGGCGGGCGGATCGCGACGTCCGTTGTGGGTCAAACGCTACAGCTGGTTTGCCGCTGGGCCGGACGCGAAGTCTGACCCGGAAACTGACCTGATTCCAAAGCCTAATCCGGTGGCACATGCTTCTCGTCCTCTGTAACCGAGCCGAGGAGTATGGCCATGCAGGATCAAGTGAATGCGACCCCCGCGCCCAAGCGAGTGCCGTGGAACAAGGGTAAGCTCACGGGAGCAAAGCCGCCGCTGCGACCCAAGCATGTCTGGTCGATCCGGACGAAACTCTAGATCGAAGGCCGCGCTCGCGACTTGGCCATGTTCAATTTGGCAATCGACAGCAAGCTTTGCGGCTGTGATGTCGTCGCCATTCGGGTCGAGGATGTCGCCGCAGGCGGTTACACGGCCGATCGCGCAACGGTCCGACAAAAGAAAACTGGGCGACCCGTCAGATTTGAATTGAGCGAACAGACTCGCCAGGCGGTCGATGATTACCTAAAGGCCACCGGCAAACGGCCCGGCGAGGTCTTGTTCACCGGCCGTCGTGGTCCTGACCGCCATATGACAACGCGCCAATATGCCCGGCTCGTGTCGGAGTGGATCGGAAGCGTCGGGCTAGATTCCCGACTGTTTGGCACGCACTCACTGCGACGCACAAAAGCGACCCTGATCTATCGACGGACCGGAAATCTCAGGGCTGTCCAGCTCTTGCTCGGGCACACCAAGATCGAAAGCACGGTGAGATATCTCGGCATTGAGGTCGATGACGCGCTGGCAATAGCTGAACAAGTTGATGTCTGAAATACCCGGGCAGAGCGGACATGCTCTGCCCGCCCTTCGACAGCCGGTTCGGCCAAATGCGGACTCATGCAGTGCAAACAGATAGCTTCCTTATTCAATCACTTCGTCTGCGCGTACGAGGAATGAGTCGGGGAAGGCGTAACCGAGTGCCTTAGCAGTCTTGAGATTGACAACGAGTTCGAACCTGGTTGGTAATTGGACAGGGAGATTGGCGGGTTTTTCGCCCCTGAGAATCCTATCCACGTAGCTGGCTGCCCGACGATAGGTATCGGAGATGCTCACGCCATAGCTGATCATTCCTCCATCGTCGACAAATTCGCGGAATCCGTAGATCGATGGAAGCCGAAAGCGAGTAGCAGCATCCACGATGACCTTGCGATACGTGAACATAAAAGGATCATTCAAAACAACAAGGAAGCCGGGATCAGATTGCGGTACCGTCGCCAATACGTTGCTTAATTCATCGATACCGCGAGCGTCATATAGCGCGACCACAATGCCGTTTGCGGCGGCGAATTCTTTGGCCGTTGCCCATTCAAGTTTGGCATTGGAGCTGATAGAGTTCCATAGAACCGCCGCGCGTTTGGCTTGCGGCATGATCTCCTTCATTATTTGAAGACGTTTTGCTACGGTCTCCGGCGCGTTTGCGACAAATCCGGTTAGATTACCACCCGGCCGCGCGAGGCTCGTTACCAGCCTAAGTTCGACAAGGTCTCCAACGCCTGCAGCTACGATAGGAATGAGAGAGGTCGCCTGCTTCGCGGCCTCTGCGCCAGGTGATCCTCCCGCCAAAATGATATCGACCTTCTGTTCAACGAGTTCGTTAGCCAATTTGGGAAGTCGTGCAACATCGCCCTCGGCCCATCGGTATTCGATACCGATATTTCCTCCCTCAACGTAGCCAAGAGCCTTCAATCCATCCAGAAACGCAGCGAGCGAATACCGGTACGACGCAGGAGAGCCGGTCACTAGCCAGCCAATCCGAGACAGCTTTGTCATTGGCTGCTGGGCCCGCGCCACGAGCGGCCAGGCTGCAGCGCCCCCGCAAAGCGCAATGAAACGCCGACGCCTCATTCCGATCATCGGGCATCTCCCTCCGGGCACACCAGAGATAGCGCCGCCGCCAGTTCGAACAATTAACCTCTCAGCCTACCATGGGACCGCCAATCGTGTCCGTTGGGAGATGGGCGCCACTGCCCTCTTCTGTGCTTTGCCCACCGGTGCCGCAGCGGCACCCGCACTGCGGGATTTTGAGCCAGCTCTTGTCGGCTTGGGTCAAAGTGAGAAGTCCGGGCGTTCAACCGGGAAGTCGGCTTTGCCCTCAATAACGGACTTCGGCAGAGGCCATCGGATGTCTCAAAAGTGCCAAAAGGCGACATGGACCACATTGACAAATGAAAGAGGCCGCCTCATCTGGCGGCCTCTTTGCCTTGCGATCTAGGCCCCCGCCTAGCTTTGAAGTCCGACCCTCTAGTTTGTACATCGTGCCCGGCGCGTGGGTGATCTGGATGCCCTTGCGGTTCTAGATGGTGAGGGCCGTGCTGCTTGCCGTCGATGGCATCTCCGATTTCGACGGTCTGCACAGCCGCAAGCACAATTACGAGGTGCAGTTCTACGCCTTCGAGGGCCAAGGATGCGTTTTCCTGAGGGCAGTTTCGTTGTTTCGGGCAGGAAGACGCGCCGCTAAAACGGCCCCAGCCCTGAGGAGGAAACTGGGGCCGATCGGCTAGGGATTAGGTAGCCTCATGCGTCTGGCACGACGCATTGGAAAGCAAAATCCAGCCGATCGCTATCGTTCCTGATCGCCCGTAATTAGCAAAGAAACGGCCCCAGCCTCGGGGAGCACTGGGGCCGCATATACTGCCGGGTAATTGGGGACAGGCAGCGCAGTCAAAACTCCGGCCATCGCCACTTGTTCCCGAACACCCACGGCGGCGATATCGTGTTAAGTTTTGTGATGTGAGCTGTTTTGACCAGCGAGACAGCTACAGCCATGTCAGACTGGTTCATCACCGCCCGGTCAGTGGCTTTTATCGGTGATGAGAACGCCTGGTAGCGCTCCCGCCTTCCTTAATGGAAAGGAGCGCTGGTACAGCGGCGTCGATTCAAGCAATTGCTATCCCTCTCCGAGCGTCTCGAACAGGAAGCCCGGCGCCTACGCGCCCGAGCTGAAAAATTGCCGCATGGCCCGGAGCGGGAACAGATTCTTCGCAAGGCACGCCAAGCGGAGACTGCGACACACGTTGATGAGTGGCTTTCATCGCCCGGCCTGCAAGCGCCGGAGTGAGGTTATGCGAACCGTTGAACAGTACCTCGAAAAGGCAGACAAATTCGAGGCGTTTGCGGCAACATCATCGACGAGTGTATGCAAAAGCGGTTCGCTGACATCGCGGCGTGTACCGGCTATTAGCTAGAGACCGGGAACGGTTGGTAGCTGCTGGCGCGATCCCGCCGGAACTAATTTGAGACAAACCATCTCCGGACCGTCCCATTAGCGCAACTTAGAAGCTGACGGACATGCGCAAAGACGATGCAGCTTACTGCCGCAAGGCCGCGGACCACTGCCGTACCAATGCTGCCGCGTCTGTGACTTTGCTGGCCACAGACGCATGGCTAGAGCTTGCGTCCGATTGGACGACGCTTGCGGAAGCGTTCGAAAAGGAAGCCCGGCCGCGATGGTTGAACTGAGGCCCGCCTCACTTGACGGCCGCGCTTACGGAAGGTGTCTCGATCGTTAGCAACCATCCGGTGACAGGCTCATTGTCCTGCATCACGGGCCAAGGCGCTGTCCGTAGGCGTCGGTGACTGAGAGTCGATCGTGCTCCCGCCTGCCCATAAAGGAAGCGAGAGCCATGAACGGACTACCCCATCTCGACTGGTATTCAGCCGCAGCACGCATCTGTCTGGGCGTTGCAATCCTCAGCACAGCGTTGCTCGCTACAGTGCTCACGCGCGCCTTTTGACGGAACTAGGATAGGTTAGAACTGTTCCATAAGGGCCTAACTGGCCTACGGGGTGGGAAGACAGTGCGCTTTCATTTCCAAGTTCGGACCGGGACTCACGTCATGTTGACGGAGGCGTCCGATTTTTCGAACACGGACGAAGGCCGGGGGTGCCATCCAACTTCGGCAAGCGGCTACCGAGGGGTGACACCCCAAATGCCGCCAATGCGGCCTTCTCGCACTGGAGGGTTATGTGAACGGCAAAGCTAGGAAAGAGAGCGCTCGCCGGTATCCTTCTGAATGGGAGAGGCATGTGGTTCTTGACGATAATTGGCCAATATTTCTGCGACCTGTTCGACCAAGCGACGATGGTCTTATTCGCGATCTTTTTGCGCACGTAAGCAATGAGGATCGGCGACTTCGCTTCTTCGATTCGATCAAGGAAGTATCGCCTGCACTCATGAACAAATTGACTCGGCTAGACTATTCACGCGCTATGGCCTTTGTTGCAATCGACGAATCGGATGGCCATACGCTCGGTGTTGTTCGGCTGCACACTGATGAGGCCGACGAAACGGCAGAGTACGCGATTGTTATTCGATCGGATCTAAAGGGACGGGGATTGGGGTGGCTGCTGATGCAACTGATCATCGAGTATGCCAAGTCAGAAAGCCTGAAACGCCTGCATGGCGAGATCCTCCAAGAAAACGCTGTCATGCTAAAGATGTGCGAGGGTCTAGGTTTTGAAATCAAGACGAACGCCGAGGATCGCGGCCTGCGGGAGGCTGACCTTATCCTGTAGCCTTAGAGCCGGCGATTATTTTCAAACCGGACGGCGAAAAGTCTGTTCGAGCGGGCGGTGAAGAGCTTCATGCCGTCCTTGTTCGGTCGTATGGCGCCCGTTTCTCGAATCATGTCGCGACATTCAAAGCTCTTCTCGCGCCAACACTTGGGCAAGCGACCCTGTTTCGGTGACAGATGAACTGAAATAAACTGAAGAACGAAGGCGGTTGCTCTTTTAAAAAAGAAGCCGTCCGTGGCGGCCACCCCGGACGGGGGTGTCAGAGATCTAATTTCCAACGAAAGGCGCTCCCGGCGGCGGTTGTGCGAACGCCAATCGAAAAGCTAACAGCCGATTTCAATGCGGAAAGAGGATTCGGGAAAACTTGGTATCTGTACCGGGAATAGTGCCAACCGATCCGAGTTATACCCCCGTTTAGACAATTGTGCCTTCATCGTCCTCAGCGCGCTATCCTCTTAGGCGTTGGGGCCGTTTTTTCGCCCGCTGGGGGGGCACATCGGCAACGTATGCGGTGGCCGAAGGCCAGCCGTCAACCAGAGCGTCAATTCTTTGCCGCAGATGACCAACCAGCTGTTCAGCGCCGATAGTCAGGCAGCCATGATGTCCCCAAGGCACCTCGACCACGTCGAGTTGAGAACTGAGATGCCGCCACGCCCGGCCGTCGTGTTCGGCCGCGTAAAAAGCCACAGGGACCTCAAGCGGTGCGGGAAGATATTGCGACATTGCGATTGAATAGGCTTGCCACAACACCGGTGGAATCTCCAGTTCGGCGATCGTAATCGGCGCGCTCTTCGGCGCCTTGAAGTAACGCTCCAGCTCCGCCATTTTTTCAAATGCCCAGCGCAGAGGGTAAAGCGGAAGCAGGGGCTTCATCAGCCCGATGATCGCCCGCGGCACCGGACGGGCACTGACGGTCGGCGGGTCGACCATCGCCACCATATCAACCTTGTGGCCGGCTGCCATCAGCAGGCGGGCTGTTTCAAACGCCACCATGGCGCCGTTGCATTTGCCGCCCAGGAGGAAAGGACCGCTGCTCTGCCTCTGCAGAACAAGCGGCAGGCGGTCGGCGGCCATCTGCTCGATCGACGGCGGAATCCGCTCCCCATGAAGACCATGGGGATCGATCGAAACGATTGGATAATCGAGCCCGAGAAGCTCTACCATCCGCCGCATACCCGAGTGGCCGCCAACGAGGTTCCCATTGAAAAAAGAACAGGGGGGCCGATCGCAACTGGCACCGAACTGGAAGAACGGCGTCGCCGGGGTGCCTGTCTGCATGGCGATTTTTGGGACAAGTTGGCGGATGGTTTCTGCCCCATACAGAGTCGTTTCCGGTAAGCGGTGGCCGATGAGCCGCTCGACTTCGATGAGCATTTCCATCGCTAGAAGGGAGTCACCACCGCTGGCGAAAAAATCATCGTCGATCGTCACAGCGCCCCCTTTGGCAGTTGGTCGAGGATCAGAATGCGCCGCGGAATCTTGAACGAGCGTCCGCGCCAGCCCCCGGACGGGGGTTTGGGCCTGTTTTCCAGTACCGACTTGGCAACCCGCCAACCTCGCGATCACACGGGTTTCGCTCATACAGGCAAGCGAAGCATCATTGCAGCGGCGGTAACGCCGCACACGATGATCGCTATAATGATGCCGACTATAAGACCGGTGCTTGGCATCGTTCACGGATCCTCATCGGTAGGGCGCATCAATGCTCTACAAAATGTCTGCGCAACCTGGCTCGGCAACAGAGTGGATTTTGAATACCGCGGCTACGTCGCTTGCCGAAGCAACGCGTTTGTCGTTCCAAGTTTCCGCTCTTGGAAAGAAGTTGCCACTTTTTCCCGTTGTTTTGGAACTCCGCCTTTTATTGGGCGTTGCGCAAGAGAAAGAGGTGGTGACATGAATGAAGGTGCAGAACTAGCCACCGCTGGTTTGGTGGTGGCATGTGCGGCTGTTTTGCTGGTCGCTTCGCACCTTTTTATGGAATCGCAGTCTGCCAAGGAGCCCGTCAAAGGATCAATCGATCTAAAAATACACACCAATACAACCGCGAGCTGGCTATGACCCGGGAGCGGCTGGGGAAAGCCGATGAGCGCAGATAGCTCTTGTTGCCCCTTCAGATTACACGGCTCGAACGACAGGCACTAAGCAACTAGAAGGACTCCAACTTCTCAGCGTGCCGCCCTGCGTCTTGCATTAGCCGCGGAAAGGCGGCCGCAGCGCGCCTGGTGTTTGCGATCGCAGCCGTCACCATTCTCAGCTTCGTCGGCGCCTCGCACCTTCCAAATGTCCGAAAAGTGCCAACAGGCGACATGAATGCGGAGGCCTATAACTAAAGCGTCAGGAGGCAACTATCCCGGCGCCAGCATCGCGCTGGGGCCGGGCTGACGCTTGGATATATCGCGCAACGACGTGTCGCGCGCGCACTTTGAATTAGCCGGATTGACGCCCTGCGTGAAGGCGAGGCATTTCAGGGCGCAACGCCGTCCTTCTTGGAACGAATCCGGATCGAGTGCGGTTGTGTCGATCTAACCGGAGATTTGGACGTGGCTACGTTTCGGCTGCTCGCTGTCGTTATTATTAGCTTGGTGCCGGCAACGGTCGTTGCGGCCAGCATCCAGTGGCAGAGATATGTAATACCGAGCACCGGGACGAATGTAGAAATTCCGGTGACGATTTTCAGCAGGGACGCCGAACTGCCGGATGGTGGAACCGGGCGGCGTTTCTACACCGACGATCGCCGCGCTGATTTGACCGTCCAATCGGTTGCAAATCCCGAGAACGACTCGCCCGCGGCGTTCCTGGCGAAGAAGAATCCGCCGCCCGGTATCGTCTACAAAAGGGTGACGCCGAACTTCTTCGTGGTGTCTAGCATCCGCAACGACCGGATTTGGTACAACCGCTGTAACCGTTCGGCCGGCTATATGAATTGCGTCCTGATCAATTATCCCGCCGCGGAAAAACGGCAATGGGATCGCGTGGTCACGCGAATAAGCCACACATTGGCCAACTAGCATTCGCGAGCGCCCCGCGCAGATGCCTAAATTCCGACCTACTCGGGAAAAAATGGCAATAGAGTTCCTGGGGCAGGAACCCCTGATGCTGCACTGCGTTGCTCATGGTCGCCGCCAGTAACCACGAGTGATATTGTGAACCGCAGACACTTCCTCGCAGCCTCCGCCTTGCCGCTCGTATCGATCGCGGCGCCAGGACTCCTGACTTCCGCGCACGCGCAGCCGGTGCCGTTCGACCGATCCCTTGTGCGGCAAATGGCGCGTGATCTGGCCGGCAAAGCGTTCAAGGCGCCCGACAACAAGCTGCCGGATAATTTGAAAGATCTGGATTACGATCGTTACCGGGCGATACGGTTCTTGCCGGAACGCGCGCTCTGGCGCGGCGAAAAGCTGCCTTTCGAAGCGCAGTTCTTTCATCGCGGTTTCTTCTACGCCAACCGGGTCGATATCTTCGAGGTGAAGAACGGCCAGGCGGCGAAGATCGCCTATCAACCCGACCTTTTTTCATTCGGCAAGCTGCCGCCGCCCGGCGCCGGTGTCGATCTCGGCTTTGCGGGCTTTCGGCTTCATGCGCCGATCAACAAGCCCGACTATTATGACGAGGTTTGTGTATTTCTCGGCGCGAGCTACTTCCGGGCCGTCGCCAAGGGCCAGTTGTACGGGCTTTCGGCGCGCGGGCTTGCGATCAACACCGGCGAAGCCAAGGGCGAGGAGTTTCCGTCGTTCAAGGCATTCTGGATCGAGAAGCCGGCAGCCAACGCCAAATCCATCGTGGTGCACGCCTTGCTCGACAGTGAAAGCGCGGCGGCGGCCTATCGCTTCACCATCCGACCCGGCGACGCCACCGTCTTCGACGTGGAAATGGCGATCTATCCAAGAGTGGATCTGGAGCGTGCCGGCCTGATGCCGATGACAAGCATGTTCTTTTTCGGATCGAACGACCGCAAGGACGTCGACGACTTCAGGCCATCCGTCCATGATTCCGACGGGCTGTTCGTGGCCAACGGCCGTGGCGAGGAGCTTTGGCGACCGCTTCATAATCCCACGGATCTTCAGATCAGCGCCTTCGCCGACCTCAACCCGCATGGCTTCGGGTTGATGCAGCGCCAGAGGGATTTTCTCGCCTACCAGGACCTCGAATCCAGTTTCGAACGCCGGCCAAGTCTGTGGGCGGAGCCGATCGGAAACTGGGGCGAAGGTTCGGTCAAGCTGATCGAAATTCCGACCAAGGAAGAAGTGCACGACAATATTGCGAGCTTTTGGCAACCCAAGGCCGCTTTGCAGGCCAAGGGTGAACACACCTACACGTACCGGCTGAATTGGGGCCCGGACATTCCGAAGCCGACCCCGCTGGCGCGGTTTTCCCGAACCGGCATCGGCGCAAGAGGCGATAACGCGACGCTGTTCGTGCTGGACCTGATCGGCGACAGGTTGAAGTCCGTCGACCCAAAAACCCTGCGGGGCGTTGTGACCGCGGAGAAGGCCAAGATCCAGAACATCGTCACCCAGCCGAATCCGGCATCGGGCGGCTGGCGTTTGAGTTTCGAACTTGTGAAGGAGAAGAATCCCGTCGAGCTTCGCGCGTCGCTGATGCAGGAGAACGAGGCGGTATCGGAGGTTTGGGTCTATCGATGGACACCTTAGGGAAGGTCCACGGATCGCTTCAGCGCAGCGATCCCTTCAATCAATTCCTGCCCCGGGAGGCGCCAATGGAAATGGCGCTCCGGCAGCAGCAGCGCCAACCGCAACCCCAAGCCGCGGATTTCACGACGGCATGGCCCAGGCGCGCATGCATCCTTGCCGGCACCGTCTTGCTGACCCTGGCCGGCTGCTACGAAATGTACCAGGTGCTCCAGGTCGGAGGCGTGACGATCCTGGAGTGGATGATCCTGGTGCTGTTCGTCCTGTTGTTTGCTTGGATCGCCTTTTCCTTCACGTCGGCGATTGCCGGTTTCTTCGTGCTGCTGTTTCGACGCAAGGACGAACTCGGCATCGATGCCAGCGCGGCCCTGCCGGCGATCGAAAGCCGCACCGCGATGTTGCTGCCCACCTACAATGAGGATCCCTATCGCGTTCTGGCCCGGCTGCGCGCGATCTGCGAATCGGTCGAGGAAACCGGATACGCTGGCCAGTTCGACTGGTTCGTTCTGAGTGACACGACCGATCCCGCGATCTGGATCGCCGAGGAAAAGTGCTTTCTTCAACTCCGACATGAAGCCGGGCCAGCAGCCAGGATTTTCTATCGTCACCGTCCGGAAAACACCGCGCGCAAATCCGGCAATATCGAGGATTGGGTCAGGCGGTTCGGCTCCGACTATGAATGTATGCTCATTCTGGATGCGGACAGCCTGATGACAGGGGATACCATCGTGCGGCTGGTCGCTACGATGGAGCAACACCGACACGTTGCGCTGATCCAGACGCTGCCGATCGTGGTCAACGCCAGAACGTTGTTCGCGCGGTGGCAGCAGTTTGCCGGGCGGTTGTACGGCCCGTTGATTGCGGCCGGAATTGCCTGGTGGCATGGATCCGAAGGCAATTACTGGGGCCACAACGCCATCATCCGCGTCAGCGCATTTGCCCGCTACGCCGCCCTTCCGGAACTGAGGGGCCGCAAGCCGTTCGGCGGGCACATCCTCAGCCATGATTTCATCGAGGCCGCGTTCATGCGCCGTGGCGGTTGGGCCATCCATATGGCGCCCACGCTCGGCGGCAGTTACGAGGAATGCCCGCCATCGCTGCTGGATTTTGCCGCCCGCGACCGGCGATGGTGTCAGGGCAACCTGCAACATCTGGCGGTGCTGCCGTCGCGCGGCCTGCACTGGGTCTCGCGGCTCCATCTCCTGACCGGGATCGGATCCTACCTGACGGCGCCGCTCTGGTTCATCTTTCTGGGCCTCGGCATCCTGGTCTCGTTGCAGGCGCAGTTTGTCAGGCCCGAATATTTTCCGAAGGGGTTCTCGCTGTTTCCGACATGGCCCGCACAGGATCCGATCTTGGCGGCCTGGGTATTCGTCGCCACGATGGGCATGCTGATTCTGCCCAAACTGCTCGCCTACATCGTCATGCTCACCCGTCGTGACGAGCGAAGAAAGTTCGGCGGCGGCTTTCGGGCCCTTGCGGGGATTGTCGCCGAGACATTCCTTTCGGGCCTGACGGCACCGGTGATGATGGTCTTCCAATCGTCCGCGGTCGGAGAGATCCTGCTGGGACGCGATGCGGGCTGGCAGGTTCAACGCCGCGACGACGGCGTGGTGTCGCGTAAAGAGACACTTCGCAAATATTCGGTTCCGACATTCTTTGGCGTCGCGATGGCTATCAGCGCCTACGCGGTGTCGTTGCCGTTGCTGCTATGGATGATGCCAGTCATTCTCGGCCTCCTGCTTGCCATTCCGCTTGCCACGCTGTCTTCCTCGGCCAGCGAAGGGGCTGCTTCCAGCCTGTTCAAGACACCGGAGGAGACCTCGCCACCGCAGGTCATGCTGCGGGCCAACGAACTGGCCAATGCCTCGCACCGGACGGTATCCTGCCCGCTTCTCGAACTCCGCCGTGACGCCGACCTGCGCGAGGCGCATCTCGACAATCTGTCCGGCCCTAGGCCGCGGAATCGCGGTGAGGTCGATCCGCATCTCGCGATCGCGCGCGCCAAGATCGAAGACGCCGAAACCTTCGACGAGGCGGCCACATTCCTTAGCCCACGCGAGAAACTTGCCACCCTTAATTCGCCGGCCGTTTTAGGCACCCTGCTGGATTTGCCGCCTAGAACTTCGGCGCGGCAAGCGTCCTAATTAAAATAGATCGCCCCTCGATCTCCTTAATCTTATAGAGCAGAGCGTCTCTCTCGATGCTGGGCGGGAGCTTCGCCATGTCCTCGCGAGCCTTTCTTACCTCGCTTTCTAGGCGGTTGTGCAAGCCGGCCTCCCACTGACGTGCGTATCCCAACCCAATGCACGCCGCCGGGCTGGATGATGCAAGAAGCGTTCTAACGAGGCCGGGTGGCGGCTGCTTCTTTGGTAATCGCAGCAAGCGAGTTGCCGGTCTTGCGGATAATGTCACCCAATTCCGGGGCAGAGAGCTTACGCGATCTCTTGCAAGAGGGCTGCCCGACTGGAATCTGACAGCCCTTGTACTCCTGCGCCTCATTAAAAATTACGCTGCCTTGCGGTTCACACTTTTGAGTGCCATCGTGTTCAGCTTGCTGTCAGTCGCCTTTTCCTCATCGAGATTTTGCTGCAGAACTGACGCGCAGTCACTGCGGCCGAGCATATTCGCCCATGCGATCAACGTTCCGTATCGTGTGATTTCATAGTGCTCGACTGCCTGGGCTGCAGCAATCAGGGCTGCGTCCAGCACGCTCTTGTCGTCAACGTCGCCAGCAACTTCGCTGGCTTCGTCCAAGATGCCATCGATGGCAGGGCAATCGACGCCCGTGGCTTCGACGCCGTGCATTTGGAATACTTTCTCGAGGCGGACGATCTGTTCCTCGGTCTCGGCAAGATGGGTCTCAAAGCCGTTCCTGAGGGCTTGGTCAGTCGCCTTCTCGATCATGTCCGGAAGATTTTTCGCGATCTGCTGCTCTGCGTAATAGATATCGCGCAGAGTATGGACAAAGAGATCGTCGAGGGTTTTGATGTCTTTGGTAAAAAAGCCCATGGCTTCCTCCGTGAGGGTTTCACTGAGAAACAAACCAGTTGGCGGAACTAGTGTTCCTATCAACCAGAGCGGTGCTGGCGTTGCGTAGAGACCCTCAGATATGCAATCGCGCGCTCCATCTGGAACTTACCTGCTGATTCAGCACTTGGTGTTTCTTTGGAGACACCAATGGCAGTCAACAAACCCAAAGGCGACAACGCACGCAAGAGAGCCGTGAAGAAGCGTACGCAGCTCAAGAATCCGCTGACGAAGACATCCACCAAGCGCAATAAGGCGGGCGGGCAGTTTATGGCCGTTAAGAAGAGCGCGAAGAAGTTTAAGGGCGTCAGACGTGAGAAGTGATAGGTAAGGCCTGCCTGGCGGTCGTTGCAGTGTGCATAGCGTTTCTGATCGGACTGGCAGCATGGGTCGTCCTGTTATGAGGAACGCGCGACCCCTGCTCCAAAGACCGCAGGCATTCCGCGCGCCCTCATGACGGCCTCCTTGGAGGTTAAGGCCGGTACCTCTATTCCTTATTTTCCCGAGCAAAACGCTCCGCTTTCAATCTTTCAAAGTTGGACCGAAAGGCATCGTCCACCTTCTTGCGCGCGGTCAGGTTTACTTCAGCGTCCCAGCGGGCTTTTCCTTCTTCGCCACACGCTCTTCCTTAGTGGACGGCTGCCTGTCTTTGTAAATGTATTCCATTAGCCCCACCTGACGAGTTGCAGATGGTTTGGCTGTTTGCGGAAGCTCTCGATCGCGCGGTTTGAAAGCATCAGAGGCCGCCGCTCGCCCCTCAGCATTTGAGATTGAATGTCCCTGAGAAGGAATTCGGCGGTCTGCTGCTGGTCAGCAAGCTCACCTATCCCGTCCAGGTAATCCCAGGCGATTTGGAGCGAGTTTTCGATGAGAGCTGGAAGAGGTTCGGTCATGAATCTCAAACACACCTTAGGCTCTATCGTTCCTTTTTCAGCCCCTTGAATGAGCTTTGCCGGAGCAAGCCTTCCGAGGTAATGTGTCGGTATTCGATATCGGCCATGAAAACCGGGTCCACCCAGGTCGCGCGGGGCTTCTTCACCTGTTTGGTTAACTTCGACTTTGGGCTAACGACCGTATCGAGCTGCTTGCGGATTTGGCTGGAGACCGTGCGGGACCATCCCGTCCCAACCTTTCCCATGTAAACCCAATCCTTCCCTTCGCGCTTGCCGAGGTAGAGCGCGGCGACACCGGTAGGATCTTTGACGAAACCAATGACGGGGAATTTTCCCTTCATCACGGTTTTGATTTTGAGCCAGCCCTCGTTGCGATCGGAGCGGTAAGGCGCGTCGCCGTTCTTGGAGATGATGCCTTCCCAATTCAGCTTCGCGGCATGCTCAAACATCTCCCGCCCGTCACCGGTCAGATGCCCGCTGTAGAGCACCGGGAGGCCGATATCGTTCTCGCCAATCAAATCCCCCAGAAGCTGCTTACGCTCAAGCTGAGGCAGTTTGCGCAGGTCGCCATCACGCCAGAGAAGGTCGAAGGCGTAATAGACCAGCCTTCCTTGCTTTCCAGCGGCGGGTTCGGCCTGGAGTTCGAGAAGTTGGTGCGGCCCTCATGGATGACGACAACTTCACCATCGATGATGGCTTGCCCGGAGATATCGAAGGCACCGGCAATGGTGGAGAACCGCTTGGTCCAATCCAGCCCATTCCGGGTAAACACGCGCCTTTTGTCACCATTCACATGGAGCTGGACGCGGTAGCCATCGTATTTGATTTCGTGAATCCATTGCTCGCCCTTGGGAGCCTTGCTCTTCAAGGTCGCAAGCTGGGGCTTAATGAACCCCGGCATTTCGATACGCTTAATCACACGCAACTCACAAAAAGCCCCGCCGCCGCAGGGGGAGCGGACGACAGGGCGCAGTTTAAACCTCTGCGAGGTTATGAGTCTCTAACAATCACGGGACATCAGAGTTCCTACGGCTGCCGCCGATGCTTTTTGGTTTGTCCAAGAAATATGATCGGTTGCCGGTGGCGGCTTCCGCATATTGGTCAATGGCGACGATGAGCGCTTGGACATGCTGATAGCACCAACCCTGCCGGGTCGCGAGACGGCGGGTCTCGTCCAATGATTTCAGCCAAGCGTCGGCGTGCGGGTCTTCATGAAAATATCTAAGGGGCTGGCTCACCAATTCCGCCCTCCCAACGCCCCGACACGCTTTGCGGGTTGTTCTTTCTTCAGCTTGTCGCGCTGCTGACAAAGCCCGTCGATTTTATCGAGCATCCGTTGAAGCAACGCTTCCGCCGCCACGGTCGATATCCCGGCCCGTTCAAGCTGGAGCATTTCCCTGCGGTGACGGCTGACTTGCACACGCATGTGCTCAATCTCAGCCCTGACATGGTCGAGGTCCGGCATTCTTCCGCCCTGAGAAACGTGAGGGCCGAATTAGAACGAAACAGGAACGGTGAGTCAACCCGCCAGTTAGGCGGCAGGTTCAGGTTTGCTGCGGGCGGCAGTTGCCGAGTTTTTCATGGCGGATGACGAAAACCCTCGTTGTCCATCTGCCAGTCTTCCTCCACCCAATGACTGCTGGCGTGTTCGTGAAGAAGCAATCCGATGCGCTTGGCAGCATCGATCCGCGCATGGTCCGTATCCGATAAGTCCGCCACCTCGGTCAACATCACATGGGTGCCGGTCCGGACCTGAAAATGAAAGCGCACTACAATCTACCCTTGGCCGGTATAGGCCGAATGGCAGGCAACAGTTCCAGCTCTCACTTGTTCCGTCAGGTCGGACTCTGCACGTCGGTCTGCTTCGGAGGCTGCGGACCCGGCGAAGCCAGCCCGTCATCCATATGTGCAGCCGCTTCGGCTTGACGAGCCTTCCTCAAGGCCGCATCCCGCACGGCTCCCACGGGCAGAAGATTGGCCTGCTCCCTAAGGGAACGTGCTTCATCGAGCAGACGGTCTTTGAGGGGCTTCATTTGATTGAAACGGCGCTTGAACATGCGCTGCTCCTGAGAGGAAGGGCGGGAGCGCAAGTGGCGTTCTCATCACAGATGAAAGCCGGGGTCCGGTCTGCGGTAGTTCATTAACGCACGCCGTCATCAAAAGGTCCGTCGCGCAGTGAACACAACTCAAACTAGGCCGCCTACGCACCATCGGAGGCCGTGTCAGATCGATGGCCGATCGCGCAAACGGCGCCCGCGTAGGTGCACGCCAACGCGGGGCCGCCAACCCAGTGGGGGTTTTCTCCCGGTCGCAGGCTGAGGAGTCTACCGGGAGCGCAGAATCGATTCCTGCGGCGCCGGTTTGCTCCTAACGCCAAGAAAAAGCCCCGCCTGGTGAAGGCGGGGCTAAGTCAAAGGGTCATCCTTGCGTGTGGCCCGGGGATAGGGCCATCCGGAATTGTATCAGCCTGAACGGCTCAGTCTATCGACATTAGAGGCCAGCGAAGCTGATCGTAATTCAGCTTCGTTAGCCGACAGTGGAAATCACAAATGAACTCCGGCGGCGTGATCAGTCGGCGAAGGCCATCCAATAAACAGCTACAGCCCCTAGCCCTGCAACTCCAGCCACCAGTGCCCAATCGCGTTTCGTGAGCAGTTCGAACATCTTCGGTTCTCGAAAGGCCTCTGGATCGCGCAAACGGCCCCGGCGCGGAGAACGCCACGAACCAAGGCCGCCAACCCTGCGGAGGGTTTTCTCCCGGTTGGAGTAGAGGCATTCCCGGGAGCGCAGAATCGATTCCTCCGGCGCCTGATCGTTCCCAATATCAAAGAAAAAACCGCCGGCGCGAACCGGCGAGCTGTCTTGGCTAGAACTCGCGCTCTGAGCTAGAGCCCGCGGGTCTGGAAGGCACCGGGCTGTTTAGCCAGTCGGATCTAGAGCCGATGGATTTGTTTGCGATGCTGGTACTCGCCGCAGCGAAATGCCGAGTTCGTGCGCCTTCGTATAAACAGAAGAAATCCCGCGGTCTAAGTCCCGAGCGATTTGATCTACGGGATATTTCTTTGCCATGGTCTTGAGCTTTGAAACATCTTCATCTGTCCAGCGCGTCCAAGGTCGAGGCATTGGTCCAGTCCTCCTAATTTATCCCAAGCCAAAATTGGGAAATTAAGGAAAAGTTCCGTTGTGGGGACGCCAGGGCAGCGCCATTTTCTGAGTGATTTGCTCCGGTGCTTAAGTCCTAACGAATAAAGCCCGCCGGTAGCAGCAGCTCATAGCGGGCCAGCCCGCCCCCCGGTCCGATCGACCGCGTCGGCAATTAACTTCCTGATGGCTGCGCTGCTCCCTCTGGGCCAACGAACGCTCAAAAGGTAAAGGAATCAAACTCGAAGGGTTCACAAGTGAACAGACCGGCCAGGACCGGCGCGCTTAATTAGTTCATTGCGCGTTTTAGCTGTGTAAGATTGCAAGCGACCCGATAGCGCTCCCGCTGAACCGGAGAGTGCGCGATGATCCGCTACTACTTCGACATCGTCATAGATGATGATGTAACGGTCGATGAAGAGGGTGAACTCCTTCTTGACGTAGGGTCGGCTCGACAAGAGGCTTCCCGAACGTTAGCTGAAATTGCGCGCGACGATCTGCGCTTAGAGCGGACAATCGCACACTTGTCGATAATAGTGCGAACCGCTAAGGGCCCAGTTTGCGAGGTTATCTTTCAGTGGGACCCGAAGTCTCTGCAGTGAAGCGCCCGATGCAAAGCTACTCGCCTAACCGCAAAAGTGGGCGCGATTGCCAAGCCCTAGGCCAGCACGATCAAAATTGCCGCCCCTGCCGCTAAGATAATCACGTCGGCTGTTACCCTGGGTGCCATTTCACACATCGGGAAAAAGTGGTAAACTCTACTGCCCAACCGCTCACCCGTGACAGTCGGCGGCCGCCACTCAAAGCAGGTACTTGATTATGAGTTTCGAGAGAATGTCTGACGCTAGCATCGCACGTTATTACGAGAGCATACGCGAACAAGCCGACGCCGATCGAAAGCATAAAGAGCATTTCACGGCTAGCCCGAGCGTTCGGCAACGGGCGGATAAGCTACGTCAAGAAATGATCAAGCGGCGAATGCAGCACTCGCCCATCAACTGGCCATCCTGATTTCGATTAATGTCAGGTAAGGGCAAATGATAACGCAGCGGGCGCCATACAAAACGCGCCGCTGGACGGAAGCCGAGCTGGCCGCACTGCGGTCAATGGCTCAGGCCGGAAAGGACGCCCGCAGCATCGGCAAACAGCTTGGCAGATCTTTTATGGGCGTCCAAGCCAAGGCGAAGAAACTGAACCTTGTCTTGCCGCGCATGAGGGCATGATCGTGGGCCCCTTTCGGGAAAATGACATCATGATCGCGACGATAGCCGACTTGTTAGCTTGGATGATCACACTTGCTATACGTACCGCTTTTGGCGGCTGAATTCCCATGCACCGACAGTAGCGTGCTTACAAATGCTCAACCACCAGAGAAACGGCCCAGCCTCGGGGGAACACTAGGGCCGCTTCGGGGACTCGTCTGCTGGCACTACGCGCCAGGCTTCTCTGTCTTTTGCGGACAGCGTCATATCGCCTGTACATCTCCCCGCGACAATTACGGACCCGCAAACCAGCCGTGGGGTTTTTCGTAAGGTCGGATTTGAGTCAATCTTCGGAGCAATCAGTTTCCTTGATGTTCCGAAACGTGCCGACGCACGCCACAGGCAGTGAACCCCTATTCCGAAACAGTGAACGAGCGAATGTTCGATGTAATCCGTTTCTCGCCGTCGGTAATTTCTACACTCAACAGATATGTCCCTGCTTTAACGCCCGCTTTCCGACCCACGTAAGCCAGATAGTTCGCCTTGCGGCGCGGTAACTCCGTGGTTGCGTGATCAATCAAGGTAGTTTCGCCCGGCCCCACCAGCTTGATTCTGAATCGTGACCCTTGATCTACATTGATTGCCCACACCCATGCGATGGTCGAATTGCCCCCGCCCGTCGCGAGAGGGGGCCCACCCGATCGGACAAGGTTACCCAACTCGGGCGGAGCATTAGCCAGCCCAACATCAAGGATCGTAACAGGAGCTTGAACCAACGCCCGCTTGGACGCGGCATCAAACAGACTTCCCGACAGGTCGCCACAAACAGGGGATTCACTTCGCAACGCCTTCCCGGTGAGTGGCTCAACCAACTTGCCATCCTGACGCACCGACAGATGAACGTGCGGAAACTCCGCGACGCCGGAAGAACCGATAGATCCGATACGTTCGCCTTTTCGAACGAACATGCCCGAACGAACGGCCAAGCTGCCGGTCTTGAGATGGCAGTATTGCGAGGAAAGTCCGCCTTGATGATCGATAATTATCCCATTGCCGCATGCCATATCGTGCAGATCGTGGCGATCATTCGCAGCATCAAAAATCTGATCAGGGATGCCGTCCCTAATTCGGGATACGGTTCCGTCGGCGACGGAAATCACCGGAACATCCCGGGCTATATCGCTTAGCGTCCGCAACCGGATATCCCACCCGGTATGTCCCTGGTAAGTCGCCTGACCGCACAAGGGATCGAGCGTAGCTTGGCCAGGATCAATGTCTGGCATTTGCTGGACAAAACAGTCTAGGCCCATTTTGCAGTTAACCGGCAGGCCCAAGCGCATCTGCTCCTCCGACACGGCGACCGATGGGAGCGATCCGTAACCAATGATAGAGACGGCAATCGTGAAAGCGAGACGATACAGGAAGTGAGCTACACGGCGGTACGTCAAACTAAGGCTGGCCAACGCTGTCGGTCTTCCGATACGGCGATTCTTTTTGTTCGCGTTCAAGACCTGCACCTCTAAAATTCAATCACTTCTCCGCCAAATCGTTCTGCGAAGTCTTCCGCATTCTTCAGATTCTGGAAGTTGAAAATCATCCACACCCCGTGATCGGATCGCGCTTCTGAACACCCGATGAGCAATGCCTCGCCACGTTCCCGATAGAACTGGACCATCTTGTCCCAGGCTTCACCGAAGTCGAGATCGGGCATCCGAAGCCGGACATAACATGCATTCGCACAATCCTTTGGAGCTGTTCCTCCGTGAGACATGACACAATCTCGCCCCTCTGGCCGCTGCCAGATCAGCGTTCGCGGAATGCGCGATTCATCTGATCGGTGAATGGCTTGGCCAGATAGGATGCCGCGGTGCGCTCCTGGGTCGAGACGAAGACCTCGGCGGGCATTCCGGGAACGAGCCTCAGTCCCTTCTGCTGGATGAGGTCCTCCTCGGCCTGAAGCAGGCGGACGTGGGCGATGTAGTGCTCCTGGCCGTTGGAAGGGTCGCGGGCCGAGGCCGGCGACACCATCGCGACCTTGCCCTTCAGTTCCGGCGTGGTGGTGCGGTTGAACGCGGAGAGGCGGACGCGCGCCGGCTGTCCAACCCTGACCTGGTCGATGTCGGCCGGCGATATACGGATCTCGAACTTGAGGTCGGCATTCTCCGGCACCACGGTGGCGATCTTGGCCGCAGGGGTGATCACGCCGCCCACCGTGTAGGCGAACAGTTCGTTGATGTAGCCCGAGGCCGGGGAGCGGATCTCGGTGCGCGACAGGCGGTCCTCGACGGCGAGCTTGCGTTCCTGGAGTTCGGCGATGCGCGCCTCCACTATGCGCAGCTCCTTCTGAGCCTCGGTCGAGGCGTTCTGGTCCACGGCGATGATCTGCACGCGGATCTCGCTCGTCCTCACCTTGGCGCGGGCGATGCTCGCCTGGATCTCGCCCTGTTCGCCCATGATGCGCGCATAGTCGCGCTGGGCGGAGTAGACGCGCTGGTACTCGACTATCTTGCGGTCGAACAGCGACTGCAACTTCTCGCGTTCGGCGCCGACGAGCTTGATCTCCTCCTCCTTGGCAGCGAGGCGGGCCCCCATGCCCCTGATCTCCTCGCCGGTCTGGGCGATGGAGAGCTCGAGCTGCTCCTTCTGGCTGTCGCGCGCAGTCTTGTTGCCGGTGAACAGCCGGGTCTCGCCGTGGATCACGGCGCCAGCGGTCGAGGGGAACAGGGCGTGCATCTCGGCGGGAAACTCGGCGGCCGCCAGGTTGTCGCGTTCGGCCACCAGGCGGGCGCGACGCCCGAGCGCCTCGACCATCTGGGCGCGCACGATCAGATGCTCGGCCTTGATCTGGACGTCGTCGAGCGTCGCCAGCACCTGGCCTTCCTTGACCTGGTCGCCCTGGCGCACCGCCAGCGTCTTGACGATGCCGCCGTCGCGGTGCTGCACCTCCTTGAGGTTCTGATCGACCTTGACCGTGCCGGCTGCGACCACCGCGCCCTCCAGCATCGCCCAGGCCGCCCAGCCGCCGCACCCGGCCACCAGTAGCGCGCTCAGCACCAGGCCGGCCAGGATACGGGGCCACAGGCGCAGAGCCCGTTCGCGGGGCGCGCTCCGGGCCGGGGCCGGCTGCGGTACGAATTCGGATGCGTCGACATGCATCATGGCTTCTCTCCCCCTCAGGAATGGATCGCGGCGAATTGCAGATGATGGTGGCCGGCGACCTCAATCGTCATGACGTCCTCGGCATTGGAGCCGTGGGAAACGTCGATTGCGGTGTACTTGCCGTCGGCAAGTTCCTCGAAGCGGAAGCGAACGGGCCGGCCATGGTCGCCGTCCTCGTCGAGATAGAGCTGCTGGAACAGGTCGGCGACCTGTTCCACGGCTTCGTCGCCGTCTTTGATGGTGATCTGGTAGGTGGCGGCCACGATCCGGTCGCCGACCGTGAAGTCGGTGATCTTCTTCACGGTGTCCTGCTCCGAACCGCCGCCGTCGTCGCACGGCGGCTGGAACTCGAATGTGTCGTTGCCGGCGCCGCCAGTCAGTACCACCGATCCGCCGTCGACGCGTATCATGTCGTCGCCCGAGCCCGCGATGATCTCCTCGAAGTCCTCGATCAGGTCCTCACCGATCTCGACGCCGCGGGCGGTGCCGTTGCGCAGGTCGATGGTGATGGTGATGGTGGTCGCCGAATAGTCCAGCGTGTCGTGGCCCGAATTGCCATCATAGTTGTCGTCGGTCCCGTCGGCCGCCGCCAGCACGACGTCGTCGCCGCAGCCGCCGTCGACCGTGTCCGATCCGCCGCCGTCGGCGATAGTGTCGTTGCCGGCGTCGCCCGCCAGCACGTCGTCGCCGGCTCCGCCCGTCAAGGCGTCGTCGCCGCAGCCGCCCGCGATCGAGGCCGAGGACGCGCCGGCGGCGATTGTGTCGTCGCCCGCGCCGCCGATGACATTCTCGAACTCCGCAATTACATCGTTACCGATGTCCGCGCCGGACGCATGGCCAGTTGCAAGATCGAGGGCGAGGTTCTGCTCAGCCGAGGAGTAGTCGATGGTGTCCGTTCCGGCGCCGCCGTTGAAGCTGTCGGCCGCGGCGTCGGCCGAAGCCATGACAAGGTCGTTGCCCGTGCCTCCGGTCACGACGTCGGATCCGCCGCCATCGGCAAGGGTGTCGTCGCCCGCGCCGCCGACCACGGCCTCGATTTCCGAAATCGTGTCGTTGCCGATGTCGGTGCCGGAAGCCTGGCCCGTGGCCAGATTCACGTCGATGGCACGCACCGCCGAGGAGTAGTCCAGCGTGTCGTTGCCGGCGCCGCCGGCGAAACTGTCGTTTGCGGCATCGGCGGCGGCCACCAGATGGTCGTTGCCCATGCCGCCGGTCACGAAGTCGGATCCGCCGCCGTCCGAAATGGCATCGTTGCCGGCGTCGCCGGCCAGCATGTCGGCACCCGAGCCCCCGGCCAGAACGTCGTTGCCGTCGCCGCCGGACATCCGGTCCGCGCCGTCGCCGCCGTCGAGGGTGTCGTTGCCGGTGCCGCCATCGAGGGTGTCGTCCCCGGCTCCCGCCAGCAGGATGTCGCGGCCTGCGCCGCCGTCGAGACTGTCATTGCCGTCCTCGCCCTGCAGCGTATCGTCGCCGTCCTCGCCGAACAGGCGGTCGTCGCCGCAACCTCCGAACACCACGTCGTTGCCCGCGCCCGCGAACACAATGTCATTGCCGGCGCCCGCATAGACCGCGTCGTTGCCCGCGCCCGCCAGGATGTGGTCGTTGCCATCGCCGCCCGAGATCCGGTCGTTGCCGCCACGGGCGTCGATGTTGTCGTCGCCGCCGAGCCCCACGATGGTCTCGGCACATTGGGTGCCGAGCAGGATGTCGTCTCCTTCGGTTCCGATGATCGGCGGCGCCTCGACCACATTGAAGTAGGCCGTTTGCATCACGATGTGACGGCCGTCGCTGATCGCGTAGGTCAGCTTGACCTCGCCGAGCATGTCCTGGGCGCGGTCAAACTCCCAGCCACCGTCCGCGGTCCGGGTCAGCGTGCCCGAGGACGAGGAGATGCCGACCACGGTCAGGCGGTCGCCGTCGGGATCGGTGGCGCCGGCCAGCAGCGCCGCCATCGATATCGCCAGCCCATGGCAGGCGACGACGTCGGGAAGATGCACGGCCCCCGAGACGCGGGGAGCGCGGTTGCGGTGATCGGGTGCCGGGGGGTCGCGCGGAGTGGGATGCCTGTTGTCGCCACCGCCTCCCCCTCCTCCGCCTCCGCCTCCGCCTCCGCCGCCACCACCGCCGCCACCGGTCTCCTGGCGCGGCGACGGACGGTTGTCGTTGGCGACCTTCGGGCTTTCGCCCGATCCGGTGTCCGCCTTGGGCTTGTCGGTGCGCGCTCGGGCGCTGAAATCCGTCGATCCGACCGGGGCGCGCTCCTCGTCGCCATGCGCCGAAATCCTGACTTCCTCGGTCCGGCCGGACGATTTGGCCGCCGGCTCCTCGGGGTCGGTTTCGTCGGCCGCGGCGAGCGCGTCCTCCTTGACGGTCTCCTCCTCGTTGCCCGAGCTACGGGCCTGGCCGCGGTCCTCGCTGGCCTGAAGCTTCACGGGTAGGAAGCTCTTAAGATAGGCCGAGCACGATCCCACGAACAGCAGGAAGAACAGCGGCACGATGCGGCGGCGACGATCGTCCTTCTCCTCGTAGTCCTTGCGGCCCGGAGCGGTCTCGGCGGTGGACTGGCGGGTGGCCTGGACATTGATCGTCATGCGGGCCTCCGCAGCTGGGTCTCGAGAATGGTGTCGGCCGGTGCGGCCGCGGCAGGCTGCCGGACCGGAGTCATGATGTCCTGCTTCTTGCCGAAGGCGACCATGCGGCCGGCCTGGACGATGGCGACGAGATCGACCGCCACCAGCGCGCTCGGCCGATGCGCGATCACGATGGCGATGCCGCCGCGGGCGCGGATGCCCTCGATGGCCGCAGTGAGGGCCGCCTCGCCCTCGCCGTCGAGGTTGGAATTCGGCTCATCCATCACCACCACGAACGGGTTGCCGTAGAGCGCACGCGCCAGCGCGATGCGCTGCCGCTGCCCGGCGGAGAGCGCGCAGCCCTGCGGGCCCAGCCTGGTCCGGTAGCCGTCCGGCAACTTGACGATCATCTCGTGGACGCCGGCGGCCTTGGCGGCCCCGATCACCTTGCGGTAGTCGGGCTCGGGCTCGAGGCGGCAGATGTTGTCCTCGATGGTGGCGTCCATCAGCGCGACCTCCTGGGGGAGATAGCCGATGTGCCTGCCGAGGTCCTCCTCGCGCCATTGCGTCAGGTCGGCGTCGTCGAGCCGGACGCTGCCGCGCAACGCCGGCCAGATGCCGGTCAGCGCCCGCACCAGCGTGGTCTTGCCGCCGGCGGAGGGACCGATGATGCCGAGCGCCTGGCCGGCCTCGAGCTCGAAGGCGACTTCGCTCAGCACCACCTGGCCGGATCCCGGCACCGCGATGGTGATCTTCTCCACCGAAAGGCGCGCGACCGGATCCGGCAGCCGCATCGGCTCGTCCGCGCCGGCGAGTGCTATCACGGTGTCGCGTAGCCGCTGGTAGGCCATGCGTGCGGCGATAAAGGCCTTCCAGTTGCCGATCGCGAGATCGACGGGAGCCAGCGCCCGCGCCGAGGCGACCGAGACCGCGATGATGGCGCCGGCCGAAAGCTCGCCCTTGATGGCGAGGTAGGCGCCAAGTCCCAGCAGGGCCGATTGCAGCACCATGCGGAGCACGCGCGAGACCGCGGCGAAGCTTCCGGTGATGTCGTTGGCCCTGGTCTGCAGGTCGAGATGTTCGGCATTGGCCTCGTTGAAACGGCCGACGGCGCGGCCGGCGAAGCCCATCGCCTTGAGGACCTCAGCGTTGCGGGCGTTGCAGTCGGCGATGCCGTTGCGTTCCATCGCGGCCTTGCGCGTAGAGACGGTGAGGCGCCGGGTCATGATCTCGCTGACGACGGTGAGCACGACGAGGACCAGGGCGCCGGCGAACGTCAGCGCGCCGAGCATCGGGTGGAGGAAGTAAATGAAAGCAAGATAGATCGGCATCCAGGGCAGGTCGAACAGCGCCGAAGGGCCCTGGCTTCCGAGGAAGCCGCGTACCGTGTCGACGTCGCGACCGCGCTCAAGCGCCTCGGAGGTGGAGAAACCGAAGCGGGGCATGTCGATGGCGACGCGATGCGCCAGGGGAGCGATCTTGCGGTCGATGCGGGCGCCGACCCGCACCAGCACCTGGGAGCGGACGACGTCGAAGGCGCCCTGGAACAGATAGAGCCCGATCGCGAGCGCCGACAGCACCACCAGCGTCGGGATGCTGCCGCTGGTCAAGGCGCGGTCGTAGATCTGCATCATGTAGACGGAGCCGGTGAGCGCCAGCACGTTGATCATGCCGGAGATCACGAAGAGAAACACGACGATGCCGCGGAAGCCCTGGGTCAGCTCGGCGAGGCGCTGGCGCTTCGCGGGGGTGAGTTCTTTCGGTTTGGCCATTTTTCAGGGTGCCGTCTGGTGCGAGGAAAACGGAAGGCACCGGAACGGGAGGAGTTCTCCCGTTCCGGCTGAGGTCGCGATTTAAAGCGTGACGTTGGAGCCGAGGTTCTGGTGGCCCGCGATCTCGATCTTGAAGTCGGCGGCGGCGTTGCCGTCGACGTTGCCCTGGACGACGGTGAAGTCCTCGCCGTTGCGGGTCTCATAGGTCACCGCGAGCTGGCCCGCGGCGGTGAAGGCCGCGTCGGAAACCAGCGTGAAGCTCTGGTTGCCGTCGGTGGCGTAGTTGGCGTCGATGCCGCTGAGGTCGATCCGGTCGCCGGGCTCGAAGCCGACGATCGTGTCGCCCTTCGCCGCCTCCACCGAGCTGAACACGAAGGTGTCGCCGCCGAGCCCTCCATTCATCACGTTGGCCGCGGTGCCGGCGACGATGACGTCGTTGCCGGAGCCGGTGTTGACGTTCTCGATGCCCCAGAGGGTGTCGTTGCCGGTCAGGGAACTCGACGCGCTACCGTTCATCAGCGGGCCGGAGCCCAGGTTGACGGTGGCGGCCGCACCCGTGGCCGACATGTCGAGCGTATCGATGCCGGAACCTCCGGTACCTTCGTCGCCGAAGTAGGCGTCGTTGCCGTCGCCGGCCTCGGCCACGATCAGGTCGTTGCCGGCACCGCCGAACACCGTGTCGTCGCCGGCGCCGGCATTGATCAGGTCGTTGCCCTGCTCGCCGAAGATGCGATCCGCTCCCGCATCGCCGTAGACCATGTCGGCGTCGGCCCCGGCGAACACGTGGTCGTCGCCGGCTCCTGCGGAGATCACGTCCCGGCCGCTGCCGCCGCTGACGAAGTCGGCACCCTCGCCGGCCACGATCGCGTCTTCCCCGGCATCGCCGATGGCGATGTCGTCTCCGGCGAAGGCGACGATGTTGTCGTTGCCCGTCGTGCCGACCAGCGTGTCCGACTGCGCCGTTCCGGTCCGGATCACGCCGGTTGCCGTGGTCTCCTCATCGTCGCCGCCGGCGGTCGGCGTTTCCTCGTCGTCGTCGTCGTGCGGCGTCTCGTTCTCGTCCTCGTCCTCGTCTTCGTCCGGTGCCTCGGTCTGGAACTGGGACGGCACGACGCCGGTGAAGGTGACCGAATGGGTCCCGTTCGAGACGGTCTTGGTACCATTCTGGTTCTCGACCAGGTGGTAGCTCGTGAGATCCGTCCCCTCCGGAAGCTCGATCACATCCTCGGCCTGCAGGGCGCCGATGATGGTGTCGTTGCCGCCGTTGGACTTGAACACGATGCGATGAGCCGAAGTCAGGGCCGAGATGTCGATCGTGTCGTCGCCGTCGTCGCCATCGATCGTGATGGTGTTGAGGCGCAGGCTGGTCGGAGCGAAGTCGCCGATGACGTTGAACGTATCGCCGGCTCCCGCGCCGCCGTTCGTTCCGGTCGGCTCGACGCTGTTGATGCGGATTTCCTCGATTTCGCTCAGTTCCGCGATGACATTGGCGAAGCCCGTGCCGTTGCGTGTGATGACGATCTCGGGAGTCCGTCCGGCGAAGCTGGCGAGGTCGTTGCCGACCACGGCATCCCAGGCGGCCAGCGTGTAGATGTTGAAGACCTCGCTGGAGGTGTTGCCGTTGATGACGAAGGTGTCACCTGCGGCGCCCTCGGTGCCGCCGTCGACGATGTCGCGGCCATCGGTCGGAGCCACCGCATTGGCGTTCCAGACGATGGTGTCGTCGCCGGTTCCGCCGCTGGCCGTGTCCGCCCCGGCGTTGAGGCCTGGCACGGTCAGGTTGACCGTGAAGTTGTCGATGTAGAAGTTGTCGCTATTGTCCCAGTTGTTGCCGTCTCCGGCGGTCAGGAAGCGGATGGCCGAGTTGGAGCCGATCTGATTGGCAGTCAAAGTCGCATTGAAAGTGCCGTTGCCGTTGCCCGTGGTGCTTCCGAGCGTACCACCCGTCAGCGTCTCCCAGGCATTGGTGTTGACGTTCCGGGCCTGCACGATGACGCTTTGGCCCGCTCCGAGATTGTCGTCCTCGTAGGCGAACGTCACCGACGCCGCCGTCGCTCCCGTCAGGTTGACGGCACGTTCGATCGTCTCGCCGCCATCGACGTTCTGGTTGAACTGAAGGCGTCCGCCGGAGATGGTGATGTCGCCTGCCGTCGGGCTGGTGGTCTCGCCGCCGCCCTCGATCCAGGACGTAGCCAGGGCGACCGTGCCGTTGCTGTTCGAATACGACGCCGTTCCGAAGGCATCGACGTAGGTTCCGCTGTTGCTGCCGGCACCGCCGCTCAGCGTGTCGTTGCCGTCGCCGCCGTTGAGGGTGTCCGCGCCCTCGCCGCCGTTGACCACGTCGTTTCCGCCCAAGGCGTTGACGATGTCGTTGCCGCCCGCGGCGTTGATCGTCTCGCCATTTGCGGTCCCGGTGTGGGTCTGACCGGTGTCGTTGCCGTTGATCGTCGTGCCCGTCGGCGCCGCCGACAGGATGTAGTCGGTCGCGTCGATGGCGGCGACCGTCGTGTTGTTGACCTGGATGGTGCCGATCGTCGCCAGGGACGCGTCCCGGACGTTGAGCACCACGTTGGCGCCCACCTGGGTGGCGATGACCCGGGTGGCCAGGTTGGCGGCGGTGATGCCCAGGGCGCTGAGGTTGATCAGGTCCTGGCCGCCAGTTGCGTTCGCATCGAAGTTGTTGACGATGTCGTTGCCGAAGCCGGCGCTGTTGTAGATGAGGACGTCGTTGCCCCCGTCGGTCGGCAGCAGGTTGATGGTGTCGTTGCCGGCTCCGCCGATGATGGTGTCGGTGTCGTTTCCTGTGCCGCCGCTCAGCGTGTCGTCGCCGGTGCCGCCGTCGACCAGGTCGGTGCCGTTGCCGGCATCGATGATGTCGTTGCCGCCACCGCCGAAGATCTGGTTGTTGTCGCCATTGCCGTTGATGGTGTTGGCGAGCGCGTTGCCTGTGCCGTTGATGTCGTCGCCGCCGGTCAGCGTCAGGTTCTCGAGCTCCGCACCGAGGGTGTAGGAGATCGAGGACTGGACCGTGTCCGTGCCGCCGGCAGCAAGTTCGGTCACCACGTCTCCGGCGTCGTCGACGACGTAGGTGTCGTTGTCGGCGCCGCCCGCCATGACGTCGGCTCCGGCGCCGCCGTTCAGGTTGTCGTTGCCGATACCGCCGTTCAGCGTGTCAACGTCGTCGCCGCCGTTGAGCGTATCGATGCCGTCCCCGCCGTTCAGCGTGTCGTTGCCGAGTCCGCCGTTCAGGGTGTCGTCGCCGAGTCCGCCGTTGAGGGTGTCAGCGAGGTCGCCGCCGGAAATGATGTTGTTTCCGTCGTTACCCGTGCCGACGAACTGGTCGGCATCGGCGCCCCTGTAGACCAGGTTCTCGACGTTGGCCATGTTCGCGATGGAGAGTTCGGCCATGAAGGTCTCGACCGTGTCTGTTCCCTCGTTCGCGGCTTCCACCACGACGTCCAGCAGGTCATCAACGCCGTAGGTGTCGTTGCCCGCGCCGCCGACCATCGTGTCGGCGCCGAGTGCTCCTACCAGATCCAGATTGTCGTCATCGTCGTTGTCCCGGGCGTCGAGGTCGTCGTTGCCCGTGCCGCCGACCAGGAGGTCGTCACCGAGCCCGCCGACGAGGTCGTTGGAGCCCGCACCGGCGCCTCCGAAGATCAGGTCGTTGCCGCTGCCGCCGACGATTTCGTCGGAGGTTCCGGTCTCACCGACGATGAAGTTGTTGGCGGTCGAGGCCGCTAGATTGACGCCGCCACTGTCGCGGTTGCCCGGATCGGAGCGGCTGACGAGGTAGTCGTCGGCTCCGAGCGCGTAGCCGGCGAAATTGGCGCCGTTGAAGTTGATGCGCTCGACGCCAGTCTGGGCATTGCCGCCCGTGAAGTGCCCGGCCACCGTGATGGTCTGCTGGGTGCCGGTGGGCAGGGTGTAGTCGATCACCAGGTCGCCGGTCTGGGTGCCGCCGTTGTTGTCGCTGGCATTGAGCGAGGTGATCGTCAGGATCGGCAGGCCGGTCACCGGGTCGATGCCGGTGCTCGGTGCGAGGATCGAGATCCGATCGGCGGCTCCGCCGCTGGTGGCGGAGACGCCTTCGTTGATGACGTCGTTGCCGTCGCCGAGGCTGAACGAGTAGGTGTCGTCGCCGAGTCCGCCGTTGAGGGTATCCACGCCGGTGGCGACGCTGACGGTGGTGAAGTTGACGACAAGATTGTCGATGTTGACACTGTCCCCAGCTTCCAAGCTGGAAGCCACGAAGCGAATGGCCGCGTTTGCCGTGAACGGACCGGTACCGAACAGGGGCAGGTCGATCGTCCGGGTGGGGACGTTGTTCGTCGCAGAGTCGATCAGATCGACCTGAACGAAGTTCACCCCATCACGCGAGAAGGACACCGTGATCGAGTCGTCGCTCGCATCCAGGCCGTTTTCGACAATCGAATAGCTCAGGCTGGCGGTCGCCGCCCCGGCGAGATTGACGGTGCGTTGGATTTGCGCGCCGTCGCCAGTGACGAAGACAAGGACATTGGCGACGTCGTCGTCGATCTGGATCTGACCATTGCTTGGGCTGTTGTTGTCGCCCGTCTCCGCCCAATCCGGCCCCCACGTGGCTGAGCCGGTGGAATTGCCAAAGTTGTTGGTGTTGAAGTTGTCGGCATACGTCGCCGACGTCGTCGTCGTCGTCGTGCCACCCGGGCCGCCGACCAGGATGTCGTTGCCGAGTCCGCCGTTGAGCACGTCGTTGCCGGCCAGGCCGAGCATCAGGTCGTCCAGCGCGGTGCCGGTGAGCGTATCGTTGCCCGCCGTCCCGACAATGATGTTGAGCGGGTTGCCGTCGGCGAACTGCAGCCTTTCGATGTTGCGCAGCCGATCGGTGCCGTCGAGCGAGTCCTCGACAGCATGCGACACGATGAGTTCGCCGGCCGCCGTAGCCGAGAAGGCGTATTCCGAACGGTTGCCCTGATACCTGGCGGTATCGACGTCCGCCGCATTCACGCCGTCGGTGGTGATCTCGCGGACGATCTCGAGCTGACCCGGATTGATCGCGCCGGAGAACATGCTGGCGGCCAGCGTGGTCATGCTGCTGTGGTAGGTCAGGATCGGGCCGATGCCGCCGTCGGGACCAGCCTCCGCATGAACGGCGATCCGGACGTTGAGCCAGCTGTCGCCGTCGATGATGTCGTCGCCGGCGCGGCCCATGATGGTGTCGCTGCCGGCGCCGCCGAGGATGATCTCGCCGGCATTGTAGGCGATGGCGTTGGTCGTCAGGGCCGCCATCTGGGCGTTGGTGAGGCCGAGGACGGCCTGCAGTCCGGCGATGCGCTCGATGCCTTCCTTGGTCAGGGCACTGCCGCGGAATCCTTCCGAGCCACCGGCAGAAGCGGGCCCGCGTTCCTCCGCAAGAGTGTCGGCGCCGGTCAGCACGTCGTCGAACTTGGAACCCGAGAGGCCTTCCACCGACTCGTAGGCATCGAGCGTCCCGAACCCTGGGGGGTTCGGGTTCTCGTCGAACACGATGCCGCGGGTGAAGTCCGCGTCCACCTTCATGTTGCTGTCTTTGTAGGTCGCCCAGTCGAAGCCGGACATACCGGCCATCTTGCCGCGGCCTAGGCTGCCGACCATGATGTCGTCGCCGCCCTCGGCGATGAACTCGTCGAAGCCGCCGTCGCCGAGGAACACGTCGTGGCCGTCGATCGAGTCGCGCGCGAAAATTTCGTCAAAGTTGTCGCCCGGAGCGCCGTCGAAGGTGCCGGTTTCGATCCAGTCGTTTCCTTCGTTACCGAGGATCCGTTCGGCGTTCCTGTTGCCGTAGATGAAGTCGTTGCCCTCGCCGGCGAAGACCTCCGAGCCCATGTCCGTGCCGAGGAAGATGAAGTCCTGGCCGGAATTGCCCATGACCAGGTCGAGGCCCGGGCCGGCGTGCACCACGTCATGTCCGGCGCCGGCCTTGATGTTGTCGTCGCCGCCGATATCCTTGATGATGTCGTCGCCGTCGCCGGCGTTGATGATGTCGTTGCCGAAGCCGCCTTCGAGCCGGTCGTTTCCGGCGTCGCCGAACAGGGTGTCGTCGCCGATGCTGGCGATCAAAGTATCGGCCTGGTCGGTGCCGCCGAGGACGACGTGTTCGTCGCCAGTGTAGCGCAGGTAGTTGGCCTCCGCGCCCGGAGTGGCCGGATTGTCCCGCAGAACGAGCGGGGTGAGGAGGCTCGTGCCCGTCGGATCGTCGTTCTCGAGGGTTCCGTCGCCGTCCAGGTCGTTGAACTGCCTGGTCACGCGGTCGACCTCGAGGATCAGGCCCGGGGTCGAGAACACGTCCGACGGCAGATGCGTCGTGTTGGTGTTGCGCATGATCATGGCGGCGAAGGAGTTGTTCTCCATCTCGCTGAACAGATGCAGGCCGTCGAGCCGCTGCAGGTAGTAGAAGCGGTCGCCGCTCTGCAGCTGCTCCATCTGCACTTCGAACACGAAGTTGAAGGTCGAGCCGAGCATGCCGCCGAACGGCATGATCTCCTCGGCGAGACCGCCGATCCAGAGGTCGACGTTCTCGAGGCCGCCGAGATCGCCCCCGGAATAGGCGTTGAGGCCGTTCAGGAAGTCCAGGCGGTCGGCCGGAACCTCCATGCCGCCGACCGAGACCCCGGTGATGATGGTGAGCGCGGCGTCGCGCTTGCCCTGCAGGGTGGTCTGGCCGGTGATCAGCGTATGGGTGCCGTAGGCGGCGACGAAGTTGATGATCGACGCCTCGTGCTTGAGATGGCCGGCGAAATCGGTCCAGCTGTCGTACGGCTTGAGGAGTTCCTCCTGGTTGGTCGCCTCGTAGAAATCACGACGGGCGGCATTCAGGGACGGCACGCCGGTGTCGCGTCCGCGCGCCAAGTTGATGGTCGCGAGATCGAGCGGCAGGCCGAGCAGGTTGTTGCGCAGCGCAGTGGTGACGAATTCGTCGATCTCGTTGCCGACTTGGCGGGTCATGCCGCGGATGATGTCGCCCGCCGCGATCTCGTCGGTCAGGGTGTGGGCGGTGCTGGTGCCGCCGCCATCGTAGGAGAGCGGGTTGAGGAAGCCCTCGATCAGCCCGATGTGGTTCGCGGCGAAGGAACTGTCGAAGCGGTCAATGGACTCGGTCAGCATCGAGTGGCCGAAGCGGTACACCACATGGGCGAATTCCGCGACGATCGAGGGATTGATCGAGGTGTCGAAGCCGTCCGGCACCAGGAAGACGTTGATGTTGGGCTGGACCTTGCGGGCGAATTCCTCGAAGACCAGATGCTGATACTGCATCTCGGTGCCGAACTTGGCGGCCTGGAACAGGCGTTCGCCGTCCCACACCAGGGCGGCCACCGCCGCCGGGTTGGCCGGCAGGGCGGCAATGTCGGTCGCGAGCCATTCGTTGATGAAGGCCAGGTCGTTGGTGGCGAGCACCTGCTCCATGGTGTGCCCGACGAGGCGGTTGTGCTCGGCATGGAACACGTGATGGACCGCGGTGAGGCCGATGTTCTCGTTGACGCGGCCGTCGCCGGCGATGAAGTGCGCGTCGAGCAGTTCGTTGTCGTATTCGGTGTCGCCGTTGCCGGGATTCGCCAGGCCGATCGTGATGTCGCCGTCGGCGATCTTGCCGACCGGCACGGCGTCGTGCGCGATGTCGGCGAGGAAGGCGCTTTGGGTGCGTAGCGCACCGGCCGTCGAGATGCCTGCCGGGAGGCCCGTGATGGGATCCAGGGCGGCAGGATTGCCCTGTACGACGACGTCGTCGGAGGTGTTGGGAATGCCGTCAAGGCCGACGCCGGTGATCAGCTGCGGGAAGCCGTTCGCTCCCGGAATGAAGTTGCCGTAGGCGTCGGTGCGCAGCAGCGGAACGCTGCCGACGTCGAAGTCGGTCAGGTTGATGCCGAGAATGGTCCTGGCCTGCTCCTTGACCTCGCCCCAGGTCGCCATGCCGCCATTGGCGCCTTCGATCAGCTTGCCGGTGGCGGCCGGAACACCACCGTTGAGCTCGTATTCGCGCAGGAACACCTGATGCGAGGAATGCGAGGTGTAGGTCTGGTTCTGGTCGACGTAGGCGGTCGTGGTGTTCACCGGCCTGATGTCGTCGGCGGTGTTCATGAGGCCGTCCTGACCCGGCAATACCGTGGCGCGCGTCAGGACCATGAAGTTGGTGTGGCTGCCGGGGACGTAGAGCGGATCGTCCGTCGCCAGCGGGACGAACACGGTGCCGCTGCCGCCCTTGTTGACGAGGTCGAGACCGTGATCGAAGAACTGGCCGAACAGGGTGAACATGGAATTGAACGGCGCCGATAGGCCTTCGTCCGGCGCTACTGCGGGCAGGTAGACGTTGTCGCCCTGCATTTCGATGCCGTAGGGCTCAAGGGCCACGTCGCGCACGACGCGCGCCGCTTCCAGGTCCACCACGGCGGCCGCGTGGGTCGCGGTCGCCGCGGTCCATGCGTCGATTGCGGTTTGCTCAGCCGCTTCTGGAATCGTCAATGGATCGCCATCGCCGAGCGCCTCCGCAGCGGCCTTCGCGTTCTGCATCACCACCCGCGCCTGGTACTCGGCGTCGAAGGCCGGCTTGAAGGTCTGGTAGATCGCGGTCACCGCCGGAAGATCGGCCATCGCATCGGCGGAACCGGCGCGCTGCAGCGCGGTCAGGATCGCGGCGGGATTGGCCAGGGTCTGGTCGACCAGCAGGTTGGAAATGGTGCGCAGGCTCGAATCGAAGACGAGCGAGCCGGGATTGTTCGAGGGGTTGTAGTTCAACTGCCCCATCGCGGGCGCCGGGCCGGGGCCATCCATGTCGACCTGGCCGGTCGAGGGCCTGTAGGTCGGATCCAGCAGGGTCGGAAACTGGTTGCCGGCCGCGCCCCACTGCTCCTGTCCCGGCAGCAAGTGGTTGTAGCTGCCGTCGACGGTGCGCAAGCCCATCGAGAGATTGTAGGCCGGAATCAGGCCGCCGACCCCATACAGGGGCTGACCGGCCGCATGGGCCTCAGCAATCTTGATCTGCTCGAGAATGAATTCCAGATCGCTTTTGATATAGGCAACCATGACACCCTCACCTGTTGTTGGAACAGACCGCAGCCGCGGCCGGGTCGTTGAAACCAATGTCGCTCATGATGTGATGCCAACACTGGCTCAGACCTCGACGATGCCATCTGAGATTTTTCGGAGCGCGCGGATAAGGGGACAAGGTCCCGGGACATACGAGGCATAAGGTCCCCCGATGAACGGAGAACAAGGTCCCGCAAAAACTCGGGACTAAGGTCCCGAGACATCTTCCGGCCGCAGTGCTTTCTTTGATCGATTACGACCGACTTCGTTAGAGTTAACGGCGCTTCAGGTCAGTCGGATGTATTTCAGGCCGATGAATATGCTACAGATGGGTCCATATTACTCGACGATGAATGGAGACGGGGAGCACTCGTCAAGTGGCGCGGGATTGTCAAAGGTAGCTCCTCGCTTTGCGCAAGGACACACGACATTGAACTGGCCGTCGAGCAAGATCCGATTCAAACGCTTTTCATTCGGACTTGCTCGGCAGTTTTTCGTGGCTGCCGGGATCACGATAGCTGCCTCGATGGCTATGCTTGCTCTGGCGATCTCGCAACGCATCGAAATAAGTATGATGCAAACAGCTGCCGAAGAAGGCGCCCTCTTCACTGAAGTTTTCCTCGGTCCATCAGCGCAAGACCTGGCCACTTCCCGCAGTCTGTCTCCAGAGAGTGTGAAAAAGCTCGATGACTTGCTTGCAGGGAAATTGGGCGAGCGCGTAAAACTGATCAAGATATGGTTGCCGGATGCCACGCTTGTATACTCGACCAACAAGGAAGCAGTCGGGCAGCAATTTCCTTCGCCTCACATCGCAGCAGCCGCCGCAGGCAAGGTAAGCAGCGAGTTCGATTATCTGGACGCCGCAGAGAATGCCACCCGTAGCAGCCTGCGAGTTCCGCTCGTCGAAATCTATGCCCCGCTATTCCGCAAAGGGACAAGGACGATCATCGCCGTCGGCGAGGTCTATGCTGATGGCAGACGACTTGCGGATGATCTTGCTTCGATCCGTCTCATATCAATGGGGATCGTTGGTGCGGTCACCGCTCCGATGATGCTGATACTGTTCCTGATGGTTCGCCGCGCCGCAAACCTGGTCGCCGACTACCAGGCAACTCTCATGAAGAATGTGGTGGAGGCGAAGAAGCTTGCCGCGCAGAACCAAAAATTGCGTCGAGCTGCAGATACTGCCCGTCTGGAGGCCGCGAAATCCAACGAGAATCTCCTTGCGCGGATTGGACAAGATCTGCATGACGGGCCGATCCAACTCGTGAGCCTCTTAATGCTCAAGCTGACCGAACCGAGCGGCACGAACAGAGCCGAGATCGGCTGTGGCGGCCCCGACAATGCCGGCACCGAAGGCCTGACTGCACGGATACTTAGCGAACTCCGCGATATCTCGGCCGGACTTGTGCTCCCCCAATTGGAGGGGCTGACGCCCAATGAAATACTCCGGCTTGCTGTCCAGAACCACGAGGATGCGACCGGAACAAAGGTCGACCGTCAGATTGGAAACTTGCCCAACGATCTCACGCTACCGGTGACAGTATGCCTGTACAGGATCGTACAGGAAGGATTGAACAACGCGTTTCATCACGGGAAAGCAATGGAACAGCGCGTCGAGGTGTGGGCAGACGCGCAATCGATTGTCGTTGTGGTGAGCGATGGCGGCCCGGGGCTGGTTGACAACAATCCTGCGAACGGGCGCAGCAGGACTGGCCTTGGCATCGCGGGTTTGCGCAACCGTGTTGAGGCCCTTAAGGGCACGTTTGAGGTGATATCGCGGCGCGGCATTGGGACGCAAATACAAGCAAAGCTGCCCGTCGCGCGAACAGAAAACTAGAATTGCGATGATTGGCGCGGAACCTTCAGTTCGGTTCCCTCTACCGCACATGCGAGGATAGGATCATTCGAGGTAGCCCTTAAGCAAGGATGTATGAATATCTCTGGTTGCGTTATGTTTTCAATGCGGTGAACTGCAGGGGACGTTATGAGTACGGTTTCCATTGGCTTGGTAGACGATCACCCATTGATGATTGAGGGCATCGTCTCGCTGTTATCGCGCGCTCAGGGTCTTGAAATTTTGTCGACGGGTTCGACGGCAAAAGACATCATCGACATTTCCTTGCGGTTCCATCCAGACGTCATCATCGTCGATTTAAGCATGGCGGGCGACGTCTACGAGGCAATCGCAACGTCTATTAAGCTCTCTCCAAACACAAAGATAGTCGCGTTCACTGCAGCGACCGGCGTCGACTCCGCGATCCGCGCGCTGGATGCTGGCGCAAACGGATATGTCCTGAAAGGCAGCAGCGCGAAAGAGCTCATTCAGGCTGTTGAAGCGGTTCGGCATGGCGAAACGTACATTACACAAAGCTTTGCAAGCCAGGTCATCGCAGGACTGCGAAACGCCTCGCTGCGGCGAGTGGCGGCCGAAGCCGTCAGATTCAGCATTCGCGAAGACCAGATCGTTCGATTGTTGTTGCGGGGCTTTACCAACAAAGCGATCGCCACCTCGCTAAAAATCAGCGAGAAGACCGTCAAAAATTACATGACGATCCTGATGCAGAAGCTCAACGCCCGTAACCGCCTCGAAGTTGTTATTGCCGCACAAGCCCTCAGCGATCGTGAGGTAGACGCTTCGCAGCCGCGCCAACTCTTTTGATGGAGAACCGCCGGCCTGGGCGGATTGCTGAATGCCCCCTCCTCGACTTTGACGCGCACTTGTCACGCGGCTGTAGCGTGCGCGCTGCTCGCTTTCACGCGCCAATCAACTCGTTCGCGTCGGCATCACATCGACGGCCTGCACTGATTGAGATCGACCGAGACCGGATATTGCGTCAGCAAAGCGGTCTTACCATCATTCGACATTTGGCGGCTGTAGCGCCGTATCCGCCGCTCCCAACTCTTGAACCAAAGTGTGAAGATCGGCGGCCTGCTCAATCAGGTTGGCCGCAACCTGAGGGTCAGTAGCTGACCTGGCGAGCTGAAGAAGCGTTTCCGCCCGACGCGTGAAATAGTCTCTGCCAATCACGATGGTGGCCTCACAAACTACCGGTCCGGTGACCTGCTGAAGCCGGACATTCGTTCCAGTCTTAATGTACAATACAGCACACAAGGTGTCTCCCTAAACTTACAAATAACGGCACGAAAACTAGGAGAGCCGTTGAGGGGCGCGGGTGATTGCCATTCTTCTCTCGCACGCACCATTCCGGTTGGTAGGCCGAGGTCGTCCGCCGGCGGCCATGGACTAGCCGATGGACATCGCTCGGCTTGACGAGTTCGGGACCTTGGTCGCATCCATTTCAGGACCTTGTACTCTTACGGAGGCCCTTCAGAAAATCTTCAAATGAAGCGTTAAGTAGTTTCGATGCAGCGTGAGGCATATGTTCATCACATAGTGTTACCCATAACTTTGAGCACGGAGCTCGATAGCGCAGAGGAAGTCTCTTTGTATGCGCAAAACTATCGAGACCGCACCAGGAGACGGAAAAATCGTCATTCTCGAGGATGACGCGACCGGCACCTATGACACTGCTCACTGGTCTCGCAAGACGTATCGATGGGTGCGTGAAAACGGCGAGCCGAGCAAGCTTACACCGACGCATTGGTATCCAATGCCGGACGAGATATTTCGCCTGCGAGAGAATGACAGATCGCCGAGGCGATTTGCGGCTTGGTCGATCACAGCGTCTCTTATCGCGATGGCGATTATCGGCGTTTGTTTCAGGGCCGATGTCATCGGCTTTGTTGGCCAGTACGCCGGTGGCCAGGATGTCTTCGGCATCGATCGCCTGCAAGTCGATCGAGACACCAAGTCGCCGGCCGATTTATTGGCGGTTCAGCAACAGGCCGAAGCTGATCAGGCCAGAGACCCTGCAGGCGCACCGGCCAAGCAAGCTGGGAAGGCGTCCGCGCCGGAAGCGCGACACTCTCTGGAGCAGGAACAACCAACTGACAGCTTGGCGAATGAGCTTGCTGAGACCCGCCGCGCTATCCACCTGCTCACTTTGCAGTTGCGGACGGAGATCGCGAATTCCGCTCAAGCGCACGATAAGGAGCGCGGGAAAGCGGCCGCCCTCGTGCTGCAGGAACTAACCGCAAGCTCGGTGCAATATCGTCAAACGCTCGAGGAAGAACGCGCGCGCGGTTCCGCACTCGCGAGCGAACTAGCGACGGAGCGGCGGGAAATCGAGAGCCAGGCGGCGCAATTGTGCAAGGCGGGCGACGAAACGGCGCAGGTCAAGCAGACTGCGGAGCGCGCAATGGCGGAACTGGGACGATCTCTGCAGCAAGAACGCGACAGAGCGGCGGCAATGGCACGGGATCTGGGGCGCAGCGCGCGGCGGAGGGGGAAGGCCCGGGCGGTAATGACGGAGCAAGAGATGGCCGACCAAACTAGCGATCTGGATCACCTAAAGCAGAGCACCGCAGTACTCGTCGCCTGCATGGTGGAAACGTTATCGAAATCAGATCCTTGCTTCAAAGAGCGTTTCGTGAGGCAGATGGCGCTGGCGTATCATGAATTGCGTGGCAATTCGGATCAGAAATCACGACCTCCGTTGGATCTACTGTCGTTGACGCGAGAACTTCTGATCAGTGGAATATCGGGTCGAAAGCACGAGAAAACGGCTGTGACAACTTCTTAGGCTCGCTCGAGATTCGTCCGTACTCCGCTGACGTCCAGGCTTGCGAGGGCGGGACGTTGGGTGACGCGACCTGCGGAACGGGGACTGTTTTAGAACTTCTTAATAGGTGCTCGCCACAGTCGCATAATTCATGATTTGGCGGCATCGATTCGTCATGCAGCTTATTTGTTCTCGAACCTATCCCTTTCTCGATACCCAAACGCTTGAAGAACGACAAGCGTGGGATACTCTCTTGCGAATTGGTGAGAACGAATTTCTCCTGCATATGACGTCCGACGACGTTGTCCAAGAAGAACGACTAGTCCGCTTCGATAGCAGAGCTGCTCTGGTTTGGATCAATCAACAGGTCGACGAGTATGGCGTCGACTGGGAGTCACTCTGAGGCTCAATCAAGCGATAAGAGAACGCCGCTCACGAAAGGCAAGCTCAACCGCGAGTTAGCACCTCGCGGATAACTGCCTAGCGAAGATTGACCAACGTCCGCCTCAACCGATCCTGCTCGATGTCCTGTTCGGTCATTCGCGACGGTTTAGCCGGACCACGGCGACTCCGGTCTCCCCCGGTGAACGGACATTCTCAGGATCGGCAGGCATGTCTTAGATATGTGCCAATAGCGGAAAATACAAACGATCGGCAATTGGCTCACGCTTAGCCGCGCCGAGCACCGCTGCCGATGATCGCAGGCATCGGCACAACTAATTGGCCGGCTGGTGTTCGAAAGCGGGTCAGATAATCTGCGATGTAGGAGCGGACACCATCTGACGCAGCACCTGATTGAGCAGCAAGGACCGCGCGCGCACGGACGGTGCCGGTAAGTATAGACTCAATGTAGCGGTCCGCATTCGCCACGTGCCAGTCCTGATGGAAAGAATGCGCTTTGACGTCGGTAAAGCCTATCTCCTCCAGTGCTGCCAACATTCGCTCGGGCGACCCAAACTGAAAAAAATCTGGCCCGTGCGGCAAACCAACCTCCATACTGCCTCGGGCCCGAACCGCCTCATAAACCAAGGCAAAACCAAAGCCGGTAGCGTCCCAAACGCTCACGGCCGCTCGACGACCAGGGCGCAATACCCTCAGCATTTCCCGTAGTGCAGCGGCTGGTTCCGGTAAGTGCATGAGGCCGTAGCCGCAGAGCACGGCATCGAAGCTCTCCGGCGGGTACGGCAGGGCTTGTGCGTCGCCTCGCTCAAAATGGCCGTTGGGAACCAAATTGCGGGCCAGTTCGACCGCCTCCAGGGAAAAATCGAGTCCGGTGGCTTCCGCGCCGCGCTCTAAAGCCCCCGCGCCTAACATTCCGGGGCCGCAACATACATCCAACACCCGCATGCCACGCGCCACACCCGCTGCATTGAGCATCGCCCCTACCGTCTGCCGCGCCACTGCACCAAAGGCCGCAGTGTATCCGCCAATATTAGTCTCCCAGCCTGATAGCTCGAAAGCGGTGAATTGCTCGGGATCGCGAGATTGCTCAACGGGCATTACTTCCACCCTTAACGCGTGAGGAGCACATAGCGCTTGAGGTAGCTGCGACAGGGCAATTTTGATACTGGATGAAAACAGACTCAAGGCCGCTTGACCGCGACTAATAGTCCGCTGTGGGGTCATTCGCGTCGGTTTGACCGGACCACGGCGACTTCCGATCTACCCCAGGGAACAGACATTCTCAGCATAGCCGAGCATGTCTCAAAGGTGCCATAAGCGGAAATCATAGCGAGGATAACCATTGTCTAAAGGAATGATCATCGCCGGATCGCTCGCCGCTGTTCTCGTCGTCCAGGCGATTGGATCGGCTCCGGCGAATGCGTTGCCAAAGGCGCCTGATACTTACTTCCGCCTGACAACCTCGGTCGTGGTGGACAACGACGAAGCTATCGACATCGATGTGGTGGTGAAATGCGGATGGACGGTTCGTCAGCCGTTCGGGTCGGCTGCGCCTATTTCCCGATCCGTATTCCATACATCTATGGCATCAAGACAAAAGCTGGTCATGCCGTTCTTGTTCAAACGCCCAACGCCTGCGGGGCAGAAATCATCAAGCGTATTCCTGCGGATTTTATGCCACTGATCCTTTGGGCCGACAAAGCGGATGATCTGGAATTCCTCACGGCGTACACGTCTGACGCGGGATATCAACACCCCTCGGCGCACCTGAAACTTCGTTCGGTAACGATCGTCCCAGCTTCGGTCGGGGAGTACGAGGCGTGGACGCGATCGGCTCCGCGGAACATCGTCGTTCGCGGCAAGGATCCGTTTGAGGCGGACGCCAGCAGCACCGACTGGCGGTATATTCGCGTTGCTCCCGGGCAGGATCCTGGCACAGCGAAGTATGGCTCGATCGGCTGCTACGGATTGGTGCGGTATCCGATTCCAGATTCAATCAAAGATGATGTTCGCGCGAACTGGCCGGCTGATCGCCCGCGGTTCTAGGCGCCGAAGAACTGTGTTGCGCAACGCTCCTACAGGATGCAAGGCGCTATCGTTCTGTCTCCACCCGGTGACTTCGTCCGAGCACTAAGTATTGGGCAGTACGGAGAACGGACTGCTCCGTAGCAGTGGTGGCGGATCGTTCTACAGCAAAGGAGAGATTTATGGACGGCGATTTTCCAAGCCGATGCTCTCTGCGGCAGCGATGCCGCTGGACGCATACCCGCTCGACGCCGATTTTTACTACTACCACAAGCGTGATGGCGACGTACGTGAGCAACGGGAGCGTGTCAAAGTTGATCTCGGAGCAAATGCGCCGCGGGGACAAATGTACTGTGCGAGGTGGCCCAACTGGCGTGCGGTGATGGATAGCAACAAAAAGTTCTTCCATGACATTTGAAATGGATCTGGGCGGCCTAACGATCGAGTCGAAAACCGGACCGCAGGAATCCGGATTGGGCCTCATTGTCATCGAAGAAGACAAATTCTGGTTCGAAGAGGTAAGCCTCGGGATTTCATCCGAGGCCGGGGGGTTATAATGACAGGTGTGTCGGGTTTCGTTCGCTACGCGGCTTACCGAATGTCTGATGCGGGTCAAAAGCTGCCTCGACAGCCCCGCAACGCCACTTCCGCTTTGCTTCGACGAACGGACATTTACCGACCGGCGCCGCTAGTCCGTTTCGTGCCCGAAACGGAAGTCACGTGTTACTCAATAACTTCGTCAGCAAGCAGCAAGATCGACGTTGCATGCCGTTCGATTGCTCGGATGATGCCAACGCCCATCGGTAACAAGCAAGGACAGGCGGCCCTCTTCGTCTCCTCGCCAGAGCAAACGCCGCATCCGCACGCCAAGTTAGCCGCTAGCATGAGAGTGCTCAGGCGACCGGCAAAAGCCTTGCGTCCGGCCTCGTCGCGTTTACGGTTGATTGTCTGTGCGCCTGGTCATTCAAGCTAGTGCAATCTTGGAAGTGCTCAACGACCGTGGCACTTGCCAGATGCTCCCAATACTCTGCCTCGGCGAGCAGCTTCCAGCTATTGTCAGGATGATATGCAGCACTCTGCCGACACAAAGACGCCATCGCCCGGAAGCGGCGTACAGTTTCCATTCCCATCCTCCCTGTCGTTTTCCCACCCTATTTTTTATTTTTGCTTCGGAGTCATTATGATTATGATTCAGAACTAAATTTTAGGTTCTCGGCGAAGGCGCGTTTGGTTGCGAGTTGTTTCGCATCGGGTTCACATAGGTCTTCAGATGAAGCGCTAATCGCGCCCGCGCCGGTCTGCGATAGGCGCGCCGATCCAATACCGAAGGCTATGCCGGTATCCTGACCACCAGGAAAACGCGATAACTGGATGCGCGCGCCGTGGGATGAGGCGAAGCATTGCAACGGCCGCTGGCGGAGACGCGCCGCGGATTACGGCCCGTGGTGCGGACAAAGAAGTTCGCGCGGCGGGGGCATGATCACAACGATCAATCAATGTTCGCTCCTCGCCGGTCCTAACTCGGACATCGCGCTACGTCCGAAAGGTGCCAACGGCCGGCGTTGCCCGTTCGATGGCCTGCGACGGAGTGACCAACCTGCCGAACTAAGACATCGCTAGACGCTTTGTTTCAAACGCTGTTTCAAACACTCACTTCATCAAACTCGTGCGTTCTCGCACGCCTCGGGCACTACCCATGCAGATATAATAGTTGCGTCCGGCAGCCATTTGCATCTAACCCGCTCGCGATGCTGCGTGCAGAAAATCCGTCCTCGCGACCAAGCGTTTGGAGTTTGTTTTTCTGAGTGAAAGCGTCTGGTAAAGTGAGTTCGATATCGTGCGCTTAGAGGAAGCAGATTTAAACCTATGTTGAGACCGCCGCTCCGCTACGCTCCAAATGGAGGCTGCGGATGTTTCACCGCTGGTTCCTCGCAGTGACCGCTCCAGGCGGAATTTCTAACGTCCTTCTTGCAGCGCTGCCGGCGACGGACCTCGATCTGCTGAGGCCCGAGCTAGCGATGGTCGCGCTCGATCAGGACGTGGTCCTTTCGCGCGCGGGCGAGCCGATAGAGTATGTCTTCTTCCCTCATGACGGGGCCATCTCACTGATGATCGACATGGCGGACGGACAGACGGTTGCCACAGCCGCAGTCGGACGCGAGGGGGCAGTAGGCATGCTCTCGGTGCTGGGGCCGTCCCCGTCAGCCGCTACCGCCGTAGTGCATGCGGCGGGCACCGCCGCGCGGATCTCTGCATCGCGATTTCACGCCGCTTTCAACTGCAGCCCTGCGATCCGGCACGTAGTCCAGAAATATACCAGAGCGATGCTGGTACAGTTCCAACTCGGCTCGGCCTGCAATGCGCTGCACCCGGTCGAAGCCCGCATGGCCCGCTGGCTGCTCCAGTTTCGCGACCGCATCGACCACGACGTACTCCCGCTCACTCAACAGTCGTTGTCGCAAATACTTGGTGTGCGACGAACGACGGTGACGCTCTTAATGCGCAAACTGCGCGCGCGTGGGGCGATCAGGTCTGATCAACGAGGCCGAATCGAGATCGACCGATCGCGACTCGCGGCGGCAGCCTGCGAATGCCACGACGCCATGCATCTCGAAGTCGAGGAGATTCTTCTCGATCAATATGCCCCGATCGGTGGGCGCTCAGGAGTTGAACCAGGCGGCGTTTCGGCCCGACCGACCATTATTTCCCGCTTGCGGAGGTAAGAGAGAGCGTTAGCATCAGCCAATGTCGGCTGCGGGTCAATCGCATCGATTTTGACATATCCGACGCATGTCCGGCTAGATGGTAATTTCATGACGTTCGCATCTCGCCGCGCGGGCGGGCCCGCAAAAATGGCCGCGAGGAAGTATCGGATCGTTCGATGATCTCGCGAAAAGATCGCTGCACTGTTGCTTCTCGCGTCAACCGGTGCGGCATTGCCCGGCGAACTGACCGGCAGGCCAGCATCCCTCATTCGGAACAACTCTGACCGATGGCGCGATTCCTGAGGAGCCGCATGCCGAACTGAATGAGGCACCCATGCTCGCGGTTGTCGCAACGCTCTGCGGCGTGGTGACCCTCGCCGCAATTATCGGGTTGATGCACCTGGCCGATATGGTCGCGGGCCCAAAAAAACAGCCTCGGCGCTCTAAGGGGAAAGTCCGCCGAGGCCGGCTGAGGTGTCCGTGTCCGTTCCTATCAGACCAACCACCAATGCCGATCATCGCCACTGCGGGGCGTGGAGATATGATTGCTAGGCCCGCGTGAGGGCCGCGGGCCGCTTATCAGGCTGACCTGACGGTCTACCCTACCCGTAGGTTTTCAGCCGACTCCTTGCCGCGGTTTGCCACGACCTCATAGCTCACCTTCGCACCTTCATTGAGGCTGCTTAAGCCAGCCTTCTCCACCGCCGAAATATGTACGAACACGTCCTTTCCGCCATTGTCGGGTTGGATGAAACCAAAGCCCTTGGACGGATTGAACCATTTCACAGTACCTATCGCCACGTTCGTTCTCCAGTGTATCGCCCCGGCGCGATCCTAAATGGGGCGCAGCCAAGCGCGCAAGAAAAACCCGCCGGGTTGAGTCGGCGGGCTATTCCAAAAGCCATCGCGGTTGTGAGTTCTGAGGCCGCGACGCGATTGACGCTACTGCCGGTCGGTTACAGGAGTGCTTCTTTGCGAGCGAGAGCTCGCCAGATCTCTCTGGTATTCGATACGGAGCCGCGAATCCTGGTCCTTGGCCTTGCAGAAATCTTTGCCGGCCCTCGCTAGGTCTCACGTACGTTCATCCATCGAGGATCTGAACTACCGCGAAGTGGTGGCCCAACTCGCTGCCCTGGAAGCCGGGGACGATACAGAGTCCGGCGGGTTCATCATGACTGCCAGGAACATCAGGAAGCGCTTGGCATCATTGGGAGTGAGCTTGCATGCTGAAGAGGACGACGACGCCCTCGGAGAGCTCGCACGCCGACTTCGGTGACTTGCTGTCGGACGTCGTCACGCCGACGTGCGTCATTAGGAGGCGCCGCCACCCAGGGAATGAGATTGATCTCCGCGGGCACCCGATCGACGCTTGCGCCCTCGGCAGGCCGGAAGCGTTGTTTTGCGAGGGTTATCGCGGTTCGAAAAAGTGGCGGATGGACAAATAAGCTGGCGGAGAGGGAGACGTTCTCTACCCCACTTGCAGCCTACTCACGAATATTGCTCTTTGCGCTTTGCAAGCGCCTTCTGCAGTTTGACGTCTTGCGCTCGCTGATCGTCGCGCCAGGCGTGAACTGTTTTTAGATCGCCGCGTTCTGCTTTTCGTTTCGCTCGGACCAAAATCAGCGCAAGCCGCCAAATTTGCCTGCTCGACAATTTTTGGACGATCTCCGATTGCTCTTCAGAAATAAATTTCGGCCCATACCGCGACGAGACGTCTTTCTTGGTGGAGTGCCCGAAGACAACAAGCCGCGAGCGCTCGCTGAGGCCTTCAAGGTCATCCAGAAACCCCTTGAAGGTATGCCTGCCCGAATAATTGACGAGACCCGCGCGATCCATCTCCAGCTTCTCGATGCCGTAGGTGAAGGCCTTGGTCAGGACGTGGCTCCACTTAATCTCGCCGGTGTTCTTGACGTAGACTTTCCAGTCCGGAAACAGCCATTGCTCATGGGCTTCGATTTCAATGTCCTCGAGCTGCTCGGCTGTAAGCTTCTGGCGACCGCCGAGCTCGGCGACTTTGCGGTCGATGAAGGCAGCCACTATGGCGTCCCGGCGCTCCACGATTCCGAGCCTTACAATGAGCCAGTGGATTGTGACCCAGCGAAATGCACTCGGCGACTTGCCCCGGGTGCCACCTGTCTGCGGATCGAATCGGTCCTTTTCCTGCTGATCGATCGACAGCGGCGCATAGCGGAAGTGCAGCTTCGCTGACACGCTTCAGCTTGATCGCTTTTCCATTTTTCTCCCGCGTCCAGCCGTTCTCGGCAGCCCATTGCCAGCGGAAGTAGAGGCTACGCTCCGACGGCGAAAATCCCCGCGCTGTAGGGATCGCGGGCAGCGCCTTCTTCACCTTGAGCAAGTGCTCGCCATTGAAGTCGAGCATCACCGGATCGCCGAGCAATTCGATCAGAAATCGTACCACCGGTTCGATGTCACTGTCGGCGCGGCGATCGCCTTCCTGCTGCTCGCGGGCATCGAGGAATTCCGTCAAAACATCGGACATCGTTCGACGGGTGTAGCGATCCACCGAAGCCGTGCTTGTCGCCGGGGGCCGCATATCGGTCGCGGCGACCGTCACCGGCGTCGAAAGAGTGGGAGAAACCGCAGCCGCGGACAGCGCGCGCTTTTGCTCAAGCCGGTACAAGACGGTGGACGATTTTTCGCGCTCATGGCTCGCGCGTGAGTTTTCCCGGACCAGGGCGAGGAAGTGCTCGCCCCAACCCGGTACCACCTCGTCAGGCTTACGCCCGCCAAGCCGTACCCGATACTGCGCCTCGAACGCGACCCCTTGGAACGCGGTGCGATCCACCAGGTCCTCCTCGCCGCGAACCGGCTCGACCGCCAGCGCCTGCAGCCTGGGCCACAGCACGAGCAAAGCCGATTCCGGGTCTTCCGCCACCTTCACGCTGAGCATCCACGAGGCAATTCTGGCTGCCCGCAACTGTGCGGTTTTGTAGTCCGCAGTACGCAGGCTGATCCGAAACGCTGACCCCGATTTTGGCGAGAGGCAAGCAGGCAGCCGCGCTCTAAACAGATATCTGCCGTCGCGGCGAGAGATGAATGCTGAGCGTGACAACGAAAAACCCCACTGTGTCCAAACCATGAGACACAGCTCACGCCGCCCTGACGAAACGGAGCCATTTTCGTTGAATTCATTGAAGAATTTCGGCAGTTTGGAGCTGCCTGGCAGTTGGTAGCGAGAGAGGGACTCGAACCCCCGACCCCAGGATTATGATTCCCGTGCTCTAACCAGCTGAGCTACCTCGCCACGGTTCACCGTCACGGCTCAACATACCGCAGTCGCGAACGCGCGGCATATAAGGAGTCGGTCGGGGGCCTGTCAAGCAAACCCGCCCGGCTCGAAAAGCGCCTGCAAACGGCGCTATTTGGGCCGGATCGAAGGATCGCCGCCGGGGCTGCCGGGCGGCGGAATCACCGGCGTTTTGCCCCCACCGGGCGCCGGTGCATGCATTTCGGGATCAATGCCGGCGGGCGGGCACAGCACACCATCGGAACGGGCCAATCTTTCGCCGAGCGGTTCGGCCCGCTGGCCGGTGGTGGTGCCTTCCGGTGCTGCCGCGCCGGAATGCGGCGCTGGATGCATCGGCGCGCAATTGGCGGTCCGCGCAGCCGATGGCGGCGCGGTCGGAACCGGGGGAGTGGCCGGACCCGGCGGGGCTTGCGCCGCCGCCACGCCGGAGGCCGCCATCAGAACACACGACAGAAAGAGCGAGCGTTTTATTGCCATGCAAGGAAAACGGTCCGCAGCCGCGGAGGTTCCCGGCTGATTTCAAGACTTGCAATTTCAAGACTTGCAATTTCAGGACTTGCGGAAGCGGATCAGCGAAAAATGTCCCATCGGCGGCATCGGCCGCCGTTCGGTCAGGCTGACGCCGCCATGTTTGGCGGCCCAATTGGTCAATCGTTCCCAGGGGAATTCCGGCCGCCAGCCGAGTCGCCGCGCCAGCGGTGCGAAGGCGAGTTCAAAGACGCGCCGCGGGCCGCTTTCGGCGCCGATGTGATTGACCAGGATGAGTTCGCCGCCGGGCTTCAGCACGCGGATGAAATCATCCAGCGTGCGTTCGGGATCCGGCACCGCGGTGATGACATATTGCGCCACCACCGCATCGAAGAACGAATCCTTGAACGCCAGATTCTTGGCATCCATCACCGCGAGCGTTTCGACATTGGAAAGGCCGAGCGCGCGAACCCGCTGTTGCGCCCGGCGCAGCATCGGTTCGGAAATATCGACGCCGCACAATTTGGTGCTGCGCGAATAATCCGACAGCGACAATCCGGTGCCGACGCCGACGTCGAGAATGCGTCCGCCGATCTTGTCGGCTTCCGCGATCGTCGATTGACGGCCGTGCTCGAACACCTTGCCGAACACGAGATCGTAGACCGGCGCCCAGCGCCCATAAGCCTTTTCGACCCCCTCGCGGTCGATGTCCGCAGTCATTCCCTTAAGCCCCCGCCCTTATGCCCCGCATTTTTTTAGCCGCGCATCACCTCGGCGAGCGGTGGCGCCGTTATATCCTGCACCCCTGCCCTCGCAACCTTCCGTGCGGTCGCACTCCTGATGAATCCGCCGCCGAGCACGCGCGCCTGCCCCGAGGGCGCGTCGTAAAACACGCAGGCCTGGCCCGGCGAAACGCCTTCTTCGCCGGCGACGAGTTCGACTTCATAGCCGCCATCGACCGCGCGCAGCCACGCCGGCTGCGGCGGGCGCGTCGAGCGCACGCGCACGAACATCTCGATGCCTGCGCCGATCACGCGCTCCAGCGCGCCGTCGCCGATCCAGTTGACGTCGCGCAGCTGGATACGGTCCATCCGCAGCGCCTCGCGCGGTCCCACCACGACGCGGCGGCTGGCGGCATCGAGCTTGACGACATAGAGCGGCGCGGCTGACGCGATGCCCAGCCCCTTGCGCTGGCCGACGGTGAAATGAACAATGCCCTGATGCTGGCCGATGACGTGGCCGTCGAGATCGACGATGTCGCCGGGCTCGATCGCGCCGGGCTTCAGGCGGCCGATGATGTCGGTGTAGCGACCGGTCGGGACGAAGCAGATGTCCTGGCTGTCCTGCTTGTCGGCGACCTCGAGCCCAAAGCGCCGCGCCAGTTCGCGCGCCTGCGGCTTGGTCATGTCGCCGAGCGGAAAGCGCAGATAGTCGAGCTGCTCGCGCGTGGTCGCGAACAGGAAATAGCTCTGGTCGCGATCGGCGTCGGCCGCGCACACCAGCGCCCGCGATCCGTCAGCGAGACGCCGCGAGGCGACATAATGTCCGGTGGCGAGTGCGCTGGCGCCAAGCTCGCGCGCGGTCGACAGCAGGTCGCGAAACTTGACCGAGCGGTTGCACTCGATGCACGGCACCGGCGTTTCGCCGAGCGCGTAGCTGTCGGCGAAATTGTCGATCACCGACTCGCGAAAACGGCTTTCGTAATCGAGCACGTAATGCGGAATGCCGATCCGCTCGGCGACGTTGCGGGCATCGTGAATGTCACGGCCGGCGCAGCAGGCGCCCTTGCGATGGGTGGCCGCGCCATGGTCGTAGAGCTGCAGCGTGATCCCGACCACGTCGTAGCCCTCGGACTTCAGCAAGGCAGCCGTCACCGAGGAATCGACGCCGCCAGACATGGCGACCACGATCCGTGTGTCCTGGGGGCGGCCTTCGAGGTCCAGACTGTTCGGCATGGCAGGTCAATCGGCTTCAATCGCGAGGCAGCGCCGCGCGGCAAGAGTTCAAAAAAGCCTTTTATATTTAAGGCCTTAAGGCCCGTTTCGGCCCTTTCAGGCCGGACCGGAAGCCCGCTCTTTAATATAGGCCGCGTTCCCGGGAGGCAATCAGCCGGACCGGGTTTTGGGCCGGCAATAGACGGCAAATCTTGCCGCCGGGCAGAAAAGGGGGCCGGTCCAGGGCCTCCGCTGGCGGCCCGGCGCCACCATAAGATATTGAAATAGAACGATATTTTTGGGAAACCCAGCGTGGCCCGGTCCTTGCTCAGAGGTAGCCAAGGTTTCAGCGCGAGGGTCGGCCGTGGTTAGTGTCACGTCAGAACTAATGGCAAACGTGTCTTTTCAAGGCGCGACGGCGAGGTCGGGGCGGCCGGATTCCGACCAGACGGCCGGAAACGACAGCTTTGCGGCGCTGGTCGACAGCAACAAGGCCGCTGCCAACAGCGACCACCGTCCCCAAGACACTGCGCCGCGCCGCGCCGATGATTCGCAAAGCCCGGCGGACCACCGGGCGCGCGACAACAGCGCATCGGACAAGGTGGCTTCGGACAAAGCGGCATCCGACAAGGCCGCGCGCAGCGACGCGCGCCAGGATTCCAGCGGCCGCGATGCCGGCAGCAACGCCCGCGACAACGCCGAGGCGGACACCAGGACCGACGCAACCCGCCGCTCCAAGACGAAATCGGATTCTTCCAAGTCCGACACCTCGAAACCGGATGAGACCAAGGCGGAAGGCAAGCCCGCTTCCGGCGAGGACGCTGCGGCCACCGATCAGACCGAAGCGAAACAGGATACGGCAGCACTGGTAACGGCCAGCGCCGTGGCCACCGTGATTCCTGTCGCCACGGCAACAGTGGAAGCCTCGATCGCAAAAGCTCCCACCGATACCGCGACGGCGCCGCTTGCGATCGCCGCCGCCGCCATTGTCGCCACCGCCACGCTCACCGGGGCAACCGCTCCGGCGGCCGATGCCAGCGCAAATCCGGCTGCGACCGCCAACGCCGCCAAGACAGAGGGCGCGAAGATCGATGCCCAGACCGAGGTCAGCATAGCCGTCACCGCGCAGGTCGCTCCCGCCGACACCACGGTCACGTCAGGCATCGCATTGGCTGCATCCGCGGCCGCGACGGCTGCCGGCGTGTCGAAAACCGCAACGCAAGCCAAGACGCCGGTCGCCACGAAGGAAGCCACTGCAACATCGGGCGAACCGGACAAGGCAGCCGGCACGATCGCCGCCCCCGCGGCTCCGGCGCCCGGCACCATCGTTCCATCAGTCACGCCGCAGGCCGAGGTCACAGGCCAACCGAAAGCCGAGAACGGTGTCATCGACGCCGCCAAAGCTGATGTCGCAGGCAACGGCGCCCCGGCACCATCGGCCCATGCGGCCACGCATGCGCATCCGGTCACAGCCGACGCCAGCCAGACGCTGGCTGGCGCATCCAACAACGGCTTGCAGGCCGCGGGCGCGATCCTGACGCAGCAGCCGGCATCTTCCACCGCACCAGTCCCGGCACCCCAGCTCAACGTCGCCGTCGCGACATCAGCAGCGGTGCCGCTCAGCGGGCTTGCGATGGAAATCGCAGCGTCGGCCAAGAGCGGCAAGAGCCGTTTCGAAATCCGGCTCGATCCGGCCGAGCTTGGCCGCATCGACGTCCGCATCGATGTCGATCGCAACGGCCAGGTCACCTCGCATCTGACGGTGGAGCGGCCGGAGACGCTGTCGATGCTGCGCCAGGACGCCAACCAGCTGCAGCGCGCGCTCGACAATGCCGGGCTTTCGACCGGCAATAGCGGGCTGCAATTCAGCCTGCGCGATCAATCCTCGCAGGGCCAGAACGACGGCAACCAGTCCAATCCCAACGCCCATCGCCTGGTCGTCAGCGAAGAAGACAGCATTCCGGCAGCGGTTGCCGGCCGCAACTATGGCCGCATGCTCGGAGCGAGCGGCGGCGTGGACATCAGGATTTAACGGAGAGCGTTATGGCAGTCGATGCAACCATGCCGACGACGATCGTCTCGGCGCCCGCAACGGGCAGTTCGAGCTCCAGCAGCTCCACGAGCTCGACCGCGACGACGGGGATCGCGGATAATTTCCAGACCTTTCTGACGCTGCTGACGACGCAGCTGCAGAACCAGAACCCGCTGGATCCGCTCGACACCAACCAGTTCACCCAGCAGCTGGTGCAGTTCGCCGGCGTCGAGCAGCAGCTCAAGTCCAACGAGCAGTTGAAGTCGCTGCTCGAAATCGAAAAGAGCGCCCAGGCGACGCAGGCGCTGGTCTATGTCGGCAACACGGTTGCGGTCGACGGCAGCAAGGCGGCGTTCGACAAGTCGGCGACCTGGAATTTCCAGAGCGACAAGGACACCTCGGCAACCATCACGATCACCAACTCGGCAGGACAGACTGCCTACAGCGGCAACTACGCGCTGAAACAGGGCGGTAGCAGTTTCGTTTGGGACGGCAAAGGCAATGACGGCGTGCAGTGGCCGGCCGGCACTTACACGCTGACCGCCACCGGCAAGGACAGTTCCGGCAACAACGTGGCGATCTCCACCGAAGTCCAGGGCGTCGTGGATTCGGTCGATCTCAGCGCCTCCCCGCCGCTGCTTTCGATCGGCGGACAAAGCTACACGACCGACAAGATCAAGCGCGTGGTGCGCCCGTCGACGACAAGCTAGCGCTGCGAGCTGACGGGTCGCTCTCTCGTCCTCGTCGTCCCGGCCTTGAGCTCAGATGCGCAATTGCGCATCGGGGGACCCATACTCCGTGACCGTTGTTGTTGAAGAGGGTCGCTAACGCCAGCACTCTCACCGATAGGCCGCGGCGTATGGGTCCCGGCCTTCGCCGGGACGACGAAAAAAATCTTCGATTCAATTTTCAAACAGCAAAGACGACCGTCCGCATTCTTGCGGCGCACTGCGCCCGAGCTTTGCCAGAAATTCCTTGCCCCCAGAATGAGAGGGCGCAGGGAAGACCGGGTGCGCGCTGCACCCGCGGTCTCGCGTGCGGTTTGCACAAAACAAAATGCACACGAGCATACAGGGCAGCGGAGAACACCCGGCCTTCCCTGCGCAATGGCTTTACGGCTTATGCCGTGCTCTCCCCGGAGACGAGTTCTTGGTTGACTCCGTCGCTGCCGTTCCCGCTTGCGCTTCTCCGACAGCTTGACGCCTGCAACGGGCGCCAGGACCACACGGTTTTGCCGTACGCCCGTCCACGCCGTCGTCTAGGCGTAAACCAGCGTCCACCGCAACCCGCCCAACGTCCGTGACGACGGCCGACGCCCTTCTGAGTAGGACGGGATGGGCAGATATATGCCCCTGATTTGTATTCTGGTAAACAGAAATATTTTTCATTTCAGGACTTGACACGAATTCCGATAATCGGAACTGATTTGCCCGTCGGGTTGACTTGTCGCAGGCTGGCCGCAAGATTCCGCTTGCGCGCGAAGCGACGCACGTCGGTAGGGCGGATTGAGCCGAAGGCGTAGTCCGCCGCACCGGTTACATACGCAAACGGGGTCTGTGCTATCAAACACTCTATATCGAATGATCGTCACGCGATCGACCAGCGGAGATTCTAGCGAAGATGATCACCTGACGATTACCTGGATGGCGGATTACGCCTTCGGCTCAATCCGCCCTACGAGTTCTGTGCGTCGATGGAACAAGAATGAAAGACTACATTGAGCTTTGGAAGCACAACGTCACTGCGCGCTGGGCGCAGACCGTTGAGTCTGGGATCGAGATCACTGGCGAGCGCAACAGGCGTCTAGGCCCGCTTTGGGAGTGCGCCAAGGTAACAATATACGTCGAACCATCGGATCATTTTGAGGTGGTTGATCTCGTGGAGAGCACCAGTAAAGCGCGGGAGGAGGGTTATCCGGACAGCTTCATATTCGGATTGCTCGATATGCTGATAACGTTGGAGCACGGTCCACTGATCAGAATTCGCGTGACGTTGAAGACCGCAGAGTATGATCCCATTAATTCAACGAGGAACGCGTATTGGCAAGCAGGGCGCGACGCCGGAAGGAAGCTAGCGGAGACCGTTAGCCGAAGCCGGCGCCACACCTGATCTCCAAGCGGATTGGAGCCGTAGGCGTAATCCGCCGCACGGTTACAACTCCAATAGGCTCAGAGCGGAGACCGCAGCGAACAGCCCAAATGGCGGATTACTCCTTCCATCTCGCTCGTGGAGTGACCGCCGATGTAGTCGGCTCCAATCCGCCTACCCCCCACTCCTCCTCCGCCCGGCCCTGCCCAGCCCCTCTCGCAGACGCCCCGCCGCCCCTGTTCCCGGCATATTCAAGGAGATTCGTATTGAACCCTTGAGCTTAGGCAAATTTTAAGTCGCACGGCGTAGGTTATTACCGTGAGTTCAGTGGTTGAGAGTTTGTGAGTACGCCATGACAGAACCCCATCGCCCGAGGGTAAAATACGTCATCGGGCCTGACGGAAGTCCATTAACAATTGCGGACCTGCCCGCGCCCGGCACCAAACGGTGGGTGATCCGCCGCAAGGCCGAAGTCGTTGCCGCGGTTCGCGGCGGCCTGCTCTCCCTCGAGGAGGCTTGCAGCCGCTACACGCTGACGGTGGACGAGTTCCTGTCCTGGCAGTTCTCCATCGATCAGCATGGCCTTGCAGGCTTGCGGACCACCCGCATCCAGCAATACCGGCAATAAACTCTCCAAACCGGAAGATTTGATGAAAACCGGCTTCGTTTTGCGAAGCTGGTTTTTTTCATGCCGAAACTTCCTTCACCGACTTTAACGGTCGTTAACCATATGGAAACCATCCCCTAGGCAATAATTGCCCAGTCGGTCCCCGGGTACGAATCTTGGGATCTTGGGCCGAATCCCTGGGGGCGGTTGGTGCAAAGTCTCGTTGCTTTCCTGAGAGGCCTGGGCGCGTCGCGGCTGATGGCGATGGTCGCCGTGACCGCAGCCCTGATCGGCTTCTTCGCGTTCGTCATCATGCGCGTCACGACGCCGCAGATGACCACCCTCTTCACCGACCTCACGGCTGAAGACTCCTCCAGCATCATCAAGGATCTGGAGCGCCAGGCGATCCCCTTCGAAATGCGCAACGAAGGCGCCGTGATCATGGTGCCGAAGGACAAGGTGACGCGGCTGCGGATGAAGCTGGCAGAAGGCGGCCTGCCCAAGGGCGGCGGCGTCGGCTACGAGATTTTCGACAAATCCGACGCGCTCGGCACCACCAGCTTCGTCCAGAACATCAATCATCTGCGCGCGCTGGAGGGCGAGCTCTCCCGCACCATCCGCGCCATCGACCGCATTCAGGCAGCGAGGGTCCATCTGGTGCTGCCGGAACGGCCGCTGTTCTCCCGCGAAATCCCGGAGCCGTCGGCTTCGATCGTGGTCCGGGTGCGCGGCAGCCTCGAGCCACAGCAGATCCGCGCCATCCGCCACGTGGTCGCTTCGGCCGTCAACGGCCTGAAGCCGCAGCGGGTGTCGATCGTTGACGAGGGCGGCCGGCTGCTCGCCGACGGCGCCAGCAGCAATCCCGAGGGCGCGAGCGGCGACGAGCGCCGCACCGCCTTCGAGAAACGGATGCGCAACGAGGTCGAGGCGATCGTCTCCTCGGTGGTCGGCCAGGGCCGCGCCCGTGTCCAGCTCACCGCCGATTTCGACTACAACAAGGTCACCCAGACCTCGGACAAGTTCGATCCCGAAGGCCGCGTGCTGCGCTCCAGCCAGTCCCGCGAGGAATCCTCGGCGACCGCCGGCGACGCCGGCCAGGTCACGGTCAACAACGAGCTGCCCGGCAACCAGGCCAATGCCGGCGTCCCGGCGCGCGACCAGAGCAAGAAGAGCGAAGAAACCAACAATTACGAGATTTCCCGCGTCACCAAGACCGAAGTCACCGAGGCCGGCCGGGTCAACAAGATCTCGGTCGCGGTGCTGGTCGACGGCGCCTACACCAAGAACGAAAAAGGCGAGATGGTCTATTCCGACCGCAGCAAGGAAATGCTCGACCGCATCGCCACCCTGGTTCGCTCGGCGATCGGCTTCGACCAGAAGCGCGGTGACCAGGTCGAGGTCGTGAACCTGCGCTTTGCCGAAGCCCCGTCGGTGCCCCCGGTCGCCGAGCCGACCGGCCTGCTCGGCATGTTCCAGTTCACCAAGGATGACGTCATGTACGTCATCGAGCTCGGCGTCATGATGCTGCTCGGCCTCGTCGTGCTGTTCATGGTGATCCGCCCGCTGGTCAAGCGCATCCTGGCCGCCGAAGCCGTTCCCGCGCTGGCCGGCGGCGCCGCCGTGCCGGCGCTGGCCGACGGCACCGCCGAAGGCGCGCCCGGCCAGGCCCTGATTCCCGCCGGCGGCGCCGCCGCGTTGATCGATGTCGCCCAGGTTCAGGGCCAGGTCCACGCCCAGGCCGTGCACCGGGTCGGTGAACTCGCCGAACGAAATCCGAACGAGACCGCCTCCATTGTTCGTCAATGGCTCAGCGAACCTGTCGAGTGACCTGACATGGCCGTACCGCAAACCACCAACGCCAACGACATCACCACCGTCATCTCGGCGCTGGCGAGCCGTCAGGCGACAAGGCCCAAGGGCAAGCCGCTGAGCGGCCCGCAGCGCGCCGCCATCCTGATGCTGGCGCTGGGCGAACAATATGGCGGCAAGGTCTGGGCGCTGCTCGACGACGACGAAGTGCGCGAACTGTCGATCCACATGTCGACACTCGGCACCGTCGAGGCCGACGTGGTCGAAGACCTGCTGCTCGAATTCGTCTCAAGGATGTCGGCCTCCGGCGCCCTGATGGGCACCTTCGACGCCACCGAACGGCTGCTGCAGCAATATCTGCCGGGCGAGCGCGTCACCGGCATCATGGACGAAATCCGCGGCCCCGCCGGCCGCAACATGTGGGAGAAACTCTCCAACGTGCAGGAAGAGGTGCTCGCCAACTACCTCAAGAACGAATACCCGCAGACCATCGCCGTGGTGCTGTCGAAACTGAAGCCGGAGCACGCCGCCCGCGTGCTGGCGATCCTCCCTGAGGACCTCGCGCTCGACGTGGTGGGGCGCATGCTGAAGATGGAAGCGGTGCAGAAGGAAGTCATCGAGCGCGTCGAGCAGACGCTGCGGACCGAGTTCATGTCGAACCTGTCGCAGACCCGCCGCCGCGACGCCCACGAGGTGATGGCCGAAATCTTCAACAATTTCGACCGCCAGACCGAAACCCGCTTCATCACCTCGCTGGAAGAGGAAAACCGCGAGTCCGCCGAGCGCATCAAGGCGCTGATGTTCACCTTCGACGATCTGATCAAGCTCGACTCCGCCTCGGCGCAGACGCTGATGCGCAACATCGACAAGGACAAGCTCGGCATTGCGCTGAAGAGCGCCAATGAAGAGGTCCGCAGCTTCTTCCTCGGCAACATGTCCTCCCGCGCCGGCAAGATGCTGCTGGACGACATGGCCGCGATGGGACCGGTGCGGCTCCGCGACGTCGACGAGGCGCAGGCGCTGCTCGTCAACCTCGCCAAGGACATGGCCGCCAAGGGTGAAATCACTTTGACCAAGAACCGCGCTGACGACGAGCTGGTGTACTGATGGCCGCACCCGCAAAATTCCTGTTCGACATGGACTTCGGCGCGCCGGACAAGACGCGCGAGCGTCCTGCCACGCCTGCCGAGATCGCGCAGAAGATCGCCTCGGCCGAGGCCCGTGCCTATCGCGATGGCTACGAGGCCGCGCAGCGCGAGGCCAAGGCGGAAAGCGACCGCCGCGCCGCGCTGGCGCTGGAAGAGATCGGCATTGCGATCAAGGGCATCGCCTCGCGCTTTGGCGGCATCGAAGCGCGGATGGAGACCGAGGCGGTCGACGTCGCGGTCGCGGTGGCCCGCAAACTGTGCGGCGAACTGATTGCCGCCGAGCCGCTCGGCGAGATCACGGGACTGGTGGGCGATTGCTTCTCGCATCTGGTCGCGACGCCGCACCTCGTGGTCCGCATCAACGACTCCCTCTACGAGGCTGCGCGCGAAAAGATCGAGCGGCAGGCAACGCAGAGCGGCTTCGAGGGCCGGCTGGTGATCCTGGCCGAGCCGGGGATTGCAACCGGCGACTGCCGGATCGAATGGGCCGACGGCGGCGTGGTGCTGGAGCGAGCCGCCATCGAAGCCAAGATCAACGAACTTGTCGGGCGCTACATGGCGTCCCGCGATCAGGCCGGAAGGCCGTGAGGACTGAACCATGAGCGACACTGACACACATGTCCCGCTGCAGGACCTCAACGCCGCCAGTGCCGAGCCTGCGGATGACCTGGCCTACAATGAAGACGAACAGGCCTCGCGCATTGCGGCCGACCTGGAGGCCGTGTTCGACGTGCCGGTGCAGGTCTCTGCGGTGCTCGGCCGCTCCAAGATGGACGTCGGCGAGCTGTTGAAGCTCGGCCCCGGCACCGTGCTCGAGCTCGACCGCCGCGTCGGTGAAGCGATCGACATCTACGTCAACAACCGGCTGGTGGCGCGCGGCGAAGTCGTGCTGGTGGAAGACAAGCTCGGCGTCACCATGACGGAAATCATCAAGGCGGAACGCACCTAAACAACGGCACGCGCATAAGCGGCGCGAACAGACGAACAGGAGACTATGATGCGGCTTCTCATCGTTGGCACATTGAAGGGCCAGCTCACCACGGCCACCAAGATCGCGATGGACAACGGCGCTTCGGTGACTCACGCCGAGACGATCGAACAGGCGATGGCGGTGCTGCGCGGCGGCAAGGGCGCCGACCTGATGCTGGTCGACGTCGCGCTCGATATCCGCGATCTGGTGATGCGGCTCGAGGCCGAACACATCCATGTGCCGATCGTGGCCTGCGGCATCTCCAACGACGCCCGCGCCGCGGTCGCCGCGATCCACGCCGGCGCCAAGGAATACATCCCGCTGCCGCCCGATCCGGAACTGATCGCCGCCGTGCTCGCCGCCGTCGCCAACGATTCCCGCGACCTGATCTATCGCGACGAGGCGATGGGCAAGGTCGTCAAGCTGGCACAGCAGATCGCGGGCTCGGACGCCTCGGTCATGGTCACCGGCGAATCCGGCACCGGCAAGGAAGTGCTGGCGCGCTACGTCCACACCCGCTCGGCCCGCGCCAAGCGGCCGTTCATCTCGATCAATTGCGCGGCGATCCCCGAGCACCTGCTTGAATCCGAACTGTTCGGCCACGAAAAGGGCGCCTTCACCGGCGCGGTGGCGCGGCGTATCGGCAAGTTCGAGGAAGCCACCGGCGGCACGCTGCTGCTCGACGAAATCTCCGAGATGGACGTGCGGCTGCAATCGAAATTGCTGCGCGCGATCCAGGAGCGCGTGATCGACCGCGTCGGCGGCACCAAGCCGGTCCCGGTCGACATCCGCATCATCGCGACCTCGAACCGCAATCTGGCCGACGCCGTGCGCGAAGGCACCTTTCGCGAGGACCTGCTGTTCCGGCTCAACGTCGTCAATCTGAAGATCCCGGCGCTGCGCGACCGGCCGGCGGATATCATCGAACTGGCGCACCATTTTGCGAAGAAATATTCCGAAGCCAACGGCGTGCCGCTACGCCCGATCTCCAGCGACGCACGGCGGGTGCTGACCTCCAACCGCTGGCAGGGCAACGTCCGCGAGCTGGAAAACACCATGCACCGCTCGGTGCTGATGGCGCAGGGCGACGAAATCGGCGCCGATGCGATCCTGACCCCGGACGGCGACCGTCTCGACCTTGCCAAGACCGCACCGGCCGTGGCGCATGCCACCTTCGCCGCCGAACAGGTGACCCGCGCGCTGGTCGGCCGCACGGTGGCCGACGTCGAACGCGACCTGATCCTGGAGACGCTCAAGCATTGCCTCGGCAACCGCACCCACGCGGCCAACATCCTCGGCATTTCGATCCGCACGCTGCGCAACAAGCTGAACGAATATGCCGACGGCGGAATCCCGATCACGCCGGCCGGCGCCGGCGACTATCAGCGCTTTGCCGCGGCGGGCTAGCCGAAGCGCCATCACCGTCATTGCGAGCGAAGCGAAGCAATCCATCGTGCCGCAACGGCAGTATGGATTGCTTCGTCGCTTACGCTCCCTTGCGCAAACGCCTTGCGTTTGTCGCAGGCAATGACGCCAGAATTTGCGAACCCCACCGCGAATAACTCGGTGCGTCCGGCTTGCGGAAGATGTGGATGGGATCGCCGGGCTGCAGATCGCGCCCGGTGAAGACCGCATAGGCGTAAAGCGCGAGATAGCCGATCGCAAGCGCGCCGACGCCGTAGAATGCCCAGATCGCGATACGTTTCATCAGATTACACGCCGCATTGGACCAGACGCACGGCGTGGCGCTGCCGAAACGACTGCGTCGGTAAGACGATTTGCAGGAGCTTGCGTACCAAGGCACGATATCCCAATCGGGAGGAAAACGACTCCAAGGCTTCTAATCCCTGCGCGCGCTGAAGGCCATGGCCACGACCAGTCCGCGCCGGTCCGCCGTCACCAAATTTTCACATTTTCCGGTCCGCGATTCCATTTGCCTTGCTCAACCTTTTGTTGATAGATTTCCATCAGGCAACGGGAGAGCGATATGACCATATATGCGCAGACGAGCGGGACGCAGTCGACAACGTCCGATTCGTACGTACCGATTCCCGGGCTCACCTTCAGCATTCCGGAAGGCGTCGGCACTTCCGCGTTGATTATCCTGAACTTGCCCTATGTTTACGCCGAGGGTCCAGCGTCCCCTGGCGGAATCTTCGGCATCGCGATCAATGGCGCCGTGTCGCCGGTCGTGGGAGGATTCACGAGCGGCACGCCAGTCGTACCTAACACCGGCCGCGTACCAACCACGCTGATCGTCAACATACCGTTGGCCGGTGCAGCGCAAACCATTACCGCTCTGTGGCGAGGTGTGCGTGGCAGCACAGTGATCATCGACTCACCGGCGAGCCTCAGCGCGATCCTGAACTAGACCGGCTGACATTATCGCGAGCGGCTCGCGGCGGTGGCAGGCTGACCTCTGCCAGCCTGACCGCGTCCTCGTTCTGATCGATCGCGACATACTGGCCCTGCCAATAGGCCAGCGCCGCGGTGCGGGTCGAGAGCTGCAGGTCCAGCACGCGGCCGATCAGAATGGCATGGGAATGCCGCTCGACGATTTCCTCCACCTCACAATCGATCGCGGCCAGTGCGCCCACCAGGAGCGGCACGCCCGAAGCGCGCGTCGTCCACTCCGCGCCGGCAAACCGCTCGGCGCCCTTGAGCCCGTCCTTGCCGGCAAAGCGCTCGGCGACGTCGATCTGGTCCGACGTCAGGATACTGACACCGAAGAAGCCGTAGCGCTGCACCAGCGGCCATGAGGACGCGTTCCGGTTGACGCTGACAATCAGCGCCGGGGGATCGACCGACAGCGACGACACCGAGGTCACCGTCATGCCCGAAATGTCCCGGCCGCGCCCGGCCGTGACGACGCTCACCCCGCCCGTCAACTGGCGCATGGCGCCGCGGAAATCGTCTGACGAAACCTCTTGGGAAACCGCGCGGGAAACCTCTTGGGAAACCTCTTGGGAAACCTGACGGTCGATCGCGATATGGCGGACAACGGAGTTCATGATGGCCTCACAGGTCGGAAGTGTCCTCGGTGCCTTGCAGCAGATTCTTCAGGATCGAGCCTTCCAGCGCGGCGAGTTCCGCCGAACCCCGACGCCTTGGGCGCGGGATATTGACGTCAATGTCATGCGCGATGCGGCCGTCCTCGATCACCAGAACGCGGTCGGCCAGTGCCACGGCCTCGGCGACGTCATGCGTCACCAGGATCGCGGTGAAGCCCTGATCCTGCCAGACCCGCTCCAGCAGCCGCTGCATCGAAATCCGCGTCAACGCGTCAAGCGCGCCGAGCGGTTCGTCGAAGGCCAGCACGCGCGGGCGGCTGACCAACGCACGCGCCAGCGCCACGCGCTGCTTTTGCCCGCCGGAAAGCACCGCCGGCCATTGTGCCCGTTTGTCGTCAAGGCCGACTTCGACCAGCGCGCTGTCGGCGCGGGCCTGCGCGTCCGGCGAGGTCCGCTCCCGGCCGAGGCCGACCTCGACGTTCGACAGCACCCGGGCCCAGGGCAGCAGCCGCGGCTCCTGAAACATCACGCGAACGTCTTCCGCGCGCGTTTCCTCGCCAAAACTGATGGTACCCGCGGTAATCGTTTCAAGGCCCGCGATCAGCCGCAGCAGCGTACTCTTGCCGCAACCGCTGCGGCCGACGATGGCGACCGACTGCCCTGCCGGAATGTGCAGGTCGATGCCGCGCAGCACCTCGTTGGCGCCGAACGATTTGCGCAATCCCCGGATCGTCAGCGAAAGCCCGCGCAACAGGGCGTCCGCATCCCGCCGCAACAGCCGCGCCTGCTTGACGAACTCGGGCTGGTCCACGGCCTCGGCATCCGCGGGGCGAAAACGAAGAGCTTCCTGCATTTCAATCCTCAAGGTTTCTGCCTCAATGTTTCTGGAAGGCGGGATGCCAGGACAGCGTCAGCCGCTCCAGCGCGCGTGAAGCGCTGTCGGCAAGCTTGCCAAGCAACGCGTAGATCAGGATGGAGAGCACCACGACGTCGATCAGCATGAATTCGCGCGCCTGCATCGCCATGTAGCCGAGGCCGGACGACGCCGCGATGGTTTCCGCCACGATCAAGGTCAGCCACATGATGCCGAGCGCAAAGCGCAGGCCGACGAAGATCGACGGCAACGCGCCCGGAAAGATCACGCGGCGGAACAGTTCGCCGTCGGTCATGCCGTAAATGCGGCCCATCTCGATCAGCTGCGGATCGACGGTGCGGATGCCGTGCAGCGTGTTGAGGTAGATCGGAAAGAACACGCCGAGCGCGACCAGGAACAGTTTTGCGGATTCATCGATGCCGAACCACAGGATGACCAGTGGGATCAGCGCCAGATGCGGAATGTTGCGCACCATCTGCAACGTCGTGTCGGTCAATTTGCTCGAGAGCTGCGACAGGCCGTTGGCGAGGCCGAAAGTAAAGCCGATGCTGCCGCCGATCAGGAATCCGACGCTGGCGCGCCAGAAACTGACCCAGATATTGCGCACCAGTTCGCCTGACAGCAGCAGCTTCCATCCAGCCAGCGCCACATCGCTCGGCGCCGGCAGCACCCGCGCCGAGACGAAGCCGGTGACGCAGGCCACCTGCCAGAGCAGGATGATCGCAAGCGGCACGATCCATGGAATGAGGCCATCGGCCCGCGGCAAGCGCAGGCGTCGGACACGCGGAAGACTTTCGATCAGACTCATGATTGCGATGCCTTGACGAGGGGACGATGTTCGTTGGCGATGGTCTCGCCGAACGGGCCGGTATTGACGCGGATCGGCGTGACATTGTTCGGCTGCTTCAGCGACAGCAGCGGAAACACCAGTTCGGCGAAGCGATAGGCTTCCTCCAGATGCGGATAGCCCGACATGATGAAGGTATCGATGCCGACATCCTGATATTCGCGGATTCGCGCCGCCACCGTCGTGGGATCGCCGACCAATGCCGTCCCTGCCCCGCCACGCACCAGACCAACGCCGGCCCAGAGGTTGGGGCTGATCTCGAGCTTGTCACGCCTGCCGCCATGCAACTGCGCCATGCGCTGCTGGCCGACCGAATCCATCCGGGAAAATATCTTCTGCGCCGAGGCCACCGTCTCGTCGGTGACATGCTGGATCAATTCATCCGCCGCCTTCCAGGCCTCCGCATTGGTCTCGCGAACGATCACATGCAGGCGAATGCCGAACGAGAGTTTTCGCCCGCGCGCCTCCGCGACCGCTTTCACGCGATTGATCTTCTCGGCCACCTGCGCCGGCGGCTCGCCCCAGGTCAGATATTTGTCGACGGTGTCGACGGCGACATCGATGCCGGCGTCCGACGATCCGCCGAAGTAAAGCGGCGGCCGCGGCGCCTGCACCGGCGGAAACAGCAGACGGCCATCCTCGATGCGGATGTGCTTGCCTTCGACATTGACGGTCTTGCCCGCGAGCAGGTCGCTATAGACGTTGAGGAACTCGCGCGTCACGGCGTAGCGCGCGTCGTGATCGAGGAATATCCCGTCGCCCTTGTTCTCGACGGGGTCGCCGCCGGTGACGACGTTGACCAGCAGCCGCCCGTTCGACAACCGGTCGAGCGTCGCGGTCATGCGCGCGGCGACGCTCGGCGATTGCAGGCCGGGCCGTACAGCCACCAGATAGCGCAGCCGCTCGGTCCAGGGCGCGACGGCTGACGCCACCACCCAGGAGTCTTCGCAGCTTCGCCCGGTCGGCAGCAGCACGCCGTAATAGCCGAGCTGGTCCGCAGCCTGCGCGATCTGGCGCAGATAATTGAAGTTCACCTCGCGCCCGCCGGTGGTGGTGCCGAGATAGCGGCCATCGCCATGGGTCGGCAGGAACCAGAGGATATTGGCATTCGATTGGTTGCTCATGAACCCGGCCTCCGTGCCGCGTCGGAAATCTTGATCTGTTTGGGAATGAGACCGAGCGCGAAGAACGCGTCGGCGACCTGCTGCTGATCGGCGATCACGCTGTCGGTGATCGGCTTGATGCCGTAGGACTGCCGCTTCAGGGCGACCTCGACGACCGGGACCGGAAGACCGATGGCCGGCGCCAGCTGTTCGGCGACGGTGTGAATGTCGCCCTTGGCCCAATCGTCGACTTCGCTGAGTTGGGCCAGCACGAGATCGACGATCTTCGGGTCGGCGCCAATGAACTTCTTCGAGGCGAAATAGAACTGATAATTCGAAACGATGCCGGTGCCGTCGGCGAGCGTCCGCGCGCCGGTCGCAGCTTCGGCGGCGGCCTGGAACGGATCCCAGATCACCCAGGCGTCCACCGCACCGCGTTCGAACGCCGCGCGCGCATCGGCCGGCGCCAGAAACACCGGCTCGATCTCTGAATATTTGACGCCCGCCTTCTCCAGCGCCTTCACCAGCAGATAGTGAACGTTGGAGCCCTTGTTGAGCGCAACCTTCTTGCCCTTCAAATCGGCAACTGAAGTGAGCTTGCTGTCCTTCGGCACCAGGATGGCTTCGCCCTTCGGCGCCGGGGGCTCATAGGCGACATACTGGATCGGCGCCCCCGCGGCCTGCGCGAAGATCGGCGGCGCTTCGCCGGTGTTGCCGAAATCGATGGCGCCGACATTGAGCGCCTCGAGCAGCGGCGGCCCGGAGGGAAACTCCGTCCATACCACCTGATAGCCCGCGGCCTTCAGCTTGCCCTCGAGCGTGCCCTTGCTCTTGAGCAGCACCAGCTTGCCATATTTCTGGAAACCGATGCGGACGACCTTGTCCTGGCCGTAGCTGAGGCCAACCGTCGAGCCGACGATGGCGAGAGACAGCATGGCGCTCGCGATCAGGCGTTTGATGAAACGCTTCATGATGAAATCCTCTGCGTTGAATGGAATGGCTTTTCTCGAATTCAGGTCTGGGTATTGCGCCAGACGATGTCGCGAACCACGATCGGCTTCGGGATCAGCCCGAGCTTGAAGAAGCGATCTGCGACGGCCTGCTGGGTCTCGATGATCGGCTCCGTCACCGGTCCGATCGCGAACGAAGCGCGGTTGGCCGCGACGGTCTGGACTTCCAGCGGCACGCCGGTCACGGCGGCGAGCGCAGTTGCCACGGCGTCGCGATTTCCTTCCGCCCAACGGGCGGCTTCCGCCAGGCCCGCGATGATGTCGCGGGTGTGCTGAACGTTGGTGTTCGCGAAATCGCGGTTGGCGAGATAGAACGAATTGGTCTTGGCGACCTCGTAGGCGTTGATCAGGATCCGGCCGTTCTGCTTTTTCTCGCCGATCGCGAAGTATGGATCCCAGATCGCCCAGGCTTCGATGCTTCCATTGGCAAATGCCGGCCCAGCATCTGGCGGCGACAGATAGACCGGTGTGATATCGGCGTAGGTGAGACCGGCCTTTTCCAGCGTCGCAATCAGAACGTTATGCGCGCTGGTGCCCTTGGCAAATCCAATCCGCTTGCCTTTCAGATCGGCAATTGTGCGAATCGAGGAGTTGGCGGGAACCAGAATGCCCTGCCCGTTGGTGATCGGCGATCCCGCCACATAGACGATGTTCGCATTCGCGGCCTGGGCAAAGATCGGCGGGGTATCGCCGACCGCGCCAAGGTCGACACTGCCGGTGCTCATCGCTTCCACCAACGGCGGGCCCGACGTGAACTCGATCCATTTGATGGCAATTTGTTTCGCGGCGAAGTGCTTTTCCAGAATAGCCTGCTGCCGCGCGATCACGAGCACCCCGGTCTTCTGATAGCCGATACGGATTTCCTTCACCGGCGCCTGCGCACGCGCACCTGGCGACAGCGCGACAACGGCACCGGCAACCGACAATCCGAGAAACTCCCGACGCTTCATCACATTCTCCTGAACGATCATGCTCGCGGCGGTGCGCGATCATGCGATGCAAGAGATGATGGTGGCGCTTTGAAACGCTGTCGAGTGCTCCGCAAAAATAGCAATGACGGCACTGTTAGTCTGGCTCGCGACGACGCGTTTATTGCCGGAACACGATTTACAACGACGCATTTTTCTTGACGCTTACCCGAAGCCAATTCGTTAATCTTGAATTGGGCAGCGACGGAACCTGATCCACCCAAAGTCATAAGCGACCGCCGCCGAGATCGACGAACGCCTATCAAATATGCGCCTGGAATTTCTCTCTGCGAATGCCGACCGGCGTAGCATCGTCATGCGGATCGCGTGACAACAAGAACGAACGGTTCTATTGACCGCGGTTGCGCGGCCTCTAGCTTGTTTTGATCCCTTTAATGTCAGGCAGATCAAACTCCATGGGCAACCGCACCGCATCGATCATCGGAGCCATCGCAGCCATCGCGGTCGTTTCAGCAACATCCGTGGCCGCGCAGACGCCGCCGTCCGATACAATTCGCATCGGCTATCAAAAATCCTCGACGCTGACGGCCATCCTGAAGACCAATGGCGAGCTGGAGAAGGCGCTCGCGCCGCTCGGCGTCCGCGTCTCCTGGCATGAATTCACCAGCGGCCTGCCGCTGCTGGAAGCGATCAACACCGGCAACATCGACTTCGGCGCCGATGTCGCCGATACCGTGCCGCTGTTCGCGCAGGCCGCAGGCGCCAGGCTTGCCTATATCGCGGAGGAAGCCGCTTCCCCGTCGGCGCAGGCCATTCTGGTCGGCGCGGAATCGCCCATCAAGACGCTGGCCGACCTGAAGGGCAAGAAGGTCGCGGTGACAAAAGGCGCCGGCAGTCATTTCCTGCTGCTCGCCGCGCTGGCCAAATCGGGCCTGAGCTTCAAGGATATCTCGCCGGCCTATCTGACGCCGGCCGACGGCCGCGCCGCCTTCATCGGCGGAAATGTCGATGCGTGGGTGGCCTGGGATCCGTTCCTGACCGGCGCCCAGCGCCAGTCCAACGCGCGGGTGCTGTCCGACGGCAGCAACGGCCTTGCGAGCTACAAGCGCTACTATCTGTCGTCGGCTGCATTTGCCGATCGGCGCGGTGACGTGCTCAATGCCATCTTCGGCAAGCTCGACGAGACCGGTAAATGGGTCAAGGCGCATCAGGATGACGCGGCCAAATTGCTGTCGGGGCTCTGGGGCATCGATGCGGCGACGGTGAAGGAAGCCAACAGTCACCGTTCCTACAAGGTCGGAATCGTCACAGCGCCCGGCCTGTCCGAACAGCAACGCATTGCCGACGCGTTCTTTGCGGAAGGATTGCTGCCAGTAAAGGTCAACGCGGGCGATGCGAAGATCTGGACGCCGAAGCGCGACTGATCGAACCGGTGGCATGATGTTGGGTTGAATGGTGTGGCGGCAGACTCGCTGCACCTCTCCCGCTTGCGGGGGTCGAGACGAGCGAAGCTCGCTCTTAGGTCGGCGCGAAGCGCCGGGTGGGGGCTCTCTCCACACGGGGAGTGTCAATTGTGGAGACACCCCCACCCATAGCCGATGCTACGCATCGGCGTTCTTAAGCTCAAGGACGGCGGCCGTAGGCCGCCTGCGCCTCCCCCGCAAGCGGGAGAGGGAGCGCACCTTCTTCGTGGCTCGCAACCAGACATAAACTAAACACGCTCTAAGCGAGGCGGCTTCTATGCCGCCTCGAACGCCGGAACCGGCAATGCGGTGACCGACTTGATCTTTTCCATCGCGAACCGCGAGGTCACATTCTTCAGCGCGACGGCGCCGATCAGCTTCTTGTAGAAAAGATCATAGCTCCGCATGTCGGCGACGACCACGCGCAGCACATAGTCCACGTCCCCGGCCATACGATAGAACTCGATGACTTCAGGCATGGCGCTGACGGCGGCCGCGAATTTCTTCAGCCACGCATCTGAATGATCGTCGCTCTCCACCGACACGAACACCGACAGCCCGAGGCCGATCTTGTTCTGGTCGACCAGCGCGACCTTGCCGGTGATGATGCCCTCGTTCTCCATGCGCTGGACGCGCTTCCAGCACGGCGTGGAGGAAAGCCCGACGCGCTCCCCGATCTCGGCTACCGACAGCGATGCGTCTTCCTGAAGTACCCGCAGGATCTTGCGGTCGATCGCATCGATGCGGCGGGTCTGTTCCGGGCCAGACGTAACAACTTCGCTCATATGTAAAACTTTCTTCCAAATGCATTGCTATCGACAATGCTATTCAGAAAATAATTCCACACAAGCTGGCTGCCGTTTCGAAATTAGCGGCTGCCGGAGAAAGACTTCCTGCGCGGACCGCCTTCGCCAGCCTAAAGACCCGCGCCCTTGCCGATCGCCCCGGAGAACGAGCGGTCGACGATGTCGGCGGCGTTGAGCTTCTGCTTGATCAGGCCCGAGCGGAAATAGAGATCGATGGTTTGCTGCTCGTCGGCCACCACGCCGTCATCGATCGGCGCGACGCGGATTTTCGCCCGGCTCAGCCAGTTCAGCGGCACCGCGGGCGGAATGCTCATCAGCCTGCCCCACGTCTCGGCGTAGGCGCTGACATTGGTCTGTGACCACGCCCGCGCGGCCGTCAGCCGCCTGACAAAATCTTCCAGTTCCGGCCGCTTGTCGCGGATCGCGTTCGGCGTCGCGACCTGGAAGCCCAGTCCCGGCGTCAGTCCCTCAGCCGTGATCACGCGCCGCGACTGGAACAGGACTTCTTCCTGACTCACATACGGCTCCCATGTCGACCAGGCATCGACGGAGCCTTGCGTATACGCAACCTTGGCGTCCGATGGCGCGAGGAACACGATCTGGACGTCGCTGGTCGACCAGCCCTTCGATTCGAGGGCTGCGAGAATCAGTTGATGACCGATCGAGCCACGGCCGGTCGCGATCTTCTTGCCTTTCAGGCTTTCGAAGTCGCGGACGGCTGAGTCCTTCTGGACCAGCACCGCGAGACCCTCGCGGCTCTGCCGGATCGCCGCGATGGCTTTCACCGGAACGTTGGCCGCCGCGGCGAAGGTGAACGGCGCGTCGCCGACCAGGCCGGTTTCGATCGCGCCCGCGCTTAACGCTTCCAATAGCGGCGCCGCGGCCGGGAATTCCTTCCACTCGATCTTGTAGGGAACATCCCTGAGGACGCCGGCAGCTTCCATCACGGCCTGCGAATTCCCCTTTTGATCGCCGACCCGCAGGGTGGTCTGGGCATCCGCCGAGGCAATCGCACCCAGCAGCAGGCCCGCAACGAGAATGGCGCGCATCATTCCGCTGCCACTCCCCGGGCAACACTGCGTCCGGCGATCAGTTGACGCGTCAGCGGGATCAGTTCGCGGCCGTAGTCGATGGCATCGATCAGGGGATCGAAGCCGCGAATCAGGAAGTGGCTGATGCCGAGATCGTAATAGTCGCCAAAGACTTCGGCGACCTGTTCGGGCGTGCCTACCAGCGCCGTGGTGTTGCTGTTGGCGCCGGTGAGTTTGGCGATCTCGGTCCATAGCCGCTTGTCGATCCGGGTGCCCTGCTCGGCCAGCGCCAGCAGCCGCTTCGCGCCGGCGGTGGCATGGCCGTCCGCGGGCTTGCGATATCCGGTCTTGTCCTGCAGCGCGGTGGCGCGCGCCAGAATTTCATCGGCCTTGGCCCAGGCCTTCTCCTCGGTATCGGCGAGGATCGGACGCACCGACAGGCTGAAGCGCGGCGTCGGCCGGCCATGTTTCGCAGCCGCGGCGCGGACCCGCGACGTCACATCACGTACCTGCGCATAGGATTCGCCCCACAGCGCAAACGTATCCGCATGCTTGCCCGCGACCTCGATTGCCGCGTCCGAACCGCCGCCGACAAAGATCGGGATGCCCTCGCTGCGGTACGGCTTCAGCTGCGAGAAGCCGTTCTGCACCTGATAATATTTTCCTTCATAGGTGAACGGCTTTTCGCTGCTCCATTCGGCGCGAACCACGTCCAGGAACTCGCTGGTGCGGGCGTAGCGCTCGTCCTTGTCGTCGATGACGTTGCCGTCCTGCCGCAGTTCGGTAGCGTTGCCGCCGGTGATGACATGCAGGGCAACCCGTCCACCGGACAGTTGATCGATGGTCGCCAGCTGCCGCGCCAGGAGCGTCGGCGCGGTGAAGCCGGGGCGCTGTGCGATCAGGACGTTGAGCTTGTCGGTCACACCAAGCACGTGCTGGCCGATCTGAAGCCCGTCCGGGGTGGTGGAATGGAACGCCAGCAGCGCGCGATCAAAGCCTGCGTTCTGATGCGCCTTGGCAACGGCCTCGATATAGTACCGATCGAGAATCGGGCCGTTCCGCACGACGATTTCGGACGAATAATTGCTGCCGATGTATCCGATGAATTCCACTGACATGAGCTTGCTCCAGAGTTTGGGATTGGTTCGTTGATATTCAGACGCCGAGCGCCAGACGTCCGGCGTTGACGCGGGTGGCGTCATCCTGCGGCGTGTGAACCCGCCCGCACAGGACATCGCGATAATGCCGCTCCAGCGGATTGGCGCGCGTGAGGCCGTGATTGCTGGTCAGCGACAGCGCGTCTTCGAGAATCGCGACCGCGTTGTTGGTGACCGTGAGCTTGACGATGCTGGATTCGGAGGCGCTGAGCTGCACGCCATCGTCGAAATCGCCCGCAAAGCTGTCGATCAGGCGGGCATTGACGGCAAGACGCGCCTCGATGCCGCCGACGATCTCCTGCACCCTCGGCAGCGTCGCCAGCGATGCGCCGAGGTTGGACGGCTTCCGATTCCTGAGGAATTCGACCAGCCAGTCGCGCGCGGCGCGGGCGACACCGTCATAGATCGCGGCGACGAAGATCGCATGCACCACGGACTGGGTGAAATCCGGCACCCGCCAATCCTCGGGCGCGCGGACGTCGATCTCATGGTCGAGCGGGAACACGACGTCTTCGAACACGACGTCATGGCTGCCGCTGGCACGCAGGCCAAGGTGGTCCCACGTTTCGATAATCCGCGTCCCCGGCAATCCCGCAGGCACCAGGAACAGACCGACGCGCGTTTCCGGCTCGTCCGTCTTCGCCCACACCGCATACCATTTCAGGATCGGCGCACCGGTCGAATAGACCTTGCGGCCAGAGAGCCGCCAGCCCGTCTCGGTTCTCCGCGCGATCGTCGCCGGCAGTCCGCCGCGCGCAGGCGAGCCCAGATCCGGCTCGACCCGCAGCGCATTGATCAGCGCCACGCCGTCGACCGCCTCCCGCGCCAGCTTGCGGGAGAGACGCCCCGGCCAGCGTGTGCTGCGCGCCATCACCAGATGCTGGATGTAGTGCATCGACAGCACCAGCGCCGTCGATGGATCGGCCTTGCCGAAGATGCCGAGGATGCGCGCCGTATCGAGCGCACCCGCGCCGTGGCCGCCGAGCGCCGTCGGCACGGTCAGCGCCAACAATCCCGCCTCGGCAAGCTCCTTGAAATTCTCGAACGGAAAACTGGCGTCGCGATCATGCTGCGCAGCGCGCGCTGCGAATTCGGAAGCCAGCGCCCGCGCGCAATCGTACGGCACCGGCGCGGCCTCCGCCGGCGGCTCCTTGCGTATCGAACTGTTGATCGCGCTCACCATGTGGCATCCAATCCGAGCAGGCCAAGGATGTTACGGCGCAGCTCCGCCAGCCTGGGATCACCGCGGTGCCGCGGATACGGCCGATCGACCGCGATGTCGGCCTTGATGCGCGCGGGACGATCACTGAACACGATGACGCGGTTGGCGAGGAACAAGGCTTCCTCGACGTCATGGGTCACTAGCAGCGTGGTAAATCCCTTGCGCTGCCACAGCGCCACGATTTCAGCCTGCATCGTGATCCGCGTCAAGGAATCCAGCTTGCCGAGCGGCTCATCGAGGATGAGGATCTTTGGATCGTTCACCAGCGCCCGCGCCAGCGCGACACGCTGCGCCATACCACCAGACAATTGATGCGGATAGGCATTGCGAAATTGCGACAGCCCGACGAGGTCAAGCGCGGCATCGACACGCTGCCGCTGGCTCTTCAGGATGCCCTGCGCCTCCAGCCCAAGCGCGACGTTGTTCCAGACCGTTCGCCACGGAAACAGTGTTGGATCCTGAAACACCACGACCCGGGATGGGAACGGTCCGGTGACGGGATCGCCGTCCTCGCGGAGCACGCCCGATCGCGGCGCCTCGAGCCCCGCGACCAGCCGCAGCAAGGTCGACTTGCCGCAGCCGGAGGGACCGAGCAGTGCGATGAACTCACCGGGCTTGACGTTGAAATTGACATCGTCGAGCACCGGCAAGACATTGCCGTCGATGTCAAAGGCGTGGCTGATGCGTTCGACATCGAGCGAGGCGCCGACGGCCGGATAGGTGACCGCTTCGGCCAAGGCATGCGCTACCATTTGACGACTCCCTTCTGCCAGATCAGCAGGCGGTCGCGCGTCCGGAACAGCAGCGTGATCGCGCCCGAGCACAGCAGCGACATCACGATCAACGCGGCATACATGTTGGCATACGCCGCCCAGCCCTGCGCCCATTGCAGATACCAGCCGAGCCCGGCCTTGACGCCGATCATCTCGGCGACGACCAGCACCGCAAACGACGATCCTAGGCCCATGAACAGGCCAACGAACACATGCGGCAAGGCTGCGGGAATCGCGACCTTCAGCACCAGGAACGACGGCTTCGCGCCGAGCGTCCGCGCCACGTCGTAATACGCGTTGCTGACGCTTGCGACGCCGGACCAGGTCAGCACCGTGACCGGAAATCCGGTCGCCAGCGCGATCAGGAAGGTGGAGGCGCTCCAGCTCGACGGAAACGTGAAGAACGCGATCGGCAACCATGCCGTCGCCGGCAACGGGCCGATGAACCGCAGCACCGGATGCACCCAGTAACCGACGCTGCGCGACCAGCCGATCGACACACCGGTCAGGAAGCCGACGGTGGCGCCAATGACGTATCCGCCGAGCTGAAGCTTTACGGAAGCAAAAATGCTGTCGAGCAGCTTGGGCAGATCATCGGTGTAGACCTCGATGATGGACTGCGGCGGCGGAAAGAACGGCAGCGGCAGCCACCCGAACTTTGCGGTCGCGACTTCCCACAGCGTCAGGAACAACGCCGATACCAGCAGCCACGGCGCACGCCGTTGCAGGCCGGCATTGAACCGCCCGAGCCGGCTGCCCGCCACCGTCGCCAGGAAAATGGCGCCGGAGATGACGAAGGCAGCGGCGGCAAGCTGATGGGTGCGCGTCCAGTCGCCGATATCCGGCCACCACAGGCACGATATGCCAAACCCGACCCACGCCAGGCTTGCGAACACGCCAGTCCCGCCTGCCGGAAGGGAGAACGCCAGCGACAGCGGCCGCCCTGAAAGTGCTGCGCCTTCTTCCGCCGATTGCGCCAGCGCGACCGTCTTAGACGCCGAATACGTCGACATAGATCCGCTCCGCAAATTTCGCCGTGTCGGTGCTGGCCTTGAAGACCGAAACGCTCTTCAGGTCGTCCGCATAAGCCTTCAGTTCCCGCTTCAACACTTCGCCGACGGGATGGTGATGATGGGTGTGGTAACGGACCATCGCCTGCAGATCCTGCAGGCTCGCCGTCTTGGGGGCGTAAGGCTGGAACGAAGCCGCGGCCACGTCGGGGTTTTGCGCGGTGAACATGGCGGCATCGAGCAGCGCCTGCGTGATGGCGCGTGCGACCTGCGGTTCTTCGCGAACCAGGCTGCCGCGCAATCCGAGGATGCAGCAGGTCTTGTCCTTGTATTCACCGTCGAGGTTGGAAGCGACCTCCTTGTAGGCGCTGTCCTTCAGCCAGATATGGGCAATCGGATCGGAGGCGAGGAACGCCTGAACCTCGCCCTTCTCGACAGCGAGCTGCAGCAGATTGCCGGGATAGGCGCGCCAGTCGACATCCTTGTTGGGATCGATGCCCTGTTTGGCAAGCTGGATCGAAAAGAAATTCTTGTCCGGCCCGCCGAGATCGCCAACCGCGACGATCTTGCCCTTGAGGTCGGTCAGCTTGTCGACACCGGAATTGGTGCGCGACAACACGCGCATGCAGCCGCCATGGGTTCCAGCCGCGATCTTGACGTCAAACCCCTGCTCCAGCGGCTTCAGCCAGCGCAACGCCATGCCGAGCCCCGCGTCGCTCTTGCCGGTCGCGATCGCTTCCAGCAACTGATCGGTCGAGCCGCTGTAGTTGATCAGTTCGACGTCGAGATTGTGTTTCTTGAAGATGCCCTGGTCGATCGCCACCGGAACCGGCACGAGGCAGACCGCGCCGGCATTCCATGACAGTTTCAGCTTTCGCGGCGCCCCGGTGAGCGCCGGCGCGTTGGAAGCGGTCCTGCAGATCGGAAACTCCGAGAAGTCGATGCCGGGCGTGGCCGCACGAAACGGGAAGGCTTGCGCGCCAAACACGCCTAGCGGCGCGGCGAGCGCCGCGGCAGCTCCGCCGCGCAACAGCGTTCGGCGATCCAGCCGCGTTACGTCGTTCTTTCCATCTCGTGACATCCTGCACTCCTGCTCTCAAAACGGCATGGCGCCGCCGTCGGCGCAGCACGTGGATGCTGCGGCCCGTTATGTTCCACACTGGCGATCGGTTATTCGGTTCAATCCCCGCGAGACTCCGATCTCGCCCCGTTGATCTGACGTTCAAATGATGCGCGGCAGCAACGCCGTCGTCAATGAAATGGAATTTTGAATGTGAAAGCGAACGGAGAGATTATCTCCACATTGATATCGACGTGCGATGAAACGGTTTTTGCGCGCTCGCAAAATATGCAGCGCTTCCGCATCGATTCAATTCTTCCGATTTCGAACGAGTTCAAGCCGCACAGCAGACAATTTTTATTCGCGCGTGAGTAGCGAGGCGATCATTGCCGGTGCATCAAAATATTCAGTCAGCCATTTCATTGACTGCGGAGCAGTCGCTCGTACGCTTGGTGCGTCGCTGATTGCCTCACGCAATGCGGCGGATCACACCGGAAAGAACAAAGGCATGAACAAACTCGAATCAACAACGCGCTCACGCATCCGTAAATTTGGCGCCACGCTGGTCGGCGCGGCGCTGGGGCTGGCGATAACAGCTTCGGCCATGGCAGCGGACACCGTGACGCTGCGCGTCGGCGACCAGAAGGGCGGCAACCGTTCGCTGCTCGAAATCGCGGGATTGGCGAGGGATCTTCCCTACAAGATCGAATGGTCGGAATTTCCTGCCGCGGCGCCTATTCTCGAAGCGTTGAATGCCGGCGCGCTCGATGTCGGCTACACCGGCGATCTGTCGTTTCTCACCGTCTATGCCACCGGTGCACCGATCAGGGCGATTGGCGGTACGCGCTCCGATGCCCGCACCCAGGCGATCCTGGTCCGGCAGGATTCGCCGATCAAGACGGCGGCGGATTTGAAAGGCAAGCGGTTGGCCGGAACGCGCGGCGGCTGGGGCCAGTTCCTGATCGACGCGACGCTGGAGAAAGCCGGCTACAAGGTCGACGACGCGACCTTCGCGCCGCTGGGTCCAGTCGATGCCAAGATCGCGCTGGTCGCCGGCTCGATCGACGGATGGGCGGTGTGGGAGCCCTACGTCTCCTACGCGACGCTGAAGGATAAGGCCCGCGTCGTCGCCAACGGCGAAGGCCTGACGCCCACCATCACCTTCATCGTGGCATCCGATTCCGCCATCGCCACCAAGCGCGCGGCGGTGCAGGATCTCGTGCAGCGGCTCAACAAGGCGCGGCTGTGGTCGCTGGATCATCTGCCCGAATATGCCAGGAACACGTCCGAGCTGACCAAGCTGCCGGAAGACGTGCTGCTCAGCGCCTACACCGCGCAAAAAACCAGCCCGATCGTGATCGATACCGGTATCGTCAAGGAAGTTCAGGCGGCATCCGACCGCGCCACACGCTACGGCATCCTCTCCAAGACGCTCGATGTCAGCAAGGCCGTCGATCGCAGCTTTACGGCGGCGGCCGCCGGATCGAACTAACTCACCACTCAGATGAAACGGACAAGGGTCGGCATCCGGTGCCGCCCCCTGGCCTCGGCCGTTGAAGTTTCTTCTGTGGTTGGCTGCATCCGGAGAATGTTGTGCGGGGAACCTGCGTAGCTTTGGAATTCAAAAAGCAACGCCCCGAGGGAATAATCGACCTCGTTCGAGATGACTCGTCACGGCCACGCGAGCGAGCGCAAAGGTCACCGATGATTCAACGCAGCACGATCTATCCAATCAAAATGGCGGCAGCGATCATCTGCCAAGCGGCACTGCTGGCCATGATCGTCTGGGGATTTCACTAGAATTCTGAACTTTCCGGCGGATGGCTACTCAACGAAACGTACTGGGCCGCATCAGACATGATCCCGCATTACACCATCCGGCATCTCGCCGGCGCGCGCGAAGAGCTCTCATGCTTCCGACAGCTGGAGGATGAATGCGCGGCGCTGTACTTCAATATTGTTCACGGCGCGAAAGTCCACAGGCGCTTGACCACCGCAAAATCGGGAGTGCCGTGCACGGACTACGTCCTGATCGCGCGCGAGGATGGCAGCGGCGGAGCTGTCAAGGAACGGGCTATCGCGCTGTTCGACGCCTCCTGATCGAGACACCTTCGCAAGACCTGCCGGTTATCCCGCCGCCGCAACTTTCGGCGTCGGCGCGACGCTGACCGCCAGCTTGCCGTAGCGATCCCTGAACGCCTCGGTGTCGATTTCCTCGAGCTGGATCGCGCCGCCCATCACGCCGGCCTTCCAGGCTTCGTGCTCGGGATCGTGCTGGAATTCCGGCATCACTTCCCTGGCGAACAATTCCAGCGAATCGCAGATGTGCTCATGGCTGTTCTTGCCGGCCTGGTTGAGCAGGATCACCTGGTCGATGTGCGAGGAACGAAACCGCCGCAACTTCTTGCGGATGGTTTCCGGCGAGCCGATCAGGCCGCCGCGAAGGGCGGCCTCCTGCGCCTCCGGATTTTCGCGCTTCCACTTGTTGTATTCGTCCCACATGTTGACGGTGCCGGGATCGGGGCGCTGCCGGTTCTGCGACGCGCCGTAATAGCGCAGCGCGAACTGGAAGAAGGTCGCGCCATCGGCGCGCGCCCGCGCCTCCTCGTCGGTCTTGGCGCACATGAAGAATGACACCAGCGCCATGTTCGGGTTGATCTCGTAGTCGGCGAGTTTCTTCAGCCGCTTGGTGATCGCGTTGTAATAGGCGTGCACCCAGGCGTGCGCCGCTTCCGCGCTGACGAACTGAAAGCCCAGCGCGCCAAAGCCGTTCTCGCCGGCGCGTTCGATGGTCTGCAATTGCGAGCACGCCATCCACAGTGGCGGATGCGGCTTCTGTACCGGCTTCGGCACCACGTTACGCAAGGGGATGTCGAAATATTTGCCGTGATGCTCGGTGCCGACTTTGGTGAACATCGGAAAGATCGCCTGCACCGCTTCCTCGAACACCTCGCGCTTGGTTTCCATGTCGCGGCCGAACGGCGTCAGTTCGGTGATCGAGGCGCTCTCGCCCATGCCGAATTCGCAGCGGCCGTTGCTGAGCAGATCGAGCACCGCGACGCGTTCGGCGACGCGGGCGGGATGGTTGGTGGTGAGCTGGAAAATGCCGTGGCCGAGCCGGATTCTTTTGGTGCGCTGGGAGGCGGCGGCGAGGAACGATTCCGGCGACGGCGAATGCGAATATTCTTCCAGGAAATGGTGCTCCACGACCCAGGCGTGGTCGTAGCCGAGCCGGTCGGCGGTCTCGAGCTGCGTCAGGGCATTCTGGTAGAGCCGCAGCTCATCGCCCTCTTCCCACGGGCGCGGCAGTTGCAGCTCATAAAAGATGCCGAACTTCATGACGTCGCTCCCGATTGTTGTTTTGTTGCAGTGTATTCGCGGCAGGGAGCAAGTCTAGCCTCGGCCGTGAAACTCCAATTCCGCGCCGCGGAAGCCGGCTTGCATGGAACGCGCGAATGGTTAGCTTGAGGGTCTGCCTGAGTCGCGGCCGATCACGGCCCGCTCGCCCCTCCGCCGAGACCAAATGACCACGTTTACGCCGCATCAGGATTCCGCGCTGAAGGCCGTTGCCGACTGGATGAAGGCAAAGCCCGGCAAGAACGGCACGCCGCCGGTATTCCGGCTGTTCGGCTATGCCGGAACCGGCAAGACCACGCTGGCGCGGCACATCGCCGACGGCGTCGACGGCGAGGTGAAATTCGCGGCCTTCACCGGCAAGGCCGCGCTGGTGATGCGCAACAAGGGCTGCGACAACGCCTCCACGATCCATTCGCTGATCTACCGCGCGCGCGAATCCGGCGTCGAGCAGCCGAGTTTTGAACTGTGGGACGACGCGCCGGCCTCGAAGGCCAAATTGATCGTGATCGACGAATGCTCGATGGTGGACGCCGAGCTCGGCCGCGATCTGATGTCGTTCGACTGTCCGTTGCTGGTGCTCGGCGATCCCGCGCAGCTGCCGCCGATTCAGGGCGGCGGGTTCTTCACCGATTGCGAGCCCGACGCGATGCTGACCGAGGTGCATCGCCAGGCCCAGGACGATCCGATCGTGCGGATGTCGATGGATATCCGCGAGGGCCGCGAACTCGAGATCGGCCGCCATGGCGAGAGCGAGGTGGTGTCGCGCAACGAACTCGACCCGGACCGGGTGATGAAGGCCGATCAGGTACTGGTCGGGCGCAACAACACGCGCCGCGCCTACAACATGCGGGTGCGGCAGAAACAGAACATCGAGGATCCCTTGCCGGTCGCTGGCGACAAGCTGGTCTGCCTGCGCAACAACCGCAAGAAGGGCCTGTTCAACGGCGGCCTGTGGCGGGTCAAGTCGCGCGCGCAGTCGAAATCGAAGATCATCACCATGCGGCTGTCGCCCGATGAGGATTTCGGCCACAAGGTGACCAAGGTCTCGGTGCGCGGCGATTGCTTTGGCGGCGCCATCGAGACCATCCCGTGGGAGCAGCGCAAGCCCTATGACGAGTTCGACTATGGCTATGTGCTGACCGTGCACAAGTCGCAAGGCTCGCAATGGGACGACGTGGTGCTGTTCGACGAAAGTTTTGCGTTCCAGGACAGCCGCGCGCGCTGGCTCTACACCGGCATCACGCGCGCCGCGAAGCGGCTGAGCGTGGTGGTGTAGGGAAACGGTCATTCCGGGGCGATGCGAAGCATCGAACCTCAGATGCGCAATTGCGCATCGGGGAATCTCGAGATTCCGGGTCTGGTGCTAGCGCACCATCCCGGAATGACGCCAGGGCGTCACTTCTCCGCGACAAAATAAAAATCCTCCCTTCCCGGCGGCGAGCCGTAGGTGAACGGCTGTTGCGCGCGCTTGGTCATCTTCCAGACGTCGTCGCGGACAATATCGAACAGTTTCCGTACCTCGACCTTAGGCGTCTTGAGTTCACGCGCCAGCACGGTTGCGAACGGGCTGTTGACGGAATCGCCATCGAGCGCCGTCTCGCCGTGCTTGGCGGCGTAGACCACCATGAAGCCGGCCTCCGGCTCGATGTTGGAAAAGCCCTTGTTGACCAGCTTCAGCGCAATGGTCCGCTGCATGTTCTTTTCGAACGGATTGTCGCGGCAGGCATCGAGTATCACCAGCCGCAGCTTGCGCGCGCCGGAAACCGCGGCGATCAATTGCTCGAGCGCCACCGCCTGCGTCTCCGCATCGCGGTCGGCGGCGAGCTTGGCGTCGGTCGGGATCAGATAGTTGACGCCGCCGATCTCCATGCCGTGACCGGCATAATAGACCACCGCCCAATCGGCCTTCTCGGCTTGCGTGCCGAACTCGTGCAGGGCAGCGAAAAACTTGTCGCGGGTGAGGTCCGGCGCCAGCGTGACGGTCGCAAAGCCGAGCTCGCGAAGCGTGGACGCGATCAATTTGGCGTCGCGCGCCGGATTGGCGAGCGGCTGCACGTTCTTGTAGGCGCTGTTGCCGACAATCAAGGCGACCTTGCGCGGACCTGATGACGCGGGGGCTGCGGTCGTCAGCGCCGCCAGGCGCTCCTTGGCGAAGCGGCGGGCAATAGCCGCATCGATATCATCGAACTTGGTCAGGGCCGCGCTCGCCGAACGGTATTCGCTGCGCGCACCCACGACGTCGCCGCGCTTTTCGAACACTTTGCCGCGGTTGGCACGGGCGCGGATATTGTTCGGGTTGATCTTGAGCGCCTCGTTGTAGTCCTTCAGCGCGGCGTCGAGATCGCCCTTCGCCAGATGGACATTGCCGCGGCTGGTCATCGCATAGACCGAATTCGGCGTGTGGGCCAACGCCACGTTGCAATCCGCGATCGCTTCGTCGAACTTCCTGATCTCGGTGTAGGTGATGCAACGGTAGGCCGTGACCTGCGGGGCGTCGGGATTGATCTTTTTCGCCTCGGCGAAATCGGCGAGCGCCGCGTCGTATTGCTTGCGGTAGGTCTGCACGCGTCCCCGGTTGAAGCGGTGATTGTAGCGGCTGCCGTCGTTGTTCGCGAGCCTGACGGCGGAATCGAGTTCGGTGAGGGCGCGTTGCAGGTCGCCCTGACGCATGAAAATAAGGGCGCGGTTGTTGTAGGGGCTGGAAAAATTCGGCTGCAGTTTCGAGCTCTGCGCATAGTCGGCCAGGGCCCGCTCGTCGTCGCCCTTGCTGCTATAGGCGAGGCCGCGCGAATTGATGTATCCGGCGTTATCGGGAACGAGTTCGATCGCCGCGTTGAAGGCCGTTATCGCGCCGTCATAGTCGCGCTTCTTGATCAGCGCATCGCCGCGAACTCCGAAAGCGCCCGCCCTGGCCTTGGCAGGCATCTTGTTGTCGGCAATGACGGTATCGCAGGCGGCCAGCCTTGCGACCGGTTCCGCATCCTTGTTCCGGCAGGTGTCGATTTCGCCCGCCGCCCGCGCGGGGCCGGCGGCGACAAGGGTGACGATGACCAGGAAGAAGGCGCGCAACATCAGTGAAACGCTCCGGCGCATGAATTTTGGTCGCCGGAGGCTGCCGGCGGTTCATTGTGGGAAGCTGTGCGAGGTCCGGTCAAGCGTGGCCAAACATCGCGCCTAACGTGTTGCGCCGGCGCGGTTTTATTCACGAACTCGTGTGTCGCCGGCCGTAACAAAATGAGCCCAGGCCCGTATCTCTGCGTATCTGAGGAAGCTGCGCCGATTGCGAAACGCGGCTCCCGCTCTAAACTGCCTTCCAACAGCCCCAAGAGGAAACCATGTCCCCTCGCCGATCCAGCCGCCTTTCGCTGTGCGCCGCCGCCATCGGCGCGCTCGCCATTGCCGCGTTCGCCGTCACCCCCTCGCGCGCCGCGGAAGAAGCCGTGATCATCCCCCCGCCCGCCGCCGACGTGCAGCCGGCCAGCGGCCTCCAGACCGCGGTCCTTGCCGGCGGTTGCTTTTGGGGCGTCCAGGGCGTGTTCCAGCACACCGCGGGCGTGGTCAATGCCGTGTCCGGTTACGCCGGCGGCACCAAGGCGACCGCCGACTACAATCTGGTCTCGATGGGAACCACTGCGCATGCGGAAGTGGTCGAGGTCAAATACGACCCGAACAAGATCAGCTACGGCAAGATCCTGCAGATATTCTTCTCGGTCGTGCACGACCCAACCCAGCTGAACCGCCAGGGCCCGGACACCGGCACGCAATATCGCTCGGCGATCTTCACCACCAGCGACGAGCAGAAAAAGGTCGCGGAGGCCTATATCGCCCAGCTCAACGCCGCCAAGGTCTACAAGAAGCCGATCGTGACCAAGGTCGGCGCGCTGGAGGCGTTTTACGCGGCGGAGGCCTATCACCAGGACTACATGACGCTGCACCCGAACCAGCCCTATATTGCCTTCAACGACATCCCGAAGGTCCATAACCTCAAGAAGATCTTTGCGAGCGACTACCTCGACAAGCCGACGTTGGTGAGCAGTGCGAAGGCCAGCAACTGAGGGACCAAATTCAAAGGAGACTCCATGTCCGACACCAAGACCAAGGTCGAGAAGAGCGAGGCCGAATGGCGCCGCGAGCTGACGCCGATGCAGTATGCGGTGCTGCGCGAAAAGGCGACCGAGCGGCCGTTCTCCGGCGAATACGAGCATGAGCACCGCAAGGGCACCTATACCTGCGCCGGCTGCGGGCAGACGCTGTTCGAATCCGACGCCAAGTTCGATTCCGGCTGCGGCTGGCCGAGCTTCACCACACCCGCCGCGGATGGCCATGTCGACGAGGAACGCGACATCAGCCACGGCATGATCCGCACCGAGGTCTTGTGCTCGAAATGCAACGGCCATCTCGGCCACGTCTTCGAGGACGGCCCGGGACCGACCGGCCTGCGCTACTGCATCAATTCGGCCGCGCTGAAGCTGCAGCCGAAATAGCGTCAGCCGCCGTCGCCCCTCACTCGTCATGCCCGGGCTTGACCCGGGCATCCACGTTCTTCGTGCCGCCAATAAGACGTGGATGGCCGGGACAAGCCCGGCCATGACGACAGGATGGATAATAATCACACCAATCATTCGAACTCATTTCCCACCCCGTGCGACCAAGAGCTGGTCGCGCGGGGTTTTTCATTTTCAGGGGGGCTTCTCCGATTTGCCCGGCGCGCAAATCAAGGAAAGTTCAATGCAAATATCGAAACGTCTGCTGCTCGGTCTCGGCGCAGCCACCCTCATCATGGAGAGCGTTGTGATCCAGCCCGCTTTTGCCGCCGACAAGGTCTCCTTGTTCAAGGTCATTACCGCGAAAGATGAAATCGTCATCGGCATCGCCGAGGACGATCTGGCGCAGATGGACGGCAAGAACGCCGGCGGCATCGCCAAGATGCTGGTGGCCAAGGGCTCGATGAGCGTCTGGCGATACGCCGTGCACAAATCCGCCTCGGGCGACCTCGAACAGGCGCCGCTGCACAAGATCGGCCTGCTCGCCTCGGACTCGCTGCGCGTCGAGCCCTATGCGACGCCGCTGAAGGTGCTGCCGATCGACGAGAGCAAAAAATGACGCGCTAAGCGCGTCATCCCGGGGCGCGAAGCGGACCTCAGGTGCGCAATTGCGCACCGGGGATCTCGAGATTCCCCGATGCGCAATTGCGCATCTGAGGTTCGCATCTCCGATGCGCCCCGGAATGACAATTCCCCCTTTCGGCGGAGCGAGGACTCGCGGCCTGGAGTATGCTTTGCTCCGGGCCGCGGGGCGTTTTCACCTGACGCCGGCCACGCTTTCAGGAGGTCGCCATGTCGCTTGGCACGATACTGATCATCATCCTGATTATTTTCCTCTTGGGCGGCTTCTCCGGCCGTTTTGGCGGCTACGGCTATGGTCTCGGCCATTCCGGCATGGGGCTTATCGGGGTGATCCTGATCGTGCTGCTCATCCTGGTCCTGCTGCGCAAACTTTAGGCGTCATAGCCCATTGAAATAACAGGGCTTATTTCGGTCCGAAACGGACCAAAAGCCAGCCATGCGCGGATTCAGCATCACCCCCGATCTGCGCATCAGGAGTCGCATTTCTGTCAAACAGGCTTATATTGGGGGTCGAAATGACGTGCACGGCGCGCCGCCCGGGATAGCGGCCCACCGTCATCCAATCCCCACTCGCTCGACGAACGAGCCAAAAAGATTGAGGTCACAAACCATGCGTCCATTCAGCTACGATACCGCTGCCGAACTGTTTCCTGCCGCGATCCGCAAGAAGAAGCGGGCCGGCTTTGCATATCGGCGTTTTGGCACCGCGGCCGAAGCGGTTCGCTTCGCGATCGAGGAGCTGCCGGCGGACTCGCTGAACGGCGCCTATCTGCAGGTCGAGGAAGCCCGCTTCGACCAGAGCGGCATCCGCACGCTCTATGAGAGCGAGGCCTTCCCGCTGACGCGCCGTCCCCGCGCGCCCGCCGCGACCGAAACCAGCGCCGACGCTGCGTAACAGTAAGCTTTCGAGCTGTCTGCCCTCGGACGATGTCCGGGGGCATTTTTTCGCGTGTTCTTTAGTCTCCGTCATGGCCGGGCCTAGCCGTCTGAAGGACGGCATCGCTTACGCTCGCCTATGCCCGGCCATCCACGTCTTTCTTGGCTACGTAAAGGAAGTCGTGGATGCCCGGCACAAGGCCGGGCATGACGGTAGAGCGGTGGTCACAAGCGCGGTTGCTTGTCGAGCCAGCGCTTGAGCATCCGCACGTTGCGGACGTTGGCGCGAAACATGACGTCGAAGGCGTCGCCTGCGACCGGCACCAGGCCGACCACGCCATCGAGCGCGACATTGGCCAGCATCCGCGTCGTGATGTGCCAGGGCGCGCCGAGCGCGCGCGCCTCGCGCACCACCCACAGCGAGATCGCTGTCGTGATGATGTCGCCGACGACAGGGATCAGCCCGATCAGGCCGTCGATGCCGTAGCGGATATTGGTGCCCGGCACGATGAAGGCGACGTCGAGCAGTTTCGACAGCGCTTCCAGCCGCGCCAGCCGCTGCTCGCGGGTGAGATTGCCGAACGGGTTGGCGCTGGAATTCCCGAAGTCGATCCGGAAACCCTCGAATTGCCCGCGCAGGCTGGGGTCGGGGATTTCGCGCCCCTCCTGGTCGATCACAGGCCCACGGCCCTTCGCCCGTGCCTGCGAGGGACGTTCGGTGCGGGCGCGGTTCGGCACAAAAATATCGTCGTTTGTCATGGCCATCAGATGGTAACGCAAAAGGCGCGCGCAAGTTGCGTCAAATTATCGCTGAACTTGCTGAGTTATCACCCGTGCGGCCGTCGAAGTCCGTCCCAACCGCGCAGGAACCGCTTCCGTCATTGCGAGCGAAGCGAAGCAATCCATCGGGCCGCAAAGCAAGAATGGATTGCTTCGTCGCTCGCTCTTCGCAATCACGCGGAATTCAGATTCAAATTTCAAACAGCAATGTCGTCCCGGCGCAGGCCGGGACCCGTAGCCACCGGCAATGATTGCTTTTGCACGCAGGTCGTTATCTTCCACCTTCAACAATAAGGGCCGCGGCGTATGGGGCCCAGCCTGCGCCGGGACGACGGGGATACACCTTCGCCTTCCCGCGGCGCAAAGCGCCCGGGGTGTGCGTGTCGTTCGCGCCCTCGAAAAAATCAGAGGGCGCAGGGAATGCCGGATGCGCGCTGCACCCGCGGTCTCGCGTGCGAACATCCGACATTCCCTGCGCAATGGCTTTACGGCTTATAACGCGCTCTCCCCGGTGAGACGGCCTCTATTGCCACCGTCGCCCCTCGAAAGCGTTAGCTCCCGAAAGACTTGACGCCGTTACGGGCGCCAGGACCACACGCTTTCGCCGTACGCGTCAGTCACGACCGTCAATCGCAACCTCAACGTCCACCGCAACCCGCCCCTCGTCGTGACGACGGCCGACGCCCCTCTGAGTGGGACGGGATGGGCATAGATGTGCAGGTGATTTGGGGTCGAAGGAAAGGGAAATATTTTTGATTTTCAGAAATTTAGAACTTGACACGATTTCTGGCAATCAGAACTGATTTGCCCGTCGTGCCAAATTGTCGCGCTTTTACGTCGAATGCACCGGTGCCTGTTCGTCGGCATATTTGTGCGCCAGCCATGACGACAGCACCGCGGGCACGCCGCCGACCAGCCCGTAAAGGATGAACTGCGTCACGCCGGTGTCCGGGCCGCGCGAGCCATAGAGCAGTTCCGTGACCGTGAACCCGATCGCGCCCACGATGCATATGCGCACCCACCAGGGAAGCCGCCGCACGTGATACAGGATGTCGTCGATGGCGCCGATCATCAGCGCCGGCACGACGCCGAACAAATAGCTGTATTGCAGCGTCTTGGCGAAGGTGCCGAAGAATTTCCCGACCTCCTTCCAATCGGTCTGGGCCCAGTAGCCGGACGCCATCGTGATCGCGAACAGCATCAGCAGCCCGCCGACGAACGGGCCGATAGCTCCGAAGATCAGATAGCGTTTCATGGACCGTCCTCTTCCAATCGCGGGATCAGATGCGGTTTCAGTCTTACGACGATCTTGCGAAAAATTCGACAGGCTTGACGGAAGCGTTGCGAAACAATCCGCCGCCGCCCGCTACTCGCCCCAGGCCGCGAACGCCTCGTTGAACGCCCGTTCGCCCGGCGCGCCCTTTTCGATTGCGATGATGGCGCGGCGCTGGTTGACGTAGACCAGCGGCACGTCGAACCAGGAACGCTCCTTCAGGAGCTGCAGGTTGCGGGCGCGGTCGGCGTCGACGTTGGAGAGGCCGACCAGGAAGAAGCCGTCGGTGACCTTCACGGCGAGGCCCGCCAGCGGCGTGCCGCGCGCCTGCTCATTGGACTTCATCAAGATGCCCGGCACGTTGCCGACGCCGCCGCCGGAGAAATCCTGCGGCAGGATGAAGGTGAGCTCCGCGGTGTGGCTGGCGGGGAGCGATGTGTCGGTGTTGCGGCGGAACGACATCGTCATCTTGAACTTGCGGTCGGGAATTTCGATGTCGGCGCGCACGCTGATGTCAGGCTTCTGGTTGCCGCTCGCCTTGATCGGTTCGGTACGCCAGATCACCGAGCCGACATATTGCTTGCCCTTGGGATCGGACGGGTCCTCGTCATACAGCACCACGCGCTGCGCCACCGGCGCCACCTGGTCCGACGACGGCTGGCCGACGCGATCGGGGATCTTCGGCTTCGACTGCGGCGCTGACGGATCCTTCGGCGCTTCGACGACGGGCGAGGATTTGAACAGGCTGCTCACCACGTTGATGGCGGACTTGCCCCCTACCATCGCAGCGCCGATCACAACAAGCACGATGCCGACCGCGATCGCGCTCTTGAACGGGAAAGCCGCGCCGACCCGGCGTGCCTTTTTCGGCTCGCGCTCGCGATCCTGCGACAGCCGCGAACGCTGCGGCGGCGGCTGCATCGGGGAAGCCTGCGGCGAATAGCGGTCGGCCTCCTCGAGCGACTCTTCATAGGAATACGGCGCTTCCGGATCGGCGCCGCGGTTCTCCATGCTCGGCTCGAGCCGGTCGAACTCCGGCGTGGGCGAGGGCACGTTGGCGTAGGTCTTGCGCGCCGAGCGGTTGGCCTGGGCGGCGGCGCGGCCGAGATCGTCGGCGTCGGCGGCGATGTCGCGGAAGCCGCGCATGCCCGGGGGCTGCGGCATCTGCGGCGCTGAATTGTCGGGGCCGCGGCGCGCCGCGCCCGTGCGTTCACGGGTCGGCGGCAGCGTCGGTTCCTGCGCCGGCAGCTGCGGCGGACGTGGCGGCGGGGGCGGCAAATCGGGCCGCAGGTTGCGCGGCGGGCGTTGCTGGTCGCCGTCACCAAGCGGCGGACGGCCCTCGCGCGCGGGCGGCGGCGAAGCCGGGCGCGGACGGGGTGGGTTAACTGCTGGCGCGCCGGATTCCGGCGGGCGCGCATTGGCGCGGCGGAAGGCGTCGCCGCCGCGCGCAGCCCCGGCGCCGCCGGGCCGCGAGGCGTCGCGGGCGCGCTGGGCGGCCTCGGACTCGACCTTGCGGACGGCCTCTTCCAGCGACAGCCGCTCCCGGGTGATTTCCGATTCGCTCAGCGGCGGCTGCACGCTGCGCAGCTGCGCGATCAGCGCCGAGCGAGCCCGCTCATAGAGCGCACGGCGGCTCTCGCCGGGAGCACTGGGGTCCAGTCCGGCAATGGCGCGGGCGATCAGCGGGTAGTAGTCAGCCATAACGACTCAACAATGCGGACTTATGGGTAACAACTCGTTAAGCCTCGAACGGGTTTTGAACGAGAATAGTATCCTCGCGTTCCGGGCTGGTGGAAAGCAAGGCGATCGGACAGCCCACCAATTCCTCGACCCGGCGCACATATTTAATGGCCTGGGCCGGCAGATCCGCCCAGGAACGGGCATTGGCGGTCGGCTCCTTCCAGCCTTCGATGGTCTCGTAGATCGGCACCACCCGGGCCTGGGCGCCCTCGCCGGCCGGCAGATGGTCGATTTCCTTGCCGTCCAGCATGTAGCCGGTGCAGACCTCGATCGTGTCGAAGCCGTCGAGAATATCGAGCTTGGTCAAAGCCAGGCCCGTGATGCCGCAGGTTCTTGCGGCTTGTCGAACCAATACGGCGTCGAACCAGCCGCAACGCCGCGGCCGGCCGGTATTGGTGCCGAACTCGCGGCCCCGCTCGCCGATCTTGCGGCCGATCTCATTGTCCAATTCGGTCGGGAACGGGCCCTGGCCGACCCTCGTCGTATAGGCCTTGCAGATCCCGAGCACATAGCCGACCGCGCTCGGCCCCAGGCCGCTGCCGGTCGCGGCCTGCGCCGCCACCGTGTTGGACGAGGTGACATAGGGGTAGGTGCCGTGGTCGACGTCGAGCAGTGCGCCCTGCGCGCCTTCGAACAGGATGCGCTTGCCCTCGCGGCGCTTGAGATCGAGCAGCCGCCACACGGTCTCGGTGTAGGGCAACAATTGCGGCGCCAGCGCGGTGAGGTCCTTCAGGATGACGCGGCCGTCGAACTCCTCCAGCCCGAGGCCGCGGCGCAGCGCGTTGTGGTGCGCCAGCAGGCGGTCGATCTTGTGCGGCAGGGTGTCGAGGTCGGCCAGATCCATCAGGCGGATGGCGCGGCGGCCGACCTTGTCCTCATAGGCCGGGCCGATGCCGCGGCGGGTGGTGCCGATCGCGGTGCCGGCGTTGGATGATTCGCGCAAAGCGTCGAGCTCGCGGTGCAGCGGCAGGATCAGCGTGACGTTCTCCGCGATACGGAGATTTTCCGGGCTGATGGCGACGCCCTGGCCCCTCAGCCGGGTGACCTCGTCGAGAAAGGCCTGCGGATCGAACACCACGCCATTGCCGATGACGCCGAGTTTCGAGGGCCGCAGCACGCCCGACGGCAGCAGCGCCAGCTTGTAGGTCTCGCCATTGATGACGAGCGTGTGGCCGGCATTGTGGCCGCCCTGGAAGCGCACGACGATGTCAGCCTGCTCCGACAACCAGTCGACGATCTTGCCCTTCCCCTCGTCACCCCATTGGGCGCCGACGACGACAACATTGGCCATTTCTAAGCGTTTCCCTGCGACTCACGTGGTTTCAGCATGACCTCCCCGGAAAACTACTGCCCGACTTTCCGGATCATGCTTTAGATCGCCCAGCCCAAATCACGACCTTAAGGCCGTTCGCATGCGAGGCAGCCCAACCGGATAAAGGAAGCGGCCCGTCTAGGCAAGCAAGAAGGGAGCTTTGGGGGTCGTCAAAAAGGAGGACAACCCTTTGATATCCCCCAAAAATTTGTGGCGGCGGGAAGGCGGCGGCATGAACGCGGAGTAATCTGGCAAATGTCTAAAACCACTCCTGCGACAAAGGCGCTGGAAAAGCTCGGCGTGAAGTTTGTGCTGCACAGCTACGTCTACGATTCCAGCGCCGACAGCATCGGCCTGCAGGCGGCCGAGGCGCTCGGCGTCGAGCCCTGCCGGATGCTGAAGACGCTGATGGCCGAGGTCGACGGCAAGCCGGTCTGCGTCGTGGTGCGGTCGGACGGCGAAGTCAGCATGAAGAAGCTCGCCAGCGCGTTCGGCGGCAAGGCCGCGAAGATGATGCGCCCGGCGGATGCCGAACGGCTCACCGGCTATCATGTCGGCGGCATCTCGCCGTTCGGGCAGAAGAAGCGCGTGCCGGTCGCGATCGAGGCCGCCGCGCTCGGGCACGCGACCGTGTTCCTCAATGGCGGGCAGCGCGGATTGCAGGTCGAGCTCGATCCTGATGACGCGATGCAGGCGCTGGCCGCGATCGCGCCGGCGCTGACGGTGTGAGGGTTCAAGACGCCGCGCGCAGTTTTGCTTCGTCGTTCGGCTGCGCGAAATCGCAGCGCTTGGCGACGACCAGGAACAGCAGGACAAGCGGCACCATCGATGCCAGCAGCGCGGCGCTGGCGACCAGCGCCGCCGACGGCGATCCCCAGGCGTCCTGCAGGCTTCCGGCGGCGGTGGGTCCGGCCGCCATCAGGACGTAGAAGCAGGTATAGAACAGGCCGAAGCCCATCGACCGGTCGGCCGGCTCGAGCACCCTGGCAGGCATCGACAGGATCGCACCCGACATCGGACCGATCGCGACGCCAAAAATCAGACAGGCGATCGTCGGATGAAAATTCTCCACGAACAGCATCAGCGCACAGGCTGCGATCAAGCTGCAGGCGATGATTGCGGTGATCGGCCGGCCGGCGCGGTGCACGAGATAGCCACCGGTCGGAATGGCGAGAATGGTGAACCAGATCGCCAGACTCGTCAGCGACGCCGCAACCGTCGGCGACGATCCCTGCGCCACCAGCAACAGCGGTGCGTAGCTGAAGAACAAAACGCAGGCGAGATTCATCGCGCCCCAGATGGCGCCCGATATCACCACCGGGACCAGCGCCGCACGCGGCAGCCGTCCGCGGCCGGCGGCCTCCGCCTCGGCCAGCTGCGCCGCGCGCGGAATCATCGCAAACGCAAGCAGCACCGCCACCGAACAGACCGCGCCCGACACCATCACCGCGTGCCAGCCGAGCGAATGGGCGATGTAAGTCTGGATCGGCAGCGCAATCATGGCGCCGAACGGCCAGCTCATCTGCAGGAACGACATCGCCAGCACCATCTCGCGGGCATCGAACCAGTCCGCCACCATCTTGGTCGCGACCAGCCCCACGATCGTGCCCCCGATCCCGCCAATCGTGCGCGCCGCCAGTGCGAAAGCGAGATCGCCGGAATAACTCAATGCCAGGCCGGAAACCGCCATCAGCACCAGGCCCACGATCCCGAGCGTCTTTTCGCGGCCCCGGCTTCCAAGCAATCCGGCCGGGAATGCGACGATGACACCTGGCAGCATATAGGCGCCGAGCAGCATGCCGATTTCCGAATAGCCGATGCCGAGATCGGCCATCAGAAGATTGGCCGCCGACCCGATCGATTGAAACTGGAATCCGATGGCCGCGCGCGTCGCGAACAACACCGCAAGGATGATCCACCTGCGTCCCGGCATACCGATACTCCTGGGGATCAATCCGTTCGTTCGCCGCTGAGCACGTTGGAGAACTCGGATAATTCATCCTCGGAGATCTCGTGCAGAGTCAAGCGCAATTGCATGATCGCGAGATCGACCAGATGGCCGGCAAAGGAGACGCCGCCGGAAACCAGCAAATTGCGCTGCTCTACCAGCACCGGAAGCACATTACGCAAACGACGCGCACTCAACTCATCCATAGCGGTGCCCTTTGAGAGGTCGCTGTGACGTCGCGACCAGCCACTGGCCCGTGGTGGCGACGTCGGCGAAAAGTTCGATCGCCCTTGTGGCGAGCACATGCACGGCGGCAGCATCGGTATTGGGCCGCGACCGGCTCACGGATGCATCGCTCAGGAAGGTAACACTGTGCTCCCTGCGCGCGGCATCCATCGCCGTTGCAAGGCAGGTTTCCTCGGCGACGAGACCGGCAATGGCGAAGCTTCCGGCCTGCGAGACCACGCTTTCGAACAGATGATTGCTGTAGCAGGACGGCTGCTGGCGCTCGAACACCATGTCCGACCGCCGCGGCTCGAGACCGGAAATCCAGGCCGACTGGCTCGAGCGTTCGAGTATGCCCGGGCCATCGCCCCGACCCTCGGCTTGCCGCGTGAACGCGATCGGTATGGCGAACTCGCGCGCATGCCGGATCGCGGCCATGCAGTTGTTCAGCGACCGCTGGATGTCGCGCGCGTTGTCCCTGGCCAACGCGGCGTAGTTCTTCTCCTGCAGGTCGACCATGATCAGCAGGCGGCCACGCGATGCGCCGACATAGGTTCGCAGATCGATGACTGAACTCATTGGACGACATCCGCCGCTTCGCAAATTCCCCGGCTGGTGGATTTTTCGAGGATGCCCGGTCTATCCCAGCGGCCTTCGGGACGAATGAGCACGTAGGGATCGTCGTTGATGGTGATACATTGCGGATGCTTCTCGGTCTCGAGTTTGACCTCGACATAGTCAAAGTCGGAAAACACGAACTTGCGGCCGGGCGCGCGCTTGAAGCCACGTTGCTGCCAGAAGCCGAGCAGCCGGGCCTGCGCATGCGCGTACAGCACGCGGTAGCCTTTCTTCCGGCACAGCTCGATGGCCGTGTCCACGATCTGGCCGGCCAGGCCGGCGTTGCGACTTTCGTTGCGGACGGCCAGCCGCTCGAGCTTGGCGAAATCCGCAAAATAGCGGATCCGCATGCAGCCGACCGGCTCGCCATCCTTGTGGCAGATCAGATGGGTGGCGGAGAAATCGTTGCCGTCGAATTCCTCTTCAAACGGGCAATGCTGTTCGCCCATGTAGACCGCTCCGCGGATCGCAATGACGCGCGCCATCTCGTCCATCGAGCGGACGACCTCGACGGTGACCGGCTCGGGCAGCATTGCCTTGACCCGCGGAAGATCCTTCGAGCGGTCGAACATCTGCAGATGCGGCGCGAACAATTCCTCGTAACTTGCGCCCGGCTGGAAGCCGAGCGGCTCCAGCACCCGCAGGCCGCCCTTGGTGATGGGACGCGAATAGAGGTTGACGCCCTGGTAGAGCGGCGAGGAGATTTTCTGCAGCACCAGCGGGATCGCTGCCGCGAGCGTACCCTTGGCGTGGATCGCCCAGACATAGATGCCGGCCGGACGCTCCGATTGCCGCGCGACGTAGCACAGCTCGGGATCCTTGGTGTTGAGCCGGCCGTCGAGCAGCTGGCGCATGCCCTCGTGGGTTAGCGGCAACACCGCAAGGAAGCCGTCGCCCTTGGGGTCGCTGATATCGAACCGGTCGCTTCGCGCGATTGCCCAGAAAATATCGGGGTTGTGGCGTGCCGCCGCCTGGAGGACTTCGTTCTTGGTTAATCCCGGTATGTCGGCGCGGGCCCTGTCAACCAGCGAGGCGATGCCGGCGGCCCCGACGGTGAAAATCACCGTGCGTCTGGCCACTTGAAGATTGGTCATTCGCTCCAGAGAATGGGCCGTAGACCGGCTGGCGGGAGCCGAGCGGTTGGCGCGAGCGTGCTCCCGGGCGGATTTTCTGATCAGATCGATGTCGAGCGCGTTCATTGATCGTCTCTTGATTGTGTAAAACTTGGTTTTCTGCCAATAATAGAAATATGGTTCCCTTAAATTAGAAGGCGACAAACGAGGCGATTTGTATGCACTCAGGTGAGCGCAGGGGCGCGCACAGCGGCGCGCACATGCCGGGACGAATGGCGAACTGGGATCTGGTCCGGATTTTCCTGGCCGTCGCCCGAACCGGAAGTTTCCGCGCCGCGGCTGCGGAGCTGAACATGTCCGCCAATTTCCTCAGCAAGCGCATTTCAGTCCTGGAGAATACCTACAAGACGCCGCTGATGACCCGCCACGTCGACGGCATCAGGCTGACGCCGGAAGGCGAGGCGGTTCTGGACGCCGCCAAGCGGATGGAAGAGGCGTCCTTCGGGCTCGACCGCGCGCTAAGCCGGGCGACGCCGGCGCTCACCGGCGAGGTCCGGCTTGCTGTGACCGAGGGGCTCGGCACTTTCTGGCTGGCGCCCCGGCTGGTCGAATTCCAGCGGGTCTACTCCGGACTGCTGGTCGATCTGAAATGCGAAATGCGATCGGCGGACGTGCTCCGGCTCGAAGCCGATGTCGCCGTGCAACTCGAGGAGCCCGCTAATCCCAACCTGAAGCGGGTCAAGATCGGCCGGCTTCACATCATGCCGTTCGTCAGTCCATCCTATGTCGAAATCTACGGCATGCCGACAGACCTGAAGGACCTGCAGCAAAATCATCGCATGGTGATTCAGGACGCAGAGCAGACCAAAGGCAAGGAGATGTACGAACGGCATGCCGGACGCGAACAGCTCGGCTTTGTCGCGATGCGCAACAACGTCTCCAGCGCGCATGTCTGGGCCGTCTCCAAAGGCGCCGGCATCGGCTGGTTGCCGACCTACATACCGGCGATCGCCGGGCCCTTGATTCCGCTCGATCTCGGCGTCCAGTTTCCGCTCGACATCTGGCTCACCTACCATCCCGATGCGAAGCGGATTCCACGCGTCAAGCAATTGATCGACTGGACCATCCAGGCGTTCGACGGCCGCAAATATCCGTGGTTTCGGGATGAGTTTGTCCATCCCGACGATTTGCAGAAAACCTACAAGGGTGAGCCGCTGGTGAATCTGTTCGCTGGTTTCATGAAAGAATCACGGTCAAAGATTGGCTGAGCGAGACAAATGAGCAAGTCGACCGACGGGCAAATCGATCAACTGGTGAAGGCGCGATGGCTCGCGCTCGGGCTTTCGCAGAACGATCTTGCGGAAGTACTCGCTGGCCAGCCGACTCCGAAAACCAACAACGGGTCGGGCCGCGTGAGCGTCGGCCGCCTGATGCAGGTGGCGGACGCGCTCGGTGTTTCCCACGATCTGTTCGAAGGCCTGTCGCCGTCGACCAAGCCGCAATCCGGCATCGCCAATTCCGACACGATGCAGGCGCTGCTCGAACTGCGTTTGCTGCGCGTGTTCCGCGAGCTGCAGGACGCCAATACCAAGCGGATGCTGATCCAGCTCGCCGAGCAGATCGTCAAGCGTCAGGCCGCGGGCCCCGACCAAGCGGGTTAACCGGAACGCCCGCGCATCTCCCTCCGCGCATGGTCGCGATGCATCTGCCCCATTGATGAACGCGGCAAATCGGTGTCTGTGACACAGGCCGGGCGACCTTCTCCGGCCCGGCTTGCATCGCCGGGCGGGCCGCGGCGTCATGAACCGGGCCTTGTTTTTGCGAATGTCTGCTTCCGATCCCAACGCGCCCGCGCAGCCCGCGACCTGGATCGCCAACCAGCCCTATTTGTTGCTCAGCATCACCGCGCTGTGCTGGGCCGGCAACGCCATCGTCGGCCGCCTCGCCGCCGGGCATATCCCACCGGTGACGCTGTCGTTCCTGCGCTGGTCGTTCGCCTTCCTCATCATTCTTCCGTTTGCCTGGAAACATCTGGTGCATGACTGGGCCGCGATCCGCGGCCGCCTCGGCATCATGATCTTTCTGTCGATCACCGGCATCGGCGCCTTCAACACCCTGCAATATTGGGCGCTCGAACACACCCAGGCGCTCAACACGCTGCTGCTGCAGTCGGCCGGGCCGCTGATCGTCGCAGTGTGGTCGCTGGTCCTGTTCGGCATGCGGCTGACGCTGGCTCAGGCCGGCGGGGTTCTGCTGTCGCTGGCCGGCGTGCTCGTGATCCTGCTGCACGGCGATCTCACCACGCTCAAGAACATCGAGTTCAACAAAGGCGACCTCATCTTCATCGTGGCGCTGGCGATCTTCGGGCTTTATTCGGTGCTGTCGCTGAAACGCCCCGCCATCCACGGCCTGTCGTTCGTCGCCTTTACTTTCGGCGCCGGCGCGGCGTGCCTGATCCCGCTGTTCATCTGGGAACTGTTCGCGCGGCCCCTGATGCGGATCGACACCGCCAACCTGCTGACGCTGTTTTATGTGGCGCTGTTTCCCTCGACGCTGGCCTATCTCTGCTTCAATCGCGGGGTGCAGCTGATCGGCGCCAACCGCGCCGCGCCCTTCTTTCACGTGGTGCCGGTGTTCGGAACCGTGATGTCGATCGCCTTCCTCGGCGAGCACCCGCAGCCGTTCCACTTCTTAGGGTTTGCGCTGGTCCTGACCGGGGTTTTTGTGGCGTCGCGAAGGCCCGCGACCAGCTAGTTTTGGACAGCCTGGTTGCGGTGACTTGCCGCGCCAAATCCGCTATCACTCGGACCTGCTTCGCAGGATTCCGCTGATGGCGCGCGCCAGCAATCTGATGATCGGGACCTTGACCCTGGCGCTGATCGCCGGGTCGCTCGGCTCGTTCCTTGGCTATCAGAAATTCGCCAGCAATAAGCAGAAGACGCCGTTCCGGGTGATCTTCGAGGGCTCCGCCTCCGGCCTGCGCCAGGGCGGCAGCGTGAATTTCGCAGGGGTCCGGGTCGGCGAAGTGGTGTCGATGCAGCTGGACCATCCGCGCCGCGTCGTCGTGCTCACCATGATCGACGGCAACACCCCGGTACGCAGGGACACCCAGGTCGGCCTCGAATTCCAGGGTCTGACCGGCATCGCCGCGATCTCCTTTACCGGCGGCACGGTCGATCCGCCGCCGCTCGGCGCCGACGGCATTCCCGAACTGACCGCGGATCCCGAAGGACTGCTGGACATGCAGGAAAGGATCCGCGTGGCGCTGCGCAACGTCGACAAGGTGATCGCCGACAATGAAGTCGCGGTGAAAGACACGCTGCGCAATTTCGAAACATTCACGGCTTCGCTCTCTGGCAGTGGCGAGCGGATCAGCAGCATCATCGGCACCGCCGATGCAGGTATCAGTTCCGTCGACAGCGCCCTGACCAAGACCACGGATTTCCTCGGCGGGCTCGGCAGCGACAAATATGGCGGCGAACTGCTGCCGACCGTGATTTCGATGCGCGAACTGATCGTAAGCTTCGACAAGAAGTCCGACACGGCGCTGAAAGAAGCCCGAAAAATGCTGATCGATCTCAGCCAGTCCATCAACAATAGCAAGTTTGCCGCGCCCCCCGCCAGGCGATAGCGTATTGCCCGATAATAAACCAAGAACAGGGACTGCTCCGCCGTGCTCGATAAATCCGCTGGCCTGACCGCTCCGCCGCCGACCGTGACCCGCGCCACGAGCGAGGTGCCGCGCGCCTTGAAACGCTATCTCTCGCTCGACGATTTCGAAGCTACGGCGCGGCGGCGGATTCCGAAATTCCTCTACGGCTATATTGCCGGCGGCGCCGAGACCGACGCCGCGGTCCGCGACAACCGCACAGCCTTTGACGAATATGGCTTCGTGCCGCGCGTGCTCAACGACGTCTCCGGCCGCGACCAGACCACGACGCTGTTCGGCAAGAGCTACGCCTCGCCGTTCGGCATTCCGCCGATGGGCTCCTCGGCACTGTGCGCCTATCGCGGCGACATCGTGCTGACGCGTGCGGCCGCCGCCGAAAACGTGCCTATGATTCTCTCCGCCTCCTCGCTGATCACGCTGGAGGACGTGCGCCGGGAAAATCCGGCCGCCTGGTACCAGGCCTATCTGGCGGGCCTGCCCGCCCGTATCGAGCCGCTGGTCGACCGCGTCGCCGCGGCCGGCTACGACACGTTCGTCGTCACCGCCGACGTGCCGGTGCCGCCCAACCGCGAGAACAACATCCGCAACGGCTTTCAGGTGCCGCTGGCGATCACGCCGCGCGTCGCCTGGGACACGGTAACCCATCCGCACTGGCTGTTCGGCACGTGGCTGCGCACCGTGAAGAACCACGGCATGCCGCATTTCGAGAACATGGACGCGCAGCGTGGCCCGCCGGTGCTGGCCAAGAATCTGATGCGCAACATCGGCGCCCGCGACCAGCTCGCCTGGAAGCATGTCGAACTGATCCGCAAGCGCTGGAAGGGCAAGCTCGTCGTCAAGGGACTGGTCTCGCCCACCGACGCCCGGATCGCGCGCGAGAGCGGCGTCGATGGCGTGATGCTCTCCAACCATGGCGGTCGCCAGCTCGACTACACGATGTCGGGCCTGCGCACGCTGCCGGAGATTGCGGCCGAGGCGAAAGGCATGACGGTTATGGTCGACGGCGGCATCCGCCGCGGCACCGACGTGATCAAGGCCTTAGCGCTCGGCGCCCATTTCGTCTGGGTCGGCCGTCCCTTCCTCTATGCTGCGATCGCCGGCGGCGAGGCCGGCGTGCAGCGCGCCATCAGTCTGCTCCATGCCGAGATCGACCGCGACCTCGCGCTGCTCGGCATCCGCAGCATCAGCGAGATCACGCCGGATCTGGTACGAAAGTTCTAGGGCCGGTTCTGAGACGTGCTCGCTCATGACGGAGAGTTCGATGGCGGCGTTATTGCATCGGCGGGACTTCGCCAGGGCTTTGGCCGGATCGGCGCTGTGGCCGCTCGCAGCACATGGGCAGAAGTCGGTAATTCCGCGCGTTGGCATTGTCTGGATTGCTTCCCGATCGGAGGTAGCGCCGTTTCAGGAGGCGTTCCGCCAGGGGCTGCGTGAGCTGGGCTATGTCGAGGGCGAGACGATCGCAATCGAGGCACGCTTCGCGGAGGGAAAGGTCGAGCTTGCGCCCGGCATTGCCGAAGAGCTGGTGCGGCTCAAGGTCGATGTCATCGTGGCGCCCTCCGCGACGGTCGTGCGGCTCCTGAAGCAGGCGACCACGACGATCCCCATCGTGATGGCGAACGTGTCCGATCCTGTTGGGTTCGGGTTCGTCGCGAGCCTTCAGCGGCCTGGCGGAACCATCACCGGCTTTTCCAACCTGATGGTCGAGCAAGTCGGCAAGAACGTCGAATTGTGCAAGGAGGCCATTCCCGGCCTGTCCCGGCTTGCTGTACTCGTAAACCCGGCAGTCCTCGATGCGACGCTCGTGTTGAAGGAGGTGCAGGCGGCGGCCCCGGCCCTGGGCTTCACCGTCCACCCGGTGGAGGCGCGCCAGCCCAACGACCTCGAAGGCGCCGTCGCGCAAGCGCGGGAACAAGCCAACGGGCTCCTGGTGTCGACGATCGAGGGCATGTTCTTCGTGAACCGCGTCCAGATCATCGAGGCAGCCGCCAGGCACCGGCTGCCGGCGGTGTTTGCTGCACCGCCGTTCGGACTTGCCAGCGCAGGTGCGCTGCTGGCCTACGGCGCCAACACGCCGGACATGCTTCGGCGCGCCGCCAGCTACGTCGACAGGATCGTGAAGGGCGCGAAGCCCGCCGATCTTCCGGTCCAACAACCGACAAAGTTTGAGCTTGGGGTCAACCTGAAGACCGCAAAGGCGCTCGGTCTGAGCATTCCTCCATCGATCCTTGTGCGCGCCGACGAGGTGATTGAATGAGAGTTGAGAAGCGCCGTCCCGAGCAATCGGCCGCGAGACCAACCAAAGAGGCGCAAGGTCAGCAGGTCAGACGAGTTCAGGACATTCTCGCATTGCAGGCATAGGACTGCTCGCGGCGGCGGGTCAGGGACCCTATTGTATTGCGCAACCGTGTGCAGGCTGGGTATCCTCGGCACCCTCAAAGGCGAGGGGAGAAGGCCGATGACCGCTTTCAATACGGTGCGTTTCCGAGTGAAACCAGGACGCGATCAGGAGTTTCTGGATGCCCACAAGAACGTTGAAGCGACGTGGCCGGGCCTGACGCACGCCAACATCATCAAGACCGGCGACCGCTCCTACTGCATTATCGCCGAGTGGAAAGACATGGACGCGTGCGTCGCGGCGCGGCCGAACATGATCGCGACCCTCAATTCCTTTCGCGATACGCTCGAAGACCTCGGCGGCGGTCTCGGCGTCACCGATCCGGCGGCGGGTGAGGTCGTGCTGGCGCTGAAATAGTTCGTGGCGGTCCTCTTCGGCATTCCCAGAACGTCCCATTGACGGCTCTGAACAACTCGGAAACCCTGCCCGCGCTTTTCGGGATTGACTTCAGTCGCCCGTTTCGAGCACGGCTGACGGGCATTTCCGGCCGGGACGGTTGGCTGAAATGGTACGTCTATTGCTTCCGGGCAATCTGCGCGTGAGGGGAAAGAACACACGATGATCCGCCTGCTTCTCGATCGGCTCTATCTTTTCTCCGGCTATCTCGCCGGACTTTTCCTGATTGCGATTTTCGTGCTGATGATGCTGCTGTCGGCCGGCCGGCCGCTCGGCATCAACATTCCGGCGGGCGATGATTTCATCTCCTGGTGCATGGCGGCGACGGCCTTCCTCGGGCTCGCCCATACGTTCAAGCACGGCGAGATGATCCGCGTCGGTCTTTTGATCGACCGCCTCAGCGACAGCGTCCGCCACTATGTGGAGATCGCCGCGCTCTTCGTCGGCACCGGCTTCATCGGCTTTTTCGCCTGGCACGCTTCGGTCATGACGTGGCAGTCGTGGAAATTTTTCGACATTTCGCAAGGCGTCATCGCGGTGCCGCTGTGGATCCCGCAGCTCGGCTACAGCGGCGGCCTCGTGATTCTCTTCATCGCCTTTGTCGATGAGCTGATCCACGTCCTGCGCGGTTTTCCGCCGCGCTACGAATTGCCGAAACCAAAGAGCGCCGAAGAGATCGTCGAGCGCGCCATGCAGAGCGGGGTCTGACATGGAGCTGCTCTCGATCGCCGCCATCCTGCTGGGATTTCTTGCGCTGCTGCTCGGTGCCGGCGTCTGGATCGGCGTCGCCTTGATGGCGACGGGATGGGCCGGCATGCAATTCGCCGGCGGCGCCATTCCGGCGGGCAGCGTGCTGGCGACAACGGTGTGGGGCAACAGCGCGTCGTGGTCGCTGGCAGCCTTGCCGCTCTTCATCTGGATGGGCGAAATTCTCTTTCGCACGCGGCTCTCGGAAGAAATGTTTCGTGGATTTGCGCCGTGGCTGAACTGGCTGCCGGGCCGGCTGATGCACGTCAACGTGCTCGCCTGCGGCGTGTTCGGTTCCGTCTCCGGATCATCGGCCGCGACCTGCGCCACGGTGGCCAAGATCGCGCTGCCCGAGCTGAAGAAGCGCGGCTATGACGAAGGCCTGAGCCTCGGCTCGCTGGCCGGCGCCGGCACGCTCGGCATTCTGATCCCGCCGTCGATCACCATGGTGGTCTACGCCGTGCAGGCCAACGTCTCCATCATCCAGGTCTTCCTCGCCGGCTTTCTGCCGGGCTTGCTGGTGATGGCGCTTTACTCCGGCTACATCGCCGTCTGGTCGCTTGCCAATCCGAAGCGCACGCCGCCGGCCGACCCGCCGATGAGCTTTCGCAAGCGCATCTCGGAATCACTCAATCTGTTCCCTTGTCTGCTGCTGATCGCTTTCGTCTTTCTGTCGTTGCTGATGGGCTGGGCGACGGCGACGGAATGTGCGGCCTGGGGCGTCCTGGGATCGCTCGCGATCGCGTGGTGGCAGGGCGCGCTGACCTGGCAGGCGTTCTGGGCCAGCGTCATGGGCGCAACGCGGGTCAATTGCATGATCCTGCTGATCCTGGCGGGCGCCTCCTACATGGGCACGTCGATGGCCTATACCGGCATCCCGCTGGCGCTGGCGAACTGGGTGAACGGTCTCCAGCTCAGTCCCTATGCGCTGATCGCGGCGCTCACCGTGATGTACATCGTGCTCGGCACGGCCCTCGACGGCATTTCCATGATCGTGCTAACCACCGCCATCGTCATTCCGATGGTGAAGCAGGCCGGCTTCGATCTCATCTGGTTCGGCATTTTCCTGGTGCTGGTGGTGGAAATGGCTGAAGTCTCTCCGCCCGTCGGCTTCAACCTGTTCGTGTTGCAGACCATGAGCGGCAAGGATTCCAACACCGTCGCCAAGGCGGCCCTGCCGTTCTTCTTTTTGCTCGTTCTGGCGGTTGCCATCATCACGGTGTTTCCTGATATCGTGATGCTGCTGCCGCGGATAGCGTTCCCTGGCTAGAGAAAGGTATTGTCATGTTGAGGCTTGTTAAGACGTGCGCAATGGCTGCCGGCGTCGCGGCGCTTGCGATTTCCGCAACGCTCGTTCCCGCGCTTATCACTCCCGCAATGGCGCAGACGAAATGGAATCTTCCGGCGGCCTATCCGGCGGACAATCCGCATTCGGTCAATCTGATCGCGTTTGCCAAGGACGTCGGCGACGCCACCGGCGGCAAGCTGCAGATCACCGTGCATGCGGCAGCGTCGCTGTTCAAGGCGCCGGAAATCAAGCGCGCGGTCGCAACCGGTCAGGCGCAGGCGGGCGAAGTACTGATCTCGCTGCATGAGAACGAGGACCCGCTGTTCGGCGTCGATGTCGTCCCGTTCCTGGCGACGAGCTATCCGGCGGCCAAGAAGCTGTGGCTGGCGTCGAAACCCGCTGTCGAAAAGAAGCTCGCGTCGCAGGGGCTGATGCTGCTGTTCGCGGTGCCGTGGGGTCCGCAGGGCATCTATGCCAAGAAGGACCTCAACACCGTCGAGGATATGAAAGGCCTGAAGTGGCGCGCCTATAATGTCGGGACCTCGCGCATCGCCGAACTGGTCGGCGCGCAGCCCATCACCATCCAGGCAGCGGAATTGCCGCAGGCGCTGGCGACCGGCGTCGTCAACGCGTTCATGACCTCGGGCTCGACCGGCTACGACAGCAAGGCCTGGGAAACCATGACGCACTTCTACGATACGCAGGCCTGGATTCCGAAGAACGTCACCTTCGTGAACAAGGCGGCGTTCGACGCGCTCGACAAGCCGACGCAGGAAGCGATCCTCAAGGCGGCCGCGGTCGCCGAAGAGCGCGGCTGGAAGCTCGCCGAAGAAAAGGCGAAGTGGTATCTCGAGCAGCTTCAGGCGAACAAGATGAAGGTGCTGCCGCCGCCTGCCGCGCTGAAGTCCGGGCTCGAGAAAATCGGCGAGCAGCTGACGGCCGACTGGTCGAAGAAGGCCGGCGCCGACGGTGAAGCCGTGGTCGCCGCCTATAAGAAGTAGGACGAATAGCGCTTGATAGCGAACGCCGTCATGCCCGGCCTTGTGCCGGGCATTTTACGTTCTTCGCTCAGACTCTCGGGGATGGAGACGCCCCAATCCCGAACTTGCTGTACGCCTCATTCGTACAGATGATCACATGCTCGGCGCAGCCATTGTGGCGGTGCGGATCGCAGCGGTTTTCGTAATCCGCCGACGTCATCATGTCGATGAAGGCCGGGACGTCGGGATAGTACACCAGCGCCAGGTAATCCCACTGATTGCCCTCCTGCGCGCCGAGCGCGACCGCCTTGGCGTTGCCGGTCCATAGCAGCGTGCCGCCGCGCGCCTTGATCATCGGCACGGTAAGCGCGCTGTAGCGCAAATAGGCATCCCACCCTGACCCGTCACCGTCGAGCGAGCGCTCACGGAACCGCATCAGATTGACCATCACGACCGGCCCCTGATGCGCCAGCTCCTTGAGACCCCTGACATTCAACAGATCGACGCCCATAACTTGCTCCTAAATGACTTGCTCCCGGCCAGCTCAGACGAATTCAGGACATTGTAGCATTGCAGCCATAGTAGCATTGCAGCCATAGTAGCATTGCAGACTCGGGACTTGTCGCGCGGCGAAAATCCGGCACAACTCCCGCGAGACCATGACCAGCCCCGCGCCACTGCCGCCCGCCCGCGATCCCGTCGGCTGGCTCAACAACCAGCCTTACGTCCTGCTGACCCTGACTTCGTTGTTCTGGGCGGGTAACATCGTGCTGGCGCGGCATGTCGGCGACCACGTGCCGCCGATCACGCTGACCACCATCCGCTGGTTCGGCGTCTTCCTGATCCTGCTGCCGTTCGCCTGGCCGCATCTCAAGCGCGACTGGAAGGTTTTGCGCGCCCATCTGCCGCTGATGCTGTTCCTCTCGCTGATCGGCTTTGCCTACAACAACGCGATTTCCTGGTGGGCGATGCAATACACCCAGGCGCTGAACGCGCTGCTGATCCAGTCGTCCGGCCCGCTGTTCGTGGCGATGTGGTCGCTGGTCCTGTTCGGGGTGCGGCTGACCGGCGCGCAGCTGGCCGGCATTGCGCTTTCGCTGATCGGCGTCCTGACCATCATCCTGCGCGGCGATTTCGGAGCGCTCGCCAGCATCAGCTTCAACAAGGGCGACGTGATGTTTGGCTCATCGCTGGTGTCGTTCGGGCTTTACTCGGCACTGATGCTGCGCCGCCCGGTGACGCATCAATTGTCGCTGATCTCCTTCACCACCTGCTGCGGCGCGATGATGCTGGTGCCGTTCTCGGTCTGGGAGTTTTCGACCGGTGCCGTGCTGAAATTCGATTTCCTGACGCTGGCGACGCTGGCCTATGTCCTGATTTTTCCTTCGACGCTGGCCTACACGTTCTTCAACCGCGGCATCGCGCTGATCGGGCCGAACCGCGCCGCGCCGTTCTTCCATCTGGTGCCGGTGTTCGGCTCGGCGATGGCGATCCTGCTGCTCGGCGAGCAGTTGCGGCTGTTTCACCTGGTCGGCTATGCGCTGGTGCTGGCCGGCGTCGTGATCGCATCGCGGCGGGCTTCGAGCCGGGCATGAAACCCTTGCGGCCGGATGTAGCGCCTAGCCGCCTTCCGCTTTCGCTCCGGGCAGGCTAGCTTGCCCGCCAACCGTCAATAAACCCACCGAGGAAACGACCTTATGATCGCTTTTTTGCAACGATACCGGCGCATTGCAGTGCTAACGCCTTTGATGCTGGCGCTGGCATCAGCGGCTTCCGCGCAGGCCCCCTATCCGAACCGCAACATCACGCTGGTGCTGCCGTTCGCCGCCGGCAGCGGCACCGACACCACGACGCGGATCATCTCCAAGGAACTCGGCACCGCGCTCGGCGTCGGCATGGTGATCGAGAACAAGGCGGGCGCCAATGGTTCGATCGCGGCGAGCTATGTCGCCCGTTCGGCACCGGACGGCTACACACTGTTCGTGACGACCAACACCACGCATTCGGCCAATCCGTATCTGCTGAAGACCATGAGCTACGATCCGATCAAGGATTTCACGCCGATCGCGCGGACCGGCGACCTGCCCTTCATGCTGGTGATCCATCCCGACATTCCCGCCAATTCGGTCGCCGAACTGATTGCGCTGGCGAAGAAGGAGCCGGGCAAATACTCCTACGCCAGCGGCAGTTCGTCGGCGATCGTCTCCGGCGCGACGTTTGCCCGCCTCGCCGGCATCGACCTGCTGCACGTCCCCTACAAGAGTTCGCCGCCGGCGCTGACCGACGTGATCGCCGGCCGCGTCTCGATGATGTTCATCGACGTCCTGACCGGATTGCCGCATGTCAACGGCAAGGCACTGAAGTCGCTGGCCGTCACCACCAAAAAACCCTCCGCCCTGCTGCCGCACCTGCCCACCATGGACGCCACGGTGAAGGGTTTCGACATCAGCTCATGGCAGGGCTATTTCGGCCCGGCCAATATGCCGAAGGACATGGTCACCAGGCTGAACGCGGAAATCCGCAAGATCGTCGAGCGGCCGGACACCAAGAGCCAGCTCGCCGAGCGCGGCATGGAGGCCTTCTCGAGCACGCCGGAAGAGTTCGACGCGTTCCTGAAGGAGCAGCTGGTGCTGTGGGAAAAGCTGATCGCCGACGCGGGGATCGAGAAGCAGTAGGGGGTAGATCGTAGGGTGGGCAAAGGCGCATCGCGCCGTGCCCACCATCTACCGACGGACCGTGATCTGGATTGGTGGGCACGCTTGCGCTTTGCCCACCCTACGAAGCGAGGCCGGTCGGAATACCTGGCTCGAAGCCCAAAGCGCCTTCAATCCATTTCGCGACCCGCAGCATACGATGATCATTCAGATACGGGCCGACGATTTGAAGGCCGAGCGGAAGACCATTCTTGCCGAATCCGGCCGGAAGGGTGACGGCCGGCACGCCGAGCAAGGTCCACGGCGCGCAATATTCCGCGTCGCCGGTATAGTGCAGGCCGCGCGGGGCTTCGCCAAACGCCGGCAATGTCAGCACGGCATCATAGCCCGACATTTCCGAAGTCAGCCTGTGGCGCCAGGCGTCCTGGAACGCCTTGGCCGCAAGGTAGCCGGTCGCCGAATGAGTCTTGCCGCTCTCGACGAGCGACTTCAGATGATCACTGGTACGGTCCGGATAATTTGCGACGAGATCGGCGAACATCAGGGCAGCCTCGCTCGACAGGATGCAATTGATCGTCGTCCAGTTCGCGTCGTCGAGTTCGGATAATTCAAGTTCCTCCAGAATGGCGCCCTCGCCACGCAATTTGTCGATTGCGGCGTCGAACACCTTCTGTTGTTCGCCTTCAACGCGCGGCCATTTCGCAAAACGCACGACGGCAAGGCGCGGCTTGTTCAGCGGCGGCAGACCGGTGTCGATCTCGACGGTAAAGGCAGGCAACGGCCGGCCATGGAGATCGCGATCGCTCGAACCGGCCAGATGCGACAATGCGAACGCGACATCATCGACCCGCCGGGCAAAGAAGCCGACATGGTCAAGCGACGGGCTGAGCGGATGCACGCCGATGCGAGGGATGGCGCCGAAACTCGGCTTGAATCCGACGATGCCGTTGAACGCGGCAGGCCGGATGATCGAACCGAGGGTCTGGGTGCCGAGCGCCAGCGGCACCAGTCCCGCGGCAACGGCGGCCGCAGAACCTGACGATGATCCGCCCGGCGTATGCTCGCGATTCCAGGGGTTGACCGTCGGTCCCGGATGTCGCCAGGCGAATTCGGTAGATACCGTCTTGCCGAAGATCGTCGCACCGAGATTGCGCAACCGCTCGACCACCCAGGCATTTGCGGCTGGAACCTGACCGGCATAGACGGGCGAACCGTTCGTCGTCGGCATATCCGATGTGGCGATGATATCCTTGATCGCCACCGGAATGCCCGAGAGCGGGCCTGGCCGCCGCGCGGTATCGACAGGCAGGTATTCAAACGCTCTCAGCGCGGGCTCGAGGGCTTTCGCCTTCTGCAGGCACCCGGCCGCATATTCGTCCGCCATTGGCTGGCTGTCGCCAAATAGACGCAGAAGCTCAAGAACCCCTGCTTCCGAATTGGATACGGGACGCGCGCGTCGATCGGTCATGCCGGCTTCCGGGAAGAATTAGCTCAAGACGGCAGAATAGCAGGCCCGCCCCCGGTCCAAAAGCATCATGCCCGGGACATCGCGAAGGCGCGCTTCGCGAAATCCCGGGCATGAAGAGATTAGCGCCGAGAACTGGTTACGCCGCCCGGACCTTGATGAGGAATTCGTCGACCGCGTTGCGCAGCATGCCGGATTGATTGTCGAGCTCGCGCGCGTTCGAGAGCACGTCGGACGCCGCCTTGCCGGTGGCTGCCGCCGCCGTGGTGACGCCGCCGATATGGGCGCTGATCTCGCTCGATCCCGCCGCCACTGACTGGATGTTGCGCGCGATCTCGCGTGTCGCGTCGCCCTGCTGTTCGATCGACGTCGAGATGCTCACGGTGATCTCGCTCATCTGCGCGATGGTTTCGGTGATGCCGCCGATCGAGGAGACCGCCTCGCTGGTGGAAGCCTGCATCGCCGCGACCTGGGCCGAGATTTCCTCGGTCGCCTTCGCGGTCTGGTTGGCCAAAGCCTTCACTTCGGAGGCGACGACCGCAAAGCCGCGGCCGGAGTCACCGGCGCGCGCCGCTTCGATCGTCGCATTGAGCGCCAGCAGATTGGTTTGAGCAGCGATCGAGTGGATCAGTTTGACGACCTCGCCGATCTTCTCGGCACCCGTGGAGAGCGCCTGGACGGTGGAGTTGGTGCGCTCGGCATCGCCGACCGCCTTGCTGGCGATGTCGCTGGAACGCGCCACCTGGCGGGCGATCTCGGCCACCGAGCTCGACAGCTCTTCGGCTGCGGCCGCGACCGTGCCGACATTGTTCGACGAACTTTCCGATGCCGCGCCAACCGTGGCAGCGCGCGCACTGGCGTCGCTGGCGGTCGCCGTCATCGATTGCGCCGTGCTCTGCATGCCGGTGGCGGCCGTCGATACCGAGCGGACGATGCCGTTGACGCTGCGCTCGAAATCGCTGGCGATGTTCTCCATCGCGTTGCGGCGTTCGGCTGCAGCGCGCGCCTGTGTCGCCGCTTCGGCCTGTTCGAGGCCGCGGATCCGCACCGCGTTGTCCTTGAAGATCTGCACGGTTGCCGCCATCGCACCGACCTCGTCGCCGCGCCCGAGCCCGGGAATTTCACCGTCGAGCTTGCCGTCGGCCAGCGCCTGCATGCGCGCGCCGAGTTCGCCGAGCGGCTTTGAGATGCTGCGACCGATCATCCAGGCGATGCTGCCCGCGATCACGCCGATACCGAGAATGGCGAGCCCCAGCAGCCACGCGATCGGCTTCATCTTGGCGTCGAGATCGTCGAGATAGGCGCCGGTGCCGACAAACATGTTCCAGCCGGGGATTCCGACCGCGTAGGAAACCTTGCGGATCAGTGTCTCCTGGCCGGGTTTCATATATTCGTAGGGCAAGGTGACTTCGCCCTTGGCCGCGACGCCGTCGCGCAACTCGCGCGCGAGCCTTCTGCCGTTGGTTTCGACGTCGAGGCGGTTCTGACCGATCTGCTTGGGATCGGGCGTCACCACCGCGACGCCATCCATCGTATAGGCGAACACGTAGCCGGAGCCCTTGTCGAAGGTAAGCGTAACGCCGCGGCGGCCGAATTCGGCGATCGCGGCTTCCTTGGTGAGCTGTCCCGCTTCAACCTGCTTTTGCAGCCCTAGCGCCATGTTGCGCGCCATTTCGACGATCGCCCTGGTCTGGTCGATGCGCGCGTTCAGCATCTCGCGCTGCATCAGGTAGCCCGCGAGCACGCCGGCGGCGCACAGGCCGAGCAGCGTCACACCCACCAAGATACCGAGTTTGGGGGTGATCTTCAGATTTGACAGCTTCACGGGAGGATCTCCGGACATTTGCGCACGGGACGCGGTTGGCGAATTGATTCGCCGCACGTTATAGTGAGAGCCTTTAGCGCTTTGTTACGAAGCCTCTCCGTAGAAGCCCCGACATGCAAAAAACATTGGTCTCTATGCGCCGGGATTGTGCGAGAAACTGATCAGGGCGCGTAAAATTCGGGAGGCAACGGCGAGCTGCCGCGGCCATAATCAACACCGAACGGTCAAATCGGGAGCAGGAAATGTCAAAATTCAGGGTGCTGACGCCGAAAGGCGCGAGTTTCACGGTCGCCGGCGGCGGCTACGACTATGAAATGGAGGCGCTGGACCCGATCGGGGCCGAAATCATCGAGGCGCCGGCCAACGAGGCGGAATTCATCGCTGCCGCCCGCACCGCCGATGCCATCTACGCCAAGGGCATGCGGATCTCGAAAACGGTCATCGACGCGCTCGATAATTGCAAGGTCATCACGCTCGGCAGCGTCGGGGTCGACAGCGTCGACGTCAAAGCCGCTACCGCCCGCGGCATCCCCGTCACCAACATCCCCGACACCTTCATTGAGGAGGTCGCCGACCACGCCATGATGCTGCTGCTCTCGGGCTTCCGCCGCCTGGTCGAGCAGGACAAGATGGTCCGCACCGGCCGCTGGTCCGAAGGTCGGCCCCAGCTTTTGAAGATTCCGCGGCTGATGGGGCAGACGCTCGGCTTCATCTCGTTCGGCCGGGTGGCCCGCGCGGTCGCCAAGCGCGCAGCCCCGTTTGGCCTGCGGATGATCGCCTATGACCCCTTCATCCAGGAAACCCTGATTTCCGACCATGGCGTGCTCCCGGCGACCCTGTCGGAGGTGCTGTCGCAGTCGGATTTCCTGTCGATGCACGCACCGGCACGGCCGGAGGTGCATCACATGCTGGGCGAGAAGCACTTCAAGCAGATGAAGAAGAGCGCAATCTTCATCAATACCGGCCGCGGCGCCACCGTGAACGAGGAAGCGCTGATCAAGGCGCTGCAGGAGGGCTGGATCGCGCATGCCGCCCTCGACGTGCTGGAAACCGAGCCGCCGTCGCACAACAACCCGATGCTCTCGATGGAAAACGTCACGCTGACGGCGCATGTCGCCTCGGCATCGGCACGTTTCGACGAAGCGCGCAAGCGCCGTGTGGGCTACGAATTGTCACTGGTGCTGTCCGGAATGTGGCCGGTAAGCTGCGTCAATCCGTCGGTGCTGCAAAACACCTCGCTTCGTCGCTGGCAGCCCGTCAGCATGGATCGCGGTCCCAACAGCTAGGACGGCCGAACGCGTCGTCGGGCGAAGCGGAGAACGGTCCGCGCCCGGGAAAACGCACCGGGAAGAAAACACTACCCTTCGGTTCCGCTGGGAACCGAAGGCCGCGAAGTTCATCGGCGATCAACGCCGGGAGCAGGAAAAACAGGGAGACGATTATAATGAAGAACGATATTACCCGCCGCGACGCGCTGGTATTGGGCGTTTCCGCCGCCGCGCTCGCCGCAACCGGCGCATCGGCGCAATCGCCCATCAAGGCCGCCGATGTTCCGGTGCCCAAGTTTGCGATCGAAAAAGGCGCCTCCTTGCGCATGCTGCGCCCGGTTCGCTTCGTGCAGGCCGACGAGGACGTGTTCCGCGCCAATGCCGCCAAGTTCACCAAGGAGACCGGGGTCGAGGTCAAGGTCGACTTCGTCGGTTGGGAAGACATCAATCAGCAGACCGCGGTGACCTCGAATTCCGGCGCCGGTCCGGACATGATCATCGGCTTCTCCGACGCGCCGCACATTTACGTCGACAAACTGGTCGAACTGAGCGACGTCGCCGATTACCTCGGCAAGCGCTACGGCGGCTGGCTGCCGCTGGCGCAGACGTACGGCAAGCGCAGCAAGAGCAGTGCCTGGATCGGATTGCCGTTCGGCGCGACCGCCGGCCCCCTGATCTACCGCAAGTCGATCCTGAAGTCGGTCGGGTACGACACAGTCCCGGAAGATCACGCCGGAATTCTCGAACTGTGCCAGAAGCTGCAGAAGGCCGGCAAGCCGGCCGGCTTCGCGCTCGGCAACGCCAAGGGCGACGGCAACGGCTTTGCCAACTGGGTACTGTGGTCGCATAACGCTGCCCTGCTCGATGAATCCGGTAACATCGTCATCAACAGCAAGGAGACCATCGCGGCGCTGAAATGGGTCAAGGAACTGTACGCGACCTTCATCGCCGGCACGCCGTCGTGGAACGACGTGAGCAACAACCGCGCCTACTCCGCGCAGGAAATCTCGCTGACCGCCAACGGCGTCTCGCTGTATTTCTCGCTGAAGAACGATCCGGCGACCAAGGCGATCGCCGAGGACAGCGAGCATCAATTGCTGCCGAAGGGCAATGCCAAGATTTCGCCGATGGCGGGCCTGACACTGAACGCGATGCTGTTCAAGCACAGCCAGTACCCCAACGCCGCCAAGGCCTTCCTGACATTCATGCTGGAAAAGGACCAGTACGAACCGTGGCTCAACGCCAACTCCGGCTACTGGTCGCAACCGCTGGCCGCCTACGCCGAAGCCAAGGTCTGGTCCGAGGATCCCAAGGTCGCGATCTTCAAGAACACCATGCAGAGCACGTATTACGACGGCTACAAGGGCCCGATCACGACCGCAACGGGTGCTGTCAACGCCGATTACGTGCTGGTGCAGATGTGCGCAGCGGTTGCGACCGGCGCCTCGACGCCGGAAACCGCCGCCGCTGAGGCGGAGCAGCGTGCGAAGCGTTACTTCCGGCGCCAGGAGCGGTAACGCCGTCGCTGCAGAAGTAAAATTCCGTCATTCCGGGATGGTGCGCGAGCACCAGACCCGGAATCTCGAGATTCCGGGTTCGATGCTTCGCATCGCCCCGGAATGACACTGACCAAGTCGGGACAACCATCTAATGTCTGTGACGACCCTACCTTCTCGACCTCGACGCATCATTGAGCAGCGGCAACCGGGCTGGATCGTGCGCCTGTTCGACTACAAGCCGTTCCTGATCGTGATGTGCCTTGCGCCGGCGATCGGCCTCTTGGCGGTGTTCCTCACCTACCCGCTCGGCCTCGGCGTCTGGCTCGCCTTCACCGACACCACCATCGGCCAGCGCGGCGTCTTCATCGGTCTGGAGAACTTCCAGTATTTGCTGAAGGATCCCTTGTGGTGGAACGCGGTGTTCTACAGCGTGTTCTACACCGCGGTCGCGACCATCGGAAAATTTGCGCTCGGCTTCTGGCTGGCGCTGCTGCTCAACAACCACTTCCCGCTCAAGAGCCTGCTCCGCGCCATCATCCTGCTGCCGTGGATCGTGCCGACGGTGCTGTCGGCGCTGGCGTTCTGGTGGATCTACGACCCGCAATTCTCGATCATTTCCTATTTGCTGGTCGACGTGCTGCACGTCCGCACCACAAACATCGACTTCCTCGGCACGCCGTGGCCGGCGCGGTTCTCGCTGATCGTCGCCAACATCTGGCGCGGCATTCCGTTCGTGGCGATCTCGCTGCTGGCGGGCCTGCAGACCATCTCGCCCTCGCTCTATGAGGCGGCGATGCTGGACGGCGCCACCGCCTGGCAGCGCTTCCGCTTCATCACGCTGCCGATGATGATGCCCATTCTAGCCATCGTGATGACCTTCTCGATCATCTTCACCTTCACCGACTTCCAGCTGGTCTACGCCATTACCCGTGGCGGGCCGGTCAATTCGACGCATCTCTTGGCAACGCTGGCGTTCCAGCGCGGCATCGCCGGCGGCGAGCTCGGCGAGGGTGCGGCAATCGCGGTGTCGATGATCCCGTTCCTGGTTTTCGCGACGTTGTTCAGCTACTTCGGCCTCGCCCGCCGCAAATGGCAGCAAGGAGAAGCCAATGACTGACGTAGCCGCCTCACCGGGCAACAGCAATGTCGCCAGCGCCACGCCGGATACGATGTCGTGGGATTCGCGGGCGCGGCGGGTGATGATGATCTATCTGCCGCTGTCCTGCTTCGTGCTGATCCTGCTGTTCCCGTTCTACTGGATGGCGATCACCTCGTTCAAACCGAACGCGGAACTTCTGAACTACAAGGAGCACAACCCGTTCTGGATCACCTCGCCGACGATCGCCCACATCAAGCATTTGCTGTTCAATACCGCGTATCCGACCTGGCTGAAGACCACGATGTTCGTGGCGGTTGGTTCGACCTTCCTGTCGCTGTTCGCCTCGACGCTGGCCGCTTATGCGATCGAACGGCTGCGCTTCCGCGGCAGCCCTTACGTGGGCCTTGGCATCTACCTCGCCTATCTGGTGCCGCCCTCGATCCTGTTCATTCCGCTGGCCACCGTGATCGTGCAATTCGGCCTGTTCGACTCGCCGATGGCGCTGATCCTGGTGTATCCGACCTTCCTGGTGCCGTTCTGCACCTGGCTCCTGATCGGCTACTTCAAGTCGATCCCCTATGAGCTGGAGGAATGCGCGCTGGTCGATGGCGCGACGCGGCTGCAGATCCTGCGGCGGATCACGCTGCCGCTGGCGGTGCCCGGCCTGATCTCGGCCGGCATCTTCTCGTTCACGCTGTCCTGGAACGAGTTCATCTACGCGCTGGCCTTCATCCAGAGCGGCGCCAACAAGACCGTTCCCGTCGCGATCCTGACCGAACTCGTCACCGGCGACGTCTATCAGTGGGGCGCGCTGATGGCGGGCTCGCTGCTCGGCTCGCTGCCGGTCGCGCTGTTCTACTCGCTGTTCGTCGACTATTACGTCTCGTCGCTGACCGGCGCGGTGAAGGAATAGACGACCGATTATCTGACCGTAAACGCCACAGGGATCGTGAAGCTGATCGATCCCTGCTGGATTTCGGGCGGGATCGGGGGAAATGGGGAAGCCTGACGAATCATCGCCGAGGCCTGCGCGTCGAGCGCGGCAACGCCCGACGATCCGCTGAGGCGGCCTCCGCTGACCTGTCCGCCCCGGCTCACCGTAAAGGACAGCCGCGCGACGCCGCGCTGGCCGTTGGCGCCCGACGGGTACTGGTGGAAACGCATCAGATGCGCGCGGACGCGCTGATTATAGGATGCGAGCGCCGAGGCCGATGCACCGGCGCTGGCCGCGGAGGCGGCCTGGGCCTGACGTTCAACACGGGGCGGCGCCGCGGTGCGCGGCGCGGGTGTCGCCTGGTTCGGCTTCTTCGCGTCGGGTCGGACCACCTTTGGCTTGACCGGTGTCGGCGTGGCGGTCGGGACGGGCTTGGCGGGCTCGGCCGCCGGCTTCATTTCCACCTTCTGCTCGGGCGGCGCCACCACCTCGGGCTTCTCCTGCGGCGGGGTCGGCGCGATCTGCTCCTCGACCACCTCCTGCTGCTTGACCGGCTCCGGCGGCGAGGCGTCGGCCTGCTCCATCAGCTGGTCAGGGGCGCGCTCCAGCTCAGTCGATTGCGGCGCCGCCGATACCGGCGACATGTCCACCATGATCGCAGGCAAGGTAGCGCCCGGCGGCGGCCGCTGCGTGTACCAGGTCATGAACAGCGCGATCAGCGCGGCATGCGCTGCGAGGATCGCAATGCTCGACGTGCCCCAGCGCCGCACCCCGGCGTGATCAGTGGCGTCATGCAGCGCGAACGCATTCATGGCGGTCAGGTACGTCCGTCGAGGCCGACCAGCGCGACCTTGAGATAGCCGGCGTTGCGCAGCAGGTTCATCACCTCCATCAGGTCGCCATAGCTGACCGCCTTGTCGGCGCGCAGATAGATCCGCTCGTCCTTGCGGCCCCTGGTGGCGCCATCGAGCGTCGCGGTCAGCGTGTCGCGCGCGATGATGTCCTCGCCGACCGCGACCGACAGGTCCGGCTTCACCGTGACGAACACCGGCTTGTCCGGACGCGGCGCCGGTTCGACCGCGCTGGCGGGCAGATCGACGCCGAGGTCGACGGTGGCAAGCGGCGCGGCGACCATGAAGATGATCAGCAGCACCAGCATCACGTCGATGAACGGCGTGACATTGATCTCGTGATTCTCGGCCAGATCGTCGTCGCCGCCGCGCGACCGGCCGCCGAAGCTTGCGCGTGTGCCCAATCTAGCGCCCATGATTCACTCCGCGGCGCGCGCCAGCCGGAACGAGCCGCGATCGCCCTCGCGGCTGATCAGCAGCATGACCATGACAGAGGCGTCGCCAAGCAGCGCACGGTGGGCCGAGATCGTGCGCGTCAGATGGTTGTAGATCACCACCGCGGGGATGGCCGCCACCAGCCCCAGCGCGGTCGCCAGCAGCGCCTCGGCGATGCCGGGCGCGACCACCGCGAGATTGGTGGTGTGGGCTTCGGAAATGCCGATGAAGGCATTCATGATGCCCCACACCGTGCCGAACAGGCCGACGAACGGCGCGGTGGCGCCGATGGTCGCGAGCACGCCGGTGCCGCGCGCGATCTGCCGCGACATCGCGGCCTCGACCCGCTCCAGCCGCAGCGCGATCCGCTCCTTGAAACCGTCATCGGCGATGCCGCCGGAAAGGCTGGCTTCGCGCGCCGCGGACTGCACGATCTGCGCCACCGCGTCGCCGCCGCCACGGCACTGCTTCTCGACGTCGGCGAGCACCGTATCGGCCTCGAGCAGGGAGATCCGCCGCCTGGCGGTCGCGGTCTTGCGCCTGACCTCGAGCGTTTTCGCCAGCCAGATCGTCCAGGTCACCAGCGAGGCAAACGCCAGTCCGACCATCACGGCTTGCACCACGATGTCGGCGTTGACGAACATGTTCCATGGCGAAAGATTTCGCGGCAGTAGTGCGGTATCAGTTGCGGCAAGCGCCGCCCCCGGGCATGCTACCACGCCAGCGCCGAACAAGGCCGCCAGCCTACCGATCGCCGATCTGAGCACATTCTGCTGCATGATTACCTCCCGGCTGACAACAACGCGGTTGGCTAGGCCGCCTTTGCCGAAGCAAGGCTGTCGGCGAGCGACTGAAAACGCTTCAGCTGATCGCCGCGCAACGCGCGGGTCTCGTCGCGGCCGACAAACACCTTGAACATGATGCCGCCATCGACATTGATGAAGGCGACGAAGGCCGATGCCTTGCCCATGAAGGGGCGCTCGACAAAGGCGACCGCGTCGCAGCGTTCATGCCTGAGATGGCCGTGCAATCCCTTCGGCTGCATCAGGTTGAAATAGCCGCGGCCGACCTCGCCCGCCGGGATGGCGCCGGTGAACTCGAAAATCGCATCGCTGGTATGGACGATCAGCGTCACGTCGCCCCATTGCGCGATGTCCTGCATCGCGGCGGCGAAATGGCTGCCGGCACCGATGCGGACCATCGTCCCGGGCAGCGCCTCGATCACCGCGCGCGGCGTGACGTTGCGCTCGCGCGCAACGTCCTCGATCACGGCGCCCGGATTTTCCGCCATATACGCCTTGAGATCGGCGTTCTGCGTGCTCGACATGCAGGCCTCCCGGTCAGGCGGCGGCGCTGGTTTTGCGCTCGGACTGGATCACCTCAAAGCCTTCGAACTTGGGATGGCCGAGGTACAGGCTTTCGCCGGTCTTGTTGTCGGCGCGGGCGTGGGCGCGGCGGAACTCTTCCGAGCGGGTCCAGGCCTCGAATGCGGCCTTGTCGACCCAGGTGGTGTGCGACGAATACAGCGTGTGGTCGTCGGCTACCGGACCCTTGAGCAGATGGAATTCGACGAAGCCGGCCATGTTGCCGAGATAGGACTCCCGCGTCGCCCACACCGTCTCGAAAGCCTGCTCCTGGCCCAACTTCACCTGAAACCTGTTCATCGCGATAAACATGGAAATCTCCTTGGTTGTCGTCGTAGCCGGTTTGGCCCCGATCATATCGTAACGCAGAAATGCTCCGAGGCCGCGCTGGGACATCAGCACGGTCCGGAGCCTTGATGGCGGCTCTTAAACAAGAGCGCCGGTTGTTCTTACTCCGATCAGGTGCCTCCGAAATGATATTTGAGACCGCCCTTGAAGACCATTCCAGGACCCGCACTCGCCCATTTCACGTCGTTCTGCGTGTCGCCGGTGCTGCCGACCGGGATGGCGTAAGGCCGGTAGTACGTGTTGAAGATATTCTCGGCAGAGAGGTTGAGGACTAGGTCGGGCGTCGGCTTGTATTGAAGATACAGGTTGACGAGATCGTACGACGTTGCCGGCGTATAGGTCACCGGAATGTCCCTGTTTGCCTTCGCCGACGTCCACATCACGGAGACCACCAGCTTATTCTCGAGGAATCTTAAACCAGCCGTTGTCGTGATTTTCTGCGGCGGGACGCTGTACAAACCGAGATTCGTCTGAAGATTCTTGCCTTCCTGGAAGGTTCCGGCGACCCCGAGGAACCAGAGTTGGGCGTCATACATGGCCTCGGCCTCGAAACCATGGATCCTGGCCCTCGCAACGTTCTGGTACTGCAGGAACGGGAAGAAACTACCAAAGCCCGGAACGACGACCGGCGTTCCGAACGCAACCTGATCGATGTAGTCGGTAATATCGTTGCGGAAGAAGTTGAACTTGCCGCGGATGCTGTCGCCGGCAACCCACACGTCGTTCTTCTTCAGATTGAAGCCGATTTCCTTGGTCTTACCGACCTCGGGCCGCAGGTTCGGATTGGGCACGAAGCAGAATGTCGAATCGGCGCCGGGACCCGGCGTGCCCGACGGACAGCGGAAGAACGAGTCTTGCGGGGTGGCGCCGGCATGCGGGCCGTTGACGAGCGTCTCGGTGATCGACGGCGCGCGGTAGCCTTCAGCATAGCTGACATAGGGCGTCACCACGGCCAGGGGCATCAGGCCGACCGTGATCTTCGGCGACAAGCGGTCGCCGCTGGAGGACGTCGTCCCCGATTCCAGCTTGTAATTGTCGTAACGCAGAGCGCCCACCACTTCGAGCATCGAGGTGTAGTTGGCCTTCCACTGCACGAAGCCGCCGGACACCGTGCGCCGGCCGCCCGGAGTCGTAACCTCGGAGGTTCCGCGAAGGTCTTCGGTCGATACCTTGTCCTGGAACGCATCGAGCCCGTAGGTAACGGCGTGACGCCAGTCATAGGTCTCGAAACGTGTCGTGTTGTGAACGTCGACACCGACAGTGTCGAGCAGATATCCACGGTTGCTGCCGATACAGCCGGAGACCGCATTTCCGGGGACTCCGCCGCAATAGGTCGATGCCGTCGTGGTCGTATGTCCCGTCTTGATCTGGTCGTTGTCGGTGCGGTTCCAGTAGACCTTCGCGTCCCAATCGAACCACTTGTCCTCAGGCTTCGAATATTTCCAGCCGAGCGTGGTGGTGTAGTTCTTCACGTTGGTCGCGTAGATCGACGTTCCGTTGAGGTTGTTGGTGCCGTTCGCATTGGTCGAATTAGGATCACCGGCGCGGCGCGGCGGCTGGCCGACGCTGTAGATATTCTCCTGGAATATCGCCCCGAGCTTGACCTCGTGCCCGTCGGCCGGGCGCACCGTCAGCTTGCCGATACCGCTGTTGAGACGGTTTCCGGTATTGGCAACCTCATAGCCGGTGCCGTCCTTGTAGTTCTCCTGCGTGCTGTAGGTGCCGCCGGCAAATACATCAACGTTCGGGTTGACGTGAACGCCGCCGAAGATCGAACCCATCGCACGGCCGTAGTTGGTTCCAAGAATCGTCTTGGCATCCACGCCCCAGCGCTCGCCCGGCCGCACCACGTCTTCGATGTCCTTGGTGCGGAACGAGGCCACGCCGCCGATCGCACCGGAGCCGTAGATATTCGCGGTCGGGCCGCGCACGATATCGATTCCGGCGATCAGTTCGGGATTGAGGAAGAACGAGCCGTTCGCAAAATGGCCGGTGCGCTGATAATTCTGCCGGGCGCCGTCGACCACCACGGCGACACGGCCGAAATCCTGCAGGCCGCGAATGTTGATTGCGGTGGACGGCTCATCGCCGCGATTCTGTACCCAGACGCCGGGGATATTGTAGAGGAGATCGCCGACCGTAGAGGCCTGACGCCCCTGGATCTGTTCGAGCGTCACGACGCTGACCGGCGCCAGCGCGTCGATCGCGCGCTCTTCGGTCTTCGATGCCGCAACCGTGATGGTATCGAGCGACTGCACCGGTGCGCGGCCGACCTGCGCGTACGCATTCAACACCGGCGCGCTTGCCTGCTGCTCCGCTTGCGGTTTGGCGGGCTTGCGCTTGGCCTGTTTTTTCCGCTCCGATGGACGACCGGTCTCCTGCGTGTCCGCGGTCTGCGCAACCGCGGCATCGCCCATCAGCAATGCAAATGACACCACCGACGCACCCAAAAGAAGGGCGCGCGGATACCTAGCCCCGTCAGCCATAACAACCCCAACCTGTTATCTATTTCTCGGGTCTGGCTGGCGGGCGCTACGCGACGTGCGAGCTGCTTGCTGGCTACCACTTTTCGAACGCGGGCTCCCCCGCCCGCATTCTGTCATAATTGGTTAAGCGGTGGCGTCGGGACGGTCAATGACCGCAGGGCACACTTTATATCTATTGTAAATTGCCACGGTTGGATTGCGCTTCGGCCCAACTATACAAGGTTGGATCATAAGAACTTCTTTGGGGCACAACAGAATTAGATGGCCGCACCTTCCGGAGACAAACTCGGAGACGCCACTGGGAAAGCAGGGGATCCCCCTGTTGCGGGGCGATCGGTGGTCATGAGCGGCAACCGGCTCGACAGCCGCGAGCTGTTTGCAACCGAACGCGAGATCATCATTGCACACGGCGAAGAGAATTACCGCTTGCGGCTGACGTCGCAAAACAAGCTGATCCTGACCAAGTGATCCCTGATGGCAATCTGTCGCACACTCGCTCTGCTCGCCACCACTTGCGCCTTCGCCATTGGCGGCGCCGCGCTTGCGGCGGGCATCACGGTGCATGACGCGCGCAACCTCGACGTCACGATCTCGGATCCGGCGCGGATCGTTTCGATCGGCGGCGCCATCACCGAGATCCTCTACGCGCTGGGCTTCGAGGACCGGCTGGCCGGTGTCGATGCGACCAGCCTCTATCCGACGTCGGCGCTGCGCGACAAACCCAATGTCGGCTATATGCGCCAGCTCTCGGCCGAGGGCGTGCTCGGGCTCAACCCTTCGCTCGTGCTCGCCGTGCAGGGATCTGGGCCGAAGGAAACCATGGACGTGCTGGAGGCGGCGAAGGTGCCGCTGGTGCTGGTGCCCGAAACCTTTTCCGAACAGGGCCTGCTCGACAAGATCAAGCTGGTCGGCCACGCCATGGGCGCCGACGCGCGGGCGGAATGCCTGACCGCGGCGGTATCCGGCGACCTGGCGCAGCTGCGTGCGCTGCGCGCCAAAGTGACAAAACCCGTGCGCGTGATGTTCGTGATGTCGCTGCTCAACGGCCGCGCCATGGCGGCGGGCCAGAAGACCGCGGCCAATGAAATCATCGCGCTGGCCGGCGGCGTCAATGCGATCGACAGCTATGAGGGCTACAAGATCATCAATGACGAGGCGATCGTCGCGGCCAGGCCCGACGTCGTGCTCTCGATCCAGCGCAGCAAGGATTCGCTGGAAGCCGAAGCGGTCTACGTCCATCCGGCCTTCGCGATGACGCCCGTGGTGACGAACAAGGCCTTCATCTCGATGGAAGGCCTCTATCTGCTCGGCTTCGGCCCGCGCACCGCCGCCGCTGCGCGCGATCTCTCGGTCAAGCTTTATCCGGCGCTGGCGCCGCAGGCTGCGAGCTTCACGCCGGCCGCGCTGACGGCAAATTGCCGGCAATGACCGCGGCGGCACCGGCCGAGGCGGACGGCGCGAAACAGCGTCGCAGCGGCACCACGCTGCGGCCCGCCGCCACGCTGACGCTGGTTGGGTTGCTGCTGGCGCTGGCCGGTGCCGCGCTGATCGCGCTCACGATGGGTGCTGCGGGAATTCCGCTGTCACGGCTTCCGGCGGCCCTCGGCCTGTGGAGCGATGCGTCGCCGCATCCGCTGGCGGCGCGCGATCAGCTCGTGCTGTGGTCGATCCGGATTCCGCGGATCGCGGCGGCGGCGATGGTTGGCGGCCTGCTCGCCGCGTCCGGCGCCATCATGCAGGGGCTGTTTCGAAATCCGCTGGCCGATCCTGCCCTCGTCGGCGTCTCCAGCGGCGGCGCCTTTGCGGCGGCCTGCGCGATCGTGTTCACCGACAGCCATCTCGGCGAAAGCCTGCGCTTCATGCAGAACCAGTTGCTGCCGCTCGCGGCCTTCTTCGGCTCGCTGGCGACCACCATCGTGCTCTACGGCATCGCCAGCCGTTCGGGCCGGACCTCGATTGCGATCTTCCTGCTGGCGGGGCTGGCGATCGCCGCCATCGCCAATGCCGGCATCGGGCTTCTGGTGTTCATCGCCGACGATCGCCAGTTGCGCGACATCACCTTCTGGCTGCTGGGATCGCTGAGCGGCGCGACCTGGCCCAAGGTCGCCACGCTGGCGCCGGTACTTCTGTTCGCCCTGATCGCCTGCCTGTGGATTGGCCGCGGGCTCGACGTGCTGGTGCTCGGCGAGGCCGAAGCGTTTCACAGCGGCGTCGACGTCGAGCGGCTGAAGCGGATTTCGATCGTGCTGGTGTCGGCGATGACCGGCGTCGCGGTGTCGATCTGCGGCGTCGTCGGATTTGTCGGCATCGTGGTGCCGCATCTGTTGCGGCTGGTGATCGGCCCGGCGCACCGGCTGCTGCTGCCGGCCTCGGTATTATCAGGTGCGATCCTGCTGGTCGGCGCCGATACGCTGGCTCGCACCATCGTTGCGCCTGCGGAAATGCCGATCGGCATCCTGACCGCGGCGGTCGGCGCGCCGTTCTTCCTCGCCATGCTGCTGCGCCAGCGCGGGCTGGTCGGGCTATGAACCCGATCCTCGAAGCGCGCTCGGTCTCGCTGCGGATCGGCGACGCGACCCTGGTCGACGCCATCGACCTTCGCGTCGCTGCCGGCGAGATGGTCGCGATCGTCGGGCCCAACGGCGCGGGTAAATCAACGCTGTTGCGGATGCTGTCCGGCGACCTCCGCCCGACCCGCGGCCATGTCAAACTCAAGGGGCGCGACATTGACGCCTACAGACCGCGCCAATTGGCTCAGCATCGCGCCATGCTGTCGCAGCATGTCACCGTCACCTTCCCGTTCACGGTCGAAGAGATCGTCGCCATGGGGGCCGGCGACAACAGCCGCGCCGCCGCGCAAAGGCTGGTCGGGACGGCGCTGCACGAGGTCGGGCTGGAGCGCTTCAGCCACCGGCAATTGCCGACTTTGTCCGGCGGCGAACAACAGCGCGCGCATTTTGCCCGCGTGCTGGTGCAACTCGCCTGCGGCGAGGCGCAGCACGGGCCGGGATTGCTGCTCCTGGATGAGCCGACCTCGAGCCTCGACATGCGCCACCAGATCGACCTGGTGGAAACCGCCAAGCTGCGCGCGCGGGGCGGCACCGCCGTGATCGCGGTGCTGCACGACCTCAACCTGGCGATGCGTTTCGCCGACCGGATCGTGCTCTTGCACCGCGGCAGGCTGGCGATCGACGGCGGCCGCACCGACGCCATCACGGCCGAAACCATCCGCCGCATCTTCGAGGTGGATGTCACGGTCGAATATACCGACCATGGCGTACCGTTCCTGCTGCCGCAAACCATGCGACCGGTCGCGACCCGGTAGCCGCCCAAGGATCCTCGTGCGCGCGGGCGGCGTAAGGCCGCACGATTATCCAACGGCATCACCGGCGTTTCACAAAACTGTCAGATGGCTGTTGCAAGGTCCTCCGAGAACACGGCATCGCTTCTCACAGGAGATCTTACCATGCGCATGTCACTGCTCTGTTCCGTCGCCTCTGTCTTTCTGGCTACAGGTGCCGCGTTTGCGCAAGGCGAAGGCGAGTTTCCCGCCACGCTGAAGGGCCACGCCGTCCTCCCCGCGCAATCCTTTGTCGAGGCCCCCGCCGACGCGCCTGATGATCTCAAGACATCAGGCAAATACACCACCGGTCGCCGCGTGGATGCCGTCGGCAGCGTGATGGGAAAATCCTATGAGCGCCCGACCGGCGTCTCGCTGCCCTTCAAGGGCCAGCCGCTGCAGGGCCATTCCGGCATCAAGGTGATGGCAGATGGTTCGTTCTGGGTGCTCACCGACAACGGCATGGGCTCGCGCTATAACTCCGCCGACTCGATGCTGTATCTCAATCGACACAAGATCGACTGGACGACCGGCAAGATCGACCGCCAGGAAACCGTCTTCCTGCATGACCCCGAAAAGAAGGTGCCGTTCCGCATCGTCCACGAAGCCACCGCCAAGCGCTACCTCACCGGCGCCGACTTCGACACCGAAGGTTTCCAGATCATCGGCGACACCTTCTGGATCGGCGATGAATTCGGTCCCTACATCCTGAAAGCCGACAAGACCGGGAAAGTGCTCGCCGTGTTCGACACCACCGCCGACGGCAAGCCGGTGCGGTCGCCCGATCACTGGTCGGTGCAGTCGCCGGGCGCGCCCGGAGCCAGCTACACCACTGTCAACCTGCGCCGCTCCAAGGGCTATGAAGGCTTTGGCGGATCGAAGGACGGCAAGTTCCTCTACGGCCTGCTGGAAGGCCCGCTATGGGATGCCGAGAAAAAGGATGTTGAAAAGGTCGACGGCAAGGAAGCCGCGCGAATCCTCGAATTCGACGTCGCGGCGGAAAAATTCACCGGGCGCTACTGGCACTATGTGTTCGAGGCCAACGGCCACGCGATCGGCGATTTCAACATGATCGATGCCTCCTCCGGCCTGATCATCGAGCGCGACAATGGCGAAGGCACCGCGGACAAGGCCTGCCCGCAAGGCACCCGCGGTGAAAACTGCTTCCCGGACCTGGCCAAATTCAAGCGCGTCTACAAGGTCGAGCTTAACGACGCCAACGCCGGCAAGCCGGTGCGCAAGATCGCCTATATCGACCTGATGAAAATCCGCGATCCCGACAAGAAGGCAAGGAAGCCGCTCAATGACGGCGTGCTAACGTTCCCGTTTTTCACCATCGAGAACGTCGACCGCGTCGACGACACGCACATCATCGTCGGCAACGACAACAACCTGCCGTTCTCCTCGAGCCGCGATCCCAACAAGGCCGACGACAACGAGTTCGTGCTGCTGGAAGTGGGTGAATTTTTGAAGGCGAAGTGAGCCGTGACTCCTCCCTCTCCCCGTCCTTCACGGGGTCGAGACGAGCGAAGCTCGCTCTTAGAGGGTCGGGGTGAGGGGCTCTCTCGACACAGTTAGTGTTAAAGGTTGGACCTGTACCCCCTCACCCGGATCACATCTGCGATGTGATCCGACCTCTCCCCGCAAGCGGGGCGAGGTAAGAAGCGGCCCTACTCCTTCCTTGTCCGATAATCCCCAAACGTCGCGTCGCGCTGGTCGAGCTGTGATTTCACGCTTCCACCGTCGCGGCGGAACGTCGACATGTAGTTCCGGGAAGCCTCCGTCGTGAACGCCAGCGCCTGGATTTCGGTGCCGGCGCGCATCGCGGCGCGGGCGCCCATGATCTCCATCGCGCGGTGCACCGAGCGCTTGTTGAGCTGCTGCAATTCGATCGGCACTTTGGCGGCGCGCTCGGCGAAATCCAGCGCGCGCGCATCGAGCTCTTCGAGCGGAAACGACCGCGTCGCAAACCCCCATTCGGCGGCCTCGCGGCCGGACATCGCGTCGCCGGTCAACATCAGCTCCATGGCGCGGCGCATGCCGACCAGCCACGGGTGATACTGCATGTCGGGCGGGCTCATCAGCCGCACCGGCGGATAGCCGATTTGTGCATCGTCGGCGACGTAGACGATATCGCAGGCGGTCGCCAGCTCCGTGCCGCCGGCGAGACAATAGCCGTGCACCTGCGCGACCACCGGTTTTGCAAGATCCCAAATCCCGAACCAGCCCTCGACGACGTGCCGCGACCATTGGCCGGGGCCGGCGGCCGAGTGATAGGGCTGGTCGACGCGGTTATCCGCCGACAGATCATACCCTGCGGAAAAACAGGGACCAGCGCCGCGAACAATCGAGATCGAAATGTCAGGATCGCCGTCGGCCTGCTCCAGCACCTCGAACACTTCCGCCCGCAGGCGGTTGTTCAGCGCGTTGCGCTTTTCGGGGCGATTGAGCGTGACGCGGCGGACCCGCGGCCGGGGATCATCGACGAGAATGTGTTGGTAAGGCATCGGCGGCTTCTCCCTGTTCGCGGACCCCAATTCATTCAGGGGTGACGGGCTGAGCCCGTCGACCCTGAATGAACTGTGTTGGGCGGTCCTTCGGCTTGATGCCGGTATCAGAGAGGAAGTCAGCAGGGACAGCAAGGCCGCGGGATGCAGACCAGCACCCCGCGACCTCGCTTCATTTCAAGCCGCTCAGCCGGCCGGGGTCATCACGATGCCCTTGTCCTTGGGCCAGCGCACGCGCCAGGCAAAGCCGATGTCGCGGACTTCGCCGGCCTTGGCCTCGAACGCCCATTCCAGCACACCACGCTTGTCGCGCAGATTGGTCGTGGTCGGCGGCGTCGAGGACGACAGCATCTCGACCTGGATGTCCTCGGCTTCGCTGACCGGCAGTTGATCCTCGATCGCGATTCTGATCGGGAAGTCGTGGCCGTTACGGACCGTGGTCTTGAACGAGCGCTCATCGGTCTTCGACGTCGTCACGATCAGGCCGGCCGAACCCTCGTTGCGCTTGACGGTCGTGCGCTCGATCTTGATCTTGTCGTCGGCGCCGAAGCCGAGCCGCACGGTTTCGTCCTTGCCGGCGGCGGTCATCTGGCCGCGGCCGACGAACACGCCGTCGCGATAGATCGAGACACGGCCGGGCAGCAAGGGCGCGTCCTCGGTCTGCTTGAAACTGGCTTCCAGGAACGCGGTCGGGTCCAGCACCGGCACCGCGCGAACCGCAAGATCGGGCGCGATGATCGCAGAGGAGACGCGCAGGCTTTTTGCTCCCTCGCTGGCGCCGAGGCTGACACGGCCGGGAATCCTGAACACCACCTGGAAGCCGCTGACTTCGGCTGCGGCCTGCTGCTCGTCGGCGCGTTCGGACATTGACTCTGGCGCCCGTTGCGCCGGGGCGGCTCGCACCAATGGCTTGCTGGCATCCATGCCACCGCTGATGGATGCGGCTGCCCGCGGCGGCGGCGGATATTGCACGATCAGCGAATTCAGGTCCGGCGCCTTGCCGCCGCGCGCGGTCCGCACGGTGGAGACGGCGAGCGCGACATTCGACCAGTCCTCGCCGGTGTTCTGGGTGATTTCGGCGCGGCGCACCAGTTCGAGCGCGGGCTTGCGGTCCTTGGCGCCGGTATCGAGACGGGCATCATAGAGCGGCGTCCAGCGCGCGTTGCGCACCGCATAGGTCACCCGCAGCGTGGCCTTGGTTGCGGCCCCGGCGGCGAGTTCGATCCGGACCTCGAGCTTGCTCGGCGGCTTCTGCGCCCGGTCGGCTTCCAGCCGCGCGATTTCGCGGTCGAGCTCGCGCTGCTTGCGTTCGGCATCGCGGATCGCGCTGTCGGCGGTGGCGACTTCCTCGGCCACGGCAGCAAAGGCCGCGCGCCATTCGGCAATCGGGCGCGCCTCGCCCTTGTCGCCGATCCCGGCCGGCGAGGCTTCGGCAAAGCGCTCGGCGAACTTGCGCCGCGCCGCGGCTGAATTGATCGCGCCCTGCAGATCGGCGCGCTGGTCCTTCAACGCCTCGATACGCTTGTCGAGTTCGGGCAGATTGACCGGCGGCGCCGCGCGCGGCGGCTTGGCGTCGATGGCGCCAATGGTGAGTTTTGCCCCCGCCTCGCCCTCGACCCGCAGCGAGGACGGATCCAGCGTCAGCGGAAAATCCTTCAGCACGGCCGAGTGGTCGCCGGCCGGAAGATCGAGGGTGATGACCCGGGTGATGCTGGCGCCGTCGGGATAGACGGTGACGGCGTCGACGGCCGAACTGGCTGATACATCGGCCGCCCGCACTGGAGCTGCGGCCAACGCCGCAACCACGACGAGGCTGGCCGTCACAAGCCTAGAGCCTTTTCCGCTCCGATTGAATCGGAACGGGGATCTAGATTCTTGCTTTGATGCGTTTTCTTGACACGAACCGGCGTCCACTTCGCTGGAAAACGCTCTACTGGCTAAAAATCGCATTGGTTTCCCTCTCCGAAAGGCCGCCTGCTGAACGGCGACGCAAAAAAATCCCACCACCCCTGGTGATGAGACGTTGCGACGGAGGAACTGGTTCGATTGGGGTTTCGGTGAGGCAGCGCCGCGGCGGGATCGCGGCCGATATGGCTGACGATCGCCGCGAACGGCCGGTTCAGGGCCGGCAGCGATCGTCCACAGCTGAAATCGGTGGCGGTGTCAGGCCGCCCGCACCGAGTTCAGGAATTTGCCGACTTCGAGCTTCAGGCGGTTGCTGTCGCCCGACAGCGATTGCGCCGCCGAGTGCACCTGCTCCGAGGCCGCCCCCGTCTCGCTGGCGCCCTGCCGGACGTCGGTGATGTGGGCGCTGACCTGGCTCGTTCCCAGTGCCGCCTGCTGCACGTTGCGCGAAATTTCCTGCGTCGCCGCGCCCTGCTCTTCCACGGCGGAAGCGATCGTCGACGAAATCTCCGACAGCCGCTCGATCGTGCCGCTGATGTCCTTGATGGCGTTTACCGAATCCTCGGTCGCAGACTGGATGCCCGCGATCTGCCGGCCAATGTCGCCGGTCGCCTTCGCCGTCTGTTCGGCCAACGCCTTGACCTCCGATGCCACCACGGCAAAACCACGCCCCGCTTCGCCCGCGCGCGCCGCCTCGATCGTCGCGTTGAGCGCCAGCAAATTGGTCTGTCCCGCGATGGTGTTGATCAGTTCGACGACGTCGCCGATACGCGCGGCGGCCTTGGACAATTCGCCGACGCGATCATTGGTCTGGTGCGCCTGGCCGACGGCCTCATTGGCGATGCGCGCCGATTCCTGCACCTGACGGCTGATCTCGTTGACCGAGGAGGTCAGCTCCTCGGTGGCGGAAGCCACCGACTGCACATTGGCGGAGGCTTCTTCAGAAGCGGCTTCGACCATGGTGGTCAATTCCTGCGAACGGGTGGCGGTCGATGTCAACACGCCGGCCGAAGCTTCCAGCTCGGTCGATGCGGACGACACCGTCTCGACGATCTCGCCGACCGCGCCTTCGAACGCATCCGCCATTCTGATCATGTCGGCCTTGCGCTCCTGGGCGGCGATCCGGTCCTGCCTGATCTTGGCATCCGCCTCGTCGCGTGCCTTCTGCTCGGCGTTGACCTTGAAGGTTTCCACGGCTTGCGCGATTTCCCCGATCTCGTCGGCGCGGCCAAGACCCGGCAGCACGATCGCGAAATTACCCTTGGCAAGCTCAATCATGGCCGCCCTCATCGCCGACAGCGGTTTTGAAACCGACCGGCCGATGAACAATCCCGCCCCCATCACCACAACTGCGATCAGAAGGATGGCGATTTCGATCGTCCTCTGAATGCTGTCACGTTGCGCAACGTTCAAGCGGTCGGCCTCGGTCCTGATACCGTTGACCGATGCCGACACCGCATCGATGACGGGTTCGACCGCGGCGAACGATTCAGACATCGCCTTCAGCTCTTCGGCCAGTTTCAAGGCCTGCTCCATCCAGGCCTGGAAATCGCGCTGATAGTCGGCGAGCTTCTGCTTGAGCTCGACCTTCGCGGCTTCCGGAATATTAGCAGCGTCCAGTCCAGCGACGAACTCCGCATTCCGCTTTTTCATCTCGTCGCCATATTTGCGGTCACGCCGCAGCATGAAATCCTTCTCGTGCCGGCGCATCGTCAGCATGGTGATCAGCAGCGCAGATTCTTTCAGCTGCTCGACCTGCGATTCGATACCATGCACCGACGCGCGCAGCCGCCCTTCAAGGCCGGATTTTTCGTCGAGGCCAAGCTGGCGCTTCTGCTCGACGACCGCGGTGAAATGAGTCTGGTATTTTTTCAGAGAGGCGCTCATGGCCTCGATCTGGCGGGCCAATTCGGGCTTGCCGACGGCGACGATCTTGCCGTGCAGCGTATCGATATCGGCAGCAACGGCTTTGGCAATCTCGATCTGGCCGTCCGCCTTCTTCGCGTCATTGCGCAGCAGGAAATCCTTTTCGGCGCGGCGGCCTTCCAGCAATTCGACTTCGATCTTGCTGTTCAACTCCGCGATGGTGCGCGCGTTGTCGGCGGCATCGCGGTATACCGCCATGGCCTTTTCGCCATACATATGGATGCCGCCGATCAGGACGACACCGATAACGCCGATAACCCCGATCGCCGTGATCTTGTGCGCGAGACGTAGAGAAAAAGGCCGCATGCTGATCCCCTGATGAGGCCGGCTTCGAGAATCAGGAAGCCTGCTCACGCAGTTGTAGCGCCGGCTAATGCAACTTTTGTAAATATCGGAGCAGGTAAAATTACGTACTGCAATGTCTGGTAGCGGGCATATGAGGTGGCTAAGAGACCGCCACCTCAAACATATGCACGCTACTGTGCAAAGACGTCGTCAGAAAACCAACGCCTTGGCCTGCTTCACCTGCGGCAGTGCCTGCACCTTGGCGAGCACGTCGGCCGGGATTTCACCGTCGATTTCCACCAGCGCGATGGCGTCGCCGCCCTGCTTGACGCGGCCGAGATGGAAGGTCGCGATGTTGATCTTGGCGTCGCCGAGCAAACCGGCAAAGCTGCCGATGAAGCCGGGCTTGTCCTCGTTGGTGACGTAGATCATCGACTTGCCGAACTCGGCATCGACGCGGATGCCCTTGATATCGACCAGCCGCGGCTTGCCGTCGTGATAGACGGTACCCGACACCGAACGCTCCTGGCGTTCGGTGACGACGGTGACGGTGATCAGGCTTTCGTAATCGCTCTGCGCCGCGCGCACGATCTCGTCGACCACCATGCCGCGCTCCTTGGCGACAACCGGCGCCGAGACCACGTTGACGTCGCCCAGCATCGGCCGCAGCAGGCCGGACAGCACCGCCGAGGTGATCGCCTTGATCTTCATTTCGGCGACATGGCCCTCATAGGTGATCTGCACCTTGAGGATGCCGCTCTCGGTGAGCTGGCCCGCGAACGAGCCGAGCTTCTCGGCCAGTTCAATGAACGGCTTCAGCTTCGGCGCCTCTTCGGCGGTGATCGAGGGGAAATTGACGGCGTTGGAGATCGCGCCGGTCAACAGGTAATCCGACATCTGCTCGGCGACCTGCAGTGCGACGTTCTCCTGGGCTTCGGTGGTGGAGGCGCCGAGATGCGGCGTGCAGATCACGTTGGGATGGCCGAACAGCACGTTCGAGGTAGCGGGTTCCTCGATGAAAACGTCGAAGGCGGCGCCCGCGACATGCTTGGAATTCAGGGCATCGACCAGCGCCTGCTCGTCGACCAGGCCGCCGCGGGCGCAGTTGATGATGCGTACGCCCTTCTTCATCTTGGCGATGGCTCCCGCGTCGATGATGTTTTTTGTCTTCTCGGTCAGCGGCGTATGCAGCGTGATGAAATCGGCGCGCTTCAAGAGATCGTCGAGCTCGACCTTTTCGACGCCGATGTCCTTGGCGCGCTCCGGCGACAGGAACGGATCGAAGGCGATCACCTTCATGCGCAGGCCGAGCCCGCGGTCGGCGACGATCGCGCCGATATTGCCGCAGCCGACCACGCCGAGCGTCTTGGCCGTGATCTCGACACCCATGAAGCGGTTCTTCTCCCACTTGCCGGCCTGCGTCGAGGCATCGGCCTGCGGAATCTCGCGTGCCAGCGCCAGCATCAGGGTAATCGCGTGTTCGGCGGTCGTGATCGAATTGCCGAACGGCGTGTTCATCACGATGATGCCCTTGGCGGTCGCGGCGGGAATCTCGACATTGTCGACGCCGATGCCGGCGCGGCCGATAACCTTCAGCTTCTTGGCCTTCTCGATGATCTTGGCGGTCGCCTTGGTCGCGGAGCGGATCGCAAGCCCATCATAATTGCCGATGATCTCGGCGAGCTTGTCCTTGTCCTTGCCGAGATTGGGCTGGAAGTCGACATCGATGCCGCGGTCCTTGAAGATCTGAACGGCGGCGGGCGACAGCGCGTCGGAGATGAGGACTTTGGGTTTGGACATTGGTGTGATCCCTATGGGCGATGTACTGATGTCGTCACCCGCGGGCTAAAGCACGAAGCGCGTCTTCGCGCTTGAGATCCGCGGGTCCATCTTCTTTTTCGATGGATGGCCGGGTCAAGCCCGGCCATGACGATGTGAGACGACGCTAGCTTAAGCAGCCTTCGGCAACGCGGCCTTGGTCTCGGCGAACGCCCAGTCGATCCACTGCGTCAGCAGCGCGACGTCGGACGCTTCCACGGTGGCGCCGCACCAGATCCGCAGGCCCGCCGGCGCATCGCGGTAGTAGGCGAAGTCGTAGCCGGCGCCTTCCTTCTCCACCAGCGCGACCAGCTTCTTGGAGAAGTCGGCCTGCGCGTCCGCCGTCAGCGAGGTGATCGCGGGATCGACGAACTTCAGGCACACCGAAGTGTTGGAGCGGATCGCCGGATCCTTGGCCAGGAAGTCGATCCACGGCGTCCTGGCCTTCCAGTCGGCCAGCGCCTTGGTGTTGGCATCAGCGCGCGCGATCAGGGCCTTGAGGCCACCGATCGATTTCGCCCAGTTCAGCGCATCGAGATAATCCTCGACGCACAGCATCGACGGCGTGTTGATGGTCTCGCCTTCGAAGATGCCTTCATTGAGCTTGCCGCCCTTGGTCAGGCGGAAGATTTTTGGCAGCGGCCACGCCGGCTTGTAGGTCTCCAGCCGCTCCACCGCACGCGGCGAGAGGATCAGCATGCCGTGCGCGGCCTCGCCGCCCAGCGCCTTCTGCCAGGAGAACGTCACCACATCGAGCTTTGCGAAATCGAGCGGCTGCGCGAAAGCGGCGGACGTTGCGTCGCAGATGGTGAGGCCTTCGCGGTCGGCCTTGATCCAGTCGGCATTGGGCACGCGCACGCCGGAAGTGGTGCCGTTCCAGGTGAAGACGATGTCGGAGGCGGGATCGGCCTTGGAAAGATCGGGGATTTCACCATAGCCGGCGTGCAGCTTGGTGACGTCCTTGAGCTTCAGTTCCTTGACGATATCGCTGACCCAGCCTTCGCCGAAGGATTCCCAGGCGATGGTGGTGACGGGGCGCGCGCCGAGTAACGACCACAGCGCCATTTCGACCGCGCCGGTATCGGACGCCGGCACGATGCCGATCTTGTAACCGGCCGGCACTTCAAGCACTTCGCGCGTCAATTCGATCGCGAGCTTGAGCTTGGCCTTGCCGACCTTCGCGCGATGCGAACGGCCGAGCGCTGCGTCCTTGAGATTTGCGGGGTTCCAGCCGGGGCGCTTGGCACAGGGGCCGGAGGAGAAATGCGGCACATTTGGCCGCGAAGCGGGCTTCGCTACGGTCATATTCTATCCTTCCAGATAGCAAGCCTCCCGTTGGGGGGAGGTGTCCCGCGGCGGTGATTAGGGGAATCGTGCCCGATCGTCAAGGAACTTCGGGCGCTTCCGATATGTCCCTGACATCACAGGTGATTGAAACATCGACAGCTGTGGACGAGACCGGCTGCTGCTCCAGCAGTCCAGCCGCATCGTTGATCAGCCTGGCGGCCATTCGCCGGCTCGAAGTTTTCAGAACGCTTTTTTCGCCGGCCTGCACGACATATTCATTGCCGATCCGCACGATCGAATAATCCTTCATCGAAAATCCCCCAGAGTTGCCCACGGCCCCATGGGAGACGCTGACATAGCGGAGACGTTCCTCTCCGTAAAATCACGGAGGTCGAGGTAGTTTATCGCCTGTTAACGGGATCGCAGAGTCAGAACGACCATCGGCAATTGCCTGCGTCGTGACGCAGCTGCACAAGAATAAAGCATCAGAATCTCAAGGTCATGCCGAGATGGCTGCGCGCGAATCCAAGCCGTTCATAAAACCGTTGCGCATCCACGCGCGTATGATGCGTCAGCAGTTCCACCAGCTTGCAGCCCTTGGCGCGCGCTTCTGAAACCGCCCATTGCACCAACTGCTCGCCAATGCCCCGGCTGCGGCAATGGCTGGCGACGCGGACATCCTCGAGCAAACCGCGCGAGGCGCCCTGCGAACTCAGGCCGGGCAGGATGCACAGCTGCAGGCAGCCGACGACAGCGCCCTTGCCATCCTCGGCGACCACGATCTGGATATTCCGGTCGCCCGCGACGCGTTCGAACGCGTCGAAATAGGCTTGCGGCAGCGGATCTTCGAGCCGCTCGCGCGGGCCACCGAGCGGATCGTCCGCCAGCATGGCGACGATGACGGCGATGTCGTCACGGCGCGCGCGACGGATGGTGACTTGCGAAACGGTGGCCATGGGGTTTTCCGGTGAATTCAGCGCGCCGGCGGCAGGCCGAGCGATTTTTCGGTCTCGCCGATCCAGCGGCGCACGGCGGCATAGCCGTCGAGATGGAAGCCGCCTTCATGCGCCAGCCTTGTATAGGCCAGCAGCGAAACGTCGGCGAGCGAGACGGCGTCGCCGACCAGGAACGGCGTGATGGCGAGCTGGTGCTCCATCCGCGCCAGCGCCGCATAGCCGCGCTTGACCTTGTCGGGGTCGAGATCGGAGGCAGATTTCCCGAGATAGAACATCTGGAAACGGCAGACCGCGATATAGGGCTCGTGGCTGTATTGTTCCCAGAACAGCCATTCGTCCATCTTCGCGGCGGCGAACGCATCCGCTGGAATGAGGTCGCTGCCGCGGGCGAGATAGCGGATGATGGCGTTGGACTGCGCCAGCGTGCGGCCGTCGTCGAATTCGACGGCCGGCACCTGGCCGGCATAGTTGAGCTTGAGGAACTCGGTCGTGCGGGTTTGGCTCTTGAGCGTATCGATCGCAACCCAGCTATAGGGCAGCGCGAGTTTGTCGCACACCCACTTCACCTTCAGGCAGTTGCCGGAATTGGTATCGCCGTAGATTTTCATGCGCGGTCGCCCTCGTTATGGCGACAGTGCAACAGCCCGCGGCAAATCTGTCAACGGTATCAGGATCGACGACGGACCAGGCCAAGTCTGAGGCTAAGTCTGAGCCTGTAGCCCATCAGAACTTGTAGCCGAGGCCCGCGCGCACCGTGTTGACGGTGGTATCGACACTGGAGGTGAACCGGAGATATTCCCACTCGGCGCGCAGGAAAAGACCAGCATACAGCATCATGTCGATGCCGAGACCGCCGGCAAATCCTGTGATGAACTTGGAATTGGCGTTGTCCGTCAAGAAACCGGCTGCAGAGTAATTGGGAAGTCCGTTCGTGCCGACATAGAGATAATCAATGCTGGCATCGGCCCTGCGATTGATATTCGCCTGCCCCATCGCAACGCCGACGAATCCATATGGCAGAAAGCTGTCGATGGCATATCCGCCACGTACCCGCAACGAGCCGTAATCGGTGATCTTCATCGAGGCGCTCGAGGACACGCGCGCTGTCGATATGTAATCGGTGGGGTATTGGAACGAGCGACCCTGGGAACCGCTGTTGGCACCGAAGAAGTTGCCGTGGGTATAGTTCAGCTCGATACCGATGAGGGCTTCGCTCCACTGAAAATTATATCCGACGAACCCGCCGTAGCCGCTGCTCTGCATATGGGACTTCCCGAGCAGAGGCCATTGCGAAATGTTGAACTGCGATTCCAGATCGAGATTGTTCAGGAGCTTGGCGAGCAAATCCTGGCCGGAATTGGTGAAGTCCATGTCCGCCGCGCCATGCGAGACATGGCCGCCGACATAGACGCCCGACCAGTTGACGCTGCTTCTGCTCAGCCCGTCGGTGAAACTGCCGCGGAGATAGTCCGGCATATCGGCCGCCTGCGCGCCGGTCACCGCGCCACACATCACCGCCACCAGCAAAAAACGACGCATCGCAACACTCCATCGAACAACTCTAACTTGCGTTGATCATGGCTCGTTAACCCTAACCAATCGTTATCGCAGGCTCCGATGAGACGTGATCTTGCGGGAAAAAGCCAAACGCATCGCGTGCCTGCGACAGGCGCCAGAGCGTTTTCGAGCGAAGTGGATACCGGTTCGCGTGAAGAAAACGCGTCAAAACAAGAGTCTAGAGCTTCGGTTCTGATTCAATCAGAAGCGAAGCTCTAGGTGCGCCGCGCCAAAAGCAAAACGGCGCGGGAAGATCCCGCGCCGTTCTCAATCCTTAACAGATGGAAGTCGCAATTAACCTTTGCGCATCAGCGGCGCCGGCGCATAGACCTGCGGGCTTTCCAGGTTCCAGCGCACGCCGAGCTTGAGGTCATGCGAGGTCATGTCGCGGTACTGGAAGGTCGAGGTACCGGCGGGCGTGCCATCGAAGAAGCGGCCCTGGCCGTGGATGCCGGTACCCATGTCGAGGTAGCGGTACGCCAGTTCGACCGTGAAGTTGTTGCTGACCTTGTAGGCAAGACCGGCGTGCACGGCCCATGCGAAGTTGGTCTTGCTCGCGCCTTCAGCGAAGTACGAACTGGCGCGGCCATCGAACGCCGGGAACGTCGCGACATCGCTAAAGCCGGTGGTCTTGATGGTGGCTGCGCCGAAGCCGGCACCGATGAACGGCGTGATGCACCACCAGGTACCGAGGTCGACGTAACCGTTGACCATTCCGACCCAGCTCTTGTAGCCGCCGTTGTAGGCATCAGCGAGCCCGCCGCCGGGATTGAACATGAAGAAGTCCGTGCCCTTGAAGCTGACCTTCGAGCGATACTCGCCGGTGATGTCAGCACGGAACCAGCTGTTGAACTGGTAGCCGACACCGACGCCGTACAGCGTGCCGCTGTCGAAGCCATGGCCGTTCTGACTCCAAACCGTATTGGCCGGCAGGGTGTCGTAGGCGTTGACGTGCAGCTTGCTCTGGGTGTTGGTCATACCGATATCGCCGCGCAGATACCAGCCACCGAAATCCTGCGCCGGAGCCGGTGCATAGGCCATCGGAGGTGGCGGTGCGATCGAAGGCATGTCCGCGGCGAAGGCAACCGACGACAACAGGGATGCCGCTCCGGCGGCAAGAAGAGACTTAACGCTACGCATTGGCTTCGTCCTTTTGTCCGGTGAGGCGACTGCGGAGGCCTCACATCAAAAACTCACGAGCGGACGATGCCAGCAAATGCTTAAGCGGCGCTTAACCCTAATTTTTAAGGTTGATAATCTCCGAATATTTCGGCCAGCACGTGTTCGCACAATGCAAGCTGATGCATTTGCAGCACAGAAAATGGCGAAACCGCCATACATCCTAACGATGTGTTGACGGAAATGACACGGATGCTGACCTACCCGCTTGCTTGCCCGCGCCGTTTGCAAACGCTTCGTTAACGCGCGAGCTTCGGCATCTTCGGCAGGAACACGGCGAGCAGGCCGAGCGCCGGCAGGTAGGCGCAGAGATGATAGACAAAGGCGATGCCGGTGTGATCGGCAAGCTTGCCGAGCACCGCCGCCCCGAGCCCGCCGATGCCGAAGGCGACGCCGAAGAACACGCCGGAAATCATTCCGAAGCGATGCGGCATCAGCTCCTGCGCGAACACGATGATCGACGACGTCGCCGAGGACAGGATCAACCCGATGATGACAGTCAGCACCGCACTTCCAAACAGGCCGGCATAGGGCAGCGCCAATGTGAACGGCAGCGCGCCGAGGATCGAGAACCAGAGGACGTATTTGCGGCCATAGCGGTCGCCGAGCGGCCCGCCGAAGAACGCGCCTGCGGCATTGGCGGCGAGAAAGATGAAGAGATAGAGCTGGGCCGCCTGGGTCGAGACGCCAAACTTGTCGATCAGATAGAAGATGTAATAGCTGGACAGGCTCGACACGTAGAGCTGTTTTGAAAACAGCAGCGCCACCAGCACCACGAGTGCGATCTTGACGCGGCGCGCGTCCGGCGCATCCGGATGCCGTTCGACCACGGCGGACTTCTTCGTCGTGATCTGCGGCCGGTACCAGACGCCGATCCGCCACAGGGTCACGATCGCCAGAAACGCGATCGAGGAAAACCAGGCGATGCTGGGCTGGCCGAACGGCACCACGATCAACGCCGCCAGCACCGGCCCCATCGAGGTGCCGAAACTGCCGCCCAATTGAAACACCGATTGCGCAAAGCCATAGCGCCCGCCCGAGGCAAGCCGCGCGATCCTCGCCGATTCCGGATGGAACACGGCCGATCCCAATCCGACCAGCGAAGCCGCGATCAGAATGATCGTGTATTGATGCGCAACGCTGAGCAGCAGCAGGCCGAAGAATGTGAACCCCATGCCGATCGCGAGCGAGAACGGCTGCGCCTTCTTGTCGGTGAAGTGCCCGACCAGCGGCTGCAGCAGCGACGCGGTGAACTGGAACGCCAGCGTGATCAGGCCGATCTGCGCATAGTCCAGCGCGTAATTGTCCTTCAGGATCGGATAGACCGACGCAATCAGGGACTGCATGGTGTCGTTGAGGAAGTGCGAGAAGCTGATCCCGGCCAGCACGACATAGGCCGGCCCTGCGGCTACCACCTTGGCGGCGAGCGCCGGCGACACGTCGGGCACCACCACGGGCGCAGTGAGCGCTTCCTCGGAGACGGTGACGGGCTTGTTCAAGGGCGCGATTCCCGAATATCGACTGGTGAATAATGCCCGTTCCTACGCCGCGCGCATGGCGGCGACCAGCATCAATAGCTAATGGCTGCGATGCGTTGGGGTGCGGCTCTTCCCCTCTCCCCTTGTGGGAGCCGAGACGAGCGAAGCTCGCTCTTGGGTGGACGCGATGCGAAGCATCGCGGACGGGTGAGGGGTCTGTCTCCGCGGATAAAAATCCCTCTACGGATAGATACCCCTCATCCGGCGCTTCGCGCCACCTTCTCCCACAAGGGGAGAAGGGAAGATCTCCTCAATTGATGGTGCGCGCCTCAGGCCGCGGCGGCGTGGCCGAGGGCGGTGACGATGTGATCGACCACTTCCTCGACCAGGATGCGATCGTCGCCCTCACCCATCACACGGATCACGGGCTCGGTGCCGGACGAGCGGACCAGCAGGCGGCCGCAGCCGTTGAGGCGTTTTTCGCCATCAACGATCGCGGATTTGACCTCGGCGTCGTCGAGCGGCTTGCCGCTGCGATAGCGTACGTTCTTCAGGATCTGCGGCAGCGGATCGAATTTGTGGCAGACCTCCGACACCGGGCGGCGGAGCTTTTGCACCACGGCCAGCACCTGCAGCGCCGCGACGAAACCATCGCCGGTGGTCGCATAGTCGGACAGGATGATGTGGCCTGACGGCTCGCCGCCGAGATTGTAGCCCTGCTTGAGCATCTGCTCGAGCACATAGCGGTCGCCGACCGGCGTGCGCACCATCTCCAGCCCAATACCTTCGAGGAAGCGCTCCAGCCCGAGATTGGACATCACGGTGGCGACGATGCCCGGCTTGGCGAGACGGCCGTCTTCCTTCCAGCTCTGCGCGATCACCGCGAGCAGCTGGTCGCCGTCGACCACATGGCCGCGCTCGTCGACCAGGATCACGCGATCGGCGTCGCCATCGAGCGCAATGCCGATATCGGCGCGCATCTCGCGCACCTTGCGGCTCAGCGCCTCCGGCGAGGTCGAGCCGCATTCCTTGTTGATGTTGAAACCGTCAGGCTCGACGCCCATGGCAACGACGTCGGCGCCGAGCTCCCACAGCGCTTCCGGCACCACCTTGTAAGCCGCGCCGTTGGCGCAATCGATCACGACGCGCAGGCCGTCGAGCGAGAGTTCGCGCGGCAGCGTGCGCTTGGCGAATTCGATGTAGCGGTCGTGAACGCCGTCGATGCGGCGGGCGCGCCCGAGGCTGGCGCTCTGCGCCAGACGCCGATCGATCGGCTCGTCGAGCAATTGCTCGATCTGCTTCTCGACGTCGTCGGACAACTTGAAACCCTGCGGGCCGAACAGCTTGATGCCGTTGTCCTCGAACAGATTATGCGAGGCTGATATCATCACGCCAAGATCGGCGCGCATCGACTTGGTCAGCATCGCGACCGCCGGCGTCGGCATCGGGCCGAGCAGCAGCACGTCCATGCCGACAGAGGTAAAGCCCGCGACCATGGCGTATTCGATCATGTAGCCGGACAGCCGCGTGTCCTTGCCGATGACGACGCGATGGCGGTGATCGCCGCGCTGAAACACCAAGCCAGCCGCCTGCCCCACCTTGAGCGCGAGCTCCGGTGTGATCAGACCATTGGCACGGCCCCGAATTCCGTCGGTACCGAAATATTTGCGGCTCATATAACCCCCAGCCATTCCGCGCCTCTTAAAGCCATCCGGCAAGAAGCAGCGAACGCGCACCATAGCGTGCACCGGCCTTATAGTCTCTCAGGCGCTAAAATGGCTTCAAAAAATATGATGAATCATTACCGGCACCGGAAGTCGCGATCGGAGCATAACCCATTGCAAAACATGATATTTTTTAATCCAGCCGCTGCCTGGGTACCCCTTGATCGCGCCGCTTGATGTGATGGTCGCCCTTCGACGGCGGCGGCTGGGTCACATTCACGGGGTCCGAGCCCGGAAAGGTCTCCTCAAGCCCCTCCTCCAGGGCCTCGTCCAACCGGCGCTTTTCAGCGCTCTCGCGGGACTCGCGGGCGGGCTTGGGATGGCGATCAGGTCCGGTCATGAGATGTCCTTATGTTTTCCTTGGGACTGTCCCCACGCAGGGTTCCGCGAGCCTGATTTGGCTGACGTATCAACCATGCTAGATGACGACACAGAAAAGAAATTCAAGCAAGAGATCCAGGAAGGGGCCGGGAACGTCCATGAAGCACATTACCTGCATCGAGGATCTGCGTCAGTTGCACAAGCGCCGAGTTCCGAAGGCGTTTTTCGACTATGCGGATCGCGGCTCCTATTCCGAGGACACGCTGCGCGCCAATCGCGCCGATCTCGAAGCGATCAAGTTCCGCCAGCGCATCCTGGTCGATGTGTCCAGGCGCGATACGTCGACGACGATCCTGGGCGAGCCGGCCGCGCTGCCGCTGAGCCTCGCCCCGGTCGGATTGCTCGGCATGCAGCACGGCGACGGCGAAATCGCCGCCTGCCGGGCCGCGCAGGCCGCCGGCATTCCGTTCACGCTGAGCACGATGTCGATCTGCTCGATCGAGGACGTCGCCGCCAATGTCGACAAGCCGTTCTGGTTCCAGCTTTACGTGATGAAGGATCGCGGCTTCATCAAATCCCTGATCGAGCGCGCGATCGCGGCGAAATGCAGCGCGCTGGTGCTGACCGTCGACCTGCAGGTGATGGGACAGCGCCACCAGGACATCAAGAACGGCATGACCATTCCGCCGGAATGGTCGTTGTCGAAACTGATCGACTTCGCCACCAAGCCAGCCTGGGTCGCCGGCGTGATGCGCGGCAAGCGCCGCACCTTCGGCAACATCGCCGGCCACGTCAAAGGCACCGACGATATCACCCAGCTCTCGCAATGGACCAACGCGCAGTTCGACACCACGCTGAGCTGGAAGGATGTCGACTGGATCCGCTCGATCTGGCCGGGCAAGCTGATCCTCAAGGGCATTCTCGACGTCGAGGACGCCGAGGAGGCCGTCAAGACCGGCGCGCATGCGATGGTGGTCTCCAACCATGGCGGCCGCCAGCTCGACGGCGCGCCGTCGTCGATCGAGGTGCTGCCGGAGATCGTCGATGAGGTCGGCGACAAGATGGAAATCATGTTCGACGGCGGCATCAGGTCGGGCCAGGACGTGATGCGCGCGCTCGCGCTCGGCGCCAAATCCTGCATGATCGGCCGCGCCTTCGTCCACGGCCTCGGCGCCGGCGGACAACAGGGTGTCGCAAAGGCGCTCGATCTGATCCGCAACGAAATGCTGGTGACGATGGGCCTGTGCGGCGTCAACACCATCGCCGAAATCGACGATCACGTGCTGGCGATTTAGCTATCGGAAAAATTCCATCGTCGTCCCGGACAAGCGAAGCGCGATCCGGGACCCATAACCACAGGCCGTCGTATTTTCGAAGGCTGGAGCTACCGCCCAGTTTAACAACAAACAGCGGTGGTTATGGGTCCCGGCCTTCGCCGGGACGACAATGAGATGCAGCGCATCATCTCTCACATCGGCGGTGTGATCCCGTTGCGGCCGACATTGACGCGGGCAGCTTCCAGCGTGCCGTCTTCCTTCTTCGCCGCACCGAAGATGATGATTTTTGCTCCCGGCTTCAGTTCGGACTTGTCGCCGGCGACGAAGGTGACAACAGGCGTATCCGGCGGCACCACGACTTTCTTCTCGCCGTCCTTGTACTTGACCAGGATGTTCTGGCCGTCAGTGCCCTTGACCGTCTGGGCGACGGTGGCGTTGGTCATGGTGGAGTTCGCCCGCGCATCCCAGGGCCGGAAACCCTCCGCGGCACCGCGCTGGTTTTCCGGGAAAATATGAACGGCAACCGCCCGCTGGGTGCCGTCGGGCTCCGGCATGCCGGTGACGCCGATGTAGGAGCCTTCCTTGATCTCCGACAGTTCGGTCCTGGCGACGCCGAACACCGCCACATTGTCGGTCATCCGCACCTTCAGGTCGGCGCCCTCGCGCGACTTGATCGAGAGAACATTGCCATCGACGGCCTCGATGGTGCCGCGGATCCGCACCGTCGGTGTCGGCGGTTGTTGCGCCCACACCGTCGTTCCGAGCATGGTGGCAAATGTCAGTGAAGCAGCGAGCAGGCATGACGTCATCCGCATGGCGGTATCCCTTCCAATGTTTGAGCGTCCCACCAACGCGAACACCGGAGGGAAGTGCGTATTCCAGGTGTTGGCTTCTCCCTTCGCTTCGCGAATCCGCCCTCTTCCACAAGGGGAGAGGGAAACAAGCCTCACATCGGCGGGGTCAGCCCATCGCGGCCGACGCTGACGCGGTTGGTTTCGAACGAGCCGTCCGGCAGCTGCTTCATGAAAGCGATCACCTTGGCGCCGGCCTTGAGATCGGATTTGTCGGCGGGGACAAAGGTCACGACCGGCGTCTCCGGCGAGACCAGAACCTTCTTCTCGCCGCCCTTGTATTTGATCAACAGCGTGTGACCGTCATTGCCGGCTACGGACTGGTCCACCGTCGCATTGGTCATGGTGCTGTTGGGGCGCAGATCATAAGGCCGCGAACCCTCGCCGGTGCCGCGCATCGCCTCGGGAAACACGTGCACCTCGACCGCGTTCTGGCTGCCGTCCGGTCCCGGCACCGTGGTGGCGCCGATGAAGGAACCCACCTTGACATCGGACAGCGGGATTTTGGTAATCCCGACCACCCTGATATCGCCGGTCATGTGCAGCTTGACGTCTTCACCGCCGCGCGACTTGACCGCAAGTATGTCGCCCTCGACACCTTCGATGGTGCCGCGAACCCGCGTCGGCGTGGGCGGCTGCTGGGCGATGGCGTATATCGTGGACGCGGCCACCATCGCGGCGGCGAACAGCGGGCGGATGAGTGTAGAACGATGCTTGGACATGAGGGATCTCCGGTAGGCCACCACGTAGCCATTGCCCCCAATTCCCGCAACGATACTCCCGCTCAAACTTTGTTGAGATCGGCCTCGACGATCGCACGAAGTTCTGATGTCACTTCGGGGCGCTTTCCGAACCACAATTCGAACCCGCGCACCGCCTGGTGCAGCAGCATGCCGAGCCCGTCGGCGGTCTGCAGCCCGCGCCCGCGCGCGGCGACAAGCAATGGCGTATCCAGCGGCACGTAAACCAGGTCGCTGACGACGGCGCCCTGCGGCAACCGGCCGACATCGAGTTCGAGCGCCGGCTGGCCGTGCATCCCGAGCGAGGTCGTGTTCACCAGCAGCCCGGCGCGCGGCAGCAATTCGTCCAGCGCATCCCATGCCACCGGCAATACGCTCGCGCCGAATTGATCCGCCAGCGCCTGCGCGCGCTCCCCGGTCCGGTTGGCCAGATGCACGCGCTTGACGCCGCGTTCGATCAACCCGAACAGCACGGCGCGCGCCGAACCACCGGCGCCCAGCACCAGCGCCTCCTCGGCACGCTCCCATCCGGGCGCGCAGGCATCGAGATTATTGATAAAACCCTCGACATCGGTGTTGGTCGAACACAGCTCACCGTTCTCGAACCACAAGGTGTTGGCGGCGCCGACCGCGCGGGCGCGGTCATCCGGCTTCGACAGCGCCAGCGCGCGCTCCTTGTGCGGAATGGTGACGTTGGCGCCGACAAAGCCGCGCAGCGAAAGCCGAAAGACAAAGTCCTGAAACTCGTCGGGCGGCACCGCCTCGATGACGTAGCCGCCCTCGATCCTCAGCGTCCGCAGCCAGTAATGATGGATCAGCGGCGAGCGCGAATGCGCGGCTGGCCATCCGATCAGGCATGCGGCAGGGGGTCTGGTGGCACGGGTCATGGCAGTCAATTCGGCCATGCCGGCGGCGGTGTCAATGCCGGGGTGCGGTGCCGGGATGGAGCGGGTTGCTTGTAGCCAAACTCGTCATCCACGTCTTCACTTAACCAAGAAAGACGTGGATGGCCGGGTCAAGCCCGGCCATCACGAAAATGACGAACGTCAAACCATCACGCCGCGACCCGATTCGCGGCGATGATCTGGTCGGCGGCGCGGCCGGTCACTTCGGCCATGCGGTCAAACTGCCGCGTAAAGCCGCCGGCGCCGGCGGTGGCGGACCGCAGCTCGACGATCAGGTCGCCGATCTCGGCCTCCGGCATGGTGGCGCGGACGCAATCCCAGCCGGCCCAGCCCTCGCGGGTGTCGAAGCCGAGGATCTGGCCGCGCCGCGCCGACAGGATGGCGTTGATTTTTGCCGTCGCTTCGGTCGGGCAAACGATCTCCACCATGTGGATCGGCTCCAGCAGCACCGGCTGGCACTGCGGCAGCGCCTCGCTCATGCCGAGCCGCGCCGCGGTGCGGAAGGCAAGATCGGAGGAATCGACGCTGTGATAGGAGCCGTCGGTCAGGGTGACGTGGAGGTCGATCACGGGAAAGCCGAGCGGCCCGCGCGTGAGGCTGTCGACCACGCCCTCTTCCACCGCGCCGATATAGTTGCGCGGCACCGCGCCGCCGACGACCTTTTCGTGGAATTCAAAGCCCGAGCCGCGCGGCATCGGCTTGATGTCCAGCACCACGTCGCCGAACTGGCCATGGCCACCGGACTGCTTCTTGTGGCGCCCGCGTTGCGTGATCGATTTGCGGATCGTCTCCTGATAGCCGATCGCCGGCGCCTGCGATTTGACGTTGACGCCGAAACGATCCTTGAGCCGCTCGAGCGCGACGCGCAGATGCATCTCGCCCTGCCCCCACAGCACGATGTCGTGGGTCTGCGTGTTGTGGATCATCGTCAGCGACGGATCCTCCTCGTTCAGCCGCAGCAGCGCCTGGCCGAGCTTGACGTCGTCCTTGCGATCGTTCGCGGCCAGCGACATCGCCAGCACCGGCGGCGTCGGCTCGACCCGCGCGAGCGAGGCCGGCGCGGTCTTGCCGCTCGAGAGCGTGTCGCCGGTCTTGATGGCGTCGAGCTTGCCGAGGGCCACGGTTTCGCCGGCTTCCGCCGCCGCCCGTTTGCTGTCGTGCCCGCCACTGACCGCGAGGATGCCGGAGACCCTGCCCGCTTCGCCGGACGAGGATTGCAGCGTCGCACCGTCATCGAGGTGCCCGGCGAGCAGCCGCACCAACGACAGCTTGCCGCCGTGCGGCTGATGCAGGGTCTTGAACACATAGCCCAGCGCATCCTTGGGCGAAGACGCGCTGAGGCGCTTGGCGGTCTCGGTCACGCCGGGCGCTTCATGGCGCAACGCCTTCATCAGCCGCAGCACGCCGTTTTCGCGTGTCGCGGCACCCAGCAATACCGGGCAGATCAGGCCTTCGCGCAATTCGCGCGCGAGATCGTCGAACACCGCATCGCGCGGCGGCTGGATGTCTTCCAGGAGTTGCTCCATCAGCACGTCGTCGTGATCGGCGAGCTTTTCCAGCATCGAGAAGCGCGCTTCCTTCTCGCGGTCGAGATTGCCGCCGTCCAGCGCAATCACTTCCGAGGGCTTGTGTTCGCGGTAGACAAAGGCGCGCTCCAGCGCCAGATCGACAAAGCCTTCGATCAATTCGCCGTTCCAGATCGGAATCTGGCGCAAGACCAATGGCACGCGCGAGGCCGGCTGCAACGTCGCCAGCGTTTCGCGGATGCGCTTGTTGGCCTTGTCGATCTTGTTCAAAAACAGAAAGCGCGGAATGCCCATTTCCTCGAGCTCGCGCAGGATGATCTGCAGTTGCGGCAGCTTCTTTTCATCGGCTTCGCAAACCACGATCGCGGCATCGACCGCCGGCAGTGCCGAGCGCATGTCCTGCGCGAACTCGATCGAGCCGGGACAATCGATAAAGGTGTAACTGTCGCCCATGAAGGTGGTGGTGGCTGCACTTAAGGCCACGCCCATCTTGTGGTGCCGCGCCTCGGGGCTGGAATCGCCGACCGAAGTTCCGGCATCGACGCTGCCGGCGCGGTGGATGGCGCCTGTGCGCGCCAGTATGGCTTCAAGAAGTGTGGTTTTACCGCTCTGGAAAGGGCCCACCAGCGCAATGCACCGTGGACCCGATTCTTTAGTACCTGGGGGACTTCTGACGTCTTGTCCCATTGCCGCCTCCTTGTTTGGAGCTCGGCCCATGATTGGGTCGGCGGATCAGATGCTCCGCCCGCCGCGACGATTTGGCAAGTCAGAAAATCATCGCTGCGGTGCAGTGCGAGTCGGGACCATCAGACCGCGGGCGGGTCGATCATGATCCGCAACGCCGATGCAAAACCGGCTATATCGATCGCGTCGTCCCAGGCCAGTTGCAGGGAGATACCCTGCAGAACGGCGATCATGACACGCGCGGCCGATTCCGGGTCGAGGTTCCGTGGCCACCGTCCCTCGCGCTGCGCCTTGCGGATCATCGGCGACAATATCTCGACCGCCTGGCTGACGCCTGCCAGGGCCTCGCGCTTTAATCGCGGATTGGACAGGCTCTCCGCCCATAGCTGCACCGCGAGCTTGCGCCATCTTTTTTCCTGGGGATCGCGCAAACCCAGCACAAAACCTTCGACCAGGCGCACCAGACTGGTATCGAGATCGGCCGCGGTCAGCGCATGCTGCATGCGCAGCCGCTCCATCGCGTGCCGTTCGGAGGCGATCGCCATCACCACTTCGGTCTTGCCTTTGAAGTATCCGTAGATGGCCCCCGGACTGAGACCGGATTCGGCGACGATGTCCTGCATCGTCGCGGCGTGAAAACCTTCGCGCGCAAAACAGGTCAGCGCGGCATCGAGAATGCGTTCACGCTGGGCACTGGCCCGTGCCGCGCTGATCCTAGGCACGTGGCACTTCCGCCAGCACCGTGTGATAGAAACTGTAGCCCGGCATTTGACGGCTCTGCGCACCCATCACTTTCGCGCGATATTCGTCGGCCCCGAGATCGCTCATTAGCACAAGTCCACGTTCGCGCAGGAACGCGGCCAGTTGTTCGGGCAGCAGCCCGAACCGCCACGGCTCGCCGGTTCCGTCCACTTTGGCGATGGCCTTTTCGGCGCCCGCGAAAGCGACCGAACCGTTCAACACCCCCTCGTGGACATAGGTGAAGATGAAGCGGCTTCCCGGCGCAAGGCGGCCCGCCCAACGCATCACACCGCATACCGCTTCGCCGGTGAGATATTGGCTCACGCCTTCCCACACCACGATCGCGGGACGCGATGCGTCGAAGCCCGCGGCGCGAAGCAATTTATCGTAGTCGTCGACTTCGAAATCGACCTTGACGAACGTCACCTTTCGCAAATCGGCTTGCGCCGAGCGCAGCCGCGCCTGCTTCACTCTGGCGGTATTGGGATGGTCCACTTCGAATATCCGGGCGGTCGCGAGCGCGTCCAGACGCCAGGCGCGGGTGTCGAAACCAGCGCCGAGCAGCACCACCTGATCGATCTCGGCCGCCGCCTGCACAATCCAGTCGTCAATCAATTTGGTGCGGGCGATACCGGAGGTTCGCGCGCCAGGCCAGCGGCGGTCGATATAGTTGTTCAACAGTGCCGCCGCCGGGCGCAAACCGAAAAGTTTTGCCGCCAGTCGCAGTTCACTCGGTAACAGAGCGGCCGCGAGCGGATCGGCAAAGGCGCGCGAGTTCGGCGCCTTGGCATGTTCGGAGGCACGAAACACCGCCATGAATTCCGCGGTCCGACTGACTTCCTGACTGCGCATCTGGCTCTCCTCAAAAAGAACGTCTATTCTTTTTAAGGCCAGCCACCGTCACTGTCAAGATTGGCTGCCGTGAATCCAGACCAAGGTTACCTTCCCGGCCGAAGTTCCAGGCTTTCCAATCCGGCGGCGATGCTGACGCCGGCCGGGTACCGCACGCCCGGCCGCGCGCGATTGAAGTTCGCCGAACCGTGGATCGCCACCCCTTATTTTGCGCGCCGCGACGCTTCGCGTAGATCCGTCGGCGTCATGCCGAAACGGCGGCGAAAGCGGCGATTGAAGTAAGGGACCTCGTTGAACCCGCAGGTCCATGCAATTTCGCTCACCTTCAATCGATCGTGGGCTGCATCCATCAGCATCACCCTGGCCTCATGCAGCCGCATCTCAAGCACGCGCTCGGCGAAGCTCGATCCGCTTTCGGCCAAAAGATCGTTCACGTAACGACGCGACAGGCCCAAACGCTGCGCAACGCTCTGCGACGAGAATTCCGGATCGTGAAAGCCCGATTTAATGGCCGCAAGAACGTCGTGCAATCGTGCTGCGCGCAGGCCGCGGGTCACGGCAATCTCCGACGGATCGCCGCGCGCGCCGAGCGCAAGTGCGATGAGATCGACAAGCATCGTCTCGATGCGCCGGTCGAGCGCCGGATCGCTTTCCTGCTTCAGGCCCATGAGAAACTCGACGTACCGGCCGAGATGACGCAATGCCGGTGAGGACGCATCGAGCGGCTTGCCTATGAGGTCGTCAGCGTTTGGGACCAATGCAAGAAGCCGGGCGCGCGAAATATTGATCGCATACCAGCCATTTTCCGGACCTACGAGCATCTCGCCGGGTTCGGCAGTCAGAAGCACCGCTGCGTCGCGGTTGATCGTCGCCTCCTGCCCGTTCTGGATGCTGATTATATCGGAGCGACCGTTATAAAGCGCGACGCAAAAATTGTCCGCACCATCGGAAGCGACGTCGCGCTGGCTGCGCCTCATCCGATCGATGCTGCCGTCGAGCCGACCGATACCGACCGCGCCGATCGGCACGAATTCAAGGTTCACCGTGAACGGGCGGTCTTCCGCACGCTGGAGATCGACCGAACCGTAAAGCGCATTCCACTGATCCAGCCAAAGCGAGAATTTTTCCTGATCGTTCAGATGGGACGGAAGTTGCTCCGACGCAAAAACAACTTTCTGGATCCTGCCGCCAACGGCCTTTCCGCCCAACTCATCAACGTCCATCGCCTGCGATGCCTTCAAAATTCGCTTCGCTTCGAGCAGATCCCGATCAAGTCAAAATAGCTGCATCGGCACGATCCAGACAGTGCCAGTTGAACCAATTGTGCCAGCCAGTTTCGCAACCCGTGGCGCGATTGCAACGCTCGCCAGCAATCAGGAGGCGATGCCACGCGGTGCAAATCAGGAGCCACTGAGGACAATCCCACTCTGCGCGGCTTGGTAAGAGTGCACCGAGACTTGATGAAACGCGACCTGATGAATCCGGGCCTGACGCTTTGAGGACCAGGACTCATCCGCAGAATTGTTCGGGGGTGACACTATGCATTATGTATCGCGGACGACGCTCGCAGCCGCCGCCATTTCATTGGGCAGTCTCTCTGCCGGGTTCGCGGCCGATCTCGGACCGCGCCCGGCGGCGCCGATTGCGCCGGCCTTTTACGACTGGAGCGGTGTCTATGTCGGTCTGCATGCCGGCTACGGCGGAGGCATGAAGGATTGGACCCAAGCGTTGGGGAACGATTTCACTGCGAAGGGTTTCCTCGCCGGCGGCCAGATCGGAAGCAACAAGCAGATCGGCAGCCTGGTGTTCGGCCTGGAGCTTGATGGATCGTGGGCCGACATTGGGGGCTCGCAACTACTTTCCAACGGCGGACCGGCCGCTGGCTTCCAGGTAGACATCACCGGCCGATCGAAGATCGATGGCCTTGTGACGTTGACGGGGCGTGCCGGTTTGGCCGCCGACCGTTGGTTCGTCTATGCCAAGGGCGGCCTCGCCCTCGCGCAGGAAAGGCATTCTTTCGGCAATAACAGTTTTAACTTCCCGCCAGCACCTCCGTTTACCGCCGCCATCTCTGGCAGCGGCAGCGAGCATCGATGGGCTCCCACCGTCGGCTTCGGAACGGAGTATGCGTTAGGAAACAACTGGTCAGTCAAGGCCGAGTACGACTACGTCCACCTGGGCAACAGAACGGTGGGATTTACCGGAACGGCGAACTTCAATGGCCTCGCAGCTCCCCTTGATCCGACCAACGTGCCAATCGAGCAGGCGCTCCATCTCGTCAAGATCGGCGCGAATTATCGTTTTGGCGGAATTCAGACCGATCCGACGTTCGCACCGGTCAGGGCCGCGCCAGGATACAACTGGTCGGGCGCCTATGTCGGCGTTCAGGGCGGATACGGCTTCGGCCACAAGGCATGGCCCGACCTGTTCGATCCGGCGAATCCCCAAACCGGAAAGTATGATGTGAACGGATGGCTTGCCGGCGGAACCGTCGGGGTCAATGCGCAGGCAGGCTCATTCGTCTTCGGCGTCGAAGGCGAATGGATGTGGACCGGCATCAAAGGCAATCAGACAACGGTTTTTGATTTTGGCGTGGGAGTAACGCAGACCGGCCTCGAGACAAAGGTCAATTGGCTTGCGATCGCGGCAGCGCGCGCCGGTTTTGTGGCCGCCGACCGCCTGCTGGTCTATGGCAAGGCCGGCGTCGCGCTCGCTGACGAGAGGCACACGCTTACTCAAAGCACGATCGATCCAGGTTTCAGTTCGGTACTCAACCTGGAAGCCAAAGCCCTGCACACCGGACTCGTGGCGGGTGCCGGCATTGAGTACGCCCTCGGCGGCAATTGGTCGGCCAAATTCGAGTACGACTACATCAAGATGCTTGCGCAGAACTTTACGGCGACGGGCACCCAGAGCGTGAACGTCCCGCCCATCGTGCAATCGGTCGCTCTTGCCGGCCAGTTCTCAAAGATGCCGCAGGACCTGCACCTGATCAAGTTCGGCGTGAACTATCACTTCAGCCCGGCGCCGGTCGCAGTCAGTGCCCGATACTGATCAGCGCATCGCGAAAAGCCTCAGGTCTTGGTATTTCCTGAACAGACCGGACAAACAAAAGGCCCGCATTTCGCGGGCCTTTTCTGTTGGCCAAGCACAGAAAGCGTGGCGCGATTGCAACGCTCGCCGGCAATCGCCGGCTAATGCCACGCCGTGCAAATCGAGCGCCAACGAGGACAAACCGATTTTGGGCGCCTCGCTAAGAATGAAACAGGATCTGATGAACCCCGGACCTGACGATTCAGGATCAGGACTCATCCGCAGAATTGCTCGGGGGCGACATCATGAATCATCTATCGCGGACGACGCTCGCAGCCGCTGCCATTTCATTGGGCAGTCTCTCTGCCGGGTTCGCGGCCGATCTCGGACCTCGCCCGGCGGCGGCGATCGCGCCGGCCCTTTACGACTGGAGCGGCGTCTATATCGGTATGCATGCCGGCTACGGCGGAGGCATGAAGGATTGGACCGGTGTGCTAGGTGCCGATCTCACTGCGAAGGGTTTCCTCGCCGGCGGCCAGATCGGGATCAACAAGCAAATCGGCAGCCTCGTGTTCGGCCTTGAGCTTGACGGATCGTGGGCTGACATTGGTGGCTCGCAGTTGCTTCTCAACGGCGGACCACCCCTTGGATTCCAGACAGAAGCCACCGCTAGCTCGAAGATCAATGGCCTGGTGACGTTTACGGGGCGTGCCGGTTTGGCTGCCGACCGTTGGTTTGTCTACGCAAAGGGCGGCCTTGCAGTCGCGCAGGAAAAGCATTCTTTCAGCTTTAGCAGTTCGAGCTTCGCGCCTCTGGCTCCTTCTACCGAAATGGCCTCAGGCAGCGGCAGCGAGCATCGATGGGCTCCCGTTGTCGGCTTCGGAACGGAGTATGCGTTGGGAAACAACTGGTCGGTCAAAGCCGAGTACAACTACGTCCATCTCGGCACCCGAACGGCGGGACTTACTGGAACGGCGAACGTCAATGGCGTTGTAACTCCCTTGGGTGCGGCCGGCGCATCAATCGAGCAGGCGCTCCATCTCGGCAAGATCGGCGTGAATTATCGTTTTGGCGGAATTCAGACGGATCTGACTCTTGCGCCGGTCAAGGCCGCGCCGGGATACAACTGGTCGGGAGCCTATGTCGGCGTACAGGGCGGATACGGTTTCGGCCACGCGGAATGGCCCGATCTGTTCAATCCGGCAAATCCCCAAACCGGAAAGTATGATGCAAATGGATGGCTTGCCGGCGGAACTGTCGGGGTCAACGCGCAGGCAGGCACTTTGGTCTTCGGCGTCGAAGGCGAATGGATGTGGACCGGCATCAAAGGCAGTCAGACAACAGTCCTTAACTTTGGTGCGGCCACTCAGACTTTTGACTTCGAGACAAAGATCAATTGGCTTGCGATCGCGGCAGCGCGCGCAGGTTTTGTAACTGCAGACCGCCTGATGGTGTATGGCAAGGCCGGCGTCGCGCTCGCTGACGAGAGGCACACGCTTACCGACACCCGGATCGCTCCAAATCTCGGCGCGGTCTTCAACCTGGAAGCCAAAGCCTTGCACACCGGAGTCGTGGCGGGTGCCGGCGTTGAGTACGCCCTCGGCGGCAACTGGTCGGCCAAATTCGAATACGACTACATCAAGATGCTTGCGCAGAACCTGACGGCGACCGGCGTTCGCAACATCAACGCTCCGCCCATCGTAGGATCGGGCGCTTCTTCCACTCAGTTCGACAAGATGCCGCAGGACCTGCACCTCATCAAGTTCGGCGTGAACTATCACTTCAACCCGACGCCGGTCGCAGTCAGTGCCCGATACTGATCGGCGCATTGCGAAAAGCCTCAGGTCTTAGTATTTCCTGAACAGACCGGACAAACAAAAGGCCCGCATTCCGCGGGCCTTTTTCGATTGTCCCGGTTACCGCCCCGGCCGAAGCTCCAGGCTTTCCAATCCGGCGGCGATGCTGACGCCGACCTGGCCCTGCAGGCTCAGCGGCTGCAGCGCGATCGAGTTTGCCGAACCGCCGACCAGCACGTTTCCGCCGACGCCGACGCCGAGCGTGGCACTGCCCTGCGCTCCGACATAATCGCCGGAGAGGCCGCCCGGTCCGAGTTGCGCCGACGGCGCGAACACGCCCCAGGCCAGCGCGGATTCCTGGGTGATGCCGAGATCGAGGCCGACTTTGCGGATGGTGGCGACGTAACGGTCTTCCGGCATGCCGTCGGCGCGCAGCACGCAACCGAGATTGGTGACGGATCCGACGATGAAGCCGACGCTGGCGCCGCCGCGGCATTCGAGAATGCCGACCTGCACCCGCGCCACCTGCTGCGCGTTGGCGCCGGCGATCGAGGTGGCCCACACGGCGATGGCGGCAGCGGCGAGAAGGGAGTGACGCATGAAGAAATCTCCGGCTGAAACGATGTGATGCGAGCAGGGAAGCGAGAGCGCAGGAGCGAGGTCGCACGGTTTTCTATGGCACAACAACGATGACGGTTCCAGATTGGGCCTTGGTTCGTCATTCCGGGGCGTGCGAAGCACGAACCTCAGATGCGCAATTGCGCATCGGGGAATCTCGAGATTCCGGGTTCGCTTCGCGCCCCGGAATGACGGCGATAAAAAAGGCCCGCTCTCGCGGGCCTTTTCATCAAAACCATCGATCAGCCGCGGCGATGATGCCGGCGGTGGTGACGGCGCGGAGGGCCGTAGCCGCGGAACGGCTCCAGCTGGATATCGGCAATCCCGGCGGCGACGTTCAGCCCGGTCTGGCCCTGCACGCTGAGCGGCTGCAGCGCGTAGGAATTGGCCGGACCGCCGACGAGGAAGTTGCCACCACCGCCGATACCGACCGACGCGTTGGCGCCGACGCCGCCATAGCTGCCGGCGAGATCGCCGCGGCTGACCCGGCTGTTCGGCGCGTTCACCGCCCAGGCCAATTGTGTCTGCGCGGTGATGCCGAGATCGAGGCCGTAGCGGCGCACGGTGGCAATGTAGGGTTCCGGCCGGCGGCCTTCGCTCTTGAACACGCATTCGAGGCTGGTCACGGAGCCGACGACAAAGCCGACATTCTGGCCGCCCTGGCATTGCAGGACGCCGGCGCGAACCGGCGGTGCCGCATCTGCGCTCGCGATCGGCGTAATCAGCGCCGCGATGGCGATGCCGAAGGTCGTAAGGCGTTTTCCGAAAAGCATGTGTCGTCCCCGCTTGATGAACTGAATGTGTGCGGCGGACAGGAAGGAAGCGCCGTGTTCAAAACATGGCGCTTTGCAAAAAGAAGACTTCAAAACATCATGCAGTCTAAGCGTGATGTGATTTGACACGCCTTTTTTCGGACGTGTTTTCTTTGCGCGTTTTCTTTGACAGAAATTTTGGGACACAAACCGGAACCCGCCCCGCATCATTGGCGGGACAGGCTTCGCTTCAAAACGCGCTATTTTTTCTGACGCATTTTCTTAACGCGAACCGGATTCCACCCCCGGATCAAGTCCGAGGGCATGCTTCGCTCGAAAACGCTCTACCGCAAATTACCGCAAAAGCGCTGGATGCGTTTGCAGGCGTCCTCGAGATCGGAAGTCTTGGTGGCGTAGGAGATCCGGAACGCCGGGCCAAGTCCGAACGCGGAACCCTGCACCACGGCAACGCCCTCAGTCTCCAGCAGCTCGGTGACGAAGTCCTCGTCATTCGCGATCACCTTGCCGGACGGCGCAGTCTTGCCGATGGTGCCGGCGCAGGACGGATAGACGTAGAACGCGCCCTCGGGCCGCGGGCATTCGATGCCCTTGGCCTGGTTCAGCATCGACACCGCGAGGTCACGGCGTTCCTTGAACACCTTGTTGTTGGCGGGGATGGAGTCCTGCGGACCGTTGAGCGCCTCGACCGAGGCCCACTGCGAGATCGACGACGGGTTCGAGGTCGATTGCGACTGGATCGTCGCCATCGCCTTGATCAGTTCGGCCGGGCCACCGGCATAGCCGATGCGCCAGCCGGTCATGCAATAGGCCTTCGACACGCCGTTCACCGTCAGCGTGCGGTCGTACAGTTTCGGTTCGATCTGCGCCGGCGTGGTGAACACGAAGTCGTCATAGACCAGGTGCTCGTACATGTCGTCGGTCATCACCCAGACGTGCGGATACTTCACCAGCACGTCGGTGAGCGCCTTCAACTCGCTGCGCGAGTAGGCCGCGCCGGTCGGGTTCGACGGCGAGCAGAGAATGATCCATTTGGTCTTCGGCGTGATCGCTTTTTCCAGCGCGTCGGGCTGCAGCTTGAAGCCCTGCGCCACGGTGCACACTACGGAGACCGGCACGCCGCCGGCCAGCGCCACCATTTCCGGATAGCTCACCCAATAGGGCGCCGGGATGATGACCTCGTCGCCCGGATTGATGGTCGCCATCAGCGCGTTGTAGAGCACCTGCTTGCCGCCGGTGCCGATGATGACCTGGTTCGGCTTGTAGGTCAGGCCGTTCTCGCGCTGGAACTTGGCGATGATCGCCTCCTTCAGCTCGGGAATACCGTCGACCGCGGTGTACTTGGTCTTGCCGGCCTCGATGGCGTGGATCGCCGCCAGCTTGATGTTGGCGGGCGTGTCGAAATCGGGCTCGCCGGCGCCAAGGCCGATGACGTTGCGGCCGGCCGCTTTCAGCGCGCGTGCTTTATCCGTGACCGCGATCGTCGCGGACGGCTTCACACGGTCGAGCGCAGCGGACAGAAAAGGCATCATCATCTCCTAGGAATGGCATGTGTGGGCACACGTGTGCCCGTTTCGGGAATGATCCGTGATTCCAAATGTTGGGATCGGCGCACCCTAAAGCGCTCAGCGCCGCATCGCAAGAAGCTTGGCCCGAAAGGCTCAAATTTTACGGGGTCGCAGGCCCGATCGGCGCAATATTTGGAAAAATTCTGCGCCGAAATGACTCATATCTGGCCAAGGAAACCGGCGCGGCCGGGACGGACTTGGTGACGGTCTTGGCGACGGTCTTGGACGATGGGCTTGGACGATGGCCTGATCATCCCCGGCCCGCACGCCGCGCCGGGGTCTGGCCCTCCGACGCGATCAGGTGCCGCGATTGCTCCGAGGTCAATTCAGAATAGACGTCGATCCATCTCGCAGAGATTTCAAAATCCGCGCCTGCACGTATCGGCAATATCGCGAAAGCTTGGAGCGTTCCGATCACAAATCCCGACCACGTGATCCCTGCGTCGAGGCATGGCGTTCTGCGCGCGTGCAGTGCAGTAGAGGTTTTCGACTTTTTCCATAATGCGGGCCTTGCGACGCACCCCCAACGGCATCATTGTTTAGCCGCGTTGCGGCGATCCGCGCGCGACAGACGTCCAACGGATCGATTGAAATTCATACGATGTACAAGCTCTATTCGATGCAGCGCTCCGGCAACAGCTACAAGGTCCGCCTTGCGCTGTCGCTGCTCAAAGCGCCGTATTGCGCGATCGAAGTCGACATCCTGCGCGGCGAAAGCCGGACGCCGGATTTTCTGGCGATGAACCCGAGCGGACAGGTGCCGCTGCTGGAAGTCGCCGAGGGACGCTACCTCGCCGAGTCCAACGCCATCCTGTGGTACGTCGCCGGCGGCACCTCGCTGGCGCCGGAATCGCGGGTCGAGCGCGCCGAGGCGCTGCAGTGGATGTTCTTCGAACAGCACGCGCTGGAGCCCAATCTCGGCGCGGCCTATTTCTGGCTGTCGCTGGTCAAGGGCGGCCGCGACCTGCAGACCCACGCATTGGAGGACTGGATGGAGCGCGGCTATGCCGCGCTTCAGGTGATGGAAAACCATCTCAAGACCCGGGCCTATTTTGCCGCTGACCAGCTCACGGTCGCCGACATCGCGCTGTACGGCTACACCCATGTCGCCGACCGCTGCGACTTTGACCTGGCGACCTTCCCCGCGATCCGCGCCTGGCTGCGGCGGATCGAACAGAACCCCGGTTTCGTGACCATGGACTGGCGGCCGGATGCCGAGGTCGATGATCCCGCCAGCGTCGCCGCCGGAGCTTGAGGCGCGGACGGATTCACGTTCGCTTGAAGAGGCGTCCAAAGGTTAAGGACAGCGGGAATAACGTTAACCTTTGCCGTGATTTCGCCATTTTTGGCACTCTCGCGCCCCAATATTGCCGGCCACAATTGTGAACTTCCCGATGTCGCGGGTGATTCGCCCGCGTCTTGAAGGAATTAGACCCATGATACGGTCGCCCGGCACGGCCGGCTTCGAAAGCCGCCCTGCGCCAGTCGCTTCCGCCCGACTGACCAACGCCATTGCCGCCTCTCTTGCGATCGGTACGCTGTCGCTGTGCCTCGTCGTCACGCTGACAGTGCTCTCGATCAAGGTGACCATGGCCATGCCGATTCCGGCGTGACTCCGGCATTTCCTGTTTGGACTTTTTCCGAGAGCAACGCGCGATGATTGGCATCGCGGGCGGACGAAGATGAAGACACCTGTCGGACTTGTGACCGTGGCGCTGACGGCAGCGATCCTGCTGACCGCGACCTTGGTGATCGCCACCGGCACCCGCGGCGAAGAGACGGAGTTTCCGTCGTCCGCCGGCGGACTCGAAGTGCGCACCTTCGCAAGGGGTCTGGTCAATCCGTGGTCGCTGGCGTTCCTGCCCGACGGCAGGATGCTGGTGACCGAACGGCCAGGCCGAATCCGAGTAGTATCCGCGGAAGGGCAGCTGTCGCCGCCGCTCAAGGGCGTGCCCGACGTGTGGGCGTCCGGCCAAGGCGGAATGCTCGACGTCGCGATCGACAAATCCTATGCGCAAAACAAGACGATCTATTTCTGCTTTGCGGAGCGGACCGGCGGCGGCGGCCGCACCGCGATCGCGCGCGCCAAACTCAACGACGGCGGCGGCCGCCTCGACGAAACCAAAATCATCTTCCGCCAGGAAGGGCCGCTGTCGTCGGGCAACCACTATGGCTGCCGCATCGCGCAGGCCGACGACGGCAATTTGTTCGTGACGCTGGGTGACCACGGTTCACATCGCGAGCAGGCCCAGGACCTCGGCAATCATCTCGGCAAGGTGATCCGGATCGCACCGGATGGATCGGCCGCCGCCGGCAACCCGTTCATCGGCCGCGCCGGCGCCAAGCCGGAAATCTGGAGTTACGGCCACCGCAACGGACAGGGCCTCGCGATCAACCCGGCGTCGGGCGACGTCTGGGAAGTCGAGCACGGCCCACGCGGCGGCGACGAGCTCAACATCATCAGGACGGCAAAGAATTACGGCTGGCCGGTGATCGGCTTCGGCCTCGAATACAGCGGCGGCAAGATCCATGAAAGCACCGCCAAAGACGGCATGGAGCAGCCGGTCAAATACTGGGTGCCGTCGATCTCCCCATCCGGCATGCTGTTCTATACCGGCAAGCTGTTTCCAAAATGGTCCGGCAGCCTGTTCGTCGGCGCGCTGTCCGGCAGCATGCTGGTGCGGTTGTCGCTGAACGGCAATGGCGTCGCGGGCGAAGAGCGCCTGCTGCAAAATCTGCACGAGCGGATTCGCGACGTCAGGCAAGGCCCGGACGGCGCCCTGTGGCTGCTGACCGACAGCTCCAACGGACGGATCCTGCGGGTGACGCCCTCTGCAAAGTGACTAGAGCCTTTTCCGTTCCGATGGAATCGGAACGGCTCTCTAGATTCTTGTTTTGACGCGTTTTCTTGACGCGAACCGGTATCCACTTCGCTGGAAAACGCTCTATACGCCCAAACGCGGATGAACGCGTGAACGGGAAGCTGCGACCAAAGGCAAGGTCCAACAGTTTTCGGACACGCAACGCATGAACCGGCGCCAGTTTGTTTTCGTCATGTCGGGAGCCCTGACACTGCTCGCCGCCACGCGGCCCGGCCGCGCCGAATGCGGCGGCCTCAGCGTCAGGGAATTCGTCGAAACCACCTATTACAAGCAGGCGCGCCTGCACGCCGCCAAGACCCCGCTTGGCAACGACGCCTTCCACGCGCTGTTCTCGCCCGGCATGCGCCGGTTGATGCAGGCGCCGCGGCAATATCCGAAGAACCAGACGATCGGCCCGCTGCTCAACGCCTTCTTCGGCTGGGGCGTGCTGCCGGGCGCCGAGATCAAGGTCGGCAAGGTCGAGCACCATTCCGGCGACGAGATGGGGCCGGCCACCATCCGCGTCGAGATCGAGCATCGCGGCCAGCCGCACCGGATCCTGGTTCACGTCATCGGTCCGGACGACGATTGGCGCATCGCCAACATCATCTATGATTCCGGCAAGAGCCTGCTCGATCACTATCGCTCGATCACCGGTCTTTGAGAGTTAGCCCCATTTGTGAAAAATCAAAAATGCCCCGCCGGCAATCAAGAGAAAACCCAGAGCGTGATTCCAGGCCAGCGGCTCCTTCAGATACAGCGTCGAAAATGCCGCGAACACGACCAGCGTGATCACTTCCTGCATGGTCTTGAGCTGGGCTGCCGAATAGACCGCGCTGCCCCAGCGGTTGGCCGGCACCGCCAGCCAGTATTCGAAAAACGCGATCCCCCAACTCGCCAGAATGATCAGCACCAGCGGGGTTTGCTTGAATTTGAGATGGCCGTACCAGGCAAAGGTCATGAAGACGTTGGAGGCAAACAGCATCAATATCGGCAGGATCTGCGGGGAGACGGTCGGCATCATGTCCTCATGAATTACGTGCGCTAACAAGCGGGCACGGAGCCCGGTTCCAGCCGTTTCGCATAGCATTTGAATTCAAAAACGCGAAAGCTTTGCGCAGGCAGTCAACCCTGTCTTAATGAAAGAAAAAGAAAACCCGCCGCAAAATGAAACATCCGTCACACTGCGTGCCTTATTCTCGACGCAACGGGACGGCCTCAAACGGCCGCTCGATCAACGCCTTGGGAGGCAGCGAGAACCGGCATGTTCGACTGGCGCGCCATCTCCGGTCCGGCTCTGACGACAGCGACGGCGCTCGCCGCCTTCCTGGTCGACCGTTATGTCATTGCGGTCCCGAACCCCGCACCGCTGTTCGTCTGCATCGTGGCATTGGCCAGTTCCATCAGCGGGCTCGCCTCCGGCCTGACCAGCGCCGCGATTGCCGTCGTGTCCTCGGCGCTGTTCTTCCTCAACCATCGCGCCGTGCCGGGTTATGACGCCTCCGACCTGATGCGCATGCTGCTGCTGGCGGCGACCGCGGTCGGAACCGCTGTGATCACCGGCCTGCTGCGGCAAAAATGGATCGACGCCTTCGCCTGGGAGCAGAAGCACCATGCCACCGCGATGCGGCTGTCGGCCGCGCTCGACCAGGTCGATATCGGAATCGTGCTGCTCGATTCCGACACCCGCGCCGAATTCATCAACCGTGCCTTTCGCGACTATTTTTCGCTGTCCGACGAGCAGGCCGACGCCAAGCCGCCGTTCATCGCGCTGATGTATCACGGCCGCGACACCGGCGCCTACGAGTTGCCGGAAGACGAATTGAGCCTCTTCATCGCGCAGCGCACTGAGATGATGCGGGCCGGCGATTCCACGCCGATCAACATCAAGATGGCTGACGGGCAGGTACTGCGCTTTTCCTGCACGGCGCTGCCCGATGGCGGGCGCATGCTGAGCTATACGCCGGTCACCGACCTCGTCCGCCATACCGACGACATCGGCAATGCCGACTACTACCGTTCGCTGCGCGGCGGCGGCGAACGCAGCCTGGCGCGGCACCTGCGCGCCGCCGAATAGCAGCAGCGACGCGGCAAAGCCTCTCTCCCGATTGATCCGTTGCGGTGGCGCCTGTAGGCTGGCGCTATCAGCCAGCGCGTCGACGACGCCGCTCCCTTCCCGAAGCTCCCTTGCCGAATACGGAATCAAACATGCCCGGCGATGTAACGATTCGTTTTGTCACGAGACAGGACTACGCAAAATGGCTGCCTTTGTGGGACGGCTATAACGCGTTCTACGAGCGGACGGGACCGACCGCGCTCGATCCCGCCATCACCGCGATGACCTGGGCGCGCTTCTTCGATGCCTACGAGCCGGTGCACGCTTTGGTCGCCGAACGCGACGGAGAACTGCTCGGGCTGGCACATTATCTGCTTCACCGCTCAACCACCGCGATCGAGCCGACGTTCTACATGCAGGATCTGTTCACCAGCGAAGCCGCGCGCGGCAAGGGTGTCGGCCGCGCGCTGATCAACGGCGTCTACGAACAGGCCAGGCTCGCCGGATCGCCGCGCGTGTACTGGTTCACCTACAACACAAATCACACCGCGATGCAGCTTTACGACAAGGTGGCGGAGAAGACCGGGATTGTCGTCTATCGCAAGGTGTTCTGAACAGCCTGTGGATAAATCCAGATGTCACCGGGGCGTAACAAAGCCCGGTTAGGTTGCGCCTGCGTTTGATCAGGCCCCCCGTCTCGGATCACGCGCCCCCAGCGGCCCCCGTCAGTCGCCGCGTCTGACCGGGGCCGCATCTTTTTTCGCAGCACTTTCATACCCTTTACGCCGAGCTACGCCGGAACTGCTGCTCAGGCATGCCGTGCGCGGTCAGACCGCATCTTGCGGGCTGAGGGGGGCGCGGGCCACAATGCGGCCTCCTCGCCCCACCCCACAGGATCTCCCATGCAAATTCGCAATCTCGGCGGCTCCGGCCTGCGCGTTTCCGCCGTCGGCCTCGGCTGCAACAATTTCGGCCAGCGCACCGACCTCGAAACATCGCGCAAGGTGATCCACAAGGCGATCGACCTTGGCATCACCCTGTTCGACACCGCCGACATCTATGCCGGGATGGGCGGCTCCGAGACCGTGCTCGGCACCGTGCTCGGCGACCGCCGCAAGGACATCGTGCTGGCGACGAAATATTCCAAGCCGATGAGCACGGACGGCACCAAGCAGGGCGCTTCGCGCCGCTACATCATGTCCGCGGTCGAGGCCAGCCTGACACGGCTGAAGACCGACTACATCGATCTCTACCAGCAGCACGATTACGATCCGTTGACGCCGATCGAGGAGACCATGCGCGCGCTCGACGATCTCGTCCGCCAGGGCAAGGTCCGCTACATCGGCAATTCGAATTTTCCGGCCTGGCGCATCGCCGAGGCCGAACTGGTCGCGCGGCAGATGAACGTCAACCGCTTCGTCTCCTGCCAGGACGAATACAGCCTCGTGGTGCGCGACATCGAAAAGGATCTGTTGCCGGCCGCGAAGGAATACAAGCTCGGCCTGCTGCCGTTCTTCCCGCTGGCAAGCGGCTTGCTCACCGGTAAATACAAGCGCGGCGCCGCCGCGCCCGACGACACGCGTTTTGCAAAAGCCCCCGCGCTCAAGGAGCGTTACGTCACGCCGCGTAATGAAGACATCGTCGAGAAGCTGCAGGCCTTCGCCGACAAGAGCGGCCATACCATGCTCGAGCTCGCCTTCTCCTGGCTCGCCTCGCACCCGCAAGTCTCCAGTGTCATCGCCGGCGCCACCCGCGTCGAACAGGTCGAGCAGAACGTAAAAGCGATCAGCTGGCAGTTGAGCGTGCAGGAACTGGCGGAGATCGATGCGATTACGAAGGGGTAGTGGAGGCAACATAAACGGTGTCGTCCCGGCGAACGCCGGGACCCATACGCCGCGGCCGTTATTGTTGCAGAAGGTCGCTAACGCCGGCGATCTCACCGATGGGCCGCGGCGTATGGGTCCCCCGATGCGCAATTGCGCATCTGAGCTCAAGGCCGGGACGACACTGTCAGTGGCGCCGCCCTACCCCACCAATCCCTTCATCGGCTTCACTGACGCGCTGTCCGGAAACACCGTTTCCGCCAGCACACGCTCGGCCAGGCCGAACTGATCCTGCAGCACGCCTTTCATGATGGCGCGGAGGTCCGTGGTCGGGGCGAGGTCGCGGGCCTGGTAGAGATTGGCTACCTTCAGGCCGGGCCAGTCCGAGATCACCCGGCCGCCCTTCACCGCGCCGCCGGCGAGCAGCGCCACGGTGCCGGTGCCATGGTCGGTGCCTGCGGTGCCGTTGATGCGCGCGGTGCGGCCAAATTCTGTGACGACCACCGCGACGGTGTCGCGCCAGCGTGCCCCTAAGCCACTTTCGAATTCCGCGAGCGCGCCGTCCAGGCCCGACAGCAACTGCGCCAGACGTCCGACCGGCCCGCCTTCATTGGCGTGGGTATCCCAGCCGTCGAAGGCGAGCGCGCCGATCCGCGGGCCGTCATCGGCCGCCATCAGCTTGGCGGCGCCGCGCGCCACCAGCCGCATCGCACCTGCGCCATTGGTGCCCGGCTTCGGCTTCATGTCGTCGCCTTGCGCGGCCTTGTCGAGCGCGAGCCCTTGCGTCAGCGCCGCCGCCAGCGCCGGATCGCGGTGGCGATAGAGTTCGATCAGGCGCATTGCGGTGTCCTCGGCGGCCTGCGGCAGCGCCACCGGGGTCCAGCCGACGGTCGGCGCCGCGCCGCGCAGCACCAGCGGCGTGGCTGGGCCGACGCCGAGCGCGCTCATCACGCGTTCGCCCTTCGGCAATGATTCCAGCGCGCGGTTGAGCCAGCCCGATTGCACCCGGCCCGGACCGGCAAAGCCGCTTTCGAGCACATCCTGCCCGTCGAAATGCGAGCGCTCGCGATAGGAGGTCGCGACCGCATGAATCACCGCGGCCTGCTTCTGGCGGTACATCCGCGCGAATTCAGGCATCGCCGGATGCAGCGCGAAGAACGAATCCAGCATCAGCGCGGCGTTGGGTCCGCTCGAATTCAGCGCGATCGAGCCATGCAGGCCGGCATAATCGGGGTCGCCGATGGGGGCGACGGTCGCAAGGCCATCCAGCGCACCGCGCAGGATGACGACAACCAGACGTGGATCGCGACCATCGGCAGCACGCGCGAATTTCGGCAAATAAGCCCAGGCCGCAAAGGAAGCGCCACCGAGCAGCACGGCACGGCGCGAGGGGGATGTCGGGCTTTCGCAGCAGTCCATGCTCGTTTCCATTGGCGTCATCTCCTCTGGAATTCCGGCGACATCAGCAATAGCGCCAGCGCCTGCTGCCGCGATTCCGCGCGCTCGACCGTGCGCCTTGTTTCCATCGACGCTGCGTCCGCAGCGACGAGTTCAAGCAGGTCGCGCGGATCGATGGTGTCGGCGAGGCGCGAGGCGATCTGCGCCGATATATCGAGCCGCAACTTCATGCCTTCAGGGGCCGCCCATGCCGCGTTGCTGTCGGGAAACCCGTTCGGGCCGGCGGGCGCCCATAATGGCTGACCCAGCACGTTGAGACCGTTGAGATAGCGGCCGGGATCGCCGGGGATTTGCGCCAGCAAGCGGCCGCTCGCGACCAGGAATTCATACGGCGAGCGCACTTTGGTCAGCGGCGCCTTCCAGGCTTCGTCGGAATCAACCAGCGCCGTCGCCAGCGCCTTGAGATCGCCGTCGGTCTTGCCGAATACATCGGCCAGCCGCGCCACCAACGCCGGCGGCGGATCGTCGGCGACGAAATGACGGACGAATTTGGTGGCGATGAATTTTGCGGTCGAGGGGTGCCGCGCGATATCCGCCAGCACCGCCTCGCCCTGCACCACGCCATTGGACTCGTAGCTCTTGCCCATCACGCGCTGCGCGCCCGGCTGGTGCGCATTGGCGTTGAATACGAAGGTGCCGGGCGCGCCGAGCTGGCCCTGCCGTCCGGCATAGGTCCACCCCGTGATGATCCGCGCCAGCGACGTCACGTCGTCCTGCGAATAGCCGCCGCCGACGCCGAGCGTATGCAGCTCCAGGATTTCGCGCGCGAGATTTTCGTTCAGGCCGCGGTTGCGGTTTTTCCCGGCGCGCGAATCCGGACCCAGCGATTGCTGGTTGTCGAGAAAGAACAGCATCGCCGGATGCTGCTCGACCGCCTTCAGCATGTCGCCGAAGCGTCCGAGCACGAAGGGCCGGATCGCTTCACGCTCGAACGAGCCCGCCCACATCCGCGCCACCCCGCCCTAGTTGGCGGAGATGCAAAAATGATTGGACCAGAACACGACAAGCCGCTCAGTGAACCCGCAATCGGCGATGATGGCCCGCTGCAGCCGCGCCAGCGCTTCGGCCCGAAACGTCTTCTGGATGATGTTGAGCGGTTGCGGCGGCGGTCTCGGCGCATTTGGCTGCGTCGTCTCGGGAGACATTGCCGCGGGCGACGCGTTCGGCGCGGCGGCGTTTTCCTGCGGCTTCGCCGGCAGCTCCCTCGGCGCCATGTCCATGGCAATGCTGTTGAGCGACAGGTTTCGCCGTTGCCCTTTCGCATCGACAGGCGGTTGCGGCCCTTCGGTCGCGGCTGACGGCGCGGATTTAGAAGCCGCGTCGCGCGCCTGCTGGATCTCGAACTGATAGTCGAACACCGCCTTGCCGAGCGCCGAGGTCGACGACAGGCCGGGCACTTCGAGCAGCACCCCATTGGGGCGGCTCATCTCCGCCTTGACGAAGCCACGGGGATCAGAAGCCGCGTTGACGAAATCGCCGGATGCGCCGCCGCGCGCGCCGAATCCGAAGCGAGTGAGCGCCACCAATGCGGCTTGCGAATCGCGGGCCATCGGATTTCCCTCAGCACGTCCCCGGTATATGATCTGCGCGATCATAACGCCTTTCGGGATGAACCCCGAATTAAAACCCGGTTAGAAAACGCCCCGTTTCATGCCAAATCGGTCAGACAATCCTCCCTCGCGGCGCCTCGCCTGCGCCGGCTGCGGCACCGAGTTCTCCTGCAGCCTGTCCGGGCCGTGCTGGTGCAGCGAGGAAACGTTCCGGATGCCGATGCCGCTGGACGGCAGCGATTGCCTGTGCCCGGCTTGCCTGCGCAAGGCGGCGGCGAGCGCCTCGAGCGCGGCCGCGACGTGACCGGCGAATGGGACGTCCGGGCCGTTCTGCTCGACATGGATGGAACGCTGCTCGACACCGAGCGGGTTTACTTCGACAGCCTGGTCTCGGCGCTCGGCGCGTTCGGTTATACCGATGATGTCGAGACGCTGTGCCATGCGATGGTCGGCCTGCCCGGTCCGGACTGCGAGGCCATGCTCCATGCCCGCTATGGCGAGGACTTTCCGCTGCCCGCGATCAACGAGGCCTTCATCGCACGGCGCGACGAGATTCTTAGCCCCGGCCTGCCGCTGAAGCGCGGCGCCGTCGACTTGCTCGATGCGTTGCAGGGAAGCGAATGCCCGATGGCGATCGTGACCTCATCGTCGCGGCACACGGCGGATGCGCATTTGACGCTGGCCGGAATCCGCAGCCGTTTCGACCATATCCTGACTCGCGACGACGTCACGCGCGGCAAGCCGAGCCCTGATCTGTATCTGCTGGCGGCGTCCAGGCTCGGCCTGAACCCGGAGTTCTGCGTGGCCGTCGAGGATTCCAATCATGGCGTGACATCCGCGCATGCCGCGGGCGCGATCACGATCATGGTGCCTGATATGGTGCCGCCGACGGACGAGTCGCGCGCGCGATGTGCGGCGGTGGTGGATGATCTTGGCAAGGTGCTTGAGGTGCTGCGAACGCGCGGTGGGTTGCATTCGAAATTCTTGCGTCGTCCCGGCGAAGGCCGGGACCCATAGCCACCAACGCTTGTTTTGCGAAAGGCGTCGGCCACAGTGCATCAATCGGTAGATCACGCGGTATGGGTCCCGGCCCCCGTGCGCAATTGCGCACTAGGCCGGGACGACTCGTTGAGAGGTCCGGGCCGCTGGCGACTACCGCGCCCGCGGCTTCCCCCGCCCCGGCAGTGCCGCCTTGGTCAGCGCATGCGCGGCTTGACCTGCGGTCTCCATATAGCTGGGATCACGGTGCAGAAGAACGACCGCGAACGATCCGTCCAGCAACAGCAATATCTGCCGGGCGAGCTGCGATGCTTCGGCGATCCCGGCGGCCTCGAACGTGGCGCGCAGCCAGTGCTCGAACTTCTTCTTGTGGGCGGCGCCGATCTTCATCGCGGGATGGCCGGGCATGTTGGCCAGCTCCGCCGAGGTGCGCAGGAAGCCGCACCCCTTCCATTTGGGATGCCGGGCCGAGCGGGCGAGATTGCGAAAAATCCGTTCAATTTTTACCGGCAATCCGCCGTCGGCCTCCGCGAACCATTGCTTGAACAGCGCGAGATTGGGCTGGTCGCGGCCGGCAAGATAGGCCGCCACGAGGTCATCCTTGCTCTTGAAATGATAGTACAGCGTCCGCTTGGTGACGCCGGCCTTTGCCGCCACCGCGTCGACGCTCACGCCGCGGATACCGTCGGCGTAGAACAGCGCGTTTGCCGCCGAAACGATCCGCTCGCGGGTGGGGGTTTCCGATCTCGCCATGTCTCTATGTATACCGACCAGTGAATATACACAATCTGATGCCGCGCCTAAGGTGCCACCGACACCGACATTTGCGGAGACCATCATGTCCGACGCCGTGCTGCTCGAAACCAAAGACGGGATTGCGCTGATCACGCTCAACCGGCCCGCCCAGCTCAACGCGCTGAATTACGATCTGATTGATCGTTTGATGGCCGCGCTCGATCGTATCGAGACCGACGCCGGCATTGGCGCGGTGATCCTCACCGGCGCGGGCGAGCGGGCGTTCTCGGCAGGCGCCGACATCAAGGAGTTTTCGGGCAGCGTTCGGGAGGGCCCGAATGCGGCGATACGTGACTTCGTCCGGCGCGGACAGGCGATGACCGCGCGCCTTGAAGCATTCCGAAAACCCGTGATCGCCGCGGTCAATGGCATCGCGTTCGGCGGCGGCTGCGAGATCACCGAGGCGGTGCATCTGGCCATCGCCAGCGACCGGGCGCAATTTGCAAAACCGGAAATCAATCTCGGCATGCCGCCGACCTTTGGCGGAACCCAGCGGCTGCCGCGGCTGGCCGGGCGCAAGCGCGCGCTGGAACTGCTATTGACCGGCGATGCCTTTTCGCCCGCGCGGGCACTGGAGATCGGGCTCGTCAATTCAGTCGTGCCGCATGATGAATTGCTGCCGGCGGCGCGCGAACTGGCAGGTCGCATCCTGCGTCACTCGCCGCTTGCGGTCGGCAGCATCATCACATCGGTCACCCGAGGATTGAACATGGCCATCGGCGAAGGACTGCAAGTCGAGAGCGAGCAGTTCGCCGCCATGGTGCCGACCAGCGACATCCGCGAAGGCCTGGCCGCGTGGATCGGGCGGCGGCCGCCGAGCTATCGCGGCCGGTGATGTTGGTTGCCGGACTACTCCGCCGGCCCGGCAAACAGCAGCAGATTGCCGTCTGGATCTTTCAGAATGAAATCCCTGGCGCCCCATGGCTCTCGCTTGAGTGTCTGGAAGAACGTGACACCCGCGGCCTGGAACTCGAGGAAGAGTTGCTTGATCGCTTCCGCCGTCGCGACCGTGAGCGAAGCAGAGAGCAATTGTTCGCGGTCGCGCAGACCGGGATCAATCACCGCCGCCTCGACGCAACGCAAATTGAGCCGCGCCCCATCGCGCTTCACCTGTGCATAGAACGACGGCTCGCCATAGGTGAACGCGACGGTGAAGCCGAGCCTGCCGGTGAAGAAATCACAGGAAGCCTTGATATCGGCGACGAAAAGTTGCGGCTCGGCGGCTGATATGACGGCTTTGGTGGAAATGACGGCTGCATGATCTGACATGGTGTTGAGTCCTGTCTTGAGCGCCTGCCAGTTCTCGAAGCCATGCTGCCGCGCGACCAGTTCCTGCGCATCGCCGAGCTTGAAGCGTCGCGCGAGGATTTCGGAATCAGTCATTTGGCCATAGCGAGGCAGCCCCGACCTGATCTGGGCCGCGACCGGATAATAGCGGTCACGATGCCAGCGCAGAACGAGCTTGGCCTGCTTCCTGAGGTTTTCGAGATTCGGCATGGGCGCAGCTACGGTTGACGTTACGTAGGTGGGCATTGCCCCTTCGGCGAAAGCCGATGCGCCCTACATGCAGCCCGGCAAGAATGACGGAGACGACCGGTTTCTGTCAAGCGGGCTGTCGCGCGCCGGAACCTACACCGCAAACCCCGGCGATTTGCGCGCCATGCCGTCGAAAGCGTCGAGCAGCCGCTCGCGCCAGGCATAGACCGGATCGTCTTCTTTAAGCAGCTTGAACGGGCTGACCACGCGCGCCCACTGAAACCCGCCGAACACGATGTAGTCCGCATAGTTCGGCTGCCCGCCGCCGAGATAGGATTGCGTCTTCAAGGTCAGCCGCAATGGATCGAGCGATTTGCGAAAGCCCTCGACTGTCTCGTCGCGGCCGGCCACCACCTCTTCCAGCGGCTTGCCGAAGCGCACTTCCCGTGACTTGCGGAAATAGGCGGCGTCCACCGGCTTCAGGTTCAAGGGGATGTCGGCGACTATCATCGGAGACAGGCCGCCGATCACGGTGACATCGCCCCACCAGTTCAGCATGCGCGCCATCGCGCGGCCGCCCTCGCCGCCGAACAGCGACGGCCGGTCCGGAAATTTGTCTTCGAGATAGTTCGCGATCGTCCAGGAATCGACGACCGACGTGTCGCCGTCGAGCAGCACCGGCACCCTTTCGGATCCGTGCGGCGCGATCGCGTCCTTTTCCGTAAAACACCACGCGATGGTTTCCGCGGAAAGCCCCTTATGCGCCAGCGCCATCCGCGTCCGCCAGCAGTACGGACTGAACGGGCGCGCGGCGTCGGCGCCGACGAGTTCGAAGAGTTTGAGAGTCATGAGTTGGTCTCGCGCGTCGCTGTCGTCATTGCCGGGCATAGCCGTCTGAAGGACGGCGTCGCTTCCGCTCGCCTATGACCCCGGCAATCCATCCTTTTTCAGGGAAGATGGATACGCGGGTCAAGCCCGCGTATGACAAGCGCGCAAACCTACCTTACCACCGCCGCGGTCTGGCCGAACAGCACCCGGCGCTCTTCCTCGGTGCGGTTGACCGGCTGGCCGAAATTCGGATTGACCTCTTTGGCCAGCGCGTAGGCGCGTTCGGTCGCGGGCCGTGCGCGGATGGTTTCCAGCCAGCGCTTCAGATGCGGGAAGTCGTCGATGTTCTGTTCCTGGTTCTTGTAGGGCACGATCCAGGGATAGCTCGCCATGTCGGCGATCGAGTAATCACCGGCGATGAATTCGCGGTCGGCGAGACGCTTGTTCAGCACGCCGTAGAGCCGGTTGGTCTCGTTCACATAGCGGTCGATGGCGTACTTGATTTTCTCTACCGAGTAGTTGCGGAAATGGTGGTTCTGCCCGGCCATCGGCCCGAGCCCGCCCATCTGCCAGAACGTCCACTGGATCGCGTCGTAGCGACCATAGAGATCTGATGGCAGGAACTTTCCGGTCTTCTCGGCGAGATACAGCAGCATCGCGCCGGACTCGAACACCGAGATCGGTTTGCCGCCACCCTTCGGCTCATGATCGACCATCGCGGGAATGCGGTTGTTCGGCGCGATCGCCAGAAACTCCGGCTTGAACTGTTCGCCCTTGCCGATCTGCACCGGGAAGATCTTGTACTTCAGCCCGGTCTCTTCGAGGAACATCGTGATCTTGTGGCCGTTCGGCGTGGTCCAGTAATGAAGGTCGATCATTGGCACGGTCCCGCGTTAAGGAAATTGCACGCATCGCAAAAAGGATGCGGATGCATGAATGTGGTCGGGTCGCGCCGTGAAGTCAATGGAATTGGTCCCGAGCGCGCGAATGTGATGACTTCCCGCACGCGCGCGAAAGGATCAGTTCGCCCGGCCGTGTTCCCGCAGCAAATTCTTGCCGCCTTCGGTAATCGCGACGCGCACGCCCAGGCCCTCGACCGGCTGGCGCGCGACATAGCCGCGATCCACCGCGTCTTCCCAGATCGTCAGCCGCGGGCATGAGGTGCGCCAGGTCTCGATCACTTCGGCATAAAGCCGCGGCTCGCGCGCCACCCATTCGACGAGATCGAGCACCAGTGCGTCTGTCGTCTCGGTCATCGGGCCCTCCTTCAAAATCTCGACTAGAAAGCCATCGCGCTCGAGCGCGTGACCAAGAGCCAGCCGCCATAGAGGATGTAATAGCTGGCGACCGTCGTGATCAGCCGTCCGGCCCAGGTGCGGAACTGCGCGTCGCTCATCGCTTCCAGGATGCGCCGCGCCAGCGTGGTGCCGAGCATCGAGGCCGCGATCGCAACCAGCGCCAGCACCGGATCGAGCGTCGCCGCCTGATCGATGATGCCGCCGAAATAGACCAGCTTGACGAGATGGCTCGCGACCTGGCAGGTCGCCTTGGTCGCGACGATCTCGCGGCGGTCGAACTTGCCGCCGAGGAAGAACGTATCCATCAATGGGCCGGACACACCGGTCATCAGCATCAGGCCCATGCAGATGAAGCCGTAGAAACTGCCCTGCCAGATGCTGTCAGGGTCCGGCTTCAGATTCGCCGGCATCAGCCGCGCCATGAACGGCGTGACCCCGAGCAGCAGCAGCGCGATCGGCTTGTCCGGCACGTAGCGGGTCAGCGACCAGAGCCCGAGCGCCAGCGCACAGCCGATCAGATACACGAACACCGGCCGCCAGCGGATATGCGCGCGCCACAGGAAGGCACGCCAGCCATTGGACGCCATTTGCGTGATCGCATGCAGCACCATCGCCGTCGGCAGCGGCATCAAAGCCAGCAGCACGCCGATCAGGATCATGCCGCCGGCCATGCCGAACAGGCCCGACAGGAAAGCTGTCGCGACCATCAACAAGCCAAGTGCTGCGATCAAAAGCGGCGTCATCGAAATCTCCTTGTTACTGTTTTGCCGCGCTTGGACGGCGCGTGCAAACTGAGTTATCTTGCCCTGGCATCAGTTTTCCTGAGGGTTATATGCGGCGGCTGCTCTTCCTCAACGGCATCAAGGCGTTCGAAGCCGCGGCGCGCAGCGGCAGCTTTGCGGCGGCAGGTAGCGAACTCAACGTCTCGGCGGCGGCAGTCAGCCGGATGGTGCATCTTCTGGAAGACCGGCTCGGGGTGGCGCTGTTCGAGCGCAAGGCCAACCGCCTGGTGACGACGGCCGCCGGGCGCGCCTATCAGAGCGGGCTGACGCCGATCTTCGACGCGCTGGCGAGCCTGACCGCGCAGGTCACCGCGCCCTCCTCCGTCCGCGTGCTGACCATCGGCGTCGGGCCGACCTTTGCGATGCGCTGGCTGATCCCGCGGCTGGCGGATTTCCACAAGCAGGAACCCAATATCGACGTGCGCATCACCACCGGCGGCGCGGCCGCGCCGTTCGGCGAGGACTGGAGCTGCGGCATCCAGCTCGGCGACGGCGAATGGCCGGGGCTGATCGCCGAGCCGCTGTTCGCGGCTGACCTGTTGCCGGTCTGCGCGCCCCGCCTTGCCAGCTCGCTCAAGCGGCCCGGCGATCTGAAGGGGCCCACGCTGCTGCGCGTCGCGCATTCGCCCGACGATTGGCCGTCATGGCTGAAGGCGGCAAGCGTCGCCCGCGTCAGCGCGCGCGGACCGGAGTTTCAATTCTACGGCCAGGCGCTGCAGGCCGCGGTCGACGGCCTCGGCATCGCGATGGGCATCCGCCCCTATATCGACGACGACCTTGCAGCCGGGCGGCTGGTGGCGCCGTTTGCGCAGAGCGTGCCCAAGGGCATGCGCTGGTACCTGGTCTATCGCGAATTCCGCACCGGCCAGCGCGACTTCGTCGCGTTCCGGCGCTGGATCATCCGCGCAGCCGCCGAACCCGCCGCCCGCCGCAAGGGCCCGCGCCATGCCAATTGAACGCATCGACACGCTTGTGATCGGCGGCGGCCAGGCCGGGCTTGTCATGAGCTACCGGCTCAAGCAGCGCGGCATCCCGCATCTGGTGCTGGAGCGGGCGCGCATCGCCGAGCGCTGGCGCAGCGAGCGCTGGGACGGGCTGAAATTCCAGTTTCCGAACTGGTCGGTGCAACTGCCGGATTTTGCCTTTCCGCACAGCGATCCCGACGCCTTCGCCACATCATGCGAGATCGTGGAGTTCATCGACGCCTTTGCGGAATTCATCGCGCCGCCAATCCGCTGCGGCGTCGAGGTGACGCATTTGAAGCGCGGCGACGCCGGCTTTATCGCCGAGTGCACGGATGGCACCATCGAGGCCAACAACGTCGTGGTCGCGACCGGGCCCTATCAGCAGCCGCTGATGCCGGATCTGCTGCGCGATGATCCGGTGTTTCAGGTCCATGCCAGCGGCTACAAAAATCCCGGCCAGCTGCCACCGGGCGCCGTGCTGGTGGTTGGCGCGGGCGCGTCGGGCGCGCAGATCGCCGACGAACTGCATCGCGCCGGCCGCCGCGTTTTTCTTTCGGTCGGCCAGCACACCCGCATGCCGCGCCGCTATCGTGGTCAGGATTTGACCTGGTGGTTCGGCGCCCTTCGCCTGTTCGACATGACGGCGGAGCAGCGTGGGCCGATCCGGGTCAACCCGTCGATCACGGGCGCCTATGGCGGCTACACCATCGACTTCCGTCGATTCGCCGCCGACGGCATCACGCTGCTGGGACGGGTGCAGGCGGCGCGCGACGGCGTGCTCGATATTGCCCCTGGTCTCGCCGAAAATCTCGCCAACGGGGATCTCTATCATGCCGGCTTCCTCGACATGCTGGACGCGCATGTCGAACAGCACGGCCTCCATCTGCCCGCGGACCCCGCCGCCCGTACCGTGCTGGCCGACCCGCCCTGCGTCACCGACCCGATCCGGCGCCTCGACCTCGGCAAGGAAGAGATCCAAGCGGTGGTCTGGGCCACCGGCTACGGCGTCGATTTCAGCTGGATCGACCTTCCGGTCAGGGATGGCAGCGGGGAACCGGTCCATCGGGGTGGCGTGTCAGAGGTACCGGGGCTCTACTTCCTCGGCCTGCCCTATCTGTCGAAGCTGTATTCCGCCTTTTTGTCGGGCGTCGGCGACGATGCCGCCGTGCTCGCCGATCACATTGCCGCCCGCCGCTGAAGTTCCCGCTTCCGCAAAAATCCGCGAGATGTGAACCGGTTCACACCGGCCGTCGAAAATCCATGGTCTGCTCAGGCCCGGATGATCGCGGGGGCGATCGTGATCCCGGGAGTTCAGCCATGATTTACGGCGGCTTTGAAATTCAGTCGTTCGAAGCGGGGAGCGGGCAATGGCACGCCAGGATACAACGAGCCGATCTCGCGCCGGTCGTCATCGATGGCTTGTCGTTTCCGACGCTCGAAGTCGGCTTTGCATGGTCCGATCCGGAAGCGGCGATCGCGGATGCGAAAGCCCATATCGACCACAACCGGCAGCGCTACACGGCGGCGTCGCTCTGAAACAGGCGGCTGCGATACAGTCCCCCGAACCAAATCCGCCGGCGCAGCCATCCAGGCAGGTGATGTCGAACTGCCCGCAATGCAGCGCCGCCCTCGCCGTGCTGCGCATCATCTCCGGCAAGGCCGGCGCCGAATACTGGACCATGCGCTGCACGAAGTGCGGCGGCATCCATCTCGACATCGTCCAGGCGGATTCACCTGCCGCGACGGTTGTGGATTCCAGCGACGTCTTCGCCTGACGCTGACATCTGCTGACATTGGAATAGTCAACACCGTCATGGCCGGGCTTGTCCCGGCCATCCACGTCTTTTTCACACTGCAGCCAAGACGTGGATGCCCGGCACAAGGCCGGGCATGACGAGGTGAATCAACACCGGCTTTGCCCTTTTTTCGCGCGCCGATTGGCCCCATATTCGCCCCATGGCGAAGAAACCCGACTCCCCAAAAAAATCAGGCAAAACCCCGAAATCCAAAGCTCACCGGCCGGAAGTTCAGCCGATCGGTCCCGCTTTGGCGGAACTGCTCAATCCCGCGATCAACCGCGGCGATGCCGGCATGGGCTCGGGCACCGGCCTGCAGCCCCCGCCGGATAATTCGAAGGACCGCCGTTCCGGCGGCGAAGCCGCCGTGCATCGCGCGCGATCGTCGACGCCGAAGAATTTTCCGCCGAGTTCCGCCGATCCCTATCCGCAACCGCTGCGCCCGAATCCGCAGCCGCCGGGCGCACGAAGCCCGGACGGCCTCGACGAAGCCCCGCAAGCCAATTACGGCACGTCCGCCACGATCCCGACGCTCGATCCGGAACTCGCCAAGCAATTCGGCTTCACCACCGAGGAGGAGGACGCCGCTGCGCTGGCGCGGCCGCCGCGCAACAAGATGGAGGCGCTCGGCGTGCAGGCCACGGCCGATGCGCTGGAAGATCTGATCCGCGAGGGCCGGCCCGAATTCAAGGGCGAAGGCGGCGGCGTGAAGGTCTGGACGCCGCACCGCCCGCCCCGCCCGGAGAAGTCCGAAGGCGGCGTGCGCTTCGAGATCAAGTCCGAGTACGAGCCGAAGGGCGACCAGCCCACCGCGATCAAGGAATTGGTCGAGGGCATTCAGCGCAACGACCGCACCCAGGTGCTGCTCGGCGTCACCGGCTCCGGCAAGACCTACACCATGGCCAAGGTAATCGAGGCGACGCAACGCCCCGCCATCATCCTGGCGCCGAACAAGACGCTGGCGGCGCAGCTCTATGGCGAGTTCAAGAGCTTCTTCCCCGACAACGCGGTGGAGTATTTCGTCTCCTACTACGACTACTACCAGCCCGAAGCCTATGTGCCGCGCACCGACACCTACATAGAAAAGGACTCCTCGATCAACGAGCAGATCGACCGCATGCGCCATTCGGCGACGCGCGCGCTGCTGGAGCGCGACGACGTCATCATCGTCGCGTCCGTGTCGTGCATCTACGGTATCGGCTCGGTCGAGACCTACACCGCGATGACCTTCGCGCTGAAGAAGGGCGAGCGCATCGACCAGCGGCAATTGATCGCCGACCTCGTCGCGCTGCAATACAAGCGCACCCAGGCCGATTTCACCCGCGGCACCTTTCGCGTGCGCGGCGACGTCATCGACATTTTTCCGGCGCACTATGAAGACCGCGCCTGGCGCGTGAACCTGTTTGGCGACACCGTCGAAAATATCGAGGAGTTCGATCCGCTCACCGGCCACAAGCAGGACGATCTCGAATTCATCAAGATCTACGCCAATTCGCACTATGTGACGCCGCGCCCGACGCTGGTGCAGGCGATCAAGTCGATCAAATCCGAACTGAAGCTGCGGCTCGACCAGCTCAACAACCAGGGCCGGCTATTGGAAGCGCAGCGGCTGGAGCAGCGCACTACGTTCGATCTCGAAATGATGGAAGCCACGGGAAGCTGCGCCGGCATCGAGAACTACTCGCGCTACCTCACCGGTCGCCGCCCTGGCGAGCCGCCGCCGACGCTGTTCGAATACGTCCCCGACAACGCGCTCGTCTTCGCCGACGAAAGCCACGTCACCGTGCCGCAGATCGGCGCCATGTTCAAAGGCGATTTTCGGCGCAAAGCGACGCTGGCCGAATACGGTTTCCGCCTGCCCTCCTGCATGGACAACCGCCCGCTTCGCTTCGAAGAGTGGGACATGATGCGCCCGCAATCGGTCGCGGTGTCGGCGACGCCATCGGGCTGGGAGCTGAACGAGAGCGGCGGCGTGTTCGTCGAACAGGTGATCCGCCCCACCGGCCTGATCGATCCGCCGGTCAACATCCGCCCTGCCCGCACGCAAGTGGACGATCTCGTCGGCGAAGTCCGCGCCACCGCGCAGGCCGGTTATCGCTCGCTGATCACGGTGCTGACAAAGCGCATGGCGGAAGACCTCACCGAATATCTGCACGAACAGGGCATTCGCGTGCGCTACATGCACAGCGATATCGACACCATCGAGCGCATCGAGATCATCAGGGATCTCCGCCTCGGCGCGTTCGACGCGCTGGTCGGCATCAACCTGCTGCGCGAGGGCCTCGACATTCCCGAATGCGCGCTGGTCGCGATCCTCGACGCCGACAAGGAAGGCTTTTTGCGCAGCGAGACCTCGCTGATCCAGACCATCGGCCGCGCCGCGCGCAACGTCGACGGCAAGGTGATCCTCTATGCCGACCAGATGACCGGCTCGATGGAGCGCGCCATCGCCGAGACCGACCGCCGCCGCGAAAAGCAGGTCGAATACAACACCGCCCACGGCATCACGCCCGAAAGCATCAAGAAATCCATCGGCGACATCATGAACAGCGTCTACGAGCGCGACCATGTGCTGGTGGAAATCGGCGACGGCGGCATGGCCGACGACGTCATCAGCATCGGCCACAATTTCGAGACCGTGCTGAACGATCTCGAAACAAGAATGCGCGAAGCCGCCGCCGACCTGAACTTCGAGGAAGCCGCCCGCCTCCGCGACGAAGTCAAACGCCTCCGCGCGACAGAGCTTGCGGTGGTGGACGATCCCACCATCAAGCAGCGCGGCGTGGCGGCAAAGGCTGGTGCCTATGCAGGCACGAAGAAATACGGCGACTCCGCGAATTTGCCGGCGAGCGCCTCGAAGAAGCGCGGCGGCTTCTCTTCACCCTCCCCTGGAGGGGGAGGGTCGCGCGCCGCAGGCGCGCGGGGTGGGGTGAAATCTGTCGGCAGCGGCAGTGCCTCCAAAGTCCACAAACCCCACCTCGACGAAATGCACGGCCCGGAATCCCTGCCCTACCGCCCCAGCGGCGCCAAGCCGCGCAAACCCGACATCGGCGGCAGCACCAAAATCTTCCAACCCACCGACTCGCGGCAATCAGGCCCCGAGTTCGGCCCGGCTCCGCGTTCGAGCGGCGGTGCGCCGGGGCATCGGGGTGGGTGGAAGAAGAGGTAGCGATCAATCATTAAGTCGTCATTCCGGAAGCCGCGAAGCGGCTGTCCGGAATCCATACTCACAATCGTGGTAATGGATTCCGGGTTCGATGCTTCGCATCGCCCCGGAATGACGAGCCCTACCCCACGCTCGCGATCCCCACCGCCAGCAGCGACAGCAGCATCACGTTGGTTACCAGTTGCAGCGAGGTCACCGGCTGGGTCCGCCAGCGCGCGATCTTTTCGATAAAGGACAGGCTGGCGTCGAAGAACAGCGGTTCGAAGCCCTGCCCGAACCGCTTCGGGAATTTGCGTGCGAGCCACGGCGTGAACAGCGCGTAAAACAGCGCGGCCAGCACGACGAAGATGGCGGCGCCGTAGCGCTGGCCGACGATTTCGCGGCTGCCGACGAGCTTGAGCATCAGCGCGGCGGCGGCGAAGGTGGGGAAGCCCTGGAACAGCGCGGTCAGCACGAAACCTTCGAGACGGTTCCGCGAGCTGGATTTTGGAGCGGTGATGGCGTTCATGGCGGCGGCTTCCTGTGGTCCCCTTGGGGACGTTGATGCCGCCAGGATAGGTGGTTGTGCCGGGGTGAGACGTGATGCGTGTCACGGATTGGCCAAGCACTCCGTCATTCCGGGGCTCGCGAAGCGAGAGCTCGGAATCCATACTAACCATCGTGGTTATGGATCCCGGGTTCGCGCTACGCGCGCCCCGGAATGACAAAGTGTGGTGGAGCGCGCCCTTCTTCAGCCCGACCGTCGATTACTCGTGTTCTGCGTCATATTCCCGTGGTCGCCCTGCTCGCGGATGTTGTTCTTCTCGTCGTCGCGATGGCCCTTGGTGGTATCGACGGGCACAGTCGGCGTGCTGCCGGCGCCCTTGTGACTCCTGTTCTCCTCGGGAACGGGCGTAATGGTTTTTTCAAGCGGTTTGGTCATCAGATTCTCCATTGTATGGCAGGAGAAACGCGGGACAGGCCGTACTCGTTCCCGGCGTGAACGCCGCCCCGCCTTGCACCGACCAAGCCGACATGAGCTAATTGTTCCCGCCGACCGAAAGCATGATCCGCCCGATGCCGAAACAGTTTCCTGCCGTCGTCGCGCTGGCCCTTGCCGGCGCCTGCCTGTTCGCCAGCCCGGCTCGCGCTGACGATGCCGACCGTGCGCTGCTGTCGACGTTTTGCGACGCCGCCGATATCAAGGAATCGACCTGCACGCGGGCCAGGAATTATCCGGACGCGGGAGACCGCGCGTGCGACGTCAAGCTGACCAGCGATCGCCATAGCGGAAGGTTCATCGCCGCGGGCAATCCGCTGCTGGTGGTCAATTACGAGAGCGGATGCGAGCCGCACGCGACCGATAATGGCGGCGCCGTCGTGTTCGAGCAGAGCGGCGGCAAGACCATCTTCAGGAGCTTTCAGCCGGGTTCGCAGGTCAATGACTGCATCACCCTGTCCAGGAGCGCGCAACAGGATTGGCTGATGTGCATCACCGGCCATATCGGCCAGGGCAATCTGGAAACCGGCGTCGCGGAGTTCGTGTTCACCCAGGACTACAGCAGGAACGTCAGCATTTCGCCGGACTTCCTCGTGACCGCGGTGGATTCCATCCGCGCCTATGGCGCCAACGTCGTCACCTGCAAGGAACGTTCGAAATATTTCGAGATCTCCGACATCAAGGCCGGGCCGCGGCCGCAGACAGTGACCGTGACGGTTCGCCATGCCGACGCGGCAACAATCGGGAAGGCCTGCCGCAAGGGGTTTCCCAAACCGAAGGAAATTTTCGGCAAGCTCTCGCGCGGCGAGGCCTATGTGCCCGAAGGCTACGAGAAGCGCGGCAAATTCATCATCGATCTCGTCACGCGCAAGGTGACGCCGCAGGAGTGACTTACGTCGTCCCGGCGAAGGCCGGGACCCATACGCCGCGGCGGACGTTGGTGAAGAAGGAAGATAACGACCAGCGTCTGTACCAATTGCCGCTGGTGGGTATGGGTCCCGGCCCCCGTGCGCAATTGCGCACTAGGCCGGGACGACGGCTTCAATGGCGACCAACCGCGGCAAAACGGCACGACGGGCAAATCACTTCTGATTTACGGAAATCATGTCAAGTCCAAAATTTCCGAAAATCAAAAATATTTCTCTTTCCTTCCACCCCAAATCACCTGCACATCAATAGCCATCCCGTCCCACTCAGAGGGGCGTCGGCCGTCGTCATGACGAGGGGCGGGGATGCGGTGGACGTTGACGTTGCGATTGACGGTCGCGGCTGATGCGTACGGTGAAGGCGTGTGGTCCTGGCGCCCGTAACGGCGTCAAGCTCTGAAGAAGCTAACGCTTCCGAGGGGTGACGGTGGCAATAGAGGCCGTCTCACCGGGGAGAGCACGCTATAAGCCGTAAAGCCATTGCGCAGGGAATGTCGGATGCTCTCCGCTGCCCTGTATGCTCATGTGCAGCACTCTTATGCACAATCGCACATGAGACCGCGGGTGCAGCGCGCATCCGGCATTCCCTGCGCCCTCTGAATTCGAGGGCGAGAAGTTTCCAGCAAAGCTCGGGCGCAATGCGTCGCGAGAATGCGAAACTATATCCGCGTCGTCCAGGCTGTTTGAAATTCGAAACCAGCTTAGCCGCGCCGGCCAGGACAAGCGCAGGTTGACCAACCACAGCTCACGGTAGTGAACCGTTTCCACGCTGGCGACGTCAGACTTTGTGCCTGCTTTTGCGGATCGGCCGCTGTGTTATGGCGTTCGCTGTGGGATCGGCCGCCGCGGGGCAGGTTGAAACTCGGCGGAGAAAGACTGGATGACCGCGGACCTGCATCGGCAGCGCCTACTGAATTTCCTGGACGTCTACTATGCCGGCGACATCGAGGGGTCGCTGGCGCGCTGCACCGACGATGTCGCGTTCGTCGCCAACGCCCCGGTCGATCTGCTTCCCCACATGGGTCATCGCCGGGGCACCGCCGCGATGCGCGAGATGTGGACCACCGTCCGCGCCCGCTATTCCGAAATGCGCTGCGAGGTGCCGATCCTGGTCGCCGAGGGCGACAGGGTGGCGGCGAACATCCGGGTGTTTTTCCGCAAGCGCAGCAATCAGCGGATGGTGCAGTTCGACATCGCGGCGTTTTATACCTTCCGCGACGGCCGCATCGCCCAGATCCGCGAGATCATCGACACCTTCGACATGGTCGAGCAGGTGCTGGAGCGCGATCTCAGCGCGATCCTGAGGGGAGAGAGGCTGGTAGAAATCTAGACGACGTCATTCCGGGGCGATGCAAAGCATCGAACTATGGTGCGCAATTGCGCACCTGAGAATCTCGAGATTCCCCGGTGCGCAATTGCGCACCTGAGGTCTGGTCCTGCGGACCATCCCGGAATGACAGCCCGCCTTATTTTCCCGGCGACGTTGAACCTCACCGCCCCGGCGGCGACACACCACAAGGCTTTTTCCGGGACAGAAGAACATATGAAGATCGCGTTGCTGGCTCTGCTTGGTTTGGCGTTGGGGGCTCTGGGAGGTGCGGCGCTTGGAATCGGGGCCGGGCTGGCCTGGGTCGAGATCTTTAAAACCACGAGTTTTGAAGGCTATAACGGCATGCTGGTGTTCTTCACCTTCATGCCGCTGGGCGCCGCGATCGGCGGTATCGGGGGCGCTTTGCTGTTCGGCGTGATCGCGATCAAGGACGCCGAAATCGCCATCGAGCGCGAGCCGGTGCGCCGCCGGGAGGGGTAAAAACGGCGCCAGCGGCGGTAAAAACGCGGAAAATCCTGCATTTGTGCAATGCAGAAACGTCGGTTGTATTTTAACAAAAAACGCCTATCGTTAGTGTACGAATGAATTTAGCGGCGAGAATTTAGCAACTGCACGGCGTCGACGCGGACGCCCCCTGGGCCGTTGCCGTTTGAATCAGTTTCAAGGACGAAATCAAATGACAGAGCATAGTCTCTGGCGTTTTTCGCGCGCGTTGCATCGTGCGATCAATGAACGCCAGCCCGCCGATCTCGAAGCCCTGCTCGACGAGGACGTCGATTGGGCGATCTATGGCCCGATCGACATGTTTCCGTTCTTCGGTTCGCGCCGGGGCAAGGAAGCCGTGATCGAGGTAGTCAGGCAGATTGCAGAGAACATCCGCGTCCATCGCTTCGACCGCGAGTCGATCATGCTGGGGGTCGATTCCGCCGCCTCGATGATGCGCTATTCGCTGACCGCGCTGGATTCCAACAAGCCGATCAGCCTGCGGGTTGCGCATTTCGCGCAGTTCAAGGCCGGCAAGCTGACCAATCTCCGCGTGCTGGTCGACACCTTCGACCTGGTCGAGCAGGCGGTGGGTTATCCCATCCATCTGCCGCGAATAGCGGTCTAGTTAGCCCTCACCAATCCGTTTCGTCATGGCCGGGCCAAAGCGCGAAGCGCGTCTTCGCGCTGGAGATCGCGGGGACCCACGTCCTCCTCACCAGCCCCTGGAAGACGTGGTTGCGACAAAGGCGTAACGACGCGCTTCGCGCTTGATCGAGCTTGCGAAGCTGCACTCGGCGCTGTGGCCCGGACATGACGGAGTGCGAGGGCGCGCGAATGCGCCCTCGCCATAATTTCGTACCACCGCCAACGCATTCTGCACCTGATTTGGAATGCGGGCGGGTTATGACTTCCACGACACGATTTGGCTGGATAAGGCTGCCGTTGCTGGTGGCCGGCTTCAGTCTGGGCGCGGTGCTGGCCGTGGCGGCGCAAACGCCGCCCGCCGATGAAGATACCGAAGAGCCGGCGGAGGAAGCAGCCCCCGACGTCGCAGCGGCGCCTGGCGTCGCGGTAGCGCCTGATGTCAATGACCCTGATATCATGAAGGATATCGACGTCTCCAAGCTCGACTGGAGCCAGCTCGATCTCGATGCCGCGCCCCTGACCGGGCCTGCCGCAAAAACCCGCGCCGCGTCGAAAGCCGCGACCAGCGCGGACACCGCCTGGTCGGCGAACCAAAGGGCCAATGGTACATCCGCCGTGTCGGTCAAGCAGACGCTGACCCCGTTCTGGGACGCGCGGATCGGCGCCGACATGACGGTTGCCCGGCAAGGCACGCTGACGGCCCAGGAATTACTGTCGGAAAAACTCGCCAATGGCGGCAGCCTGCCGCAATCGTCCGGCACCGCCTGGGCCGCGATCACAGCGCCGGGTGTCGGCTCGATCTGGGACAAGACGTCAGTCGAAGCCCGCGTCGATCCCGGGGCGGACCAGAGCAGGCTCGGCACCTCCCTGAGCAAATCGCTGCCGCTCAGCGAGCAATATTCGCTCACGCTGCAGAATGGCTACAATCTGATCCAGCAGGGCATCGTTCCGGTGCCCGGCATCATCAGCCATCCGACCCGCAGCTATGAGACCGACCAGTCGGCGCGACTGAGCATCGCCGATACCGGCACCAGCTTCGTGGCCGGCCAGACGCTGTCGACCTCGGACGACAAATGGCTGCGCAAGGTCGGCGCCGAGCAGAAACTGTTCGACGGCGTCACCATCTCGGGTTCGGTCGGCGAGACCCCGTCGGGCGTCGTTAACAAGAGCTTTGGCGCAGGCTTCAAGCGCAGCTGGTAAGCCCCTGCGCCTCTTCGCCAATCCTTTTCAGAATGATGCAGCATTGCCGCATATTGGCCCAGATGCAGACAAATTCCACACTACTGATAGGAACGCTTCACTTCGTCGTGCGGGGGACGTCCGCGCTCGCTTATCGCGAAACAGAGGAATGGCCGATGAACGCTACCAATCGAACCGAACAAGTTGAATCAACTGAGGATGCCGTCGACAGCAACCTCGCCGCGGTCTCGGAAGTCGAGGCCGGGATCCGCGACTTCGTCCGCAACGACATCGCCTATCTGCGCCGTCCGCCGGCCGGTGCCGCGGAAACTGTGCCGCTCGATGCCACCGCGGAAGCCACCGTCAACAACGTCAACTCGCTGATCCAGCGCGTCGCCGGCACCTCGCTTGCTGAAATCGAGAAGCTGATTTCGGAACTCGAAAGCCTGCGCGATCTCTTGCATGCCGAAGGCCAGCGCGTTCAGCGCGAAATCTCCGGCTATGCGCAGCTCAGCCAGGCGGCGATGAAGTCGACGCGCATGATCGCCGACAACGTCACGCAGTGGAAGCGCGCCGCCGACGGGCTGCGCAACAGCTGATCCGGGATCTTCTACTGATTCCAGACCGTTGCAAAAATCCTACACCCGCCGTCTTCTTCAACAGAAGGCGGCGGTTTCGTTTGATATGTGGCTGTTTTGAACTTTATAAGCAGCGCGTCGGGATCAAGGGACGGGTGCCGCCACCAACGGTAGGCAAACTTCCAGGGATACGAGATGCAAAACAGTCAGCCCAACAAAACCCATCCACTGCCGCATTCGGCACATGGCATGGGCACGCTCATGGTCCGGTTCGTCGGACTGCTGACGGTTGCGGTGGTGCTCATGACGCTGATCTGGAACAGCTGACACGGCGACGGGCGGTTCCAAGTGCTGGTACGATCCAGCGCCATGGTTAGCAAAGCCTGACCTTATTGGACGGACGACGTGCTCTCGAGCGTGTAGCCGCCGTCGGCATAACCCTTCACCACCATCGCAGTCGTCAGCATCACGCAAAGCGTGACGGTAGCGAAAATAAAGCCGACAAGTTTCAGGTGGCTGCGATCTGCCATGGTCATCCCCTCGGTACTTCCCCTCAGTCTCATATGGCAGGCAGAAAGTTCAAAATGTGTTAGCAAATAAATTGCTTCGCAGAATGGTAAACGCGCCCGGACCAAGAAACGGTTCGCTAAGCATACCGGCTCGGGTCAGGAACCGGGATTCCGCCGCGGCACGAAGGCGGTGGCCAGAAACGAGTACACCTGTTCGCCGCGCTGGTTGGTGCCGGTGTTGCGGGCCTGCAGGATGCCCCATTCGGGACGCTTGTCCGACGTGCGCTTGGTTTCGACGACACTCGAAAAAGTAATGGTGTCACCGGCCAGTACCGGCCTGATCCAGCGCAGTTCGCGAAAGCCCGGCGACGGTCCCCAGACCGCAACTTCCTCGCCGCGCGCGAGAGCCTCGCGCGTCAGGCGCTGGCCGTCGGCGACCAAGAGCTTCATGCAGACCGAGCCGACATGCCATCCTGACGCCGCCAACCCGCCGAACAGCGATTGGCGTCCCGCCTCCTCGTCGAGGTGAAACGCCTGCGGATCGAACTGCGCGGCGAATTGCTTGATCAGCTCGGCCGTGAAGGTGAACGATCCGAGTTCACGCCGCGAACCGATTTCAATGTCCTCAAAGAAACGCATCGAAGATCCTATTCCGCCGCGGCATCGGCGCGACGGCGCACGATGATCGGCGACACCATCTCGCACAGCGTCACGCCGGCGGCGTTCTTGACCACGCCCTTGAACGTCACGATGCCGGTCTCGGGACGGCTGCGCGAAACTCGCGCCTCCGCGACCTCGATATCGAGCGTCAGATCATCGTCCGGCCGCAGAGGTGACAGCCAGCGCATCTCGTTGACGCCCGGCGAGCCCATCGACGCGGTGCGGCCGATGAAGCCGTCGAACATCATCCGCATCATGATCGAGCAAAGATGCCAGCCCGACCCGGAGAGGCCCTTCAGCATCGACTTGGCTGCGGCCGCTTCGTCCAGATGCATCGGCTGCGGGTCGTACTCCGCAGCGTAAGCCAGGATCTCCTCGCGCGTGACGTGGCGCGGTCCGAACGAACCGAAATGGCCGGGTTTGAAATCTTCGAAGGTGAGCGTTGTCATGATGGGATTTTACAGTGCGGAAGCCCGATTGTGGCCGTTATTTGCAGCAATCTCAACCCGCCCACCCGCATGGCTCGTGCCCGACGGGCGAACACCGTTGCAACCGGTGCGCGCCTTCGGCTTGCTCGGGACCGCATTCGGAGCTAGGCCCTGTGCTCTCAGGAGCGAGGCTGGACGCGAATCACTTTTCGACTTGCCGGGAGAACCACCGATGTTCGATTTTCAGGACCTGTTTCAGTGGGACCGCTTTATCACGCCCACGATCATCAAGACCTTTTACTGGCTGGTGATCGGCCTGATCGTGCTGTTCGGCATATCCGGCATTTTCTCCGGCCTCGCTGCGATGGCGATCAGCCCGTTCGGCGGATTCATCGTGCTGCTGTCCTCGATCGCCAGCGTCGTGGTCGGCGTGGTGTTCTCACGCATCGCCGCAGAATTCATCCTGATCGTGTTCCGCATCAACGAGCACCTCGGAGCGATCCGCGACCAGGGCCAGACGCATTAAGCGCGATGACTAACAGTCATCCCGCTTTATTTCTTGTTTGAGCATGATCCGTTCGGAAAACCGGTACCCACTTTTCCGGTTCATGCTTAGGTATTGAACCTGAAATGCATGACGTCGCCGTCAGCGACGACGTATTCCTTGCCTTCCAGCCGCAGCTTGCCGGCATCGCGCGCGCCGGCTTCGCCACCCAGCGCGACATAGTCGGCATAGGCGATGGTCTCGGCGCGGATAAAGCCCTTTTCGAAATCGGTATGGATTACGCCGGCCGCCGCAGGCCCTTTGGTGCCGCGGTTGATGGTCCAGGCGCGGGCTTCCTTCGGCCCGACGGTGAAGTAGGTAATGAGGTCGAGCAGCTGGTAGCCGGCGCGGATCAGGCGGTCGAGGCCGGCCTCTTCGAGGCCGAGCGTATCGAGGAACTCGACGCGCTCCTCGCGTGACAGCGTCGCGATCTCGGATTCGATCTTGGCCGAAATCGCCACCGCGACCGCACCCTCTTTCTTGGCGTGCTCGAACACCTGTTTGGAAAAGCTGTTGCCGTCCTTGGCCGAGCCTTCCTCGACGTTGCAAACGTACAGCACCGGTTTCGACGTCAACAGGCCAAGCATGCCAAAGGCACGCTCTTCTTCCGCCTTGCGTTCGAGGAACCGCGCGGGCTTGCCGTCGCGCAGCAGCACCAGCGCGCGGTTGACGAGGTCGAGCTGTTCCTTGGCGTCCTTGTCGTTGCCCTTGGCCTTCTTGGTAAGATTGTCGACGCGCTTCTCGAGGCTGTCGAGATCGGCCAGCATCAGCTCGGTCTCGATGGTCTCGATATCAGCCAGCGGCGCGATCTTGCCTTCGACATGGGTGATGTCGGAATCCTCAAAGCAGCGCACCACATGCGCCACCGCGTCGACCTCACGGATGGTGGCGAGGAACTGGTTGCCGAGGCCCTCGCCCTTGGAGGCACCGCGCACCAGGCCCGCGATGTCGACGAAGGTCAGTCGCGTCGGGATGATCTGGGCCGACTTGGCAATCGCGGACAGTTTGTCGAGCCTGGGATCAGGCACCGCCACCTCGCCGACATTCGGCTCAATGGTGCAGAACGGATAATTCGCCGCCTGCGCCGCGGCAGTCTCGGTCAGCGCGTTGAACAGCGTCGACTTGCCGACATTGGGCAGGCCTACGATACCGCATTTGAATCCCATGACGTGTCCTGAAGTCTGTTGCTGGCGATCGGCGGCGCGTTACGCAGCGCCGTCATCGCCCTTGTCGAAAAATCCCTTGGACTGCAGCGCCAGATGCACCTTGTTCTGAAACGACGAGTCGTGGTTCGTCGCAAGTAGTCCGGCATTGTCGGCGACCGCCTCGCACAGCGCCTCGACCCAGGGCCGATCGCTCTTGGCGAAATCCGACAGCACGTGGCTGTGCACCAGTTCCTTGACGCCGGGATGACCGATCCCGAGCCGCACCCGGCGATAGTCGTTGCCGATATGCGAGGAGATCGAGCGCAACCCGTTATGGCCGGCAATGCCGCCACCGACCTTGACGCGTACTTTCGCCGCCGGCAGTTCGAGCTCGTCCTGAAACACGATGATCTCGCCGACCCCGAGCTTGAAGAAGTTCGCGGCTTCCTGCACCGCGCGCCCGGACTCGTTCATATAGGTCGTGGGCTTGAGCAGGACTACGCGCTCGCGCTCCAGCGTGCCTTCCGACGTCTCGCCCTGAAAACGGCGGCGCCATGGTGCGAAACCATGACGCCGCGCAATTTCATCGACGACCGCGAAACCGATATTATGCCGGTTGTTCGCGTACTTCGCGCCGGGATTACCGAGGCCGACAAACAGGCGCATGACGCGGCATCCCGCGTTCGCTTACTTCTTCTTGTCGCCGCCAGGCGCCTTGGCGCCAGCCGCGGGTGCCTTCGCACCAGCCGCCGGAGCAGCAGCACCCGCTGCGGGCGCAGCAGCCGCACCCGCCGCCGGAGCAGCACCGGGAGCCGCAGCACCGCCAGCAGCAGCCGCCGCAGCCGCCTTGAGTTCTTCGGCGTAGCCGGACGGCGGCACGATGGTCACGAGCGTCGCATCTTCACGCGACAGCGACTTCACGCCAGCGGGCAGCTTGATGTCGGACAGATGCAGCGAGTGGCTGATTTCCAGCGTGCTGGCATCGGCCTCGATGTACTGCGGAATATTGTCGACCGAACACTCGAGTTCGATGGTGTGGGTGACGATGTTGACCGTTCCGCCGCGCTTGACGCCGGGCGAGACTTCGCCGTTGACCACATGCAGGGGAACGCTGACGCGGATGGTGGCGCCTTCACCGAGCCGCATGAAGTCGACATGCAGCGGGAAGTCACGCACCGGATCGAGATGGAAGTCGCGCGGGATCACGCGGTGCTTCTTGCCCTCGAGATCGATGTCGTAAATCGTGGTCAGGAACCGGCCGGCCAGAATGCGCTGGCGCAGTTCGGCATCGTCGACCGAGATGGTCACGGGGGGCTGGTTGTTGCCATAGATCACTCCGGGAACTCTCCCGGCGCGACGCTCTGCCCGGGCGGCCCCCTTGCCGCTCTGCGGACGCGCGGTCGCCTTCAATTCCTTGACGGTCGCCATCGTGTTAAGTCCTTGTTTTCTAAAAAGTTAAAGGCCGCAACGCGGCCCGGTAGCGTCCGACAGCAAGCCTCCAGGGGTGCGGGGGCTGCGGACGTGGCGGGCTTTTAGCCCCAAAGCGCCAAAATGACAAGGAAATCAGGGGATTTTTCTGCGGGCTCTGGACGCAGGGGCAGGCAGCATTGTGTGCCCTCTCCCTGCCCGCTGCCCCGTACGGACGAACGAACGGAGAGACCGTACCTGGCCGAGTCCTAGAAGTCCGTCTTCGGGTTGTCCGGACCGGGCGCGGGCGGCGAAATGCCGATCTTGGCTTCCAGCGCCGCGATCCGGGTCTTCAGCGCCTCGTTTTCCTCGCGCGCCAGCCGGGCCATGTCCTTGACCGCGTCGAACTCCTCGCGCTTGACGAGGTCGAGGTCGCGCAGGATGCGTTCGGCCTGGTTGCGAACGACCGCATCGACCTCGCGCTTGACGCCCTGGGCGGCGCCGGCAGCGTCGTTCATCAAACGGCCGATCTCGTCGAAAAACCGATTGTTGGTCTGGGTCATCGCTAAACGCTCCGGTCGCTGCAACTGGGTCTGCTTCCACCAAGACAATGGCGATCCAAACGACCAGGTTCAAGGGTGCCGTTCAACGCCAAGGTGATGTCCGTTTGCCTTGTCAGGCCCTCCTTTCCTTGCAATCGTACCGAACGTCGCCCCCCCCAAAAACCAGAATCAGAAAACAGAAACGCACATGATCGACCAGCAGATCGACATCCAGACCAAGGACGGCAAGACCACCACTTTCATCACCCATCCCGAGCGCGGCGGACCGTTTCCCGTCATCCTGTTCTACATGGACGCGCCGGCGATCCGTGAGGAATTGCGCGACATGGCGCGGCGGCTCGCGACGTCAGGCTATTACGTGATGCTGCCCAATATGTATTACCGCTCCGGCGTGATGGAGCTGGGGCCGATTCCGCCGGATCCTGAGGCGCCCGAGCGCAAGCGGATGTTCGAGTTCATGGCCTCGATCAATATTCCCATGGTGATGGAAGACACCAAGGCCCTGCTCGCCTATGCCGCGACCCAAAAGGCCGCGAACACCGCCATCGTCGGTACCGTCGGCTACTGCATGAGCGGCCGCTACGCGGTCAACGCGGCGACGCATTTTCCGGACCAGGTGAAAGCCGCAGCCTCGATCTACGGCACGCATCTGGCGACCGACCAGCCGGACAGCCCGCATATTGCCGCCGGCAAGACCAAGGCTGAATTGTACTTCGCCTGCGCCGAAACCGACATCTACGCGCCGGCCGAGATCATCGAGAAATTGAAGCAGGGCATGAAGGGATCGAACAACGAGGTCGAGGTTTTCCCCGGCACCCATCACGGCTTCGCCTTCCCGAAGCGGCCGGTCTATCACCGCGACGCCGCCGAGCGGCATTGGGAGCGGCTGCTGGCGCTGTATCGCCGCAACCTCGCCACCTGATCGCAAGATTCCGATACAAGGCTCCCCCGCCGATCTTCGGCGTGGCCTATGCCGTCTACACCAAAGCCCTGTGAGCCAGATGCAATTCCTCACTATCGCCTTTCCGGTATTCGATCCGATCGCGCTCTCGATCGGACCGATCGCAATCCGCTGGTATGCGCTGGCCTATATCGGCGGCATCGTGCTGGGATGGATTTATGCGCGTTCGCTGGTCAAGAGCGAGAAATTATGGGGCGGGCCGGCGCCGATCACGCTGGTGCAGCTCGACGATTTCATCCTGTGGGTCACCATCGGCATCATCGTCGGCGGCCGCACCGGCTACGTGCTGTTCTACAATCCCGCCTATTTTGCGCAGCACCCGGCCGAGATTTTCGAATTGTGGAACGGCGGCATGTCGTTTCACGGCGGCTTCCTCGGCTGCGTCGCCGCGGTGATGCTGTTCTGCCGCAAACACGGCATCTCGATCCTGTCGCTCGGCGACATCACCACCGGCGTCGGGCCGATCGGATTGTTCCTCGGGCGGCTCGCCAACTTCATCAACAGCGAATTGTGGGGCCGGCCGGCCGATTCCAGCGTGCCATGGAGGATGGTGTTCCCCAATGGCGGGCCGCTGCCGCGGCACCCCAGCCAGCTCTATGAGGCGGCGCTCGAGGGCATCCTGCTGTTTACGATATTGGCGGTCATGATTCGGATGGGCGCCCTGAAGCGGCCGGGCCTGATCCTCGGCAGCTTCATCGCGATCTACGCAATTGCCCGAATAATAAGCGAGTTCTTCCGTGAGCCGGACCCGCAGCTCGGATTTTTGTGGGGCGGGCTAACTATGGGTATGCTGTTGTCGGTGCCGATGATCATTGCCGGAGCCATCCTGATGGTGATGGCATGGCGCAAGGCGCCGGAGCATTCGCAGAAGTCCATTTAAGGCAAGGCAGGCCGTGACCGAATATTCGCCGCTGCAGTCCGAGATCAGGAAGCTAATCCAATCGTCAGGCCCGATGCCGGTCTGGCGATACATGGAATTGTGCCTGATGCATCCCGAACACGGCTATTACGTCTCGCGCGATCCGCTCGGCCGGGAGGGCGATTTCACCACCGCGCCCGAAGTAAGCCAGATGTTCGGCGAACTGCTCGGATTGTGGGCCGCCTCGGTCTGGAAGGCGATCGGCTCGCCGCCGACGCTGCGGCTGGTCGAGCTCGGGCCCGGCCGCGGCACCATGATGGCGGACGCGCTGCGTGCGCTGCGGGTGCTGCCGCCGCTCTATCAGTCGCTCAGCACACACCTCGTCGAGATCAATCCGGTGCTGCGCGAGAAGCAAAGCGCGACGCTGTCGGGCGTGCGCAATCTCAGCTGGCACGACAGCATCGACGACGTGCCCGAGGGCCCTGCGGTCATTTTCGCCAACGAGTATTTCGACGTGCTGCCGATTCACCAGGTGGTGAAGCGTGAGACCGGCTGGCATGAGCGCGTGATCAAGCTCGACGACGGCGGCAAGCTGGTATTCGCGGCCGCCGACGAACCGACCCCCCGCTTCGAGGTGCTGCTGCCGCCGCTGGTGCGTGCCGCCCCGATCGGCGCCGTGTTCGAATGGCGGCCCGACGCCGAGATCATGAAGATCGCCAGGCGCGTGCGCGAACAGGACGGCGCTGCGCTGATCATCGATTACGGCCATCTGCGCAGCGACGCCGGCGACACCTTCCAGGCCATCGCCCGCCACAGCTTCACCGATCCCCTGAAGAATCCAGGACAGGCCGACGTGACCGCTCATGTCGATTTCCAGGCATTGGTGCGCGCCGCCGAAGATATGGGCGCGCGCACCCACGGTCCGGTGACGCAGGGCGAGTTCCTCAAGCGGCTCGGCATCGAGACCCGCGCATTGACGCTGATGGGCAAGACCACACCGGAAGTTTCCGCCGATATTTCCAATGCGCTGAAGCGGCTGACCGATAGTGGCCGCGGCGGCATGGGCTCGATGTTCAAGGTGCTGGCGATCACGGAGCCGCATCTCACCTCTGTCGCGGGCCTGTCCGACGAACAGGAATCTGCCGACGAAGAGGCGTCATGACCTACGGATCGTCGCTGCTTTCGGCCATTCCGGGCCTGCGCCACGCTTTCTTCACCCGCGAGGGCGGCGTATCCGGCGGAATTTACGAGGGCCTCAATGGCGGCCTCGGCTCGAACGATGATGCCGCCCACGTCGCGGAAAATCGCCGCCGGATGGCCGAGCAGATGGGCGTCGCACCGGATCGTTTTATCAGCGTGCATCAGATCCATTCGCCCGATGCCGTGGTGGCGACCGGCCCCTGGACCGGGGACAAGCCGCGCGCCGACGCCCTGGTCACCCGCACCGAAGGCCTTGCGATCGGCGTCACCGCAGCCGATTGCGGGCCGATCCTGTTCGTCGATCCCACGGCCCGCGTGATCGGCGCGGCCCATGCCGGCTGGAAGGGGGCGCTGACCGGAATCATCGAATCCACCGTGGATGCGATGGAAAGACTCGGCGCCGACCGCACCGGCACGGTCGCTGCGATCGGCCCCCTGATCCGCCAGCATTCCTACGAGGTCGGCGGCGAATTCGTCGAACGTTTTCTGGATGCCGACGCCGGCAATGCCGCCTACTTCATTGCCTCCGAGCGCGCCGGCCATTCGATGTTCGACCTTGCCGGCTACATCCGCATGCGGCTGGAAAACGCCGGCGTGCTTGTCATCGACGACATCGGCGTCGACACCTATTCCGACGAACGCTTCTACAGCTACCGCCGCTCGGTGCATCGGAAAGAGCCGGATTACGGAAGGCATGTTCACGCCATCGCGCTGACCGACTGAGTTCCGCCAGCGCAATTCCGTAATCATCTCCGAGAGCTGGAATCCAGCCTTGACTCTCCACTGGGTGGAGGCTGCACAACCCGCGGCATGACACATCGAACCTACAGCATCGGCGAAGCGTCGCGCCTCAGCGGAGTGTCCGTTCGGCGACTGCGCTTCTATTCGGACCAGGGACTGCTCCCGCCGGCAGGGCGAACGGAGAGCGGCTATCGCGTCTTCACCGATAGCGAGCTCGTCCGCCTCGACCTTATCAGCTGCCTGCGGGACGCCGGCCTCGGCCTCGATGCCATTCGCGAGGTGTTGTCGAAGGAGCTTTCGCTGACCGAAGCACTGACGCTTCGCCTGCGGGCGCTCGAGGCCGAAATCGCAGCGCAACGCCGGATCGCGGCGGCGCTGCGTGCGGCGCTTCGTTCGCCCGAACTGACCGAAGCCGATTTGAGGAGATTCTGGACCATGACCAAATTGTCGCGCGATGAACGGCTTAGCGTCGTCGAAGCTTATTACGAACGGGTCTCTGACGGCGTGAACATCGATCCCAAATGGATGCGCCAGATGATCGAAGACAGCGTCCCCGAACTGCCCGAAGACCCGACGCCCGAGCAGTGTGACGCCTGGATCGAGCTTTCGGGCATGCTGCGCGATCCCGAATTTGCGGCCAACATGCGAAACAATGCCAAGGACATCTGGGACGACGCGACCTTCGATCCCATCGCCTGGAAGACCGAAGGCGACGCCATCCTGGTCAAGGCCAAGGACGCCATCGCGCGCGGCCTTGAACCGACTTCGGAAGCCGGCCAGGCACTTGCAAGGGAATGGGTGGAAATCTCGGCCCGACTCACGCAGCGCAAGCCCGATCCGGATTTCCGAACTTGGTTGCGTGCCAAATATGATTACCATGACGCGCGCGCGGGCCGCTATTGGGAGTTGGTTGCCATCCTGCGGGGCCAATCGCCGAGTAGCAGCCCGAACCGGGAATGGGAATGGATGTCGACCGCCATGAAGCACCATCTCGCCGATGCGGCCCCATCGTGAAAATGCCGTGATTGGCCAGGCGATAAAGCGAGAGTCCGGTCCAATGTTCGACCAGGTGTGGCTGTCCTGCCAGAGCGCCGGGCTTTCTGAGTAGGCCGCCATCCCCTGCCCTAGACCTTAATGCATTTTAACGATATCGCAGGGCAATGAGGGACGTCATCCCAGCCTCCTGCCTGCGATCCCCGCGTGCGATTATCGCCGCGGCGCTGCTCGCCGTTTCGTGTGCGCTTGGCGGCTGCGCCGGTGGCGGCGCGGCGAGCGGATCGTTCGCGATGGCGACCAGTGGCGGCGGCTCGACCGTGGCCTTTGAATCAATCGACGGCCCGCCGCCGCACGTCTTCGACCGCATGGTCGGCGTCATCGACAGCGAATCGAAGCTGCGGAACCTGCAGATCGTCTCGCGCGAAGGCGGCGCCTCCTACCGCGTGCGCAGCTATCTCTCGGCGCAGGTGGTGCGCGGCAAGACCATGATCGCCTGGGTCTGGGACGTCTACGACAACAACCAGCAGCGCGCGCTGCGGCTGTCCGGCGAGGAACCGGCGGGCAAGGCCGGACGCGACGCCTGGGCCGCCGCCGACGATCTCGTGCTGCGGAAAATCGCGCAGGCCGGCCTTAGCGGCCTGAGCGGCATGATCAACGGCGCGCCGGAAGCACCGCAGCCGGCGCCAGCCCCCTCGCCCGGCCGCCGCGGCTCCGCGGTCGCGAGTGTGGAGCAGACAGCACCCGCCGAGGGTGTATTTGGTGTCGCCGCGCTCGGCTTCAGCAGCCATTAAGCCTACCCCGTAAAGTCCCGTATCGGCTCATTTTTAACCGGGAAAACAGCTGCGACGGGTTGCCAGCCGCGCCACCTGCCTGATATCTCCTCGCGCATCGAAACCCGCCGGTTTACAGGTATCCCAGATGCTGAACGTCGTATCCAGCAAGGCGCGGGGAGAGGCCTCGATGTCCGCCAAGAACGGCTCCATCAAGCTGGTCGCCGGCAATTCGAACCCTGCTTTGGCGAAGGCCATCGCCGAAGGGCTGGATCTGCCGCTGACCAAGGCCAGCGTCCGCCGCTTTGCCGATAACGAAATCTTCGTCGAGGTGCTCGAGAACGTGCGCGGCTCGGACGCGTTCATCATCCAGTCGACGTCGTTTCCGGCCAACGACCATCTGATGGAATTGCTGATCATCACCGATGCGCTGCGCCGCTCCTCCGCGCGCCGCATCACGGCGGTGATCCCCTATTTCGGCTACGCCAGGCAGGACCGCAAGGTCGGCTCGCGCGCACCGATTTCGGCCAAGCTGGTGGCCAATCTGATCACGCATGCCGGTATCGATCGCGTCATGACGCTCGACCTGCATGCCGGCCAGATCCAGGGCTTCTTCGACATCCCGACCGACAATCTCTACGCCTCGCCGCTGATGGTGCGCGACATCAAGGAGCGCTTCAACCTCGCCAACGTGATGGTGGTGTCGCCCGACGTCGGCGGCGTGGTGCGCGCCCGCGGCCTCTCCAAGCGCATCAACGCGCCGCTCGCCATCATCGACAAGCGCCGCGAACGCGCCGGCGAATCCGAAGTCATGAACGTGATCGGCGACGTCGCCGGTTATACCTGCATCCTGATCGACGACATCGTCGATTCCGGCGGCACGCTGGTGAACGCGGCCGACGCCCTGATCGCCAACGGTGCCAAGGAAGTCTACGCCTACATCTCCCATGGCGTACTGTCGGGCGGCGCCGCCGCCCGCATCGCCGGCTCCAGGCTGAAAGAGCTTGTCATCACCGACTCGATCCTGCCGACGGAAGCGGTCAACAAAGCCGCCAACATCCGCACGCTCTCGATCGCGCCGCTGATCGCCGAAGCCATCGGCCGTACCGCGGCGGAAGAATCGGTTTCGAGCTTGTTCGATTGAGAGGCGCAACGTCGCCTCTTCATGTCGTCCCTGCGAACGCAGCGACCCATACCGCGTGATCTCTCAATAAAGCCTCGGTAGCAGAGACCATTCGCAAAACTTCTCCCTGTGGTTATGGGTCCCCCGATGCGCAATTGCGCATCTGAGCTCAAGGCCGGGACGACGGGCGTTCTTTGTTGCTGCACTGAGCACTGAAGACACCTTCGCGATCTCGCGACGCGTTGCGTGAAACGAGAGGGCGCAGGGAAGACCGGGTGCGCGCTGCACCCGCGGTCTCGCGTGCGGTTTGCACAAAACAAGGTGCACACGAGCATACAGGGCAGCGGAGAACACCCGGCCTTCCCTGCGCAATGGCTTTACGGCTTATAACGCGATCTCCCCGGAGAACGGGCCTCTTGCCTCCGTCGCCCCAAGAAGCGTTAGCATCTCAAGAACTTGACGCCACCATCGCGAGCGTCAGGACCACGCGCCTTTGCCGTACGCCCCAGCCGCGCTCGTCAGTCGCGACTTCAGCGTCCACCGCAACCCGTCCAACGTCCGTGACGACGGCCGACGCCCTCTGAGTGGGACGGGATGGTGAAACATATGCACCTGATTTGTCTTCTGTAAAAGCGAAATATTTTTTATTTTGGGGGCTTGACACGATTTTTGATAATCAGAAATGATCTACCCGACTTCCGCCTTCACTTCCGCCTTCGCTCGTTGAGCTACGGCGGACAGGTCGCCAAGGCTACGCCGGGCGCGGCCGTCGGGTTGTTTTGTCGCACAGCGACGGGCCGGGAAGGTCGGCGGCTCGTATGAGTAGACCCGCCCACACACCGGCGGCTTGCCATCCGTGTGGAACGACCCGGTGGCTCTGAGCCCACGCCGGGCAATCGCTTGACCACCATCAAGCGGCCAGCAGCAACGCACATCTCGATCCAGCCGCTTGTCGCGCCCGCACCGCTCGACGGGCCCGTCAGCGAGAGGGATCCTGAGTCTCGGAATTCGGCGTGCGGGACGCATGATGCGTTGCACGATCATGATCATCGTTGGGAACCCATTCCTCCGCGCTTGAGTCCCAATGATGGGTGTCGTCGAAGTGTTTCCAGAGTGGCGGCCTTGGTTTGCTTTCACCCTTCTGTCGCAATGCATTCAGTGCGCGGAGTTGGACAACGAGCGCGCCAGCCATCGTCACCCATCCGCGAGCGCTATATCGGGAATTCCATTTGATTGTCTCGAGCATCTGACGCCTCCTTCAAGAAAGCAGCCTTCCGCCATCTTAGCCCGGGCCAAGAGCACGGGAATGTAAACTACTTCACAGTCAGCCGACATCTTCGACATAGCCGCGGGCGAACCCATGAGGGCATGCGCCTGGTGGCGCCGCGAGGACTGAGTGTCCCGGATCTTATCCGCTCTTTCATATTCTTTCTATCACAAGGACGGAACATCGTCGGCGCGGTCGGGCATGTCCGAAACGGCTGTTGGATCGGCTCGCCGGCCTGCCAACGATCCCAGATCTCGGATCGCTGAGCCGCCAACTAATGCGCCGTCGCTGCTTCATGCCCACACTCCATCTTTGCCAAAAGATTGGAGTGTTGCGCTGACCAAATGAGCCCGCCCCATCGTAGCGGACATTGAATCGCAAGTTGGGTGTTATGGAAGTTGGCCATTGGCAGAGGAAGGCGCCAGCAAATGCATGCCCTTCCTCGCCAATCACCGCTGCAAAGCGCGAGTGTGACTTTAGTCACAACACCCCTCCCGCACCTGCTTTACGCATCATTGCACGGTCTGGATGATCCCGACCCCAACCAAAATGGTGGAGCCAGTCATGCAGACCTATTCGGCAGATATGAACACGATGCGTCCTCTTGCTGACCACGAACTTGACGCTGTATCAGGCGGCTTTGCTTATATCGCTGTCGTTGTAGGCTCGTTCCTTGCTGGAACGGGAATTCGGATGGGCCTCGACAAGATCGCCGAGGGAATCGCAGAGCCGCAAGGCACGCTGAAGGGAATAAAGCCCAGGGGCGGAAAGTAAGGCTAGTCCTTCGTTTATGCAGTGGAGCGCTCCTTGTTCATGCGGCGCTCCACTCCCGTCAGAATCCGATAGGTCGGAAGCGGCAGGACGCCGGTTCTGATGTCCAGTCCCTCCCACGCTTACGCTGCGCGCGTCATTTTGCAACACGCGCTTCCTGCTTCCTGGTCACATGCCAGATCACGATGTGATAATGCGGCACGTCCACTCCGGGGTGACCCGGGTTGAAGTAGATGCTGACGTGGTCAAGCGCTGCGCCAGCGAACCCCGACGCCTCCAATGGCTTGTGATCGTCGATGTCTCTTGTCGGGACCATATACACGGTTGCCACCAAGCGATCCTTGCGGTCGAAGCACAGGAACGGTCCGAGCGGCAGAGTTTCGGGTTTGACAAAGAGGACCCCCAGGCTGGGAAAGAACTTTGGGAAATTCACGAGATCGCTGACGCGCTTGTATCCGTTCTTTTCGGCAATCTTCCGCTGATTTGGAGGCGGACGAACGACGTGGTGCTTCCTGTGCGCTTTGCCGACTTTGCGAGCGGCTGTTTTGGTTTTTCCGACCTTGTCGGCCGTTTGCACCCTGGTCGGTGCGAGCACCCGCGGCGCCGCGGGTTGGGCTGGATCAAATTGGGGTTGACCAAACGGGGGTTGAACAGATTGCGGTTGACCAAATTGCAGTTGGCCAAATTGGGCGGCAGGCTGCCTTACATCGGCGATCAGTCCGAGTGACGCGACGAGAGCTGCGGTCACCAGCGCATTGCGCATCGTGATCTCCCAATCTCACCTGCCCTGCTTGCGTTCTTGCCACCGCATGAAGTCCTGGAACAACTCTTCGCGGTCCGGCGGATTGCTGGTTGGCTTTTGCTCGAGGAACCGGCCGAACGCCTTGCGAAGCGCGGCCTCTCCGCCCGATTGCCGCTGGAGCCAGCGCTCTGCCGGTCGAAATCGCCGCCAACCAGGCAGCACCTCAGGCAAATTCACCTCTCGCCATTTGGGATGGTGAGCGTCACCGAGAAATTCGGGAAACCGCGAGAACAGCGTTTCGACAAAATGTTCCAGGAGCTGAAACCGCTCGCTGCGGGCCGGCCAGTTGTAGGCGAAAAGGGCGCATTTGATCGCGACCGTGTCGACGCTTTCACCGGTCACAACAATGTTTGGGTAATCCTCGCGGCGCAACGTCGATGGCAGATAATCTTGCTGCAGCGCCCGGGAATAGGGAATCGGCAGCAGGTGAATCCCATCCATTTGCGCGTAGCGGGCCAGGGCGTTGACCGGTTTTCCCGAAACCAGCAGGCTGGCGAAGACTTGCCCCTTCCTCATCCCATCCAGCGCGGCGTCCAGCCCCAGGTTCAATTCGCTGAACTTCACCTCCAGACGGTTGAGCACCTCACGGCCAAGCACAGCGGCAGCACTGCCTTCTTCGCCGAGATTGACCGTCTTTCCCTCAAGATCCGCCAGGCTTCTGATCTCAGGTCGCGCGAGGAGATGGAACTCTTCGACAAAAAGCGGGGTGATGTAGACGAGCTTGTTCTGGATGTCCGGGATCGTCCTTGTCTCCCGCAGCCGGTCGACCAGCACGACAGGCGCGATCGCCATGTCCGCACCCGCCAGCGTAAGCACGTCCAGGATGTTGCGGATGCCACCGTTTCCCACCATTGGGAGCACCCGTAATGCGACCTCGCCGCGAGGACCGGTCTCCTGGCCGCTGGCCAACGTGGTCGCAATGTCCTGAGTGATGGCGAACTCGGTGCTTTGCGGCGGACCGGTTACCAATCCCGCGGTGTAGGGGCTCACAGCTGCTCCCGCTTCCTTCCTGGGAGCACTTGCCTTGGGCGCAGACGCTTTGGCGGGTTCACTCGCAGAAACGGATGGTCGGGTTTGGGCGAGGCCCTCCCGGACCAGTTGGCCGAGCCAAGCCGCTGCAATGAATGCGGTCAACAAACCGACCCGCACCACTCCGCAGACCCTCATTGTTCCCACCTGTTCGACCAGACCAGCCCTGCCCTGGGCGTGACATTCGCTCGCCGTCAGGGGAAAAGGCTTGAGCCGACAAATCGTCACCCCGCGACGTCACAAGCACGACCGGGCAGAATGGATTTGCTTCGCTTTTTTCAACGCGCCTGAACCAGCGGCGTTCCTTTGTCGGGGATGCCTGCGGCCAACGGTCCGCATCCGTTCCCGGTCATCAGCGTCGGTTTGGCCCTCCGCCGGTGACTTCCGGTTGCCCTCTGGAAACGGGCATGGTCAGAGCGACCATTCCGCCGCTCTTTTCGTGCCACAAGAACAGGGCTTGCAGCGGGTAGGGCGCGCGAGGCTGACAGACGTCGCCCGCCGAGCTTAACTAATATGCAGGATCGCGCCGCTGCCCCTGAGTAGCCGTTCGGGCCAGTGCGAGCGCCTCCTCGGCCCTCGCACGAAAATCTCGAGCAGCTTTCAGCGGACGTCGAATATCCGGGTCTTCAGAACCGCTGTCGAAAGTGATCAGCTTCATGCAATGAGGGCATTGCATCTGATAGCCTGGCTTCAGTCGCTGCGCGCGCTCGTGAAAATTCTTGCGGCATTTGGAGCAGATGATCTTGATGCGATCGGTCATGGAGCCTCCATCGCGTATGATGTGACGCAATTCCTGCGTTACTACTAGTTCCTCCGCCCGTCGGTCGGAGAGCTTCACCTTCGTTTTCAATCCAAACGGATACCGGCGAACCCTTCCCGTGTTCGTGTTTGAGCAGTTGCGATGCTCGCCTGAGTCCTGGGCCGCGGCTGGTGATGCAATGGTCGCCCAGTCGTTTTCCTAATCAGTATTCAATTAAACAACCGCAACAGAAGGGCTTTACCGACGGGAACTGCTCGCACGCTGTGAAAGGCGCGAACATACTCTCCTGCGTAAAAGGCGCGTACTATGCCGACCCGCGTCGAGACATTTTCTTCGAACCGGACGCCAAAGCCATCGGTCGTGTATCGCACCACCGCAGCGGACATGTCTTGACCATACACATTGCACTTGAGAATAGTCCCCACCGGCGGCGGTGAAGGATCGATGAACCTGGCCCCGGTTATCGAGATGTCCGCCATACGAACCAGCCGTGGCTCGCTTCCCTCGTGAATGAGAACCGGCTCACTACGATCAAATCGCTCGGCCTTGCGACGACGGGGCTGCTCGAAGCAAATGAGGCACACGATCGCCAGGATGACGCAGTTGTACAAACTCCAGGCAAGCGCCAGTCCGCCGTACGCGATGCTATCGCCCTGCGGATTAATAATGAACGCGTAAGCGATCGCCAGCAGGGTCATCAGCAGCGCAGATCCGTAAAGCCGCAGCAGCGGCCACTCGATGAACTTCTGATTGCGATCGCCACCTTTGGCTGTGACCTGAAACTTGTGGCCTTTTGGCCTGATCAGACCCACGACAATTGCTTTCAGGACCGCCGGGGCCGCGATGTACTGCGAGACGTCCGTCATGATCGCCAGGGAGCGGCCCCGGGAAATCCAGCCCATCGTGCATGCGTGCCAGACGTAGAAAGGCAAGAAATACTTGAGCAGCTCGAAGAGATCGGCGTAAACCGCCTTGATTCCGAACATGAGATAGAGCCACGGCACGAGAAGGCCGAGCACCTTCATTCCATAACCCGCGGCCCAGCTCATGAAAGCGTCGACGAGGGAAAGCCGATCGATCAAGGTGAGCTTTGATTGCAGTGAAAACGGACCGCTGCGGCCTCTCACGATTTGCATGAAACCGAGGCACCATCGGCTGCGTTGGGTGATGTACTCCTTGAGGCCCTCGGGTGCCAATCCGAGCGTAAGTCTTTCGTTCAGATAGACCGTGAGGTAACCCCGCTCCTTCAGGCGCAAAGTGACGAGATAGTCCTCGGTCACCGAATCCGTCGGGAAGCCGCCAATCTCCATGAGCCCTGAATAGCGGATCACCGATGAAGTTCCGCAGCAGAAGGCGACACCCCAGGCGTCTTTGGCCGGCATCAGAATATCAAAAAAGAAACGTTGCTCATCGGGCCACACTTCTGTGGCGGACAAGTTCGACTGAATCGGATCCGCATTGATAAAGTGCTGCGGGGTCTGCACCACGCCAACGGTCTTGTCTGCCATCAAACTGATAGTGCGCCTGAGGAACTCCGGCATGGGGACGAAGTCGGCATCCAGGATGGCAACGAACTCCGGCTTGTTGCGCAATCCAGCTACGTGGCGCAATGCGTGATTGATGTTACCCGCTTTCGCGTGCCGATTGTCCGGGCGAGTCAGGTAGTGACAGCCCAGTTCTTCGGTAAGCCGTTTGAGCCACAGCCGCTTTCCGTCATCCAGGACCCAGACACGATAGTTGCCGTGTTTCAATCCCGTGGCACCGATGATCGTGCGCTCCAGGATTGCTTTCTCCTCATTGTACGTGCAGATGAAGACATCGACGAGCGGAGCCGGCGCAGCCGCAGCGGCTTTCTTTATTCCACCTTTCGCGTCGGCAGAGCGATCGATCGTTCGACTGAGAAACAGTAGTGACAGGCAGACGGCAAGCAACGAGGCCATCTCGGCCAGCATGAACGGATATCCGACGAGAGCGTCGGCAGTGAGGCCTGGCGGCGGCAGCGTCTGCGTGACGCGCCACACGAGGTATCGGATCAGCAGGGCAACGCACATTCCGGTCATCAATAACCGGGCGATTGTGCTGTCGCTCCTCAGCATCGGCAGGATTGCGAGACAGACACCGAGAGCAACGAGGCCTGGTGCGAGCGCTTCGATCATGGCTTCGAAGTGCCGCGGTCGAACACCACCCGTCCAGTGCGCCCCACTGCACAGTCTTTGCCCGTGGCTTCGAGACTGGGCAGCGAGACCGTCACGCGATATGGTTCTTTGCTAAGCGCGTCGGGATTGATAGCCAGGTTCGCGGGCGCACCAGACGCGCCAGTGAGATTCACGATCACGCCCTTGATCGCCGGACTGCCGTCGTTTGGTTCGAAACTCGCCTGCTTACCGAGCTGGAGCCGGTTATAGACACTTTCGGTGGCATTCGCTGTTACGACAGCGCCGCTGCAATCAAGCAGCTTCATCAACGCCTGACCGGCGCGGACATCCTCGCCTGGCGAAGTCATCATCTCCCAGATCCGGCCGGCAACCGGTGCCTTGATGTCTGCTTCCGATCGACTGATATACTGCAACTGCTCGGACGCGATCTCGCTGGCGAGCCACTCGATCTCGGCATCCGCATGCGCCAGATCGGCTTTAAGATCATTCGCGCGTTGCCGCATCTCTTCTTCGCGCTGGACCGAACTTGGGCGGTCATTGTAGCTGTCGCCCAGATACGTGCCCTTCTGCGCGGCAGTGAGCTCGACCTTGGCTGCATCAAGTCTTCGCCGGGCGCCGATCTCGGTTTGCTGGGCCACCGATTGTTCCCGGGTCAAGCGGGCGAATTCCACGGTGGAAACGCTGCCCGACTTGATCAGCGACGATGCCCGCTCTACCGCCGCGGTCGCCTCTTCCCGTCGAGACGCGGCGGCTTCGATCACCGACTGTATTTCAGCGATGCGTGCGTCGAGTTGCAGAATGCGGCCTTCCCTGAATTGGGCGGCCTGTCGGGCGAGATCTTGCTGCGCGGCTTGAGCCGAGGCGAGTTTGGTCGCCAGACTTGGACGCTGGTTGTCCAGTCGCGACATCTGTCGTCTCAGGTCATCCAGCCGGGATCGATCGCCCCGCGCGTTCACGACGCGAAGGATGACGTCACCTTCATTCACCGCGCTCGACGCCGTCGCATGGTCAGACCGCGATCTGACTTCGCCATCGATCGGCGACCTTAGCGTCACGAGCCTGGCGTTGACCACCGCCTCGACGCTGGAGGTCTGCCAGACTGCTCTGACTGGCAGCCATCCGAACACGGCAACGATGGCGAGACCGGCAGCGATCTTCAGCACCCGCCGAACGGTTCGATAGGAGCGCGTTTCCTGATCAGGCGAACCGCGGTTTACCGGCTCGTCGACATCGGGCTTCAGTCGCTCTTCCAGATCGCGCTGCAGACCTTTGGCGCCGTGGTCGACATCGAAGGATTGGACACCTCCCTCTGCAACGGGTGAGGGGAAGTGTCCTGGAGTGAATTGGTTCTTTTGCGCACGATCCATGGCAGCGAGTTCCCGATACTGTGAGTGAGCGGACTTGAATCGCCGCCCTTCGAGTCTGCGCGGTCTATCCCGAACTGAAACAGGACTTAGGCATCGTCGTAGGCGACCCCGCGACGGTGGAACCTCGAAGGCGACAGCATCTCGCTTGTCACGCCGTCGTCAGCCGAACCAATCCAGCTAACGACCAAAGAGGTTAATGAGACGCCAATGATGCGCGCTGATTAATTGGAACTTCACGATTGGCACGACGACGGCTGGGAACCGGATTATCCACGTCCGATGTGGTTCATTTTCGGGAACTCGGCGCCTGCCTCCGTGTGGTCCGCATTACCGCGGCAAACGGACATCATCGGCTCGGCAATCCAGGTCCGAAAAGTGCCAGACGCGTTTTGCGCGACGGCCAACACCAGGCATTCTCCGCAGCGTCGTTTGACTCACCATACGTAAAAGCACGCCAGTGTTTTCCCATCGGGCAAGCGCGGGGCATCTCGCGCGATACCGCGCCTCACCGCGGAGGTCGCAGCTCGATGCCGTAGCGCGCATGGATCCGCGCGATGGTGCCGTCGGCCAGCAGGGCCTCGAGTCGTCGCTCCTTCCGCTGCGACCTGGCCGTTCACCCCTATGGTCTGGCCAGGGAACCATGATGGAGGGTCGGGCCTGTGCTAGAATGATCGGGCCGAGCCATCCCGGGGGAAGCCCATGAGGTGTCCGAGCTGCGGGGCCGAGACCAAGGCGGGGAACAGGTTCTGCAGCAGATGCGGATCACCGCTTGCGCTGACCTGCGCCGCTTGTGGCTCGCTGAACGAGCCGAGCGCCAGCTTCTGTGGCCAATGTGGCATGGGGCTTGCGCGGGAGGTTCGAGGAGGTGCCGTTGCGACGGAGGAGCCGCCGGGCCTTGAACCGGCCCCGCTGGCTGCGGAGCGCCGTCACTTGACGGTTATGTTTTGCGATATGGCCGGCTCGACGGCGCTTTCGGGTCGCCTCGATCCGGAGGACCTGAGGGAGGTTATCCGGGGGTTTCAGGACGCGTGCGTCCAGGCGATCCGTCGATTCGACGGCTTTATCGCGAAGTTCATGGGCGACGGCGTGCTGGCTTATTTCGGCTATCCAAGGGCTCATGAAGACGATGCCGAACGCGCCGTCAGAGCGGGACTCGCAGTCGTCGATGTGATCAGCCAGCTGATGTTGCCGACCAAGGCGCGACTAGAGGTCCGAGTGGGCATCGCCACCGGTCTTGTGGTGGTCGGCGAGACGTTGGGTGAAGGTTCGTCTCAGGAGCAGGTGGTCATCGGCGAGACGCCCAACCTTGCAGCCCGCCTGCAGGGTATTGCCGAGCCGAACGCCGTTGTCATCGGCGACGGAACGAGACAGCTGCTCGGCAGGATATTCGACCTCGAGGATCTCGGCCCGCGGTTTCTCAAGGGAATGGCCAATCCAGTTCCGTCGTGGCGGGTCGTTGGCGAACACACGGCCGAAAGTCGCTTCGAGGCCGGGCAGGCTCAGCGTGCAACCGGTTTTTTTGGCCGCGAACGTGAGGTCGACCTTCTGATGGACCGCTGGGTTCAGGCGCAAAATGGCGAAGGTCAGGTCATCCTCTTGTCCGGCGAGGCCGGAATTGGCAAGTCGCGGATCGTCGCGGCGCTGCGGGAGAAGATCGTCGACGGGGCTCATACGCGCATCGTGTATCAGTGCTCGCCTCATCATACGAATAGCCCGTTTTATCCCGTGATCTCCCAACTCGAGCGCGCAGCCGGGATTGCGCCTGACGACCCCGCCGAGACCAAGCTCGACAAGCTGGAACCGGTTCTAAAACGTTCGTTCTCGACGATCGGTCATGTTGCGCCACTCTTCGCGACGCTCTTGTCGCTGCCGTTCGAGGGCCGGTACGTGGCACCCAGCCTCACGCCGCGAGAGCAGAAGGAGCGCACTTTACTGGCGCTCATCGAACTGCTCAGCGGCCTCGCGAAGCAATGCCCCGTATTGTTCATCCTGGAGGATGCACACTGGATTGATCCGACGACGCTTGATTTGTTTACGCGGACCATTGACCGGCTGCAGCGCTGGCCGGTCCTGCTGATTGTCACGTTCCGTCCCGAGTTCGAAGTGCCGTGGGGCCACTATCCCCACGTGACAGCACTCGCTTTGAATCGGCTGGGGCAGCGCCATGTGGCAGCAATGATCGACAGATTAACAAATCGCAAGGTGGTGCCAGCCGACGTCCGGGACGAAATCATAGCAAAGACCGACGGAGTGCCGCTGTTCGTGGAAGAGCTCACTAAGGCAGTCTTGGGATCGGGGCTCCTCAAGGAAACCGCCGACCGCTATGTTCTGCACGGCCCGCTGCCTCCTCTCGCGATTCCAGGAACGTTGCACGACAGCCTGATGGCCAGGCTCGACCGCCTTGCGTCCGTGAGGGAGATCGCCCAGATCGGGGCCGCCATTGGAAGAGAGTTTTCCTACCAGCTGCTGGATGCCGTTGCGCCGGTTCACGACAAGGCGCTGGAGGACGCACTCGACCAGCTCAGCAAGGCGGACCTGATTTTTCCCAGGGGAGTGCTACCCGAAGCGACCTACATCTTCAAGCACGCGCTCGTGCAGGATGCCGCCTATCGAAGCCTCCTGCGCTCAACGCGTCGACAGCTCCATGGCCGCATCGCTCAAGCGATCACGGAGCTGACGCCCCAAATCGTTGAGACCCAACCCGAACTTCTCGCCCATCACTATGCGCAGGCGGGGCTCATCGATGATGCCATTGCTTATGGCCTGAGGGCAGGACGGCGCTCTGCGGCGCGTTCCGCCAACGAAGAAGCGATCACGCATTACGCCAAAACACTGGAGTTGCTGAGGGCGAAATCGGAGGGAGCGGAGCGAGATCGGCAGGAGCTCGAGCTGCTCATTGCCCTCGGCGTGCCGACGATCGCGGCGCGCGGCTACATGGCCGCTGACGTCGAAGGCATTTACGGCCGAGCGCGCGACCTGTGCGACCGCGTGACCGAGACTCCGCACCGCTTTACCGCGCTGCGCGGCCTCTGGAACAGCGCATTCCTGCGAAAACCGCTGCTGAAAGCGCAAGAGCTGAGCGCCGAACTGGTGGCCCTGGCGGATGCCCAGGGCAATGATACGCGTCGGGCGCTCGCGCATCGGGCGCAAGGCTGTACCCTGCTTCTTCGCGGCGAATTTGAGTCCGGCTGGGAAAGCTTTCGTCAGGCCATCGATCTCTGGGATGTCGACAAGGCGCACGCGGAGATCCTCATCTACGGCGAGGATCCGAGCGTGCTCTGCCAAGCCTATGGCTCGTGGCTGCTATGGTTCCTCGGCTATCCGGACAAGTCGAGCGCATTGATCGGCAAGGCGTTGGCCGATGCCGAGAGGCTATCCAACCCTTTCATTTACGCCATGACCCTCGGCCTCGCATCCGCGCTACACGTTGATCGTCACGAATTTTCTCGGGGATTGGAACGCGCCGACGAGTCCTCAGCTATCTGCGCAGCGTACGGTTTCCCGCAGTGGACTGCCTACGTCATGATAACGAGAGGCCGAGCTCGCGCGGCGCTTGGTCGAGCCAATGACGGTATCGCCGAGATGGAACGGGGCTTGGCCGACTGGCAGGCACTGGGCGCCAAGCTCGCTACGACACGGACCGTGGGATTAGCGGATGCGTGTGCGAAGGCAGGCCTCATCGCGGCGGGCCTCGATTGGATCAAGGTCGCCGCGGAGCATGCTCGCACGTTTCACGAAAGGCTTCTCGAGGCCGAGATCCATAGGGCGCACGGTGAACTGCTGCTCACGAGGGGGGCGACGGGGGATGCGGAAGCGTGCCTTCGCCGTTCCATAGAGATCGCTCAACACCAAAAGGCCAAGTCTCTGGAATTGCGGACCGCCACGGTCTTGGCGCAACTCTGGCAGCAGCAGGGCCAGCGAGAGGCGGCGTACGACCTGGTCGCGCCGATATACGGCTGGTTCAGCGAGGGGTTCGACAGCCCAGACCTGCGGAATGCGAGGGCGTTGCTGGATGATCTCGCATGAACCACAGGAAGTCGTGCGGGCCGCTATCCTCGCCGGCTGGGCTGCAAGTCTGCTTTACCCCGATGAGTAGACGTCGCGCGAGATTTTCCAAGTCAGTTTGCGGTCAAAATCGACACTTTGACCCTGTGCCGATCACTTCCGGTGTACACCCGACTCCGGACATGTCGCTACACCGCTATAACTGATGCTTTGTGCCAGGAGCGGAACATGCGCTGAATGATCGCTCGCCGGTGATCTCACCGTTCAACTGACGTCGCTCATGGTATCAGCCGCTTTGTATCATGGATTCGTGTTTATCGCGCTCGAGTACCTTGGTTGCGCCACTCGCAGCCCTCACAACGTCCGAGGCTGTCCCGAATGTCCGGACCACCTTCTTGTCTCGGAAGTCGCCCTTCCAGAGTCTGCCGTTCCGGCTATACGCGACCGCGACGACGACGGGGTAATCCAAAAGGGTGAGTCTCAAGGGACCTGCCCACGTGGTATAATTCCATGTCATCGGCATGCACGCAGTAGCGGAGCGGAGGCAACGCACGAACCGACAGGGGTCCGTGCCGCGTCTGTACCGGTTGATCGCAGCTCGCATAATGGGATTGAGTTTGGTCGCTTCTCTTGGGATCGGCACCGCCGATGCGCATGACCCGATGCGACCAGAACTCAACACGTGGTTCAAACGAATGGGTTATCAGCGGCGGCCCGCATCGCGCGAGGAGGGATGAGCGCCGGATTGCCGCGCGACTAGTCGAATGGCTTGATCAATTGCGGTGTAGAATTCTTGAGATGCAACGAGGTAGCGTATCGAGATGAAAGAGCTATCGCCAGTCAACGACAGCCTTCTGAGGCAGCGCCTCACCGAGCTCGACTCGATAGCGAGCTGGGAGCCGCATATTCTTTCGGGCCTTGAGAGATTTATCCGCACCGCCGGCGACTATGATCTCTTTCGCGTCAATCCTGTCCAATACGCGGCTGCTACCGGCCTAAGTGAGGTCGAAGGAATTGAGCTGTTTGTGCACGCCGCGAAGGTGGGCCTGTTCGAGATGCAGTGGCTGCTCACCTGCGCCTATTGCCCGCAGGTCGCAGGCAGCTTTCGAGAGCTAGACCAGGTTCACCCACGTTTCCAGTGCGAGTTCTGCAACGCGCTCAACGATGTGACGCTAGACGACTACATCCAGGTCACCTTTACGGTCTCGAATGCCGTCCGCGATATCGTATTTCGTCATCCTGAGATGCTGTCCGTGGAGGACTACTACCTGCGTTATAACTTCTCCAAGGGCTTCAAGCCTCCGCACGGAATGACGCACGAGCAACTCGTCGCAGCACTCTCGCGGGGATTTGCCGACATCGAGGCTGACCAGCAGAGGAGCTTCGAATTTGACGTGACGGCCGGCCGTTTCGAGGTGCTCGATCTCAGTCACAAGCTACTTTTGGTTTTCTTCGCGAACGGTGAACCGGCAGAACCCCAAGGGACGCAGGTCCGGCTCGAGTCGGGTCGGTTCACAGTTCCGGATCGGCCTACTGGGCCGAGAGAAATGGTACTTGGCGATGGGCGCTTTGCGTTTCGACAGACGGCCGATCTTAGCCCAGGCAAGCACATCATTCAGATTGAGAACCGCACGAGCGATCGCGGCCGCTTCTGGTTCCTCCAGTACCCTTACCAGTTCGAGCCGCATCTGGTCGAGTATGAGCCGTTTCTTTCCGGTAGGCGGCTGCTGCTCACTCCGTGCTTCGGCGAACTCTACAAGACACAATTGGTGGATGAGCGGGAGAGCCTGGCAGTCTCCGACATTACCTATCTGTTCACCGATCTAAAGGACTCCACTCCGTTGTATGAAAGCGTTGGCGACGTGAATGCCTATTTTCTCGTGCGTCAGCACTTCGACATCTTGAACAAGATCATTCGGGAGCGATCTGGCATCATGGTCAAGACGATCGGGGATGCAGTCATGGCTGGCTTCGAGCGTCCGCAGGACGCCGTTCTTGCCTCCATCGAGATGGTCGAAGAACTGTCACGGTTCAACCAAACCGCTTCACGGCCGCTCGGCCTTAAGGTCGGTGTGCACAGAGGCAGAGCCATCGCCGTAAGGCTCAACGACCGGATTGATTACTTCGGGCAGGACGTGAACATCGCCGCCCGCGTGCAAGGTCTCGCCGGCGTCAACGAAGTTTGCCTGACAGAAGCGGTAATGGAAGCGCCCGGCGTCAGTGACATCGTCAAAGGACGACCGGCATCGCGCGACTACGAGAACTTGAAGGGTATCGGCCAGAAGATGGAAATTTATCGGATTGAAATCTCTCCGGCGTAGAGATGAACGACCGCTGGCCTCCGCTTCGCGGCAGGCCTATCTGCTGCCAGACCGACAGACCGATTGTCGGCGTTAGGTTAAAGCGCCAATTCGCCGCTGCGGTCATTTCCGTTCTGAACCGTCAATAACCCATGATGACGTTCAACTTTCCACACGTTAATTGAGCCACGCAATCGGTTCGACGCGATGTCTAAAAGTGCCGACTGTCTCCCGTATTAGGCGCGTGGCTCACGCAAATTCAGAGTTGCTCACGCGCTAATCAGTCCCAGGTCCGCTCCGGGTCAAAAGCGTCGTTCTAGTCGCCGCTAGTCACTTCCGGTCTGCCCCGACAGACGGACGATTGGGGGCCCGCCCATGGGCAATCGCGTGGGCTTGATCCTTGGGGCGGTCCAATCGCGTACCACCCTATTTTCATGTGTGCTATCTGGTTGGGTAGCAAGATGGTAGCAGGAGAAGCCGATCATGACTGACGATCAGGTCAATCTCGTCGTTCAGCACCTTTGCGAGCAATTGCACTTGGCGCTCCGATTGAAGGACAGCGAGGCACATCCACCAAACGCCAAGGAAATTGGATTTGATCCTGCCTCTGTGAGAACTGTATTGCTGACCGGGTTGCGTTCGGCGGGTGTCACGACCCACCACGAGGCAGCCGGGGCGAGCAAAGAGCCGCCGTGGTCCTAAAAGAAAAACGCGGGACAGAAGCCCCGCCAATGTCTCAGTTGGGTCAAACCCGGAAATCACGGCGCGCACTGAGGAAGTCCGCTTTGCCCTCAAGAACACACATGGTCCGCCTAGCCTGTCAGGTCAGATAAGTGCCACAAACGGACTCATGATTCACCGTGCGCTTTCGCGCAGCGTATGCGAGTTAGATTAGAAACTGGCGTACATCAAAACGGGCAGGACGCCTTGCCCTTTTCGGCTCGAGGTGACGGTCCTGGACACGCCCGTGTTCGTCGGCGTAGCGCTCCCAGTCACTCGACGCTGCTCAGCCGCCTCGACCGAAAAATCAATTCTCAAATATCAAACCATAGAGAGCTATGCGCCGCTAGCGAGAATGTCGGAGCTAATTGCGTTCCGACCGCAGGGCTGATCCCTCTCCGAAAGATTTCAGAGCCCGTGGCCGGGGATCAATTCGGAGACGTAAGCAAGCTATTTTCTCAGAGCAGATCAGCTTTCGCGCGGTTCGCAGTCCGGCCGTTTAGACTTCTCCCCGGAGACCAGAATGATATGCTGCGACGCGACCGCATAGTGGGTCAGCTTGAGTTTGTGGTGGAGTAATCACATGCCCATTAAACCGCCCGCTACAGAATGGGACCTGATTCGCGCCCGTCAGATTGAGCGCTCGTGGACGCCCTTTTTTTTAAAGCCGCTCTCTAGCGCTGAAGCTGAGATCGTTACTAGGGCAATTGCGCAGGGCATCGCGTTGGGTCGCCAACAGGGTTTAGAGCTAGCGAAGGCTCCGCATGACTGTCCATCCCAAGCACATTTGGGGACTATCGCGAAAGCCGCTCGTTAAGAAAACCGCTTTGCACGGTCCTCAAAAGCAGATCAGGCCTGACGTCCGATGTGGCTCATTTTCGGAAGTCGGCGCCTGCTCGGTGTGGTCCGCATTACCCCGGCAAACGGACATCATCGGCTCGGCAATCAAGGTCCGAGAAGTGCCAGAAGCGTTTTGCCCGACGGCCAACGCCAGGCATTTTCCGCAGCGTCGTTTGACTCACCATACGTAACAACACGCCAGTGTTTTCCCGTCGGGCAAGCGCGGGGCATCTCGCGCGATACCGCGCCTCACTGCGGCACTCGCAGCTCGATGCCGTAGCGGGCATAGATCCGCGCGATGGTGCCGTCGGCGAGCAGAGTCTCGATCGCCGCATCGACACGCGCGCGCAGCTGGTCGTCAGGGCGAAGCAGCCCGGCGGCAATATTCCAGTTCAAATCCTGATCGTCGCCGAACGCCGGAATCAGGCGCAGCGGCTTGTCGGCGTGCTGCTGGTTGAACCAGCCGACCGTCATCGGGGTGACGGCGGCTGCCTCGATCTCGCGATTGGCGAGCGCCGCAACGATATCGTCCTCGAAGGCGAACGGAGATGTGGCCGCGCCGCCCTTGGCGAGCGTCATCGAGACCACCGAGCCGACCGGTACCCCGACCCGCTGATCGGGACCGAGACCGGCCAGCGACGAAGCCTGTGAATCGCCGCGCACCGCGAGCACGACGCCGCTGCGATGGTAAGGACGCGACGTCCGCACACCGCCGGCGGGCGGCGTATCCTTGCGGGCGATGACGTCGAGCACGAGGTCGCAGTCGGCGCGGCGATACTGGATCGCGCTGATCACCCACTCCCGCGTCAGCTTGACCCCGAGTTGCTCGGCAATTTTTTCGCCGAGTTCAATCTGAAATCCCGGGACCGGTCCGGACTTGCTGGCAAACGGCAGCGCGTTGGAGCTGGCGCAGAGCGTCAACGCACCGCGCTCGATGACGGCTTCCAGCGAGCGGGCATCCGCCGGCGCGTTCCAGAGCATCAGCAACGCGAGACTTGCCGCATATCGGGCCAAGCGACGCGGGCCGCTCGCCACGTCGCTCGAGAGCGCGCTAGTCATCAAGCCCTCTGATGTAGGCCAGGATCGCTATGATCTGGCCGTCACTGAACACCGAACCATAGGCGGGCATGGCGCCGACCTTGCCCTTCTTGATGCGCTCGACGAGGTATTCATCGCTGCGCTCGGACTTCGACAGCTTCGGACCCCTGCCCGCATGGCGGCCGCCCTCCTGGTGACAGAAGCCGCAGGTGGTGGCGAACATTTTCCCACCCTCGATGTCATCAGGCGAGGCTTCGGCTTGCGGCAGCGGATTTGCAGCCTGTTGGGCAAAAGCGGCGGTCGACAGAAATGGCCAGATGATGGCCGAAACAACTAGCAACGGTATTCGCATTCCATCATCCGTATTGATCGCAGGGCGACAATGTATTGATCGCAAGAGCGACAACGTATTGATCGCAAGGGCGGCAGGGCCTTGACCGCGAGGGCGGCAAGGAGATCCCTGCCGCCCCGCGCCACCATCACTGTCTGAGTGCGTAGACAATCAGAGCACCGGTATTCTTCGACATGCTCTTGAAGGGCTCGCCATAGAGCGCGACGAACTCATCGGCCACCAGGCTGCCCCAGCCCGCCGGTACGGCGACGTACTGCTTGCCACCGGCCATGTAGCTGATGATGCCGGCATTATGTCCCATGCCGTTGTTGCGCGACCAGAGCTCTTCACCGGTGTCGGCATTGTAGGCGTGCACGATGCCTTCGGCGTCCGGCACGAATACCAGATTGCCCGCGGTGGCCAGAACGCTGGCGAGCGGCGGTTGCTTGTAGGCGACCTCCCACTTCTTGGCACCGGTGACAGGATCACGGGCGCTGAGATGACCCCGGGCCGGCCCGTCCGGCGGCGCCACAATCTTGAACGTGGCGCCGATGTTGAGCTGGGCCATCGGCTCCAGGATCGGCGTGGTCTTCTCGACGCTCATCTCCATGCACCACTCCTGCCCGATCCGGTAGAACAGCCCGTTCTTGGGGCTGTAGGCGCCGGAGTTCCAGCTGATGCCGCCGGCGATGGCCGGGCACAATGGCGGGTCCACCTTGCCTTCGACGAGGTCGCGGCGACCGATCAGTTCACCGGTCTTCGGATCGATGCTCTTGACGAAGTTGATGTTCTTTACCAGCGCCCAGACGTTCTCGACCTTGGCGTTGGACCGATCATAGACAAAGACGTATCCGCTCTTGTTGGCGTGCACGACGAGCTTCTTGCCGCCACGCTCCAGCATGACGAACTCGCCCACGGAAGAGTCGAAGTCCCAGGCATCGTGCGGCAGCTCCTGATGATAGAATTTGAGCTTGCCGGTATCGGGATCGAGCGCGATGACCGATGTCGTGTAGAGATTGTCGCCCGGCCGCGGCCCGCTCTTCTTCCAGTCCGCGCCCGACCAGTCGTAGAGCGGCGCCGGGTTGGCAGTGCCCCACCACACCGAATTGGTTTCCGGGTCATAGGTTCCGGGCATCCAGCCGCCGCCACCACCGGTCCGCCAGGACTCGCCGCCCCAGGTCTTCATGGCCTCTTCGGTCCCGGCCACCGTGAAGAACTCCCATTTCTTCTGGCCGGTCTTGCCGTCCACGCCGAAGATCGGTCCGCGACCGGTCCACTCGCCGCCCTGCGCACCAATGATCACCATGTCCTTGACCACCAGCGGCGCGCCGGTGAAGCCGACGGTCACCTTCTTGGAATCCAGCAGCTTGGTGTCCCACACCGATTTGCCGGTCTTCAGATCGAGCGCGATCAGGCGCCCGTCGACGGTGCCGACATAGAGGTTGCCGCCTCCGATGGCGATGCCGCGATTGTACGGCGAGTGCGTCTGCTTGGCGACCAGCTCCTCGTCGAGCTCCGGCGCATAGGCCCAGATCGTCTTGCCGGTCGCGCCGTCCAGCGCGTAGACACGGCTGTAGGAGCCCGAATAGTACAGCACGCCGTCAAGGGCCAGCGGCGTTGACTGCAGGCCGCGGGTGGCTCGTTCCGGAAAATGCATCCAGGCGACTTCGAGATTCTTGACGTTGCCGGCGTTAATCTGCTCGAGGCCGCTGTAATGGTAGGACTTGTAGGTGCCGTGATAGGTCGGCCAGTCGTTCATGGCCGCCTCGGCATTCAGCGAAGCAGCGTTCTGGGCGCGCGTCGGCGAGACGCTGACCAGCGCCGCCACCGCCAGCGCGGCGCAGCCGACAACAGATCGTCCGTAGAAAGTCATCTGCATCCTCCCTTTGTGTTTGTTTATTGGGCCGAAATTCGTCGCGACGCTTGCAGGAAGTTCTGGTGTCAAAGCCTCATGGGGTCGGCAGTTCGAGATGGATGGCATGGACCGGCGGGACTACCGTCGTGAGACGGCAGCACTTCATGCCGCCTCACTGAGAGGCGGGCAGAGGTCCGGGCGAAGGATTGTGTTCGAGGCGGGGACGATTTCAGTGCAGCGCGGCACACGCGGTCATTGCCGGGGCTTGCCTGCCCCACACGGTCCCCGGCGACGTCGGTGCGGTGCACCATGACATGTCCCTCGATGCGCCACGCCATTAGCTACCGGATTGTTGTTTTTTTGTGGAGCACCGCCAGGTTTGGCAACCCCAAGCTGAATTGCCTGATCACTCCGGCAGGCGCAGCGCGAGCGGGCAGCGACAAAGCTGCGCAAGGGCGTCGGGCTGGGTCGTCAGCCGCGCGCGCTATGCCATCTCTTTTGCAGTGACGGCTTGCAGTCGTTCGGACACAGCCTGGTGAGGCGCTCGATGGCGTCGAGATCGTCGAGGACGGGACGCGCAAACCGTGACATGGCGGCAGGTCCGAAAAGTGCCGGAACGAGACCCGGGCACCTGCGGCAACGCATAAAAAGAAAAACGAGGTTACTCGATCACCTCGTCGGCGCGGCCGAGCAGCGACAGGGGCATGGTGAGGCCGAGCGCTTTGGCGGTCTTCAGGTTCACGACCATCTCTACTTTCGTGACTTGCACGACCGGCAACTCCGCAACTTTCTGGCCCTTCAGAATCCGTCCCACATAGGCGCCGGCCTGGCCATGAGATTCGGCCACGCTGCCGCCATAACTCATGAGGCCGCCAGCAGCGGCGAACTCGCGTGACTGATGGACAGCAGCCACTCGATCGCGAAGCGTGAGTGCGGCAAGTTGTTCACTGCGGGTCACAAAAGACGCATCGTTGGCTATCACAAGTCCGCCGGCGCCAAGTTTGCCGAATGCCGAAAAGGCCTCACCGAAATCACTCTCCTTGCTGGCATGCAGGACGTGCAGATCGCATCCGAGGGTTCTGGCCGCTGTTCGCAAGTCCGCTACGACCGCCTCGGCGTTTTTCGGATTGCTTGGGTTGACCAGCACCGCGAAGCTGCCTGCGGTGGGCGCGACTTCGTGTAGCAGTTGGAGCCGCTTCGCCGCGATCGCCCAATTTAGCGACGTTACACCGGTTATGTTGTCTTCCGGCCGGCTCAGCCCGGCGACCAATCCGGCAGCAACCGGGTCTGCGCCGATTTCGAAAACGATCGGAATCGTCCGCGTTGCCGCTTTGGCGGCGAGCGCAGAAGGCACACTTCCGGGCGCCACGATTACGCTGACCTGAAGGCTAACCAGTTCAGCCGCAAGCGCCGGAAGCCGATCGTTGCGACCTTCTGCCCAACGATATTCGATCGTTACGTTGCGGCCTTCATCGAAGCCGGTCGAGCGCAGGCCGCGCCGAAATGCCTCCAGGCGACTTGCAAAGCGGGCCGCCGATTCCGCGCCGAGATATCCGATCACGGGTATCGCCGGCTGCGCGCGCGCCATGATCGGCAATGCCACGGCACCACCGAGTAGACCGAGAAATTTCCGCCGCGTCATGCTGGCCCTCAGGTTCGGAGCCCTCAGGTTCTCGACGGTATCGTACCATTCTTTATGGGCAATCTGATAGGGTCACCAGAGATGAACCATGTCCGTTCCGGGTCATTCGCGGACCAAGGCATGATCCCGAGCGATGCCCGATCCACCATCGCTATCGGGCATCGGCAGCGCATTGTCAGTGAGCATTCGTCACTCAAACCCCGGCCGCGGCACCAAATTCATCAGCATGTTGGCGTAGCCGCCGTCGACGGTGATCTCGTCGCCATTGACGTAGGACGAGCGGTCGCTGGCCAGATAAAGGATGGCGTCCGCGATATCCTGCGGCATGCCGACCCGCCGTAACGGCACCACCGCGGAGCGGCGTTCGGTGACGCCGGGCGTATCGTAGAACGCCTGGCTCATCGGCGTGATCACCATGCCGGGGCTGACGACGTTGCTGCGGATGCCTGCCGGGCCCCATTCGCTGGCGAGCTGGCGCGAGAGCATAATGACGCCGGCCTTGCTGACACTGTAGGCGCCGCTCTGGCCCTGCGCATGGCTGCCGGCGATCGACGACACGTGAACGATGCTGCCGCGCCCGGATTTTCGCATCTGCCGGCCAAAGCTTTGCGCACAGAGGAAGTAGCCGGTGAGATTCACCGACAGCACGGCGTTCCATTCGGCCAGCGTCAGATTCTCAAGGCCACCCGGCCGCAGCACTGCGGCGGTGTTGACGAGAACGCCGCATGGCCCGAGCGATTGCTCGACCGCCTCGGACACGCCGGCAACGCTCTCGGCATTCGCGGTGTCGCAGCGCCCGACGAAATGCCCGGCTCCAAACTGGCGCAGCTCACTGCGCGTGGTTTCAAGGCCGCGCTCATCGAGGTCAATGGCGGCGACGCGGGCGCCGGCCTGCGCAAGGCTGAGCGCCGTGGCGCGGCCGATGCCGCCGCCTCCGCCCGTCACCACGCACACGCGGCCTGTCAGGCCAAGCCAATCGGGTGGATTTTGTCCGGTCATGATGGCCCTCGTTTCCTGCTGTGATTTTTTTCTATTTGCGAAATTTCCTTATGGCCGCGGCGGCATAACGTCGCCGCCGCGACCTGGTCGTAGGATGGGTAGAGCGAAGCGAAACCCATCAATCACTTGCGACTAGGTGAGATGATGGGTTTCGCTTGCGCTCTACCCATCCTACGATTCACCCCGTAATCCCCGCGGCGACCTGGCCGCGCAGCCGCTCCAGGCTGTGCAGGGTATTGGCGCAGGCTTCGGCGACTTCGATGCCCTTGATGACGAAATGCTTGCGGAAGAAATCGTGGTGCACGGCGCTTTCGTGGAATTGCTGCGGCGTCAGCACCGCCGAGAAGATCGGCACTTCGGTTTTCAGCTGCACCTCCATCAGCGCCTTGATCACGGTGTCGGCGACGAATTCGTGGCGGTAGATGCCGCCATCGACCACCAGCCCCGCCGCCACGATCGCGGTGTAGCGCCGCGTCTTGGCGAGCAGCTGCGCATGCAGGGGTATCTCGAACGAGCCCGGCACCTCGAACAGATCGACCTGCGCGCGCGAGATATGCCGCGCCTCGATCTCTTCGAGGAAGGCGATGCGGCATTCCTCGACCACGTCGCGGTGCCAGGACGCCTGCACGAAGGCGACCCGCTGCGGCTTGACGAAACGCGGATGCACGGGCGCCGGCGGGCGCTCGGGCGTGTCGGGAACGCTGTTGCGTTCGGGAACCCTAATCTCGGATTCCACTGTTTGGGCTTCTTGGATTTGGGCTTCAGGCTCTTGCAACATCTGATTCATGGCTTTCCTCTTTCAGGACCAGAATCAGGGCACACGGAACGACGATTGACCCACGCAAACGCGCGGGCCGCCGCAACCGTTCTCTTTCATCCGGACTTTAACCGTCGGCTTCGGAATCACACCGAATCTGCTGACCCTTCTTCCCCGTGGAAGTCCGAGAAGAAGGCGCTCGCGGGCTTGGGCTACGTCACCCTTACCGCCGGTGGGGATTTTCACCCCGCCCTGAGAACATCGGCCGCCCGGAATGGACGACCTGTCGGCAAATATGACCAAAGGCCGCGGCATCGGCAAGCACCATCAGCACCGGGAATCTGCATGATCCCCATGACGGCGGGACAGGGCAGGCTCCGCTTCTCCCTCTCCCCGCTCTTCGCGGGGAGAGGGTCGGGGTGAGGGGCTCTCTCCACGAATGCTTGTGCCAATTGAAAGACCTGTACCCCCTCACCCGGATTGCTCCGCAATCCGACCTCTCCCCGCAAGCGGGGCGAGGTAAACGAGCGAGCGCCGGCCACTTCGCATTCAACCTCAGGCCGCCTTTTGAGCCGCCTTGATCAGGTCGAGGATCGCCTCAAGCCGCGCGGTGACGTCGCTGGTTTCCAAGAGCTGCTGCCGCTGCTCGATGCTGACCGGCAGTAGCGGCGCGACGGTGTCGGCCAGCAGGCCGGGATCGCCGATGTCAGGAAGGTGGAGACGCGCCTGAAGCTGCGGCGGTACATTGGAGTAATCGACGTTGGCGAACATCCGGTAGGCGTCGAGGACGAGGCGCGACAACAGAACGGCCTTGTCGGTCTGGCCGTTGCTCTCCTCGATCGGTGCGATCTCGGCCGCCAGAAATTCTTCCGCGACGGGCTTGCGGACCGCGGCGCGTTCGAGGCCGGAGATCGCCAGCTTGAGCGTTCCGTCCGTCAGCGCCACGCGATTGATCACGTCAGCGGTAACGCCGACCGGATAGAGCGCATCCAGTTGCGGATCGTCGTCGGCCGAGCGGCGCTGCGTGACCACGAGCACGCGGCGGTCCGTCGCCAGCGCGCGCTCGATCGCGCGCCGGGTTTTTTCGCGCCCGACGAAAATCGGCGCGACCATCTGTGGAAACACCACGAGGTCCCGCATCGGCACGATCGGGATGCCCGCGCCTGCCGGGACGGTTATCGAATTTGTTGCCCCGGCCGGCATGAGCGGAGGCAGGCTCGACTCAATTCGCGCGGCGAGATGATTCCAGTCGGGCAGGCCCAACGTCCTGGCGACAAGTTCCAGGCTTTCGCTGTGGGTGAGAGAAACCGATTTGGCCTTGAGAGCCTCGCGCAACGAATGCGCCATAGCCTTGGCATCGCGAAAATCGCGCATGGGATAACTCCTCTGCATTGGCGAACAAGATGTGTCAGACGCTTGCGTTACTGACTCGTTCGCAGGGCAAAGGAGGCCTCGAACGGCTCGATACGTTCACCGTACCCTCGAAGGGGCGCAAGCAGCGGGTCGTATCCACCCTGTGGAAAAATATGCGCTCCGACAGAAGCGGCTGTCAATTCAGGTTAAGAAAAAATTAACCATTGTGGCGGGCCGGTGCTCTTCCGGTGGCGGCCGACTCCAATCCACAGAATCCGATTCCGATTTGTTCTCAAATTAATAGTTGTAACTGCGAAGAGCTGTGGACGGCCTGCGCATTGGCTGTGGACGGACTCCGGGGTCGGTTGCGCAGATTCCGCAAATCACATCACTTGAGCCGGCAAGCCCCGGGACGATCAAGAACAAGGTCAGGAACGATCAGGGGATTGCAGTCGGCCGCGACGCATCAGCTCCCGCGCGCGCCGGTCCCCGTTGTGCGTATCAACTCACGTGAAATGGCAAGGTCGAGACGGAATGTCCCTCCTCGAAGGCATTATCGATTCCCCGAACAACCCGCTCGCGGTTGTCGAGGACATCGCCAGCGACAATAACTGGGCGTATGAGCGTTCCGGCGAAGACGAAGTGACCATCGTCTCCAAGGGCGACTGGACCGACTATCAGCTCTCCTTTACCTGGATGGCCGAGATCGAGGCGCTGCATCTGGCCTGCGCCTTCGACATGAAGATTCCACCCGCGCGGCGGCCCGAGGTGCAGCGGCTGATCGCTGCGATCAACGAGCAATTGTGGATCGGCCATTTCGACATCTGGACCCATACCGGCATGATCATGTACCGACAGGCGCTGGTGCTGCCGAACGGCCTCACCGCCTCGACCGCGCAATGCGAAGCCATGCTGGTCGGCGCCATCCACGCCTGCGAACGCTATTACCCCGCGTTCCAGTTCGTGGTCTGGGCCGGCAAGACCGCCGCGGAAGCCATGAGCGCCGCGATGTTTGATACTGAGGGCGAGGCGTAGGCCACATTCCTTCCACATACTCAGTGTCGTCCCGGCCTTGAGCCGGGACCCATACGCCGTGACGTCAGCGCTCGGGCAAGACGCTTGTCGTGCCTTCCGCGCTTCACTAGAACCGGCTGTGGTTATGGGTCCCGGCCTTCGCCGGGACGACAGCGAATTCGTGGTGAGCACCTTGAGCACGACCAACGCACTGAAATCCCTCCACGGCACCATCGCGCTTGCGGGCGCCGGCAAGATGGGCGGCGCGATGCTGACCGGCTGGCTGGCGCAGGGGCTCGATCCCCAGCGCGTCGTGGTGATCGAGCCGCATCCCGCCAGCGAGATCAACGCGCTGGCGGCGCAAGGCATCCGGCTGAACCCAACGCCGAAGGATGTCGGCGAGGTCGATACGCTGGTGGTGGCGGTGAAGCCGCAATCGTTCCGCGAAGCCGGTGCGGCGCTGAAGGCGTTCACAGAATCGTCGACGCTGGTGGTCTCGATCATGGCGGGCACGCCGATTGCGGTGCTCGAAGCGATCGTCGGCGGCAGCGTGGTTCGCGCCATGCCGAACACGCCGGCCGCGATCGGCCGCGGCATCACGGTTGCGGTCGCGGCCAAGAAAGTCAGCGCCGCGCAGCGCACGATCGCCGACGCGCTGCTGCGCGCGACGGGCTCGGTCGAATGGGTCGACAAGGAAAGCCTGATGGACGCGGTGACGGCGGTGTCCGGCTCGGGGCCGGCTTACGTGTTCCTGCTCGCCGAAGAACTGGCGCGCGCCGGTGTTGCGGCTGGCCTGCCGGAGGAACTGGCGACCAAGCTCGCGCGCGAAACCGTCGCCGGCTCCGGCGAGCTGCTGCATCGCTCCGACCTGTCGTCGGCGACCTTGCGCCAGAACGTCACCTCGCCCGGCGGCACCACCGCGGCAGCGCTCGAAGTGCTGATGGGTTCTGACGGAATGCAGAAGCTGATGACGCGCGCGGTGGCCGCGGCAACGCAGCGCTCGAAGGACCTGGCGAAGTAGTCTTTACTGTCATTGGCGGGCACAGCCGCCTGAAGGACGGCGTCGCTTCCGCTCGCCTATGCCCGGCAATCCATCGTCTTCGATTAGACTCTTCCGAAGAGGGATGGATGCGCGGGTCAAGCCCGCGCATGACAAGCGAGCGCTCTACTTCACACCCAGCCGCTTATTAAACATCTCGACATTGACGAGGCCGCGGGCGTGGCGGCCGTCGCCGATCTTGCGCTCGCCTTCAAAGGCCTCAACCTCGAAGCGGATCACGCGGCGTTCCACCGCAACCACTTTCGCCGTGGTCCGCACCAATGAGCCGACCAGCGAAGCGCCGATATGGCGGATATCGACCTCGGTGCCGACCGTGATCCAGCCCGGCTGAAGATGGCCCCGGACGGCGTCACCCGATGCCATCTCCATTTCCAGGATCATCATCGGCGTCGCATAGACCATCGGCATATCAGGCACGAAATGCCCGACCGTGCGCTCCGGCGGCACCACCAGCGTGCGCTCGGCGCTCATCCCGATCTTTATGATTCCGCGTGCGTCCATGGGTGGCCCCGCTAAAACAACAAGCCGTCGTCCCGGACAAGCGAAGCGCGATCCGGGACCCATAACCACCGAACGTTGTTGCTGCGGAAGGTGTCAGCCACCTTGCTCCAACCGAGAGCACAACGCGGTATGGGTCCCGGCGTTCGCCGGGACGACAGGCGCCCTACTTCTTCGCAGCAGCTGCGCGTTCGACAAACGTCTTGCCGCCCTTCATCTTGTGGGCGAGCGGCGCCTCGTTGATCTGGATCACGACCGCGTCGGCGTCGACGCCAAGGTTCTTGACCAGCGCCTGCGTGATGTCGCGCATCATGCCGGCCTTCTGCTCGTCGGTGCGGCCGGCGGCCATGCTCACGGTAATCTCGGGCATTTTTTCTTCTCCCACTTTATTTTCGCCATGGCCGGGCTTCTCCCGATCATCCACGATCTTTTCCATCAAACAAGACGTGGATGCCCGGCACAAGGCCGGGCATGACGCCGGAAATGAATGGCTATCCCCACTTCACGTCATGGCGCGCCAAAACTTCGCGCACGGCATCGACGAGCTTGCTTGCATCGACCTCGTATTGGGCCTCGGACTGCTTCTTCAGATATTCCTCGCGGTCCTTGATCTCGGTCAGGCCCGCCCCGAGGATGAGATCCTTGAGTTGAACCTTGCCGTTCGCCCGCTCGTCCGAGCCCTGGATGATCGCGCAGGGCGCGTTGCGGCGGTCGGCATATTTCATCTGCTGGCCGAGGCTGTGCTTCGGGTTTCCAAGATATAGTTCCGCGCGGATACCAGCGTTGCGCAGCGTCGCGACCATTTTCTGGTAATCGGCGATTTCGCCGCCGAACACGGTGACGACAACAGGCCCGACAGCGGGCTTGGTATCGACCTTGCCGATCAGTGTCAGCGCCGCCTGCAGCCGAGACACGCCGATGGAGAAGCCGGTTGCAGGAACGGGTTCGCCGCGGAAGCGCGAGACCAGCCCATCGTAACGTCCGCCGCCGCCGACCGAGCCGAAACGCACGGGACGGCCCTTTTCGTCTTTGGTCTCCAGCAGCAGCTCAACTTCGTAGACTGCACCGGTGTAATATTCGAGACCGCGGACGACGGAAGGATCGATACGGATGCGATCCGATGCGTAACCGGATGCTGTGACCAGTTTGGCAATCTCCTCCAACTCGCTGACGCCGGCCTGACCCACGTCGCTCTTGGCGAGATAAACATCGGCGGCGGCAATTGCCTCTTTCCAGTCGTCGCGTTTTTGCGTGACGGCCAAAACGATGTCGGCGTCCGCGGCGCTTAGGCCGGCTCCGTTTGTGAAGTCGCCCTTGCCTTCTTCGCCTCCATCCCATCGTCCGGGACCGAGCAACTTGCGAACTTCGTCGGCGGAAAATTTGTCGAGCTTGTCGATAGCGCGCAGCACCGTGAGCCGGCGTCCGGCATTCTCCTCGCCGCCGAGACCGATCGCTTCGAGCGCCCCGTCGAGCACCTTGCGGTTGTTGACCTTCACCACATAGCTGCCGCGGGGAATGCCGAGCGCTTCCATGGTGTCTGCCGCCATCATGCACATCTCGGCATCGGCGGCCGGCGTCGGCGCGCCGACGGTGTCGGCGTCGAACTGCATGAATTGGCGGAAGCGCCCCGGACCCGGCTTCTCGTTACGGAACACCCACCCGAAACGATAGGAACGATAGGGCTTCGGCAACGAGTCAAAATTCTCCGCGACATAGCGCGCCAGCGGCGCGGTCAAATCGTAGCGCAGGCTGATCCACTGCTCGTCGTCGTCCTGGAACGAGAACACGCCCTCGTTCGGCCGGTCCTGGTCGGGCAGGAATTTGCCGAGCGCGTCGGTGTATTCCATCGCCGGAGTTTCCACCGGCTCAAAGCCGTAGCGCTCATAGACTTCGCGGATTTTCCCGACCATCTGCCGCGTCGCCGAGATCGCGGCGGGACCGCGATCCTCCAGCCCGCGCGGCAGGCGCGCCTTCAGCTTCTGGGGTTTCTTGGATTTGTCGGCCATGGGCGGCGTTGCAACTTGTGTAGGGTGGGCAAAGCCGCTTGGCGCCGCGCTCACCGGGAAAAACAGGGTGGGCTCGTTTCGCTCGGCCCATCCCACGCACTTAGCCCACCGGGCCGGTTTTGACCAGAACGTCCTGCCCGGCGTCTAAGGGGTTTCCATCCTGGCGCGTAGCGCGTCGGCGTCGGCCTCCGACATCTTCTTCAGCATCGGCCGGATGGTCTCGCCGCCGACGATCTTGCCGTTCCGCAAGAACATCCAATCCGAGATGTCGGCCTCCCTGAACTCGGCCAGGTCGCCGGCCCGCTTGCCGGGCAGTTGGCGCGGCGCATTGGCGAACCTGCCCGAATAGCGACCGCTTCCAATCTTCTTCACCTCGGCCATCCAGATATGTTCGCCGCTATTGTTCGGATATGGAAAACGCGCCTTGAGAGAGTGACCGGTCTCCGACGGCTTTGGCGCGTCGTAGGAGGCCCAGAATTTCGGCAGCGTGGAACGCGCCTGCGCGATCGCGGCATTGATCTCCGGGTCGCCATTGCGAAAGTCGATCACGGGGGAGCGGTCTTCGGCCCTGACACTCGTTGTGGGGGAGCCGAGAAGCGCAAGTGCCGCCGCGAAGGCGGCCGCCACGACGCATTTCGAGCATGTTGAGAGGGTTGAGGTCATTTTCACCATTCCACGAACCGCTATCCGCAAATCCGGGAGTTGGTCGCGCAAAGCCGCGAAACAGTTCATGGGCGGGCTGCGGGGCGTGGCGCCTCTTCACCTCGCCCCGCTTGCGGGGAGAGGTCGGATCGCTCTTGCGATCCGGGTGAGGGGGTACCGCTCTCACCTTTGTCTTCAGAATTTGCGGCAAGGGCCCCTCACCCCACCCTCTCCCCGCAAGAGCGGGGCGAGGGAGTTAGAGAGCTAGCCCACCTTACGCCGCGACCGCCTTGCCCTTCGGCTGCACTTCGACCGCGAAATCCGCCATCAGCTGTTCCGAAATCTTGCCGGGCGTGAACTTCCACTCGGCGATGTCAGCCACCGGGGTGATTTCGGCGGCGGTGCCGGTGATGAAGCACTCGGTGAAACCAGAGAGTTCGTCCGGCATGATGCGGCGTTCGATCACCTCGATGCCGCGACGCTGCGCGAGATCGATCGCGGTGGCGCGGGTGATGCCGGCGAGGAAGCAGTCGGCGATCGGCGTGTGGATTTTGCCATCGGCGATGAAGAAGATGTTGGCGCCGGTGCATTCGGCGACCCGCCCCTGCCAGTCCAGCATCATGGCGTCGGCATAGCCGGCACGCTCCGCTCTGTGCTTTGAGATGGTGCAGATCATGTAGAGACCGGAGGCCTTGGCCATCGCCGGAATCGTCATCGGATCGGGGCGCCTGTATTCGGCAAGGCACATGCGGATGCCCTTCATCTTGGTGGCCGGATCGAAATAGCTCGGCCAATCCCAGGCGGCGATCGCCAGATGAATGGTGTTTGATGACGCCGACACGCCCATCATCTCCGAACCGCGCCAGGCGATCGGGCGGAGATAGGCGTCAGGCAGATTGTTGCTGTCGATCACGAGCTGCTTGGCGGCATCGATCTCGGCGACCGAATACGGAATCTCGAAATCCAGGATGTTGGCCGAGCTCTTCAGGCGCTCGGAATGTTCCGTGCTCTTGAACACCCTGCCGCCATAGGCGCGCTCGCCCTCGAACACGCAACTCGCGTAATGCAGCCCGTGGGTCAGCACATGGACGTTGGCGTCAGCCCACGGCACGAGCTTGCCATCGTACCAGATGACACCATCGATTTTGTCGAAGGAAATTCCCATGGCCTCTCTCCCAGCTTGACCGCGCACGCGCGCGCGACTCCGCGAGGCGCGCGCGGCCCCGTGCTCAGGTCGAAAAAAACGTTGCTTGTCTCAGAGGCGGCGGATTCCGCCGCCGGTTACAGGACCTTTCGGATCCACTCGTGCGGGTCTTCCGCACGGCCGTACTGGATGTCGACCAGCTTCTTGCGCATCCCCATCGCGACGGGGCCGGCAGCGCCGCCGCTGATGAGGAAATCGCCGCTCGCCGAACATACCTTGCCGATCGGCGAGATCACCGCCGCGGTGCCGCAGGCAAAGGCTTCTTTCAGCTTTCCGCTGGCGGCGTCGCTGCGCCACTGGTCGATCGTGTAGAGCTCCTCACGCACGCGCGTGCCGGAATCCTTTGCCAGCGCAATGATCGAATCGCGGGTAATGCCGGGCAGGATGGTGCCGAGCGGCGGCGTCAGCAGCGAGCCGTCGTCAAACACGAAGAACACGTTCATGCCGCCCAGTTCCTCGATGTAGCGGCGCTCGACCGCATCGAGGAAAACCACCTGATCGCAGCCGCGATCGATCGCCTCGGCCTGCGCCCGCAGGCTGGCGGCGTAATTGCCGCCGCATTTGACGGCGCCGGTGCCGCCGATCGCGGCGCGCGTGTAGTTCTCCGACACCCAGATCGACACCGGCGCAGGTCCACCCTTGAAATAGGAGCCGACCGGCGAGGCGATGACGGCGAAGATGTACTCGGAAGAAGGCTTGACGCCGAGAAAGGTCTCGCTCGCGATCATGAAGGGCCGCAAATAGAGGCTGCCCTCGCCGCCTGGTATCCAGGCGCTGTCGATGCGCACGAGCCGCTCGACCGCTTCGATGAAGACGTCCTCAGGGATCGGCGCCATCGCCATGCGCTCGGCCGAATTCCTGAAGCGCCTCGCATTGGCGTCGGGGCGGAACAGGTTCACGCCGTTGTCGCGCTTGTAGGCCTTGAGGCCCTCGAAAATCTCCTGCGCGTAGTGCAGGACGGCGGCGGCCGGATCGAGCGGAAAATTGGCGCGGGATTCGACCCGCGCGTCATGCCAGCCCTTGGCCTGATTGTAGCGGACGATCGCCATGTGGTCGGTGAAGACCCGGCCGAAGCCGGGGTCCACGAGCTTTGCCGCGCGCTCCTTTTCGGACGTCGGATTGGTCGCAGGCTGGATGTCGAATTTCAAACTCATGGTCTTGCTTCCCGCCCTTGCTTCCTGCTGTCGGAACCGGTGCGTTTCCTGGCGCAGGCCTGTTTCGTCAAGCCTGCTTGCTTGATTGGTCCGGACTTCACCACCACCACCGGCCTTGCCGCTGGTTTCCATCGCTGGCAAGTCCCTTGAGGACACGCTTTTGCGGAGTGCCGAAGTCCAGTATGTTTGCGCAAATGCCGCTCGACAATCGCACGGTAGTCCAATTCGCGGCCGTTGCCGCCATCGCTGGCTTACTCCGGTCGCTCCTAACGTTGCCAAGGCCGAAACGACTTAAAGTTTCGCCGTGGCTGACAGTTTTGTAACATTGAACCCAAGATATGTCAACATGACTGACATAAATTTCTCAAGGCCTGCCGGCGACCCCGATTCGAAGGGGCCTGACGGCGTGTCCCCGCCCCCGCGCGCCGGCGAATTGCGCTGGGATATCATCGAGCTTCTGTTCTTCGCCTATCGCGACTTCGTCGGCGACGCCGACCATGAGCTCGAGGCGTTCGGGTTCGGCCGCGCCCATCACCGGGTGATGCATTTCGTCCACCGCTACCCCGGCCTCAAGGTCGCCGACCTCCTGGACGTATTGCGCATCACCAAGCAGTCGCTGGGCCGGGTGCTCAAGCAATTGCTGGACGAAGGCTATATCGTGCAGAAGACCGGCAATAACGACCGCAGGCAGCGCCTTCTTTACGCCACCCCGAAGGGCGAGGCCCTGGTGGCGAAGCTCGCCGGGCTGCAGACCGATCGCATCAACCGCGCCATGCAGGATATCGATCCCGCCGGCCAGGAAACGGTGCGGCAGTTTCTGCGCGCGATGATCGATCGCGACGACCCGGACAAGGTGCTGGAGACGATCTTCGGCAGCGGAAAGAAGCCAAGGGAGTGACTGTGGCCCAAGGAACCCCGAACGGAATTCCAAACGCAACTGCCAACCCAACCATCGCCGCAGCCTCCGCGCGGACGCCGCGGCAAATGGCCGACGACGCCCCGCATCTGCTGCTGGTCGATGACGACCGCCGTATCCGCGACTTGCTGTCGCGCTTCCTGTCCGGCGAGGGCTATCGCGTCACGACCGCGGCGAGCGCCACCGACGCCCGCGCCAAGCTGCTCGGCCTGCATTTCGATCTTTTGATCCTCGACGTCATGATGCCCGGCGAAACCGGCTTCGATCTTGCCCGCTTCATCCGCACCTCCTCCTCGGTGCCGATCATCATGCTGACGGCGCGCCATGAGGCGGAAGCCCGCATCGAAGGCCTGCAGATCGGCGCCGACGATTATGTGGCCAAGCCGTTCGAGCCGCGCGAACTGGTCTTGCGGATCGGCAACATCCTGAAGCGCACCGCAACGCCGGCAGTGGAAGCGCTGGAGCAGATCGCATTCGGGCCCTACGTCTATCATCTCGAACGCGGCGAGCTGCGCGAGGGCGACGAGATCATCCACTTGACGGACCGCGAACGCGAAATGCTGCGCATCCTCAGCCTGAGCCCCGGCGAGACCGTGCCGCGCGCGGCGCTGACCGGCGGCGGCACCGTCAACGAGCGCGCCGTCGACGTGCAGATCAACCGGCTGCGCCGCAAGATCGAAAAAGATCCGGCCAATCCGTTGTTCCTGCAGGCGGTGCGCGGCATCGGCTATCGCCTGGTGGCGTCGCCGTGAGCCAAACGAACCAAGCGCGATGAGCACGCTCGACACCGGCCTCACGCTGATCCGCACCGCCGCAGGCCGGGTCTCCAAGGTCAATGGCTGGATGGGCAACGCGTTCAAGGGCTGGATGCCGACCGGCCTCTACGCCCGCGCGCTTTTGATCATGATCGTGCCGATGGTGGTGCTGCAGACCGTGGTCGCGTTCGTGTTCATGGAGCGGCACTGGAACACGGTGACGCGGCGCCTGTCGGCTGCCGTAGTGCAAGATATCGCCAGCCTGATCGACGTCTACAAGGGTTATCCGCAGGACAAGGAACGCGCGCAGCTGCGCCGTATCGGGCAACGGCTGCAATTGGTGGTCGATTTTCTCCCCGTCGGCGACATGCCGCCGCCCGGGCCGAAACCGTTCTTCTCGCTGCTCGACCAGACGCTCTCGGTTCAGATCGGCCGCCAGATCGGCCGGCCGTTCTGGATCGATACCGTGGGCAAATCCAACCTCGTTGAAATCCGTATTCAGCTCGACGACGCGGTGATGCGCATCTTCGCGCAAAGAAGTGCGGCCTATGCCTCCAATTCTGAGATCTTCATCTTCTGGATGCTGGGAACGTCCTCGATCCTGTTGATCGTCGCGGTGCTGTTCCTGCGCAACCAGATCAGGCCGATCCTGCGGCTCGCCGACGCCGCCGAAAGTTTCGGCAAGGGCCGCGAGGCGCCGAACTTCCGTCCCCGCGGCGCGCGGGAAGTGCGGCGCGCGGCGCAGGCGTTCCTGGAGATGAAGGCGCGCATCGAGCGCTCGATCGAGCAACGCACCGCGATGCTTGCCGGCGTCAGCCACGATCTGCGCACCATCCTGACCCGCTTCAAGCTCGAACTCGCGCTGATCGGCGACAGCCCCGAGGTCGACGGCATGCGCAAGGACGTCGACGAGATGTCCGGCATGCTCGAGGCCTATCTCGCCTTTGCCCGCGGCGACAGCGGCGAGGTCGCGCAGCCGACCGACATGTCGATGGCGCTGGAGGAATTGCGCGGCGATGCCGAGCGCCACGGCCATACCGCCACGGTGGCGTTCCACGGCCTGCCGGTGGTGACCGTCAAACCGGCCTCGTTCAAGCGCTGCCTTGCCAACCTCGTCTCCAACGCCGCGCGGCACGCCAATACGATTTCGATCACCGGCCATCGCGACCACCGCTATCTGACGGTCACGATCGACGACGACGGACCGGGCATTCCGGCCAACATGCGCGAGGAAGTGTTCAAGCCGTTCCTGCGGCTCGACGACGCCCGCAACCAGGACGAAGGCGGCACCGGCCTCGGCCTTGCGATCGCCCGCGACATCGCCCGCTCGCATGGCGGCGACATCACGCTCGGTGACAGTCCGATGGGTGGATTAAGGGCGGCGGTCAGGGTGCCGGTGTGATCTTCTTGCCGTCGGTTGCTCGCTACTCCGGCTTGATGTTGCCGGCAGTGACGACGTGGCGCCACTTCTCGATCGATGCATCGATATGAGCGATGTATTCCTGCGGCGTGGAGCCGATGGATTCGTAGCCGATTTCATCCAGGCGCCGGCGCAGACCCTCAGATTTCAGCGCGCCCTGCGCCGCAGTGCCGAGTTGGGAGAGAATCGCTGGCGGTAGATTGGCGGGCGCCACGATTCCAAAGTCCGGCGCGGCGTCTACCTTTGGCATGCCGGCCTCCGCCATGCTGGGCACGTCAGGTAGTTGCACGATGCGTCCCGTCGTACTTCCCAATGCCTTCAACTTGTTGCCGCGAATATGCTCGAGAACGGCGGGGATCGTGCTGAATGTAAAATCGACCTTGCCGCCGAGCAGGTCGATGATGGATGGCCCGCCACCCCGATAAGGCACCGGGACAACGTCGATGCCGGCCTCTTGCCGAAATTGTTCGCAGCCGAGGTGAACCGCGGTGCCGAGGCCGGCGGTCGCCATGCTGAGCGCGCCGGGCCTCGATTTGGCGAGCGCGATCAGTTCCTTCACGTTGCTGACCGGAAGAGATTCCGAGACGACCAGCACCAGCGAGGTCCGCGCCAGCAGGGACACCGGCGCGAAATCCTTTTTGGTGTCGTACGGCAGTTTGGCGCCGAACAGGCTGGGATTGATGGTGAACGCGCTGTCGACGACGCCGATCGTGTAGCCGTCGGGCGCGGCTGTCGCGATCGCCTGGGTGCCTATCATGCTCGCACCACCGCCCCGGTTATCGACGAAGAGTGATTGGCCGAGCTTCTCGGTAATGACGGCCACGACGAGACGCGCCACGATGTCCGACGCGCCGCCGGCGGCGTAAGGAACGATGACGCGGACTGGACGCTGCGGATATGGTTGCGGCTGGGCGCGCGCTCCGGAGAAGGACATTGTCGCCGCAGATGTCAGTCCGATCAACAGCGAACGCCGGTTGATGCTTTGCATGAAGTTTCCTTCCCTGTTCTTGGTGGCCGTCAGAGCCGGAATCGATTGATCAAGTCCATGTCCGGATCGCCTCCGAGGCCCGGGGCGTCGGGGACGGCGAGGAATCCTGCTTCGATCGGAACGATGCCGCCGCAGGGGTCGAAGGCGAGGTCGCAATAAAATCTCTCCAGGGCGCTCGCCTTCGCCTTGGCCGCCAGCACGTGAATGGTGGCGAGATAGCCGGGGCCGAAGAATGGTGAGTGGGGCACGCAGGTCGTTCCGGCCGCTTCCGACTCGGTGCAGATTTGCCAAAGCGCGGTCAGACCGCCGATCTTGATCGCGCTGGGTTGAACATAATCGACGCAGCGTGCTGCGAGCATCTTCTTGAAATCGAGGGCATTGCCGGCATTCTCTCCGATAGCGGTCGGAACGTGAGCCGTTTGCCTGAGAGCCGCAAGCGACGCGAAATCTTCCGGCGGCCAGATGGGTTCTTCGACCCATAGAAGATTGGAAGGCGCCATTTCCGTAACGGCGGCGACTGCGTCCGCCGGCAACCACGCGCAATTGGTATCGACCATCAACGGCACGCTCAGGCCCGCCGCGGCGCGTGCAGAGGCGACCGCGTCAGCCGTACGCTCATGCAACTTGATTTGGCGAAAACCTTCGCCGAGCGCACGGTCCACGACGCGGCGGATTTCTTCGGTATTGCCGTTGTATTGAAGCAGCGATGCGTAGACCTCGATACGGTCGCGCCGTCGCCCGCCCAGCAGGGTCGAAACCGGCATCCCCGCGAGCTTGCCCCGGATGTCCCACAGTGCAATGTCGAGGCCGCTAATCGCGTGGATCGTGGCACCCGCACGACCGAGATTGTGCAAGGTCCGTTCAATCCGCGCCGGCAGTTCGACGTCATCGACGCTTTGCCCGATCGCCAGGGGGGACACCCATTGCTCGATCGCCGCAACGACCGCGGACCAGAAGCTGCCATAGGCTTCGCCCCACCCCACCGTGCCCTGATCGGTCGTTACCCGCACCAGAACAGTATCGAGGGTCGTGCGTGGCCGGCCGGCGAACATCGGCGGGGACGCCCAGTGGTCGAACGGAATCGCGAGTGGAAAAGCCGTGATCGTCGCAATCCGGGGTGAGTTCATCGGTTGAGGTCCATGGACGAAGGGCCGGCCGGTGCCCGGCTGAGCGGCCATAGGCTATCGGGAGCCATTGTGGGCCCAGGATGTATGTGTTCAAAATACTAAAAGCTGCTCCAATCATGTCCTGGCGTTATGATGTTGAGTATTCGCGAGTTGGAGGTGTTTCGGCGCGTCATGGAGTTGGGTACCATCACCGCGGCTGCCGAGGCGCTGCGTGTTTCGCAGCCGGCCGTCAGCCGAACGTTGCAACAGGCGGAGCGACGGCTCGGGTTTCCGCTCTTTTTGCGGCGAAAGAAGCGATTGTTGGCGACGCCCGAAGCCCAATCGTTGTTTCCAGAGACCGTCAGCGCGTTCGCGGCTTTTGACGTCGTCCAGAAGCACGCCGCCGACCTGCAGGCGGGGCGAGCGGGCGGGCTCAACATCGCCGCGATTTCGGCCTTCGCAAATGCGTTACTGCCGGCCGCCGTGGCAAAATTTCGCCAGTCGCGGCCTGATGTCGTGATCATGCTGCAGTCGATGAGTGCGCTCCAGGTCGCCACCCATGTCGCCAACCACCAGGCGGACCTGGGATTTGTCATCGACTCCCTTGCCGCGTCCGGTGTGTCGGTGAGCGATCTCTGGGCGACCGATTTCGGATGCGTCATGCCGCAGACGCATCCGTTGGCATCGAAGCTTCATGTCGTACCCGCTGATCTCGAGCATGAAGCGCTGATATGTCTGAACAGGCAACTCCCCTTGGGAATCCAAGCCGTACGCGCCTTCGCCGATGCGGACGTCCCGTTGAAGACTGCAATCGAGGTGTCGCAGTCCACCGTTGCATGCGCATTGGTGCGAGCCGGCGCAGGCCTCGCGCTACTGGACGGGTTGGCGATGATGGGTACGCCGGCAACAGATCTGGTAATGCGGCCGTTCTATCCTTCAATCAAGGTAATGGGCAGGCTCGTTCGACCGCGGCACCTGCTGCCGTCTCGTCTGGCACGGGAATTCATCGAAACACTTAATGACGTGATAGCGACCCAGGACAGCAGCTTCTGCCCTGCAGACGGTCGAAAACTCCCGATCAACCGCAAGAAGAAATCCTGAAGCTTTACTTCGGAGCCTGCTTCGGCAGCAGGCCCTTCAGCTTTTCCATGTCCTTGAGATTTATCTTCATGCCGCCGGGCATGATGATGTCGCCGGGCTTTTGATCGGCCTTGCAGGCGCCGAGCCACTTCGCCTCGATCGTGGTCGTGGAATCGCGCGGCACGCCGGCCGGAGCGCCCGTGGTGTTCGAGGTCGACTTCACGGTGTAGGCGGAGTTGAAATCGCCAGTGATCTCGGCACGCGATTTGACCGACATGCCGCCGGAGCCGCAGACGGAATCGGTGACGTAGCCGGTCGCGGTCTTCTGGGTATCGTTTTTCGAGCAGACGTCCTTGGCCATCGGCGAGAACGAGGTGCTCATATCCTTGTCGGTGGTCGCGTCGGTGCACTGCTGCATCGTCATCTCGGGCACCGGCGAGCCGGTCTGCACCACCTTCATTTCCCACAGGCCGGCCTTGCGCACCGGCAGCTCGACGGCGCTGGCATGGCTCGCAGGCCACACCGCGAGCAGGCCAAGCGCCAAACAAAATGAATGAAGCTGTCGCGCCATGCTCGCGCCCCCTGGTGGTTCAGGCGTTCAGGTCCGGCTCAGTAGAGCGTGCGCAGCGGCCGGGCGTGAGTCCCATAGGGCACCCAGCGGCAGGCGAAGGAGACGTATCCGCCCTCATAGGGCTGCACTGCCAGGAATTTCACCACCTTGCCGTAACCGGCGCAGTGATCGACCGCGAGCTGGCGTGCATCCGCCTGTCTCGCCAGCGAATAGGCGACAATGCCGCCGGTATCATTGCCCTTGAACGGCGGCACCCAGTCGGCCTGCGCCGGCGCAGCCGACAGCAACCCGCACATCGCAACCAGGCACGCGGCCCCAATTCTTTGCATCGCAGACTCCATTCGCTGGGGCCACCATAGAGTGCGCCGGCGGCCGTGAAAAGAATGGGTTACGGCCGGACCTCGACTTGCCTGCAAGGTGTTGCCGCGCTGCACTTGACCTCGTCCGGGCTTCACGGCACGTTCCTGAGGGTTGGATGACCAGCGGAATTCCCATGCGCACCCTCTTCACATCGTTGAAAACCCTCGGCTTGGCCGCGTCGCTCGCTGTCCTGGCATTCGGCCAGTCGGCGCAGGCCGCCAATCCGCTGGAATTGAATTTCTGGCTGTCCGGTCCCCGGTATGACGGGCGCGTTGCACCGTGCGAATCGGCGCTGCCGACCATCATTTCGCAGTTCCGCGAGAAGGAAAGCACCTTCTGGAATTCGCCCCTGACCATCACCTCCTATGGCCGGATCCACGAAACCACGTTCCGGCCCTGGCAATCCGACAACATTCCGCGCCGCTATTGCACCGGCGACGTGATGCTGAGCGACGGCAAGGTGCGCAACGTGCACTATTCGATCGTCGAGGATGGCGGCTTTGCCGGCTTCGGCCAGGGTGTCGAATGGTGCGTCACCGGGCTGGACCGTAACTGGGCCTATAACCCCGGCTGCAAGGCTGCGCGGCCTTAAGCTTACCCTGAGCTTCCTGCCTGGGTTTTTCGATCGCGGTGGCCGGCGCCACCGGATTCGCGCCTAACGCCATTTTTGTTCTTGAAATGTTCCGGTTCCCTGCTAGGCTGGGGTAATCGAGTACGTCATGCTTTGCGAGTAAGGGAGCGTTTGATGTTTCCATCGGTCATTGTTTCGCGGCTGCTGATTTCGCTGGCACTTGTCTTGGTCACCGCGGGCCACGCCGCCGCACAGGACCGCCGGCAGAACGCCCCTGGCGAGTTCGATTTCTACGTGCTGGCCCTGTCGTGGTCGCCCTCCTTCTGCGAGGCCGCCTCCGAACGCGGCAATAGCGGCCGTTCTGCGCAGATCCAGTGCGAGCGCCCGTTTTCCTTCGTGGTCCACGGCCTGTGGCCGCAATATGAGCGCGGCTTTCCCGAATATTGCCAGCGGCCGTCGCCCCGTCTCGACCGCAACGTCATGTCGTCGATGCTGGACCTGATGCCGGCGCCCGGGCTGATCTTCAACGAGTGGGACAAGCATGGCACCTGTTCCGGCCTTGGCGCGCGGGCCTATTTCGAGAACATCCGCAAAGCCCGCGCCGCGGTGAAGATCCCCGAGGAATTCCTGCAATTGTCGGAATCGAAGACGATCGCCCCCGAGGCGCTCGAGGCAGCCTTTATCAAGGTCAATCCCGGCCTGAGCAGCTCGGCGATTTCGGTGGTCTGCAGCAGCCGGCGCCTCAGCGAAGTCAGGGTCTGCATGAGCAAGGACCTGCAATTCCGCTCCTGCGAGGAAATCGACCGCCGCGCCTGCCGCCGCGACGAGGTCGTGATGCCGCCGGTGCGGGGGAGTTAAAACCTCCCTCGCCGCCATGCCCGGGCAGAAGCGCGTCTTCGCGCTAGATGACCCGGGCATCCACGTCTTCCTTCGTCTGGTGTTCAAAGACGTGGATGGCCGGGAGCACAGACAAGTTTACGTAGTCTGCGCAGCAGACTTACTATGCCCGGCCATGACGAGTAGAAGACGTAGACGTCTTCTCCAACGGCTCTTGAATTTCTCATCATGAACTACCGACACGCCTTTCATGCCGGCGGCTTTGCCGATGTCATCAAGCACATCGTGCTGGTGCGGATGCTGACCTATCTGCAGGAAAAACCTGCAGCCTTTCGCGTCATCGACACCCATGCCGGCGCCGGGCGCTACGATCTGTCCGGCGATGAGGCCCGCCGCAGCGGCGAATGGCTGACCGGCATCGCGCGGGTGATGCAGGCGCGGTTCTCGGAAAATGCGTTGCCGCTGGTGGCGCCCTATCTCGACATCGTCAGGGCCTTCAACGCGCAAGCCGAGCTGAAAGCCTATCCCGGATCGCCCTTGATCGCGCGCGCGCTGCTGCGGCCGCAGGACCGCCTCACGGCATGCGAGATCGAACCGAAAGCCCACAAGCAATTGATCGATGCGCTGCGCCGCGACACCCAGGCCCGGGTGGTCGATCTCGACGGCTGGACGGCGTTGCCGGCCTTCGTGCCGCCGAACGAGCGGCGCGGCCTGGTGCTGATCGACCCTTCGTTCGAGCAAAAGGACGAGTTCGAAAAGCTCGGCGACGGCTTTGCGGAGGCCTATGCGAAGTGGCCGACCGGCAGCTATCTGCTGTGGTATCCGGTCAAAAGCCGGCGCATCACCGACGGCCTGGCGCGGCATGTCGCCGCTGTGGCTGAGACCGGCAAGCCGGCCGGGAAATGTCTGCGGCTCGAATTCAGCGTCGCACCGCAGCAGGCCGGCGGTCCCCTCACCTCAACCGGGCTTCTGATCGTCAACCCACCGTGGACGCTGGCGGGCGAGCTGAAGACCATTTTACCCGAACTGGAAAAACCGCTCGGCCAGGGCGGCGCCGGCCGGTTCAGGCTTGAGACGCCCAAACCTTGAAGGCTCCTTGAATGCAAGCCTTGAATGCAAACCTTTGGGGGTAAGCCTTCAAGGCAGTGCATCGGGCTGAAAAGCGCGATTGAGCCATAGTCAATTTGCGCGGAACCGTATTATGCTCGGCCGTTATGACTGGCTTTACGTTCCGCTTCCGCGAATGGTTGCGGCGGAGTGATCAAGGCCTAAAAAAATCCAGACTGATCGGTGCGTGACCCGATCGGTTCAGGTGGCCAAGCTTCCGGCAGCGAATGTCCGGTCGGCCGATACGCGAATTGCGCGTAGCGGCGGAGCAATACGGGGAGGAGTTTTCCCGATGGCCATGACTGGTACAGTCAAGTTCTTCAATGGAGAACGTGGCTACGGCTTCATCAAGCCCGATGACGGCGGTCGCGACGTGTTCGTTCACATCACTGCCGTCGAGCGGGCCGGATTGAAGGATTTGACTGAAGGACAGCGCATTACATTCGAGGTCGAACCGGACAAGAAGGGCAAAGGCCCCAAGGCGGTCAACCTGGTGATTTCATCGTAAGCTGACGCGTGAGCTGAAGCTTGGCGGTGAAAGCGGACTGAAGTTTTGCCTGCACCAAATCCCGCTGAGCGCGAGGCGCGCCTCAGAACGTGGAGGCGTGCATGATGTGGCCGGCACGCGCCGGTGCCGTACGTTCGCTCTCGGGGAAGAAGCGCGCCGCGATCCTGTCAGGGCCGACATCATCGACATGCCGAAAGCCGGTCGCGCTCATGCGGGCGCAAAGCGATGCGGTATCGAAATAGCTCTGAAGGCTTTCGCCAACCGCGGCCACCCGCTCGGCAAGCGCTTGATGCGCGGCGCGGCCGGCCGGTGCGACCGAGCTTGCGGGATTGACATAGTCGAACACCACTTCAGCACCGCCTTCGAGCTGCGCGATATAGCCGAGCGTCGAGAACACCGCCGTCTCGGTCAGATAAGGCACCACGCCGAGCCAGCTGAAGAAGCTGCGTTTGGCGGCGACAAAGCCTGCGGCGTCCAGCGCTTCGGCCAATGTCTGCCGTTCGAAATCTATCGCGACATAGGTCAGCGTGTCCGGCACGGCGATCGCCGCGGCGGCCAGCATGTCGCGCTTGCGTACTTGCGTGGCGGGAAAATCGACCTCGAAAATTCGCAGGCCACCCGCGAGCGCCGTCCGGTAGGCGAGCGTATCGAGCCCTGCGCCGAGCACCACGAGCTGCGTCGCTCCATTATTCACCGCTTCCGTCAGCGCTTCTTCCGAGATGCGCGAGCGCGCGGCGATGAACCAGCGCAAGCGTGGCCCGGACGTGTGGGCCCGGGCATGGTCGAGCGAGACCTGGATATCGTCGCCGAGAATGCGTAACGCCAGCGGATCCCAAAGGATCGATGCGTTATCCAGCACCTGATGCGCCGCGCGCAAACGGGCGGCGCCCAACGCGGTCAGACTTGGCTGCCCCGGCTGCATCGACGAATTTTAGGCGTGCCGCCGCGCACTGTCCACGAGACAAAAAAAATCCCGGCGGCTTGGCGCCGCCGGGAGGCTGCAACAGATGGTTTCTTTGCGTTTTCTTGATCTCAGAAGCGATAATTCACGCCGGCGCGGATCAGCCCGAAGCTGTAGCCGTTCGATGCTCCGGTGATGACAAAATTGGTGTTGGAGAGGTCGACATAGAGATATTCGACCTTGGCGCTCCAGTTCGGCGCAAAGCCCATTTCAGCGCCGACGCCCGCGGTCCAGCCCGCCGTGGTATGGGATTCCGACAGGCCGAACGTGGTGGCGCGCAGTTCGCCGAAGGCAAGACCGCCGGTGCCGTAGAACATCACGTTGTTGAACGCATAGCCGACCCGGCCGCGCAGCGTGCCGAACCAGGGGTTGGAGAACTTCCACGGCGCGAAGGTGTCGGCCGCGCCGGTCGCGTTGATATCGCCCTCGATACCGAACACCCACGGCCCGTTCTGAAAGTTGTAGCCGGCCTGCACGCCGCCTGCGAAGCCCGACGGCTTGGTCGGGTTGTTATCGACCGAGCCCCAGGCATAGCCGAGATTGCCGCCGAGATAGGGACCGGCCCAGCTATAGGCGTTGAGCGGCTGATTGACGGTATAGGGCGCGCGCGATCCGTAATTCATATCGGCCGCCTGCGCCGACATCGTCCAGGCTGCGGCGATCACCGCCAGCGCCCGCAAAACAAAGCTGCCCATCACTCAACTCCACCACGCAACAGCCGCACCCTTCCGGCCGAGGCCGGCTTGGTTACGGAATTCCACTTGTTTCCTGTAAGATTTATCGAGAGTTTTAAGTTAAAGGGTTGTTAAGCCCTCTTACCGCCCGATCATCAGTCTTAAGAATGTGTTACCCGGCGTGGCCTCGGTCGCCGCCGGCACGCTGGCGATGCCGGCCAGCAGCGCTTAATTTAGGCCCATGGATCACGATTCTACCGACCATCCGAAAGCTCCGGGCAAGCCGCGACGGGGTTCCCAGGCGGATTTGCTCCCAAAGGACCTTGCAAAGGACCCTGCGCAGGAGCTTGGCTCTGCCGATCTCGATCCGGAGACGTCTGCGGCCGAGGACGAGGAAGAGGCCCGCCTGCCGGAACCCGCGGAGGAAACCGCCGAGGACGCCACGGAGGCCTTGGCCGAAGGCCCGCTCGCGGTTGGCCATGCCGCGATCGAAAACGCCGTGCGTCTGGCGCCGACCTCGCCCGGTGTCTACCGCATGCTCAACACCGGCAACGACGTGCTTTACGTCGGCAAGGCGAAGAACGTCCGCAAGCGGCTTGCCTCCTACGCCCGCGTCAACGCGCCGCTGCCGGCGCGGATCCTGCGCATGATTGCGGCCACCGTTGCGGTCGAGATCATCTCGACCACGACGGAGACCGAGGCGCTGCTGCTCGAGGCCAATCTGATCAAGCAGCTGCGGCCGCGCTTCAACGTGCAACTGCGCGACGACAAGTCATTTCCCTATATCCTGATCACCGGCGACCACTGGGCGCCGCAGATCCTCAAACATCGCGGCGCGCAGTCGCGGCCCGGACGGTATTTCGGTCCGTTCGCCAACGCCGGCGCCGTCAACCGCACCATCACGGCGCTGCAGCGCGCGTTTTTGATCCGCTCCTGCACCGACGGTTTCTTCGAGAGCCGCACCCGGCCCTGCCTGCTCTATCAAATCCGCCGCTGCTCCGGCCCCTGCACCCGCGAGATCGATTTCCCCGGCTATACCGAGCTGGTGCGCGAGGCGGGCGACTTCCTGTCCGGCCGCAGCCATCTGGTCAAAAAAGAACTGGCCGGCGAGATGGAAAAGGCGTCCGCCGAACTCGAATTCGAGACTGCCGCACTCTACCGCGACCGCCTCGCCGCACTGTCGGCGATCCAGTCGCAGCAGGGCATCAATCCGCGCACCGTGGAAGAAGCCGACGTGTTCGCCATCCACCAGGAGGGCGGCTATTCCTGCGTCGAGGTGTTCTTCTTCCGCACCGGCCAGAACTGGGGCAACCGCGCCTATTTCCCGCGCGCCGAGAAATCCTTCACGCCGGAAGAAGTGCTGGCCTCGTTCCTGGCGCAATTCTACGACGACAAGCCGCCGCCGAAACTGATCCTGCTGTCGCATGAGATCGAGGAAAGCGCGCTGCTCGCGGATGCCCTCGCCGTCAAGGCCGGCTTCAAGGTCGAAGTCTCGACGCCGAAGCGCGGCGAGAAAAAGGAATTGATCGCGCATGCGCTGACCAACGCCCGCGAGGCGCTCGGCCGCAAGCTCAGCGATACCGCGACCCAAGGCCGCCTGCTGGAGGGCATGGTCACTACGCTCGGGCTGCCGCATGCGCCCAAGCGCATCGAGGTCTACGACAACAGCCACATCCAGGGCACCAACGCGGTCGGCGCGATGATCGTGGCGGGACCCGACGGATTCATCAAGAACCAGTACCGCAAGTTCAACATCAAGTCGGAAGGCCTGACGCCGGGCGACGATTACGCGATGATGCGCGAGGTGCTGGAGCGGCGCTTCAAGCGGCTGTTGAAACCGCCGGAAGACGATACCGCCAAAGCGAAAGCCGAGATCAAGGCCGACGACGATTCGTTTCCGCAATGGCCGGATCTGGTCATTATTGACGGCGGCCGCGGCCAGCTCAACGCGGCAAGGCAGATCTTCGAGACCCTCGGACTGACGCAAGTCACGCTGCTGGCCGTGGCCAAGGGGCCGGACCGCGACGCCGGCCGGGAAACGCTGTTCATGCCGGACCGCGAGGCGATCAAGCTCGAACCGCGCGACCCCGTGCTGTATTTCATCCAGCGGCTGCGCGACGAGGCGCATCGTTTCGTGATCGGATCGCACCGCAAACTGCGCAAAAAGGACATCCGCGAAGCGGGTTTGCAGGAGATTCCGGGCATCGGCCCGTCACGCAAACGTGCCTTGCTGCATCACTTTGGAACGCTGAAGGAAATCGAGCGGGCCTCGATCGCCGACCTTGGCAAGGTTCCAGGGGTCAGCGCCGAAAGCGCCCGCAAGATTTTCGAGTTTTTCCATGCGCAACCGGGTTAAAGGGGGCCGATTCACATGGGCGTTTCATTTGGCCGTCGCCTGCGACAGATCATCTGGGGCCTGCACGGTTGACCTTCACGCCTGAGCGGTATTGGTAAGACGGATGAACATCGCAACCACCAAGGGCCAGTCCAAGAGCCTGTCCCTCCCGAATATCCTGACCTATGCCCGCATCGCCGCCATCCCGGTGGTGGTCGGCTGCGTCTATGCCCAATCCATCATGGACGGCCCGCTCTGGCTGCGCTGGGTGGCGCTGGCGATCTTTATCGCCGCCGCCGTGACCGACGTTCTCGATGGCTATTATGCACGGATGTGGGACCAGCAATCGGCCTTCGGCCGCATGCTCGATCCGATCGCCGACAAATTGCTGGTGGCGTCCTGCCTGTTGATGCTGGCCGCCGACAACAGCATCCATGGTTGGACGCTGTGGGCGGCCATCGTGATCCTGTGCCGCGAAATCCTGGTCTCGGGCTTGCGGGAATACCTCGCGGCGCTCCGGGTCAGCGTCCCCGTCACCAAGCTCGCGAAATGGAAGACCACCGTCCAGCTGGTCGCGATCGGCTTTCTGATCGCCGGTGAAGCGGGCGAACAGATTTTCTCCCCGACCACCATGATCGGGATCGCCCTGCTGTGGACGTCGGCGATCGTCACGATCTATACCGGCTATGATTATTTCCGCGCCGGCATCCACCACCTCATCAAGGAGGATGAGGGATGAGGGTCAAATATTTCGCCTGGGTGCGCGAACGGATCGGCATTTCGGAGGAAATGGTCGAGCCGCCGGCCGCCGTGCGCACGGTGGACGATTTGATCGGCTGGCTCTCCAAGCGCGGCGAGACCTATGCCTACGCGTTCGAGAAGCCGAGGGTGATCCGCGCCGCAATCGACCATACCCATGTCAAGCCGGATGCGATGATCGCTGGCGCCCGCGAGATCGCGTTCTTTCCGCCGATGACCGGCGGTTGATTAGCATAGCGTTTTCGAGCGAAGTGGGTACCGGTTCGCGTCAAGAAAACGCGTCAAAAGAAGAAAGCCTCATGACCGCCGCCGCGACCATCCGCATCCAGCAAGCCGATTTCGACATCGCGCAGGAGATTGCGGCGCTGACCAAGGGCCGCAGCGATGTCGGCGCGGTCGTGACCTTCAGCGGCATCTGCCGCGGCAGCGAGAACGGCGAACCGATCGCGGCGCTGACGCTCGAGCACTATCCCGGCATGGCGGAGGCCGAAATCAAGCGGCACACCGACGAAGCGATGTCGCGCTGGCCGCTGACCGGCCTCACCGTGGTTCATCGCGTCGGGCGCATCACGCCCGGCGAGAACATCGTACTGGTGCTGGCGGCGTCGGCGCACCGCCAGGCGGCGTTTCAGGCGGCGGAGTTCCTGATGGATTATCTGAAGGCCAATGCGCCGTTCTGGAAGCGCGAAGAAAGCGCGAAAGGAACCAGCTGGATCGAGGCGCGCGGCCATGACGACGACGCCGCGGCGCGCTGGACCAAATCCTGATGGCCAAACAGAGCAAGGCGCCCGTCAAACGCGGTCTGCCGAAATACACCAAGCCGAAATTCCCAAAAGTCGGTGCCGGCGAATTGCTGACGCTCTTGGATTTCGTCCGCTTTGCGGTGAGCCGCTTTATCGAAGCCGACCTGGTATTCGCGCATGGCACCACCGATCCGGTCGCCGAGGCCGCGTTTCTGGTCTGCGAATCGCTGCGCCTTCATCCCGACCAGTTCGAGGCGTTTGCCACCGCGCGGGTCACGGCGGCCGAAGGCAAGGCGATCCTCAGCCTGATCGAGCGCCGCGTCACCACGCGGACGCCGACCGCCTATCTCGTCAACAAGATCTACATGCGCGGCCTGCCGTTCTTTGTCGACGCACGCACTATCGTGCCGCGCTCCTTCATCGGCGAGTTGCTGGATTCCCATTTCGGCGGCGACGACGACGTGACCGGCGGTTCGCTGATCTCGGACCCGGCGGCGGTGGAAAATGTGCTCGACCTCTGCACCGGCTCGGGCTGCCTCGCCATCCTGGCGAGCCGGAGTTTCCCCAACGCCGAAATCGACGCGGTGGATATTTCAAAAATCGCGCTTGAGGTCGCCGCGCACAATGTTGCCGACTACGGGCTGCAACATCGCCTTAACCTGCACCGCGGCGACCTGTTCAAGCCGCTGGGCGACAAGCGCTATGACCTCATCATTTCAAATCCGCCCTATGTCGATGCGCAAGGCATGGCCTCGCTGCCGCGCGAATGCCGCGTCGAACCGAAACTCGCGTTCGATGGCGGCGCTGATGGGCTCGACATCGTCAGGCGCATCCTCGACGAGGCCAAACAGCATCTGACGCCGGATGGCGGACTGTTGTGCGAGATCGGCCGTTGCCGGCCCGCGCTTGAAGCGGCCTATCCGCAATTACCGCTGATGTGGCTCGACACCGAGGATTCGGAAGCCGAAGTATTTTATATTACGGCCGACGATCTTTAGGCGCTGGCGTAAGTCACTTTCCGGAACATTCGAAAACAAGCCGCGTTCATTCATGGCGGAGGCAATCATGCCTTCGCCGGTGGAGGAAAAGCTGACATGCCCGGGCCTTCGAGCGGCTTGTTGCGCGCTGGCATTGCACTGAAGCTCAACCAGATCAAGCGCGCGACGCAATCCTATCTGCGCGACCGGACCGACCAGGCCACCGGCACTGTCACCTCCTACGCCATCGCCGCCGGTCTCTTCGCGGCCGCCGGAGTTTTTCTGACCGCGGCGCTCCTCGTCGGCGCAGCAGCGCTGTTTCGCTGGGTTGAAATCAACTACGGACAGTTTTGGGCGTTCGGCGCCGTCGGCGGCCTGCTCGCGATCATCGCCTGCATCTGCGCCGCCGTGGCGGCCATCAAACTCAAGCGCCCTCCGCCGCAATTCCCGTCGCTCACCAGCCGCTTGCGGGTGGCGATCAAGGCCAGCCCCGTCAAGCCCGACCAGATCGAGGCCGTCAGGGATACGGCCGCGGCGATCCTGCAAGCCCCCGCGGCGCCGGTGGAACATCGGCGGCGGCGAAACCGGCCGGGGCACAGCAATAGAAACGCGAATATCGGCTTGATCCTGATGGCAAGCTTGCTGGGCTACGCGGCGGTGCGGCGGCGGCAGCAGCAGGCACGACACGCGGGAATCTGATGTCCCGCGCCCGCTCCGACCATACGGATAATCTGATCCTGATTGCGGCCACCACTCTCGTGATCCTGACCGCGCAGCGCTATTTCCAGACGTCCGCGCCTGAACACGCCAATCCAGTGACCGATCCGGCGGCCGCGAAAGGCAGCGACTTTACACGCGAACTCTCGCAACCAGGCCGCGGGCGACGTGCACGCAGCCCGTTCAACATTCCCTGGGCGGGCTGGAAAGACATTCTATGGCGTACCTATGAGCAGGCCAATGACGACCGCCTGCTCGCCACGGCCGCAGGCGTGGTCTTCTTCGGCTTGCTCGCTGTGTTTCCCGCCGTAACGGCGCTGGTTTCTTCCTATGGCCTGTTCGCCGATCCCTCGACCATCGGCGCCAATCTGCAGACGCTGGCGCTGATGCTGCCGGAGGGCTCATTCCAGATCGTGCAGGACCAGATTTCGCGTGTGCTCGACAAGGGCAGCACTGCGCTCGGCGGAGCCTTCCTGTTCGGCCTTGCCCTTGCAATCTGGAGCGCCAACGCGGGGGTCAAGGCCGTGATCGACGCCCTCAACGCGGTCGATGGAGAACGGGAGAAGCGCAGCTTCATCAGGTTGAACCTGCTGTCGCTGACGTTCACCGTCGGCGGCATCGCGGCGCTGTTGTTGATGGTCGGCGCCGTGGTGGGGTTTCCTTTGGCGCTCAATCATCTGGGCCTGCCTCCGGACAGCCTATTCATCGTGAGCCTCGCACGTTGGCCGTTGTTGTTCGCGTTCCTGCTGGCGGCGCTCGGCGTTCTCTACCGGTTCGGACCGAGCCGGCGCCCGGCGCAGTGGAAATGGCTCAGTGTCGGCACGCTGCTCGCCGCCCTGCTGTGGATCGCCGGTTCCGCGGCGTTGTCCTGGTATCTGTCGAACTTCGGCGATTACAATGCGACCTACGGTTCGCTCGGCGCCGCCATCGGCCTGATGATGTGGATGTGGATGTCGGCCATCGTCGTGCTGTTCGGAGCGGAACTGAATTCCGAAATCGAGCACCAGACCGCTGTCGATACCACCGTCGGCCACCCAAAGCCGATGGGCAGCCGCGGCGCCACCATGGCCGACACGCTGGGACCGGCGGTTCCAGCCTCCTGAAAAAGAACACTAGACCAGCGAATCAACATTGATGCTAAGGTCATTGCGCTTGGGGGAGCGCAAGCCGGACGATGCCTGACGACACCAGCGTTTTCCCGGGCGGGGGTAGTTCGGACCTGAAGGCGTAGCGCGCGACATGATTCGCATTTCGACGATTTTTATCGCCATCTGCATGGTGCTGGTCGCAGCCTCGCTTGGCTTGGTCCTGCATGCGGTCGCCGGCATCAACGGAACCGAATCCGCGATCGTGGCGCTGACGGCACTGACCTTCCTGATCCTCTACAACGCGGTTTCGATGCGGCTGCGTGATCGCTCCGATGTCGGCAGCCAGATCGCGGACCTGTCCCGCGGCACCGCCGACCTTGCCCGCCAGGTCGCCGAATTCGGCCGCCGGCTCGCGGCCGTCGAGGGCCGCGTGGTGTCGGCGAATTCCGCCAGCGGCGACCGCATCCAGGCCGTGGTCGGCGAGATCAACGAACTCGGCGTGCTGGTCAAGCAGCTCGCGGGATCCGTCGCCAGCCATGAGGATTTGATTGCCTCGGGCGCGGCGGCAGCGCCACCGGAACCGGCACCGGCCGCAATCGTGGCTGCGCCTGTCGCCGAGCCGCGAACCTCACCGCCATCATCCACCGAATCCGCAGCGCCGCCCGTCGTCGCCAGGCCGGCACCGGTCGCCGCGCCAGCGCCTGCCGAAGCCGCCGCGCGCAGCCAGCCGCAGCTTCTCGCCGCGGTGAAGAACGCCATCGAGGAGAACCGGCTCGACATCTATCTGCAGCCGATGGTGACGCTGCCACAGCGCAAGGTGCGCTTCTACGAGGCGGTGACGCGGCTGCGCGACGACAACGACCAGATTCTTGCCGCCGACGATTTCATCGCCACCGCCGAAGCCGGCGGCCTGATGGGGCGCATCGACCACATGGTGATGTTGCGCTGTGTGCAAGTGCTGCGCCGCCTGATGGTGCGCAACAAGGATGTCGGCGTGTTCTGCAACGTCTCCGCCGCGACGCTGGCCAATCCCACCACCTTCGCGCAATGCCTCGACTTCCTCGAAGCCAATCGCGCGCTGGCGCCGTCCTTCGTGCTCGAGTTCAAGCAGGCCACGTTCCGCAACCTCGGTCCGACCGAGACCGAGCATCTGGCGGCGCTGTCGCAGCGCGGCTACCGTTTCTCGATCGACCATGTCAGCGACCTCCGGGTCGAGCCGCGGGAACTCGCCGACCGCGGCGTCCGCTTCATCAAGGTTCCAGCGGCGCTGCTGCTCGATCCCAGGCAGAGCTCGACGTCGGACATTCACCCCTCTGACTTGTCGGATCTGCTCGGCCGCTTCGGCATCGACCTGATTGCCGAAAAGATCGAGGGCGAGCGCGCGGTGGTCGATCTGCTGGATTTCGACGTCCGATTCGGCCAGGGCTTCCTGTTCGCGCCGCCCCGGCCGTTGCGGCCCGAGGGGGCATCTGCTACCGGCGGGACGACTTCGAACAGCACCAATGGTTCCAATGGCCCAAGCCCGCCTGCAAGCATCCCTGCTCCCGTCGCCAGCCCGGCGATCGAACCTTCGACACGGGCGACCGGCAATGCCGCGCTGGCGCGCCGCGCCGCCGGACCGGGCTAACCGGCGCCCGATGTCATGACCACACTCCGGTTCGTCGAAAACCTGAGCGACCTCGTCGATGGCGTCGAAGTCATCCTCTCCGATATCTGGGGCGTGGTGCATAACGGGCTCGAGGCATTTCCGGTGGCCTGCGCGGCGCTGCACACCTTTCGCCAGCGCGGCGGCACCGTCATCCTCATTACCAACGCGCCACGGCCCGCCGATTCGGTGCAGCGGCAGTTGCGCAAGCTCGGCGTCGCCGACGAGACCTATGACGCGATCGTCTCTTCCGGCGATCTGACCCGGCACTTTGTCGCCGACCATCCGGGGCAGAAAGTATTCTGGCTCGGTCCGGAGCGCGACAATTCGATCTACCGCGGCCTTGATCCGGTGATGGCTCCGCTCGAACAGGCTGATTACATCGTCTGCACCGGACCGTTCGACGACGAGACCGAATCGGCCGAAGACTATCGCGCGATGATGCTGCAGGCGCGCGAACGCAAGCTGCCGCTGATCTGCGCCAACCCTGATATCGTCGTCGAACGCGGCGACCGCCTGGTCTATTGCGCGGGCGCGATCGCCGAGCTCTATCGCGAACTCGGCGGCGAGGTGATCTTCTACGGCAAGCCGCACCTGCCGATCTATGAACGCGCGATGGCGCTCGCCGCCGAGCACCGCGGCCATGCCGCCCCGCTCGACCGGGTGCTGGCGATCGGCGATTCCGTCCGCACCGACCTCACCGGGGCATTGGGTTTCGGCATCGACTGCCTGTTCGTGACCCGCGGTATCCATTCCGAGGAATTCGAAGGCATCGACCAGCTCGACGCGGCCTCGGTCAGAGAATTGTTCGGCCATCCGCCAAAGGCGCTGATGCGCGAGCTGAAGTGGTAATGCTCACCGGCTAAAAGACAGCCACTGCGACACACTCCGTCATGGCCGGGCCTGTCCCGGCCATCCACGTCTTGACGGACGTGCGGTGCCAAAGACGTGGATGCCCGGCACAAGGCCGGGCATGACGAACTGATGTTTGTCGCTTGATAGGCTAAACCGCGCCTTACGCCGTCGCCATATCCGGGAAGACCGCCTCGATCTTGGTCTTCAGCGTCGCCGCGTTGAACGGCTTGACGATGTAATTGTTCACACCGGCCTTCTTGGCCGCGATCACGTTCTCGGTCTTGGATTCCGCCGTGATCATGATGAAGGGCGTGGTGGCCAGGTTGGGATCGGCGCGGACTTCCTTGAGCAGGTCGTAGCCGGTCATCGGCTCCATGTTCCAGTCAGAAATCACGAGCCCGTATTTCTTGCCGCGCATCTTGTTCAGCGCTTCCGAACCGTCGCTGGCATCGTCGATATTCTCAAAGCCGAGCTGCTTCAAAAGATTTCGGATGATCCGGATCATGGTGTTGTAGTCATCGACCACCAGAACCGACATCGACAAATCAACCGCCATCTCTTCCCCCACTAACGCTTATGCCACTAAATATCGGCAGGCCTGCGCGACCCGCAGTCCTCGCCCCACCCCTAGCATCAAGGCGTTAAACAGCGCGTTAATCGGGCGCGGGTGGATTGCCTCGGTTTTGAACCAAAGCCGTCCGGCTTGACTTCGCCCGCGCGCCCACGTCACGGTCCGGCCGCGCGCATCGCGGCCCAATGCCTTTTTAATCCGCAAGAATCCTGCAAGAATCCGTCACATGACAACTGGTTTTACCGTTATTCGAGACACCACCCCCGCCGCCGACATCCCCAAGGGGGCGGTGGTCGCCATGGGCAATTTCGACGGCGTCCATCTCGGTCACCGGGCCGTGATTGCCGCTGCGCTGAACATGGGGCGCGCCCACGGAAAACCCGCTTTTGCGGTGACCTTCGAGCCGCATCCGCGCAGCTTTTTCAGCCCGAACAGCCCCCAATTCCGCCTCACGGACGAGACCAACAAGCTACGGCTCTTGGCCGCCACCGGACTCGCCGGCGCCGTGGTGATGACCTTCGACAAGGGCCGCGCCGGAACATCGGCGCAAGATTTCATTCACCATGACCTGATCGGCCGGCTCGGCATCAGCGGCATCGCGGTCGGCTACGACTTCCATTTCGGCAAGGGCCGGGTCGGCTCGCCCAGCCTTCTGGTCAGCGAGGCGCCGCGGCTCGGGATCGAGGTCGACGTCCAGGCCCATGTCGACATCGCCGAGCGGCCGGTGTCGTCCAGCGCCATCCGAATGGCGCTGGCGGAGGGCCAGATCGACGACGCCACCGCGATGCTGGGCGGACCGTGGTTTGCGACCGGCGAGGTGATCCATGGCGAGAAGCGCGGCCGCGACCTCGGCTATCCCACCGCCAACATCCGCCTCGACAAGAATTGCGCGCTCAAGCACGGCATCTATGCGGTGCGGGTCGGGCGCGGACAAGGAAACGATCAGGTGCGGCTCAACGGCGTGGCGAGCTATGGCCGCCGCCCGACCTTCGACAATGGCGCGCCGCTGCTGGAAGTGTTCCTGTTCGACTTCAAGGGCGATCTCTATGGCGCGGTGCTCGACGTCGCCTTCATCGCCTTCATCCGCGATGAACTTAAATTCGACGGCATCGAGGCGTTGATCCGCCAGATGGACGACGACAGCGCCCACGCCCGCGCGGCCCTCGCAGCCGCACCCGACGCGTTTCCGACGCTTGGAGTAATCGATTGAGCAGAAGCGAAAAGCAAAAGATGCTTGCGGGCGAATTGTATCGCCCCGACGCCGAACTCGGCGCCGAACAGGCGGTCAACAAGGCCTGGCTGGTGCGCTACAACGCGGCACTGGCACAGCCGGTGTCGGAACGGCACGCGCTGCTCTGCGAACGCCTCGGCCATGTCGGCAAGGATGCCGTGATCCGGCCGCCGTTCTTCTGCGATTTCGGCTACAATATCCGCATCGGCGACGGCGTGTTCATGAACTTCAACTGCGTCATCCTCGATGTCGTCGAGGTCTCAATCGGCGACCGCACCCAGATCGGGCCCGCCGTGCAGATTTACGCGGCCGACCATCCCCGCGACGCCAGGACACGGCGCGAAGGCCTCGAATTCGGGCGCCCGGTCCGGATCGGCAGCGACGTCTGGATCGGCGGCGGTGCCATTATCCTGCCCGGCGTCAGTATCGGCGACGGTGCGGTGATCGGCGCCGGCAGCGTGGTCACGCGCGACGTCGGCGCTGAAGTGACCGTCACCGGAAACCCGGCAAGGCCGAAACGGTCGTCCTGAGATGCGGGCCCTGCGGGCCTTTGCGATTTCCGCTTCCGGCTGCTATGGAAAGCCCATGTTTGCGCGGCGCACCATCCCCATTAGCGGCCCGGCTTCCGCCTGAGCTTTGGCTCGGCGCAAGACCGGGATTTCCCCGTTTACCCCGCGAATGACCAGCGTATCTCGCGCCCTTTGAGCCAAACCAGAGCATTCATGTCCGAAAAACCGCAAAAGTCCGAAAAGTCCGAAGGACCAGACTATTCCAAGACCCTGTTCCTGCCGCTGACGGAATTCCCGATGCGCGCCGGCCTGCCCAAGCTCGAGCCGGAAATCCTCAACCACTGGAACAAGATCGGTCTCTACGAGAAGCTGCGCGAGGCCGCCGACGGGCGACCGAAATTCGTGCTGCATGACGGCCCGCCCTACGCCAACGGCAACATCCATATCGGCCACGCGCTGAACAAGATCCTCAAGGACGTCGTGACCAAGAGCCAGCAGATGCTCGGTTTCGATTCCAACTATGTGCCGGGCTGGGACTGTCACGGCCTGCCGATCGAATGGAAGATCGAGGAAGAGAACTACCGCTCCAAGGGCAAGCCGAAGCCCGACTTCCGCGACTCCACGGCGATGGTGGCGTTCCGCAAGGAATGCCGCGCCTATGCGACGCACTGGCTCAACGTGCAGCGCGAGGAGTTCAAGCGGCTCGGCATCATCGGCGACTGGGATCATCCCTACGCCACCATGAGCTATCCCGCCGAAGCCCAGATCGCGCGCGAACTGATGAAGTTCGCCGCCAACGGCACGCTCTATCGCGGCTCCAAGCCCGTGATGTGGAGCGTGGTGGAGAAGACCGCGCTCGCCGAGGCCGAGGTCGAATATGAGGACTACACCTCGGATACGGTGTGGGTGAAGTTTCCGGTGACCTCGCCGGCGCATGGCGCGCTGGCCAACGCGTCCGTCGTGATCTGGACCACGACGCCATGGACGCTGCCCGGCAACCGCGCCATCAGCTTCTCGCCGAAGATCGCCTACGGTCTGTTTGAGGTCACCGATGCGCCCGCGGACAATTGGGCCAGGAACGGCGACCTCCTGATCCTCGCCGACGCGCTCGCCGAGAGCGTGTTCAAGCAGGCGCGCGTGACGGCTTACAAGAAGGTGCGCGAGCTGCCGGCCGACACGCTCGACGCGGTGGAATGCGCCCATCCGCTGAAAGGTTTTAGCGGCGGATACGAATTCACCGTGCCGCTGCTGCCCGGCGACCACGTCACCGACGACACCGGCACCGGCTTCGTGCATACCGCGCCCGGCCACGGCCGCGAAGACTTCGACGCCTGGATGGCGAACGCGCGCGAACTCGACAGCCGCGGCATCAACACCGCGATCCCCTATACCGTCGACGAGAACGGCGCCTTCACCGACCACGCCCCGGGCTTTACCGGCAAGCGCGTGATCAACGACAAGGGCGAAAAGGGCGACGCCAACGAGGCCGTGATCAAGGTTCTGGTCGAACACGGCAAGCTTCTGGCACGCGGCCGCCTCAAACATCAGTATCCGCATTCCTGGCGCTCGAAGAAGCCGGTGATCTTCCGCAACACGCCGCAATGGTTCATCGCGATGGACAAGGACATCGCTGATAACGGCAAGGCCAAGCCCGGCGATACGCTGCGCGCCCGCGCGCTGCATGCGATCTCGGTGACGCAATGGGTGCCGCCCGCCGGGCAAAACCGCATCAACGGCATGATCGCCGGCCGCCCCGACTGGGTGATCTCGCGCCAGCGCGCCTGGGGCGTGCCGATCGCGGTGTTCGTGCGCGAGAAGGGCGACGGCTCCGCTGAAATCCTGCAGGACGAAATCGTCAACCAGCGCATCGCCGAGGCTTTCATGGAGGAAGGCGCCGACGCCTGGTACATGGACGGCGCCCGCGAACGCTTTCTCGGATCCCGCGCGAACGAAGACTGGAAGAAGGTCGACGACATCTGCGACGTCTGGTTCGATTCCGGCTCGACGCACGCTTTCGTGCTGGAAGACCGCCAGAATTTCCCCACGCTCGGCAACATCGTCCGCAAGGTCGATGGCGGCGAGGATACCGTGATGTATCTGGAAGGCAGCGACCAGCATCGCGGCTGGTTTCATTCCTCGCTGCTGGAAAGCTGCGGCACCCGCGGCCGCGCGCCTTACGACGTGGTGCTGACGCACGGCTTCACGCTGGACGAGAACGGCCGCAAGATGTCGAAATCGCTCGGCAACACCGTCGAGCCGCAGAAGGTGATGAAGGATTCCGGCGCCGATATCCTGCGGCTCTGGGTCTGTTCGACCGACTATGCCGACGACCAGCGCATCGGGCCGGAAATCCTGAAAAATACCATCGAGACCTACAAGAAGCTGCGCAACTCGATCCGCTGGATGCTCGGCACGCTGCACCACTTCAACCCCGATGACGCGGTCGCGCATGAGGAGATGCCGGAACTCGAGCGGCTGATGCTGCATCAACTGGCGGGACAAGCCGCGATCGTGCGGCAGGCCTATGCCGAGTTCGATTACAAGACGGTTGTCGCCAGCCTGTCGGCGTTCATGAACACCGAATTGTCGGCGTTCTATTTCGACATCCGGAAAGACGCGCTGTATTGCGATGCGCCGTCCTCGCCGGTGCGCAAGGCGGCGCTGACCGCGATCGACATCATCTGCGACGCGATCCTGAAATGGCTGGCGCCGGTGTTGAGCTTCACGACCGACGAAGCCTGGCGGATGTACCGGCCGGGCGCCGCGCCGTCGGTGCACCTGACACTGTTCCCGACGGATCTGGGTTCATTCCGTGACGATGCTCTGGCCGCGAAATGGGAAACCATCCGCGACGTCAGACGCGTCGTCACCGGCGCACTCGAACTCGAACGCGCCGCCAAGAACATCGGCTCGTCGCTGGAAGCTTCGCCCCTGGTCTACGTGTCGGACAAGGCGATCTTCAACACGCTGTTCGACGTCGATCTGGCCGAAGTGTGCATCACCTCGAACGCGATGGTGACCAACGACGACGCGCCGGCCGCGGCCTTCACCCTCGCCGACGTTCCCGGCGTCGCGGTCGTGGTCGAAAAGGCCGTCGGCACCAAATGCGCGCGGTCGTGGAAGATCCTGCCGACCGTGGGCGAGGACGCCGAATATCCCGACGTGTCGCCGCGCGACGCGCAGGCGCTGCGGGAGTGGAAAGCGCTGGGAGTTACCTTCTGACTGCGTCGTCCCTGCGAACGCAGGGACCCATAACCCCGGGCGTCCGAGATAGATAAAGGAAGATGACCCAGAGTCTTTCCAACATGATCCGACACGGCGACGCGATGAGCGCTATCGCGCTCACGCTAGGGGTCCCGGCCTTCGCCGGGACGACGGCAGAGTTTGTGTCGGGCACGTCACCATGAGCCCTCACCTCCGCCCCGGGATCATCGCCGCCGTCGCAGCCCTGGTGCTCGACCAGGCCTCGAAACTCTGGCTGCTGTTCGTGTTCGATATCGGCCGGCGGGGAGCGGTGAAGGTGACGCCATTTTTCGATCTGGTGCTGGCCTGGAATGTCGGGATCAGCTTCGGCTGGTTCCAGAACGACGGCTTCCTGGCCCAGGCCATCCTGACCGCGATCAAGGCGGTGGCCGTGGTCGTTCTGGCGGTCTGGATGGCGCACTCGCGCAATTGGCTGGCCACCGTGGCGCTCGGCCTGATCATCGGCGGGGCTGTTGGTAACGCCATTGACCGGATCGCCTATGGCGCGGTGGTCGATTTTGCCCTTTTCCACGTCCAGATCGGGGGAAATACCTTCAATTGGTACGTGTTTAACCTTGCGGATGTGGCCATTGTTGCCGGGGTAGCAGCCCTATTGTATGATTCCTTCCTGGGGGTACCCGCCGCAAAAGCGCCCTGATCCCGGTCGATACGAGCCGTACGTTGGCGGCTCCTTGGCGGTAATATTGCCTTGCAAACTCGGGATTGCGTCGCAAGGCCAGCCCGGCAAGTTTTGCGGAAATTTGAATGGGAACGAGCGCAATGCGCGAGACCGAAGCCAGCTTCTGGATGGTGCAGACAACCTCGCTGACGCGGGCGATGCGGTTCGCCGCCATTGCCCTGGGCGTCGGCCTCGTGATGGCCGCCGGTCCGGTGCGCGCGGCCGATGACGATGACGAAGACGACAGGACCTTCGAGGAAAAGATCATCGGCAACATCATGAGCGGCCTCGGCGGCACGAACATGGAAAACAGGGGCATCGAATACCGCGAGCGTTCCCCGCTGGTGGTACCCCCGAAACTCGATCTGCCGCAGCCGGCCGGCTCCTCGGCCGCAGCGAATGCACCGAACTGGCCAAAGGATCCGGACGAGGCGCGCCGCAAGGCTGCGATCGCGGCCCGCAAGAAAGACAACAAGGATCCTGCCCTGTCGGCCCGTGCCCTGACGCCATCCGAACTCAATGTCGGCAGGACCAGCGCGCCCGTCCGCACCAACAACGATCCGGTTCAGCCGGGCACCAACCAAAACAACCCACTGCTGAGCCCATCGCAGCTCGGCTATGAAGGCGGCTTGTTTGGCATGTTCAAAGGCAACAAGTCCGAGACGGCGGAGTTCAAGGGCGAACCGCCGCGGCAGTCGCTGGTCGAGCCTCCGTCCGGATACCAGACGCCCTCGCCGAACTTTGCCTACGGAACCGGGCCCAAGGAATCGCTGAACAAGACGTACGACGTCATGACGGGCAAGGAACGCTGACGCCAATTTCGGCTCCGCGCCCTCACCTGTGAGGACCGCTGTTGGTACGGCCAGGCGTTTGCTCTCTGGATCGTGACATCAGGCGTGATACGCGCGGTATACGATGCCGCGGCTTTGTCCCGAACGCTTAGGTTCGGGCTTCCAGATAGGTCATGATGTCCCCACATCGCTTTGCCGTTTCGCTCGCTGCCGTTTTGATTTCGACAATCGCTTTTTCCCCCGGCGGCGCGCCGGCCCAGACCACGGTGACGTCGGAGCGTCCCGCCAGCTTCACGCTTGGCAACGGCCTGCAGGTGGTGGTGATCCCCGATCACCGCACCCCCGTAGTGACGCAGATGATCTGGTACAAGGTCGGCTCCGCCGACGAGACGCCGGGCAAATCGGGACTGGCGCATTTCCTCGAGCATTTGATGTTCAAGGGCACTGCCAAGCATCCCGCCGGTGAATTCTCTGAAACCGTGCGCCGGATCGGCGGCAACGAAAACGCCTTCACCTCGGTCGACTATACCGGCTATTTCCAGCGCGTGCCGCGCGACCAGCTCGGCCGGATGATGGAATTCGAGGCCGACCGCATGACCGGCCTCATTCTGAAGGACGAAAATGTTCTGCCCGAGCGCGACGTCGTGCTCGAGGAATACAACATGCGGGTCGCCAACAACCCGGACGCGCGGCTGAACGAACAGATGATGGCCGCGCTGTATCTCAACCATCCCTATGGCCGCCCCGTGATCGGCTGGCGACAGGAGATCGAGAAGCTCGACCGCGAGGACGCGTTGGCGTTCTACAAGCGCTTCTACGCGCCGAACAACGCCACCCTGGTGATTGCCGGCGATGTCGACGCCAAGGAGGTCCGCCCGATGGTAGAGCACGCCTATGGCGCGGTGCCTGCACAGCCGGCGATTCCCGCGCAGCGCATTCGTCCGCAGGAGCCGGCACCCGCCGCACCGCGCACCGTGACGCTGTCCGATCCGCGCGTCGAACAGCCCGGCCTGCGGCGCTATTACCTCGTTCCCTCCTCGACGACCGCGGCCGCCGGCGAAAGCCCGGCGCTCGACGTGCTTGCGCAACTGATGGGCGGCGGCTCCAACTCCTATCTCTACCGCGCGCTGGTGATCGACCGCCCGCTCGCGATCAACGCCGGTGCCGGCTATCAGGGCACCTCGCTCGATCCGTCGCAATTCTCGATCTCGGTCTCGCCGAAACCCGGCGTGGAGTTCTCGGCAGTCGAGCAGGCGATCGACGACGTGATAACGGACGTCATCCAAAATCCCGCCCGCGCCGAGGATATCGAACGGGTCAAGACCCAGCTGATCGCGGAGGCGATCTACGCGCAGGACAATCAGGCGACGCTGGCGCGCTGGTATGGCGGCGCGCTCACCACGGGCCTGAGCATCGAGGACATCCGCAGCTGGCCTGATCGCATCCGCGCCGTCACCGCCGAACAGGTCCGTGACGCCGCCCATAAATGGCTCGACAAGAAGCGTTCGGTGACGGGTTACCTGATCAAGGACCCCACGCCGAAACGCGAGGAGAAGCGCTCGTGATCCATTTTTCGATTGGCGCTCGGCGCTTCACATCAACCATTGCCGCCCTCGCGGCACTGCTGTTGCTGACCCCGGCACCATCGCACGCCGCCGCGAAAATCCAGCGCCTGGTGTCACCCGGCGGCATTGAAGCCTGGTTCGTGCAGGACGCCACCGTGCCCCTGATCGCGATGGAATATGCCTTCCGCGGCGGCTCGAGCCAGGACCCGGCCGACAAGCCCGGCACCGGCAACCTGGTCGCCGGTCTGCTCGACGAAGGTGCTGGCGATCTCGACTCCAAGACCTTTCACGAGCGGCTTGACCGGCGCGCCATCGAGCTCAGCTTCTCATCGACGCGGGATTATTTCCGCGGCTCGCTGCGCATGCTCAAGGACAACAAGGACGAAGCCTTCAACCTGCTGCAGCTGGCATTGACCTCGGCGCGTTTCGACGCCGCCGACGTCGAGCGCATCCGCGCGCAGGTGATCTCCAGTCTGCGGCGCGAGACCACCAACCCCTCCTCGCTGGCGAGCCGCAAGTTCCTGGAAGTCGCGTTCGGCGATCATCCCTATGGCCGTCCGTCCAACGGCACGCTGGACAGCGTGCCCAATATCGACGTGTCGGACATGAAGGCCTATGCCGGCCGCATCATCGCCAAAGACACATTGCGGATATCCGTGGTGGGCGATGTCGACGCCGACACGCTCGGCAAACTCCTCGACAAGACGTTCGGCGGATTGCCAGCCAAAGCCAGCCTGACGCCGGTCGCCGAAATCCAGGCCGCCCAGCCGCCGCAGCGCGCCTTCGTTCCGCTCGACGTGCCGCAAACCGTGGTCATGTTCGGCGGCCCCGGCATCCGTCGCCATGATCCGGATTTCATGGCCGGCTATGTCGTGAACCATATCCTCGGTGGCGGATCATCGTCGCGGCTTTACAGGGAAGTCCGCGAAAAACGCGGGCTGGCTTATTCGATTTCTGAATCCCTGCTCTGGATGGACCGCTCCGCCTTGTTCGTAGGCAATACCGGCACCCGCGCCGACCGCGCCGGTGAAACGGTCGACGCCATTGAAAAGGAGATCCGCCGTATCGCCGAGGACGGCCCGACCCAGAAGGAACTGGACGAGGCCAAGTCCTATCTGAAGGGCTCGCAGATGCTGGCGCTCGACACCTCCTCGAAGCTCGCCGCGGCGCTGCTGCAATACCAGCTCGACAAGCTTCCTATCGATTACATCGAACGGCGCAACGCCCTCGTCGACGCCGTGACGCTCGACGACGCCAAAAAGGCCGCACAGCTGCTGTGGGGCAAGGGCCTGCTCACCGTGATCGTCGGCCGCGCCCCGCAAGCTGCCGCCCAGCCGGCCGTTGCTGCGCCGCCGCCGAAAGCGAACTAGACCCTGCCTCGCACAGAGATTCCTGTCCCGGACGCGGTTGGGTCGAAACAGCCGGTAGGCGTCTGTTTGGAGGTAGGTGGACAGGCTCCGCAGGTATAGGGTCGCTGCGGCATCGGTGCCTATGCGGCGACCGATTCCGGGGAGCGAACATCATGACAATTCGTTTGATCGGACCGCTGCTATGCGGCAGCTTGCTCATGCTCGTCACAACCACGGCCGGCTTCGCGGTGGAAAAGAAGGGGCCGACGACATCGCAAGAGCCGGTCGCGCGGGCAACCACTGTCAAGAGCAGCAAGTCGAACACCAGCGACCGCATGGGCGGGGGCGGAGGCGCGAAGGGTGGCGGCACCCAATCCATCACCGGCCAACCGGGCGGGACCAAAAGATAAGGCACTTCCGCCGTTGGCGATGAAAAATTGACGCCGCCTCGGTTAGCCGAGGCGGCACCCAGGGCAGCGAACGCATCTTCCTTCAGCGCCGCGCGCAAAACCGCTATCTTGTGCCCACCGATTCCTTCTTCTTTCCCGGTGACGCCATGCTGCGGATTTCCCGCGACCTCACGATCGACGAAAACGACATCGAGATCGACTTCGTCCGCGCTTCGGGTCCGGGCGGGCAGAACGTCAACAAGCTCTCGACCGCCGCGCAATTGCGTTTCGACACGCGCAAGATCACGCTGCCGGAAGACGCCGCTCTGCGGCTCAACCGGCTCGCCGGCCAGCGCATGACCAAGGAAGGCGTGATCGTGATCCACGCCCAGCGCTTCCGTACCCAGGAGCGCAACCGCGCCGATGCCATCGACCGCCTGCTCGAACTGTTGCGCGAAGCCATGGTGAGGCCGGTGCCGCGGCGCGCGACCAAGCCGACTTTCGGATCCAAACAACGGCGGCTGGAGGGCAAGAAGAGCCGCAGCGACGTCAAGTCGAAGCGCGGCGCGGTGCGCTTCGACGACTGACGGAGTTTGCGGCGAGCATTGGTCTGCTGCGCCAGAGCTTCGGTTCTGATTGAGTCAGAAAAAACTCCGGCCGACGCGCGACCGGAGTTTCCGAGTTGTAAGTGGAACCTGCTGAAGCGCGCGGTACTAGTAGCGCTTGCCGCCGGTCGCGGTATCGCCGGCTGCACCGCCAGTGCCCTTGGCCGCGCCACTGCCGGCGCCGACGGTGCCCTTCGCACCGGTCTTCGCGGCCTTCTGTCCGGCCGCGCTCGGCTGTGCATTGAGTTCCTCGTCGTCGGTGGCCGACGTCCCGCCCTGCATCTGGCTCTTGCCCTGCACGCCGCCGCGGATCTTGCTATCGGACGAGGCACCCTGCGCCAGCACGGGACCGGCCACCATGGCCGAGATGGCAAGCGCGATCGCCGAGGTTTTCACTAACTTCATTCAGTTCTCCTGGGTTTGATTCACGATGAGCGGTTCTGTTGTTCCATGCGCCATCCGTCCGGGGCTGCTCATCGCGTTGAGCGATTTGTCACGAACGGCGCACGCCGCCAGACAATCCGCGCCGTGTGGTCTTCGTTTAGGGATTTCGGGGCAATTTCGCGAAAACTTGGCCACGGATCGACCCAATATGCGGCATGTGGAACTGTTGTTGTGTCAGTCGCGAATCAAATATTCCCGGATCATGATCCGCGCGCGGTGAATGCGCGCCTTGACGCTTTCGCGGGTCAGGCCGAGCACGCCGGCGATCTCGTCAATCGACAATTCCTCGATGTCGCGCAGCAGGATCACTTCGCGATAATGCTCGGGCAGCGACTGGATGGCGCGCGAAAGATCGATGCGAAGGTCTTCAGGACGCCAATGCGCCAGACGCGCCTCGGTGTCTTCCGCCGGCGCGTCGGTCATTCCGATCGACCGGCGCAAGAGCCGCAGACAGGCGCGCCGCGCGACCGCGAACAGCCACGCCGAGAACGACGTCACCGCCCGCAGCGTTCCGACGCGCCGGTAGAGCAGCAGCAGCGTTTCCTGAACCGCATCATCAATGTCGGCCGCGCGGCAATTGCGCGCCGCATAGCGACGGATATCGGGCTGCGCCGCTGATATCAGCGACACCAGCGCATCGGCGTCCCCGCCCCGCGCCGCCTCGATCAGTCCGGGATCGCAGCGGCTTGCTCGGACAAGCGCATTCATGGCGAGGGCAGCCGGCGGCCGACCATGGCGCACATCGGGCAGAATCCGAAGAATCCGGTCGCGATCGCGACCGCTCCGGCAGCGGCGATCGCATAGCCAGCCATCGTGCCCGGCATCGCCATCAGCCCATAGGCGATCATCATGATGCCCCCGATACCCCGCATCGCCCGCTCCCAGCCCGGCAGATTCTTGCGATAGAACATTCTAGCTCCTTTGATTTCACGAGAGAACTCATGCGTTCTCGTGTCATAGAGCCGCCCCGCCGGGCTTCCGGTTCGCGGACTGGCAAGTTTTTTTAGCACCCCGATCTCGCCCGTTGCTGGAACCCGACCCGCAGCATGGCCGCTTTTGTTCTGCCGTGAAACAGCCCGCTACTACCACCGCTTCCGGACAGCGACCTAAATTCTGTGCACGCGAATGGCCATCATCGCCTGCCCAAAGGAGCTGAACTGAATGGCAAAACCCGTTCATTCGATGATCCGCGTGCTCGACGAGGCGAAGTCGCTGGACTTTTACGCGCGCGCCTTCGGGCTCGAAGTCGCCGATCATCTTAAGTTTCCGGATTTTGCGCTGATCTATCTGCGCCATCCCTCCTCGCCCTTCGAGGTCGAACTGACCGTCAATTACGATCGCAAGGAGCCCTACTCCCTCGGCGATGGCTACGGCCATCTCGCCGTTGTCGTCGACGACGTCGATGCCGAACATGCCCGGCTCGAACAGGGAAAACTGTCGCCCGGACCGCTGCGCGACTTCAAGCATGACGGCCGGACGCTGGCGCGCTTTTTCTTCGTCGCCGACCCCGACGGTTACAAGATCGAAGTGATCCAGCGGGGTGGCCGCTTCGGTTAGTCGCAATCAATAAACGTTCAATGGAGGAACCCATGAGAGAAGTCGATCGTCGAAGCAAATACAATCGCCGCATCTTTCTCCAAGGCGCGGCAACCGCGGTACCGGCCGTTGCGATTGCGACCAGCGCAGGTCTCGGCATTGGTGAAGCCTGGGCCGACGACGCCACGTCGTTGACCCCTGCGACACTCAAGACACTGGTCAAGATGGCGCGCGATATCTATCCGCACGATTTTCTCGGCGACAGCTATTACATCACCGCGATCAAGCCATGGGACGGCAAGGCGGCGAAGGACCCGGCGGTGAAGTCGCTGATCAATGACGGCGTCACGCGGCTGGATCAGGACGCCAACGACCGACACAAGGTTGCCTATGCCCAGGTGCCCTGGGAAGCGGACCGCGTGGTGTTGCTGCAGCGGATCGAGCAGACCGCATTCTTCCAGAAGATTCGTGGCGACCTCGTCGTCTCGCTCTACAACCAAAAAGAGCTGTGGCCGAAGTTCGGTTACGAAGGTTCCTCCGCCGAGCATGGCGGCTACATCAAACGTGGCTTCGCCGACATCGACTGGCTGCCGAAGGTCTAGGCCCAGGCAACTCAACAAACAGCGGTGAGGAGGAATCCAAATGGCAAAATTCGATCTGAATGATAGCGGCGTGGTGGTGATCGTGGGCTCAGGCGCCGGCGGCGGAACATTGGGCAATGAACTTGCACAGAAGGGCGTCAAGGTCGTGATCCTCGAAGCCGGCGCCCGCATCGAGAACCATGACTTCGTCAACGACGAATGGGAGAGCTTTACCCAGCTCGCATGGACCGACATGCGCACCACGTCGGGAAGCTGGCGGGTCGCCAAGGACTTCGCCAACCTGCCGGCCTGGATCGTCAAGGCCGTCGGTGGCTCGACGACCCACTGGGCCGGGGCGTCGCTGCGTTTCGACGAGCACGAATTCAGGGTGAAGACGACCTATGGCGGATTGCCCGGCGCGAACCTGCTGGATTGGCCGATCACGCTCGCCGAAATGGAGCCATGGTACGCCAAGGCCGAAAACAAGATGGGCGTGACGCGCACCAACGGCATTCCCGGCCTGCCCGGCAACAATAATTTCAGGGTGCTCGAGGCCGGCGCCAGGAAGCTCGGCTACAAGACCGTGCATACGGGCAACATGGCCATCAACAGCGAGCCCCGCGATGGGCGCGCCGCCTGCCAGCAGATCGGATTCTGCTTCCAGGGCTGCAAGTCCGGTGCGAAGTGGTCGACGCTCTATACCGAGATTCCAAAGGGTGAAGACACCGGGAATCTCGAGGTGCGGCCCAACAGCATGGCGATCAAGATCGAGCACGATGCATCGGGCAAAGTGACCGGCGTCGTCTATGCCGACGCGTCAGGCGCGATGCAACGCCAGAAGGCGCGCGTGGTGGCGGTTGCCGGCAACTCGATCGAGAGCCCGCGTCTGTTGCTCAACAGCGCATCGACCATGTTCCCCGACGGTCTTGCCAATTCGTCCGGCCAGGTCGGCCGCAACTACATGCGGCACATGACCGGCAGCGTCTACGCGGCGTTCGAGAAGTCGGTGCATATGTATCGCGGCACCACGATGGCCGGCATCATCCGGGATGAGGCCACCAACAATCCAAAGCGTGGGTTCGTCGGCGGTTACGAGATGGAAACGCTGTCGATCGGTGTGCCCTTCATGGCGGCGTTCCTCAATCCGGGCGCGTGGGGACGGCCGTTCTCAGCCGCGATGGAGGCCTATCCGCGCATGGCCGGCATGTGGCTGGTCGGCGAGGACATGCCGCAGGAAACCAACCGCATCACGCTGGATCCCAAGGCCAAGGACAAGTTCGGCATGGCCGTGGCGAGTGTGCATTTCGACGACCATCCCAACGACATCGCGATGCGCAATCACGCCTACAAGCAGGGTGCCGCCGTCTACGAGGCGATCGGCGCCACGGTGACCTATCCGACGCCGCCCTATCCCAGCACCCACAATCTGGGCACCAACCGGATGAGCGAGAAGCCAAGGGATGGCGTGGTCAACAAGTTCGGGCGGACGCACGACATCAAGAATCTGTTCATTTCCGACGGCAGCCAGTTCACCAGCGGAGCTGCCTGCAATCCGACGCTGACGATCGTCTCATTGGCGATCCGACAGGCGGATCACATCGCAGGTGCGATGCAACGCAAGGAAATCTAGCTGCCTGAATAACAATGCGGCCCTGTCCCGGACAGGGCCGCATTCTATTTGGAAGGCGCAAGCTCTATTCGGCCGCGTCGAGAATGACGGGCGCATTGCCACCAAACTCCGCGATCGCCGCGGCACTCACTGCCAACGCACTCCTCGAGCGATAGATCAGACACGAGCACCGCAGCAGCGACGCAAAATTGTTGACCTCGCCATGGTGGTCGAGGACTTCGTTGTGCAGCTTGGTAAGGAATTTCGCGAGGCTCATTCCCTCCTTCGCCGCGATCTCCTCCAGCGTGTCCCAGAACGACATTTCCAGCCGGATCGAGGTGCAATGGCCACCGATCCGCAGCGATCGGGTCTGCGATTCGTAGTCGCGTTGCGGCTGGTGTGCGAACAGCTGGCACATGGCAGTCCTCCCGTCAGTTTATAACTTTTCTAAACGATATACCTGCGCAGGCGACCTCACAATCCCACGTCGTGGACAGCGACATCTCTCGCGAGCTCCGCGTTGCGGCGCCGAACATCAGCATCTTCAATGTGATAGTCAGGATCATCCCCAGCGGGAACCGATTCGGTCGCCGCCCAATGCAATTGCCGTCACGGCGGCCTAGAATGCTGCAAGCCCAGAATCGGTCCCTGAACGAAGCCCATGCCCGTCCGCCAGCTCCCAGAACAGGTCGTCAACCGCATCGCCGCCGGCGAGGTGGTGGAACGGCCTGCAAGCGTAGTCAAGGAACTGGTCGAGAACGCCATCGACGCCGGCGCCTCCAGGGTCGACATCTTCACCGATGGCGGCGGCCGGCGTCGGATCGGCATCACCGACGACGGCAGCGGCATGACCCATGCCGACCTGACGCTGGCGGTCGATCGCCACGCCACCTCCAAGCTCGACGACGAGGATCTGTTGCGGATTCGTACGCTGGGATTCCGCGGCGAGGCGCTGCCCTCGATCGGCGCGGTGGCGAGGCTCGGCATCACGACGCGGCACGCAGGCGAGCCGCATGCCTGGTCGCTGTCGGTCGAAGGCGGCGCGAAGTCGCCGATCATGCCGGCGGCGCTGAGCCAGGGCACCCGCGTCGAGGTCAGCGATCTCTTTTATGCGACGCCGGCGCGGCTGAAATTCCTCAAGACCGACCGCACCGAAGCCGAAGCGATCCGCGAAGTGGTGCGAAGGCTGGCAATGGCGCGGCCCGACATCGCCTTTACGCTGGCCGGCGAAGAGCGCGCGCCGGTGACCTGGGCCGCAGCACTGCCCGGTGCTCCGGGTCGGCTGACGCGACTGGGCGATATCCTCGGCGCGGATTTCCGTTCCAGCGCGATCGAAGTGCGCAGCGAGCGCGACGGCGTGGTGGTCGAAGGCTTTGCCGCCGCCCCCTCGCTGACGCGGGCCAATGCGCTCGGACAGTATCTGTTCGTCAACGGCCGCCCGGTGCGCGACAAGCTGATCCTCGGCGCGGTGCGCGCGGCCTATTCCGACTATCTGCCGCGCGACCGCCATCCGGTCGTGGCGCTGTTCGTGACGCTGGAGCCGCAGGAAGTCGATGCCAACGTGCATCCCGCCAAGACCGAGGTCAGGTTCCGCAACGCCGGCCTGGTCCGTGCGCTGATCGTGCATGCACTCAAGGACGGCCTCGCGCGCGAAGGCCGGCGCACGGCTGCGAACACCGATGGTGCTACGCTCGCCTCGTTCCGCCCATCCTTCGCGCCGCGCCCGAGCAATTGGGATTGGCGCAGTTCGCCTTCCTATCCGACAGGACCGATGCCCGCCTTCGGAGGCTCGGCAGCGCCGGCCTTTGCGGAAGCCGGACAGGCCGCATTCGATGTCGGCACGCCGACGGCCGATGTGCGCTTCGAGGCGCAGCCCGCCGCCGACATGCTCGATCGCCCGCTTGGCGCGGCGCGAACGCAGATCCACGAGACCTATATCGTGTCGCAGACCCGCGACGGGCTTATCGTCGTGGACCAGCACGCCGCCCATGAGCGCATCGTCTACGAGAAGCTGAAGGCCTCGCTGGCGCGCAATGGCGTGCAGCGGCAGATATTGCTGATCCCCGAGATCGTCGAACTCGACGAGGCCACGGTCGAGAAGCTGCTCGATCGTTCGCTGGAACTGGCGACATTCGGACTGGCGATCGATTCCTTTGGCCCCGGCGCGGTTGCGGTGCGCGAGACGCCGTCGCTGCTCGGCAAGGCGAATGCGGCGGGTCTGTTGCGTGACCTCGCCGAGCACATGGCGGAATGGGATGAGGCACTGCCACTGGAGCGCCGGCTGATGCATGTCGCCGCCACCATGGCCTGTCACGGCTCGGTCCGCGCCGGCCGCCGCCTCAAGCCCGAAGAGATGAACGCCCTGCTGCGCGAGATGGAAGACACGCCGAATTCCGGCCAATGCAACCACGGCCGCCCGACCTATGTGGAACTGAAGCTGTCGGATATCGAGAAGCTGTTCGGGCGACGATAGGGCCGTGACGTCGCGCCCCACTCACCTGTCATCGTCCGGCATAGCCGTTCGAAGAACGGCGTCGCTTCCGCTCGCCTACGACCGGACGACCCAGTACGCCGCGGCCTCTCAATCGACCATTACCGCCTCTGGAATACTGGGTCCCCCGCCTTCGCGGGGGATGACGAGTTATGGTTTTGCGACAGCGCGCAGGAACACGAACTCCGTATCGTCATACGCCCGCCGCTCCAGCTCTTCGAACCCTTCAGGTACCGCGAACGCCGCGGCCTTCGCCTCTTCCACCACCAGCAGCGCGCCCGGCGTCAGCCAGCCGCCGTCGCGCATCGAGGCCAGCGCTTTGTCGGCGAGTCCCTTGCCGTAGGGCGGATCGAGGAACACCAGCGAGAACGGCTCAATCGGATGCGCGGGGCCGAGATTGGTGGCGTCGCGGCGATAGACTTTTGTCACGCCGCCGAGGCCGAGCGCCTCGACATTGTTGCGCAACAACGCACGGGCCTCCGCGCCGTTGTCGACGAACAGCGTGAATGATGCGCCGCGCGAGGTCGCCTCGATGCCGAGCGCGCCGGTGCCCGCGAACAGGTCGAGCACGCGCGCACCTTCGATCGGATCGTCATAGGCGTGAATGAGGATGTTGAACACAGATTCGCGCAAGCGATCCGCGGTCGGGCGGATCTCGCGCGATGAGGGCGAGGCCAGATTACGACCCTTCAACCGTCCGCCGACGACACGCATAGCCCAACTACTCGTCCCGCGGCTTCAGATCGCGCTTGCCGTGATAGCCGCGCTGCGGGCGGCGCGGCGGGCCGTAGCCGTTGGCTTCTTCCTCGTTGCGCGCGCGGGCTTCCTCGCTGCCAGTACGCTGCACCAGCACGCGGCGGCCCTTGCGGTCGGCGATCACGCCTCGCTGGGTCACGGGCTTGGGAGGCGTTGGCTCCTTGTCACCCGGCATCGGCCGGTTGAAGTCAGCGCCTGCCAACTCAGCAATCTTTTCGCCGAGCTGCTCGCGCAGCACGCGGGTCTTGACTTCCTCGACCTGGCCTTCGGCGAGTTCGCCGAGCTGGAACGGGCCGTAGGACACCCGGATCAGCCGGTTCACTTCGAGGCCGAGATGCGCCATCACGTTACGGACTTCGCGGTTCTTGCCTTCGCGGATCGCAAACACCAGCCAGACATTGGCGCCCTGGTCGCGCTCCAGCGTCGCGTCGATCGAGCCGTATTTGACGCCGTCGACTTCGACGCCCTTCTTGAGTTCATCGAGCTGCGCCTGCGTGACTTCGCCATGGGCGCGGACGCGGTAGCGCCGCAGCCAGCCGGTGTCGGGCAGTTCGAGCGCGCGTGCCAGCCCACCATCGTTGGTCAGCAGCAGCAGGCCCTCGGTATTGAAATCGAGCCGCCCGATCGAGATCAGCCGCGGCAGGCCTTCGGGCAGATTGTCGAATACCGTCGGCCGCCCCTCGGGATCGGCATGCGTCGTCATCAGGCCGCGCGGCTTGTGAAACATGAAGAGGCGCGTGCGCTCGCGCGGCGGCAACGGCTTGCCATCGACGGTGATTACATCATTGACGGTGACATCAAGCGCCGGCGAATTGATGACGCGGCCGTTGACGCTGACGCGGCCTTGCGTGATCCATTCCTCGGCGTCGCGGCGCGAGGCCAGACCGGCGCGCGACACCACCTTGGCGATGCGCTCACCTGACTTCTTGACCTTCGGCGGCTGCGGCCCGCGCTTTTCGAATTCGGTCTTGCGCTCGCGATAAGCGCCACGGCCGCCGAACGCCGGACGTTTTGCAAAGATCCTGCTGTCGTCCTCGTTCTCGCGGCGCGGACGTTCGTCACCCGGCTCGCTGCGCGGATGCTCCTGCCAGTCGGTGCGGCCTTCGGGCCGTTGACGCGGCCGGTCGAACTTCGGACGATCACCGGCGGGACGATCCTCGCGCGAACGCGAGAAGCGCGGACGCTCGTCACCGCCGCGGTCGTCGCGGGAACGGTCAAAGCGCGGCTTGTCGAAACTGCGCGCGCCGTCACGGGCGGGACGCGCATCGCGCTCGCCACGATCCTCGCGCTTCTGCCACGGCTTTGAATCGCTACGGTCGGCGCCGAAGCTCTTGCGCGGGCCGCGGTCGGGCGCGCCACGCGAGGAGAATTTCTTGTCGCCGCCAAATTTGCGCTCTGGACGATCGCCGCGGGGACGGTCGCCGTCCTTGCGGAAACCTTCGCCACGCGGCGTATACGGCCGCTTCTCGCCGGCGCCTTCGCGCGGCGTATAGGGACGCTTCTCTCCGAATTTCTTCTCGCCAAAGCGCGCGGCCGGACGAGCATCGTCGCGATCCCCAGGGCCGCTCTTGCGGTCCCGAGGGCCGCTGTCGCGGTCCCGGCGCGGCGGACGGTCGTCGCGATTGAAGTTCGGGCGATCGCCGCGCGGCGTGTAGGGGCGCTTCTCACCACCGCGATCTTCGCGCGGCTTGAACGAACGCTTTTCGCCGTCGTCACCACGGGACGGACGGCTGGAAAACGGCCGGTCGCCACGGGGACGGTCATCCCGGTTGAAACGCTGCGGACGATCGCCGCCCTCGCTGCGATCGCGGAACGGCCGGTCGCCACGCGGCGGGCGCGGCGCGTCGAAATCGCGGCGCGGCGGACGATCGCCGTCGCGCTTGCCGGCGTAGGGCTTAGCCCCGCCGGCATAAGGCTTCTTGTCGAACGATCGCGCGCCGTCTGGCTTGCCGGCATAGGGACGCCGCTCGCCGTCGCGCTTGTCACCGTCACCCTTGCCGGCAAAACCGCGCTTGGCGAATTTCTTCTCCGGCCCCCTCGCTGCGCCCGAACGGCCCTTGCCGCCTGAGGGGCGCCCGCTGCCGGGGCGATCACGCCGGCCGCGGGAATCGTTGTCTTTGTCGTTGTCGCGGGGCATGAATAGTCTCTCGTTCGTAGCTGAAATGGCGATCAGGCGGATGTGGATCGGCTGTCATAGCGGTAACGCGCGCGCACTTGGCTCAAGGCGCAATCTCACGCAAAACCGGTATCCACGTTTGCTGAAGGCGCTTCTAGTAGCAGGTTTCTTCCGATGATACGAGGGATGACTGCCCCTTCTTTCATGGATTTGGCGCTCAAAACGGCCAAAAATGCCGCCAAGGCGGGCGAAGTTCCGATCGGATGCGTCATTGTCCGGGGTTATGAGGTCATCGCCACCGCCGGCAACCGGACCCTGACCGACCGCGATCCGACCGCCCATGCCGAGGTTTTGGCGATCCGGCAGGCCGCGGAGGCCATCGGGACCGAGCGGCTGGTCGATTGCGACCTCTATGTCACGCTCGAGCCCTGCACGATGTGCGCCGGCGCGATCTCGTTTGCGCGCATCCGGCGGCTGTATTACGGCGCCGCCGACCCGAAGGGCGGCGCGGTCGATTCCGGGGTGCGGTTCTTTGCGCAGCCGACCTGCCATCACGTGCCGGAAGTGTATTCGTCGGTCGGCGAGACCGAGGCGGCGACGCTGCTGAAGGATTTTTTCAGGGTGAGAAGGTAGCCGACCCCGCTTGCCCGTCATTGCGAGCGAAGCGAAGCAATCCATCGCGCAGCATAGCGGACAGATGGATTGCTTCGTCGCTTCGCTCCTCGCAATGACGGAAAATGAGTTACGCAGCGGTGAAAAACTCCTTCAACAATCTCGCCGTCACATCCGGATTCTCCTCCGGCAGAAAATGCCCGCTGTCGACCGGCGCGCCCTGTACGTTGGTCGCCCACTTCTTCCAGGTGTCGAGCGGGGTCGTCGCGGCGCTGGCGACGCCGGCGTCGCCCCACAGCGCCAGCATCGGGATCGTGATCTTCTTGCCGGCGTCGAAATCGGCCTTGTCGATCTCATAGTCGGCATAAGCGCCGGCGCGGTAGTCCTCGCACATCGCATGCACGCGGGCGGGATCGCGGAACGGCGCCAGGTAATGCTCCAGCGCGCGGGGGTCGATGGCGTCAAGCGTCTGGCTCTTGGTCTGGCTCGCCATCTTCTGCCGGAGGAAAAACTCGCCATGGCCGTCGATCAGCGTTTCCGGCAGCGGATGCGGCTGCGCCAGAAACGCCCAATGGTAGATCTTCAGCGCGGAGAGCCGGTTCAGCTTCTCCCAGTAATCATAGGTTGGCGCGATATCGAGCACGGCGAGCTTCGACAGCCGGCCGGGATGGTCGAGCGCGAGGCGATACGACACCCGCCCGCCGCGGTCGTGACCGGCGAGTGCAAAGTGAACGTGGCCGAGCTGCTCCATCGCCTCGACCATCACCTTCGCCATCGCGCGCTTGGTGTAGGGCGTGTGGTGCTCGTCGCTGCGCGGCATGTCCGACCAGCCATAGCCCGGCAGGTCGGCGATGATCAGCGTGAACCTGTCCGCCAGCTGCGGCGCGACCGGGTGCCACATCACATGTGTCGACGAGAATCCGTGCAATAGCAACAGCGGCGGCCCCTTGCCGCCGACGCGGGCGAAAATGCGGCCCGCCGACGTGTTGATCCATTCGGAGGCGTAGCCGGGAAACAGATCGGCAAGATCAGACATGGTGAGCGCTCCCTTCGCGGCGGGCCGCTGCTTTAAACATTGTTTGGCGTTGCCGCTGGCACGTCCCGGGTTTATGCCATTCATCAAGTCTGCCCAACAAGAAGCAAAAGCGAGGAAGTGCCATGTCGATCGATTTCGAGATTCCGGCCGAAGCCAAGGCAATCCGCGAGAAGGTCCGCAAATGGGTGCAGGAAGAGTGCATCCCCGCGGAAAAGGAACTCGATACCAAGCCGCTCGCTGAAGTCCTCGGGCCGCTGCGGGCCAAGGCCCGCGCGCGCGGCCTGTGGTGCCCGTGGGTGCCGAAGGAATATGGCGGCATGGGCCTCGGTCCGCTGGCCAACGCGCTGGTGCAGATGGAGCTCGGCGAAAGCATGCTCGGGGCGCTGTCGATGAACACGCAGGGCCCCGACGACGCCTCGATGATGACGATATTGGCCCACGGCACGGAATATCAGAAGGAGAAGTTCCTTAAACCCCTGCTGAACGGCGACAAGCGCATCTGCTTCTCGATGACCGAGAAGGCCGCCGGCGCCGACGCCACCGGCATGCAGACCACGGCCGTGAAGGACGGCAACGAGAATTACATCCTCAACGGCGAGAAATGGTTTTCGTCCTCGGCCAGCGTCGCCGACATGGCGCTGGTGGTCGCCAGAACCGATCCGAACGCGCCGCGTCACAAGCAGCACTCGACTTTCATCGTCGAACTGCCGAACCCCGGCTACAAGATCAAGCGCAACGTCGCCAACATGGCGATCGAGGGGCCGCATGCCGACGCGATCCACGGTGGCCACTCCGAGATCGAGATCAAGGATTTGAAAGTGCCGGCCGACAATCTGCTCGGCGGCGAAGGCAACGGTTTCAATATGGGCCAGCACCGGCTGGCCTATGGCCGCCTTCGCCACGGCATGCACAACGTCGCCAAGGCGCAGCGCGCGCTCGACATGGCGGTCGGCCACATCACCAAACGCTCGACCTTCGGCCAGTTGCTCGCCGACCGGCAAGCCGTGCAGTTCATGCTCGCCGACTGCGCCGAGCAGCTCTATATCGGCCGGCTTATGCTCCTCCATATCGCCTACAAGGCGGAGAAGGGCCTTGATATCCGGCAGGAGAACTCGATCGCCAAGGTCTACCATGCGCACATGGTGCACAAGGTGATCGACACCGCGATCCAGCTCCACGGCGCGCTCGGCTTCAGCCAGGATACGCCGCTCGCCAAATGGTACACGCAGGTGCGCTCGCAGCGGCTGGTCGACGGTCCGGACGAGGTGCACCGGTGGAAGATCGGCAAGAACGTCATCAAGGCGTTCCGCGAGCATGGCACGACGGCGAGTGCTGTGGGCGGGGATTTGCTGTAGGGGTCGCATAAATACAGGTGTCGTCCCGGCGAACGCCGGGACCCATAACCCCGGTCATCTGTTGTTGAAAAAAGCCGTCGACTATCGTGCGAAACAACAACCGCTGCGGCGTATGGGTCCCGGCTCAAAGCCGGGACGACGGCGGTGTTTGTTGTTGCAGCGTGACCTAAACGCAGCTTCGCATTCTCGCGACGCATTGCGCCCGAGCTTTGCTGGAAACTTCCCGCCCTCGAAATAAGAGGGCGCAGGGAAGACCGGGTGCGCGCTGCACCCGCGGTCTCGTGTGCGGTTTGCACTAAGTAGGCTGCACACGAGCATACAGGGCAGCGGAGAACACCCGGCCTTCCCTGCGCAATGGCTTTACGGCTTATGCCGTGCTCTCCCCGGAGACGAGTTCTGGGTTGACTCCGTCGCTGCCGTTTCCGCTCGCGCTTCTTCGACAGCTTGACGCCTGCAACGGGCGCCAGGACCACACGGTTTTGCCGTACGCTAGGTCCACGCCATCGTCAGACGTAGACCAGCGTCCACCGCAACCCGCCCAACGTCCGTGACGACGGCCGACGCCCTCTGAGTGGGACGGGATGGCGATAGATGCGCACTGATTTGGGTCGGCCGACAACGGAAATATTTTTGATTTACAGAAATTTTGCACTTGACACGATTTCTGTAAGTCAGAAGTGATTTGCCCGTCGGGCTAGATGTTGTGGTCCGTAGCCCGGATGGGCAACGCGATATCCGGGTCTTGTGTCGCACTGCCCCGCCGCTCCGCCGTTTCCAGTCCTGCGTCATCATGAAGCTGCCGTAGCCGCAGACTGCGAGCACCCGCCGGTTCGGATGAATCAATCCCGCCATGATCGCCGAAGGCAGCCCGGCAAATCCAGCAGCGCCGAGCGTTGCGGAGTTTGCCCTCCAGGCGATCGGCCATAGCGGAACGTCGGCTTCGCGCCAAATCCGGCATTCCCGAAAAGCCGGCTTTCACCCAACGGACATTCGAGGTTGAAAATGCTTGTGCTCAGGCGAGCACAATGCTAACTAGAGTCACACTCTAGAATGTAAATCTAATGGTTATGAACCCATACGGCGCTGCGAAAGACGCGATTTTGGCGGCAGGCCTGCGAACCTTTGACAAAGTCGGGTTCGACCAGGCCACTGTGATGTCGGTCTGTGAATTGGCCGGCGCCTCAAACGGCAGCTTCTTCCATTTCTTCGGATCGAAGCGTGGTCTCGCAGCGGAACTGTTCCTGCGGGCGCTTCGCTCCTACCACGCAGCAATGCTCGCGCCTTTGAGCCAGGATCCGGACGCCGCCACCGGGGTTGCTGAACTGGTCGCAGCCCATCTTCGATGGGTCGTGGAAAGTCGCCGCGAAGCCAATTTCCTGTTCGAGCAATCGCGAGCAGAATGGCTGACCGAAATTCGGAAGGATCAGCAGGAAGTCAATTCTGCTTTCCGGGCCGGCATGGCGCGCTGGTTCGATCCGCATGTCGCATCCGGCGCGATACGCGGTATGCCGATCTCGATTTTCACCAGCCAGATCATCGGCCCCGCCCAGATACATTGTCGCGCCTGGTTATCCGGACGCGAGCGCAGCGATCCGCGCGAGCACACAGCTTTTCTTGCGGAATGCGCGATCCGATCCGTCGTAAACCTGGAGAGTTAGTATGATTGTCGATGCGTGGATGCAGCATCCAACCGAACGCCATTCCGCCAACGAAATGTTCGCCTCGCTTCGCCGCTGGACACGCGCGACACCCCGGCCTGCGGTGATCACGCCGGAAATGACTATCTCGGCCATGGACGAAGGCCATGTTACCGCGGGGCTCGCTGCAGCATGGTGTGCCCCCGACGGATGGATGATTTCCAACGACGAGGTTGCCGCCGTTGCAGCCGCGTATCCCGACCGCATCATCGGCGTTGCAAGCGCATCCCTGCACAAACCGATGGACGCGGTCCGCGAACTGCGCAGGGCCGTGAAGCAGCTTGGCTTTCGGGCTTTGCGGGTCGTGCCGTGGCTTTGGAATCTTCCTCCGACCGACCGGCGCTACTATCCGCTCTACGCCGAATGCATCGAACTCGATATTCCGTTTTGCACGCAGGTCGGCCATACCGGCCCGCTGCGGCCGTCGGAAACGGGGCGCCCGATTCCCTACATCGACGAGGTCGCGCTCGAATTTCCGGAGCTTCGGATCGTCGCCGGTCACATCGGCTATCCCTGGACTCAGGAGATGATCGCGGTCGCGACCAAGCACGAAAACGTCTTCATCGACACATCGGCCTATACCACGAAGCGATATCCGGCGGAGCTGGTGCAGTACATGCGTGGCCACGGCCGGGAGAAGGTCCTGTTCGGCACCAACTATCCGATGATCAGGGCCGCCAAGGCGCTGGAGGGACTGGGCGAACTCGCACTTGACGACGAAGCAAAAGCTCTCTTCCTCGGCGGCAATGCCGTGCGGGTGTTCAAGCTGGAACAATTCATTGCCCAACGGAGGGCCGCGTGAGCGACTGGGAACCGTTCGTCAAACCCAGTCCATTTCTCGACAGCATTGGCCCATTTTGGCAACGCGAACGCGACGGGGTGATTGAGATCGGGCTTGCCATCGAGGAACGACATTGCAATGCGCGCGGCCGCGCCCATGGCGGCCTGATCGCAACGCTTTGTGACATGGCGCTTGGCCACAATGTGGCTAGCCGCCCTGAGGCGACCTCGCGCTACCTGACCACGTCGCTCAACATCGATTACCTGGCCGCGGCAGTCGCCGGTCAACACGTCACGGTCGTCGTGGATCGCGTACGGGCCGGCAATACGCTCGGCTTCGCACAGGCGGCGGTGATGGCCGACGACCGGTGGATCGCACGCGCCAGCGGAATCTTCACGGCTCAAAACAAAGCGCCAAAAGGCTGATGCGGAGGGCGGCGGCGCAGGTTGCGTCGACCATGTCGTGAATCAACCGGGAAACTCAAAATGCAGCATGGCCTGACGACGTTGCTGTCCACACTCCGTCGCGAGAATCGCCAGCAAAGCGGGCTTGATCCCTCCCTCGTCCCTCCGGATGTGGGCACGGCCTACACGATCGCGGCAGACATCGGCCGGGAACTCGGTTGGAGCGTCGGCGGCTGGAAAATCGCCGCGATGAAAGCGGAGATGCAACGGGCGCTGCGCACCGACCGCCCCATCTACGGTCGCGTCTTCAAACAGTTCATTCTCGCCAGTCCGACGAATTTTGCAGGGCGCAGGCTGCTGCATCCGCTTTCGGAGATCGAATACGCAGCTTTGCTGGGAAAGGATATGCCGCCGCGCGAGCAGCCCTATTCTGAAAGCGAAGTTGCCGACGCGATTTTGTCGCTTCACCCCGGGCTCGAGCTTGCCGAATGCCGTTTCGTGCACGACGCGTCGTTCCCGCCCCTGACGGCCATTCTGGCCGATGGCAGCGGATCAGGCTTCATCATCTACGGGGAGCCAATCGCAGATTGGCGCAGCAAGGACATCGCCGGGCAGGAAGCCGTGCTGTGGGTGAACGGCGTCGTGAAACGCCGTGGGCGCGCGGCGGACGCCATCGACCATCCGCTGGTGCCACTCACATGGCTCGCCAACGAACTCTCGCGTACCGGTATCGGCCTCAAAGCCGGAGCGATGGTCAGCACCGGCACGTTGACCGGCATGGCACTGGCGCGGCCAGGCGATGAGCATGTGGCCGATTATGGTCCTCTCGGCGAGGTTCGCATTAAATTTTCCGCCTAGGGCAGTTTGAGATGCACCGGGCGAACCAGGGCAGGAATGCTTTGCGCGGAGACGATCTGCGTCGCCATTTTGGTGAGTGGTCACAAGCCCGGCGCTGAAATTTTCAACCACCCGGGACGCCGGCGTGCAGCTCCTCGACCAGCACGCGCATGTTCTCGCTGTAGTCGACGGGCACCACGACGAGATGCACGCCGCCTGCACTGAAAGCGGCCTCCAGCATCGTCGAGAGTTCCGAGACCTTGCCGACGCGCGCGCCCTTGGCGCCATATGATTTGGCATAAGCGACGAAATCAGGGTTGCCGAACTCCAGGCCGAAGTCGGGAAACTCGTCGACTTCCTGTTTCCAGCGGATCATGCCGTAGGCGCGATCCTCCAGTATCAGCACGACGAGGTTCAGCTTGAGCCGCACCGCCGTTTCCAGCTCCTGCGAATTCATCATGAAGCCGCCGTCGCCGCAGACCGCGAGCACGCGCCGCTTGGGATGGAGCAGCGCCGCTGCGATCGCCGAAGGCAGCCCCGCCCCCATGGTCGCCAGCGCGTTGTCGAGCAGCAGCGTGTTGGCGACGCTGGTGCGATAGTTGCGGGCGAACCAGATCTTGTACATGCCGTTGTCGAGGGCCACGATGCCGTCAGGCGGGATGACGGCGCGGACGTCGTGCACGATGCGCTGCGGCGTCAGCGGAAACCGGTCCTCGGTCGAGCGCTCGGCGAGATGGGCGAGAATGCCTTCGCGCAGGCCCAGCAATGCCTGACCGTTGGGGAGCTTGCCTTCGAGGCGATCGGCGAGCGCGGCAAGGCCCGCGCCGACGTCGCCGACGATCTCGGCCTGCGGGAAGTAGACCTGCTCCACCGTCGCCGGCGTGACGCCGACATGGATCACCTGCGGGCCGTCATGGCCCATCAGGAACGGCGGCTTCTCGACGGTGTCATGGCCGATCGAAATGATCAGGTCGGCCTGGTCGATGGCCTCGTGCACCCAATCCCGTTCCGACAGCGCCGCCGTGCCCATGTAGAGATTGGAGCCGGCATTGACGGCCCCCTTGCCCATCTGGGTATTGAAGAACGGAATCTTGCATCGCCGCACGAACGCCGACAGCGGCTCGGCGAGCAGCGTCCGGCTCGCCGCGGCGCCCAGCATCACGAGCGGCTTCTTGGCGGCCATGATCATGGCGGCGGCGCGATCGATCGCCGCCGATGGCGCCACCGGCAGCTCGACGGTGTGCGGCGGAATCATATCGGCGGTGGCGTCATCGGCCGCGATGTCCTCGGGCAGTTCGAGATGCACCGGGCCCGGCCGCTCCTGCTGCGCCACGCGGAAAGCATCGCGAACCAGGGTCGGAATACTCTGTGCCGACACGATCTGCGTCGCCATCTTGGTCAGCGGCCGCATGGTCGCGACGATGTCGACGATCTGGAAACGCGCCTGACGGCTGCTCCGGATCGCCTTTTGCCCCGTCAACATCACCATCGGCATCGCGCCGAGATGCGCGTAGGCCGCTGATGTCGTCAGGTTGAGCGCGCCGGGACCGAGCGTCGTCAGACAGACGCCCGCCCGTCCGGTGAGCCGGCCATAGGTGGCCGCCATGAAACCGGCAGCCTGCTCGTGCCGCGTCAGCACCAGCTTGATCTTCGAGCGCCGCAGCGAGTCCAGCACGTCGAGATTCTCCTCGCCGGGAATGGCGAAGATGTATTCGACGCCCTCGTTTTCGAGGGCGGCCACCAGCAGATCGGAGGCCTTGGTCACGCGGCTCCCCTCACCCCCGGCTCCGCTTTCTCCGCCCGGTGCGGCAGCGTCCAGTCCGGCCGGATGAAGTGGCAGGTGTACCCATCAGGATATTTCTCCAGATAATCCTGATGCTCGGGCTCCGCCTCCCAGAACGGCCCGACGGGCGCCACCTCGGTAACGACCTTGCCGGGCCACAATCCGGATGCATCGACATCGGCGATGGTGTCTTCCGCGACCCGCTTCTGCTCGTCATTGGTATAGAAGATGGCCGACCGGTAGCTCGGGCCCAGATCGTTGCCCTGGCGATTCATGGTCGAGGGATCGTGGATCTGGAAAAAGAACTCCAGCAGCTTGCGATAGCTGATCACTTTCGGATCGAAGATGATCTCGATGCCTTCCGCGTGATTGCCGTGGTTGCGGTAGGTCGCATTCGGCACCTCGCCGCCGGTATAGCCCACCCGCGTTGAAATCACCCCGGGATAGCGGCGCAGCAAATCCTGCACACCCCAGAAGCAGCCACCGGCAAGGACTGCGCGTTCCGTCGAAACCGTCATGTCGGTCCTCCCTTCGGTTCACCGCGGGCGTCATGCCCCGCAAGCCATCAAGCGCGCATAATGCGGCCGAACGATGCCAAATTGCAAACAGCAACAAGCGGCTGCCTTGCGCCGGAAACGGCCGTTCGCTCGAGTTGCATTAGCGATCCGGCAGCCCACGCTCGGCTGACGAAGCAGCAGCGGGCACGCCTATTGCCCACGACCCTGCTGGCTCCGTCATGTCGGCGGCAGCGCCGATCCCGGAATTTGGCATTCAAGCCTCGCCGATCTCACGGCCCGAATCGATCCCTACTCCGTAGTAATCAGCACGGCCCGCCGATCTGAATTTCAGAGTAAGCTCGCCTGCCCGCTGGAAGGCCTTTGCCGTATCACTCGCCGTGAGCGCCACGGTAGTGGTTATGTCTGAAAGGCTTCCACCCGCCGCGGCTGCAAGCACCGCTGAAATCATCGTGGGTTCATCCGGCGCTTCCGCTATGATTAGCCAATCGTAGGGTCCCAAAGTCAGATACCAACTGATCAGTCGAGCACCGGCGGCGGCGAACAACTCCGCGACCGCCTCGGAACGGTCCTCCGGCTTCGCCGTCATCCCCTTGATGGCCGCTGCGGTGTAACGACCTTGAGAAATGTAAATCGTCATGCTGGCCTCCTCTGCATTCGCTAGTGGTCCATTCTCCGAAGTAACGTCGTGTCGCGGTGATGTTCGCATTAGCATTGCAATCGAATGTCCGAAATGGGGGGTGGGCTCAATTGGTCAGCGCAACACTCTAATCTTTTAGCAAAGATGGAGTGTGGACATGAAGCAGCGACGTCGCATTTACTACTCGGCGGCCCAGCGATCCGAGATCTGGGATCGCTGGCAGGCCAACGGCATTCGTCCTCCGGATCGGCACCGTGCCAAACAGGCGCTCAGCCTTTCTGAACGAGAGGAGATCTCTCGATGGCTCAGCATGCGCTGCTCGTTGCGGTCGCTTGCGCGTCAAAAAACCGGACGTTCCCTGAAAATCAGGTATCGGACCCAATCCCGATGCCTGGCCGCATTCTGACCCCGATTGGCTGATTCCCCCTCGCCTCTTCGCCGCAAAGTGCTAGAATTTAGATATGTCCTGAATGACCGAATGACACTGCGCGAGCTCATCGCTTTCGTCGGGCGCCTCGGCTTCAGTTCGCCGGAACGAGAAAAGAGCGCAGCTCTGCCATCGGCACAAGGGAGGACATCATGCTCGACAAGGCCCCGGACGGAAAAATGTCTGATCTGCTCAACGCGCTCGACAAAGCGCTGTCCGCTGGCGAGGTGGAACGCGCCGTCGATCTCTTTCAGGCTGACTGCTACTGGCGCGACCTCGTTACCTTCACCTGGAATATCAAGACAATGGAGGGCAAGGAACAGGTTCGCGACATGCTCAAGGCGCGGCTCGCCGATACGAAACCGTCGAACTGGAAAATTGCGGACGGAGAGGACGCTTCCGAAACAGACGGAATAATAGAGAGCTGGATACAATTCGAAACGGAGGTCGCGCGTGGCTTTGGCCACATCCGCCTGAAAGACGGCCGGATCTGGACGTTGCTGACGACCATGAGCGAACTCAAGGGACACGAAGAGGCCGTGGGCTTCGACCGTCCGATGGGGGCAAAACACGGCGCCGAACGCAATCGAAAAACGTGGAAGGAAGAACGCGAGGCCGAAGCTGCCGAACTCGGCTACACGCGCCAACCCTATTGTGTCATTGTTGGTGGCGGTCAGGGCGGCATCGCACTCGGAGCCCGGCTGCGCCAGCTCAATGTGCCGACAATCATCATCGAAAAGAACGAACGCCCCGGCGACAGCTGGCGCAAACGCTACAAGTCACTCTGCCTGCATGATCCTGTTTGGTATGATCATCTGCCCTATCTGCCGTTTCCCCGGAACTGGCCGGTCTTCTCACCGAAGGACAAGATCGGGGACTGGCTCGAAATGTATACAAAGGTGATGGAGCTCAATTACTGGGGCTCAACCGAATGCAAGAAGGCATCCTACGACGAGAAGAGCCGCGAGTGGACCGTCATCGTGCAGCGCGACGGCAAGGAAATCGTCCTCAAGCCAAAACAGCTCGTACTAGCGACGGGAATGTCAGCCAAGCCCAACACGCCGAAATTCGAAGGCATGGAGATTTTCAAGGGCGATCACCACCATTCGTCGCAGCATCCGGGGCCGGACAAATACAAGAACAAGAAAGCCGTGGTGATCGGCTCGAACAATTCCGCCCACGATATTTGTGCCGCGCTTTGGGAAGCCGGAGCGGACGTTACCATGATTCAGCGCTCGACGACCCACGTTGTGAAGTCGGACTCGCTGATGGAGCTCGGATTGGCCTCGCTTTACTCCGAACAGGCGGTCCAGTCTGGAATGACAACGGCCAAGGCCGACCTGATCTTTGCGTCACTGCCTTACAAGATTCTGCACGAGTTCCAGATCCCGGTTTATAACGCGATCAGGGAACGCGATGCCGATTACTACAAACGCCTCGAGAAGGCAGGCTTCCTGCTCGATTATGGTGACGACGATTCCGGTTTGTTCATGAAATACCTGCGGCGTGGATCCGGATACTACATCGACGTCGGCGCTTCGGAATTGGTAGCCAATGGCAGCATCAAGCTGAAGAGCGGCGTCGATGTCAAAAAGCTCACGGAACATTTCGTCATCTTGACCGACGGGACCGAGCTGCCGGCTGAGCTCGTCGTTTACGCCACCGGCTACGGTTCGATGAACGGCTTCGCCGCGGACCTGATCTCCAGGGAAGTTGCCGACAAGGTCGGTAAGGTCTGGGGACTGGGCTCGAATACGACCAAAGACCCCGGCCCATGGGAAGGCGAACAGCGAAATATGTGGAAGCCGACGCAGCAGGAGGGGCTTTGGTTCCATGGCGGTAACCTGCACCAGTCACGTCACTACTCCCAGTTTCTGTCCCTCCAGTTGAAGGCACGAATGGAAGGCATTCCAACATCGGTTTACGGCCTCCAGAAGGCCCACCATCTGAGCTGATTGCCTGTTCGATTGCTTTGAGCAGGCCTGGAGACGGCACCTATAGGCCGGCCCGGCTGGTCTGCTGATGTCCGACCAGCATAGGAGCATTCTCTCCATCATGCGGCCATTCTTTGAACAAGACTGAACGCAGTGTCGGCGGCTGGTCGACCCGACGAATAGTCGACCTCAACCTTGGGATGACGTTGGACGGAAAAGGGAAGCGCCAATGAACTCCACACCCACTTCGAAGGCAAATGCCTCCCCCGATGCCCCGGTCCCGCGCACCGATGAACGACTCGCGCACGCCTACGGACAGATCACACGCGCGAGTGAAGAGCTTGCGCGCGTGAGTGAACAGGTTGCAAAAATGGAGCACGATGCCGAGCGTCCACCTTCGGCCGGACCTCCTTCGGCCGGACCTCGCCCGCAATCACCGCCTGGAAAGCCGGCGCGCCGGGCGCTCGTCGGCCTGGTGCTGGCGGCGTGCATCGTTGTCGCTGCCCTGGTTTTGCAGTCCTCCTATGGAGCCGGGGCCAAGCTGGTTGTCGCCCGTTGGGCCCCCCAGCTGGTTTCAACATTGCCGTCGGAAAATCCGCCGGTACCCGCCCTGCAGGCGCCATCTACCGTTCAAGTGGCCGCGGCGGAGCCAACACCACCGCAAGCATCGCCCTTGCCTCAGACCGCACCGCAAGACGCCGCGCCGACAACCACTGCAGCGCTTCCTGATCACACAGAGTTGCTGCAAACGATGGCGCGCGATCTCGCGAATCTCGAGCGAAACATCGAACAGCTCAAGGCGAACCAGCAACAAATAGTCCGCGACAGTTCAAAGGCCATTGAGGAGCTCAAGGCGAACCAGGAAGAGATGAAACGCGTACTGGCGAGAGTTTCCGAGCAGAACCCGCCCAAGACGTCACCGCCTCCGGCGCAGCCGACTCCGACCTTGCGCAAGCCCGAGCGCACGCTTCCGTCGCCGCACGTAAGGGCGCGGCCTCGAATCCAAAGAGAGTGGATCTATGACGAGGACTGGTAACCTTCGATGCAACGTCCATCAAAGTCTTGTGCTGAAACAGCGCTTTGATCCGATACAGCGCGCTATGCGTCGCGCGATGTCGTCGTCGTTTGTAGCCACCGATCGATTCGCGTTTGACGTAAGGCACTGACATCCGCATCTGGCCGAATGGCCGCTTCGCGCCAGAAGCGGCCGTTTGCGCCCGATGGTCCGTTGCACTTTGCTATCAGGCTACCAACTCCATTTGGCGCGACGAACATTCGTGCCGAGCCGCCAAAGTTCCACTGATCGTTCATTTTGCATGCTCTTGTGATCTCGTTCACACGAGCGTCTTCAGGGCTCTGCTAATCGTTCCAAGCCACTAGCCGCTGGATGCCGGACCTGCCGCATTTGGGGATCTTTATGGACGACGCGTTTTATAAAGACCGAGCCCGGCATATCAGGCAACTTGCCAACGAAGCCGACCCCTTCATCAAGAAACGACTGTTGCGTCTTGCGAGTAACTACGACGCCATGACGACGCCCTTCGCGAGGGGGCCTGCTCCGTCCAACGTGACCGAAGGCCCCGAAGATAACCTAGCAGAAACCGGAAAAGGTCACGGGGAGTGAAGTCCACCACCTCATAGTGCTTCAATCCCTTTCCGCCCTTTACAGCGCCAGATCCCGGATCAGACAGTCGCGCCTGATGCTCATTGGAGCCAATCGGCAATATTTGAAGTACGCCATCGCGCGATTTCGTCAAATCTTGAGAGAGGCGTTTCAAACCCTGCGCATCGATGCATCGGCATGCACAACATTGGTCCTGTTCATTCGCAATCAGTCACGAGCTCAAATGCATTTGTTTGCGCATTAACGTCTCCTTTGCGGCCAGAAGCGGCCGTTCGAAAGAGGGCGGCGGCTATTTCCGGTAAGTAACGGTGAGTTGCCCGCCATGGCCGCACGCGCTCGAACAAGACGACAGAATGCACATGGGCATGGACGAGCCTTCATCTTCGCCTTGCGCAATCGCGCGAGCGGCCTCATTCTCGTCGCAGGCTATGCTGGCCATACCCGGGGGCGCGATCCACGCCGTGACGACGATATGCGCCGCGCCGCCTCCCCCTACGCGCTTTGGATGGAGTACGAGATGTTTCGGCGTTGCCTTTTCCTAACCCTTTTCCTTGCTCCGGCGCTCCTGCCCCTGCTCGCGTCGCCGGCCCCCGCGGCGGACAAGGCGTGGGAGGATTGCGGTCAAATCGCCGATCAGGAACGCAAGATCGCCGGATGCACGGAGGTGTTGGGACGCGGCGCGGCCGAGAGCGAGACAAGCCGCGCCAACGCCTACGTCAATCGCGGCTATGCCTACGGCACCGTCGATAACGACCGCGCCATCAAGGACTACGACGAGGCGATCCGCCTCGATCCGAAAGTTGAACGTGCCTATAACGCCCGCGGTCGAGCCTACTTCTTGAAAGGCGATTACGACCGCGCCATCAAGGATTACGACGAGGCGATCCGCCTCAATCCGAAATATGCGCTTGCTTATACCGGTCGCGGCAAGGCCTACCACAGCAAGGGCGATAACGATCGTGCCATCAGGGATCACGACGAGGCGATCCGCCTCGATCCGAAATTGGCGGATGCCTATAGCAATCGCGGCAATGCCTACTCCGGCAAGGGCGACAACGACCGCGCCATCAGGGATCACGACGAGGCGATCCTCCTCGATCCGAATTTTGCGGAGGCCTATTTCAATCGCGGGCTTGCCTACACCAGCAAGCGCGATCACGACCGCGCCATCAAGGATTACAGCGAGGCGATCCGCCTCAATCCGAAAGACGCGAGCGCCTATTTGCATCGTGGCGGCGCCTACTTCTTCAAAGGCGATTACGACCGCGCCATCAAGGAGTACGACGAGGCGATCAGCCTCGATCCGAAATATGCGCTTGCCTATGAGATCCGCGGGCGGGCCCATGAAAACAGGGGAGACGCCGCCCGGGCCAGGAAGGATTTCGACGAGGCGGCGCGGCTGCGGCCGAGAGCGGGACAAACGGCGTTGGTCCCAAAGAATGCCGACGACTATAATGATCGCGGACACGCCTACTCCGAAAAGGGCGATCACGACCGCGCCATCAAGGATTTCGCCGAGGCGATCCGCCTCGATCCGAAAAATGCGACGTCCTACAGCAATCGGGGCGGCGCCTACTCCAACAAGGGCGACAACGAACGTGCCATCAAGGATCTCAACGAGGCGATCCGCCTCGATCCGAAATTTGTGGTTGCCTATTTCAATCGCGGCAGCGCCTACAGGGACAAGGGCGATCACGACCTCGCCATCAAGGACTACAACGAGGCGATCCGCCTCGACCCGAAATATGCGGCGGCCTATTTCAATCGCGGGGTGGTTTACGTCACCAAGGGCGATTACGACAGCGCCATCAAGGAATACGACGAGGCGATCAGTCTCGATCCGAAAGATGCGAAGGCCTATTACAACCGCGGCGTCGTCTACTCCAGCAAACGCGATAACGATCGCGCCATTAAAGATTTCGACGAGGCCATCCGCATCGATCCGAAATATGTGATTGCCTATTACAATCGCGGCAATATGCACAGGGAGAAGGGCGAAAACGACCGCGCCATCGCTGACTACAGCGAGGCGATCCGCCTCGACCCGAAATATGTGTCCGCCTATTTCAATCGCGCGGCTGTTTTCGTCGCCAAGGGCGATTCTGACCGCGCCATCAAGGAGTACGACGAGGCGATCCGCCTCAGGCCGAAAGATACGGCGGCCTATGCCAATCGCGGCAGCGTCTACGCCAGCAAGGGCGACAATGACCGCGCCATCAAGGATTACAGCGAGGCGATCCGCCTCGATCCGAAAAATCTGCGGGCGTATAGCGGTCGCGGCGATGCCTGGCGCGGCAAGAGCGATTTCGATCGCGCCGCCAGGGATTACGGCAAGGCGATCGAACTGGCCGGCAAGCCGGAGAAGGCGCACTGGACCTACTGGCTTTACCGCGGCGTGAGCTTTGAGCGGCTCGGCAAATGGCCTCAGGCCGAGGTGAATTTTCTCAAGGCGATGGAGCTCGATCCCGATCAACCCGACGTGCTCAATCAACTCGGCTATAACTGGGTCGAGCGGAAGCTCAAGCTCAGGGAAGGCCTGGCACTGCTCGAGAAGGCCGTCAAGCTCAGGCCGGACGACGGCAACATGCTCGACAGTCTCGGCTGGGCGCACTACCGCCTCGGCGACTACCCGGAGGCGATCAAGGTCCTGGAGCGCGCGGCCGCTCTCGAACCAACGTATAGCGAAATAAGAGACCATCTCGGCGATGTGCACTGGCGGGCGGGACGCCAGGACGAGGCACGCAAATCCTGGGAACAGGCGTTGTCGCTCAAGCCCGATCCAGCCGAAGCGAAGAAGATCAAGGGCAAGATCGCCCGAGGGCTGGAAAAATGAGGCGCCCGGCGGCGCAAGCGGCGACACGACCGTCCGTGTCCGCGCCTGCACTGCTTTGAAGCAGTGCCTTCGGGAACCTAAAAAGAAAGATAAAACGGAGCGAAATCCAAAACGGTTCGCAACCTATTTAAATTGAGTGTTCCTCAACTTCGCGGGCTGATGCTGGGTGCAATCGATGGGGCGCATCAGGAGCCGATCATGCCGACCAAAGCTCGAGCAACCGCATCCGCCGGCCCCGCGCAAGCGCGCGAAGATATCATCAGCGCGCAAGCCCTCAGTACTCTGAGCGCGGGTGCGGTAAGTGCGATGAGCGCCGTTGGGGCCGCAGTCCTCAAGAGGCATAAGCATGCGATGGCTAAAAAGCCGGAATGGTTTTGGCACATATTCGCGAAGTGCGAGGCGAAGGCCGCTCGCATCGCCGAGCAGGCCGCCCGCGCCCCTCAAGCGTGCGGCGATGCGGCATTCATTGAGTCCTATGCCAGGAGCCTGCCGAAGCTGATGGCTGCCGCGCTAAAAGCTCACGAGAAAGCTCTAAGAGACTGAGCCTGAGGGCATCAGAGACTGAGCCTGAGGGCATCGCCTGGAGCAGCCTACGGAGACCGACCTCTCGTTGTGGGTTCGACCAGCACGCTGCGAAGTTCGTCGATCCGTTGCGCAAGATCTATCGCATTTGCCTTCAACACGTTCATCGCATGACCGCGGTGGCCTTCATCTTCCAATTCTGCGATCCGGTCGTTGAAGGCATTCAGTTCTTCTTCCAGTTTCTGAATTCCATGTTGGATTGGAAATCGCCGGGCAGGATATTTATCGACGGTTGGTCGCTTCGCTGGACCCGCACCCTGCAAGCCTCGCCGGCGCTGTGTTGACATGGCTCCTCCGAATCGCGAGCACGTGGCGACTTCAATCTAGCGTGTTTTTCGTCGGAGGCACCATGTTGTTTGCTGCGGTGCAGGGTCTGCTTTGGCACCCAACCGACGTCGATAGTTGCGTCTGCTTCGCGCTATCTTAGCGTGCTTCTGCAATTCCGTTGCAGCACAATCTGGATTACCTCGCCCGGATGGCAGATCGTCTCAGGCACGTTGTCATGCCTTGAACCGCTCGGACGGGACCCGCATACTCTATCCTGGGGTGCCGTTTTCCAGAGCACCCGCTCTTGGGAGGAATTGGGATGAAAGCATTCACTTTGGGTGCGGCGATCACGCTTGCGTTTTCCGCCGCCGCCTATGCGCAAGCGCCAAGCTGGACCGTTCCGGCGGAAAGCCAGCGCTGCCCCTCGAAATGGGGCGCCGCCGACGAGCGCGGTTCGGCCAATCACCAGAAACCAGCGGCCGTGATGAACGCCGCGAAGCTGATCAAGAGCGGCGAGGTCATCGAGCTCGCATACGTGCTCGGTCCCAGCATGCCGTTTTTCGGGACACGGCGCTTCGACGTGCACACCAAGCGCACCCTTCATGAACCAGTTCTCCAACATGCGCGGTTCGAACGAAGAACTCGTCGTCACCGAACTCGGCCAGGTCGGCACGCAGTTCGACGGCTTTGCACACCAGACCCATCTCAACAGCTGGTACAATTGCCAGAAGGTCGACGAGAACGCCGAGCGCAACGGCTTCAAGAAGTTCGGCATCCACAATGTCGGCACGCTGTTCACCCGCGGCGTCCTGATCGACGTCGCGGGCTTCAAGGGCGTCGAGATGCTGGGTGACAATTACGAAATCACCGTGGAGGATCTCGAAGGCGCGCTGAAGAAGCAGAACCTGACGCTGCAGCCCGGCGACGCGGTGCTCATCCACACCGGCTGGGGCAAGATCTATGGCAAGGACAATCCACGCTACGTGAAATCCTGCCCCGGCATCGGCGTGCCGGCCGCGCTCTGGCTCGCCACGAAAGACCCGATGCTGCTCGGTGCCGACAACTGGCCAGTCGAAGTCTCGCCCAACCCCGACAAGCAATTGTCGCTGCCGGTGCACCAGATCGCGCTTGTCGTAAACGGCATCCACCTGCTGGAGAACCTCAAGCTTGACGAACTCGCGCAAAAGGGCGTCGGAGAATTCGCCTTCGTGATGCAGCCGCTCAAGATTCAGGGCGGCTCCGGCTCGACGGTGTCACCGATCGCGGTGAGGTAGCGGCGGTTCTTCGATATCCGAGAGCCTCGGTGCTTCGACGATCGTAAACCATGATCACGTCCAAGTGCCGTGCGATGTCTGCTCTGGAAGTGGAGCGGACGTCGCACGACCGGACCTCAAGGATTCCACCCGCCGCTGCCATACGGGCGGGTGATAAGTTCAAGCAGGTGGCCGTTCGGGTCCTGGAAATAGACACCGCGTCCGCCGTCGTGACGATTGATCTCCCCTGATTGGCTCCGCCCGGGATCGGCCCAGTAGGACAGCTTTCGATCCGTAATCCGGCCGAGAATCTCGTCGAATTCGGCTTCGCTAACCAGGAAGGCGTAGTGCTGCGGCGTGATTTCGCCGTCGGTGTCCATGTAATCGAGATTGGCTCCGTTTTCGGTGGCGACCATCTGAAATGGCCCCCACCGCGTCGGGGCCGGAAGATTCAGCATCTCGGCCAGGAAATTAGCCGAGGCCTTGCTGTCGCGGGTCGACAAGATCGTGTGGTTGAAATGGATGGCCATCTCGCTCCTCCTGAAAGCAGCCGGGGCTTTTTGCCGCTCCGTTGCAAGCATCGGGTGCCAATCGCCGACCGTGCTGCATCTCCAAGATGCTCGTGATCTCATAAACAGCTGATATGGCCGATCGTTCCCGCAACGCCGACCGCTATCCCAACTCAAAGGTCGTAACGCCGAATACCCGCTCCAGCCGCAACGGCGGAATTGCCAGCATCGCGGCGTCAGGACCACACGACTTCCCGGTCCGCTTCAGCCACGCTCGTCAGTCGCAACATCAGCGGCCACCGCATCCCACCGCACGTGCGATTGCCAAAGTATTGCCCGCGCTAGCCCGCATTTGCGTTGTTGGTCTGCACACGTCAGTTGCGGCCACCCGTAAACGGAACTGCTCAATCTGGAGCAATTCTAGTAACCACCCATCGCGCTGCGAAGGTGCCTGCGTTAGAGCGAGGCCTCAAAAAATCGTACCGGCCAAGCCGGCAGGCTTCAGGATACACGCAGCGTGAGACCAAAAGAGTTCCACTCGCCTTCCGCCACTCGACTTCAGCTGACACGGATGATCTGCCTCGGGGCAGTCAGCGGATTTGCCCTCGTCCTGCCGACGGGCGCCGCGCTGGCGCAGTCGTCACTCCCGCCAATCACAGTGGAATCGCCGCAGCAGCGGGCGCGCCCGGCCACGGCCCAACCATCCCGCCGCGCGGCAACCACGCGCGGCGCACGCGCCAATCGCGCAGCCCGGGCGCCGCTAGCGGTGCCGGCTGCGATCCCATCCGGCCCCGGCGCCGGCGAGCGCGCCAATGGTCCGGTGCAGGGCTTCGTCGCGACTCGCTCCGGCACCGCGACCAAGACCGACACGCCGCTCATCGAAACGCCACAGTCGATTTCCGTCGTCACCACCGATCAGGTCAGAAACCAGGGTGCGGTGTCGATCGGTGAGGCGTTGCGCTACACCGCCGGCGTCAGCGGCGATGTCAACGGCGGTTCAGACACGCGCTTCGGTGGCCTGCAGATCCGCGGCTTCGACATGACCATGCCGGGACTCTACATCGACGGCCTGCGGGTGCCATCCAGCAACTACGTACATTTCAACGGTCTCGATCCATACGGTGCCGAGCGCCTGGAGGTCCTCAAGGGGCCGTCGTCGGCGATGTATGGCGGTAGCGGCACCGGCGGCATCCTCAATTACGTTACCAAGCTGCCGACCGCGCAGCAGTTCGGTGAAGCCTCGATCTCGGGCGGCAGCTTCAACCGCTATCAGGGCCAGTTCGACATGGGCGGCCCCGCCAACAAGGAAGGCACCGTGCTGTGGCGGCTGACCGGCGTCGTTCGCGATGGCGAGACCCAGGTCGACTTCACCAAGGACAACCGCGTCTTTATCGCGCCGGCCGTCACCTTCAAGCCGAACGAGGATACGACCATCACCTTCCTGGCCAACTATCAGAGGGACAGGGCAGGATGGGGACTGCAGTTCCTGCCGGCTTCGGGCACGGTGTGGCCCAATAACGGCCGTACCATCCCGGTCTCGTTTTTCGCGGGCGTGCCCAGTTTCGACGCTTTCAACACCGAGATCGCGACCGTCGGCTACCAGCTCTCGCACGACTTCAGCGACGCCGTCACCTTCCGGCAGAATCTGCGCTACGCCTACCAGCACAACGAAGAAAAAGTGTTCTATGGCGGCGGCTACACCAACGAGGCTGCGGGTCTGCTTGCGCGTTACGGCAGCACCAGCAACTCGTACATCAATTCCTTCGCGGTCGACAATCAGCTGCAGGGCAGGTTCACCACCGGCTTCCTCAGCCACACGACGCTGGTGGGCATAGACTACCGCAACACCTCATTCCGCGACACCGCCTACAGCGTGACGACCTCGGCCCCCGAGATCAACGTGTTCACCCCGGTCTACAGCTACGACTGGACCATTGGGGCCATGAGCGACAACACCGGCATCAAGCAATCGCAGGTCGGTCTCTACGCGCAGGACCAGATCAAGCTCGGCCGGCTCTCGTTCCAGCTCGGCGGCCGCCAGGATTTCGTCACCACGAAGGTCGACAGCGGTCTCTTCAACACCTCGGCCACGACCGACGCCTCGGCGTTCACCGGCCGCGCAGCGGTCATGTACAATTTCGACAATGGAATCGCGCCATATTTCAGCTATTCCGAATCTTTCCTGCCGGTGCTGGCGACCAACGCGGCGGGCCAGTTGCTCAACCCGGAGACCGGCGTTCAGTATGAGGTAGGCGTCAAGTACCAGCCGGTCGGCCTGAACGCCCTGTTCACGTTCGCGGCGTTCGACCTGACGCGCTCCAACGTCGTTACATACCCGCCACCGCTCTATACCGCTGAACAGACCGGCCAGGTGAAGTCCCGCGGCATCGAGCTCGAAGGCACGGTGTCGCTGGCCGACGGCTGGAACCTGCGCGCGGCCTACGCCTATGTCGACGCCGTGATCACGCAGGACCCGGTAAATGTCGGCAAGGCGCCCCCCACGGTGCCGCTCAACCGCACCTCGCTGTGGAGCGACTACACGCTGCGGAGCGGGCCGCTTGCCGGGGTCCAGTTCGGCGGCGGCATCCGCTATGTCGGCGCGACCTGGGGCGATAACGAAAACACCTTCAAGGTCGAAGCGGCCACCGTGCTGGATGCGCTGCTCGCCTACAACAAGGACAATTGGCGCCTGTCGCTGAACGTCACCAATTTCGCCGACACGCGCTATGTCGCTGCCTGCTACAGCCTCTCGGGATGCTTCTACGCGGAGGGGCGCAAGGCGATCGGCAAGGTAACCTATCGATGGTGAGGCAACCCCAAGAGAACGGGCGAACGCCATGAGATCGATCTTCGGGCGACTACATCGCTGGGCCGGCCTTCTCACGGCCGGCTTTCTGTTTTTTTCGGGCATTACCGGCGCGATCATCTCGTGGGATCACGAGATCGACGATTTGCTCAACAAGCAGCTGTTCGACGTGACCAGCAGCGGTCCGGCGATTCCCTCCATCGATCTCGCCAAGCTGATCGAGCAGCGCGATCCACGCGCGCGCGTCGTCCACATGTTCATGACGCCGGAAAAAGACCACTCGCTGTGGTTCTTCGTGTTGCCTCGGATCGATCCCGCCACCGGCAAGCGATATAGCCTCGATTACAACCAGATATTCCTCGATCCCAACACCGGCGCAGAGCTCGGCCGGCGCTACTGGGGCGCGGTGTGGCCGGTGACGCGCGAGAACTTCGTCTCGTTCCTCTACAAGCTGCACTACACCATGCACATTCCGGAGTTCTGGGGCAGTGACCGCTGGGGCATGCGCGTGCTCGGCGTCATTGCCATCATATGGACCATCGATTGCTTCGTCGGTTTCTATCTGACGCTGCCGTCGCGTCGCCGCGCCCGGGCGGGCCGCGCACCTGCCGTCGAGCGCGAGCTCGGCCGTGGCTTTTGGGTGCGCTGGGCGCCGGCCTGGAAGATCAAAACCTCGGGCAGCACCTACCGGATCAATTTCGACATCCACCGCGCCTTCAGCCTGTGGACCTGGGCGCTGCTGTTCGTGATCGCCTTCACGGCGTTCTCGCTCAATTTGTATTTCGAGGTGTTCTCGCCGTTGATGAAGACGGTGTCGGATTATACCCCGACGCCCTATGAGCAGCGTCCGTACCGGCATCTCGACGATCCGATCGAACCCAAGGTCAGCTTTGCCGACATCGCCGCACGTGCGGCGGCCGACGGCAAGAGCCGCGGCTGGACCACGCCGGTCGGCTCGATCAATTACGGTCCGGCGCACGGCGTCTATGCCGCGGGCTTCTTCCACCCCGGCGACGATCACGGCAGCGGCGGCGTCGGACCGGCGCAGCTTTACTACGACAGCGAGGACGGGCGTCCGATAGGCGCGCGGCTGCCGTGGGTCGGCACCGCCGCCGACATCTTCGTGCAGGCGCAGTTCCCCCTGCATTCCGGCCGTATCGTCGGGCTGCCCGGCCGCATCCTGATCTCGATCATGGGGCTGGTGGTTGCGGCGCTGTCGGTGACCGGCGTCGTGATCTGGTGGCGCAAGCGCCGTGCCCGGGTCCGGGTGCGCGAGACCGCGGCGACACGACCTGGCGGACAGCTCGCGCCCGCAGAATAGCGCCGCTACCCGAGCTCAAACGTCGTAACGCCGAACACCCGTTCCAGCCGCAACGGCGGGATCGTGCCGGTATACATCCGCGCCGTTTCGAACACCGGCGTGAGCCCCAGATCCTGCGCCAACGCGACGGCGTCGCGGTTGATGCCGGGAACGTCGAGGAAGATCTCGCCGCCGCCCACGCTGGCCAGCAAAGCCGATAGAACGACCTCGGCCGTGGCGCGATCGTCGGCCACCAGCGGGCCGATCTTGTGGCCCTTCCGGCATGCGCGGATCACGCCCCATCCGGCAAGCGCGCCATCGCGCACGAGGGCGCGACCGCTATGCCCGGGCGCGTTGATCCAGGCGCGCAGGAACGCGGTGCGCGGCGCCGGAAACACGGTCGCGTCGTAGGCCGCCACGGCCGCCAACGGAAGTTCGGTCAGCGCCACGACGCCAGATGGCACGGCCGGGGCCGCGACGGTGCCGCCGTAACGGATGTTGGCATAAGCCAATTCGAACCCGGACCGCCGATAGTTTTGCTGCTGCGCGACCACGCCGTCGAGCCCGATCACCCGCTGGCCCGCATGCGCGATGGCCGCGTTCCAAATCCCCAGCCCGTAACCGCGGCCGCGCAGATCCGCGCGCACGATATAGAAACCGAGGAAGGAAAAATGATCGCTGTAATTGACGCAGGAGACCATCGCCGCCGGAGCGCCATCGAGCTCGCCGATGAAAAAGCCCTGGGGATCAACGGTTGCGAAACAGGCGGCGTCGGCGAAGCCCGGGTTCCAGCCTTCGGCCGCCGCCCAGTCGACGGCTATCGAGATGTCGTCCGGCCGCATCGGCCGGATGCGCAAATCATTCATGGCGGCGATCGCACAGTTGGAATTATCAACCGATATCACAAATTATCATGAGAAAACGCGATGTCCGCAATAACCGGCAGATGGTCTGAACAACTCCTCGCCTCGTGATCGGTCCACGCCTTCACAATCGTCCCGCTCGGGGTGGCGTAGACGCGGTCGAGGCGCAGGACGGGGAATCGCGACGGGAACGTCCGCAGGCGCGTTCGAACCGGACATCGCGCTGCCAGGGCCCGGCGCACGGACTTGAACCAGAACCAGTCGTTGAAGTCACCGAGGACGATGGTCCAGGGCGCATTCACCAGCGCGGCGAGCGCCTGCGCCTGCGCGTAACGTTCGTGCATGCTCAGACCAAGATGGGTCGCCACCACATTCACCTCGCCGATCGGCGCGAGGATGCGCGCGGAAATCGCCCGGCGCGGTTCCCTCTCCTGATAGGAGACGTCGGTCACTGTGGGTTCGCAGGCGAAGGGCCATCGGCTCAGCAGGACCTGGCCATAGTGACCATCCTGCGTGACGATCGAGTGGGCTTCCACGCGGTGCTCGCCTACGGCGTCCGCCAGCCGTCCGAACACATCGTCGAGGCGTCCGCGCGAGTCGACCTCCTGCAGGGCCACGACGTCAGGCGACCATTTCTCAATAACCGAACAGACACCTTCAAGGTCGAAGTCGGGATTGAGATTGAACGTGCCGTGCACGTTCCATGTCATCACGCGCAGCGTACCCGTCACGTTCGCCGACCGCTCAGCCAGGTCACCAGGAACTGGACCGCGAGACAAACGGCGATCCACAGCACGATGGTCAGGCCGAGCGGCACGATGTTCGACCATGAGGCATTCCTGGCGAAGTCCGCGATCTGCGCGCCCAGCGCGGCCATCGTGATGATGCCCGGCGCCATTCCAAGCAGGGTTCCGATCAGAAAGTCGCTCAGTCGGAGCTGGCTCGCGCCAGCCAGAAGGTTGACCAGCGTAAAGGGAGCGATCGGGACCATCCGGATCATCGCCACCGCGACAACACCCCGGCCGGTGATGCGGTTCTGAACGCGCAAGGCGCGGGCGCCGAGTACCGCCTGAAGGCGTTTGTGACCCATGAGACGGCCGATCATGAACAGCAGCAGTGAGCTCAAGAGGACCCCAACCGTGGCGCTCAGGGCGCCGATCCAGGGCCCCAGCGCCGCCGCCGTCGCGGCAATCAGGACGATCACTGGAAATACCACCAGCCCGCCCAGCACGAACAGCGCAACCGCATACAGCGGCGCGAATGCCGATTGCGCGTGCTGCGAAATCAGCGAGGCTACGTATCCGAGATCGGTGTAGTTGCTCAGCGGCGTATAGCGCCAGGCAAGGGCCAGTCCCGCCAGCGCGGCCGCGGTGCCGGCCGCCGCCATCACGGTACGCCCGTTCCACATCCGCCGCGCGGCGCGCTGGAGGTTGAGCGGATGCCTTGGATCCGCGAGCGGCTGGACGATGCCGATCAGCGCCGGCGCATGTTCAAAATCGATCGGCACCAGCGCCCTGCCCGCGCCACTCGCCGCATGGCGGTCGATAAATCCAAACAAATCGTCCTCATTGTCCGCGATGACAGCTTCGTCAAGCCCGCAAAAATGCCCGATCAAGCGGCGCCGCTGGCTGCGGATGAAATCACGGTGACGTTCGGACGTCGCCTCGAATGCCAGGTCGCATTCGGTATCCGCCCCCATCGAGCGGTTGTTGATATTGGCGGAGCCGACGCGGAGAAAGCCGTCGTCGACGATCATGACTTTGCTGTGCACCATCACCGCTGCGGATGATTTCTCATCGGCGACCGAGGGATAAAGGATACGAAGACGATCGGTAACCCCGGCGGCAACGAACGGATCGAGGAAGCCTCCCCGGCCGCCCTGCATCGCCTGGGATTCGAACCATGACGAATGCCCCTTCGGGGTCACGATGAGAACACGCAGCGCGGGAACGTCCACCATCCGCCGCGCCAGCGAGCGCGCGATCTCGTTGGCGCTGGTGAACTGGTTCTCGATATAGATGAAGCGGTTCGCCGCGTTGATCGAGGCCTCGAACAACCGGGCGACCTCATCTATTTCCTCGCAGGTCTCGGTTTTCGGTTCGGTTCTCGCGATGCCGGCCGTAATCGCTTGCGCCTGCGCCGGTACGGATGCCGGCCAATGATCGCCTGCGACGGGCAGCAGCGGTTCACTGGTGCAGCCGGCCGCCGTCCACCTCGCCATTGCGATTTCGCCGAGCGCGGCTGCCGCCGGGCCCTCGACCATGCACTGGACATCATGGAATGGCGGGTAAGGCTTGCCGTCGGGATCGCGGCGCAACGGATGGTCGAGACGGTGCTCGCTGGTGTCCCACCTGCGGATCGTGAGGTCGAGGCCACCGACGAAGGCGATCGCATTGTCGGCCACGACGATCTTCTGATGCTGGGCGGAGCCCAGCGGCAGACAGGCATCCAGGCAGAAGCAAAGCCGTCCGTCACAGCCCGCGGTGAATTTTGCAGCGGAATTCCATTCGCGCTCCGCGGCATACAGCGCCGCAAAATCCCAGGTCAGGATGTTGATGTGCAGCGCCGGCTTGCTCTGCAGCAACGCCTTCAGAAAGGCGCCGAGCTTGACCGGCAATCCATCTTCGGCACGGCCTGACGGCCCCACCAGATCGGTCTCGCTGTGAATATCCCAGCCGACGATATAGACCTGCCGCTCCGCGCGGAGCAGCACGTCCCGCAGGGCCGCGAAATATTCGGCCGCGTCGTTCAGCACAGCCACCCGGCTTGCTTCGCCCTTTTTCCAGATGGTCTGGCCAGGGACGAGAATGGATGCACGTTGAAGCAGTTATCACCTCTGCTGAATGAGAACGCATATCCCATTCAAACGCCCTGGAACTTGCTGAGTTCCCTGCCCGGCAGTGGCGCGGGATCATTGCGAACAAAGCGAGAATCAGTGACCGTTGATTCGCTCCTGGGGACGAACCATTCGTGTCAATTGCCGCTGCCTATCTCGACAATCTCAATCCGGAACAGCGCCGCGCGGTCGAGCATGGCGCGATCGGACCGGGCCCTGTTGCGCCGCTCCTGGTGATTGCCGGAGCCGGATCCGGCAAGACCAACACGCTTGCGCATCGCGTGGCCCACCTGATCGTCAGCGGTGCCGACCCCCGCCGCATTCTTCTCATGACGTTTTCACGCCGTGCTGCATCCGAAATGACCAGGCGCGTTGAGCGGATCGCGCGGAAGGTTATGGGTGACAATGCCGGCGTGATGACCGATGCGCTGTCCTGGGCAGGCACCTTCCACGGTATCGGCGCGCGTCTGCTTCGCGAATACTCCGACCAGATCGGCCTCAACCCCGCCTTCACGATCCACGACCGCGAGGACTCAGCCGACCTCATGAATCTGGTCCGGCATGATCTCGGCTTCTCCAAGACCGAAAACCGTTTCCCGACCAAGGGTACGTGTCTTTCGATCTACTCGCGATGCGTCAACGCCGAGGCGCCGATCGAGCAGGTTTTGGGGGCTTCATTCCCCTGGTGCGCCGGATGGGCAGCCGAATTGAAAGAATTGTTCGCCGGCTATGTCGAGGCCAAACAGCGCCAGAACGTGCTCGACTATGACGACCTCCTGCTCTACTGGGCGCAGACCATGAACGATGCTGAAATCGCCGACGATATCGGCGGCCGCTTCGACCATGTCCTGGTCGATGAATACCAGGACACCAACCGCCTGCAGTCGTCCATTCTGCTGGCACTCAAGCCAGGCGGCCACGGCCTCACCGTCGTCGGCGACGATGCGCAGGCGATCTATTCATTCCGCGCTGCGACGGTGCGCAACATCCTCGACTTCCCGACACAATTCTCGCCACCGGCCAGCATCATCACGCTTGATCGAAACTATCGGTCGACACAGGCCATTCTGGCCGCGGCCAATGGCGTGATCGATCTGGCCCGCGAGCGCTTCACCAAGAATCTCTGGACCGACCGGAATTCGGGGACAAAACCCCAGCTTGTCACGGTGCGCGACGAAGCCGACCAGGCGCGCTGCATCGTGGAACGCGTTCTGGAGAACCGGGAGTCCGGCGCGCGGCTGAAGGAGCAGGCCGTTCTGTTCCGGACATCCAGCCATAGCGGTTCGCTGGAAGTCGAGTTGACCCGGCGCAACATCCCCTTCGTCAAGTTTGGCGGCCTCAAGTTTCTCGACGCTGCCCACGTCAAGGACATGCTGGCGTTGCTGCGCTTCGTCGAGAACCCGCGAGATCGTGTGGCCGGCTTTCGGCTGATGCACCTGATCCCGGGCGTCGGCCCCGCCTCGGCGCAGCGCGTGCTTGATCACATGGCCAACGATCCCGATCCGATTGCAGCGCTTGCCCGGGCGCCAATCCCGCCGCGCGCCGGCGAGGACTGGAAAACATTCACTTCCGTCCTTGCGGACCTGCGTCATTCAACCTGGCCGGCCGACCTCGAACGCGCGCGTTTGTGGTACGAACCGCATCTGGATCGAATTCACGAGGATGCCGAAACCCGCCGGGCCGATCTTGTCCAGCTTGAACAAATCGCGAGCGGATATGCCTCCCGTGAACGCTTCCTCACCGAACTGACGCTCGATCCACCCGACGCCACCAGCGACCAGGCCGGGGTTCCCCTGCTCGACGAGGACTATTTGATCCTGTCGACGATTCACTCCGCCAAGGGCCAGGAGTGGAAGTCGGTGTTCGTGCTCAATGTGGTCGACGGCTGCATGCCCTCCGACCTCGGTACCGGAACGACGGCCGAGATCGAAGAAGAACGACGGCTGCTCTACGTCGCCATGACCAGGGCCAAGGATGATCTGCATCTTCTCGTCCCACAGCGTTTCTTCACGCACGGGCAGCACGCGAAGGGCGACCGCCACGTCTATGCGTCGAGAACCCGTTTCATTCCCGATCGCCTGCTCGCCTTGTTCGACAAGACGACCTGGCCGCTCGCGGTGACCGGAGCCGCTTCCCGGCCCGCAAGCAACGGTCCGCGCATTGACGTCGGTGCTCGCATGCGCGGGATGTGGCGGTAGAGCGTTTTCCAGCCAAGTGGACACCGGGTCGCGTCAAGAAAACGCGTCAAAGCAGAATCTAGAGCCCCGTTCCGATTCCATCGGAACGGAAAAGGCTCTAGTCCGCTGAACAACACTCAGGCATCTGCCAATGAGATGGGCAGTTCGCAGAGCTGCGCTGGTTCCAATTGTCTTATGTTTGCAACAGGTGCGGCGAAAATTTCCGGCGACACAATCGCGCCGCACGAAAATCCAAATTGAAAACGCAATTGGTCTCCGATCGACGCAAATCAGGGGACACTGAATGCGACAACAACGAAATCAGATGAATGGCGATGGGGAACCGGGTGGCTACAGTTTCTTCTTCCAGATCGCGAATGACGGTGAACGTCGGGCCTGCTGCGTCAAGGTCGACGCGCCAAGCATGCAGGAGGCATCGGTTCTGTTCCGCGAGAAATGGCCTGTCATCGAAGAGATGGCGCGCGACGGCATCAAGGGCGGCACCGTCGACGACGGTGTCATTACGCTCGTGATGCCGTAATCACAGGCATCGTAGGGTGGGCAAAGGCGCCCTTGCGCCGTGCCCACCATCACCTGCACGAAGCGAAATGGTGGGCACGCTTGCGCTTTGCCCACCCTACGAAGCAACGCTACAGCACCTTCCGCTTGGCCAGGTTCCGCATCAGTTCGCCGATGCCGAAGGTCCAGGGCTCGCACTCGTCGCTGGTGCGCATGCGGTTGACGAGCTTGCCAAGCTGCGGCGCCGAGATCGTGACGATGTCGTCGCGCTTGTGGGTAAAGCCCTCGCCCGGCGCATCGCGGTCTTTCACGGGCGCGAACATGGTGCCGAGGAACAGCGCAAAGCCATCGGGATATTGATGCACCGGCCCGATGGTCTGGGCGACGAGGTCAGTGGGATCGCGGCTGATCTTGCTGATCGAGGAATGGCCGTCGAGGACGAAACCGTCCTGTCCCTTCACGGTCAGCCCGACATCCATTTTGCGCACGTCATCGAGCGAAAAACCGTTGTCGAACAGCCGCAGCAGCGGGCCGACGGCGCAGGAGGCGTTGTTGTCCTTGGCTTTCGACAACAGCAGCGCCGAGCGCCCCTCGAAGTCGCGCAGATTGACGTCGTTGCCGAGCATCGCGCCGACGATCGCGCCGCGGCTCGACACGACCAGCACGACTTCCGGCTCCGGATTGTTCCAGGTCGATTTCGGATGCAGGCCGGCATCCATGCCCGTGCCGACGGAAGACATCGTCGGCGCCTTGGTGAACACTTCGGCGTCCGGACCGATGCCGACTTCCAGATACTGGCTCCAGGCGTTCTGCTCGATCAGCACCGCCTTCAGCTTCATCGCTTCGCCCGAGCCAGGCTTGAGCTTTGAAAGGTCGTCGCCGACCAGCCGCACCACTTCCTTGCGGATCGCTTCCGCCGAGGCCGGATTGCCGCGCGCCCGCTCCTCGATCACGCGCTCCAGCATCGAGATCGCAAAGGTGACGCCGGCGGCTTTGAGGACCTGCAGGTCGAGCGGCGCCAGCAGCCAGGGCTTTGCCCTGTCGCGGCGATCGGGCGGCGTGTTGGCGACGATGCTTTCGAGATCGCCGACCCGCGTCCCCGCGGTGTCGCGCAGCGCGTTCGCGGGGTTGGCCTCCTCGCACAGGGCACTGACGGTGGAGAACCGCGCGCTGACATCGAAGACGCCGTCGTTGCGGACTGCGACCACGGCCGGGCCTGCGAGATCAGGCATCCAGACCCGCCCCACCAGCGTGCCATCAGCGCCGTCTTCCGGCAGGACGTCTTTTGCGGTCAGTGTGATCATTTACTCGTCTCCCCTTGCGACTGGTTTTTTATCACTCTACACGCGCGCCGGCTTTGGTGCTAACGCGCCGATCGAAGCGCGGTCAGCGTTGCCAGCATTTTCGCCCGATCGGCCGAGTCCTGATACGCCTTCACCAGCGCTATGGCCTCATCCAGTTCGGGCCCCGCGGCGCAGCCATGCCGCGACAGCCATATCAGATTGGGCAGTTGCTCGCTGGTCCCCAGCCGTTGCAGCAGTTCCGAATAGGGCCGCGGCTCGTCGGCCGGCGCCGGGCGGTAGATTTTTGCAAACTGGGCGTGCAGCTCGCTCAGCGCGTTCATGCACAGAGGCTGCGTCGCCTCGAGGTCGAGCCTGACGAGGAAGCGCTGCAGTTTCCAGCGGCTTTCCTCGTCGTATTTGTCGCGCAGGATTTCGACGGCGTCGGCGGTGCGGCTGCCCACCTGGCGGGCGCCGGCCAGCGCCTGCGCCTGCAGGCCCGCCTCATCGACAAACCTGAGCCATCCCCGCAAATGCGACTGCGCGTTCAACATCGAGAAGCGCTCCGGACGCTCCCGCGCAGTTCGTCCCAATTGTTTGGGGTCACGAAGCTCGGCCAGGCGATGAACGTCGTAGAGGGGGTCGGTATACGCCTTCGCCATGGTTTCCCACGCCGTCGATTCCGTATCGCAGGAACAGCCATATCCGACCAGCCAGCCCATCGCGGCGAGCGCAGCGGATACCTGGTCGGCGATCGCGGCATAGGGTTGGGGCTTGGCGCTATCAAGCATCAGCGATTCAGCGCGCTTGCCGAGCAACGCGCGGGCTTTCGCACACAGCGCCGGCGTCGGATCGAGATCGAAGAAGGCGAGGTAACGAAGCGGAAAGTCACCACGCTCAAGCATCGCTTCGGCCTGGACCTGACGCTGATCGAGCTTGCGAATATCGTCGAGCACCTTCTGTTGCTTGGTCCCGTCACGCGTGTCGAGGAACGGCGTCCATTCCCATAGCGGCGCATTGGCGGCCACGCGCGCGAGATCGGTATCGTATTGCTGCAGCCGGGCGACCTCCTGATCGTCCACCGCCTTGCGCATGTGCGACAGCGGCCAGATCGAGACGCAAACCGCAACGGCCATCGCCAGCAGGGCGCCGCCCACAATCCGGATGGTGCCTGCGCGCAACCGCGCAGCCGACAGCGCGAACAGACACCACATAACGATCAGCGGCGGAACCAGCGCCGGAATAACGATTGGCCACAAAAACGGCGAGACGAAAGGCCGCGAAAGCAAACCGGCGGCCGCGGACGTAACGAGACCCGAAGCCGGAACGATGACAAGCGCGGCAATTTTGGCGGCCCGGGGTGCTACACCTCTGGCGCCGGCGAGAATCGTCAGGACCATCAGCAGCAGCCACAGCACGATCATCTGGATCGCGGCATAGGCCTGCGCCAGGCCGTTGCCCGCCGGATCGCTCTGACCGAGGCTGGCCACGGTCACCAGCTGCAGGGCCCATAGCAGGAGAATGACGACGCTGAGGACGATACCGGCCGCGATCGCACCGACGGGAGGTTTTGGCTGGGCTGGTGTGCTGTTCATCGGCCCTGCCTAGCACACGGATCACGCCGTCGTCCCGGCGAACGCCAGGACCCATAATCCCGGTCTGTTGTTGAAAGAAACCGTCGACCATTGCGCTCAACAACTACTGCCGCGGCGTATGGGTCCCGGATCGCGCTTCGCTTGTCCGGGACGACGGAATCACCGCCACGGCTCCACGATGATCTTGGTATGCCGCTCCGGATTGGCCAGATCCGCAAAGGCCTGCGCGACGCCGTCGATGCCGACGCTTGCGGTCACCAGCGAGGCCGCATCGACCTCGCCTTCCGCGATCAGGCGCAAGGAATAGGCGAATTCATCCGGCGTGTAGCCGAGCACATATTGGACGTTGAGCTCCTTGAGGATGCCAAGCATCGGCTCGGAACGGTCGGTCTCCATGCAGACGCCGACCACGACGATGCGCGCATCGCGCGGCGCACCCTCGAACACCTGCTGGATCACGCCGGGGATGCCGACGCATTCGAAGATCAGCGCAGGCTTCAGCGCCGGCAACAGGGCCTGCAGCGGCGGCCGCGCGGCTTTTTCCTCCGGCGACATCGCGGCGTGCTCCGCCCAGGTCGTATAAGGTTGCGTGCGCGCAGGGTCCACGACGATGTCGGCGCCAAGCTTTTCGGCCAGCGCCCGGCGCGCCGGCGAATAATCCGCCGCCACGATCGGGTGCAACCCCTTGATCTTGAGGGCGGCGATGACGGCGAGCCCCACCGGGCCGCAGCCGATCACCAGCGGCACTTCGTTGCCGCTGATATTGGCTTTGGCAACCGCGTGAACGCCAACCGCCAGCGGCTCGGTCAGCGCCGCATGCTCGGCCGCCAGGCCGTTCGGGACTTCCAGCAGCAGCGCTTCGCTGAGCAGCATGCGCTCGGCATAGGCGCCGACATTGTCGTTGGAATAGCCGATGCCCTGCGGGCCTTCCGCGGTCAGCAGCGCCGGCAGCGAGCATACCCTGGTGCCGGCCTTGAGTTTTCGCGTGGTGCCCGGACCATAGTCGAGAATTTCGCAGCAGAATTCGTGGCCGAACACGACGTCACGCGAAAGGTCCATCGGCTTTCGGCCGGGAAAATGTTTTGCAAGTTCGACCATGCGGTGGGCGTGCTTGCGCGCGTGCAGATCGGAGCCGCAAATGCCGCAGGCCAATGATTTGACGAGCACCATGCCGGCGCCCGGCTTGGGCTCCGGCATCTGGTCGACGACGATCTCACCGTTCCGGAAGATTGCAGCCCGCATCGGCGTTCTCTCCTGTTATTCGTTGTCTTTTCCTTTCCCACAGCTGGTTGCAGAAGGAAAGAACGAAAACAGGCGGCGGTTTACCCCGGAAGACGGCGTTACCAAGTGTAGCGGATGACGCCCTTGCCGGCATAGGAGCGGGTGATGTCGGAGAACTCGCCTTCGAAGGTAGCGGCGGCGGACCAGCCGTTCAGCCATTTCATTTCGGCGGAGGCCGTAGTCAGCGCGGTGTTCGGAGCCTGCGCCGCGCCGCTCACGAGGAAGGTGGCGCCGGGCACCGACTGGAACAGCGCCGTGATGCTGCGATCGGTGTTGAAATTATGCGCCCAGGCAGCGCGGCCGCGCAGCGTGAGGACCGCGCTCTGCATCGCAAAGGAGCGGTCGAGCCGGACGCCGAGTTCGCTGCGCCCTGTCGTGACATCCTTGGCCGCATAGTTCAGCGCAAAGGCATTCGAACCCGACAGCACCTGTTCGGCATAGGCCGGCAATTGATAGGTGGTGAACTGGCCGGCGGCATAGGGCGTGATGCCCATCCAGGGCGTGACGTAGCGGTAGCCGCCTTCGACGCGTCCGGACCAGGCATTGGCGTTGAACTCGGCGCGCAAGCGGTCGACGCCGGCCACGGTGACGGTGCGATCCGTCGTCACATCCTGCCAGCCATAAACCGCCGCGGCGGTGACATAGGCCGCACCGACATTGTGGCGCACGAAGGCGCCGGCCTGGAACAGGTCCGACCGCCCGTAGCCCGAGCCATTGACGTTGAAATTGGTGCCGCCGCCGGCCAGGGCGAAGCCGACCAGCGTCGATGGCGAGATCCGGTAGTCCGCGCCGGCGGCGAGACCGAACGCGCGCACCGCGGCGTTGTTCGATCCGAGATTGGCGTTGCCATCGCTGTTGCTGCCGCCGCCAAAGGCCGAACCCCACACGCTCCAGCGCTGATCGAACAGATCGTTTCGCGCGACATCGGCCTTGGTCGGGAATTTGGCGAAGGCGTCGCGCGCAGTGCCCTGCCGCTTCGCCGCATAGGCGTATGAACCGCTCTCTTCCGTGAAGGGCGTCGCGCCGCTGCCGCCCACGCTCGCGCCGCCACTGCGGCCGGCGATGAAGGGATCGGTCAACAGGCCGAGGAAGATGTTCATCGCGTCGAAGGTCGACTGCTGCGATCCGGTCGCCAGCTCGCCCGATATCTGCGTCAGGCCGGCGGATGTCAGGGAGCCGACCGCGACCGGAACACCGCTACCCGCATTGAAAGCATTCGTCAGCGCGTTGCCGACGTTCTGCTGGTTGGGGGTGAGGCCAGGGCCAAAGCTCAGTGCGAGATTGAGATAAACATTGTTGAGGTCGTAGCTCAGGGTGGGTTTGAAGTTCGGCGCGTTGATGCCGACCACCGGATTGAACGTGCCGCCAACGCCGCCTGCAGCGTTGAGGATGGTGTATTGCTTGACCACGTTGCCGGGTCCGAAGCTCGCATTGACGGTCGCGCCGCCGAGCGTCGCGGCTCCCGTCACATTGGTGCGGTCGGCGGTGGCTCCCGAGACCTCGACCAGATAACTGGCCGCGGCGGTGAATGCCAGACTGCCCTGCACCGTGAGCAGGCCGACCGAGTTGCCCGGCGCCAGCGTGCCACCGTTGATGGTGGTGCTGCTGACGATGCCGTTGCCGCCGAGCGTGCCGCCGGCGTTGACGGTCACACCGCTCGACGAGGCGATCGAACCGTTGACGGTGAGTATGCCGCCGTTCACCGTCGTGCTGCCGGTGTAGGCGTTGATGCCGGACAGGATCAGATTTCCGGTGCCGACCTTCTCCAGCGAACCGGGACCCGGGAAGCAACCGCAATCATCGGCAATCACGCCGGTCACCTCGGTGGAGAGGTTGTTTCCACCGACGAGCAGGGTATTGCCGCCACCGATATAGTAAGTGCCGGAACCGGCAAGCGAGCCTACCGTGATGCGTCCATCACTACCCGGACCAATGCTGCCGCCGAAGTTGACCTCGCCGGTGCCATTGGTGATGAACTGCGCGGTTCCGCCGTTGGCATTGTCCAGGAATCTGGTTATGCCGCCGTCGTTGGTCACGATTTTGGCGTTGCCGGCGGTGCTGTTGTCCCAGAAATTGGTGACGCCGCCGTTGTTGGTCGTGATGGTCGCATTGCCGGCGGTGGAGAATGCGTTGAACTCCGTAAACCCGAAATTATTGTTGGTGATCGTGGCGCTGCCGGCGGTCGAAGTATCCGTTCCTACGGCCAGACCAAACGACGTCCTGCCGCCGAGTTCGTTGACGATGCTCGCGTTGCCGGCACTGGTGCTGGCAAAGAAAGTGGTCTCGCCACCGAGATTGTTCTGGATCGTTGCTTTGCCGGCTGTGCTGGTTTCGATGCCGCCGGCCTGACCGAACACCGTGGTGCCAGCCGTGGTATTGATGATGGTGGCGCTGCCGGCGCTGCTGGTCTCGAGGAACACCGTGGAGCCAAAGGCCTGGTTGGTGATCGCAACGGTGCCGGCGGTATTGCTGCCCATGAACGTCGTGACGCCGAACCCGAACGAGGCGTCGTTGGTGATCGACGTAACGCCCGCCATGTTGGCGTTGACGATGAACAGCCGGCCCTCGTTGAAGACGGTTCCGACGATCGACGCCGTGTGGGTGGCGTCGCCGAGTTGCAGCGTCGCGCAATCGCAGATGGTCGTGCCGCCGGTGTAGGTGTTGGTACCGAGCAGAACGACGGTGCCGTTGCCGAGGCCCGCACTGTCCAGCACCGTCAGCTGGCCGGCGCCGACACCGTCGGAGATGTTGCCGGCGATGGTCAGCGTGACGTTGTTGGCGTCGATCGCACCGCCGCCGGCGGAGTTGTTGATCCTGAAATTATTGGTGAAGGTGATGTCGCCGAAACCATCGGCCTGGAACTGGCCGCCATCGAGCGTCACCGTTCCGGTGCCGACCGAGCTGCTGTTGGTGACCTGCAGCGTGGTGCCGATCACGGTGGTACCACCGGTATAGGTATTGGTGCCGGCCAGACTGACGACGCCGGAGCTGCCGCCGGTGGTGTCGACGATCTGCAGCGCGCCCGCGCCGTTGCCGTTGCTGATGGTGCCCGCCATGAACAGCGTGTTGCCGTTGGCATCGATGATGCCGCCGCCGGTGTTGATCTTGACGTCGTTGAAGAAGGTCAGGGCGGCGGCACCGGCCTGGAACGCACCATTGTCGAGCGTCACCGTCGCATTGCCGATCGAATTGGCGTTGGTCGCCTGCACCCTGGCGCCGATCACATTCAGGGCGCCGGCAAAGGTATTGTTGCCGGAAAGCACTGCGGTGCCGAAACTGAAGCTGGAATCGGTGATGTTCAACACAGCGCCCGCGCCAATGTCGTTGATGACACCCGAGAGCGTCAGGACCGTGCTGTTGACGTCGACGGTGCCACCGCCGCTGGCGACGGAAAAGTCGTTGGTGAAGGTCAGGTTGCCGGCACCGTTGCTCTGGAACGTGCCACCGTTCATAAACACAGGGCCAGTGCCGACCGAATTGGCGTTGGTGACCTGCACCGTGCCGCCGAAGATCATCGTGCCGCCGGTATAGGTGTTGACACCGGAGAGGATCAGCGTGCTCGCTCCCAGTTGCCACACCCCGACGCCCGCAACCGATTCCCCGATATTGTTGGAAATGCCGATGAACTGGCCGGCATTGGCGTTGTTCATGATGCCGCCGCCTGGTCCCGCCGAGCTGAAGTTGACGTCTCCGCCGCTGATCGAGAATGATTGCGAGTTGGCATTGAACGTCCAGGAATCGGGCGCAATGGCTCCTGTCACGATAATGGCGTCCGACCCCGTCGCCTCGAAAACAGCCGGCTGCCCCGCAGCGACCGGCGCGGTAGCCGGAGTCCAGTTGGTGCCGAGGTTATAGTCGGACGTGGTCGTGGTGCCGCCCCAGATGGATTGGGCGTGAGCCGCCGGCACCGCCGCGACCGCCAGGCCACAGCCAAACAACAGCCCAGCCGCGCGTTGCCGCAGCCGCTTTTCCACGCCCGATGCCGATCGAAAAAGCACGCCCAAACCCCATTACCCCCAGCGCTCTCTGGCGCTGTCCGGGCACAACCTAGCATGGGGTTCCCCCGTACAATGACGGTTTGGCGGGAATCCCTTGTTCTGGCATCGGAAAATGGATGTTTTCCGGACACACTGTGGTACCCGGGCAACGCTTAGAGCGCGATCCTTCTCATCCAGCGCAAGGTCGCCGGCCGGGACCGCTCAGGCGTTCGGAGACGACTCGGCCGCTACCGTCAGAAGCTGCGAGCGGCGCACCCGTTCGCGATGGGCGGTGTAGAGGCCGCTGGCGACGATGAAGCAGGCGCCGGTCACGGTGTAGACGTCAGGCACCTCGCCGAAGATCAGGAAGCCGAGGATGCTGACCCAGAGCAATTGCGTGTAGGAGAACGGCGCCAGCACCGAGGCGTCGGCGTAACGGAACGCCAGCACCACGATCCACTGTCCCGCGGTCGAGGCGACGCCGATGAAGACGCCGGAAGCGATGTCGTGCCAGCTCGGCGTCACCCAGACGAACGGCACCAATGCAGAGAGGATGCAGACGCCCGCGATCGACGAATAGGTCATCACGGTGATGGCGCGCTCGGTGCCGCTCATCATCCGCGTCATGATCAGCGTGCAGGCCCAGGCCAGCGCCGAGACCAGCGGAAAGAACGCGGCGGGGTGAAACGCACCGGTGCCCGGCCGCAGGATAATGATGACGCCGATCAGGCCGACGCCGGTCGCGATCCAGCGCCGCATGCCGACCTTCTCGTTCAGAAACACGATCGACAGCGCGGTAACGAGCAGCGGCGCGACGAAGCCGGTGGCGGAGGCTTCCGCGATGGGGAGAAACCGAAGGCCGGAGATGAAGAACAGCGAAGAGGCCAGCACGGTCAGGCCACGCATCAACTGCAGGCCGGGCCGTTTGGTTTGCAGCGCGAACAGCGGCGAGCCCGGCAGCATCGCCGGCGTCATGATCATGGCGAACACCACGAACCGGATCCACGCGATCTCGATCGAAGGCAGCGTCGCGGACAGATATTTCGCCGTCACGTCCGAGATGCCGAGGAAGACCGTCGACGCCAGGATCAGCGCGATGCCCTTGAACGGACGATCAGCACGAGCGGGCGCTTTGGGGGTCGAGTACTTCTTCTCGGGCAACGGCAATGGCGCGCTGTCCAGCCTGGCGGCTGCGGCGGGGGGCGGTGTCACGGCAATCTCGAAAGCAATAATGATCGAATCGGGCGAGGCTCTAAAAAACGCCATTTGAGGAGGAACAACAAGGTCCGATAACGGGATGCGGATATGCGCTGAGGGCGCGATTGCAACACTTTGTTAAGAACCGTGCCCCGCTACAAGATGCCTGTCATGGCCGGGCATGACGCAAGGTGAAATGTGTTCACTACAGCATAGGCAGACCGCGCGGCTTCGGGCCACGCGGAAAAGCGTTGTCGAGGGCTTCGATCTCGCTGGCGCTCAGCGTCAACTTTCCCGCCGCCGCATTATCCGCGGCATGCTCCGCGCTCGCGGCTTTCGGAATTGCAAACACCGCTGGAATGCGCGTCAGAAATGCAAGCGCGATCTGCCGCGCGGTGACGCGGCGCGCATCGGCAATCGCCTGCAACACCTCGCCTTCCCTGCTGTGCGGCGAGGGAAAATCGTTGTGACCGAACGGTGAATAGGCGACGACGGCAACGCCGTGCCGTTCGCACCACGGGATGACAGCATGCTCGATCGCGCGCTCCTGCAAATGATAGAGCACCTGGTTGCAGGCGATCCTGCCCTCACCGGCGACCGCCAGCAGTTCGTGGAGATCGTCGGTGTCGAAATTGCTGACACCCCATGAGCGGATTTTTCCGGCTGATATCAACTGATCGAACGCAGCCACGGTATCTTCAAGCTCATGGGATCCGCGCCAGTGCAGCAGATAGCAATCGAGGTGATCGGTCTTCAGCCGCTTCAGCGATCGCTCGCAGGCGGCAATGGTGCCGCGACGCGACGCGTTGCTCGGCAGCACCTTGGAGACGAGATAGAGATCCTCGCGCTTGCCTGCCGTAATCGCCTCGGCGATCACCAGCTCCGCGTCACCGTACATTTCGGCGGTGTCGACATGGGTCATGCCGAGCTCGATGCCGCGGCATAGTGCTGCGACCGCGCTCTTGCGGTCGCCGCGATCGATGTACCAGGTGCCCTGCCCGATGACGGACACTTCCGGGCCTTTGACGCCGAATTTTTTCTGCTTCACGATCGCCTCAACTTCTGATGTTGCCGACCAGACGAGGGCGGCGATGGACTTCGAGCGGGTTCTCGACCGGCAGAGCGCGCAGCCAATCGCGGAAGCTGACGATTTCGGGACAATCCGCGGTGCCTTCAGGCGCAATCAGCCAATCGCCCAAACCGGATCCCTCATTGACGCGGTCGCAGCGATAGCCCGGATGGTGGCCAAGACCGCGGGCTATCAGCAGGTCGACTTTGCCCTCGACCAGTTCGTGCAGGCCAGCGGGCTGCAGCACCCGCAAGCCGATTTCCGCATACGCGCTGCGAAACGCCGCCAACTCCAGCCGGCGCAGGTCGAAGCTGCCGTGGACCCCCAACTGCAGCAGCACCGCGCCCGCCGGTTTCAATTGCGAGGTCGCGTCCGCAATGCGACGAAAGCCGTCGGATATCTCGGGCAGATAGGCCTGGCCGGCCACGGTCAGGATGAGCTGCTTATGCAGCCGCTCGAACAGGCGTACGCCGAGGCGCGCCTCCAGCGCTTTCACCTGCTGCCCGACGGCGGCAGGTGTCACATGCAGCTCGTGCGCAGCCAGTTTGAAGCTGAGATGTCGCGCGGCGGCTTCGAACGCGCGGAGCGCGTTGAGTGGCGGAAGGGTGTAGGTCATCGCGTCGTAGTTTGACACCGATAGGTGACAGCCTTGCAATAGATTTTCTAGGGCTTGAGCGAAGGAACTATGCTTTGCGCTGACTTGATCTCCCCGGTTACGGTCGCCGCAACATCCGGAGATCCCATGCCCCGCCGACTAGATCCAGCGGCTCCTGCATGGGGCTGGAACCAGAGAGGATGTCCAATGGCTGAGATCATCCATCCCTTTTACGAACAGCATCGCGGTGCAATGGAGGCCGCCATGCGCCATCGCCTCGACCTTGCCGAAGCGATGTTGTGCGAGAGCGCGCATCTATCCAATATTGATGGGATCAGGCAGGAGGTGATGGACGAATTCGAAATCGTGCTCACCCAAATGCCCTATGTCGGAGGCGCGGCAAGTCGTATGAGCGACTTCTTCATGCGTCTCATGGGCTTTATGGCCATCAGCCGCGTGCTCCGGCGACACGGCGTGTCGCTGTCCGTGATCGGCGAAATCGAGCGCGAAACCTACAAGGCGCAATTGCTGACCGTGCCCGAAGCGGAACGTCTCGCCTCGGGGCGTCAATTCATGTCGTCAGAGAATCAGACTTTACTGCGCGAGCAGGCTGCAAAAAGCCATCGACAAGAATTTACGGAAGATTTCGTCTACGATTTCGTCGAGCCGGGCCCGGGTGACAAGTTTGAATTCGGCATCAACTACAAGGCTTGCGGCTTCTGCAAATTCGCGGCTCGCCATGGAGATAAGGAAATCTTGCCGAACATTTGCGGGCTTGATTTCGACGCCTATGCAACACGCGGCATCCATTTGGAAAGGACACAAACGTTGGCTGGCGGCGCGAACCACTGCGATTTCCGATTCTCGCGGCTCCCGTCGGAGTAGGATGACCTACGTGTGTGCTTGGACCGTTCGCGTCGCCTCCTCCGTCATTGCGAGCGAAGCGAAGCAATCCATCGGGCGGAAAAAAAGAAGAAAGAATGGATTGCTTCGCTACGCTCGCAATGACGTTGAGGGACTGGTTTTAGTTCGCCACGGCCAATTGCTGCGGCACGGCGTTCGGCGCGGTCTGCGCGATCAGCCGCTTCAACTCCGGAATGCAGGAGCCGCAATTGGTGCCGGCCTTCAGCTTGGCGCCGATGTCGGCAGCGGAACGCGCGCCGGCTGCGATTGTCTCGCAGATGGTGGTGCGGCCGACGCCAAAACAGGCGCAGACGATCGGGCCGGTATTGGCCAGGCCATCGATCGATTTGCCCGACAGCAGCATGCGGCGCTGGTCGTTGCTGAGCGTGTCGGCGGCAAACAGGCCCTTGACCACATTCCAGTCGCCGGCGTCCCGTGCCGGCCCGATGAACAGGCAGGTCTCGATACGGTCGGCGGCAAAGGACGCCGCGCGATAGACGCCGCCGCCAAAGTCCTTGTATTCGGCGAGGTCATCGCCGGCGATGGCGCCGAGCCAGGACTGCCAGCCCCTGAGATCGGCATTGTCGGCGAGCAGATAGCCATAGCCGCCATTGACGGCGACGCGCGCCCACCAGGCATGATCGGGCAGTTCGAGCGGCGTGCGCGACAATGCAAAGCCGCGGAACACATATTCGTAAGGGGTGATCGAGGCCGGCGTCGCCTTGTTCTCGGGCTGGCCGGAAAACGGATCGGTGAGCGGTGCGACAAGCGATCCCACGCGTGCGCCGGTCGCCGTGACCGCGCTCCAGTGGATCGGCGCGAACAGCATGCCGCGCTGCTGGCGCTCGCTGACGACAACCCGCAGCGTGCATTGTCCGTAATCGGTCGTGACCCGCGCAAAGTCACCATCGGCGACACCGTGCCGTGCGGCGTCGTCCGGGTGCACCTCGACGAACGGCTCCGGCAGATGCTGGCCGAGCCGCGGGCTCATCCCGGTGCGGGTCATGGTGTGCCATTGGTCGCGGACACGGCCGGTGTTCAGCCGCAGCGGGCGCGCGGCCGTGGTCTCGGTCCGCAGCGCGGGAGTCTCGGGTGCGATGAAACGGGCCTTCTGTTCGTTGGCAAAGAATCCGCCTTCGGCAAAGAACCGCGCCTGCGGTTGCGCATCGAGCCGGATCGGCCATTGCACCGGCGCCATCGCGTCGAACGCTTCGTCCGACAGCGCCTGCAAGCCGCCGATGTCGAAATCGCGGCCACCATCGTTCTCGAACGCCGACAGTGCGGCGTGCTCGCGAAAAATGTCGGCGGCTGATGCAAAATTGAATGCCGCGCCAAAGCCGAGCCGTTTTGCGATCTCGCCGATGATCCACCAATCCGGTCGCGCCTCGCCCGGCGCGGACAGGAATGCGCGCTGCCGCGAGATGCGCCGTTCCGAATTGGTCACGGTGCCGGATTTCTCGCCCCACGCCTGCGCCGGAAACAGCACCTGCGCCCCCGCATCGACGGTGTCGTTGGAGATCACGTTTTCGGAGACGACGAACAATTCGAGCTTCTTCAGCGCCGCGCTGATGGCATCCGCGTTGGGCAGCGACACCGCCGGATTGGTGCCGATCACCCACAGCGCCTTGATCTCGCCGCGTGCGATGGCCTCGAACATCTGGACTGCTTTCAGCCCTTCATGGGTGGCGATCCGCGGCGCCTTCCAGAACCGGCGCACGCGGTCGATGTCCGGCGGCGTAAAACCCATATGGGCCGCCAGCTGGTTGGCGAGCCCGCCGACCTCGCGGCCGCCCATCGCATTGGGCTGTCCGGTCAGCGAGAACGGCGACGCGCCCGGCTTGCCGATCCGACCCGTCGCAAGATGGCAGTTGAGGATCGCATTGACCTTGTCGGTGCCCTGCGCAGACTGGTTGACGCCTTGCGAATACATCGTGACCACGCGCGGCGTGCTGGCAAACATCTGGAAGAACGCCGCGACATCAGGCTCGGACAGGCCGGTTGCCAGCGCGGTGGCGGCGACGCTGCCGGCCATGCTGCGCGCCCGCGCCATCGCGTCGTCGAAGCCTGACGTGTGGCGTTCGATGTAATCGCGGTCGAGCGCGCCATTGTCGGCGAGGTGCACCAGCAAGCCGCTGAACAGCGCGGTGTCGGTGCCCGGCTTCAACCCCAGAAACAGATCGTCATCGCCGACCGTATCGGTCCGGCGCGGATCGATCACCACGATGCGGGCGCCGCGGCTCTGCTTGTTGACAAGCATGCGCTGGTACAGCACCGGATGGCACCAGGCCGCATTGGAGCCGACCAGCACCAGCAAATCGGCCTCGTCGAGATCCTCGTAACAGCCCGGCACCGTGTCCGCCCCGAACGCGCGGCGATGGCCGGCGACCGATGACGCCATGCACAGCCGTGAATTGGTGTCGACATTGGCGCTGCCGACGAATCCCTTCATCAGCTTGTTGGCGACGTAATAGTCTTCGGTCAGCAGCTGCCCCGAGAGATAGAACGCGACGGCGCCGGGACCGTCGCGCGCGATGATGTGCTGGAACCGGTGCGCGACATGGTCGAGCGCGTCGCTCCACGCCACGCGCTCCATGGTCCCATTGTCGCAGCGGATCATCGGATGCAGCAGGCGATTTTCCAGGCCCAGCGTCTCGCCGAGCGCCGAGCCCTTCGAGCACAGCCGGCCGAAATTCGCCGGGTGCTCGGGGTCACCCGAGATCGCCGCCCCACCCCGGCCGTCGGGCGTCGCCAGAACACCGCAACCGACGCCGCAATAGGCGCAGGTGGTCTTGGTGGCGCGCAGATGGGGATCGACGGCGGTCATGCGAGCAACCGACTCATGCTGCCTCTGAACGCATCGCGAGCGAACGGCCGAACATCATGTCGGCGCGAATGTGCGCGGTGGGCTGACGGGTGCGGATCAGTTCGAGATACCAGAGCGCGTCGCTGACATCGCCGATCAGCACCGCGCCGGTCAGCCGTCCGTCCGCGACCACGAGCTTCTTGTAGGTGCCGCAGTTGAGATCGCTGAGCACGATGGTCTCGGAGCCCTCAGTGCCCACGAAATCGCCCGCAGAGAACACGCTGACGCCGGAGACCTTCAGATTGGTCGCCACGATACTGCCGCTATAAGAGGCGTCGATGCCGGCGAGATGCCGCGCCAGCACGCGCGCCTGCTCATAGGCCGGCTCGACCAGGCCGTAGCAGATGCCGCGGTGTTCGGCGCATTCGCCGATCGCAAAGATGTCAGGCGAGGCGGTTTGCAGACGGTCATCGACGACGACGCCCCGGTTGACGGCGATGCCGGCTTCTTTTGCCAACGCGATGTTCGGCCTGATGCCCGCCGCGAAGATCACGGCATCGGCATCGATACGGCGGCCGTCCGTCAGTTCGACGCCCTCGACCCGGGTTTCGCCATGGATGCGCGCAGTATTGGCGTTGAGCAGGATCTCGATGCCCTTGCGCTCGACCAGCGATTTCAACAGTTCCGCGGCGGGCGCATCGAGCTGGCGCTCCATCAGCCGGTCCATCAAATGAACCAGCGTCACCGGCGCGCCGGCCTTGGCGAGCCCGTAAGCCGCTTCCAGTCCGAGCAAACCGCCACCGACCACCACGACGCGCTTCTTCTGCCCGGCCAGCGTCAGCAGGAGATCGACGTCGCGGCTGTCGCGAAACGTATGCACGCCGGCAAGATCGGCGCCGGGCACGTTGAGCCGCAACGGCGACGAGCCCGTGGTCAGGATCAGTTTTGAAAACGGGATGCTTTCCTCGTTCGCGATCTTGACTTCGCGCCGACCGACATCGACCTCGGTGGCCCGGCAGCCGTATTTCAGCGTGACGCCGCGATCGCGCCACCATGAAGCGGGCCGGAGTTCGATGTCATGCGAGGCGGTCTCGCCGGCAAGAACCGACGACAGCAGCACGCGATTATACGCTAGCCTCGGCTCGTCTCCGATGACGGCAATGGCGTAGCGACCGAGCGCGACCTTGGCCAGTTCATCGACCAGACGCGCGGCAGCCATTCCGTTGCCCACAATGACCAGCGGCTCGCTCATGGCGTATCCTCACTCGGCGGCTTGAGCGCTGCCGTAGGCTTCCGAAATCATGTAACCGGATAGCGTGCCGTAGGCGGCGGTCCAGGCGGATGCCGTTTCCGGCGTCCAGGCGTCGCCGAGCCCCTTTTCCAGGGTCCACAGCAGGGCGCCGCCAACGACGGGATAGTGCTCGGCCTTTGCGCCGTAATTGACATGGCGCTTGGCGAGCGCGCTCGCGGCGGGGAGCACGGCTTCGAGGTTGGTCAGTCCGCCCACGACGACGGCGAGCGTCGCCATCAATTTCTTGCGCTGTTCGGTCATGTCGTCCGGAAACATCGCCCGGACGCCGGGGGCCACTTCAAACAGGCGGCCGTAGAACAAAACCGCCGCCTGCTCGGAAATCGGCGCGACCTTGGCGAAACTTTGTTGCACGAGTTTGACTTGCTCTGGCGTCATGTCGTTCTCCTGCCGCTTCCAAAGCCTTGCCCCGTTCGGGAGCGAAATCCTTCGCCCCGGCGGGAGCGAAATCCTTCGCTCCGGGGAGCAAAGCAAGAACTACGCCGCTTCGACGAAGCGATGCCGCTCGTAAAGGAATTCGAGCACGCGCTGCCGGCACTTGAGGTAACCGGGGTTGGTTGCGAGCTCGAGCCGCTTGCGCGGACGCGCCAGCGGCACTTCCAGCACTTCGCCGATCCGCGCGCTCGGCCCGTTGGTCATCATCACGATGCGGTCCGACAGCAGCACGGCCTCGTCGACGTCATGGGTGATCATCAGGATGGTGTTGCCGAGCTTCTGATGCAGCGCCATCACCGAGTCCTGCAGATGCGCGCGGGTCAACGCGTCGAGCGCGCCAAAGGGCTCGTCGAGCAGCAAAACCTTCGGCTCCATCGCCAGCGCCCGCGCGATACCGACGCGTTGCTTCATGCCGCCGGAGATTTCCGACGGGCGCTTGTCCTTGGCATGGGCCATCTGCACGAGGTTGAGATTGTGCATTACCCAGGCATCGCGCTCGCTGCGGGTCTTGCTCGAAGCGAACACCTTGTCGACGCCGAGGCGGACGTTTTCATAGACGGTCAGCCAGGGCAGCAGGCTGTGGTTCTGGAACACCACTGCGCGATCCGGTCCCGGCGAATTGACTTCGCGGTTTTCCAGCAGCACGCAGCCATTGGTGCAGTCGGTAAGGCCGGCCACGATATTGAGCAGCGTGGACTTGCCGCATCCGGAATGGCCGATGATCGAGACGTATTCGCCCTTGTCGATCGTCAGGTTGATTTCCTTCAGCACCTCGGTCGTGGCATTGCCGCGGGTGAAGGTCTTGTCGATGTGGTCGAGCTTCAGATAAGCGTGCATGATTATGTTTCCTTCAGCCTGCGGAAGTGCCGCGGGTCACGATCTTGCCCAGTCCTGCGATCAAGCGATCGAGCACGAAGCCGATGATGCCGACATAGAACAGCGCCAGGATGATTTCGCTGATGTGCGAGGAGTTCCAGGCGTCCCAGATGAAGAAGCCGATGCCGACGCCGCCGATCAGCATCTCGGCCGCGACGATCGCGAGCCAGGACAGGCCGATGCCGATGCGCAGGCCCGTGAAGATGTAGGGCGCCGCGGCCGGGATCATGATCTTGCCGAAGAACTCCAGCGGATTGAGCTGCACCACGGCGGCGACGTTGCGGTAGTCCTGCGGGATGTTGCGGATGCCGACCGCGGTGTTGATGATGATCGGCCACACCGAGGTGATGAAGATGACGAAGATCGCCGAGGGCTGGCCGTCGCGGAACGCGGCGAGCGACAGCGGCAGCCACGCCAGCGGCGGGATGGTGCGCAGCACCTGGAACAAGGGATCGAGCCCGCGCATCGCCCAGACCGATTGGCCGACCAGCGTGCCGAGCGCGACGCCGACGATCGCAGCGATCGAATAGCCGAGCGCGACGCGCTGCAGACTTGCGGAAAGATGCCAGAACAGGCCCTTGTCGATGCCGCCACGATCGAAGAACGGATCGAAGATCAGCTCCTTGGTGTCCTTGAACACGCGCGAGGGCGGCGGCAGGGTCGAACCGGTGCGGCGGCAGACCAGCTCCCAGAACAGCATCAGGAGCGCGATCACGATCAGCGGCGGCACGACGCGTACCGCAGTGTCCTTTGCCATCTTGGCGTATTTTTCGGCGCGCGGCGGACGCTTCGGCGTCATCGACACGACCGGGGTGACAGCCGAGGCAGCCGCAGGCGCAACAATCGCGGTGGCGGGCTCGGTCTTGATCGCTGGCATATTCATGGGAAATGCGTCTCCGTATTTAAATGGCCGGCCGCACGCCAAGGCGTGCGGCCTCACCTGGATCAGACATCAGCACGCTTGATGGACAGGGACTTCAGGTACGCAGCCGGATCTTCCGGATCGAACACTTTGCCGTCGAAGAAGGTCTCCTTGCCGCGCGACTTCGAGGTCGGAATATCCGCAGCCGCCACGCCGAGCGCCTTCGCGGCATCGCGCCAGATGTCTTCGCGGTTGACCTTGGCGATCAGCGCCTTGGAATCGTACCCGGGCTCGAACTTGCCCCAGCGGATGTCCTCGGTCATGAACCACAGATCGTGGCTCTGGAACGGATAGGAGGCGTGGTCGCGCCAGTACTTCATGATGTGCGGTGAGTTCTCGACCACCTTGCCGGTGCCGTAGTCGAACTTGCCCTTGGCGCGATCGAGAATGTCCTCGACCGGGCAGTTGATCCACTGCCGCTTGCCCATGATGGTGGCGAGTTCTTCCTTGTTCTCCATCTTGTCGCACCATTGCTGCGCCTCCAGCACCGCCATGGTGATGGCTTTCGCGGCGTTCGGGTTCTTGTCGACCCAGGCCGAGCGCATCGCGAACGACTTCTCGGGGTGCTTGTTCCAGATCTCGCCGGTGTTGACCGCGGTGTAGCCGATCTTCTGATGCACGAGCTGGCCGGGCCAGGGCTCGCCGACGCAGAAGCAGTCCATGGTGCCGACCTTCATGTTGGCGACCATTTGCGGCGGCGGCACCGTAATGGTTTCGATGTCCTTGTCGGGGTCGATGCCGCCGGCGGCGAGCCAATAACGAAGCCACAGATCGTGGGTGCCGCCCGGGAACGTCATCGCCGCCTTGATCGGCTTGCCGGCAGCCTTCTTCTTTTCCAACGCTTCCTTGAACGACTTAACGTCGATCCCGACCTTGAGATCGGCATATTCGGCGGCGACCGAGATGCACTGCGCGTCGAGATTGAGCCGCGCCAGGATGTACATCGGCGTCGGCTGGTTGTTCTGCGTCACCTTGCCGGCCGAGATCAGGTACGGCATCGGCGTCAGGATGTGTGCGCCATCGATGCCGTTGCCTTCCGATCCCAGTACGAGGTTGTCGCGCGTGGTGCCCCAGGAGGCCTGCTTCTGCACGTCGACATCGGGCATGCCGTGTTTGGCGAACAGGCCCTTGTCCTTGGCCACGAACAGCGCGCCGGCATCGCTGAGCGCGATGAAGCCGAGCTTGGCTCCCTTCACTTCGGGCCCCGCCCCTTGCGCAAAGGCGCCGGCCGGGAAGTTCAGCTTGGCCGCGGCCAGCAACGCCGCCGTGCCGGCGGTCGCTTTCAGAAGCCGGCGGCGGCTGAGGCCGCGTGAGGTCGGATGGGTGGGCTTCGTCATGGGTATAGCGCTCCTTTGCGTCTGAACGGGCCGTCCGATTGGTGCCGCCGCGCGAGGCGCAAAAAGGCGCGTTCCGGGGAGGCCCCGGAATGGCGGCGATACAATTCGGATGAGTGGTCTCAAGGGACGGCATCAATGGCGTCAGCACTAACTATTCAAGCTTCGTGCCAAGCCCTTTTCAGCGAAAAAAGCCTAATTATTTCAATTAATTGATGATTTGGCGAGGTGACGCCGAAGGATAGCTAGTCGCATTCTAAATTTGCGATTCGCTCAATTCTTGTGCGGCGCACAAGAATTGAGCAGATGCAAAAACAGTGGTTTCAGGCGTGCTCGGTGGCCTTGTCAGTTGTCTTGTCAGTCGTCTTCGCCATCATCGGTTTTGGGGCGGCGCCATCGCCCGCTTTCATCCTGAACTCGTAGGTCATCAGGTGCCACGGTGCGGCCGCGGGCTTGCCGTCCGGCATGACCGCGTCGGTGCGCTTTTCGATCTTCGCGACCAGCTCGTCCTTGACGCCGAACACCACGTCGGAATCGAGATATTTGTCGCCTTCCATGAACACATGGGTGATCAGCGGCTGATAGCCGGGCGCATCGACCAGGAAGTGCACATGCGCCGGCCGCATCGCGTGCCGCCGGGTCTGGATGATCATTTCGCCGACCGGACCGTCGGTCGGGATCGGATAGCTGCACGGCAAAATGGTGCGGAAGAAGAACCGGCCATCGGCATCGGTGACGAAGCGCGCCCGCGACGAGGGGCCCTCCGTCGCATAAGACGCCTTCTGTGAATCGTAATAGCCCTCGTCGTCGGCGTGCCAGATATCGACGGGAACATTCGCCAGCGGCTTGCCGGCGAGGTCGGTGACACGGCTTTGCACGAACATCCGCTCGCCCGGCAAATTGGCCGAGACATCGGTGCCGTGCGGCATCACCTTGTGTTCGCCGACATAGAACGGCCCGAGCACGGTGGTCTCGGTGGCGCCTTCGCGTTCGCGATGATTGACGGCGTCGACCAGCATCGAGACCCCGAGCACGTCGGAGAGCAGGATGAACTCCTGGCGGATCGGGGTGCACTTCTGACCGGTCCGGGTCAGGAAATCGATCGCGTATTCCCATTCCTCGAAGGTGAGATCGGTCCGGCTGACATAATCGTGCAGCGATTTCACCAGTTCCTGCAGCAGGAATTTCGCCCGCGGATCCGGCGTGTCTTCGAAGCTGCGGATCACGGCGGCGGTCAGTTCGGTCTCGTTGAATTGGGGCATTTGGCTGTCCTGCGGGGTGCATGGTGGCTGGGCCAAGCCTACACCACCGTACCGCACGGGGTAAGCGCAGGCGGTTGGAACGGGGCACACTTTTCGGCTATCAAGGCTCCCTCGCCAGCCGGAGATCAGCCCTGATGTTAGCCCCTACCCCCGCCACGCCCGAGTCTGCCGGAATGTCGAAGCCGGCGCTTGACCGTCTCGAGAACCATCTGAAGCAGCGCTACATCGACGCCGGCCGCTTCCCGGGAACGCAGGTCCTGATCTACCGCCGCGGCAAGGTCGTGCACTCGACCGTGCAGGGCTTTGCCGATATCGAGCGCAAGGTCCCGGTCAAGGACGACACCATCTTCCGCATCTATTCGATGACCAAGCCGATCACGAGCGTGGCGTTCATGATGCTGCTCGAAGAGGGCCGCGTCGCGCTCGACGAGCCCGTCCATAAATACATTCCGGAATGGAAGAACCTCGGCGTGTTCCAGGCCGGCACCTTCCCGGCCTTCCTGACCCGGCCGCCGTCGCGGCCGATGCTGATCGTGGACCTGTTGCGCCACACCTCGGGTCTTACTTATGGCTTCCAGCAGCGCTCCAATGTCGACGCCGCCTATCGCGAAAACAAGATCGGCGAGGTCATCAAGGCCGGCACGCTGCAAAGCATGATCGAGGACCTCGCCAAGATCCCGCTGGAATTTTCGCCGGGCGAAGGCTGGAACTATTCGGTTGCCACCGACGTGGTCGGCTATCTGATCGGCAAAATCAGCGGCATGCCGTTCGAGCAGTTCCTGAAGGAACGCATCTTCAATCCGCTCGGCATGAACGACACCGACTTCTTCGTGCCGGCGGACAAGGCGCACCGGTTCGCAGCGTGCTATTCCGCCGGCGTACAGATCGGCATGACGGCCGGCGAGGCCACATTGAAGCTGCAGGATGACCCGGCTACGAGTTCGTTCCTTACCCCCCCCTCCCTCGTCTCCGGCGGAGGCGGCCTGTGCTCGACGGCGGCCGACTATCTCACCTTCTGCCGGGCGCTCCTCAATGGCGGCGAGCTTGGCGGCGTCAGGCTCATCGGGCCTAAGACGCTCCACTTGATGACGTCGAACCATCTGCCCGGCGGGTTGGATCTACCCGGCATGTCGCGTTCGCTGTTCAGCGAAGCCGCCTATAACGGAATCGGGTTCGGTCTCGGCTTTGCCGTCACCATGCACCCGGCGCAGACGCTGATTCCCGGCAGCCCCGGCGAATACAACTGGGGCGGTGCGGCAACGACGTCGTTCTTCATCGATCCTGCGGAAGAACTGATCACGATCTTCATGACGCAGGTGCTGCCGTCGAGCGCCTATCCGCTGCGTCGCGAGCTGCGCACCCTGGTGTATTCGGCGATCACCGACAGCAATCTTTGAAGCACAGCGTTCCGTCCCGCGGCGCGCACGATCGCCGCGGGGATTTCCGATTACTTCAGCATCTCCGGCACGATCAGGCGCGGCAAGAACAGCGATACGCTGGGCCAGATGATCAGCGCCGCCAGCACCAGCAGCATCGGTATCAGCATGATGACCGTGTCCTTGAGCGCATAGCGCAGCCGCACCCCCGCAATCGAGCACGCGATCATGAGGCACAGGCCGTAAGGCGGTGTCACCAGCCCGAACGCCAGCGAGACGATCGAAATGATCGCGAACTGCACCGGGTGCAGATCGACCGATCGCGCCAGCGGCTCCAGCACGGTACCGACGATCACGATCGCCGGAATGGCGTCGAGGAAGCAGCCGACGACCAGGAAGCAGAAGGCGATGAAGAAGCCCGCCGCGATCGGTCCCATACCCCAGGTCGAGACGTTGGCGAGCAACCCCTCCGGAATCTTGTAATAGGCCAGCAGCCAGCCGAATGCGCTCGCCGTGCCAATGCAGAACAGCGCGACCCCGGCCAGCCGTCCGGTGTCGAGCAAAGCCTTGTAGAGCTCCTTGGCGCCGGTTTCCCGGTAAAAGAAGGTCGACAGCGCCACCGAATACAGCACCGCGACGCAGGCGGATTCGGTCGCCGTGAACCAGCCGAGGAGAATACCGCCGACGATGATGAACGGCGTCACCAGCGCTGGAATCGAACGCCAGAGCGAGCAGCGCATCTCCACCCAGCTGGACTTTGGATAGGTCGGATAACCACGCCGGACTGCATAAATATGCACGGTTGCCATCTGCGCGCCCGCGATCAGCAATCCCGGCACGATGCCGGCCAGGTACATCGCCGCGATCGATGTCGAGATCAGCCCGCCCCACACGATCATCAGGATCGACGGCGGGATGATGACCGCGAGCACCGCCGACACCGCGGTGATGGCGATCGAGAACGAGAGGTCGTAACCCTCCTTGGTCTGGGCATCGATGAAGATCTTCGACTGGCTCGCCGCATCCGCGGTCGAGGAGCCGGAGATGCCAGCGAAGAACACCGACAGCACCACGTTGATCTGCGCCAGCGAGCCCGGCCAGTGCCCGACCATCGCGCGCGACAGCGCCACCAGCCGGTCGGTAATGCCGCCGATGCTCATCAGGTTCGCCGTCAGCAGGAAGAACGGCACCGACAGCAGGATGAAAGAATTGTAGGCGTTGAAGGTTTCCTGCGCGAGCATCATCATCGACAGCCGCGGCTCGATCAGCAGGATCGGCAGGCAGGCGAGCCCGAGCGCGAAGGCGACCGGTACGCGGATGATCAGCAGCCCGATGAAGGTGCCAAACAATACCAGCGCGGCCTCGCCGGAGGAGAGAACACTGCCGCTCATCGCTGAGCCCCCATCAGGATTCGCATTTCATCGACGATCTGTTCGCCCGCGAACGCGATCCATGTGAAGCCTGCCACCGGCCATGCGACGTGAATCAGCCAGAGCGGCAGATCGGCCAGCTCCGAAGTCCTGTTCCAGGCAAAGCGCGTGAACTCGATGCCCGCCCACACGAACACCAGCGCCAACGCCAGGATGCCGAGGCGCGCCAATATCCGCACCGCGGCCTCGGAGCGCCGCGACAAATCGGGCCACACATCGACTTCGAAATGCTGCGCCTCCCTGACGCCGACCATGGCCCCGATCATGATGGTCCATATGAACAGGAAACGCGCCATTTCCTCGGTCCAGATGTAGGACGGGATGAAGGGCGTATAGCGCGAGATGATCTGCAGCGTGACGGGAATGACCAGGATGCCGACGCAAGCCGCCAGCAGGATTTCCAGCAATTTGCCATAGGCGCGCGTCAGTCGCCGCCACAGAGACGGGTTGAAATCGATCGGCAGTTCGGTCATTGGCGCCCCCGCGCGGTAATACTCATCGAACGGGGCAAGCGGTGAAGCTTGCCCCGAAACTCCGGTCTGCGACGCGCAGCCGTCTTATTTGGGCATGATCTTTTCGGAAAACCGGTACCCACTTTTCCGGATCATGCCCTAGGCGATGTTGATTTTTTCGAAGATGCCCTCGGCGCCGATTTCCTTGGCGTAGGTGGCCATCACAGGATCGGCGAGCTTCTTCATGGCGTCGCGCTCCTGGAACGGAACGCGCTTGAGCTTGCCCGCCTTCTCCAGCGCGTCGAGCTTGATGACTTCCTCGCTGGACTCGAGCTTGCGGCCGAAATCACCGGCCTCCTTGCCCGCTTTCATGATGGCGTCCTGCAGATCCTTGGGCAGGGTCTTGAGCGTCTTCACCGAGAAGCAGATCGGCCGGATCGAGACCGCGTGCTCGGTCAGATTGAGGTGCGGCGCCACTTCGTAGAACTTCATCGCCTCGACGCCGGCGGCTTCGTTCTCGCCCGCGGCGATCACGCCATTCTGGATGGCGTTGTAGACTTCGTTATAGGCGATCACCGTCGGGCTCATGCCGACGGCTGCGAACGTCTTCGACCAGATCGGCGCACCCTGCACGCGCACCTTGAGGCCCTTGAGGTCGGCCAGATTCTTGCACGGCTTGTTGGCGAAGATGTTGCGGATGCCGCCGCCGGAATAGCCGACCAGCACCACCTCGGCCTTCGCGGCGACTTCGTCGGCGATCGGCGCCAGGATATTCGCTTCAACGACCTTGTTCATGTGGTCGATGCCCTTGAACACAAAGGGCGCATCGATGAACGGCGCCGCCTTGGCGAAGGTCGACATGTGGGCCGGCGAGACGATGCCGTAATCGACCGCTTTGCCCTGCGACATGTACTCGAAATACTGCTTCTCGAGACCGAGGGACGAGTTCTTGTGCAGCGTGAAATTGACGGGCTTGCCGTAATACTTCTTCACCAGCTCTTCGAACCGAACCAGCGCCTTGGTAAACGCGTGGTCGTCGTTGAACTGCACGGCGCCGTTCAGCGTGACAGGCGCCTGCGCCTTCAGGATGGATGGCATTCCAAGAACGCCCGCGGCCGCTGTCGCACCGAGCCCAGCCAATACTGTTCTGCGATTCATGTTGTCCCCTCCCTGAGCCCCGCCCTTGTACCGGGTCGTGGGCTTTGCCGACGTTGCGGCTTGCAATTTTCGGAGCGTATTCAAAAGAACGCTGCGATGGAAGCTAATTCCAATGCGCGGATTGAACAGCATAATGCTGCAGCGTACGGAATGATGCGGCGCACCAAGCAGGCCACCGCTCCGCCGGTCACGAACGCGAAATCGGACTAAAATCCTTGGCGGATGCCGGCTGCTTCTCCTATGCTCGCGGCGGTTGGGGGCCGATCCGGGACGAGCATTGCCAAAGCTTTCACTGCCGATGCGTCTCGTCCTTCTGGTGGCGGGAACCACGCTGCCGCTGATCATTTTCGCGGCCGGCATCGTTTTCAATAATTACGGCCAGGACCGCAAGGACGCCACGCAGCGCGTGCTCGAAACCGTACGCGGCATCCGCCTCGTGCTCGATGCCGAAATGCAGCGCATGACCGGCGGGCTCCAGGTGCTGTCGCTGACCAACGCGCTGCGGGACCGCGACTTCGACGGTTTCCGTCGCATCGCTACCGGTTTCCTCGAACAATACGGCAGGGACGGCGTGGTGCTGGTGGCGGACCGCGAAGGTCGCCAGCTGTTCTCCTCGGTCACGCCTGACACCGCCACCCTTCCGCTGCGCAACAACCTTGACCTTGTCGAGAAGGTGTTCGCGACCAAGCGTCCATACTACTCGAACCTGTTCACCGGCGTGGTCAAGAAGGGGCTGATCGTGACGGTCGAAGTGCCGGTCATTCGCGACGGCGAGGTGATCTACGACATCTCGTTCAGCCCGCCGATCGAGATTTTCCAAGAGATGATCGAAAAGCAGCTTCCGGGCAAGGACTGGACGATTTCGATCTTCGACGGCGAAGGCACCAATTTCGCGCGTGTACCGAACCCGCAGAACACCATCGGCCAGCGGGCATCGCCGTCGCTCTATGCGGAGCTGTTCCGCAAACCCGAGGGGACCTTTGCGACCGTGTCGCTCGAAGGCGTGCCGCTGATCACCGGCGTTGCGCGCTCCTCGCTCACCGGCTGGACGGTCGCCGGCGGGATTGCGGAAAGCTCGCTGGTCGCGCCCCTGTGGCGCAGTCTCGCGATCACCAGCGTGATCGGGGGCGTGCTGCTGCTGGTCGGCCTTGCCTTTGCGGTGCGGATGGCGACGGCGATTGCCCGCGGCGAGATGCTGCACGATCTCCTGATCGACGAGCTCAACCACCGCGTCAAGAATACGCTCGCGATCCTGCAGTCGATCACCACCCAGACCTTCCGCAGCGCCAGCCGGGCAGAGCGCGAGAAATTCGAGGGCCGGCTGGGTGCGCTCGCCGAAGCGCATAATCTGTTGAGCCAGGAGAAATGGCAGGGCTCCGAGTTGCAGGACGTCATCGCACGGGTTCTCAAGCCCTATCTGCTCAACAATCCGGATCGGGTGCGGATGTTCGGACCGATGGTGCCGCTATCGCCGCGGCTCGCCGTGGTGCTGTCGATGATCGTGCACGAGATAGCGACCAATGCCGCAAAATACGGTGCGCTGTCGAACGACAGTGGAACCGTTGCGCTGGATTGGGAGATCATCGCGCAAAGCGATGGCCGCAAACTTCGGATGATCTGGACCGAATCCGGCGGGCCGCACGTTTCTGCGCCGGTGCAGCGCGGTTTCGGCTCGCGCCTGATCGAGCGCAGCGCGCGCGACCAGCTCGGCGGCGAAGCCACCGTCGACTTTCTGCCGCGCGGCGTCGTCTGCACGGTGACTGCAGCGCTCGAGCAGGAGACTTGAGCGGACGGCGATTTCGACCGCGACGAGCCGCGGCGCGTGTTCGAAGGGCGGAACCGGTGGATGTCACCGCAGGTGGAGCCGGGATGGGGTTGCCCGCAACCAAAGAGCGACAACGAGTCGCACCGGCAAAGGCGCCGTGCAGGTCGACCGGTCGAGGAGTTTTTGCGCAGGCCTATCGGGCCGAAGGCAGCGCTTATTTGATGAGCTTCAAATAAGGCGGCAACCGCGGGCCCGGTGCGGCCTTGGTGGTCTGCGCAGCCTGAGCATCCGTCACCATCAGGTCGCACAATGCCTTGAGTTCGGAATCCGTCACCCGATGCAGTTCCATCCGAAGCTCGAGAATGGCCAGTGACAGCAATCTCGCGGTCTCCGGGCTGGCCTTATCCATCAGAAACGCCCGGCATTCCTCCAGCGTTGCGAGGAGCGACAGCAATCGTTCTTCTGAATGGGCCGCCGGCATTTTGTCAGTTCCCGAGCTTGCAAGGTAGATTGGAGGCGGTCCGGATCGTCGCTTCATGAGCCTCTCCACGAAAAGGCACCAAAATAATTCGGCCGCTGTCACGCAATGGATCGTGTGAGAGCCTGACCTGATGATCCCGAAGTTTTACTCAATTGTCCAGCGCGCTATCGATTTGAAAATCGTATCGACCGTGCTGTATTTTTCTAAATATCACGGTTGAGGCATGCGCGCGATACAAGCCACGGGAAGTCTTCGCGTACACCTAAAGCGGTATTTCATCAGCCCACAACCCGCCACAAATATCCGTAGAAGTACCGGGTACACAGGCGCTACACGGTAAGTATGCTCCCAAAATCTGTGGCAAGTGAACTCGCGGTGGTTGTAGTTTGTCGAATAGTTTGCCAAATGTACGGGTGCGGGGTTTTGCTAAATTATGCCCCGGGCGCCAATGGCTGGAGGCAGTCGACGGCGCCGGTATCAGGGTGTTTCCAATGCGCAAATGCGTTTGGCTACCATCCCGCAATCACTCGATATCCCGTGGTTCTAACGACGAACTCACGATCCTGACGAACTTAACGCGGTAAATGCGGATGAACCCCTGGCTTGATCGCTCAGGGTTTCCCGATCGAAGGACGGTAAAACCAGAATGAAAACATCAGCAGCAAAGAAGATGAAGCAGCGCAGTGCCGGCAAACCCGACATTGAATTGGGCAAGCGGATTCGCCTGCGGCGTGTTGAGCAGAAAATCTCGCAAGCAGAGCTTGGCGACAAGCTCGGCGTCAGCTTCCAGCAGGTCCAGAAGTACGAGAAGGGCGTCAACCGTGTCGGCGCAGCTCGTCTTCAGCAGATCGCTACCGCGCTCGATGTGCCCGTCACCTTCTTCTACGACGGCGACGGCAAGGCGCGTGAGGTCGAGAGCCTGCTGTTCCTCGACAGCGCTTTCAGCCTGCGGTTGTTGCGAGCCTACAGCAAGATCAAGGACCAGACCGTACAACGTCAGCTGGTGTCCTTGATGGAATCGATCGCAGCGAACGAAGGCTGATCGGTCGCCTGGTGTTTTCGCGCGGACCGGGGGCCGGTTCGCGCGAAGAACACGCGTGAAAAAAAAGTATGCGTCAAAAAAATACGCCGCGAACAACCACGCCTCCAACAAATCGCCTTGAACAAATCGACGTCTTCGACAAATAGACCCCGCTGCAACAAATAGAGCCCGGTTGTGACCCTGTCAGAACGGCTCTAGCTTCCGGCGCCGCGCACGCGATCGATCAACCCAAGCGGATCGTCCGGCACCCGAACGCCCCGCCTGGCCACGTGCTGGTCCGGCCGCGACAACACCAGACCCGACAGCACCAGACCGTTGCCATCATCGGTGGCAATGTCCGCTCCCTCGACATCGAGCACCCCAAGCGGCACACCCCTTAAGCGCGTCGCCGCTTCGAGCGCCGCGACGTCTGCGGCTGAATCGAACCTCAACAGCGTAAACCCCTCGCCCATGGCGTCGTAAATCGAACTGCCGTCGGCGCGCCGGAAATACGGCGTACGGCAGCCCGGGACCGTCGAGGGCGTATGGCGTATAGAGGCTCGTCGTGTAGGCCGGATGGAGTCATTCTTCTTGTCTGTTGCGAGCCACCATGGCACGCCACAGCGAAAACGCATGGCAGGATTGGTCTTGATTCCGGACCTTGCCCGGGGTCGCTGAACCATGGCACGACAGCCGGAAGCTTCCTGAACCCGGACTGGAGTCCGAGCGATGCTAGATGTTCCCAGCAACACCGAAAATTCCTACGCCGACGGCAAGATCCTGCAGAGCGTCAGCGACGGCGTCGGGGTCATCACCTTCAACAATCCCGAGAAGCGCAACGCCATGTCGCTCGAGATGTGGGAAGGGCTCGGCAGCGCGCTGATCGAATTGCGCGACAATCCCGACATCCGCGTCGTGATCATGGCCGGCGCCGGCGACAAGGCGTTTGTCTCGGGCGCCGATATCAGCCAGTTCGAAAAGACCCGCCACAACGCCGAAGCCTCCGAAGAGTATTCCAGGCGCAGTGCCGCGCAGCGTGCGTTGCTGGCGGACTACCCCAAGCCGACGATTGCCTGCATCCGGGGCTTCTGCCTCGGCGGCGGCATGCAGGTCGCGATGCTGGCGGACATCCGTCTTGCGGCCGACAACAGCCAGTTCGGCATTCCCGCCGCCAAACTCGGCATCGCCTATGGCTATGACGGCCTCAAGCATCTGGTCTCGCTGGTCGGGCCGTCCTGGGCGCGGCTCATCATGTATACGGGCATGCGGATCGACTCCACCGAAGCGCTGCGGATCGGCCTCGTCGATCGCGTCTTGCCCGGGCCTGATTTGTGGGACGCGACCATGGAGATCGCACGCACGATTTCCGGCAACGCGCCGCTCGCGATCAAGGCCGCCAAGATCACCATCGCCGAGGTGCTGAAAGACGAAAGCCGTCGTGACATGGAATCGATCAAGCAAATCGGCACCGCCTGCATGGACTCTGAGGATTTTCGCGAGGGCCGCACCGCGTTCATGGAAAAGCGCAAGCCGAAGTTCAAGGGTAAGTAACGGGAGCGCAGCGCCCTGTTCCATCATTGCGAGCGAAGCGAAGCAATCCATGTCGCAGCAAAAAGAAGAATGGATTGCTTCGTCGCGGAGCCTGTCATCGGGCGCGCATTCGCGCGATCCGTTGGCTCCTCACAAATTGGCTCCTCGCAAAGACGAAATCCCCTACAGCGCCGCCAATACCGCCTTGGTAATATCCGCGGTGCCGTTGCCGCCGCCGAATTCCATCGGCTTGATTCCGTCCGCATAGGCCTTGTCGACCGCGCGCTCGATGCGCTCGCCGGCTTCGGCGACGTTTTCGAGACCGTGCTTGTCGGCGAGCCAGTCCAGCATCATCGCCGCCGAAAGGATCATGGCCGTTGGATTGGCCTTGCCCTGCCCCATGATATCGGGCGCCGTGCCATGGCAGGGCTGGAACACCGCATGGCGGTCGCCGATATCCGCCGATGGCGCCATGCCGAGGCCACCGATCAGGCCGGCGGCGAGGTCGGAAAGAATATCGCCGAACATGTTCTCCGTCACCATGACGTCGAAATCCCAGGGGCGCTTGACCATCATGAGTGAACAGGCATCGACGTAAACCCGTTCGGCCCTGACATCAGGGTGGCGCCTGGCGGCCTCGTCGAACATCGCGCGGAAGAACGCGAACGCCCTGAACACATTTGCCTTGTCGACACAGGTTAGCCCGCCATTCGCCCGCCCGCGCGCCTTGCGGCGTTCGGCGAGACGGAACGAAAACTCGAACAGCCGCTCCGAGGTCTTGCGGGTGATGACGAGCGTCTCGCGCGCTTCGGTGTCGGTCACGACGCCCTTGCCCATCGACGCGAACAGGCCTTCAGTGGATTCCCTGATCAGAACAAGATCGATGCCCTTCTGATCGGCGCCGACGATCGGGCTCGGCACGCCTGGAATCAGCCGTGCCGGGCGCACGCCGGCATAGAGATCGAAATGCATGCGCAGTTCGATCTGCGGCGCGATCTCGGTATTGTCGGGGTAGCGTACCGACGGCAGACCGCAGGCGCCGAGCAGGATGGCGTCGGCTTCTTCGCACAGCCGCACCGTACTGTCCGGCATCGATTTTCCCGTCGCCAGATAATTATTGGCGCCAGCCGGCGCGTCGGTGAAGCGAAATTTCAGATCCGTTGTCGCCTCGATCTTTCGCAAGACTTCGAGCGCCGGGGCCATCACTTCAGGGCCGATGCCATCGCCGCCGAGTACGGCGATGTGGAGTGCGTTATTGGCGGACATGGGAATTCCCGAATGGTTGAGGGAGTCGTTCCGGGGCGATGCAAAGCATCGAACTAAGATGCGCAATTGCGCATCTGAGAATCTCGAGATTCCGGGTCTGGTGCTTACGCACCACCCTGGAATGACGGAAGCCTACGGCGTCAGCACCGCGCGCCCGACCAGCTTGCCTTTTTGCAAATCGGTCAGCGCCTCGTTGGCTTTCGCGAGCGGCATTGTCGTTACCGGGATCGGCGCGATCTTCTTGGTGCGGACCAGATCGAGCAATTCCTGGGTTTCGCGCAAATTGCCGACATAGCTGCCCTGGATCGTGATGGCCTTGATCGGAATCAGCGGCAGCGCCCAGGTCGCCCCGCCGCCGAACAGGCCGACGATCACGAGCTTGCCGCCCTTGGTCAGGCAGTCGAATCCGAGCTGCGTGGTCTGGGCGTTGCCGACGAGGTCGATCACCGCGCGGATCGGCCCGCCCGCTTTTTTCTGCAGCTGCTCCAGAGCATCAGCGGCCTTGCCGTCGACGGTCGCAAGCGCGCCTGCCGCCTCGGCGGCTTCGCGTTTGCGCGCGTCGATATCGACCATGATCGCGCCCTTGCCGCCCATCGCCTTCAGCAGCGACAGCGCCATCAGGCCGAGGCCGCCGGCGCCGAAGATCACGATCGGCGTATGCAGGACGTTCTCGACCTTTTTCAGCGCGCTGTAGGTGGTGACACCGGAGCAGGCATAGGGCGCGGCGGTGACGGGATCTAGCCCGTTCAGGTTCAACAGATATTTTGGGTGCGGCACTGTCATGTGATCGGCGTAGCCGCCGTCGCAATAGACGCCGAGCGAGTTCGGCTTGACGACGCACATGTTCTCGTCGCCGCCGACACAGGTCTCGCATTTACCGCAGCCGAGCCAGGGATAGACCAGCGTGACGTCGCCGACCTTGAGGCCACCGGTCGCGGCCTTGGCGTCGGGACCGAAGGCCAGGATCTCGCCGACGGTCTCGTGGCCCATCGTGCGCGGCAGCGAGACGCCGCGGTCTTTCAGCGACAGTGGCTTGCGCCCGTGGCCGAGATCGTAGCCGCCCTCCCAGATGTGGAGATCGCTGTGGCAGACGCCGGCGGCCTTCACCTTGACCAACACCTGCGATCCCGAGGGCTCCGGCGTCGGATGATCGACCTCTTTCAGGGGGGCGTTGAACTCGGCGACCTGGAAACTCTTCATCGGTTCTCTCCCGTCATTCTTGTTCTTGAGCAGGCATTTTCGAACGGACATCTTCTCAAGATGACATTGCCACGTCCATCCAGTCGAGACAAACGCGACCTTCCGATATTCAGATCAACGGATGATGGCAAGCCACGAACTGCCCCGATGCCACGGCGCGCAGTTCCGGCACCTCGTCGCTGCATCGCTGATCTGATCTGGGGCAGCGGGTCCGAAAACGGCAGCCGGACGGCGGCGAAATCGGCGATGGCGGCTCGCCGACCGGCACGGTTTCGGCAGGGCGGACGTCGGGATCGGGCACCGGGATCGCCTCGATCAAGAGCGCGGTATAGGGGTGCGCCGGTTTTGCAAAAAGTTGCTCGGACGGACCGACCTCGCACAACCGCCCGAGATACATCACCGCGACGCGGTCGCTAACCGCCTTCACGACCGCCAGATCATGCGCGATGAACAGCAGGGTCAAGCCATAGCGCGCCTTCATCTCCTCCAGCAGATTGAGGATCTGCGCCCGGATCGAAACGTCGAGCGCGGAGACCGGCTCGTCGCAGACGATGAATTCCGGATTGAGCACCAGCGCGCGCGCAATGCAGATGCGCTGGCATTGCCCGCCGGAGAATTCATGCGGCAGCCGTCCGACCACCAGCGCCGGATCAAGACCAACGGCGCTGAGCGCTTCGTCGACGAGTTGTTGGCGTTTGGCCGCATCCTTGACGCCCGAAATGATCAGCGGCTCGGCGATGATATCACCGATCCGCCGGCGCGGGTTCAGCGATGCGATCGGGTCCTGGAAGATCAGCTGCACGCGCTGGCGCATCAGGCGCAGCGTATCGCCCTGCATCGCCGTGAGATCCTGGCCGTCGAACAGCACGCGGCCCGATACCGGCCGGCGCAACTGCAGCACCGCACGACCGAGCGTCGACTTGCCGCAACCGGATTCGCCGACCAGCCCGAGCGTTTCGCCGCGGGCGATCTGCAGGGAAACGCCGGATACCGCGTGCACGATCTTGTTGCCGACCGGATATTCGACGACGAGGTTATCGACGTCGAGCAGCGGGTCGTTTGAAACGGCGGGTAAGGCTTGCTGCATCATGCGCCGGCACTCGCGCTTGCGTCGATCGGACGGAAGCAGGCAAATTGGTGACCGGGCGAGTCGGCTTCCTCAAGCCGCGGCTTCTCGACATGGCATTGTGCCCACGCATAGCGGCAGCGCGGCGAGAACGAACAGCCTTTCAGCGGCCGGGTCGGATCGGGTGGACGGCCCGAGATCGCCGGCAGCGGCGTATGTGGCGCGGCGTCAATCTTTGGAAGCGCGGCAAGCAGCGCCTCGGTATAGGGCATCCGCATTTTCTTGAACAAGGCCGGCGTCGGCGCACGCTCCACCACGCGGCCGGCATACATCACCGCGACTTCGTCGGTGCGGCCGGCGACGACGCCGAGGTCATGGGTGATGAGGATCATCGCCATATGGCGGCGGCGCTGCTCGCGCGCCAAGAGATCGAGGATCTGCGCCTGGATCGTGACATCGAGCGCGGTGGTCGGCTCGTCCGCGATCAGCAGCTTCGGTTCGCAGGACAGCGCGATCGCGATCGCCACCCGCTGCCGCATGCCGCCCGACAGCTGATGCGGATATTGCATCAGCCGCTGCTCCGGCGCGGGAATGCCGACCGCGGCGAGCAGCTCGATGCTCCGTTTGGTCGCAGCCACCATGTCAAGCTCGAGATGCTCCTGCAGCGTCTCGATCAACTGGGTGCCGATGGTCAGCACCGGATTGAGCGAGGTCATCGGGTCCTGGAACACGACCGCCAGCGAGCGCCCACGCAGCTTGCGCAGTTTCTCCGGTGACAACTGCAGCAGGTCCTGTCCGTCGAACATCACACGGCCGGAGAGTTTTGCTTTTTTCGGCAGCAATTGCAGGATCGCGCGGGACAGCATGGTCTTGCCGCAACCGGACTCGCCGACCACGCCGAGCGTCCGACCGGCGCCGACGGTGAGGTCGACATGGTCCACCGCGCGCAGATTGCCGCGCGGCGTCGGCAAATCGACGATGACATCCTCGACGGAAAGCAGCGTACTCTCTGTCACAGCGCGCCCTGACGAGGGTCGGTGAGCGCCCGCAGCGTGTCGCCGACCAGGTTAAAGGACAATACGGTCAGGAACATCGCGATTGCGGGAATGAAGGCCAGCCGGGGCGCCATCTCGAGACTTTCGCGACCCTCCCCGATCATGCTGCCCCAGCTCGATATCGGCGGCGGCACGCCGAGGCCCAGGAACGACAATGAACCTTCGGCCACGATGGTGATGGCGACGGCGAGCAGGAAGAACGCAAACAAGGGCAGCATGACGTTGGGCAGCAATTCGCGCAACAGGATGCGCGTATGCGTCGCGCCAAGCGCCTGTGCCGCGATCACGAATTCGCGGCGCGCCAGTGTCAGCGTAGCCGCCCGCGCCACCCGCATGAACGCGGGAACGCCGAGCAGGCCGAGAATAAAGGTCAAATGCAGGATCGACTGGCCGAGATAGGCGGTCACGGCCAGCGCAAGGATCAGCGGCGGAAACGCCAGCAGCACATCCATGCTGCCGACCACCACCGACTCGAACCGGCCGCGGAAATACCCCGCCAGTATGCCGAGCGCGCCGCCGAAGGTGAGCCCGATGATCGGCGCAAACAGTCCCACAATCAGCGATATCCGCGCACCGTAGATCACGCGGGCGAGTTCGTCGCGGCCGAGGCCGTCGGTGCCAAGCCAGTGCTCTGCCGAGAACGGCGCGCGCTTTTCCAGCATGTCCATGTCGGTCGGGCTCGGCAGCGGCAGCACGTCGGCGAAGATCGCTACCGTAAACACGAACATCATCCAGACGATCGCCATCCAGAACAGCGGTCCGAGCCGGCGGCCACGCCGCGCCGGGACTTCCGCAACTGACGCGTCGATGCCGAGTTCAAGCGTGGCCATGGCGGATCCTCGGATCGAGCATGGCGTAGAGCATATCGACGATGAAGTTGATCAGCACGAACCCTGCCCCGACCAGCAGCACCACGCCCTGCAGAATGATGAGGTCGCGCGTGGTGATGGCGCCGACCAGGAGCCGGCCAATTCCCGGCAGCGCAAAAACCGTCTCGACGATGACGGCGCCGCCGATCAATCGCCCGATATTGATTCCGGTGATCGTGACCAGCGTCAGCGACGAAGGCTTCAGCGCGTGCACGAACAGGATGCGCGACGCCTTCAGGCCCTTGGCCTTGGCCAGCGCGATATAATCTTCCTGCAGCGTCGCGATCATGTCGGAGCGAAGCACGCGCATGATGCCGGGCCATTCGGCGAGCGCCAGCGTCAACGCGGGCAGCACCATGAACCGCAGGTTTTTGGCCGGATCTTCGCCGAACGGCACGTAGCCCGTTGCCGGCAGCCAGCGCAGCTCCACCGCAAACAGATAGATCAGCAGGATCGCCGACAGGAAAGTCGGCACCGACAGCATGCCGAAAGCGGTGCCGGTCATGAAGCGATCGAACGAACCGCCGCTGCGCGCCGCGCAAATGATCGCCAGGGGAACGCCGATCGCAAGCGCGATGACCTGGGCCAGGACCATGAGTTCCAGCGAGATCGGAAGCCGCTCGGTAACCGCCTGCAATACGGTTTGCCCGGTGCGGAACGATCGGCCCAGATCGCCTTGGAGGATGTTGCCGAGCCAGCCGAAGTAACGGACCCAGATCGGCTGGTCCAATCCCATTTCCTGACGAAGGGCTGCGACCTTCTCCGGCGTCGCCTGATCGCCGAGGATCGTGTAGGCGAGATCGCCCGGCAGCAGCGACGCGATCAGAAACGTCAGCAGCGATACCGCGATCAGCACCGGCACGAGATACAGGAGCCTTCGCGCGACGAAACCCAGCATGCGCTGTTATTCCAGCCAGACGCGGGATACGTCGACGATTCCGCTGTACATCTTCGGCAAGCCTTTAACCTTCGCGCTCGACATTGCGTAATAGGTGTTCTGGAAAGTCCAGTACCAGATCGCTTCCTTGTTGATGAGCCGGCTGATGGCGCAGTAATCCTCGGCGCGCTTGGCCTGGTCGGCGGTGACCCGCGCGCGGTCCAGCAATTGATCGAGTTCCGGGTTCGAGTAATTGGCCAGCGCAACCGGGCTGCCGGTGCGGAAATTGGCATACATCTGGACGTCGGGATCGGCGAGATCGACGATCCGCCATGGCGTGACCTGGAACTGGCGCATGAAGGCACGTGGCGGGATCGTGGCCTGGTCAACCTGCTCGATTTCCATGTTGGCGCCGACCCGTTTCCAGAACTGCTGCAGCACCTGGCCGGTGGCGCGCCCGCGCGGCGTCGCCGTGACGAGCATCTTGAACTCGACCGGCTTGCCGTATTCCTTGATCAGCGCCTTCGCCTTCTCGGCGTCTTCGGGAAGCGCGCCGTCATCCTTGCACTTCACCCAGGAGCCGTCGCCATAGGGGTTGGTCGCCGGCCTTGCGAGACCATTGGTCAGCGCCTGCGACATCTTCTTGCGGTCGAGCGCCATCACCAGCGCCTGGCGCACGCGCACGTCGTCGAACGGTGCGACTTTTGTGTTGAAGGCGGCGACCGCCGCGCCGGAGCCGGCATAGGTATGCACCGTCAGCCTCGGATCCTTCTGCGCCTTCTGGATATTGTCGGCGTCAGCCTCGTCGTCCCAGACGACATCGGCTTCGCCGGATTGCAGGCTGGCGAAACGCGACTGCGCGTCCGGCAGCGGCTTCAGGACGATGCGATCGAGATAAACGCGGTCCTTGTCCCAGTAGTCCGGGTTCTTCTCAAGCACCAAGCGGTCGCCCGCGGTCCAGGATTTCAATATGAACGGTCCGGTGCCGACCGGATTGCGGTTGTAGTCGTCTCCCTTGGCTTTCCACGCCGTCGGTGAATGCACGGAATTGTTCCCGCTTGCGAAGCTCACCAGCGCCGGCATGTTCACCGAAGGGTCCTTCAGATTATAGACCACCGTCAGTTCGTCGAGCGCCTCCACGGAATTGACGAACGAAATGTAAAACGCGCAACGGCACTTGTTGGCGGGATCCTTCTGCCGGTCGACATTGTCCTTGAAGGCTTGTGCATTGAACGGTGTGCCGTCGTGGAATTTGACTCCGGGCCGCAGCTTGAAGGTCCAGGTCTTGAAATCTTCGGAGGACGACCAGGACAGTGCAAGCTTTGGTTGCACGACGCCCTTGTCATCGAGATAGGTGAGGGTGTCGAAGATCGCCGCAGCCGCCGTCAAGGCGGCCGTATCGTACACGCCGACCTTCAGCGGGTCGAAGCCTGCAATATCGAGTTCCAGCCCCATCGTGATGCTGCCGCCCTTCTTCTGGGCGTTGGCGGGAACAGCACAGAGCGAGACCGCAAATCCCGCCACAAGAAATACTCGCGCGAGTGCGCTCGAACGGACCGCAGCTGTCATGGATGCTCCCTCTCAAAGTGTCGTCCGTCCGGTGTTCCGGATCGTCGATGGCTGACGGTAAGATTGTCTGGAATCGCAGCCCCGGGCAAGACCGTTCCCAAAGCGGGATGAAAAGCCGCAGGCTCAAGCCTCGTCGCCGAAGCGCGATTTCCCTCAACCGCGCGCCGACTTCGGCGGTTTGCCGGCAAAGGCCGCGATTTCGTCTTCCGACAGCCCGGTCTCTTTCAGATAGGCACGCGTGTGCTCGCCAAGCGTCGACATGCGTTTCGCGGCAGAAACCCTGGCGCCCGACATGCGGAACGGCAGGTTGAGGACCTTGAAGCTGCCGCCGCCATCCTGGACCTCCGCCAACGCGCCGCGATGGGCGATCTGCGGATCCTTCAGCGCCTCGGCCACCGTGCGATAGGCCGATGACGGCACGCCGCGCTCATTGAGCGCGACGAGACAATGCTCGGTCGTCACCGCGCGCGACCACGCCTCGACGCCCTCCATCAGGCTGCCCCAGTTTTCACGGCGATCGGAATATTTCGCAAAGCGCGGGTCGCTGACCCACTCGGGATGACCGATCACCTTCATCAGGCTCTGGAAGGTTTTTTCGCTGGCGATCGCGACCATGACATAACCGTCCGACGTTTCGATCGGGCCGAACATCGGCCGCTGCGTCGCCTTGACCTCGAATTGCGACCACTGCAATTCGTTCAGTGTCAGACTCAGCATCGATTCCAGCATCGAAACGTCGATGTGCTGGCCCTTTTCGCTGTGGGCAAGCTGATACAGCGCCGCCGAGATCGCGCCGAACGCGTAGACGCCTGTCAGCACGTCGGCATGATAGATGCCGCAATAGTCCGGCCGGGTGCGCCCAGGCTGATAGGCCAGATGCGCCATTTCATATCCAGAGGCAGCATGGATCACCGGCGCATAGGCCGGCAGTTCGGCCGAGGGCCCGGTCTGGCCGTAGCCGGAGATCGAGCAGTAAATCAGTTTCGGATTGAGGGCGTGCAGTGAAGCGTAATCGAGCTTCAATCGCCGCATCACACCGGGCCGAAAATTCTCGACCAGCACGTCCGCGCCCGCGACCAGCCGGCGAACGGCTTCCACGCCAGCCGGCGATTTCAGGTCGAGCACGAGGCTGTTCTTGCCAACATTGAGCTGCCCGAACGCGGTGCTGCAGTTGTTCCGCACCGGCGGGCGGGTCCGCATCGTCTCGCCTTCGACGGTTTCGATCTTGATGACCTCGGCGCCCATGTCGGCGAGCATCCGCGTGCAGTGGGGTCCGGCGATCGTGGTTGAAAAATCTATAACGCGCAGGCCGGCGAAGCTCCCTGTCAAATTCCCCTCATCTGGATTATCTATAGTCATACTCAAAGCTCCCTCGGCCTTGCGGCTTCTCGTTCGCCTTTGGTTTTCCTGGCGCGGCATGACCCTAAATTGCGCGGCCACGGCATGGAAGCGTTTCTCCAGGAACCACCGGCTATCTGGCGCATTGCCGTCGATGAAAGTTGGACCTTTTCTTGCATAAGTCATAGTCAGGGTTGGTGCGAGGGCGTTCCTTGAAGGTCTTATTCGTAACCACGGAAATGGATGACTTCGTCCGGGTGGGCGGTCTTGCCGCCGTTTCCGCCGCCCTGCCCCGGGCGCTGCGCCCGTGGAGCGACGTCCGGATCATGTTGCCCGGCTACCGGGACATCCTCGAACAGTTCACCCACATTGAAATCGTTGGGCAATGCGCGCCTTTGGCCGAGATGCCGGCCTGCTCGCTCGGCCGGGCGTCGACGCGAGACGGCCTGCCAGTTTATGTACTGTTGTGCCCACAACTTTACGACCGGCCGGGTAACCCCTACGGCGACGAATCCGGGCGCGACTGGCCGGATAACGACATCCGCTTCGGACGATTTGCATCTGCCGCGGCCGAACTCGCCGCAGGCAGTCTGGACAAGAATTGGGCAGCGGATCTGGTCCACGCCAATGACTGGCAGGCCGCACTCGTACCAGCCTACCTCGCCTGGAAAGGTGTCAAGATCCCCTCGATCCTGACCATTCACAACCTGGCCTATCAGGGGCTGTTCCCGCGGGAGTCGCTGCGGCGGATCGGGGCGCCCGAAGCCTCCTTCCACATCGACGGTCTCGAGTTCTACGATCAGATGTCGTTCTTGAAGGGCGGCATCGTTTACGCCTCGCATCTGACCACGGTCAGCGCGACCTACGCGAAAGAGATCACGACGCCCGAGCTTGGCTGCGGGCTCGAGGGCTTGCTGCGGCAACGCTCGGACGCTTCGGAATTGACCGGCATCCTGAACGGCATCGACGAAAGCTGGGATCCGCGCGCCTGCGCGCAACTGGCGCAGCAGTTCGGCGCCGGCGATTGGCAAGGCAAGCAAGCCAACGCCGACTACGTCCGCAAGCAGTTTGGTCTTGCGGTATCGCGCGGTCCGATCTTCGGTCTGGTCGCCCGCCTCGTGCATCAAAAGGGCATCGACCTCGTTCTGTCCGCCGCCGACGCGATCGTCGAGGCCGGCGGACAAATCGTCGTCACCGGCAGCGGTGAGCCGTATATCGAACAGGCGCTGGTCGATGCGCATCGCCGCAGGCCGGACGCGATCGGCGTCGTCATCGGTTTCAACGATGGACAGGCGAGGCGAATTTTCGCCGGCAGCGATTTCACGCTGATGCCTTCGCGGTTCGAACCGTGCGGACTGAGCCAGATGTATGCGCAGCGGTTCGGATCGCTGCCGATCGGTCACCAGACCGGCGGGCTGGCGGAGACCATCAAGGACGGCGAGACCGGCTTCCTGTTCTCGCAGCCTTCGGCGGAGTCCTTCCTCGGCGGCGTGCGCCGCGCGTTCGATGCCTTCACGGCGAAAGACCGCCTCGACCTGATGCGTCGCAGCGCCATGGCGCGGTCCTTTAGCTGGGATCTTTCGGCGTCACTCTACAGCGCGTTGTACCGCAGGACGGTGGGATCGCACGCGGCGTGATGCTGGCCCACACAAAACTGTCATGCCCCGCGGAGGCGAGGTATCCAGTACGCCGCGGCCTCTCCGCTCTATCATCAACGTCTCTGGAATACTGGATCGCCCGCTTTTCGCGGGCGATGACGACGGGCGGTGCTCAACTCACCGCTGTCCGCTTCGGCTCGACGATCTCGAACATGCGAGGGAATTCGTCCATCAGCATCATCAATTCGCCAAGCCGCATCGGATTGCCGGTGACCTTGATCGCGCCGCTGCCGACCGCTTCTGGAAACGTCGTCAGCTTGGCGATGACTTCGTCGAGCACGCTGCGCGCCAGCGTGAACGTCGCATCGGCGTCCGCCGCCTGTGCGCCCGCCACGTAAGTCAGCGCGCTGTTCTCCAGATTGAGCACGAAGCTTTCGTTGGTGTCCGTAAAATGCCAATTCAGCACGATACGCTTGCCTTCGGCCTTGGGGCCGTTGAGGCGCACGCCGAGCACGTCCCATAGCTGCTCGGTGCGCAACGCGGCCAGCGTTTCGCGCGGCATCGCCGCGCGTGCCGGCACCTTCGGCATGCCCAGCCGCAATTCCTGCGCACCGAACAGATAGGCGTTGCGCCAGGTCGAACTCTCCGAAGCATAGCCAAGCTGCTCGAGCGTATCGGCCAGCATCGCGCGCGCGGCCTGATTGTCGGGATCGGCGAACACCAGATGGCCGACGGCCTGCGCCACAAAGCGAAACTCGCCCTTGGCGAAGTCTTTTCGGGCGCGATCGAGGATCGCCTCCGCACCGCCCATATACTCGACATATTTCCGGCCGGATTCGACCGGCGGCAGCGGATCGAGATTGACCGGATTGGCGTCATACCAGCCGAGATATTTCTGGTAGATCGCCTTCACATTGTGCCTGATATGGCCGTAGTAACCGCGTCCGTGCCAGGCGCCGTCGAGGCTCGCCGGCAGACGGATTGTTTCGGCGATTTCGGCCGCGGTGAGGCCGTGGTTCATCAGGCGGATGGTCTGGTCATGCGCGAATTTATAAAGATCGCGCTGCTGTCGGATCATGGTGTCGATCCGATCATGGCCCCACACCGGCCAATGGTGCTGGCCGCACATCGCATCGGCCTTGCCGCCCCACATCTGCAGCGCCTCGCCGAGATACTTCGACCACGCCAATGCATCGCGCACATCGGCACCACGGAACGGCAGCAGATTGTGGAAATTATGCGTGCAGTTCTCCGCGAGATTCAAAAGCTTGTAGCGCGGAATGAAGAAATGCATCTCCGCCGGCGCCTCGGAGTTCGGCGCCATCTGGAACTCGAACTCGAGGCCATCGATGGTGCGCTTGTCGCCGGTTGCAATGATCAAATCGGTCGGACGCAGCAGCGCGACCGATCCCGCCGCCATCGACTTGCCGAGACCGCAATCGACCTGCCCCTGCACGCCCTTGGCCAGCAGCGGCCCGAACTGATATTGCGCCCGGCGCAGCATCGCGGGCCCGGCGATGATGTTTTCGGAGACCGCGTGCTCCATGAAGAAATTCGGCGCTAATATCGGCACCCGGCCGCTTGCCAGGATTTCGTCGTCCAGCACGCCGCGCGCCCCGCCCCAATGGTCGGTGTGGGTATGGGTGAAGATCACGGCCACGACCGGGCGCTTGCCCCGGTGCTGGAAGTACAATTCCATCGCGGCGCGGGCGCCCTCGATCGACGTCAGCGTGTCCACCACGATCACGCCGCTGTCGCCCTCGATCAGCGTCATGTTGGCGATGTCGAGCCCGCGCACCTGATAGACGCCGGGGACCACCTCGAACAGGCCGTGATGCATGTTGAGGCGCGACTGCCGCCACAGGCTCGGATCCACGGTCGCGGGGGCTTCCTCGGCCGAAAGAAAGCCATAGGGCTCGAGGCTCCAGACCACCCTGCCCTGCGGCGAGGTCACCTTCGCGTTTTCGATGGTGCCGAGGAAGCCCCGCGCCGCATCGTCGAAATCGCGCGTGTCCGAAAACGGCAGCGCCTTGAGGGTCGCCGCATGCTGCGCAATGACCGGCGCGGAAGCTTGCTTGGGAGTTTCCTTGCGGACTTCCGCACTTGTTGTTTGGGTCATACTCGTTCACTCCCTCGCGTCGTGACAGAATCCGAAAACAGCTTCAGCGGAACTCCAACCCTTCGAACTCACCATTGCTGCGCCACGTGTCGATATATTTGAAATAGGCCAGCGGGCCTGCCGGATGGCCGACATTCAGCTTGGCCGCCGGACCGGGTTCGCGCCCCTCATTGTTGTAATAGCCGGGGGTGCAGTCCGGCGCGCCGATCATCCGCCCGGCGCCGGTCAACAGCAGTTCGACCCATTTGTCCTCGGCCTGCCTGGTGACTTCGATCTGCCTGAAGCCGTTTTGCTGTGCGTGCCTGACCATGACCGCGATAGTCTTTGCGGCCTCGGTCAGATTGTGCGGCACGTTGGAGATCAGGTTGGCGCCCTGCGTGGGCTGCACGAAAAACGCATTGGGAAAGCCGTGGACATGGATGCCGTGCTTGGTTCGCATGCCCTCGGCCCAATGCTCCGACAGTTTTATGCCGCCCCGGCCCGCCATATCGAAGCCGGAGCGCCGCTTGTATTCGGTGCCGACCTCGAAACCCGAGGCGTAGATGATGCAGTCGAGCTGGTATTCCCTGCCCGCGACGACGACGCCCTTCTCGGTGATTCCATCGACGCCCTTGCCGTCGGTATCGACCAGGTGCGTGCCCGGCGTGTTGAACGCCTGCAGATAGGAATCGTGGAAGCATGGCCGCTTGCAGAGCTGGCGGTACCAGGCCTTGAGCTTTGCCGCGGTCTCGCGGTCATCAACGGTGGTGTCGATCCTGGATCGAATCTCCTCCATCTTCTCGAAGTCGGAGTCCTCAAACGCGGCCAACATCTTGGCCGGAACCCGCTCCTCGCGTGGCAGCTGCATGATCTTGGCCCGGATGCGCCTCGACAGGTCGGTCCAGCCGTCCTGAACCAGATCTTCCTCGGCATTGCCGCCGGCCTGGTTGGCCGTAAAATTTTCCAGCCAGCGCTGCTGCCAGCCGGGCGTGGCAATCCCCGAAAACCATTCCGGATCGATCGCCGCGTTGGCGCGGACGTCGACGGAGGACGGCGTGCGCTGGAAAACGTAGAGTTCTTTGGCCGCGCGCGCCAGATGCGGCACGCACTGCACGGACGTCGCCCCGGTGCCGATGATGCCGACGCGCCTGTCGGCAAGCTTGTCCATGCGCGCGCCCGTGGGATTGCCGCCGGTGTAATCGTAATCCCAGCGGCTGGTGTGAAACGAATGTCCCTTGAAGGCCTCGATGCCCGAAATGCCCGGGAGTTTCGGCACGTGCAGCGGGCCCGTGCCCATGCCGACGAACTGCGCCGTGAAGGCATCGCCGCGGTTGGTGGTGATGATCCAGCGCGAATGCGCTTCATCCCATTTCAGATCGGTGACCTCTGTATGGAACAACGCGTTGTCATAGAGGCCGTATTGCTTTCCGATGCGCCGGCAATGCGCGAGGATTTCCGGCGCGTGCGCGTATTTCTCTGATGGCATGTGCCCGGTTTCTTCGAGCAAGGGCATATAGACCATCGAGGCCGTATCGCATTGCGCGCCGGGATAACGGTTCCAGTACCAGGTGCCGCCGAAATCGCCGCCCTTCTCGATGATGCGGATATCCTTGATCCCGGCTTCCGTCAGCCGCGCGGCGGTGGCAAGGCCCGCAAATCCGCCGCCGATGAAGGCGAAGGTGACATGGTCGGTCTTGGGATCGCGCGGGGTGACGGGCGTATAGGGATCGTCCAGATAATGCGCGAGCTGTCCCTTGACCTCGATGTACTGGTCGTTGCCGTCGGCGCGGAGCCGCTTGTTGCGCTCCTCCATATACTTCGCCCGCAGCTGTTCCTTGTCGAAAGCGCGGCTGCGCAGGTTTTGCGGTTCGTCCGTGACCGTCATCCGAAATTGCCCTGATCTGCTGCAGATATACCCCGTAGCCGACACGCAGTAAGCGTCCGCACGGCGAAAAGATCAACCAGGAGATCAGTAAGGCGTCAGTGCTGCGCCCAGAGATAGGCTGCGGTCGCCGCGAAGCCGAGCGCGGTTCTCACGGCATGCAGCCCTCCCCAATGCACGATCAGTCGGCGCGATTCCGGGCCGGCATCGGTGGCGGCGATGGCATTCAGCCTGCGGTTCGTCGGCATGATTCCGAACAACGTGTAGGGCCAGTTGGCCAGCATGAGAATCGCGCCGACGGTCCAGCGCCAATCGCCGGTCTGCCACGCCGCGGTCAAGCCCAAAATTCCTGATATCACCGCGCAGCTCGCCTGCATCGCAAAGCCGCGCGCATAGCTGGGTTTCCATTGCGTCAGCAGGCTCCTGTCATCAAGCAGCAGACGCGCCGGCTGTTCGGCGAAATTGATGAAGAAGGCCGCGCCGGCGAAGGCCGCGGCGACGACGGTGGCCAGTTGTCCGATGAGCATCATTACGCACTCCGATATTGACAATATGTTGTCATTTCGTATACTCATTGCCAATGAGAAGCAAGCCACATACGCCAGCCGGACAGGCCCTGACCGGGCTGATCCTTGCCATATTCCGGCTCAACGGCCGGCTGTTGCTGGCCGGCGACCGGCTCGTCGCCGGCCTCGAACTCACCAGCGCGCGCTGGCAGGTGCTGGGGGCCATTGCGCTGGCCGAGCGGCCGCAGCCCGTGGCGTGGCTGGCGCGCAACATGGGACTCAACCGTCAGGGTGTTCAGCGCATCGTCAACGAAATGCGGGATGAGGGCCTGCTCGAGCTACAGCCCAACCCGCATCACCGGCGGGCGCATCTGGTCGTGCTGACCAAGCGGGGAAAGGAAGCGTTTGAGGCTGCGACAAAACTTCAGGTGCCGTGGGTGAATGCGCTCGCCGAAGGCGTCAGCCTGAAGGATCTTGCGACCACGCAGAGGGTGGTTGCGGAGTTATGCGAGCGGCTGGAAGCAGGGCTGAACGATGACGCTAGTGAGAATACCTGAGAAGCCCACCGCGTCATTGCGAGAAGCCAACGGGTCGCGCGAATGCGCGCCCGACGACAGGCTCCGCGACGAAGCAATCCATGCATCAGCTTGCCGCGCCATGGATTGCTTCGCTTCGCTCGCAATGACGATTGGTAAAACCCGGGCGCCTGCCCGTCACTTCTTCACCTTGCTCGCATCCATCTTGATACTCGTGTCGAGCATCTTGGTCGAGAACGCGGTGCCGACCTCGAACGGCTTCTCCATGCCGAGATAGGTCTGCACCAGTTCATAGTCCTTCTTCATCCGCTCGGCGTCGATCCAGCCCAGCGCCTTGGTAGTGGTGAAATCGTCGGTCATCAGGAACTTGATGCGCTCCCACTGGCGTTCCTGGTTCTCCTTGTCGAGCCCCGACGCGGCATCGAGCAGCGCCTTCAGGCAGGGCGCGACGTCGGCGACGCAGGCGGCAAACGCCTTCTGGCTGACCTTGACGAACGCATCTGCAATTTTCGGATTCTTTTCCAGATAGGCGCCGTTGACGATCAGCGAGTTGCCGTACGGGTTGAGCCCGATGTCCTTCCAGTTGACGTAGCCGAGGTCGGCACCGAACTCGATCACCTTGAGATCGTGTTCGTTGTAAAAATCGCTGATGATATCGACCGTATGGCTCTTCAGCGCCGCGATCTTGGCGGTCGGCCCGACATTGACGAAACTGACCGCATCGGGCGCGATGCCGGCGGCCTTGGCGAACGCCGGCCACATCACCCGCGACGCGTCGCCGGGCGGATTGCCGATCTTGTGGCCCGGAAAGTCCTTGGCGCCGTTCACGCCATAGCTCTTCAGCCAGTAGAACGTCTGCCCGGTGTTGGCGTAGATGCTCATCAGCGCCACGACGTCGGCGCCCTTGCTGCGCGCCACCAGCATGGTCGCGAGATCGGCGATGCCGAACGGCGAACCGCCGGAGCCGACCTTCAGCGACGACACGCCGGAACCCTTGCCGGTCTCGATGGTGAGATCGATGCCGGCTTTCTCGTACCAGCCCTGCGCCTTGGCGTAGTAGAACGGCGAATGGTCCGCGGTCGGCGCCCAGTTCAGGATCAGGTTGACGGCCTCGCCGGCATGAGAGGGAGCCGCCTGGACAGCAAGCGCAAGCGCCAGTGACGCAATCTTCAAGCCCTTCATGGCATCTCTCCTGGTTTGCAGACTGGTAATATCCCGGCCTTGTCGTTGCACGCCCGCGACGCTACCAATGCAACAAGGACGAGACGAATTGTCAACTGTTTGGTTGGAAATGCCTATAAGACGAGCTGATAGCACCGGGCCCAAGCGGCGCGATCCGGCGGCGACGCGGGAGAAGCTTCTGACGGCGGCACGCCGTGAATTTGCCGATAGCGGCCTCGCCGGTGCCCGGGTCGACGAGATCGCGGCGCGCGCCGGCGTCAACAAGCAGCTGGTCTATCATTACTTCGGCGACAAGGACGCGCTGTATCTGGCGGTGCTGGAGTGGGTCTATGAGGAAATCCGCGCCCAGGAACGCAAGCTCAACCTCGAAGGCCTGCCGCCGCAGCAGGCCATCAAGCGGCTGATCGAGGCCTCCTTCGACCACCTCGCCGCCCATCCCGACTTCATCGTGCTGCTGAACGACGAAAACCGTGGGGGCGCCCGCCATGTGCGCGGCTCCCGCAAGCTGGCGGCAATGCATTCGCCGCTGGTCAGTATGGTCTCGGCCATCCTGAGCGAAGGTGTCCGCGCCGGCGTGTTCCGCAAGGGGATCAATCCGGTGCATCTCTACATTTCGATCGCCGGGCTGAGCTATTTCTACTTTTCGAACACGCCGACCCTGTCGGCAATCTTCGGCAAGGACCTGTCGAGCCCGACGGCCCGGAAGGCCCGGCGCAAGCATGTGGTCGACCTGGTGATGCAGTCGCTGCGGCCGTAACGTTCGGCGTCATTCCGGGGCGCGTCGAAGACGCGAACCCGGAATCTCGAGATTCCGGGTTCGATGCTTCGCATCACCCCGGAATGACACCCTCCTAATCAACCAGATGGTTGAAAGCTGGACCGCCCCGCGATAGACTGCCACCGCGCGCCCGGGAACCGGACGCGCCCCAACAAGGAGTACGCAGTGTCTGGCGATGCAGGGCGATCGGCGAGGACGGTGGCGATCATCCTGATCGCGCATCTTGCCGTGATCGTGCTTTGGCAGGTGCTGGTCGACGCCTTCCAGGTGCCGAAATTCATCCTGCCCTCCCCACTTGCCGCGCTCTCGACCCTGACGTCGGCCAAATATGCCTGGCTCTCCAACCTCTGGGTGACGGGCGCCGAAATCCTCGGTGGCTTCTGCCTCGGCGCGCTGGTCGGCGTCATGCTGGCTGTCATGTTCACCTGGTCGCCGCTGATCAGCCTGTTGCTACTGCCGCTGTTCGTCACGCTGAACATGATTCCGAAAGTGGCGCTTGGACCGCTGTTCATCGTCTGGTTCTCCTACGGCATCTTTCCGAACATCCTGATCGCGTTTTCGATCTGCTTCTTCCCGATCCTGCTGACGACCGCGCGGGGGCTGAGCGAGGTCGAGCCCGACCTGCTGGATCTGGTGAAATCGCTGCGCGGCTCGCGCTGGACGCTATTCCGGAAGATCCAGCTGCCGGGCGCGCTGCCTTACGTATTTTCAGGCATGAAGGTCGGCGCCATCCTGGCGGTCGCGGGCGCCATCGTCGGCGAGTTCATCGCCTCGGAGCGCGGGCTCGGCTATCTCATGATCCAGGTGCAGGCCTCACTCGATACACCGGCGATGGTGATGGCCGTCATTCTTCTGACCCTGCTCGGCGTGGCGCTGTACGGCCTGGTGCTCGGCCTCGAGCGCCTGTTCGTGGTCCGTGACGTCAGGCTGCAATAAGACAAGGGAACAGGCATGCTGCTGACACGCAACCACCTGCCGGAGACGATTCCGGATATCGCCGCCCTCGACGAACTGCTGTGCCGTCCGAGCCAGGCGCTGATCGACGACCTGCGCAAGGTCGATGGCGACATCATGGTTTTGGGCGTTGCGGGCAAGATGGGGCCGACGCTGGCGGGGCTTGCCAAGGCAGCCGCACCTGACCGGCGGGTTATCGGCGTCGCACGCTTTAGCGATGGCAGCGCCAAGGACTGGCTGCAGGCCCGTGGCGTCGAAACCATTAATTGCGACCTGCTCGATGAGGCCGCCATCAAGGCGCTGCCAAAAATTCAAAACATCATCTTCATGGCAGGGCGCAAGTTCGGCGCCGAGGGCGATCTTTCGCTGACCTGGGCGATGAATGCGCACGTCCCGGCACTGGTGGCGCAGGCCTTTGCCGCCTCGCGGATCGTGGCGTTCTCGACCGGCTGCGTCTATCCCTTCGTACCTGTGAGCGGCAAAGGCGCCGACGAGGACCTTGCGCCAAATCCGCCCGGTGAATACGCGCAATCCTGCGTCGGCCGCGAGCGCATGTTCGAGTATTTCTCGCGCAAGCATTCGACGCCGGGCCGGCTGTTCCGGCTCAACTACGCGATCGACATGCGCTACGGCGTGTTGCACGACATCGCGAGCAAGGTTTTGCGGGGCACGCCGATCGACGTCAGCCTCGGCCATGTCAATTTCATCTGGCAGGGCGATGCGTCGTCGCAGGCGCTGCGCTGCCTCGCGCATTGCGATACGCCGACCTCGCCGATCAATGTCAGCGGCCACGAAATTCTCGCCGTGCGCGACCTCGCCGCCAAATTCGGCCAACGGTTTGGAATTGCGCCCGTCATCACCGGCAAGGAAGAGCCGACGGCGTGGCTGACCAATACGTCGCAAGCCGTAAGTTTGTTCGACCTGCCTGTTGTCGATACCGATCAGTTGATCCGCTGGACCGCCGACTGGGTGTCGCGGTCGATGCCGAGTCTCGGCAAGCCCACCAAGTATGAGGTGCGCGATGGCCGGTACTGAGCACGTCGAGGTCATCGAACTCGGCGTCGGCGATGCACCGGCTGGATTGCTGTTGTCGACGGAGGCGCACTGGAACCAGAACGAGGCCGACTGGCGGTTTTTCCTGAGCAAGGGAATCGTGTTCGGGGTGCGCGACGGCAAGCAACTGGTCGCGACCGCGGCGCTATTGCCCTACTCCGCCGGCAATGCCTGGATCGGCATGGTGCTGGTGACCGCGAGCTGGCGCCGCCGCGGTGTCGCGACCCGGCTGGTCGACGCCTGCCTCAACGCTGCGACAAAGCTCGGCCTCACCACCTGGCTCGACGCGACGCCTGATGGAGCCAACGTATATGGCCCGCTCGGCTTCACACCGACGCTGCAATTGCGGCGGCTGCGGCTGGAAGCTCCGAAAGGCGTGAGCGCCGCACAATCGCTATCGAATTGCAGCGTCGCCGATTTCATCGCGCGCGATGTCAGCGCCATGGGATTTGACCGCGGCGCTCTGCTGACCGAGTTCGGCGGCCGCGCCGGCTCCCGCATGGTATCATCAGGCAACGCCGTTGCGCTGGTCCGTGAAGGCCGCACCGCCCGCCATATCGGCCCTGTATTTGCCGAGGCCCACGACAGCGCGCTAACGCTGGTCGATACCATCGTGCGATCCGAGCAAGGCCCGTGGCTGCTTGACGCCGTGCATTCGCAGGACGATTTCCTGCGTGGCCTCACCGAAACCGGCTGGACCATCGAGCGGCCGTTCCAGCGCATGCGGTTCGGCCGCGCCACCATGCTGGCCGCGGAATTGCCGTTCGCGGTTGCCGGCCCGGAATTTGGATAGGAATTTTCATGCACCACAGCGAAATCAAATCCGAGGTACGAAAACTGGTCGCCGACGGCACGGTGATCCCCGCGCATCCGCTGGCGCTCGATGCCAACCGCACGCTCGACACCCGGCACCAGCGCGCGCTGTCGCGCTACTATATCGATGCCGGCGCCGGTGGCCTTGCGGTCGGCGTGCATACCACGCAGTTCGCGATCCGAGATGTCGGACTCTACAAGCCCGTGCTGGAACTGGCGGCGCATACCGCGGCCGACTGGACCAGGCGGCCGCTCGCGATGGTCGCCGGCCTCGCGGGCCCGACACAGCAGGCGACTGCGGAGGCGCAGATTGCGCGCGGCATCGGCTACCACGCCGGCCTGCTCAGCCTTGCCGCGATGAAATCAGCCTCCGAGGACGAGATCATCGCGCATTGCGAGGCGGTGGCACGCGAGATTCCGCTGGTCGGCTTCTACCTGCAGCCCGCGGTCGGCGGCGTCATTCTCAGCGCAAACTTCTGGCGGCGCTTTGCAGCGATCGACAACGTCATTGCGATCAAGATCGCGCCGTTCAACCGCTACCGCACCCTTGACGTGCTCCGCGGCGTGGCCGCCGCCGGTGCGCTCGACCGCGTCGCGCTCTATACTGGCAATGACGACCATATCCTGCTCGATCTGATGCTGCCGTTCGACCTGCGCGACAAGGGCGTTACCACCCGCGCTTACTTCAAGGGCGGGCTGCTCGGCCACTGGTCGGTGTGGACCGCCGCCGCGATCAAGCAGTTTGAAATATGCAAGGCGGCGCGCGGCGAGGACGCCGTGCCCGCGGACCTGTTGGCACTCGACGCCCGCGTCACCGATTGCAACAGCGCGTTCTTTGACGTCGCCAATAATTTCCACGGCTGCATCGCCGGCTGCCACGAAATCCTGCGGCGGCAGGGACTGATGCAGGGGCTGTGGTGCCTCGATCCGGCCGAGGGGCTGAGCCCCGGCCAGATGCAGGAGATCGACCGCGTCTGCCGCGAGCACGCCGATCTCTCCGACGACGCCTTCGTCGCCGACCATTTGCAGAAATGGCTGGCATGACGGCGGAAGAGCCCTTCATCAGCCTGCGCAACGTCCGCAAGGTCTACCGCTCGAAAGGTACGGAGTTTCTGGCCGTCTCCGACGTCACCATGGACGTCAGCGAGGGCGAACTGGTCTCGCTGGTCGGCCCGTCCGGCTGCGGCAAGACCACGGTGCTGAAGATTCTGGCCGGGCTGCACGAGGCCGACGGCGGTACCATCAAGATCGGCAATACCAAAACCCCGTTCGATCCCGCGCGCGACATCGGCATGGTGTTCCAGCAGGCCTTGCTGCTGAAATGGCGGACCATTCTCGACAACGTGCTGCTGCCGGCCGAAATCGTCGGCCTGCCGATGAAGGCCGCGCGCGCCCGGGCCCGCGACCTGCTCAATCTCGTGGGCCTTGCCGGTTACGAAGACAAATATCCGCAGCAATTGTCCGGCGGCATGCAGCAGCGCACCGCGATCGCACGCGCCTTCATCCACGATCCCAAACTGATCCTGATGGACGAGCCTTTCGGCGCGCTGGACGCTCTGACGCGCGAACAGATGAATCTGGAAATGCTGCGGATCTGGCGCGAAAGCGGCAAGACCATCATCTTCGTCACCCACAGCATCCAGGAAGCCGTGTTCCTCGCCTCGCATTGCGCGGTGCTGACAGCAGGTCCCGCGCGAATGGCGGAGTACTTCCCGATCGAACTGCCGTTTCCGCGCGATCTGCCGCTCAAGACCACGGATGAGTTTGGCGCCTATGCGCGCCGGATTTACGGGAGTTTGGGGATGGGGCCGAGCGGGTAGATTTAGCCGTCATTGCCTGCGACAAACGCGGAGCGTTTGCGCAAGGGAGCGAAGCGACGAAGCAATCCACCTCTCAGCATGCCGCACTATGGATTGCTTCGCTCGCAATGACGGTGGATAGCTCACCGGCTGACCTTGCTGGCACTTTACGGTTGCTTGGCGATCCCTATTCATACGACACCGGCCCGGTGTCACGATAGGCCCAGCAGCTTTCGCGCGGCAGCGACACCGGGGTCTCGGTGCCGACCTGATGCCGGGCGGCGGTGCCGAGTTCGACCACCTCCAGCCGGCGACCGAACAATTCGATGCCATAGGCGGTTTGCGTGCCCTGGTAGCGGCGATCGAGCACGCGGGCGGGGAAAGTATTGGCGCCGTTGTGCTGGCCGATGGTGATGTTCTCCGGCCGCAGCGCGATACGCACCTTCTCATCCGGTCCCAGCGAATGCAGCAACGCCACCTCGCCGCGGCGTCCGTCGCCGAAATCGACCGTGCCAAATTCGCCGTTGCGCGACACCAGCGTGCCCGGAAGTTCGTTGGTGGCGCCGGTGAAATTGGCGACGAACAGATCCGCCGGCCGGTTATAGATCGCGTCAGGGGTATCCATCTGCAGCAATTTGCCGTCGCGCATCACGCCGATGCGGTCGCCGAGCACCACGGCTTCGGCCTGGTCGTGGGTGACATAGAGCGCCGTCATGCCGGTCTGCTTCAGGATGACGCGCAGATCGTCGCGCAAACGTAGCCGCAGCTTGGCGTCGAGATTCGACAACGGCTCGTCGAGCAGCAGCAATTGCGGCCGGTAGACGATGCTGCGCGCCAAGGCGACGCGCTGCATCTGGCCGCCGGACAGTGCCACCACCGGGCGCTCGGCATATTCCGACAGGCCGACCAATTCGAGCGCTTCATCGACCTTGCGGCGGGCGTCGGCGCGCGAAATCTTGCGATGCTTGAGCGGATAGACCACGTTCTGCCGCACCGTCATATGCGGCCACACCGCATAGGACTGAAACACCATGCCGAGTTCGCGCAGGCGCGGCGGCACGAGAATGCCGCTCGCGGGCGCCGACACGATCCGGCCAGCGATGCTGATCTCGCCGTCGGTTGGGTGCTCCAGCCCCGCCACGCACCGCAATGTCGTGGTCTTGCCGCAACCCGATGGACCGAGCAGCACCACGATCTCGCCGGCCGGCACGGCGAAGCTGACGCCGTCGATCGCCGGGCGGCCGACCGCAAACTGCTTACGCAGGTCCCTTACCTCGAGAGTCGCCGTCATGGAGAAGCCTGCGACATGCGTAGATCGCTCACTGCCGGTGACCGTAGGTCTTGTCCCATTCCGCCACCCATGGCTCGTGCAGCTTGACGTATTCGTCGAACTTGGGGAACCAGACCTTGACCACCTTGGGATCGAAACCCTCGGGGTAGACCGGCGCCACCTTGAGCGAGGTCAAATTGCCGAGCTCCTTGATCATGAAGGTTTGCCCCTCCTTCGACAGGCACCAGTTCAGGAACAGCTTTGCGGCATTGGGATTGGCGGCGGTCTTGGGAATTCCCGTGGCATAGGGATTGACCGGCGCACCTTCGGGCGGGAAGAAAATCTTGATCGGCGCGCCGTCCTTCTGTTTCGGATAGATCGCATTGTAGAGCAGCGGACCCATCGCGACTTCGCCGCGCACCAGCGAGTCCGACATCGGCGCGCCCGACGGATAGAGGATCGGACGGGTCGACGCCTGCTTGGCCCAATAATCCTCACCCAGCACCTGGCGCTCGAACATCACGCGGGTCCAGGTGGTGCCGCCGGACCGGGCGAACACCTGCCCGGTCTGCTTGGCGTATTCCGCCTTGGTCAGATCCATCCACGACTTCGGCGGGTTCTTGACGAGTTCAGTGTTGTAGGCGATCGACCAGACAAGCGTGACGCGCGGCCATAGTTTGGGAGAAATCAGGGAATCGGGGTTGTAATCCGCGGCGTTCGGCGGCGCGTAGTCCTGGAACAGGTCGGCCAGGGGCTGCATCAGCGCGCGATCGGAATGATCGACCACGTCGGCGATCAGCTTGCCTGCCGCGGCCTCGGTCTTGACGCGGGTGATGAGCTGGCCGCCCGGCGCGCGCACCATCTCGACCTTGATCTCGGGAAAACGTTTCTGAAACTCCTTGATCACTTGCTGCTCGACCTCGGCGAAATTCGCCGTGTAGAACACCAGTTTCCCCTCCTTCTTCGCCGCAGCGATCAGTTCGGGCGAGCCGAACTCCTGCGCCTGCGATGGTGCGCCCCACAGGATGCCGAGACCGGCGACGCCAGCCAGCGCCATTTTGGTGAAGATCCGTCTGTTCATAGCAATCCTCCCTAAAGTTTTTATCCGGTGCGGGCGACGCCGCTCTGCGTCGCCTCTCGTGACAGCCAGTTGGCGCCGCCGATGAGAACGCCGAGCAGAACCGTCTGCACCAGGCTGAATGCGGCGGTCTTGCCGAGATTTCCGCCTTCGTAATAGTCGAGCAGCAGCACCGACATCACCATGGTGTTGCTGGTGTAGAGAAACAGCGACGAGCCGAGTTCGCGGATCGCCAGCACGAACAACAGCGTCATCGATGCGATCACGCCCGGCCGCGCCAGCGGCAGCACGATGGTCCGGATCGTGGCGAACATCCCCTTGCCGCAGACCCAGGCGGCTTCTTCCAGCTCGCGATGGATCTGCATGAACGAGGTCGACAACGCCTTGACGGTGTCGGGCATGAAGCGCGCGATGAACGCCAGCGCCAGGATCCAGATCGTGCCGTAGAGCCCGCCGGGAATCCCGATCCAGGCCCATAAATAAGCGACACCGACCACGAGGCCGGGAATTGCGACCGGCACGGTCGAGATCAGGTCGATCCAGCGCCGCCCAGTGACCTGCGTGCGGTGAATTGTGTAGCCGATCGCAAACGCCAGCGCGCCGCCGACAACCGCCGTGATCACGCCGACCTCGACCGCATTGTAGATCGACCGCAGCGTCAGCGGATTGTCGAAGATACTGTTGAAATGCACCATCGAGTATTGGCGCATGTCGAACAGGCTAGCGACGTCGCGGATGAACATGAACTTGCGGAACGCCGCCACGATCAACGCGAGCAGTGGCAGCACCACCACGATCAGGAGATAGACGATACCGATGGCGAACGTGAACCAGCGCCAGCGTCCGAGATCGAGGCTGCGCGGGCGGAACGCCTTGCCGGCCACCGTCGTGTAGCTGCGGCCGCTGAGCACCCTGTTCTGCAGGAACACCAGCGCGCCGGTCACCACCATCAGGATGATCGCAACCGCGGCAGCCGTGTTGTAGAGCGGCGGCGACCAATTGGTGAGCTTGAAGATATAAGTCGTCAATAGCGCCAGATTGGTCGACGACCCCAGCACCGCCGGAATGCCGTAGATGCCGAGCATCACGATGAACGACAGCAGCATGCCCGAGATGATCGCCGGCATGATCAGCGGGAACGTCACCGAGAACAATGTCGCGAACGCGCTGGCGCCGGAGATTTCGGCGGCCTCTTCCAGGCTCGGGTCCATGTTGCGCAGCGCCGAGGAAGTGAACATGTAGACGTAGGGCGCGTAATAGATGCCGAACACGAACACCAGGCCCCACAGCGAATAGAAATCGACGCGCCAGTCGAGCCCGATCCATTTGAACATGGTGTTGATCAGGCCGGTCTTGGGCGAGCCGAGGATCGCCCATGCCACGCCTGCGACCAGCGGCGGCGCAAACAATGGCAGGATGCTGGCGGCGGCGATAAAGCCCTTGAACGGCGTGTTGGTGCGAACCACGATCCAGGAGAACAGCAATCCGATCACGACCGCGATCGCGGTGCCGCCGCCGCAGGCGATCAACGTGTTGACCAGCGCCTCGCCGACATTGGGATTCGCCAGCACCACGAGAAAATTCGCGATCGAAAGATGGCGGAGGCTGATGCCCTCGACCACCGGGTTGGTGTCGGTGAGCGCCCCCAGCAGCAGCATCAGGATCGGATAGATGACGAGAAAGCCGAGAATAACCAGCAGGAGCACAACCCACAGGTTAGCCCACACGCGCCGACGCATCCCCTCACTGGCGCTACGCATGACCTCGCTGCGCCGGTTCGCCTGTCCGTCCAAAGCGCTTCCCCTTGGCCTGCGACCGTCCGTTTTCGGATCTTGCGCCCGCAATGCGCTGCGAGCCTAGTCGATCAGGCGGCGGGCGGGAAGTAGCAGAAAGTCTGCGGCTCAAAATGCCGCGGAAGCCCGCCTTCGCATACGCATCATGCAACGGCGTGCCTGTGGAACATCTCGCGTCCGTAGTACACGCCCCTGGAAGGGCGTTACCCGCGCCGGCCGTGGAGAGCCCGATCTCGATGTCAGAAGTTGCGACCGCCAAGCCGCCTGCCACGCCCGGTATCGACGGCTTGCCGCCGGAACTCCGGCGCTGGGCGGTCGCGGCGATCTTTACCGCGCTGGCGCTGGCCTCGCTCGATACGGCGATTGCCAACATCGCGCTGCCCGCCATCGCCGCCGACCTCCATGTCAGCCCGGCCGATGTGGTCTGGGTCGTCAACGTCTATCAGATCGCACTGGTGGCGACGCTGCTGCCGCTCGGTGCGCTCGGCGAAATCGTCGGCCATCAGCGCATCTACATCGGCGGCCTGTTGCTGTTCACAATTGCCTCGATCGGCTGCGCGTTAGCGTGGTCGCTGCCCAGTCTGGTGGCAGCGCGGGCGCTGCAGGGGCTCGGCGCCAGCGGCATCATGGCCGTGAATGCGGCGCTGGTCCGCTACGTCTACCCAACCCATATGCTGGGCCGCGGTTTTGGCCACAACGCGCTGGTGGTCGGCACCGCCTTCACGCTTGGACCGACGATCGCATCCGGCATCCTGGCACTGGGTCCCTGGCCGTGGCTGTTCGCGATCAACGTTCCGTTCGGCCTGATCGCGGTGTGGATCGGACTAAAGACGCTGCCGCCGACGCCACGCGCGACGCACGCATTCGATTTTGCGAGCGCGGCGCTGACCACAGGCTGCCTCGGCCTGTTCATCATCGGGATCGGAAGTGCGGCACACAGCGCACCACCGGCGCTGGTCGTGGCCGAACTGGTCGGCGCCATCATCCTCGGCTGGATCATGATGCGGCGGCAAGCGGATCATCCGGCGCCGATGCTGCCGATCGATCTGTTCCGGCGGCCGATGTTTGCGCTATCGGCGGCGACGTCGGTGTGCACCTTTGCGGTTCAGGGCATCGCTTTCGTCTCGCTGCCGTTCTATTTCGAAGACGTGCTGATGCGCACCCAGGTCGAGACCGGTTTCTTCATGACGCCGTGGCCGCTGGTGGTCGCGATCATGGCGCCGATCGGCGGCCGGCTGTCCGACCGCTATCCCGTCGGCATTCTCGGCGGCATCGGCCTCGCCTTGCTATGCGCGGGAATGGTGCTGCTGGCGACGCTGCCGGCAGACCCAGGCGTAGCCAACATCGTCTGGCGCATGGTGGTGTGCGGGATCGGCTTCGGCTTTTTTCAAACTCCCAATTTGCGCGCGCTGATGTCGAGCGCGCCGTCGCATCGCAGCGGCAGCGCCAGCAGCATCGTCGCGACCGCACGGCTGACCGGGCAAACGCTCGGCGCGGCGTTCGCCGCACTGTGCTTTGCGCTCGGCGGCCACGATGGCGCGACGCTTGCTTTGGCACTCGGCGCCGGATTTGCCGCGCTCGGATGCGTGATGAGTTTCCTGCGCCTGGCGGTGAGCGCGCCGCAAGATTGATTGGAGGGAATGTGCCTACCAGGCAGGCAAACCCTAGCCGAGCATGGCGAACATGACGGCCATGTGGCGCCCCTGCCCCCACGAAACCCCGGCCCGTCAATTTTCTTCCGCGCTGCAAACGCATTTTCTTGATTTGAACTATTCCAGATTGCGGTCCAGTGTCCCCGCCGGGTTCAATTGATGAATTGAGCTAACAGGGGAAACGCGATGGCAAACCTCACTATCAACGGCAAATCAATCAATGTGGACGTCGAGGACGACACCCCGCTGCTATGGGCGATCCGGGAGAATGTCGGACTGACCGGCACCAAATACGGCTGCGGCATTGCACAATGCGGGGCCTGCACGATCCATATTGACGGCGTCGCAATGCGCTCCTGCGGCATCTCGGTCAGCGAAGCCGTCGGCAAGCAGATCACCACGATCGAAGGTCTGGCCGCCAGCGATGGCGCACTGCACAAGGTGCAGCAGGCCTGGATCAAGAACGACGTGCCGCAATGCGGCTATTGCCAAACCGGCATGATCATGGCGGTGGCGGCGTTGCTCAAGGACAAGCCGAAGCCGACCGACAAGGACATCGACGAAACCATCACCAATATTTGCCGCTGCGGCACCTTCCAACAGGTGCGCGAGGCAATCCACGCCGCCGCGAACGCTTGAGGGGGATGTCATGAACAAGCACATCACGCCTGCACTCAGCCGCCGCGCCTTCGTCATCGGCACCGCCGCTGCCGGCGCCGGCCTCGCGGTCGGTCTCGACATCCCCTTCGGTGGCCCCACCGTGGTCCGCGCCGCCGATGGATCGCCTGAGGTCAACGTCTGGGTGGTGATCCGTCCCGACGACACCGTCGTGATCCGCATCGCCCGTTCGGAGATGGGACAGGGTACGCTCACCGGCCTCGCCCAGCTCGTCGCCGAAGAGCTCGAATGCGACTGGTCGAAGGTCACCACCGAGTATCCGACACCGGGTCAAAGTGTCGCACGCAAGCGGGCCTGGGGCGATTTCTCGACCGGCGGCAGCCGCGGCATCCGCACTTCGCAGGACTACGTCCGCAAGGGCGGCGCCACCGCGCGCATGATGCTGGTCCAGGCCGCGGCCAACGAGTGGAAGGTGCCGGTTTCGGAATGCACCGCCGCCAACAGCACCATCACGCACACGCCGTCGGGCAAGAAGACGACCTACGGCAAGGTTGTGGAAGCCGCAGCCAAGCTGTCGCCTCCCGCCGATGCCGACGTCAAGCTGAAGGATCCGAAGGACTGGAAAATTGCCGGCAAGAGCGTGTTGCGGCTCGATACCGCCGACAAGACCACCGGCAAGATGATGTACGGCATCGACGTCAAGCTGCCGGGAATGCTGAACGCCGCGCTGAAGGATTGCCCGGTCTTTGGCGGCAAGCTGAAGAGCTATGACGAAGCCAAGGTCATGGGCATGAAGGGCGTCAAGAAGGTGGTGCGGGTCAACGACTCGACCGTCGCCGTCGTCGCTGACACCTGGTGGCACGCGAAGACCGCGCTCGACGCGCTGCCGATCGTCTGGGATGAAGGCGAGAACGCCAAGGTGTCCAGCGAATCGATCGCCAAGTGGCTGGCCGAAGGCCTCGACAACGCGCAGCCCGCCTTTATCGGCAACCAGAACGGCGATGCCAAAGCCGCCATCGCCGGCGCCGCCAAAAAGATCGAGGCGGTGTACAACTATCCCTACCAGAACCACGCCGCGATGGAGCCGCTCAACGCCACCGCGCTTTACACACCCGACAAGTGCGAGGTCTGGACTGGAACACAGAACGGCGAAGCGGCATTCGCCGCAGTGATGGAAACCTCCGGCCTGCCCGCCGACAAATGCGAGGTTCACAAGCTGATCCTCGGTGGCGGCTTCGGCCGTCGCGGCATGACCGACTATGTCCGGCAGGCCGTCTCTATCGCCAAACAGATGCCGGGCACGCCGGTCAAACTGTTGTGGTCGCGCGAAGACGACATGCAGCACGGCACCTATCATCCGGTCACCCAATGCAAGCTGACCGGCGCCTTCGACAAGGACAACAATCTGACGGCGCTGCATGTCCGGATTTCCGGCCAATCCATCCTGTTCACCGTGCGCCCGGCGGCACTGGTCAACGGCATGGACACGGCCGCATTCCAGGGCCTCGCGCCCACCGGGGATTGGGCGATCGGATATAGTTTTCCGAACCTGCTGGTCGAACATTCGATGCGCAACCCCCACGTCCCGCCGGGCTTCTGGCGCGGCGTCAACGTCAATCAGAACGCGATCTATCTTGAGTGCTTCATAGACGAGCTGGCACATTCGGTCGGCGAAGACCCGGTCGCGTTCCGGCGCAAGTTGATGGCGAAGCATCCCAAACACCTCGCGGTGCTCAATGCGGTGGCCGAAAAAGTAGGCTGGGACAAGCCGCCGCCAAAGGGCGTGTACCGCGGCATCTGCCAGCACATGGGCTACGGCAGCTACGTCGCCGGTGCCGCCGAAATCTCGGTGACCGACGGCAACAAGATCAAGGTGCACCGTATCGTCGCGTCCACCGATCCTGGCCACGTCGTCAATCCGGCGCAGATCGAGCGCCAGATTGCAGGCTCGTTCGTCTATGGCCTGTCGGCTTTGTTCTACGGCAATTGCACCGTCAAGGACGGCCGCATCGAGCAATCCAACTTCGACACCTACAATTCGATGCGGATCGCGGAGATGCCGAAGGTGGAGTCGGTCATCGTGCCGAGCGGCGGCTTCTGGGGCGGCGTCGGCGAACCGACGATCTGCGTCGCGGCGCCCGCCGTGCTCAATGCGTATTTCGCGGCAACGGGAAAACGCATCCGCTCGGTGCCGCTGAAGGATCAGGACATCAGCTTCGCCTGACAACGCGGGCGGCGGCCTTCACCGGCCGCCGCTCCACTAACCTTTTCGGATATCAGCTGATGAAAGCGTTTTGCGTTGCCATCGGAATTACAACGGTCGTGGCGTGGAGTTCGCCGGTGCTGGCGGCTTCTGTCCCTCCGCCTGGTGCTGCGGCCTGTTCCGGCTGCCATGCCGCTGGAACTGTGCCGGCCTCGCCGGTTTCGCGGCTGTACGGCCGTGACGCCGGCGATATCATGACCGCGATGACGGGATTCCGCGACGGTTCGCTTCCCGGCACGGTGATGAACCGCATCGCCAAAGGCTTCTCCGACGACGAGCTGCGCGCGATTGCGACGTGGCTCGCGGCACAGAAGTAAGGGGGCCGCCATGGGCATCAACCATCGCATGAGCCGCCGGGAATTCGTTGGCGCCGGTGCTGCCGCCGTGACGGCGCTGGCGTTTCCGCTGCCCGCATTCGCGCAGGCCGCAGCGCGCGTCGTCGTGATCGGCGGCGGCTTCGGCGGCGCGAGTTGCGCCCGCGCATTGAAACAGATCGAGCCGAAGCTGCAGGTCACGCTGGTCGAGCCGAACCGAACCTTCACCGCCTGCCCGTTCAGCAACAACGTGATCGCCGGACTGCGTTCGCTCGAGGAACAGCAATTCGGCTATGACAAGATCGCCGCCGGCGGCGTCACCGTGGTGGCGCAGGCGGCAACGGCGATCGATGCCAAGGCGCGGACCGTTGGGCTCGCCGACGGCACGTCGCTCGCCTACGACCGGCTGGTGCTGTCTCCCGGCGTCGATCTGCGTTTCGAAGCGCTGCCCGGCTACGACGAAGCCGCCGCTGCAAAGATGCCGCACGCCTGGAAAGCCGGCGAGCAGACGCTGCTGCTGCGCAAGCAACTCGAAGCCATGGACGATGGCGGCCTCGTCGTGATCGCCGTGCCCGCCAATCCGTTCCGCTGCCCGCCGGGGCCTTACGAACGCGCCTGTCTGATTGCGCATTACCTGAAGACCAAGAAGCCGCGCTCGAAGCTGATCATCCTCGACGCCAAGGACACCTTCTCCAAGCAGCGCCTGTTCCAGAACGCCTGGAAGGAGCTTTATCCGGGAATGATCGAATGGGTGTCGCTGTCACAGGGCGGCAAGGTGAACTCCGTCGACCCGGCGACCAACACGCTGATTACCGATTTCGGCAACCACACCGCGCAGGTGGCGAACGTCATTCCGCCGCAACGCGCCGGACGCATCGCCACCATCGCTGGCGCGACCGACAATACCGGCTGGTGCGCGATCGATCCCGTCACTTTCGAATCCAAATCGGCGCCGAACATCCACGTCATCGGCGATGCCTGTATTGCCGGCTCGATGCCGAAATCCGCGTTCTCCGCGAATTCCCAGGCCAAGGCTTGCGCGAGCGCGGTCGCCACGCTGATCGCGGGCCGGACGCCCGAGGCACCGAAGCTGATCAACACCTGCTACAGCCTGGCAGCCCCCGGCTACGGCTTCTCGGTCGCCGGCGTCTACCAGCCGAAGAACGGGCTGTTCGCCGACGTCGAAGGCGCCGGCGGCGTCAGCCCGGCGGATGTGCCGCGCGACTTCCGCGCGCGCGAGGCCGACTATGCGAATTCCTGGTTCGCGACCATCACGGCGGAAGTCTTTGGCTAAACTGCGCATGTCGGGTCCGATCCTTGCGGGCGCACTGCTCGCTTTGCCCGGCCTCGCTGCCGCGCAAGAGCTGCGCCGCTACGCCGTGACAGGCGACGCCATTGCGATGTCGCTGACCGGTGCGCCCGGCGATCCCGCGCGCGGGCGGACGACCCTCCTCAACCGCCAAAGCACCTGCATCCTCTGCCACAACGGACCGTTTCCGGAAGAGAAATTTCAGGGCGATCTGGCCCCCAACCTCGCCGGCTCCGGCAGCCGCTGGTCGGAAGGGCAGTTGCGGCTGCGGCTGGTGGACGCGAGCCGCCTCAATGAAGCGACGATCATGCCGTCCTATTATCGCGTGGACGGCCTGCATCGTGTTGGTCCGGCGTGGCGCGGCAAGCCGATCCTGTCGGCGGAACAGATCGAAGATATCGTGGCTTATCTGGTGACGCTGCGCGAATAGGAAGTGACGATGCAACACAAGGATTCCACACGCCGCCAGTTCCTCGGCCTCGCCGGCGGCGCGGCCGTGCTCGGCGCCGTCCCGATCGTAACGGTGCGGCCGAGCGAAGCGACGCCCGCCGAACTCGCATCCGCGATCCGCACCATCACCAATGGCGCGCAAGTGCGCACCGGCAAGGTCAAGCTCGACGTGCCGCCGCTGGTCGAGAACGGCAACACCGTGCCGCTGACCGTCAACGTCGCGAGCCCGATGGCGCCGGAGGATCACGTCCGCAGCATCCACATCTTCAACGAGAAGAACCCGCAGCCCAATATCGGCAACTTCCATCTCGGTCCGCATTCCGGCCGCGCGCAGGTGTCCACGCGGATTCGCCTCGCCGACAGCCAGAAGATCGTCGCCATCGCGCGGTTGTCCGACGGCTCGTTCTGGTCGGCCAGCGTCGACGTCGTGGTGACGCTGGCGGCCTGCACTGATGAGGTGATCTGATGGCCTCCGCACTGATCAACGTTCCCGCCAAAGCCAAACGCGGCGATATCATCGAGATCAAGACGCTGATGTCGCACATCATGGAAACCGGCTATCGGCATACCGCCACCGGCGAGGTGGTGCCGCGCGACATCATCACGAGTTTTGCATGCCGCTATAATGGCACCGAGATTTTTCGCGCCGATCTGTTTGCTGCGATCGCCGCCAATCCGTTCATCACCTTCTTCACCACGGCGACAGCGAGCGGCAAGTTCGAGTTCGAATGGATCGGCGATAACGGCTTTTCCGAAACCGCGTCGGCCTCGATCACCGTCGAATGAGATTGGCCGGCCTCATCGTTCTGTCTGCTCTGCTCGCGGTGGATGCCGCCGGCGCTGAAATTCCGCAAGCAGAACGCCGCTCCGGCGCCAGCTTCATGGCGCCGGACACCAGGGCGATGCAGGACGACGACACGACAAATCCCGGCATGCTGTGGGTGCTCGACGGCGAGAAATTGTGGGCGGGCAAGACGGGCGTTGCAAACAAGGCCTGCGCCGATTGCCATCAGGACGCGCGCGCGAGCATGAGGGGCGTCGCGGCGCATTATCCCGCCTTCGACAAGGCGCTCGGCCGGCCCGTCGATCTCGAACAGCGCATCAATCTGTGCCGCGCCACTCATCAGCAGGCGACGCCGCTTCCTTACGAGAGCCGCGAATTGCTGGCGCTGACCGCCTTTGTGGCGCAGCAATCGCGCGGGGCTGCGATCGAGACCGGTAGCGATCCGCAGCTAGCGCCGTTCGTCGCCAAGGGCCGTGAGCTGTTCATGCAGCGGCAGGGCCAGCTCAATCTCGGCTGCACCAATTGCCACGATGAGAATTGGGATAAGCGCCTGGCCGGATCGGCGATCACGCAAGGACACCCGACGGGTTACCCGCTTTATCGGCTGGAGTGGCAATCACTGGGATCGCTGCAGCGCCGGCTGCGCGCCTGCATGACGGGCATCCGCGCGCAGGCCTATGATTACGGCGCGCCTGAACTGGTCGAGCTGGAGCTTTATCTGATGTCGCGGGCCAAGGGCATGCCGCTAGAAGCCCCGGCCATTCGACCCTAGTCATGGGCCCCAAAGGGCCCAGACACAAGAATAGCGAAAACAACCCCATGCAAAGAAAGGATGGGCCCGGTCTCGCAGTCCTCGGTTACCGCTCCGCGAACGCTTTCTCGACCACGAACTGCGCCGCCTCGCCGTGATTGCCTTCGACAAAGCCCTTGCCGCCCAGCAGTGTGCGGGTGTCGGCGACCAGCGCCGGGCTGCCGCAGATCATGACGCGGTCATGCGCGGCTTCGAGCGGGGCAAGCCCGATATCCGCGAACAGCTTGCCGGAATTGATCAGGTCGGTGATGCGGCCGCGGTTGTGGAAGGGATCGCGGGTCACCGTCGGATAATAGATCAACTGGTTGCGCACGAGTTCGCCGATCAGTTCGTCGTTCGGCAGTTCCTTGGTGATCATCTCACCATAGGCGAGTTCGGCGACGCGGCGGCAGCCGTGCAGCAGCACCACCTTCTCGAAGCGCTCATAGGTTTCGGGATCCTTGATCACGCTCAGAAACGGCGCGAGGCCCGTGCCGGTGCCGATCAAATAGAGATTGCGGCCGTCCTGCAGATTGTCGATCACCAGCGTCCCGGTGGCCTTGCGGCTGACGATGATCTCGTCGCCTTCCTTGAGATGCTGGAGGCGCGAGGTCAGCGGCCCGTCCGGCACCTTGATCGAGAAGAATTCGAGCCGGTCCTCATAATTGGCGCTGGCGACGCTGTAGGCGCGCAGCAGCGGCTTCTCGCCGACCTTCAGCCCGATCATGGTGAACTCGCCGTTGCGAAAACGGAACGAGGGATCGCGCGTCGTGGTGAAGGAGAACAGCGTGTCGGTCCAGTGATGGACGCTGAGAACGCTTTCCTGATTGAAATTGCTCATCTTTCGATCCGATTGGAGGCAGATTGTGTCGGCAAAATCATTCGTATACGATCATTCGTGTACGAATGAATAATCCTTCTTGATCCCGCCGTCAAGCCGCGGGCAAGATGGCCGGCAACGCCCTGAAGGCATTGAACAACAAGGAAAATCCGATGGCGCACGACGCACCCCAGGCAAGCGGCCCGAGCAAGCTGGTGATCCGCAATATCGGGCTGCTGCTGTCGGGGATGCTGGAAAAGCCGATCCTGGACGCCGATACGATCGTGGCCGAGAACGGCAAAATCACCGCGATCGGCCGCCTCAAGGACGTCGACACCGAGGGCGCCACGACCGTCGTTAATGCCAACGGCACCACGGTCGCCCCCGGGCTGATCGACAGCCACGTCCATCCCGTCGCCGGCGACTGGACGCCGCGGCAGAACCAGATGGGCTGGATCGACAGCTATCTGCATGGCGGCGTCACCACGATGATTTCAGCCGGCGAAGTGCATATGCCGGGCCGTCCCCGCGACGTCGTCGGCGTCAAGGCGATGGCGATCTTCGCGCAGCGCGCGTTCTGGAATCTGCGGCCCGGCGGCGTGAAGATCCATGCCGGCGCGCCCGTGATCGAAAGCGAGATGGTCGAGGACGATTTCAAGGAGCTCGCCGCGGCCGGCGTCAAGCTGCTCGGCGAAGTCGGTCTCGGCGGCGTCAAGGACGGCCCGACTGCGCGCAAGATGGTGGGCTGGGCGCGCAAATACGGCATCCAGAGCACGATCCACACCGGCGGGCCTTCGATCCCAGGCTCCGGCCTGATCGACAAGGACGTGGTGCTGGAAGCCGACACCGATGTGGTCGGTCACATCAATGGCGGCCACACCGCCCTGCCCGACGACCAGATCCGCTGCATCTGCGAGGGCTGCAAGCGCGGGCTGGAGCTGGTTCACAACGGCAATGAACGCTCGGCGCTGTTCACGCTGCGCACCGCGCGTGAGATGGGCGACCTGCACCGCGTCATCCTCGGCACCGACGCGCCGGCCGGCTCCGGCGTGCAGCCGCTCGGCATTTTGCGCATGGTGTCGCTATTGTCCTCGCTCGGCGAACTGCCGGCCGAAATCGCCTTCTGCCTCGCCACCGGCAACACCGCCCGCATGCGCGCGCTCGACTGCGGCCTGATCGAGGTCGGCCGCTCCGCCGACTTCGTCATCATGGACATGGCACAGCATTCACCGGGAAAGAACCTTCTGCACAGCGTGCAGCTCGGCGACCTGCCCGGCATCGGCATGACCATCATCGACGGCATCGTCCGTACCCAGCGCAGCCGCAACACGCCGCCGGCGACACGGCTGCCGGAGATCGTCGGGCATTAGACGCACGCGCCGCGGCAACGTAGAGTCCGTGTAGTGACCAAAGCGACGTTAGCGCCGCGGTCAGGCGCCTCGCGCCCTGGATAAGGTCGCGGACGGCAGCTCTGCGAATTGGCGCCGATAGATTTCCGCGAACCGCCCGAAATGCGTGAAGCCATAAAGCGCGGCCACAGCCGTGACGTTTGTCTGCTGTCCGGGACGCGATAAAGCGCGGCGCGCTGCATGGAGACGAAGTTCGGCGAGCAGCGCTGCTGGCGGACGGCCGAAAGCCTCCACGCAGCTTAAATGAAGCGTTCGTTCTTTTGCGGCAACTGCGATGCAAAGTTCGGTAATGCCTGGCGGATCGTCGAGCCGTCCATGCCGAAGATCAAGAACGGCCCTCGCAACACTTGCGCGGCGGTGCGAGGACTCAATGAGCTCTGCAGTGTCCAGGACAATATCAAAAATGCCGTCTCGATCTGCGACAAGCTTTGCCCGCCCAGATGATCATTCGGCTGCGTCCGAAGTCTTTGCAACAGAGACGTAGGGTGCCGGCTACTGTCGAGAAAAAGGAAGGACATTGATATTGACGTATTCAACGGCAGAAAGCGCGATGAGAAAGTGATACAAGCGATATCCCGGCGCAGCGTTTTCATCGGGGCATTTCTCATGATTAGCATTTCCTTCATTCCCGCTGCGAGCGCTCAGAACAGCGACGCATGCACGCAAGTCGCCGATGCCTACGGCCGGATCGCCACGACCTGCCGGTAAGGTCTTCTAAACGACAGACAAGAACCGCGGCGCTCTGGAGCTCTGCGGCTTCCTAACCAGCACTCGGCTTAACGAAACGCATTCAGCGTTTCCGAACGGAGGAGGCAAAAATGAAGCTCTCGATTTCGCTGTCAGCGCTGCTGATCGCCGGGTCCATGGTCGCAAGCACTGAACAGGCCAGCGCCGTCGTGTACTGCCAGTACATCTCTTATCCGGCGGGCTGCGTCGTAAGGCCCGGCGTCCGATTGGTGGCGCGGCCGGTCGCACGGGCCGTGGTGACACCCGGTGTCGGTGCCCGAGGTGTCGGAGTGCGTCCGGGCACGCCTATGAACCGTGGTGGTCCGGTGAATCGCGTCGGCAGGCGCTGAGGTCTGCGGGTTGATCTTCCGGAAAGTAGAGATGCGCGCCCGCCGGATCCAGGCCGGTCTGATCCTCGCGATCGGGATCGCCGCATTTTCGCCCGCGCAGGTCAGCGCGGACGAGAACGGTTATTCGTTCTGGTTGCCCGGGCAGTTTGGCAGTCTTGCGGCCGCGCCCGGCGTGCCGGGCTGGGCGATGGCGGAGGTATAATTACCACACCTCGGTTGCGGCTCCCGGCGCCGTCACTGCCGCCCGGCAGATCCAGGTCGGCAGATTTCCCGCAAACGTGAATGTCAGCTTGAATGCAAGTCTGACCGGACATGCGGACGCCATCCTGCTCAACCCCAGCTATACGTTCGCAACGCCCGTGTTCGGCGGCACGGAGTGAGGGCGGAAGACAATCCGGACACTCTGGAAAATCGGCCCTTGATCGCTGGATCGCCATCGCGCCCGGCGGGTCGGGCCAAATTTTGTGATTTCGCCTCCAAAGCCATGAACGAATTGCCGGCCGGTCACGTCAAATGCGGACGGCCTGCGCCGCAGCCTGCTGCGCCGTCCGAGCATTCGAGGGACATTTGAAGAATTTACCGCAAATTGCCGGCGGGGTGGCGGGTGCGGCAGTTGGCTTTGCCGCCACCTTGCTGATCGTCGAACTCGTCGGTTCTGGAAACCGCGCCGACCCCATCGGTTCCGCGCTGCTGGCGGTGTTCGTCTTCGCGCCGGCCGGGGCGATCGCAGGCCTCGTACTCGGTACCAAGCTCGCGATGCGGATGCGCGGAGGCGAGAACACCGGCAGCCTAGCCGGCAACAGCTTGAGGGCATTCGGCGCGCTGATCCTGCTCTGCGCCGCCGCCGGCACGGCATACTACGTCTACGCGGTCACGACAGCCACGCCGTGGCTCAACCCGAACGCCGCCACCCCGCTTCTCCAATTCGAAGTCCGCCTTCCCGCGGGCGCGGCGTTGCCGGCTTCCGCGGCAGACGTCGCGATCGAGTTGCAGACCGATCAGAACAGCATGCCGGGCGCGCCAAGATTCAACCAGTTCCGCCGCGACGGCGACCGGCCGGTGATCGCAGGCGACGTCGAGCTCGCCTTTCGTACCGCCCATCGCCAACTAGAGGTCAAGATCAAGGGCCTGCCCGCCCGCGTGTACCGCATCGGACTGACCGCCAAGGCGCCGCACGCCGCTCAGCTCGGACCCTGGCAACCGAACGCCGACGGCAGCGAAATCCGCTATCGGGCCAAATGGCCCGGACGCGATTGACCGGCCGCCGCCCCACCTGCCCTCGTCAAATTGCACATCTGAGAATCCATACTCACTATCGTGATTAAGGATTCTCAGATGTGCGATGGCACACCCAATTACGCATCAGATTCTATATTCACCAAAACTTCCCCGGCGATGATTTCAGGGTCTCCAAGATTTAGATCATGCAGGCTTGCTTGAACAAACTCCAGTACCTTCTCGTTCGCCGCATTGGCGCTTTCGCGGTCCTCGAATATCATTACAGCGACACCGACGCCGTCGCCCCCATCCAGTACATAATAGGATCTGAATCCGTGCGATTCCCTTAGCATCTGACCGACGCCGCTTTTGGCGCGGCGAGCAGCATCCGCAACCGAGCGAACCTTGGTGTACTTTCGAATGACTATGTACATGAGGCCACCATGCTTTTCGGTTCCAGCCCCACGCATCAAAGCATATCGGGCCGCTGCTGGACTAGAGCCTTATCGGTTCTGATTGAAGCAAAACCGAAGCTCCAGACTCTTGTTCTGACGCGTTTTCTTCACGCGAACCGGTATCCACTTCGCTCGAAACGCTAGAGCCTGCTTTCGAGATGGGTCAAACAGAGAAGCACTCAATGCGAGCAAATGGCTTCCGAGTTACCCCTGAAAGCGGACGTGGCTCGACGTCGCGGCAATGTCGGCTTTGTGCCACAAGCGGCCCTGAGCATCCGCAGCAAGGTGTGCGGATCGAAGCGCCGTTACTCGATCACGGCATAGCCCCGCGCTAAGATCAACGGCGGAACTTGTCAGCTTGAGTTTTTTCCGCCATCTGTCGCTCCTGACGCCCGAGGATTTGCGATGAGCGACATGCCCGATTTCCACAGTAACAAGGAACCCTTCGAGGTGGTCTTTTCCCCGTGGCGGGAGGATTTCGCAAAGAGGATCATCAAGCGACTGCACGAAAAAGGGGTTCAGGTTTCGTATAGCAAAATGAAGTACAACACGTTTGCCACAGGAGAAATCCTGCCAGACGTGCCACAATCCGTGAGAGGCAAGCATGTCTACTTCCTGCATGACCTACTGGCTGAGGATCCTAACATCGCGCTCATGAGGTATCTCCTCTCGGCCGACGCCCTCACACGTTCTGATGTCGCTTCGATCACCTGCGTCTTCCCGAACATCCCGTATTTGCGCCAGGATCGCCGAGAGCCGGACGACCGCGCGTCGATATCCGCAGCCGTCGTATTGCGACTCATCGAGGAAAGCTCTCCCAGGATCCGTACGATCATCACCTATCACATGCACGCTGCGCAGGAGACGGGATTTGTTCGGCTTCCGATCGCGAACCTGCCGGGCTATGTCGATCACATCCGACATCTCAAGCAGGAACGCGGCGAAGATCTTGGAGATGCGGTAATCGCGGCGCCGGATCTAGGCGCATCGAAATATGCTCGCCGGATCCGTAAAGCGATCGGTTCGCGCTACCAGATCGCGATCGTTGATAAGGAGCGTGATAACGGAGCGACGCGTCCGCTCGACGTCATTGGCGAACCGGTGAAGGGCCGCCGGGTCATCATGTTCGATGACATCATCGATACGGGCGGCTCGATCCTCGGCGCCGCGCAACGCCTTCAGGATGAAGGCGCACTCGACGTCGAAGTCCGGTGCACGCACGGTCTTTTCAATGGCGATGCTATACAGCGGTTCCGTGGCGCTGGGCTCCGCGTCGTCATGCTCGATACGGTTTCGCGCCCGCAGAGTTTCCACGAGAGCGAGCGATCGTGGCTTACGATCCTTCCCATTGACGACATGCTCGCTGCCGCGATGCACCAGACGATGCAGGTGGCAGGCTCGGTAAGCCAGCTGGTCCGCTAGGGCTTCCGCTGAGGCTTTTGGTTAGTCTCGGCAGCCGCGATCACGTCCTTGAGACTGAAATGTCCGTGCCGGGTTAAAAACGGAAGTCGCGGCCTTGCGGCGGGACGTCTGCTTTGCCCCGGTAAGCGGACACGGCTTTTCGCGCCGTTAAGCCGCGGGTGCCATCTGCTCGCGCAGCGCTCGCTCGCTGTGACGCTGTTCAAGGGCGGCAATGGTCACCTTGAGATTGTCGCGCCGCTCGATCAGCGTCCTCGCCAGTATCGGATATTTGACGTCGGATCGGTCGGAGACCCGGCTGCGCTCTTCTTGGGCTGCGATTTCAAGTTCGATCAGTTGAACGGTGCGAACAAGATCAGCCAACATCTTACCTATTGCTGCGACCTCTCGCACTGCACTTTCGCGCGCTGTCTCAAAACGAGCTTGTATGTTCATTTGCGTGCTCCCAATGGCCTGGTTCGGCACATCTTGTGCATGGATGCCGAACAGCTGACACACCCATCGCAAGCCGTTTGCCAATTACGGCCCGTAAGAACACGGTGACCGGAACCCATCGGCCCCCCCCCCGGGGGCCTTCGGCCTCGCGCCGCCTACATCGGAAAGGAACCTGCACACATAGTTTTCCCCCAGCGGCCCCCGATAAGAGATGGGGTTTTCACAGCGCAATATCCGTCGAGAAATAAGTTCTTGTGATCGGAGTGGATCTTACAACCATGAATATCCGAACCAACTGTTGGTGGAATGTTGTTCCAACCCTGGAGACCCCCGTGGGCGAAGTCATCCGTTTTGTTCCGAAATCCGAACTCGAGCGAGCCCGTTTAATCCGGGAAGCCCGCGCGATCTACGAAAGCATATTCCCATCGGATCATGCCGTCGGCAGCGCGCAGCATGACCGCAGGGAATGAGCGCGCCGGGATTGCGGCGACAGGTGCACTCAATCGACGGTTGGCCGGAAGACCATTGATCGGGCGCCAACGCCGAATTGGTGCACTGTCACCGTAATACAGCGCAATACGTTACTACGCAGCGCAATACCCAACAACAAACACGGGCCATGCGGGCGTTACACCACATGGCCTCTGTTGGGACTGTCCCCGACGGCGAGGGAATTCCATCCTCTATCCAATAAAACGCAGATAGCGTCCGGGCGTTCCGGGCCAGTTATGTTTGGTGGCGCCTTCGGAACTGCAACCTTTTTTGATTACGTGAATTTAGTTCATGGGTCTCGGGGCTTCGCAAGACTGCGAGGCTCGCAATGCATGATTTATCGCCAGCCGACGCCTTTCTTGTCGTCGCAACCCTGGGGACCGCTACCCTGATCGAGATCGCTGCGTTCATCCTCATAGGGTTGATCTGAGAGCGTTCCGCGAGCTTACTCTGAAGTTGACATGACGAAGCCAACAAGAGGCCGCCGGCTATAGGCGCGCCCGGTGCGGCTTCGTCAGGCCGACCGTGGGCGCTAATGCAACTCGAAATGAATGTCCGTTCCCGCAAACCCTGTGCGGCGCTAACCCTCATGCGGAATCTGAACAGAAGGGGTAAAATCCCCTAGGGTCCACATCCGAGGAGCATCAACATGAAGCGACACATCCCGGAGGAATTTTTCACCAGGTTGATCGACTGGAGTCCCTTCGTGATCAAGGGCAACGAGGTGCCGCCCCGAGTTCCTGATGAAGATGAGGAAGACGAAGAAGACGAAGAGGACGAAGAAGGCAACGGCGACCAACCACCGGTCGTGCGCGAGCCCGACGAAGACTAGAATAGCCTGCAATTGGCAGTTGGCGTATAGTGCCTCGCATGAGTTGGGATGCGAAAGACATAGCGCTGCTCAAAGAACTCTGGGCCGTCGGACAGAGCGCCGCGCAGATCGCGCGCCGTTTCGGATGTAGCCGAAACGCGGTCTGCGGCAGGCTAACTCGTTTGGGCCTGAAACGCGGTCACAAGCCGCCAACAGCAAAACCCAATATAAGGGCGGTCCCGAAGCGAAGGTCGGTGTTGTTAGCCGACTGTGCCCGACCGGTGGCGAAGGATGTGGTGCGGAAGACAGTAGCGAGGCAGCCCAAGAAATTCAGCAAGCGCGAGCTTTACGCCATGCTAGCTGACGCGGTCAGGAATACGGGCTAGCCCGCCCACCGCGACATCGTTGCGGCGCTGCCTCTGCACCTCGTTCAGTTCGAACGGTTTCCTTGATGCCGGCAATCCCCGATGCACCTGAACGCGCCATGCGGTAATCCGATCTCGCGCCATCGCTCCAACAACCCCATCTGAGGCCACCCGCTGGCCCTCACAGTGTGCTAATCTGAGCGGGCACGATCCCCTGTCTTCGGCCCGGAGCCGTTGCACCGTGACCCATGATCATAACCCGGCATGGAACGAGGATAGCCGCTTCTCCGGTGCCCTCGACGATGTGATCATCATCCCGCTTGTTTCTGTCGCGCTCGCCGCCAACAAAATCCTGCGTTTCATTCTTTCGATCTTGATGCGCCTGCTCGACTACGCCTTCCCGTTGGCAATGCAGGTGGTCTGGCTTCCGCTCTTCGCTGTCAGGGTTCTCGGCAATGTCATCGTTACTGTCATAAACGGCGCATTGCGCTTCCTGCCCCTTTCCGAGACGAAACGTCGACAGTGGGGTACGTCGATCCGCCGGAACTGGTCGTGGCTCCGGCGCAAGATCAGTTATCGGGCGTTCGAACATGCTGTGTACCGCGCCTTTGAAAGCGGCATGGCATGGGTGTTCCGAAAATGCCGGCACCTGACGCCGAACACCGCATTGCTCGTGATCCTGGGCGCGGTGCTTTGGCTCCCGATCTCCTTCGGGGCTGCAACGGCGATGCACGCGGTATTGTTTGCCAAGGTCACGTCTTGGCCAGCCTGGATGCAACTCCTGCATCCGCTCGCAACGGTCATCGCCAAGAGCAAGCTGTTGGTGCTGCCGGTGTACCCGGCAGCCTGGCCACAGGCCCGGAAACATCCGTTCGTGCGGCGCGTATTCAAGAGCTATGAAACCATCAGGCGCCTGTATGTGATCAAAAAGATCGGTTTTCGCTATCGGCAGGCAGAGACCGCCGGCGACGCGGCGGTCGAGAGGCTCGAACGCACCGCCGGCCTCACATCGGCGATAAGGTGGCTGCGCGGGGTGCATGTCGCCGAACGGTTCGGCGTGGAAAAGCCCACCCAGAAGTTGCGTTCGTTCTTCTCGCGATGGTCAATTCAGTTCTCGGCCGAATACTACGAAGCGAAGGAACGGCAGCCTCAGATATCCCATCATTAAACGGCAGCAAGCTACGAACGCAGAGATGATCATCCATCTCGCGCGGTCGACGGCCGTGGCTGGCGGCCTGGCCGGCGCCAGGTATCAAAAAGACACGCCGCCGGGATCGAAATGGATCGCCCGGCGGCGCTTATTCCTGAACTGGGACACTAAAATTCCCAGCACTGCATACACTGCACGCCTTGTGCCACAGAGCCATGACATCCGGCCGTGGCTATACCCGCCCTTCCTGAGAAGTCCGCTCATAGGGGCAGACCGGGCCTCTCCGGTCGACGGTCAGAACGATGTGATGGATCCAAAGCCGGCCAACCTCATCGGCGAATGCCGGTCCGGCGCTGGCCGCGCGACGCCACTCCCTAGATCAAGGGAGCGCCTCCCCATCCCAAGGAATTCACGATGCCAGCGCGGTCCGAATCATCCGCGCGAGATCGGAACTGAGGTAAGGCTTCGGCAGTAGCAGCACGCCGGCATCGAGCCGGCCATGGTGGACGATGGCGTTCTCGGTATAACCGGACGTGTAAAGCACCTTTAGTCCCGGACGGCGTTTCAGCGCCTCGGTCGCGAGCTGACGACCGTTCAATCCCCCGGGGATTATCACGTCGGTGAACAGCAGATCGATGCGTTCGGAACGATCAATGATTGCCAGCGCCTCGGCGGCATTGCCCGCGGCCTGTGTGTGGTACCCGAAACGGCTGATCTGCGCCACGACGTATTCGCGCACCAACGCGTCGTCCTCGACAATCAGGATGGATTCGTCGCCGTGTTCGCCCCCCGAGTTGCCGGTCTCGGCGGCCAGCGCGTCCGGGAGACCCGCCGCCTGCGGAAGGTAGAGCTTCACGGTGGTGCCGTGGCCCTCTTCGCTGTAGATCTTGATGTGTCCGTTCGACTGTTTGACGAAGCCGTAGACCATGCTGAGACCGAGCCCCGATCCCTTCCCGACCTCCTTGGTGGTGAAGAACGGTTCAAACACCTTGTCGAGCAGGCTGCCGGGAATTCCCTCCCCTGTATCGCTCACCGCGATCATGACGTAGTTGCCCGGATTAACCTCGCTGTTCATGCTGGCGTAGTTCTCGTCGAGCACGACGTTCTTGGTTTCGAGCGTCAGCTTGCCGCCGTTCGGCATGGCGTCACGCGCATTCAGTGCAAGGTTCAGGATCGCAGTCGAGAGCTGGCTGGGATCAATCAGGGCCGGCGCGGAATAGTGCACCAGCATCGATTCGATTTCGATCTGCTCGCTGAGGGTCGGTCGTAGCAACCGTACTGCATCGATGACCAGGACGTTGACGTCAGTGTTGCGCGGCTGCAGCGGTTGTCGACGGGCGAAGGCCAGCAGATGCCGCGTCAGGTCGGCCCCCCTCGCTGCGGCGGCGCTGATCATATCGGTGATCTGGCCGAGATGCGGGCGATCCTTGACCGCCTCGCCGAGGATTTCGATGGTGCCGGTGATCACGGTCAGAATGTTGTTGAAGTCGTGCGCGACACCACCGGTGAGTTGGCCGATGGCTTCCATCTTCTGCGCTTGCCGGACCTGGGCTTCGCTCGCCTCTATCTCCTGAAAACGTTTGACCATGGCCTCGGCCTTGCGCCGTTGTCGGATTTCTTCCTCAAGTGCCGCATTGGCCTGCTGAAGCTGCCTGCGTGTCGGCAGCACCAGGATTCGCGGCAGCATCAGCAGCAGTGCCGCCGTGATCGCGACCGATATCAGCGCCAGGACGCCTTTGGTAACGGCCTCGATGCCGTAGGCCGGCACCCACAAAGTGAGGATCGACAGCAGACGGGTCACCCCGCAGAATGCGGCGAAGATGGCGAATGTCCAGAATACGCCGCGGAACATAACATCGCGGCGTCGCCACACGAAAAACCCGAGGACGAACGCGGTAGCAAAGAAGGCGCCGGCGAGCATGGCGTCGGAAACGGCATTCAGCCAGATCAATTCCGGCTTCCACAGCAGGCACGCGCCATGCGGGGTGAGCGTCGACATGTCCACAATATCCTATTTGAGTTGAGACAATGTTAGAAAGCCCACTCGATAGACCTTTCTCAATTCCTGCCCATTCGCATCAGGGAAGCCGAGCCACCACGCGATGACCGAGCCGCCGAGAACGTCGAGGAAGCGCGCCGGTTCATGGCAACTCCGTCCCGGGCTAAGGCCGATATTTTCGATACTCAGAACGATAGCACGCAGGGGCTCCGCGGCGTGGGAGATAATCCGTGGTGCACCGCCCCCGCGGTCCCACCTTCCCTGTCCTGACCTGCTGATGATGTCGGGTATTGGCGCTTTTTTCGGACCTGAAAGGTCTGGCTGAAGTTGCCCCTTGCTGAGGGCAAAGCGGACTCCAGTTGCACACTCAGACTTATCAGTTTGACCCAAACCGGACATCTCACCTGTCGGCACTTGGATGGCCGACGTGGCTATCGCCGAGTTGGTGGTCACATGCCGTTCGCCAGACAGCCTAAGCCTGCTATAGTTCGGCGATAGCGCGGAGAGCGACCAGCGAGGTCACATGCGGCGACGCCAGTTCATAACTCTTCTGGGCGGAGCGGTGATGTGGCCGTTTACGGCAAGAGCACAACAGCCGGCAAGAATGCCGCGCGTCATAAGTCTCGCCCCGGTCCACGTTGCGTCGCAGGCGGAAGGAACCCGCAGGATTTTGAGGGAGCTCGGCTACGTCGAAGGACGTAATATTCGTCTTGAGTTTCGGGACGCGGCGGGGAATGTTGATGCGCTCCCTCGGCTGGCGCAAGAGTTAGTACGAGAGGGCGGCATCGACGTCATTCTCGCGATAAGCACGCCAGCCGCGCTGGCTGCTTACAAGGCAACTCAAACAATTCCGATTGTCGCGCTCACCGCTGTTGACCCGGTCGGGTCGGGATTGGCGGATAGCCTCGCGCGTCCCGGCCGCAACGTAACCGGTATCGCGGTTTTTTCCGAGGAAACCACAGAAAAGCGCGTCGAACTGATGCGGGAGGTTGTCCCGCGCGCCCTCCGCCTCGGGACGGTGACGACAAAGCTAAGCAGCGGTGCACAGAGCCTGGCACCTGTCCTGGAGACCGGCCGTAAGCTCGGTTTTACGGTCGAGTCCATCAACATCGATGACCCCGCTAATCTTGCGAAGGCTTTAGGCCCAGAAGTCCTTACCAGATTTGACGCCCTCGTGTTTGTCCCAGACGCCTTGATCAGTGCTCACATGGCAGAGGTCATCAAGCTGGTCGGCGCGAGCAACAAACCTGCAATCTTTCCTTCGCCCGACTGGGTCGCTAACGGCGGCTTTATGTCGTTCGGGCCGGACTTCTCCGATGCTAACCGTCAATTGATCTCGCAGCTTGATCGCGTTCTGAAAGGCGCGAAGCCAGGCGACCTGCCTTTCGAACGACCTACCAAGTTCTATCTCCGGATCAATCTCCGCGTCGCAAAAGAACTGGGCATCGAGCTGCCTCCGGCCGTCCTCACGCGCGCCGACGAGGTGATTGAGTGAGCGTGCCGACTTTCGATTGAGGCACCTTTGGGACATGGCGATCACATCGAAGCGGCGGAGCGCGCTCCTCGCCGTCAAAGGACCTACTCGAGACGACGTATTCGATCTCACCGCGCGTCATGCCGATATCCATTAGCGCCCGATCGCTCAGGCTGCACAATTCATCCTGCGAGCGTCCGCGTTGACGCCATTCTTGAAACGCACCCCAACAACTCCTGAGGGCGCTGAAGATGCGCGACGTAGAGTCGGCCGTATGTCCCAATCCGCCTGCACTATGGGTCATGCTCATTGTGGTTCTCCCGGGCAGGTACTGCCCCAGAAGAGGATGCCAAGGCGGGGCACGCCCCGCTTAACATTGGACTTACATTTACCTCACCAGCGGCTTACTCTTTGCGCTCTAGCGGTGCCGGAGCTCCCGATTGACGATGGGAGCTGTCCCAAGGGAATGGCAGTTTGCGCTATCTTTTCGGGGAGTTCGCATTTGACACCGACCGGCGCGAGCTATGGCGCGGGGCGGACGTCGTCGCCATCGCGCCGCAGGTATTCGACCTGCTCGATTACCTGATCCGCAACAGGGAGCGCGTGGTCAGCAAGGATGACCTCATCAGCGCCATTTGGAACGGGCGTATCGTATCCGATGCAGCACTGACGACCCGCCTTAATATCGCCCGCGGCCTGATCGGCGATACCGGGCATGAACAACGCCTCATCAAGACCCTGCCGCGCAAGGGCTTCCGTTTTGTTGGTCCCGTGCTGGAAACGCAGCCGCCCGCAGGCGGGGCAATTGCCGACATCCCGGTAGAACCGTCGAAGGCCGCCCTTGCGCTTCCCGACAAACCGTCCATCGCGGTACTGCCGTTTCAGAACATGAGCGGCGACCCGGAGCAGGAATACTTCGCTGACGGCATGGCCGAGGACATATTGACGGGGCTTTCGCGGCACCGCTGGCTGTTCGTAATCGCTCGTAACTCAAGCTTCACGTACAAGGGTCGTGCTGTGGATGTCCGCCAGGTCGGGCGCGAGCTTGGCGTACGGTATGTATTGGAGGGGAGCGTCAGGCGAGTCAGTAGCCGAGTCCGGTTCACTGCGCAGCTCGTCGATACGGCCACCGGCAACTATGTGTGGGGCGAAAAGTACGATGGCGAAGCGGAAGACCTGTTCGATTTGCAGGACCGGATCACCGAGGCGGTGGTGGGCATTCTGGAACCCACAATCCAGCTTGCTGAAATCGAGCGCACGCGGCGAAAGCGGCCCGAGAATTTGGGCGCCTACGACTACTATCTGCGCGCCCTGGCGCTGACCGATGCATTCACGCGTGGCGCGGTTCAGGCCATGTTGAGCAACTGCCTCCAGGCGATCACACTTGATCCGACGTTTACTCCGGCCTACGCGCTGGCGGCACGCACTTACATACAGACGTATACGCAAGGTTGGACTGTTGACGAGGCCAGAGAACGTGCCGAGGTTCTCGATCTCGTCGAACGTGGTCTTCGCGCTGACCGCCTCGATCCGGTCATGCTCGGCACTGCCGGTCATTGCTTTGCCTGGTTCGCTCATGACCTTGCGAAAGGTATCGCCTATATCGACGAGGCGCTGTCCGTAAACCCAAACCACGCGCACGCCTACCTGCAAAGCGGCATTGTCAGAACACGGGCTGACGATACCGAACTTGCCATCAAGCACCTCAACCATGCGAGACGCCTCAGCCCGCGGGATTCCCGTGGTTACGCGATCTTTCAGGCGTTGGCGGTGGCAAACCATGTCGGTGGAAACCTCGAAGCGGCACATGACTGGGCCCATCGAGCCGTGCAGCACAATCCGAACTATGTGCCCGGTTGGGCCGCTCTTGCTTCGAGCGCAGCCTCGACTGGCAGAGACGCAGAAGCGAAGATGGCCGCGGAAACGCTGCTCGGGCTCGATCCGCAATTCTCAATAAGCCGGCACATTCGCCGCTATCCGATCAGCAGGCGCGAGAAGTTCGAGCATTATTACGAAGGGCTACGCCGCGCCGGTGTTCCCGATTGACGCAAGCGCAAGCGTGCCCACACTTGTGGCGATTGAACCGACGCCCCCCGTAGTTCTCCGGGTTAGTCACCTTAAGCGACATTGCCTATAAAACGTTCGCGAACAGCTGGGGGATGGACTTCGGTCATCACACCGATGTCCAGGGGTTGTTTGATCACGAGGCCCGGACTCCTAGGCACTCCGGGCCTCGTTTGATCTCCCGCTCGCAGAATACAGCGCTCACCGGCCCGTCGACGCATCCGGCATGATCTGCAGAAGCGGCTCCGGTCCGACCGAAATTTGACCGGTGAATGGCCGGTCGTGCGCAGCGATTAGCAGCACCGAGGCGGCGACCCCGGTCGCGAACAGCGCCATCGCAATCCCCGATGCCAGCCGGTTACCGCAGTGAACGAGCGCGATCACGAAGAGCTCGCAAATCGCCTGCAAATACAGGCTCCACCATTTAACCGGATTGACTTCGGCCTGGCTGATGATGATCCGCTGCCGGCGCGCATCCAGCGCTGTTCCCAATGCGCTGATGATCTCGCGCTGTGCGGTCTGCTGGCCCGCGCCCTGCGGCGACATCGAGACAACGAGTTGCAGCGCCTCGGTGAGCGCGGGAGGAGCTGGCCTCAGCGAGGCTGTCTGCCCCGCCATCATCGGCCATTCAACCTTGGCGGTTTGCTCGATATAGCCGCGAACGAGATCGCGCACCCGGCCCTCCTGTTCGGGCGGCAGGCCGGCGGCGAGCAGCACGATGGCCCGCAGCGCGCTCGCTTCACGGCTCACCGCGGTACTGGCGCGATCATTGTCGCTCCAGACCTGGGCGGCGGTGAAGGCGACGAACAGGCCGAAGATGATGCCCAGCACCGGCAGCATGCCCGGCGAAATCGCCTGGAATGATTTTGCGCGTTCTCCCGTCGCGAGTGCCGCAACCGCTGCGAAGATCATGATGGCGAGCAGATAGGTGAAGGCAAAGATGGAAAGCGCCATCACTGGCACAGGCAGATTGTGCAACCAGTCGCTCATTGCGCTTCCCGCCCCGTGTCCGGATCCAACCCGACGCAACTATGTGAAATTCCCGCCCTACCCGCAATCACCGCATCTCGTTCAACAAATCCGTCAGCATCTCGCGCTCCCTGGCGTTGAGCGACGCCGGCATTTGTCTCGAGATGGCGGGCGCGGGCCGTGCGGCTTCCCGGTCGCCGCGGGATCGGAGCCCGGATCGTTTCTTTCACCTGATAGCATTGAGGTGTATGATCACTACAAGCGAACCCCGCCGGCGGCACAGTCAAGAGGACTCAACGAGCCGGGTTAGTTCTGCTGCATGCCGCTGAGCCATGTTGGTACTGACCAAGGCAAACAGGGAGGCAGTCCGATGACGATGAGACCAGACCCCACGTTTCACGCGTCGCCGAAGCTTGCGATGGAAGCTCCGCCTGAGAACTTCGTCTACACATTGCTGCTCAGCCCGGACTTTTCAAAGCCCGACGCGCTTGCCGTGATCGACGTCAAGCCCGGCTCTCCGCGTTTCGGTCAGGTCGTCCACACCGTGACGATGCCCAACAAGGGCGACGAGTTTCACCATTTCGGATGGAACGCCTGCTCATCAGCCTTGTCGCCGCTCACCGGACACGCCTTTCTCGAGCGCCGCTATCTCATCATCCCCGGTATGCGGTCCTCCCGGATCTACATCGTCGATACCAAACCAGATCCGACCCAGGCGAAGATTCACAAAATCATCGAGCCCGAAGAGGTCTTCAAAAAGACCGGATACTCGCGGCCGCACACGATCCATTGCGGGCCGGATGGCATTTACGTTTCTACGCTCGGCGGCGGCGGCAAGGACGGCACCGATGGACCGCCCGGCATCTTCATCATGGATTGCGAGACATTCGAAGTGCTCGGACGCTGGGAAATCGATCGCGGTCCTCAAGAGAAGCACTATGATTTCTGGTGGAACCTGCCCCGCGACTACATGGTGAGCAGCGAGTGGGCGCTGCCGCCGCAGTTCGAGAACGGAATCGTGCCGGAGGATCTGCTCTCGAACAAATACGGCCATCGAATCCACTTCTGGGACCTGCGGGCCCGGCGAAACGTCCAGACCATCGATCTCGGCGCCAACCATCAAATGGCGCTGGAAGTGCGTCCCGCGCATGATCCCATCAAAGAGTACGGCTTCGTCGGCGTCGTGGTCGACACCACGAATCTGGAAGGTTCGATCTGGACCTGGTGGCGCGAGGGCGGCAAGTTTCACATCGAGAAAACGGCGACGATCCCGCCCGAGCCTGCATCGAAGGAGCAATTGCCGCCGCTGCTGCAGGGCTTTGGCGCCGTGCCGCCGCTGGTGACTGACATCGACCTGTCGATGGATGACAGATTTCTTTACGTCGCTTGCTGGGGCACTGGCGAGATGCGTCAATACGATGTCAGCGATCCCAGAAAGCCCAAGCTTGCCGGATCGGTCCACCTCGGCGGCATCGCACGCCGCACGCCTCATCCGAATGGCAAGGCGTATGCCGGCGGCCCCCAGATGGTCGAGATCAGCCGCGACGGCAAACGCGTCTACTGGACCAACTCGCTCTACTCGACCTGGGACGACCAATTTTATCCCAGCGGAATTCCGGGCGTCGAGGTGATGGCCAATGCAAGCCCGAAAGGCGGCCTCGAACTGGCAAAGGACTTTTGCGTGAGCTTCCCCGACGGATACCGCGCGCATCAGATCAGGCTCGATGGTGGAGACTGTTCGACCGATTCATTCTGCTACCCGTCGGCTTGAATGTGAGCACGGTGGATTGGACACCGGCTTGGCTCTGGCTGGCTGTCATCGCGAGCGGCCTCTACCACGGAGTAAATCCGGGAATGGGATGGCCGCTCGCCGTATCCGCCGGATTAATGGAAAGGACGACGCGTGCGCTCGGCGCCGCGCTGGTGCCGCTGACAGCCGGCCATCTGCTCGCGATGCTGCTGGTGCTCCTACCCTTCGCGCTGCTGGTCAACCTCGTCGAATGGCAGCGCCAGATCCAGATCGGCGCCAGCCTCCTTGTCATCGGGTTCGGTATCTTTCGCCTTGTCGATCGGCGCCATCCAAGAGCGTTGGCGCGGATACGGCCGACGCAACTGGGTCTGTGGTCCTTTGCCGTGGCAATCGCGCACGGCGCGGGGTTGATGCTGGTGCCGATCTATCTCGGGCTCTGCCGCGAGGCCGACCTCGACAAGGGCCACGAGGCAGCTTTGAGCCTCATCAACGCCAATCTCGGTATGGCCGGGCTGGTCGCCGTCGTCCACGCCATCGCGATGATTGCCGCCGGCGGATGCCTGGCGTGGCTGGTGTACCGTTATCTCGGCCTCAAATTCGTATCGCGGAGCTGGTTCAATCTGGATACGTCATGGGCCGTCAGCCTCATCCTGGTCGGAGCGGTTGCACTGGTGCTCAGCCTTGCGGCGTAGCGCGAACGCTGCGGCGTCACTGCGATTCTGACTAAGGCACGCCTCCGCGTCAGCGCAGCTTGTCCAGCAGCGCGATCAGCGTCTCGCGCTCCTTGGCGTCGAGCGGCGCCAGGGTTTCCCGGGTGATCGCGAGCGCATTGGGCGCGGCCTTTTCGGCGAGCTGTTGCCCCGCCCGCGTGAGACTCACCAGCAGGCGGCGGCCGTCCTCCGGATCCGGGCTGGTCTCGGTCAGGCCGCGCGCCGTAAGGCGGTCGATCACGCCCTTGATGGTGGCAACGTCCATCGCGGTCAGCCGGCCCAGGAGATTTTGCGAGCACGGACCGGTCTCGGCCAGCTTCGAAACAGCTGCCCATTGCGTCGGGGTCAGATTGATGCCGATCTCGCGGGCGAAAATCGTCGAATGGCGTTGCCAGACCTGGCGCAGGATGAAGCCGACCTGCTCGTCCAGAATGTAGGACGGCCGCGCAGGCTTGACGCTCCGTTTCGCCGAAACACTCCTGCCCATCTGCACTCTCTCTTCTTGTTTGCCGCCGCCGGTCACAGCGACAGATGCGCGTCGCGGATGTCCGGACGCGCGTCGAGTTCAGCCATCGTGCCGCCGTAGCAGATCTTGCCGCGCTCGATGATGTAGGCGCGGTCGCAGATCAGCCGGGCGAAATGCAAATTCTGTTCGGAGACGAGGATGCTGACGCCCTCCTTCTTCATGGCCAAGATGGCGTCGACCATCTGCTCCACGATCTTCGGCGACAGGCCTTCCGATGGTTCGTCGAGCAGCACGAGGGATGGATTGCCCATCAGCGTCCGCGCGATCGTCAGCATCTGCTGTTCGCCGCCGCTCATACGCCCGCCAGGACGCCCGCGCATCTCGCCAAGGTTCGGAAACAGCGTGAATAGCTTTTCGCGGGTCCAATGCGGCGCATTGGGACGCTTGGGCTGGCGGCCGACTTCGAGATTTTCCTCGACCGTCAGATCCGTGAAGATGCGCCGCTCTTCCGGCACGTAGCCGAGCCCACCGCGCACGATCGCATGCGTCGGTTCGGTGGAGACGTCCCTGCCTTCGAACAGGATACGGCCGGAGCGCTGCTGGACGAGACCGACGATGGAACGGAAGGTGGTGGACTTGCCGGCGCCGTTGCGGCCGAGCAGCGCGACGACCTCGCCTTCGCCAACCTCAAGCGCGATATCGAACAGGATATGCGCCGGGCCATAATAGCTGTTGAGGTCCTGAACCGAGAGCTTCATGCGCCGGCTCCCTCGCGGTGGCGCGAATCATAGACCAGGCCCTCGCCGAGATAGATCGCGCGAACCTGCGGGTTGCCGCGGACCTGCTCCGGCGTGCCCTCGGCAATCAGGCTGCCGCGGTTGAGCACGAGAATGCGGTCGGCATGCTCGAACACCACGTCCATGTCGTGTTCGGTGAAGAGCACGCCGATCGACTTTTCACGGGCGATCTGCGCGGTGAGCCGCATCAGTTCGATGCGCTCGCGCGGCGCCATGCCCGCGGTCGGCTCGTCCATCAACAGAAGCTTTGGCTGGTTGGCGAGCGCGATTGCGAGTTCGAGCCGCTTCAGGTCGCCATAGGCAAGCTCGCCGCAGGGACGCCCGGCATAGGCGCCCATGCCGACGAGGTCGAGCAACCGGCCGGCTTCCTCGCGGGCGTAACGCGCCGTCGAGCCCCAGAGATTGAATAATTGCCGCCCGTACGACACCAGCGCGACCTGCACGTTCTCGCGCACGGTCATGGTCGGGAACGTCGCGGTGATCTGGAAAGTGCGACCGACACCGAGCCGCCAGACCTGGCGCGGCTTTTTGCCGACGGTGTCTTCGCCGAGCAGATTGATCCGGCCGCTGTCGGGGATGTTCTGGCCGTTGAGCATGTCGAAACAGGTGCTCTTGCCTGCGCCATTGGGCCCGATCAACGCCAGGATTTCACCGGCGCGCAGCGCAAACGAAACGCTGCGCACGGCGTGAACCCCGCCATAGGATTTGCTCAGGTTCTCGACCGACAGCAATGTGGGGACCATGCTCATTCGGCGGTCTCGATCCGGGAAGTGGCCAAGGACGACTTAGACGATGATTCAGACGTTGAAGACTTGCGGCGATTGCGGATCGTCTCCAGCACCCCAACGATGCCTTTGGGGAAGGCCACCACGATCAGCACGACGAAGCCGCCGAGCACAAGCTTGGACAAATCGGTCTGGCTCACCAGCCAGATGTTGAGCGCCTTGAAAACGATGGCGCCGACCACGGCGCCGGAGACAGTCTCGACGCCGCCGAGCAGCACCATCACCAGCGCATCGACCGACAGCGAAATGCCGAGGCTGTCGGGGAACACGCTGCCTTTCAGGTACGCGAACAACGCGCCGGCAAATCCGGCGACCGTGCCTGCGATCACAAAGGCGGTCCATTGCACGCGTTTGCCGTTGATGCCGATGGCCTCACTGCGGAGCAGCGAATCCCGCGTCGCGCGCAGCGCGAAACCGAACGGCGAGAACACGATCACCCGCAATATGGCCACCGCGATCGCGGCGATGCCCAGCGACAGCCAGTAAAAACTCGCCGGACCCGCCGCCCATTTCTCCGGCCAGACGCCCAAAATGCCGTTGTCGCCGCCGGTCACCGTGACCCACTGGAACGCGATCGACCAGACGATCTGCGCGAACGCCAGCGTCAACATCGCGAAATAGACGCCGGACAATTGCACGGCGAAGAAGCCGAAGATGGCAGCACCGACCAGACCGAGCAGCGGGCCGACGAGCAGCGACACGATCATCGGTAGCCCCGCCATCTTGGCAAGGAATGCGACGCCGTAGGCGCCAAGCCCGAAATAGGCGGCATGGCCGAACGAGGCGAGCCCGCCGACCGACATCAGGAAATGCAGGCTGGCGGCAAAGATCACGAAGATCGCGATTTCCGAACCGACGGTGAGCGCATAATTGCCGGCGAATAGCGGCAGCATCGCCGCAACCGCAAGTCCGGCGATCGCCAGCCAGCGCTCGTTTGTCGTCAGCGGCCGCCAGGGATTGACTGATAGCCCCGGCGTACGACGCGCGGCGGCTTCCGGCTTGCCGAACAGGCCCCAGGGACGAACGATCAGCACCACCGCCATGACCAGGAATACCAGGATGATCGAAATCTTCGGGAATATCAAAATCCCGAAGGCGTTGAGCTCCGAGACCAGCACCGCGGCCACGAACGCGCCGATGATGCTGCCGAGCCCGCCGATGACAACCACGACGAACACGTCGACGATGATCCGCAGATCGAGCGCGTGATGCACCGCGTCGCGAGGAATCTGCAGCGCGCCGCCCAGCGCGGCGAGAAAGACGCCGAGCGCGAACACGCTGGTGAACAGCCATTTTTGGTTGACGCCCAGCGCTGCGACCATGTCACGGTCCTGCGTCGCCGCGCGCACCAGCACACCCCAGCGGGTACGCTGGAACAGCAGCCAGAGCCCGCCGAGCACGATTGGACTGATCGCGATCAGGAACAAATCGTAGGTCGGAATGTTCTGGCCGAAGAAATCGACCGCGCCCTTGAAGCCCGGCGCGCGGCGGCCGAGGAGATCATCAGGCCCCCAGATCAGCACCACGAGGTCCTCGACCATCAGGGTCAGGCCGAAAGTCGCGAGCAGCTGGAACAGCTCCGGCGCGTGATAGATCCGCCGCAGCAGCACCATTTCGACGATCACGCCGACCACGGCCACGACCAGCGCCGCCACAACGATGCCGCCCCAGAAGCCGAGCGCGCCGGAGAAACGCTCGGTCAACGTGAACGCGACATAGGCGCCGAGCATGTAGAACGCGCCATGGGCGAAATTCACGATCCGCGTCACGCCGAAGATGATCGACAGACCCGACGCGACCAGAAACAGCGACGCCGCGCTGGCGAGACCGGTCAGGAACTGAACGAAGTAGAAGGCCATGGGCGGTCTGTTGCTCGCGCGTTGGTCAGGTCGTTCTTGCTTATCTCTCCCCGCCTGCGGGAAGAGGTCGGATCGCCCTTGCGATCCGGGTGAGGGGTACAGGTCTAACAACGAGCACTGTACTTGCGGATAGAGCCCCTCACCCCTGCCCTCTCCCCGCGAAGAGCGGGGAGAAGGAGAAGATCACAGCCCTCAATCCTTCGGACGAAGCTTTTCGACTTCGGCATCGCTCGGGAGATAATCCGTGCCCTTGCGATAGACCGAGTTCACCATCACGCCCTTGCCGTCCTTCAGCGCGGTCTTGCCAACGTAAGCACCGAGCGTCGACTGGTGATCGATCTTGCGGAAGGTGATTTCGCCGAACGGTGACGGCATCGACAGGCCCTCGGCCGCGGCGATCAGCTTCTCCGGATCGGTCGAGTTGGCTTTGGCAAGGATCGCTGCAGCCGCCTTGATGGTCTGGTAGCCGACGATCGAGCCGAGGCGCGGATAGTCGTTGAACTTGGCCTGATAGGCTTTCAGGAACTTGTCGTGATCAGGCGTCTTGATGTCGTACCAGGGGTAACCGGTGACGATCCATCCTTCAGGCGTTTCGTCCTTCAGCGGATCGAGATATTCCGGCTCGCCGGTGAGGAAGGACACCACCGAGCGCCCCTTGAACAGGCCGCGGGTGTTACCCTCGCGGACGAGTTTGACGAGATCCGCACCGAAGGTGACGTTGAGGATCGCCTCGGGATTGGCGGCGGCCACGGCCTGCACCACCGGGCCCGCGTCGATCTTGCCCTGCGGCGGCCACTGCTCGTCGACCCAGACGATATCGGGACGCTTTTCCGACATCAGCTTCTTGAACACGGCGACGGCCGACTGGCCGTATTCATAGTTCGGCGCGATCGTGGCCCAGCGTTTGGCCGGCAGCTTGGCGGCTTCTTCCACCAGCATCGCCGCCTGCATGTAGTTGGAAGGACGCAGGCGGAACGTGTAGCGGTTGCCCTTTGACCAGGTGATGGCGTCGGTCAGCGGCTCTGCGGCGAGAAAAAACACCTTCTTCTGATTTGCAAAATCGCTGACGGCGAGACCGATGTTGGACAGGAACGTGCCGGTCAGCATCGCGACGTTCTCGCTCGACACCAGTTCGTTGGCGGCGGTGGTGGCGTCCGCCGGCTTGCCGCCGTCGTCCTTGGAGACGACCACGAGCTTCTTGCCGTTGATGCCGCCGGCGGCGTTGACTTCCTCGACCGCGAGCTGCCAGCCCTTGCGGTAGGGTTCGGTGAAGGCGGGCAGCAGCGAATAGCTGTTGATCTCGCCGATCTTGATCTCTCCGCTCTGCGCCATGGCGGCATTCGCCATGCCTGCAACTGCGATCGCCAATCCCGCTCCGAGCAAATAACTCCGTCGCATACCCTCACCCTCCAATGTTGAAGAAATTATCTTAATCCGTCTTCACCCTTGACTTCAGCAACCGTCAATCCGCCGACCCGCGGCAGCGGCCTGCCGCTGTCGGTGACGGCAACAGCGACCATGATCTCATTGGCGCGCGGGGCGTCGTTGATCTGCACTTCCATGCCGTCGAAATGGCTGCGCACGAAGGCCGCGTCCTTGTGGCCGAGCGGAATATCCAGCGTGGTGCCCGGACCGCCGCGCTTCTTCGAGGACGGAATCAGCGCCGCGCCCTTGCTCAGCACCTTGCGCACCGGCGCGCCCATCTTCGGGTGCAGGATCGCGGCCGCGTGCTCAAGCTCGCCGTTTTCGCCGACCGCTGCGGCCTTGCCGTAGCTTTGTGCCTTGGCGCCATCGATCCCGAGGGCGGCCACCGCCCGCTTCGACAGCAATTCGCCGAGTTCCTCGCCGATTGCGATCAAAGGCGAAAGGTCTTCGACATATTTTCCGGCAAAGGGATTTTCGATCACGGCAATCGCCGCGGCGCGCCGTGTCGGCGGCGCGATTGTCTTTCCCATCTCCAGATGGGTTTCCTCGACCACCGTGACGATCTTGCGAATGATGGCGCTCATTTGCCTTTTTCCCGCTCAAGCATGAACTGCACTTTCTATCGCGCTTCCGTGATGGGCATGCAACGCAGGCACCCCGCTGCCAGTAGTTCCGACCACGAGCGTTTCGCCAAGCAGGCGTAACGCCGCGCCTTCGATCAATCCGGCTGCCAGTAACTTCTGGGCACAGACAACCCCCGTCCCCAACGCGGCCTCAACCTCACCTTCGGTCAACAGCCCGACATCGCGCGAAACTAGGCTCGTACCGAGATCGCTGTCGGGCTGCAATTCATTGGCCGGACAGCGGACAATCGCGGGGTGGCCGGGCAGATCCACGGCATTGGCGATGATGGTGGCGGCGGCATCCGCCATTGAGGCCGTTCGCGCCAGCACGGTGACAGCGTCGGCAATGCCGAGCGAGAAGCTGCGGCCATGGCGGCCGCTGGTCGCGACGCCCCGGACCGGATCGTCGGCATCGACGATCATCGTGCGCATCAGGCCGTGGCGGTCCGGCCGGTCCATCAGGCCGACGCTGAATTGTTCGCCGCCGATCAGATGCAGTGCGATGTCACCGCCATTATTGACATAGGCGCGATCGAGACACGCTGCGCCCAGCATTGCGCCGAGAATCTCTTCAGCAACCGAGCCCGCTACCGCCGCCATCGGTGTGATGAAATGATCTGACGCAAACGGCGCCACCGCCGCATGCATGCGGCGCGCGACGATGCCTTTCAGCGTGCACTGCACAGGATCAGCCGCCTGGCGCAGCATCGCCAATTCCTCGCAGAGTTCATCAAGCAAGCCGGTAAAGCGCCGCGCTGCAGCATCATGGGCGGCTCGGACCTCCGCCGCGTTCCCCTTGGCCTCGATGATCAGATCGATCGGACCGTCCTGCAAATGCAGCCGTTTCCCGTCAGGAAGAAGCGCAATTTGCGGGAGGCGTTTCATGCGTGCCGTCCCGGAATGTAGGGCATCGGGCGGACTTCGGTGTTGTCCTTGAGCGAGGCCAGCGGCCGGACGTAATCCATGTGACCACCCAGCGCCGCATAGTCCGACAGCCGCAAGGTAAACTCGATCGGGGCGACCAATGCCGGGGTCGGCACATAGCCGAATGCACCCGCCGGCATCTGCGTGACGTCGACCATGAAGGTGATACCGCCGCCAGGCCAGACATAAACCGGCGCGCCACCGCTGGTGACCCGTGTCAGCGCGTCCTTGACCGACCGCGTCAGCCGCACCGGATTGTCGGTGACACCCGCGCGCAGCGAGCCGCCGGCGCCGCCCATGAACAACACCGTGCATAGCGCCGGTTCGCAATTTTCCTGGATACGCTCGACCGAGAGCTTCAGATCGAGCGGCATTTGCGTCTCAACCGGCCTGAGCGCCTCGTCGAGCACGTAATAGGCGGCATGCTCGCCGGTGGTCGACACCATCAGCATGGTCAGACCGGGCCGCGCCTCCTTTGGATTGAACGGGCCCAGCACCGACAAGGGATCGGAGATCTTGGTGCCGCCCCAGCCGGTGCCGGGCTCGGCGACCTGGAAATAACGGCCCGGCGTCGAGCGCCGCCCCTTCATCTTGATCCCGGTATCGGGAATATCGAGCAGCTTGCCGGCCTGATGCTCCGAGAGAACGCCGGTGATGTGGTCGTCCACGACAACGACCTCATCGACCTTGCCGTGCCACTGCTTGGCGAACATGCCGATCGTCGCCGAGCCGCAGCCGACCCGCATCCGCTCTTCCGCGACGCCATTGACGATCGGTGGATAGCCGGCCTGCACCACCACGGTGGCGCCGCCGTCGATCGTGAGTTCGACCGGCTTGCAATTGGAGAGGTCCATCAGCGCGTCGCAGGTGACGCGCCCTTCTTTCTTGGAACCACCGGTCAGATGATGCACGCCGCCGAGCGAGAGCATCTGCGAGCCGTATTCGCCTGTCGTGACATGGCCGATCGCCTCGCCCTGCGCGCGGACGGTCGCGGTCTCGGGACCGAGATGGCGATCGGTGTCGATCTTCACCTTGACGCCGCAATAGCTGAAAATGCCTTCGGTCACGACGGTGACCATGTCGACGCCGTCGATCTCCGACGACACGATGAAGGGCGCCGGCTTGTAGTCGGGGTACGTCGTACCGGCGCCGATCGCAGTCACGAACACATTGGGCTCACGGACGAGCTTGCCGTCCCAATCACCGCCGCCGGCCTGGAACGGCACCAGCCGTCCGCCATGCGACACCGTTCGCTCCAGCACGATGTGCGGATCGACGCGTACCAGTACACCGTCGTGGTTGGCATAGCGATCGCATGCGCCCGCCGCGCCCGGCTTGATGTAGCACATCACCGGACAGGCATCGCAGCGGATCTTGTCGCCACCGGCAGTCGTCGTATCCGTCATCGTGAACAAGCCTGCTCGCTGGGAGGCGTCGATCATACCCGCATTCCCGCGAGACGATCATTTTGTTCGTACACGAACGATGTTGCGCGCGGACGGAAATCCTGTCAAGCGGGCGGAACAGCGAAAAGGCGCGGTTGCCGCATAAAAACTCATTTGCCTCGTGCCGTTGTTTATAAAGTGGGCGGCAGTCGGCCCGCGGAACGCACCGCTTGCACGTTTGTATACAAACGGTATCTTCGAAACACCTTCCGCACGATATTTTGCAGCGCAACCGGACTTAGGGTTTCTTGGGGATCAAGGCGCAGAGCATGACGCAGAGCACGATGCGCCTGACCGTCAACGGCAAAAGCTGCGATGTCGACGCCGCGCCCGACACCGCATTGCTCTATGTGCTGCGCAACGACCTCGCCTTGAACGGACCGAAATATGGCTGCGGGCTCGGCGAGTGCGGCGCCTGCGCGGTGCTGATCGACGGCGAAGCGGCGCGTTCCTGCGTGATTCCGATTGAAGGCTGCACCGGGCGCGACATTGTGACGCTCGAAGGCCTCGGCTCGCGCGCGCATCCCGATCCGGTGCAGGAGGCCTTTATCAACGAGCAGGCCGCGCAATGCGGCTATTGCCTGAACGGCATGATCATCAGCACCAAGGCGCTCTTGACGCGCAACGCGCATCCTTCCGAAACCGAAGTTCTGGAGGCGCTGCGCTACAATTTGTGCCGCTGCGGCGCACATATCGAGATCATCCGCGCCGCCATGCGCGCCGCGGGCCATGTCGTCGAGGTACACGACTGATGGCCACGTCGGACAATCCTTCGACGCAGGTACCACAGCAGGGATCGCTGTCGGTCGTTCGTCCGACAGAAGCGAGTGCGTTCGAAGCCTTCATCAAGATCACCGCTGATGGTTCGGTCACCGCCTATAACGGCCATGTCGATCTCGGCACCGGAATCCGAACCGCCCTCGGACAGATCGTCGCCGAGGAACTCGACGTGTCCTTTGCCCGCGTCGTTGTCGTGCTCGGCGATACCTCTGTTGTCCCCAACCAGGGCGCGACGATCGCGAGCGAAACCATCCAGATCACGGCGGTGCCGCTGCGCAAGGCCGCGGCGCAGGCGCGGCAATTTTTGATCGCACGTGCAGCGGAACGGCTGGAGGTGCCGGTCGAGAACCTCTCGATTGAGGATGGATTGATCCGCGGCAAGGACAACCGCACTGTCAGTTATGGCGAATTGATCGCTGGCGAGATCATTCGGCTTGAGCTCATCGACGACGTACCGCTGAAGGATGTCGGCGCCTATTCCATCGTCGGGCAATCGGTGCCCCGCGTCGACCTGCCGGCAAAGGCGACCGGCGAACTGGTCTACGTCCACGATATGCGCGTGCCCGGCATGTTGCATGGCCGCGTCGTGCGACCGCCTTATGCCGGCATCGATGCCGGGGCGTTCGTCGGCACCAGCTTGATCGCGGTCGACGAAGCCTCGGTGCGCGATGTTCCCGGGCTGGTGGCCGTGGTGAAGATCGGCGATTTCATTGGCGTGGTTGCCGAGCGCGAAGAGAACGCGATCAAGGCGGCGGCGCAGCTCAAGGTGAGCTGGAAGCCGGTGCCGACATTGCCCGACCTTGGCGATCTCCAAACGGCACTGCGCGCCAATCCATCGACGCCGCGGACGCTGATCGACAAGGGCGACGTCGATGCCGCCATCGCGTCCGCCGCCAAGCCGATGGCCCGGACTTACGTCTGGCCGTATCAGATGCACGGCTCGATCGGCCCCTCCTGCGCGGTCGCCGACTATCAGGATGGCGCGGTACGGGTGTGGTCCGGCACGCAAAACCCGCACATCCTGCGCGCCGACCTCGCGCTGTTGATCGAACGGCCGGAAGCCGAACTCGATGTTATCAGGATGGAAGCCGCCGGGTGCTATGGCCGCAACTGCGCCGACGACGTCACCGCCGACGCGCTGCTGCTGTCGCGCGCGGTCGGCCGTCCCGTGCGCGTGCAGTTGACGCGCGAGCAGGAACACGCCTGGGAGCCGAAGGGCACCGGGCAATTGATGGACGTCAATGGCGGGCTGAATGCCGACGGCAGCGTGGCCGGATATGATTTTTCAACGCGCTATCCCTCCAACGGCGCGCCGACGCTGGCGCTGTTGCTGACGGGGCGGATCGCGCCGGAGCCCGCCGTGTTCGAAATGGGCGACCGCACCGCGATCCCGCCTTACGATTACGATCACATGCGCGTGGTGGCGCATGACATGCCGCCGATCGTGCGCGCCTCCTGGTTTCGCGGCGTCTCGGCGCTGCCTAATACCTTCGCGCATGAATCCTATATCGACGAACTCGCCACCGAGGCTGGCGTCGATCCGATCGAATACCGCCTGCGCTATCTGAAGGACGCGCGGGCCGTCGATCTCGTCAACGCGGTGGCCGAGCGCGCGGGATGGAAACCGCGGCCGGTACGACAGGAGCCCGAAGCCGAGGGCGACATCGTGCGCGGGCGCGGCTTTGCCTATGCGCTCTATGTGCACAGCAAATTCCCGGGCTATGGCGCGGCGTGGTCGGCATGGATCGCCGACGTCGCGGTCAACAAGGCGACCGGCGATGTCAGCGTCACCCGCGTGGTCGCGGGTCAGGATTCCGGCCTGATGATCAATCCGGACGGCGTGCGTCACCAGATCCACGGCAACGTGATCCAATCGACCAGCCGCGCGCTGATGGAGGAAGTGTCGTTCGACCGCGCACAGGTCACGGCGCGCGAATGGGGCGCCTACCCCATCATCAAATTCCCTGACGTGCCCAAGATCGACGTGCTGATGCTGCCGCGGCAGGATCAGCCGCCGCTCGGCGTCGGCGAGTCCGCCTCGGTGCCGAGCGCTGCTGCCATCGCCAACGCGATCTATGATGCGACCGGTGTGCGGTTTCGCGAGTTGCCGTTTACGCCGGAACGCATTTTGCGGGGATTGCATGGCGAAGCGACAGTGGTGCCGGAGGCTCTGCCTGCGCCGCAGCCCGCACCTGATCTGACCAAATGGCAAAACCCGTTTGCCGGACGGCGCGGCGTGCTGGCGACGGCGGCGGCGTTATGCGCGGCGGTGATCGGCGTCGGCGCCGCCGTGCTGCCGTGGCGCGCGATCGCGCCGATCGCGCGGCCGGATGCGTCGGTCTATTCGGCGGCGACCATCGCGCGCGGCCAGCAACTCGCGGCGCTCGGCGACTGCGCGGTCTGTCATACCAGCATCAATGGCGTGCTCAACGCCGGCGGCCGGCCGCTGGAAACGCCGTTCGGGATTATCTACAGCACCAACATCACGCCCGAAGTCGAAACCGGCATCGGCGCGTGGTCCTATCCCGCCTTCGAGCGATCCATGCGCGAAGGCATCCATCGCGATGGCAAGCATCTTTATCCTGCGTTTCCCTATCCGCATTTCGCGAAGACGACCGATGCCGACCTGCAGGCGCTCTATGCTTATCTAATGGCGCAATCGCCGGTGCGCGCGGAAAATCCGGAAAACAAGCTGGCGTTCCCGTTCAACATCCGCCCGCTGCTGGCCGGATGGAACGCGCTATTCCATCAACCAAAACCATTCCAGGCGGATGCGAGCAAATCCGACATATGGAATCGCGGCGCCTATCTGGTCGAAGGCCTCGGCCATTGCAGCGCCTGCCATTCGCCGCGCAACGCGCTGGGTGCAGAGAAGCAAAGTGCTTACCTCGCGGGCGGCTTCGCGGAAGGCTGGGAAGCCCCTGCCCTGACGTCGCTGTCGCAAGCGCCGATCCCCTGGAGCGAGGATGAGCTCTACGCCTATTTGCGAACCGGCGAGTCGCGCTTGCACGGCGTCGCCGCGGGACCGATGGCACCGGTCGTGAAGGAACTCGCCGCGCTGCCCGATCAGGACATCCGCGCCATGGCCGTCTATCTCGGCTCGTTCAACGAGACCGCTACCGATAAGCCCGCACAGGACGCGCTCGCTGCCAAACTCGAGGCCGCGACCAGCACCAGGCTTGTTGCGGCTTCCAGCGTCGGCGCACGGATCTACCAGGGCGCCTGCGCGGTCTGCCACGAGGTCGGCGGCGCGCCCCTGTTCGGCAGCCGGCCGTCGCTGGCGCTGAACAGCAATTTGCACAGCGCCGTGCCTGACAATCTGATCCAGGTGATCCTGCACGGCATCAAAGCCCCCGTGACCAGCGACCTCGGCTATATGCCCGCCTTCAAGGACAGCCTGACCGACGGCCAGGTTGCGGAGCTGGCCGCCTACCTGCGGCGACAATTTGCCCCGGATCGGCCGGGATGGGGCGATATCCACGCAACCGTTGGGCGAATCCGGCAGGAAATGGCGCGCTGAGCTGCCATGCCGCCGCCAAAAGCCACTGGTTGGGCCGTCGCGACCACGATACAGTTCCAGCATGGCAGTCACAGATATTGCATCCCGGACCTACAACCACGGCTGGCGGCTCGATCCGATCGTGCGCAGCCTGCTGGACACCGACTTTTACAAGCTGCTGATGCTGCAGATGATTCGGGAATTCTACCCGGATCAGCAGGTGACGTTTTCGGTAATCAACCGCAGCAAGCATGTGCGGCTGGCCGAAACCATCGATGAGGGCGAGTTGCGCGCCCAACTCGACCACGCCCGCTCCATCCGCTTCACCAAGAAGGAACTGATCTGGCTCGCCGGTAATACGTTCTACGGCAAGACCCAGATGTTCTCCCCGGACTTCATCAACTGGCTCGCCAATTTCCGCCTGCCCGAATACGAGCTGCGCAAGGTGGACGGCCAGTATGAACTGCATTTCCACGGGCCGTGGACCCACACCACGATGTGGGAAATCCCGGCGCTCGCGATCCTGAACGAACTGCGCTCACGCCAGGCCCTGAAAGGCCAGGGGCGGTTCGCGCTCGACGTGCTCTATGCCCGCGCCAAGGCAAAACTCTGGACCAAGGTCGAGCGGCTGCGCAAATTGGAAGGCTTGCGGTTGTCCGACTTCGGCACCCGCCGCCGTCACGGTTTTCTGTGGCAACGCTGGTGCGTCGAGGCGGTCAAGGAAGGCCTCGGATCCTCCTTCACCGGCACCTCCAACGTGCTGCTCGCGATGGACAATGATCTCGAAGCCATCGGCACCAATGCGCATGAATTGCCGATGGTTGCAGCGGCCCTTGCGAATGACGATACCGAGCTGCGCTGGGCGCCCTATCGCATCCTCGATCAATGGCGCCATACCTATGGCGGCAATTTGCTGATCGCCCTGCCCGACGCCTTCGGCACCAAGCCGTTCCTGCGCGATGCGCCGGAATGGGTCGCCGACTGGACCGGCTTTCGCCCCGACAGCGCGCCGCCGATTGCGGCTGGCGAAGACATCATCACGTGGTGGAAGCAGAAGGGCCGTGATCCCCGGGAGAAGCTGCTGGTGTTCTCCGACGGCATGGACGTCGGCTCGATCGAAGAGACCTATCGCCATTTTACCGGGCGGGTCCGTGTCAGCTTCGGCTGGGGCACCAACCTCACCAATGATTTCGTCGGCTGCGCGCCGGATGGATCGGCCGATCTCGATCCGATCTCGATCGTCTGCAAGGTAACGTCGGTGGATGGACGGCCGGCCGTCAAACTGTCGGACAATCCGGAAAAGGCGACAGGCTCGCCGTCCGAAGTCGAGCGATACATACGCGTATTCGGAAATGCCGGCCGCGTCCGCGCCGCCGTGCACGTCTGAACCGGCAACACACAATCCCTGGCTACCCAAACGATTTGACGAGGCCCGCATGCCCGCACCCAAGCCGCCTGCCTTTGAAACCCTGAGCCTGCATGCCGGCCAGCGCCCGGATCCCGTCACCGGCGCCCGCGCGGTGCCGATCTATCAGACCACGTCCTACGTGTTCCAGGATTCCGACCATGCCGCCGCGTTGTTCAACCTGGAACGCGCCGGACATATCTACACTCGCATTTCCAATCCGACGACCGCGGTGCTCGAAGAGCGGCTTGCGGCGCTGGAAGCCGGCGTCGGCGCGATCTGCACCGCGAGCGGCATGGCGGCGCTGCATCTGGCGATCGCCACCCTCCTGAACGCCGGCGACCATATCGTCGCCTCCTCCTCGCTCTATGGCGGCACCATCAATTTGCTGGCGCATACGCTGCCGCGCTTCGGCATCACCACGACATTCGTGAAACCACGCGCGCTCGACGAGTTCCGCGACGCAATCAAGCCGAACACAAAACTTGTCATCGGCGAGACCATCGGCAATCCCGGCCTCGAGGTGCTGGATATTCCGGCGGTCGCGGAAATCGCCCATGACGCCAAAATACCCCTGTTGATCGACAACACCTTTGCGACCCCGTTCCTCAGCCGGCCGATCGAGCTTGGCGCCGACATCGTGATGAACTCGGCGACCAAATGGATCGGCGGCCACGGCATCGCGATCGGCGGCGTCATTGTCGATGGCGGCCATTTTGATTGGCACGATTCCGGCAAATTCCCGGTCCTGACCGAGCCCTATGCTGGCTATCATGGCATCGTCTTCGACGAGCAGTTCGGCCAGGCTGCCTTCATCATGCGCGCCCGCACTGAGGGCCTGCGCGATTTTGGCGCCTGCCTGTCGCCGACCAATGCGTTCCAGCTGCTGCAGGGCGTGGAGACATTGGGCGTCCGCATGGAACGCCATATGAGCAATACGCTCACGGTGCTGGAATTCCTCAAAGCCAACAAGGCGGTTGAGTGGGTGCTGCATCCCGCGCTGGAAAATCATCCCGACCACCAACTCGCACTGCGGCTGTTGCCGAAGGGCGCCGGCTCGATCGTCAGCTTCGGCATCAAGGGCGGAAGGCCCGCGGGCAAGAAATTCATCGAGACGCTGCGCATGGTCAGCCACCTCGCCAATGTCGGTGACGCCAAGACGCTGGTGATCCATCCCGCCAGCACCACGCATCAGCAGATGGACGCCGCGCAACTCAAGGCCGCCGGCGTCGGCGAGGAGCTGGTGCGGCTATCGGTCGGCATTGAAGCTGCGGCTGATATCATCGACGATCTCGGCCAGGCGCTTCGCGCATCGCAGAAGGTGTGAGCCATGCAACTGTCAGTCAAAGGGTCCGATACGTTTGTTGCCACCGGCGGGCGGCCGTTCGATCCGTCCTTGCCCGCGGTCGTAATGCTGCACGGCGCGGGTTTCGATCACTCGACCTGGGCGCTGCACAGCCGCTGGTTCGCCCATCACGGCTATGCCGTGCTGGCGCCGGACCTGCCCGGCCATGGCCGTTCGTCCGGCAATGCCTTGCCGACGATATCAGACATGGCCGACTGGACCGCGGCACTGCTGGATGCGGCCGGCGCGCCCAAGGCAAAATTGGTCGGCCATTCCATGGGGTCGCTGATCGCGCTGGAAACATCGGCGCGCCATCCAGACAAGGTTTCAGGACTCAGCCTGATCGGCACCGCGGCCACGATGACGGTCGGCCCCGACCTGCTCAAGGCCGCGGAGTTCAACAATCCCGATGCGATCGACATGGTCTCGATCTGGGGTCTCGGCTTCAAGGCCGAACTCGGCGGCAGCCTCGCGCCTGGACTATGGATGCATCAGGGCGCGCAGCGCGTGCTGCAGCAGACCCGCCCGGGTGTGCTGTACAACGATCTCAACGCCTGCAATTCGTATGAGGGCGCGCTCGCGGCAGCCGTGGCCGTCAAGGTGCCCGCGACGTTCATTCTCGGCGAGCGCGACATGATGACCCCGGTAAAGGCCGGCAAGACGCTGGCGGCGGCAACACCGAACGCGCGCGTCGTGGTGCTGCCGGGCGCCGGCCACATGATGATGGTCGAAGCGCCGGATGAATTGCTGGCGGCGTTGAGGCAGTAATATCGCGCGAACGACGGGCGTCTCTTCTTCCTTTTCCCCTTGTGGGAGAAGGTGGCGCGAAGCGCCGGATGAGGGGTCTCTATCCGCCGAGAGGTCTCTATCCGCGGAGAACAACCCCTCACCCGTACGCAACGCTACGCGTCGCGTCCACCCTCTCCCACAAGCGGAGAGAGGAAGAGCAGAGCTCGCTGATACAATAATTACTGCCTTGCCGCGCGCTTGCGCTCCACCGGATGAATATCCACCGCCCGCAACCTGCCCATGCGGAGCACGTCCATTTCCAGCTTGCGATCGATGCGGTCGCGGTCGAGTGCGCGGATCAGATCGTCGACGCCGTTGATCTCGACGCCATCCAGTTTGATCACGACATCTCCCGGCAACAGGCCGGCCTGTGCCGCAGGGCTATCAATCTCGATCTGCGCCAGCAGCGCGCCCATTGTGTTGTCGACGCCGGCCACCACCGCATGCCGCCGCGGGATCGGCGCGGTCTGGCCGGACACACCGATATAGGCGCGGCGCACATAGCCGTGGCGGATGATCTCCGACAGCACGAACTGCGCGGTGTTGCTGGCGACCGCAAAGCAGATGCCTTGCGCGCCCTGAATGATCGCAGTGTTGATCCCGATCACTTCGGCTGCCGACGACACCAGCGGCCCGCCGGAATTGCCGGGATTGAGCGCAGCGTCGGTCTGGATCACGTCCTCGATGGTCCTCCCGCTCACCGAGCGGATCGAACGTCCCAGCGCCGACACCACACCCGCGGTCACCATCGATTCAAACCCCAGGGGATTGCCGATCGCGACCACGAGTTGGCCGCGGCGCAGGCTCTTGGAATTGCCGAGCGATGCATACGGCAGGTCCCGTGCACCGTCGGCGCGCAGCAGAGCCAGATCGGTGTCGGGATCGACGCCAAGCACGTGCGCGGCGGTGACAAAACCTTCGGTATCTCGCAGCCGGATTTCTTTCGACGATCCGACCACGTGGCTGTTGGTCAGCACCAGGCCATCCGGCGAGATCACGATGCCCGACCCGAGGCCGCCGCGCTCCCGCGCGGTGCGCACTTTGGGGCCAGTTTCGACGCGAACGACGGCGGGGCCGACGCGCTCGGTCACGCCGATCACGGCGTTGGAATAGGCGTCCAGCAGGGCCTGGTCGTTATCAAGGGCGTGTTCGGTCGCGCGCAATGACGGAGCGTCATCGGCGTTATCTGGGGTAAAATCCAACATGGCGAATTCCTTCGCCCGTCAGATGGTTACGGGATTACCTTGCCGCAAGAGCCTAAACCTGCGCGCAAACCTGCCCTGAGCTTACGTGGCCCGCCGCAAGTTCGGCGGCTTCGCCTTGACCGGATCGAGCAGCGACCAGTCGCCCTGTTCCAGCGTGTAGCCTTGCGGGAACGGCGCGCGAAGTTCCAGCCCGAGCGATCGCAGCACGCGATCGTCGCGGTAGTAACATTGCAGCATGACGCGAACGAGGGTTGCGGCCGCAGCACCACCCGATGCGCGAAACTCCTGCGCCACCGCATCGCGCCGCACCGGGTCGAGGTCGGCGAGCGGTTTGCCGGAAAGGCGCGCGAGATGATCGAGCGCCTCTCGTACCAGCGCGGTGTCGCGGCCGAGCGTCGCCAGCATGTCGGCCTGGATCGCGGGGTCGTCCGCGCCGGGCACCTTGTACTCGTCGCTGGCGGGGACGATCATCGCAGCGACGATGCGGAGATCGTCGCGCTGGGCTGAGGTCAGTTCATTGGGTGCGGACATGGCGGCCTCAGTCGAAGAGATTGGCTAGACGTTGCTTCATCTGGTCGGCGACGTAGAGCGCGATCGCCTGGATGGTCGAGGTCGGGTTCACGCCGCCTGAGGTCACGAACACACTGCCGTCGACGATAAAGAGATTCTTCACGTCATGCGACCGGCCCCATTCATTGACCACGGAGCGCGCCGGATCGGTACCCATGCGTGCGGTGCCGAGCAGATGCCAGCCGCCCCATGGGATAGGGTCGTTGATGCAGAGGTCGGTGGCACCCGCGGCTTCGAGAATTTCCTTACCCCGCGCCAGTCCGTGCGCCATCATCTTCCGGCTGTTTTCGCTGATCGTGTAATCGATTTTCGGCGCGGGAATGCCGTGGCTGTCTTTCAGCACGGGATCGAGCGTGACGCGGTTGTGTTCCTCGGGCAGATCCTCGCAAATCGCCGAGACCCCGAGCCGATGGCCATTGAGCTTGCGGAAGACGCGGTGATGATCCGCGCCCCACGGCAAGATGCCCTTCTGCTCGCTCGCGACGGCTTCGAACACCGGCCCTGCGCCGCGGCCGAACTGGATGCCGTAGCCGCGGACGAAGCCGCGCGAGAGGTCTGTGTCGTAAAACTCCTTGCTCCAGAGGCAGGTCGGCGGCGCGCGGTTACTGTCGGTCGGCTCCTTAACGAAGCCGTAGATTTGCGCATAGGGATGGAACATCAGGTTCTTGCCGACCAGTCCGGAAGAATTCGCAAGCCCGTTCGGAAAACGGCCGGAGACCGAATTCAAGAGCAGCCGCGGCGTGCCGACGCCGTTGCAGGCGATGATCACGACCTCGGCCGGCTGGAACTGCTCGACGCCATCCTTGTCGTAGTAGACGACGCCCGAGGCCATGCCGTGCTCGTTGGTCAGGATCTCGCGCACCCGGCAATGGGTTTTGAGTTCGACGCCGGCGCGGATCGCGTGCGGCCAATAAGTGATGTCGGTAGACGCTTTTGCGCCTTGCGCGCAGGCCGGCGTGCAATGGCCGAGATTGATGCAGCGCGCCCTGCCCTCGTAGTCCATCGTCGCGACCGTGGTATCCGACGGCCACCAGTGCCAGCCAAGCTTGTTCATGGCCTTGCCGATCAGCGGGCCGGAGAGCCCGAGCGGCTGCGGCGGCATCGGCGGGCGCGTCAGCGGCGAACGCGGGTCGCCCGATAGGCCCGAGACGCCCATCATGCGGTCGTTCTCTTCAAAGAACGGGGTGAGCGCGTCGTAATCGATCGGCCAGTCGTCGGCGACGCCGTCCAGCGTCTTCACCTTGAAATCGGACGGATGCAGCCGCGGCCAATGCGCGGTGTACATGACAGTCGAACCGCCGACACCGTTGAAATTCACCACCTTGATCGGCGAATTGTCATCGTTGATCGGGTAGTCCTCGGGCCGGCCGCGGATATTCGGGCTGGTCGACCAGTCGCCGTAAAACTTAGCTTCCCAGTCACGCCCGGTGCTCGGATATTCGGAAGAATTCATCCAGCCGCCCTGGTCGAGGCAGAGAATGTGCATCTTGGTATCGGCGAGGCTCCAGGCGACAGCGGCGCCGGAGGCACCGGCGCCAATGATCAGGACGTCAACGGGATCGTTCATTCCAGTTCCTCTTGTCATTCCGGGGCGCGAAGCGAACCCGGAATCTCGAGATTCCGGGTTCGATGCTTCGCATCGCCCCGGAATGACGAGTTCAATTCACAATCCTTACCGGCAGCGAACGAACGCCGCGGATGAAATTCGAATAGAGCCGCTGCGGCGGCCCTGTGATTTCGAACCTGAGATCCCGTTGCAACACTTCCTCCCAAAGAATGCGGATTTGCTGTTCGGCGAGCCGGTCGCCGACGCAGCGGTGGATGCCGGCGCCGAAGGCGAGATGCTGCCGGGGTTTGGCGCGATCGACAATGAATTCGTCGGGGCGATCGATCTTTTCCTCGTCGCGATTGCCGGAGATGTACCACATCACCACCTTGTCGCCTTTTGCAATTTGGCGGCCGGCCAACTCCACATCGTTGCGCGCGGTGCGGCGCATATGCAGTACCGGCGTGTGGTAGCGGATGGATTCGGAAACGAGGTTGGGAATCAGTTCGCGCCGGCTGCGCACCAATTCGAACTGCTCGGGGTTTTCGACCAGCGCCATCAGCCCGCCGGTCATGGAATTACGCGTGGTGTCGTTGCCGCCGACGATCAGAAGCGCAATCGTCCCGATGAATTCGCGTGCCTGCAGATTCTGGGTCGCCGGCGAGTGCGCCAGCATCGAGATCAAATCGAAGGTTGGTGCTGCGTTGGCGCGGGCATCCCATAATTTGCGGAAGTATTCGCCCATTTTGGTGAGTTCGGCGATGCGCTCCTCCGCCGAATGCACGACAGCATCCGGCGCTTCGACATTGGCGATCGCAACATCGGACCACCAGGTCAGCCTCTCGCGGTCCTCCCAGGGAAAATCGAACAGCGTCGCCAGCATCATGTTGGTGAGATCGGTCGAGACCCGCGCCACCCAGTCAAACGTCTCATGGCGCGGCAGCGCGTCCAGCACGTCCGAGGTCCGCTTACGGATCAGCGCCTCGAGGTTGGCGAGGTTTGACGGCGCCACGATGGGAGAAACGGTGCGGCGATGCGCGGTATGGCCCGGCGGATCCATCCGGATAAAGTTGGCAAACTCCTGGCCGAGGGGCTGATCGGCGATCTGGATACCGCCAAGTTCCGAGTTCGACGAATAGTTCTCGTGGTCGAGTTCGACGGTAAAAATGTCGTCGTAGCGCGTTACCGACCAATACGGCCCGAACGGCGAGGCCTCGCAATAATGCACGGGATCGTCGCGGTGCAGCTGGGCGAATAGCGGCCGCCAATTGTCGTCCTGGTACAAATGGGGATCGCTGACGTCGATCGAGGCCAGCTTGCGCAGCGCCTGGGCCATCGTGTCCCTCCCCTGTTTCCGTCGCCGCTTGCCGGGCGCTCCTGCCTTCGACGATAGGGGCAGATATGGCCATGAGTAAAGGCGCGAGAGGCAGCCCGGCGGCAAACCTGCAACCCTGCCACGCGTCCAGGCGGGGTTTGTCCACCGGCGCAAGAACGGATAGTTTTGGTGCCAAGGACATACATTGAGAACAGACTTGGGAGCAACGCCGATTCCGGATCTTGACGTCATCATCATCGGCGCCGGCCTTTCCGGCATGTACCAACTCTACCGGCTGCGCGAACTGGGCTTGCGCGTGCACGTATTCGAGGCGGGCACCGATGTCGGCGGTACCTGGTACTGGAACCGTTATCCCGGAGCACGCTTCGATTCCGAGAGTTATTCCTATGGTTATTCCTTCTCCAAGGAGTTGCTGCAGGAGTGGGACTGGTCCGAGCATTTTGCAGGCCAGCCGGAAACATTGCGCTACTGCAACTATGTCGCCGACAAGTTCGATCTGCGCCGGGACATTCAGTTCGAAAGGCGGGTCAAGGCCGCGCATTACGACGAAGAAACCCGGAGCTGGACGATCACGCTGGAAGACGGCAGCCGCTTCAACTCCCGCTTCCTGATCACGGCGATCGGTCCGCTCTCGACGCCTACGCTGCCCCGAATCGAAGGTCTCGGCGATTTCAAGGGCGCATCGTTCCACACCGCGCGCTGGCCCAAAGAACCGGTGGATTTCACCGGCAAGCGCGTCGCTGTCATCGGCACCGGCGCAACCGGCATCCAGACCATCCAGACCATCGCCGGGCAGGTCGGACATCTGACGGTGTTCCAGCGAACGGCGAATTGGGCAGCGCCGCTGCACAACGGCAAGATCGACGCCGAGACGCAGAAGAAAATCAAGGCCGGCTATCCCGAGATATTTGCCCGCTGCCAGGAGACTTTTGCCTGCTTCGTCCACACGCCTGACACGCGCGGCGCGTTCGAGGTGTCCGACGAGGAGCGCGAAGCCAACTATGAGCGGCTCTATGGCGAGCGCGGTTTTGGGATCTGGCAGGGGAATTTCAAGGACATCCTGATCGACCGCAAGGCGAATGCGACGATCAGCGATTTCGTGGCACGGAAAATCCGCCAGCGGGTGAAAAACCCCGAGGTCGCCGAGAAGCTGATTCCGAAGAACCATGGGTTCGGCACACGGCGGCTGCCGCTGGAGACGTTTTACTTCGAGGTCTACAACCAGGACAATGTCGAGCTGGTCGACATCAAGGAGACACCGATCGAGCGGATCACGCAAGCGGGCATCAAGACCAGCGCGAAGGAATTCGAGTTCGACATCATCATCTATGCGACCGGGTTTGACGCGCTCACCGGCAGCTTCGACAAGATCGACTTCCGCGGCGTCAATGAGGCGCGGCTGCAGGAGAAGTGGAAGCACGGGCCGCAGACTTACCTAGGCATCATGGTCCACGAATTCCCAAACATGATGATGCTGATGGGGCCGCACACCGCGCTCGGCAACATCCCGCGCAGCATCGAATACAGCGTCGATTGGGTGACCGGGCTGGTACGCTTTGCGATGGATAATAAATTGACGCTGATAGAAGCGACCACCGCCGGCGTGCAGTCATGGACAGATCACGTCAAGGCGCTCGGCGTCGGGCTGTTGTCCAACGAGATCGATTCCTGGATGACCGGCATCAATTCCAACGTCGAAGGCAAGCAAACCCGCATCATCGCCCGCTACAGCGGCAGCGCCCCGGCCTACCGCGCGCGATGCGACGAGGTCGCGGCGAAGGGATATGACGAGTTGCGGCTGGGCTAAAATGTCGTCCCGGCCTTGAGCCGGGACCCATAACCCCGGTCATCTATTGTTGAAGCGACGCCGTCGAACAGCGTGCGAAGAACAATCGGCGCTGCGGCGTATGGGTCCCGGCTCAAGGCCGGGACGACGTGGATGGATTCGCGTCCTCACCACGCATCGATGCACGGCCGCTTGCGGCCACTCCGCGGCTCCGGCTTCGGCACCGACCTGAGCCCCGACATGATCCAGTGCCTTGTATCAGCGGGATCGATGACCTCGTCGATCTCCAGCACGGAGGCGATCGAAACCGCCTTGCCGTTGGCATAGAGTTCGGCGACCTTGGCCTTGTAGTATTTCTCGCGCTCTTCGGGATCGGCGATCGCTTCCATTTCCTTGCGGAAGCCGAGCCGAACATAGCCCTCAAGGCCCATGCCGCCGAATTCGCCGGTCGGCCACGCCACCGTGAAGAACGAGGCATGAAAGCCGCCGCCGATCATGGCCTGCGCACCGAGGCCATAACCCTTGCGCAGCACGATGCCGAACAACGGCACCGTGAGGCTGGCGCCGGTCACGAACATCCGCGCCACATGGCGCACGATCGCGGTCTTTTCGGCCTCGGGCCCGACCATGAAACCCGGCGTATCGCACAGCGACACGATCGGAATGTCAAAGGCATCGCACAGCTGCAGGAAACGCGCGGCTTTGTCGCCGGCCGGCGCATCGATGGCACCGCCAAGGTGTTTTGGATTGTTGGCGATCAGCCCGAACGGTTTTCCCTCGATGCGGATGAACGCCGTGATCATGCCGACGCCGAAATCGCGGCGAATTTCGAGTACTGATCCCTCGTCGGCGAGAAGGTCGATCACGGTCCGGATGTCATAGACCCTCAGCCGGTTCTCCGGGATCGCGCGCCGCAGCAGCCGCTGGTCCGGCGCTTTCCAGTCCGACACCGCCCCCTGGAAGTACGACAGATATTTTTGCGCGGCGGAGGTTGCTTCCGCTTCGTCCTCGACCAGGATATCGATCACACCGTTCGGCGACTGGAACGACACCGGGCCGACTTCAGCCGGATGATAGACGCCAAGCCCGCCGCCTTCGATCATCGCCGGCCCGCCCATGCCGATCGACGCGTTTTTGGTGGCAATGATCACGTCGCAACAGCCGAGCATCGCGGCATTGCCGGCAAAGCAATAGCCGGAGACGACGCCGATGACAGGCACCAATCCCGACAGTTTTGCAAATTGCACAAAGGACGGCCCGTCGAGACCGGTCATGCCCAACCGATCCGTATCGCCGGGACGGCCGCCGCCGCCTTCCGCGTAAAACACCAGCGGCATCCGCCATTGTTCGGCGAGCCCGAGCATGCGGTCGATCTTCTTGTGGTTCATATGGCCCTGGGTGCCGGCCAGCACGGTGTAATCATAGGAGATCACCATGCAGCGCGCGCCTTCCGCGCCGAATTTTTCCGCATTCACGGTGGCGACGCCGGAGATCAGGCCGTCAGCCGGCGTGTTCTGAATGAGGTCGTCGACCTTGCGCCGCCGCCGCTGCGCCGCGATCGCGAGCGAGCCATATTCGACAAAGGACCCCTCATCGACGAGCTGCGCGAGGTTTTCGCGCGCCGTGCGCTGGTTGGTCTTGCGACGGCGCTCGACCGAGGCCGGCCGGTTCTCATCCAGCGTGATGGCGTGACGCGCGATCAGTTCGGCGAGGTCAGGGCGGATGTGGTCGAGATCGACATCCTCTTCTTCCGCGACGTCATGCGCATCGATCTCGGCCGGTTCGAGAAACAGGATGGCCTCATCCTGCATCAGCGTGACGCCGGCTTCCGCAGCGATCCTGGTCACCTTGCCGCCATGCGGCGCGGTCACGAGATGCTCCATCTTCATGGATTCGAGCACGGCAATTTGCTGGCCCGGACGGACGAGATCGCCTTCCCGTACCTCGATCGCGACAATCGTACCCTGCAGCGGCGCCGGCACCGGGACGGAGCCGGCCGGACCGGCTGACCCAGCCGAGGCTTCGCGGGCCTCGGGAATGGACACGGCCGCGCCCGCTTCCAGCAGCTCCGGCGCCGAGAGATCGTTCGCCGCGTGCACCAGCGCGGCGACATGGGTATCGATAAAGCCGGTATTGATCCGGTTGGCGACGAAATCCGGATGCGCCAGCACCGCGCCGAGGAACGGGATATTGGTGGCAACGCCGCCAATGCGAAATTCACGCAACGTGCGGGTGGCCTTCTGCACCACGTCGGCCCAATTTGGGCCGGTCGCGCGCACGATGACCTTGGCGAGCAGCGAGTCGAAGGCGGCGCTGGTCTTGTAGCCGGAATAGCCGAACGTATCGACGCGCACGCCGGGCCCGGCCGGCAGATCGAACATGGAGAGCGTGCCGCCGGTCGGCTTGGTGACACCGTTCTCGTCCATCACCTCCATGTTGACGCGGAGCTGCATCGCGTAGCCACGCGGTTTCGGAATATAGGCCTGCGCGAGGCCGAGCGAACCCAGCGTGGCGCCGCCGGCGACCGCCAGCTGCGCCTGCACCAGATCGACGCCCAGCACCTCCTCGGTCACGGTGTGCTCGACCTGCAGCCGCGGATTAGCCTCGATGAAGGCGAAGGCCTGCGCGTCGCCCCTCGCGTCGCCGTCGACCAGAAATTCGAAAGTGCCGAGATTGTCGTAGTTCGCGGCGCCGGCGAGTTCCCGGGCGGCGTCGATGATCCGCGTGCGCAGACTGTTGCTCAGCGACGGGCTTGGCGCCACCTCGATCAGCTTCTGGTTCCGCCGCTGGATGGTGCATTCGCGTTCCCACAGATGGCTGATCGCGCCGTGATGGTCGCCGATGATCTGCACTTCGATGTGGCGGGCGTTGCGAATCAGGCGCTCGACATAGACGCCGTCCCTGCCGAAGGCCGCCTTGGCCTCGGACTGGCAGCGCACATAGGCTTCTTCCAGCTTTGCCGCATCGTCCACGATACGCATGCCGCGCCCGCCGCCACCGGCGATAGCCTTGATCATGACGGCGGCGCCAGAGCCCAGCGACGCGAAGAAGTCCTTGGCCTGGTCGAGCGAGGTCGGGCCGCTGGTACCCTCGATGATGGGCACGCCGCACTCCTTCGCCAGCGCCTTGGCCTTGGCCTTGTCGCCGAACAGATCCAGCGCCTCCGGCGACGGGCCGACAAAGGTGATGCCCTCTTCCGCACAACGCCGGGCCAGAAAGGTGTTTTCGCTGAGAAAGCCGTAACCGGGATGCAGTGCATCGCAGCCGGTGGCTTTGGCGGCGGCCACGACCGCCTCGATGTCGAGATAGGCCCGCGCGCCCCGCCCCGGGATTTCATGCGCTGCGTCAGCGGAGCGGACATGCAACGACAGCGCGTCGTCGGTGGGGTAGATCGCGACAGTGGCAAGGCCGGTCTCGCCCGCGGCCCGCGCGATACGAATGGCAATCTCGCCGCGATTGGCGATCAGGAGCTTATTGAAGGGCATAAAATGCTTCCGCAAAAGGATTATCGATCCTTCATGGTCGGATCGAGCACGATACGCAAGGACTCTCCCAGCGCATTGAATGCCAACGAGACCACCAGAATGGCAAGCCCCGGGGCATACATCTGCTCCGGCGCGATCTCCATATACTGGTAGGCGCGGGCCAGCATCGCGCCCCAGCTCGGGTTTGGCGGCTGGATACCGAGCCCAAGGAAGCTGAGGCTGGCCTCCGCCAGCAGCGCCGCCGCCAGCAAGAGCGTGACCTGCACGATCACCGGCTGCAGGGCGTTCGGCAGCACATGCTTCCACAGGATATGCCAGGCCGGCGCCCCAAAACACCTGGAGGCGTCGACATAGAGCTCCTGCCGCACGATCAGTGTCCGGGCGCGGACGATTCGCGCCAGCGCCGGGAACATCACGATGCCCACGGCAATCATGCCGTTGGTGAGGCCGATGCCGAGCGCGCCGGTGACCGCAATCGCCAGCACGATGGCGGGGAATGACAGAAACGTATCGATGATCCGGCTGATGATATCGTCGGTCCAGCCGCCGAAGAACCCGGCGGCCAGCCCAACCGGCAGGCCGATCGCAACCGCGACGCTGACCGCGAGCAGGCTGGCATACACCGTTGCCGGCGCGCCGTAGATCAGCCGACTGAAGATGTCGCGGCCGAGATCGTCGGTGCCGAGCAGATGTCCGGGCCCCGGTGCGGCCAGCATGTTGTTGGCGTCCTGCGCTGTCGGCAGATAGGGCGCGATCCAGGGCGCGCCGATCGCGACAATCACCAGCACCAGCAGCACCAGGATCGCCAGCGCGGCGCGCAGATCGCCCGCCAGCCAGCGGAAAAACCGCCGCAGCCGGCTCGGCTGGACCAGTCGCTTGGGGGTTTCGAGCGCCAAATCCGTCATTGTTCGATCCGGGGATCAACGGCCGCGCACAGCAGGTCCGCGATCAGGTTCACCAGAATGACCACGATCACCATCGTAAAGACCACGCCCTGCACGATCGGAAAATCACGCTGGATCGCGCCGCGCACGATCAGGCTACCGAGGCCCGGAATCGCAAACACGGCTTCGATCACGACGGTCGCCGCCAGCATGCGGTTGACCAGGATGCTGATGATCGTGAACAGATTGACGCTGACATTCTTGAGCCCGTGCTGCCACAGGATCCGGGTCATCGAGAGGCCCTTGGCGTGCAGGGTGCGCACATATTGCGACGACAGCACTTCCAGCAGCGATCCACGCAACTGCCGCGCCACCTCGGCCATGCCGTAGGCGGCAATCGCAATGCCCGGCAGCAGGGCATGCCGGATCGCCTCGATGGGCGAGACGCTGAAGGATTTCGCGCCGGTTGCCGGCAGCCAGTTCAGCTTCAGTGAAATCTCGGCGACCAGGATCATCGCCAGCCAAAAGCCGGGTATTGCGACCCCGAGCGAGGCGATCATGCTGACCGTCTTGTCGACCCAGCCATCGGGCTTGATCGCCGCGATCACCCCCATCGGGATTCCCGTGACCAGCGCCAGCACCAGCGCGATCGCGACAATAAGGAGCGTGTTGGGAAAGGCCCGCGAGATCGAGGTTGCGACCTTCTCGCCCGTCAGCAGTGATTGCGACAGGTCGCCTTGCACGACATTCGCCAGCCACGCGCCATACTGCACCAGGAACGGCCGATCGAGGCCGTAGACCTTCCGGATTTCGGTAATGCGCGCGTCGGTGGCGTTGTCGCCGGCCAACGTCACCGCGATGTCGCCGGGCACCAGCTTGAGCAGCGCGAACACCATGAAGGTCGCGAGCAGGATCACGGGCAGCGCCTGCAGCAGGCGGCCGCCGATGACCCTTGTCGGACTTCGTCGCGCCATTCGGTTAGCTCTCCAGCCAGACGTCGTCGTATTTCGGCTTGCCCAGCAGGTTCGGCCTGTAGCCCTGCACCTTCTTGTTCATCGCGACCAGTTCGAACTGGAACGCGAGCGGTGCCACGAAGGCGTTTTCCATCACCAGCCGCTGCACGGTCGCGAACGCCTTGCGGCGCAGCTCGATGTCTTCGGACGCCCGCGACTCCTTGATCGCGGCTTCGAGCTCCGGCGGCACCGCACCCCGGCCACCATTATAATAGGCGTCCTTGGTGAACATCAGCGAATAGGTCAGGCTGGGATCGGGCCGCCCGGTCCAGGCCGCGAGAATGCCGGAGCCGCGCTTCTCGGCGCCGAAGAACGCGGCAGAGGCTTCCGCGATCGGCGCATTCAAGAAGCGCACATTCATGCCTGCTTTGCGGAACTGTTCGATCAGGATTTCCTGGCGCTGCACCGAATCCTGATCGGGATAACCGACCAGTTCGATCGGTAAGCCGTCCTTAAATCCGGCCTCAATGAGCAGCTTCTTCGCCTTGTCGGGATCGTAGGGATAAAGTCCGGCGACGGACTTGTCGTAGGCCCAATGCGCTTTCGGCAGGTTCATGTAAGCGGGCTCGGCCAAGCCTGCGAGCGCCGCCTTGACGAAGGTTTCGCGATCAATCGCAAAATTGAAGGCCTGGCGCACCTTGATGTTGTCGAACGGCGGCTTTGCCCAGTTCAGGAAGATCTGGAACACGTACAGCGTCGGGCCGTTGAAGATCTTGATGCTGCTGGCGCGCTCCACGATCGCCTTCTGCCGCGGCGGCAGCTGGTACATCAGATCGTTCTGGCCGGCGGTCACCGACCGCGATCCGGTAGTCAATTCCGGAATGATCGAGAACTCGATTCCATCTGGATAGGGACGGTTGGGCTTCCAATATTTCTCGTTGCGCTTGATGACGATCTTCTCGCCATCCGCCCAGCTGACGAAAGCATAGGCGCCGGCGCCGACCGGCGTGCGCGCGACATTGCCGGCCGCACTGGCCTTGACCGCGGCCGGCGACACCATCATGCCGGCGCGGTCGGAGAGAATGCCGGGCAATGCAGCGTCGGGTGTGCTCAGCTTCAACGTGACCTGCAACGGACCGGTCACCGCAGCCGATTCCATCGCGGCAAGATCAGCCTTGATGTTGGATTTCGGATCGCGCTTGTTGCGCTCCAAGTTGAACTTGACGGCCTCGGCATCGAGCGGCGTGCCATCGTGGAACGTCACACCGGAGCGGATGTTGAGCACCAGGGTGGTCGGGTCCGAAAAGGTCCAGCTCTCGGCTAGGCCGGGCTTGGGCTTGAGCGTCTCGAAATCCCATTCGGTCAGCGTGTCGTACATCGTGAACAGGAAGGCATGGTCCGAACCGGCGCCGCCGGTGGCGGGGTCAAGGCTCGACGGATTGGCAGGCGCCGAGATGCGTAGGATCCCGCCGCGCTTCGGCGTGCCTTGCGCAAATGCGTGGCCGCCGAGGGTTGCACCAGCCAGCGCGCCCGATATCAGCGCCATTACCTCGCGTCGCGTCGTCTGTGTCATGGCAATTCCTCCAGCGGTTCTTCTGTTAGTTCGGTGAAAAATTCGGGCGGTCGGCGAAATGGCAAGCGACCCAGTGATCGGGCATCAGCTCGCGCCAGTCCGGCGTCTTCTCGGCGCAGACGGCTTGCGCATACTGGCAGCGGGTGCGGAAGCGGCACCCCGATGGCGGGTCGATCGGGCTCGGGATCTCGCCCTGCAGGACGATGCGATTGTTGCCGCGCATGGTCGACGGCAACGGCCGCGGCTCGGCCGACAGCAGCGCCTGGGTATAGGGGTGCAGCGGCCGTTCCGAGACCTTTTCGGTCGGGCCTAGCTCGACGAAACGTCCCAGATACATCACCGCGATCCGCTCGCTGATATGGGACACCACGGCGAGATCGTGGGTGATGAAGACGTATGTAAGCCCAAGATCGCGCTGCAGTTCGGCGAACAGATTGAGCACGTCGCCGCGGATCGACATGTCGAGCGCCGCTACCACCTCGTCACAGACGATCAGTTTGGGGCGCAGCGTGAGCGCCCGGGCAATCACCACGCGCTGCTTCTGGCCGCCGGACAGCTGGTGCGGATAGCGCTCGCCGAGGTCCTGCGGCAGACCGACCCGGTCCATCGCCTCATGCGCCCGCTGCAGCCGCTCGGCCTTCGATCCTGCGCGCGCCAGTTCGAGCGGCTCCAGCACCGACGATAATATCGTCATGCGTGGGTTCAGCGCCGCATTCGGGTCCTGGAAGATGATCTGGTAGTCGCGGCGATGGCTTTGGAACTGCTGCCGCGGCATCGCCAACGGATCGACGCCATTGTGCAGGATCGCGCCGCCGCTGGGTTTGAGCAGGAACACCAGCGCACGGCCGATCGTGGTCTTGCCCGATCCGGATTCGCCGATGATGCCAAAGGTCTCGCCGCGACGAACGTCAAAACTGACGCCGTCGACCGCCTTCACAATGGCGCGGCGATCGGTGGTCTGAAAGCCGACCTGGAGATCGCGCACCGAGACGATGGCATTATTGGCGGCTTGCGGCGTCATGGGCTGGCCACCATCGCTGCGATCGGTGCCGTCGCAGCGTGCTGCAAGGCACCGGGCAGATCGAGCTCGCGAAAGCGCCAGCAGCGCACCTTGCGGCCATTGCCGGCGTCGAGCAGCGCCTGCTCTTTCTCGCAGCCGGCGACCGCATGCGCGCAGCGTGCCTTGAAACGGCAGCCATTGGGCATGTCCATGATCGACGGCACCCGGCCCGGGATCGACGGCAGCTTGCCGTGCCGCGGGCTCAGATGCGGCAACGAGCGCAACAGGCCCGACGTATAGGGATGCAGCGGCCGGACCAGCGCGTCATCGACCGCGGCGTCCTCGATCACCTCGCCCGCATACATCGTAATCATGCGCGTGCAGGTTTCCGCGACGACACCGAGATCGTGCGTGATCAGCATCAGCGCCGTATTGGAAGTCTCGCTGAGGTCGCGCAACAGTTCCAGGATCTGCGCCTGGACGGTGACGTCGAGTGCCGTGGTCGGCTCGTCCGCGATCAATAGTTGTGGCCCGCAGATCAGGCTTGCTGCGATCATCACGCGCTGGCGCATGCCGCCGGAAAGCTGGTGCGGATAATCGTCGATGCGGCGCTCCGGCGAGGCAATGCCGACCCGGCGCAGCATCTCGAGCGTCCGTTCCCTCGCCTCCTCCTTGGTGACGCCGGTGTGCACCCGCAGCGTCTCGGCGATCTGATGGCCGACTGTGAACACCGGATCGAGCGCACTCATCGGCTCCTGAAAAATCATCGCGATGCGCCGGCCGCGGATCGCCCGCATCTCGCGCGTGCTGCAGGACGCCAGATCGGTTCCGTCGAAGTGGATCGATCCATCGAGCCCGGCAAGGTTGTTCGGCAACAGCCGCAGAATCGAAAGACCGGTGATGGTCTTGCCGCAGCCGCTTTCGCCGACGATGCCGACCCGCTCGCCGGGCGCGATGTCGAAATCGATCTTGCGGGTCGCCTGCCAGACGCCGTGCGAGGTCTTGAAACGGATGCCGAGGCCGCGCACCGACATCAGCGCTTGCGGGCCGCCCGCAACCACTTCCGATCCGCGCTGTGCCGGCTGGGCCGCTGCCATCAGCCCGCCGCCCGCTTCTTCTCTTTCACGAGCTGTTCCTCCATCAGCATCTCGGTTCCAATGATGCCCTCGCGGGCCAGCTGATCGATCTCGGCATCGGAAAGCCCGAGCAGCCCGCCGAGAATTTCCTGATTGTGTTCGCCGAGCGTCGGCGGCGCGCTTCGGATCGGAAACGGCTTTGCGCCCTCACGGAACGGCATCGAGGGTTGCGGATGTTTTCCGATAAAGGCGCGATCGACTTCCTGAATGAAACCGCGCGCATGCAGCTGCGGATCCTGCAGCAGTTCCATCGGCAGCCGCACGACGCCTGACGCGATGCCCGCTGCCTGCAACGCCTTCATCGCCGATTCCGGGTCGCGCGCCGACGTCCATGCCTTGATAGCGGCCTCGATCTCGCGCTCGATGGCGCGCCGTCCCACCGCCGTCTTCAGCCATGCGTCAGTGGCCCAATCGGCACGGCCGAGCAGTTTTGCAAGTTTTGGCCACATCGCGTCGCTGGAAACCGCGACCACGATCCAGCTGTCGGCGCCGGCGCAGGGGAAGCAGCCATGCGGCACGAAATCCGGATGACGATTGCCGTACCTGACCGGTTCCTTGCCATCGATCGAATGCGCGATGATCCAGGGCGCCGCAAACGGCATCATGCATTCGATCTGCGCGAGATCGATGAACTGGCCCTTGCCGGTGAGCTTGGCGTGGATCAACGCCGTGAGCACCGCGGCGCAGCCGTTCAAGCCGCCGACGGCATCGCCGAACGCGGTGTGGCTCATCACAGGCGGGCCGCCGGGATCGCCGACCACGCTCGGCAGGCCTGAGCCTTGTTCGAGCGTCGAGCCATAGGCGCGGCAATCGCGGTGCACGCTGCCGGCGCCGAAGGCCGACATCGACATCATGACAAGCTCTGGATTGAGCTTGCTCAGCACCTCATAACCGAGCCCGAGCTTCGGCAACACCTCGACGGAGTAATTGTCGACAACAACGTCGGCATCGGCCAGCAGCCGTTTTGCCAGATTGAGGCCCTGCGGACGCGTCAGGTCGAGCGTGATGCCGCGCTTGTTGCGGTTCATGATGCAGTAGCGCACCGATTTCTCGTACATCTGTTCGAGAACATAGGCCGGCCGCCGGTCCACCCCGCGCCACCAATCCGGATATTGCGTGGCCTCGATCTTGATGACGTCGGCGCCGAGATCGGCCAGCGTGCGCGTACAGATCGGGCCGGCCCAACCCATCGAGAAATCGACGACGCGGATGCCTTCCAGCGGCAGGCGGTCTGATCCCTGCTCTGCAGGCACCGGTACCCGTTTCGCAGCCTCGCTGACATGCGCACAGCCGAGCATTTGCTCGCCGATATCGGGAACCGCGCCGCCGCGACGTGGCGGTGTTCCGGTCAAGCGTTGCATCGAGCCTGCCGTAAAGCCGGTTTCGTCGCCGATCATAACCGGCACGATTGCGCCGCGCGCCTTCTTCTCTTCGTCGGCGATGAGGTCGCCGACATCGGGTACCGGCACGATCGGAATCTTGCGGCGCAGGCTCTCGGCGAACCATTCCTGCGCGGTGCGCTGTTTCAGCCGCGGCACGATCTTGCCCTCGATGTCAGCAATATGCTGCAGGCGATCGACGCCCAAGGACAGCGCCGGATCGTCGCGCAATTCCGGCAGCGCCAGCATCTCGCAAAACGACCGCCATTGCGCCGGAGTTACCGTGGTGACGCCGAGCCAGCCTTGCTTGGTTTCGTAGATGCCGGCCGGGAACGTCGGCCAGAACCTGTTAACCCCCATGCGCCGCATGATGTCGCCGTGCACGAACGACTCGAACATGATGTACTCGGTCACCGCGATGCTGGATTCGAAGATGCTCAGGGAGTTCGCCCGTCCCCGACCGTCCTGCATCCGGCCCAGCACCGAGGAAGCCGCCGCGATAAAGCCCCAGAGGCCGGCGAAGATGCCGGTCTGGAAATCCGGCGCATGCATCGGCGGCCCCTCGACCGGCCCGACCAGCTTTACCAGTCCGCTCAACGCGCGAATCGTCGAGTCCGTCGCTTCGAATTTTGCATACGGCCCCTCACGACCGAACCAGCTTATGTCGAGATGAATAAGGCCGGGGTTGCGCTGTTTGATCGCTGCGAGATCGACAGCCGGACAGTTCGCCGCATCGATGTCGCGGCCGTCGAGCAAAATGTCGCACGCCGCGATCAGTTCGGTCAGGCGCGATGAAGCGTCGGCGTCACTGCAATCGAGCGCCACGCTCGACTTGTTGAAATTAAGAAACGCAAACCAGGCGCTGTGACCTTCCGGCGTCAACGGCGCGGTGCGGCGAAGCGGATCACCCGCCGGCGGTTCGATCTTCTGCACGGTCGCACCGAAATCGGCGAACAACCGCGCGCAATAGCTGGTCGCCGCAGCGCTTCCGATCTCGACAATCCGCAGATGCGACAACGCGCCCATCACGCTTCCTCATGGCCAAACGACCGGCGTCATGCGCGCGCCGGTTCAGTTTTTTGTTGCTGACCATGAAACCTTGCCCGCCTGTCGATGCAAGCGGAATTTTCTTCCGTGATACGGAATTGGCGAACGATGCGAAGTGCTTAACTGCAATCCAGTTGCGCTTCGAACCAGTTTTGAAGCGAAGCCGAAAGCGGCGGCCACGCGCGCTGGAAGTTTCCGAATTTGCCGGCATTGACGCGGTAGATGCCGCGCAACTCCTTCTCGATCGCGGGAAGGTCGACACCGGTGCAATGGCCTTCGCTGACGATCGTGCGCCCGTCGACAACCACCTCTCGCAACAGCGACGCGTTGCCTCTCGCGAACAGCAGTTCAATCGGATCGACCGGCATGATCTGGTCGCGATCGAGACGGTCGAGATCGATCGTTACGAAGTCTGCCGGAGCGCCGGGCGTCAACGCGCCCGTACCCGGCGCGCCGGTCGCCTTGCGGCCGTTGGCGACGGCAAGGCCGAAAAACTCCGCTGGCGTCCAGGTTCGCTTGAAGCCGAGACCGCCGTGGAACATCTGCACCAGCCGCATCTCGCGCAGCACGTCGTCATCCTCGTCCAGCGCCAGGCCATCGACGCCGACGGCGATGGCGCAGCCGCATTGATGCGCGGCGGCGATCGGCGCGAGGCCCGAGCGCAAATGCATGTTGGAACTGAAATTGGTGACGATGCGCGCTCCGGACGCGGCGATCATCTCGATTTCATCCTGCCGCGCATGAATGCAATGCGCCAGCGTCAGCCGATCCGACAGGAAGCCGATGTCGCGAAGGTAGCGAACGATACCGTCAGGGAAATGCTCATCCGCCCAGGCGCGTTGATAGATGGTTTCCAGCAGGTGCATGTGGATCCGGCGGCCGGTCAGCGCCGAATTTTCGGCGACCGCCTCCAGCAACGGCCTTGAACACCACTGCACGCCCGCCGGCCCTAACTGCACGTCGACCTTGGGGCCAGCGATCGCCGACGCGATCGTATCGCTAAGGTCGATATAAGCCTTGGGCGACATCGGCGCACGGACGAACAATTCCTCGATCGTCTTCCGATCGTCACTGGGTAACTCCGAGAGTACTGGCTCACTATCGCCATAGACGATTGGATTCTGGTCGCGCACCGCAAGAGCGAACGCGATGCGAATGCCGACATCGGAGGCCGCCCGCGCGATCGCCTTGGCTTCGTCGACCAGCGGCATGGTCCCGCTCGGCCGCGTGTAATGCACCATCATCGAAGCGCACCCTGCCCGCGCCGAGCGCGCCAGCGCGGAGGCCGCGGTGAGATAGGGATCGACCGGCGTGCCGAGCGCGGATCGCAGGATCCAGCTTTCCAGCGGCATCCCGATCGCGCCAAAGGACGACGCGGTCGGCCGCGCATGGTCGTGGGCATTGACGAAGGCCGGAAGGATGAGGGAGCGCGGGCCAGTAGCGGGCGGCATTCCCTCATCAATGGAGGTGATCAAACCACCGTCGTGCCGCAGCACGGCGTTTTCGAGCAGACCGCGGTCAGGACCGGAGAACAGGCTGTGGGCGATAACTTCCATAGGCATTCCAGCACTCCGTCGTCATTGCGAGCGTAGCGAAGCAATCCATGCTTCCACGCGGGGAAAGATGGACTGCTTCGTCCCTTCGCTCCCTTGCGCAAACGCTTCGCGTTTGTCGCAGGCAATGACGAGCTTAGTTCGCCGTATACTTTAGCTCCCTTTCCGCGCGCGGCGGCAGGAATTCGCGCGAGAATATTTCCGACGCTGCCGGCGCCCGGGCAAGCTGATAGCCTTCGACGATGATACCGATGGCGCGGGTCATGCGATCGTCCTTGACGTCGCCGACGCCGATTTCCTTCATCTCGGCCGAGACGATCAGCTTGTCGAAGGAATATTGCAGCCGGCGCTTTTCGACGTCGACATTGATCAGATTGTCGTAATTCAGCGCCGCCTTCATGCCGGCGTTCTGGTCCTTTGCAACCGCGATCATTCCCTTGTTGACGGCGCGGACGAGCCCGGCGACCGCCTTTGGATTGGACGCGATCAGCTTGCGGGAGACCATCAGGCCGTTGGAATAGAGATCGAGGCCGTAGTCACCGAACGAGAACCATTTATAGTCCTTGTCAGGATCCTGGCGGTTCAGCACGAGGTTGAAATAGCTGGTGATGTTGAACACCAGCGCCGCGTCGATATCGCCCTTGATCAGCATCGGCTCCTGCAGGTTCGGCGCCATGTTGGAGATCTTGATCTTCTCGCCCTCGAGCTTGTTCTTCTGCGCGAACACCGGCAGCAGCCGCGTGGTCGGCGTGCCCTGCGCGCCGCCGAGCGTGCGGCCTTCGAAATCCTTGATGGTGTTGATGCCGCTGGTCTTCTTCGTAACGATTGCAAAGGGCGGCTGGTTCCAGATCTGGTAGACCATCACAGGCGCGTCCTGCGGCTTGGTCGAGGCATTCTGGATGATGGCGTTGACGTCGCCAAAGCCGGCGTCATAGGCGCCCGACATGATGCGCGTCACCGTCGCACCCGAGCCTTCGCCCTGGTCGATCACGACGTTGAGGCCCTCTTCCTTGAAGTAGCCATTGTCCTTGGCATAGAAAAACGCAGCGTCGCTGCCTTGGGTTTTCCAGCCCAGCGTGAACTTGATGGTGGTTTCCTGCGCGTTCGCGGCGCTTGCGAACAAAGCTACTCCCAACAGCGCGGCGCCTATTTTCGTTAACATCGTGAACCTCCTCGAGTGGGTTGGATGGCGGTTGGTGAAATCGTCATGTCGCGATCAGGTCGTTCTTGCGGGTGGCCCAGCCGGTGACGCGGCCCTCGATCAGCGAAAAGATCACGTAGAGCGCGACGCCGAGGCCGGCGAGCACGAACAGGCCGGCGAATACCAACGGCACGTTGAAATTCGAGGACGCAGTCATCATCACGTTGCCGATGCCGCGGTTCGACGCCACGGTCTCGGAGAGAACCGCGCCGACAAAGGCGTAGCTGATCGCAACCTTCAATGACGCAAAGAAGAACGGCATGGTGCGGGGCAGACCGACGTTCCAGAGGATATCGAGCTTGCTGGCGCCAAGCGCTTTCAGCACGTCTTCGAGTTCGGGTTCGGTGGTCGCGAGCCCCGTCGCGATATTGACGACGATCGGAAAGAAGCAGATCGACAGCGCGGTCAGCACCGCCGGCACCGACCCTGAGCCAAACCACAGCACGAAGATCGGAACGACAGCGACTTTGGGGATCGACGAGAATCCGACCAGCAGCGGATAGGCCGTGTCGTATGCCGTCTTGGAAACGCCGATGACGGCGCCGAGCACCACCCCAAGCCCGACGCCGAGCACGAAGCCGATCATCGTCGTCGCCAGCGTCTGCAGGATATGCGGCCACAGCAGCGGGAATTTCTGGTAGAGCGTAACAAAAACCTCCGACGGCCGCGGCAGCACTAGGTCGGACATACCTGTCATCACGCAGAACAATTCCCAGGCGACAAAGAACAGCACGATGAGTGCCGCCGACCAGGCCTTTTGTCTGATATCGCTTGCGGACATGGTCAGGTCGCCCCCTCGGCTGGCGCGCTGCGCGCATCGACGATGAAAGTGCGCAGCTTCTGGTTCAGCGCCACGAAATCTGGCTCAAACGTCATCGCCACCGTGCGCGGGCGGCTGAATGTGACCGGGCTGTCGTCGACGATGCGGCCGGGCCGCGCGCTCATCACGCAGATGCGGCTGGCGAGGAATGCAGCCTCGCGCAGATCGTGCGTCACCAGCAGCACGGTCGCCTTGTGGGTCATCCAGAGCTCTTGCAGGATCGACCACAGTTCCTCGCGCGTGAACTGGTCGAGCGCGCCGAAGGGCTCGTCGAGCAGCAGCATCCGCGGTTCGTGGATCAGCGCGCGGCACAGATTGGCGCGCTGAAGCATGCCGCCGGAGAGCTGCCAGGGAAAACGGCTGCCAAAGCCCTTGAGGCCGACCTGCTCCAGCAGCGCATTGGCCTTGTCGCGGAATTCGGTCTTGCGAAGCTTGCGGAATTGCGAGCGAAACGGCTCGACAATCTTGAGCGGCAGCATGATGTTCCGCTCGATCGTCATCCAGGGCAGCATGGTCGGATTCTGGAACGCCATGCCGACGCGCAGCGCCCGCGCCGCGACTTCCCGGCCACCGACGATGACGACGCCGGTGGTCGGCTGAACCAGCCCGCTGGCCAGCCGCAGGATGGTGGACTTGCCGCAGCCGGATGGCCCCACCAGCGCGACGAACTCGCCGTCGGCAATCCGAAGCGTGGTTTTCGACAGCGCCGGCACGGCGCGGTCGCCACGGCCGAAGGTGACGGAGGCGTCCGACAGCTCAATCGCGATGGGTGCAGCGGGGGCCGAAACCGGCGCGCCGGAGAATTCCGAATCTGGTTGCATGCGCATCATGGCTGGAAGTGCATGCAAGCCGGATGCCAGCAAAACTCGCGTTTGGAATCAATGGGATCGCAAAAAGACGCCCAAACCAGCGGATTCCTTTTAGGCAATTCGGCCGCCAAACTGCATGCAATTCAGGCGCTCAATTGTCTCCCATTTGTGATATGAGGGCGCATTCGAAGCACTCCTTCAGGGATTCGCTCATGGCGCCTCGCTCGGCCGGCAAGAATGCGGAATCATCCGACAAGGTCGGGGTGATCTGCCGCGCGCTTCGCCGCGCCATCATCGAGCAGGCGCTGGAGCCCGGCGCAAAACTGCCTGAGGATTCGCTCGGCGAACGCTTCGGCGTCAGCCGCACCATTGCCCGCCACGCGCTGGGGCAACTCGCCGCGGAAGGCCTCGTCGAACTTCGCCGCAACCGGATCGCTGTCGTGGCGACACCGAGCTGGCAAGAAGCCCGCGACGCCTTTGATATCCGGATCGAGCTCGAACGGCTGGTGGTGCGCCAGCTCGCCGGCAAACTGACAAAGGCCCAGATCGCGACGCTGAACGCCCACGTCGACGCCGAGGATGGCGCGCGCGACGGCACCGATGCGGTATCCATTCGTCTTGCGACCGAATTCCACATCCTGCTCGCGCAGATGACGAACAGCCCGATCCTCGTGCGTTACGTCAGCGAAGTCGCCTATCGCTGCTGCCTGACGCTATCCCTGTACAGCCGCCCGCATTCGTCGGAATGCGCGATCAATGAGCACCGCGCGATTATCGCAGCCCTGGTCAAGGGTGACGAGGCCAAGGTGATGAGCCTGATGCACAGCCATCTGGATTCCGTGGCGAACCGGGCCCTGGTGGCGCCGGCTCCTCAGCGCGGCCGCGATTTGCTGGATATTCTGGCGCCGTACGCCGATGAGGGCGAGAGCGAGCGCGTCGTGAAAATGCCGAAGGTGGTGAGGGCGAGGTAATCGGTTTTTCCGTCATGGCCGGGCATAGCCGTCTAAAGGACGGCGTCGCTTACGCTCGCCTATGCCCGGCCATCCACGACTTTCTTGTTGAGCTGAAGCGAAGACGTGGATGCCCGGGTCAAGCCCGGGCATGACGAGTACTGGGATGCCCTACGCCTCAATCCCTCTCTGAACCAGAATGCGTTCCGCGCTGTCGTTCCAGACATCCATCTTCACGATCTGGCCGCCCCTCACGACAAAGCGATCGACATAGCGGTTGCCTTCGAATGGCGTGCCGTCGATCCATTCGCCGTACAGCGTGCCGATACTGTAGACCACGGTCTCGTCCGCACCCGGGCAGACGTCGAAACGGTCCATCTTCTTCTTGACCCAGCGGTAGCGCGCTGCGTTGAAGCCGGTCGGCCCGCGCGGATGATCGAATTCGCGCCCGCCGGTAAAGGTGATGATGGTGCCCGACTTCATGTAGGCCGCCGCCGCATCCGGATCCGGGATCATCGATGCCGTGAGATAGGCTTCGACCACTTCGACATCCGAGAGGGGGCGCTTTTCAGCTTTGGCGGAAATGGACATGGCGGCTGCTCCTGATCCCAGAATACTACAATCGGGGCCTCCAATTGCATGCACATATTTTGAACAGTTTGGCCTATAAACTGCACACAATCTGGGGCTGCCTCTAAAGCACTCTTCCGCTAGGCTCCCCTCACCTCAAACCAGCCAAGAAACAGCTAAAGTCCTGATGAGCGCGCGAACCGCCTTCGACCTGATCTTCCGCAACGCCCGGACCCGGGCTTCGGCCACCCCCGTCGATATCGGCGTATCGGAGGGGCGGATCGCCGCCATCGAGGCACATCTGGCCTGCGACGCACCCGAAATCGAGATCGGCGGCAAGCTCGCCCTCCCCGGCTTCGTCGACACCCACATCCATCTCGACAAGGCTTGCCTGCTCGGCCGCTGCGGGCACGACCATGCCACCGTGGGCGAGGCGATCGCTGCGGTTGCCGCCATGAAGCGCGATTTCACCGTCGAGGACGTCTATGCCCGCGGCGCGCGGGTGCTCGAACGCGCCATCGTGCACGGCACCACACGGATGCGCACGCATGTCGAGATCGATCCACGCATCGCGCTGCGCGGCTTCGAGGCGGTCAAGGCACTGAAGCGCGACTATGCCTGGGCGATCGATCTGTCGATCTGCGTGTTCCCGCAGGAAGGCCTGACCAACGATCCCGGCGCGGAAGAACTCCTGATCGCGGCACTGCGCGACGGCGGCGAAGCGATCGGCGGCTGTCCCTATATGGATACCGACCCGAACGCGCATCTCGAAAGAGTGTTCGACCTCGCGCAGCAATTCGACGTCGACGTCGACCTGCATCTCGACTTCGATCTCGATCCATCCTGGTGGCATCTGGAGGAAGTCTGCCGGCAAACCGAGCGGCGCAACTATCATGGCCGTGTCGCAATCGGGCACGCCACCAAACTCTCGGCGTTGCCGCCCGACCGGCTGAAGGCTGCGACCGAACGGCTGGCGAAGGCCGGTGTCGCGGTCACCGTGCTGCCGGCAACCGATCTCTATCTGATGGGCCGCGACGCCACCCACAATGCGCCGCGCGGCCTCACCGTGGCGCACCGGCTGGTCGAGAACGGCGTGCTGTGTTCGGTCGCGACCAACAACGTGCTCAATCCGTTCACGCCGTTCGGCGATGCGTCGCTGCTGCGCATGGCCAATTTCTACGCCAATGTCGCCCACGCCGGAATCAGCGAGTTCGACGCCTGCCTCGATCTGGTGACGGACTTGCCGGCGCGCCTGATGAACCTGCGGGATTACGGCATCGCGCCAGGCAACCCTGCCGATCTTGTCATCCTCGACACCGACACCGGCCCGAACGCGATCGCAGAACTGCCCGACGTGCTGATGGGCTTCAAGAACGGGCGTCAGGTATTCGAGCGACGCCAACCGACGCTGTTTAGGCCGGCTTAGATTTTCCGTCATGGCCGGGCCGTACACTTGTTCCGGGCATGACGAGCAAGGCGCGATTGACGCTCCTGCCAATCCGTTGTTGTTATCGGTCAACGAAAACAACAGCCGGGCAGGAAATCATGACCAAATCATCCAAGATCAGAAGCGTTGAAACGCTCTCCTGCGACGCCGGCTGGCGCAACTATCACTTCGTCAAGATCATGACCGAAGACGGCATCGTCGGCTGGAGCGAGTATGACGAGGGTTTTGGCGCGCCCGGCGTCACGGCGGCGATCGAGCGGCTGTCGGCGCGGGTGGTCGGCAAGAACGCCTTTCAGCACGAGCGGATTTACGCGGAACTGTTTGCCGCAACGCGCCCCGCTGCCGGCGGCGTGGTGGCGCTGGCGCTCGGCGCCATCGAGAACGCGCTGCTCGACGTCAAGGCGAAGGCGCTCGGCGTGCCCTGCTATGAACTGCTGGGAGGAAAAATTCGCGACCGCGTCCGGGTCTACTGGTCGCATTGCGCGACCTGGCGCATCAATCATCCTGATTGGTTCAAGCCCGCGATTACTGATCTCGACGGCGTCAAGTCGATAGGCCGCGAAGTCCGCGAAAAGCGCTTCACTGCGCTAAAGACCAACATCTTCGTCTACACCGACGGCAAGCCGCAGGGCTGGCGGCCCGGCTTCGGCTCGCCATTCGAGCCGGAGATCAACGTCGATCGCACGGTGATCCGCAATCTCTGCATGCACCTCGAAGCTATCAGGGACGGCGCCGGGCCCGATGTCGATCTGCTGCTCGACCTCAACTTCAACGCCAAGACCGAGGGCTATCTGAAGATCCTGCGCGCGATCAAGGATATGGACATGTTCTGGGTCGAGATCGACACCTTCAATCCGCAGGCGCTGGGCTATATCCGCCGCCAGAGCCCGCATCCGATCTCATCCTGCGAGACGCTGCTGGGCCTGCGCGAATTCCTGCCCTACTTCAACGAACAGGCAATGGATGTCGCGATCATCGACACGCCGTGGAACGGGGTGTGGCAATCGATGAAGATCGCCGCCGCCGCCGAGCATTTCGAGGTCAACGTCGCGCCGCATAATTTCTACGGCCATCTCTGCACCATGATGAACGCGCATTTCTGCGCCGCGGTACCGAATTTGCGGATCATGGAAACCGACATCGACCGGCTGGCGTGGGACCACGAACTGTTTACCCATCTGCCCGAGATCGTCGACGGCCACCTTGTCATTTCCGATCGGCCGGGCTGGGGCACCGAACCCAACGAGGAAGGCCTGCGCGCCCATCCGGCAAAGAGCAAGGGCGGGTTGTTGAATTACGGGCAGAAGAATTAGGTCGCAGACTCAATATGTGTCGTCCCGGCCTTGAGCCGGGACCCATACTCCGCGGCCCTCATTGTTGAAACAAGACAACTGACGCCTCCCGTAACAATTGACTTCACGGCGTATGGGTCCCGGCGTTCGCCGGGACGACGACCGAGAGACCGCCAACCTCAATTATCGCCCGGCCTGCTCGCAAACGCGCTTTCGATGACGTCGCCGATCGGCTGCCAGGCGTTGCCGTCGAATTGCACCAGCCGCATCTGCTTGATGGGATGAAAATCCGCAGGTCCCGTGTTGATGGCAATGCCCGGCAGAATGATCGGGCTCTGATAGTTCTTCAGCGACGCGGCCTGCCGCATGATGTTCTCGCGTGACAGGTCGTCGCCGCACTGCGTCAATACCTGGACCAGGGTTTCGGCCGCGGCATAGCCGAAGATGCCGTAACTATCCTCCCTGTCACCATCGGGATAATACTTGTCCATGAATGACAGCCACGCCTTGATCGAAGGGTCTTCCTTCCAGGTGGTGTCGCCGGCGTCCTTGAGGAACGAGGTCGAGATCACGCCGGCGGCGTTCGCAAGCCCGGCAGGTCTCAGCGCATTCGCGATCGAAGCCGCCGCATTGACCAGCACCACCACCGGATACCAACCCAGTTCGGCCGCTCTTCGGATGGCCCGCGCCGAGATTGGCGGTGCGCAATTCAGCACGAGCACTTCGGCCCCGGAATTCTTGAGGATGTCGACCTGCGCATCGATCGACATATCTGCCTCGATGGCGATATCAGCCACGATCATGCGGGCAGTGACGCCGAGCCCTTCCTGCAATCCCCTGAACAGATCGCGTCCGAACTGATCGTTCTGCCAGAGCACCGCGATCTTGCGGCTCGGATAGGAAGCCTGGATATAGTTGGCGTAGATCCGTCCCTCGGCGCGAAACGTCGGCTGCCAGCCCATGGACCACGGAAATCGTTTGGGATGCGCCCACTCCTCGTCACCGGACGCGACAAAGAGTTGCGGCACTTTCTTCTCGTTGAGGTAGGTCCGCGTCGCCAGATTGCTCGGCGTGCCGAACGAGCCAAACATCAGCAGCACGTTCTCCTGCTCCACCAGTTGACTTGTGTGCTCCGCTGCCATCTTCGGATTGGAACTGTCGTCACGGGAGATGAATTTGATCTTGCGACCGTTGATGCCGCCGCGATCATTGATCATGTCGAAATAGGCGGCTTCAGCCCTGCCGATCGCCGCGAACGCGGCCAAGGGTCCGGTATACGGCATGACGTTGCCGATGCGGATTTCGGTATCGGTGACGCCGCCGCCATGGGCCTGTCGCGCCGATATCGGCATGCCGGCGAACAGCGCGGCGGCTAACAGGGCCAGGATAGTTCCAGCTTCTTTTATTGTTTTCATGAACATGGCTTCACGCTAACTCAAGCTTGTGACGCCTAACCCAGCACTTGGGATAATACTGCCCAATCCGGCGCTGTTGAAATCAATTTTTGTGTTCAGCGCAGGGTTATGTCCAGCCACCCGAGCGCATTGACGCTGACGCGGTCGCCGCTATCGACCAGCACCGTGGTGGTTTCCGCCTCAATGATGGCAGGACCGGTCAGGGAATGCCCGGGCTGCAGCGCATCGAGCGCATAGACCGGCACCTCGCGCCAGCCGCCAAAGAACGCCTGACGTTTGCCGCGTGGCGCGCAAACGCCCGCCGACGCCGCCGGGCGCGTGTTCTGATCGTTTGGCGCGACGGCGCCGACCGCCGCGACCCGCGCGTTGACGAACACGACCTCCTGCCCGGGCGAGGCATAGGTATAGAGTTCCTCGTGCTTGCGATGAAAGCGCTGCTCGATCCGATCGACGAGGTCGGCCGCATTCCAGTCAAGACCATCCAGCGAAACGTCGATCTCGAAAATCTGTTCGCCGTAACGCATTTCGGCGGAGCGTTCGATCGACAGCGGCCCGTTGAACCATGAGCGCAGCCGACCGGTAGCCGCCTGCTCCAGTTCGCCGAACAGCTCACGCACTTCGCCGGCGGAAATGCGCGCCGCCCTGCCATAATGCGTGCGGCTCATCTCATAGCGCAGATCGCTGGTCAGCATGCCCCATGCCGACAGCACGGAGGCCACCGTCGGCACGATGATGCGTTTGATCTCCAGTTCGCGCGCAACCTCGGCCGCATGCAAGCCCGCCGCGCCGCCGAAACTCAACAGCGCGAATTTCCGGGGATCGACGCCGCGGCGCAACGTCATCAGGCGGATGCCGTCCGCCATGTTCAAATTGATCATGCGGTAAATGCCCGCGGCGGCCTCGACGCGCGAGAGCTCCATGGATGCGGCGACACGATCGACCGCGGCTTCCGACGCCGCGCGATCGAGCGGGCGCTGCCCGCCCATGAAGGCGGCGGCATCGAGATAACCGAGCACGACATTGGCATCGGTGACGGTCGCGGCCTGCCCGCCATTGCCGTAACAGGCCGGACCCGGAATCGAGCCGGCACTTTCCGGACCGACCCGCAGCGTGCGGCTGCCATCGACGCTGGCGATCGAGCCGCCGCCGGCAGCGATGCTCGCAATATCAAGGCTGCGCAAGGCAATGCGCTGGCCCGCCAGCAGGCCATCGGCGGAGAGCGAGGCCTGTCCGTCCGAAATGAGAGAGATGTCCGTGCTGGTTCCGCCCATGTCGAACGGCACCAGATCGGGAATGCCGAGCAGCTCGGCGCAGCGCCGACCGCCCGACATGCCGCCCGCCGGCCCTGACAGCACCGTGCCCGCGGCGAGGCGCGAGGCTTCCTCGACCGGCGCCATGCCGCCATGCGACAGGATGACGAACAGGCTGCCCTTGAGGCCGGCCTCTTTCAGGCGCCGCTCGAGATTGGTGAGATAGCGCCGCACGATCGGTTCGACATAGGCGTTCACGATCGTGGTCGAGACGCGCTCGTACTCCTTGATCTGCGGCAGCACGTCGCTGGAACGCGACACGCTGACGTCAGGCAGTTCTTTTGCCAGGCGCTCGACCGCGGCAAGTTCGTGGACGGGGTTGAGATAGGAATGCAGAAAGCACACCGCGACCGAGGTCGCGCCCAGTTTCCTGATGCCGGCGATGGCCTCGTCAAGCGAGCGCTCATCAAGCGCAGTCAAAACCTCGCCATTCGCCTTCAGCCGCTCGCGAACGCCAAAACGTCGTTCGCGCGGTACCAAGGGCTCCGGCGGCGGCGAACGCAGATCGTAGCGGTCGGGCTTGAGGCCTTCGCGCATTTCGATGACGTCGCGATGGCCCTCGGTGGTCAAGAGCGCGACCTTGGCGCCCTTGCGCTCCAGCAACGCGTTGGTCGCAACCGTGGTCCCGTGCACCAGCCGATCTGTGGCGGCGAGCATTTCCGCACGCGTCGTGTTCAATCGCCGCGCCAGTTCTTCGAGGCCGGTCATGACGCCGATCGATTGGTCGGCGGGTGTGGATGGCGATTTTGCGAATATGGTTCGCCCGGACGAATCCGTGGCCACTAGGTCGGTATAGGTTCCGCCGACGTCAACTCCGATTGTGTACATCGTCAGCCACGTCGCTCCGCGGAAACACTGGTCAATCCCTGCTCGGCGTCGCGTCGCCGCGCCTCCGCTGATCGCTTGGACGGTGGCCCCCAGCCACCGCCGCCGGACGAGCGTATCTCGAGACAATCGCCGGGATGGAGTTCGATGCCGACTTCCTTGGTGCGCAACACGCGCGGCTCACGTCCCTCGGACAGCAGGCGATAATGATGCGGCTCGCCATCCTCGCCGCCGAGCATGCCGCAGGGACCATGGCGCGCGCCGTCGCCCGCGGTGTTGCCGCGCGACGGCTTTTCGGTCTCCAGCACCAGATCGAGGGCAACGCCGAGACCGCCGCGGAACTGTCCGTCGCCACCGGAGCCCGGGCGGAATTCATGCTGACGGAAGTGCAATGGAAAGCGCGCCTCGGCGACCTCGATACTTCCGAACTTCAATCCACCGACGCTGTGCCATTCCCCGATCGACGAGTAACCGTCGCCGCCGGACGAAGCACCGCCGCCCGGTCGAGCCTGAAACAAATGCCAGATGAACTGCTTTCCGGTACGCGGATCCTCGCCCTGAATCGCGATCCGGAATCTGCGGCTCCATCCAGCCATCGCGCGTTCCGGACAGGAGGCGGACATGGCCTTCACAATCGCTTCGACGATCTCGTTGGAAGGATGGCTCGTGCACAACGTCACCGGCCGGCCCGGATCGGCCCAGACGATCGTCCCCTGCTTGGCGATCACCTTCAGCGGGCGCAGCGCGCCGGTATTCTTGGGGATGTCAGCGTCGATCAGATAAGCAAAGGCCATCGCGACCGCGGCCTGCATGTTGGCATGCGAGGAATTGACAAAACTGGTCGACTGCGGATCGGACTGCGTCAGATCGACCTCGACATCGCTGCCCTTCTTGGTGACCTTGGCCGCGATGCGGATATCCGTGCGTCCATGGCCGTCATCGTCGAGAAACGCCTCGCCGTGGAAGACGCCGTCCTTCCAGGTCGAGACCACGGCGCGGGTCTGCGCTTCGGTTGCATCCAGGATCGCTTCGATCGCCGCTTCGACGACCGGCGCACCGAATTCGCTGAACAGTTTTGCGACGCGACGTTCGCCGAGATGCGCCGCGCCCAGCATCGCGGCAAGGTCGCCGCGAAACTCGCGCGGGTTTCGCACATTCAGCGCCAGCATCTCGAGCAGATCCTCGCGCGGCCGTCCCGCCTCGGAAAGTTTGATCGGCGGAATCCGCAGGCCTTCCTGCCAGATTTCCGTTGCCCCGGGATTGTAGGCGCCGTGGGTGGCGCCGCCGATATCGCTTTGGTGGGCGCGGACGATGGTCCAGAGCAACCGCTTGTCACCGTCGAACACCGGCACGAAGACCGTGAGATCAGGCAGATGGCTGCCGCCATAATAGGGATCGTTGAGCAGGAAGACGTCGCCCGGCTTGACGTCCTTGAAGCGCTCCTCCACCGCGATCGTCGCCCATGGCAACGCGCCGACATGCACCGGCAGATGATCGGCCTGGGCGATCAGGCGGGCGCGCGTATCGCAAATCCCTAACGAAAAGTCGCGGCTGGAATTGAGGATCTGCGAATAGGAGGTGCGAAGCATGGCTTCGCCCATCTCTTTTACGATCGAACTGAGCCGATGCTGGACGACGGACCGTGTGATGGGATCGATCTTGGCGGACATTCTTGCCTTGTTGTTCTTGAACCTAGAGCGAGGCCGACACTTCCGATATCGCGCCCGATACGGCATCGATGATCGCATGTATATCGGCATCCGTCATCGGGGTCGACAATGCCATCAATCCATTGCCCGCCGCCAGCACGCCACGATTGAGCAGCGCCTGGTTGAAAACCACCTGACGCCCGGCTTCCGCTTCGGTCGGATAGGCCGAGCGATAGTCGCGCACCGGACGATCGACGAGATGTATCTTCAGCAACGACCCGAGCCCGACGGTGCGGCCGGGAACATTGTGGCGGCGGAACGCTGCGTCGATCCCTGATCGAACCGCCTCCCCCATTGCATCGAGCCGCGCGAACGCCGCCTCGTCCAGCAGTTCCATCGCCGCGATACCGGCGCGCATCGTCACCGGATTGGCGGAGAACGTGCCGCCATGCGGCAGCGCAGGCTTGCCTGACCGAGGGTCGAACACGGCCATGAATTCCTTGTGGCCGCACACCGCGCCAACCGGAAACCCGCCGCCGATGATTTTTGCGAGCGTGGTCAGATCGGGGTCGATATTGAACAGACCCTGCGCGCCGCGATAGCCGAGACGGAACGTGATCACTTCATCGAAGATCAACAGCGCGCCGACCTCGCGCGTGACCTTGCGCAGCGCCTCCAGATAGGCCTGATCGGCCGGCGCCAGCCCGGCGCGATTGGGCATGGGATCGACAAGGACGCAGGCGAGTTCAGGACCATGCTCGCGGATCAGGCTGACAGCGGCCTCGGTATCATTGAAGGGAATGGTCAGGACATCGGCCAGCACATTGTCGGGCGTGCCTTTGGCGTAGGCGACGGACACCGGCGCGTTGCGGCCCCAGGCTTCCGGCGTCGGATCGAGGCTGACCTCGGCATAATCGTAGGACCCATGATACGCGCCCTCGCATTTTGCAATTTTGGGGCGGCCGGTATGGGCGCGGGCGGCCTTCAGCGCCATCATGACAGCTTCAGTGCCTGAATTGCAGAACCGCACCTGGTCGACCGACGGCACTCGCGCGGCGAGCAGTTCGGCAAGGTCGACCTCGGATTCGGTCGGCATCCCGAACGCCGATCCCAGCGCAAGTTGCGCGGTCGCGGCCTTGATCAACACTGGGTGTGCATGGCCGTGAATCTGCGAGGTGAAATTGTTGATGCAATCGATGAACTCGTTGCCGTCGAGGTCCCACACCCGGCATCCCTCGCCGCGCGCGGCGTAGATCGGATACGGTTTCATGAAGACGTGGTGCGCGTATTGCCGCCGGGCAGGCTCGCCAGTGCGCGGTTGTACATTTTTTGCGATGAAGAATTTGGATCCGGATACATGCGATATTCCACAGCGCTAGAACTTCAGCCTGATCTTGTAGCCGCTTATGACGAAAACCGGAAACGGCCTGCTAGGTATACAGCAAAAACAGCGTTGTCCCGATGATCAGCGCCGCGGCCATGAACAGCAGCACGGCAGGTAATCCAAGCAGCGCCGCGACCACGCCGGTTGCCGATTGCATCAGCGCCGCTCCCAGGAAGAACGCCAGATTGATCGCTGACAGCGCCTTGCCGGTATTCTGCTGGTCCACGAGTTGCCGCGTCATGCCGAACACCAGCGGCTGCGCCGACATGGCAAAACCGATCAACACGAGCAGGACGGTGTCATATTGAGCCGGCATCGCCGCAACGCCGAACAGGTCCGAGATTGGAAAATGGGACGCGCCCGCGGCCATCAAGGCGAGCAACAGCGCCGCCAGGAAATGCGTGGCCGCCAGCACCTCGCGGCGATGGCCAAAGCTTCGGTCGAAAATACCGATCAGAGCCGGCCCAACGATCAGCGCGATCGTGAACAGGCCAAGCGCGTTGCCGGCCCCGATCCGACTGAGCCCCTTGATCTCCATCAGCCACGGACCGCCCCACAATCCCCGCAGCACCAGCACGGCCGCCAGCGAGACCAGCGCAATGGCAATCAAGCCGCGCAGCCGATACGACACGCCGATGCGCAGGACGCTTGCCATCTGCGACAGCGGCGACGAACGATCGGCATGCTCAGCCCGCTGGTTCGGCACCAGGGCATAGACGGCCAGTGCCACCATCAGGCCGAAGCCGGCGGAAATCCAGAACCCTGCCCGCCATCCCCATTGTTCGACGACGAAGGCGAGCGGGCTCGACGACAGCAGCATGCCGATATTGCCGATCGACAGGATCAGTCCGGACCACAGGCCGAACCGCGCCGGAGATAATTGCTTTGCGGCCAGCGTCATCGGGCACATCAACATGCCCGAGTTCGCAACCCCGAGCAGGAATTGTCCGAACAGAAAACTCTCCGGCCCGGTTGCCAGGCCGGACGCCAACGCGCCGACAATCGTTCCAATCAGCAGACAAAGCGAAACCGGCCGCACGCCGAAACGATCCATCGCGGCGCCGACCGGTATCTGCGATGCCGCGAACGAAAAATGATAGATCGAGGTCAAGCTCGCCAGCGTCTGCGGCGACGTCTTGAAATCAGCGGCCATCACGTCGAGGCTGACGGCCGGGATCGTGCGCAGCAGGGTCGACAGCATGTGACCGCAGGCCAGCGCCAGAAGCGCAAAAATCAGTGCGCGGATGTTGACATCCGCGTCGTCGGCCTTGCCGCCGTCCATGTTTCGTTTCTTCCCGGCCTTGTTGCAGCCGGGGTAACACCAATACGCCGGGAATACCAAATGGTATTCCCGGCGAGGCGATCAGTGCTTGTGGAACACCAGCGTCCGCAACTCGATGCTTTCGCGCGGTGCGGCGTCTTTCGGCGTCGTTGGATCGATGAAGGCGGTGTGCGGCCCAAACCGCGTGCGGCCGTCGGTCGCCGAATCGTAGCACTTCAGCAGCAACGCTTCGTCCGCGGTCATCTCAGGAATGTAGTACCAGCGATGGTCGGGGTTGTACTTCACCGAATAGGTTTCGCCCTGCCGGTTCGGATAGATCAGATCGGAGGCGACGAGATCGCCGGGCGCCACAGTCTGGCCGTCCAGCATCGCGAGCGGCGCATCGCGCAGCGGTCCGCGGATCGGGCGCCACAGATTGATCACCTGGACCCGGCCTTTCAGCAGTTCGTCAGCCTCGTCGGGCAGATGCTCACGAACGCGATTGGCGCCTGATAAATCGGTCTGGTCGACATGGACACGCGTCGCCGGCTGGCGCGGGCCGGCGTCCCGCACATCGGCCGCACCCTCCACGCGCTTGCGAACGGTATGGTCGAATATCACGACGCGATCGGCTTTCAACGTTGCGCGGAGAAAAGCTTCGGCGGCGGGATAGTAGACGTTCCGCACCTCCTTATCGTCGTAGAAATTCCGGACGCTGGTCGGGTGGCGGACCAGGGCAAAACCCTCGCGGTCCAGCGAAAGACTGCCAGCGATCAGGCGGGCGTCGAAGATCGGAACTTGATGGGGTTCGGGCAGCGCCGTCGATCGGGGCTCGCCCGGCGGTGGATCGAATGCGTAAGTGCGGGGCTTTCCGGGGGTTGGCGCGAGGTAGTTGAGTCCGCCGGTGACGAAGGGAAGCGACTCGAGTTTTGCTTGTTGCAGGCCCATGGCATTCTCCTGGACTCTATTGTTGGTTCGACTTGATTTTGGCTGGCCCGCACTCCCCCGCAAGGCCGCGCTGCAAATAGCAAGATTGCCGTTCCCGCAGGCGCGAAACGCGAAAGATCCTTGTCGCGCGCACCGGCTCTCCCGGATGGATATTTCTGCGCTTCACGGGTTCGTCAGACCGCAAAACGCAAGCCTCGCCATGCCCGGGGAGAACTACCCTCCCGGCCCGTATGGCGTTACAGCACTGAGCGGTGGCACAGACGCCGCATCCAGGGAGGAAAAAATGGACGTCACCATGAAGGGCCGCGTTGCCGCCGTCACCGGCGGCAGCAAGGGTATCGGGCTCGCCGTCGCGCGGCGCTTTGCCGAGTCCGGCGCCAAGGTCGCGATCCTGGCGCGCGGCGCACAGGACTTGAAGGCCGCGCGCGAGGCACTCGCCAAGGAAGGCGTCGAGGTTCGCGACTATGTCTGCGACGTCTCGAAGGCGGCGGATATTGCCAAGGCCCATGACAGGATCGCCGCCGATCTCGGCCCGGTCGACGTCCTCGTCAACAATGCCGGCACCTCGCGCGCGATGGCGTTCGAGGCCGTGACCGACGAAATGTGGCAGGACGACCTCGACCTGAAACTGTTCGCCGCGATCCGTTTCAGCCGGCTGGTCTGGCCGGGCATGAAGGCGCGCAAATGGGGCCGCATCATCAACGTGCTGAACATCGGAGCCAAGGCGCCGGCTGCCGCGTCAACCCCGACCTCGGTCTCCCGGGCGGCCGGCATGGCGCTGACCAAGGCCATGGCGAACGAAGGCGGCCCGCACAACGTTCTGGTCAATGCGATGCTGGTCGGGCTGATCGTGAGTGATCAATGGGTCAAGCGGCACGCCCAGAAGGCGCCGGATACGGATTTCGACGATTTTACCCGCGACCTCGCCAAAGGCGTCCCGCTCGGGCGAATGGGCACGGCGGAGGAATTCGCCAACCTCGCCTGCTTCCTCGCCTCGGAGCAGGGCTCTTACATCACCGGGACAGCCATCAATGTCGATGGCGGCCGGTCGCCGGTGGTCTAGCGGCCACCCCGGCTCTGATAGGTTCAGAACCGGAATCCCGCCTTATTCTGGCGCGCTTCGCTTACGCGAACCGCTGACCACTTCGCTCGAAATATGGCCCGAGCAAAAAAGGCCTCCGTCGCCGGAGGCCTTTTCGCTATCACACCGCGTCTTTGGCGGCCTTGACCGGGCGGGCGCGGACGATCTTGCGCGCCGGCTTGGCCTTGAACATCATTTCTTCGCCCGTGAAGGGGTTGGTGCCCTTGCGAGCCTTGGTCGCGGGCTTCTTGACCACAACGAACTTGGCGAAGCCGGGGACGAGGAACACCCCGTTCTTCTTCAGCTCCTTGTGACCAACGTCAACGAGCGCGTCCATCACGCCCTTGACTTCCTTCTTCGAAACTTCGGTGGACGTAGCGATCTTTTCGATCAGCTGCGACTTAGACATTTGGGTAGCCATGGTTGCTCCATTTGATTCTGGAAGAGGCACGATATGGCGGAAATTGCCTAAAAAAACAGGCTTTTCGACATTCTGCACAACTATATCGCTATTTGACTTGCACTGATTCGCAGGAAATAGGCTAGTTTTTAAGGCTTTGGCGGTGCATTAAACCGGCTGAATGCGGCGAAATGCCTTGTCAGACAGCCTTTTTCGACGATCTCCGACCACTCCCGCGCCTGATCGCCGTCATGGCGAGCGATGGTTTTGATGCCGAATAAAACGGCGGCGATCGCAACGCTGATGCGCGCATGTCCGGATTTCCGGAAGGATTTTCCGAACCGGGCGGCGATTAGAAAATGACTCCAGTTCCCCTTCCATCGTAGCATCCAGGAGAGCCCGCCGCCGGCTGAACGGCGCACCGCCTGATGTACCCTTCGGAGAGTTTCGCATGGATTTGACCCGCCTCGATATCAATCGCCGCACCGCGCTGCTGACATCAGCCGCGATTGCCGCCAATGTCATCAATCCGATGCGGGCCTTCGCGCAGGAAACCCCGAAGAAGGGCGGCGTGTTCAACGTTCATTACGGCGCCGAGCAGCGCCAGCTCAATCCGAGCATTCAGGCGTCCACCGGCGTCTACATCATCAGCGGCAAGATTCAGGAAAATCTGGTTGACCTCGACGCCAACGGCAAACCCGTCGGCGTACTCGCCGAGAGCTGGGAAGCCTCTCCCGACGGCAAGACCGTCACCTTCAAGCTGCGCAAGGGCGTCACCTGGCACGACGGTAAACCGTTCACTTCGGCCGACGTCGAATTCACCGCCATGAACATGTGGAAGAAGATCCTCAACTACGGCTCGACGCTGCAGCTGTTCCTCACCGCCGTCGAGACGCCGGATCCGCAAACCGCGATCTTCAAATACGAGCGGCCGATGCCGCTCAATTTGCTGCTGCGCGCGCTGCCCGACCTCGGCTACATCTCGGCCAAGCATCTCTACGAGAGCGGCGACATCCGCCCGAATCCGACCAATCTCGCGCCTGTCGGCACCGGCCCGTTCAAGTTCGTCAAATACGAACGCGGCCAATACATCATCGCCGACCGCAACCCGGACTACTGGCGTCCCAACGCGCCCTATCTCGATCGCATCGTCTGGCGCGTGATCACCGATCGCGCCGCGGCGGCGGCGCAGATGGAAGCCGGCGAACTGCATTACAGCCCGTTCTCGGGCCTCACGATCTCGGACATGGCGCGGCTCGCCAAGGACAAGCGCTTCGTCGTTTCGACCAAGGGCAATGAAGGTAACGCCCGCACCAACACGCTCGAGTTCAACTTCCGCCGTAAGGAACTGTCCGACATCAAGGTCCGCCGCGCGATCGCGCACGCGATCAACGTGCCGTTCTTCATCGACAACTTCCTCGGCGACTTCGCCAAGCTCGGCACCGGCCCGATCCCCTCGACGTCGACGGATTTCTATCCCGGACCGAACACGCCGCAATATCCCTACGACAAGGCCAAGGCCGCGGCACTGCTCGACGAGGCCGGCTTCAAGGCAGGCGCTGGCGGCACGCGGTTTTCGCTAAAACTGCTGCCGGCGCCGTGGGGCGAGGACATCTCGCTGTGGTCGACCTTTATCCAGCAATCCCTGGGCGAGATCGGCATACCCGTCGAGATCGTGCGCAACGATGGCGGCGGCTTCCTCAAGCAGGTCTATGACGAGCACGCCTTCGATCTCGCGACCGGCTGGCATCAGTACCGCAACGACCCCGCGGTCTCGACCACGGTCTGGTATCGCTCCGGCCAGCCCAAGGGCGCGCCCTGGACCAACCAGTGGAACTGGACCGACGCGGCCGTCGACAAGACCATCGACGATGCGGCGACGGAAGTCGATCCCGCCAAGCGCAAGGCGCTCTACGCCCAGTTCGTCAAGGAAGTGAATACCGAGCTGCCGGTCTGGATGCCGATCGAGCAGATTTTCGTCACCGTGATCTCGGCCAAGGCGCGCAACCACTCCAACACCCCGCGTTGGGGCTCATCAAGCTGGCACGATCTTTGGCTTTCCTCCTAGCCTTCGACTTCTCCCTCGCCCCGCTCTTGCGGGGTCGAGACGAGCGAAGCTCGCTCTTAGAGGGTCGGGGTGAGGGGCTCTCTCCTCAATCTCGATCTATCGATAGACCTGTACCCCCTCACCCGGCGCTACGCGCCGACCTCTCCCCGCAAGCGGGGCGAGGTTGAAGTACCAACGTTCCGATTCAATTGCGCAAACCGGTGTCCACTTCGTTCGAAAACGCTATAGATACTTTATGCGCATCCTAGGCCTTGCGGGGCGACGGCTCGCCGCCTCGATCCCGACCCTGTTTTTGATCCTGATCGGCGTGTTTCTGCTGCTGCAGTTCGCGCCGGGCGACACCGTCGATGCGATGATGGCGCAGATGGGCGGCGGCGACGCCGCAACCGCGCGCGAGCTGCGCAAATTTTACGGCCTCGACCTCTCGGTGCCGGCCCAGCTCGGCAACTACCTCTGGCGCCTGGTGCGGCTCGATCTCGGCTTCTCTTCGATCTATGGCAAGCCGGTGGCTTCGGTCATCCTGGAGCGGCTGCCGCCGACCATTCTGTTGATGACGGCGTCGCTGTCCTTTGCGTTCTTCTTCGGTCTGTTGTTCGGCGTGATCGCGGCGCGTGGTGTCAACCGCTGGCCGGATACGCTGATCTCGACGCTTGGTCTCGTATTCTACGCCACGCCCTCATTCTGGTTCGGGCTGATGGCGATCGTGGTGTTCTCGGTCTATCTACAGTGGCTGCCGCCCGGAGGTTTTGAGAATATCGGCACAGTGCAAGTAGGCATCTGGCGCACGCTCGACATCGCCCGCCACCTCGTGCTGCCGACACTGACGCTCGGGCTGATCTTCCTGGCCATTTATTTGCGCATCATGCGCGCCTCGATGCTGGAGGTGCTCAACCTCGATTATGTCCGCACCGCCCGCGCCAAGGGCCTCGACGAGACCCGCGTGGTGACGCGGCACGTGTTGCGCAACGCCCTCCTCCCGATGGTGACGCTGATCGGCCTGCAGGCGGGCACGATGCTGGGCGGGTCGGTGGTGGTCGAAAGCGTGTTCTCCTTGCCGGGGCTCGGACGGCTGGCCTACGAGTCGGTCGTGCAGCGCGACCTCAATACGCTGCTGGGAATCGTGTTCGTCTCCGCCCTCCTCGTCATCGTCGTCAACTTCGCCGTCGATCTCCTCTATGCCCGGCTTGACCCGCGCATCTCGGCGGAAGGGTAGAACGATGGATGCGGTCAAACGCTATTTCCGCAGTCCTGCCGCGGTCGCAGGCCTCGTGTTGCTCCTGATCGTGATCGCAATGGCGGTCAGCGCGGGCTGGTTCTATCCGCGCGATCCGCTCGCGCTCGCCGGCCGCCCCCTGATCTGGCCGTTCTCCAATCCGCGCTTCCTGCTCGGCACCGACAATTCCGGCCGCGATATCGCCGCACAGATTCTCTACGGCGCGCGGATTTCACTGCTGATCGGCGGCGTCGCCACCGCGATTGCGATTTTGATCGGCATCTTCGTCGGTGCTTTCGCCGGCTATTATGGCGGCTGGGTCGATACCGTGCTGATGCGGATCACCGAGGCCTTCCAGACCTTGCCGAACTTCGTGCTGCTGCTGGTTCTGGTCGCCGTGTTCGGGTCGACGCTGACCACCGTCACCATCGCGGTCGGCGTGGTGTCGTGGCCGGCGCCGGCGCGGCTGACCCGCGCCGAGTTCCTGTCGCTGCGCAACCGCGAATTCGTCCAGGCCGGCCGCACCCTCGGCATGAAGGACATCCAGCTCATCCTCGGCGAAATCCTGCCCAACGCGCTGCCGCCGGTCATTGTCTACGCCAGCGTGGTGATGGCGGTCGCGATCCTGCTCGAAAGCGCGTTGGCGTTCTTGCGCCTGTCCGATCCCAACGTGGCGTCCTGGGGCAACCTGATCGGCCTCGGCCGCGATGTGCTGCGGGTGCAGTGGTATGTATCGGCGATCCCCGGCATCGCGATCCTGGTCACGGTGCTCGCTGTGTCGCTGGTCGGCCAGGGCCTCAACGATGCGCTCAATCCGAGGCTGAAGAGCCGATGAGCGAGCCGCCGAACACCGTCCTCTCGATCGAGCACCTCGGCGTCCGCCTGCCGGCGGGCGCCGACCGGCGGCACGCATTGTCTGATGTGTCGCTGTCGATCGCATCGGACGAGATCCTCTGCGTGGTCGGCGAATCCGGCTCCGGCAAATCGATGATGGCCAACGCCATCATGCGCCTGCTGCCCAACGACGTGACGATCGACGCCGGCCGGGTGATGTTCGAGGGCCGCGACCTCGCCTCCGCCACCGTCGCCGAAATGCGCCAGGTGCGCGGCGCCGGCATTGCGATGATCTTCCAGGAGCCGATGACCGCGCTCAATCCACTGCGCACCATCGGCGATCAGATCGCCGAGATGTTTTCGATCCACACCGAACTGTCCAAGACCGAAATCGCCGCCAGGGTTTTGGCCCTGCTCGCCGACGTGCGGATCCCTGATCCCAAGGTCGCGGCGAAGGCCTATCCGCACGAATTGTCGGGCGGCCAACGGCAGCGCGCGATGATCGCGATGGCGCTTGCGCTCGACCCAAAGCTTCTGATCGCGGATGAACCGACCACCGCGCTCGATGTCACGACGCAGGCCCAGATCCTGAAGCTGATCCGTGACCTGCAGCAACGCCGCAAGGCCGCGGTGCTGTTCATCACCCATGATTTCGGCGTCGTCGCCGAGATCGCCGACCGCGTCGTGGTGATGCAGCACGGCGCGATCGTGGAACAGGGCCCGGCCAATACGGTGCTGAACGATCCCAGGCATGCCTACACCCAGCAACTCATCGCCGCCGTGCCGCCGCTGAAGGCGCCGCCGCCGCGCGCGCTCGCGGCCGAGAACATTTTGACGATATCGGATGTTTCCAAGACCTACCGCACCGGCGGTTTCCTCGGCCGCGGCGCGCGCGTGACGCCCGCGGTCAAGGACGTATCGCTCTCCCTGCCCAGAGGCGCGACGCTCGGCATCGTCGGCGAGTCCGGATCAGGCAAGTCGACGCTGGCGCGCTGCATCGTTCGGCTTATCGATCCGGACCAGGGAGCGATCCTGCTCGAGGGCAACGACTGGGCGAAGATGTCGCGTGAGAACGTCCGCCGCGAGACCCGTCACATCCAGATGGTGTTCCAGGACCCGTTCGCCTCGCTCAATCCGCGCCGCAAGGCGGCCGAACTGGTGGCGCAGGGACCGATCGTGCACGGCACGCCGCGCGCCAAGGCAATCGCCGATGCGCGGGAATTGTTTGCGCTGGTCGGGCTCGATCCTTCCGCCGGCGACCGGTTTCCGCATGAATTTTCGGGCGGCCAGCGGCAACGCATTGGTCTTGCACGTGCGCTCGCGCTCAAGCCGGCCGTGCTGGTCGCGGACGAACCGGTCTCCGCGCTCGATGTCTCGGTGCAGGCGCAGGTGCTAAAGCTGCTCGCCGAATTGCGACAGCGGCTCGGTCTCTCCATCGTCTTCATCACGCATGATCTGCGGGTCGCCGCGCAAATCTGCGATCTCGTCGCCGTGATGAAGGATGGCGCCGTGGTGGAGCAAGGCCTCGCGGGCGAAGTGTTCGGCAACCCGCAGCATCCCTATACGCAGGCGTTGCTGGCTTCGATCCCCGGCGGCGACTTCACGCGCAAGCGCGACGCCTGATCGTCAGCTAGAACGATCGCTGCTCAGCGGTCACTGCGGCCGGCGCGAGGCGAGAAAATACTCCGCCCATCGGAGCAACTCGAAACGATCGCCCTTCATCAATTCCTGCGCGTCGCGCTGCCGGTAGAGCACCAGCATCCAGGGGGCGATTTTGCGCAGCACTCCGTGCATCACGAACGGCACCGGTTCCGTGAACGGCAGCGCCAGTTCGCTTTCCGGCACGCCGCGGACCGCCTTTGACAATTCGTTGCCAAGCGGGATCGTCAGCGCGACCGCGCGGCCGTTGCAGCCGGTCCAGCCATAGGCGTTGGGCCCGAGTTTGTGGATGCGCGGCAAGAAGTCCGCCGTCATCCCGACATAACCGTTCCAGACATAATCGAACGCGACCTCGCCGATCTGTGGCCACAGCCGCTGCAGCCGTTCCGTCACAAGAGCCTTGATCCGTTCGACCTTGTTGCCGGGGCCGAGCACGGCGCCGCCGGTAATCAGGCGATTTCGCGCGTCATAGCGCGCGAAATACAATTCGCCGTGGGTATCGGAGAGCGCTTGCCGGCCGGGGATGATCGTCTTGCGGACATTGTCCGACAGCGGTTGCGTCGACATCTGCCAGGACAGCACCGGCATCACCTCGTGTGCCATGTCGGGCACAAGCGATTTCGAGAATTCACCGCTATAGGCGTTGCTCGCAACCACCAGCGCACGGCCGCTGATCTCGCCCTTTTCGGTCTTTACCACCCAGCGATCGCCGCGACGCTCGAAACTGATTGCCGGCGAACGGGCGTAGATACGCGCGCCAAGGGCCAGCACCGCGTGTGCAAGCCCGCGCGCCAGCGCCAGCGGATTGATGTGGCCGCCGGTCTTGTTCCAGAAGCCGCCGTACCATGCATCCGACCCGGTCATGTCGCGCGCCTGCTCACGCGACAGCAGTTCAACCGGCGCGCCGAACTTCGACCATTGCCGCACACGCCTTTCCGCAATCTTGATGCGGCCCGGTGAATGCACCGGTTGCACCCATCCGGCCTCCTCCTGCTCGGCCTCGATCTTGTAACGCCGCGCCACCTCGAACAGCGTCGACGCGCTATCGCGCAGCATTCCGACGAAGCGCTCGCCGACCACGCCGTGTTTGGCAATGATGTCTTCCGGGTCGGGCCGCGACAGCGTCGGAATTACCTGGCCGTTGTTACGACCCGACGCGCCCCATCCCGGCTCTGCGGCTTCCACGATCGCGACATCGACCCCGGCCTCGCGCAGATGTAGCGCCGTCGATAACCCCGTGAAGCCCGCACCGATCACGATCACATCGGCCTGCTGCGTCCCGGTCAATTCCGGAAGCTTAGGCCCTGACGGCGTCACTGCTGCCCACAGCGAAGGCGGCCAGCGGACTTCGGCGCTATTCATCGTGATCCTTTCTTGCGGGCGGCAGATCGAATGGTTAGCTTAGTACGCATCATCAGCCCGGGGAAATGGCAGAGTGGCACTCAAGAACGTCATCGGAATCGATCACGCCGTGGTCATGGTGAAGGACCTCGACAAATCAGCTGAAAATTACAGGCGGCTCGGCTTCACGGTGTCGCCGCGCGGCACCCACAGCGCGCATATGGGATCGGGCAATTACACCATCATGTTCGACCCTGACTATATGGAATTGCTCGGTGTCTTGACGCCGACAGAACATAATGCTCCGGCGCGCGCGTTTCTGGAAAAGCGCGGCGAGGGCATCGAACGCATCGCTTTTACCGCGGTGGATTCCGCCGACGGCGCCGAAGAAATCCGCGCGCGCGGCTATCCGCCGGTTGGACCGACCGATTTCGAGCGGCCGGTGACGATGCCCGATGGCACCCTCTCGGCGGCAAAATTCCGGACGTTCCAATGGCCGACCGCGGAAGCGCCGGGCGGCGTGCGCATCTTCGCCTGCCAGCACAAGACGCGCGAGACGGTGTGGATTCCCGAACTGATGAAGCATGCCAATGGTGCCAAACGACTGCGGCAGGTGCTGATCGTTTCGCCGGAACCCGCCAACGACGCCGCGCATATGTCGCGCATGATCGATCGCGACGCGAGAACCGAGCAGGACGGCGCCATCGCAGTACCCTCAGGCTCCGATCGCGCCGACTTCGTGTTCCTGACCAGGGATCAACTGAGCAAGCGTTACCCCGAGGTATCGCTGAACGGTCTGCCCGAGCGTGGCGGCGCGGGACTGGTGATTGAGGCCGACGTCACCGCAGCCGAGAAGGCGCTTGGCGCAACCGGGGTTCGCAACGGTGGTGGCGGCGTGATCGTGCCACCTGCCGCGGGCAACGGCACCCTGCTCGCCTTTGTCAAGGCGTAGCCGACCGCGCTTGTCGCTGTATCAGGGGACAGCCGGATCATGGCGAAGGGCAAGGGCGAACCGGACGGCGACACGGCAACGACCCGCCGTGGCCGCCCCCGTTCCGCCGAGACGACCAACGCTATTCTGCAGAGCGCCTACACCCTGATGGCAACCACGGGCCTTGCCGCCACCAGCATCGATGCGGTGGCGCGGGATTCGAACGTCTCGAAGATGACCATCTACAAATGGTGGCCGTCGCGCGAGGCGCTGCTGATTGATGCGTTCCTGAACCATGCTTCCTTGATGCTGCCGCTGCCGAGCATCGGCACGCCGGCAGACCGCCTGAGAAGCCACGCCGCGGCCTATGCGAAGGCGCTGCAGGGTGAGTTCGGCAAGGTACAGCTCGCGGTGATCTCCGAATGCATTTCGAACACCGGGTCGGCGGAAATCTTCTACGAGCGCTATCTGCAATACCGAAGGACAGCCCTGGTTGAACTGATCGCTGCCGGCCAGCAGGATGGCAGCATCGGAGCGGCGGGCGCGCCGGAAGACCTGTATGACGCGATCTACGGCAGCCTGTTCTATCGCTACATCTTCGGCATCAAACCGATCTCGCCGGCGCAAGCCCGCAATCTCGTCGACACCCTGCTGATCATCATGAGCCGCTGACGCCATCGACGTGCTTGCGCCGCTCGCGGCGGAACCAGGCCCACGTCTCGCGCGTCACGGCCAGATAGCCCTGCCCCCGGAACGCAATCCGGTCGTCGACAATCCGGTTCAATTTTGGCAGCGCATGGAAGGGTATCGACGGGTAGGCGTGATGCTCGACGTGATAGGGCATGTTCCATGCGAACCACTTCATCACGGTGCCGGTATAGGTGGTGCGGGTGTTGTCGAAGGCGCTGCGCGTTCGTTCGCATCCGGTGTGTTCCGCATAGAGGTAGGGCCGCAGGATCAACTGGCCGATCAGCAGCGGAACGATCCAGACCCAGAGCAGAATAGCGGTATGCAGCGCAAGCGAGATCAGCAGCAGCGCGACGTAACCCGCGAGATAGAGGCGCGCTTCCCGCACGATGATGTGGCGCTTGTTCTCGGGAATCCAGGGCAGTGCGACCTTGCCGGTCAGGGCGTGACGCAGCATCAGCGCCTCACGGCCGGCGAGCTGGACAAGACCGCTATAGGCGATCGCGAGTTGCGTGTCCGAGGACGGCTTGGGGCCGACGATCAATTCCGGATCCTTGTCGGGATCCTGCGTGTAGCGATGATGGTCCCAGTGAAACAGGCAGTAATATTCGTAGCGATGCGCGATCATGAAGGCCGACAGATGACCGACGACAGGATTCAGCGCGCGACTCCGGAACGCGGTCTTATGGGCGGTCTCGTGCATCGGCATGAACAGGAAGGCCACCAGATAGGCTTGCACGACGATCAGCGGCAAGGCCCACGCCAATCCGTAATTCGAGGAGACCGCCCATATCATGGTCCCGACGATAGCAATTGCGCCGTAATGGCTGACGGTGCGAACCGCGCCTCGAAGATCCGATCGTTCCGAGAGTTCGCGGAGCGTCGCGGGACTGAGGGGCTTCTCCCGGAGTTTTGGTTCAACTGACGTCACGATGTTCATGGTTGCAGTCGCCTCGTTGGATGGGTTCTGTTTTTCAACGTTTTAGGAACGCCGATATCTCGGCGTTGATGAATGCGCGATCCGCAGGGTAGTTGATCGGATTTCCGGCGCGGTGACCGTGGATCGACGGAATGGGGTGAAGTTCAGCGGACTTCGCATTGACGAGCTTGCCGATCTCGTCCTCATTGTCGCGCACGTCGAAGTAACGGTCGGTCTGTCCCGGCATCAACAGCACCCGCGCCTTGATCGCTGCTAGCGCGCGGCCGATGTTGCCGTCGAATTCGGCACACCGGCTGATGTCGCCACGCTGCCAGATGCCGATCTGCGCGAGCAGATCATTGGCATCGCGCCGTGCGAAGGCTTCATCCCAGGAGCGCGTCAGATAGTCTTCCAGCGAGGTGAAGCCTCCCTCGCGCCAGACCTCATCCCTGTAGAAGGCATGCGACATCGCCCAGCCCGCATAGATGCGCCCCATGGCGCGAAGGCCGGCGGTTGGTTTGGCGGTGAAGCGGCCATCCCTGAAATTGGGGTCCGTGATCAGCGCCGCCTTCACGCCCTCGAGGAACACGTGATTATAGGGCGAGCACCGCGCGCTGCCGCAGACGATGGCGGCGCGTTCCACCATGTCGGGATGGCAGGCCGCCCAATGGTAGGCCTGCATGCCGCCCATCGACCAGCCATAGACCAGCGCGATCTTCGCGATGCCGAATTGCTCCACCAGCAACCGGCGCTGAACCGCGACCGCGTCGTGATAGCTGATCGCCGGAAACGGGGTGATCCCGGAATTCGACGGCGAGGAAGACAGGCCGTTGCCGAACAGATTCGGAATGATGATGAGGTAGCGCTCGGGATCCAGGATGCCGCCGGGCTGGATCAGCCATTCGGTGTCTAAGTGTTGCGCGCTGAACGACGTCGGATAGACAATCACATTGTCCTTCCGCGCATTCAAGCTGCCATAGGTCTTGTAGGCGAGACGCATGGAAGGGAACACGACGTCAGACTGAAGCGGGACGTCGCCCGCCTCGAAGACCTGATAGTCGCCGCTGGTCGTCATGTGCCCGGCTCCGGTGCCTCGACATTAACTGTACTAATAGTACATTATATAGATACGATTGCAAGCCGCGCGATGCGTTGGTGCTTGCCATCGCCGGTAACCATTGCAGGAACACGGTTTGACGGCGCGGCCGCAAGCAACGAATTGCTTCGATGGCACGCAAGCGGCTGATCCGCCGCCTCGCCCCTCGCCCCTTCCACCATAATACCGCACCAAGGGGGCTAGGCAGGCCACGCACGGACGTTACTATCGCCGCAAAACAAGCCGACCCAGGGAGAGAAAAACAATGAAGAATCATCTGATCTCGCGCCGTTCCGTTCTGGCCGGCACCGCCGCCGCAGGCGCGCTGAGCCTGACCGGCTTTCCGGCCCGCGCGGCCGAACCGCAGTGGAAAAAATACGCCGGCACCAAGCTCGAGGTGATCCTCGCCAAGGGCCCGCGCGGCGACAATTTTCAAAAGAACATCAAGGAATTTACCGAACTCACCGGCATCCAGGTCGAATCGGAGCAAATCCCCGAGCAGCAGCAGCGCCAGAAGGCCGTGATCGAACTTGCTTCGGGCAAGCCGAGCTTCGACGTGGTTCATGTCAGCTACCACGTGCAGAAGCGCCAGTTCGAGAAGGCCGGCTGGCTCGCCGACATCTCCGGCTACATGAAAGACCCGAACCTCACCGCGCCCGACCTGGTCGAAAGCGATTTCTCGGCCGGCGGCCTGCAATACGCCAAGAACGACAAGGGACAGATGCACTCCCTGCCGTGGTCGGTCGACTATTTCATCCTCTATTACAACAAGGAGCTGTTCCAGAAGAAGGGCGTGGCGGTGCCGAAGACCTTCGACGAGATGGTCGCGGCCGCCGAAAAGCTCACCGACGCCAAGGAAGGCACCTTCGGCTTCGTCGGGCGCGGCCTGCGCAACGCCAACATGACGCTGTGGACCAACTTCTTCCTCAACGCCGGCGGCGAATTCCTCGATGCCAAGGGCGGCATCCTGACCGACGGCCCGGAGGCGATCGAAGCCACCAAGCTGTACCAGACGCTGCTGACCAAGGTCGCGCCTCCCGGCGTCGCCGGCTTCAACTGGATGGAGTCGATGGCCTCGTTCACGCAGGGCCGCTCGGCGATGTGGATCGACGGCGTCGGCTGGGCGCCGCCGCTGGAAGACCCGGCCGCCTCGCGCATCGTCGGCAAGGTCGGCTACACCGTGGTGCCCAAGGGATCCAAGGGACAGTATTCGGCAACCTATGGCGACGGCATCGGCATCGCAGCCGCCAGCAAGAACAAGGAAGCCGCCTATCTGCTCTGCCAATGGGCGGTCTCGAAGAAGCAAGGCGCGCGATTGCTGCAGGCCGGCGGCGGCGTGCCGTTCCGCAACTCCATCCTCAACGACCCCGAGATCCAGAGCGGGGTCAAGATGCCGAAGGAATGGCTGCAGTCGGTGATCGATTCCGCCAAGATCAGCAAGCTCGGCCTGCCCGTCATCATTCCCGTCGCCGAATTCCGCGATCTCGTCGGCGCGGCCCTCACCTCGACCCTTTCGGGTGCTGACCCCGCGACGGAGTTGAAGAAGGCTCATGAGCAGTTCCGCCCGATCCTGGAGCGCAGTGAAAAAGCGTGAAGGCAATAGCAGAAGTCACTCCGGCCGCGGCTGATCCCGCGCCGGGGCAGGAATGGCGGCCGCCGACCTACTGGCCGTTCGTGGTGCCGGCGCTGGTCGTCGTGCTCGCCGTGATCGTGTTCCCATGGGTGTTCACGATCTGGATGAGCCTCAACGAGTGGAAGGTCGGCTCGCCGACCACCTTTGTCGGCTTCGCCAATTATGTTCGAATGCCGAACGATCCACGCTTCGTCGAAGCGGTCGGACACACGCTGCTTTACACCGCCTTGTCGGTGCTGCTGCCGCTGATCCTCGGCACCTTTGCGGCCGTGGTGTTTCACGCCAAGTTTCCCGGCCGCGGCTTTCTGCGCGGAGTCTTCATCATGCCGATGATGGCGACGCCGGTGGCGATCGCGCTGGTCTGGACCATGATGTTTCACCCGCAGCTCGGCGTGCTCAATTACCTGCTGTCGCTGGTCGGCCTGCCGCCGCAATTGTGGGTGTTCCATCCCGGCACCGTGATCCCCTCGCTGGTGCTGGTCGAAACCTGGCAATGGACTCCCTTGGTGATGCTGATCGTGCTCGGCGGCCTCGCCGCGATCCCGACCGAGCCCTATGAAAGCGCGCAGATCGACGGCGCCAGCGTCTGGCAGGTGTTCCGTTACATCACACTGCCGCTGATCACCCCGTTCCTGTTCATCGCCGGCATGATCCGCATGATCGACGCGGTCAAGAGCTTCGACATCATCTTCGCAATCACGCAAGGCGGGCCCGGCTCGGCGTCGGAGACCATCAACCTTTATCTCTACAGCGTCGCCTTCATCTATTACGACCTCGGCTATGGCTCGGCGATCGCGGTGATCTTCTTCCTGCTGATCGTGGCGATGGCGGCACTGATGCTGCATCTGCGCCAGCGCACGATGTGGACCGAGATCGGGAGCGGCGCATGAATCTCCGTCAGATCCTCGGCAAGATCGGGCTGTGGTTTGCGATCTTCGTGGTCGTCTCACCCGCGATCCTGTTCTTTCTCTGGATGGCCTCGCTGTCGGTCAAGTTCGAGGTCGACAACGCCGCCTACCCGCCGGTGTTTTTCCCCGAGCGCTTTGCCTGGAAGAATTATGCCGATGTGCTCGCCTCCAACCGCTTCCTGACCTATTTCATCAACAGCCTCGTGGTGACCGGCACCGCGACCGGCCTCGCCATGCTGGTCGGCGTGCCCGCCGGCTATGGCATCGCGCGGATGGCGGCGCATAAATCCGCGATCGTGATCCTGATCGCCCGCATCACGCCGGGATTGTCTTATCTCATCCCGCTGTTCCTGCTGTTCCAGTGGCTCGGACTGCTCGGCACGCTGGTGCCGCAGATCATCATCCATCTCGTGGTCACGGTGCCGATCGTGATCTGGATCATGATCGGCTATTTCGAGACCACGCCGCTGGAGCTCGAGGAAGCCGCCCTGATCGACGGCGCCACGCGCTGGCAGGTGTTCCTTCACGTGGCGCTGCCGATTGCCCGTCCGGGGCTTGCCGTTGCCTTCATTCTCGCGGTGATCTTCTCCTGGAATAATTTCGTGTTCGGCATCGTGCTGGCGGGACGGGAGACGCGCACGCTGCCCGTCGCGGTCTACAACATGATTTCGTTCGACCAGTTGAGCTGGGGACCGCTAGCGGCGGCCGCGCTCATCGTGACCTTCCCCGTCCTGTTGCTCACGGTATTGGCGCAGCGGCAGATCGTGGCCGGGCTGACCGCAGGCGCCGTCAAAGGCGGCTAGCTGCGAGCTCCGGTGCGAGCGCTTCCAGTACCGCAGACGAATTGGTGACCCATCCGAAGATGCCGCCCTGGGCCTTGATCATCTTCAGGCCCATCTCATGGAACTCGGGAAAATAGGATGCGCAGCCGTCGGCCAGCACCACGCAGCGATAGCCGCGGTCGTTGGCCTCGCGCACGGTGGTGTTGACGCAGACTTCGGTGGTGACGCCGCACACCAGCAAATTCTCGATGCCGTATTTCTCCAGGATGTCGCCGAGTTCGGTGGCGTAAAACGCGCCCTTGCCCGGCTTGTCGATCACGATCTCTGAGTCGAGCGGATAGAGCTCGGGGATGATGTCGTGGCCGGCCTCGCCGCGGATCAGGATTCGCCCCATCGGTCCGGGATCGCCGATCCGCAATGACGGCGCGCCGCGTTCGACCTTGGCGGGCGGTGCGTCGGACAGGTCGGGCAAATGTCCCTCGCGGGTGTGGATGACCAGCATGCCGGTTTCGCGCGCCGCTGACAGCACCGAAGCGATCGGCTTCACCGCGCGCGCCAGCTGCGACACGTCATTGCCCAGCGTCTCGCCGAAGCCGCCGGGCTCCATGAAGTCGCGTTGCATGTCGATGATCAGAAGCGCAGTCGCCGCCCACTCGAGCGCGATCGGCTCCGGCTCGGCGGCGACCTTGCCGATGGATGGCCCCTTTGAGTTCGTCATGATGCAAGCGCCCGACCGAGAGTAATTTCCGGTGAGATTAAGCAAGGCGCATGCCATTGTACAATTCTTGCGCAAGCCGGCAATGAGTTGGCACGCTTGTTGCTAAATATCGCGGTATCGCAACGTCGAAACGCCGGCGGTCTGCCGCAGCGCCACAAATTCGGGAGGAACACATGAACGGACTTGGAGGCCTCAACAAATCGCCGGAAGGCGTCGTGATCGGGCTGGTTCAACTGCAATTGCCTGTTGTCGTGACCAGGGCGGACCTCGCACGCCAGACCGAGCGCATCGTCTACATGGTCGGCAAGGCGCGTCGCAATCTCGGCACCATGGATCTCGTCGTATTTCCCGAATATTCGCTGCACGGCCTGTCGATGGATACCAATCCCGAGATCATGTGCCGGCTCGATGGACCGGAGGTCGCCGCCTTCAAGCAGGCCTGTATCGACAACAATATCTGGGGCTGCTTCTCGATCATGGAGTTCAACCCGAACGGCAATCCCTACAATTCCGGCCTGATCATCGATAACAACGGCGAGATCAAGCTCTACTACCGGAAATTCCATCCCTGGATCCCGGTCGAGCCGTGGGAGCCCGGCGATATCGGTATTCCCGTGATCGAGGGACCGAAAGGCGCCAAGCTCGCGTTGATCATCTGCCATGACGGCATGTTCCCGGAGATGGCGCGCGAATGCGCCTACAAGGGTGCGGAGATCATGATCCGCACCGCCGGCTACACCGCGCCGATCCGCGAAAGCTGGCGTTTTACAAATCAGGCCAATTCCTTCCAGAACCTGATGGTGACCGCCAACGTCTGCATGTGCGGCTCCGACGGCTCGTTCGACTCCATGGGCGAAGGCATGATCGTGAATTTCGACGGCAGCATCATCGCCCACGGCACCACCGGCCGCGCCGACGAGATCATCACCGCCGAAGTCCGCCCCGACCTGGTGCGCGAGGCGCGGATCCACTGGGGCGTCGAGAACAACATCTACCAGCTCTGGCACCGCGGCTATGTCGCGGTGAAAGGCGGCGCGATGGATTGCCCGTATACGTTCATGCAGGACATGGTGGCGGGTACGTTCCGGCTGCCGTGGGAGGATCAGGTCAAGGTGACGGACGGCACGTCGTGCGGTTTTCCGGCGCCGACTAGGATGTTCGGGAAAACGGCGAAGGCGGCGGAGTAGATTCTCTCCTTGTCGTCCCGGCGTTACTATCGTCGTCCCGGCCTTGAGCCGGGACCCATAGCCACCGGCGGCAATTGCTTTGCACTGCAGTCGTTATCTTTCTTTTTTCAACAATAGGGGCCGCGGAGTATGGGTCCCGGCTCAAGGCCGGGACGACAGCGGTGTTTGTAGCTACGCTGAGCACCAAACGCACTTTCGCGTTCTCGCGACGCACTGCGCCCGAGCTTTGCCAGAAATCTCCTTGCCCTCTCATGAGAGGGCGCAGGGAAGACCGGGTGCGCGCTGCACCCGCGGTCTCGCGTGCGGTTTGCACAAAACAAAGTGCACACGAGCATACAGGGCAGCGGAGAACACCCGGCCTTCCCTGCGCAATGGCTTTACGGCTTATGCCGTGATCTCCCCGGAGACGAGTTCTTGGTTGACTCCGTCGCTGCCGTTCCCGCTTGCGCTTCTCCGACAGCTTGACGCCTGCCACGGGCGCCAGGACCACACGGTTTTGCCGTACGCTTATCCACGCCGTCGTCGAGGCGTAAACCAGCGTCCACCGCAACCCGTCCAACGTCCGTGACGACGGCCGACGCCCTTCTGAGTGGGACGGGATGGGCGAATATATGCCCCTGATTTGCGTTCTGGTAAACAGAAATATTTTTCATTTCGGGGCTTGACATGATTTCCGTAAAACCGAACTGATTTGCCCGTCGGGCAGACTCAAGACGGGGTCGGCGCTCAAAATCAACTCACCTCCTGCAGGGCACGCTGATGCTTTCCCCAGCCGATCATCGGCAAGCCGCGACAAGCTGGTCGAATTCAAGCGGGAGCGAATTCTCGACGAGGTACTCGAACTGCTCAATGCGGACGGCGGACTGATCATCGGCTGACGGTCCCGATCCCCGTGGTCGGTTTCACCAGCCATTGATCCACCCACATATACCGCTGGAAGCAGACCCAGCTTGATCCCGCGGGAGAATCCCTCTCCAAGGCATGCCGGATGTTGGCCCAGTTTAAAGTTTGCGCCCCCAGACCAGGCATCTGCGCATCTGCAGCATTTTCGGACTTAAGAAGAGGATAGGGAAAGCAACGGGATAGCGGCACGGCCGCCGGCCGCTCTCGTACCCCATCGATCAACTTCAAGATGAAGTACCCCAAACCTTCTTTGAACGAATAGTTCGCCACATTGCCGCGACAATGGAATTGGTATAATCTCCTGCTGCTCAGCTGATTGATACACCAGCCTTCGTTCGACCCTTTTACTGCGTCGCAAGAAAACGGAGCACAGCATGCCGATTACCACGCTGAAGGTTCTATCGACTGTCCTGCAACTGCATGGGCCGGGCGCAACGATCCAGAGCGATCATCAGGGCATCGAGGCGTTGCTGAGTGATCTGCGTGGGCAAAATGGTGTCACACCGACCGAGGTTTACTTCAGACGCGGTTTTGTTCGCGGCGGCGGAGGCTACGGTGGTTTTCGTAGAGGCGGCGGATACTACGGCGGTGGCGGATTCCGCCGGGGCGGATTTATCCGGTACTAGGCTTTTCCAGTACTAGCTTTGCTTCGTGGTTTCCTTGGGGCCATCCGGTATCGGCATGTCGGCTGACGCAACAGATGCTTTGGCAGATGCGGTCGGCTTCCAGGAGCAGCCGATCTCGCAGCTGCTTGTCAAGGTTGCCTCGCGATGCAACATCGACTGCTCCTATTGCTACTGGTTTCGCGACGCGGCTGTTTATGACAAGCCGAAGCTGATGAGTGACGACGTGCTGCAGCAATTGTTGCTGCGCATCGAAGAGCACGTCGCCAGGTATTCCCTGATCGATTTCCCGATCATTCTGCACGGCGGCGAACCCCTGCTGTGGGGAGTTGAAAATTTCCACCGTTTTGCCGAGGCCTGCGAAGGCATTTCGTCACGGACCGGTTGCGACATACCGATCGCGGTAACCACCAATGGCGTGCTGATCGACGATGAATGGCTGGACTGTTTCGAGGCGCGCAACATTTCCGTCGCGATCAGCCTGGATGGGCCCGAACACATTCACGACATTCACCGCAAGACGTTTCAGGGCACCGGCACCCACGCCGCGGCGGAACGGGCCGCACGCATGCTTGCATCGCGCGACATCGGCATGACCGCCCTCGCCGTCTGCAATCCCGCCTACCCGCCAGAACAATATGTCGAGTTTTTCGCAGAATGCGGAATTTCCAGCTACGACATCATGATCCCCGACGCGACGGTGGACGAGACCCCTGCATCCGTTGGTTCGTTCTACAACGGCCTGTTCGACCTGTGGCTGGAGGCCAACCGGATCAAGCCCACGGCCAACATCCGGATCATCAGCGACATGATCACCGCCATGCTCGGCAACAATTCGCCGACCGAGGGCGTCGGCTACAAACCTATCGAACTCTGCACGGTCATGACCGACGGTTCCGTCGAGGCGCACGATGTGCTGCGGATTGCCGGCGACGGCCTCACGCAGACCAAGTTCAATATTTTCGAGCATGCCATCGACGACGTCAGGAACGAGCCGCGCTGGAAAGCCGCGCGCGATGCTTCCATCCAACTTGCCGCGAAATGCCAGCAGTGCAAATTCATGAACGCCTGCGGCGGCGGCTACCTTCCGCATCGCTTCTCCAAAAAGAACGGCTACGACAATCCGTCAGTCTACTGTGACGACCTCTATTCGATGTTTGAGAACATGCAATCGGTACTGGCTGACCATCTTTACGTCAGCAAGCCGGACGGGGAACGCCTCGACGTGCGCGACGTACTGGCTGGCGCCTAGGCAGATACGCCTGGCTCAAAATCGTCCTTCACACTCTCCCGCCGTCGACGACATAGTGCTGACTGGTGCACGCGCTCGCTTCTTCCGAGGCCAGGAACACCACGACCCGGGAGATGTCGTCCGGGTAGAGTTTGCGCTTGAGGCACTGCGCCTTCATCAGATCGGCCTCGCCTTGCGGCGTCACCCATTTTTCGATCTGACGCTCCGTCATGATCCAGCCGGGAACGACGGCGTTGACGCGGATATTCCAGGCGCCGTAGTCGCGCGCGAGCCCGCGCGTCAATCCAAGCACGGCCGACTTCGAAGCGGTGTACACCGGCATCCCGCCCTGCGCGGTCATCCAGGAGATCGATCCGAAGTTAACGATAGCGCCGTCTTTCCCGGCTTGCATGTCCGGCAGGACGGCCTGAGCGGCAAAGAACTGGTGCTTCAGGTTGACGGCAATTCTGTCATCCCAATATTCCGGCGTGACGCTCTCGACCGAATGCCGGTCATCATGCGCCGCGTTGTTGATCAGCACGCGAATCGGCCCAATGCCGGCCCTGATCCGGCCGATCGCGGCGCGTAAATGATCGATATTGGTCACATCGCAATATTCATATCGGACTGCAAATCCCTGTGCAGCGAGTTCATCGACCAACCGCGTTGAAGGATCTCTGGCGATGTCCAGAAAACCGACTTTGGCCTTCTGCCGCGCGAAGGCACGCACGATCGACGCGCCTATCCCCGACCCACCGCCCGTGACCAGGACAGACTTGCCCTCGAGATCTGGATAGATTGCAGCCATCAAGTGATCCACCGTTATTGGACGCGGCGTCGATGCCGGATTTTATTTTGATTTCAAGGCCCGCTGTACGGCGACAGATAGACCACAACTATTCGCGTTCGTCATCTCGGCGCAGCTCGCAGCGGCGGCATACCGGTTGTGCGGCAATGCGGGTTTGCGGAGGGCGCGCACGACGCAGATCAATGAGCCACCAGCTTCGAACCAAACGCCTGCGCCCTCGATTTTGCTGCCGCGCACACAACGCATGCCTTGAGCCGGCAAGCGCCTTGACAGTTGAAATGTTTCGCGCGCACATTCTTACACTAAGTAAGAATGACGACAGGGACGGAAATGCCGGAGCAGCCGAGAAGTCGGCGGCAGACGCGTGCGGCCATTCTGGGGCATCTGCTTCAGTCGGGCGGCATGTTTCGACCGCCTTTGGCCAAAGCCGTGCGCCTCTCCGAGGCAAGCCTGTCGCGTATCCTGTTTGATCTGAAGGCGGAGGGCCTGATCGAGGAAGTGAGGCGGCCTGCGCCTTACTTCGGTGGCCCGACCGGTTTGGTATTACTCGACAGCTCGGTAAGGCTGGCCGCCATCGAGCTGACCGGCCAGCGGCTGACCGTTGGGGTCGGCGGGCTTTCCGGCGGGCTGCATTATACCGACCGCCTGCCACTGCCGAAATCGCCAACCGTCAAATCCGTCAGCCGGCTGTTTCATCAGGCGCTGCAATCGCTGCAGGACTGGACGCGGCAGCATCGGGTTCAGCTCTCGCAGATCGGCGTTTCGGTCCCGGGGCTTGGCCGATTGAGCGAGCTCGTCAATCCGATCATTCCCTGCGACGTCAAGCGCGTTCACGGCATGCTTGCCGAGATGTTTGCGGACGTGCCGGTCGCGATCACCAATTCGGTCGTGGCGCACGCCACGTTTCATCGCTGCCGCACGGAAGACTATCCGTTTACCGGCCCGCATCTGTTCGTCTTTGTCGGCCAGGGCGTGGCAGGCGCCTGGATGGACGACCCGATCGAGGCCGATGCGTTGCAGCCGGTCGAGCTCGGCCACATGGTGTTCGACGACGGCGGTCCGCCTTGCCGCTGCGGCCATCATGGCTGTGTCGAGGCCTATACGTCGCTTCCGGCCTTGGCCGGGCTTCTCGGTGTTGGCGAGCCGGAATTGCTGCAGCTCGGCGACGAGTGGGTGAATGCGATCCCGATCTCCGCCCGCATGCGCCAGGAACTGCGGCGCCGGCTGTTCCGGCTTGGCCTTGCGATCGGCAATACGCTGAACGTCAAGCCTTGTGCCGGCGTGGCCATCAGCGGCTGGCCGTCTGTTCTCGCGGAAGCAGATCGAAAGGCGTTGATCGACGGGATCGATGCCTGCGTGATGGGCGGGCGGAAATTCGCCCAGGTATCACTCGCTTTCGTGCCGCCTTCGAGCGGCAATGATCCGAATGCCGCGCTCGCCTTTGCAGCCTGCTGTCTGGCCTGCCGCGGCGGCATGCCGGCCTCATCGGCGGAGGCCGCCTGACAAGCAATGAACGACGCGGCAAACGCGTCAAGGTTTGAAACCGGGAGGAACGTACCATGCCAATGATCACAAGGCGTCGTCTGCTCGCTGGATCCGCGGCCGCGCTTGCGCTGCCGGCGTTCGCCCGCGCGCAAAGCGCGATCAAGCCGCGCCTGACCGCCATCTCGCAATGGTCTGCCGGCAGCGATGGGGCGGCCATCACGGCGCTCGGTAAGAAATTCGAGGAGAGGGGCGGCGTCTGGCAACATTCGCCGGTTCCCGGGTTCACCACCGAAATGATGAACAAGCTGCGCGCCCAGATCATGGCCGGCGATCCGCCGGCCTGTTCGCAGCTCAAGGGACCCGAGATTGCGGCCTGGTCGAAGATCGCCCCGACCGTGAGCCTCGATGAGCTAGTCGCTGCCGCCGGCTACGAAAAGGTCGTTGCCCCGGACCTTGCGAAACTGCACAAGCCCGGCGGCAAGTGGATTGCGCTGCCGTTGCAGATCTACAGCACCAACATGCTGTTTCTGTCCAAGCGCGCGATGGACAAGGCCAAGGCCGACAAGATCCCCGTCACATGGGCAGACTTCAACGACCTGGCCGAAAAGATGAAAGCGGGCGGGGTCGCCTATCCCATCGCCAACGGCGGCACCCGCCCCGATGACGGGCAGAAGTTCGAGGCCTCCCTGGCAGGCATCAGTCCCGCCGCATACCGCGCAGCCATCATGAACCTCGACAAGAAGGCCCTCGAGGGCCCCGAGGTCAAAGCCGCCTTCGTGCAGGTACGCAAGATCGCCGACTGGATGGACCCCAACGTCGGCGCCCAGCACTTTTCGACCAACCTGAAGCGCTTCGTCGACGGCGACATGGGCATGATGATCATGGGCGGGTGGGCGCAGGGCGTGTTGCGCAATGCCGGTTTCAAGTTCGAGGACTTCATGATTGCTCCCGGCCCCAGCGACAACGGCAAGCCGGTGTTCCTGTTGAATGCCGACGCGTTCATATTCTGGCAGCGCAAGGAGCCCGACCTGCAAGCCGGCCAGGCGCTGATGGCCCAGCTCGTCATGGATCCCGCCATCCAGACCATGTATTCGCAGATCACGGGATCGATACCCGTGCGCACCGATGTTGATCTTTCCGGCGAAGGCTGGTCGGACGGTCAACGCCGAACCGCAGCAGCTCTGAAAGACGCGATCGCCAGTAATCAGGCGGTCCTCAGCGTCGCGCACAACATGGCACAGGAAAACGGCCTGACCGCTGCGTTGATCGACGTGATCACGGAGTATGTGAAGAACAAGACGATCAAGCCCGAGCAGGCAGTCACCCGCCTCGCCGAGGCCGTCGAGAGCGCGCGTTGACAGACGCCGCGGCACCGCGAGCAGGGCGGCCGACGACACCTGAAATGGTGCGCCGGCTGCCCGAGTATCTGACGATCTGGGTACCGCTGCTGTTGTCGGCCGCGCACCTCGTTTCGTTTTCGCTGTGGACCATCTGGATCTCGTTCACGCCGTCCACGCTGGTCCCGGTGTCGGGCTGGGTCGGTTTGCGCAACTACACCTCGGTTTTGGCGTCGCGGAACTGGCAAATCGCCTTCGACAATCTGCTGCTGTTCGGCAGTGCGTTCGTGCTGCTCAGCCTGGTGACAGGTCTCATACTCGCGATCCTGCTCGATCAGCGCATTCGCGGCGAGAACGTGCTGCGGTCCATCTTCCTCTACCCCCTGGCGGTGTCGTTCGTGGTCACCGGCACGGTCTGGAGCTGGCTGCTCAATCCCGGCATCGGGATCCAGAAGCTCGTCCACGATTTCGGCTGGACTTCCTTCCGGTTCGATTGGCTGATCGACCGCGACATGGCGATCTGGACGATCGTCATCGCTGCGATCTGGCAATCCTCGGGCTTCGCCATGGCGCTCTTCCTCGCCGGCCTCAGGTCCGTCGATGCCGACCTGATCAAAGCGGCGCAGATCGACGGCGCCGGACCGGTCCGGATGTACCGGCGCGTCATCCTGCCGACGCTCTGGCCGATCACCATAACTGTCATCGTGATCCAGCTGCAGTTCGCCATTTCGACCTTCGACCTCGTCCGCGCGCTGACCAACGGCGGCCCTGGAATCGCGACCCAGTTGCCGGCCCTTGTCGTCTACGACCTGATGTTCCAACGCAACCTGCTCGGCCGGGGGGCGGCGGCGGCCGTGCTGATGTTGCTGATTCTTCTCTCGGTGCTGCTGCCTTACGCGGCGTGGCAATATCTCCAGCAACGTCGGGCCCCCCATGCGTGATCGAACCTTCGCGCCGAGCCGCATGCTGATCTATCTCGTCGTTTCGCTGGTCGCGGCGGCGTGGCTCGTACCACTAATCGTCGTCGTGCTGAATTCGCTGCGCAGCAACGAGGAAATCGTCCAGACCTCGATGATCGGCTGGCCGCGGCAGTGGGCCTTTGGCAACTACCTCACAGCCTGGTCCGACTTCTGCGTCGCGCAGACCTGTGTCGGCATCCGCCCCTACATGTTGAACTCCGCGCTCGTGACGATTCCCGCGACGATCTTTTCCACCCTGCTTGGTGCGGTCGCCGGTTACGCCGTTTCGCTCTGGCGCTTTCGCGGCGACAACTGGATCTACGGCATCGTCACGCTGGGCATCTTCCTGCCGCAGCAGATGCGCTTGCTGCCGTGGACCATCGTGCTGCGCGATACCGGGCTGATGAACACGCTGACGGGCCTGGTGCTGATCCACACGATCCAGGGACTCTCCTTTACCGTCTTGTTCTGCCGAAACTACTACGTTGCCATCCCGCAGGAGTTGATTAGGGCCGCGCGCATCGATGGCGCCGGGTTCTTTCGTATTTTCTGGCGCATCATTCTCCCACTCTCGCCGCCCATCCTGGTTGTCACCGTGATCTGGCAGTTCACGCATATCTGGAACGAGTTCCTCTATGGCGTGACATTCACGACCGGCCAACAGCAGCCGGTCACCGCTGCGCTGATCGCGCTCTCGGCCGCGGTCGCCGACATCCCGCATCATGGCGTGCAAAGCGCCGCGGTGATGATCGCGGCCCTACCTACCCTGTTGATCTACCTGATCGGTGGCAAATACTTCGTACGCGGCCTTACCGCCGGCGCCGTGAAATGAAGGGGAAGTCATTGAAGGGGAAGTCATGGCAGCGTTGAGCATTCGTGCCCTGTCGAAGCGGTACGCCAATCTGGAAGTGTTGAAGGGGATCGACCTCGACATCGAGAGCGGCGAATTCACCGTGCTGGTCGGACCATCCGGCTGCGGAAAATCCACCTTGCTCAACATCGTGGCCGGGCTCGATCGCCCGAGCGCGGGGACCGTGGAGATCGGCGGACGGGTCGTCAACGACATCGCGCCAAAGGACCGCGACATCGCGATGGTGTTCCAGTCCTATGCGCTCTATCCGTCGATGACGGTGCGCCAGAACATCACCTTCGGCATGGAATGCCGCCATGTTCCGAAGGCGGAGCAGGAGAAGGCGCTGGCCAATGTCGCGCGGCTGCTGCAGATCGAGCCATTGCTCGGCCGCAAGCCATCGCAATTGTCCGGCGGCCAACGCCAGCGCGTGGCGATGGGCCGGGCCCTGGTGCGCGATCCCCTGCTGTTCCTGTTCGACGAACCGCTCTCCAACCTCGACGCCAAACTGCGCGTCGAGATGCGGATGGAGATCAAGCGGCTGCACCAGCGCATCGGCGCGACCATCGTCTATGTCACCCACGACCAGATCGAGGCGATGACGATGGCGACGCGGATCGCCGTCATGCATCAGGGCGAGGTGCAGCAATTCGCCGATCCGGATACGGTGTACCGCTATCCAGCCAATTTGTTCGTCGCACGCTTCATGGGCTCACCGCCGATGAACACGATGCCGGCGCGGCTCGAAGCGGAAGATGGCGGGCCGGTGGTGGTGATCGGCGCCGGGCGGCTGGACGAGGTCCGCCTTCGACTGCAGGGGTACGAGGCGGCCGCAGCCTTTGTCGGCCGCGACGTGGTGCTTGGCATCAGGCCGGAATGCATTGCCGAGGGCAGCCGCAGTTTTTCGGGCGCATCGGGCGCACCGATCGTCGTCCAGGCGCCGGTCGAGATGGTCGAGCCCACCGGCGCGGAGACCATCGTGTTGCTGCGGCTCGGCGGGGAGCAGGTGCTGGCGCGCATCTCGCCGGACATCAGGCCTGAGCCGGGTAAGCTTGCCGCCTTCGCGCTCGACACGCGTCGGATTTGCCTGTTCGACCCGGTGACGGAGCGCCTGATCGCATGACCCATGCCCTTTATCCCAGCCTTGCAGGCCGTGTCGTGTTGATCACCGGAGGCGCCAGCGGCATCGGCGCCGCGTTCGTCCGTGCGTTCGCGGCACAAAAGGCCCGTGTCGCCTTCCTCGACATCGACGCCGTCGCCGGCGAAGCGCTGGTGCGCGAGGTGACGGATGCGTCCGGCTCCGCGCCGCTGTTCGCGCCCTGCGACTTGCTGGATATCGACGCGTTGCGCGCCGCGATGGCCACGGTCCACGCCACGCTCGGCGATGCCGCGGTACTGGTCAACAACGCCGCCAACGACCAGCGCCAGGTGCTTTCAGAAGTGACGCCGGCGGAATTCGACTGGTCGATCGCCGTCAACCTCAAGCACGTTTTCTTCGCCGCACAGGCCGTGGTGCCGCAGATGCAGGCCCGCGGCGGCGGTTCGATCATCAACATGTCATCCGTGGCATGGACCCGCGGCGCACCGGCGCTGCCGGTCTACGCGGCGGCGAAAGCGGCGATTGTCGGCTTCACCAATTCCCTGGCCCGGTCGGTCGGACCAGACCGCATCCGCGTCAACGCCATCGCACCCGGTATGGTGATCACCGAGCGCCAGCGCCGGCTGTGGTATCCTGACGAGCAGAAGATCGCCGAGCTTCGCACGCGTCAGGACATTCCCGACGCGGTGACGCCCGACGACATCGCGTGCTTGGCGCTGTTTCTGGCGTCCGACGAGAGCAGCCGAATTACGCGCCAGTGCTTCACGGTCGATGGCGGCCTAGGCTAGCAGGAGAAAACAGACATGGCAGGCATTCTTGAGCGCAAGGTGGCGCTGGTAACGGGCGGCGCCTCGGGCATCGGACGCGCGACGGCGCTGGCCATGGCGCGCGAGGGTGCGAGGGTCGCGGTAGCCGATCGCACCGAGGAAAACGCGGCCGGCACCGTCGCCCTGATCAACGCGGCCGGCGGTCAGGCCATTGCGATCGGCGGCGACGTCACCGCAGAAGGCGACGTTGCCGCGATGGTCGCGCGCACCGTGGCGGCCTATGGACGGATCGACTGCGCCTTCAACAATGCCGGCGTTGCCGGCGGATCGGTTGGCCCCGGACGCCAGCGCCTGCACGAACTCAGCCAGATCTCGTTCGACACCATGCTCGCGATCAACCTCACCGGCGTGTGGCTCTGCATGAAACACGAGATCGCGCAAATGCTGGCGCAAGGCGGTGGCGGCGCCATCGTCAACACCGCCTCGATCGCCGGGCTGATTGGTCTGGCGACATCCGGGCACTATGTGGCGGCAAAGCACGGCGTGGTTGGGCTGACGAAGACCGCGGCGATCGAATATGCGCAGGACGGCATCCGCGTGAACTGCGTCAATCCCGGCTATATCACCACACCCATGACCAAGGAGGTGGTGGAGACGCGGCTCGATGCCACGTTGGCGAAGGTGCCGATGAACCGCATGGGCGTGCCCGAGGAAATCGCGGAAGCCGTGGTCTGGATGTGTTCCGACAAGGCCTCGTTCATGACCGGCGCGTCGCAGGTGGTCGACGGCGGGTATTTCGCGGCGTAGCATCGGCGAATAAAGGAGGCTTTGTTGAAAGTCTGGCAAGTCGCACGCGAGTGGTCGATCGACGCCTTGGAACTGGTCGATCGGCCGGAGCCTGAGCCTGGCCCCGGCCAGGTCGTGGTCCGGATGCGCGCGGCATCGCTGAATTATCGCGACCTGATAACCGTCCAGGGCCAGGGCGGCGCGTACAGGCTTCCGCTGATCCCGTTCTCCGACGGAGCCGGCGAAATTGTCGCCGTGGGACCAGGCGTGAGCCGGGTCTCGGTCGGGAATCGCGTGTGCCCGATGTTCTTTCAATCCTGGTTCGACGGCGGGCCTTCGGCCAGCGGCCGCCGCCTCGCGCTTGGCGGCACGCGCCCAGGTGTGCTGCAGGAATTGCTGCTGCTTGACGCCGAAGGCGTCAGCCGCATTCCCGATCATTTGACCTTTGCCGAGGCCGCCACCTTGCCATGCGCGGCACTCACCGCCTGGCGCGCGCTGTTCGACGAAGCCCGGCTCCGGCCGGGCCAGACCGTCCTGGTGCAGGGCACGGGCGGGGTTTCGATTTTCGCGCTGCAGTTCGCCAAGCTGGCGGGCGCCACGGTCATCGTGACGTCATCGAGCGACGAAAAACTCGAACGCGCGAAAGCGCTCAGCGCGGACCATACGATCAACTATCGCGCGGTCGCCGAATGGGGCAAGGCTGCCGCGGACTGGGCCGGCGGCGGCGTCGATCACATCGTGGAAGTCGGCGGCAAGGACACTTTTCAGCAATCGCTCGAGGCCGCGCGCGTCGGCGGCACCATCCTCGTGATCGGGGTGCTATCGGGCTTTTCCCAGCAGGTCTCGATCCCTACCCTGTTCAGCAAGAACCTGCACGTGATCGGGCTCTCCGTCGGCAGCCGGAGAATGTTTGAAAACATGGCCGCGGCGATCGGGCAGAACCGCATGAAACCCGTGATCGACAGAACGCTTGGTTTCACCGAAGTGCCGGGCGCGCTGCGGCTGATGCAGCAGGCCGGCCATTTCGGCAAGATCACGATCGCGTTTCCGTAAGCTGACGATTTTATCTTCCCGCACGATGCGAAGCTTAGAAGCTCGCCGCGAAGAGATCCCAACGACCCGGAAGGCCTTTCAGTTCATGCGATCCGCGTTCGGAGAACTTCAGGCCTGCGCCGGCCACCAAGTCGGTGACGACCCTCGATACCAGAACCTCGCTGGGACCACATTCCCCCATGACGCGAGCCGCCGCGTGCACCGCGACCCCGCCGATATCACGACCTCTCATTTCGACCTCGCCGGTATGCAGCCCCGCGCGTAGCGGCAATCCGATCTGCTTGGCCGCGGTTTCGAATGCCAGGGCACATCGAACAGCCCGCCCCGGTCCGTCGAACGTCGCCAGAATTCCATCGCCAGTGGTCTTGATCAAACATCCGCGATGTTTGTCGATCATCTGCTTCGCGATTTGATCGTGGCTATCCAGCAATCGCCGCCATGTCTGGTCGCCCATCTCAGTGGCGCGGCGCGTCGATTCAACGATATCGGTGAAAAGAACGGTGGCCAACACCCGCTCAAGACTCTCCGATGAGCTTTCGCGGTGTCCCGTTACAAATTCTTCGACGTCGCCAATTAGCGTATCCACATCACCGGTCCAGAATGCGTGATTGCCGCCTTCGTGCTCGATGAATTTTGCAGCAGGTATTTGCGCTGCAAGACTGCGACCATGTTCAATGGGAACGAGGGTATCAGTACGCCGATGAAGGACCAGCGTCGGCACGCGCACGCTGGGAAGAATCGGCCTGATGTCGATGAGGGTATTCAACAGGCCGAATGCCTTGTAGGTTCCCGGACTTGCCGATAACCGCTGGAACTTCGCACACTGGGCGACGGCTTCGGGATCCGCTGCTTGATCGGGGATGAGCTGCCTGATCATGGCGCCGGTCCCCCAAAGCCTGACGCGCTCCAGGACCATTTCTTCCGTGGCGAATGCCTTCGCATAGCCGCCGAAGAGAATGAGATGCGACACCCGGTCGGGATGGGTGGCGGCAAACAGGGCGCTCATCGGGGCACCTTCGGAGAAACCCCAGAGCACGGCCTGGCGTGATCCGATATCGTCCATGATGGCACGAACGTCATCTATGCGCTGTTCGAGCGACGGAGTGCCAGAAAGCCTGTCCGACAATCCCTGACCTCTTTTGTCGAATGTGACGACGCGTGCGAATGTCGAAAGGCGACGCAAAAAGGCCGTGTATCCTCGAAGCTCGTGTGAAAATTCGACATGGGACACGATCCCGGGAACCATGAGAATGTCGATGGGGCCGCCGCCCATAGTCTGATATGCGATGTTTGTATCGCCGCTGAGCGCGTATCGCGTGGTGGGCAATACGAAATCATTCATGAGTCCGCGCCCTGCTTATTTCAATCCTCGGTCTTCCGCTCGGACGGACGAACGGCATTAGAACCGTCGCAGCCGAACCCGGCAGAGCCGACGAGTTCGCAGGTCGCGGTGCTGCCCGAGAGTCTGCGGACGAGCCTGGCTTCGATCGTCGTCCTTATGCGTGCGCCCGCCGGCTCACGCCGGCGGGCTTCTCCAACTGGACGGAACGGCTTTGCCTTTCACGCGGCAGTCTTTACCGCGCCAGAGGCACCGATCTGTGTAAGCATTGTCAGGAGGTCGAAGTAGTGCACGGCGCTCTTGGCCTTACCACCCTCGACCTGGACGATCTGGCAGGCCGGCACCTCGATCCGCTTGTTCGAAGGCGGAATGGTACCTGCTGGAGTCTGGAGCGGGCCCGTGTGCGTGCCTTTCCAGACAAGCTCGAGGACCGCGGTGTCACCGCTGGCGAACTCGCGCACGAATGTGGCTTTCGAATCGGGGAAGGCCTTGGCCCAGCCCTGCCAGGCCTCGATGATCTCGCCGGCGCCCTTGATGCGACGGTTCGTTCCCTTCTCGTCGTACACGGCGTTGGCAGCCAGGATGTCCCTGGCCTTGCTCCAGTCCTTTTCGTTGTATGCGGTGACTGCGGCCTTTGCGACATCGATTACATTCGCCATGATCACGCTCCCTTATGAGTGAGCCGGCGCCGATCGGCGCTGAGCATTGCAAACCCCCAGCACACCAAATTCTAGCACTTTGAGGCGAAGAGGCGAGCGAGAACCGGCCCAATTGAGCTGAAATACGCTAGCGCAATGTCCGTTGAGGGGAATAGCCGCTGTTGGCGCATGCAGCCGCTCGCAAGCGAACCGGAAATAGTTGCGCTGGACCGTGCACTTAGATTTGAATCGCCTCCCAACAGCCGGCCGTCTATGGTGCGCGCATGTCGCGCTTCGTGTTTGCATTGATTGCTGTTGTCCTGTCACTCCTGCCGGTCGTCGCGCCGGCTGCTCCTGCCCATAAGCGGCCGGCGCCACGCTGGCAGGGCTACGGCTTCCTGCCGGGCTATCATCAGCCTCCGAACAACAGCCGCCCGGCTTACACCCAGAGAGCTGCGGTTTTGCGCGCCGCGCGCCGCAACCAGCGTCCCTGGTATATCGATCCGGTCCCGAGTTATTACGGCTATGATGGCGCCTGGCGCTATTTCGGCCGTCCCGGTTTTTACGGCGGCCGCTACAATGGCGGCAGCTTTGGCCCGTGCTGGACGCGGACGCCGATCGGCGCGGTTTGGAACTGCGGCTGACCAAGCTATTGCCTGCGACCCCCGCCGGCTGTCGGTCAAGTGCCAGGGAATACACGCCCCGTGCCTTGAGTCGTCCACATTAACGATGGATAAGCAGCCAGATATGGCGCTGGTTTATTGAACAATGGGTATTTGGGGGACGATGACACGTCGCGCCGTTGGCGGACTGATGGCGGGCTTTTTGCTGCTCGCCGCGCCTGCGATGGCCGCCGAGTCGCCGGCCGAACTGATCTCCGGCTTCCGCCTCAAGCATGGCCAGGTCCGCGTCGTGCGCGATGCAACGCTGGACCGCATCGCGATGGATCAGGCGCGCGCGATGGCGGCGAAGAATGAACTCAGCCATGAGGTGCTCGGCCCGTTCACCAGGCGGGTCGCGCCGGCGGGTGCGGGCCGCGCCGCCGAGAACATTGCCTATGGATACGAGAGTTTCGAGAAGACGCTCGGCCAGTGGATCGACTCCTCCGGGCACCGCAAGAACCTGCTGTTGCAAAATGCGTCACGCGTCGGGATCGCGAGCGCCAGGGATGCCAGCGGCAAGCGCACCTACTGGGCCATGGTGATCGCCGGCGATTACGAGCCGAAGCGGCCCAAGGGCAAGAACAAGAAAGAGACGGAGCCGCTTGTTGCTGTGAAACGCGAGGCCGCTCCCGCATCCCGGCCAAAATCAAGCGACTGCCGCATCAAGATACTCAGCCTTTGCATTTGAGGCGGGGCGCGGCGGCGACAGCGTTGCCCTCGCCGGGCACGAAGTGAGATACTTCGAGCCGGCAGGGGAGAAATCGCACCAAATCGCCTCAACAAACCGGCCGTTGCACGATAGGATCGCCCGGTCAGTCAAAGGCCACGTCCATGGCAATTGGTGCTCCCCCGCGTATCGGTCTGCGCTTCACGGCCGGAGTGATTTCGGCGATCTGGACATTTCATGCCGCGCTTGCGGCGTCGGCGGCGCCGGACCAGGTGTCGCTCAGCGAGCAGACGGTGCATTGGAGCACGGTCAAATATACGACCTCCGGCGAGAACGGTTTCGTCAACGGGTCGCTCGACAAGAACACCACCGTCGATCGCACGTTCAAGGGCCGGGTGCTCGAAAACCGCTATCTGAAGGTCGTGCTGCTGCCCGAATTCGGCGGGCGCATTCTTTCCATCATCTACAAGCCGACCGGCCACGAACAGCTGTACCGCACCGAAGTCGGCGTGCCCTACGGGATGGGCGAAGGCAATTTCTATTACGACTGGCTGATGGTGTATGGCGGCATCTTTCCCACCTTTCCGGATGCCGAGCACGGCAGGACGTGGTCAAAGCCGTGGCACTACAGGGTTGTGAAGGAGAGCGCCGACGAAGTGACGGTGTCGATGTCGCTGACGGATAATTTCGAGTATACGGCGGCGCCGGCGAAATTCAGGAAGGGATCGAGCGGCATCGAAGCGACTTACTTTGTGACGCTGAAGGCCGATCGTGCCGCGGTCGATGCGCGCCTGGTGCTGAAGAACCCAAACGACAAGACAATCCCGTACGAGTACTGGACCTGCACGACACTGGCGCCGGGGTCGGATCCGCACAATCCCAAAACCACTGGCGGCGCCGAGATCATCGCGCCTGTCGCGGCCTACCACACGCCTGCCTGGTCGAAGAATATAGCCGAGGGCGACGCGAGTGCAGACGCAGGCACCCGCCGTTTCGAAAGACTGCGCTACTTCAAGAACTGGCCGACGATGGGCATCGCCTATGCGGCGCCGGATATGCAGGGCGGCAATTTCTGGGGCGTGATCAACCACGACAATGAAGAAGGGATCATCCGTATCGCGGACAACACGATCACGCGGGGCCTAAAAATGTGGACGTGGGGATATCCCTCGTTCACGAACGAAACCGACCAGCGCAAGGATCCGAACCCGGCGCGGCCCTATGTCGAATTATGGGCGGGGGTGTCGGACGAGTTCTTCCACAGCGCCGAGTTTCCGGCACGGAGCGAGGTGTCGATTCCGGAAACCTACAGCCCGACCGTCGGCATGAGCAACGTGACGCATGCGAACGCGAATATCCTGATCAATCTTGTCGCCGAGGCGTCCGGTGCCACCCTTCAGTTCTTCAGCATTGAACCTGTGACACCGCTGCGCATCATCATGAAACGCGGCGAAGTGGTATTGTTCGACGATGCCGTGACGGCCGATCCGAAAAACGGGAATCGCATTTTTGCGCCGATTCCTGCAGGCAGCAGCGCCGAGCCGGTCCAGCTGACAATCAGGACCGCTGATGGCAAGGAGCTAATCGCGGCCTCAGCAAGGGTGAAATGATGCCGATCGACGCCGTGGGAAAAACATGGCTGGTTTCGCTACCGATGAGCGCCGCGCTCTGCTAACGAGGGCCATCAAGGGCGATTGGAGCAGGCCGGCATCCCTCGGGTACCGGCGTTTAGCAATGGAGGCACGTAGCAATGATTGAAACGATTGGCATCATCGGGGCGGGTACGATGGGTAACGGCATCGCGCAGGTGTGCGCGGCGGCAGGGCTGAAGGTGACCATGATCGACATCTCGGATGCCGCAGTGGCGCGGGGAATGGCGACGTTGACCGGCAGCCTGGAGCGCCTCGTCAACAAGCAGAAGATGACCGACGCCGACCGGCAGGCCGCGTTGGCGCGCATCACCGCGACGACGGACAATGGCAAACTTGCCAATTGCGACCTCGTGATCGAGGCCGCGACCGAGCGGGAGGATTTGAAAATCAAGATCCTCAAGGACCTTTGCGCGACGCTGAATCCGCGCGCAATCGTCGCGACCAACACCTCCTCAATTTCGATCACCAAACTCGCTGCCGCGACCGACCGTCCGGACCGTTTCATCGGCATGCACTTCTTCAACCCGGTGCCGCTGATGGCGCTGCTGGAGTTGATCCGCGGCCTGCAGACGTCCGACGACACCCACGCCCTGGCTGAAGAATTTGCAAAGCGGGTCGGCAAGGTGCCGATCACGGCGAAAAACAGCCCGGGCTTTGCGGTCAACCGCATCCTGTGCCCGATGATCAACGAGGCAATCTTTGCGCTGCAGGAAGGCATCGCCACCGCCGAGGACCTCGACGCAGGCATGAAGCTCGGTTGCAACCACCCGATCGGCCCGCTGGCGCTGGCCGACATGGTCGGCCTCGACACCATGCTGTCGGTCATGGAGGTGTTCTACGAAGGCTTCAACGACCCGAAATACCGGCCCGCGCCGCTGCTGAAGGAAATGGTCGCCGCCGGCCATCTCGGCCGCAAGACCGGCAAGGGATTCTATAATTACGGCAAGTCCGCTTAGGCGGTTCTTGCCTGCGTGATCGCCGATGGTCCGCCTGATCACGGACCATCGTGCGGGATTGGCACGTCAGAAAAGCTCCCAGGTCCCCGTAATGTGACTCGCGTCACGGCGACGATCCGTGCCGCCGCATAAGGTTTTGCGAACGGCAGCAAGTCCTTCGCCGGGACAAGGGAGAGACCGACATGAACGCAACCAGCCATGAGACCCGCGAACTGAGCCTGCAGGAGCTCGATATCGTTGCCGGTGGCGGACTTGCGTCGCCCAAGGGCAGCATCATCATCTTCGGCTACGGCATCCAGTGGAACGATCGCAGCATCTGCATCGTCACGCCGACCCAGGACACCATCATCAACCGGCCCAAATAACGACGTCGTCGATGCTGACTTCATCGCAGTGACGGCGGTTGCTAAAACTCCGAATGGCCCTGCGGATCGACCAGCCGGTTGATCCGTTGCGCCGCGGCCATCGCGAACCGCACCGTCATCAGTTTGCGGGTCGGCGCGGCCAGGCGATGCTCGGGCGCCTCGCAATGCAGATGGGCGCCATAGGCATCGGCAACGATCAGGCCGGTGCCCTCAGGGAAAATCTCGCACGGCAGATCCTGCGTGAAGGCAAAGAACAGCCGGTCGCAATGCATCCGGTAGTCCTGCCATTTCTGGTCGGCGCGCAAATCCTCCACCGACGACTTGATCTCGACGATCCAGATCTCGCTTTTCTCGTTCAGCGCCACCAGATCGGCGCGCCGGCCGGACGGCAAAGGCAATTCACTGATGCAGGAAAAACCCAGCGTTCGCAGCATCCTGGCGGTGCCGCGCGCGATCGCGAGCGCGGTCTCCGACTGGCGGCGGTCCGGCGGCGGTACGAGGCTGACCTGGCGGGCGGGCGATTCCATGCCCCCTAGCCTATCCGATTCCGCACCGGTCGCCATCCGGGCTGCGGCGCGGAATGCGCCGCAAATTCGTACCCAAGGCGCCTTGATTTGGACCACACGCCACCGCGAAGCCGAGGGAACCTGGGTTCCGAGGGACGGAACACATGGAGGAGAGAAACCATGAAGCAACGCTTCAGGGATCACGGCATCACGCTTCGCTCGCTCGCATTCGCTCTCGCTACGCTACCCCTTTCCGCCGGCCTGTCGCAGGCCGTCGCCAAGCCCACGGTCGAAGTCGCGTTCGTTCTGGACACCACGGGCTCGATGGGCGGCCTGATCGAAGCCGCCAAGCGCAAGATCTGGTCGATCGCGACCGCAATCGTCGATTCCAATCCCGACGCCGAGATCCGCATGGGCCTCGTCGCCTACCGCGACATCGGCGATGACTACGTGACAAGGAAGGTCGAACTCACCCGCGACATCCAGGATCTCTACGCCAACCTCCTGGAGTTGAAGGCCCGTGGCGGTGGCGACTGGCCGGAAAGCGTCAACGAGGCGCTCGATATCGCCGTCAACAAGCTGCAATGGACCGACGGCGGCGATGTCAGGCGGATCGTGTTCCTGGTCGGCGACGCGCCGCCGCACATGGACTACGCGCAGGACACCAAATATCCGGTAACGCTGAAAGTGGCGAAGCAGAAGGACATCATCGTCAACGCGGTGCTCGCCGGCAACGCCGCCGACACCGAACGGGTGTGGCGCGATATCGCCCAGAACGGCAATGGCCGCTTCATTCCGATTCCGCAGGATGGCGGACAGGTGGTCGTGATCGAAACGCCGTATGACGAGGACATCATCATCCTGCAGCGCGAGATCAACGGCACCGTGATCCCATACGGACCGCGCGCGATGCAAAAGCGAACCGAAGACAAGACGCAGCAATTATCGAGGGTCGCCGCGGCAGCGCCTTCACAGGCGTCTGAAATGGCGAGCTACATCAACAAGCGCTCCAAGGCGACGTCGGAAGCCGTCACCGGCGACGGCGATCTGGTCGCCGACGTTTCGGCCGGCCGCAGCAGCTTTTCCTCGATCAAGGAGGAAGACCTGCCCGACAATCTGCGCGCGATGAAGCCCGAGCAGCGCGTCGACGAAGTCAACAAGCAGATGAGCCAGCGCAAGGCACTCAATGAGAAACTCGGCGCACTGGTGGCGAAGCGCGACAAATATGTCGCCGATGCGCGCGCCAAGGCTCCGGCGAAGGCGTCATCGTTCGACCGCGTGGTCGAGGATACGCTGAAGGCGCAGATCAAGCGGTAACGCCGGCGCCTTAAACCTTCGCGTGTCGTCGCGGCCTGGTGCGCAATCGCACCGGGCCGGGATGGCCGGGTTGGCCCCCGATATGTCGGCCGCAAAAGCCGGCGCCGCAGGCGCCGCGACGATTTGACCGGCGGCCGGTTCCGTCCCGGAAGCACGATTCGCGCGACCCTGCCCCGATAGACTTCCGAATAGACTTGGGATCGTCGGCTGGCCCGGCTATCGTGATCCGCAGGGGGTAGAGCTCGTGGTCGAGTTCAGTTTTTTCTCGAACTCTTCGGGCTTGAGCGTGGCAGAGATTGCCGCGCTCACGGGAGCAAACCCGTGTGCGGGCGCCGACCTGTCCCGAATCATCACCGGCATCGCGCCGATCGACCGCGCCGGCGCTGATGATCTGACCTTTGTCAAAGACGCACAATATGCCGAAGCGCTCGCGACGAGCCGAGCCGGCGCCGTCCTGACCACCGAACGGTTCGCCCACCAGGCCCCTGCCGGGGTCGTCACATTGAACGTTCGCAAGCCCTATGAGGCCTTCGTCACGGTCGCACGCCAGATGTATGGCAGCGCGCTGCGTCCGGTCTCGGCGTTCGGCACGCAAGGTATCGCGCCGAGCGCGGTGGTGCATCCCACGGCGCAGATCGGACCTGACGTTACGATCGATCCGTTCGCGGTGATCGGGCCCTCCGTCAAAATCGGCGCCGGCACGCTGATCGCCGCGCACGCCATGATCGGCGAACGGGTTCAGATCGGGACCGACTGCGCCATCGGCGCCGGCAGCACCATCACCCACGCCCAAGTCGGAGACCGGGTGGTGATCCACCCCGGGTGCCATATCGGCCAGGATGGCTTCGGCTACGTGTCCGACGGCAAGGGACATATCAAGATTCCGCAGATCGGGCGCGTCGTCATTCACGACGACGTCGAGGTCGGATCGGGCACCAAGATCGACCGCGGCGGATTGCGCGACACCATCATCGGCGAAGGAACCAAGATCGATAATTTGTGCCAGATCGGGCACAACTGCATGATCGGCCGCCATTGCATCATTGTTGCGCAATCAGGCTTGAGCGGCAGCGTCACCATCGAGGATTTCGTCATCCTGGGACCGCGCACCGGCATCATCCCGCATATCACCGTCGGCAAGGGCGCGATGCTGCTTTCGAGGTCTACCGTTTATGACAACGTCCCCGCCGGCGCGGTTTGGGGCGGCTTTCCCGCCCAGCCCAGACGGCAGTGGTTGCGCGAAATATTGGCGCTGCGGAACCTGGCGGCACGCCGTGGTCGAGCCAAGACCTAATCGGTTGCGGGCAGTCCTTGCTCGCCGTATGCGCAAATCTTTTCCGAATCTTTCGCGAATCTTTTCCTTGGCGAGAGGCCAAAAATCGGCAATCTGCGGCCATGACCCAGGAAAACCAGAACCAAAACCACGACCAGAATGACATTCCGCCGAAGGCCGGCGCGATCATCGTTCCGGTGACGCTGTTCGAGCAGAACTGCACCATCATCTGGCACGAGCCATCGAAGAAGGCCGTGGTGATCGACCCCGGCGGGGACGTGCCAAAAATCCAGGCCGCGATCCAGCAGACCGGCGTCACGGTCGAGAAGATCTGGCTGACGCACGGCCATATCGACCATGTCGGCGGTGCAGCCGAATTGCGCGACGCGCTGGGCGTGAAGATCGAAGGGCCGCACATCGCCGACAAATATCTGCTCGACAACGTCGTCTCGAGCGGCGAGCGCTTCGGCATGACCGGCGTGCGCAATTTCGGGCCCGACCGCTGGCTCGACGAAGGCGATCAGGTCTCGATCGGCGATCTGACCTTCGACATCCTGCACTGCCCCGGCCATTCACCGGGCAGCGTGGTGTTCTACAACAAGGAATTGCGCTTCGCCCATGTCGGCGACGTGTTGTTCGCAGGCTCAGTCGGGCGCACCGACCTGCCCGGCGGCAGCCATGCCACGCTGATCAGCTCGATCAAGGAAAAGCTGTTGCCGCTCGGCGACGATGTCGGCTTCGTCTGCGGCCATGGCGCAGGCTCCAGCATCGGTCAGGAGCGGATGACCAATCCGTTCCTCACCGGCGAGATGTGAGCCGCAATCGATCGCTATTTCATCAGGCCCGCGGCGGTCAGCGCCCGGGTGATGACTTCACCGACATCAATGCCGCGGCGGCGCGGAGACTGCACCCTTTTGGCGTAGTGAACCCGCGTCGGGCGCGGTACCAAATCCGTGGCCAGATCCGGCTCGGGTGCAGGCACCGGAACCGTCATCGCGATGACGCCGGCGCGTTCGCGCGAGATGCCCGTCGGGTCGACCGGAATGGTCTTGGAAACGGCCTTTGAAGCCGCATGAGGCGCTGTCCTGGGTTGACGAATTTGGTCGGTCAGGCCGAAGAAATTCGCAATGTGATAGGACGACGAGATGCCTGCCTCGATCAGGAAGGCACCTTGCTCGCCATAGCGCTCGTCATTGTCGGTCGCGCCAAGCGGCGTGCCGTGGGCCATGTCGGTGATGGTGTAGGATTCGACAACGGTCTCACCGTCGGCATTCCACCAGACCTGACGCGGATAGCCGTCGACATCGCCCGTCGACATCGGCGCGAGCGGTAATTGATGCACATCGAGCCACTGTTTGACGATCTCATCGGCATTGCCCGGGCTCACCGTGCGATCGGCGCTGCCGTGCCACACCGACAATTTCGGCCACGGCCCTTTATGCCTGGAAGCGTTACGCACGAGGTCGCCCAATTCGGCCGCTGGGCGCTGTGGCGACTGCATCATGCCGCTCAATGCTTCACGGACATTGCCGGCAATGCCATATGGCAAGCCGGCGATGACGGCGCCGCCCGCGAACACGTCCGGATAGGTCGCGAGCATCACCGAGGTCATGGCGCCACCGGCGGAGAGCCCGGTCACATAGATGCGGCGTGAATCGATGTTGTGATCGTCGACCATGCGCGCGATCATTTGCCGGATCGAACCGGCTTCGCCACCATCGCGCGAAATGTCTTCCGGATTAAACCAGTTGAAGCAGGTGTTGCCGTTGTTCGATGCCTGTTGTTCGGGCATCAGCAACGCAAAGCCGTAGCGCGTCGCAAGCGTCGACCAGCCGGCGCCGCGATCGTAGCCGGCCGCGGTCTGGCCGCAGCCGTGCAGCACGACGACCAGCGCAGGCGCGCGCGGGAGGTGTTCAGGTACGAATGAAAACATCCGGAGCGCGCCCGGATTCGAGCCGAAATCGTTAATTTCGACCAGGGGGCTGTGCACAATGCTCCGGCCATACCCCGGCAAGCCATTGAAGGCACTCAGCTTAGGAAGATGGCGGAGAAAGTCGACGTTCTTGGTAAGGGACAACTGGCAGCTCCTGGAGGTGATCGTCCATACAACGTCACCTCAACCAGATAGTTGCTGCAGTGCAAAATAAAAAGACCGTGCACTGTCGTTCCCCAGAATTGAATTTTCGTTATTGACGTTAATTTGTCATCCCAAGGTCGCGCGCCGCATCCATGTCAGGAATGCGGCACATGCCATGATCGACAGTGCGAACAGTGCGCACGCGACAAGAAGCGCCGGTCGCGCCGCGCCCGCGGCTTCGATCGCAAAGAACACCGCGCCGATCGCGGCAACACCGGCAGCGTTGGCGATCTGCGCAATGGTGCCGTACATGCCAGAGCCCGCGCCCGCACTCGAAGGTTTTACAGTCGATAGCACCGCGCTCGACAACGGCGCCATCACCAATCCCTGGCCGTAGCCGAAGATCGTCAGCACCAACGCCAGCACAATGGCTGATGGCGCGCTGCCCCATTCGATCACAGCTAACAGCGCGGCAAGACCTGCGAGCTGTACCGCGCAGCCTTCGATCAGCACCAGCGTGCCGCGATGCCTTGCGCGCACGCCGCTGTGGCGCGAAGCGATCACAAAGGTCAGCGCCAGCGGGATGAAGACGAGCCCGGCCTGCAGCGGCGGAATCTGCAACGCCTTCTGCATGAACATGGTCATGACCAGATAGAACGACAGATTGGCGAAGAAGAAAAAGAACACCGCTGCTAGCCCGCGCATGAACGCGGGGTCCGACAGCAGCGAAAGATCGATCAGCGGCATGCCGCCCTTTTGCGCGACGAAGCGTTCGAGCCGCAGGAACGCGGCGATGATGACGACTCCGGCTGCCATCACCAGCCAGACCCAAGGCGACCAGTGCAGATCATGGCCGAACAGCAGCGGGCCGATCAGGCACAGCAAGCCCACGAACAGCACGATCGCGCCGGGAATATCCAGCCGCGTGCCCGCGCGCCGCGGCGCCACCGGCATCAGCTTCATAGCAGCGGCGATGATGACCGCGCCAAATGGCACGTTGACGAAAAACACTGCGCGCCAGCCGAGACCGGCGAGATCTGATGTCACCAGAATGCCGCCGAGCAGAAAGCCCGCCGCACCGGCCAGCCCCAGCACGATGCCGTAGATGGCAAAGGCGCGGTCGCGCGAGCTATCGGCAAACAGCAGATGAATGGTCGCAAGCACCTGCGGCACCATCAGCGCCGCGGTGGCCCCCTGCGCCAGCCGCGCCAGGATGAGTTCGGGGCCGGACTGCGCCAGTCCGCACCACAGCGAGGTGACGGTGAAGCCGAACACACCCGACATGAACACGTTGCGCGTGCCGTAGATGTCGCCAAGCCGGCCGCCGGTAACCACCAGCGTGGCGTAGGCGATCAGATAGACCACGATCACGGCCTCGATCTGCGCTGCGCTCGCCTGCAGCTCGGCCGCGATGGTCGGGATCGCGACGTTGACGATGAAGGCGTCGACCCCGAACATGAATTGCGCGGATACCACGATCGCGAGCACCCACCAGCGGCGCCAGGAATCGACTGAGTTATCGACGGGGTTTGTGACGATCTGGTGCATTGGCAGCGGCCTTGTCCGAAATCTGTTGCACGCATCCGTTACAGCTTTCGGTCATGCGAGCGATTACCCGGGAGGTAAAGGTCCCGGGGATTTGGCCCGATTGCTGCATGGCGATTGAGGCTTCCTGCAGCTTTTTCAGGCGCTTGTGAGTTCGGGACGGCCTAGATGTACGACTATGACATGCTGGTGATCGGGTCCGGCCCTTCCGGGCGCCGCGCCGCCGTGCAATTCGCCAAGCTCGGCAAATCGGTGCTGGTGGTGGAAAAGGGCCGCCGGGTCGGCGGCGTTTCCGTCCATACCGGCACCATCCCCTCCAAAACCCTGCGCGAGACCGTGCTCAATCTGTCCGGCTGGCGCGAGCGCGGCTTCTATGGCCGGTCCTACCGGGTGAAACAGGACATCGCCGCCCAGGACCTGATCGTGCGGCTGCAGAAGACGCTCGATCACGAGGTCGAGGTGCTCGAACATCAGTTCAGCCGCAATCTGGTGCGCACCGCCGCCGGCGAAGGCCGCTTTGTCGGCCCGCACCAGATCGAGATAACGGCAGCCAATGGCGAGACCCGAACCGTGTCCGCCGCGCACATCCTGATCGCCTGCGGCACGCGGCCGTTCCGCCCCGATTACGTACCGTTCGACGGCAAGACCGTGTTCGACTCGGACGAGATCATCGACCTGCCGAAACTGCCGCGCAGCCTGGCCGTGATCGGCGCCGGCGTGATCGGGGTCGAATACGCCACCATCTTCTCCGCGCTCGACGTTGCCGTGACCTTGATCGAACCGCGCCCGACGTTTCTCGATTTCATCGACAAGGAACTGATCGAGGAATTCATGCACGAGCTGCGCGACCGCAATGTCGCATTGCGCCTCGGCTCCGCGGTGAACTCGATCGAACACAGCGCGGGCGGCGGCATCCAGACCAAGCTTGCCGACGGCCGCGTCGTGACGTCGGAGATGCTGTTGTTCGCAGCCGGGCGCGTCGGCGCCACCGACCGGCTCAATCTCGGCTCCGCCGGGATCGAGGTCGATCATCGCGGCCGCATCACGGTCGATCCACTGACACTGCAAACCTGCGTGCCGCATATCTACGCTGCCGGCGACGTGATCGGATTTCCGAGCCTGGCCTCGACCTCGATGGAGCAAGGCCGCGTCGCGGCCTGCCATGCGCTCGGCATGGAGCCGCTGGCACCGCCGGAATTTTTTCCCTACGGCATCTATTCGGTGCCGGAGATTTCGACCACCGGGCTGACCGAAGAAGAGGTGCGCACGCGCGGCATTCCATATGAGGTCGGCGTCGCGCGGTTTCGCGAGACGTCGCGCGGTCACATCATGGGGCTGAACAGCGGCATGATGAAGATGATCTTCTCGACCAAGACCCGCCGCCTGCTCGGCGTGCATATCCTCGGCGAAGGCGCCACCGAGCTGATCCATATCGGCCAGGCCGTGCTCAACCTCAAAGGCACGATCGACTATTTCATCCAGAACACTTTTAATTACCCGACGCTGGCGGAAGCCTACAAAATCGCCGGGCTCGATGCGTGGAACAGGATGACGCGGTAGGACTGCTTCGCGGCGCTCCGACTGGCGCCCAGAACACGCTCACTTCGCCATGGCGTCCTGGATTTTCCTGCACGTCATCCCGACCGTGTAAACGTGGATGCTCTCGACGACACAATGATCGGGCCGCAACTCCAGAAGACCACTCGACGTACTGGCGTTGAGTTCCTGCGAGGTCCGCACGACGATGCACGGATACTCACGGGCGAGCTGATCGTAGCCGTGAACGATGAAATTCCGCAGCAGGACATTGCGGTAGAAGTTGTGATCCAGCAACGGCTCCTTGAAAGCCCGCGCATAGGCTTCCGAGAAGTCGGCCGTCATTTTCGGGGTGCCGAGTGTCATGTCCGCGCCGTGGTTCAACTCGTTCTCAGGCGCGCGCACGAACATGCTGGAGACATTGGCGCAGGTCGGCGCGACGGAGACAACGGCTTGCGACAGCCTGGCGCCGGTCCTGTTGAGGCCGCTCCATGTCACCGCTTCGTCCTTGAGCCTGATCAGGCTCGTCGAAAAAAGGGCGATGCAAATCAATCCTGCCGCGCCGGCAAGCAGGCGTGGCGACAGCGCGGGCCACAGTCTTCGCATCTCAATGATGCTCAGCACGAGAACGCCGCCGGTCAGCGTCCATGACGCAACCATGTAATGCAGGTTGAAATGCTTGGACGTCGCGAGCAGCTGCGCCGCAAAGGCGACGAAACACGCCAGCAGCGTCAGGCTGACCGGATTCAGGTAATCGCGGCTGGTCAGCATTCGCGCCAGCGCAACGCACCCGCCAAGGACGAACACCGCTGAGATCAGAAGGCTCGCCGCGATGATCTGGCCCATGTTCGACCAGAACAGGTTGAAGTCGATGAAGCCCGGCTCGCCGGCGCCGTAGATACCCTTGTGCGTTGCGATGCTCACAAGCCAATGGAATCCGCTCGTGAAGACGTACGGATTCAATATCCTGTTGAAGACAAAAAATCCGAACGCGCCGACCAGCGTCGCCAGCACATACGCCCGCCAGCTTCGCAGCAGCGCCACGGAAAGAATAGCCAGCGGCGCATACAAATATTTGGACGACAGCCCGAGTGCGAACACGAGGCCTTGCGCAACGCCGAGACCTGCGGTCGGCGGCTCCCGGCCGAGCGCCGACTTGAGCACCAGCCCGGTTCCCAGAACGACACATGAAATCATCAGGCTTTCGGGGGTCAGCATCAGTTCGAAGTGCATCAACTCGAAATGGACGAATGGCCCGACCTGTAACAGAACAGCGGCAATCGCGCTTCGCGTCACGCGCTGCACCATGAGGCCGGAGGCCAGCAAGGCGAGCGACATCAGCAGGGCTTCGACGGCCCGCGACGCGTAGATGAATGCGTCGTAGTTCTTCAGCCCGAATTCGATGATGTCGGAACGGCCGCTGATGAATGCATAGAGCTTCATGACGATCCCGCCGAGCAGGATCGTCGTCGTGCCGGGATGATCGTTCTTCATCATGGGATAGCCCGCCGCCCAGGCAAGGCCGTTCATCGCATAAGCCGACTCGGGATCGACCTGACGCCCCCACGGCGCCATGTATGCCGAATAGGTCAGGGCGACGATCAGGTAGAGCAGCGGCAATGCCAATACTGCGTATCGTGCCCATGCGCGGCCGGTGGATTCGTCGGGAAAATAGCTCATGGCTTGCTCTAGCTTAGGCGCCCGACGACTTCAAATTTACCGTGAACGCGAATCCCTTGGCCCGCGACCAAGCACCATTACCGGTCCGCGCAAGGGATGACCTATGGAATTCGTGTCGAAGCTTCTCCTTGCGCCGATGGCCGCAGTGCTCGCCGTTTCATTCACTGGCAGCGCGTCGGCAACAAAACCGTGGCCACCGGGCATGCAGACGCCGGTACCGGTCGCGGAAGAAGGCCAGACCCCGCCCCCGCGCGCGCCCCGGCAGTTCTTTCCGGAAAAGCGCGTCCAGCCGCTGACGCCCGAGATCGAGCAGTCGCTCATTCCAAAGGACAGTTTCAAGGAATGCGATGTTTGTCCTGAAATGGTGGTGGTGCCGAAGGGCTCGTTCATGATGGGGACGCCCGCGGATGAGCCGGACCGCTTCAAGGGCGAGGATCCGATTCATCGCGTCAGTTTTGCAAAGCCGTTCGCAGTGGGCCGCTTCACCATTTCGTTCGACGAATGGGACGCCTGTCTCGCCGACGGCGGCTGCGGCCGCGACAAGGGCGACGACAAGGGTTTTGGCCGCGGCCGCATGCCGGCGCAGGGCATCAATTTCGTGGCCGCGAAATCCTATCTGGCGTGGCTGTCGAAGAAGGTCGGCCGCACCTACCGGCTGCCGAGCGAATCCGAGCGCGAATATTTCACCCGCGCCGGCACCTCGACGACGTTCTGGTTCGGCAACACCATCAGCGCGCAGGACGCCAACTACAAGGCATCGATCCCCTATGGCGCCGGGCCGCGCGGTGCGGACAGCAAGGGGCCCGTGGTGGTGGACTCCTATCCGCCCAACCCGTTCGGCCTGTATCAGGTGCACGGCAACGTGTTCGAGTGGACCGAGGACTGCTTCAACAAGCGCTACAATGAAGATACGCCGGTCGATGGCTCACCCTGGCTCGAGGGCAATTGCGAGCGGCGCATGCTACGCGGCGGCACCTGGGACTGGATGGCCAACATGGTTCGCGCGGGCTACCGCGAAAACGGCATCGTCGGCGGCGGCGGCTACAGTTTTCGCGTGGTGCGCGCGCTGAACGTGCCGGTGCAGTAAGGCAAGGGTGATCAGCCCAGCCATCGAAATGGATCGGTCATGAAATAACAGGCGACGCCGCTGAGCACGGCGCCGCCTGCGGGTAGCTGATTCATTGGAGGCTAGAGAGAAGAGCCCGGCTCGACCGCCACAGAAGGACCGGGACCTTCGCGTTCTGTTCTGGAATGCTGATGACAGACCTAGTCAAAGTTCCTTAAGCCTTTATGCATCGCTCTCCGTAGAACTACGATGGCGCAGGCAGCCGATCTCATCTTGTTCCGGCTAACGAAAACAGGCCCAAGCCATCGCGCAATTCATCGAAGGTGGCTTGAGTGATCGCGCGCGCCCTGGACGTGCCGGAACGCAGCACATCAAGCACGTAGCCGAGATCATTGGACACAGCCTGGCGACGTTCGCGGATCGGCTTCAACAGCTCTTGCAACACGTCTTCAAGGCGACGCTTGACCGTCACGTCGCCAAGCCCTCCGCGCCGATAGCGCGCTTTCAGTTCATCAACGGCGGCTTGGTCGGTGTCGAACGCATCAAGGTATGCAAAGACAACATTGCCTTCAACGACCCCGGGATCGGATGCGCGCAAGTGATTCGGGTCCGTGTACATGCGATTTACAAAAGCCCTGATCTCGTTGGGCGAAGCTGAAAGCGAAATCGCATTCCCCTGGGATTTGCTCATTTTCGCCTTTCCATCAGCGCCGGGAAGTCGTCCCGTTGCCGGAATGAGCGCCTTTGCCTCCACCAACAGCTCACGACCGACCTGCCGATTGATCCGACGAACGATTTCATTCGTCTGTTCGATCATCGGAGCTTGATCCAACCCCACCGGCACGACGGTCGCCTTGAATGCCGTAATATCTGCGGCCTGCGCCACCGGATAGCACAGGAAGCCCGCGGGAATGTCCCGCTCAAAGCCCCGCATCTGAATTTCATCCTTGATCGTCGGATTGCGCTCCAACCGGGCCACGGAAACAAAATTGAGATACAGTTGGGCAAGTTCGGCAAGCGCCGGCAATGCAGATTGCACGCAAATGGTCGTTTCGCCCGGATCGATGCCGACGGCCAGGTAATCGAGGGCCACTTCCATCACATTGCTGCGCACTTTTTCGGGATCGTCGATATTGTCCGTCAAGGCTTGTGCATCGGCCAGCAAAACAAACTGTCGATGCGTGCGCTGAAGCGCAACCCGATTTCTCAGCGAGCCTGCATAGTGGCCAAGGTGAAGGGGTCCGGTGGTGCGATCACCGGTGAGAATGATTGGTCGCACAGTCTCGACAAGCATATGGCTTCTCCTGATTGGAGCCGCCGCGATTGGAGACTTGCCGGAAAACGACCTTGGCTCACCCGATCACGGCGGCGAAGGTCGTTGAAAATAGTAACGCCGTGCCGCTCCTTAAAAGGAGCGCCACCAAGGTGCCTTGAGCGAAATGCATTTGGGCGTCATCTGCCGAGCATGCCATCGATGGCTGCGCCCGGCAAGGCGATACTTGGCGACGCGTATCCCAAAATCTGCTGATGCGCCCTACGGATCATCGTCACATAAACCTATCCATGCGAAGGCTCCAGCGAACCAGTGAGCGACGCCCGCTGCGACAGCTCGATCCAGTTGCCGTCGGGATCGCGCACCATCGAGATCCGCGCCGTGGTCCCCAGCGTCACCGGCGCGCGGGCTTCGCGGCCACCATGGGACAGCACGTGAGCGTGCTCGCGGTCGACTTCGAAGACCTGGAACGTGATGTAGCGCCAACCCTTGCCTTCAAAAGCAGCATCATGCGGCGCGTCGGCCGCGGGCTCGACGATTAGCACCGTGTCGCCGGCGAGGAACGTCTCGGCGCCATTGGCGTTGGCTTCACCTAACGGCAATCCCAGTGCTTCGGTGTAGAAACGGCGATGCGCCGCGACGTCGCGAACGCCAAGGCGAATGCCGATGCGCTCGATGCCGTACATGCCTCTCGGCACCAGCGAGACGCGGTTGCCCTCGGGATCGGCCATCGGCTGCGGCGCAGTCAGGCCATCGCGTGCTATCAGCAGTTCGAGGTAACCCGACGGCGGATTGTCCGGCAGCGGTTCATAGACCTGATTGATCTTCAGGATCGAGCCGCAGAGATCGTGGCGGTGCTGCTTGTAGCCGCGGCGGATCGGTTGGGTGTGGTCGAACCGTAGGCCGATCTCGTTCTGCCAGAACGCAAGCGCTGCCGGAGCGTGATTGGTGGCAAAGCCGATGTCGATGCGGGGTTTTGCCAGATTCATCGGGCGAGGATGCGATTCATGGTGGTCCCTGAGGTGAGTGGCAGTAATTCCGGCCGACGGTATGTCAGCCAAACTTGCGCGACAACCATGCGCCAGCGGCGGGCTTGGAGGATTGCCTTGCCCTGCCCCACCCCGTAGTTTGGCACCGAGCAATTCCAAAGAACAATAAATCCGGAGAGAAAACCCCATGGCGCGCCTCAAATTCGGAGCCTTTCTCGCCCCGCATCATCCGATCGGCGAGAATCCGCTGCTGCAATTCCGCCGCGACCTAGACTTCGTCGAGCAGATCGACGCGCTCGGCTTCGACGAATTCTGGTGCGGCGAGCACCATTCTTCGGGCTGGGAGATGATCGCCTCGCCGGAAATGTTCCTGGCCGCCGCCGGCGAGCGCACCAAGCGCATCAAGCTCGGCACCGGCGTGGTGTCGCTGCCGTATCACCATCCCTACAATGTCGCGCAGCGCATGGTGCAGCTCGACTGGATGACCGGCGGCCGCGCCATCTTCGGCTCCGGTCCGGGCGCGCTGGCCTCCGACGCGCATACCCTCGGCATCGATCCGATGACGCAGCGCGACCGCCAGGACGAAGCGATCGCGGTCATCCGCCGGCTGTTCAAGGGCGAGCGCGTCACCGCCAAGAGCGACTGGTTTCAGATGAACGACGCCGCGCTGCAATTGCTGCCGCTGCAGGAAGAGATGCCGTTCGTGGTGGCGTCGCAGATTTCGCCCTCGGGCATGACGCTGGCGGGCAAATACGGCATCGGCATCATCTCGCTGGGTTCGATGTCGACGCAGGGCCTGATGGCACTGCCGACGCAATGGGGCTTTGCGGAAGACGCCGCCAAGAAGGCCGGCACCACCGTGAGCCGCGCCGACTGGCGCGTGCTGCTCTCCTGGCACATCGCCGAAACGCGCGAACAGGCCTATCGCGAGGCCGGCCCGGGCCTGATGAAGTGGCACAATGAATATAATGTCGGCACGCTGCAGCGGCCGGGCCTCGAGCCGTTCAAGTCACCCGAGGACGCGCTTGAGAAAACCGCGGGCGGCGAAGCCGCCGCTTCCACCATCGGCACGCCTGACGACCTGATCAAGACCATCAAGAATCTGATGGCGGTTTCCGGCGGCGTCGGCACCATCGTCGGCTTCGTGCATGACTGGGCCAATCCGGAAAACACCCGACGCAGCTGGGACATGGTGGCGCGCTACGTGATCCCGGAGATCAACGGCTACGTGAAGGGACTGCGCGAGTCGCAGAAATTCCTGGTCGAAAACCGCGCGGTGTTCGAGCGCGCAGGACAAGCCGTGATGGCCAAGATCATGGAAAACGACAAGGCCGCCGCGGCCCTCGCGGTCACCGGCCCCGGACGGGTGGCGATCCCCACCATCAATGCGCCGGACCTGCAAAAGGAAGCCGCCAAGCGCAAGGCCTGACGTTTCGAGCGCCGCGGATGCTCTCCGCGGCGCCTCACTCCAGAATTTCTACTTCGCGTAATAGCTCTGCACGGTTTCCCACGCCACGGTTTGCAGGAATTTCGCGGTCGGCGCATCGATGCCGGCGAGATACGGGTTGCCGACCGGCGAGCGCCCGGTCAGCGACGCAAACACCACGCAAGTCGCGAGATACGTGCCGGCCAACGACGGATGACGCTTGTCCGGCGCATAGAGGTTGAGCTCGGGCTGCTTGCTGATGGCGCGTGCGAAGGCAAGGCCTGCGGGAATCACCAGCGCGTTGTTCTCGTTGCCGGCAATCGTGTAGGCCTCGGCCAATTGCGCCGTCATCTCCGGCTTGTCGGCATAGGCCCAGGACATGAAGAACGCGGGCTTGGCGCCCCTGGCGCGCACGATGGTGCTGTTCTTCTTCGCATAGTCGGTGAATACGGTTTTGAGCGTGGGATGGATCGGGCACTGGCTGCAATCCATCATGACGGCGACGTCGAACAGCCGGTCGAGCTTGTTGAAGACGACATTGTTGTTCGGGTCGAAGGAATAGCTGCCGATCGCATTGGGCCGGAAATAGCTTTCGATATCATGCCAGTCGAAGCCGGAACCGCCGATCGTCACCATGGTGTTGCGGTAGGCCTGCACGTTCTCGGGGTCGGCGGCCTTTTCCATCAACGACAGATGACCCGGCAGGCCGTTGTTGTAATAGAAGAAGCTGTTGCCGATGAAGATTCCGGTTTTGGGGAAATCCGGACCAAAGCTGGTGATGGCGGGCATGGTCTGCGCCTGTGCGGCGATTGGTCCGGCGACCATCGCCGCCAGCGTGACGGCAATCACACCCAATATTCTCGACATATCAGTTCTCCCTGACCGGCTTTATTTTGCCGCACCCTAGCACGGCCCGCGGCCTTGTGGCGCGGCTTGGATGAGCCGGCGCGCGACCGGAGCTATTGGCTTTGCATCGACGCAACAAAGCGTTATTTTCCAGCCTTGGTTATGCCGATGATCCCACATAATGGGCCAGAGCCGAACCGGAGCAAATCGCCATGTCGATGCAGAATGTGGCCTCCCCCGCGATCACCCTTACACCGCCGAAGCGTAATTCACTCAAGCACATACCTGGCGACGAAGGCTGGCCGGTGATCGGAAAGACGCTGGAGGTGCTCGCCGATCCCAAAGGGCAGGTCGAGCGGATGCACGCCAAATTTGGCCCGGTCTATCGCAGCCACGTGTTCGGCGAGACCAGCATCAACCTGCTCGGCCCCGAGGCCAACGAACTGCTGCTGTTCGACCAGGCCAAGCAATTTTCCTCGACCCATGGCTGGGGCATGATCCTCGGCCGGCTGTTTCCGCGCGGGCTGATGCTGCTGGACTTCGAGGAACATCGTTTGCACCGCCGTGCGCTGTCGGTTGCGTTCAAGTCGGGACCGATGAAATCCTACCTCACTGATCTCGACCGCGGCATTGCCGTGCGCGTCAAGCAATGGAAGGCGCAACCCGGCGAGATGCTGGTCTATCCCGCGATGAAGCAGCTCACGCTCGATCTGGCGGCAACATCGTTTCTCGGCGCCGAGATCGGTCCCGAGGTGGACGAGATCACGCGCGCCTTCGTCGACATGGTGGCGGCGGCCGTGGCGCCGATCCGATACCCGCTGCCGTTCACGCAGATGGGCCGCGGCGTCGCGGGGCGCAAGCGGATCGTCGCCTATTTCTCCGAACAAATTCCGATCCGCCGCGCGCGCGGCGGCGCCGACGATTTGTTCTCGCAGCTTTGCCAGGCCACCCATGAGGACGGCGCGCTGCTGTCGACCCAGGACGTCATCGATCATATGAGTTTCCTGATGATGGCGGCGCATGACACGCTAACGTCGTCGTTGACCTCCTTTGTCGGCGAGCTTGCCGCGCATCCAGAATGGCAGGCGCGGCTGCGCGAGGAAGTCAAAGGGCTCGGCATCGAGGCCAACGACCCCTCCAGCATCGACAATCTTGAGAAAATGCCGCTGAGCGAGATGGCGTTCAAGGAGGCGTTGCGGCTGAAGCCGCCGGTACCCTCGATGCCGCGCCGCGCCGTCCGCGATTTCACCTTCAAGGGCTATGCGATCCCGGCCGGCACCCTGGTCGGCGTCAATCCGCTGTTCACCCATCACATGGCCGAGATCTGGCCCGATCCGGACAAATTCGATCCGATGCGTTTCACCGACGAGGCGCAGCGCAACCGTCATCGCTTCGCCTGGGTGCCGTTCGGCGGCGGCGCGCATATGTGCCTCGGGCTGCATTTTGCCTATATGCAGGCGAAATGCTTTGCACGGCATTTCCTGCAGAATCTCAGTGTCTCGCTGGAGCCCGGCTACAAGCCGGACTGGCAGATGTGGCCGATCCCAAAACCGCGGGACGGACTGAAGGTCGTGCTGAAGGCAGTGTGACAGAGGAATGCGTAGGGTGGGCAAAGGCGCACTTCGCGCCGTGCCCACCATCTATCCGAGGCCGTTGGCAGAATGGTGGGCACGCTTCGCTTTGCCTACCCTACGATCTACGATCTCCAGCTACTCCACAAACGTCGTGAGCTGCGCGCCTTCATCGGCGACGAATACCGCGATCAATTCCGCGGGCTCTGTCATGCTGGCATTGGCCGAAACCAGGTGCACGGCACCGGGCGGTTCGAAGAACGACTGCCCCACCTTGAACGTCTCGACGACACCGCCGGCAAGCTGCGAGCGGATTTCGCCCTTGGTGACATAGGCGGTGACGGAGCCGGCATGCCGGTGCGCGCGGGTGAACCCGCCGGGCCCGTAGAACACGCGCACGATCGTCACCCTCTTGCCCGGCACGTTCGGGAGCGCGTACGAGCCGATCGGCTCGACGGTATCGAGCGGCGAGCCTGCGGCCGCAGCGTTCGAACAAAGCGGCTCGATAATCGCCGAGATCGCATCCATCGTGGATGGCAGCGTCTTTCCGATCACGAAGGCGCAGGCGAGGCCGGCGATCACGGCGAGATAATACGGCCGCCCTTGGGGACTGGCGGGTGACAAACCAAGTGTTGCAGACATTTCTTCTTCTCCTTCCACTATCTCGTCGTCATTGCCTGCAACAAACGCAAAGCGTTTGTGCAAGCGAGCGCAGCGAAGCAATCCATGGCGCAACGAAGGAAGAATGGATTGCTTCGCTGCGCTCGCAATGACGGTTAACTCCCCATACCTATCCCTGATCGAATGCCTTGCGCAGCGCGACATAGCCCTGCTGCTGCTGGGTCCAGTTGCGGCCGCCGGTGATGGCGCCGTCGACAACGAGATCGTGGCCGTTGATGAAAGAGGATTCGTCGCTGGCGAGGAACACCGCGGCATGCGCGATATCCTCAGGCAATCCGGCGCGCGGGATCGGCTGCGCGGTCTTGTAGACCTCACGCATCACGCTCGGGGTCTTTTCGGCGGCTTCCACCGAAAGGCCCAGCGCCTTGCCGAAGATGCCGGTCGCGATTGCACCCGGCGAGATCGAATTGACGCGGATGTTGGATTCGCCGAGCTCCATCGCCGTGCATTTGGTGAGGTGGATGACGGCGGCCTTGGCCGCGCCGTAGACCATCGATGACGAGAAGCCGGCAAGCCGCCCTGCGATACTGCCATTGTTGATGATGCTGCCGGAGCCTTGCTTGCGCATCTGGGGTGCTGCGTGCTTCATGCCGAGCATCACGCTGCGCACCAGCGTCGCCATCGCCGCATCGAAGCGATCGACCTCAAGGCCTTCGATGCCGCCGGTCTGGGCCGGACCGCCGGCGTTGTTGAACAGACAGTCGATCCTGCCGAACTTTTCCACGCAAAGCCCGATCAGCGCCTTCATCTGCTCCTCGACCGTGACATCGGTCTGACGAAAGATGCAAGTAGCGCCGAGTTTTTTGGCCAGCGCCTCGCCCTCCGGCGCGCGGCGTCCGGCGATGACGATCTTCGCGCCTTCGGCGACGAAAATTTCCGCCGTATGCAGTCCGATGCCGCTGGTCGCGCCCGTGATCACCGCGACCTTGCCGTCCAGCCGTCCCATTTCACCATCCCCTTTGCGAAACCTGAGAAATCCTAGTTGATGATCGCGGACTGGACCATGGTCCGGAACTGATTGCGCAGCATGATCCGCACGCCGTCATCGACCTGCACCATGTAGATCGCGATCAACTGTTCCTTGGGATCGATCCAGAACAGCGTGCCGGCGTTGCCGGCCCAGCCATATTCCCCGAGCGAGCCCGGCAAGGCGGCATCCCCAACGCTGGTCCGAACCTCGAAGCCGAGGCCAAAACCCAGCCCCGGCGGCCGGCCCGGCCGCGCCAAAGTATGATCCGCCGTCATGAAATCGACGGTCTTGTTGCCGAGCAGGCGCTTGCCGGCGAATTCGCCGCTATCGGCGAGCATGATCGCAAAGCGCAGGTAGTCGTCCATCGTGCTGGTAAGGCCGCCGCCGCCGGATTCGAAACGGGGCTTTTGCGCTACGTCGAAGCGTGGCGTCATCGGCGGCGATTCGGGCATTTGCCAGGGCTGGGCGGCGCGATTGAGCTTGTCGGACGGCACAGAGAAGCCCGTGTCGGTCATGCCGAGCGGCGTCAGAATGCTCTCGTTCAGGAATTCGCCCAGCGTCTTGCCCGAGACGACTTCGACCACGCGCCCCAGCACGTCGGTCGACACCCCGTATTCCCAGCGCTCGCCGGGGGAGAACCGCAGCGGCAGCTTCGATAATTTCGCGACAAACTCCTCATTGCTGGCATCACGGCCGCCGATCCTGGCCTCGACATAGGCCGCATTGATCAGCGATTTGCCGCGCGCGCCGTAGATCAGCCCGGAGGTGTGCCGCAACAGGTCCTGCACCGTCATCTCGCGGGCGGGATCGGTCAATTGCAGCACCGGCTTGCCGTTCTCGGTGGTCTCATTGCCCACCTTCATGCGGCCGATTTCCGGAATAAATTTCGATACGGGGTCGCTGACCTGCATCTTTCCCTCCTCGACCAGCATCATGGCCGCGACCGAGACGATCGGCTTGGTCATGGAATAGATGCGGAAGATCGAGTCCGGTCGCATCGGGTCTTTCGCCGCGCGGTCGCGGAACCCCATGGTCTTGTGCCAGGCGATCTTGCCGCGCCGCGCCACCAGCATCACGGCGCCCGGCACCAGCCCGGTTTCGACGTATTTCTGGGTCACCGCCTCGATGCGCGCCAGCTGGCTGGAGGACAGGCCGACGTCTTCGGGCGTCACAGCCATGGGGAGCACCGGGTCCGCCCAACTGTTCCCGGTGGCCGCAAGGACAAAGAGGGCCGATGCGCCGAACGCGCGAATGAGACGGTTCATCCATTCCTCCCGTTTTTGTTGATGCCAATATTCCCGCCCGCCGGGAACAACGCAAGCGAGCTTATCGCGCTGACATCGCCATGGCAGGACCGCCTCGTCGTTGCCGGCGGGCTCGATATCCCCGATTTCCGTTAGGGTCGGCCTTATTTTGGATTCGCTGATCACGTGAAGTGACAACACCGATGACGAAATTGATCGACGAGTTCAGGCATGGCTGGCAGGGAATTTCCCAGCCCTCACCGCTATTCAGCACCGCCTTTGCGGTCTGTTGCCTCGTTTTGGCGACCCTGGCGCGGTGGGGACTGGCCCAGATCCGCCCCGACGTATTCTTCACGCCGTATTTTCCGGCCGTGTTCTTTGCCACCGCCTTTGGCGGCTTCCGGATCGGGATCGCAACGGCGCTTGCCGGCGGCACGCTTGGCGTCGCCATCAATTTCAGCGGCACCGTGGCCGATTCCGCGCGCCTGGCGTTGCTGCTGATTTTCTGGGCGGTCTGCGGCCTCACAATATGGGGCGTCGAGCACTACCGGACCATCGTCGTACAACAGCGGCAGATCGCCAAACGCCTGACCGAGGAAGAGGAATACCGCAAGCTGATCGTCGACGAGCTGCAGCACCGGCTGAAGAACAAGACATCGACGATTCACGCCGTTCTGCACCAGGTCTTGCATGATGAACCGCAGGTCTGGAACAGCATCGATCACCGGATCCGCGCGCTGTCGGCAACCGACGATCTGATCGCACGGGTCGATGGCAGCGGCTGCGATATCAAGGACTTGCTGCGCTCCGAACTCGGGCCTTACGGCCATGTCCGATTCAACCTGAACGGCGATCCGCTATTCCTTCCGGCCAAACTGGCGGTCAGCCTGGCGCTGATCTTCCACGAATTGGCCACCAATGCCGGGAAGTACGGCGCGTTTTCCGCTGCGAATGGCATGTTGCAGGTGTCGTGGACGGTGTCAGACGACAAACTCAATGTGGCTTGGCTCAAGATCACCTGGGACGAAACCGAGGGGCCTGCGGTTGAAAAAATCGGAGCGCCGGGCTTCGGCACCAAGCTGTTGCAATCGGCACTCCGCTCGTTCGACGGCAAGACCGAAGTCAGTTTCCTGAAGACCGGCGTTCACTGCACGATGCAGTGTCGCATCCCCGCGAGCTGAACGCGGCTGCACAACCTGAAGGCACAATTCGCAATTATCGCACGCGGCCGCATTCCGAATTGAGATTCTGTTAATGACGATTGCGGCCGTGTGGTCCGAAAGCGCCAACTTCTAGGAGTGTCGCGGTTTTTCACAGTTCCACTTAACCAAAATTAGAAGGGACTTTGGCAAGCTCCGCTGCATGCATAGTCCCTATAAACATGACCTTCAGGCGGCAGCGACTGGCGCCGGTAACGAAGGCGCTTTTGGTACCGAATTGAGCATTCTGCGGGATGTCCTCAGATTGCTTCCGACCGGCGTGACGGTTCAGGACGAGCAAGGCGAGTTCCTGCTGGTGAACGACGCCGCCGCGGCGTTACTGCAGATGGCCGCGGCCGCGCCTGCGCCCTCGCAATTGAGCGATCGCCAGGAGACCTGTCTCGATTTGCTCCGCAGCGGCCACGCGGCCACACTGGAAGAGGCCGTGACCTCCGGTCCGGCCAAGCACGTATTTCTCACCTCACACCGGCCGATCCAGATCGCCGGACGCAACTTGCTGCTCTCGAGTTCCGCCGATATCACCGAACAAAAGGCGTTCGAGGATTCGTTGTTCCGCTCGGCCTATTATGACGAACTAACGGGATTGCCGACCCGGCGGGTGATCGAACACCGCGTCAACACGCTGCTCGCGCGCGACAGCGCCCAAGGCAATTTGCAACAAGGCAATTTGCAACAAGGCAATGTCCACGGCCACTTCGCGCTCGCGTTTCTCGACGTCGATAATTTCAAGCACATCAACGACTATTACGGCCACGCGATCGGCGACGCCTTGCTGGTCGAAATGGCCAAGCGGCTGGGCATGGATTTGCGCGAATCCGACATCCTGTCGCGGATCAGCGGCGACGAGTTCATGCTGCTGCTCAATCCGGTCCAGAGCGAGAGCGAAGTCGCCGAATACATCCATTTCATGCTGCAACGGCTGAAGGCGCCGTTCTTCATCGACGAATCGGAGATATTCGCTTCGACGTCGATCGGCGTCAGCCTTTATCCCGAGCACGGCAAGACCTACGACACGCTGCGCCAAAATGCCGATATCGCGATGTACCGCGTCAAGAACGGAGCCAAGGGCGGGGCAGCGTTCTTCGACTCCAGCATGGAACGCGAGGCGCTGGCGCGGATGAAGGTCGAACAATCGCTGCGGCTGGCAATCCTGGAAAAGCGCTTCTGCTGTGCGTTCCAGACCAAGGTCGACATCCGCACCAAGGCCGTCAAGGGCATCGAAGCGCTGGTGCGGCTCAGGGACGATGAGGGCGTGATTCAGGCCCCCGGCACCTTCATCAAGCTCGCCGTCGAACTGGGGTTGATCGACGAACTGACCCATCTGGTGCTGGCGGAGATCGTCAAGTCGATCGACCTGATCAACGAGACCTTCGGTCCCGATACCACGATCAGCATCAACGTCGCGGCCAAGCAGGCCGGCAATCCCGAATTCATGCGGCCGTTCGCGCAGGCGCTGGAGGCGACCGGGTTTCCGAAGCGCTTCATGATCGAGGTGACCGAAGACGCTTTCGTCACCAAGACGCATTTCCAGGATGAAATCCTGCCGATCTTCCGCAAGCTCGGCGTCGGCATCTCGATCGACGATTTCGGCATCGGCTATTCGTCGCTGTCGGCGCTGGCCGACATCACCGCCGACGAAATCAAGATCGATCGTTCCTTCATCACCGACATCCATCTGCGGCCGCGCAGCCAGGGCATTTTGCGGGCGATCGAATCGCTGAGCGAAGCGCTCGGCATGACCGTGATCGCCGAAGGCCTCGAAACCTTCGAGGAACTGGCCTATCTGCAGGCCGCGACCAAGATCCGCTATGCGCAGGGCTATTACTTCTCCAAGCCGATCTTCCTGGAAGATCTCAGGCCGGCCGCACCGCTCGCCAGCGAAACGCGCGCCAGCCTGTCGAGCCGCCCGGCACAGGAAACCCGCCCGGCCTTTTCCCGCGCCAGCGGCTATCGCCGCTGAGGCAGCTTAGCGTCCGCGCATCGCCCCCGCCGACCCCAATCCCGAAAGTTGTAAAATCAGACAGATACCACCTTGCGCACCGCGCAGCCGGCCATGCGCGCAGTGCGGCCGCAAACGGTGCCTAGAGGGCTGGATTAAACCTTAGGTAACCGGATTTCCTAACGGCTTATGACATGAGCGCATCGTATGTAGTTCCCGGGGAGAAGGGGAATGCGCGTTCTGTTTCGCGACCTGAAAAGCATGGTGTCCCGAGCCGCGGCGGCCAGTCGGCGTCTCGGCACGACGATCCGTGGTCCGGTGCTGTGGCTGACCGTTTGCGGGGCCCTGCTGGTTGCGGCGATTTTTGCCGGCACGATCATGATGGTCGCGGAATTCCGCGAGCGCGCGCTGGCTAACAGCGAACGCGAATTGCAAAACACCGTACTGCTGCTCACCCGTCACTTCGACCAGCAATTCGAGGACTCCGACACCATCGCCGCCGACGTGATAGCGCGGTTGCACATTCCCGGCATCGCTTCGCCGCAGGCGTTCCGGAAATTGATGTCGAGTTTGGAAGCTCACGAAATCCTCAGATCCAAAGCCGGCGTCCTGTCCTATCTCGGCGACATTTCGATCTATGACGCCGACGGCAACATCATCAATTGGTCGCGGCCGTTACCGACGCCGGCCCTCAACATCTCCGAACGCGCCTACTTCAATTCCTTCAAATTCAATCCGCAATCACCTTCGATCCAGACCGAGGCGCTTCGCAGCCTTGTCAGCGGCAGTCTGAACACGGTCGTTGCCCATCGGCTGACCGGCGAAGATGGTGTCTTTCTCGGCGTGATGACGCGGCGCATCGATCCTTCCAATTACGTGAAGTTCTTTGCTTCCGTCGCGATCGGAGCGGACGCCGCCGTTTCGATGTTTCACGCCGACGGCACCCTGCTGGCGCGACATCCGCGCGCCGAACACCTGGTCGGACAAAAATTCAAATCGGCGCCGCTGCTGCAGCGTGTCCTGACGCAGGGCGGTCAGCAGACGCTGCGCGTCAAAAGCCCGATCGACAGCAGGGAACGGCTCGGGTCCGCGGCCCAGTTGAGCCGCTTCCCGATCATTGTCGTCGCGACCAATTCGATGACCGCCGCGCTGGCCGACTGGGAGGCCCAGACCAGGTTCCTGGTCAGCGCCGCCATCTTGTCGGCATCGACGATCGCGTTGATCCTGTTCCTCATCATCCGGCAGATGACCCGGCAAAGCAAAGAGGCGCAGCAACGGCTGGAATCGCAACGGCACCGGCTCGACACCGCGCTCAACAACATGATCCAGGGCCTGGTGATGTACGACGCCTCCGCGTGCATCGTCACCGTCAACCAGCGCTACATCGACATGTTCAACCTGTCGCCGGACATCGTAAAGCCCGGCTGTCATTTCTCCGACCTGATCCAGCACCGCAAGGACAAGGGAGCCTTTAGCGGCGACGTCAAGGAATTCTGTTCCGGCGTTTTGCGGAATATCGCACGGGGTGAGGCCGACCACAGCATGATGCAGTGCCCGGACGGGCGAAGCTTCCTGGCCATCAGCCGGCCGCTGGCGCATGGCTGCTGGATCGCCACCATCGAGGACGTCACCGAGCGTCGCAAACTCGAGCAGGAACGCGACCGCAACCATGCTTTCCTGAGCCAGATCATCGATCACATCCCCTCGCAGATCACCGTGAAGGGCGCCCGGGATCGCCGCTATCTTCTGGCCAACCGCGTGGCCGAGACTCAATTCGGCATTTCCCGCGACAGCATCATCGGCAAAACCGCCTTCGACATATTTCCGCAAGCATCCGCCGAGATCGTCACGGCCGACGACGACAAGGCGCTGCGATCCGCCGACGGCCTGTTCAAGGACGAGCATCTCTGGGAAACCCAGGCGATGGGCCGTCGCTACATCACCTCCAGACGGCTCGGAATTCGCAATCAGGCCGGCGAGCCCAGCTACATCGTCCATGTCGTCGAGGATGTTACCGAGCGTCGCCGCGCCGATGAAAAGATCGCCCATCTCGCGCATTACGACGCGCTGACCGACTTGCCGAACCGGGTGTTGTTCCGCGAACAGATCGAGCGCGAGTTGCAGAAGGCCGTCGGCGGCGAACAATTCGCGCTGCTCTATATCGATATCGACGAATTCAAGGGCATCAACGACTCGCTCGGGCATCATGTCGGCGACGAACTGTTGAAGGCCGTCGCCTCCCGTATCAAGGACTGCCTCAAGCCGACCGATCTGATTGCGCGGCTCGGCGGCGACGAATTCGCCGTAATCCAGACCGCGGCCGGCGACCGCGACGACGTCGTCGAATTCGTGACGCGGATCCAGGAGGCGATCCGGCAACCCCATCATTGCCTCGGCCATCAACTCTCGACCGACGCCAGCATCGGCATCGCGCTGGCGCCGCAGGACGGCACCGATCTCGACCAGCTGATCAAGAGCGCCGATCTGGCGATGTACGGCGCCAAGGCCGAAGGCCGCCGCACCCATCGTTTCTTCGAGCCGGTCATGGATGCCCGCGCCAAGGCGCGGCTGACCATGGAGCAGGACCTGCGGCAGGCGATGGTCGATCGCGGTTTCGAAATTCACTATCAGCCGCTGCTCGACCTCGGCAGCAACGAGGTGGTGGGCTGCGAGGCGCTGCTGCGCTGGCGCCACCCCGAACGCGGCATGGTCTCACCGGCGGAATTCATCCCGCTGGCGGAAGATATCGGCCTGATCAACGAGCTCGGCGATTGGGTGCTGCAGACGGCGTGCATCGAGGCCGCCAGCTGGCCGGCCCATGTGCGACTCGCCGTCAACGTCTCGCCAGTCCAGTTGAGATCCCAGACACTCGCACTTCGGATCATGGGCGCACTTGCCACCTCCCGCCTGCCGCCAGATCGGCTGGAAATCGAAATCACCGAGGCGGTCCTGATCCATGACGACGAGACCGCGCTGGCGATCCTGCATCAGCTCCGCGCCATCGGCGTGCGCATCGCGCTCGACGATTTCGGCACCGGCTTCTCCTCGCTGAGCTATCTGAAGCGCTTCCCGTTCGACAAGATCAAGATCGACCGCTGCTTCGTCAGCGACATCGAGGTCGACGGCTCGGAGACGATCGTGCAGGCGGTGGTGAACATCGCGACTTCGCGCAACATGATCACGACCGCCGAGGGCGTCGAAACCGAACAGCAGAAGGCCTTGCTGAAGAGGCTCGGCTGCACCCAGATGCAGGGCTACCTGTTCAGTGCCCCCAAGCCGGCTGCCGAGGTGCGGCGGTTGATCGGCGTTGGCAGCGAAGCCGCGCTCGCCTCGGCCTGACCCGCGATGTCGACCCGCGCGGCCCTACGCAGCCCAGCGACCCCGATTGTTCTCGGCGAGGATGGGGCGGATCATCCGGCCGAAACGCTCGGCCTCCTCGTCGTGCAAATAGCCGGACAGGCAGAACGAATGGCAGCCAGCATCGATGAATTGCTGCAGCGTATCCGCGCATTGCGCGGGATTGCCGACGACGGCGATGCCGGCACCCGGGCGAACCTTGGTGATGCCGGTCCATAGATGCGGCAGCAGCAGGTCGCCATGGTCGCGGGCAAGCTGCTGCACGCGCAGGTTCGCCTCTGACTTGTTGTAGAGCGTCTTCATCTCCTGCTTCTGCCGGTCGGTGGCGTGACGCACCAGCTGATCCGCGGCCTCCCAGGCGTCCGCTTCGTTTTCACGGCAGATCACCTGCAGCCGCATGCCGAATCCGATGTCGTTCTCGCGGTCATGGGCGCGGGCCATCTGCCTGATCTCGGCGATGTTTCCGGCGATCCGTTCCGGCAGGTCGCCCCAGAACAGATGCACGTCGGAATGTTTCGCCGACAATTCCCAGGCCTGGCGCGACCCGCCGCCGAGATAGAATTTTGGAAATGGGTGCTGCAAGGGACGCGGCCTGATATGCGCGCCCGACAGTTTGTGGAACTTGCCTTCGAACGTCACCGGGCCGCGCGTGGTCCACAGCGCCTTGAGGATCGAGACCTCCTCCTCCATCAGCGCGTAGCGCTCCTCCTTGGCGTAACGCACGCCCTCGCCTTCGACCTCGCTCTCGTTTTGGCCCGCAATCAGATTGATGCAGATGCGGCCGCCCGACATCTGGTCGAAGGTCGAGATCATCTTGGCCAGCAGCACCGGATTGATGTAGCCGGGCCTTGCTGCAATCAGCGGCTTGATCGTCCGCGACCGCGCCGCCATGAACGCGCCCGTGATCCATGCCTCCCAGCACACCGAGCCCACCGGTATCAGCAAATATTCGAACCCGGCCGCTTCCGCCGCCTGCACCACGCGATCACAGAGTTCAGGGGAACCTGCGACCTGCGCCTCCATCAGCCCATAGGCCGTGGTGTCGCCATGCGTGGGCAGATACCAGCCGAATTCGAGCGGACGCATCGACGCTTCTCCCTAAAGGACGCCTGTTGTTCGGATCGTATTGGAAAGCAGTTTAGCGCCTGAACGGCCTGCGGCAATCGAGTTCCGGATGCCGACGCGCACAAGCCAATTCCTGCCGCAGCGGGCTTTTTGAGTTTCAATGGCGTCCCCGGCACGGTAGAGATGGGCCATGTCACCGGTCTCGCTACTTCTGAATATTGTCTGGATCGTGCTTGGCGGCGCGTGGATGGCATTCGGCTGGCTGGTGGCCGCCGTGATCATGGCCATCACCATCATCGGCCTGCCCTGGGCACGGGCGGCGTTCAATATCGCGGCCTACACGCTGTTTCCGTTCGGGTTCAGGGCGGTGTCGCGCGACCTCTATACCGGTGAGGAGGATATCGGCACCGGGCCGCTCGGCGTCGTCGGCAACATCATCTGGCTGGTGCTGGCGGGATGGTGGCTGGCGCTCGCGCATGTCGTCACGGCGGTTGTGCTGGCCGTGACCATCATCGGCATTCCCTTCGCCTGGGCACACCTCAAACTCGCCGGCATCGCGCTATGGCCGATCGGCAAGATCATCGTTCCGGCGTAACGATCTCTCCGATCGATCCGGCGCGGTGCAAAACTGAGCCTAGGCTGCGGTCTCGGCCGGCGGCTTCAGCCGCTCGAATTCATCGTCGCTGATCTCGGTCTGGGCGACCAGCACGCTGCAGCGCAGCCGCTTGACCAGATAGCTGCCGACGGAACCGAACCACCGCGCCAGCGGCCCTTGCGGGCGATGCCCGACGACCACGAGATGCGCGCCGATTTCCTCGGCCACTTCCGCGATCTTTTGCCCGGCATCTCCCACCTCCAGCCGCGAGGTCGGCGTAAAGCCCACCGCCTTCAGCCGCTCCGTGCCTTCGGCCAGGATCGCCTTGTAGTCTTCGGTTTGCAGCTCGATCGGAATGGTGAGCCCGGCCTCCGGCGTCATGATCGAGGAAACCTCGACAACCGCCAGCAGGAAGACCTCGGCACGGCACATTTGCGCGAGCTTGGCGCCCTCCCGCAGGGCGCGCCGGCCCTCTACAGACCCGTCATAGGCCAGAAGAACCTTCTTATACATCGGACGTCCCCATCGATGGTCGAGAAGATCAACGAACCAAGACTAGCACCAATCCGGCGGAACGGATCAGATTTTTGACGGGGATGAGGCCCGCCGTCCTGCCACCTTCGTATTGCCGGGCGCCTCAAGGTGCCCCAAAGGCCGTTGCCGATGCCAGACCAATCGGCTAAATGAAGCCCCACTGCACCCGTAGCTCAGCTGGATAGAGCGTTGCCCTCCGAAGCTGGACCGGTGCCTTTTCAATCCCTTCAAAACTAAGCATTTTGTGGGACCGCTGCGCAGTTTCCACGTTAAAGGCACACCCGGGCCACGTTTCGCAGGGTTCGAGCCCACCCCAATCATCAAAAGACGATCCTCGGCTCCAAGTGGCCGTTATTGCGCGGTTGGCGGGAGGATATCCAGCGGGCGGATTCCCGCGTCGCGCGGAAAGTGATCCGCTGACTTGCCGCAGAAGGGGCAGCCGATCGTTATCGCGCGATCGACTTTGGGAGTGTGGACAACGCCAGCCGGCGCGATCGGGATGACGTTTTTGCAGACTTCATTTGGGCAAATGACGGTGAGGTATTCTTCGCCTTTAACGAGGTCGCCATACTTCGGCGCGGCCATCTACATCTCTCCGTTAGAGCAAAGGCGCTGCGACCTGTCACTTCTTCGAGGCTGGTATCAGCAGCTCGCAAACCGTATCGGGCGCGCCGTCCACGCGCTGGTAGCCCTTGACGGTCCTTACCCACAGCTCCTTTTCAAAGCGATAAACGCGCTGTGTGTTGGATGTTGGGCCGGACGCATAGGCCGGATCCCCTGGGCAGGTTCGGACCAAAACCGCCTCCCGATCGAACCTCTTCTCAAATTCAGCTTGCTGCGGGTTTTTAGGGGCCGCCAGTGCGCTCGGCGCAGACGCGCTCAAAGCCGAAACTACGATGATACTCGCAATGCGCCGCATTGGAAGTCCTTCCGATTGAAACCCATCATAGCAGGCCGCCGGTATTGGGGAAAAATCACTTCCTGCGAGTTGATACGCTCGATTCCGCACGATTCGAGATTGGCTTTGCGTGTTGCAACGACGCGGCAACGGTGGTGGCAGCGATACGAGACGGCGGCAATAGGGATGGCAAAGACGTTACCGCGCTGACGGCTAAGCTCAAGCGGTGAGTCAAGCACGATCATAACAGCAAGGGCCTAGTCTATTGGTGCGCAGCGAGCTCGCGAAGGCCTACCAGCTACGGCTTTCTAGGTTTTGCGCTTTTAACTTTTTTTTTTAGAGGCCTTCTTCTTTGTAGCTACTACCCATGCCTGAAACTGCTTACTCAACACGCGATCGACGGCTCCCGGCTTTTGTGCCGTCCTATTCTCATAAACACGCGTCTTATCCAGCTGCTTCCAGAACACGGGCTTCCCGACGAGATACCAATGGGCCGGGTGCAGCTCATCTTCATCTTTGACGCTACGCGGTTTACGGCTGGCTACCAACGGCTCCTTATTGATTACGTATCTTTGGTCTGCAACTCTCCTCATTATTTTCTCTGCAATAGAGTTGTAAGCGGTCCGGTTGATGGCGACCCCACCCAGCTCCTCGAGAAGATCTGCCATTGTGAGCAAGCTTATGCTCGATAGGAGATCTTCCGTGTATCCGCCGCCGACGTCAGCATGCACTCCTGGAAGCCAGATCTCGCGTAACGTTTCTGGAAGATTCTGCGGCCTTATGAATCTCTTTAGTTCATACTCACTCCTTACATCATGCATGCTCAAGAGATGCACAATGTGTTTGACAGAGGACGCAGGATACTGATCGCGGAGATTCAAATTTTTGGAAACGTCTGCGTCCAATGGACCAATAACGGTATCAAACAATCCAAGAAATCTAATTTGCGTTTGCTTCGAGCCAACACTGTCGACGCCTTTACTATTAACTGCGTGGAATACTTCCCGACCAGCCTCCGTATTCAACTTCGCCTTCAGCTCTGAGATCAAGCGTCGATATTCTGCATCCGTTCTTGCATTAGATATATCGACAAACTCGTTCCAAAGCCGGTCTAGGAAAAGCAAAAGATCAGATGTAAGAATTCCAAAATCAGATATCAGTCTTGAAAATATGCGGGCAGCCGCCGCGCCCCTTGAAAACCCGACTATGATCACGTCGTCGCCTTCGCGGTAATTGGCGCACAAATTGACGTAGGCTCTAAGAATCAGTTGCTCTAAATCATCTCCAAATATTTGCTGTCTTACAGTGTCTGTGCGAGCACCTATAGATAGGATGCCCTTCTTTTCTCTTTCAATCGCCCGCTTTACGGTAAATTTGGTGCCAACCCCGGGCATATAGAATGTAACCTGTGCTTGCCGCTTGTAGCTCTTGCCAGACTTTACTCGCTTACTTTCGTCTATCAGTTGATTGATCGCATAAACGTTTGAGAACGAATCTACTGTTGCGTCATTGGCCGTTCCATCCAAGAGGAATATGATTGTTTTTGCCACTTCCACCTCCACTGCTCGGCAACCTGCACGGATCAATTAGCAGGCACCGCAGGCGCCACTTAAACTATTTATAGTTGTAGGAGAGAGTCAATAACCATGCGCGCTCTGGGCGACACGAACCATAGCGAAACGGCAATCCACATGGACAGCCCGACTAGGGGCCACCCTTAGTTTGCAGATGTTGCACAAGGGTAGCTAATCGTGCGATCCGCTGCTCGATCTCACCGACCTCTAAAGCTATGAGCAAATCTTGCCGCTGCATTATCCCGAGAACGGTCTCAAACACCTCGGGACTATGTCGAGCCAAGACAAGTAAGTGCTCGCCGCTCGGACCGTAGTGTCCAGAAAACCAGTTCTTGACCGTCCGCTCGTTTGCTCCGGTCCATCCGGCAACCGTCTTAATCTGCAAACCGCTTCGTGCAGCCGCTCTTTGAAGAGCTGCAGCTATCTCCCTCGAGAATCGGTTCGCCCTGTTCTCCACGAGATGTGCCTTGCTGCCGGAAAGAACTTGCACTTATTTGGAAACGACTTTCCACCGTTTCATTACCTAAACTAGCGGCGACGAGAGTTCGAAACTCCGAGCGCAAAAATCGTCACTAGTAAAAGGCGTCCGCAATTGATTAGGCGAATCAGTCGCCCATATTCGATCAACGACTTCGCCGATAGGCTGGCGCCAGCAGCTGCCTACGTCAGGATGTCTACGGACCTTCAAAAATACTCGACAGAGAACCAACTTGAAGCAATCCGGCGCTACGCCGACAAACGTGGTCTCGAAATCTGTCGGATTTACGAAGACGCGGGCCGCAGCGGGCTGACAGTCGGCGGCCGGGACGGGTTACAGCAACTGATGAAGGACGTGCAGTCGAACGTTCGCGATTTTAATGCCATCCTTGTCTACGATGTGAGCCGCTGGGGTCGTTTCCAAGATGCTGATGAGGCTGCCTACTACGAGCATCTTTGCTCGCGTGCCGGTATTCGAGTCCATTATTGCGAAGAGCAGTTCGACAACGACGGCAGCATCGGTTCAATTTTGCTGAAAAGCGTAAAGCGAGTTATGGCTGGAGAATATAGCCGTGAACTGTCCGTCAAAGTCTTTGCTGGGCAGTGTCGCTTAGTTGAACTTGGCTTTAGACAGGGTGGCACCCCCGGTTACGGTTTGCGACGAGAGCTAATTGACGAGAACCACGTATCAAAAGGCGAACTGCAGCGCGGTGATCGGAAGAGCCTTCAGACAGATCGGGTGGTCCTTACACTCGGCCCCCAAGATGAGGTCGATCGGGTCCGTCAGATATACGGCATGTTCGTCGATGACGGTCTTTCCGAGCTGCAAATAGCATCGCACTTTAATGATATTGGGTTGCTCACAGACCTGGCTCGACCATGGACGCGATCAACTGTGCACCAAATCCTGACAAACGAGAAATACATCGGGAACAATGTCTTCAATCGCGTCTCATTCAAACTTAAGCAAAAACGTGTAGTTAATAGTCGCGAAACTTGGGTCCGCGCTGAAGGCGTTTATCCATCAGTCGTCCCGCAAGTGCTCTTCGAGAGAGCCAGAACGATAATCGACGCGCGCAGCAATCACTACTCTGATGAGCAGCTTCTTTCCATGCTACAAACCACTCTCGAACAGGAGGGTTACCTTTCCGGCATCATTATCGACGAGCGAGCTGACATGCCCTCGTCAAGTGCATATCGGCATCGCTTTGGCAGCTTGATACGAGCCTATCAATTGATTGGCTATGCGCCCGAAAGAGACTTTCGATACATCGAAATTAATCGTCGTATCCGCAAAACTTATCCGGAGGTCCTGAGCAACATCATCTCAGGGCTTAAACTCGCAGGTGGCGACGTCATTCGCAACGAAGAGAGCCAGCTGCTAACAGTGAATGGCGGGTTCACGGTGGCGTTGGTTCTCGCCCGAGCCTTTACGACCGTTAGCGGTTCTCTGCGATGGCGCATCAGGCTCGATACCGGCTTATTGCCGGACATTACAGTTGCGGTGCGGCTACGTGCTACGGACTGTGAGCCGCTCGACTACTACGTCTTTCCCAGCATCGACATGGCGCTTCCGCGCTTAAAGTTGGCGGAGAACAATTCCCTATCTTTGGACGCTTACCGGTTCGAAACGTTGGATTTTCTCTATTCTCTGGCCCAGCAATGTTCTTTCGGAGACGCAGCATGAACATCCCAACGCATGCATCCCCAGAACAACGCAAACTAAGAAGCATCCTGATCGAGAAGATCCGTATCCTAAATCCACGTGCCAGAAATCAACGAAATTTTGGTGAGATCGTTAAGAGTATCGCTCAGGTAGGATTGAAGCGCCCGATCACCGTAAGCCCGCGGGCATCTGAGGTGGATTCTTTCGAGTTCGACCTGGTGTGCGGGCAGGGTCGCATTGAAGCATTCGTCCAACTTGGCCAAACGGAAATTCCCGCTTTAGTTATAGAAGCAGAAGAGAGCGATTGCCTCGTTATGAGTCTGGTCGAGAATTGTGCTCGTAGGCAACACCGCGCGATAGATCTTTTGGCCGACATCGGCACACTACGAAAGCGAGGATACGACGACCGAGAGATCGCCGAAAAAATTGGGGTTAGCCAGGACTATATCCGTATGATCAGCACGTTGCTCAGCAAGGGCGAGGAGCGTTTGGTGAATGCCGTCGAGATCGGCATTTTGCCTCTCAACATGGCCATAGAGATCGCGAAGTCCGACGATGATGAGGTTCAGCGTGCCCTTACTCAAGCTTATACTGAAAAGAAATTGCGAGGCAGAAAGCTCGTAGCCGTTCGGCGCTTGATCGATCAACGCAGAAGGCGCGGTAAGCATCTACACGGCGCAATCTACGGCCGACGCGATACTCCTAAGAGGCCGCTAACGAGCGAATCAATGATCCGTGTCTATCGCCAAGAAGCGGACCGCCAACGCCTGCTAATTAAGAAGGCGGAAGTCACTCAAAATCGGCTTCTCTTTGTAGTGGAGGCCATGCGGGCTTTGCAGGCGGACACCGAATTTGCCCGCCTACTTCAAGCTGAAGAACTCGGCTTAATGCCCGCATTCTTAGAAGAGCAACTTTCTGCGAGACCATCGCAATGAACCGGTTTGTCAAACCAGAGGCGCTGGATGACGTCATTCAGGCGTTTAGTTCGGACACCCTAATCATCGCAATCGACGCAATTCTTCCGGTGCGGGCCATCGGCAAGACCGTGAAGTCGAGTCACAAGTATAGGCAAATAGCCTCTTCAATTGCAGAGATAGGACTAGTCGAACCACCAGTTGTTTGCCGAGACGGGCAGACGGAAAGCTATCTGCTTCTGGACGGCCACCTCAGGATAGAAGCGCTCAAGGACATGGGCCAATCAGAAGTCGAATGCTTACTTTCGACCGACGACGAAGCATTCACCTACAACAAGCGCATAAGTCGCCTGTCGGCAATCCAAGAACAGCGAATGATAGCAAAGGCGATTGCGCGAAACGTTCCCAAGGAAAAGATCGCAAAGGCCCTCGACATAAACGTCCGAAGCCTCGTGCGCAAAGCCAACTTGATAGATGGCATTTGCGAAGAAGCTGTCGGCTTGCTCAAGGACAAGTTCTGCCCGATGGCAGTTTTCGATGTTCTACGAAAAATGAACCCTATTCGCCAGATTGAAGCAGCCGAACTTCTTCTAAACGCAAATAACTATTCGATCAGCTACGCAACAGCGATCCTCGCCGGAACACCACAAGCGCAACTGACGAATTCTACGACGCCGAAACGTTTGAAAGGTATGACCGCAGAAGCGTTAGCACGGATGGAGGTCGAGTTATCTAGACTGCAGCAGTCAATTACATCCGTCCAAGATACTTATGGTCAAGATCACCTCCATCTGACGGTCGTGAAAGGCTACCTCGCAAAGCTCGTTGGGAACGCCAAAGTCGCCAAATATCTTGAAAAGCGCCAACCGGAATTTTTGAGCGAATTTCGGACCATTGTGCAGATGACCTCGACGCTACCGGCTGACTGACGGCGCGAGAATGGGGACCCGGACCCAAAAGCGCGGGGACCACGGGAGAAGCCGCACACCGGGGCGGATCAATCGTGGTGATGGGGATGGCGGCGAACCCGTCCGGGGCCCATCAGGTCGGTGAGTTTTCACTGGCTAGCACCGATGAATTTCATCGGCAGGAGTTCGGGCATGCTCTCCGCTGACCCCGGGGCATGCCCACTCCGTTGCTCCTCGTCAGATAGACCAGGGCCCCGGCAAGGCAACGCTCTGTCGCTGAATATCCCTTTATGATCAAAGCGACTTAGCTCGAAAGACACTTGGAGTCACAATCCGTCACAGTAGCGGCGCAACATAATGGACCACTGCCCTCCGAAGCTGGACTTCCTGCAGAGCACGCTCTGCTCGGATCTCCTTGAAAATCAATGGTTTCGAACGCCTTCGACGACGGCTGCCCCCCGTCGATTGGATAGGCACGACCGGGCCATATCCCTTGGCTCCACTGACGATTTGAGCCGAGACGCCTGGTGTCGGAGCCTTTGCAGACCTCATCAGGCAAGCGGAGAATCATTCGGCCGTTACAATTAAGCCACACCCCATCTTTCTTTCGAAAAGGCCGCAATTTCTCGGGCCCTCAATTGAATCTAGGACCCTCACCTGAATATAGATAATCGTTCGCCGGAGTTGCTTTCGCCTTGATGATCCCTCGCTTACCTCGAAGCGGCATTTTCTGGTTTGTTGCCCAACCAGAAGCTGAACCGCAGCCTTCTCGCATGGCCGGCTTGTTCGCTGAAAAAACCGCCAATCAGAAGCCGTCACCAGACGGCTATTACCAATTCCCGCTCTACAGTGACGAGGTATGGCCCAAGGTCGCGGCCGCCTTCGACTTCATCGGATATCGCGACCAGTCCTATTTCCCGGGCGGCCGTGTCAGCTGCCGCGAGGACGGTTCCGCCTATTACTCCATAGATCCTATGCTCAATACGCCGGTCTTTCTGGATGTTATTGCCGCCCAAACTGGCACGGACCTCGCAAAAGCAACGACTAGCGTCAACGACGAACGCGCTCTGGCGCGGATCGGATCGCCTGTCGCGGCGGACTACGACGCGGCGGTGGCCTTCACCACCACCGCCGAGGAAAAGCCCAAACCTCAGCTCGGCGCGCTCATCGACGATCGCGCTTATGGCGCCATGCTTGGGCTGGCGGTCGGCGACGCTCTTGGCGTCCCCCTCGAATTTTCAGAGCGCGATACGCATCCGCACGTGTCCGAGATGGTCGGCGGCGGCCCGTTCGGGCTGCTGCCTGGGGAATGGACCGACGACACCAGCATGGCTCTCTGCCTTGCAGACTCGCTCGCCGCGCTAAAATGCTTTGACGGAATCGACATCATGAACCGGTTCGTCCGCTGGTTCGAGAATGGCGAGAATAGTGTCAACGGGCACTGCTTCGATATTGGAATCACGACGAGAGAATCGCTGGAGCGATTCGTCAGGCTTGGAACGCCTGCCGGCCATGGAGTGCATAACGAGAGGCATGCAGGCAACGGATCCCTGATGCGCCTGGCACCAGTGACCATTTTCGCCGCACGCGACCTCGGCGAGGCGGTGCGGTTGGCTCATCAGCAGAGCATGCTGACCCACGCCAACAAGCTCGCCGCGAGTGCTTGCGAGTTTTTTGCGACTCTTTTGGTCGAGGCCATGAGGGGTTTGGACAAGGAGACAGTGCTGCGGTCACGCTTCTGGTTCAGTCATCCCGCCGTGAATGCCATCGCTGCAGGAAACTGGGTTGGAAAGACACGCGACGAGATCTCCTCCTCCGGCTACGTGGTTTCCACACTGGAGGCGGCGCTGTGGTGTGTGCATCGCACCTCTTCATTCGAGGACGCCATCGTTCTGGCGGCCAACCTCGCCGACGACTCCGACACGGTGGCCGCCGTGACAGGCCAGCTTGCCGGCGCGCTCTATGGCCGGGCCGGCATTCCCCAGCGATGGCTCAAGCAACTGGCGTGGGGACCAGAACTCGAAAGCCGAATCCGCTTGCTTCTGCAGGCCCGCAGGGCACCGGCAAGCAAGGCCACTCGCTGATGATGGAAACAACAGGTTCGTTTCGCGGGCGCATCCACCGCGGAACGCAGCAGATCGGTGGCACGTGCATTGAGCTTGACGCCGCGGGCGAAAGAATACTTCTCGACCTCGGGCTTCCGCTTGACGCCGACGACGTATCCGACGATCTTCTCCCGGACGTGAGCGGGCTTCGCATCGAAGACCCAACCTTGAGCGCGATCGTCATTTCACATGGACATGGCGACCATTGGGGTTTGCTGCCTCTGTGCAAGCCCAATGTCTCTCTCGCCATGGGCGCCGCAACGGCACGAATCATGGGTGCGGCAGCGCCGTTCGTGCCCAATTTCTTCGTGCCGAACGTTGCTTTTGAGCTGAGCGATCGAAAGACCATCCAGATCGGTTCGTTCAGCATTACGCCCTATCTCGTCGATCATTCAGCCTATGACGCCTATGCGCTGTTGATCGAAGCCGCTGGCCGACGTCTCCTCTACAGCGGCGACATTCGTGCGCATGGCCGCAAGGGTGCCCTGTTCGAGCGACTGGTGAACAACCCGCCACAAGACATCAATACGATGTTGATGGAAGGTTCGAGCCTTGGGCGTCTCGATGAACACGCGCAATTCCCGACGGAAGCGGAGATCGAGGCACGGCTGGCCGAGAACTTCAAGCTGCCGGGGTTCGTCATGATCTCCGCCTCGGCGCAGAACATCGATCGCATCGTCAGCATCTATCGTGCCTGCAAACGCAACGGCCGAACGCTGTTGCTGGACATTTACGCGATGGAGATGTTGCGGGCCACCGGCAACGCAAACCTGCCGAATGTCGGCTGGCCCAACCTCTCGGTCTATGTGCCGGAGTATCAGCGGCGACAGATCGCCAAGAGCAAGCGCTTCGACCTGCTTGAGCCATACAAGTCCGCGCGGATCTACCGCGAGCACATCACCGAAGTTGCCGATCGCACCGTGATGTTATTCCGGCCTGCGATGGCGCGCGACGTGGAGGCCGCCAATCTCTGGGGAAACGCCAGAGCGATCTGGTCGCAATGGGACGGATACCTGAGGGAAGGCCCGGGAGCGAAGCTGAAGGCCGATCTTGCGACGCGCGGCGTTCCGCTCGAAATCATCCACACCTCGGGACACGCCAGCATCTTCGATCTCAAGCGGTTTGCGAAGGCCTTGCGGCCAGACAGACTGATTCCGATTCACACGTTCGATGGCGACAGCTTTTCGAAATATTTTAGCAATGTCACGCGACGCAGCGATGGCGAATGGTGGGATGTATAGCTTCTCGGAAGCTACCTGCCACCACTGGAGACCTAGAATGAACGCATCGATACCTGACCAGATTTCCAAAGACCTGAAGGACGGGATACTCGCAGGCCTAACAAGGAGAGTCCGTCAGGATGACACGCTACTGCTCGCAATCCGTGGGAAATCCATTGATGTTTACTACCGCGGCGGACGCATTCTTCACCTGACCCCGCAGAGCGGCCAGTCTTATAAGGTTTCTTTCGACGAGAATTACTCGAAAAGCAAGAAGCTGGATCTTCCCGAATCCCCCATATCCACGATCGAGCATTGCGAGGATTGGCTTAGATTTTTGCCAACACTCAAGGAAACCATGAACTTCCATTTCGCGGGCAATCGAAAGTCCGAGCGCGAGTTCCAGCAACTCGTTGCGTGGGAGAACAATAGGTCGGCAATTGCCAACGACACCGAATATTTTATCACGGACGTCGAATTCGCCGATGTCGAACAGGGAACACGCCTCGACATGCTTGGGCTAAAGTGGCTCAGCAAGGACCGCAAGTTCAACGATCGATGCAGACCCGTCTTCATCGAGATGAAATACGGGATAAACGCTTATGATGGCGACTCGGGGATAAAGGGCCACATCAAGCACCTGCAGGCGATCTTGGGCGACGAGGACAAAAAGCAGAAGCTGAACGAGCTTATTGCTTCGCAGTTCAATCAACTAGTCGACCTGGAACTTGTCAAATTCAATCCGAACGCCACTATAAGACAAGCCATGGCAAATGGGGACAGGGCAACATTCGGCACGGCCGGCAAGCCGGAAGTCGTTATGCTTCTGGCCAATCACAATCCGCGCAGTGAAAGGCTCCTTAGTATCCTCCAGACCATCGAAGATCCCGTCGAATTTGATTTGCGCTTTTTCAATGCCAGCTTTGCAGGTTACGGAATGCATGAAGCGTGCATGCTTCGGCTCGATCAATTCATCGGACTCCTCAAGACCTGGGGCAAGGAACTGAATTCGACGCCGCCACCAGTCTGAACTTGACGTCTCAATCCGAAGCCTCCGTGCCAAAGAAACTCCGTGAATAAGCCCATGATATTTGCTATCGGGGACATCCATGGCTGCCTCGAAAAACTGGAATCACTTTTGGCTGCGTGCGACACCGTTCGCGGCAGTCGGAGCGCCCGGTTCATTTTCCTCGGCGATTTCATCGACCGCGGACCACGGAGCAAGGACGTTCTGGATTTGCTGATCAAGGGTGGCGGGGGGCGAGATCGTGATTTCGTTTGCCTTCGCGGCAACCACGAGGAGATGCTGATCCGCGCCGCCAATCGGGATCGATCGGATCGCGATCTCATGACGTGGTGGGGCAATGGCGGCGAAGCAACGCTAGAGAGCTACGGTGTGGACGACCCCAGCGATTTGCCCGTTGAACATCTGGCCTGGTTGCGTAGCCTGCCCCTGAAGACAAGCGACGATCATCGGATGTTCGTTCATGCTGGGATTCGGCCCGGAATATCACTTTCATCCCAATCAGGTGAAGATCTTCTGTGGATTCGAGAGCCGTTCCTGTCGTCCGAAGAAGATCACGGCATCCTTGTGGTGCACGGCCATACGCCAACACGCAATCAGAAGCCCGATCTGAAGCCAAATCGGATAAATATTGATACCGGCGCGTGCTTCGGTGGCCCGCTCACAGCTGCGGTTTTTTCTGACGAGATAGTCACTCCGCTGTTCTTTATCAGGGATTCCGGTGAGATATTAACGCCGAGCGAATAGTAGCATTTGCGGAGCTTTCTGACCAAAATGAATACAAGATCTCAACGCTCTAATTTGTCCCCGTCAAAAATCGCGATGTTTGAACAGTGCCCCAAGCGGCTCTGGCTGTCGGAGCACCACCCAGAGCTCGGTGACCAAAATGAAGGCGTAGGACCATCCTTCAACTCAGATGACGAGGTTCGCGCGCTCACGCGCAGACTTATGCCCGGCGGGAAAAGAATTGAGGCAGATCCGGACCTTCGTGCGGCAGTAGAAACGACGCGTGGCCTTCTGGATAATGGTTACGATCGTCCCATTTTTGCAGCGGCATTGGAGCATGATGGAGTTATTGTTCGAATCGATATCCTCGAGCCGACCGGCAACGGTGCTTGGCGAATAGTTGAGGTGAAAAGCTCCACACGATCGAAACGCCATTATCTCAGCAATGTTGCCACGATCCTGTGGGTCGCAGACAATTCCCAGCTTACGATTTCAAGCGCAGCGATCCGTCACATCGACAGCAGCTTCGTATTGGAAAGCGAAGGTGAATACATAGGTTTGTTCAAAGATACCGAGATAAAAGCCGACCTTACGAAAGTTGCCGCGAAGCGCATTAAGATTGTTAGGGCTGCGCGCTCTGTCGTTGCTAACGCTGAGCCGGACACGCAGCCAGGGTTCCAATGCAACGCACCCGTCACCTGCGAATTCGTTGGCTATTGCCACGCCTCGCTGCCGCCCGAGCCTGACTGGCCCGTGACCGTTTTGCCTCACGGAGGCGGCAAGCGGTGGTTGGCACAGAACGTTACCGACTTGCTTACAATTAATCCCGAGGATCTCACCAATGAATTGCAGCGACGCGTGCATCAAGCAACGACAACTGGCGAACCATTTCACGATGTCGAGGGCGCCCGACTGGCGATGGCGGGATGGGCCTATCCACGAACTTGGCTCGATTTCGAGACGATAGCCTTCGCTGTTCCGCGTTGGATCGGCACGCGACCCTATCAGCAGGTCCCCTTCCAGTTCTCTGCTCACGTAGAGACAATCGAAGGCGCTCTAGACCACGGAGATTTCCTGAGTATCGACGGCGCCGATCCGCGGAGGCCGTGTGCCGAGGCGCTAGTTAAATTGATCCCACTGACAGGTGCTGTGATCGCCTACAATGCAAGTTTTGAAAAGCGCTGCATTCTCGAATTGGCAACCAATTTTCCAGATCTCAAGGGTGAGCTTAGTTCAATTGCGGACCGACTTGTCGACCTTCTGCCCGTCACTCGAGCTAACTGGTATCATCGCGATCAACGAGGCAGCTGGTCAATTAAGGCTGTCCTGCCAACAGTGGACCCAGGCCTCAACTATGATGGACTTGACGTTAGAGACGGGAAAGCCGCTCAGTTGGCTTATCTTGAGTCAGTTTCAACGGACACTACCGCGGATCGCCGACAAGTGATTGACCAAGCACTCCGTGCCTATTGCGGTCGTGATACCCAAGCAATGATCGCTGTGGCATCTCGCTTATGCCGCTCACGCTGACTGTCTTTTCCACCCTCATCAATCATGCAAAAGTCGGCTTTAGCAAACTTGGATAGCCACTCCCGTTTACTCGAATCGTTTGTCTATTGAACTCGTCTGCTCCAATCACGAGCAAAGTGGAGGCTAAATTGATCGAAGAGACTTCCGACGAAAGTTATATGATGAAGTATTCTATCGACGAAATCACGTTGATCGAAGTTGATGCGTTGATTGCGATGGCTAAAGCAAAGATAACAGGCGGCTCTCGAATGGCTAGAATTGTTAGAACTGTGACGGAAGCCCTCTCATTCGGCAAATATTGCGAAAATGGGAAGCCGGAGAAATATTGTGATAGCACCAAAGCAAAATCGATCAACCGGCGCATGAGCCGTGCAGCCGCCGATTTAATGGGAAGGTCGTCAAGACGTGAGTTTGAAACAGGAACAATCCTTGAGCATCAGATGACAATAAAACAACTTCGTGAGCAACTAAGCTCAAGAATTGGATTAGATAGAGAGAGCGCCATTGAAATACTGAGCTCACATCCCTTGGTGACGATTACTACAGCGGAAAACGAAATGCTGACGAAGAACAAGCACCACACCAAGGGCGAGCCCAATTTACGCTACAGCGGGGCGCAAATCGAAATCGTCGAAGTGGAGAAAATTGTGTTTGCAGGAAAGACATCGGTTAAAGCCAAGAAGCGGAACGTTATCGTGGCACCCGGACCAGCGCGCTAGCTGCCTCCCACTTCGCGAGGAAGCCCTGCTCCTGAGCATCAACACATCCCGTCCCTCCGATATGGGCGCGCGGCTGGTGATAGATTCCATAGACGTGCTTCTCAACGCAGCGGTAACAGACGTTATGCTAGCCGTCCCTCATCTGCAGGCTGTCTACATAATCTACGATCCAAAGGGCCGGGTAGCACATGTCGGAAGAACCAGCCGAGGCAAACGCGGCCTGCACCAGCGAATCAACAGCCATCTTCACGGCCGATCTTTCCGTCGTAATCAAATTCCTGAATGGGAAGGACGCTATGCGGCGCCAGGGATTCAAATTCAGGTTCATTGCTATAGAGGACAGTAGATTACGAGCACTCGTCGAGGCGTTCGCGACAGGGCAATTGTGTCCGGACCATCTTGGCGATGGGCCTAGTGTTTCAACAAAGCAAAGGTTTCCACATGTTTGCCATCGAGCATTTTGCGAGATTTAAGGCGTGTTTTCCGTCCCCGCTTGCTTTCGTCGACGGCAACAACCAAGAAGGGAAAAGCCCCGCGGCTTGGTTCAGTAATGTAGACCGGACGAAGCTCGGGTCGACGATTGGCGCACTCCCCCTCGCCGTAAATCGCACCTCACTATTGGCCATGGCGGCAGATGGCGGTATCGGGACCGCGGAAGTATGCATAAGCATTTTCGCCTGGGGAGGAATGCGAGGAAATCACCGAGACCTCCTCTTCGCACGTCCGCTTGACCCTTGGATTGCGATCGCCGATCACGTGCGCCGCAATCAGCTAAGCCGCTCCAGAGCCTACGATTCATTCGCAGCGCTAAGAGCGAATGGCGACGGCAATCCGATCGCTGGAATGGGCCCCGCCTATCTCACTAAGCTACTTTATTTCCTTGCGCCCGGAACTCCCGGATCTCCCAAGGGCTACATCATGGATCAGTGGCTGGGCTGCTCGGTCAATCTGCTGACAGGCAGGCAAGTCGTGAAGCTCGACCAGCAAGTAAAATGGCAAGTAAGGGATGGCCAAGCAAAACAAGTTGTCGACTCTATCGTAAGCAACGTAAATACGGGCCAGGATTACGAAGCGTTCTGTCAGATTGTGGAGGCCCTGAGCCTTAGATTGGGCGAGTCGTGGACGCCCGAACTGACTGAACGCGCTCTAATCGCCGACGGAGGAAAGTCCGCCCATCCGTGGCGGACCTATGTAAAAGAGCAGAGACTTAAGCATTTTTCTTTTGCATGAAATCAGCCACTCTTCCGATGGCATGACTCATCCGCAAGCGCGCGACAGTGCAAACATCATGCGTGCCTGATCGGCTAGTTGGCTCAGCTCGCTACGATATCAAGGGTGGCACACCGAGAACCTCTGGAGACTCAGTATTGTTCCGCACAAACTCCAACAGTTCGTCAGAAGAGTTGAACCATTCGGCGGCTAGCGAGTGCATCTTGAATCGGAGTGACGATTCGAATTGAATGTGGAGTTCTCGCTCTCGTTTTTCCGCAAGCAATGTAGGCCGCTCGCCTTCTTGAAATCTGATCACGCCAAGTAATTCGAGGCGCTCGTGATTCGAAGATTGAATTTGGTTAAAGCGCCTTTGAATCGCCTGGGCCATGGACTTCCCCGTAGGCACCGCCGCAACACCTATTTTTATGGCGTTTCCTCCCTTTAGAAAATAGACAAAGCCGGGTGACTTTTGCCAAGCTGCCATGATGAGATTGTCAGATTTCGTCGGTGCTTTCACGTGCGGCTCCGGTTAGAAAAGGAGGAACGACACCGCCCATAGCCAGCCCTCACATTCTGGTTCGGTCGGGTATGTAGATTTATAGTGCTTGCGCACCTGCTCCAAGGTGTCCATTCCAAAGAATGGACCGTGGCCCTGGCAGAGCAAAGTTCTCCACTCTGGAATCAGCAGCAGTATCAATCATAATGTGCAGTAAGAACATGCGGGGATTACGTATCGGCACAATGACGGCACAGGAAGATGCAGCGTGCCCATCAACTGAAACTGTTAGAGGAAATGAATGCGTAACGATAAGCGGCGCACCCCGCCACCTGCAATCCTACTGCAAATCAACCAAGAATACGTCTCGTTACCAGCCATTCTCGATATTCAGTTCGCGCCACGCGTCGTATACGTCCCGGACGCACGACCGAACGTCCCGAATTAAGTCGCCATCCTTCACGTTAATGCATCGTAGAATTTCGTTGAACGCGACGCTGTTGAGGACAGCTGTGTTAAACGCGCCTGGGCCGTCCACAACTTCAGTGCTAGCATTTCCCTGCATCTTAGTGCGAGCCCGACCAGTCTCTAACAACATGTGTTTAGAGGCGTTGGCAACGTCAGTTACGATAGCAAAACTGGGCTGATAGCTTTCAAGTGCCGCTTGAAACTCATTCGTTTTGTTCAATGCTGGATTCGATGCTCCAGCACTCGACCATACCTTCCCCCTGTTAGCGGTCAGAATCCAGTCGCGATAGCTTAGGAGAGACGTGCAAGCATGGTAAGCCGCACGGTGGTTCGGCTGATTATTCAAGAACTCCAACACGTCCACCGTAACAATGTGTCTGAAAAACTCGGACGGTGCTTGGATGGTGAATGTCACAATGCGCTCCAATTTTACTAAGGATTACCGCACGCCCAACTCGTCGCGAACGCTCGTTTAACCAGCGATTCTTGCGTGATCGCTGTTCAATGAAATGGACGTCTACCTCCTCACTTAGACAATTGAAACGATATTACACAGCTTGAACCAAGACTGGTCCTCTCGGAATGAAATTCAAGAGATAGGAGTGAGGCTTTTGAAACCCACGCAGTAGGCTGATCTTAACACCCGGTGAAATGGGCTTCAGGTTTGTAACTTCCCAAAAAATCGTCCAGCTTCCCTGATTGTCTAGGGGATATTTCGTCGTGCTCGCCGGACGATATTTCATGCCGTCTTTGTGTGCGCCGTTCCGCGCTACGCTAAAACCTACAAATCTTGCCGACCAAGTCACCGTCGGTGGATTGAGTGAGCGTGTCGCATCCGACGCATAGAGGAGAGCGTCGCATTCATCGCCCTTCAGGAACTCGGCCAGCTTGTTGAACAGCTCCCAGTTCTTGCTCCCAAATGCAACCTTGCCCACCTCCCTCAAGGTCTCCTGCCCTGATATGAGATGCTCCTCGGGGACAGGGGCCAGCAATGCAACACTCATCCTCAAGGCCTTTCATTACCGCGGCATATCGCGGCGCATCCTTCAAAATCCACAGAGACTGCGGGGTAGCTGTCGACAGGATCGCTCAAAACTCACCGAGTGTCGCCTAATCGCATTGCGACGACTAGGTTTCCACGCCACATAGCTCATTCATCGCATTGTGCACCAGCTCAGCCCGCGCCGTTAGAAACGCCTCGTAGTCGCCAGCAACTAATTCGTCGAAAGGGATGAGGTGGCTGGCTAATCTGGCGCGCACCTCGGGTTCACCGAGGTTAGATCCCTCGCGCCGTTCGGCCAGGTATTTCTCGGGGTCTTTGTCTGAGATATTGCGGTTAGTCTTCCAGGTTACCACTGCGCAGTTTAGCGAGCGGTAGATACGCTGGTCTTCATAACCTCGCCGTTTGAGGTGGGCGTCAGGAAAGAGGTGGTGATACTCGCGCTTGGCCAGGTTGGCGCGGCTTACTGTGCTGCCGTCAGCCAGATCAATACCACCGTGCTTGAGTGCAATAGCTAAAATCGCTCGTGCTACACGGTCCTTCTGCTTTGGCCACGCTGCTTCGATCAATTCCTGCATCGGCGGTAGAGGATGCTGGACCTCTTCGAAGACTATCGGATTCGGAGCACTAGAACCGAGGATCAAGGGCTTCAACTCATTGAAATCGACCGCCGCCCGCGAATTCGTTGATTTCTCGTAACGATTGGTGAAGAACGCGCGCCACAGATATTTGCGCATTATTGAACGGGCACGGCCCTCCGCATCAAGGCCATCGGGAGCTATCGCCCACAACGCTGACAGAACCGGCACCACAACATCTGTAGGCAAGCGCGTTGCGTCAAAGATGCGCTCCTCTTCGAGGAAAATCGCCGCCCGGCGAATACCCTCGACCAAAGAGTCCCAATCTTTTAGCATCCTCTCCCCGAAATCGCTTCCCATGTATGTTGCGTTGGTTGGCGGGCGGCCTTGGAGAAGAGCGCTGGCGTATAGGACCAATTCCTCTGGCGGATAGTATTCTGCGATTATTGGGCAAGTTTCCTTAATTGTCGCAACAAGGTCATGAAGCGACGTGCCCATCGCGGCTTCGACTTGAGCAACGACAACGTCGTAAATCGAAAGGGGAGAGGCCGAGGTATTCATTTTGATGAAGACATCGAGGGCGGTTCCCTTTCTCGTGGACACCGGCAACGATAGAAATGGGAGATTAAAGGTAGCGAACTTCTGGCGGATTTCTCCCCGTATGTAAGAAATCTCCTCGCGCTCATCTGCGTCTGGGATAGCCTCTTTAGCCCAATCCTTGTATCGCTCTTGAGCTTCATCGCCCGGCGCGCAGAGGTGAAGTGGAATCATCCTGCGCTTCCACAACTCACTCGGCGAGTCCGCCCAAAATGGTCGAGATGACTTGTCCGATGTTTTCTTCCAACGTGCGATGGAATCCACGTAGTAGGGCATTTCCGTTTCTTCATCAGGCTTCAAGTAGATAAAGAACGTTCGCGCCTCGTAGTTGTTGTGCAAGCCCCGCCAAAGTCCGGTCAGCCGCTGCTGACCATCTAAGAGATGTTCCGTGATGCGCTCGCCGGTTAGAGGCGCACCTTGGATAACCCGCGATATGAATGGCTCTTTATCGCCAATCTCCAATACAAGCACTGCACCTACCGGAAGTCCTTGGAGCGCCGTGTTGAACATTTGGGTGACATTCGCATGCGACCACGCCTCAAAACGTTGAAACCGCGGAAGAACAGTTTGGCGCAGGCGTATACGCGTGAACCAATCTGGAAGCGTTCGGTTTTGGGCATTGATCGACATACGTTCTCTCATCGTTGGACACCGGGCGATCCATTCGCTCAGTGTGAATCTAAATTTGGTTTGAAACTTCAACCTCTTGAACGCTCTGCCTCTTGCTAACCGGCAACAATCCATCCCAGTCCAAGCGCACTCTCAAAAAGACATATCAGGGCCTGAACTCCCGTCACCGACACTTCATGTCGACCATTTGTAGCTGCTAACTATCATGTCGATGGCTTTGGCTATTGCACCGACGGCGTTGACTGCTGAATCAACGACTCAAGGCTCCTCAAGCCTTACTTGGTTAGAAAATATTAGTCTCTCTCAGAGCCCTAAACCTGTCTCTAAGCTGGCGGCAGGAAGATATCCTCCAGCAACTCAAACGACCTTAAGAGCCTATCAAACGTCAGGGCGTCAATATCTTTTGCGTGTGCATCAGCTCGGTGTTTGTTTACTTCGTTCATTGCAGCAGCAATCTCACTTTTAGAAACGGATGCGGTAGAATATTCATCACTAAATTGAACCAACTGAAGTATTTCGATGAAATACAGGGGACTTCCATTTCTTGAAAACGCTTCGCGGCGACCAAGGGAGGCCAGCTCTTGTTTTCGTTTTGCCGTGAGACATGCGTTCAAAGCTAGTGCCCATTGCTCAGCATCCAGGCGCTGAGACCACCGATATAGCGCCGTCCTAATTTCCTCTTCAAGGCGGTTTCGACGGTCGCCTATTTCACGCCAACGGTCGCTTAACCCCGGGGATTTCAAACTGCTAAAATTTGCTTTTACAGACTCGGCAATCGCGTCGAATCCAAATTCGTAGTCGTCCCCTCTGCGCACGACAAGCCCGTAGCCGATCAGATGTTCAACGTAGGCTGGATTATATTGATACATCTCTAGAAATGTTGAGCTATCGCCTCTTGCCAAGTATTCGAGCATTGCATGCTCATCCGGATAGAATCTTTTTAGCGTGCTCAGTATCTCGCTGAGGTAGCCGTGGATATCGGCAGCAGCGTCCCGCTCCGCTTCTTTGCAAGCGGATAGCGAAACCTCTCGTGGGCGATTTATCGAGATCTTCCTGTGAATTTGGCTGCATAACTGCCGAATAAAGAATGGGTGCCCTCCGAACCTCTGATGAATGTAGGAGACAACAGCTGGTCCGAAGTCCAGTCCCATAAAATAACCAAGACGAGTGACAAGGTCACTCGTCTCAGACGACGTTAGCATCGGAATGAATGTCTTCGGCGCGAACAAATACACCGGGTTGTCGACTTCTTGTAGTTTGGCCATTTCGAACAAGTGTGGGTTTGTTCCGACAAAGCAAAAGGAGAGCTTATGCTTCTGAGGGCTTTGGAAAAACGCCCTCGCTGTCTGCCAGAACAGTAAAGAATCGTTGTTCTCGCGCCAGTGGCTCGACGCTGCGGTGCGCGGCGAAATGTTCTCAATCTCATCGAATATTATTAGAACATCCGTGCCCGCCGCAGACAGGGCTTCATTCATACACCTCCGAAAATTTACTGAAATTTTATCAGGGCTATCACCTAACTCTATTTCCAATTTTCGAAGGTTAAGCTCTCGTCGAACTTCCATTACCAAATACTGTAGTAGGGGTCCGAAGCGTCTAGCGTGAATTGCCGGATCCTGACAATCGACCAATATTGTCCTGCATCCTGTGGCTTTTGCACGCCGCTGGATCGCATAAATCGTCGACGTTTTTCCGCTCTTCCTTAAACCGAAGAGGCCGCTGTTTTGCCCAGACTTATGAAGGTCAATGACGTTCTCAACAAGCTTTCGCCGACCAAAGAAAAAGTATTCGTGTTTGAGTGGGGATTGATAACCGAACAGATCTCGGATCAGGTAATTTCTTCGGACGGCATTAAAAATGAAGTCTTCGTTCGAGGCATGAAAATCGTCGAAGTGAAACGGGATCACGATTGGATATTCTGGATCTTGCGACAGGTAGTGGCGAATGCTGTTTTCGATATTCTTATCTCGGCTAATCAAGAATCTGAGTGACCGATCGACTCGAACGTCGTCGAACTGGTCGCAGACCATATCTATTGCTTGCAATGTGCGTGATTCAAATGTCTCGTAGTCGGAGAATAGAACGACAATTTCTCGTTCCACATTGAGCACGGTCGAGATGGCTTCCGTCGGACGCATCAAGAATGCGCGATACGAGCTGTTTCCAACTTGGATACTGTCTGCAGCCCGCGTGATGTAGAAGTGCCGTGCTAGCCGCATGATGGCCTGCCGTTCCGCAAGCGTAAATATCACCATTTGGAAAATTGGATTTACGCCGGCATTCGTCGCCATTTTGAGGATCCCTCAAAGTCTTGGTGAAAGGGCTAGTCCATCATAACCGGAGGGCAACGGCAACCTTCGATTGTTTAACGCTTTAGTCGCTGTTGTGCGGGACACGCATTTGAGGACGAATGGTTTCGTGCCCCACGTTCTCTCGATCGCAGCGGACCCCTAGACCCCTTGACCCCATTGTGACATCGGCTTCAACCCAAGAGACACTATTCTCGAACGCGCTTTAAGCTCAAGTCGGCCCAAAACGGCTCGATCCATGAAACATGGAGCGTTGCCTCAGCACGGCAACGCGTCCGAGGCGCTCGGTTGCTCGGCGACAGACGGGCCTCCTTGATCCCATAGGTCATTCCGAGTTCTGGCTCTGCCCGTGGCTCAAACGCGGCACATAAGCGGCACAATGGTTTAGTTGCGGGCCAACAGGGATAGACCTTGGCTTTGAGCCGGCCGCGTCCTTCACTCAGTAAACACGAGTGATTTGAGCAACAGACAATGGCGACCATCAGAAAGCTACGCGGTCGCTGGCAGGCACAGGTCCGACGTCGGGGCGTCGCCCCGCGAGCGAAGTCTTTCGATACGAAAGCTGGTGCACAGCGCTGGGCTCAGGACCTGGAAGCAGAAGCTAATAGGTCCGGCTGGGTCGCTGATACGCGACTTGCCGAGAAAATGACACTCCGAGAGCTTCTGACGCGCTACTGCGCTGAGGTAACACCTACCAAGCGCGGGGCGGTGTCCGAGGCATCGCGGATCAGCTCGATATTGCGCTGCCCCATGAGCTATCGAACGCTCGCCAAGTTGACCAGTGCTGACGTTGCGACGTATCGAGACGAGCGTCTCAAGAGCGTGGCCCCCGCGACAGTAGTTCGCGAGCTCAACACCTTGTCCCACGCCATCGAAATCGCGACACGCGAGTGGGGGCTCTGGCTACCTCGCAACCCGGTGAAACTCGTCAGGCGCCCGCAGGTTCCCCGAGGACGCACCCGGCGCCTTAAGGCGGGCGAGGAAGGCCGCCTGCTCGCCGCATGTGATAGCGGGCGCACTCCATTGATGAAGCCTCTGATCATACTTGCGATCGAGACCGCGATGCGCCGAGGCGAGATACTCGCCCTCGAATGGCAACACGTCGATCTTGTCCGTTGTGTCGCGCACTTGCCGCTGACCAAGAATGGAGATTCCCGCGACATTCCGCTGTCACGACGTGCCGTAGCGATCCTCAAGGGGCTTTTGGATGAGAAGAATCGGGACGCCGATCGGGTGTTTCCGGTCACGGGTAACTCGATCCGCCTCGCCTTTGAGCATCTCCGTGTCCGGGCTCAGATGGAAGACTTTCGCATTCACGATCTCCGACACGAGGGCATTAGCCGTTTGTTTGAAAAGGGTCTGAATATCGCAGAGGTCTCTGCGATCTCGGGCCACAAGGAACTGCGCATGCTGATGCGATACACGCATCTGCGGGCAGAGGATCTCGTCAGTCGCCTCGACTGACGTTCAACATGCACTGAGGATTACCATGATTAATCCTGGCTGCGGGCACATTGGTTGCGGCCAACGCGAGCATCTGTCACGCCCAAACCCGAGCGATCAGCAAGGCTGAGCATTCCCTCATCACGAACTCTTATGGCCAAATCCTGAAAGATGCAGGTTCCGCTCAGTATCGAATGCAGTCGATCCCACTCGCCGATAATCAGAAAGATGCAAGGACCGTTTATTGCTTCGAGGTCAATGCGAAAAATTCGTATGGCGGATACACAGGTTATAAAGCTGTCATTGGGCGAGTTACGCGAACGAACGGGAAGATCGTGTCGTATATCCCCGACAATGACTCCGGATCTATCCCTGGCTCAACTGCCGACATGTGTCGGGCCTTTGGGTATTCCTTCTAGAAAAACTGATAAGTCCGATGTTGCCTGGTGCGGGCAACATCGGCGACTGATTGACCATTGCGCTGATGCATCATTTGATTGCGGCAGTCGAAGTCTTAGAAAAATGCGAGACCCCTACTCCTATGCCGCCTGTGTCCGGGAGTGCTTTCAGGTCGGATCCTTGGGACTAGCGCTAAATGAGTCCGTGGTGTTGGAAATAAGGCCAACGTCGGTCCTAAGGTGGTCAGATAAAGGCGCAGTGTTCGGAATGTGTTGAATGCTGTGATGCCGACACCCTTCGGATGACAACCGCGAAGCGATCTCTCCGTCCATAAAGGCGAAAACCATTCCCGAGGGAGCCTTCGTTCTTTTTGCTATAATCCCTTTGACCGGTTTTGCCGGGCCTCGGCGCAAGGATATCGACGATGAAAGACGAATCAGACGGCAGGAATGCTTTTGAGGACGATATCCTTTCCGATCTTGATCTATGGGCCGAAGGAGATGGCGACGAAGACATTTCGGCTGCGATAGCGATGCTGGATGTGTCCTTGTCTGACGACACTACTGTTCCCAATACCGTTGTCGTAGACCCGGAATGGATGGCGGACGTTCGTGAGCTGGCACGAAAGCATGGACCATTTTCGACGGCTCACATCATGAAAATTACTCCGATATTACTGGCTTCTCATGATCGCGCTCCCGGTTTTGGCCAATGAGTAGGGCGATTAAATCCGAGTCTAACTCAGAACTTTCAACCACTCTAGTTCCGTCAGAGGAAGCCACGATCGAGCTGGCCGCCCCCTTGGCTGATGCCCGTATGCAGAGCATTAGAGACTATCAAGATCGTGAGAAACTCGGGAAAGCTAAGTCCAAGGCCCAGGACCGCATTTTCCGGGAGATCGCTGCCAAATTGGCTAGGCCCAACCGCGGTTGGTCTCCGATCTCGGACCGCGAACTCAAATCTAAGACTCGTGAAGAGCGTCTCCGGGCGCGCAAGGCCCGCAACAAGCAAGATCAGCGCGCGAGGGCTGCCGAGTCCGCGACACGAGCCGCAGCGGTGGTCATCCACGCCATTACGAGAGAGCAGTTCGCTGACCGACTAGCGGGCCTCCAACGATGGCTGGCGCTGCCCGATCATCGTTCACGTAACCTACGTCGTCGGTCAGCAGATATCATGCGGGCTTGGGTGGTTCGCCGAGACTATGTCGGCCTTCATGGTCGGGAGCCAACCCTCGCTGCGTTTGCCGATACGTTCGCGGCTCGCTTCAAGCAGCCGATGACAAGGCAGATGGCGCAAAGACGACTAGCCCTGCTGGCCGTTCTTGAGGCCACGGGTGGACCTTTTGCGCCGGCATTCTGAGGCCGTCGAGATCTCACAACCGTGGCGGCTCTCGCGAACCTTACCCGAGTCAAAGTGTCACCGAGTCACAAGTAAGTAAGTAAGTAAGTAAGTAAGTAAGTAAGGAAGAAGAAAGTAAGAGTCGGATGGGTGACGTTTTTGCCTCGGGTAAAAACTCTGCGGCGATCGAAGGCTTCGGCGGCTGCGCCGCCTCGCAAGAAAGAAAGGCCGGGCCAAGGCCCGGCTCGAGCTTCGCTCGCGGCTGATAATACATCGACCGGAAGTATGGATCAGACACCGAGAACACCCGCGGTCGTAAGGCGGCTCCGCAGCCACCCCCAACCGAGAACTTGCCGCGCCGGGTCGAGGGATGACTAATGGCGAGAAACGAAATCTGAATGCATCTCCTTGGCGCTCAGGTCTTCACTGGTGAGTCCAAATAACATCTCCGCGGGCGACCTAGCTCAAGAGATGTCGGACTCATCAGCGAGCTTCTCAGAGCCCCTTGGGCCCGATGCGAATTGACGCGTTTGGTCCAACCACGTTTGGACAGGCGCGCCAAGGTTAGCCCAACGCGATCGCCGAGAAAACGACTCCCCTTCGCGTGCTATAATCTCACTGTTCAAGTGGGAGCGAGGTTCATGACGAAATTCATCATCGGCGTAGTCGTCGGCATTTTCTTGGGTGCCTCGGTCGGCGCGTATGGAGCTGTCGCAGCTCCACCCGCGACATTGTCGAGCTGGACCGTTGCGAACGACGTGAAGCGATGCGCTCTCATCCCTCACCAGCGGCAGCTACCAATCGAGTCGATCGCGATTGATATGCTCTCTTCAGATTGGTCGTCCGGCCGTTAGTTCCCTGCCTGCACCCTCGTGGGATGCACTTCGATTTCCGAGCCGCCACTCCCGGCCGACGGAGATTGCCCCGGTTCGATATCTGAGATCCAACTATTCGCATCTGCGGTGGGCCAGGCCAAGTCTTGGCGGACGGCTTACTGTTGAAATGATCGTCTGATCCCTCGTTGGTCGTCTGTATCTAGTATGTCCAGCAATGACGCCCGGAGTTACCGAAACAGTCTTTTCTGCATCTGCATGTCCCCTCGACCTTCCGAATCGGCAACTCCCTCTTCAAAAATCCAACACCCGAATACCGACCACCTACCATTAACCTTCCCACTTTGCAGCCACAAACCAGAAAAGTGAAAAGTGCTGCAAGCCGTATTTGCGCTCAAGATCGACATTCGAAGCAAGCTTGCGACCTACCATATGCAGATCGAGCAAACTTCGTCCGTCGCTACAATAGCAGCGCGCCTGGCTCAAAATCTCGTTGAAAAATGAGCCCACTACCGAGGAAGTGCGCGCTTTATCGAAGCCAATTCGTATTCGTGAGAACGATGGATCGAGTGATAACTGTGCTCAATTTGTCAGATTGGACCCTTCCTGTGCCTGCGCCAAGTTTGCATGGCGCGTCACATGGAACGTCATATGAGGTGCCGCAGAAGATAGTAATGGTCATTGCAGAACCTAGGCTTGAACCGTAAGGCTGCTCAGTGTCTCGGCAGCTATTCGCTTCAACCTTGGGAGTGGGCTCATTGGCGTTTCAAATACGGGCTACCATCTGACCTGCTCCCCAATTTGCCCTCGTTTATAAGTAGAGTCTGTTCTGGGTTTGGGCCCTGTTGGGGCGGGTCGCGAACTCGGTCGGTGTGAGCCCATTGAGGCTCGTGTGCGGTCGGTTGGTGTTGTAGTCGATCCTCCATTCCTCGATGATCTGGCGAGCTTCGTTTAGATTTGCGAACAGATGTTCGTTCAAGCACTCGTCGCGCAGTCGGCCGTTGAAGCTTTCGACAAAGCCGTTCTGCATGGGCTTGCCGGGTGCGATGTAATGCCACTCAATCCCGAGCTCCTCCTGCCAGGCCAATATCGCATTTGAAGTGAACTCGGTGCCGTTGTCGCTGACGATCACGCGGACAGCCGCGGGTCTCGATGACGCGGTCGAGTTCGCGCACGACACGCAGGCTGGTAAGCGAGGTGTCGGCGACCAGGGTCAGGCATTCACGGGTGAAGTCGTCGACCAGGGTCAGGATACGGAAGCGCCGGCCACTGGAGAGCGTGTCCATCACAAAGTCGAGTGACCAGCCCAGGTTCTGATCCCGCGGGATCGTCATCGGCGCCCGGGTGCCCAGAGCCCGTTTGCGACCACCACGTTTACGCACGGTCAGCCGCTCCTCCCTGTAGAGTCGATACAGCTTCTTCCGATTGATCCGGACCCCTTGCCGAGCCAATAGCAGCCCCAGGCGACGGTAGCCGAAGCGGCGGCGTTGCGAAGCCAATTCCTTCAGCCGAGCCCGCAACGCGCCATCGTCCGGTCGCGTCGAGGCATAGCGGTAAGTCTTCGGCTGCAGGCCAACCAGCTTGCAGGCCCGCCGCTGCGAGTAGCCCTTCTGATCGATCGCCCAGGTCACAGCACGTCTCCGCAAGCCGGGCGTCAGAAGTTTTTTCCGAGCATCTCCTTCAGCGTCGACGCATCCAGCATCGTCTCCGCCAGCAACTTCTTGAGCTTGCGGTTCTCTTCTTCCAGCGCTTTCAGCTTGCGGGCGTCGGAGACCTCCATCCCGCCATAGCGCGATCGCCACTTGTAGAACGTCGCATCGCTGATGCCGTGCTTGCGACAGAGATCGCTCGCCGACATCCCGGCAGCGTGTTCCTTCAGCACCTTGATGATCTGCTCTTCCGTGAACCTGCCTTTCCCGAGTAATCATAGATAGAACTTCCTTGCCGCCCGCTAATTAGACGGGCGGCTATATAAGCAATGCTTCTTCTCGCTTCCGATTGCATCTTCATTACCTTGCGTCAGAACCCGCTATCGAACATCGTTTCCCTTTGAGTTCCGCCCGATCTGGCATGTCGATTGCGAGGTCAGGCCGGTCCAGTTAGTTGAAGTGTTCATCAACCCCAGATGGAGGGCAAGCTCAAATGCTCCGCCCTACGTTTTCGTGGTCATTTTGATTATGGGAATTCGTCCAATGACCCGGCAAAATCCACCCGCCACAATCCCGGCGCACCCCGAACAGCCCTTCCCTGGCGCACCCGACACGATTCGAACGTGTGACCTTTGCCCTCGGAGCCTTGCTCCTTCCCCAACCAGCCCCCCAAAGGCCGTTGCCGATGCCAGACCAATCGGCTAAATGAAGCCCCACTGCACCCGTAGCTCAGCTGGATAGAGCGTTGCCCTCCGAAGGCAAAGGTCACACGTTCGAATCGTGTCGGGTGCGCCAATAAAGTGCACCCCAATATCCTTGTTCCCCGGGGGTCACGCAGCGGAGTGATGAGTGACCCGGAATGGCTGAAGCTGATCTAGACGCCGTAATCCGGCAACTCGCCAAAGCACAGAACAAGAGCCTGATGGCCGCCGCCAAAAAGCGGCAGGGCCTGTTCATGGCCAAGGCCGCCTCGGCCAAGGACAAGGAGGCCAAGGCGCGGTTCAAGCTGCTCGCCCAGAGCGCGATGCTGCATGGCGCCGCGGCGGCGAAACGGCTGCAGAACTCCGCCGACAACGCCGCCGACAGCTACGCGCGGGCGATCAAGAACGCCGCGGAAGAGATCGCGGCGATGAAGCTCGCCAAGAAAACTGAGACGAAGGCCGAGAAGAAGGTCGAGAAACAGCCTGCGAAGGCCGCGAAGAAGGCCAAGAAAGCTGACAAGAAAAAGGCCTGAGCGCGGCTAGCCGCGCAGCATTTCCTTCAGCTTCAGCACCGCGCTGTCAGGCGTGGTGACGACCGGGCGGCCTGAGGCTTGCGCGACCATCTCGGCGGCGGGCGCCATGCTGTATTGGGCCAGCGCGATCAGGTCGCAATCACGCAGGTCCCTGGACGCCTCCACCACCAGACGATCATGCGCGGCGCGATCGCCGCGGTCGAGCGCGGCCATGGCGCCATCAGCCAGTTTCGGCACCAGCTCGATCGAAGCCGGAAACTCGCGCGGCATCGACGCCAGCGTCGGCGGGAACGAGGACAGCAGGCCGATCTTGCGGCCCCTGGTGACGGCCTGCTCGATCATCGCCTCGTTCGGCTTGAGCACCGGCATCGGCGCATGCGCGCGTGCCACCGCTTCGATGCACGGACCGAAGGCGGAACAGGTGAACAGGATCGCATCCGAACCAGTGCCCGCCGCGTAGCGCCCAAGTTGCAGGAAGCGCTCGGTCATGGCCTCGGTGAGCCCGCCATCACGCGCCAGATCGGCCGACAGGCTGTCGTCCAGCAAATTCATCAGCCGCGCGTCAGGCCAAAGTTTTGCAAATGAGGCCTCGATCGGCACGATCGAGTGTTTCAGGGCGTGGATGAGGGTGATGCGCATGCCGATCAGTGTGGCGGCGGCGCGATCCGTGTCAACCCGGTGCGCCGCCATGCCTTACCTAAAGAGACAGACTTCTCTTGAACGGCAATACTTGCCTCAAAGGCAATACTTCACTTGAACGGGAGGGCGTACATCAGCCCGCCTTTGTTCCAGGTTGCGTTCAAGCCGCGATCGAGCTTCATCGGGCTTGCCTTGCCGACGTTGCGTTCGAAGATTTCGGCATAATTGCCGCCCGCCTTAATCGCCTGCAGCATCCACTTGTTGTCGAGGCCGAGCCGCGATCCAAGGTCGCCGGCGGTGCCGAGCAGGCGCTGCGTCGCCGGCGCGCCCGACTTCGCCATTTCGTCGGCATTGGCTGATGTCACGCCGAGTTCTTCCGCTTCGACGAGGCCATAATGAAGCCAGGTGATAATGTCCGACCATGCTTCGTCGCCGTTGCGCGTGAACGGGCCGAGCGGCTCCTTGCTGATCGTCTGCGGCAGCACGACATAGTCGGCGGGATTCGGCGCCGCCGTCGTCACCGCACCCGCCAGCGCCGAAGCGTCCTGGGTCATGACATCGCAGCGGCCGCCGAAGAAGGTCTGGTACATCGTATCGGTGCGATCGAACACCAGCGGCTTCCAGTCGATGCCGTTGGAGCGGCCGTAATCGCCGAGCGTCACCTCATGGGTGGTGCCCTGTGCGACGCAAACCGTGGCGCCCTTCAGATCCTTCAGCTCCTTGACGCCGCTGTCGCGCTTCACGAGAAAACCCTGCCCGTCGTAGAAATTGATCGGCCCCTGCCGCAGGCCGAGCGTGGCACCGCGCAGATAGGTCTGCGTGGAATTGCGATAGAGCACGTCGATTTCGCCGGATTGCAGGGCGGTGAACCGGTTCTGCGCGGTCAGCGCGACGTAGCGAACCTTGCTGGGATCACCGAGCACGCCCGCGGCGAGCGCACGGCAGTAGTCGACATCGAGGCCTTTATAATTGCCCTGGGAGTCCGGCGTGGAGAAACCGGCGAAGCCGGCGCTGACGCCGCACACCAGCGCGCCGCGTTGCTTGACCGTGTCCAGCGTGGCCGCCGGCGCGGCCGTAAACGAAATAGCGAGCAAACCTGTCGCGATGACAATTCTCTTCATCTCTGCTCCTCCTAATGACCAACAGACTTCAATGCGCTGTCGACGGCGTGGCCCAATCTGTCGACGATCATGTCGATATCTTCAGTCGCTGCGATGTAGGGCGGCGCGAGCAGAACATGATCGCCGCTGCGGCCGTCCATGGTCCCGCCTGCCGGGTAGCAGGCCAGCCCGCCCTCGAACGCCGCGGCCTTGATCCGCTGATTGAGCTTGAGCGCGGGATCGAACGGCGTGCGCGTGGCGCGATCGGCCACCAGCTCGATGGCCTGGAACAGGCCACGCCCGCGGATGTCGCCGACATGCCGGTGATTGCCGAAGCGCTCGGTCAGTCGATGCTCGAGATGCGCGCCAAGGACTTTCACCCTGTCGAGCAATCGCTCCTCGCTGATCAGCTGCTGCACCCCGAGCGCCGCGGCACAGGCCATCGGATGCGCGAGATAGGTATGGCCGTGCTGGAACGCACCCGAGCCCTGCCGGATGGTATCGATGAGCGCCCCGCTCGCGAGCATGGCGCCGATCGGCTGATAGCCGCCGCCCAATCCCTTGGCGACGGCCTGGATGTCGGGCGCGATGCCTTCCTGCTCCCACGCATGCAGCGTGCCGGTACGCCCCATGCCGCACATCACCTCGTCGAGAATGAGCAGCGCGCCGTGCCGGTTGCAGATGTCGCGGACGGCGCGGAAATATCCCTCCGGCGCCGGCACGCATCCGGCGGTGGCGCCTACCACCGGTTCGGCAACGAACGCGGCCACCGTGTCGGGGCCGAGACGCTGGAATTCGGCCTCCAGTTCGGCCACCAGCCGCGCCACAAAATCCGGCTCGGATTCATTGTCGCGCTTTTCATGATAGGCGAAAGCCGGCGTTACATGGCTGAAGGCATCCGAGAGCAGCGGCGCATAAGGTTGGCGCCGCCAGGCGTTCCCGCCCGCCGCAAGCGCGCCCAGCGTATTGCCGTGATAGCTCTGCCGGCGGGCGATGAAGCGCTGGCGCTGCGGCTCGCCGCGCTCGATGAAATATTGCCGCGCCAGCTTGATGCCGGCTTCGATCGCTTCCGATCCGCCACTGACGAAGTACGCATAGGCCAGACCGCCGGGCTCCTCGCCGACCAGATGCTCGGCCAGCGCCTCCGCCGGCTCGGAGGAGAAGAAACCCGTATGGGCGTAAGCAAGCTTCGAGGCCTGACGGGACATCGCCTCGAGCACGCGCGGATGTTGATGACCAAGGCATGAGACCGCAGCACCGCCGGACGCATCCAGAATCCGGCGTCCGTCTTCGGCGATCAGCCACATGCCTTCGCCGCCAATGGCCTTGGGTGGGGTCTCACGCAAACTACGATGAAGCACGCGGCTCTTTTGACCGGCCATGGCTTTCAACCCTTCTCGGCAACATATTGCGACATCGCGGCGAGGCGGATTTCGGTTTCCTCCAGCCGGCGCTTCGCGGCCGCGCCGCCCAGCGCGAACGTGACCGCGGCAAGCGACTGCGCAATGGCGATCGCTCCGGTCAGGCTTGGAAAGAATCCCGGCGACGCCGCCGCTTCGAACAGCAACAGATGCTCGGCCCCCTCCGCCATCGGCGCCGACATGGTGTCGGCAATCGCGATCAGCGTGGCGCCGGACTGATGCGCCGCGCGCGCCGACAGCACGCTCGCGGTGGAATAGGGTGCAAAGCCGACAACGACGACCGCATCGCCTTTGCGGAAAGCGCCGAGATCGAGATCTTCAGGGCCGGAGCCGCCGACCAGCTGCACCTCGTGCGGCCGGAACAGACGAAGCTGATAGTTGAGCAGCTCGGCTACGCTGCGGCAGCTTCGGAAGCCGGCAATCCAGATCCGTTGCGCCGTGTGCAACGCGCGCGCGGCACCTGCGATAGACCCGATATCGATGCGCGCAAGACCTGCCGCTTCGGCTTCCAGCTTGTCGGCGATCAACGATACATCAGAGTTCGGCCCGGGGCGGCGCCCCTTGGCGCGGCCCGAAAACGGTGACGGCGATTCCGGCCGCCGCGCCTCGGTCAAGGCGGCGCGCAGGCCGTCCCATCCGGAATAGCCGAGCGCTTTTGCGAGCCGGGTGAAGGCGGCAGGATCGGCGCCCGCCTCGGAGGCCAGATCGCGCATCGAACGCGTCGTGGCGTCATAATCATTGGCCGCGACGAAGCGTCCGACCTGCTGCAGCCGCGCCGGCAATGACGGCAAGGCGCTGCACAGCTCATTCAGCGGGGAAGGTTTCAGTTGCGGTTGGGCCATGAAACATATGTTGCATGTTTTACGATTTAGTGCAACATATGAAACGTACCCGGCGCATAGCCGAAGATCGCTGCTGCAATAAGGATTCTTATGCCGTGACGATATCGACGCCCCGATCGCCGCGCCGCGCGCTGTGGCGCTTTCTGCAGGACAGGCGGCGCCTGAACGGATTGTTGTGGCAGCTATTGGTGGTGGGGATTGTGATCGCCGGCGTCGGCTGGCTGTGGTCGAACGCACTGCACAACCTCTCGGTCCGCCGCATCTCGACCGGATTTGCTTTTCTCGGCCGTGAGGCGGGAATGCCGATTGCCGACAGTTGGATCGCCTACAGCCCGAAGGATGCCTACGCGCGCGCCTTCCTCGCCGGCATCGTCAATACGCTGCGGGTCGCTGTGATCGGCATCGTGCTGGCGACGGTGCTCGGAACATTGATCGGCATTGCCCGGCTGTCCTCGAACTGGCTGCTGTCGCGGCTGGCGGCGGTTTACGTCGAGGTGCTGCGCGACGTCCCGCTGCTGCTGCAATTATTGTTCTGGTACGTCCTGATGCAGGGCCTTCCAGCGGCGCGCACCGCCTGGAAGCCGGTCGACGGTGTCTTTCTTTCCAACCGGGGGCTAGTGTTGCCGTCGGTTCCGATCGAGGGGGCAAACCTCTGGGTCATCGGCGCCGCGACGCTTGGGCTGATCGCATCGTATTTCCTGCGGCGACGGCTGATCGCGCAGCAGATGGCCGACGGCCGGACACGCCCTCTCTGGCCCTACGCGCTGCTGCTGGTGGTCGGGCTGCCAGCGCTGCTGTCATGGACACTCGGTGCATCCTGGACCGTCACGTTCCCTGAACTCCGCGGCTTCAATTTCGTCGGCGGCTTGACGCTGGCGCCGGAATATTTCGCGCTGCTGATCGCGCTCGTCACCTATACCTCGGCCTTTATTGCAGAAATCGTGCGCAGCGGCATCCAGGCCGTCCATGTGGGCCAATGGGATGCGGCAAAGGCGCTTGGCCTGCGCCGCAGCTTCATGCTGCGCCACATCGTGCTGCCACAGGCGCTGCGCGTCATCATCCCGCCGATGACCAGCCAGTATCTGAACCTGACCAAAAATTCCTCGCTCGCGGTCGCGGTCGGTTACCAGGACATCGTGTCGATCGCGAACACGACCTTGAACCAGACCGGGCAGGCGATCGAGGCGATTGCGCTGATCATGCTGGTGTTCCTCACCATCAGCCTCGGCATCAGCCTGTTCATGAACTGGTACAATGCGCGCATCGCGCTGGTGGAGCGATGATCCCATGACGTCGGTAGCATCAGCCCCGGAAAATCCGCTGCCGCTCGGACGGCCGCAACACCGCAGGACCCTGGCCGGCCGCCTCATCGGATGGCTGCGCGCCAATCTGTTTGCGTCGATCCCCTCGTCCATCATCTCGCTGCTGCTGATCGCGGTGCTCGGCAAGGCGCTGATCAGCCTCGTGCAATGGGGCTATGTGAACGCGATCTGGATCGTCTCGGGCGACCAGACCGGCCCCTGCCGGGCGCTCCGCGGCATCGGCGCCTGCTGGGCCGTCATCCCGGAAAAATATCGCTTCATCCTGTTCGGTACCTATCCCTTCAATGAGCAGTGGCGCCCGGCGCTGGCGACGCTGACGTTCATCGCGCTGTTTTATTTTTCAACCCGCCCCAGCTTCTGGGGCCGCAAGCTCGTGCTGCTGTGGATCGGCGCGCTGGCGCTGATCGGCGTCCTGATGTGGGGTGGCATCTTCGATCTGACTTACGTTTCGCAGGACCGCTGGGGCGGTCTCCCGGTGACGTTGATCCTCGCGACCTTCGGGCTGGCTTTCGGTTTCCCGCTCGGGATCCTCGTCGCGCTGGGGCGCCGCTCTAAACTGCCCGCGATCCGGTCGCTCTGCGTGCTCTATGTCGAGTTGATCCGCGGCGTACCCTTGATCAGCCTCCTGTTCATGGCGAGCGTGATGTTTCCGCTGTTCATGCCCGACGGCGTCAATATCGACAAGCTGCTCAGGGCCCAGATCGCGTTCGTGCTCTACGCCGGCGCCTATCTCGCCGAGGTCATTCGCGGCGGCCTGCAGGCCGTTCCGCGCGGGCAGTACGACGCTGCCGACGCGCTCGGGCTGTCCTACTGGAAGAAAAACGGCCTGATCATCCTGCCGCAAGCGATCCGCCACGTGATCCCGCCGCTGGTGAATACGTTCATCGCCTTCTTCAAGGACACCAGCCTGGTCCTGATCATCGGCATCTTCGATCTCTTGACGACCGCCAAGACCTCGATCATCGACCCCGCCTGGCAATCCTTCAGCGTCGAAGTCTACATCTTCGTCAGCCTGATCTATTTTGCCTTCTGCTTTGCCATGTCGCGCTACAGCCGGCACCTTGAAGCGCAGGCGAGACCGTCCTGACGATGGAATGCGTGCCGGCAACTACCTATGCGCGGCTTCGATGGTCGGATTTCCCCGGGAGGCCCGGGTCGGGTCGCCGACCTGCCGGCCCCCCCCCGCCGAACCAACCCGCAAACCCATTGAACCTGTCGCGGACGGTCTCCGACCAAGAGGCTCGTTCGGAGATAGTACGATGGCACTTGCCCAATCAATCGATGCCTGCATGACCTTCGCCGCTGGGATCCTCGCGGCCTATTACGGCTGGCGCCCGGTCCCAGCCGGCCCGAAGCATCTCGAATGGATCGCCTGGCAGGAACGCTGGGGCATGCCCTGCCGTATCGCCGGCATCTTCCTGATCGTCACATCGCTGATACAGATCGTGGCGAAGGCGTCCTGATGCGCAGGATGGCGCGAGGATTGTTCATCGCAGCCATGCTGGCCCTGACATGCGGCGCTTCGAACAAGGACTGACGGCGCCGGCACTTGCCGCGGCGGTCACACGTTTGAATCGTGGCGCGGACGCTGGCGCTGATCGCGTTGTCGCTGGGCGGGATCGCGATCCCTGCGGATCCGGTTCTTGAAACGGTGACCGACGACGATGAGGGCGCCTTGACGACGCCCGGCGCCATCGGCTGCGGGCGATGCAGGCAAATCCGTTTCAGCCGGCTGGTTATCCTGACTCACGGCTTCGAGCGCCGCGAGGAAATCGCGGCCTGCTGACGTGATCAGCCATCCCTCGTCGTCACGCAGCACATAGCCGGCGCCAAAGATGTCGATCGCCGGAACGCGTCGGGCCAGGCGTTTGATGCGCGCGTTCCAGTCCGGGCCGCTGGCGGAGAGAATGACGATGTCCCGCTTGAGCGAAGCAAGCGTGGCCCGGCCGCTGCCGTGACTGGCCAGGACCTTCAGAATAGCAACCTGTATGCTCACGCCAACGCCTCGGACCGCGACGGTTCTTTTTGCTCTTTGCGATCGGGTGCGAAAGTATGTGGTTCGCGGGCCAGCCGTCCAGCCGGCACGGCCAGTTATCCGCAGTCTTGAGAAGGGCTTAGGCCTTGCTTTCGCAAGCAGCCGCCTCTGCAATTCCGCAGAGCGGCATGCGCGGGCTTTCACGCCGCCTCGCGCACGCCGACGCGGCGCTCGGGCCGCGCTGATGACATCGATTCTTCCTCGCTGTCCTGCGGCGCGCCCCAGAATTGCGCCACCGTCGGTCCATCCTTGAGCCTGATGTCGCGCAGGAATCCCCAAATCTCATGCGGCCAGACGCGGCGCCCCATCTGCGTGTACCAGCGCATCGCGTGCCGCAGGCCCGCGTCGCGATGAAACAGAACGCGCAGGATCGCCTTCGGGCGACATTGCAGCACCATTTCGGTGAACTTGAACCAGAGCAGCACGCGCCACGGCGCCATATGGCGCGTCGCCAGCACCTGATGCTTGTAGTCCCAGCGCCGGCGGTCGGTCTGGATCACGCGGCGATCGGCCGCGAGCCGAAAATACGGCGTCCAGCGGTGCGGCGTGACGTAGAGCATCTGGATCTGGTCGGGATCGTACGACAGCAGTTGCCGCAACCCGCGCCAATGATCGCGATCGGTCTCCTCCTCGAAGCCGACCACCCATGTCGCCATCGACAGGATGCCGTGCTGGCGCATCAGGCGGATCGCTTCCCGGTCGGTGGTGGTAGTGGCGCCCTTGCGGATCAGTTCTAGCGTCTTCTCGTCGGTGTTCTCCATGCCGAGAAGGAAGCGCTTCCAGCCTGCCTTTTTGTAAAGGTGCAAAATATCGGCGTCGCGAACGATGTCGTCGGCGCGGGTCGAGCCGACCAGGATCAGATCGACATTCTCCGCGATCAGCGCCTCGAGAAAGGCGCGCCAGGCCTTCTTCGATACCGTCGGATTCTCGTCGGCGAAATTGATCACCTTGACGCCTTGTTCGCGATGCAGGCGCGCCAGCTCAGCTGCGAATCGGACGGGATCGCGGTGGCGCCAGCGGGTCCAGAAACCGCGCTGGCCGCAATAATTGCACAGATGCGGACAGCCGCGCGAAAACTGCACCACCACGGCGCGCAGGCCGCCCCAGTAGCTGTAACGCGCGTGATCGATCAGTTCCCAGCCGACCCGGTAGGCATCGAGATCGCGGATCACGGGCGCGGGCTGAGTGGCCCTGACATCGTTGCCGTCGCGGAAGGCGATGCCTGCGACATCGCCGAGGTCGTGGCCATATTCGAGCGCGCGCATCAGCTGCCGCGCGGTCTCCTCGCCCTCGCCGCGCACGATCGCGGTGACATAGGGCTCCTCGCGCAGGACCTCGCGCCAATGATAGGTCGGGAACACACCGCCATAGACGATCAGAACGTTGGGCATCGCGTGCACGATCGCCTGTGCAATCTCGGCGATGACGGGATGTCCCGAGGTCGAACCGGAATGGCCGAACAGCACGGCATCCGGCGCGAAGGCCAGCGCCTCGACCGTGATCGCTCGAACCGGCATCGGGCCGAACTCGCCATCGATCAGGCGAACCTCGTGGCCGTCGTCGATCAGCGGGCCGCCGATCGACAGCAGGCCGAGCGGCGGCAAATGGTCATCGGGGATCCGGCTGCCGATCGAAGGATGCGGCACGTTGACGAGAAGGATACGCATGGGACGTCGCTCCGCTCTGTTGGCGTCATCGTTCGTCCCCGCATGTTGTGAAAACTCCGGCCCCCCGGCCGGCGCTTGGTGATGTACTTTGGCGATGTACTAAAGGCTCGGTACCTCTTCCGGCGCGATCGCCTGCAGGCCGCCGAAACGGCGCTCGCGGCGATGGAACACGGCAAGGGCTTCGGCAAGATCCTGCGCCTCGAACTCCGGCCACATCCGTTCGGTGAAGTGCAGCTCGGCGTAGGCGCCTTCCCAGAGCAGAAAGTCCGATAACCGCTTTTCTCCGCTGGTGCGGATGATGAGGTCCACGTCGCGAAGGTTTTTCTCGCCGGTGATGAGTTCGGCGAGCCTTTCTCGTGTGAGATCGACAATGCCCGCCGCGCGCGTTGCGGCGTTGAGGATGGCGTCGCGGGCCGAGTAATCGATCGCGATGCGCAGATGCAGCGCGTCTCCAGCGGCGGTGGCCGCTTCCGCGCGGGCGATGGCATGGGCGATGGCTTCGGGAATGCGATCGCGGCGTCCGATCACGGTGAGACGAACGCCGTTGCGGACCAGCGCCTCGACCTCGTTGGCGAGATAGAATCGCAACAGCGCCATCAGCGCAGAGACCTCGGTCTTCGGCCGACGCCAATTATCGCTGGAGAAAGCATACAGCGTCAGCGCGCCGACGCCCTGCCCTGGCGCCGCCTCGACCACGCGCCGGATCGCTTCGACGCCGGCCTCATGGCCGCGCAACCTCGACATCCCGCGCCTCGTCGCCCATCGGCCATTGCCGTCCATGATGATGCCGACATGCAGCCGCGCGTCGGGTGTGGCTTCAAGTTTGGGCGAGAGATTACTTTGCATCACAAAGTCTCCGATTAAAAAAGGGGATGGCGGTCAGACCGGCAGGATGCCGAGCCGGGCGATGGCGGCGTCTTCCTTGCCGGCGGCCTTGGCGGCATCGCGCACCAAACGCTCCAGCACGGCGAGATAATCGAGGAAACGGCGGCGGCCGCTCTTGGTCAGGCGGCAGGTGGTGTGGGGACGGTTGCCTTCGTAACCTTTGGTGACCTCGACCAGGCCCGCCTCCTGCAGAACCTGCAGATGCCTAGAGAGATTGCCGTCGGTGAGGCCGCAGAGTTGCTTGAGGTCGGCGAAGGCCAATCCCTTGGGATGAGCCATCAGCGAGGTCAGGAGCCCGAGCCGCGCCTTCTCGTGGATCACGCGATCGAGCCCGTCATAGGAGAACGGCGCGCTGTTGGCTTCAGTCTTCGGCATCATTCTCTCCGGACGCAAAATGCAGCAGTGCGGCCATCAGAAGCTGCCCGACCGCGAATGGCACGCCCATCATCCAGGGCGACAGCAGATGGTTTTGGCTAGCGAGCAGCAGGACCGTAAAGCCCGACAGGAAATACCAGGCACCCCCGAAGGCGATGCTGCGCGGCAGTGTGCGCACCGAGGCGAACACGCCAAGGCTGACCAGCACCTGACACAGTCCCGGTAGCATCCACAGCGTTTCGGGCGCGAACTTCCACAGCATGATCCCCAGCAGCAGGCCGGCGACGCCGGGCGGGAGAAATTGCTCGAACGCCTGCTGGATCATGGCGTCGGCGAGGCCCGAATGATGCCGGCGCGAGCGCGCCAGCATCTCGATCCAGATCAGCGCGCCGGAAGACAGCGCGGCGGCCGCCCAACCGGCAAAGAACATGACCGGTTGCCCGGTCGGATCGTTGAGCCAGAGGAATTGCAGGATCGCGGTAAGCAGGGCGATGCCGCCGGTGGCGGCAACCGTTGCCGGACCATAGCCGCGAAACGCGGTGCCGGCCGCGATCTGGCTGCGGATCGCCAGGATATCAGCCAACGCCTTGTCGAGGTCGCGCATCGCTTGCCCTTACTTTGTATCGCAAAGTATACCGGATTACAAAGTAAATGCAAGGGAGATGTGCGAGGCCTGCAATTGCGTGGTTAGCTCATCGACTTGTGCACGCGCGACGGCTGGCGGCGGCTTCAGACCTTTACCAGGCTGGTGAACCCGCCATAGATCATCCGCTTCGGGTCGAACGGCATCGACTTCATATCCCCCATCGAATTGAGCCGCGGATCCGCCATCACCTTGGCATTGATCTTGTCGCGCTGCGCGCGCGACTTGTAGGTGATCCAGGCGAACACGACGGTCTCGCCCGGCTTCTGCTTGACGCTGCGCGGAAACGAGGTGAGCTTGCCGACCTTGACGTCGTCCGCAACCCATTCGCGATAATCCAGCGCGCCGTATTCGCGCCAGACCTTGCCGGCCTTGGTGGACATCTTGCGATAGGCCGCGATGTTCTTCTTTGGAACTGCGACGATGAATCCGTCGACATAGGCCATGGGTTTTGTTCCCTCTGTTTGTTCGCGTCATTGCAGGGAGTGCAAGCGACGACTTCTGTTAGGAGTGGCAGCAGGATGCCTGAACCGGCGCCGGTGTGTATTGGTCACGTAGCCGCACCCAGTCCATCGGATATGGCAGATCCTCCTCATGACGACCGAGCGGCGTCAGGTCGAGATAATGATAGGCGGCGTTCATCATGTCGAGGCCGCGCGCGAAACAGGAATAGGTGTGGAAGATATTCCCGGCCTCGTCGCGATAGAACACGCTGATGCCGGGCGCTTCCTCCATGCCGATGCGGGTGGTGCCGAAATTATACCTGCTGTCTTCCGACTTGAGCGCCTCCGGCGTGAACGACACCTCGTAATCGTAATTGAAATCGTTGCTTCCCGACGACAGCCAGTCGAAGGTCCAGCCCATCCGCGCCTTGAACGCCGCAAGCTTTTCAACCGGCGCCCGCGAAATCGCGACCAGCGTGGTGTCGCGCGCGGCGAGATGCGGGATGATGCGCTCAAACCCGTCGGCCCAGAACGAGCAGTGCTTGCAGCCCTCCTCCCAGTCGGGAGCAAACATGAAATGCTGCACGACAAGCTGGCTGCGCCCCTTGAACAGCTCGGCCAGTGTCATCCGGCCTCCGGGCCCGTCGAACACATAGTCCTTGTCGACCTTGACCCAGGGCAGCGCGCGACGTTCCTCGCTCAGGCGCTCGCGGGCCTGGGTCAGCTCCTTCTCATGTTCAAGATGGGTTTTGCGCGCGGCGATCCACGCTTCGCGTGAGACGACACTATGCGGCTGCATGGGCAGCTCCTGCGTTGAGGGTTCAACTGACAAATTGTTCGAGCTTGCCGAGCAGTTCAGTCCAGCCCTTCTCATGGCCGTCGCGCGCGGCCTCGTTGAAGAACTGCTCGTGATGCAGCGTCAGCAGCGTGCCGGCGCCGTCCGGCTTGAGCGAAATGGTGAGCTGCGATTCGCGTTCCGGCGTCGAATGCCAGGCCCAGCTCATCACTATCAGCTCGTTCGGCACGATTTCGCGATAAACGCCGCCGGCCTGAAAATACTCGCCGTCGGTGGCATTGAAGCTGATGCGGTAGCGGCCGCCAACGCGCAGATCCGTCTCCGCCTGCACCGAACCTTCCCTGACCTTCGAGGGCCCGAACCACGCCGCTAGTTTTTCCGGGTCGGTCCACGCGGCGTAGATTTTCGCCGGCGCCGCATTGATACGACGTTTGAGGGTGAGGCTTGGGCTGGTTGCGAGGCCGGTGTCGCGGCGGGAATCCGGCTGGATGCTTGACTGGGTGGCCATGGGTCTTCCTCCACAAAAGCTGCAAGTCGGTCGAGATTATCGGACCAGAAGCGCTGGTAGCGGTTCAACCAGTCCATCGCCTGCTCCATAGGCTTGGCGGTCAACCGGCACGCCACGGTGCGGCCGGTTTTCGCGCGCGCGATCAGGCCGGCATCCGACAACACGTCGAGATGCTTCATGATCGCGGGCAGCGACATCGCAAAGGGCTGCGCCAGTTCGCTCACGGAAAGGCTTTCGCGGTCGCCGAGCCGCGCCACCAGTGCGCGCCTCGTCGGATCGGCGAGGGCTGCGAAGGTACGGTCCAGGACGTCTTCTTGATACTTAACCATATGGTTTACTATACGCGCAAAAGATCAGACGTCAAGCGCCTGCTGCTGATTTCCCTGATCAGTAATCCCGATAGACCCGGCCGCGCCGCGGCTGCTGGTTCAGCGCCGCGCGCGGATTGACATTGCAATACACGCCGCGGCCGGCGGCCGAGGCCATGCACTGCTGATAGGTCTGGTAAGAACAGTCGCCGGGAATGCCGACGCCGCGGCCCTGAACACAGTAGGGATAATCGTAAGCGGCGGCGGGCGTCGGTCCAGCGATCGTGGCCGATCCGGCCGCCAGCACAACCAACATGGCCAGTTTCACATCGCGCATGGTGGAATCCTCCTCCATGCGATCATACCGCATCGCCGGGTCGCCTCAGGTTCAAAACCTCGCGACCCGGAGCAGGTTCCGAGAGGCGCGTTACTGCACCTTCTCGATATTGGCGCTGTCGATCACTTTCTTCCACTTCTCGGTTTCTTCCACGATCATCTTGCCGAACGCGTCAGGCGGGCCGATCAGCGGCTCACCACCGAGATCGACCAGCTTCGCCTTGATCGCAGGCTCCGCCAGCACCGCGTTCACTTCCTTGTTCAGCTTCTCGATGATTTCCTTGGGCGTGTTCTTCGGAGCCCCCATGCCGAACAGCGCGCTCGCCTCGTAGCCGGGAATGGTGTCGGCGAGGACAGGCACGTCGGGCAGGAGGCCGGACCGCACCGTCGAGGTCACCGCCAGCGCGCGCAGCGAACCGGCACGGATGTGCTGCAGGATCGAGGGCATGTTGTCGAAGATCACCTGAACCTGACCGCCGAGCAGGTCGGTGATCGCGGGCGCAGCGCCGCGGTAGGGCACGTGCTGCATCTTGGCGCCCGACATCATCATGAACATTTCGCCGGACAGATGCACCGAGGTGCCGTTGCCCGATGACGCCAGGTTCACCTTGCCCGGGTTGGCCTTCACATAGGCGATGAACTCGGCAACCGTCTTCGCCGGCACGTTATTGTTGACCGTCATCACGTTCGGCACGCGATTGAACGCCGCGACCGGCGCGATGTCGCGAACGACGTTGAATTTCAGGTTGGCGTACAGCGATGCGTTGATGTAGTTCGCCGGATTGACCAGCAGAAGCGTGTAGCCGTCCGGTTCGGCATTGATCACCGATTCGGTGGCGATGTTGTTGCCGGCGCCGGGCTTGTTTTCGATCACGAATTGCTGGCCGAGCCGCTCCGACAGCCGCTGGCCGAGCAGGCGCGCAATGATGTCGGTGGCGCCGCCGGGCGGATATCCGACCACCCACTTGACCGGCCGCGTCGGATAATCCGCCGCCAAGGCAGTGCCGATCGAAGCGGTCATCGAAAGGCCGATTGCCGTCAGGCAGATCGCGGTACGGCGTGAAATCATGAGTTAATCTCCCTGGGGCCCGGGTTCACCCGGGCCGTTTCTATTGAACTGAGCAAGGGCCGCGTTGTAACAAACAAACATCCATGCGACCAGTGCGACGCAACGCCCTCAAGGCGCGACCAAAGGATTAGGCATGTCCGTCAAGGTGAATGCGCTCGATCATCTCGTGATCAATGTCTCCGATGTGGCACGTTCCGCCGAGTGGTACCGGAACATCCTCGGCATGGAGGTCAAGGTGTTCGATCCCGGCCCGGGCAAAACGCCGCGGACATCGCTGGTGTTCGGGAACCAGAAAATCAACGTGCGGCCGCGCGATGCCGACAAGGTCGAATGGTTCACGGCCGATCATGAAACCGCCGGCAGCGACGATCTGTGTTTCCTGACCGCGAGCACGCCGGACCAGGTGGTCGCGCATCTCAAGGCGAACGGCGTCGCGATCGAGGAAGGCCCGGTCGCCAAGCAGGGCGCGCGCGGCACGCTGCGTTCGGTCTATTGCAGGGATCCGGACGGAAGCTTGATTGAGATTTCGTCGTATGAGGGGGATGTGACGTAAGACGTTTTGCTTTTCCGTCATGGCCGGGCTTGACCCGGCCATCCACGTCTTTTCTCGCCGCCATACCGTGAAGACGTGGATGCCCGGGACAAGCCCGGGCATGACGAGCTTCTACGATTTGATCATCCCGCCATCCAATGGCAGAACTGCTCCCAAGCAATAACCAAGGCAGCGGTCGAAGCTGCACCGGGAGGACATATGTCTATTTCACAGGCAGCACCTGGCGTCGTCGGACCATTCGCAGGCCTCGACGTGCCATGGCTGCTGCGGATGCGGGCAGAGAGCCGCCGCAATCATCCCTTCCTGATCTGGGCGCCGTTCGAGGCCCCGGCGCGGAGCTGGTCCTACGGCGAATTTCACGAACGCGTCGGCGCGCTCGCGGCGGGCCTCGTCAAACGCGGCATCAAGCCCGGCGACTATGTGCTTGTTCATCTCGACAATTGCATCGAGGCGATGCTGGCGTGGTTCGCCTGCGTCGAGCTCGGCGCCATCGCCGTCACCACCAACACCCGCTCAGCCGCCGCCGAAATGGAATATTTCGCCGGCCATTGCGGCGCGGTCGCCGCGATCACCCAGCCGGCCTATGCCGAATTGATTTCGGCCCATTGCCGCGATCTGCGCTGGATCGCCGTGATCTCGCATGACGCCGGCGCCGTGCCCGCGCAAGGCAAAGGCGCGCCGCGCGGCGATAGTTTCGAATCGTTGTTCGCCGACAGCACGGACCGGCCGCGCCGCGCCACCGACCCGTTTGCGCCCTGCAGCGTGCAATATACCTCCGGCACCACGTCGCGCCCGAAGGCGGTGCTGTGGACGCATGCCAACGCGCTGTGGGGCGGCAAGATCAACGCCGCCCATGAGGACTTGCATCAGGGCGACGTGCACCAGACCTATCTGCCGCTGTTCCATACCAACGCGCTGGCCTATTCGATGCTCGCAACGCTGTGGGTCGGCGCGTCCTGCGTGATCCAGCCGCGGTTTTCCGCGAGCCGGTTCTGGAACGTCGCGCTGGAACATGGCTGCACCTGGACCTCGACGATCCCGTTCTGCTTGAAGGCGCTGCTGGAACACGAGATTCCGAAGCATCACAAATTCCGGCTCTGGGGCACGGCGGTGAACGATCCGCCGCCTTTCGCCGCCTTCGGCGTCAAGACCATCGGCTGGTGGGGCATGACCGAGACCATCACCCACGGCATCGTCGGCGAGGTCGATCAGCCCAACACGCCGATGTCGATCGGCCGCGCGGCGCCGGAATATGAGATCCGCATTACCGATGACGACGGCCGGCAGACCGAAGTCGGCGACACCGGCAATCTCCTGATCAAGGGCATTCCCGGCCTCTCGCTGTTTTCAGAGTATCTGCACAACGACAAGGCGACGCGCGAGAGCTTCGACGAGCACGGCTATTTCATCACCGGCGACCGCGTCACGCTGCTGGACAACGGCTTCATCAAGTTCGGCGACCGCGCCAAGGACATGCTGAAGGTCGGCGGCGAGAACGTCGCGGCCTCCGAGATCGAGCAGGTGGTCGCGCTGGTGCCCGGGGTGCGCGAGGCCGCGGTGGTGGCGAAGAAGCATCCGATGCTGGACGAGGTGCCGGTCGTGTTCATCATTCCGCTGGCGGGCGTCGCGGCCGCGCCGGCCGATCTGCATGATGCCGTGATGGCGGCCTGTCGCAATGCGCTGGCCGATTTCAAGGTGCCGCGCGAGATCATCTTCGTCGACGAGATGCCGCGCTCGACGCTGGAGAAGGTGGCGAAGGCGGAATTGCGGAAGTTGCTGGAGTGACGTGCGCCTTAGCACGTCATTCCGGGATGGTCCGAAGGACCAGACCTCAGGTGCGCAATTGCGCACCGGGGAATCTCGAGATTCCGGGTTCACGCTTCGCGCGCCCCGGAATGACGGGCGCTCACCCATACCCGAACGCGATCGGGCGGAAGGCTTGCAGCAGGTGCTGATCGAGCTTGTCGCCCATCTCTTCCATCACCCCGAACGCCTTGACGTGGGTGAACTGCAGCCGGTAGGCGCGCTTCTCGACGAGGGCGGCGTAGATGTCCACGATGGTCGTCAGGCGCACGATGTCGCTGATCTCCTTGCCGGAGAGGCCGTCGGGATAGCCGGTGCCGTCGAGGAATTCATGGTGGTGCAGCACCACGTCGAGCATTTCCGGCGGAAAACCACCTTGCGCCGCCAGCGCGTCATAGCCGCGCCGCGGGTGCTGGCGCATCTCTTCCATTTCCTCCGGCGTCAGCGGATCCGGCTTGTCGAGGATCGCGACCGGGATGAACGCCTTGCCAACGTCGTGCAGCAGCGCGGCGCGGGCGAGACGGCGCTGGTCGTCCTCGCGCATGCCGAGATGCTGGGCGAAGGCGACCGCAAAGCCGGTCACGAACAGGCAATGCCGATAGCTGTCGGTGTGGTGGCAGCCGACGGTCGTCAGCCATTCACGCAGCGAGGTGTGCTTGATGGCTTTCAGAATCTTGTTTTCGGCCTGCACGATGTCGCTGAATTTCAGCGGCTCGCCGGCCCGCATGCCGTTGAAAATCCTGACCATGACGCCGTGCGCGGCTTCGACGCCCCGGTTCAGCGCCTTGCCGCGGTCGGTCTCGTTGTATGAACTGTCGTCCGGAAAGGCCGCCCGGATGCGCTGCAGGATGCCCTGCGCGTCGAACGGGCGCGCGATGGTGTCGGTGGCGCCGAGCGCCCAGGCCTGCATCGACCCGTGATGCAGCGCGTCCGCCAGCACGAACAGCCGCGGCATTTCGCGATAGGCTTCGGTGCGCAGCTTGTTGCGCACCATCTGCACGCTCTCGGCCGAGCGCAAATTGATGTCGACCACGATGCCGGAGAGATCGCGCGCCGGCGCGTCGGGAATATCCGTCGTGGCGATCATGTCCACTTGGCCGACCGACTGCAGAATGCCGGCCAGTTCGCTGCTTTGATCGCTCCGATCCGACGCCAGCAGCAGCCGGCGCTTGGACGGAGTCTTGTTGGTTAATGCTGTCATAGGACCCCAGGGCCTTGCGGTGATGACCGTCCGCCAAGCTACCGGATAAGGAGTTCCTTGTGGCTTAAGACGTATCGTGAATGTTGATTGATCGGGATCGATAGAATTTTAGGGATTCGTCGTCCCGGCCTTGAGCCGGGACCCATACGCCGCGGCGGTCGTTGCTGTCGAAGGTCACTAACGCCGGCGCTCTAACCGATAGGCCGCGGCGTATGGGTCCCGGCCTTCGCCGGGACGACGTGGATATAGTTTCGCATTCTCGCGACGCATTGCGCCCGAGGCTTTCAAATTCTTCGCCCCCAAAAATCCAGAGGGCGCAGGGAATGCCGGATGCGCGCTGCACCCGCGGTCTCGTGTGCGATTGTGCAACAAGATGGTGCACACGAGCATACAGGGCAGCGGAGAGCATCCGACATTCCCTGCGCAATGGCTTTACGGCTTATGACGCGCTCTCCCCGGTGAGACGGCCTCTATTGCCACCGTCGCCCCTCGGAAGCGTTAGCTCCCTTAAGGCTTGACGCCGTTACGGGCGCCAGGACCACACGCTTTCACCGTACGCCTCAGCCGCGACCGTCAATCGCAACCTCAGCGTCCACCGCGACCCGCCCCTCGTTGTGACGATGGCCAACGCCCCTCTGAGTGGGACGGGATGGCTATTGATGTGCAGGTGATTTGGGGTGGAAGGGAAGAGAAATGTTTTTGATTTTCGGAAATTTAGGACTTGACATGATTTCTGTAAATCGGAATTGATTTGCCCGTCGGGTTGATTTGTCGCAAGCGAGCCGCGAGATTGCGCTTGCGTGCAAGGCGACTCAGTCAGGCTTTTGCAATTCATCTGAAAGGAAACTACGGTGTGAAAAGTAATGCAATCAGCCGTGGTCGATTTGGATGAATGTTGTTGGTCGGGTCGAAAGTGTTTGGCGCTATCCTGTGAAGAGCATGCGCGGCGAAATGCTGCCGGAAGCCTATGTCAGTTTCTCCGGAGTTTTGGGCGACCGCCTTTACGCGGTCCATAACTCGGCCGCGCCCACCGCATTTCCGTATCTGACGGCACGGGCTCGTCCGGACATGCTGCGCTATCGTCCGTTTTTCCGGGAGCCGGCGCGTTCCGTGCTGCCGAGCAATCTTGCCGAGGCCGAGGCGCGCGGGCCTGGCATCACCCCGCTTTTTCCGGGCTTTGAGGATCTGGCTGTCGATGTCGAGACGCCGTCGGGAGAAATTCTCGGGGTTGATGATGACAGGTTGCTCGGCGCGCTGACCGACGAGTCCTCGCCGGGCGCGCTGACCATGCGACGGTCGGATCGCGCCATCACGGACTGCCGCCCGCTGTCGCTGCTTGCGACCCGGACAATCGACGGCATCGGCCGCGCGGTGGGTGTGAGGCTCGACAAGCGCCGCTTTCGCGAAAACCTCTATGTCGATCTCAACTCCGGTGAAAGCTTCGCCGAAGACGCATTCGTCGGCCGCAGGCTGCGGATCGGTCCGAAACTGACGGTCCACGTTCTGGAACGCGACATCCGTTGTCGCATGATCAACCTTGATCCGGAGTCGCTCGAAGAGAACCCCGATATCTTGCAGTATGTCGCCAAGAACCATGACAACAGAGCGGGCGTCTACGCCGCTGTGCTGGTGGAGGGACTGGTTCGCCCGGGTGACGAGATCGTTCTTGAGGATTAGTAGCGGTGTCGGGCGGGTTCTCTTTGACCCACCGATCCATGCGAGATGGCGGATTAAAGGGAAACCGCCGGGTACCTTGGCAGCTTGGCAACCTACTCAGAAGAGGACTTTCGATATGGCGAAGGTGCCGTGGCTTTTGGTGCTTTCTTTGTTGATTGCAACAGCGATCACGCAAGCGTCCCTTTGGATACGCAACATTAGACCGTCTAAAAGAATTAGCCTGTGGGAGCACCTGTTATGGGAGATGCCTCCTAGGGATGAGCAGACGAAGGAATACTACAAGCAACGTTTGCTCACGGCGATCATAGTGCTCCCAGTGACGGTGCTTGCGCACTATGCGTTTGCCGAATTGTACAAGCAATAGATGCTTCGAACTAGCGGTGTCAAAGCTTGGCAAGCTGCTTGAAGAGAGACTTGCGAAATGACACGGACGGCCTGGATTATGCTGCTCTCTTTGGCGATTGCCGTAGTGATCACACAATGCTCTCTTTGGATGCGCGGCCTTAAGCCGTCAAAACGAGTTGGCTTTTGGGAGCACATGACTTGGGAGATGTTTCCCAAGGATGAACAGACCAGAGTGTTTGTTCAGCAACGATTGCTCACGATGATCGTGGCGCTTCCACTAACTTTGCTTGTGCTAACCGTACTTAGCAAATTGTACGGGCAATGAATTTCGAGCAAGCTCGCAGGGCGGGTTCTCTTTAACTCGTCGATCCATACGAGATGGCGGGTTAGAGAGAACCCGCCCTATGCCCTATGCAAGCCCCGCTGTGAAAGGGAAACGGAGCTTCAACCCATACTCGTCTCAACCGCGAGAGCGGCGACGAAGCGATCGAGTTCTTCCTCGGTCGTATACAGCGCGGGGCTGACACGGATGCACTGCCCCCTGGCTACGCCATCGCGGCGCACGGTGAGAACCTTGTGTCTGTCGCGCAAGGCGACGACCAACGCATTGTTGTCCTCGCGCGATCCCTTGTTCTTTACCCGGAATGACGTGATCCCTGCAGCCAAACCCGGCTCGTCCGGCGTCAGCACCTCGATGTTCGGCAACGCGCGCGCCTTTGCGACCCAGCGGTCGCGCAGATAGCGCAGACGTGCGGCCTTGGCCGCCGTGCCGATGGTCTCGTGTAACTTCAACGCCAGCGGGAGCGTCAGGATGGTCGCGAAGTTCGCGGTACCGGTATGGACGCGCGTGCGGATGTCGTTCGGATCGAAACTGCCGTCGCCATAGTGCCGGTCGATCGCATCCAGGCGGCCTTTCCGGATATAGAGGAAGCCAATGCCGACCGGCGCCCCGATCCATTTGTGCAGGTTGAAGCCGATGAAATCGACGCCGAGATCGGCGATTTGAAAATCGACCTGACCCCATGAATGCGCGGCATCGAGAATGACGTCGATGTTCTTCTCCCGCGCCATCGCGGCGATTTCCTTGACCGGGATGATCAATCCGGTGCGATGGCTGAGATGGGTAAGCAGGATCAGCTTCAGCTTCGGCGTTTCGCGGATGGCTTTGGCGTAGGCATCGAGAATGGCCTGCCTGCTGGCGGGTTCCGGCAGCGCGATCTTGAAAACGCCGACACCGCGCCGGTCTTTCAGCCACTCCATTGCGAATTGCATCGAGTCATAGTCGAGATCGGCGTAGAGAACGGAATCGCCGGGCTGAAGGCGGTTATAGTTGACAATGAGATTCTGCAGCGCCTCGGTCGCCCCCCGGGTGATGGCGATCTCATCCTTGTCGACACCGGCCGTACGTGCGAGCGCGCTGACGACCGCGTCGGAATCCGCGCCAAATTTCGTGCGGGCATAGGCGGTATTCTGTTGATTGACCCTCTCCGTCTGGCGAACGAATTCGGCAAGAACCGGCCTGGCCATGATGCCCCAATAGCCGTTCTCCAGATTGGCCATGCCGCGATCGACGTCATAGAGCGACGCGACTTGCTCCCAGAACGGCCGGTCCTGCGAGATGCTGTCGCCAGTCCGCGTGAACGACGGAAGTGACGATGCGCCATTTTGCGCGCTGGCGCTGCTGGCCGTGACGATGGCCGCCGCCGTGCCACCCAGCACGCCGCGCCTGGAAAACTGCGGGGTCCGGTTCATGATAGCCTCCCTCGGATCAGGGGCGCTTGATCTCAATTTGAGACGACAGCTTCATGACATCAGCGTAGGGCGGGTTCTCTTTGACCCGCCGATCGATACGAGATGGCGGATTAAAGGGACGTCGCTCTACGAGCTTCAATTCAGCACAGTCAGCCGGCACGTGGTCTTGATTTCGGCCAAGGAGATGTCGAATCTCCGCAGGTGTCAACGTCAGGGATGAATGATATGGCCACCTTTATCCTGATCCCCGGCGGCTGGCAGGGCGGCTGGGTCTACCAACAGGTGGCAGAGATACTGACCGCGCACGGACACACGGCCTTGCCGATCACGCTTTCAGGGCTCGGCGATGAGCCCGCCCCGATGGCCAATCTTGAAACTCATATTGGTGAGATCGTCAGCGCCGTGAAGTTGCATCAGGGCGACGTGGTCCTGGTTGGACAATCCTACGGCGGGATGGTCGTGAGCGGCGCAGCTGACGCTGCGCCATCGCAAATCCGGGCGCTGGTCTATGTCGACGCCTACGTGCCTGATTCCGGCGACTCGGTCTGGTCGCTGACGACGCCGCGTTTTCGGGATCTCTTCGTCGCGGGCGCCAACGCTGACGGACTAAACTGCGCGCCCCCTCCCACGCTTGACCCGCGATGCCGGCCGCAGCCGATGGCGACGTTTCTCCAATCGATCAATCTCAGCGGACGCTGGCGTGAGGTGCCGCGCAAGACCTACATCGGTGCGCATGGGTGGGAGGGAAGTCCGTTCCTTGACCTCTATCAACGCCTGAGCGGCGAGCCGGAGTGGTCGACCTTTGCCCTCGATTGCGGGCACAATGTAGCACGGCTGCAGCCCGAGGCCCTGACGGAGATATTGCTGGCGCAGGTCGCGTAGGGCGGGTTCTCTTTAACCCGCCGGCCCATACGAGATGGCGGATTGAAGGGAATCCGCCCTCCGGCCCTCGGCTCGCTCGCGAAGGCGATCTATCCATTCGCCTTCGAAGCCAATCAATGCACGTTCAACCGGCCAACCGGGCGCTGTCTCGATCAGATGCAACAGGGTCCACGCAAGTCCGAAGCAACCGTCTGGACCGAAGAGTTTCACTAACGCGCAAGCCTCTTCATCCGTGACAGGCGTTTGAACCTTCGACATCTGCTCCTCAAATGCTTGCATCGTTGGAACGGTAGCAGCCGCAGAGCTCGGAAGCGGTCCAAGTACGAGAAGCGCGCTGATCGCTTGCTGCATTTTTCTCTCCGCTACCACCCATAGCTCGCGTAGGGCGGGCTCTCTTTAACACGCCATCTCGTAATCGTGCGGCGGATTAAAGAGAACCCGCCAACGGAGCTTCCGCCGTCATTGCGAGCGAAGCAATCCACACTTGTTTTTTTGGCTGCTATGGATTGCTTCGCTGCGCTCGCAATGACGGTTGTGGGAGCTTCGCGCCAACAACGCAAAAAAATCCGCCGGAGAAATCTCCGGCGGATCGTTGTTGTTGCGTAACCTGAGGCAGTCCTACGCCTTCATGCTCGCCTTTACCGCCTCCGCCGTGATCGGCAACGCGCGGACGCGGGCGCCGCAGGCGTTGAAGATGGCGTTGCCCAGCGCGGGCGCGATCACGGTCACCGCCGGCTCGCCGACGCCGGTCGGCTTTTCGCCGTTGGCGATGACGTTGACGGCGACTTCCGGCATCTGGCTCATGCGGAGCGGGGTGTAGGTATCGAAGTTGGTCTGCTCGATACCGCCGTCCTTCAGCGTCGCCTTTTCATACATCGCGAGCGAAAGGCCCCACAGCGCCGCACCCTCGACCTGGGCGCGGATGTTGTCGGGATGCACCTGCATGCCGACGTCGGTGGCCACGGTCAGCTTCTTGACCTTGACCTCGCCGCTCGGCGAAACCGCGACATGGGCCACGCAGGCGGTCCAGCTCGCGGTCGCCCGCTCCTGCGACGACACGCAGGCCACGCCCATGCCTTCTCCCTTGGGGAGTTTGACGGTGCCGTAGCCGGCCATGCCCATCGCCGCGAGCAGGGTGCTGCGCAGACGCTGCGCGCCACCATCGTTCTTGCCTTTGCCGTCGAGCAGGGAGATCCGGTACTCGGCGGGATCCTTGCCGGCGGCGTGGGCGAGTTCGTCGATCATGCTTTCGACCGCCCAGAAGGTCCAGCCCGGTGCGACCGACCGCAGCTGTCCCGACGGGGTGGCGTTGTGCGCCATCTCGTTCTTGATGGCGCGCACATTGTGATTGGGCACGGAATAGAAGAAATCCGCCCCGTTCACGGTGAACGCATCCAGCGGCCCCTTCTTGTCGACCGAAGGCGACAGGAAATCGGGGATGCCCCAGCGCTGGGTCGGCCACGCGCTGACCACGTCGTGATTGAGCGCGATCAGTTTGCCGTCGCCATCGAGGCCCGCCTTGACCTTCTGGAAGGTCAGCGGCCGCGAATAGTCCATGGTCATGTCGTTTTCGCGGGAATAGATCACCTTGACCGGCTTGCCGACGGCTTTCGCCGCCTGCACCGCGGGCACCATCATGTCGGCATCGAGACGCCGGCCGAAGCCGCCGCCCAGCCACATCTGATGCATCACGACGAACTTCGGATCTATACCGGCGGCGCCCGCCGCGATCGCGCCGGAGCGCGTCGCGAACTGGTTGCCGGAATAGATATTCAGGATGTCGCCCTTGAACTCCGCGGTGGCGTTCATCGGCTCGAGCGGCGCATGGATGTTGATGCTGGTGGTGTATTCCGCCTCCAGCACTTTCGCCGCGGTGCCGAAGGCGGCCGCGGTATCGCCGTCCTTGACGAAGAACTGCCCGGAATCATCCAGCTTCTGCAGCCGCTTCGCCTCTTCCAGCAGCGACTCGCTCGACAGCTTGGCGTTCGGACCACCGTCATAGGCGACCTTCAGCGCTCCCGCCGCCTTCTTCGCATTGGCATAGGTATTGGCTACCGCCACCACCCAGCCAGTCGTGCTGCCGGTCTTGTCGTCGAGCGTCACCGCCTTGATGAAGCCCGGCACTTTCTTGGCCGCGGAATCATCGACCGATTTCACCGTGGCGCCAAAGCGCACCGGCGGGGTCACCACAGCGCCGTAGACCATGCCCGGCAGATTGACGTCGATGCCGTATTTGGCCGTGCCGTTGCTCTTCGGGGGAATGTCGAGCTGCGGAACGGAAACGCCGACCATGGTGTATTGATCGGGAGTCTTGAGCTTGATCGCCTTGAGTTCGTCGGGCGTGAAAGTCTTGGTGATCTTGCCGCTCTTGACGATGTCGGCGAAGCTCATCGACTTCTTCGACTTCGGATGCGACACGGTGGAATCGCGCACCACCAGTTCGCCGGCGGGAACGCCCATGATCGTGGCCGCCGCCTGCGTCAGCGCGATCCGCCCGGCGGCGCCCGCGCGGCTCATCGCATCGAAGTTCATCATCGTCGACCAGCTGCCGCCGGTGATCTGCGCGCCCAGGACGGGATCGTTGAACTTCGGATCGTTGGAGGCAAGCTGAACCCGCATGTCCTTCCAGGACGAGCCGAGCTCTTCGGAAACGATCTGCGCCATGGTCGAGGCGATGTGCTGGCCCATATCGGCCTTGCCGCACGTCACGGTGACCAATCCATCCGATCCGATCGAGTACCAGACGCTGGGATCGAACTTGGCCGGTGCCGCCAGCGCCTGATCGGCGCCGAGCAGACCGGGAACGGCAGAGTAGCCGAGCGCGAGGCCTGCGGCGGCGGTGCCGACGAGGAATGAACGGCGGCTGAGGTCGGCGGGTTCGCCGGATATCTTTTTCACGTGAGTGTTCATGTGGGCCTCCGCTCGGTGCCGGCGTTGGACGCGGTGCGCATGTCGGCGGCGGCGCGCAGGATCGCCTTCTGGATGCGGGAATAGGTCATGCAGCGGCACAGATTGCCGTCCATATGCGCAACCACTTCTTCCTTGGTCGGATTGGAATTCTTGGACAGCAGCGAAGCCGCCTGCATGATCTGGCCGGACTGGCAGTAGCCGCATTGCGGAACCTGCTCGAGGATCCAGGCCTTCTGCAGCGGGTGATCGCTCTTGGCGCTGAGGCCTTCGATGGTGGTGATCTTCTTGCCGACGGCCTCGCTGACCGGGGTCTGGCAGGACCTGACGGCTTCGCCGTTGACGTGAATCGTGCAGGCGCCACACAGGCCGGCGCCGCATCCGAATTTCGTGCCGGTCATCTGCAATTGCTCGCGGATGACCCATAGCAGCGGCGTATCGCCCGCCGCCTCGACGGACATATTCCGCCCGTTGATATTCAGATTTGGCATTTGCGCTTCCCCTTCCGGTGCATGAAGCCGCTTACGGCGGCAATCACTGTTGGGTATTCCTGGCACCCACCGGCTCGATGTCAGTTGGCGCGCAGAATGATACCGATCCGAATTAGAGGCAATGCAATTTGGAATCGTTCGAAGAGAATAAAATTTTGAAAAATCTGGTTGTGCGCTGCGGCAAGATGTTGCGCGTGCCCTTGATTTGGAATGCGCCGGCGTGGGCACGGTCCGCCATTTCCGCATTTCCCAACCGCCGAAAGATCGCGCTAGGATACCACCGGATCGAAATCGCACATTATCCTGGCCGGAAAATCGCAATGCCGAAGATCAACCGTGACGGCGTCAACATCCATTACGAGGTGCATGGCAGCGGCCCACCGCTGCTCTTGACCCACGGTTATTCCTCGACATCAGGGATGTGGCAGGGCCAGATCGAGGCGCTGTCGAAGCATCACAAACTCGTGTTGTGGGACATGCGCGGCCACGGCCAGTCGGATTATCCCGATGATCCCGCAGCCTATAGCGAAGCGCTGACGGTGGCCGACATGGCAGCATTGCTCGACGAGGTCGGCGCGGACAAGGCCATCGTCGGCGGGCTGTCGCTCGGCGGTTACATGTCGCTGGCGTTCTATCGCAGCCACCCCGAGCGGGTGCGGGCGCTTCTGATCATCGACACCGGACCCGGCTTCAAGAAGGACGATGCGCGCGAGGTCTGGAACAAGCGCGCCCGTGAAACCGGCAACCGCTTCGATCGCGAGGGCCTGGACGTCCTGAAATCCGCCAGCCGCGAACGCTCGGGCGTCAGCCATCGCGATGCCTCGGGACTGGCGCGGGCCGCGCGCGGCATGCTGATCCAGCGCGACGCGCGCGTGATCGAATCGCTGCCCGACATCAAGGTGCCGTCGCTGGTCGTGGTCGGCGCCGACGACACGCCGTTCCTGGCCGCATCCGATTACATGGCGACAAAAATTCCCGGCGCGAAGAAGGTGGTGGTTCCGGCCGCCGGCCACGCCGTCAACATCGATCAGCCGCAGGCCTTTATCGAAGCGGTGCTGCCGTTCCTTGATGGCCTAGATGCAAAGGCCGCCACGAGGGCCACGACATGAAGGCGATTGCCGCCGCGGCCTTTCTGATGGTGTCAGGCACTTTGGCACCCGCGCTTGCACAGCATCTGCCGCCGTTCGGCGGCCCCTACCCGCCGCCGTTCACCGAAACCCTGTCGAACACCACGCCGCTGGTGTTCGGCATGGATGCGATGGAAGCCGAACGCGCGCTTGGAACTCCGCTCAATTACGTCAAGGGACGGCCGGGCGATGAGGTGTTCCTCACCTTCCGCGATCTCGGCGGCAGCGGATTGTTTCCGAGCAAGCACCGGCTCTATCTGCAATTCCGCAAAGGCCGGCTGGCGGGCTGGAAGGGCGACTGGGGTCACAACTGGATGTGGCAGTAACCGCCGCCTGCCCTGCAACAGGCTTCGAGCAACCCTTCAACGAAAAGCAAATCTTCAACAAAAAGCAAACCTGCAACAAAAAGGATGACCCGTGGGACAGGATATTACACTGACGGCTTCGGACGGTTTCAAACTCGGCGGCTATCGCGCCGATCCCGCGGGCGCGCCCAAGGCGGCCATCGTGGTGATCCAGGAGATCTTTGGCGTCAATCACCATATTCGTTCGGTGTGCGATCGCCTTGCAGGCGCCGGCTATGTCGCGATCGCGCCGTCGATCTTCGACCGTATCAGCCCGAACTTCCAATGCGGCTATTCGCCGGATGAGGTCGCGAACGCGCGCAAATTCATCGCCAATCCGGATTGGCCGGCGATGTTGCTCGACACTCAGGCCGCGATCGATACGGTCAAGAGCGTGGGCCCGGTCGGCATCATCGGATTCTGCCTCGGCGGCAGCATCGCTTTCGCCGCTGCGACCAAGCTGACGGGGCTATCGGCCGCGGTCGGCTATTACGGCGGCGCCGTCGTCCGCTTCGCCGACGACAAACCGAAAGTGCCGACGCAACTGCATTTCGGCGAAAAGGACGCCGGCATTCCGCTGACCGACGTCGAGACCATCAAGACCAAGCGGCCCGACGTCGAAGTCTTTGTCTATCCCGGCGCGCAGCACGGCTTTCACTGCGACGAGCGGGCCAGCTACGACAAAGCCAGCGCCGACATCGCCTGGCCGCGCAGCCTCGATTTCTTTGCAAAACATTTGAAGTGACGGCAACGGCGTCATTCACCCGTCGCCCCGGCCTTCGCCGGGGCGACAATGATTACTCGCCCTTGACGCCGGTGGCTTTCACCACATCCGCCCAGCGTGCGTAGTCACGGCGCAGGGTGGCTTCGAAGGTTTCCGCCGTGCCGCCGACGGGCATCAGGCTGACCGTCTCGAGCCCCGCGGTGCCCTCAGGGGATGCGATGATGCGGGCCAGTTCCGCGGACAGTTTCGTGACGATGTCCTTGGGCGTTGCAGCGGGCACGAAGACACCGACCCAACCTTCGGCCTCAAAGCCGGGGAAGCCGAGTTCGGCCATCGTCGGCACGTTCGGCAACTGGGTCCTGCGCTTTTCGCCGCCGACCGCCAGCGCCCGGACCTTGCCTGCCTGGATTTGCGGGCCGGCCGTGGTCAGATCGACGAAGCCTGCGGTCACCGTGTTGTTGAGCAGATCGTTCACCAGCGGCGCCGCGCCACGATAGGGAACATGGGTCATGTCGATGCCCGCGTTCTTCTTCAGGAGTTCGCCGTAGAGATGCGACGTCGTCGCGTTGCCGAACGAGCCGTACGGCACCTTGCCGGGGTTTGCCTTGGCGTGATCGATCAGTTCCTTGACCGTCTTGATCGGCTGCGCCTCGGGGACCGTCAGCACGACCGTCGACAGCCCGACCTGGGTCACCGGCGCGAGATCCTTGAAGACGTCGTAGGGCAATTTCCCAACTAGGCTCGGCGCCTGGATGATCTGGGTGATGGCGACCAGCACGGTGTAACCATCGGGCTGCGCCTTGGCGACGTAATCATTGCCGACCACACCGCCGCCGCCCGACTTGTTTTCGACGACGACGGGCTGCTTCCACGCTTCCGACAGTTTGTTGGCCAAAAGGCGCGCCGAAACGTCGGTGGCTCCTCCCGCGGGATAAGGCACCACGAAGGTTATTCGCCGCTCCGGATAGGACTGCGCCGCCGCCTGTTCCGCGGACACGCACACGGCCGTCATGGCAATGCCTGCGATCATGGCAGCTGAAATTGCAGTGCGCACGAGCTTGGTTGGCAAACGGATGCTCATCTCTTCCCCTGGTTGATTTAAATGGATTGCGTTGACGGCGGCATATGCCGCTGGCCTGTGCGAGGCAAGTTCCGATCCGGCGCTTCGCGCCGAATGCGCTGATTCACCACAGCCCGGTAATGCCGCAGCACGGAATGATCCGAACAGCGCCGCTAGAACCAGCGCTCGCCGACCAGCACCGTATCGCCCGGGCTGATCGAAGTGCCGGGCGGAACGATGTAGCGCGCGGTTCCCGAGCCATCGGTGTGCGTGACCGTGACCCGATCGCGCCGCGCGCGGGGCGAGAAACCGCCGGCAATCGCAACCGCGCTTTCGACGGTCATGTTGGGCACGTAAGGATATTGTCCGGGCGCCGCCACTTCGCCGAGGATGAAGAACGGCCGGTAGGCTTCGATCTCGACCGCGACGGAGGGATCACGGATGAAGCCGGCACGCAGTTTGGCTGCGATCTCGGCTGCGAGACCGGCGGGCGTGCGGCCGCGCGCCGGCACCGAGCCGATCAGCGGTATCGTGATCGAGCCGCCGGCATCGATCGCGTAAGTATTGGTGAGGCCTTCCTGGCCGTAGACCACGACGCGCAGCCTGTCGCCGGCATCGAGATGATACGACGTGTCATATCGGACCGGTTCGGCGTAGGCGACGGGCGCCGCGACAACCACGGGAGCGGGCGCGTAAACTGGACGCGGCGTTCTGGCAAAGGACGCGCGCATCGCGCTGATGGCGCCGCCGCCGCTATTGTCCACGACGACGACCGGCGCCGGCGCCGCGCCATAGGTCATGGCGTCGAGATCGGCTTGCGGCGCGACCGCGACGGGTCCAGCCGTGCGCATGCACCCCGACAGAGCGAGCGCGGCCATCATCGCAGTGATCGAAAATCGAAACGCGCGCGCAACTCGCACCGGAGCCATCCCTCAAAGCGAGACAGCTCTAGTCTTGCACCGGTTATGGTTAACAAAGCGTTTTTTTGGGGTGCGGTGCGGGCGAGAGGAAGCGGTGAGACTCCCTCTCCCCGTTCTTACGGGGAGAGGGTTGGGGTGAGGGGCTCTCACCGCGAGGGTGGTGTAATCGTTAGACCTGTACCCCCTCACCCGGATTGCATCTGCGATGCAATCCGACCTCTCCCCGCAGGCGGGGAGAGGTGAAGAAAGAACTAGTCAATCAAGCGGTCACACCGACGCCGATCGGGCACGACACGCCGGTGCCACCCAGCCCGCAATAGCCGGCCGGATTCTTGGCGAGATATTGCTGGTGATAGTCCTCGGCAAAATAGAATTCGCCTGACGGTGCGATCTCGGTAGTGATGGCGCCAAGACCCTTGGCCGCCAGCGCCTTCTGGTACATCGCCTTCGACGCATCGGCGGCTTTGGCTTGCGCATCGCTGAGCGTGTAGATCGCGGAACGATATTGGGTGCCGACATCATTGCCCTGGCGCATGCCCTGCGTCGGGTTGTGATTTTCCCAGAACGTCTTCAGCAGCGCTTCGTAGGAGAACTTCTTCGGATCGAACACGACCAGCACCACTTCGGTGTGACCGGTGCGGCCCGAGCAAACTTCTTCGTAGGTCGGATTGGGCGTGTGGCCGCCGGCGTAACCGACGGCGGTCGCAAAAATGCCCTCGCCGAGTTGCCAGAACTTGCGTTCGGCGCCCCAGAAACAGCCGAGCGCGAACACCGCCTGCTCGAGACCTGCGGGATAAGGCGGCTGCAGCTTGCGGCCGTTGACGAAATGGGTTGACGCGGTCGGGATCGGCGTGGCGCGGCCCGGCAGCGCTTCGGCGGCACTCGGCAACGCGGTGGTCTTGCGCATGAACAACATGGATTGCCTCCAGGCGGAACATCGGCTGGCGCGCAAACGGCGGCAGCCGGCTGACTTCTATATAAGGCTTTACGCGGGTTGCCGCAGCCCTGTTACGCAAGCCTCCTTACGCAGCGTTGGCAACGCCCGGCCTTTGCTGAACCAAAGCCTGTCAGTCCCGCGAATAGCCGATCAACGGCTTGCGGGGCCGGAACAGGATCATCAAGAGAATGCCGAACACGCCCAGCACAGCGAAAACCGGCTGGTCCAGCAGGACCTTGATGACGCTGTTCCAGAGCCAGGGCGCGGCACCCTCGACCGAAGTGCGAAACGCCAGCTGGCTGGACTGATGGATGTCGTTCCAGAACTGCCCGAAGCGGGTGAAACGCAGGGTCTGGTCGGCGACATAACGTGCGCCGTCATAGACCATGAAGATGAATCCGCCGGCCAGGAGCAGCAGGCCAATTAGCCGGAAGAAACCGCGGATCATGCGTCACCTTATACCTGTCGGGCCCGGAAGGCCGTCAGCCCAATACCGGGCTCCCCTAATAAATTCAACCTCGTCAGCAGCTTATGCGCCATTTCCGGCCGGATTTTCCGATTTTTGGTGGGTCCAGAAAGCGTTGACGGTGCAGAACCAGCCCTCTATAAGACCCCCAATGGCGGCGGGCGCAATCCCGCCGCCGCTGTTCTTTGAGCCGCGCCGCGGTGGGAGCATTTTGGCTTCCGAGCATGGCGACCTCAAGGACACCCTGAAACACACCAGCGCAATTTGAACGGCCGGCGCGCTCAAGCCCGACCACCCGAGCGATGACAGCCGAAGGATAGTTGAGAACATGGCCAATACCACTTCCGCCAAGAAGGCGACCCGCAAGATTGCCCGCCGCACCATCATCAACAAGTCGCGCCGCACCCAGATGCGTGGTGCGGTTCGCACCGTCGAAGAAGCCATCAAGAGCGGCGACCGCGATGCAGCGTTGAAGGCGATGGCGCACGCGGAACCGGAACTGATGCAAGCCGCGCAGCGCAACATCATTCACAAGAACAACGCGAGCCGGAAGGTGTCACGCCTGACGCACCAGATCGCCAAGCTCGCGAAATGAACTGACGAAAAAAAATATTCGTCAAAGAAGCCCGGCCTTGGCCGGGCTTTTTCTTTTTCCAGTTCGATTGTCCCGTTGCTGCACAGCAGAGCGCGTGTCATATTTCTTCGGCCCCGTAGTTTTACGCGGTGCAGTTTGTTGCAACGGCAATGCTGTGCGCAGACGCGAGATGCACAGCGAGTTTTGCTGCGCGAGGTTCCAAAAGATTCCCGCTGTTTGCCCGCAACAGCCACGCGAGAGTTACCCTAAAAAAGAATCGCGAAAAACTTCGTCTCGCTAATCACTTATCCACATAGCGACTTCAAGCGGTTTGAAAAATGGTCTGCGCAAGCGCGATTGTAACGGTTTCTTAAAATTTTTCTCGAGTGCGTCGAAAATTGTCACGATGCGCAAGCGCGCGCGAATCTGTTCACGAATCCAAAACGTTGCTTTCGAGTGTCACAATTGCAACCCGGCCACACAGCCGAGGACTCGGTCACACACGTCGATTCACGGATTGTCAGAATTTCCGCTTGGTGTACATCTAGTGTCGTTCGCGACGCCCACGGCTCTCCAGACCAGCGCGGTTTGAGACCCAAGGGTGGACGTGCAAATCGGCGGCGGTGTGCGCGTTAGCGACGCTTTCCAAGCGATGCTAAGTTGGTAACTCATAGCAATATGAGAATGGTTGTTCTGTGTCTAAATTTCTCAGGCGTGGCGTGCAGGTTTCGCGTGTCGATGACTAGGGAGATAAGGCAAGTGTTGGCAACCGCAGCGTTGGGAACGCGGAGTGCGTGAACGTGTTGAAGACGACAGACTGAGGTTACGCGGCGGCGCAGCGCCGGGCAGATGTCCGGTAGCGGCAGACTGACTTTGAAAACACTTTCGACATGACAACTCGCCGCGTTCTCGCGGCGAGAGGGGGAGGCACTATGCTTTACGGAATCGCGGCATTAGACGGACGCATTTCACAACAGACCGTATTGGTTGCTCCAGCCTTCTTTTCCAACCATTCCTCGGTGCGAACTCCGGACGGGCCGTCGAGTACGCGCTGACCTCGCGGGAAACCTTCTTCTCCAACTGAAAATCTGACCAGCGGCGTTCGCGCCGAACGGTCGATCTATGTCCGGAGTTGAAGCCCCGCGTGAGGTCGCGCCTTGCAGCACCCCTGTTGGCAGGAACCCTGCAAGGCGAATTAGCAACGAACATTACTCTTTCAGAAAAGTTATCAGGCAATGACGAATATCGAACAGGATCGCTGGTCGCGGGTGAAGGGTCGGTTGCGGACGACGGTAGGCGAAGACGTCTATTCGAGTTGGTTCGCGCGCATGGATCTGGAAGGCGTGCAGGACGAGAACGTCCATCTGTCGGTTCCGACCCGGTTCCTCAAGAGCTGGATCCAGGCGCATTACGCCGATCGCGTTCTCGCCTGCTGGCAGGCCGAGATGCCCGAAGTGCACCGGATCGACCTCACCGTGCGCACGGCGATGCGATGCGCCGCACCCGCGAAGGAAGCTCCCGCGCCGGCCGATCAGCGCCGCGTCGAGCATGCCAACGGTCGCCCCGCGCCCGAGCTGCGCGCCACCGCGACCGCGCCGGTGTCCGCGAGCCATGATGCGCTCGGCGGCTCGCCGCTCGACCCGCGCCTCACCTTTGCAAGTTTCGTGATCGGCCGCTCCAACACGCTGGCGCATGCGGCGGCACGCCAGGTCGCCGAAGGGCGGCGCGGCGATGCCGTGATGTTCAATCCTCTCTATATTCACGCCGGCGTCGGCCTCGGCAAAACCCATCTGTTGCAGGCCGTCACGTGGGCCGGCAATTCCGGCAACGAGCGCAAGGTGCTCTATCTCACCGCCGAGAAGTTCATGTACGGCTTCGTCGCGGCGCTGAAGACGCAGACGGCGCTGGCCTTCAAGGAAGCGCTACGCGGCATCGACGTGCTCGTGATCGACGATCTGCAGTTTCTGCAGGGCAAATCGACCCAGGCCGAGTTCTGCCATACGCTGAACGCGCTGATCGATGCCGGCCGCCAGGTCGTGATCGCGGCCGACCGCCCGCCGTCCGATCTCGAAAGCCTCGATGATCGCGTGCGCTCGCGGCTGGCCGGCGGCCTCGTCGTGGAAATGGGTTCGCTCGGCGAAGAGCTTCGGCTCGGCATCCTCAAATCGCGCGTCGCCGCGGCCCGTGCCCATCATGCGAGCTTCGACGTACCGGAACCGGTGCTGGATTATCTCGCGCGCACCATCACCCATAACGGCCGGGATCTCGAAGGCGCCATCAACCGGCTGCTCGCGCACTCCAAGCTCAACGCCCAGCCGGTGACGCTGGAAATGGCCGAGCGCGAAGTCCGCGACCTGATCCGTCCGCAGGAACCGAAGCGGATCAAGATCGAGGACATCCAGCGCGTGGTGGCCCGCCAATATAACGTCAGCCGTTCGGACCTGTTGTCCTCCCGGCGTACCGCCAATGTGGTTCGCCCGCGCCAGGTCGCGATGTACCTGGCCAAGACGCTGACGCTGCGCTCGCTGCCCGAGATCGGCCGCCGGTTCGGCGGACGCGACCACACCACGGTGCTGCACGCCGTGCGCAAGATCGAGGCACTGGTGTCCCGGGATACGGCGCTGTCGGAAGAAGTGGAATCGCTGAAGCGCCAATTGCAGGAATGAACGCAGTCATTCCGGCCTAGTGCGAATTGCGCACGGGCGCCGGAACCCATACTCCGCGGCCGGGCTTTTGGGCACCCTGGCTGACGGCTTATGCAGCCACGAACGCCTGTGGTTATGGGTCCCGGCCCGTGGTGCGCAATTGCGCACCAGGCCGGGACGACGGTGAATTTGCCTGCAAACCGTGGGAAACGGCGTCGTAATCCCTTGCGCTTAAACCCTATCCGCGCCACCTTGCGGTCCCCCCGAAGGTTTGATCAAGTCCCATCTTGATCCGGCTTTTCGGGTTTCAATGGCCGCGGCGTGCCTTCAGGGCCGCCCGGCTTTTCCATCTTAGGGATCAGGCGGGTATTGCAATGAAGGTCACCGTCGAACGCGCGCAACTCCTGAAATCGCTGGGCCACGTCCATCGCGTGGTCGAGCGCCGCAACACCATCCCGATCCTCGGCAACGTGCTGATCCGTGCCGAGAACGCCAAACTGTCGCTGAAGGCGACCGACCTCGATCTCGAGGTGACGGAAACCCTGGCAGCGGAAACCGGAACCGCCGGCTCGACCACCGTGCCGGCGCACATGTTCTACGACATCGTCCGCAAGCTGCCCGATGGCGCGCAGATCGTGCTGGAGGCCGACGGCGACCGTTCGGTGCTGGCGATCCGCGCCGGCCGTTCGCGCTTCACGCTGCAGACCCTTCCCGAAAGCGATTTCCCCGATCTGGCCGCCGGCGACATGACGCATTCGTTCTCGCTGGCCGCCGCCGACGTCAAGCGCCTGATCGACCGCACCCAATTTGCGATCTCGACCGAAGAGACCCGCTATTACCTCAACGGCATCTATTTGCACTCGGCCGGCAGCGCCAAGGCTGCGACCTTGCGCGGGGTAGCGACCGACGGACACCGGCTGGCGCAGATCGATCTGGCTCTCCCGAAGGGCGCCGTCGGCATGCCCGGTGTGATCGTGCCGCGCAAGACCGTCGGCGAAGTGCAGCGGCTGATCGAGGACAATGAAGCCGAAGTCTCGATCGAATTGTCGCAGGGCAAGATCCGCTTCACCCTCGGCAATGTGGTGCTGACCTCGAAACTGATCGACGGCACCTTCCCGGATTACGGCCGCGTCATTCCGCAGAACAACGACAAGGAACTGATCGTCGACAAGAAGGATTTCGAGGCCGCGGTCGACCGCGTCTCGACCATTTCGAGCGAACGCGGCCGCGCGGTGAAACTGGCGTTGTCGGCCGGCAAGCTGGTGCTCTCGGTGACCAACCCGGATTCCGGCAGCGCCACCGAAGAACTCGAAGTCGAATACGCCTCCGACGCGCTCGATATCGGATTCAACTCGCGCTATCTCCTTGATATCGCCGCCCAGATCGAAGGCGAGGTCGCGGTGCTGCGGCTGGCCGATCCCGGCTCCCCGACCCTGGTGCAGGACAAGGATAACAAAGGCGCGCTCTACGTGCTGATGCCGATGCGGGTGTGACGGTCCACTTGTCATTGCCGGGCTTGCTGCCCAAATTGCGTCATGGCCGGGCTTGTCCCGGCCATCCACGTCTTAGGCGCAGTAAAGACGTGGATGCCCGGCACAAGGCCGGGCATGACGAAAGAGTTTCGTTATGACCCCCTCCCGCATCCACAAGCTGACACTGACGCATTTTCGCAATTATCGGGCGGGGAGCGTGCAGACGCGCGGCGACGTCGTGGTGCTGGTGGGGCCGAACGGCGCCGGCAAGACCAATTGCCTCGAGGCGATCTCGTTTCTGTCGCCGGGACGGGGCTTGCGGCGCGCGACGCTGGAAGATGTCGCCGACAATCAGGGCAACGGCTCCTGGGCCGTCTCCGCCGAAGTCGAGGGCGCGCTGGGGCTGGCGACGCTGGGCACCGGGATCGATGCGCCCGGAAATGAAAACAGTTCCACTGGCCGCCGCTGCCGGATCGACCGCGAGCCGGTCGGCTCGGCGACCGCGTTCGGCGATCATTTGCGCATGGTGTGGCTGACGCCGGCGATGGACGGACTGTTTCTTGGCGCAGCCTCGGAACGGCGGCGCTTCTTCGACCGGCTGGTGCTGGCGATCGACAGCGAACATTCCAGCCGCGTGTCGGCGCTGGAGCGTTCGCTGCGCTCGCGCAACCGGCTGCTCGAAGTTCGCAATTACGACGACCATTGGTGCGACGCGATCGAGCGCGAAACCGCCGAGCTTGCGGTCGCGGTCGCGGCCACCCGCGGCCAGACCGTCACAAAACTCGCAGCGATGCTGCGCGAACGGGGCGCGGCTTCCGCGTTTCCGTCGGCGCAGATCATGCTCGACGGCTGGATGGAGAATGCGCTGGTGGGCGAGCCCGCGACGGCCGTGGAAGATCGCTACCGCGAGATCCTGCGCGCGAGCCGCCCGCGCGACGCCGCGGCAGGCCGTACGCTGGACGGCCCGCATTTGACCGACCTGCAAGTGGTCTACGCGCCGAAGAACATGCCGGCGCGCGATGCCTCCACCGGCGAACAGAAGGCGCTGCTGATCGGGCTGGTGCTGGCCCATGCCACGCTGGTCGCCGAGATGACCGGCATCGTGCCGCTGTTGCTGCTCGACGAGGTCATCGCACATCTCGATCCGGGCAGGCGCAAGGCGCTGTTCAATGAGCTGGAAAAACTCGGCGCGCAGGTCTGGATGACCGGCGCCGATCCGGCGGCATTCGCCGATATCGGCGCATCCGGCGAGGTTTTCGACGTGGATTCCGGCCACGTCACCCGCCGCGCCTGAGCCCGGTTGAACCTCAACGCCCACCCGCGCGACTAGACTCCAGCAATCGCGCCACGACGCGCGGCCATCGCTGCTGCGCCTGTCAGGCATCGGCAATATCCGGAGATACCCATGTTTGGAACGACGCGCGGGATGCTGGTCCCGGCACGGAAACATCTGTTTGCTGTCACCCTCGCGGTGATTGCCTGCGCGCCGGTTGCCGCCAGTGCCAACTCCGACATGGTCGATGTCAGCACCCTGCCGCGTCTCGAGGGGGCCGTGGAACAAACGGCCCTTGCCAAGACCCATCAATCCAAAACCTATCAAGTGACCTACGACGTTCCGACCGGCTTCGCGGCGACCACCGCTGCGGTGAGGCAATTGCTGGCCGCCGACGGCTGGGTGCGATATGCGGGCCCGCTCGAAAACGACAAGTTCTCGTCAAAATTCAAGAAGGGACGGCAAGGACTGTTTGTGTCGGTCCCGCCAGGCAAGCCCAATCAATCCAGCGTGATTTATAGCGCCAACGCAGCGCATGTGAACGTGCCGTTCCCGCCGGATGCTGCCGACATCGTGTTCGAGGAGTGGCGGCCCTATCTCGGCTGCATTGCCCCGACTGCGCTCGACGCAACGCTCGACTTCTTCCGCAAGGAGATGGCCGCGAGCGGCTGGAAGCCGCTCAAAGCCGCGGAGGCGGCCGCGCGCTGGCCGAACGTGCAGCTCAGCGAGACGATCGAGAATGGCGTGCGGGCCTATTACACCCATGATTTCGACAATGGCTTTCATCGGCAGCAGCCGGTGATGTTGACACTGCAGCGCCGTGACGACGGACGGACCGACGTGGAAATTCGGGTCGCGCCATTTGCGATGCCGGAAACGCTCGAAGCCGGTGACGACACGGCCGACCTGCCGACGCCAAAACTAACCTGGACGACGCGAAGCTCGGGCGATTCCGATTCGGCCCGGCGGCAGCTGGACGTGGCGGTCCTTGCCGAAATTCCTGCAACGCTCGCCTTCTATCGTCGCGAACTCGCGGCGCGAAACTGGACCGAAGAAACCAGCGGTGCTGTGGTCACGGCTGATAACGTCACGGCGAACTTTTCCTCGGCCGAGCAAACCGCCACGCTGGAGCTCAGCCGCCGATATGACATGACGATGGTCAATATCGTCACTCAAATGAAGGAAACCGTCCTCGCCGAACGCGCCCAGGCCAAGAAGGAAGCCGACGCGGCCCAGGCCGCCAAGGTGGCCCAGGCCGCCAAGCTGTTGGATGCGCCGCCGTCGGATGCGCCGCTGCGCGCCCTTGCCGACAATTCGAAGCCCGTGCCGCTGCCGGAGAACGCCGAAGAGGTGGAGTTCGAAGGCGCCGACGGCCGGCTCAGTTTCGATTCCCCCTCGAGCGTGAGAGCAGTCGCAACGTTCTACCGTGACGCGCTGCAGGCCCAAGGCTGGAAGGAACAGCCTTCGGTCATCAACGATGCCCGCATGGTCGTGATGCAGTTTTCCAAAGGCGGCAAGGCGGTGCGGTTCAACATCATGAAGATGGGTCGGAGGGCGAGTATCAGCGCCAATGGATCGGGTCTGGTGACGGCCGATGCCAAGATGGCCGCCAAGCCAGGCGCAACAGCACCCGCTCAGGCGGCTGCCGGCGCTGGCGCCAAAGCGGCGGCGGCGGTGCAGGTTCTCGAGGCCGACGCCGATCCCGACGCGCCCTTTCCGGTGCCAAAGCAGCACAGCGCGATGAGCACGTCGGCGAGCGGAAAGCTGCCGGGCAGCAACGCCGTGTACCGCAGGCAACTTGACGCCAGCATTCCCGCCGAGCTGAATGCCGTGCTCGCCTTCTATCGTCGCGAACTCGGCAAACGCGGATGGACGGAATCGACTGAGCGCGCCGTTGTGCAGGCGGACCGCGCGCAGCTTGCATTCACCTCTCCCGACGGGCCGGCGATGCTGAAGCTTGGCCGCAGCGACGACGAGACGTCGGTCATCCTCGCGCAGAAATATCCGGCCGTTGCCGCAAAAGCGGACTTCGTACCGAAGCCGGGTCACGCCAAGCTGATGCTCGGCAATGTCGGTGAAAGCGAAGCGGCCGTCACCATCAACAAGCAGACGATCAAGCTCGCCGCCGGCGCAGGTGGACTGCAATCGCCCAGGCCCCCGATCCTCGAACTGCCGCCGGGCAAGTACCGATATTCGATGAAGGTCGCGGGCCGCCCCGCCCGAAACGATACGATCGAGGTGACCGCCGACGACGGCTGGGGTCTGATCATTCTCCCGAGCGGAGAGGCATTGTCGATGCAGATGTATTGAACGATGCGCGTCTGAGCCGGCGGGCGTCCGGTTGAACCTCGACGTCCACCCGCGCGACTAGACTTCAGCAACCGCGCCATCGGCGCGAGCTTCTATCGCCGCTGCGCGGGTCAGGCGTCGGCAAATACCGGAGATACCCATGTTTGGAACGACGCGCGGGATGCTGGTCCCGGCACGGAAACATCTGTTTGCGGTCACCCTTGCGGTGTTCGCCAGCGTGCCGGTGGCTGCCAGCGCCGACCCCACGATGGTCAATGTCCGCACCGTGCCGCGCCTGGAAGGCGCCGTGGATGGCCGTCCGGAAACTTTTACAGTGAACTACTACGTTCCGGGCACCGTCGCAGCCACCACCCTCGCGACGAAGAAATTACTGGCCGCAGACGGCTGGGTGCAATACGTGCGCCCGTTCGAAAACGTCAGGAGCACGTTGAACTTCAAGAGGGGTCCGCACGGACTTAACGTGTCTTTCAGGCAAATCCAGCCCAATCAATCCGAGGTGAATTACGGCGCGGACAGGATCTATGCGAACGTGCCGTTTCCGGACGATGCGACCGACATCATATTCAACGAGCGCCGGCCCTATCTTGGCTGCACGACCGCTGCGAGCGTCGAGACCAGCCTGGAGTTCTTCCGCAAGGAACTGATCGCGGCCGGCTGGTCGCCATTGTCGGCGGCGGACGCAGCGGCGCGTTATCCCGGCGCCACGATCGATGCATCGATCAGCAACGGCGCACGCGCCTTCTACAGCTTTCCAAAACGTGACGGCTACCAGCAGCAGCCGATCATGCTGACGCTGCAGCGTCGCGATGACGGCAAGACCAGTGTCGACGTCCGGATTGCGCCCTTCGCGCATCCGCAGAGCCTTGAGCTTGCGCGCGAAACCGCCGGCCTGCCGGTACCGAACCAGACAGCGGGCTTCGGAAGCGAGGGCGATTCGAGTTCGAACTCGCGCAAGGTACACGGCGCCGTTCAGGCTGAGTTGCCGGTGGTACTCGCATTCTTCCGCCGCGAACTAGGGGTGCGGAACTGCAAAGAGGAAACCCGCGGCGCCGTTGAGACGCCGGACCAGATCGTCCTCAACTTCTCGTCTCCCGATCAAACCGCCACGCTCAGGCTCAAGCCCCAATACGATCTGACGATCATCAACCTCACCACGCAGGTGACCGAAGCCGGCATGGCGGCACGCGCCAAGGCCAAGAAAGAAGCCGACGCGAAGTTTTTCAGCGATGCGGCGGCAATGGCAAAGGAAATCATCGCGGCCGACGAAGTGCGGCGGGTGGAACAGGCCGCCAAGATGTCAGATGCGCCGCTGCGGCCGCTGGCCGACAATTCGAAGCCCGTGCCGCTGCCGGAGAATGCCGAAGAGGTGCAGTTCGAAGGCGCCAAAGGCCGGCTCGATTTCTATTCCCCCTCAAGCGTGAGAGCGGTCGCGGCGTTCTACCGTGGCGCGCTGCAGGCCCAGGGCTGGAAAGAACGGCCCTCGGTCATCAACAATCCCCGCATGGTCGTGATGGACTTTTCCAAAGGCGGCAAGGCGATGTCGTTCACCGTCATGCAGATGGGTCCGAGGTCGAAGATCAGCGCCGATGGATCGGCTCTGGTGACGGCCGATGCCAAGATGGCGGCCAAGCCCGGCGCGGCAGGCGATCAGGCCTCCAGCGGCGCAGCCGCCAAGGCGACGGTGCAGGTTCTCGAAGTTGACCCCGAAACCGATGCCGACGCGCCGTTTCCGATGCCCAAGCAGCGTGGTTCGACTGTCTCCCGCGGAAGCGGAAAGCTGCCGGGCAGCAACGTTCCATTCCGCAGGGAACTCGAAATCAGCGTTCCCGCGGATCTCGCTTCCGTGCTCGCCTTCTATCGTACCGAGCTCGGCAAACGCGGCTGGAAGGAATCCGCGGAGCGCGCCGTCATGCAGGCAGACCGCGTGCAACTGGCATTTGCTTCGCCTGATGGGCCTGCACAGCTGAAACTCGGCCGAGCTAAGGACGAGACCACCGTCAGCCTCGCACAAAAGTACACTGATGTCGCCGCGAAGGCTGACGTGATCCCGAAACCGGGTCAGGCCAGGCTGGTGTTCGGCAACATGGGCGGCAGCGAGGCTGCCGTCACCATCAACAAGCAGACGATCAAGCTCGCTGCCGGCGCCGGCGGGCCGCAATCGCAGAAGCCTCCGATGCTCGACCTGCCGCCGGGCAAATACACCTATTCGGTGAAGGTCGCGGGCCGTCCGGCACGAAACGATACCGTCGAGGTCACCGCTGATGACGCCTGGGGCCTGATCATCGCGCCGAGCGGCGAGGCATTGTCGCTGCAGATGTATTGACACGATCGCTCTGGAGAAGCCCAGAGAAGACCAAGGGCGGCGTGCTCGCGGGCGCTTGCGTCCCGAGCACGCGGCCGATGACGGACAAGATCAGGTAGCCGAGCCCTTCCCGGTGAGGGGAATCGGTTCTCCGGCAACGAACCCGCCTGTTGCGCCGTTCTCCAGCAGATCCGTTGCAGCCTGCTATTTCCTGCCGCGACCACGTCTCAAAAACAGGCACTTCGAGGCGCGGAATCATCCCCCGAATCCGCCTTTTCAGAGGCCGCCGAATCGCCCTTTGAGCGCCTTGAAAGAGCGTCAAAAAGCACTATTTATTCAATAGCTTGCGGAAGGAGACTTTGCGCTAGGCGCATGGCCTCTTTCATGGCACAAATAGATCCATCAGCGCCTCATATTGCGCAGCTGATTCGGGACACCTCGAAGGCCTTACATGACAGAACCTGCCCGGCAGTCACCTGCCGACACTGAGCATCCCATTCCGATTGAATATGGCGCGGAATCGATCCGGGTGTTGAAGGGCCTCGACGCCGTGCGCAAGCGGCCGGGCATGTATATCGGCGACACCGATGACGGATCCGGCCTGCATCACATGGTGTACGAGGTCGTCGACAATGCGATCGACGAGGCGCTTGCTGGTCACGCCACGGCGGTCGAAGTCGTGCTCAATGCCGACGGCTCGGTGACGGTGCGCGACGACGGCCGCGGCATTCCGGTCGACATCCACAAGGGCGAAGGCATTTCCGCGGCCGAGGTCATCATGACCCAGCTGCACGCCGGCGGAAAATTCGACCAGAACTCCTACAAGGTCTCCGGCGGACTGCACGGCGTCGGCGTCTCCGTCGTCAACGCGCTGTCGAGCAAGCTGCAGCTTCGGGTCTGGCGCGACGGCAAGGAGCATTACATCGAGTTCGCCCACGGCGATTCCGTTGCCCCGCTCAAGGTGGTGGGTGAAGCCAGTGGCAAGCGCGGCACCGAGGTGACGTTCTTTGCGTCGACCGAAACCTTCACCAATGTCGAGTATGATTTCGCGACGCTGGAGCATCGCCTGCGCGAGCTCGCGTTCCTGAATTCCGGCGTCAATATCGTGCTGTCAGACATGCGCCACGCGGTCGAGAAGCGCGAGGTGATGCAATATGCCGGCGGCGTCGAGGAATTCGTCAAATATCTCGACCGCAACAAGAAGGCGATCGTGCCCGCGGCGATCATGGTGCGCGCGGAATTGAACGACATCGGCGTCGAGGCCGCCCTGTGGTGGAACGACAGCTACCACGAGAACGTGCTGTGCTTCACCAACAACATCCCGCAGCGTGACGGCGGCACCCATCTGGCCGGCTTCCGCGGCGCGCTGACGCGCCAGGTCAACGGCTATGCCGAGGCCAACGCGAAAAAGGAAAAAATCGCGCTGACCGGCGACGATTGCCGCGAAGGCCTCACCGCGGTGCTTTCGGTCAAGGTGCCGGACCCGAAATTCTCGTCGCAGACCAAGGACAAGCTGGTCTCCTCGGAAGTGCGCCCGGTGGTCGAGAACGTGCTCAACGAAGCGCTGGCGGCGTGGTTCGAGGAACACCCGTCCGAGGCCAAGGTCATCGTCGGCAAGGTGATCCAGGCCGCCGCCGCGCGCGAAGCCGCCCGCAAGGCGCGCGAACTGACCCGGAAGAGTCCGCTTGGCAGTTCTTCGCTGCCCGGCAAGCTCTCCGACTGCCAGGAACGGGACCCCGCCAAGTCCGAACTGTTCATCGTCGAGGGTGACTCCGCAGGCGGCAGCGCCAAGATGGGCCGCAACCGCGAATTCCAGGCGGTGTTGCCGCTACGTGGAAAGATTCTCAACGTCGAGCGCGTTCGCATGGACAAGATGCTGTCCAGCGAACAGATCGGCACGCTGATCGCAGCGCTCGGCACCGGCATCAGCGACGATTTCAGCGCCGACAAGCTGCGCTACCACAAGATCATCCTGATGACGGACGCCGACGTCGACGGCTCGCATATCCGCACGCTGCTTCTGACGTTCTTCTATCGCCAGATGCGCGAATTGATCGACCGCGGCCATCTCTTCATCGCCCAGCCGCCGCTCTACAAGGTAACGCGCGGCAAGTCCGAGCAATACCTGAAGGACGAGCGCGCGCTGGAGGATTACCTGATCGCAACCGGCCTCGACGATTGCGTCTTCAAGCCGGCCACCGGCTCGGAGCGCGCCGGCCGTGATCTGCTGCAACTGGTGGAGGACGCCCGCATCATCCGCGGCATCCTGCACAATCTGCACAGCCGCTATAACCGCATGGTGGTCGAGCAGGCCGCGATCGCCGGCGTCTTGAGCCCGAAGATCACAAGCGACATCGACACCGCCAATGCCGCCGCTGATTACATCGCCAAGCGGCTCGATGCACTGACCGACGAAGTCGAGCGCGGCTGGAGCGGACGCTTCACGGAGGGTGAAGGGTTCCTGTTCGAACGCACCGTCCGCGGCGTCAAGGATGCCGCCATTATCGACGACGCGCTGCTCGGCTCCGCCGACGCCCGCAAGCTCGACGATTACGCGGCGAAGCTGCAGGAGGCCTATCCGAAGCCGGGCCTGTTGCGCCGCAAGGACGCCGAGATCGCGATTCACGGGCCGATCAGCCTGTTCGACGCGGTGACCGACGCCGGCCGCAAGGGCGTGGCGCTGCAGCGCTACAAAGGTCTCGGCGAGATGAATCCGGAGCAGCTCTGGGAAACCACGCTCGATAAAAACGAGCGCTCGCTGCTGCAGGTGAAGATCAAGGAGGTCGACGAGGCCGACGACATCTTCACCAAGCTGATGGGCGACGTGGTCGAGCCGCGCCGCGAATTCATCCAGGATAACTCGCTCAGCGCCAATGTCGACGTGTGATGCACGGAGTTTCAGTGGCGCCCATCCAATACATCGTTGAAGGCGGCCACCGGCTTGCGGGCACGATCGAGCCGTCGGGCAACAAGAATGCCGCGCTGCCGATCATCGCGGCGGCGCTGCTGACCGACCATCCGGTCACGCTGGAGAACGTTCCCCGGATTCGCGATACCGAGACGCTGGTCGAGTTGATCCGCTCGGTCGGCGCCTCGGCCGAATGGGTACAGCGCAACACGCTGAAAATCCACGCCAAGGAAATTCGCGCCGCCGATCTCGATCCCGAGCTCTGCGCGCGCATCCGCGCCTCGATCCTGCTGGCGGGCCCGCTGCTCGCCCGTTGCGGCGAGGTGGCGCTGCCGCCGCCCGGCGGCGACGTCATCGGCCGCCGCCGCCTCGATACGCATTTTCTGGCCTTCGAACAGCTTGGCGCCACCGTCACGGCGACGCACCGGCTGGAGTTCCGCGCCTCGCGGCTGAAGGGCGCCGACGTCTTCCTCGACGAGCCCAGCGTCACCGCGACCGAAAACGCGCTGGTCGCCGCGGTCGCCGCCCACGGCACGACGCACCTGCGCAACGCCGCCTCCGAGCCGCATGTGCAGGACCTCGCCAACTTCCTGGTGGCGCTCGGGGCGAAGATCGAGGGCATCGGCACCAACACCATCATCATCCACGGACCGGCGACGCTGGGCGGGACCAGCTACGCGATCCAGCCCGACCACATCGAGGTCGGCTCGCTGATCGGGCTCGCCGCCGTGACCCGCTCGCCGCTGCGCATCGCGCGCGCCGGTGTCGAGCATCTGCGCTCGGTCCGGATGGGCTTTGAGCGGCTCGGCATCGTCTGCGGCGTCGAAGGCGACGATCTCGTGGTGCCGTCCGGCCAGACCATGAAGATCCAGGATGATTTCGGCGGTCATGTGCCGAAGCTCGAAGACCAGCCATGGCCGGCATTTCCCGCCGACCTGATGTCGATCGCCATCGTCACCGCAACGCAATGCGACGGCGTGATCCTGATGTTCGAAAAGATGTTCGAATCGCGGATGTTCTTCGTCGACAAGCTGATCTCGATGGGCGCCCGGATCGTGCTGTGCGACCCGCACCGGGCCATCGTGGCGGGCCCGAGCCGATTGCGCGGGGCGTTGATGACGTCGCCCGATATCCGCGCCGGCATGGCGATGCTGCTGGCCGCCGTGGCCGCGGAAGGCACCTCGACAATCAACAACGCCGACCAGATCGAACGCGGCTATGAGCGGATCGAGGAACGGCTCAATGCACTCGGCGCCAGGATTACGCGGGTGCCGGCGCGAGACGGCGGCTAGAGCGTTTTCAAGCGAAGCGGACGCCGGTTCGCATAGCAATCAAGTTTACGCAGATTGCGTAGACTTATCTGCGTAGAAAACGCGTCAAACCAAAATCTACCGCAAGCCACCGTCACTTTTTCGGCCCGTCGCCGTGTTAGTCCTACTCCATGACCTCGCTCGACAAAATCGACGCACACGCAGTCGCGCCTGCCCCGGCGGCGCGGGCGCGCGGCCATCTGGCTGAGGAGTTCGCCGAAACACTGAAGCTCGCGGTGCCTCTGGCGCTGACGCAGCTCGGGCAGATCGCAATGATGACGACCGATCTGGCGTTCATCGGCCGGCTCGGCGGTGAAGCGGTCGCCGCGGCTGCCCTCGCGCATACGGTCTTCTTCGTGATCTTCACGTTCGGCCTTGGCCTCGTGTCTGCCGTGGCGCCGCTGGCGGCGCAGGCTTTCGGCGCGCGCGACCCGCGCATGGTGCGGCGCGCGCTGCGCGTCGGCCTGTGGGCGGCGGTGTTGATCTCGGCGCCGCTGATGATCCTGCCGTTCCGCGGCGAGGCGATCCTGATCGCGCTCGGCCAGGCGCCGGCTGCCGCAAAGCTTGCGCAACAATATCTGTTCGGCCTCGCCTGGGGCATCCTGCCGGCGCTGTGGTTTATCGCGATACGCGGCTTCATGAGCGCCGTGAACCGGCCCGAGCCGGTGCTGTGGATCACGCTGGCCGCGATCCCGGCCAATGCGCTGCTGGTCTATCCGCTGCTCTACGGAAAATGGGGCCTGCCTGAGCTTGGGCTGTTCGGCGCGGGCCTTGCGACCAGCATCGTCAATCTCGGAACGTTCCTCGCCGGGCTGTGGTTCACCGCGCGCCGCCGGCCGTTCCGCAAATATCACGTGCTTGGCCGCATCTGGCGGATCGACTGGCCGTTGATGGGCAAGCTCGTCGTCATCGGCGCGCCGATCTCGATGGCGTTTATGCTCGAATACGGATTGTTCGGCGCGGCCGGCCTGCTGATGGGCCTGATCAGCACCACCGCGCTCGCCGCGCACCAGATCGCCCTGCAGATCGCGGCCATCCTCTACATGGTGCCGTTCGGGATCAGCATGGCGGCGACCGTCCGGGTCGGGCATGCGGTCGGGCGCCGCGACCGCGACGCCGTCAGGCGCGCCGGCTATGTCGCGATCCTGCTCGGGACGGTGTTCATGGCGACGATGACGCTTGCCGTGATCCTGGGACGGTTCACGATCGCCGAACTGTTCCTCGGCGAAGCCGTCGACGCCACGGCGACGCTGACGGCAACGCTGCTGCTGGTCGGAACCACCTTTTTCATCACCGACGGTATTCAGACCGTCGCCAACGGCGCGCTGCGCGGGATGAACGACACGCGCATACCCCTGTTGTTCGCGACCTTCAGCTACTGGCTGGTCGGCTTTACCTGCGCCTGGGCGCTCGGATTTCGGACATCGCTTGGCGCCGGTGGCGTCTGGGTCGGATTGTCCGTCGGCACCGTCGTGTTTGCTATTCTGCTGATCTTGCGCTTCCGCCTGCTCTCGAACAGGCTGGCGCTGCAATGACCGTTCACGAAGTCACACCCGCGATTGACCCGAACACGCTGCTGCCCGGCGCGCAGTTTGCCGACGCCTACCGCGTTGAAGTCGAAGATCGCGCCCTCAATGCGCGGCAGGCGGCCGAGCGCATGATGGCGCGGCAGCCGGGATGGGCCGAAGCGCTGCTGACCCTGCGCAACATTCTGGTGACGCCGTTTGGCCTCAAGACGTCAGGCGCCAGTTCTAAACCCAGAGAGATGGTCGGAATATTCCCGATCGTGAGCGAGCAGCCCGACCGCTTGGTCGCCGGCTTCAACGACAAACATCTGGATTTCCGCATCGTCGTCGACGTCGCGACTTCAGGTGCCGCCCGGGAGGTCACCGCAACCACGCTGGTGCTGACGCACAACTGGCTGGGGCGGACCTATCTGGCCGTCATCATGCCGTTTCACCGGCTGATCGTCCGCAGCCTGCTGCGTCAGGTTGCGGCCTGAATCGGGCCGATCCGCGGGCCTCCGTAGGCCCGTTTTCCGTCGTGAACCTGTTGTTCCGAGCATGCGACTGAAACGTTAAGTCCGTGACTGACGGCCGCGGTCGCACGACCCTTTTGCGTTAGCGGCAGGCTCCTACACGCAGCCTCGCGCCCGCGTGTTCGGAGACCCTCATGAAGCTGGCAAAATTCTTCCACCGTCCGCCGGGCGATGATGACCGAGGACTGCTGTTCATCCCGGGCGACGAGCCGACAGTTGTCGGCAAGTATATGAACGAGGCGCCGGGCGCGCGGAAAAAAGACGAGTTCCTGCGCAAGGAATATTCCAAACCCAAGACCGCCGTCGCCACGTTCCGCCGGCAAGTCGCCGAACTCACCGCAGCCGGGTATATCGAAACCACGCACACGGATTACATGCTGCGGAATCTGCTGCCGGATCCGCAGCCCAAGCCCGACTGGCAAAAGGGCCTCGACGATCTGATGCTGGCCGCGCTGGGCGAACCGCTCGACGAGCAGGCCAAATACCTTGCCGCGCTTCAGGATACGCCCGCGGCAAGCCAGCCGCTCTATCTCTGGCTCGCCGCCCATCACTTCTATGCCGACGATCAGGACAGCAACGAAATCATTGCGCTTGCCGAACGCGGCCGCGACACCATCGCCGCCCACCGCGCCGCCAAGACGCCGCATTATTTCTGGTCGATGGAGGATCGCGACCTCGAGGCTCGAATATTGGAGGTTCTGAGCTGGGCGCATCTGCGCGCCGATAACCCAAAGGCCGCGCTGGAGGCGATCGAAGAGGCCTGTCGGATCGACGCAAGCCAGGACCGCGGCGCGCAGCTCGCGACGATTCTGGTCGAGCACTTTCCGGAGCGGCAGGACGAGGCTTTCGATGACGCCTTCAAGTACCACGAGTTTGGCGGCTACGAAGACATCATCGCGCTGCCGGCCTATGCCGACTATGTCGCACGGAGAAAGCGCAAATCGAAATCCGACAAGGGCTGGCGTTGGCACACCAGGAAGCCGGCAAGCGAAAGCGACGTGCTGCAGGCCGAGCAAGCGCTCGGCGCCACACTGCCGAGGGATTATAGGGAGTTCCTCACGACATACGGGTCGACCGAATTGCAGGTCCGGCTGCCGGACGAGTCGGCCGAACTGTGCTTCTACCGGCCGACGGAACTGGCGACCCAGCGCAACAATCTGTTCAACTACATCACGCGCTTCGAGAAGGATCCGGAAAAAGTCGACGCTTACTTCCGCGAGCAGTACGGCGTGGCCGCGCGCGATCTGTTGCCGGTCGCCGCGCCCTCGCAGCACAGCCGCTGCCTGGTGATCAATCTTGGGCAGGGCGAACGCTTTGGCTGGTGTTTTGAGTGGGACCATGACGGCAGTTGGGAACTCACACAGGCCGCGCCCAGCTTCGAAGCCGCATTGAAGGCGCTGACCGACGGCATCGCGAAACGCGATGCCACCGTTCTCAACTTTCTGGGCGTGTATCTCGATTAGGGTCGGTGGCCACATCCTTCGAGACGCCGCTCCGCGGCTCCTCAGGATGAGGGTCTAGCAATTCAGGATGGCGTCTTAGACCCTCATGGTGAGGAGCGCGGCAAGGCCGCGCGTCTCGAACCACGAGGCCCGTCAACGACGCGACATTGGTCTAGCTTTCGATTCCGGTTGCCTTCACGGGCGACTTTTCCGACCACTCCGCGACGCAGCGATCGAGATCGCCGATGTTTTGGCGCATCTGTTCCAGCGAAAATCCGAGCGCGAAGAAGCGCTCGGCGGCATCGCCCGGCAGGCCGCGGATCAGGCCGTCGCGGCGGACCGAGGCGACTTCCTCCGCGTAGCCCTGCAGCGCGAATTGCACGGGGTCGATCACCGGCGGGCTGGCGCCGCTGCGCAATGCGGCCGCCGACGCGCGCAGATGGGCGTCAATCGCCTCGCGCACGCCGGACAAGGGCGTATCCAGCCGCGCCTGCACATTCGCAGGCAATGCCACCAAACACTCCCGTCCGATCATCACGACGTCATGACGCAGCCGCAGGATGGTCCGCAGCAGTGGGCCGGTGTCCGGTCCCGATGACAAACGCGCCGCGCGCTCGCGCTCGGCTTCCTGGCCCATTGCATGCAAGGCCGTCACCGCAGCACCGATGCCGTCCTGGATCCGGTGCGCCGCGTCGTTGTCGAGGCCATGCGTCAGGCCAACCAGCAATTGCGAGAACGCGCCCGCGATCAGTTCGATCAAGCGCGCCGCATTGGCGCGGATCTGACGATGCGCCCGCGACGGCAATACCAAAAAGGAAGCGGCTAGCCCGGTGGACGCACCGACGGTGACCTCGATCAGACGATCGATCACGGAATCCAGCGGACTGGTGTGGTGCATCTCCGGGATCAGCAATACGATCACACCTGTCACGGTGGCCGCGGTCAGGCTGGGGTTGATCGATCCGAGATAGGCCAACGGCGCCACTGTCAGCACCAGCAACGCCAGCAGGGCCGCTTCGCTCGAATGCGGAATCAGCACCGCAAGCGCTCCGCCATAGATCGCGCCGCCGATCGTTCCCAGCATATAGTCCGTGGTCGCCTTCAGCGACCGGCCGACGCTCATCTGGGTGACGATGAGGGAGGTGAGAACAGCCCATAGCGGCAGCGTCAGATGCAAGGCGTTTGCGATGGTGTAGGCGACAACCGCCGCCACCGTCACCCTGACGGCGAGCGCCAGCTGCGTCCTGCGCGACCGCAAACGACCGGCCACGCGCTTCAGAAAGCCGGCCATGCGCCCCATTCCGCAACCTGCAGGCGATCCTGCCTGTAAATGAGCTTTAGCATAGCTGATGCCCGCGACCCGGAGACGGCTTGAAAGGTGGATTCAGCCCGCCTACCCTGCGGGCCAAAACGAGGAAACACGATGGCCAACGAAACCGCAACGCTCGCCTCCTATGTCGCCAACCTGAAATTCGAGGATATTCCGCCGGAGGTATTGGCGCGCGCCAAGGTGCTGACGCTCGATTTCCTCGGCAGCACGATCCGGGCGCGGCGCGATGCGGAATCCACCGCCTCGCTGCTCAAGATGCTGGAAGCCTTGGCGCTGGACGGCAAGGGCGAATCCACCGTGTTCGGCGATGCTAAGACCTGGACGCCCGCGGTCGCCGCTTTGCTCAACGGCGCGCTCGGCCATTCGCTGGATTTTGACGATACCCACGCGGATTCCTCGCTGCATCCGAGCGCGCCCGTGGTGCCGGCGGCATTCGCGGTCGGCGAGATGGTCGGCGCATCGGGCCGCGACGTGCTCACCGCCATCGTCGCAGGCTATGAAGTGTGCTGCCGGCTCGGCAACGCGCTCGACCCCACCTCGCATTATGCGCGCGGCTTCCATCCGACCGCGACCGCAGGAACCTATGGCGCAGCCGCCGCCGCCGGCAAACTGTTCGGCCTGTCAAAGGACCAGATCATCTCGGCCTTTGGCGTCTCCGGCAGCCAGGCCGCAGGCTCGCTGCAATTCCTGGTCAATGGCGCCTGGAACAAACGCTATCAGGTCGGCGCCGCCGCGATGAACGGCGTGATCGCGGCGACCCTGGCACGCAACGATTTTGTCGGTTCGAGCGAGTCGGTCGAAGGCAAGCACGGGCTGCTCGTCGGCTACAGCGACAACGCGCATCCGGACAAGGCGACCGCCGGTCTCGGCAAGACCTATGAGACGCTCAGGATCGGCGTAAAGCCCTATCCGAGCTGCCGCTACACCCACGCGGCCCTCGATGCGCTGATCGCGATGCGCCGGGAGCACAATCTGACGCCGGACCAGATCAAGCGCGTCGAGATCGGCTTGCACCGCAACGGCATCACGCTGACCGGCGATGCCGCCACCAAGCGTCACCCGACCTCGATCGTCGGCGGGCAGTTCTCGATGTTCTTCACCGGCGCGCTGGCGCTCGACCAGGGCCGTTTCGGCTGGGACGATTACGAACGGCTCGGCGACGCCGCCGTCAACGCGCTCGCCGACAAGTTCGACGTGGTGCAGGACGATCGCCTCGAGATCGGCCGCACCCATCCCTTTGGCGCGCGCGTCTCCATCACCACCGATGACGCCGTGCATGAGCGGCTCTATGCCGATCCCTCCGGCGAGCCGGATTCATTCCCCGACGCGCAGGCGATGCAGCAGAAATTCCTCACCCTCGCCCGCCCGGTGCTGAACGGCCGCGCCGACCAGCTTGCGGACGCGATCCTCTCGCTCGAGCGATTCGATCGCGTCGCGAAGGCCACGCAGCTGGGAAGGCAGTAGGGCCGCTTCTTTCCTCGCCCCGCTTGCGGGGAGAGGTCGGATTGCGAAGCAATCCGGGTGAGGGGGTACAGGTCTATCGATAGAGCTCACTCGCGGATGGAGCCCCTCACCCCAACCCTCTCCCCGTGAAGGACGGGGAGAGGGAGAAGCTGGCGCTGCCTCATGACGCATTCAATTACCGCGCGCCAACTTCGCCTTGTCGCCCGCCGCCGCGACGACGTCCGCCACCAGCCTGAACACCCCATCCGCCTCCGGCGGCCCGTTCGGCGAGCGGCCGAGCCGTACGATGACGAGCTTTTCGCTGGGGATGATGATCACGTATTGCCCCATCGTGCCCTTGGCGAAGAACGCATCGCGCGGCCAGCCGTGCTGGCTGCGATAGTTGGCGCCAAAACTGTCGCCGAGATTGGTCCAGAAGCCGGCGCCCATTCCGACCCAGGCATTTGATGTCGGCAAGGCCGAATATTTCACCCATCCCTCGGGCAGGATGCGCTTGCCGCCGGCTACGCCGTCATTGAGGTAGAGCTGGCCGAAGCGCGCCCAGTCGCGCGCGGTCGCAAGCATCTGGCTCGATCCCTCCGCATTGCCTGCGGCGTCGAACTCGATGGTGACGTTGCGCATGCCCAGCGGTGCGAACAATTCAGCGCGCGCGAACCGCAGCATATCCGCCGCTTTCCCGCCCGCCGCTTCGCGGACCACGCGCGAGAGGATGACGGTGTTGCCGTCATTGTAATTCCAGTGGCTGCCGGGCGGCGTCTCGAGTGGGACGCTCTCGGCATATCCGGCCATATCTGATTCCATGAATTTCATCCGGTTGACCGGCTCGAACACCGAACCGAACGAGGCCTGCAGCGAACTGCCGAGCGCCAGCCCTGCGGTGTGACGCAGCAGATGATCCACCGTGATCGCACGCCTGGGATCATTGGCGCCTTGCCACGCCGCGATCGGCGCCGGCTGATCGAGCGTCAGCGCGCCCTTGCGCACGAGGATGCCGGTCAGCGCCGACATCACCGACTTGGTCGCAGAGAAGCCGAGGATCGGCGTGTCGATGCCGTAACCTTCGGCATAACGCTCGGCGACGACGCGGCCGTCCCTGAGCACCACAATCGCCTTGGTCGCACGCTTCGGCGGCTGCTCAGGCTCGGCAAAGGCGCGATCGAGCGCGGCGGCCAGTTGGGGATTCGCGCTCGCGACCACCGAAGGCCATGCGATGTCGGGCAATAGCGCCTGTGATGATTTGACATCGTCTGATGGCACCGCGATTTCGGCGACCGTACCGCCGTGATCGAGATAGCAGCCCAAACCTTCGCGATAGACCGCGTGGCTGCGGCCGAGGCCGAGCAACGTCACCGTCGTTTCCTTCCGCGCTCGATCGACGCGATAGTCCATCGCCCAGGTGATCAGGCTGACGCCGGGCATCGCGGCCGTGGTTTCCCGAAAGATCCGGTCCGGCTGCTGGCCGGACACAAACGTTTCCGAACAGAGGATGTTGGCGACAAAGCCGGTGGCAATTTTGGGGACATCGCGTGCCCGCGCCGCGGAGAGCGCCAGCGCGCCGAGCGCGGTGGTGGTCGCGAGGATGAGCAGCAGGTTTCGTCTGAACACATTGGCCTCCGGCATGACGCATGAGCGCGTGCCGGGCATGTTGGCGAAGGGGCTGCTGGCTGCTCGCCGGATTTGAAAATCGGACTGGCCGAAACTGACGGGCGCCTCGCCGATTTCGGAATTATGTAGAACTTACAACAATTTATGGATCACGCCGCCGAAGCGTTTTGCCGCCTATACTCGGTCGGGGTCACGCCGGTGATGGCCTTGAAGGCACGGTTGAACGGACCGAGCGACTGGAAGCCGGCATCCATGGCAATAGTAATGACAGGGACTTCAAGCTGCGTCGGGTCTGACAGCGCGGCCTTGGCCTCCTCGATGCGGTGGTTGTTGAGGAAGACATTGAAGTTGCGGTAGCCGAGCCGCTGGTTGATCAGCCGCCGCAATCTGTACTCGGGTATTCCAAGTTTGGTCGCAAGCGTGCCGATCGTGATGTTGTCGTGGCGGTAGATGCGCTCATCGGCCATCAGGCGCATCAGCGCATCGACCAGCTTTTGGTCGTGCGCATCCTCCGCCGCGGCCGTCTGAGCCGGCGCAAACGTAACCGGTGCGACTGGAGATGCCACGGGAAACAGATCGGCACCGTCCACGCGCATCATCGCGTAGCAGATCGCCGCCACCACGCCGGCCAGAACGGCTGAGTTCACCGTGTTGACGACCTCGCTACCGGGCAAAAATATCTGCAGCACCGCGTTCATGCCGCCATACAGCGCGGCCGCGCCGATGATGAAGCCGCGAACGCCACGCCGGCGCTCGACCAGATCCGCGGGCCATGAGGCGATCGTCTGAACCACCGCCAATGCAATGAATCCGAGCGCCACCAGATTGACCGCGACGATGGCAACCCGCGCACTGAATGCCGGTCCGGTCCACATGCAATTGACGAAGCTGAACGCGGTGACCGCGACCCATATCAGCACATGCCACCAGCGCAATCTGAACGCCTCGTCGAACAGCGCGCGGGTAAACAGCCAGAACACCACGACATTGCCGGTCGACAGCGCAATCAACGGCGCATACGGAAGGGAGACCGGCGACGTCCAGCCGATCGAATAGCTCACGGCGTGCGCGGCCGATCCCAGGGCAAACGCCGCTGCCAGCCGCCCCGCGAGCACGGTGCCGAACCCGCGAAACAGCGATGCCGCGAGCACCAGCAGCAGCGCCACAATGGCGCCGCGCAAGGCGATGTCGATTGTGGAAAGCAGCATCGATCGGTCCAGAAGCGCGATCAGCCGCGCCCGCTGATTTTAGTGCAGATCGATGAACGATTCAATTTTGGTCCGCCCAGAATTTACGCGACGTCACCCATATGTCGACAGGCTTGCCGAGCAAGTCACCTTCGCGATCGTTCCTGGCCCCCAATTTTCGCGCCACCGCTTGTGACGGCGCGTTGTCGCTCCTGATGCAATGGATGATCTCCTCGATCTCGAAGGTCGCAAACACCCAGTCGATCGACGCCCGCGCCGCTTCCACCGCATAGCCCTTGCCGCGGCATTCGCAGGCGATGCCCCAGCCGACCTCAAGGCCTGGCCAACCCGGCGGCGACCATGGTCCCACGCGCCCGATATATCGGCCGCTCGACCTCTCCTCGACCGCGAACATGCCGAAGCCATACAACGCCCAGTGCCCGGAAATAACGGCGGCGTTGCGCCATCCGTTGATCTCTGACGTGACCGGCTTGCCGTCGGGGGCGATGTAGCGTGCGGTACCGGGATCGGACAGCATCGCCGTATTCGCGGCGATATCGCTGCTGCGCCATGGCCGCAGGATCAGCCGCGCGGTCTCGATCACCGGACCGTCGGTCTGCAACAGTTTCGCACCCGGCTTGAGCGGAGGGATCATCGGTTCCTCAATACGTGTTTGGACGCAACCCTGCCATTGTTGCTAAGGTCGCCACAGATGCAAAGGAGCTTCTCATGAGCTGGCAACCCTCCAACGATCCCGTGCTCGGCGATCCCAAGACCTGCGACGCGCTTGAACTCATCATCGTGCCGCGCACCCGTGATCTCGGCGATGGATTCGTGGTTCGGCGCGCATTGCCGCACGGCAAGCGGCAGATGGTCGGCCCCTTCATCTTCTTCGATCATTTCGGCCCGATGCAGTTCATCGCCGGCAACGGCATGGACGTACGCCCGCATCCGCATATCGGGCTTGCCACCGTCACCTACCTGTTTGACGGCAGCATCATGCACCGCGACAGCGAGGGCAACATTCAGGAGATCCAGCCCGGCGCGATGAATCTGATGACCGCCGGCCGCGGCATCGCCCATTCCGAACGCACGCCCGACGTGCAGCGCCGCGACGGCCAGAAGATGCTGGGCCTGCAAAGCTGGATCGCACTGCCGGCAGGCTCGGAGGAAATCGCGCCATCGTTCCAGCACTACTCCGCCGAAAGCCTGCCGACCGTGAACGACGGTGGTTTTACCGCCCGCATCATCGCCGGCAGCGGCTTTGGCGTGAAATCGCCGGTCACGATGGTATCGCCCTGGTTCTATACCGAGGTGACGGCCACCGCCGGCACCAGCGTGCCGCTCGATCCTGACCACGAGGAGCGCGCGATCTATGTGGTGGACGGCGAAGTCGAGATCGCGAACGAGCGCTACGAGGCGCCGCGCCTGTTGATCTTCCGGCCCGGCGACCGCATCACCGTGAAGGCGATCAAGCCGACCCGGATGATGTTCCTCGGCGGGGACGCGCTGGAGGGCCCGCGCCATATCTGGTGGAATTTCGTTTCTTCCAGCAAGGAGCGGATCGAACAGGCCAAACAGGACTGGAAAACCGGCCGTTTTGCCCATGTTCCCCAGGAACACGAGTTCATTCCGCTGCCGGAGTGAGCTATCCCTCGGCTACCAAAGCTCCGCTACCCGCGCTTCACCCGCGGGCGCGCCTCTTGAAAGCATGACACCATGAACGCGATGCTCGCCAGCGATTTGCCCCTGCCACGGATCGGGCGCGGCAAGGTCCGCGATATCTATGCCGTCGGCGACGACCGCGTGCTGCTGCTGACCACCGACCGCATCAGCGCGTTCGACGTCGTGATGGCCGAAACCATCCCGATGAAGGGCGCGGTGCTGACCCAGATCAGCGCATGGTGGTTCAGGCAGCTCGCGGACGTCGTGCCGCATCACATGATCAGCGCGGATGCCGACGAGATCATCGCGCAGGTGCCGGCGCTGAAGGCACACCGCGCCGACATCGCAGGACGCGCGATGCTCTGCCGGCGCACTACCGTCTTCCCGGTTGAATGCGTGATCCGCGGCTACATCTCGGGATCGGCCTGGAAGGAATATGCCGCATCGGGCACGCTGGCCGGCGAGAAGCTCGCGGCGGGTCTGGTCGAAAGCGAGAAGCTGGAGCCTTCGATTTTCAGCCCGGCGACCAAGGCCGAGACCGGCCATGACGAGAACATCACGGTCGCGCGCGTCCGCGAGATTTTGGGCGCCGACGTCGCGCAGACGCTGGAGGGCATGGCCCGCACCGTCTATGATTTCGGCGAGAAGGTCAGCCGCAAGCAGGGCATCATCATCGCCGACACCAAATTCGAGTTCGGCCGCGACGGTGACGGCCGCATCATCCTGATCGACGAAGTGATGACTCCAGACAGTTCGCGGTTCTGGGCGGTCGACGTCTACAAGCCGGGCCAGCCGCAGCCGAGCTTCGACAAGCAGCCGCTGCGCGATTACCTCGACGCCGAACGCCGCGCCGGCCGCTGGAACGGCGACGCGCCGCCTCCCCCGCTCCCGGCGAGCGTGGTCGACGCCACCAGCAAGCGCTATCTGGAAGCGTATCGACGCGTGACGGGAGCGGAACTCAAGATATGATGACTTCTCGTAGGGTGGGCAAAGCGCAGCGTGCCCACCATTTCTGATAACCGATAGATGGTGGGCACGGCGCAAGCGCGCCTTTGCCCACCCTACGCAGCTGAAGATCGGCTAGACACCACCCGATCCGACACGACGAAATGATCCTCCGCATGATTGAGGATGAATATGACCGGAGCAGGCGATCAACCCGTCGTAGCAGGACAGACGATTGGCCAATTGGCTCTCGTGGTGCGCGATTACGACGAAGCAATTGCCTTCTATGTCGATGTACTCGGATTTGCCCTGATCGAAGACAGGGTGATTCCCGCGCAAGGTAAGCGCTGGGTTGTCGTGGCCCCGCGGGGTTCGACCGGATCACGCCTGCTGCTTGCGCGGGCCGTAGATGACGTGCAGGCGTCTCGTATTGGAAATCAAACCGGAGGCCGCGTATTTCTGTTCCTCCACACCGACGATTTCTGGCGCGACTTTCGCGCTTACACGTCCAAAGGTGTCATCTTTGTCCGGGAGCCAAAGGTAGAGAGCTACGGCACGGTTGCCGTCTTCGAAGATCTCTATGGCAACCTGTGGGATCTACTTCAACCTAACGCGGGAGCGCAGACATGACCGAGACCGATAGCGTGCTTGTCGAACGCGATGGGCCGGTGACCATCGTTTCCATCAACCGTCCGCATTGCCGCAACGCCGTCGACGGCGCGACCGCGCGCAAACTCTACGATGCGTTTCTGGCGTTCGACGCCGATGAAGCAGCATCTGTTGCGGTGTTCACCGGCACCGGCGGTTATTTCTGCGCCGGCGCCGACCTCAAGGCGGTGGCGGCGGGCGATCCCAACAAGAAGCGCGAGATCGGCGGCCATGACTCGATTGCGCCGATGGGGCCGAGCCGGTTGCGGCTGTCAAAACCCGTGATCGCCGCGGTCGAGGGATTTGCCGTCGCCGGCGGCATGGAACTGGCGCTCTGGGCGGACATGCGGGTCGTCGCCGAGGACGCCACCTTCGGCATCTTCTGCCGCAGGTTTGGCGTACCCCTGATCGATCTCGGCACCATCCGCCTGCCGCGGCTGATCGGCCATTCCCAGGCCATCGACCTGATCCTGACCGGGCGCCCGGTCGGCGGGCCGGAGGCGTTGCGCATGGGCCTTGCCAATCGTCTGGTCCGAAGAGGCGAAGCCGTTGCACAGGCCATTGCGCTGGCCAGGGAAATCGCGGCCTTCCCGCAGACCTGCATGCGCGCCGACCGGCTGTCGGCGCTGCGGCAATGGGATCTCGCTGAGGAAGACGCCATCGCCAACGAAATGCGCGGCGGACTGAAGGTGATCGCCTCGGGCGAGACACTCTCAGGCGCTGCACGATTTGCGTCCGGCGTCGGCCGCCATGGCGCGTTTGGTGGAGATATCGTGGGGAACGGCTGACGGCACCGTCACACGTCCCCTGTCATAAGAATAACGTTGTGATCTCTGTCTGCGGTCTCTACCACTGGCAGGGGTGCCGGGGGCAAGTGGGGCGTGGTCAGTCGATCTCTCAAAGGCGAGCCGGAGTTAATTCGGAAGGCCCTCAATGACATTCTCGGCGGCAGCGCCGCCAGTGTCCTGACGATTACATTTGGCCTGTCGTACTCGCTTCTGATTTTTACCGGGCCCTTGGCGCCATATCTGTCCTACGGCCTCGCCGCGACCTTCATCTCCTCGGCCATCCTCGCCGCTGTCATCGCGTGGGGAAGCTCATTCCCGTTCGCCATTGCGGCGCCCGAGAGTTCCACGGCGGCGATGACCGGAATATTGGCAGCGTCGCTGGTCGAGCACGTTGTCGCCAGCGATCCCTCCGCATCGTTGCTCGCCCCGGCGCTAATGACGCTTGGGCTTTCGGCCATCGTCACCGGCATCGTGCTGTGCGGCTTCGGGGTGACGCGAATGGGCCGCGCGATCCGTTATGTGCCCTATCCCGTCGTGGGCGGGTTCCTCGGCGCCACCGCCTGTTTGATCCTTTTGGGCGCGGTCCGCGTCATCACCGGCCATCGCCTTCAACTGACGACGCTAGATCAGTTCGCCAACATCCTGACCCTGTCCGAATTGGCGGCGGCCTGCGCCATGGCGCTGGCCTTGTATCTGACCTGGCATCGCACGCGCACCTCGTTTGGCCTACCCGCCATGCTGGTCGGGGGCGTGGTCGTTGGACATATCGCTTTCTGGCTGGCGGGATTCACGTCAGCAGAAGCGCAGGCCTCGGGATGGACATTTCAGCCACCCCCTAGCGTCAGCATCATGCTGCCGTGGAACACGGCCGATATGGCCCGCTATCCCTGGCATGCCGTGCCGGATCTGCTCGGCAATCTGGTCGCCGTCATTTTCGTCACGGCGTCGAGTACGCTGTTCAACACCGCAGGCATCGAGGTTGTCGCGCACCGCGAAGCCAATCTCGAGCGGGAATTGAACGTCACGGGCCTGGCCAACATCCTGTCCGGCGCGTTCGGCGGCTATACCGGCTGCATCTCGGTCAGCCGCACCATCCTCAACTTCAGCAGCGGCGGGACCGGCCGGCTCGCCGGCCTGACGGTGGCCGCGATCTCGGTTCTGATGCTGGCGGTTGCTCCGATGCTGCTCGGCTATATGCCGAAATTCGTGCTCGGGGGTCTGCTGATCTATCTGGGCGCCGATCAGCTGCACAAATGGATCATCGAATCGCGGCGGCGCCTGACCAAGACCGAATATGTCTCCCTGCTGGCGATCATCGTCATCATCCTGCAATGGGGTTTTGTCGCGGGCGTGCTGATCGGCGTCGTGATCGGCTGCGCGACATTCGCGTTCACGGCCGCGCGGATCGATCCAATCAAATTCAGCTTTGACGGCTCCGAATATCGCAGTTCGCTGGATCGTTCGCGCGACGACCAGACGGTTCTGACGGCCCATGGCGGACAAATCCAGGGCCTTAATCTGCAAAGCTATCTGTTCTTCGGTTCCGCCAACCGGCTTTACCAGCACGTCAAGGCGCTGCTCGCGCAGCGTCCGGAATGCCGCTATCTGGTGTTCGACTTCAAGCTGGTCACCGGATTCGATTCATCGGCGGCCTACAGTTTTGCCCAGATCAAGCGCAGCGCCGACGAGCGTCACATCGAACTGGTGCTGGTTCATTTGCCTAAGCTCGCCGAGAAGGCGCTGCGGTCCAGCGGTTTCATCTCCGGCCGGGTTCGTATCGTGCCGGAGCTCGATCATGCGCTGGAGCAATGCGAGAACGAGATCATCGCGAAGCATCAGGGGCACGAGCAGGAGGAGGCCAATCTGCGTGACTGGTTCACGCAGATTCTCGGAACCCCGCGCGACGCCGTGGCGCTGATGCATCGCTGCGAGCGTGTCGAGATCGACGCCGGAGAGATCATTGTCAGCGCCGGCGACGTCGCCGATTCCATGCATTTCATCCTGGACGGCCGCGTTGGCATCATGGTGCCCGCTGACGAAGGCCGCACCACGCGGGTACGAAGCCTCGGCCGCTACACGACGATCGGCGAAATGGGCCTGGTGTCGCAGGCGCAACGCAGCGCGACGATTCAAGCCGAGGTCGCAAGTATTCTGTACGTCCTCAGTGCGCATCAGTTTGAAGCGCTCAAGATCGACGATCCCTCGCTCAGCCAGAAGCTGCTGACCTATTTCGTATCGGTTATGGCCGAACGACTTACTTTTGCCAATCGCACCATTGCAGTGTTACGGCGATAGAACGCTGCTTTTTGAGCTTCCTCCTCCCGGGTTAGAGCACATGACCGCACAGGCTGACGCGAAGACATTTTCGACCACCAACTTTCGCCTGCAAAGCGGCATCGTGATCCCAGAGGTGACGATCGCCTATGCGACGCTCGGCATGCTGGCGCCCGATCGCAGCAATGCTGTGCTGATCACACATGGCAACACCAGCGGCCCGCACATCATCGATCCCGGCGGCACGACGGGCGAAGGCAGCTGGAGTGAGATCGTCGGCCCCGGCAAGGCCGTCGATACCAACCGCTATTTTGCGATCTGCCCGAACATGCTGGGCTCGTCCTACGGATCGACCAATGCTGGGAGTATCGACCCCGCAACCGGCAAACCTTACGGGCCGCGATTCCCTGATATCAATGTCAGCGACATCGTCGGCACGCAGCGGCTGCTGCTCGATCATCTCGGCATCGACAGACTGGTTGCGATCGTCGGCCCGTCCTATGGCGGCTTCCAGGCGCTGCAATGGGCCGTCAACTATCCCGACGCGATGAAGGGGATCGCCGCCGTCGTCACCTCGCCAGTGGTGCCCCGCGAACGATCCGAGGGGAATGTCGCGCGCCTGCTCGGAGCGCTGTCGAAGGACCCGAACTGGAACGGCGGCGATTATTATGATCGCGGCGGCGTGCGGGAGACCATGACCGATATCCGCATGGCGACGCTGAAGACCTACGGCATCGAGGCCCGCCTGAAAGCGACGATGTCGGATCCCGCGGAGATCGAGGCCGCGATCCGCGACGAGGCGGCGCGCTGGGCAGAGGGATTCGATGCCAATTCGCTGATCATTCTTGCCAAAGCGCTGCGCGGCTTCGACGTGACGGGACAATTCGGCCAGATCAAATCGAAGGTACTGTTCGTGCTGTCGCGGACCGACAAATTGTTTCCGCCTGACATCGCGCCCGGCGTGATGCAGGGACTGAAGGCCGCCGGTGTCGATGCCGATTATTTCCTGCTCGACAGCGAACTCGGCCACTCCGCCTCCGGCCTCGACGCCCACAAATGGGCGCCGCGGCTGAAGCAGTTTATGGATGGGCTCTGAACGTCACGTATCTAACCACCGTCGTCCCGGCCTTGAGCCGGGACCCATACGCCGTGCCGTCAATGGTCACGGGAAGTGCAAGTGGCCTTGCTGAAGCATCCCGCTCCTGCAACAGACGACCGGGGTTATGGGCCCCGACGTTCGCCGGGGCGACGCGATCAAATCCCCGCCATCATCACGTATTTGATCTCGACATATTCTTCCATGCCGTGATGCGAGCCTTCGCGGCCGAGGCCAGACTCCTTGACGCCGCCGAAGGGGGCTACTTCGGTTGTGATCAGCCCGGTGTTGACGCCGACCATGCCGGACTCCAGCGCTTCGGCGACCCGCCAGACCCGGCCGAGATCGCGCGAATAGAAGTAGGAGGCCAGGCCGAACGGCGAGGCGTTGCACAACGCGATCACCTCGGCTTCGTCCTTGAAGCGGAACACCGGCGCCAGCGGCCCGAAGGTCTCCTCGTGCGCGACCAGCGCGTCGGGCTTGACGTTGGCGAGCACTGTCGGCTCGAAAAAGCTGCCGCCGAGCGCATGACGCTTGCCGCCGGTGACGATCTTGGCGCCGCCCTTGACCGCGTCCGCGATGTGCTTCTCGACCTTGTCGACCGCTTCCATGTTGATCAGCGGGCCCTGCACCACGCCGGCTTCCGTGCCGTCGCCGATCTTCATCGCCGCGACCTTGGCCGAGAGTTTTTCGACGAACGTGTCGTAGATCTTGTCCTGGGCGTAGATGCGATTGGCGCAGACGCAGGTCTGGCCCATGTTGCGATATTTCGAGACGATGGCGCCTTCGACGGCGGCATCGATATCGGCGTCGTCGAACACCACGAACGGCGCGTTGCCGCCGAGCTCGAGGCCGAGCTTCTTCACGCCGACGGCGGCCTGCTGGTACAGGATCTTGCCGACTTCGGTCGAGCCGGTGAAGCCGACGAAGCGCACCGCCGGGTGTTCGCACAGCACCTTGCCGATCGCCGAGGAATTGCCGGTCAGGATGTTGAACACGCCCTTCGGCACGCCGGCTTTTTCGGCGAGCGCCACCAGCGCCAGCGCGGTCAGCGGCGTTTCATTGGCAGGCTTGAGTACCACCGTGCAACCCGCGGCCAGCGCCGGGGAGACTTTGCGGGTGATCATCGAGCAGGGGAAATTCCACGGCGTGATCGCGCCGCAGACGCCGATCGGCTGCTTGATCGCGAGCAACCGCGCATCGGCGCGCTGGGTCGGGATGGTTTCGCCATAGACGCGGCGGGCTTCCTCGGCGAAAAATTCGACATAGGCGCCGCCGATATCGACTTCGCCGAGCGCTTCCGTCAGCGGCTTGCCCTGCTCCGAGGTCAGGATCAGCGCGATGTCTTCGCGATTGGCGATGATCAGGTCAAACCATTTGCGCAGGATGTTGGAGCGCGCCTTGGCAGTCAGCTTGGCCCAGGCCGGGAACGCGCGCTCGGCGGCTTCGACCGCTTGCGTCGTCTCCGCGGTGCTCATGACCGGAATTTTTGCCAGCTCAATGCCATTGACCGGATTGGTCACCGGCTTGGACGCCTTCCCGGTCCATGCGCCGTCGATATAGCACTGCTCGCGCAGCAGCGAGGGATCCTTCAGGCGGTCGCGCAGGGAGGGGGCGGATTGCGAAGCGCGTGCAGCGACGGGCGGGTTCATGGCGTAACTCCTCGGATTTTTTGGGGTATTGATCCGAGTATAGGCCTATTCAGCCGGCATTGCATCGGCCGCAAAGGCAGGGCTGCTGATCGTCATTACGGGGCGTAAAGCGAACCCGGAATGACAGCCTCAACTCACGCCGTGCCGTTCATATACGTTTCGCGGCGGCCGATCATGCGTTCGGCGGCGGCCTTGGCGTCGGCCCGCGAGGACGTCGCACAGGTGCGGTATTCGAGATCAGGCAGCTTGGCGTTGCGGCGCGAGAACCAGGATTTGGAACCGACTTGCAATTGCGCCAGCGCCACCGCGACATTGTCGACCGCCTCGAACGAGTGCAGCGCGCCGGTACCGGCAACACGGACCTCATAGATGCCGGGGCTGATCGGGGCCTCGATGTTTTCAGCGCGGCCGGGGCGGGGGTATCGTTTCCACTCACTCCAGGTCGAGATCATCGCGGCATCCTCACAATGGGAAAAACTAAAACCATTTTCATCAAATCATTCAGTTCGGGGGCAGCGTTTCCGCTGGAATCTGAATGTCTTACTGCAAAGAATCAGCACCGGAAATCATTATGGAATCAACTTATCGTTTGCGCCCGGAGCGGTCACCGATATTGCTGCTGATCCACCGCGAATTGTGGCGCAGTGTTGCAGTTTTGTGTCGCTCTCCTTCCCCTCTCCCTGCGCTAGCCATCAACCCATCACGAGATCGCGACATCAACGGCAAGGCGCCGCGAGCGCTTGCGGGATCGCGATGGCGGGGGGAAGATCGCGGCACTCCATAACAACAAACGGGAGGTGACCCATGCAAAGCAAAGCTCAGATCGACCAGGTTCTGCGTCAGAAATGCGAGGCCAAGGAGATTCCAGGCGTGGTCGCTGTCGCGGCGACCGACAGCGAGGTGATCTATCAGGGCGCGTTCGGCAAACGCGACCTCTCCAAGGACGATCCGATGACCGCCGACAGCGTGTTCTGGATCGCCTCGATGACCAAGGCGATCACGTGCGCCGCCGGCATGCAGCTCGTCGAGCAAGGCAAGCTCTCGCTGGACGAACCGATCGGCAAGCTGCTGCCGGATTTGGCCAACCCGCAGGTGCTGGAAGGTTTTGACGCCAAGGGCGAACCGAAGCTGCGTCCGGCCAAAAAGCCGATCACGCTGCGCCATCTCATGACCCACATCGCCGGCTACTGCTACGACGTGTGGAACGGCGACATGGGCAAGTATCAGGAGAAGACCGGAACCCCGAATATCTTCAGCTGCCTGAACGCCGCGCTGAAGGGGCCGATCATGTCCGATCCCGGCACGCGCTGGGAATATGGCATCAACATCGATTTCGTCGGCAAGGCGGTGGAAGCCGCGAGCGGCAAGCGCCTCGACACTTACCTGCGCGACCACATGTTCACGCCGCTCGGCATGAGCGACACCAGTTTCAAGATTACGGATTCCCAGCGCCAGCGGCTGGTCGGCATGCATGCGCGCGGCGAAGACGGCGCGCTGGCGCCGATCCCGTTCGAGCTCGAACAGAATCCGGAATTTCATATGGGCGGCGGCGGCCTCTACAGCACGGCGGCTGATTACATCAGGTTCACCCAGATGATTCTCAATAAGGGCAAGGGCAACGGCAACCGGCTGCTGAAGCCGGAAACCGTCGCGTTGATGGGCCAGAACCACATCGGCGATCTCACCATAGGCAAGATGCCCACCATGGCGCCGATGTACACCAACGATGTCGATCTCTATCCGGACATGGTGAAAAAATGGGGGCTGAGCTTCCTGATCAACACCGCCAAGACGCCGGAGGGCCGCAGCGCGGGCAGCCTCGCCTGGGCCGGCCTTGCCAATACCTATTTCTGGATCGATCCGGCGCGTAATGTCTCCGGCGTGATCCTGATGCAGATGTTGCCGTTCGTGGATCACAAGTGCCTGGAAGCCTTTGCGGGCTTCGAGCGCGGCATCTATGCCGGGCTTGATGCAGGGAGTGGCCAGAGGGCGGCTTGAACGCGAACTGTCGGGACGCGGTCCGACCCATCCACAAATTGTCGTCCCCCGCGCATGCGGGGGACCCAGTACGCCGCGGCCTGTCGTGCTATCATCGGCGCCTCTGGAATACTGGATCCCCGCTCCAGTGCGCAATTGCGCACAAGGCGGGGATGACACCGAGGGTGTGGCACGATGACCGAACCAACCGCCAGTTACGTCTCCGGCACCGCCGATGCGCCGTTGCTGGGCGATACCATCGGACAAAGCCTCGATCATGCGGTGCGGCGCTGGGGTGACCGCGAGGCGCTGGTTTCGCCAAGCCATAATGTCCGCTGGACCTGGAAGGAATTCGCCGAACGCGTCGACGCGCTGGCGGCCGGGTTTCTCGCGCTGGGCCTCGAACGCGGCGCGCGGATCGGCGTCTGGTCGCTCAACCGCCCGGAATGGACGCTGACGCAGTTTGCCGCCGCCAAGGCCGGCATCATCCTCGTCACCATCAACCCGGCCTATCGCCTCAGCGAACTCGAATTCGCATTGGCAAAGGTCGGCTGCGCAGGGATCGTGACCGCGACCGCGTTCAAGACCTCGAACTACATGGAGATGCTGAACACGCTGCTGCCCGAACTTGCCAAATCGACGCCCGGCGAATTGCAGGCGGCGCGGCTGCCCAAGCTGCGCGCGGTGATCCAGATCGGCGGACCGCCCTCGCCCGGCACCATCGCGTTCGAGGACGTGACGCGGATGGGCAGCGCGCGGCACCGCGAGACGCTGGCGGAACTGGTCAAAACGCTGCAGTTCGATGATCCCGTCAATATCCAGTTCACCAGCGGCACCACAGGCTCGCCCAAGGGCGTCACGCTGACGCATCACAATATTCTCAACAACGGCTATTTCGTCGGCCGCGCCATGCGCCTGACCGAACAGGACCGCATCTGCATCCCGGTGCCGCTGTATCATTGCTTCGGCATGGTGATGGGCAATCTCGCCGCGGTGACGCTCGGCGCCACCATGGTTTATCCCGGCGAGGGTTTTGATCCGCTGGCGACGTTGCAGACCATCGAGAAGGAACGATGCACCGCGCTCTATGGCGTGCCGACCATGTTCATCGCCGAACTCGATCATCCCGAATTCTCGCGCTTCGACCTGAAATCGCTGCGCACCGGCATCATGGCCGGCGCGCCCTGCCCGGTCGAAGTGATGAAGCGCGTCAACAACGAGATGAACATGGGCGAGGTCACGATCGCCTATGGCATGACCGAAACCAGCCCTGTCAGTTTCCAGAGTTCGACGGATGAGCCGCTGGAACGCCGCGTTTCCACCGTCGGGCGGATTCATCCGCATGTCGAGGTCAAGGTCGTCGATCTCGAGGGCCGCATCGTGCCGCGCGGGATGCGCGGCGAACTCTGCACCCGCGGCTACAGCATCATGCTGGGTTATTGGGACGAGGCCGAGAAGACATCGGACGTGCTCGACGCCAATGGCTGGATGCACACCGGCGACATCGCGATCATCGACGCCGAGGGCTATTGCAACATCGTCGGCCGCATCAAGGACATGGTGATCCGCGGCGGCGAGAACCTGTATCCGCGCGAGATCGAGGAATTCCTCTATCGCCATCCCAAGATCCAGGACGTGCAGATTTTTGGCGTCGCCGACGAGCGTTATGGCGAGGAGCTGTGTGCCTGGGTTCGCGTCAGGCCCGGCGAGACCCTGACCGCTGAGGAGGTCCGCGCCTTTTGCCACGGGCAGATCGCGCATAACAAGATTCCGCGCTATGTCGAGTTCGTCGACGAATTTCCGATGACGGTGACGGGGAAGATTCAAAAATTCCTGATGCGCGACGCGGTCGAGGCGAGGCTTGGGTTGAAGGCGGCCACGACGGCGTGAGTTTGAGGGCGCGTCGTCCCGGCGCAGGCCGGGACGACGAGGATATGGTTTCGCCACCAATCCAAATCACAGACACGTGCCGCTGCCTGCCATGTCGCCGCAGGGGACGCGCTTGGAAAGCTGCTGAGCTTTTTTCTTTGCATTGGCCTGCGCGTTGGTTTCGAAAACGCTGCGCGGCGCGAGCTCGGTCGCACGGCGATAATCGGCGGCGGCCTTTTCGGAATCGTTCTGCGCCTCGTAGACGCGCGCCCGCGCAACATAGCTCTCGATGGTTTCGCGGCGCTCGATCGCCTCGTTGAGATCGTTCAGGGCCTTCGGATAATCGCGCAGCGCCGAGAAGACGCTGCCGCGCAGCGTCAGCGCCGACGCATCCGAAGGCCGCGCCTTGAGGACGAGATCGAGGTCCGCCAGCGCGTTGCGCGTCTCGCCCTTGCCAAGGTAGGCGCGGGCGCGAAGCGTGCGCGCCATGCTGTCGTCCGCCGTCTTTCCCACCACGGTATCGAGCGCGACGATCGCGCGATCGAACTGGCCCGAGTTGACCAGGGCAAGTCCGCGGCCGAAGACGGCGGTCTGGTTGGTTGGATTTCGCTCGAGCACGGCGTTGATATCCGCCAGCCCCTCGGCCGAGTTGCCCTTCATGAGCAGCACCACGCCGCGGGCGGCCTTGGCCAGATCGTACACCCGCGCCAATGCCAGCGCCTGGTCGAAGTCGGTCAAGGCCTTGTCGAGCTGATTGAGCGACATCTGGGTGATGCCGCGCTCATAGAAGGCGGGGCTCATCCTGGGGTCGATCGCGATCGCGCGATCGAAATCGGCAAGCGCCTCCGGGACCTTCCCCAACTGTCGATGCACGACGCCGCGGCTGTAATGGGCTTGCGCGCTGTTGGGGTTGATCTTCAGCGCCGCTTCGACATCGACGAGGCCCTGGTCGGGCTGTCGCATGGCAGCCGACGTCACCCCGCGCAGCGAAAGCGCCGTCGCGTCATTCGGCCGGAGCTTGATCAGTTCATCGAGGTCGGCGCGGGCCTCGGCGAGTTGTCCGAGCCTAGTGCGCGCGCTGGAACGGAGCTGCAGCGCGGCCTCGTCGCGCGGATCGGCTGTCAGCACCTGGTTCAGGAGCCCGACCGCATCGGCGTATTTGGCCTGGACGATGAGCTGCCGCGCCCGATCGATCAACGGCTTGCCGGCGGCATTGCCTGATGGCGCGGCTTGCGGCAGCGGCGGGGTGATCTGGTCGGCCAACTCGGATGCCGACGGCGCCGGCAGCGCCTTCGGCTTGTCCTTGTCGCTGCCTTTGTCGTTGCCTTGAACCTTCGCCAGTTCCGTCTGCATCGCCAGCGTCGATTGGCGCAGTTGCTTCGCCGCCGCACTGTCCGGCGCCACCGCCAGGAGCGCGTCGAGGTCGGCCAGCGCACGGGTGTAATCGCCTTTGGAGCTGTAGAGCTGGGCGCGCGCGAAATAGGGCGCCATGTCGTTCTTCGGCCCCTGCGCGATAGCCCGCGAAAAATCCTCGATGGCGCGATCGATGTCGCCCTTGCGGCGGTAGGTCTGCCCGCGCCAGTAGAACGCTGCCGGCACATTGACGTTGATCGCAATGGCCGCGTTCAGGTCGCTGAGCGCCTTGTCGAGCTGACCGCTTTCCGAATAGGCACGGCCGCGGCTGACATAGGCTTGCGCAAAATCCTGACGCGCCGCGATGGCCTCGTCGAAATCGCTGATCGCTTCCGGCCAGTTCCGCTGCTGGGAACGAAGATTGCCGCGCGAGAGCAGCGCGAGCGCGTTCTTCGGTTCGATCTCCAGCGCGCGGTCGAAATCGGCCTTGGCCAGATCCAGTTTGCCCGTTCGCTGATAGGCGACGCCCCGCTGCAGCAGCGCCTGAACGGAATTGGAATCCATCTTCAGCGCCGCTTCGGCATCCGCCAGGGCCAGATCGATCTTCGACGTATTGAGATAGAGCCGCGACCGGCCGAGATGCGCCTTGACGCGGTCTTCCGGCGGACGCGCGGTATCGTTGATGATGGCTGCACACGCAGCTTCCACCCTGGCGGGCGGCCCGCTGTTGCAATCCGCCAGATCATCCGCAACTGCCGACGCCTGTGGCTGGCACAACGCAGCCGCCGCAATGGCCGCGAGAAACCAATTGCGGAGAGCGACTTGCTTTTGTTTGGGAGGAACCAGAGCCGACCTCCGTGCCGCAATACCAATGGGTGAACAAAATATCGAGATGGGGATGGAAACGCAATTTAGCAGTATCTTCGTCGTCCCGGCCTTGCGCCGGGACCCATACGCCGCGGCCAACTTTGTCGAAAACGGAAGATCACGACCAAACATACCAGACAATTGCTGCCTGTGGTTATGTGTCCCTGCGTTCGCAGGGACGACGTGGATATAGCGTCACGTTCCCGCAACGCAATGCGCCCGAGTTGTACATGTCGTTTCGCGCCTTCCGTGAACAGAGGGCGCGGGGAATGCCGGATGCGCGCTGCACCCGCGGTCTCGTGTGCGAATTGTGCAAAGAAGCTGCACACGAGCATACAGGGCAGCGGAGAGCATCCGACATTCCCTGCGCAGTGGCTTTACGACTTATGACGCGCTCTCCCCGGTGAGACGGCCTCTATTGCCACCGTCGCCTCGCAGATTACTCCGCAAGACTTGACGCCGTTACGGGCGCCAGGACCACACGCTTTCGCCGTACGCCTTTGCCGCGACCGTCAATCGCAACATCAGCGTCCACCGCAACCCGCCCCTCGTTGTGACGATGGCCAACGCCCCTCTGAGTGGGACGGGATGCGGAGGATGTAACCGGTGAGTCGGGGGTGGCGTCAAGAGAAACTTCCGTAAAACAGAAATTATTTCGATATTCGGCCTCGCTCAAAACGCATGTACTCTACAACCATAGCTCGACACAGACAGCAACTACCTGATAGCGTTCCTAGGCTTACAGGCAGACTTGTTGTCTCGTTATTGAGGCATATGAACCAATGTTGAGGGCTGTCGCTCCTCGACGCTCCTGGACGGCGCGCTGGTATAATTGCACGTCGTACGCATAAGAGTGCCTGTAAGCTCATTTTTTTGGGGACGGTTTTGTCGAAACTTTCGTTGCTCAAGAGTGCGTCTTCGCTCTCCGATGTCGCAGACCTACTGGGCTTCTCCCCGAGTGGCTTGTCCTTCGTTCTCTACAAACAGAGCGCGCTGGCCAAGTACAAGAAATTCGAAATCCATAAAAAGACCGGCGGCACCCGCGACATCTGCGCTCCCATTGGCGCCATGAAGGCAATCCAGCGCGAGCTTGCCACGGTATTGAATGCCTGTCGGGCCGAAATCCTAGAAGCGACCCCACGCCGCCCGCTTTCACATGGGTTTCGGGAATCCCTGTCCATTATTACAAACGCACAAAACCACACAGCCAGACGGCACGTTCTCAACGTCGACTTGGCCGACTTTTTCCCGACCTTCAATTTTGGCCGCGTTCGCGGATTCTTCCTCAAAGACAAAGATTTTTTCCTGAACGAGAAAGCCGCAACCGTGCTCGCTCAAATCGCTTGTTTTGAAAATACCCTGCCACAAGGAAGTCCTTGTTCCCCAGTTATAGCGGATATGATTGCTCACGTGCTTGACGTGCGCCTCGTAGGTCTCGCTAAGAAAAATAGAGTGACGTACTCGCGATATGCCGACGATCTGACGTTTTCTACGAACCAGAAAGATTTTCCCGAGGATCTCGCCAAACCAGGTGCTGGGCCAGCGGACCCGTGGATTGTTGGCGATGAGCTTCTCAAGAAAATCGAAGGCGCCGCTTTCAAGGTCAATCCTACGAAGACGCGCATGCAATTTCGCGGAAGTCGCCAAGTAGTAACCGGTCTAACCGTGAACACGAAGGTTAACATCTCACAGCGGTATTGGCGTTCAATCAGATCGATGTGTCATGCGCTCTTCCAAAAGGGCGAGTACCACCACCCTGCGCCAAAAGCCGGAACTCCGCCTGGCTCAGCCCTCGTAATGATTAACAGCCTAGAGCCATTAGCTGGCATGTTGAGCCATGCGTATCACGTGAAGCGAAAGAGCCTGAGGTTCCCGGACGAGAAAAAAGAGGACGTGGTCTTTGGCCAAACGGATCATCGTCGGTTCTGGTTTTACAAAGCGTTTGTCGCGCCAACGCGGCCGCTCATCGTCTGCGAAGGACCAACCGACAACATCTATCTGCGTAACGCTATTCGACGCTTAACTGCCTACCATCCTAAGCTCGGCAATATGACGCCGCATGGATTCAAGTACGGCGTCGCCTTGTTCAGTTACACGAACCAAATCCACAAAATCTTGGGCATTTCAGGTGGAATTGGTCCACTCCTCACCCTCGTACACGGGTACAAAAAACAACTTAAGGAATACAAGTTCCGACCCATGGCACACCCGGTCATTGTCCTCGTCGACAACGACACGGCGCTCGGACAAAAAGTTTGCAATTCATTGAAGAAGCACTTTGGCGTCGACGTAACGCATCACTCCCCAAGCTCCTTCTTTCATTTGACCGACAACCTTTATCTGGTGAAAACGCCGTTAGTCGGAATCCTAGCGATGACATGCATCGAGGATCTCTTCGACGCTGCGACGAAAGCAATGCCACTCGACGGTAAGACGTTTCATACTGAAAAGGCAGGATTCGATCCGACTAAGCACATCGGAAAAGCACCTTTTGCAACAAAGGTCGTTTCGCCTAACGCAGCGGCAATCTCTTGGAACGGCTTTGTTCCTCTTTTAGACCGTATCGTGGCCGTTCAGAATGATTATTCCGCAAAGCTTGGGACGACACCGCTGGCAGCACTCCCTCACACTCCAACTCTAGCACCTCTCAGCCCAGCTGCCGGCCACCCGTAACCGGGGAGCTGAGCCAACAGAGGATAGAGCTAACGCCCAAAGTGCTCGCGATATCTGGGTTTCACGACGCAGGATTGTTGGATCAAGACGTGGATGCCCGGGTCAAGCCCAGGGCATGACGAGGTGAGAGGTTGACCCCTCTCTCGCCCCTAAACCGGCAGTCCATTCTTCTTCGCCAGTTCCTTCAGCGACACCTGCGGCCTTGCCCCGATGTGCTGGATCACTTCAGCCGCCGCGAGCGCGCCGAGGCGGCCGGAATTTTCATGGCCGGCGTTACGGACGAGGCCGAACAGGAAGCCGGCGGCGAACAAATCGCCGGCGCCTGTCGTGTCGACGAGCTTTTGAATCGGGAAGGCCGGCACCGCGACGACGCCGTCGCTGGACGCCACGACGCAGCCCTTCTCGCTGCGGGTGACGATGCCGAGTTTGGTGTCGGCGCGCAGCTGTTTTAGCGCGACGTCGAAATCCGCGGTCTCGTACAGGGATTGCAGTTCGGCCTCGTTGGCGAACACGAGATCGACCGTGCCCTTGCGCATCAGATCGAGAAACTCGTCGCGGTAGCGGCCGACGCAGAACGAATCCGACAAAGTCAGCGCGACCTGACGGCCGGCGCCGTGCGCGATGGTCGCGGCCTTGACGAAGGCTTCCTTGGCGTTCTTCGGATCCCAGAGATAGCCTTCGAGATAGATGATGCTGGAGGCTTCGATTTGCGCCGCGTCGATGTCGTCGGGCATCAGTTCCTGCGCCGCGCCGAGATAGGTGTTCATGGTGCGCTCGCCGTCCGGCGTCACTAGGATGTAGGAGCAGCCGGTGGCGGGGCCGCCGCTTGCCGCCCTGGTTTCGAACGCGACGCCGGCAGCGCGGATGTCATGCGTGTAGAGGCCGCCGATCTGGTCGTCGCGAACCTTGCCGACATAGGCGGCGCGCGCGCCGAGATTGGCGATGCCGACGATGGTGTTGGCGGCGGAGCCCCCGGACATTTCGGTGGCCGGGCCCATATCGGCGTAGATCGCCGTGGCGCGCGCCTCGTCGATCAGCGCCATGCCGCCCTTGGTCATGCCATGGCGGCCGAGAAAGGCCTCGTCGGTCTGCACCAGCACGTCGAAAATCGCATTGCCGATCCCGAGAACGTCATATTTTGCGTCGGCCATCTCACCGTCCTGTTGCAGCCATCATGAAGGGCGGGGCCTATCACGGCCGGCGCAAGGCGTGAACCCATAAATGGCGTGAATCGATAGATTCAGATTGGCCGGCCGACGTCCGCCTCGCGCGCAGGACCGACACAAGCCGGACATCGCGCCAGGTCCGCTTTGCCACCATGAGGGCGCTATCGCAGCGGCATGACAAAGGTGAAGCGGGTTTCCTCAACCGTCGATGTCACGTTAAGCGAACCCTCGTGCGCCTTTGCGATCTGCGACGCGATGTGGAGCCCAAGGCCAAGCCCCTGCCGGCTGGCGCGAACCTCGCCGCGGAAGAAAGGCTCAAACAACTTCTCCATCGCGGCCTCGGGTATTGGCTCCCCGCCATTGGCGACCGACAATTTGAACAGCCCGTCCTCCGTCACGGCGCGGACGCGCACCGGTTCGTTGGTCGCGCCGTGGCTGAGCGCGTTTCCGACCAGATTGGAAACCAGCTGTCCAATCCGGATTCGATCGCAATTCACGGGAGCGTCGATGGCATACTCGGCTTCGATCTGGCGTCCCGGCGACGACAGCCGCAGTTCGTCGATCACCTGATGCAGCATCCGTTCCACGGGTGCGTTGGCATTGCGGTCCAGAATAATGCCGCCACCGAGCCGGCCTCGCGCAAAATCCAGCACGTTGTCGATCAGCCCGGCCATCCGCATCACGGTGGTCTCCAGCATCGCCAGGATCTGGTGCTGTTTTTCCGTTGTTGCATCCCGTCCCAGAATGCGCGCGCCGGCGCTGATCGACGCCAGCGGGTTGCGGAGGTCATGCCCCAGCACCGCGATGAACTGTTCGCGCAATTCGGAATTCTCGCGCTCGCGCGCAAGGCCCATCGCGGCCGTGTCGCGCGCTTCCAGAAGTCCCCGCTCATATAGTCTTCGATCGACGGCCTTGATCAGGGCAATCCGCGTGAACAGAGTTTTTCCGCCGGCGTCCCGGCCATCGGTGGCGCTTGCAATCATCTGCAGATGCTCGCCGGCCGCGGTCACCATGTCGATGGCGAAGCCGTCGAAGAAGCCCTGCATCCGCAACAGCGGCGCGATGTGGGTTTCGTAGTAGATGCGGCCCGCCATGTTGAGGAAGCCAGAGAACGGCTTGCCGATCATTTGATCTGGTGTGTGGCCGGTCCAGCCAAGAAGCTTCCGGTTCACCCGCGCGATACGGCCATTGGTCAGCAGCGTGACATAGCCGCAAGGCGCGTTGTCGAACATGTCCTGGAAATCGTCGATGCGGCGACTGTCCACCGCGCCGCTCAGACGAACGTCTTCATGGCGGCGATCACTTCATCAGGAGCGCTCAAATTGGGACAATGCCCGGTAGCCTCCAATATGATGAGTTCGCTGCCCGGAATTCCGCGGTGAACAAACTCTCCAACCTCCTTTGAGGCGATGACGTCCTCGCTGCATTGTAAGACCAGCGTTGGAATATCGATCTTGGCCAGATCGGCGCGATTGTCCGACTTGAACGTGACGCGGGCGAACGCCTTGGCGATTTCGGGATCGGTTCGGCAAAAGCTGTTGGTCAGCTCTTCGCCGAGTTCAGGGCGATCGGGATTGCCCATGATCGCCGGCGCCATCTGGGCCGACCATCCCATGTGGTTGGAATCAAGAAACTGCAGAAGCTCCTCGATCTGCTGTTCGCTGAATCCGCCGACGTAATTGTCATCGTCGATGTACCGGGCGGAAGGCCCGACCATGACAAGCTTGCCAAACATGCCGGGCGCCTTCTGCACCGCCAGCGCGCCGATCATGCTGCTCACGGAATGCCCGACAAAGACGGCATCCTTCAGGCCGAGTTCGCGACCGATCTCGACGACGTCGTCGGCATAACCGGCAAGCGTGGCATATTTCGATCTGTCGTAAGCCTTGAGGTCGGAGCCGCCGGCGCCGACGTGATCGAACAGCACGGTCTTGAAGTCCCCGGCGAACGTCGGCTCCACGAACCGCCACATGTTCTGGTCGCAGCCAAAACCGTGGGCGAACACCATCGCCTTCTCACCCGTCCCGCGGACGCGGACGTTATTTCGCGCAACGACGCTCATATCCTGCACCGGTCTGAGCCATTTCGCCGCGAGGCTAACACCATTGCTTCCGCGCGCACCACTCACTCCGGCGGACAGCCATCGAATGAGTTAGCGCTGGATTGCATGGAACCGGCAGACCCAAGACGATCGATGCTGTTGGACACCGGTGTCCGGATCGTCATCAGGTCAGCCACCCGGTCGCGAACGATACAACTTCAGATGGGCCGGCCGACGTCCGCTTGGAAGCGCCGAACGGACTCAAAGCCGGACCCCAGCGCCATCGCCGCCGGCTTTCACGCCCGCCGGTGCTTGCACATGCACACCCCATTTGATCCAGTACGGCGAGCGCATCGGACCAGCGCAGGGAGCAATGAGTGGCGGCGCAGTTCAACATCGATGCCTATAGCGACGCGCTCGTCTTGCTGGGGACGGCCGGCATTGTCGTTCCCATGGTGCGCCGCTTTGGGCTTAGCCCCGTGCTCGGCTTTCTGGCCGCAGGCGCGCTGCTCGGCCCGCTCGGACTGGGCTCGCTGATCCACGCGCTCCCGTTCTTGTACTGGCTTACCGTCGTCGATGCCAAGAACGTGGCCGGCATCGCCGAACTCGGCGTTGTCTTCCTGTTCTTTCTGATTGGCCTGGAGCTGACCTACGAACGTTTGAAGGCGATGCGCCGGCTGGTGTTCGGCCTCGGAAGCCTGCAGTTCATCCTGACGACGGCCGTAATCGCCGGCATCGCGGCCCTTTTCGGCAACCCATCCGCCGTATCGATCATCCTCGGCGCCTGCCTTGCGTTATCCTCGACCGCGATCGTCATCGAGGTCCTTTCCAACCAGGGCCGGCTTGGCACCACGGCAGGCCGAACCAGCTTCGCCATTCTGCTGGCGCAGGACCTCGCGGTGATTCCGGTCCTGGTCTTCATCTCCATCCTGGGCAAAGGCTCGAGCAGTTCGGTCATGGCCAGCCTCGCCCTCGCGCTGGTCAATGCCACCGTCGCCGTTGTCGCGATGGTCATCCTCGGACGTCTGTTGCTGCGGCCGCTGTTCCGGCTGGTCGCCGCCACCGGCGCCAGTGAATTGTTTGTCGCGGCCACCCTGTTCGTCATTATCGGGACCGGTGTCGCCGCCGCCGTGGCCGGGCTTTCCATGGCGCTGGGCGCCTTTATCGCGGGGTTGCTGCTCGCCGAGACGGAATTCCGCAAGGCCATCGAAACAACCATCGGCCCTTTCAAGGGACTGCTGCTTGGCTTCTTTTTCTTTACCGTCGGCATGAATATCGATGTGCGCGAAATCGCACGCGAACCATTCTGGCTCGTTGCCTCCGTCATCGGCCTGATCGGCATCAAAGCCATCCTGCTCGCCGGCCTCGCCCGGACCTTTCGACTGCCTTGGCATGCGGCGATCGAAACCGGTCTGCTGCTGGGCCCCGGCGGCGAGTTCGCCTTCGTCGGCATCGGCCTTGCCACCTCGCTCGGCCTGATCAGCGCCAATGTGTCGAGCTTCACCCTGGCGGTGACATCGATCACGATGGCGCTGATTCCGGTGCTGGCCCTGGTCGCACGGCGGCTGGCGCCGAAGTTTCGCGAGCTCAAGGCGCTCGATCCGGAACTCAGCGTCGCACCAAGTGCAAGCACCGGACACGCCATCGTCGTCGGGCACGGAAGGGTTGGCGAAGTCGTCTGCTCGTTGCTGGGCCGGCACAATTGCACCTACATCGCCGTCGACAGCGACGCCGATGTGGTCCCGACCCACCGCAGGAGCGGCCGCGAGGTCTATTACGGCGACGCGACTGACCCGGAATTTTTGAAGAGCTGCGGACTGATGGACGCGAAAGCCGTCATCGTGACGGTAGCCGCGAAGGCCGCGATCGACGAGGTGGTTCGGCAGGTACGCGCGCTGAGAGCGGATATCGTTATCGTCTCGCGCGCCCGCGATGCCGACCATGCACGCCACCTTTACGAGATCGGCGTGACCGACGCCGTGCCCGAGACCATCGAAGCCAGCCTGCAACTGTCGGAGGCGGCGCTGATCGGACTGGAGCAGGCGATCGGACCGGTGATTGCCTCCATTCACGAGAAGCGCGATGAATTTCGACGCGAGCTGCAGCAGGCGGCTGCAAAGAGCCCCGCCGAAACCACGCGTGCGATCCGCCCGAAAAGCTTTCGATCGCCCAGGGCAGGACTTTAGCGACAGCATCGCCAGGTCCGCTTTGTTTCGTTCGCCGGGGCTAGCGCCAGCACCGCAAACCGCTGCTATAGAGCAGTCATGATCCGCTCCTTCCTCACGGTGTCGACGGGAACGCTGGCCTCGCGCCTGCTCGGATTCGTGCGCGACTCGCTGGTCGCGGCGCTGCTCGGCGCCGGCGCTGTCGCGGATGCGTTCCTGGCGGCCTTTCAACTGGTCAACGTGATCAGGCGCCTGCTTTCCGAAGGCGGGCTGAACGCGGCGCTGGTGCCGGCGTGGCTGCGCGTGCGCGAGACCAGTGGCGCGGTGGCGGCGGCCGCATATGCGGGCCGCGTGCTCGGCACCGTCACGGCCGCCTTGTTCGTCGCCACCCTGCTGCTCGGACTGTTGATGCCATTGGTGATCATGGCGCTGGCGCCGGGGTTTTCTGGCCATCAGACGCTGCAGCTCGCCGTCGACAATGCCCGCCTGATGCTGCCGTACCTCGCCTTTGCCGGGCCGGTGACCGTGATGATGTCGCTATTGAACGCGCAAGGCCGCTTTGCACTTACCGCGTTCTCGCCGCTGCTGTTCAATATCGCGTTGATCGCGGTCATGGCCGTGCTGCTGGCATCGCGGCCGGGTGCGGTGCTCGCCGCACAGATCCTCGCCGCCACCGTCGGCGTCGCCGGCCTGCTGCAGCTTTCCGTTCTGGTGCTGCGGCGAGGCGGTGACATCGCAACGCCGCTTCGGGTCTCGTTCGATGCGGAAATCCGCGACTTTCTCGGCAAGGCGATCCCCGGCATGATCGCGAGCAGCACGCCGCAATTATTGATGGTCGCGGGTGCGATCGTCGCATCGTCATCGCCCTCGGCGGTGTCGTGGCTCTATTTCGCCAACCGCCTGGTCGAGCTGCCGCTCGGCATTGTCGGCGTCGCCATGGGCACGGTCCTGATTCCGGAAATGACGCGCGCGTTGCGCGGCGGCGATCAGGCCGCGGTCGCGCATGCGGAATCGCGCGGCCTCGAACTCGCGGTCGGGCTGGCCCTGCCGGCGATGCTGGGGCTGATCGTGCTGAGCGAGCCTGTCGTGCGCATGCTGTTCGAACACGGCGCCTTCACCGCAGTAGACACCACCGCGACATCTCGTGCGCTGATGTGGCTGGCGCTGGGGCTGCCCGCCAATGTGCTGGTGAAAGCGCTGTCGCCGGCGTTCTTTGCGCGCGAGGACACGCTGACGCCGCTACTCGCGACGCTTTGGGGCGTCGTCCTTGCCATCGTCCTTTCCTTCCTGCTCGGCCGTTGGTTCGGCGCCGGCGGTATCGCCGCCAGCCTCTCGATCGGGGCCTGGAGCACGGCCTTCAGCTTGATCGTAAGGGGCGGCGGAACGTTCGGATTTTCGATCGACGCCGCCGCACGGCGGCGGCTGCCCGGCATTCTCGCGGCTGCACTGGCGATGGGCGCGGCCTTGTGGCTGGCGACGCGGTTCACGCCGGCCCTCGCGCCTGATGCCCACGGCCTGGTGCAGGCGATCATCCTGCTCCTCCTGATTATCGCGGGTATTGCGATTTACGGCCTGTTTCTGCGGCTTTTCGGCATCACGGACTGGCGTCAAGCGGTTAAGGCGATCCGGCAGAACCACGTCAGCGACTTGCGCGACTAAGGCTTGCGTGGCAAACGAGCGCGCCAAACCGACAATTCGCAGGAAGCATTACCATGGCCATGGTTGAACGGGTTTTTTCAGGCGTCCAGCCGACGGGCAATCTGCATCTCGGCAATTACCTCGGCGCGTTCGTCAACTTCGTGAAGCTGCAGGAAACGCACAACTGCATCTATTGCGTCGTCGACATGCACGCGATCACGCAAGGGATCGACGTCTGGGGCGGTCCGGCCGAACTGACGCGCTGCACCCGCGAGGTGACCGCGGCCTTTATCGCCAGCGGCATCGATCCGAAAAAGCACATCGTGTTCAACCAGAGCCAGGTCACCGGTCATGCCGAGCTCGCCTGGATCTTCAATTGCGTGGCGCGGATGGGCTGGCTCAACCGCATGACGCAGTTCAAGGACAAGGCCGGCAAGGATCGCGAAGCGGCTTCGGTCGGGCTTTACGATTATCCGGTGCTGATGGCCGCCGACATTCTGGTCTATCGCGCCACCCACGTGCCGGTCGGCGAGGACCAGAAGCAGCACCTCGAACTCTCCCGCGACATCGCGCAGAAGTTCAACAACGACTTCGGCGACTCGATCCGCGGCCATGGCTTCAACGACGGATTGTTCTTTCCGCTGCCGGAGCCCGTGATCACCGGGCCCGCGACGCGGGTGATGAGCCTGCGCGACGGCACCAAGAAAATGTCGAAGTCGGATTCATCGGATAATTCGCGGATCAATCTGACCGACGACGCCGAGACCATCGCGGCGAAGATCCGCAAGGCCAAGACCGATCCGGAACCATTGCCGTCGGAAGAAAAGGGGCTGGAAGGCCGCCCGGAGGCCGACAATCTCGTCGGCATCTATGCGGGGCTGTCGGGCCGCAGCAAAGCCGAGGTGCTGGCCGAGTTCGGCGGCGGACAGTTCTCCAACTTCAAAAACGCGCTGGTGGAACTTTGCGTCACCAAACTCGCGCCGATCGCCTCGGAAATGAAACGGCTGGTCGCCGACCCCGGCCACGTCGATTCGATCCTGATCGACGGCGCCGAGCGCGCCGAGGCGATCGCCGCCGAAACCATGAAGGCCGCCAAGGACATCGTCGGCTTCATCCGCAAGCGCTGACGTCTTCACCCTCCCCTGGAGGGAGAGGGTCGGCTTGCATGAGCGCCGCGAAATGCAAGACGGGGTGGGGTGACAGTCTCTCAACTCGGGCACTGATCGAAACGAGAGACTGTCACCCCACCCCGCCGCTTCGCGTCGACCCTCCCCCTCCAGGGGCGGGTAAGTTCTCCATCGCTGCTTGAACCAGCGACGGCGCTTGTCTGACACGGCTGCGCCGTGGCAGCATGCGTCGGTTTGGCGCAGCACCGGGACATGCATGACCACCCAGCGACGAAGCTACGAGACGGGTCACAAGCCAAAATGTCTTGTCATCGTTGACGACACCGCGGAGTGGGACCGCGCGGTTTACTATGCCAGCCGCTGGGCGATCCGGGTCGGCGGCGGCGTGGTGATGCTGCGCATCATCGAGATCGAGGACCAGAACCAGCAATGGCTGGGGGTCGCCGACATCATGCGCGCCGAAGCCGAGGACGCTGCCAATGAGGCGCTCGACCGCGCCTCCGGCCGCGCCAACGGCATTGCCGCGATCACGCCGGAGAGGGTGATTCGCGAGGGCAATCCGACCGAACAGATCCTCGACGTGATCGACAAGGACGTCGATATCTCGATGCTGGTGCTGGCGGCCAATCCGGGCGCCGAAGGCCCCGGCCCGCTGATCGCCCTGATCGCACAGGCCGCCGGCTCGTTCCCGATCCCGGTCACCATCGTTTCCGGCGACCTCAAGGACGCCGAAATCGACGCGCTTTCCTGAGCGGAATTAAGGGAATAGGGGCTTGGAAGGGCTGCCCTGCGCCCCTTGATCGTGCGTTGGCCGTCGCCATCTGCTAAAGGGAAACCCACGCGCCGGCCTTGAACCGGCGACGCCGGAGAAATCAGATGTTTATCCAGACCGAAGCGACCCCTAACCCCGCCACCCTGAAATTCATTCCGGGCCGTACCGTGCTCGACACCGGCACGATGGAATTCGCCAACCGCGAAGCAGCCTCCCGCTCGCCGCTGGCCGAACGGCTGTTCGACGTGCAGGGCGTGAAAAGCGTGTTCTACGGCGCCGATTTCGTCACCGTGACCAAGGACGACAGCGACTGGCAGCATCTCAAGCCGGCAATCCTCGGCGCCATCATGGAACATTATATGTCCGGCGCACCGCTGCTGGCCGACGGCACGGCCGGCAATGACGAGGCGCTCGACGAGGAAGACGAGTTCTTCAACGAGGCCGACGCCGACACGGTGGCGACCATCAAGGATTTGATCGAGACGCGTGTGCGCCCCGCGGTCGCCAATGACGGCGGCGACATCACCTTCCGCGGCTTCAAGGACGGCGTCGTCTATCTCAACATGAAGGGCTCCTGCGCCGGCTGCCCGTCCTCGACGGCAACCCTGCAGCACGGCATTCAGAACCTGCTCAAGCACTTCGTGCCCGACGTGGTCGAAGTCCGGCCGATGTAAGCCGGGCGTCGAAAATACGCGATTTGTCTCTACGTGATGCCCGGGCCCTCCCGGGCATTCACATTTTATGAGCTGCGACAAAGCCGTGGATGGCCGGGACATAGGCGAGCGGAAGCGACGCCGTCCTTCCGGACGGCTATGGCGAGCGGAAGCGACGCCGTCCTTCCGGACGGCTATGGCGAGTGGAAGCGACGCCGTCCTTCTGGACGGCTATGCCCGGCCATGACAGCAAGAACACCGCGCCTTTCATCGTGAAAAATGTTACCAATCGTCCATGTTAATCCTAGCCATCGATACCGCGCTTGATGCCTGCGCTGCGGCCGTGCTCGATACCGACACGACGAAGATCATCGCGCAGGAATCGCAGCCGATGAAGCGCGGCCACGCCGAAGCCCTGATGCCGCTGATCGCGCGGGTGATGAAAGCATCCGGCATCGCGTTCACGTCGCTCGACCGTGTCGCCGTGACCAAGGGGCCCGGCAGCTTTACCGGATTGCGTGTCGGCCTCTCGGCCGCCCGCGGCATTGCGCTGGCGGCCGGCAAGCCGGTGGTGGGATTGACGACGCTGACCGCCTACGCGGCGCCTTTCGTCGGCGAGAACAGCGAGCATCCGATCATTTCCGCGATCGATGCGCGCCACGATCATGTGTATTTCCAGGTTGTCAGCGGCGACGGTGGCTCGCTGGTCAAGCCGAAAGTGGCGCCGATATCGGAAGCACTCGACGCCTCCCGCTTCGGCGCGCCGCACCTGGTCGGCAACGCCGCCAAAATCCTCGCCGATCGCTGGCCGGCCAATGCGCCGCCGCCGTTCCGGGTCGACGCACAGCCGGCGCCCGACATCACCTGGGTAGCCTGGCTGGGCGCCGCCGTCAGCCCGGAGATGTCGCCGGCCAGTCCCTATTATCTGCGCGCGCCCGACGCCAAGCCGCCAAAGGACCCGCTGCCGCAAGCCTCACAGCCCGCATCATAATGGCCGGGATAATGGCCGTAACAATAGCCTTGGGATCCCTGATTTCAAAATGGTGGCGCGGCGGCGCGCCGGTGGTCGAACCGGCCAGCCAGCGCGACGCGGCGCGGCTGGCGCAGCTGCATGGCGCCTCGTTTCACCGTGGCTGGGGTGAAGGCGAGTTCGAGGCGATGCTGACCGAACGCAACACGCTGGTTCATCGCCTCCGGCAAGGGCGCAAGGTGATCGGCTTTGCGGTCTCGCGCATGGCCGCGGACGAAGCCGAAATATTGTCGATCGCGATCGATGCCGGCGAGCGTGGCCGCGGCCTGTCGCGCAATTTGCTGCTGACCCATCTTGGCCATCTCGCCGGCCGCGGCGTGCGTTCCATCTTCCTGGAAGTGGAAGAAAACAATCAGCCGGCGCGGCGGCTGTATGAATGGGCCGGATTCGGCGTCATTGGGCGCCGCGAGCGCTATTATCAGCAGCCCGGCGGGGAGCAATTGAATGCACTTCTGATGCGGCGCGACTTGTCGTAAACTGCACGGGGTGGCAAAACACCCCCTGCTCTCTAGAGCCTGTTCGGTTCTGATGGGATCAGAACCGAACAGGCTCTAGCTCTTTGTTTTGACGCGTTTTCTTTACGCGAACCGGTACCCACTTCGCTTGAAAACGCTATGAGGCCCGAGATCATGTCTGTTCTGAAATCCCCGCCCGCGCACAAGAATACCGGTATCGAGGCACGCTGCGCCGCCACCGGCATGCGCATGACCGAGCAGCGCCGCGTCATCGCGCGGGTGCTGGCGGATTCGGTGGATCATCCCGACGTCGAGGAACTCTACCGGCGCTGCGTCGAGGTCGACGACAAGATCTCGATCTCGACCGTGTACCGCACCGTAAAGCTGTTCGAGGACGCCGGCATCATCGAACGGCATGATTTCCGCGAGGGCCGGGCGCGCTACGAGCAGATGCCGGACAGCCATCACGATCACCTGATCAATCTGCGCGACGGCAAGGTGATCGAATTCACCTCGGAAGAAATCGAGAAGCTGCAGGCCGAAATCGCCCGCCAGCTCGGCTACAAACTGGTCGATCACCGGCTCGAACTGTATTGCGTGCCGTTGGACGAAGATAAGTCGTCATAGCGTTTTCAAGCGAAGTGGGTACCGGTTCGCGTGAAGAAAACGCGTCAAAATAAAATGCAGATTCCACAGCTCGTCATTTTCGATTGCGACGGCGTGCTGGTCGACAGCGAGGTCATTTCATGCCGCGCGCATGCGGAGACGCTGACGCGCCACGGCTATCCGATCACGGCGGATCAGGTGCTGCAGCGGTTCCTCGGCGTCTCCGATCGTGAGGCGCGCCTGACCGTCGAGGCCGAACTGGGTTGCAGTCTCCCGGATGATTTCGAAGCGCAGATGAAACAGGCCGCGCTGCAACGATATGCTGACGAGCTGGGAGCCATTCCCCATATCGGCGAAGCGATTGCCGCAATCGATCTTCCGAAATGCGTGGCATCGAGCGGTACGCCGGAGAAGATTCGCCATGGCCTCACCTGCGCCGGGCTCTACGATGTCCTCGCGCCCAACATCTTTTCCGCCACGCAGGTCACGCGCGGCAAGCCTGCCCCGGATCTGTTTCTGTTCGCTGCCGAACAGATGAATATCCGGCCGGCTCAATGCCTGGTGATCGAGGACAGCGTTGCCGGCGTCACCGGTGGCCGGGCCGCCGGGATGACCGTGCTCGGCTTTCACGGCGGCAGCCATTGCAGCGCAGGTCACGCTGAATTGCTTCGCGACGCAGGCGCCGCGGTCACTTTCGGCGATATGCGGCAATTGCCTGATCTAATTGCCCGGATTGGGGCCGATTAGACATGGTCATTCCGGGACGCGCGAAGCGCGGACCCGGAATGACGGGGCTAATAAGCTGGATTTTCGGCCATTTAGGCTATAATTGACCCCCAGACTGGGCGCCGCATGGGCGCCGACCAACCCCGCACTCCGGTTCCATGAATCGCCAAGGATGAGGCCGCGTGCAAACGTTGAACGCCAATTTCGATCTCATCATTTTCGATTGCGACGGCGTGCTGGTCGACAGCGAGGTGATCTCGTGCCGCGTTCATGCCGAGGTGCTGACGCGTCACGGCTATCCGATCACCGCCGAGCAGGTGCATCAGCGATTTCTCGGACGCACATCGCTCGATGCAACCACCGAAGTCGAGCGGGAACTCGGGCGGCCGTTGGCCGAAACGTACGAGCATGAACGGCAAACGACATTGTTTGCAGCGCTCGCGGAGGCTGTTGAACCAATTCCGCATCTTCACGAGACGCTCGACGCCATCGACCTGCGCAAATGCGTCGCCTCCAGTGCCGTGCACGAAAAGATTTTCGCGAGCCTGTCACGGGTGAAACTGTACGAGCGCTTTGCCCCGCATATTTTTTCGGGATCGCAGGTGCGCAACGGCAAGCCGGCACCGGATCTGTTTTTGCTCGCGGCGGGGCAGATGAAAGTCCCGCCGGCGCGATGCCTCGTGATCGAGGACAGCGTGGCCGGCGTCACCGGGGGCTGGGCCGCCGGCATGACCGTGCTCGGGTTTCACGGCGGCAGCCATTGCCGTCCGGACACCGCAGATACGCTGCGTGCCGCAGGCGCCGCGGTCACTTTCGACGATATGCGGCAATTGCCCGATCTAATTGCCCGGATTGGGGCCGATTAGGCCCGGAATGACCGGCGCAAGTCGCTGGATTTTCGGCCATTTAGGCTATAATTGACCCCCAGAGCGGGCGCCGCATGGGCGCCGACCAAGCCCGCATTCAGGTTCCATGAAGCCGCCGCGCAAGCTGCATATCAAGTCATATGGCTGCCAGATGAACGTCTACGATGCGCAGCGCATGGTGGACACGCTGGCGGGCGAAGGCTTTGTCGAGACCGACAGTGCCGAGGATGCGGATCTCGTCATCCTCAACACCTGCCATATCCGCGAGAAGGCTTCCGAAAAGGTCTACTCCGAACTCGGGCGCTTGCGCGTCGCCAAGGATGAAGCCGCGCGCCAGGGACGCGAGATGCGCATCGCGGTCGCCGGCTGCGTCGCGCAGGCCGAGGGCGAAGAGATCATCCGCCGCGCGCCGACCGTCGACGTCGTGGTCGGCCCGCAGAGCTATCATCATCTGCCGCAGCTACTCGCCCGCGCCAAAAGCCATGGCCGCGCGCTGGAGACTGAATTCCCGGTCGAGGACAAGTTCGGCTTTCTGCCGCCGCCGAAGCCCGCGGCGATCCGCGCGCGCGGCATCTCGTCGTTCGTCACCGTGCAGGAAGGCTGCGACAAGTTCTGTACCTTCTGCGTGGTGCCTTACACGCGTGGTGCGGAAGTCTCCCGGCCAGTTGCAAAAATCATCGACGACGTGATGCGGCTCGCCGACAATGGCGTGCGCGAGATCACGCTGATCGGGCAGAACGTCAACGCCTATCACGGCGAAGGTCCGGACGGACGGACCTGGCCGCTTGGCAGGCTGCTCACTCGTCTCGCCGAAATCCCCGGTATCGTGCGCCTGCGTTATTCGACCAGCCATCCCCGCGACGTCGATGATTCGCTTCTGGAGGCACATCGCGACCTGCCCGAACTGATGCCGTTCGTGCATCTGCCGGTACAATCCGGCTCCGACCGCATTCTGGCTGCCATGAACCGGAAGCATACCGCCGATGATTACCGCCGCGTCATCGACCGATTTCGCGAGAGCCGCCAAGATATTGCATTTTCATCGGATTTTATCGTCGGCTTCCCCGGCGAAACCGAGGGAGAATTTGCCGCCACCCTCGCGCTTGTCACGCAAATCGGATACGCTGGGGCTTATTCGTTCAAATATTCGCCGCGGCCCGGCACGCCGGCGGCGGACATGCGGGAGACGGTGTCAGCGGCAGAAATGGACGAGCGATTGGGGCGGCTTCAGGAATTGATCGACAGCCAGCAATCGGCCTTCAACAAGGCCATGATTGGCAAGACTGTCGATGTGCTGTTCGAACGCGCGGCCCGCAACCCCGGCCAGATCGTCGGCCGCACCGCTTATCTGCAGCCCGCGCATGTGATGGCATCACCTGACATCATCGGAAAAGTGCTGCCGGTCTCCATCGACAGCCTGGAGCGCTACAGCCTGCTCGGCGAACTCGCAGGCGCCTCCGCGCGCCCCTCTTTATCGACGCTTTCACCCATGACCGATTCTTCTCGAATAACAACGGGAGCCTGAACCCTTGCCCAAAAGCGCATCGGATTCACCTTCGCTTGCTCCCAGCCGCAAATTTGATCGCGACATGCAAATTCCGCCCGAAACCCAAGTCGTCATCGACTTCGACGACAACCGTGCCGCTTCCGCGCTGGTCGGCCCTTACGGCCAAAATCTCGCGCTGATCGAGCGCCGTCTCGGCGTCGTCGTGGATTCGCGCGGCAATCACATCACCATCGCCGGATCGCGCGACGGCTGCGACGCGGCGCGGCGCGTGCTCGAGACGCTCTACGCCCAGGCGGTGCAGGGACAGGATCTGGCGCAGGGCGACGTCGAAGGCGCCATCCGCGCCGTGATCGCGCAGGGATCGCTGTTCGAATTCGATCCCAAGGCCGCCAAGACCGCGTTCGAGACCATCAATCTGCGCAAGCGCCCGGTGCGGGCGCGCACCGCCGCGCAGGATTCCTACATCCGCGCACTGAAACGCAGCGAGATGGTGTTCGGCGTCGGCCCGGCCGGCACCGGCAAGACCTGGCTTGCGGTGGCGCATGCCGCGCAATTGTTCGAGCGCAAGGAAGTCGATCGCATCATCCTGACGCGACCCGCGGTCGAAGCCGGCGAACGGCTCGGCTTCCTGCCCGGCGACCTCCGCGAAAAAGTCGATCCCTATCTGCGGCCGATCTACGACGCGTTATACGACCTGATGGACGCGCGGGTGGTGGAACGCGCGCTGCAGGGCGGCGAAATCGAGATCGCGCCGCTCGCCTTCATGCGCGGCCGCACGCTGACCAACGCCGTCATCATCCTGGACGAGGCGCAGAACACCACCTCGATGCAGATGAAGATGTTTTTGACCCGACTTGGCGAGAACAGCCGCATGATCATCACCGGCGATCCCTCGCAGGTCGACCTGCCGAATGGCCAGACCTCGGGACTTGCCGAGGCCGTCAAGCTGCTCGACGGCGTCGAGGGGATCGCGCAGGTGAAGTTCACCGCCGAGGACGTCATCCGCCATGAACTGGTGGCGCGGATCGTCGCCGCCTATGAGGGCTTGCCGCAAAAACCGGCGACCGGCAGATCCTGATGGCCAGACCTTTGGCTTTGGGCCCGCAGCAGGCGGGCTCGGGCCGCAACCCGAATGCTGGACTGCAAAACCCTGGAACGAAATTGTCTTCCGTCCACCCCGTAACCGAAGTCCTCGTGGTCGCCGATTGCTGGCAGACCGAGCCCGACGCCGAGGCGGTGATCCATCGCGCCATCAACGCGGCCGCCGAAATCGCCGATGCCGATGTCTGCGAAGCGGAACTGGCAGTCATGCTGACCGACGATTCCGGGATCCGAACCCTGAACAGCAATTGGCGCGGCATCGACAAGCCGACCAATGTGCTATCGTTTCCGGCGTTGCAGCCGACCGGTGCGGGAACGCCCGACGATGCACCGCGCATGCTCGGCGATATCGCCATCGCCTATGAGACGACGCGCAAAGAGGCCGACGACGAACAAAAACCGTTCGATCACCATCTCAGCCATCTTGCGGTGCACGGGTTCCTGCATCTGATCGGTTACGATCACGAAAAAGACGACGACGCCGAAGCCATGGAGGGTCTCGAGCAGGAGATCCTCGCGCAGCTCGGCATTCCGGATCCGTATGCGGATCGCGATCCCCATGCGGACCGGGAGCGGATGGACTGACATGCCGGACTCCGACCCTACCCACGACAATCCGCGCAACACGTCCAACCTTCCGGCCGTGGTGCAGGAAGGCGAGGTGCTGCGCCCGACAGCGGAGAACTGGCTGACCCGCGCGATCCGCACGCTGTTCGGCTGGAAGCCGGGATCGGTCCGCGCCGATCTGCAGGTCGTGCTCGATGCCTCGACGCCGGACGAGGTGGGCTTTTCCGCCATCGAGCGCACCATGTTGCGCAATATCCTCGGGCTGCACGAACGGCGCATCGCCGACGTGATGGTGCATCGCGCCGACATCGTCGCGGTCAAGCGCGACATCCCGCTCGGCGAATTGATGAGCCTGTTCGAGAGCGCGGCGCATTCGCGCCTCGTCGTCTACAACGAGACCCTCGACGACCCCGAGGGCATCGTGCACATCCGCGACCTCCTGGCGTTCATGACCGCGAAGGCGCGGGTCGGCGACACCACCAAGGCGAAGCGCAAGAAACCTTTCCCCGCGGGCCTCGATCTGCGCGCGGTCGACCTGGCGCAGCCGCTGGCGGACGCCAACATCATCCGCAAGCTGCTCTACGTGCCGCCGTCGATGCGGGCGATCGACCTTCTGGCGCAGATGCAGGCCTCGCGCATCCATCTGGCGCTGGTGGTCGACGAATACGGCGGCACCGACGGGCTGGTGTCGATCGAGGACATCGTCGAGCAGATCGTCGGCGAAATCGACGACGAGCATGACAGCGACGAGCCGCCGGCGATCGTGCGGCAGGCGGATAATTCATTCATCGCCGATGCCCGCGCCAGCCTCGAGGACGCCCGTTCGGTGATCGGCGAGGACTTCATCACCGGCGAGGCCGGCGAAGAGGTCGCGACCCTTGGCGGCTATCTGGTGTCGCAGGTCGGCCGCCTGCCGGTGCGCGGCGAAGTCATTTCAGGGCCCGGTACTTACGAGATCGAAGTGCTCGACGCCGATCCGCGGCGGGTCAAGCGGCTGCGCATTGCGGTTCGCAAGGAACGGCCCGCCCCCCGCACGCAGCGCGAAAGCCGCCGCCGTGAAGCTGCGCCCGACACCAATGCGCCGCAGGCCAATGACAACGCGCCGCCATCGTCCAGCGATGGAGCCGGTTCGCAGTGATTCCCGCCAGCAAACTTCGCGCCGCCGGTCTTGCGATCATCCTGGCCTGGGGATGGAAGCGCGCCGCTCTTGCGCTGGTGGCCGGCGCATTGTCGGCACTGGCAATGGCGCCGTTCAATGCATGGCCGCTGCTGTTCCTGACCTTTCCGGTCGCGGTCTGGCTGATCGACGGCGCCGGTGCGGGGCGATGGCGCGGCGTGCCGGCGGCGGCGATGTCGGGCTTCTGGTTCGGGCTCGGCTATTTCGTCGTTGGACTTTACTGGATCGGGTACGCCTTCCTGGTCGATGCGCCAACGTTCGCCTGGCTGATGCCGTTCGCGGTGCTGGGCCTGCCGGCCTATCTTGCGCTGTTCACCGCGGCAGGCTTTGCGCTGGCGCGCCTGCTCTGGACCCGCGACGCTTCGCGCCTGCTCGCGCTCGCGATCAGCCTGACGATAACAGAGTGGCTGCGCGGCCACCTGCTGTCGGGATTTCCCTGGAATTCGTTCGGCTACGCGCTGTCGGAGCCGCTGGCGCTGGCCCAGACTGCATCGCTGATCGGGCTGTGGGGGATGACGTTCCTCACGGTGGCGATCTTCGCAAGCCCGGCGGTCCTGATCGATGGCACCTCGCGGGGCCGAAAACCTTGGCTCGCGCCGGTGGCGGCGCTCGGCTTGCTCGCGGTCATGGCCGTGTTCGGCGCCGTCAGGCTGTCGATGCAGCCGACCGTGCTGGCAAAGGTCAAGCTGCGCATCATGCAGCCCAATCTGCAGCAGGACGTCAAATTCAATTACGCCGCCAAGGCGGAGGTGATGCAGAAATATCTGACACTGTCCGATCGGGCTTCGGGGCCGCAATCGACCGGCGTGAGCGATGCACAGATTTTGATCTGGCCGGAATCGGCGTTCCCGTTCTTTTTGACCCGCGAAGCCGATGCGATGGCGCAGATCGCCGACCTGCTGCCGAGGGGTACCGTGCTGATCACCGGCTCGGTGCGCGCGCCCGACCTCCCGCCCGGCGTGCGAATCACGCGCGCCTACAACTCGATATATGCGATCGACCACGACGGCAGCGTGTTGTCGGTTTATGACAAGCTTCATCTGGTGCCTTTCGGCGAATATCTGCCGTTTCAGGATTGGATGGAAAAACTCGGCTTCGTGCAGCTAACGAGAGTCCAGGGCGGCTTCATTCCGGGCACCCGCCGCCGCGCCATGGACATCCCGAACGCGCCGCGGGCGCTGCCCCTGATCTGCTACGAGGCGATATTTCCCGGTGATATAACGACACGCGACGATCGCCCGGGCTGGATCATCAACGTCACCAATGATGGCTGGTTCGGAATTTCGACCGGCCCCTATCAGCATCTGCAGCAGATGCGCCTGCGCGCCGTCGAAGAAGGCTTGCCCGTTGTTCGTGCAGCCAACACCGGCATTTCAGCCGTGATCGATCCCTCGGGGCGTATTGTCGCACGGCTCGGCCTTGGCATTGAAGGCGTCCTGGATGCCAACCTGCCATCGGCTTTGCCGCCGACGATTTATGCCCGTGTTAGAGACATTCCAACGGGCATGATTCTGGCTGTTGCGTTGCTGCTGGTCATCCGGCGCCGCTTTGCAAGGCGAAAGTCCTGAGACTTGCATGTTGCTGGTTGTTGCTGTCGCGGAAAAAAGCGGCCCGCGCGAATCCACTAACTAGTTGACAGACCGACCGCGCAATTCGCATTCTGGGTTCCGCAACCAAAAACAAGAACCAGTCAGTTCATTGCTCAAATTGTCCGCAGTTCAACCCGATCCTCCGAGCAGGATTTGACGGTACCGGCGCCTGAGGCATAGTCCGCTTATGCCTCATTCCCCGGCGCGTAATCCCAGGAGTGTTGGAGATGTCCACCAAAGCGCCAGACCCTGTTGACAAATATGTCGGGAGCCGCGTTCGCATGCGACGCATCATGCTGGGCATGAGCCAGGAAAAACTCGGCGAGGCATTGGGCCTCACCTTCCAGCAGGTTCAGAAATACGAAAAGGGCACCAACCGGGTCGGCGCCAGCCGCCTGCAGCGGATCTCGGAAATCTTGCAGGTGCCGGTATCGTTTTTGTTCGACGGCGGGCCGAGCGGTGCTGTCAATGCCGACGGCTTCAGCGAATCCAGTTCGCCTGCCTACGTTTCCGACTTTCTCGCCACCTCCGAAGGCCTGGCGCTGACGCGAGCGTTCACGCGCATTACCGACGCCAAAATGCGCCGCAGTATCGTCGAACTGGTCGAACAGATCGCCGCGCGCGAAGGTCCCGACCAGCGCTGATATCAGCTGCCATAACCGGATGTTCCGATTGACGCGCCCGCCGGCGCGAGCGCATGACATTGGAGCGTTTTTGAGCGAAGTGGGAACCGGTTCGCAAAGCAATCAAGTTTACGCAGATTGCGTAGACTTATCTGCGGTAGAAAACGCGTCAAAGCAAGAATCTAGAGTTTCGGTTCTGATTCAATCAGAACCGAAGCTCTAGCCGAATTCCATGAAGGCAAAGCGCTGATGATCGGAACCACCGCCAATCCGTTTGATCCCAGTTCAATCCTCGACGGCATCCGCCGCTGGGTCGAAATCGAGACGCCGACCGAGGTGCCCGCACAGGTCAACAAGCTCGCCGACCTCGTTACTGATGGCTACCGCGACCTGCCCGTGACCGTTGAGCGGATCGCAGGAAAAGACGGATGCGGCGATCATCTGGTCGCGCGTTCGTCATGGGGGCAGGACGCGCCGGGCATCCTGGTGCTGAGCCATCTCGATACCGTGCATCCGCTGGGATTCATCGAGCGGCTGCCGTTCAAGATCGAGGGCGACAGCGCCTTCGGTCCCGGCATTTATGACATGAAGGGCGGCGCCTATCTCGCCTACCATGCCTTTCGCCAGATTTGTGCCGACAGCGCGCGACCGCCGCTCGGCATCACCCAGATGTTCGTCTCCGATGAAGAAATCGGCAGCCCGACGTCGCGCGCACTGATCGAGGCCGAGGGGCGCAAGGCCAAGTATGTGCTGGTGACCGAGCCCGCCCGCGACGGCGGCAAAATCGTCACCGGACGCAAGGGCGTCGCGCGCTTCGAAGTCTTCATCAAGGGCGTGCCGTCGCATGCCGGCACGCGGCCCGAGGACGGCCGCAGCGCCATCCGCGAACTCGGCAACGTCATTCAGACGCTGGAGGCGATGAACGACCTCAAGCGTGGCGTGTCCGTCAATGTCGGCGTCGTCAGGGGCGGCACCAAGCCGAACGTGATCGCGGAGGAGGCCTATGCCGAGGTCGACATGCGCGTGCCCGGTATTGCCGAATCCGACGAGTTGGTGCCGAAGATCCTCGGCCTGAAATCACGCACCGAGGGCGTCAGCATCACCGTCACCGGCGAACTGAATCGCCCGCCTTACGAAAAGAGCAACGCCGGTGCGGCGCTTTATGAGCACGCCAAAACGCTGGCGGCCGAAATCGGTTTCGATCTCGTCGACACCTTCACCGGCGGCGGCAGCGACGGCAATTTCACCGCGCCCCACACGGCGACGCTCGACGGCCTCGGGGTCGACGGCAAGGGCGCGCATACCCATTACGAGCAGATGTACATCTCCTCGATCGAGCCGAGGGCGCGGTTGCTGCACCGGCTGTACCAGACGCTGCGATGACGGTCTCACCCCGCGACATCGGCGATCACGACGCGCCGCCGGATGACGGCGCCGCCGCGCATGCGCACGGCTCGTTCTTCGGCCGCCGCAAGGGCCACAAGCTGCGCATCCATCAGGCCGACCTGATCGACAATCTGCTGCCGCATCTGGCGCTCGATATCAGCATGCCCGCGCCTGAGGATCTCACCGACATCTTCGAGTCGAAGCCTGATGCTGTCAGGCTGGAAATCGGATTTGGCGGCGGCGAACATCTGATCGCCGAAGCGCAGGCCTTTCCCGATATCGGATTCATCGGCTGCGAGCCCTATGTCAACGGCATGGCGAAAATCCTGACGCAGATTGAAGCCCACAACATCGGCAATATCAGGCTCTACGCCGGCGACGCCGCCGAATTGCTGGCATGGGCGCCGCCGCGATCTCTGGCGCGGATCGATCTGATCCATCCCGATCCCTGGCCGAAGCGCCGGCACTGGAAGCGGCGCTTCGTGCAGGATGCCACCGTGGCCGCGATGGCCCGCATCCTCAAGCCCGGGGCTGAATTTCGTTTCGTCAGCGACATCGACGATTATTGCGCGTGGACGCTGGCGCATCTGCTGCGTTCGCCGGATTTTTCCTGGATGGCGGAACGCGCCATCGACTGGCGCGAGCCGTGGGCCGGTTACACGATGACGCGCTATGGGCGGAAGGCCGAGCGCGAGGGACGTGTCGCGGCGTATCTGCGGTTTCGGCGGGTGGGCTAAGGCCTGAGAACTCAAACCGTCGGGCGGGTCTTCCAGAAGCCGACGACGCGCTCGGCAGTCGTGGGCATCAGGCGCGCGAAATTCACGCGCGCGCTTTCGATATCGGCCGGCGACGCCGTCCGGTTCGGGCCCAGCCGCAGCAGGATCAGTGCGCGCACGGTGGCCCATTCGAGGCCGATCGCCTTGCCGGCGATCAGGATCGGATCGTAGCGGTCGCCGGCAATCAGCCGGTCGAGGGTCGCGATCTTCACGCCGGTCATCGCCGCCAGCGCGGCGACGGATTCCTCGTATTTGTTTGCCTTGGCGAAATTGAGCAGCGCGCTTTCAACCAGCTGACCGTCGCGGTGCAGCGCGAGGACCGTGCGCTGCGCCGCCTCGAAGTTGCGGCCGCTGTCTGTTCGTTCGACGGCGCCGGAGATTTCGTTGATCGCCCGCTTGATCGCCACCTGCCGCGCCGGCTTGACGACTGTGAACAGGCGGCGGCGGACCACATCGATCGTTCCGGCCAGAAGGTCTTTCAGTTGTTCGGTAGAAAGATCGTCGCGCTGGCCGATCTTGAGCGTCAGCACGCCGTCCTGGCCGGCGCGCTTGATCAAGGTCGAATAGCCGTCCGACGAGAACGCTGCACCGGCATTGCCCGCCGTGCGCCTGACGACATCGCGGTCGCCGCGGCGCACGATGACATCGGTGAGGTCGGGAGAGAGCGTCGGCCGATCCGACATCGCCAGCAGATGGCCCTGCCCCTTCACGCCAGCGATTTCGATCAGGATCTGTTCGTCGATCACCGGCGAACGCCGCAGCAGCGGACCGGCGATGGCAATTTCGTCCTCATGGGCGAGCTGCCCGACCAGCCCACGCGGCGCGTTGACAAGCAGCGACAGCCGCTCGGCGAGCTCGGCTCGCGCGGCAATGTCGGCATGGGGGACCAGGCTGCTCAATACGCCGTCGAACAGATCGACGTGATCGGCGCCGAAATTGGCAGCCCCCTGCAGGAATAATTCACTGATCCGGCGCGCCGCATCGGCACGGCGCTTGGGATCGCCGCCCCTGACGATGTCGTCCAGTCCTGGGATCAGCGTTGTCGCTGGCGTCATAAACCTATCCAAACCGGCCGAATTGGCTGGTTTTCGGCAATCTAGGTACCGTTCGTGAATGAAGGGTTAGGCTTTGGCCCGCTCGGACAGGACTCAAAATCTCCCTTAACGAGGCGTGCAAGGCCTTGCCGGATTGCGGGAAAACCGCTATATCCGCCGCAACTTATGGTTCTCATACGATCGCGTATTGAGAGTGGGCCCTTCGGGACCCGCTCTTTTTTATTACCTGAACGAGCCCAGCCCAGAAGGGCCTCACGGCACGGTTCAGGGAACCGGCTGGATCCGGGTTAGACCCGGCCTAACCTCATGTAAGTAAAGACGCTTTTGACCCTGGACATGACCGAGCCAACTGCTGTTTCAGAGGATCTTGACCTGCTCGCCGAGCCGCGGCTCGTGGTCGAGCCGGGCGTCGCCGCGCGGGTTTCCGCCGTGGCAGGGCCGGTATTGCAGGGCATGGGCTACCGGCTGGTGCGGATCAAGATTTCCGGCGAGGCCGGCTGCACGGTCCAGATCATGGCCGAACGGCCCGACGGCACCATGCAGATCGAGGATTGCGAGGCGATTTCGCGGGCATTGTCGCCGGTGCTCGACGTCGCCGATCCGATCGAGCGCGCCTACCGGCTGGAGATCTCATCGCCCGGCATCGATCGTCCGCTGGTGCGCCGTTCGGACTTCGAACGCTATGTCGGTCATCTCGTGAAGATCGAGATGGCGCTCGCCTATCAGGGCCGCAAGCGCTTTCGTGGTACGCTGCGGAGCGTCGAGGGCGACGCGGTGCGGCTTCATCGCGATGACATCCGCGCGGACGAAGATGCCGACGTGCTGCTGGTCATGGAAGACATCGCCGACGCCCGTCTGGTTCTCACCGACGAGCTGATCGCGGAATCGATGCGGCGCGGCAAGGCCGCCGAGCGCGAGCTGCGGCAGAATCTCGGGCTTGAGCCACCACCGCCGCCGCACGCCAAAAAAAGCGATCCGGCCAAGAGCAACAAGCCGAAGCCCAAGACACTGAACAAGCCGCTGAAGAAGCCGTTACCGAAGAATACCAAGAAACATCGCCTCGCCGCGCAAGGTTTGCCCGGCGGCGAATTCGATCCCACCGAAGGAGACTGAGCCATGGCAGCTGTCAGCGCCAATAAACTCGAATTGCTGCAGATCGCAGATGCGGTTGCCCGCGAAAAGTCGATCGACCGCGGTATCGTGATCGCGGCGATGGAAGACGCCATCGCGAAAGCGGCCCGCGCCCGCTACGGCAGCGAGACCGATGTTCACGCCGAGATCGACGCCAAGAAGGGCGAGCTCCGGCTGTCGCGCCACATGCTGGTCGTCGACGTGGTGGAGAATTCGTCGAACCAGATTTCGCTGGCCGATGCGCAGCGCGCCAATCCGGGCGCCCAGGTCGGCGACACCATCGCCGACACCCTGCCGCCGCTGGAATATGGCCGCATCGCCGCGCAATCCGCCAAGCAGGTGATCGTGCAGAAGGTGCGCGAGGCCGAGCGCGACCGGCAGTATCAGGAATTCAAGGATCGCATCGGCGACATCGTCAACGGCATCGTCAAGCGCGTCGAATATGGCAGCGTGATCGTCGATCTCGGCCGCGGCGAAGCCATCGTGCGCCGTGACGAGATGCTGCCGCGCGAAGTATTCCGCAACGGCGACCGCGTCCGCGCCTATATCTTCGACGTCCGCCGCGAAACCCGCGGGCCGCAGATCTTCCTGTCCCGCACCCATCCGCAGTTCATGGCAAAACTGTTCGCGCAGGAAGTGCCGGAAATCTATGACGGTATCGTCGAGATCAAGGCGGTCGCCCGCGATCCCGGTTCGCGCGCCAAAATCGGCGTTATTTCGCGGGATTCCTCGGTCGATCCGGTCGGCGCCTGCGTCGGTATGCGCGGTTCGCGCGTGCAGGCGGTGGTGAACGAACTGCAGGGCGAGAAGATCGACATCATTCCGTGGTCGCCCGATATCGCGACCTTCGTCGTCAACGCACTGGCGCCCGCCGAAGTCGCCAAGGTCGTGATCGACGAAGACCGCGAGCGTATCGAGGTCGTGGTGCCCGACACCAACAACCAGCTGTCGCTGGCGATCGGTCGCCGCGGACAGAATGTGCGGCTCGCTTCGCAGCTCACCGGCTGGGACATCGACATCCTCACCGAGCAGGAAGAATCCGAGCGCCGCCAGGCCGATTTCGAGAACTCGACGCGGGTGTTCATGGAAGCGCTGAATGTCGACGAAGTGGTCGGCCAGTTGCTGGCATCGGAAGGCTTCACCTCGGTCGAGGAACTCGCGCTGGTCGACGTCAAGGAACTCGCCGGCATCGAGGGCTTCGACGAGGAGACCGCCAACGAACTGCAGAGCCGTGCAAAAGAATACCTGGAGCAGCTCGAGACCGAGCTGGAAAACAAACGCAAGGAACTCGGTGTGGATGACGCTTTGAAGACAGTACCCGGCGTGACCTCGAAGATGCTGGTCAAGTTCGGCGAGAATGACATCAAGTCGGTCGAGGATCTGGCCGGTTGCGCCACCGACGATCTGGTTGGCTGGACCGAGCGCAAGGAAGGCGCCGAGCCGACCAAGTTCCCCGGCATTCTCGACGCCAACGAAATCTCGCGCGACGATGCCGAGCGCATGATCATGCAGGCCCGCGTCATCGCCGGCTGGATCACCGAGGCCGACCTTGCCAAGCAGTCCGAGGCGGCGGAAGCCACCGAAGACCAGACGGCGTAAGGAGATGCCCCGCGCATGCTCGCCATGGCTGACCCCGATCTCGACAACGGACCGCGGACCGACAGGTCCGCGACGATGCGGATGTGCGCGGTCACCCGTGAGGTGCGCCCGATCGACGAACTGATCCGATTCGTGGTCTCGCCCCAGGGCGAGGTCGTTCCGGATCTGAAGCGCAGGCTCCCCGGCCGTGGCCTGTGGGTCTCGGCATCGCGCCGGACCGTTGCGGAAGCGGTGCGGCGTAACCAATTCAGCAGGGGTTTCAAGCGCGACATCCGGGCCGCAGCGACCCTCCCCGCCGACACCGAGGCTTTGCTGGTTCGCAGCGCGACCGAGGCGCTGGCGATGGTCGCCAAGGCCGGCCAGGTCGTCTCCGGTTTCAGCAAGGTCGAGGGCGCGCTCCGGGACGGGGAGGCCCAGGCCCTGATCCACGCTTCGGACGGTGCGGCCGACGGAATCCGCAAATTGGACGCGATCGTGCGGCAAAAGCGCGGAAATGCGGATGAATCGGAGGAATTTTCGACCAGATTTCCGATCGTCAATGTTCTGACGTCGGCAGAATTGGATTTGGCACTGGGGCGGTCAAATGTGATACATGCTGCCCTGCTCGCGGGCCCGGCGAGCAAGACGTTCCTGTCGCGCTGCCAGATCCTGGTCCGATACCGGATGGCCGATGACGACAAGACCGAAGGAAGCGGCCAGAAATTCTGACTAACAAGATGTGCTTTAACGACTGTGCGAATGCGCACTACGCAACAAGATTAGGACTGCTGAATGGTTGATACCAAAACGCCTGGCGACAAGACTTTGAGTGTCCCGACCAAGACCTTGACGCTCAAGCCGCGCGTCGAGACGGGCACCGTACGCCAGAGCTTCAGCCATGGCCGGACCAAGCAGGTCGTGGTCGAGAAGCGCGGCAAGCGCCGCCTCGGTGGCGACGCGCCCGCCGGCGAAACCCATGCGCCCGAACCTGTGGTCGCCAAGCCGGCGCCGGTCGTCGCCAAAGCGCCAAGCCGCCCCTCAGCGCCAGCCGCGCCCCGCGCCGGCTCCGGCGTGGTGTTGCGCACGCTGACCGAGGACGAACGTTCCGCGCGCGCCAGCGCGCTGGCCGATGCCAAGGTCCGTGACATCGAGGAACGTCGGCTGGCGGAAGAAGAAGCCAAGCGCCGCAGCAGCAAGGAAGGCATCGAGCAGGCTGAACGCGAAGCCGCCGAAGCGCGCCGCAAGGCCGAGGAAGAACGTCACCGCCTGGAAGAAGAAGCCAAGCGCAAGGCCGAACTCGAAGCCAAGAAGCGTTTTGGCGAGGCCGAAGCCAAGGCCGCAACAACCGCAGCACCCGGCACCACCACTACCACCGCGCGCCCCGCGGCCCGGCCGACGGCCTCGGCAGTGCCGCCCGCGCGCGCGCCGGGCGTTGCCGCCGACGCCTCCGATGAGGATGAAGGTCCGCGCCAGATCCGCCGTGGCCCCGGCGGCGCCATGCGCCCCGCCGTGCCGCCGAAGACGACCCACAAGCCCGGACCGCAAAAGGAACGCGGCCGCCTGACGCTGGTCACCGCCCTGGACGCCGACAATGTGCGCGAGCGTTCGATCGCCTCGTTCCGCCGCCGCACCCAGCGCCTGAAGGGACACGCCTCGAACGAGCCGAAGGAAAAGATCATCCGCGAAGTGGTGATCCCGGAAGCGATCAACATCCAGGAACTCGCCAACCGCATGTCGGAACGCGCGGTCGACGTCATCCGCCTGCTGATGAAGCAGGGCGCGATGCACAAGATCACCGACGTGATCGACGCCGACACCGCGCAGCTGATCGCCGAGGAACTGGGCCATACCGTCAAGCGCGTGGCCGCGTCCGACGTCGAAGAGGGTCTGTTCGACATCGTCGACGATTCCACCGACACCGAACCGCGGTCGCCGGTCGTGACCGTGATGGGCCATGTCGATCACGGCAAGACCTCGCTGCTCGACGCGCTCCGCCATGCCAACGTGGTTTCGGGCGAAGCCGGCGGCATCACCCAGCATATCGGCGCCTATCAGGTGACTTCACCGGAAAGCGGCAAGAAGATCACCTTCATCGATACGCCCGGCCACGCCGCGTTCACCGCGATGCGTGCGCGCGGCGCCAAGGTCACCGATATCGTGATCCTGGTGGTGGCGGCCGATGACGGCGTCATGCCGCAGACCATCGAGGCGATCAACCACGCCAAGGCGGCGAAGGTTCCAATGATCATCGCGATCAACAAGATCGACAAGCCCGACGCCAAGCCGGAGCGCGTGCGCACCGAGCTGTTGCAGCACGAGGTTCAGGTCGAGTCGTTCGGCGGCGACGTCGTCGACGTCGAGGTATCAGCCAAGAACAAGACCAATCTCGACAAGCTGCTGGAAATGATCGCGCTGCAGGCCGAACTGCTCGACCTCAAGACCAACGCGGAACGTCCCGCCGAAGGTACCGTGATCGAAGCCAGGCTCGATCGCGGCCGGGGTCCGGTTGCGACCGTGCTGGTGCAGCGCGGAACCTTGCGCATCGGCGACATCATCGTGGCCGGCGCCGAAATGGGCCGCGTCCGCGCCCTTATCAACGATCAGGGCGTGAACATCGACGAGGCCGGACCTTCAGTGCCGGTCGAGGTGCTCGGCTTCAACGGTCCGCCGGAAGCCGGCGACCGCCTCGCGGTGGTCGAGAACGAAGCCCGCGCCCGCCAGGTCACGAGCTATCGCGCCCACCAGAAGCGCGAAAACGCGGCTGCCTCGATTTCCGGCATGCGCGGCTCGCTCGAACAGATGATGTCGCAGCTCAAGACGTCGGGCCGCAAGGAATTCCCGCTGATCATCAAGGCCGACGTGCAAGGTTCGCTCGAAGCCATCTTGGGATCGCTGGAAAAGCTCGGCACCGACGAAGTTGCCGCGCGCATCCTGCATGCGGGCGTCGGCGGCATCTCCGAATCGGACGTGACGCTGGCGGAAGGTTTCAACGCCGCCATCATCGGCTTCTCGGTTCGTGCCAACAAGGAAGCGGCGGCCGCCGCCAAGCGCAACGGCATCGAGATCCGCTATTACAACATCATCTACGATCTGGTCGACGACATCAAAAAGGCGATGTCCGGCCTGCTCGCGCCGACGCTGCGCGAAACCATGCTGGGCAATGCGCAGATCCTGGAAGTGTTCAACATTTCCAAGGTCGGCAAGGTCGCCGGCTGCCGCGTCACCGACGGCACCGTGGAACGCGGCGCCAATGTACGCCTCATTCGCGACAACGTGGTTGTGCATGAAGGCAAGCTCTCGACACTGAAGCGCTTCAAGGACGAAGTGAAGGAAGTGCAGTCCGGCCAGGAATGCGGCATGGCGTTCGAGAATTACGGCGACATGCGCGCCGGCGACGTTATCGAGTGTTATCGCGTGGAGACGATCCAGCGGAGCCTGTAAGTCTGAACCTTACGGCTTCGTCGGAAGACATTGTAATAGTTCGACGTCATGCCCGGACAAAAGCGCGAAGCGCGTCTTCGCATTAGTGTTCCGGGCATCCACGTCCCAGAGAATTCAGCAGCAAGAAAGACGTAGATGGCCGGGATTAGCCCGGCCATGACGGATTTGTTTTTGAGAGACGGCCATGCCCCGCCACCACAGCAAGAGTTCCGCCCCCGGCGGCTCGCAACGCCAATTGCGCGTCGGCGAAACCGTGCGCCATGCGGTCGCCGATATTCTGTCGCAAGGTAGCGTGCATGACCCCGATCTCGAGGGTCACATCATCACGGTTCCGGAGGTGCGCATGTCACCGGACCTGAAGCTTGCAACCGTCTATGTGATGCCGCTCGGCGGACGCGACACCGATGTCGTGATCGCAGCGCTCGCGCGCCACAAGAAATTCCTGCGCGGCGAGATCGCGCACCGCGTTAACCTAAAATTTGCGCCTGACCTTCGCTTTCGCGTCGACGAACGATTCGATGAAGCGGAACGGATCGAGAAATTACTGAGAACACCTGCGGTGCAAAGAGACCTCGCACCCGATTCGGACGACAAGTGATGGTTGTGAACACTGCAAACAGCGTCATCGATTCGCAAAATGCCGAATCGCATGACGCCGAAAAAAATATTTTTACCGAAACACGCAACGAAGATTCCCGACGCGGCGACGATACGCGGCGCGGCAATAACGATCCGCGCCAGAACAAGCATCAAGGCAAACAGCAGCGGCAGAATAATCAGCCGCGCCGCGACAAGCGCGACGTCCATGGCTGGGTGATTCTCGACAAGCCGATCGGCATGACCTCGACGCACGCGGTCGCGGTGCTCAAGCGCCTGTTCCAGGCCAAGCGCGCCGGCCATGCCGGTACCCTCGACCCGCTCGCCTCCGGCGGTTTGCCGATCGCGCTGGGCGAAGCCACCAAGACGGTCCCGTTCGTGATGGACGGCCGCAAGCGCTACCGCTTCACCGTGAGCTGGGGCGAGGAACGCGATACCGACGACACCGAGGGCCGGGCGACCAGGACCAGCGATCTCAGGCCCTCCGCCGAGGCGATCCGGGCGCTGCTGCCGCAATTCACCGGCCTGATCGAGCAGATCCCGCCGCAATATTCCGCGATCAAGGTCCAGGGCGAACGGGCCTATGACCTGGCCAGAGACGGCGAAACCGTCGAATTGAAGCCGCGACCGGTCGAGATTCACGAATTAACCCTTGTAGAACATACAGATAGCGGCCAATCCGTGTTCGAGGCCGAGTGCGGCAAGGGAACCTATGTCCGGGCGCTGGCCCGCGATATCGGCCGGATTCTGGGCTGTTTCGGCCATATCAGCGCCTTGCGGCGGACCCTGGTCGGTCCATTCCGCGAAACGGACATGATTCCGCTGGAACAGTTGGAGGCTTTGTGTAATAGAGCCGCGTCGGGCGAGGGCAGCCTCGCCGACGCGCTTTTGCCCGTTGAGACCGCGCTGGACGACATCCCGGCACTGGCCGTCACACGGGCTGATGCGGCAAGGCTCCACCGGGGCCAGGCCGTTTTGTTGCGCGGACGGGATGCGCCCAATTGTAGCGGCACAGTCTATGTCACGGTGGCAGGCCGGCTTCTGGCCCTCGCCGAAATTGGCAATGGCGAACTCATCCCCAAGCGTGTGTTCAACCTGACCGGACTGACTGCCAGTTCCGGTCGTAACAACGAGAAAGTTTGACGATGTCGATTACCGCCGAACGCAAAGCGGAAGTCATCAAGACGAATGCCAACAAGACCGGCGACACCGGCTCGCCCGAGGTTCAGGTTGCGATCCTTTCGGAACGCATCAACAACCTCACCGGGCACTTCAAATCCCACGTGAAGGACAATCATTCGCGCCGGGGTCTTTTGAAGATGGTCGCCACGCGCCGTTCCCTGCTCGATTACATCAAGCGGAAGGACGAGGCGCGCTACAAGGCGCTGCTCGAAAAGCACAACATTCGTCGTTGATCCCAGAGTACGCGCGCGCCTGTTGCGCGCGTTTTCGTATGGTCTTCCGGAAGAAACCCGGACTCCGGATTTTCGGAGACGATCATGCGCAAGGGCATGAAGAAACTCATGCTCAATAGACGTCCAGCAGCAATCCGGCCGCTGGGCAGGGCAAGGTGCCCGGACTACCGAGAGGATGGACGCCATCCGAAATATAAAGACCATGGCAGGATCGCCGGACGCTGATCTCGTGTTGCGATCAGTGTCTCGCAATCTTGCGCATGGTCTTTGTGTTTCAGGCGTCCCTGCTTTCGCTAAACCATGAAAGAAATCGAAATGTTTAATGCTCATTCAGTCGAGATCGACTGGGGTGGACGTCCCCTCAAGCTTGAAACCGGAAAGATCGCCCGTCAGGCCGACGGCGCCGTGCTCGCGACCTATGGCGAGACCATCGTGCTCGCCACGGTCGTCGCCGCCAAGAACCCGCGCGAAGGCGTCGACTTCCTGCCGCTGACCGTCGACTACCAGGAAAAGACCTATGCCGCGGGCCGCATTCCCGGCGGTTATTTCAAGCGCGAGGGCCGGCCGACCGAAAAGGAGACGCTGGTCTCCCGCCTGATCGACCGTCCGATCCGTCCGCTGTTCGTCGACGGCTGGCGCAATGAAACCCAAGTCATCGTCACCGTGCTGTCGCATGACATGGAGAACGATCCCGACATTCTGGCGCTGGTCGCGGCCTCCGCGGCGCTGACGATCTCGGGCGCGCCGTTCAAGGGCCCGATCGGGGCGGCCCGCGTCGGCTTCGCCAACGACGAATATGTGCTCAACCCGACGCTCGACGAAATGCTCGAGACCCAGCTTGATCTGGTCGTCGCCGGCACCGCCGACGCCGTGCTGATGGTGGAATCGGAAGCCAAGGAACTCAACGAAGACATCATGCTCGGTGCTGTGATGTTCGGACACCGGCACTTCCAGCCGGTGATCAAGGCGATCATCGAGCTGGCCGAGAAGGCCGCGAAAGAGCCGCGCGAAGTCAAGGTCGTCGACGAGAGCGCGCTCGAGAAGGAAATGCTCGGCCTGATCGAGCAGGAGCTGCGCTCGGCCTACGCTATCCCGATCAAGCAGGACCGCTACGCGGCGGTCGGCAAGGCCAAGGAAAAGGTGATGGCTCACTACTTCCCGGAAGGGCAGGAGCCGCAATACGACAAGCTGCGCATCGCCGGCGTGTTCAAGGAACTCGAATCCAAGATCGTCCGCTGGAACATCCTCGACACCGGCAAGCGCATCGACGGCCGCGATTCCAAGACCGTGCGCAGCATCATCGCCGAAGTCGGCGTGCTGCCCCGCGCCCACGGTTCGGCGCTGTTCACCCGCGGTGAAACCCAGGCGATGGTCGTGACCACGCTCGGCACCGGCGAGGACGAGCAGTACATCGACTCGCTGTCAGGGACCTACAAGGAGCAGTTCCTGCTGCACTACAACTTCCCTCCCTACTCGGTCGGTGAAACCGGACGCCTCGGCGGCACCAAGCGCCGCGAAATCGGCCACGGCAAGCTCGCCTGGCGCGCGATCCATCCGGTCCTGCCGCCGCACCACGAATTCCCCTACACGGTGCGCGTGGTGTCCGAGATCACCGAATCCAACGGATCGTCGTCGATGGCGTCGGTCTGCGGCGCTTCGCTGGCGCTGATGGATGCGGGCGTTCCCCTGAAGCGGCCGACCGCGGGCATCGCGATGGGCCTGATCCTGGAAGGTTCGCGCTTTGCGGTCCTGTCCGACATTCTCGGTGACGAGGATCATCTCGGCGACATGGACTTCAAGGTGGCCGGCACCGACCAGGGCATCACCTCGCTGCAGATGGACATCAAGATCGAGGGCATCACCGAAGAGATCATGAAGGTGGCACTCGGCCAGGCCAAGGATGGGCGTATCCACATCCTCGGCGAAATGTCGAAGGCGCTCACCAATGCGCGCGCCGAGCTCGGCGAGTACGCGCCGCGCATCGAGACCTTCAAGATCCCGACCGACAAGATCCGTGAAGTGATCGGCACCGGCGGCAAGGTGATCCGCGAGATCGTCGAGAAGACCGGCGCCAAGGTCAACATCGAGGACGACGGCACCGTGAAGGTCGCCTCCAACGACGGCGAGGCGATGAAGGCCGCGATCAAGTGGATCAAATCGATCGCCTCCGATCCGGAGATCGGCCAGATCTACGAAGGCACCGTGGTCAAGGTGATGGAGTTCGGCGCGTTCGTGAACTTCTTCGGCGCCAAGGACGGCCTCGTCCACATCAGCCAGCTCGCCGGGGCCCGGGTGCAGAAGACCTCCGACGTCGTCAAGGAAGGCGACAAGGTCAAGGTCAAGCTGCTCGGCTTCGACGATCGCGGCAAGACGCGGCTGTCGATGAAGGTGGTCGATCAGGCGACCGGCGAGGACCTCGAAGCCAAGCAGAAGGCGGCGGAGGCCTCGGCGCCCCGCGAAGCGGCCGGCGAGTAAGCGCCTCGACATCGAAAATCAGAAGGGGCGGCTGCAAAGCCGCCCTTTTTATTTGCCGCAGATGTGATCGTGCGCTCTTACGCCGCAGCGCCTAACCCATTTAAAATGAAACCGGAATGGGGCTGACTTCGCAGCTGGAAGCTGGACCCGTTACGATCGTCCGAACCGAGCAGCAGGCTCGTCACGCAGGGAGAGACTTATGTCCGCACTTTCGCGCCGTCATTTTTTCAGCGCCGCCGCCGGCCTCGTAGCCGTCGCGGCGGCACCGCGTGTCGTCTTTGCCCAGGCCGCCGCACCGGCGCCTGCCCCGGCCGCGGCAGGCCCGTTCACGCTGCCGCCGCTCCCTTACGCCTTCAACGCGCTTGAGCCGCATATCGATGCCAAGACCATGGAAATCCACCATGGTCGGCATCATGCCGCCTACGTCAACAATCTGAACACCCTCGCCAAGACCAATGCGCAGCTCGGCACCAGCAAGGTGACGGACATCCTCGGCAATTTGAACGCCCTGAACGACGACATCAAATTCGGTGTGCGCAACAATCTCGGCGGCCATGCCAACCACACCATGTTCTGGGAAATCATGGCCCCGGGCGGCGGCAAGCCGGAAGGCGAGGTGCTGGCCGCGATCGACAAGGACCTCGGCGGCCTGGAGAAGTTCCAGAACGACTTTAATGCCGCGGGCGGACGTCAGTTCGGCTCCGGCTGGGTGTTCGTGACCGTTGCCAAGGACGGCAAGCTCGCGATCGAGACCCGTCCGAACCAGGACAATCCGATCATGGACGGCAAGCGCGCGCTGCTTGGCAACGACGTCTGGGAGCACGCCTATTATCTCAACTACCAGAACCGCCGCGCCGATTATCTCAAGGCGTGGTGGAACACGGTGAACTGGACCAAGGTCGCCGAGCGTTTTGCGGCGGCGAAGGCCGGTACGCTCGGCGTTTGATCGCGCGCTCCATCTTGAAAAGCGAAAGGGCGGCTCTTGAGCCGCCCTTTTTTGTCAGTGTAGCGTTCGTCCAGCGCTCAGCTGATCAGAACCGATCGAGGTTCATCACCTTGGTCCAGGCGGCGGCGAAGTCCTTGGCGAACTTCTCCTTGGAGTCCGCGCAGGCATAGACCTCAGCGAAGGCGCGAAGCTGCGCATGCGAACCGAAGATCAGGTCGACGCCGGTGGCGGTCCACTTGACCGCCTTTGTCTTCCGATCTCGGCCCTCGTAGGCATCGCCCGACGGCTGCCACTCCGTGCTCATGCTCAGCAGATTGACGAAGAAATCGTTCGTCAATGTCCCCACCTTGCTGGTGAAGACGCCGTGCTTTGATCCGCCGGCATTCGCGCCGAGGACGCGCAGGCCGCCGACCAGCGCCGTCAGTTCGGGTCCCGTCAACCGCAGCAATTGCGCGCGGTCAATCAGCGCTTCCACCGGCCCCAGGAACTGATGCTTCTTGCCGTTGACATAATTGCGGAAGCCATCGGCACGCGGTTCGAGCGGAGCAAAGGAAGCGACGTCGGTTTGATCCTGCGACGCATCCATGCGCCCCGGCGTGAACGGCACCTTGACGTCGACGCCGGCGTCCTTTGCGGCCTTTTCGACCGCCGCGGAGCCGCCGAGAACGATCAGGTCGGCAAGCGAAACCTTCTTGCCGAACTCCTTCTGGATCGCCACCAGCTTCTGCAGCACCGTGTTCAGTTCGGCGGGCTGGTTGACCTCCCACTCCTTCTGGGGGCTGAGACGAATACGCGCGCCATTGGCGCCGCCGCGCTTGTCGGAGCCGCGGAACGTCGACGCCGACGCCCATGCGGTCGAAACGAGCTGCGACACCGACAGACCCGAGCTGAGAATCTTGGTCTTCAGCGCGGCGATATCCGCGTCTCCGATCAGCGGATGATCCGCCGCCGGAATCGGATCCTGCCAGATCAGCGTTTCCTTCGGCACCAGCGGGCCGAGATAACGCACGACCGGACCCATGTCACGGTGCGTGAGCTTGAACCAGGCACGCGCAAACGCGTCCGCGAACTGGTCCGGGTTTTCGTAGAAGCGCCGCGAAATCTTCTCATAAGCCGGATCGAAGCGCAGCGACAGGTCGGTCGTCAGCATCATCGGCACATGCTTCTTCGACTTGTCGAAGGCGTCCGGGATCGTCGCTTCCGCGCCCTTCGCCTTCCACTGCTTGGCACCGGCCGGGCTCTTGGTCAGCTCCCATTCGTTCTCGAACAGGTTCTTGAAGAACAGATTGCTCCACTGCGTCGGCTGCTGCGTCCAGGTGACTTCCGGACCGCCGGTAATGGTATCGGCGCCGATGCCGGTACCGTGCTTGCTCTTCCAGCCGAGGCCCTGATCCTCGAGAGCGCCGCTTTCCGGGTCTGACCCCACCAGCGACGGATCGCCGGCACCATGGGCCTTGCCGAAGGTGTGGCCGCCGGCAATCAGCGCAACGGTCTCTTCGTCATTCATCGCCATGCGGAAGAACGTTTCGCGGATGTCTTTCGCCGCTGCGAGCGGATCCGGGTTGCCGTTCGGGCCTTCCGGATTGACGTAGATGAGACCCATCTGCACGGCGCCGAGCGGCTCGGAGAGTTCGCGTTCGCCACTGTAGCGTTCGTCGCCCAGCCAGGTGCCTTCGGGGCCCCAGAATAGCTCCTCGGGCTCCCAGACGTCGGTGCGGCCGCCGGCGAAGCCGAACGTCTTGAAGCCCATCGATTCGAGCGCGACGTTGCCGGCGAGAATCATCAGGTCGGCCCACGAGATCTTGCGGCCGTATTTCTGCTTGATCGGCCATAGCAGCCGGCGCGCCTTGTCGAGATTGGCGTTGTCAGGCCAGCTGTTCAGCGGCGCGAAGCGCTGCTGACCGGCCCCGGCGCCGCCGCGGCCGTCCGTGATGCGGTAGGTGCCGGCGCTGTGCCACGCCATGCGGATCATGAGACCGCCATAGTGACCGAAATCGGCCGGCCACCACTCCTGCGATTCCGTCATCAACGCGGTCAGGTCCTTGACCACGGCATTGAGGTCGAGGGTCTTGAACTCCTTGGCGTAATCGAACGCCTCGCCCATCGGATCGGACAGAGTGGAATTGCGGTGGAGCAGCGAAACGTCCAGCGCGTCCGGCCACCAATCGCGGTTCGAGTGTCCGCCTTTTCCGCCCGAGAACGGGCATTTTGTTTTGTCGTCCATGATTGCCTCCTAAGGGCCGCTTCCAGTCAGATTGGAAGCACTCTAAGAGCCGCTTTCCATCAGGGGAAGTTGATTTTAATGATCGAACCGATAAGATATTCTGATGATACAGATGACGCTCAGACAGCTTCGTTATTTTGATGCGCTGGCCCGTCACGGCCATTTCGGGCGCGCGGCGGAAGCCTGCTCGATCTCGCAGCCGGCCCTGTCGATGCAAATCAAGGAAATGGAGCAAGCGCTCGGCGGCGCGCTGCTGGAACGAAGCGCGCGACAGATCACGCTGACGGAATTCGGCGAAGAGATCGTCCAGCGTGTCCGCGACATCCTGCGCTCGGTCGATGAACTCGGCGATTTCGCGCGCGCGGCACAGGACCGGCTTGCCGGACGGCTGCGCATCGGCATGATCCCGACCATCGCGCCCTATCTGCTGCCGAAAGTGATCGAGAACCTCGCGCGCATGCATCCGGAACTCGACATCCACGTGCGCGAGACGCTGACGCCGAAGCTGATCAAGGAAGTGACCGAAGGCCGGCTCGATACGGCGATCGTGGCATTGCCGGTATCGGAGCCATCGCTGACCGAGGTCGCCTGCTTTTCCGAGAATTTCCTGCTGGTGCGGCCGGGCGAGGACGAGGGCACACCGGTGCCAAGCCACGAGACGCTGCGCGAGATGCGGTTGCTGCTGCTCGAAGAGGGGCATTGTTTCCGCGACCAGGCGCTGTCGTTCTGCAACATGCAGTCGCCGCCGCGCGAGGTGCTGGACGCAAGCTCGCTGTCCACGCTCGTTCAGATGGTCGGCGCCGGCATCGGCGTCACCCTGATTCCGGAAATGGCGGTCACGGTGGAAACCCGTTCGGCACAGGTCTCGGTCGCGCGGTTCAGCAACCCGCAACCGTCGCGGACCATCGGCATGGTCTGGCGCAAGACAAGCCCGCTGGCCGCACAGCTGCAGCAAATCTCGGAAGTGGTCTGCCTCGCCGCCGATGCCTTGCGCGAACAGCGCAAGGCGAAACCCTCGCCGCGGAAATCGCGGGGGTGATCAGCAACGCGACAAGGTCCCGCCGATGACGGGATATGTGATGAAGTATTATCGATGGAAGAGCTCCGCACGATAGACGAAGAGGCGCAAAACAACTTGCGGATGCCCGCGGTGCGCTCTAGTTAGACGCATCCCTGCGCACCAATCCCGTTCCCGAGTTTTCATGATCCGCGTCCTGGCCGTTGCACTTATCCTGTCGTGCTCCGTCACACCCGCATGGGCGCAAGCCCAGCCCGCGCCTATAGCCGCGCCATCCGCGCCGAAGCCCGCCAAGAAGGCGGCGGCAAAGACCAAGACCAGCGCGAGGCAAGCCGCGCCGACGGAAAGCGGTCCTTGTCAGATCGGCGTTATTCCAGCGGTCGGCGACCAGTTCGCGGTTCAGAAAATCGGCCTCACCGTATTCAACAACGATTATGCGGATGTACCGATCGAGAGCTGGGGTCTCGACGATCTCGTGGTCGCGCGCGTTCGCGCCGTGACGGGTTCCGGCGCCGGTGTCCGGCGAATAGCCTACTCGAAGCAGGCGTTCGCGCCTTACGACCGTCCTGCCCCGGCGCTGTTTCGCAATCCTGAGAGCGATCTGACCACCATTGTGCGGCAGATCACCGCGAACGCTGGTTGCGCGCGTTATGTGGCGGTTACAAAACTTGACAGCAAGTTGGACGGAACCAACCAGACCCTGCGCGGCATCGGCGTTTATCACCGCGGCATCGGCAGCCTCGTCGGCCATACCCGCTTGTACTCCAACATTCAGGTCACGGTGTTTGACGGACAGACCTACGAGGTCAGCAAAAAGCCTTTTAACCTCAATCTTGGCTTGGCACTTGCCAGGGGTTTTGGAGTCGAGGACCCGCTTACCAAACTCGAAAATTCTGCGTTTCCAGAGCCGGCAGCAGCGGCGGCGACGAGCGCGACATTGCGCGACGGTACCCGGGCATTGCTTGCTACGCATCTCGACAAGGCATTGTCGGCCACGCTTGGACAATAACGCAAAGGATGCGCGAACAGCGCAAGCCGAAACCCTCGCCGCGAATCGCGGGCGTGATGAGCGAAGGCCTCACGGCCGCGCTTAGTTTTTTGCTAGCCATGCCTCCTGCTGCCCAACTACCTCAAAGACAATTGAGCGTGGCTCTCCGCGATTCGCCCGAAATCGCCGGCCAGTCGACCGCACGAAATAAAGTTGACCAACATATCGCTCGACGTTGAACCGTTCGTCCTAGGCGTAGTGCGTTGCCAATTCGCGTCAGACGCGCAATGAAGATGGCATTGTCCGCCCCCGCCGATGAAAGGTTCCGCCATGATGCAGCTTTATTGGTCGCCCCGCTCGCGTTCGTTTTCCTCGCTATGGCTGTTCGAAGAGACCGGACAACCCTATGAACGCGTGCTGACGGACATCTCGACCGGCGCACAGCGCAAGCTCGAATATCTGGCGATCAATCCGATGGGCAAGGTGCCGGCGCTCCGGGATGGCGAGGCCACGCTTGCCGAAGCCGCCGCGATCGCGGCCTATGTCGCCGAGCGCTATCCGGAAGCGAAGCTGGCGCCGCCGCTCGGAGATCCGCTGCGCGCAAAGTATCTCTACTGGTTGTTCTTCAGCCCCGGTTGTATCGAGCCTGCGATCGTGCAGCTCGCGACCAAGATCGAAATGAATCCGGTCGCGGCCGGCTGGGGCGATTCGCAACGCGTGATCGACGTGCTCGACAACGCACTGGAGAAAGGTCCGTGGATTCTCGGCGAGAATTTTTCCGCAGCCGACATCATCATTGGCTCCGGGCTGAATTTCGCCGTGCGGCTGTTCAAGATGGTGCCGTCACGGCCCTCGTTCGACGCCTACATCGATCGATGCGCGGCCCGCCCGGCGTTCCAGCGCGCAGAGAAGATCGCGGCGGGATAGGCCCAACTGTCGTCACCCGCGAAAGCGAAAGCGGGTGACCCAGTATTCCAGAGACATCAGTGCTTGAATCGACAAGCCGCGGCGTACTGGATGCCCCGCATACGCGGGGCATGACAAACGCTCACGCATCCATGCGCTTGAACACCAGCGTGGCGTTGGTGCCGCCGAAGCCGAACGAGTTCGACAGCACGGTGCCGAGCTTGGCGTTGTCGATGCGCTTGCGCACGATCGGCATGTCGGCAAACACCGGGTCGAGCTCGGTGATGTTGGCGCTCTCGCACACGAAACCATTGTTCATCATCAACAGCGAATAGATCGCTTCCTGAACGCCGGTGGCACCGAGCGAATGTCCGGTCAGCGCCTTGGTCGCCGAGATCGGCGGGCATTTTTCGCCGGTGCCGAACACCCTGCGGATCGCCTCGATTTCCGGCGGATCGCCGGCGGGCGTCGAGGTGGCGTGCGGATTGATGTAGTCGATCGGCGTCTTCACGGTCTCCATCGCCATCCGCATGCAGCGCTCGGCGCCTTCGCCCGAGGGGGCCACCATGTCGTAGCCGTCAGACGTCGCGCCATAGCCGACCACTTCGGCGTAGATGCGCGCGCCGCGCGCCTTGGCGTGTTCGAGCTCTTCCAGCACCACCACGCCGGCGCCGCCCGCAATGACGAAGCCGTCGCGGCTGACGTCATAGGGACGCGACGCGGTGGCGGGCGTGGCGTTGTATTTCGAGGACATCGCGCCCATGGCGTCGAACAGCACCGACAGCGACCAGTCGAGTTCCTCGCAGCCGCCGGCGAAGATCACATCCTGCTTGCCGATCTGGATCGTCTCATAGGCGTTGCCGATGCAATGGTTGGAGGTCGCGCAGGCCGACGAGATCGAATAGTTCACGCCTTTGATCTTGAACCAGGTCGCCAGCGTGGCTGAGGCGGTCGACGACATCGCCTTTGGCACCGCGAACGGCCCCACGCGTTTGGGACCCTTGGTCCTGGTGATATCGGCCGCTTCGACGATGGTGCGCGCGGACGGTCCGCCGGAGCCCATGATGATGCCGGTACGGACGTCGGAAACCTCGGTCGGGCTGAGACCGGAATCCTGGATCGCCTGCTCCATCGCGATGTGATTCCACGCCGCGCCCTCGCCGAGAAAGCGCATCGCGCGCCGGTCGATGACATCGGCGGGATTGAGGGACGGAGCGCCCTGCACCTGCGAGCGGAAGCCGAGTTCGGCGTATTTTTCCGCGCGCGTGATCCCCGATTTCGCCTCATGAAGGCTCGCAAGCACTTCCTGGGTGTTATTTCCGATGGATGAGACGATGCCCATCCCCGTGATGACAACCCGCCTCATGATCGCCTCGTCCTGTCGTTTGCGTTTTGTGTGATGGCCGCCGTCAAACCGAATTCCGCCTATTGGAGAGCGGGTAACTTACGCTCCCGGCAATGCGGCACCCTGCTTTAACAGCCCCACCCTCAGATCCTTCGCGCGATAGATAATCTCGCCGTCGGCCGAAAGCCAGCCGTCGGCGATACCCAGCCAGAGCTTTAGACGCATCACGCGCTTGATATCGACGTTGTACACAATCTTGCGGACATTCGGCATCACTTGACCGGAGAACTTCAGTTCGCCGAGGCCCAACGCCCGGCCGCGGCCCTCGCCGCCGGTCCAGCCGAGATAAAAGCCGACCATCTGCCACAGCGCGTCGAGGCCGAGACAGCCCGGCATCACCGGATCGCCTTTGAAATGGCAGCCGAAGAACCAGAGATCCGGGTTCACGTCGAGTTCGGCGCGAACGATGCCCTTGCCGTATTCCCCACCGGTTTCGGAAATTTCGGTGATGCGATCGAACATCAGCATCGGCGGCAGCGGTAATTGCGCATTTCCCGGGCCGAATAGCTCGCCACGGCCGCACGCCAGCAAATCCTCGTATTCGTAACCGCCGCGGCGATCCAGCATCGTTTCAGCCTCTCTAAGATGTCCCGCAAAAGTATCCTGGTCGCGCTTTCGAGCGAACCGGACCGGTTTCCCGCGGAAGAATGCCTGTTTCCCGCAAATTGGCGCTACTTGGGTGCCACCGGCAAATGTCCCTGCCGAATATGCATATGTGGTCCGCGCGCTCTGTAACATAGGCCTTGGCGGGCGGCAAAGCACTGGATAGGGCCTAAAAGCACCCTGTCCCATCGCGGGTTCCGCCTTTACCTTGGGATCGTTCTAGTTGCGAAAAACTTGCATCTAAAGGATTTCCTTTTATATTGGGCAAGAATATTGCCCAAGTTTGTCAGCGTGGTACCGAAGTGGAAATGAACGACCAGGTCTCGACTGTGAACGACGACGCCGCTGACTTAGCCGCGATGGATCCGGCCGCCCATGCCGCCGGACATCAACCGGCGTTGACCGGCTGTCCCTGGCATGACGTCAACGAAATGCTGCAAGCTGCCGGCCTGCGGCCGACCCGCCAGCGCATGGCGCTCGGCTGGCTGCTGTTCGGCAAGGGCGCGCGGCATCTGACCGCTGAAATGCTCTACGAGGAAGCGACGCTGGCCAAGGTGCCGGTCTCGCTCGCCACCGTCTACAACACGCTCAACCAGCTCACCGATGCCGGCCTGCTGCGCCAGGTCAGCGTTGACGGCACCAAGACCTATTTCGACACCAACGTGACGGCGCATCACCACTTCTATCTCGAGAACAACCACGAGCTGGTCGACATTCCAGATCCGCATCTGGTGCTGTCGCGGATGCCCGACGTGCCGGAAGGTTACGAAATCGCCCGCGTCGACATGGTCGTGCGGCTGCGCAAGAAGCGCTGAGCTCTATCAGCCCGTCGTCCCGGCCTTGAGCCGGGACCCATAACCACAAATGTTTATTGTTGAGGACGGCGTCGGCCATTCGTGGCTAACGCGGAGCCGCGGGGTATGGGTGGGTCCCGGCCCCCCGCGCGCAATTGCGCACTAGGCCGGGACGACGACAATTGGTCGTCAACGGCGCAATCAATCCACCTTCTCGTCGGCGTAGACGCCCCACAGCCGCTGCTGTTCGATCCAGCCGTCAAATCCGTTGCCGATCACGCGGCACCAGCCGGCCGCGCATTTCTTGACCTGGGCGACGACGCCGGCCTGCAGGCGCGCGGCGACCGCGCTGGACGGATCGGCGCGATCGTAGAGCGGCGCGAGTTCGTCCTTGGTCTTCATGGTGACGACGGCGGTGCGGCGGCCCGACAGCAGGGAATGATAGACCCAGCCCTCGGCGCCTTCGGAATCGCGCACCCGGCGCCAGTTCTCGAATTCAGCGGTGATTTCGACCGGCAGGCCGGAGCGGGTGTAAACCCAGGCGACGTCATTGTCCTTGGTCGGACCGGCCCTGACATTCACATGATCGGATTTGAGGCTGACATAACGCGGCACCGGGAGGCCGCTGGTGGTGGAGCCTGCTTCCTTGGCTGAAAAACCTGTGCTGACCGACGCACCCAGCATGCACCCTGCCAGCACCGCCATCGAACAGAAACGCCCCAACGCCATCAACTCGTCTCCTGCCGAGAACCTCTCAACTCGAATTCTTCGAGTTGAAACAATCCACTCAACGCCTGAAACCCAAGACCCTTAAACCTGAGTCCCCCTGTGCCCGCCTCGGTCGCAACTCGGATTGTCGTTCCCGAGGGGTTCTTGTCTTGGCCCGGCCTTCTGCTAGAGAGGACGGAACGCTTGAGAACCAGAACGCCCGAATTTCCCTGATTACCTTGACCCTTCCCTTGGCAACCCCGAGGTAAGGATCGGGGAACCCGAGGAAGCGCTAAGGAAACCTAAGGAAACGACCAGGTAGCCGTTCGAACCGCGCAGCGAATGCAGTGTCGAACAACCAGGTTAATGAGGCCTCAACGGCGAAGCTTCTGACTCGTCAAAGGTTGGACGAGCCATTGCCTCATGAGAGCAGGACATGTCGGTTAAGAAAAAGCCTCTCGTCGTCGTCACCCGCAAACTCCCGGACTCGATCGAGACCCGGATGCGCGAACTGTTCGATGCGCGGTTAAATCTCGACGATACGCCGATGACGCCGGAACAGATCGCCGAGGCGGTCCGTACCGCCGACGTGCTGGTGCCGACCGTGACCGACCTGGTCAACGAGGAAATTCTCAAGCAGCCCGACTGCAAGCTGCGGATGATCGCCAATTTCGGCAATGGCGTCGACAATATCGACGTCACGGCGGCGCATGCGCGCGGCATCACCGTGACCAACACGCCGAAAGTCTTGACCGAAGACACCGCCGACATGACCATGGCGCTGATTCTCGCGGTGCCGCGGCGGCTGATCGAGGGCGCCTCGATTCTCACCGATGGCAAGCACTGGCCGGGCTGGTCGCCGACCTGGATGCTCGGTCATCGCATCGGCGGCAAACGCCTCGGCATTATCGGCATGGGCCGCATCGGCCAGGCGGTGGCGCGCCGGGCCCGCGCCTTCGGCCTGCAGATCCACTATCACAACCGCCGTCCCGTCGCGCCCGTGATCGCCGACGAATTGGGCGCGACCTATTGGGAAAGCCTCGACCAGATGCTGGCGCGGATGGACATCATCTCGGTGAACTGTCCGCACACCCCAGCGACGTTCCACCTGCTGTCGGCGCGGCGCTTAAAACTGATCCGGAAAGAGGCCTATATCGTCAACACCGCGCGCGGCGAGGTGATCGACGAGGACACGCTGATCAAGCTGATCGAAGGTGGCGAGATCGGCGGCGCCGGGCTCGACGTCTACGAGCATGAGCCCGCCGTCAATCCAAAACTGGTTCGGCTGGCCAAGGCCGGCAAGGTCACGCTGCTGCCGCACATGGGCTCGGCCACGATCGAAGGCCGTGTCGAGATGGGCGAGAAGGTGATCATCAACATCAGGACCTTCCTCGACAACCACAAGCCGCCGGACCGCGTGCTGCCCAGCATGCTGTGAGGCGGCCACCGAGGATGATGTGAGCGAAGCCCACGCATCGCTGCTGAACCGCCTCGCCGCCACCGTCGTCGCACTACATCCCACGCGGATCATCCGCGTCGCGATCGATGGCGTCGATGGCGCGGGAAAGACCACGCTGGCGGATGCGCTGGCGCCGCTCGTGGCAGCACAAGGCCGCCCGACGATCCGCGCTTCCGTCGATGATTTCCATCATCCACGCTCGGTACGATACGCGCGTGGCCGGTATTCACCTGATGGCTTTTTTCTCGACTCGTACGACTACGATTCATTTCGGACACTGTTGCTCGATCCCTTGAGTCCCGGTGGCTCCGGTCGATACGTCGCAGGGCATTTTGATCTCGACAACGACCGGCCGTTCGAACCGGTCACGCAGCAGGCGCCGCCAACCGCCGCGCTGATCGTTGACGGCATCTTCCTGCACCGCCCCGAGCTTCGGGCCTGTTGGGACATCTCGATCTTTCTGAAGGTCGACTTCAATGTCTCCGTGCCGCGCGGCGCGCAGCGCGGCCCGGATTTTGGCGCGCCCGATCCTGCTGCGCCGCCGAACCAGCGTTATGTCGGCGGCCAGCAGCGATATCTGCGTGAGTGCGCCCCGGAAGAGCATGCCGATATTGTCATCGGCTACAATGATCTGCGGGAGCCAAAAATACTGAAGTGGCGTGCTTCACCCAGTTGAGCCGCCCCGGCCCTTCCGTCTCTCCTGCTTGCGCCATTCCCCGACAAACGCGACGAACGCGCCCAGCGCCGGCGGCGGCTGGCGGCGGCTCGGATAGTACAGAAACGGTCCGGGAAACGGCGCGCACCAGTCGTCGAGCACGCTGACCAGCGCACCCGATTTGATGCCAAAGCGCACATAACCTTCAAACGTCAACCAGAAGCCGATCCCATCGTGGACGGCGCGCAGCGCAAGGCCGAGATAGGTTGCGACCAGTTTTGCCGGCGGCGAAACCACCACGACACGTTCCGCCTTCTCGAATTCCCAATCCAGCATGGCGCCGCTGCCGAACCGGGTGCGGATGCAGGCGTGATCGAGCAGATCCTTCGGATGCATCGGCTTGCCGTGTCGCGCCACATATTCCTTCGATGCCACCACCGCGTAGCGCTGCGGCGCCCCGAGCGAAACCGCAATCATGTCCTGTGCCAGATGCTCGCCGTAGCGCACGCCGGCGTCGAAACCGCCGGCGACGATATCGACGAATGCACTCTCGCCGACGATCTCCAGTTCGATCTGCGGATACTTTGCAAGAAACGGCGCGACCATCGGCGCCAGCACCAGATCGATCGCCGGCGGCGGCGCATTGATGCGCAGGCGGCCCGACGGCACGTCACGCAGTCCGCGCACCTGATCGAGCGCGGCGCCGACATCCGACATCGCCGGCCCGACCCGGGCCAGCAGCAGCTCGCCGGCTTCCGTCAGCGCAACGCTGCGGGTGGTGCGGTTCATCAGACGGACGCCAAGCCGCTCCTCCATGTCGCGCAGCCGCTGGCTGAGACTCGAGACGGAGACGCGCTGCTCGATCGCGGCGCGCCGGAAATTCCGGGTGCGCGCCACGGCGACGAAGGCATCGAGATCGCGGAGATCAACATCGTTCATTGTTCGGTATACTGAACAAACTATTTAGCATTGTCCAGCTTATCGCTCTAATCGCGATCGGCCATACCAGCCTCGTCAACCCGGCACGGGAATCCCGCCGCCAATACGAGGAGCACCACCATGCAACACCGCAAACTCGGCAAAACCGGCCCCAACGTCGCCGCCATCGGTCTCGGCTGCATGGGCATGTCGGACTTTTATGGTCCGGCCGACCGCGGCGAGAGCATCGCCACCATTCATGCCGCGCTCGACGCGGGGATCACCCTGCTCGACACCGGTGACTTCTACGGCATGGGCCACAACGAATTGCTGATCCGCGAGGCGCTCGCCGGCCGCGGCCGCGACGATGTGCAGATCAGCGTCAAGTTCGGCGCGTTGCGCGATCCCGCGCGCGGCTTTATCGGAATGGACGGCCGCCCCGCGGCGGTGAAGAATTTCATCGCCTATTCGCTGCAGCGACTCGGCGTCGATCACATCGACATCTACCGGCTGGCGCGGCTCGATCCGGCGGTGCCGATCGAAGACACGGTCGGCGCCATCGCCGACATGATCAAGGCTGGCTATGTCAGGCATATCGGCCTGTCCGAAGTCGGCTGCGACACCATCCGTCGCGCCCATGCCGCGCATCCGATCGCCGATCTGCAGATCGAATATTCGCTGATCTCGCGCGGCATCGAGGACGATATCCTGCCGACCTGCCGCGAACTCGGTATCGGCGTCACCGCTTATGGCGTGCTGTCGCGCGGCCTGATCAGCGGACACTGGTCGAAAGACAAGTCCGGCGGACAGGACTTCCGGCAGATGACCCCGCGTTTCCAGGGCGCCAATCTCGACGCCAATCTGGCGCTGGTCGAGCCGCTGCGCGAGGTCGCCGCCGATCTCGGCGTATCGGTGGCGCAGGTCGCGATTGCCTGGGTGGCGGCGCAGGGCAATGACATCGTGCCGCTGGTCGGCGCCCGCCGCCGCGACCGGCTGACCGAAGCGCTTGGCGCGCTCGATGTGAAGCTCTCGGCGGCGCATCTGGACAAGCTCGCGAAGGCATTCCCGCCGGATGCAGCCGCCGGCACGCGTTATGCGACGGAGCAAATGGCGCATCTGGACAGCGAGAAGAAGCGGGCCTGAATGCAACCGCACGAGTTCCTCGCGCCCCCATTCGCCGGGGCGCGAGGGTTCCGTGAGCAAAATCACGGTAACTCATCCAATCTGTCCCTAGCCTCCTGTAGCAGCCGAAGCGGATGGCCCCTTCGTCTCGCGACAAGGAGAAGACAGATGAAGAAGTCCGACATCAACGCAGTCGAGCCTGCGAAGTCCGAGCTCGAAGCACCGGTTCAGCTCACCCCGGAACAGCTTGAAATCGTCGCAGCCGGTTTCAGGGCTGCGATCAACCGCGGATCGCTGGGCGATATCATCAAGGATATCACCATCTTCGGCAGATTTCCGACGCCGACGATGCCGGTGCCCACAAAGACGGTTCTATTCTGAATCGATCAAGAGACGAGATGGCGTTCGGCGCGTCGTGCGTCGGACGCCATCCCGGACGCCTTTTCATTTCGGGTTAGACGCAGCTCACCCGGCACGCGCAGCGAGATAGAGGGATTCATGTCCAAGGATTTAAAGAAGCAGATCGACTGCCCGAGTTCGCAGGCGACCGACGAGGGCGCCCGAATCTTTGGCGTAATCACCGGTACGCCGGAGCAGCACCGGGTCGGATATCTCACCGAGACCGTGCCAATCTCCGAACAGGTCCTTGCCCTTGCGGGAGATGCCAAGCCCACGGAACTGTTCCGCATCGCGGCACCCTGCGCGGGCGCCAGCGGCGGCTGCAAGCATTTCAAGGGTAACACCTGCAGTCTGGCCAAAAGGATCGTTGAAGGCGTTCCGGCTGTCGTCAACGCGCTTCCCGCCTGCGAGATTCGCCCCACCTGCCGCTGGTTCCGTCAGGAAGGCAAAGAGGCCTGCTTCCGTTGCCCGCAGGTCATGACGGATAAATCAAACGCGTCTGACTACGAGAAGCAGATTGCCGACATCGACTAGAGCCTTTTCCGTTCCGATTAGATCGGAACGGGGCTCTATATTTTGTTTTGACGCGTTTTCTTAGCGCGAACCGGGATCCACTTCGCTGGAAAACGCTTTAGGACGGATGCCCGCCAGTCCTCACCGGTGCGCACTTAGATCAGTGATCGTGGGCGTATCGCCGTTGAGCGGGTTCGCGGGATCGCGCCGGTAGCGCAGAGTTTCGAACCGCATCGCGCGGGCGTCCACCATCACCAGCCGTCCGACCAGGCTGTCGCCGAAGCCGACGATTTCGCGAATCGCTTCCAGCGCCATCATCGATCCCAGCATGCCCGCGAGAGCGCCCATCACGCCGGCCTCGGCGCAGGCCGGCACCGTGCCCGGCGGCGGCGCCTCTGGAAACAGACAGCGATAGGTCGGATTGAACTCGCCGCCGGCGTCCCGCTCATGGGCGCGGATCGTCGTCAGCGATCCGTCGAACTGGCCAAGCGCCGCCGTGATCAGCGGCTTGGCCGCGAGGAAGCAGGCGTCGGAAACCAGATAGCGGGTTTCGAAATTATCTGACCCATCGAGCACCAGATCATAACCGCCGATCAGCGACATCGCGTTGCCGGCATCGAGACGCACCGCATGCGCCTCGAAGTTGACGTGCGGGTTGAGCGCGTCGATCTGCTGCGCGGCGCTATCGACCTTGCGCTTGCCGATATCGGGCGTGGTGTGGATGATCTGGCGCTGCAAATTGGACAGCGAGACAATATCGTCGTCGACCACGCCGAGCGTGCCGATGCCGGCGGCGGCGAGATACATCAGGACCGGGGCGCCGAGACCGCCGGCGCCGATCACCAGCACGGACGCCTCCTTCAGGGCGGTCTGGCCGGGGCCGCCGACCTCGCGCAGCACGATGTGGCGGGCATAGCGTTCGAGTTCGTCGGCGGTCAGCATCGTCGGTCTATTCCCATGCGCCGTTCCGTGAACCGGGGCGCTGTTGTTGCTGACCAAGCAGATGTGCTTAATTGACCCGAGGTCAATGATCGCTCCAATATTCCCTCCCGATTCCGAATATTCCCTGGGATTTGTCATGAGATCGGTGTTTTCAGCAACAATGATGGTCTCGGCCGCCATTTTCGCGAGCCTGGGATCGTCAGCTCAGGCCCAGTTGACGCCGCCCTCCACGGCCGGCGCCAAGCCGAAGCCGGTCGCGACCGTGCCGATCCGGCCCGCGCTGCAAAAGCCCGAGGAAACCGCCAACGCGATGTCGCAGGCCGAACGGCTGGCGCTGCAATCCGACCTCGCCTGGGTTGGCCAGTACAATGGCGCGGTCACCGGCGACGTCAGCGAGCGCATGGTCAAGGCGATCAAGGAATTCCAGAAGAGCCGCGGGGCCAAGGAGACTGGCGTGCTCAATCCGCAGGAGCGCGGCATCCTCGCCGACACCGCCAGGAAGCGGCAGGAAAATGTCGGCTGGAAGATCGCCACCGATCCCGGCACCGGCGTACGGCTCGGCATTCCCACAAAGCTGGTGCCGCAGCAGGCCAGCGACGCCAACGGCACCAAATGGACGTCGCCGACCGGAACCATCCAGATCCAACTGGCGCGGCGCAAGGAAGCCAATCCGACCACGGCAAAACTCGCCGAGCTGGAAAAGAAGGAAGCCCAGCGCAAGATCGATTACACGGTGGTGAAGCCGGACTTCTTCGTGCTGTCCGGCCTGCAAGGCCTGAAGAAGTTCTATTTGCGCGGCACCTTCAAGGGCGATGAAGTCCGCATCCTCACCATCCTCTATGATCAGGCCACGGAAAATACCGTGGAGCCGGTGGTGATCGCAATGTCGAGCGCATTCAACGCTTTTCCAACCGGCCCGCAGGTCGCGGGCCCCCCGCCGCGCAAGACCGTGGAATATGGCACCGGCGTCGTGGTCAGCGACGACGGCGCGATCATCGCCGACCGCCAGATCACCGACGGCTGCGTCGCGGTCGCGATCGCCGGCTTCGGCAATGCCGACCGTGTGGCCGAGGACAAGGAGCACGATCTCGCTTTGCTGCGCATCTATGGCGCGCGCGGACTGAAGCCGCTCAACCTCGCGAGCCCGGCCTCGAAGACGGCGCTCGACCTGACCGGCATTGCCGATCCGCAGAACCAGGGCGGCGGCGGCGCCGTCAGCAGCGTCAGGGCCTCGGTCGCACAGCTTGGCGGCAGCAGTGACGTCGCGTTGTCGCCGCCGCCCGCGCTCGGCTTTTCCGGCGCGGCCGCGCTCGACGGCGACGGCAAATTCGCCGGCATCGCGCTGCTGAAGCCGGTGGTCGTTGCAGGTCCGGCGAACGGCGCCGCACAGGCGGTGCTGGTGACATCAGATGCCGTGCGCGATTTCCTCAAGGCCAATGGCGTCACTGGCGCCAGCGGATCACCGGACGCAAAAGCATCCGTGGTGCGTGTGATCTGCGTGCGGAAGTAGACCGACGACGTCATTGCGGGACCGAAACCATTCCGTTCCGATTGAATCGGAACGGAGCTCTGGATTCTCGTTCTGACGCGTTTTCTTGACGCGAACCGGTATCCATCCCGCATCAAGTGCGGGACAGGCTTTCACTGGAAAACGCTCTGGCCTCCCCGGTCGCGCGGAGAGGCCGATCGGTTGCGTATCAGGCAGCCTTGATGTCGCTGAGGAAGGTTTCGACATGGCTTCGCATCGTCTCGGACTGCCGAGACAATTCGCTGGAGGCCTGCAGCACCTGATGCGCGGCGGCACCGGTGTCGCCGGCGGCTTGCTGAACGCCACTCACGTTCGACGAGATTTCGCCGGTGCCGAGCGCCGCCTGCTGCACGTTGCGGGCGATCTCCTGAGTCGCCGAGCCCTGTTCTTCCACGGCACCCGCAATCGCGGAGGCGATCTCGCTCATTTCATTGATCGTCGCGGAGATCCCCTTGATGGCAGCGACGGCTTCGCTCGATGAAGCCTGGATCGACGAGACCTGCGTGCTGATTTGGTCCGTTGCTTTCGCGGTTTGTTCGGCGAGGCTCTTGACCTCGGCCGCCACCACCGCGAAGCCGCGGCCGGCCTCACCGGCGCGCGCCGCCTCGATCGTCGCATTGAGCGCCAGCAGATTGGTCTGGCTGGCGATCTCGCTGATCAGCTTGACGACATCGCCGATGCCGGCGGCGTCCTTGAACAGGCCCTGCACCGTCGCGTTGGTGCGATCGGCTTCGCCCACGGCCTTCTGCGCGATCGAGGCCGACTGCGCGACCTGACGGCTGATCTCGGTAACGGAACTGGCCAGTTCCTCCGACGCAGCCGCGACGGTTTGTACGTTCGTCGAAGCCTCCTCGGTCGCAGCCGCCACCGCGGTCGCCTGGTTGCTGGTCTCCTCCGCCGTCGCCGTCATTGACGACGCGGTTGCCTGCAGTTCGGTCGATGCCGACGCAACCGACCTCAACACGGTCGATATATTGGCATCGAAGGTCTGGGTCAGATCATTGACCCGCGCCGCCCGCGCCACGCGCGCGTTGATGGCTTCGGCTTCCTTTTCGGCGAGCCCCTTGGCCTTGATCATGTTCTCCTTGAAGATCAGGACCGCCCGCGCCATCAGCCCGATTTCGTCCTTCTTGTCGGTCGCCGGGATCGCAACCGAATGATCGCCGCCGGCAAGCTGGCCCATGGCGCCGACCATCTTCAGAATCGGCGGCACGATCGAACGGTTGGTCAGATAGACGACAGTCGCCGCAACGCCGATGCCGACACCGAGCAGCACCCAGAGCAGCGTCATCAGGAAACTGGTTTCAGCGAGAACCGCCGCGCCGTCGCGTTTCAGATTGTCTTGCTGGCGCGCGACCATCCCGCCGGAACGCGATCCGGTGGCGTCCTTTGTTCCCGCGAAGATATCGAGCAGTTTGTTGGCGCGGGGAGCCGCCTCGTTGGTCAGGAACCACTGCGCCATGTTCCAGCGAGCCGAGGCCCGGATCTCGAACATCTTCTGCGGCATCGGCGCGAACTTGGCGCGGGCATCGACCAGCGCGTCAAACGCTTTCTGCTGCTCGCTTGTCATTTCCGCGCGTCGCTTCGAGAGCGCCTCGAACTTTGTCTGGTTGAGCGCCCAGAGATCCTCAAACTCCTTCTTGAAGGCCATGTCCGCGGTCAGCAGATAGGCGCGGATCGCGCCGATTGCCATCGCCATACTGCCGCGCATATCTGCAAAACCGATCAACAGGCTCTTGCGCGCATCCGTCGAAGCAATGCCGCCCTCCTCGTCGATGATCGACGTCGCCTTTTGCAGCATGAGTTTCGCCAGCGGCGCGGCCTCGGTGGCGAGCATCTTTGCTGCGGGCTGCTCGTCGATGGTGTGGGCAATTGCTTCGGCCTTGTCCTGCGCGCTGCGCAGTTCGTCGAGCAGTGGCTTGGCCTGCTTCCAGTCCGCCTTGTTCTGTTCGGAGGACCAACGCGTTGAGAGGCCATCCATCTCGGCGCCATGGCGCTGAATGTCTTTCCAGAGCAACACGCGCTCGGCCTTGAATGTGTCGTTGCCGGTGATCAGCCAGCCGCGCAGTGAAGCGAGCGAGGCATAAACCCCGGCCACCACATCATTCGCGGCCATCGCGGTCGGCACGCGAAGATTGACGGTCCGCTCGGTGGATTCGTTGACGTTGCCAACTTTGACGATGGTGATGACGACCACGCATGCAAGCAATGCGCAGATCACGCTGAAGCCCAAGATCAGACGCCCACGAATATTCAACTTCAGAATTGCCATGGCGAACCCCCTCCAGGATGCAGGCGGACAACAACCGTCGGCGCATCAGGATGGGGATTAACCATGAAGAATGGAGAAACAGGCGGCCCGTACTAGTACGCAATTCCTGCCGCAACGACGGAATCGCATGAGAATATTTGCGCTATTTTCAACCACAACGAAGCCGCGGCAATCTTCGAATCCGAGAAATTGCGTCCACCGATTTGCTAGGTCAGCCCGAACCTCACGCCGGCGCGCGCAAGGCCGCCGGCGATGCCGATCGGTGTGCCGTCGGCGCGCCAGCAGGCTGCGCCCGACATCCGGCCGTCGTCGTGGAATTGAATGGCATTCATGCCACCGGCCACCGTCCGCACCGCCTGCACTCTGTGGCCCATCGAAGTGAGTTTGGCGCGAACGCTTTCCGGCACCGCCGATTCCACTTCGAGGGCATTGCCCTCGGTCCAGACCCGCGGCGCCTCGACGGCTTCCTGCAGACTCATGCCATGGTCGATCAGATTGATCAGCGCCTGCATCGCGCTCGGAAAGATTCGCTTTCCACCGGGCAGGCCGAGCGCATAGACCAGCTTGCCGTCGCGCAGCGCCATCATTGGCGACATCGAGGTAGTGACGCGCTTGCCCGGCGCCAGTGACAGCGCATGGCCGGGCCGGGGATCGTAGAGGTTCATGTAGTTGTTCGGCACGGTGCCGAGACCGGGGATCATGATCTTGGCGCCGAACAGATTGTTGATGGTCTGCGTGGTCGCGACCACATTCCCAAACGCATCCGCCGCCGTCATATGCGTGGTGTGCGCGCCTTCAAGCTGCGCGACGCCGGCGCCCCATTTTTTCGCGCGGCCGGGATCGATCGCGCGGCGGCGTTCCCCGGCATAGGCCTTCGACGTCAGCCGCTCCACCGGCACGTTGATGAAGTCAGGATCACCGCTGGCGGCCGCGCGATCGGCAAAGGCAATCTTCAGCACTTCGGCGAGATAGTGAATCGTCTCCGCCGAACCGAAGCCGAGGCGTGCGATATCGTAGCCTTCCAGAATGTTGAGCATCTGCGCGATGTGCACGCCGGAGGCCGCGGGCGGTGGCGGCCCCTGAATTTCCCAACCGCGATAATCAGCGCGGATCGGCTGGCGCTCGACGGTCCTGTAGGTGGTGAGGTCTTCACGGCTGATGAAGCCGCCATGCGCTTTCATGTAGTCGACCAGGATATCGCCGAGCGGTCCCTGGTACAGCGCCGCTGCGCCGTGCTGCGAAATGTGAGTCAGCGTCTCCGCATATTCCGACTGCACCACGCGCTCGCCGGCCTTCAGCGGCACCCCCTTGGGCAGAAAGACCGCCGAGATCGCCTTGTCCTTCAGCATGTCAGCCGCGCTGTCGCTGATGCATTCGTGCAGATAGGGCGTCGCCGCATAGCCGCGCGCGGCGTGCTTGATCGCGGGCTGCATCACGTCGGCAAGGCTCATCGTGCCGAACCTTTGCAGCGTCTCGCACCAGGCTTTCAGCGAGCCCGGTGTCGCCACCGCTTTCGGGCCGTGGAGGTTTTCGGCGCCGACCGTATCGAACACGTCATGCGCCGAACCCGGTTTCGATCTGAAGGTGTCGGGACGGACCGACAGCGGCACGGTGCTCTGGCCGTCGATGAAGCGATGACTGCCGTCGGCGAGGCGAATATGTGCCATGCCGCCGCCGATGATGCCGACCATCATCGGCTCGACCACCGTCAGCGTGAACAGCGTCGCGATCGCCGCATCGATGGCGTTGCCGCCGGCCGCCAACATCTCGGCGCCCGCGCTCGAGGCCAGCGGATGATTGCTCACCACCATGCCGCGGCTGGAAGTCGCCGGCTGCTTCTGACATTGAAAAGTAGTGGCCGCGCGATCCCGCCAGTTGCTGGTCATGTTGTTTCCCGTTTCTTTGTTGTTCTGCGGCTGGCATTTCAGCCAAACCGCGCCAGTAATCATGCGGATTAGCCACAATGTTATAATTGGGCGGTTGCATTGTTGCGCTTACTGCCTGTTTACGTCCGTTTCGGAACGAGATGGAGCCAGGCGCAGCCAGTTTTCGCGCGTCACGCGCCACTTTTCCGATTTCGACTGGCCGTTGTGATGCGCGAGTTCGATGTAGCCAACGAACTCGGCTCCGGTCTTTTGCTTGACGCGGCGGGACGCTTCATTGGAAGCCACGTTGCAAACGTAGAACTGCTCGATAGCGAGCGTGTTGAAGGCAAAATCGTTTACGGCCGAGATGGCCTCGGTCATCAGCCCGCGATTCCAATAGGGCTCGGCGAGCCAGAATCCCCGGTTGCCTTTCGGGCTGTCCGCCGAGGGTCGAAAATGGATGTTGCCGATGGCCTCGCCGTCGCCCGCTCGCAATACCAAGACCCAATGATAGAGTTCTTCGCCCGCGGTGATTTTTTCCAACTGAATCCTGATGAAGCTTTCCGCGCCGTCGTCCGGATAGGGCCAGGGCACGACGGATGCGAGATTGCGGATAATGTTCCAGTTGTTGAAATGGCGCTGGATCGCCGGCGCGTCGGATAGCGCGAGCGGTCGCAGGATCAGGCGCGAGGTCCGGATCGGCGGCGTGTTCATGATGTCGATGCCGCGGCGCGGACGTGCGTGACTACTTCTGGCATTTCGGGCACCAGAAGGTCGAGCGGCCGTTCTGGACGAAGCGCCGCACGACGCCGCCGCAGCGCGCGGTCTGGCATTTCTCGCCCTCGCGGTCATAGACCTGGAACGAGTGCTGGAAATAGCCGAGTTCGCCCGAGGTCTGGCGATGGTCGCTGATCGAGGAGCCGCCGGCCTTGATCGCCTGGTTCAAGACATCGTGGATCGAGCCGACCAGGCGCTTGGCGTGGTCGGTCGGCTCGGCTTTCTTCGTCGCCAGGGTCGCAGCCAGCCGGCGCGGCGACAGATGGGCGCGATAAAGCGCTTCGCAGACATAGATGTTGCCAAGTCCCGCCACCACGCGCTGGTCGAGCAAGGCGGCCTTCAGGCTGGTTTTCTTGTTGTGGCAGGATTGCGCCAGCATCCTTGCATCAAATTCATTGCCGAGCGGTTCGGGACCGAGCCCTTTCAGCAGCGGCTCCTCCTCCAGCGCGTTGCGGGCGATAATCTTCATGTAACCGAAGCGGCGCGGATCGTTGAACACGACAGAAGCGCCCGACGACATGTGGAACACGACGTGATCATGGGCGCGGTCTTCGCTGCGCGGGAGATGGAATTGGCCAGGTGTATTTTGGCCAGGTGTATTCTTGCTTGTGCTGTTGGCGCCGTTTTCCAGCACGCGAAACGAGCCCGACATGCCTAGATGCATCAGCAGCACGTCGCCCGAGGTCAGGTCCGCCATCAGATATTTGGCGCGGCGGCCAAGGCCGGTCACGGTCTGGCCCTCCAGCCGCGCGATAAAGTCTTTTTGAAAGGGAAACCGCAGATCTTTCCGCCGGGCTTCCGCCTTGACGATTTTTGACCCCTCCATGGCGGGTTGCAGGCCGCGGCGGACGGTCTCAACTTCGGGTAATTCAGGCATGCAGCTATTCACCTTATGAAGGTGACGTGATAGCGCCATTGCGGCGGGCGCGCTATGGTCAGGCCATGGAGATAAGTTGATGGATCGGCCGGACCAAACGACGCATTTTGGCTTCAGGGACGTCCCCCTTGGGGACAAGCAGACGCTGGTGAACGACGTGTTTCACAGCGTGGCGTCGCGCTATGATTTGATGAACGATCTGATGTCGGCGGGCCTGCACCGGGTCTGGAAAGACATCATGATCAATAAGCTCAATCCGCCGAAGGGCGATGCGCCGTTCGCACTGCTGGATGTTGCCGGCGGCACCGGCGATATCGCGTTTCGCGCCGCCAAGGCGGCAGGCACCGGCTTCCGCGCCACGGTCTGCGACATCAATACCGACATGCTCGACGTCGGCCGCAACCGCGCGATTGCGCGGCATCTCGACCAGCAGGTTTCGTTCGTCGAGGGCAACGCCGAGGCGCTGGAATTTCCGGATCGCGCGTTTGACGCCTATACGATCGCGTTCGGCATCCGCAACGTGCCGCGGATCGATGCCGCGCTGAAGGAAGCCTACCGCGTGCTGAGACCCGGCAGCAGATTCCTGTGCCTGGAATTCTCCGCCGTCGATGTGCCCGGGCTCGACCGGCTCTATGACTTTTTCTCGTTCAAGGTGATCCCGCCGCTCGGCCGAGCCGTGACCGGCGACGCCGACTCCTACCAATACCTCGTTGAATCGATCCGGAAATTTCCGAGGCCCAACGCCTTTGCCGAGATGATCAGCGCCGCCGGCTTCTCGCGGGTGAAATGGGAAAGCCTCTCCGGCGGTATCGTGGCGCTGCATTCGGGCTGGCGTTTGTGATTTCTGCGGCGACCCACATCGCGCGGCTTGTCCGCGCCGGCTTTGTGTTCGCACGCGAGGGCGTGTTCGGCGTTGTCGATCCGAGCCTGGTGCCGCCGCCCGGGCAACTCGCGCTCAAGCTGGCGCGGATCATCGAGCGGCCCGGCGCCAAATCCGGCCCGCGGCTGTCGCGGGCGCTGACCCGGCTCGGCCCCGCCTATCTCAAGCTCGGACAATTTCTGGCAACGCGGCCCGACGTGGTCGGCGTTGCGATGGCGCGGGATCTGGAAGCCTTGCAGGATCGGCTGCCGCCGTTTTCGCAAAGCGAGGCCGAGGCCGTCATTGCCACATCGCTGGAACGCCCTGTAGCACAGGCGTTTGCGAGCTTCGGGCCGTCGGTTGCCGCAGCTTCGATCGCGCAGGTTCATCGCGGCGAGACCGAGCGCGATGGCGTGCGCAAGGCCGTCGCCGTCAAGGTGCTCCGACCGAACGTCGCCGCACGTTTCCGCCGCGACCTCGCCGATTTCTTTTTCGTCGCGAATAATGCGGAAGCGCATTCGGCTGAAGCGCGCCGGCTGCGGCTGATCGAGGTCATCAACACGATGTCGCGCTCGGTCGCGATGGAGATGGACTTGCGGCTGGAAGCGGCCGCGATGTCCGAGATGGCGGAGAACACGCGCGACGATCCGGATTTCCGCGTGCCGGCGGTGGATTGGGACCGCACCACCCACAACGTGCTGACGATGGAGTGGATCGACGGCATCGCGCTCAACGACCACGCGCGCCTCGCACAATCGCAGATCGACCTGCCCGATCTCGGGCGCAAGGTGATCCAGAGTTTCCTGCGCCACGCGCTGCGCGATGGCTTCTTTCATGCCGACATGCATCCCGGCAATCTGTTCCTCGATGAGGCCGGCCGCCTGGTCGCCGTCGATTTCGGCATCATGGGCCGGCTTGGCCTGAAGGAGCGGCGCTTCCTCGCCGAAATTCTTCTGGGTTTCATTACCCGCGACTACCGCCGCGTCGCCGAGGTGCATTTCGAGGCCGGCTATGTGCCCGGCCATCACTCGGTCGAGAATTTCGCGCAGGCGATCCGCGCCATCGGCGAGCCGATCCACAACCGCATCGCCGAAGACATCTCGATGGCGAAGCTGTTGACCTTGCTGCTCGAGGTCACCGGGCTGTTCGACATGCAGACCCGCCCCGAACTGATCCTGCTGCAAAAGACCATGGTGGTGGTCGAGGGCGTGGCGCGCGGTTTCGATCCCAAGCTTGATATCTGGAAGGTCGCCGATCCCGTGGTGCGCGAATGGATCGAGCGCAATCTCGGCCCGATCGGACGTATCCAGGGCGCGGTGTCCGGCGCGGGCGATCTTGGCCGCGTGCTGGCAGGCCTGCCGGCAGTTGCCACGCGCTCGGTGGCGGTGCTGGAGCAGCTGGAGAAGATGACCCGGGAGGGCGTCACACTGTCGCCGGAGACGATTGCGGCGCTGGGCAGGGCCGAGGGGCGCAAGAGCCGCTGGCGCACCGTGGCGCTCTGGATCATCGCCGTGACATTTATCGGGATTCTGGTGGCCGTCCGGCAAATGTGATTGCAATGCATGCATTGTATGCTAGCATTGACATCATGTCTGCCTGGAGCCGACCATGGCCAGCCTCACCATCCGAAAGCTCGACGACGCCGTAAAGGCCTATTTGCGGCTGCGATCCGCCGGCAACGGCCGTTCGGTGGAAGAAGAAGTCCGAGTCATCCTGGGCGACCTCATCCAGGACCGCCCCGAATTTCCTGCCTCCCCGTCTGCCGGCACGACGCCGCCTGAGCAAGCCTCCGCCCGCGCGCCGGCGATCGCCGATGCGGCCAATCAGGCCAGCGTCACGCTGATCATCGGCGGCGGCATCGCCGCCTTCAAATCGCTCGAACTGATCCGGCGGCTGAAGGAGCGGCGCATCGAGGTCCGCTGCGTGCTGACCAAGGCGGCGCAGCAATTCGTCACGCCGCTGTCCGCGAGCGCGCTGTCGCATGAGCGCGTCTATACGGACCTGTTCGACCCCGGCAGCGAATTCGACGCCGGTCACATCCGTCTGGCCCGTGAATGCGATCTGATCGTGGTCGCACCGGCGACGGCCGACCTGATGGCGAAGATGGCGCATGGCCACGCCGACGATCTCGCAAGCGCTATCCTTCTGGCTGCCAACAAGCCGATCCTGCTGGCACCGGCGATGAACCCCTTGATGTGGAACAACCCCGCCACCCGCCGTAACGTGCTGCAGCTTCGCCGCGACGGGGTCATCATGATCGGCCCCAATGCCGGCGAGATGGCCGAGACCAACGAGGCCGGCGTCGGACGGATGTCTGAGGCCGTGGAAATTGCCGCTGCCGCAGTCGACATCCTGCGTCCGCCGCGTCCGCGTCCGCTCTTGGGAAAACGCGTGCTGATCACCGCGGGCCCGACCCATGAGCCGATAGATCCGGTGCGCTATATCGCCAACCGCTCGTCGGGCAAGCAGGGTTTTGCGATCGCCGCCGCGGCGCAGGCCGCGGGCGCCGACGTGACGCTGGTGTCCGGCCCGGTCGACTTGCGCGATCCCGCAGGCGTGACGGTGATCCGGGTCGAATCGGCGCGCGACATGCTGCACCGGGTCGAGGCGGCGTTGCCGGCGGATATCGCGATCTTCGCCGCCGCCGTCGCCGACTGGCGCGTCGCCAATGAGGGCGAGCAGAAATTGAAGAAGACATCGGCCGGCATGCCGCCGCTGCAACTGCTCGAAAACCCCGACATCCTGGCGACGATTTCAAAACTTGGGGATAAGCGCCCGCCGCTGGTGATCGGCTTCGCCGCCGAGACCGAACATCTGATCGAAAATGCAAAGGCCAAGATCGCGCGCAAGGGCTGCGACTGGATCGTCGCCAACGATGTTTCACCTTCAACCGGCGTGATGGGCGGCGACCGCAACACCGTGCATCTGCTGACGCGGGACGGCAAAGAAGCCGGCGTCGATAACATTGCAGTGGACAATATTGAAGTGGACTCTTGGCCGGTCATGACGAAAGAACAGGTCGCGGCCGAACTGGTGGCGCGGATCGCAAAATCACTGGAGAAGAATTCGTGAGCGCAACGGTCAAGGTCGACATCATGCAATTGCCGCACGCCGAGGGCCTGGCGCTGCCGGCCTATCAGAGCGCGGACGCGGCGGGGCTGGATCTGCTGGCGGCGGTGCCGGCGGAAACGCCCTTGATCCTGCCGCCGGGCAAATACGCGATGGTGCCCACCGGCCTTGCCATCGCATTGCCCCCGGGATTTGAGGCGCAGGTGCGACCGCGCTCGGGGCTGGCGGCAAAGCACGGCGTCACCGTCCTCAATACGCCCGGCACGGTGGACGCGGATTATCGCGGCGAGATCAACGTGATCCTGATCAACCATGGCGAGGCGCCATTCCCGATCCGGCGCGGCGAACGCATCGCGCAGATGGTGATCGCGCCGGTCACGCAGGCGCAACTGGTTCAGGTCGAGACGCTATCGACCACCGACCGCGGCGCCGGCGGTTTCGGCTCGACCGGGCGTTAAGCCACTTCAACTCCAGCTGAATTGGCACGTTACGCGGCAGCTTGCCTTGCCGTGAGAATGCTTGGCGCAAGCAGCGCTTTCCCTCATACTGCGCTCCAATAATTCGCAATGCCGGGGGGCACCATGGGGAAATTAATCGTCTGCGCGGTGTTCGCTATCCTGTCGGGCACGCTACCATGCAATGCCCAACAGAACGTCATCCTGTTCGTCGCTGACGGTCTTCGCGCCGCTGCTGTTACGCCCGAGCGAGCCCCCACATTCGCCCGGATACGGGACACAGGTGTCAACTTCTCGAACAGTCATTCGGTCTATCCGACCATTACGACGTCGAACGCCTCGGTGATCGCGACCGGTCACCTGATTGGCGACACCGGAGATTTCGGCAACGTGTTCTACACCGGCTTTCCGGTTGCCAGCGCAGCCGGAACCATAACGCCTTTCATCCAGAACAATGCGGTGTTGAGTGAGCTGAACCAGCATCACGGCGGAAATTTCATTGCCGAGCGCTCGATCATGGCGGCGGCGCGTGACAAGGGCTACTTCACGGCCGCCCTCGGCAAGGTCGGGCCGGTGGCGATCCATGACCTCACCGAGCTCGACGGCAAGACCACGATTTTCTTCGACGACGATACCGGCAAGAAGGATGGCATCGCGTTGCGGCCGGATCTCGTCGAGATGCTCAAGAAGGCCGGATTGGCGCTGGAAACGCCGGGGCGCGCGCAACGCGAAAATCCCGGCAAGGCTACCAATATCGTGCAGCAGAAATATTATCGCGACGTCGTCACCAAGGTGCTGTTGCCGCATTTCAAGGAGAACAAGAAGCCGTTCATGCTGCTGTATTGGTCATCCGATCCGGACGGCACCCAGCACTCCCAGCGCGACAGCGTCAATGAACTTGTTCCCGGCATCAACGGTCCGACCTCGCTTGCCGCAATCAAGGTGGCCGACGACGATCTTGCGGCGATCGTCGCTGCGCTCAAAGAACTTGGGCTCGAGGCCGACACCAACATCTTCATCACCGCCGACCACGGCTTCAGCACGGTGTCGAAGCAAAGCAAGACCAGTCCAGCTGCAAAACTGAAATACGACAATGTGCCCGAAGGGCAGTTGCCACCCGGCTTTCTTGCCATCGACCTTGCGCACGCTGTGGGCCTGCCGCTGCATGAGCCCTCCGCTCAAGGCGCTGGCATCGACTACAAGGCCGGGAAATACCCGCGCCGCGCCAGCGCTTCGATCGGCAACGATCCGGCCAAACCCGATATCGTGGTTGGCGCCAACGGAGGCAACGATCTCATCTATCTACCGCAGGACAACGCCAAGACCATGGTGAGGCAGGTGGTCAAGGCGCTCCTGGCGCAAGACTACACCAGCGGCGTCTTCGTTCGTGATGACCTTGGACCGATTCCGGGAACCCTGCCGCTGAGCAGAGTAGGCCTCAAAGGGGGAGCGCGAACGCCAACGCCGGCCATCGTCGTCAATTTCCGCTCCGAAACGACGGGGTGTGATCAGCCGCTGTTTTGTAGCGTGACCGTATCCGATACCACCCTCTTGCAGGGGCAAGGCCATCACGGCAGCTTTAGCCGCGCCGATACCGGGAACTTCATGGCGGCCATCGGGCCTGCGTTCAAGACCGGCTTCAACGATACGGCCCCGGTCAGCAACGCCGATATCGCTCCGACGCTGGAAAAGATCCTGGGTGTCACGCTTCCGCCGGTCGGCAAGCTGCGTGGCCGCGCGCTTACCGAAGCACTCCTCGGCGGGAAGCCCGCCCGGCCGTGGCGACAGGACATTGTCTCGAAGCGGGGCGACAACGGCCTGCGCACCATCGTGAACATGCAGTTTGTCGGCTCGACGCGCTATTTTGACGCCGCTGGCTTTCCAGGACGCACCGTCGGACTGAAGGTGCCTGATAGTGCGAGGTGAAGAGGTGCTGTAGCAAGCGATGAGACCGAACGTCGGCTTTGGGCGCGACGTTATCCGCTCATTTTTGCACAGCCGGATTCACGTTCACGGTCTGGACTCTTACCCATGGAGTCACCTTGGGGATACTCTCACTCGATTCGTGCACGGCGGGGGTTAGCGCCGGGCCTGAAGTCGTGCGTTCTGGGGCAAATCATGTCGGGCGTAGTCGCGGCGATGCGTCGAAACCTGCTGTCGTGCACCTCACTGGCACGTCACGGCATGATCGCGCTCGCCTCTGCTTTATCCATCGTATCGGAACCGGCTTTGGCCGGCGATTTGCCGCTCTCCGAGGTGATTTCGGCCTGGCTCGACCTCAATCACCAGGAATTCGCGGTGCTGACCACGGCATTGTCGCTGCTCGGCTTCACCGTCGTGGCGGCAATCCTGTTGATGCGCACCCGCGTCAAGGCGACCCGCACCGAGGTCCGCCTGCGCCAGGACATCGCCGATCTGCAGGTTCAGGCCGACCGGTTGCGGGCACTGCTGTTCGCCGAGCCGCAAATTCTGATCTCCTGGGCCGCGGGCGACAGCCGGCCCCAGATCAGCGGTGACACCGCGCTGCTGATCTCGCAGGAAGCGTTGCAAAACTCACCGCAGCGGATCCTCGCCTTTGGAACCTGGCTGCCGCCGGAACCGGCGCTGCAGATGGACCATGCCGTCGATGCGTTGCGCGAGGCAGGGGAAGGCTTTCTGCTCAACCTCTCGACCTCGAACGGCCGCGCGATCGAGGCGATGGGCCGCGCCATCGGCGGCCAAGCCGTTGTTCGGATTCGCGAACTCGGTGGGCTGCGCCGCGAACTCGCCGAATCCAATCTGCGCTACAAGACGCTTCAGGAAGAGACCGAGCTGCTGCGTGACTTCGCCGCCGCCGCGCCCTGGCCGATATGGGCCAAGAGCCCCGAGGGCAATCTGCGCTACGCCAATACGGCCTATGTGCGGGCGACCGAAGGGACCAGCGTCGCGGATGTCGTCCGTCGCAACCTCGAACTTTTGGAAACCGACCAGCGCACCGACATGAGCCGGACCTTGAACGACAGTTCCAGCTTCAGCGCGCGGCTGCCGATCGTCGTCAGCGGCGAACGGCGGATCTATGACGTGCAGGCCTTGAAGCTTGGCGGCGGCAGCGCCGGCATCGCGATCGACGCCAGCGAGGCGACCCAGCTGCGCGCCGCGCTGCAGCGGATGGTGGAGGCGCATCGCCGCACTCTCGACCAATTGTCGTCGGGGGTTGCGGTATTCGACGCCCAGCGCCGGCTCGCCTTCTACAACGAATCCTACCGCCGGCTGTGGGGCCTCGATCAGGCCTTCCTCGACGGCCAGCCCGACGATTCCAGCGTGCTCGACCGGCTGCGCGCCACGCGCAAACTCCCCGAGCAGCCGGACTTCCGGGCCTGGAAAGCCAAGCTGCACGAGGCCTATCGCGCGGTCGAGCCGGAGACCTACACCTGGTTCCTGCCCGACGGCCGCGCGGTCAGCGTCGTCACGACGCCGAACCTCGAAGGCGGCGTCACCTATTTGTTCGACAATGTCACCGAAAGCCTCGATCTGGCGCGGCGGTTCGACGGGCTGACAAGGGTACAGCACGAGACGCTCAACAATCTCGCCGAAGCGGTCGCGGTGTTCGGCAGCAACGGCCGCGTGGAACTGTTCAATCCCGCCTTTGCGAAGATGTGGAAACTGTCGGAAGAGCAGCTGCGCGAACAGCCCCACATCGAGACCGTGGAATCCTGGTGCAAGCCGCTGTTCGACGACGATCTGACCTGGCGCACGCTGCGCGAGGCGATCACCGCGATCGGCAACCGGGCGCAGGTGGCGCTGAAGCTCGAGCGCAAGGACGGCAGCGTGCTGACCTGCATGACCATGCCGCTGCCCGACGGCGCCACGATGCTGACCTTCCAGGACATCAGCGACACCGAAAACGTCGAACGCGCGCTGCGCGAACGCAACGAGGCGCTCGAGACCGCCGACCAGATGAAGGTCGATTTCGTCCACCACGTGTCCTACGAACTGCGCGCCCCGCTCACCACCATCATCGGCTTCGCGCACTTCCTGAGCGATCCCTCGACCGGTCCGCTGACGCCAAAGCAGGCCGAGTATCTCGACTACGTCACCAAATCCACCAACGCGCTGCTGGCGCTGACCAACAACATCCTCGACCTCGCCACCATCGACGCCGGCGCCATGAAGCTCGAACTCGGCCCGGTCAACATCGCGAAAGCCATCGAGTCGGCCAGGGAAGGCATTCAGGACCGGCTCGCCACCGACCGTATCGAACTCAAGGTCGACATCGATCCCAGCATCGGCGACTTCACCGGCGACGAGCGCCGCGTGGTGCAGGTGCTCTATAACCTGCTTGCCAATGCCGTCGGCTTCTCGCCGCATGATGCAACCGTCAGCATCAGCGCACGGCGCAACGAGCATCGCGTCATCTTCACCGTCACCGATTCCGGACCGGGCATCCCGCCCGACGTCAAGGACAAGGTGTTCGACTGGTTCGAGAGCCATTCCAACGGCTCGCGGCACCGCGGCGCGGGGCTTGGTCTGTCGCTGGTGCGCTCCTTTGTCGAACTGCACGGCGGCAAGGTGCGGGTCGATTCGGAACTCGGCAAGGGCACGACGGTCACGTGCGACTTTCCGATCGACCAGAACGCCCATCGCAACGCCGCCGAATGACCGGCCCCGCGACATTCTCGGTGGCGCTCGCGAACGAGACCGCGACCGCGCAACTGATGGCCGACTTGGCGCTGCTGGTTGGCCCCGGCGATGTGATCACGCTGTCGGGCGATCTCGGCGCCGGCAAGACGTCAGCGGCGCGCGCGATGATCCGCTACCTCGCCAACGACGAGGCGCTGGAAGTGCCGAGCCCGACATTCACGCTGGCGCAAAGCTATGACCAGCCGTTTCCGATCGTTCACGCCGATCTCTATCGCATCAACGATTCGAGCGAGCTGGAGGAAATCGGGCTGTCGCCGCTGCCCGAGGGGGCGCTGGCGCTGATCGAATGGCCGGAGCGCGCTGCGGACGCGCTGCCGGACGACCGCATCGACATCGCCTTCAGCCATCGTCCCGCGTTCGGATCCAGTGCGCGCGCCGCCGAGTTTACCGGTCACGGCAAGGCGGCGGCCCAGGTCGAGAGACTTAAAGTCCTGCGCCAATTTCTCGAAACATCAGGCTTTTTGGAAGCGCAGCGCGAGCGCATGCCCGGCGATGCCTCGACGCGTTCCTATGCGCGGCTGCATCTGGGCGGCACAGCCATCCTGATGAATTCACCGAAGCGGCCGGACGGCCCGGCGATCTATGACGGCAAATCCTACAGCGCCGCCGTGCATCTGGCCGAAGACGTCAAGCCGTTCGTCGCCATCGCCAACGGCCTGCGCGAGCGCGGCTTCTCGGCGCCGGCGATCCGCCACCAGGACCTCGATGCCGGTTTCCTGATCACCGAGGATTTCGGCCACGCCGGCATCGTCGAAGGCGATCCGCCGCAACCGATCGTGGAGCGCTACGAGGCCGCGACCGACATGCTGGCGGCGCTGCATCGCGAGCCGCTGCCGGACATCCTGCTGCTGACATTGCAATCGACCCACGCCATTCCCGTATTCGACACCGAAGCGTGGCTGGTCGAGATGGGGCTGATGCTTGAGTGGTACATGCCCGATCGCGGCGTCGAGCCAAGCCAGGAGCTGCGCGACGAATTCGTCGGGATGTGGCGGGAGTTATTGAAGAAGCCGGCGGCCGCGCCGCGGACCTGGGTGATCCGGGACTTCCATTCCCCCAACATCATCTGGCTCGATGATCGTTCCGGAATCCTGCGGGTCGGCATCATCGATTTCCAGGACGCGGTGCTGGGACCTGCCGCCTACGACCTGGTGTCGCTGCTGCAGGACGCGCGGATCGACGTGCCCGAGGCGCTCGAACTGACGCTGCTGACCCGCTACATCAAGGCGCGGCGCGCCGCCGACAGCAATTTCGATCCGGCCCGTTTCGCCGAGCTCTATGCCATCATGTCGGCGCAGCGGAATACCCGCCTGCTCGGCACTTTCGCGCGGCTCAACCGGCGCGATGGCAAGCCGCAATATCTGCGTCATCAGCCGCGAATCTGGACCTATCTGAACCGTTCATTGGCTCACCCGGCCCTGGCGGATTTTCGCGAATGGTACACCGCCAACGTGCCGCCGCCGGTCGCCTGATTTACCACTTGTTAGCCACCCCGGCTTTAATCTGCGGAAGGCTATGCTCCGCGTGTGCGAGCGGCTGTTTCGAATCCGGGAATACGGCGATGGCGACATCAGAGCGGCGCAAGGGAGATCGCGTCACATTCGAGCGCGGCTATCCGGCGCATATGATGGGCATCGACGGCACCTGGCGGCGTGAATGCGTGATGGAAGACGTCTCCGAGACCGGTGCCAAGCTGACGGTGGAAGGTTCCGTCGAGGGCTTGCATCTGAAGGAATTCTTTCTGCTGCTGTCGTCCACGGGACTGGCCTACCGCCGCTGCGAACTGGCCTGGGTCAATGGCGACCAGATCGGCGTCAATTTCCTGAAGCAGGGCGACAAGAAGAAAAAGGCGACCGGCAAGCGCGGCGCGGAGACCGCCGAGGCATGAGCCCCGCCGCGCCAGCGTCGTCTTACAGCCGTCATCTGCAATGACTATGGCCTCACAGTCGCTGGATCAGCCGAATCACCGTGATATGATCCCAAGCGCTGATCCGTTTCGAGAAATCCAGGAAATGTCCGTCACGCCCAAGAAAGCCATGGTCCTCGCCGCCGGTCTAGGCCTGCGGATGCGCCCGTTGACCGACCACATGCCAAAGCCCCTGGTGCGCGTGATGGGCCAGCCGCTGCTCGATCACGTGCTGGACAAGCTGGCCGCCGCCGGCGTCGGCGAAGCCGTGGTCAATGTGCATTATCTGCCCGACCAGATCATCGAACATACCGCCTCCCGAACCCGCCCCCGCATTACCATCTCCGACGAACGCGATCAGGTGCTCGGCACCGGCGGCGCCGTCGTGAAGGCCCTGCCTTTGCTCGGCACAGAGCCGTTCTTCCATCTCAACGCCGACACCATGTGGATCGACGGCGTGCGGCCCAATCTGACGCGGCTGGCCGAGACCTTCGATCCCGCGCGCATGGATATCCTGCTGTTGATGGCGCCGACCACCAGCAGCATCGGCTATGCCGGCCGCGGCGATTACTCGATGCTGCCGGACGGTGCGCTGCGCAAGCGGCGTGAACATCAGGTGGTGCCGTTCGTCTATGCCGGCGCCGCGATCATGTCGCCGTCGCTGTTTACAGGTGCGCCCGCGGGCGAGTTCTCGCTGACGAAATTGTTCGACCAGGCCAATGAGCAGGAGCGGCTGTTCGGCCTGCGCCTCGACGGCGTCTGGATGCATGTCGGAACCCCCGATGCGGTGCAGGCCGCGGAAGAGGCGTATCTGGAGAGCGTGGCGTAAGGCGCCGCGTACGACCCGTTATCGTCGTCCCGGCGAACGCCGGGACCCATACGCCGCGGCGGTCATTATGGCAGAAGGCATCTAACGCGAGCATGCAAACGATGGGCCGCGGCGTATGGGTCCCCCGATGTGCAATTGCACATCTGAGGTCAAGGCCGAGACGGCGTACAGAGTTGCGGGCTGCCGTCACCCCACCCATGACCATTGAGCCATCACTCCCTATATTGCCCTGACCTCGAATCAGGCAGCCCATGCGCGTTTTCAGCGTTCCCGTATCCGTGCCGCTTCTGCGCACCGTCATATCGGCGTTGGTCGACGGCCGGTTGGTCGATGGATTCGAGGCGCGCCAGAATCCATTGAACCTGGCGCAGGCGACGCTCTATCTGCCGACCCGGCGCGCCGGCCGGATGGCGCGGGAGATCTTTCTCGACGAGATGAAGACCGATGCTGCGATCCTGCCGCGCATCGTGGCGCTCGGCGATATCGATGAGGACGAACTGGCGTTCGCGGAAGGCTCCGAACAATTCGGCGGCGTGGCGCCGCTCGACATTCCGCCGCGGCTCGGCGAACTCGAGCGGCGGCTGACGCTGGCCCATCTGGTGGCGGCGTGGGCCAAAACGCCGGTGTCGGCGCCGCTGGTGGTCGGCGGCCCGGCCTCGACGCTGGCGCTGGCCGGCGATCTGGCGCGATTGATGGACGACATGGTCACCCGCGGCGTCGACTGGAATGCGCTCGACAAACTGGTGCCGGACCAGCTCGATCGATACTGGCAGCACTCGCTGGAATTCCTGCGCATCGCGCGCAAGGCGTGGCCGCAGCATTTGCACGAAATCGGACGGATCGAACCGGCGGCGCGGCGCGACCTTCTGATCGACGCCGAGGCCGCGCGCCTGACTGCGCACCACAAGGGCCCGGTGATCGCGGCGGGTTCGACCGGCTCGATGCCCGCGACCGCAAAATTCCTGCACGTCGTCGCCAGGCTCAAACAAGGCGCGGTGGTGCTGCCGGGGTTAGATACCGATCTCGATGACGCGGCCTGGCGGACCATCGGCGGCATCAGAGACGCGCAAGGCAAATTCACCACTCCGCCGGCCTCGAACCATCCGCAATTCGCGATGCATGCCCTATTGGACCGGTTCGGAATCAAGCGCAGCGACGTCGAGATTTTGGGCACGCCTGCGCCTGATGGACGCGACGTGCTGGTCTCCGAAACGATGCGGCCGTCGACCGCGACCGAACAATGGCACGACCGGCTGGAACAGCCTGACATTGCCGCGAAGATTTCGGGCGGCATGAAAAACCTCGCGGTCGTCGCGGCGCCCAATCCGGAGATGGAGGCGCTGGCGATCGCGGTCGCCATGCGCGAGGCGCGGCACCTCGACAAATCGGCCGCGCTGGTGACGCCGGACCGTGCGCTGGCGCGGCGGGTGATGGCAGCACTCGGCCGCTGGAACCTCGAATTCGATGATTCCGGCGGTGACGCGCTGATGGATACCTCCGCCGGAATCTTTGCGCGGCTGGTGGCGCAAGCCGCGGCGAAGGGGCTGGAGCCACCGACCTTGCTGGCGCTGATGAAGCACCCGCTGTTCCGGCTGGGTGGCGCGCATGGTGCGCTGAAACACACCATCGAGGTGTTGGAACTGGCCCTGCTGCGCGGCACGCGGCCGCAAGCCGGCAGCAATGGCCTCGCGCGCGACTTCGATCGTTTTCGCGCTGAACTCAGGAAATTGAGAGACGGCGAGACCTCTTCGCTCCACGCGTCCGAGCAACGCGCCAAATTGCGCGATGACGAACTCGATCAGGCGCGAGGGTTGATCTCTGCGCTGCAGCAGGCGCTGTTGCCGCTGGAAAGCATGGCGTCTTCGCAGCCCTATGACTTCGCTGAACTGGCGCATCGCCACCGCGAGGTGTTGATGGCCCTGTCATCCGACCAAACCGAAATCGCCGTCGTGTTCGAGGGCGCCCAGGGATCAGCGCTGGCCTCGGCGTTTGCCGATCTGTTGGGCGAACAGAAACCCAGCGGGCTGATGGTCCAGCTCGGCGATTATCCGGAATTGTTCCAGACCGCCTTCGCCGACCGCATGGTGCGGCGGCCGGAATCGGCGAGCGCGCATCTGCACATTTATGGCCAGCTCGAAGCACGCTTGACCGAATCCGATCGCGTGATTCTGGGCGGGCTGGTCGAAGGCGTGTGGCCACCGTCACCGCGGATCGATCCGTGGTTGAGCCGGCCGATGCGGCATGAACTCGGCCTCGATCTGCCGGAGCGGCGCATCGGCCTGTCAGCGCATGACTTCGCGCAACTGCTCGGCCACACCGACGTCATCCTGACCCATTCGGCGAAAGTCGGCGGCGCGCCGGCGGTGGCCTCGCGCTTCCTGCACCGGCTCGAGGCCGTCGCCGGCGAAGAGCACTGGAAGCAAGCCACACAGGCCGGCGAGGATTATGTCCGCTTCGCCGCCGAACTCGACCGGCCGGCAAAGATAGAGCCGATCCCGCAGCCCGCGCCAAAGCCGCCACGTGCGACGCGCCCGCTGAAATTGTCGGTGACGGCGATCGAGGACTGGCTGCGCGATCCCTACACGATCTACGCGAAATACATTCTGCGGCTCGACCCGCTCGATCCCGTCGATATGCCACTGTCAGCTGCCGATCGCGGCTCGGCGATCCATGAAGCGCTTGGCGAATTTACAAAAACCTTCGCCGACACATTGCCGGCCCAGCCTGCGCTCGCGCTGCGCGGCATCGGGGAGAAATTTTTTGCGCCGCTGATGGAGCGCCCCGAGGCGCGGGCGCTGTGGTGGCCGCGGTTCCAGCGCATCGCCGCATGGTTCGCCGATTGGGAAATGGCGCGCCGCGATCACATCCACCGGATCGATGCCGAGATCAAGGGCGAAATCGGTATTCCGCTCGACAACGAACGAACCTTCATCCTGTCAGCCCGCGCCGACCGCATCGAGCAGCGCGCTGACGGCCGCTTCGCGATCCTCGACTACAAGACGGGCCAGCCGCCGACCGGCAAGCAGGTGCGGATGGGACTGTCGCCGCAGCTCACCCTCGAGGCCGCAATCCTGCGCGAAGGCGGCTTCAAGGATATCGGCGCGGATTCGTCGGTCGCCGAACTCGCCTATGTCAGGCTCAGCGGCAACAACCCGCCGGGCGAGCACCGTTCGCTGGAACTGAAGATCAGAAACAACGATACGCCGCAGCCACCGGACGAAGCGGCGGATTATGCGCGGCTGGAGCTGGAAAAACTGATCCGCAAATTCGAAGACGAGAACCAGGCCTACACCTCGTTGAACCTGTCGATGTGGTCGAACCGCTACGGCGCCTATGACGATCTCGCCCGGATCAAGGAATGGTCCGCGGCCGGCGGGTTGGGGATCGAGGAATGGTGAAGGCTCCCCGCATCATTCCTCCCAATGTGCGCGATACCCAGGCGCGCGCGTCCGATCCGGCGGCGTCCTCGTTCGTGTCGGCCAATGCCGGCTCGGGCAAGACCCATGTGCTGGTGCAACGCGTGATACGGCTGCTGCTGGGTGGCGTGGCGCCGGAAAAGATCCTCTGCATCACCTTTACAAAAGCCGCCGCCGCCAACATGGCGGAACGGGTGTTCTCGACGCTGGGACATTGGGTCACGCTCGACGACGCTTCGCTGGATGCCGCGATCAAGGAAGTAGGGATTGCGAATCCCAATGCAAAGCTGCGGAAAACGGCGCGCCAATTGTTCGCCTGCGCGCTGGAGACGCCGGGCGGACTGAAAGTGCAGACCATCCACGCGCTGTGCACGCGCCTGCTGCAGCAATTCCCGTTCGAGGCTAATGTGCCCGCGCGCTTCGCCGTGCTCGACGACCGCGACCAGAACGAGATGATGGAGCGCGCCAATCTCGCGGTGTTTCTGGAGGCGTCGCGCCACCCCGACAGCGCGACCGGCCAGGCGCTCCGCATGGCGATGGCCAGTGCGGCGGACGTGACCTTCAAGGAGGTTGTGCGCGAGGCCTGTCTTAGCCGCGATCATTTCATGGCGTGGACGGACACCGCGGGTGGCGCCCACGTGGCGGCGGGGCAAGTCTCCGCGGCACTCGGTGTCGACCCTGAGGATCGCATTGAGGATGTCGAGCGCGCCATTGTCGATGGACCGAACCTGCCGCGATCGCGCTGGTCGGAGATCTCCGGAATTCTCGACACCGGCAGCAAGACCGACCAGGATCAGGCCGCCCGGCTTCGTGCAGGGCTGGTGTTCACCGGCGCTGCGCAGGTCGACGAATATCTCGGCCTGTTTCTCACCGAGACCGACCGCACCCGCCGCAAATCGGTGGTGACCAAGAAATTCGTCGACAACAATCCGGCCATCGGCCGGCTGTTCGAATCCGAGGCCGATCGCATCGCCCCTCTGATCGAACGCCGCCGCGCCTTGACGGCCCGGGACCGCACCGAGGCGCTGCTGCACATCGCAACCGCTTCTGCCGCGAACTACCGGCGCGAGAAGCTGGAACGTGGACTGCTCGATTATGACGACCTGATCGACAAGACGCTTCGGATGCTGGACCGCGTCTCCTCCGGCTGGGTCCATTACAAACTTGATCGTGGCGTCGATCATGTGCTGATCGACGAGGCGCAGGACACCAGCCCGCGGCAATGGGACATCATCGCGCACATCATTTCCGAATTTACTTCCGGCGCGGGTGCGCGTGATGGCGTGATGCGTACCGTGTTCGCCGTCGGCGACGAGAAACAGTCGATCTTTTCGTTTCAGGGTGCGGCCCCCCGCGAATTCGACCTGCGTCGGCGAGCGCTGAAGAAGAAATTCGAAGATGCCGGCCTGAAATTCGATCCGGTGTCTTTCAACTATTCGTTTCGTTCCGGGCCGGCAGTCCTGCATTCGGTCGATCATGTTTTCCGCGAGCAGGAGATATTCCGCAGTATCCACGCGGTCGAGAACGGATACCCGATCCATCATGCGCTGGAAGACGCAGGCCCAAGCCTGATCGATCTCTGGGAATTGGCCGTAGCCGACGACAGGCCAGACATGGAAGGCTGGCGCGCGCCGTTCGACGGCGTCGCCGTGACCAGTCCCGAGGTAAAGCTCGCCCGGCGGATTCAGGCCGAGATCAAATCGCTGGTCGAAAGCGGCACCATGACCGGCAGCGCCGGTAGCCGCCGTCCACTGCGATACGGCGACATGCTGGTGCTGGTGCGCCGGCGTGGCAATGCATTCGATGCGGTGATTCAGGCGTTGAAGCACGCAAATGTCCCGGTCGCCGGCGCCGACCGACTCAAACTGACTGAGCACATCGCGGCCATCGACCTGATGAACCTGGCGGACGCGCTGCTGTTGCCGCAGGACGATCTGGCGCTGGCGGTTGCATTGAAGAGCCCGCTGTTCGGCCTCACCGACGACGATCTGTTCAAGCTGGCCTGGCAGCGAAAGGGATCGTTGCGTGCGGCATTGAGCGCGCGCGCCGCGACCGATGGATTGCTGAGGGACGCGCTCTGGCGGTTGGAGCAATGCGAGCGGCGCGTCGTCAACGCGACGCCGTTTGCTTTCTACTCCTGGCTGCTGGGCGGCGACGGGGGCCGTGCGCGGATCCTGAACCGGCTCGGGCATGAAGCCAATGATGCGCTCGATGAGTTTCTGGAACTTGCGCTGAGCTACGAGCGCAAGGCGCCTGCCTCGCTGCAGGGCTTCATGGCGTGGCTGCATGCGGCCGATACCGAGGTCAAGCGCGACATGGAAATCTCGCGCGACGAAGTTCGCGTCATGACCGTCCATGGCGCCAAGGGCCTGGAGGCGTCTGTGGTGTTCCTGGTCGACACCACGACATCTCCCTCGGATACGCAGCGGCTACGACTCATCAACCTGCCGCAGGGCAATGCTGGTCCGCACGCTCCCGGAATCGTGGTTTGGGCCGGCCGCAAGGCCGAGGATCCCCCCGCCCTCGTCACCGCACGGGCGGCGATGCTAGGCGATACCGAGGATGAATACCGCCGCCTGCTTTACGTGGCGATGACGCGCGCGGCCGATCGCCTGATCGTCGGTGGTTGCATGCCCGGCAACAGGAAGGATGTTCGCCCCTCCTCCTGGTATGATCTTATCAGCAAGGGCCTCGACCGTTCCGAATTGCAGCTCGAGGAGATCATGACATCGAGCGGCGTCGTGAAGCGCTATTTGCGGGCCGAGAAAGTCGTGCCTGCCACGGGATCAGTTACGCCGGCAAAGACGCCATCGATCGATTTTCCATCGTGGTTGCTGACACCGGCGCAGCCGGAGCGTCCGGCGGAGGGTTTGCTGCGCCCGTCCGATCCCGCTGACGACGACAGCCATCCGGTCCGGTCAGGCGAATCGATCCTCGCCCGCGCCAAGGCTCTCAAGCGCGGCACGCTGGTGCACCGGTTGCTGCAGTCGCTGCCCGATATCGCCGCCGAACGCCGCCGCGAGGCCGCGTTGTCCTACCTCGCCCGCAACGCCGGCGGCTGGACCGACGACGAACGGCTCACGCTGGCGGAAAAAGCGCTGGCGCTGATTGCGGATGCGCGCTTTGCGCACGCCTTTGCACCGGGCAGCCAGGCCGAGGTCTCGATCGTCGGACGGCTGGACCGGGCCGGGCAGCCACCGGCGCTGGTTTCCGGCCAGATCGACCGGCTGGTGGTGACCGAGCGAGAGGTTTTGATCGTCGACTACAAGACCAACCACGCCCCGCCCAAGCTGCCTGCCGAGGCGCCGCGCGGCTATGTCCGCCAGCTCGCGCTCTACCGGGCGGTACTGGCAAAACTTTATCCCCAGCTGCCGGTCCGGGCCGCGCTGCTCTGGACCGAAACGCCTGATTTGATGGAGATTTCCGCCCCCGCGCTGGACGCGGCACTGGCATCCTATCATCTCGGCGTGACCGCGCTTGACCCGGCAAGATCGCGTTCATAGGTTCGTCAATATGATCCTAAGGCGCGATTCTCATCCGCGCGCTGTTTTCAACCGAACGAGGTATTCCCATGGCCGTTGGCAAGGTTTCTGACGCCGATTTCGAAGCCGAAGTGCTCAACGCGACCGGGCCGGTGGTCGTGGATTTCTGGGCCGAATGGTGCGGCCCCTGCCGCATGATCGCCCCGGCGCTCGACGAGATTTCCGGCGCGATGGGCGACAAGGTCAAGATCGTGAAGCTGAACGTCGACGAGAGCCCGAAGACGGCCTCGAAATACGGCGTGATGTCGATCCCGACCCTGATGATCTTCAAGGGCGGCGAGATGGCCTCCCGCCAGGTCGGCGCCGCGCCGAAGGCGAAGCTGCAGCAGTGGATCACTGCGGCGGTCTGAGGTTTTTCGCTATCTGATTCGTTGAGCGGCCGGCGATTAGCCGGCCGTTTGCGTTGAGCCATCCCTGATCCGACAGACCATGGTGGCATGATCCCACCATGGATTGACGCCGACCTGCGTGTTCTGCACGCCGAAGCCCGCGTCCTCCAACTCCTGCACGAGATCCGGCAGGAGCTTCAGCGTCCGGTAGGGCCGGCCATTCTCCAACAAATGACCGGTTAGCGGGTCAAAGCGAGCCTTGGCCTCATCGGACTTCGGCAAACCGCACATGCTGCTGACGACGAAAACGCCGCCGGGCCGAAGAATGCGGCGAACCTCCCGAAGGCACCGGGCTCTGTCGCTTCCGATCAGGCAATGCAGACAGCTGCCGTCGATCGCGATGTCAAAGGACCTTTCGGGAAAGAACGTCATCTCGCAAACGCTGCCTTGCCGGAAGGAGCCGGAAAGACCGCATGCATCGAACAGTTCCCTGGCCCAGGCGACAGCGATATCGGAAATATCGATGCCGTACACCTCGTAAGTCTTGCGGGCCATCCATAGCGATGACGACATGCCATTGCCGCATCCGAGTTCGAGCACTCTTGCGGGCGGCCGCGGAAAGGTCTCGTGTTCCAGCCGATCAAGCGTTGCAGTCATCCGAGCGACGTTCTGGTGATGCCGGCTTCCTGCCCAACCCGAATGACCATCGGCCCGCACACGACGATACGCCTCGTCGTAGCCGGACATCGCTCTTACCCGATCCAACCCGTCGCCAGCGCGGAGGCCAGCTCAAGCTGGCCGTTCTGCCGCGCCAGCGCCGCCATCGCCTCATGGTCGTAGGGCACATGGCGGAACGTCACGCGCCAGGATCCATCGGCCAGTTCGAGGATCGCATAGCGCGCGTCCGGCGTGCCGGCTTCGATCACATGCGGAAACGGATGGGTGTCGCGATAACCGGGTGAGCCGACGCTGCCGGGATTGACGATTCTGCGGCCATCGCCAAGCCGGACGGTGCGCGCGACATGGGTGTGGGCGCACAGGATCAGCGGCTGCGTGATTCCAGCGGCTTGCTTCTCGATCGCATCCGGCGACGACATGCAAACGGTACCGTCGGGGAGCACGGTCTCCAGCCAATAGACTTCGTCGTGCGCAGGCGTGGCGTGACAGAGAAACACAAGGTCGCGATAGACGCGCGTCGGCGGCACCGCGCGCAGCCAGTCGAGATGCGTCTTGTCGAGTTGCGCATGGGCCGGCCGGTCCCAGGAACCCATCTTCTCCGGCGGCCGGTCTATCAGATAGCGGTCATGGTTGCCGAGCACGTGCACGGCATCGAGCGCGATCAACGCATCCATCGCGCGCCGAGCGTCGAGCGGGCCGCTCGCGATGTCGCCGAGATTGACGATCTCTTTGATGCCCTGCGCGCGGATGTCGGCGATGACAGCTTCCAGCGCGAGATAGTTTCCGTGCACATCGGCAATCGCGGCAAAACGCATGGTGCTTCCAGTCCCGTCTAAGTCTACGTACCCCGGATGCTGCGCAGCGCGCTCAGGATCGCGCTTCGCGCGACTCCGACGGTGCGCTGCTGATCCGGGGTCCAGATGGGTCCCGGCTCTGCGGAGCAGCGTGAAGGACGCTGCACCGCGTCCGGGACACGAGGGTGTTATGCAGGCGGCGTGCCATTGGCGGCCAGCACATGGCCCGCGAGGTATAGCGATCCTGTGATCAGGATGCGCGGCGGCACTTCATAAGCCAGACGCGACAGTGTTTGAAGCGCGGCTTCGACGCTGGCGGCATTTTCCACGCGCATGCCGAGGGCGCGGGCGGCATCCGCCAGCCGGTCCGGCGGCATCGACGCCGCCATGGCCATCGAACTCGCATTGTCGCGACCGGGGATTGGCACCGCCATGATATGGCGCGTCAGCCCGGCGAAATTGGCGAGGAACGCGCCGGCATCCTTGTTCGCCATCATGCCTGTTATGACGACCAGCGGCCGCGACACCCTCTCCTCCAGATCCCCCAGCGCCGCCGCGGCGACGCGCCCGCCTTCGGCATTGTGTCCGCCATCGAGCCAAATCTCGCAGCCCTGTGGGCCCTGCTCGACCAGCGCGCCCGAAACCAGGCGCTGCATCCGCGCCGGCCATTCGGCGTTGACGATGCCGGCCTCGAAATGGGGCATGCCGATCTTGAAGGTGTCGAGCGCACGCAAGGTCGCGATCGCGAGCCCGGCATTGTCGAACTGATGCCGGCCGAACAGTTTTGGCGCCACCAGATCCATCAGGCCGCGATCGTCCTGATAGACCAGCCTGCCGCGCTCGACGCTGACATGCCATTGCTGGCCGGCCGCATGCAGCGGCGCGCGCATGCGGCGCGCATGCGCCTCGATCACCGCCATCGCTTCCGGCGCCTGCTCGGCACAAACCACCGGCGCATTGCGCTTGATGATGGCGGCTTTCTCACCGGCGATCTCGGTCAGCGAATTGCCGAGGAATTCCGTATGATCCATGCTGACCGGCGCAATCACGCTCGCAATCGGCGCGTCGATCACATTGGTGGCGTCCAGCCGTCCGCCGAGGCCCACTTCCAGCAGCACGACATCGGCCGGATGCTGTGCAAACAGAGAAAACGCCGCCGCGGTTTCGATCTCGAAAATCGTGATCGGATCGCCATTGTTGGCGTGTTCGCAATGCCCGAGCACGGCGCACAATTCATCGTCATCGACCAGCACGCCGCCACCGCTGCGGCCAAGACGAAAGCATTCGTTGAGCCGCACCAGATAGGGCGAGGTATAGACGTGGACGCGCAGGCCCGCGGCTTCCAGGATCGCGCGCAGATAGGCAATGGTGGAACCCTTGCCGTTGGTCCCGGCGACATGGATCACCGGCGGCAGCTTGCCTTCAGGGTGATCGAGCCGCGCCAGCAGGGCCTGCATGCGATCGAGGCTGAGATCGATGCGGCTGGGATGGAGCGCCGACAGCCGCGCGATCAATTCGTCGAGCGAAGGCTGCGGTCTGGCGGCGAGTGCGTTCACGCGTGCGGTGCGGCCGGCACCGCTTCCGGCGCCGAGACGATCTGGGCCGGGTCGGTGACCTGCAGCACGGCTTTCGACGCAACCTCAGGCGCCGGCGACTTCGTCAGCAGCCGGCACAGCCGCGCCAAGGTGGGACGCATTTCGTGGCGGTGCACCACCATGTCGACCATGCCGTGGTCGCGCAGATATTCGGCGCGCTGAAAACCTTCCGGCAGTTTCTCGCGAATGGTCTGTTCGATGACGCGCGCGCCGGCGAATCCGATCAGCGCACCGGGCTCGGCGATCTGCACGTCGCCCAGCATGGCGTAGGATGCCGTGACGCCGCCGGTGGTCGGATTGGTCAGCACGACGATGTAGGGCAGTTTTGCTTCGCGCAGCATCTGCACGCCGACCGTCGTTCGCGGCATCTGCATGAGCGATAAAATGCCTTCCTGCATCCGCGCGCCGCCGGAAGCGGCGAACACGATGAACGGCGATTTCTTTTCGACCGCGAGCTCGAGCCCACGCACGATCGCTTCACCCGCGGCCATGCCGAGCGAACCGCCCATGAAATCGAAATCCTGCACGGCCACGACGACGCCGGCGCCTTCGAGTTTGCCGTAGCCGACCTTGATGGCGTCGTTCAATCCGGTCTTGGCGCGCGCATCCTTGATGCGGTCGGCATATTTGCGCTCGTCGCGAAACTTCAGCGGATCGGCGGTCACGTCGGGCAGCGCGATATCGTACCAGGTCTCGTTGTCGAAGATCGACTTCAGCCGCGCCACCGCGCCCATGCGCATGTGATAGTTCGAACCGGGAATCACGAACTGGTTGGCCTCGACGTCCTTGTAGAACACGAGCTGCCCGGAATCCGGGCACTTGATCCACAGATTCTCCGGCGTCTCGCGGCGCAGGATGCTGCGGATCTTCGGCCGGACGACGTTGGTGAGCCAATTCATGTTTCGCTCCGAAATGCGGTTGGACGCATCAGTTGCAATATATGGCGGCCCCGGTCTGACCCGACAAGCCGCAGGTACCGCCTCAATCTACGCCAAAATGGCCTATTCTGCGGCCTGTTTGGCGCCCCGAACCCCCTGAGCCAGGGCGGCGACGAGATCGGCCACGGCGGGTACGGTCTTGGCGGTGGCGCGCCCCTCGGCGTCGAGGCTGCCGCGCAGGGCATCGACCAGGGCGGTGCCGACCACCGCGCCATTGGCGTTCTCGGCGATCGCGCGCGCGGCATCCGGCGTCCTGATACCGAAGCCGACGCAGACCGGCAGCTTGGTATGCCGCTTGATTCGGGCGACGGCTTCACCGACCACGTGGGAATCGGCGCTGGCGCTGCCGGTGATGCCGGTGATCGCGACGTAATAGACAAAACCCGAGGTGTTCGCGAGCACCGCCGGCAGGCGCTTGTCGTCGGTGGTCGGCGTCGCCAGGCGAATGAAATTGAGCCCGGCCTTCATCGCCGGCAGGCACAGCTCGTCGTCCTCTTCCGGCGGCAGATCGACGATAATCAGACCATCGACGCCAGCGGTCTTCGCGTCGACAAGGAACTTGTCGACGCCGTAAATGTAGATCGGATTGTAATAGCCCATCAGCACCAGCGGCGTGGTGTCGTCGTCCTTGCGGAAGCCGCGCACCATCTCCAGCGTCTTCTTCAGGGTCATGCCGGCTTTCAGGGCGCGCAGGCCCGCCGCCTGAATCGACGGCCCGTCGGCCATCGGATCGGTAAAGGGCATGCCGATCTCGATCATGTCGGCGCCGGCCTTCGGCAGCGTCTTGAGGATGTCGAGCGAGGTTTTCGGATCGGGATCGCCAGCCATCAGGAAGGTGACGAAAGCCGAGCGGCCCTGCTTGGCGAGTTCGGCGAAGCGCGCGTCGATACGGGTACTCACTTCTTCTCACCCTTCAAGATTTCGGCGACCTGCGGGATGTCCTTGTCGCCACGGCCCGAGAGATTGACGACCATCAGATGATCCCTGGGCCGTTTCGGCGCGAGTTCCACAACCTTGGCGATGGCGTGTGCCGATTCCAGCGCCGGGATGATGCCTTCCAGCCGCGACAGCAATTGGAACGCGGCGAGCGCCTCGTCGTCGGTGGCGCTCAGATAGGTGACCCGGCCGTTTTCATAGAGCCAGGAATGCTCCGGCCCGATGCCGGGATAATCCAGTCCCGCCGAGATCGAATGCGCGTCCTGGATCTGGCCGTCATCGTCCATCAACAAATAGGTGCGGTTGCCATGCAGCACGCCGGCCCGGCCGCCGGCGATCGAGGCCGCATGCAGCTGGGTCAGGCCATGGCCTGCCGCCTCGACACCGAAAATCTCGACCGAGGGATCGTCGAGGAAGGGATGAAACAGTCCCATCGCATTGGAGCCGCCGCCGATGCAGGCGACCAGCGAATCCGGCAAGCGCCCCTCGGCCTCCTGCATCTGCTCGCGGGTCTCGTCACCGATCACGCACTGGAAGTCGCGCACCATCATCGGATAGGGATGCGGCCCCGCGATCGTGCCGATGCAGTAGAAGGTGTTGTGCACGTTGGTGACCCAGTCACGCAGCGCCTCGTTCATCGCGTCCTTCAGTGTGCGCGTCCCTGATTGAACCGGGATCACCTTGGCGCCGAGCATTTCCATGCGGAACACGTTGGGCGCCTGACGCGCGACGTCGACCGCGCCCATATAGACGATGCATTCCAGCCCGAACCGCGCACACAGCGTCGCGGTGGCGACGCCGTGCTGGCCGGCGCCGGTTTCGGCGATGATGCGCTTCTTGCCCATCCGGCGCGCGACCATGATCTGGCCGAGCACATTATTGACCTTGTGCGAGCCGGTGTGGTTGAGCTCCTCGCGCTTGAAATAGACTTTTGCGCCGCCGAGATGCTCGGTCAGGCGCTCGGCGAAGTACAGCGGCGACGGCCGTCCGACATAGTGCTTGAGAAAGCCCTTCATTTCCGCAGCGAACGACGGATCGGCCTTGGCCGCGACGTAGGCCTTCTCCAGATCCAGGATCAGCGGCATCAGCGTTTCGGCGACGAAGCGGCCACCGAAATTACCAAAATGCCCGCGCTCGTCGGGGCCGGTGCGGAAGGAGTTTGGCAAGGAGTTCGGCTGACCTGGATTCATCGGACCATCAATTCTTCGGTGGCGCGCGCGGCGCGGATAAAATCGCGGATCATGTCGGGATCCTTGACGCCGGGCGAACGCTCGACGCCCGAGGACACATCGACGCCGCCCGCACGGGTGACGCGAACGGCCTCGGCGAGGTTGGAGGCGTTGAGCCCGCCCGAAACCATGAACGGCAGTTCGAGGTCGAGCTTCTCAAGCAGGCGCCAGTCGAACACGGCCCCTAACCCGCCCGGGCGGGTGGCCTCTTTTGGCGCGCGGGCGTCGAACAGGATGCGGTCGGCGACCGCAGCATAGCCCGCAAGCGGCACGAGATCGGCCGCGGTCTCAACCGGCAGCGCCTTCATCAGCGGCAGACCGAATTTCGCCTTGATGTCGCGCAGCCGCGCGGTGGTTTCCTTGCCATGTAGTTGCAGGATGTCCGGCCGCAGGGTCTCGACGATATTCTCGAGCGTCGCGTCGTCGGCATCGACCGTGAGCGCCACCTTGACGGCGCGGCCCTTGGCCTGCATGCCGAGCTCGCGCGCGGTCTCGAGGCCGACATGCCGCGGCGACGGGGGGAAGAACACGAATCCGACCATATCGGCGCCAGCCCCGAGCGCGACGTCGAGCGTCTCGCGCGTGGACAGGCCGCAAATTTTGACGAGCAGGGACATGGTCTCTCGGGCGCGGCTTTCAAGCCGCGAAGTGCGGGTTGGAACGGAGCTGTTTGGGCGGGTTCTACAACGTCGCGCCCTGCTTGTCTCGCCCGGCGGCCCCGTAAAAGCCGCGCGGCGCCGGTGCTGCAAGCTGCGGCACGCCGCCCCGGGAGACCGCCGCCGCGGCGCGCAGATCAGCTATTTCCGACCGCGCCCGCCGGGCCTCGGCCTCGTGCTGGCGTGCGGCGCGGCGCCAGCGGCGCTGGCGGAACCAGGTCGCCGAGCCGCCCGCCGCGACCCCCAAAATCGCGACCGCAATAATCACGACGAACAGCGGCATCGACACCGCGACCGACGGATTGACGGATTCGAACGGATCGAACGACACCGTCACCGAATGACGGTTGGCGACCGCAAAGAAGATGAAGATGACGCCTAAGGGAATGACGACCAGCGCCGAGAAGAATTTTCGCATGACCATATCTCGCAGTGCGGACTCTTGAAGCAGCTGACATCGGCGAGCGCTTGTCCCGCAACACGGCACCCGATCTTCAGAACCCGGTGGAGTCTTTTATTTGACGCGTTCTCTTCACGCGAACCGGGCCCACTTCGCTTGAAAACGCTATGGTTACGCGCCGGCCTCGGGCGAACCGCCCTCGCGGTTCAGCCGCTCACGCATTTCCTTGCCCGTCTTGAAAAACGGGACGCTCTTCTGATCGACCGGCACATGCGCGCCGGTGCGTGGATTGCGCCCTGCGCGGGCTGGACGATGCTTGACCGAGAAAGCGCCGAAACCGCGGAGCTCGACACGGTCGCCGCGCGCCAGGGCAGCGACGATCTCATCGAGAATCGCGTTCACAATGTTCTCCACATCCCGCTGATAAAGATGCGGGTTGTGCTCGGCGATGCGCTGAACAAGTTCGGATTTGATCATCGAGACTGGGGTCCACTGTCGTGCGGACTTCCATTTCCGTGAAAATGCCTTGAACTGTCAAGACGCTAAATCAATTTTGGGCCACGCGAAATGACGTGACAAATGGCCCGGAAAGGGGTTGTCGCAACACCCGCAATGCGGGAGGACCGCGCCAAACCTCGCTTGCGCGGGTTCAATTGGAGGCCGCGGGCCGCCAAAGTGCCAGCATACCGTCCAATGCCAGCTGGTCGACGGCACCTGTGACGCCGGCCTGCTCGATCTGGCGCGCGATCGCGCTCAGGCCGAGCGCATCGAAGCTGACGGACGCGACTGCGCGCAGGAAAGTCATGTCGCCGAACCGCGGGGTCAGCTTGAAATCGCGCACCGGCAGATCGCTCTTGATCTTCTTCTCGGCGACCAGCCATGCCACCGCGGTTTTCTCGTCGCCGAGCTGATCGACCAGCTTCAGCTCGACCGCCTGGCGGCCGGTGAACACGCGTCCGTCCGCGACTTTGTCGAGCAACGCCTCGTCCATGCCGCGCCGCGCCTTCACGAGGCCGCGGAACCAGGCGTAAGAGTCCTTCACCAGCGCGTCGAGCGCCGCCCGCGCCTCCGGGCTGGTTGGCTCAAAGCCGTTCGGCGCCGCCTTCAGCGGCGAGGATTTCACTTCCTCGACCTTGACGCCGACGGTCTTCATCAACTCGGTGAAATTCGGAAACTGAAACAACACACCGATCGAGCCGACCAATGAGCTCTGCTGGGCGATGATATGATCGGCCGCAAGCGCCCCGATGTAACCGCCCGAGGCGGCCAGCCCTTCGACCACCACGACCAGCGGCTTCTTGGCCTTCAGCCGCATCAGCGCATCGTAAAGCTGCTCGGAGCCGGCGGTGGTGCCACCCGGCGAATTGATGTGCACGATGACGGCGGCGGCCGACGACTTCTCCAGCCGCTCCAGCGCCTCGACGCGTTGCTGATCGCTGCGAATGAGGCCTTCGATATTGACGCGGGCAATCGAGCCGGACACCGACAGCGACGAGCGGCCGGCGGGTGTCGCCAGCACACCGACGACAACGACCGCGGCAAGAACGACCACGGCCGCCACCAGGCGCCAGAAAGTCAGCTTGCGGCGTATCCTGCGGCGATCGACGATCACGTCCGAATCGAGCGACATCGAAATTCTCCTGGGGTCGGCAGCGCCGTTTTGCCTTCGCAGCGTCACCAGCGCATTATCCAATTACATCAATTGCGATGCAATATGAAGAAAACAAGGCCCAGTTGTCGTCCCCGCGGAGGCGGGGACCCATAACCACCAATCCTGATTGTCGCGCCAGGCTGGAGCTCCAGTTTTTCACAACCACAAACCCCTGTGGTTATGGGTCCCGGCGAAGGCCGGGACGACACCGGTGCAACAAAAAAGGCCCCGGTCGAAACCGGGGCCTGGTCTTTGCGAACAGGGAAGCTGTGCCTACTTGTCGCGGTTCTTGAGCGCGGTGCCGAGAATGTCGCCCAGCGTCGCTCCCGAATCGGAGGAACCATACTGCGCGATGGCTTCCTTCTCTTCGGCAACTTCCAGCGCCTTGATCGAGACCTGCACCTTGCGGGCCTTCTTGTCGAACTGGATCACGCGGGCATCGACCTTCTCGCCGACGGCGAAACGCTCGGCGCGCTGATCGTTGCGGTCGCGGGCGAGTTCCGACCGCTTGATGAAGGTCGAGAAATCGGTACCCGAGATTTTCACCTCGATGCCGGCTTCCTTCACTTCGAGCACTTCGCAGGTCACGACTGCACCCTTCTTGACGTCGCCAGGCTCTGCGAAGGGGTCGCCTTCGAGCTGCTTGACGCCGAGCGAGATGCGCTCCTTTTCGACATCGACGTCGAGCACCACGGCCTTGACCATGTCGCCCTTCTTGAAGTTGTCGATCACCTGCTCGCCCGGAAGCTTCCAGTCGAGGTCGGAGAGATGGACCATGCCATCGACGTCGCCGTCGAGACCGAGGAACAGACCGAACTCGGTCTTGTTCTTGACCTCGCCTTCGACGGTCGCACCGACCGGGAACTTCTCGACGAAGACCTCCCAGGGGTTGCGCATGGTCTGCTTGAGGCCGAGCGAGATGCGGCGCTTGACCGAATCCACTTCGAGAACCTGCACTTCGACTTCCTGCGAGGTCGAAACGATCTTGCCGGGGTGCATGTTCTTCTTGGTCCACGACATTTCCGAGACGTGGATCAGGCCTTCGATGCCCGGCTCCAGTTCGACGAACGCGCCGTAGTCGGTGATGTTGGTGACGCGGCCGGTGAAGCGTGCGTTCAGCGGATACTTCGCCTCGATGCCCTGCCACGGATCGTCCAGCAGCTGCTTCATGCCGAGCGAGATACGGTGGGTCTCGTGGTTGATCTTGATGATCTTGACCTTGACGGTCTGGCCGATGGTGAGCACCTCGGTCGGGTGATTGACCCGGCGCCAGGCGATATCGGTGACGTGCAAGAGGCCGTCGATGCCGCCGAGATCAACGAACGCACCGTAATCGGTGATGTTCTTGACCACGCCGTCGATCACCTGACCCTCTTCGAGGTTCTGCACCAGCTCCTGGCGCTGCTCGGCGCGGGTCTCTTCGAGAACCGTGCGGCGCGACACCACGATGTTGCCGCGGCGGCGGTCCATCTTGAGGATCTGGAACGGCTGCGAATTGTTCATCAGCGGCGCGACGTCGCGGATCGGGCGGATGTCGACCTGCGAACGCGGCAGGAAGGCCACCGCGCCGTCGAGATCGACGGTGAAGCCGCCCTTGACCTGGTTGAAGATGACGCCGTGAACCTTCTCGTTGTTGTTGAAGGCCTTCTCGAGCTTGCCCCAGCTCTCCTCGCGGCGCGCCTTGTCGCGCGACAGCACGGCTTCGCCGAGCGCATTCTCGATCCGGTCGAGGAACACCTCGACTTCGTCGCCAACCTTGAGTTCGCTGTCGCGGCCGGGTCCTGCGAACTCACGCAGCGCCACGCGGCCTTCGGTCTTCAGGCCGACGTCGATGACGGCCATGTCCTTTTCAATTGCAACTACCTTGCCCTTGATGACGGAGCTTTCCTGCAAATTGCCGCCGGCGAAGGACTCGTCCAGCATCGCAGCGAAATCGTCGCGGGTAGGATTATAAGAAGCAGCAGTCGAAGCCATTTGTTCTCCAGATGCGGGTATCGCCGGCCAGTCGGGTTAAGGGGCGTATCGCGCGTGAAGTGTCAGGGGTCCGCAAACCCTAACGACCGCCGTTTGCGGGAAATCGCAAATGGCGGGCCGGCAGCATGCCTGCACGTTCGATACGTTGATTTATCCGGAGCCTGAAACGAGCGTATCGACTTCAAGAACCTGGAGCGGGCTTTCCTCCAATGACGACAGGGGTTCAAACCTCCTGCCGGCCCGCTCGGACAGCCCTGATCTCATCGATGGCGGCCCGGATGGCCGGTGATATAGCCCCAAGGGGTCTTTTCGGCAAGCGGAAATGCCCGGTTTACGGGGCTTGTAGGGCTGACGGACGCTCGCCATGGGCCCATGTTTTCAACGCCTTGTTCACCGCATGACGCAAAAGGCCCGCAGTGTCAGGCGAGATGGAACCCGGCCTTAAGTGCCGCCCCCCAACGATGGCACGGTTCAAAAACAGGGGGAGTGCCACCATGAAGAGCCTGATCGCGATGACCGCCGTCGCCGTCTTTACCGTCGCTACGGCCGTTGCCGGCAAGCCGGCCTATTTTGCGACCGACAAGGCGATGGCCGCGGCCAAATCGAAGCCCGTGCTGATGGCCGAACAGCGATTGCCGTTCGACCGCGACCGCTCGAAGAACTGAACCGGAGACTTCACCGCCTGGCGCGGACAGCCTCGACGATCGCGATCGCGGCGCGAACGCCGCCTTCGATATCGAGATTGGAATTGTCCAGGACATGCGCATCGGGGGCCGCCTTCAGAGGCGCCGCGGCCCGATTGCGGTCCCGCTCGTCGCGCTTGAGAATATCGGCCAGCACCAGCGCTTCATCCGCCGCTTCACCCCGCGCGAGCGCTTCCAGCGTGCGGCGGTGGGCCCGCACCTTTGGGTCGGCGACGACGAAAATCTTCACTTCGGCATTCGGGCAAATCACGGTGCCGATGTCGCGCCCGTCGAGCACCGCGCCGGGCGGACCGGCCGCGAACTGGCGCTGAAAACTGACCAGCGCTTCCCGTACCGTGGGGATGGCGGAGACCACCGAAGCAGCATCGCCGATGCGCTGCGACTTCAGTTCGGGATGGCCGAAGTTTTCCGGATCGAGCGCCATCGCCGCGGCGACGGCGCGGGCTTCATCGGTGAGATCAAAACCCTGGTCCAGCAGCATTTTGGCCACGGCGCGGTAAATCACGCCGGTGTCGAGGTGGCGATAGCCGTAGTGCTGCGCGAGCCGCTTGCCCAGCGTGCCCTTGCCCGAGGCGGCGGGTCCGTCGATGGCGATGATCATGAGCGCCATGTGCGACAGAGCGGCCATGGCGGTCAAGACCATGCGTCAGAGGTGATGGGGCCACCGCTCCGGGAAACGGCGGCCTCACCGCCAGGAAACCTGAATTCCGCGATGCGGACATATGCGCGCCAGATGCGTCCAAATGTGCCTCGCCCCCGCCGCTGCCCGTCTCTATCCTGAGACCAGCCGGGGCATTCCGACTGCGAATCGCCCGATTCAAAAAAATGATAACGGCCGGAGGGATACGATGAGCACCATTTCACGACGTCAGTTTATTGGCACCGCCGCAGCAGCCTCGGCGATCCCATTGATCGGGAGTTCGGCGCATGCGCAGACCGACTGGCCGATCAAGCCCATCAAGATCATCGCCGGCTATCCCGCCGGAGGTCAGACTGATCTGTTTGCGCGGACCTATGGAGAATATATCCGGGCCACCACGGACCAGAATGTGGTGGTGGAAAACAAGGCCGGTGCCTCAGGATCGGTCGCGGCGGTTGAAGCCAAACGCGCCGCGCCGGACGGCTACACTCTGATGTTCACGATCTCGACGACGATGATCATGAACCGCGTTCTGATCAAGGACATCGCTTACGACGCCGACAAGGATTTCACCCTCGTCTCGATCATGCCGGCAGGCAGCCTGCCGTTCGTGGCCGGCGAGAAGACCGGTGCCAAGACTCTCGCCGAATTTGTCGCCTACGCGAAGAAGGCCGAGAAGATCAACATCGGCACCTATGGCGCAGGGTCATACGCGCACATGGCGGTCGCCGAAATGAACAAGCAATACGGTCTCAAGATGGAAGCGGTGCACTATCGCGGCGAAGCGCCCATGTGGACCGATCTGGCCGGCGGATTTATCGATGGCGCCCACGGCAGCTACTCCGCGGCGTTGTCCGTGCTGCAGAGCGGCCGCGGCCGTGCGGTCGCCGTCTCGCGCAAGCGCATGTCGACATTGCCCGACGTCCCTTCCTTTGCAGAGCAGGGCACCACATCGCCGATCTTCAAGCTGACCGGCTTCCAGTGCTGCGCCGTGCCGACAGGCACGCCACCGGAAATCGTTCAGAAGCTGTCAAAACTCCTCGTCGAGGGCGGCAAGACTGAAAAAGTACTGCAGCTGATGAAATCATTCGGCGTCGACGACACCGCGATGACCTTCGAGGAGACGCAGAAACTGTACAAGGAAGAATCGCCCATCTGGCTCGAGGCAGTGACCAGCCTGGGGCTTGCGCCGTCCTGACCGCGCAAGCCTCCGCTTTATGAAAATTCCGCCCCGAGCCCGCGCATCATCGGAATGAAATCCGGAAAGCTGGTGGCGATGAAGGTGGTGTCGTCGATCTTTACCGGCTTGTCGGCGGCAAGCCCCATCACCAGCGCCGACATCGCGATGCGATGATCCATGTGGGTGGCGACAAGGCCGCCGCCGGGCACGTGGCCACGGCCTTCGACGATCAGATCGTCGCCCGCGACCTCGACCTTGACGCCGTTGACGCGCAGCATGTCGGCGGTCGCCTCCAGCCGGTCTGATTCCTTGACGCGCAGCTCCTGCAGGCCGCGCATGATGGTGGTGCCTTCGGCAAACGAGGCCGCAACCGCGAGCACCAGATATTCGTCGATCATCGAGGGCGCGCGCTCCGGCGGCACTTCGACGCCGCGCAGTTTTGATGCCCGCACGCGCAGGGTGGCCATCGGCTCGCCGACGTCGCCACGCACGTCGCTCTCCTCGATCGAGGCGCCCATCTCGCGCAAGGTCGTGATCAGGCCGGTGCGCAGTGGGTTGGTCATGACGTCGGAGAAGACGATGTCGGAGCCCTCGACGATGAGCGCCGCGACGATCGGGAACGCTGCAGAAGAGGGATCGGCGGGCACCACGACATCGGCGCCGTGCAGTTCGGGCTGGCCGGTGAGCGCGATCTTCCGGCCATGGCTGCCTTCCCTGGTCGAGACGATCTGCGCGCCAAAATGCTTCAGCATCAGTTCGGTATGGTCGCGGCTCGCCTCCTGTTCGATCACGGTCGTGACACCCGGCGCTGCGAGGCCCGCCAAGAGCACCGCCGATTTGATCTGGGCGGAGGCCACCGGCGTCCGGTACAGGATTGGCACGGGATCGCGGGCACCATGCAGCGTCAGCGGCAGGCGGCCGCCTTCCTTGGCCTCGCCGGTCCTGGCGCCCATCAATTCCAGGGGATCGAGGATCCGCCGCATCGGCCGCGAGCGCAGTGAGGCGTCGCCGTCGAAGACCGCCGAAATCGGGCAGCCGGCGACCGCCCCCATCACCAGCCGGCAACCGGTGCCGGAATTGCCGAAATCGAGCGGGCTTGCGGGTTGGGCGAAGCCCGCCACCCCGACGCCCCTCACCTGCCAGGCAAACGGGCCTGTTCGCTCGACCTTGGCGCCCAGCGCCTGCATAGATTTCGCCGTATTGAGCACGTCTTCGCCCTCAAGCAGGCCGGAAATCGTGGTCTGGCCGACCGAAAGCGCCCCCAGGATCAGGGCCCGGTGCGATATCGACTTATCGCCGGGAACCCGGACTTTACCGGTCAGGGAACCGCTGGAGCGGGATTCCAGCGGGGTCGGGTGGGCTGCAAGCCGGTCTGAATGGGTCAAGATTGTGTCCTCTCGCGCAGGGCGGCAGGTATCACATAGGCAACACCGCGTCACGCGGCCGTCTCATGCGCGCAAACCGCTATTGACAGCGGCCTAGCAACTAGCCAAGTGAAGCACCGTTTTTCAGAAATTCCCAGGACTCCACACGTGGCCAAATCCGATCTCGGAACCAAACGCATTTGCCCGACGACGGGTAAGAAGTTCTATGACTTGAACAAGAGTCCGGTGATCTCGCCCTATACCGGTGAGGTCGTGCCGATTGCGCCGATTGCGCCGCCCCGGGCAGCCCGCGGTGATGCTGCACGCGCTGCCGCCGCAGCAAGCGCCGCCGCCGATGCGCCGGAACCGGCCGAGGCCGAGGAATTGGTCTCGCTCGAAGAGGCTGATGCCGAGGAGAACACCGGCAAGGTCAAGGCCGTCGTTCCCGAATCGGAAGACGACATCGAAATCGACGAGACCATCGAGGGTGACGAAGACGACGATTCGACCTTCATTCCCGACGAGGAAGAAGGCGATGAGGACGTCACCGACATCATTGGTGACGTCGGCGGCGACGAAGAGACTTGAGATCGGCCCTGAACTGTGGTTCAGGGTGCCTGCGCGTCGCCCAAGGCGCGCGGGTCGGTTAAGGGGCCATAGCTCAGCTGGGAGAGCGCTTGCATGGCATGCAAGAGGTCGGCGGTTCGATCCCGCCTGGCTCCACCACGCTTCGCCCTTCGGGCTACGCTTGGCGCAGCCACGACGGAGCCTGAAGGGCGAAGCGTGTTCGAGAAATACCTCAAATCCCATTCCGGCCGGGCCTTCGCCAAGAAGCGCCTCTAGCCGGCGGCCGCCCGCCCCTACTCCCCCAACGCCGCATTCAACTTGTCGCGCAGCGCGAGCAGTTCATTCTTCATCGCCACCAGTTCGCCCACCGAGCACGCCGAGCTCGCCAGAATACCCTGCGGCACGACCCTGGCTTTTTCCCGCAGCGCCTGGCCTTTTGGCGTCAGTGCGATCAGGACCTGGCGCTCGTCCTCGGTGCTGCGTGTGCGCCGGATCAATTCGGCGGCCTCCATCCGCTTCAGGAGCGGGGTCAGCGTGCCGGAATCGAGGAACAGCTTCTCGCCGATATCCTTGACGGGCACGCCGTCGCGCTCCCACAGCACCATCATCACGAGATATTGCGGATAGGTCAGCCCGAGCTTGTCGAGCAAGGGCTTGTAGACGCGGGTGAAGGCATGCGCCGTGGAATACACCGCGAAACAGATCTGATTGCCGAGCAGCAGCGGATCGACCGCCGGTTTCCTAGCCATTTGCACCTCGCCAAGTGGGGACGCCCGTGATCATTTAGGGCCGCGGACGAGCCTAATCAATTGCATACAATTAAATTGCGGACCCCTTCATTTTTTCTATTGTGCACAATCTAATTGTGTGCAATACGATGGCCATCGAAACCAACCCAAGGGAGACCAACATGTCCGTGAAAGTCCTCTACAAGACCACCGCAACGGCCACCGGCGGCCGCGACGGCACCGCCTCGACGGCTGACGGCGCCTTCAGCGTCAAGCTTGCGACCCCGAAGGAACTCGGCGGCGGCGGTGGCGCCGGCAACAATCCCGAACAGCTGTTTGCGGCCGGCTATGCCGCCTGTTTCATCGGCGCGATGAAGGCGGTTGCAGCTCAGGGCGGCGGCGTGAAGGTGCCCGCGGACGCCTCCGTTACCTCCACCGTCGGCATCGGCCCGCGCTCGGAAGGCGGCTTTGGCCTTGATATCGACCTCGCCGTTTCCCTGCCCGGCCTTGCCCGCGCCGACGCCGAAGCGCTGGTCCAGAAGGCCCACCAGGTTTGCCCGTATTCCAACGCCACCCGCGGCAATGTGGATGTGCGCCTGACCGTGGCGTAACGACCGCGTCGAACGGCCCGCTGCAACAAGCCGCGGGCCGTTTTCGCGCGCCTCTGTCTCCGCATGCGCCTGTGCGCGCGCGGGCATTGCCGACGCGCCCGAAGACCGCTAGCTCAAGAATTCCATTGGTCTTACTTGAGCGAAGGTTTTTTCCATGAGTTCTCCGGCTCCCGGCGCAATGACGGGCCTGCGCGTGATCGATCTCACGCGCGTGCTCGGCGGCCCCTATTGCACGCAGATCCTCGCCGACCACGGCGCCGACGTGATCAAGGTCGAGCCGCCCGCCGGTGACGAGGTGCGCGACTGGGGCCCTCCGTTCCACGAGGAGGACGCCGCCTATTTCGTCGGCATCAACCGCAACAAGCGTTCGATCGGCCTCGACCTCGCCTCCGAGGGCGGCCGCACTGTGCTGCTCAAGATGCTGGAGACCGCCGACGTCCTGATCGAGAATTTCAAGCCGGGCACGCTCGACAAATGGGGCATCGGCAACGACGTGCTGCGCGCGAAATTCCCAAAGCTCGTGCATTGCCGGATTTCCGGCTTTGGCGGCGACGGCCCGCGCGGCGGCAATCCCGGCTATGACGCGATCATCCAGGCCATGACCGGCATGATCGCCGCGACCGGTTCGCCGCAAAGCGGCCCGATGCGGATCGGCGTCCCGCTCGTCGACATCACCACCGGGCTTTATGCCGCGATCGGCATCCTGATGGCGCTGTCGGAGCGGCAGCGCTCGGGCCTTGGCCAATTCCTCGAGACCACGCTGTATGAAACCGGCCTTGCGATCATGCATCCGCACACCGCGAATTATTTCATGCATGGCAAGCCGCCGAATCTAACCGGCAACGAGCATCCCAATCTCGTGCCCTATGCGATCTTTCCGACCCGCACCGACAACATCTTCATCGGCGTCGGCAATGACGGCACCTTCCGCAAGCTCGCCAGGGAAATCGGCAAGCCGGAACTCGGCACCGATCCGCGCTTTGCCCGCAACAAGGACCGCATCGCCAACCGCGATGCGCTGCGCGCCGAACTCGCCGCGGTGTTCAGCCAGCACGATGCCGCGCCGCTGTGCGACCGCCTGCTCGCGGCTGGCCTGCCGGCCGGCCCGGTCCAGTCGATCGACCAGGCGCTGACCGCCGCCCACACGCTTCACCGCGGCGATGTCATCGAGAAGGACTGGTACAAGGGCGTCGCCTCGCCGATCCGCCTGGAGCGAACCAAACCGAGCCTGCGCCGGACCCCACCGAAATTCAGCCAGCACTCCGCCGAGGTGCTGGGCGAGTTCGGCTACTCCAAGAGCGAGGTCGAGGCGATGGTCGCCAAGGGCGTAGTGTGCGGACCGGAGCGGAAGCGGTAGCCGCTGTCGTCCCTGCATTCGCCGCTCCAAGCCCTCGCCAATCTCCCGGGGCCAAACACGTTCGCAGGGGCGACGGGGCAGATCGGATCCGTCACCCTTGGCCTATTTGACGGCTTCCCGAGGGGCCCGCTTCCCCGATACCATGCTTTCGCTTATACGGTCATTTGCACGTCATCCGGCGCTGCTATCGCGCGAAACGAAGATGACGACCCAACCTGGAGGGAATTACATGGCATTTCGACAATTCGGCGTAGCCGCGAGCGTGACTGTCGCGCTTGCGCTCGCCACGCCTGCCTACGCTGCGACTGAGATCCAGTGGTGGCACGCCATGACCGGCGGCAACAACGACATCGTCAACAAGCTTGCCGAGGATTTCAACGCCAGCCAGTCCGACTACAAGGTCGTCCCCACCTTCAAGGGCAGCTATCCCGACACCATGAATGCCGGCATTGCGGCGTTCCGTGCCGGCACCGCGCCGCACATCATTCAGGTGTTCGAGGTCGGCACTGCGACCATGATGAGCGCCACCGGCGCCATCAAGCCGGTTTACCAGCTGATGAAGGATGCCAACGAGCCGTTCGACCCCAAGGCCTACCTGCCGGCGATCACGGGTTATTACTCGACGTCGAAGGGCGACATGCTGTCGTTTCCCTTCAACTCGTCGTCGACGGTGATGTGGATCAACAACGACGAGCTGAAGAAGGCCGGCATCGCCGAGATTCCGAAAACCTGGCCGGAAGTTTTCGACGCCGCCAAGAAGCTGAAGGCGGCCGGGCACACGACCTGCGGATTCTCCAACGCGTGGGCGTCATGGGTGCATATCGAACAGTTCTCGGCCTGGCATAACGTCCCGATCGGCAGCAAGGCCAACGGCCTCGACGGTTTCGATACCGTGCTGACGTTCAACTCGCCGCTGCATGTGAAGCATCTGCAGAACCTGATGGACCTGCAAAAGGACAAGACCTACGACTATGCCGGCCGCGCCAACGCCAGCGAGAACCGCTTTGCGTCCGGCGAGTGCGCGATCTTCCTGACCTCGTCGGGCTATTACGCCACTGCCAAGAGCACCGCCAAGTTCGACTTCACCTCGGCGCCGATGCCCTACTACCCGGACGTTCAGGGTGCGCCGCAGAACTCGATCATCGGCGGCGCTTCGCTGTGGGTGATGGGCGGCAAGAAGCCTGAGGAGTACAAGGGCGTCGCCAAGTTCTTCACGTTCCTGTCCGACACCAACCGTCAGGCCGACCTGCACCAGAAATCCGGCTACCTGCCGATCACCAAGGCAGCCTATGAAAAAACCAAGGCGGACGGCTTCTACGAGAAAAACCCCGTCCTGCAGACGCCGCTGAAAGAACTCACCAACAAGGAGCCGACCGAGAACTCGCGCGGCCTGCGCTTCGGCAACATGGTGCAGATGCGCGATCTCTGGGCCGAGGAACTGGAAGCGGCGCTGGCTGGCAAGAAGACCGCCCAGGAAGCCCTCGACGCCGCGGTCGCGCGCGGCAATGCGATGTTGCGGACGTTTGAAAAGACGGCCAAATAGTAGCGGCGAAGACTCCCTCTCCGCTTTTCGGAGAGGGAGCACCTCTGGCATCACAGCGTCCTGAATGGAAAAGTCGGTCGTCTTCAACAACAAGCTGCTGCCATATCTGCTGCTGGTGCCGCAGCTCATCATTACATTCGTATTCTTCTACTGGCCGGCGAGCCAGGCGGTCTTTCAATCCTTCAAGCGCGAGGACGCGTTTGGCCTGACATCCGAGTTCGTCGGGCTGGAAAATTACCAGACCCTTTTCGCCCAGCCTGAATATTACAAGTCGATGCTGACGACGGTGATCTTCTCGTCGTTGGTCGCGGCGTTGTCGCTTTCCATTGCGCTATTGTTCGCAACCCAGGCCGACAAGAACCTCAAGGCCGCCGGCACCTACAAGACGCTGATGATCTGGCCCTATGCGGTGGCGCCCGCGGTCGCCGGCGTGCTCTGGATCTTCATGTTCCATCCCTCGCTCGGCACGCTGGCGCGGCCGCTGCGCTGGATGAATTTCGACTGGAATCCGCTGCTCAACGGCAACCACGCCATGGCCCTGGTGGTGATGGCCGCGGTGTGGAAGCAGATCTCCTACAATTTCCTGTTCTTCCTGGCCGGCCTGCAATCGATCCCGAAAAGCGTGCTGGAAGCCGGCGCGATCGACGGCGCCGGCCCGATGCGGCGGTTCTGGACCATCGTCTTTCCGCTGCTGTCGCCGACGACGTTCTTTCTTCTGGTCGTCAATGTCGTCTACGTCTTCTTCGACACGTTCGGCATCATCGATGCGGTCACCGGCGGCGGCCCGGCCGGCGCCACCACCACGATGGTCTACAAGGTGTTTGCCGACGGGCGGCTCGGCGGCGATCTCGGCGGCTCGGCCGCGCAGTCGGTAGTGCTGATGGTGATCGTGATCGCGCTGACAGCAGTCCAGTTCAAATATATCGAGCGCAAGGTGCAATACTGATGGTCGAGCACCGCCCGCTCAGCGACATCATCGCCTACGCGATCCTGACGCTCGGCGTCTTCATCGTCGCCTTTCCGGTCTATTTGGCACTGATCGCATCCACCCATGACGCCGCCACCGTCGTCGGCGGCAACATGCCGCTGACGCCCGGCAGCCAGACGCTGGAAAACTACTACCGCGCGATATTCGTCGGCGGTTCGCGGACCAGCCGCGAGCCGGTCGGCCACATGCTGATGAACTCCTTCATCTCGGCACTCGGCATCGCGATCGGGAAGATCTTCATCTCGATCCTGTCGGCCTACGCCGTGGTGTATTTCCGCTTCCCGTTCCGCAAGACCGCGTTCTGGATCATCTTCGTCACGCTGATGCTGCCGGTCGAGGTGCGTATCTATCCGACCTACAAGGTGGTCGCCGACCTCAAGATGCTCGACACCTACGCAGGGCTGATCATGCCGCTGATCGCTTCCGCCACGGGAACGCTGCTGTTTAGGCAGTTCTTCATGACGGTTCCTGAGGAGTTGCTGGAAGCATCGCGGATCGACGGCGCGGGTCCGTTCCGCTTCTTCTGGGATACGCTGCTGCCGCTGTCGGTAACGACGATCGCGGCGCTGTTCGTGATCCAGTTCATCTATGGCTGGAACCAGTATCTGTGGCCGCTTCTGATCACCACCCAGGATTCGATGCAGACCATCGTCACCGGCATCAAGAAGATGCTGTACACGACCGACGAGCTGGCTGAATGGCAGCTTGCGATGGCGACCGCCATCCTGGCGATGCTGCCGCCGGTCGCAGTTGTCGTGTTCATGCAGCGCCTGTTCGTGCGCGGACTGGTCGAGACGGAAAAGTGAGGAAGCGAGTGGCGCTGGTGACCCAAGGCAAACTAAATGGCTAACGTAACGCTGCGTAACGTCCGCAAGACCTATGCCGGTGGCTTCGAAGCCATCAAGGGCATCGAATTTGACGTCGGCGACGGCCAGTTCTGCGTGCTGGTCGGCCCTTCCGGCTGCGGCAAGTCCACGCTGCTGCGGATGGTCGCGGGGCTCGAGACGATAACCGGCGGCGAGATCGATATCGGCGGCCGTATCGTCAACCAGATCGAGCCGGCCGACCGCGACATCGCGATGGTGTTCCAGAACTACGCGCTCTACCCTCACATGAGCGTCTTCAACAACATGGCCTACGGCCTGCGCAACCGCGGCATGCCCGAGCCCGAGATCAAGACCCGCGTCGAGGAAGCCGCGCGCATCCTCGAACTCGGCGCCATGCTCGACCGCAAGCCGCGGCAGTTGTCCGGCGGCCAGCGCCAGCGCGTGGCGATGGGGCGCGCGATCGTGCGGCAACCGAAAGTGTTTCTGTTCGACGAGCCGCTGTCGAACCTCGATGCCAAGCTGCGCATCGCGATGCGGGTCGAGATCCGCAAACTGCAGCGCCGCCTCTCCACGACGGCGATTTACGTCACCCACGATCAGCTCGAGGCGATGACGCTGGCCGACATCCTTGTCGTAATGAACGCCGGCCAGGTCGAACAGATCGGCAATCCGCTCGACATCTACCAGAAGCCCGCGACCACCTTCGTCGCCTCGTTCATCGGCGCGCCACCGATGAATTTGATGGCGCTGCGGTCCGATGAACTCAAATCGCAACTGGCCGGCGACAGCCGCGTCAACGAGGCCGGCATCCTCGGAATCCGTCCCGAGGATTTTGTCATTTCAAATGAGGCCGTCGGCGGCGGTGTGGCACTTGGCCTCACCGTCGAGGCGATCGAGCACGTGGGGGCCGAAACCTTCATCTACGGCGCCCGACAGAACGAGACGCAGGCTGTGGCTGCCAACCCCGGGGAACTGCCGCCCGGCGAGGTGATCGTGCGGATTCCCGGCGCCATCGGCCCCGCCATCGGCGAGCGAATCAGGGCGGTGGCGCCACCGGACAAACTGCATCTATTTACCGCCGATGGCCGCAAGCGCGTGGGTGATTAACCCTGTCACTCCGGGGCGGCGCGGCCGATTTACGCTGCGCCTGGAGCGGCTTGAACCCTCCCCAAATCACCCCCATATTGCTGTTTGACCGGTCAGCAAACCCGCCGGCCGGTCGCATGGGGTGCCGCAAGGGCCCCTCAAAGTCGCTTCGAGAGGACTTTGTAATGTCTCGTGTTCCATCGTTATCCAGTCCGTTCCTGCTTGGGTTCGACGAAATTGAGCGTGCGCTCGATCGCGTCGTCAAAGGCGCCGACGGCTATCCTCCCTACAACATCGAGCGCTGCGACCGCAGCATTGGGCAACCCGAACGCTTGCGCATCACGCTGGCGGTCGCCGGGTTTACCCGTGACCAACTCGATGTGACCATTGAGGAAAACCAGCTGGTGATCCGGGGCCGTCAGCAGGACGACAAGGCCCGGCAATACATCCATCGCGGCATCGCCGCGCGCCACTTCCAGCGCACCTTCGTGCTGGCGGAGGGGATGCAGGTGCTGGGCGCGGATCTGAAGAACGGGCTGTTGTCGATCGACCTTGCCAGGCCGGAACCTGAAAGGGTCGTTAAGACAATTGCTATCAATGAACACGAATAATGGAACGAGGAGCGGACTCGACCGCTTAGTCTCATAGAGGAGTCGAGACCATGAGTGATGTGAGTGTGACGTTCGAAGCTGAAAAGGTTTCTGTTGAGGCGCTGGCCCATCTTGGCGAGGGCCATATCGCCTACGTAAAGCAAGTCCGTTCCGAGGACGTGCCCGGACTGTTTCCGCAGGCGCCAAAGATCGCGCCAGGACTGAAACTGTTCGCGCTGCATGCCGCCGACGGCACCCCGATCATGCTGACCGACAGCCGCGAGGCGGCGGTCGCCAATGCATGGAGCAACGAATTGCAGGCCGTCAGCGTGCACTGACCCAGCACTTGCTGGTGTCACTGACCCGGCTTGCCGGTGTCAACTGATCCGACGCTTGTCGGTATCACTGATGCAGCGTTTGCTGCTGTCGCTGGCGCAGACTTGGTGGCGGTCGCGTAGGCCGCGATGAGAGTTCGCAATACGCGGGCATGTCCTCGGATCGGGACGTCCCGCGTATTTTTTTGGCCGGCGCAATTCGCCAGCGTCAGTTCGAGAATGAGGATGTTACGCCGCGCTAGCCGGCGGCAGCGCCAATACCGAATAGATCGCCTGGGCGTCGCGCGAGGCGCGCAGTTTCTTGGCGACGTCCTGATCGCGCAGCAGGCGGGCAATCCGCGCCAGCGCCTTCAAATGATCGGCGCCGGCGCCTTCCGGTGCCAGCAGCAGGAATACCAGGTCGACCGGCTGGCCATCCATCGCTTCGAAATCGATCGGGCGTTCAAGCCGGGCGAAAAACCCGAACAGCTTTTCAAGCTTGGGCAGCTTGCCGTGCGGTATAGCTACGCCGTAGCCGACGGCGGTGGTCCCCAGTTTTTCGCGCTGCAGCAGCACTTCGAAGACCGCGCGCTCGTTCTGCCCGGTCAGGGTCGCCGCCCGCGCCGCAAGTTCCTGCAGCGCCTGCTTCTTGCTGATGACTTTCAACGCGGGGAGTATCGCCTCGGGTGCGACCAGATCGGTAATCGTCATGGGGCGTTCCGAGGTGAATTAAGCCGTCAGGGTGCGAAATGGGTTCGAGAACTTCAGCTTCAAGAATTGGGCGTCAAGAAGCTGAGGTGGGAGGCGGGCTTAGGCCCGGGTCCCGATTGGTCGGCTTCTACTCCAACGCATGACCGGTGCCAACTCCCACGGGCGAGTTCCCGCACGCTATCCTTAAAGGGCGGCGGACCATAGGGAGGGGCGCTTTGGGCGTCAATGCTGTCAGCCATGCTTGTCAGGGGGTAACCGCCGGGGGATCGACCCACCCGACATTGCCGTCCGTGCGCCGGTAGATGATGTTCAGCCGGCCGCTCGAGCCGTGCTGAAACACGATGCAGGCGGCCCCGGTCAGGTCGAGCTCCATGACAGCTTCGCTGACCGACAGCCGCTTCAGCGACTTGGTCGCCTCCGCAATGATCACGGGGCTGTATTCAGAGACCTCGTCGTCGCCCTCCGGGGCCTCGATGACATAGCTCGGCGCGTCGAGACCCCCACCGTTCAACTCCGCGATCGCCATGGATGCCGCGTAGGTCTTGCGTGCCGAGCGGTCCTTCAGCCGGCTCTTGTAGCGGCGCAGGCGCTTCTCGATCATCACCAGCGCCTGGTCGGCGCTGGCATAGGCGTCGGTGGCGTTCGAATCGGCTTCCAGCGTAATGCCGGAATCGAGGTGCAGCGAACAATCGGTACGGAAGCCGAAGCCATCCTTGCTCAGCGTGATGTGGCCGGAATAATTGCCGTCGAAATATTTTCGCAGAACCTCATCGGTGCGCTCGCTGACGCGGGAACGAAGCGCTTCGCCGACGCTGATGCTTTTCCCGGAGATTCGAAGGGTCATTTGATGCCTCGCTTGATGCCTCGTTCACTCTGTCGGGAAACCGACACTATCGCGATTTGACGCGAACGCAATCAGGCCGGCGCCGTATCACGGGACCGGTCGGAGGAAGTGGCCGGGGCTGAAAGTGCGTTACCGAGCATGCTTTGTTTGTCACGGCGGCGCTGCACCGAGGAAGGAATTCGCATCGCTTCGCGGTACTTCGCGACGGTGCGGCGGGCAATATCAATGCCCGACTCGCGCAATCGTTCCACGATCGTATCGTCGGAGAGGATCGCGGCCGGGGCTTCCGCGTCGATCAATTGCTTGATGTGGTGGCGGACCGCTTCGGCCGAATGGGCCTCGCCGCCGTCGGCCGAGGCGATCGAGGCGGTGAAGAAATACTTTAGTTCAAAGCTGCCGCGATTGGTCGCCATGTATTTGTTGGCGGTAACCCGTGACACCGTCGATTCATGCATCTGGATCGCGTCCGCCACCGCCTTGAGGTTCAGCGGGCGAAGATGCGCCACGCCATGGGTGAAGAAGCCGTCCTGCTGGCGCACGATTTCGGTCGCGACCTTCAGAATGGTGCGGGCGCGCTGATCGAGCGCACGGACCAGCCACGTCGCGTTCTGCAGGCAGTCGGTGAAGTAGGATTTGTCGCCGTCCTTGCGGATCGTCTTCGACAGCTCGGTGTAATAGACCTGATTGACCAGCACACGCGGCAACGTGTCGCTGTTGAGTTCAACATGCCAGCCGCCGTCCGGGCCCGGCCGTACGTAGACATCCGGCACCATGGTCTGGGTGCGCGCCGAGCCGAACTTCAGGCCGGGCTTGGGATCGAGCCGGCGGATCTCGCCGATCATGTCGGTGATGTCCTCGTCGTCGACACCGCACAATTTGCGCAAAGACGCGATGTCGCGCTTGGCCAGGAAATCCAGATGTTCGACCAGCGCCTGCATCGCGGGATCGTAGCGATTGAGTTCGCGCAGCTGGATCGCGAGGCATTCGCTCAAATTGCGCGCGCAAACGCCGGGCGGGTCGAATTTCTGCAGCACCGCAAGAACCGCATCGACATCGGCTTGCGCGGCGCCGAGCCGTTCGGCGGCCTGCCCGAGGTCCTGCGGCAGATAACCGGCATCGTCGACCAGATCGATCAGATATTGTCCGATCATGCGCTGCACCGGCCCGGGGAAGGCCACCGCCAGTTGTTCGGCGAGATGGCTGCCGAGGGTGATTTCGGCGGCGACAAAGGCTTCCAGATTGTAGTCGTCGTCATTCGACGCGCCGCCGCCCCATTCGGTATAGGCGGTGGGCGCGGCATCCTGCGCCGCCCGGGCGGCCGCTTCTGCGGGCTCCTCGGAGAAGACGTTGTCGAGCGGGGTATCCAGCGTCTGCTCAATTTCTGTGCGACTGCCGAGATCGCGGTTCAGCCAATCTTCCTGGCCGGCCTCGAACTGGCCGGGCTCAAAATTGTCGCCGGTAGAACCGGCCATCTCGCCCGGCTCGGCACCGCCCTCGTCGCCATAGCTCTGGGAATCACCGGAATTGGAGAATTCAGCCTGTTCCGGGACCGGCTCGCCCCTGACCGGTGCTTCGGGACCGTCGCTGGCCCGTTCGAGCAGCGGATTACGTTCCAGCTCCTCCTCGACGAAGGCCGAGAGGTCGAGGTTCGACAGTTGCAGCAGCTTGATCGCCTGCATCAGCTGCGGCGTCATGACCAGCGACTGCGACTGGCGGAACTCTAGTCTCTGCGTCAAAGCCATGGAGGCGAGAACCGATCCACTGAAAGTTGGTCCGATTCTTGCTTATCCTAGTCCAAAGCCGATGTACACGGCTTGACGTACGCTAAAAATGGGCTAGAGGCGGAATTCCTCGCCAAGGTAAAGACGGCGTACATCCGGATCGTTGACGATGTCGTCCGGACTGCCTTCAGTCAAGATTTCCCCGGCATAGACGATGTAGGCGCGGTCGGTCAGGCCGAGCGTTTCACGCACATTGTGGTCGGTGATCAAGACGCCGATGCCGCGATTGGTGAGGTGGCGCACCAGATCCTGAATGTCGCCGACGGCGATCGGATCGATGCCGGCGAACGGCTCGTCGAGCAGCATGTAGTTCGGACGCGTCGCCAGCGCGCGCGCGATCTCGACGCGGCGACGCTCACCGCCGGACAGTGCGATCGACGGCGATTTACGCAAGCGCGCGATGTTGAATTCATCGAGCAGCGAATCGAGTTCGGCCTCGCGCTTCTTCCTCGAGGGTTCGACCACCTCGAGCACCGCGCGAATATTCTGTTCCACCGTGAGGCCGCGGAAGATTGACGCTTCCTGCGGCAGATAGCCGATGCCGAGCCGCGCGCGCTGATACATCGGCAGCTTCGTGACGTCATGGCCGTCGAGTTCGATGGCGCCGCGGTCGGCCTTGATCAGCCCGGTGATCATGTAGAACACCGTGGTCTTGCCGGCGCCGTTCGGCCCCAGCAAACCCACCGCCTCACCGCGGCGAACATAGATGCTGACGCCGCGCACGACCTTGCGGGTGCCAAAGCTTTTTTCCACGCTATGCACGGCCAGGTAGCCCGGCCGCTGGATCAGGCGGGGCGCAGCTGCGCCATTGGTCCTGGATTGGTTCTTGGGGGCTTGGGTCCTGGGGGCCTGCGCGCGCGGGCGCGGTTCCTCGTACGGCGGCTCCACCGCATGCTCCGGCGGCTGGGGCAATTCCAACCCGGTCAGCGGGACGGCACGCGCCATCGGCGGCGCATCGCGCACCGGGTTCGTCAGCATGTCGCCAAAGGAATCGCCGAGCGCGGTGATGTCCTCGCGCGAACGCGCAAATCCTGCCGGCCCGCGTTTTGCGGAGCGTCGACGGAACATGCCGAGTAAATCCACCATCCCGCTTCGCTTAGCCTTTCACGGTGATCCCGCGCCACCCGCCGGCGAATCGATCCGCCTGCAAAGCATGAATGAATGTTCCGTGCCCAGTGGAACACCTTGCCGCGCCCGCCCAGTAGATACAGCCTCGGAACCCCGGCTTCAACCGTGCGAGCCCAACATAATAACTAAGACTTTGATTTGTCTTATTTTTTCCCAGGAAGCAGCATAGGCAGGCCCGGCTTCGCGCCGCCCGGTGCCGGCGCCGGCGCCGATCCGCAGCCTTGGGACCCCTGGTCGAACAGGCCCCGCACCTGGCCGCTGTCGGATTCGACCCGCGACACGCCGGTGGTCATGTCCACCTTCAGGCGGTCGCCCTGGAGCACGTTTTTGCATTGGGTGAGCACCACGCCGCCCGTCATGGTGATGAGGTTGGCCCTGGTGTCGAAGATAGCGGTCTCGCCGGTCACCACCTGATCTTTCTGCGTGACGACGACTTTGCCCTTGGCTTCCAGCCGGCGGATCGAGGAGCTGCCGCCGGGCCCCGGGGCTGCCGCCTGCATCGGGGCGGATTTCGATCCCTTGGCGGCAGCAGGCGCCGGCGCGGCCGGACCCGAATCGTAAAACACCACCAGAGTCTTCGAGGTCATGGTGGTGTCGCCCTGCACGACCTTCACGTTGCCGGAGAAGGTCGCTTCCTTTTGCTTGTCGCGCATCTCCAGCGACGCCGCCTCGATTTGAATCGGCTGATCGCGATTCTGCGAGAAGCCCTGCATCGCATTGGGCACACCCGACACCGCTCCTTGCGCCAAAGCCGCACCGGGGCCGATCAGCGCGAGCGCGAACGCCGCCGTGGCCAGACTGCGCGGGAAAAACAGCTTCATGAAAATCACTTCGTGCTGGAAGATTTGCCGGAGACGGATCGCGTCTTCGGCGCTGGAGCAACGGGTTCGGGCGCCGGCACAGGCTGAGCGGGCGCAACGTCATCACCCAGTTTGTCCAAATTCATCACGACATTGCCTTCGAACCGCACCACCTCGCCGCTGTTGAGGATTCTGAGCCTGTCCGCGACCAGCGTTCCGTTCAGCAGTTTGACATCGACATGTTCATCCGAGGTTACCGTGCCCTTGTTGATGTCGATATAGGCCTGCGACATGCGGGCTTCATAGCCGGTGGAGGATTGCAGGAAGATATCCTTACGCAGATCGAGCAATTGCTGCTTGCTGTCGTAATAGCCGGTGCGGGCGTCCATCGTCACCGTGCTCTTGTCTTCCAGCATCACCTTGGCGCGCGGCGCCTTGAGTTCCATATGGTCGGGATCGGTCAGATCCTGGATCGCGGCCTTGGCCCAGACTTCGTACGGCCGCTGGTCGGTCGAAAAGCCGGCGAGATGCGGCGATTCCATCGTGATCTTGGTACCGGAAACCACCAGATTGCCGATGTCGACCGGGAGCTTCGGCAACAGCATCCGGAACGGATTGAAAACCGACACGGCGACGATGCTCGCCATCGCCAGCACCACCGCCGACGGCACCGCGATCCGCAGCATCCGTACCATCCGGCTGTGGCGCGCCGCGCTGGCAAAGCGCGCCTCCATTCCGGCGACGTAGGCTGGGTTCTGTGACGAGTTCACCGCTGCTCCAGAGCGAGGTTAGCCCGCCATTGTAGCCGGGATTGCCTCACGATGCAGCCCGGACCACGCTTTACCAGTGTGACCGAAACGGGGCGTAAACACCCCCCAAGCGCCCTGGGGACTGCTTCAAATCGCCCCGGTTCAGGAATGCGCAAAAATATCCTCGGCCTCCCAGCCGCCGAGGTCGAGCCTGGCTCGGGTCGGCAGGAAATCGAAACAGGCCTGCGCCAGTTCGGTGCGCCCCTCGCGCGCCAGCATGGCGTTGAGCCGTTCACGCAGTCCATGCAGATGCAGCACATCGGAGGCCGCATAGGCGAGCTGCGCCTCGCTGAGGCTGGCCGAGCCCCAGTCGCTGGACTGCTGCTGTTTCGACAGGTCGATATTGAGCACCTCGCGCACCAGATCCTTCAGGCCATGCCGGTCGGTGTAGGTGCGGCTCAGTCGCGAGGCGATCTTGGTGCAGTAGACCGGCTGCGGCATCACGCCGAAGGCGTTGTAGAGGGCAGCGAGATCGAAGCGGGCAAAGTGGAAGATCTTGGTGATCTTGGGATTGGCGAGCAGCGCCTTCAGGTTCGGCGCATCGCTGTGGTCTTTCGGAATCTGGATCACGTCGGCGGTGCCGTCGCCATTCGACATCTGCACCACGCAGAGCCGGTCGCGATGCGGATTGAGCCCCATGGTCTCAGTGTCGATCGCAACCGAATCCGTGTAGCGGGAAAGATCCGGCAGATCGCCGCGATGCAGGCGGATGGTCATGGCGTTGGGAACCTCTTCGAATCGGCAGAGCCTAAAGTCCTAAGATAACGTCGAAATCGCCGCCAAACGAGGGTCCGGCTCGCCAAATCGCGTACTTTATGGGGCCTTTTCCAGAATCGGCGGAGTTGCGTCAATATGGACAGCGACCACAAAGGGGGTGCACCGATGAAAGCCGAACAGCAGCGATTGCCTCGTTTTGCCGTGCTGATCGATGCCGACAACACCTCGCCGCTGATTGCCGGCGGCTTGTTCGAGGAAGTCGCGAAATTCGGCGAGGCCAGCGTGCGCCGCATTTACGGTGATTTTTCCGGGCCGCACCTCAAATCATGGTCCGAGATCCTGCAAAAGCACGCCATCGATCCGTACCAGCAGTTTGCCTACACCAAGGGCAAGAACGCGTCTGATATCGCGCTGGTCATCGACGCCATGGACCTCTTGCACAGCGGACGGTTCGACGGCTTTTGCCTGGTGTCGTCAGACAGCGACTTTACGCGCCTTGCCTCCCGCATGCGCGAGCAAGGTGCCGACGTTTACGGCTTCGGCGCCCAGAAGACGCCGGAGAGTTTCCGGCAGGCGTGCCGCAGGTTTATTTACACCGAGAATCTTTTGCCGGCGCCGCCGACCTCCAACGCGGAGACACCCTCCAGGGCGACCTCCTTGCAGCCGCGGAGCGCTGCAATTCCAATGCTGAACAAAGCGATCTCGCAGATCGAGGACGAGGACGGCTGGGTCATGCTGGGGCAGGTCGGCACGCAGCTCTCGAACCTGTTCTCGGATTTCGACGTCCGCTCCTACGGCCATCGCAAACTCAGCGACCTCGTGCGGAAAACGGGTGCTTTTGACGTTGAGAAGATTGATGACGCGAATATGCGTATCAGGGCCAAGGCCGAAGCTGACCGTCCCAAAAGCAAGGCGAGGTAGCGTCCTCGCGATCGTGATCCGGTCCAGTACAGAGTCCGGACGCAAAATCGCGAAAACAACCCCATGCAAAGATAGAATGGGGCCCAGGAACCCGCCTGAAAGACACGCCGTCCCTTTGGCCGGTTTCTGATTTTCTACCGCGTCAGTCAGGATGCGATTGAAGTCACCCATATCCTTCACGGCGCGCGAGATTATGAGCGCCTGCTATTCCCTGAGGAATAATGCGCACGATACGAAAGTTCTTGCGCAGACCTATTGCAGTCTTGCTGTCGATGCACCGCGCCGGGGGCGACGACTTCTCGTCACATCGCCGTGATAACCAACGCGATTTGTATTCTTTCGGAATTTTCAATGCGCTGCTTTGCGTTTAGACAACCTCTCGCCCGATTCTAACGCTTGATCGCCGGCGCCCGTCTCGGCTTGCGCCGTCCGCGTGAATCGATCCGTCCCAGCTCATATTTTCCCGGCAATGCGGCGTCCGTCCGGCGCGCCGCACGGCATCGCTCCCGACGAAAGAATGTCATGACCGAACAAATCGCGGCGGCGCCAATCGAGGAACAACCGGAGCAGGAGCGCGGCTTTTCGCGCTACCAGTCATTCCTCATTGCGCTGTTGGCATTCGCGCAGTTCACGATCATTCTCGACTTCATCATCATGTCACCGCTCGGCGCTATCCTGATGCCCGCGCTCAATATTACCGCCGGGCAATTCGGCGTGGCGGTTTCGGCCTACGCGTTCAGCGCCGGCATTTCGGGTATCCTTGCGGCGGGCTTTGCCGATCGATTCGATCGCAAGCGCCTGCTGCTGTTTTTCTATGCCGGCTTCACGTTGGGCACGCTGCTTTGCGCGGTGGCGCCAAACTATCACGTGCTTCTGCTCGGCCGGATCGTGACCGGACTGTTCGGCGGCGTGATTGGCGCCGTGGTGCTCGCCATCGTCACCGATCTGTTTCCGCTGCACCTGCGCGGCCGCGTGATGGGTTTCGTGCAAACCGCCTTCGCCGCCAGCCAGGTGCTCGGCATACCGGCCGGACTTTTTCTCGCCAACCACTGGAGCTGGCACGTCTCTTTCGGCGCGATCGTCGGCTTGTCACTCGTCGCGATGGCCGCGATCCTGCTCGTGATGCAGCCGGTGAACGCGCATCTGCGACTGAAGCAGGAACGCAACGCGTTCGGGCACCTGATCGCGACCATCGGACAGCCGCGCTATACGCTGGCTTTCGCGGTGACGACGCTGCTGTCGACCGGCGGCTTCATGCTGATGCCGTTCGGCAGCGCCTTCACCGTGCATAATCTCGGCATCGATATCCTGCATCTTCCGACCATCTATCTGGTTTCCGGCGTTTTCAGCATTTTCATCGGGCCGCTGGTCGGACGGGCGAGCGACGCTTTCGGAAAATTCCCTACCTTTGCGTTTGGCAGCGCGGTTTCGGTGATCATGGTGCTGATCTACACGCATCTCGGCCACGTCAGTTTGACGACCGCGATCATCGTCAACGTCTTGATGTTTGTCGGCATCTTCTCACGCATGATCCCGTCGCAGGCGCTGATTTCAGCGATACCCGACGCCAGCCAGCGCGGCTCGTTCAGCGCGGTCAGCGCTTCCCTGCAGCAACTCTCCGGCGGGCTCGGGTCGGTGTTCGCCGCAGCGATCATCGCGCAAAACCCGGACGGCACGCTCCGGCATTTCGACTGGCTGGGATACGTCGTGGTCGCGACGTCGATCCTCTCGCTGATCATGATGTATTTCGTGCAGAAGTCGGTCGCGAATCAGGCCGCCAAGCGCATGGTTTGAGGCTTGCGCGTTCCGCCAGCCGCGGCGCCCCGGCAGCGAGCGTCCGGTTTTGGGACCGGTCTGCCCGCTTTTCCGCGATCTCATGGGCATGGGCAATGGTGCCCAGGAAAGGACTCGAACCTTCACGGCCGTTAAGCCACTGGCACCTGAAGCCAGCGCGTCTACCAATTCCGCCACCTGGGCCCGGGCGGGTTAGTAAGGACCGGTCGCGCGCTTGTCAAATTGATGAATTGCGAGCTGCGCTATTAATTTCTTGCCCATCGCCCTTGCGGAAAACCGGAGCCCACTTTTCCGGGGCGATGTGCAAATATGCTGTACAGCGACAGCGGGTTGGCGTATCGCGAATCCGCTAAATTCGCCCACGATCTCTCGAATTTGACCGCAGGAATGGACCCGGCAATGGACCCGATGGCATCGAACCAGGAAACGCTCGTCACGATCTTCGGCGGATCGGGCTTTCTGGGGCGAAACGTGGTCCGGGCGCTGGCCAAGCGCGACTATCGCATCCGGGTGGCGGTGCGACGGCCGGAACTGGCCGGGCATCTGCAGCCGCTTGGCAGGGTCGGCCAGATCCACGCCGTACAGGCCAATTTGCGCTATCCGGCCTCGGTCGAGGCCGCCATGCGGGATTCTCAGATCGCGATCAATCTGGTCGGCATCCTGACCGAGGGCGGCGCGCAGTCCTTTGATGCCGTGCAGACCAAGGGCCCCGAGACGATCGCCAAGGCGGCCGCGGCCGTCGGCGGGCGGATGGTGCATGTCTCCGCGATCGGCGCCGACGAGAACTCGCCGTCGGGCTATGGCCGCTCCAAGGCCGCCGGCGAACAGGCCGTGCTGGCTGCCGTGCCTTCCGCCACCATCCTGCGGCCGTCGCTGATGTTCGGGCCGGAGGATCAATTCACCAACCGTTTTGCCGCGCTCGCGCGGATGTCGCCGGCGCTGCCGCTGATCGGCGGTGGCGAGACCCGGATGCAGCCGGTCTATGTCGGCGACGTCGCGACCGCGGTCGCCGAGGCCGTCGATGGCAAGGCAAAGCCAGGCGCGACCTATGAGCTCGGCGGGCCGGAAGTGCTGACCATGCGCGAGATCATGGAAATCATTCTTAGCATCACCGAACGTAAGCGTGCGCTGGTTTCGCTGCCGTTCGGCCTGGCGAAGCTGAACGCACTGTTCCTGCAATTCGCACCGGGCGCGCTGAAACTGACGCCGGATCAGGTCGCGATGCTGCGCTCGGACAATGTGGTGTCGGATGCGGCGAAGGCCGCAGGGCTGACGCTGGAAGGGCTCGGCATCGCTCCCGATTCGATGGAAGCGATCGCCCCGCAATACCTCTGGCGCTTCCGCGCCGCGGGCCAGTTCCAAAGGAAGGCCGTGTAACTAGTCGTCCCGGCCTAGTGCGCAATTGCGCACGGGGGCCGGGACGACCCGCGGATAAATTATCTTCCCAGCGCCAACGCGATCAGGCCGAGCGTGCCGGCGATGATGCGCCACCACGCGAAAAACGTGAAGCCGTGGCGCGTGACGTAGGTCAGGAAGGTCTTCACCACGATCATCGCTGTAATGAAGGAGACCACGAAGCCGATCGCGACGACGCCGATGTGATCGGTCGTCATCTCGCCGCGGTTCTTGTAGAAATCATAGGCGAAGGCACCGATCATGGTCGGGATCGCCAGGAAGAACGAGAATTCAGCGGCCGACCGCTTGTCACCGCCGAGCAACATCGCCGCCACGATGCTGGCGCCGGAGCGCGACACGCCGGGAATCATCGCCACGCACTGGGCGATGCCGATCCACAGATACATCATCAGCGGATACCGCGTGGCGTCGTCCTCGCGCGGTTTGAGCTCGAGCTGATCGACCCACAACAGGACTGCGCCGCCGACAATCAGCGAGAAACAAACCACCCACGGATTGAACAAAAGTTCCTTGATGTACTTGCCGCCAATCAGGCCGACGATGACGGCCGGCAGGAACGCCACCAGCACGCCGATGACGAAGCGCCGGTCGTCGGGATTGGAGAACATCCCGAGCGCGACCCGCCACAATTTGCTGAAATAGAGCACCACAATCGCGAGAATCGCGCCGAGCTGAATCAGCACGACAAAACTCTGCCAGAAATTGCCCTCACCGAGGCCGAAGAAGCGTTGCGCCAGCAGCAAATGGCCGGTCGAGGAAACCGGCACGAATTCCGTGACACCCTCGATGATGCCGAGAATCACCGCCCGCACTGCATCTGACATCATGATTGGGTCCGTTCCGATCGAAAACCAGCCGAAAAAGCCGCGCCCTTCTCGCCTATTCGAACCCATCTCGCAATCGCAAAAAAACGGCAAACACCGGTTGCCTCGTATGCAGGCTCGGCTATAGCGTTTCGAGCGAACCGAACCCGGATCGGATAGCAATCTGCCTTACGCAGATCGGTAAACTTATCTGCGGCAGGAAAACGCGTCGAAACAAGTGATTGCGGCCTCCCTTCTGATTTCAATCGGGACCCGAATAGGGTCTAGTGGCTCCGTTCGATCGACGCGGCCTTGAAGAGATTGAGGGTTTTTTAAGCGCCGCGAACTAACCCCAAGGATCTAATTCGAGGATTCCTGATCCAAGGACCAATTCAAGGACTTCATGTACACGCTGCACCATCATCCGTTCTGCCCGCATTCGCGTTTCATTCGCCTGGTCCTCGGCGAACACGGTCTCGATTTGCGCCTGGTGGAAGAACGGGTCTGGGAACGTCGCGAGGCGTTTCTCGCGCTCAACCCCGCGGGCACCACGCCGGTCCTGATCGCCGAAGGCTATCCCGCGATACCCGGCGTCGGCATCATCGCCGAATATCTCGATGAGGTGCATGGCCCCAGTGCCGACGAGCGGCGGATGCTGCCGGTCTCGATGGGCGAGCGCATCGAGGTGCGCCGGCTGATGGCATGGTTCAACGAGAAATTTTTCGAGGAGGCCTCCAATCCGCTGGTCACCGAGCGCATCTACAAGCGCTTCATGGCTGAGGAGAATGGTGGCGGCGCCCCGGCGGCCGACGTGATCCGCGCGGCCAAGGTCAATGTGCGCTATCATCTGGCCTATATCGGCTGGCTGGCGCAGACCCGGAACTTCCTTGCCGGCGACCGGCTGACCTACGCCGACCTCGCCGCCGCGGCGCATCTTTCGGCGATCGATTATCTGGGCGACGTGCCATGGAGCGAGGACGACGCGGCAAAGGCGTGGTACGCGCGGGTGAAATCCCGCCCGTCGTTCCGCCCGCTGCTGAGCGAATGGCTGGCCGGCGTGCCGGCGTCGCAGAGCTATGTGGACCTCGACTTCTGAACAAGGCCAAACTCTCCGGCGAAGACCTCAAGGCCGCGCTGGCGCATGAAGCGCGCGCGCTCGGCTTCGACGGCATCGGCGTCACCGGTCCCGAAGCGATCGCGCAGGCCGGCATGCATTTTCGTGAGTTCCTTCAGACCGGCGCCCATGGCGACATGGACTGGCTTGCCGCCAGCCCCGAGCGCCGCACCGATCCGCGCGTGTTGTGGCCCGGCGTGCGCTCGGTGATCATGCTCGGCGTCAATTACGGGCCGGATGAAAATCCGCTGCACATTCTCGAAAAGCGCACGCGCGGTGCGATCTCGGTCTATGCGCAAGGTGACGACTATCACGATTTGATCAAGAAGCGCCTCAAGGCACTCGCGCGATGGCTGGTCGCGATGTCGGGCGACGAAGTCAAAGTGTTCGTCGATACCGCGGCCGTGATGGAAAAGCCGCTGGCGCAGGCGGCTGGGTTGGGCTGGCAGGGCAAGCACACCAATCTGGTGTCGCGCGAGTTTGGATCATGGCTGTTTCTCGGCGCGATCTACACCGCCACCGACCTGCCGCGCGATGAGGCGGACGCCGATCGTTGCGGCTCCTGCCGCGCGTGCCAGGACATCTGCCCGACCGCGGCATTCCCGGCTCCCTACAAGCTCGATGCGCGCCGCTGCATTTCCTATCTCACGATCGAAAACAAGGGCCCGATCCCGCGCGAATTCCGCAAGGCGATCGGCAACCGCATCTATGGCTGCGACGATTGCCTCGCCATATGCCCGTGGAACAAGTTCGCCCAACAAGGGCGCGAAACAAGACTCGCCGCCCGCGCGGAGTTGCGTGCGCCAGCACTTTCGGAATTGGCCCGGCTCGACGATGGCGCGTTTCGCGCGCTGTTTGCGAAATCGCCGGTCAAGCGTATCGGCCGCGACCGCTTCATTCGCAATGTGCTGATTGCGGTCGGCAACTCCGGCGATGCATCATTGGCGCATGAGGCCGAACGATTGCTTGACGACGAAAGCGCGCTGGTGCGGGGCGCGGCGGCCTGGGCGCTGTCGCAGCTGATGGCACCGGAAGCCTTTGCCGCACTAGCGAGCCGCGCCACAGCCGGCGAAACCGACGCGACTGTTCGCGCGGAATGGATGGATTGCGCCCTGCCCGCTTGATTTTATCGCGTGGTTTCCGTCATGTTCGCCGGTCATGACAAATCAGCCCTTTTTCGCCAAAAACGGCGACGCCTTCATCCCCAATCCGGTTTCGAACGGTCCGTGGGACCCGAGCTCGATGCATGGTCGCGTCGTGGTCGGCCTTCTGGCCCACGTGATCGAGGAGCGTCACGGCTCCGACGACTTCGTGCCGGCACGGCTGACGGTCGACATGTTCCGGCTGCCGGACATCCACACACCGGTGGAAGTCACCACGCGGCTGATCCGCGAGGGCCTGCGGATCAAGGTGGTGGAAGCCGAGTTTTTCTCCGGCACCACCCGCATGGCGCGCGCTTCCTGCCAGTTGTTGCGCCGGACGGAAAATGCGCCCGGCAATGTCTGGTCGCCGTCAAACTGGGACGCGCCGCTGCCCGAAACGATCCCGGCGCCGACCGACCCCAAGCTCGGCATGAACGGCAAATGGACGACCAGGCCGATCACGGGCCGCATGGGCTCGCTCGGCCCGCGGCGTTTGTGGATGAGCGAGGTCCGTGAGCTGGTCGAGGGCGTGCCGATGTCACCCTTCGTCCATGTCGCCACCGGCGCGGACTTTGCGAGCCCGTTTGCCAATGCGGGCGATAGCGGGCTCGGCTACATCAACAGCGACGTCACGCTCTATTTGCACCGCCTGCCCGTGACACGATGGATCGGCTTCGACGTGGTCAACCATCACGCCAGCGACGGCGTCGCCATCGGCGAGTGCTGGCTCTATGACGAAAAAGGCCCGATCGGCACGTCGACGGTGGCAGCATTGGCGCAGAAGAAGCCGATGACGAACGTGCCGCCGCCGTAAGCGTGGGGCGCACCAATCCCAACCACGTCATTCCGGGGCGCGCGAAGCGCGAGCCCGGAATCCATTGCGCCGCATAACCGGTGGAGAAATGGATTCCGGGTTCGCGACTTCGTCGCGCCCCGGAATGACGAGTAGCGGGAGACTCACTCCACCAAATGCCGCGCCATCTCGGGCCGCGCCTTCAGCGCGGCGCCCTGCTTGGCGACGATCTTGGCGATCCGCTCCGGCGCAAAATTCAGTTGGACAAAGGCCGGCGCGGTGTTGGCGACCTCGTGGTATTCGAGAATCTTGCCGTCGCGCAGCCGCATGATCGAAACGCCCTCGAACATCGCCCGCGCGCCCTTGGCCTCCGGCAGCGTCGAGCGGTAGCTGAACGTATAGCGCGCATAGAGCGTCTGGCCGTCGCTGACCGGGCTGTGCATGTCCCAGCGAAAGTCGGTGGCCGTGCGATAGAACCAGTCGTCGATCAACTCGGCGATTTTGGCGCGGCCGGCGAAGGCGCCGTAGAACACGTCGTGATAGACGCCGTCTTCGGTGAACAATTCGGCGAACGCCTTGCCATTGTGCTGTTCGACGCCGTCGCAGAACGCGCGCAGCAGCTCCGATGTGTTCATGGGGGTTCTCTCCCTTACGCTTTTCTTCCCCCCTCCCCTTGTGGGAGAAGGGAAGCAGAACCTTACCCGATCTCCGCCACGGCGGCGATGAGCCGGGCGATGTCCTGCGGTCGCGACAGGCGGTGATCGCCGTCCTGGATCATGGTCAACACCACGTCCTCGCTCGGCAGCCGGTGCGCCAATGCGAACGCGTGCTGCCATGGCACGTCAGGGTCCTGCGCGCCCTGCAGGATGCGGACGGGGCAACCGACCTCGATGGCGCTGCCGAGCAGAAGGTGGTTGCGGCCGTCCTCGATCAGCGCGCGCGTGATCGGGTAGGGCGCGCCATCGCCATAGGGCGACGGCCGCATCCAGACACCCTTGGTCTGGATCTCCTGCTGAATTTCGGGCGTAAAGTGATTCCACATCAACTGCTCGGTGAAATCAGGCGCCGGTGCGATCAGCACCAGTCCCGCCAGGCTTGCCTGCGATGCCTGGCTCGCCTGCGATGCCGCCTGGCTCGCTTCCCGCTTTGCGATCTCGCGCGCCAACAGCAGCGCCATCCAGCCGCCCATGGACGAGCCGATCACGACCTGGGGGCCGCGACAAAACCGCGCGAACACGGCAACGCTCTCCTCCAGCCAGCGCCCGATGGTGCCGTCGATGAAGGCGCCGCCGGATTCGCCATGGCCGGAATAGTCGAACCGGACGCAGGCGCGGCCCTGTTCGGCGGCCCAGGCATCCAGCGCCAGCGCCTTGGTGCCCTTCATGTCGGAGTTGAAACCACCCAGCCAGATCAGGCCGGGAGTAGCTCCGGCCCGGGCCCGCACCGCGATTTTGCGCTGGCCATCGCCGCTACCTACCTCGATGAAGGCCGGTTCCTGATCGTTTACCGCTGAATTGGTCATGGATTCACTACTCTTGCCCGCTGCTTTGTCGGCGAGCCCACCTCTTGGGTCAACCACCGGTCAACGCCGGCAAACGCACAGGCAATATCGGGGCTGTCCTTGCGGAACGTGCCGTTGCGCTATATTTGCCGGGCGTGACCAAAATGCCTCGCATTTGACGGTTTTCGAGCGCAGATGGCGAGTTCGCTTGCTCAGCGCCGCGTATTGCTTCAAAATATAGCCTTCCTTCACAGCATTGGAGAATTACCCATTCGCCGTCCCAACAGAGCCCCGCCCGCTGCAGCCAAAGACGGGCCGCGCACCAATGATGAAATCCGCAACGCGCAGATCCAGCTGATCGATCAGAACGGCCTCAACCACGGCACCGTCGAAACCGTGCTGGCCGTCAAGATGGCCCTTGAAGCGGGCATGGATCTTGTCGAGATTTCGCCGAACAATAATCCTCCCGTTTGCAAGATCATGGACTACGGGAAGTTCAAATATTCCGCGCAGAAAAAAGCCGCTGAAGCCCGCAAGAAGCAGAAGGTCGTCGAGATCAAGGAGATCAAGCTGCGGCCGATGATCGACGATCACGATTACGACGTGAAGATGCGCGCGATGCAGCGGTTCTTCGAGGAAGGCGACAAGGTCAAGATCACCCTGCGCTACCGCGGCCGCGAAATGGCCCACCAGGAGATCGGCACCAAGCTGCTGGACAAGGTCAAGGCCGACGTCGCCGAGTTCGCCAAGGTCGAGCAGGACGCGCGCTTCGAAGGCCGCCAGGTCGTGATGGTACTGGCGCCGCGCTGATCGGCAATACGCGTTCAATCGATAGCGAAACACGCCCTCGGAATTGATCCGGGGGCGTTTTCAATTGGCGTCACGCCTCGACTTCCACGTCCCGGCGTTCGCGGGCCGAAATCATGGCGGCATCGATGCACGCAATGATGTGCCGCCCGTAGTCGCCGGTAACCGGCGCATCCACATCATGAACGATCGCCGCCGCCATCGCCTGCCATTCCCTGACGACGGCGTTCTGCATCCACGCGGGATCATGGGAGTTCGGAACGTCGGTCCACTTTCCATTCTGTCCGATGGCGACCCCGCGATCCAAATCGATCCGCATCGTGCCGCGCTCGCAGACGAGGTCGAGATCGAAGGTTCCGCCGCCGTCCCGGAAGCCGATGCTGGCCATCTGGGCGAACCGGCCGTCGGTAAAGCGCAGCAGCATCATGGCGCTGTCATCGGCTTTTTGATCGTGAAACGACGTGCTGACCGCGGCTGAAACCGACCCGACCCGGCCGTTCATCAGCCAGACCAGCTGGTCCAGCGCATGGATCCCGGCGGTCATCAGCATGCCGCCGCCGGTGGCGGGATCAAGGTGCCAGCCACGGCGGTTCTGCTCCATCCAGATTTTCTGCAGCGAACTCGACCCCGTCACGGGCTTGCCGAGTTCACCGCGATCCAGGATCTGGCGCGCGACAAGGCAGGGCCACACGAAATGCATGATCTGCCCGACCATCAATTTGCGACGGCCGGTTTCGGCGGCCGCAATGATGCGGCTGCATTCGGCGACCGACAGCGCCATCGGCTTTTCCAGCAACACATGCTTGCCGGCCTGCAGCGCGGCCACCGCCAATTCGCAATGCAAATGATGCGGGGCCGTGATCGCGACGGCGTCGACCGACTTGTCACCCAGCATCGCGCGCCAATCGCCATATGGCTTGCCGCCATGTTCGGCGGCGAAAGCTTCGGCGAGCGCCAGTTCCTCCGCGCACACCGCGACGACGCTGATATCCGGAACGGCCGCAAGCGCGCGCGCATGAAAGGCGCCGAAAAATCCGGCGCCCAGAATACCCACTCCCAGCATCAGGTGCCCCTTGATCGAACCGCGTCTTTCGCGCGTTTCGTCAAGCTACAGCCAATGCGGCGGATACGGCAAAAATCAGCTGCGGGTGGCCTGCCAGGTGCCGCTGCAGCGATCGCCGGTGATGATGCCGCTCCATGAGCCGGCGCCGCTGGTGCCGGCGAGCCGGCCGCCGCCGCTGGCCTTGGATGCGCCAACCGACACGTTGACGGCAACCGCGCCGCCACGGCTGACCGAGCCGGAGACCCTGCCCCCGCCTGCCGATGACACCCGGGTTCCCATCACCTGGAACGGGACGCTGTAGCCGGAACTGCAATTACCCCGGGTGGTGGCGAACACCACGTTCCAGGTGCCGTTGTAGGCGCCTGAGGCTCTGGCCGCGTCGGCGGTGGAGGGCACCACGGTCACGGCAAGCGCCGCGAACACGGGGAGCCAGCGCAGGGTCGAAAAGTGGGAAAAGATGGGGAAGCGGGAAATGGAACGATGAAACCTGGTCATTTTGGTCCTGTTCGGGCTGAGACTGGGATCACATCAACGACTTCGTCACAGCACAGGGTTTACCGGTTCAACGTTGCAAACATGCGTCTGGTCTGCCATAAGCCCAGCCTTCATCGCCCGGCTGATTAAGGGCTGCCGTGTCGATGACCCCGTGCGGGTGGTTTCGTTTTCGAAAAAACCTGAGCACTTTCAACGCTCTAACGAGCATTTTAAGCCGCAAAAGCGCCCCTCGGGGCGCGTTTTCCTGTGGCCAAAGGAGAGCCAAATGCCCAAGCTGAAGACCAAGTCAGGCGCTAAAAAGCGCTTCAAGGTGACTGCCACCGGCAAAGTGATGCACGCCCAGCGCGGCAAGCGCCACGGCATGATCAAGCGGACGAAGAAGCAGATTCGTCAGCTCCGCGGCACGCGTGTGCTGTTCAAGACCGACGGCGACAACGTCAAGAAGTACTTCTTGCCGAACGCCTGATCGCGCTCGCGTTTCCGATTTAGCCGGCCGCGTGCGCGCGGCAATCCGTCACCTGATTTCAGATTTTAAGGATAGCAGTCATGTCTCGCGTCAAACGCGGTGTGACCTCTCACGCCAAGCACAAGAAAGTCTACAAGGCCGCCAAGGGCTTTTCCGGCCGCCGCAAGAACACCATCCGCGCCGCCAAGGCCGCGGTCGAAAAGGCCGGGCAATATGCCTTCCGTGACCGCAAGCGCAAGAAGCGCACGTTCCGCGCGCTCTGGATCCAGCGCATCAATGCCGCGGTCCGTCCGTTCGGCATGACCTACAGCGTCTTTATCAACGGCCTCTCGAAGTCGGGCATCACGGTGGACCGCAAGGTGCTGTCGGATCTCGCCATCACCGAGCCGGCGGCGTTCCAGGCGATCGCTGAAAAGGCCAAGGCTGCGCTCGCAGCCTGAGGCGCTCGACTTGAGGCGTCAGCGAGCCCGTGCAGGGCTCGCAGCTTTCAGCGCACCTGCGAGTAACGCTGGGCGACCTTCGCCCGGCAGAACGCAGCGAACGAAATATACATGGTGCCCTCCTCGCCGCTGTACTTGCGGTCGCAGGCATCCTTTTCGCGCTGATAGGCCCTTTTCTGCTGCGCCTTGAGGCGGGCGAGGAAGTCGCCCTCGCATTTCGTTTCAACGGCGTCGGTGAGGCCAACGTCGCCGGTGGCCCCGCCTGAGCAGGCCGAGGCGATTTGCATGGCACGGTTGCAGCTCGCCGCCTTCATCGCAGCCAAGACGTCGTCCCTCGACTTCGCCGGACAGTCCTCGGCGGCGGCGGGTGCGGCAAACGACAGAACGAGGGCCAGAACGGCCACCCCAGGTCCAAAACGCATCAATTGCTCCTTCTCGAACTCACCGTGAGTAGAGCGTGCGGGATCGAGGGTTCAAAAGCCGCCTGCTTCAGTTACGGGCTTTTTGCTTGACGTTTTAGCCCGGGAGCGGCGACAACCGGCGGCCTTTTGCGAAAGAGATTTGACCGTGTCCGACCTCACCACACTCGAACAGACCATCCTCACCGATATCGCTACCGCCGCCGATGAAGCCGCGCTCGAAGCGGTGCGCGTTGCCGCACTCGGCAAGAAGGGATCGATCTCGGCGCTGCTGGCAACGCTCGGCAAAATGTCGCCGGACGAGCGCAAGACCCAGGGCGCCGCGATCAACGTCGCCAAAGACAAGGTCACGCAGGCGCTGACCGCGCGCCGCGATATCCTGAAATCGGCAGCCCTCGACGCCCGCCTCGCTTCCGAGACCATCGACGTCACGCTGCCGCTGCGCGACGCGGTGGCCGAACAGGGCCGCATCCATCCGCTGAGCCAGGTGTTCGAAGAGGTCAACGTCATCTTCGCCGATATGGGATTTGCGATCGCCGAAGGTCCCGATATCGAGACCGACGACTACAATTTTACAAAACTGAATTTCCCCGAGGGCCATCCGGCGCGGGAGATGCACGACACGTTCTTCTTCAATCCGAAGGAAGACAATTCGCGCATGCTGCTCCGCACCCACACCTCGCCGGTGCAGGTGCGCACCATGCTGAACCAGAAGCCGCCGATCCGCGTGGTCTGTCCGGGCCGTACCTATCGCATCGATTCCGACGCGACGCATACGCCGCAGTTCCACCAGGTCGAGGGTCTCGTCATCGACAAGGGCTCGCATCTCGGCCACCTCAAATGGATCCTGCATGAGTTCTGCAAGGCGTTCTTCGAGGTCGACCACATCAACATGCGGTTCCGGCCGTCGTTCTTCCCGTTCACGGAGCCCTCGCTCGAGGTCGACATCCAGTGCCGGCGCGACAAGGGTGAAATCCGCTTCGGCGAAGGCGAGGACTGGCTGGAGATTCTCGGCTGCGGCATGGTGCATCCGAACGTGCTGCGCGCCTGCGGCATCGATCCCGACATCTATCAGGGCTTTGCCTGGGGCATGGGCATCGATCGTATCGCGATGCTCAAGTATGGCATGTCGGATCTGCGGCAGCTGTTCGACAGCGACGTGCGCTGGCTCAACCATTACGGCTTCAAGCCGCTCGACATCCCGACGCTGGCGGGGGGATTGAGCACGTGAGCGCGCGCGAACTCCGAAAGAATTCCAGCGATGCTGAACGCATGCTCTGGTCTGAACTTCGCGATCACAAGCTGAACGGCATAGGCTTTCGGCGCCAAGTGCCGATCAAGAACTACATCGCCGACTTCGCCTGTCATACAGCAAAGCTGGTGGTTGAGCTCGATGGCGGGCAGCATTTTTCAGATCAGGCCGAGCAGGCTGATGCCGTTCGATCGTCCGTAATTGAAGCCCGAGGCTTCCAGGTACTTCGCTTCAGCAATCATGACGTGATGACGAATCGCGCAGGCGTCCTTGAAACAATTGCTGCCGCCGTCGCGGAGAGAGCCCCCACCCCAACCCTCAAAGAGCGAGCTTCGCTCGTCTCGCCCCGCAAGCGGGAGAGGGAGCAAGAAAAGCAACCGTCATGAAATTCACGCTCTCCTGGCTGAAGGAACATCTCGACACCGACGAGCCGCTGGAAAAGCTCGCCGACAAGCTCACCATGATCGGGCTTGAGGTCGAGCAGATCGACGACAAGGCCAAGCAGCTTGCGCCGTTCTCGATTGCGCGGGTGATTTCGGCCGAGCAGCATCCGAATGCGGATCGCCTGCGTGTCTGCATGGTCGACACCGGCGATGGTGGCGCAGCGGTGCAGGTGGTCTGCGGCGCGCCGAACGCGCGTGCCGGCCTGATCAGCGTGTTCTCGCCGCCCGGCACGTTCATTCCCGGCAAGAACATCACGCTCGGCGTCGGCACCATCAGAGGCGTCGAGAGCCGCGGCATGCTGTGCTCGGCGGCCGAACTGCAGATTTCCGAGGACCATGACGGCATCATGGAGCTGCCGGCCGATGCGCCCGTCGGAGCTGCCTACGCGCAATGGGCCGGGCTCGGCGATCCCGTGATCGAGATCAACCTGACGCCGAACCGGCAGGATTGCACCGGCGTGCACGGCATCGCCCGCGATCTTTCCGCCGCCGATATGGGCAAGTTCAGGGATCCCGGTATCCGCCCGGTCAAGGGCGAGTTCCCCTGCCCGGTGACGGTGACGGTGGAAGACGCCACGCTGTGCCCGGGCTTCGCGCTGCGGCTGGTGCGCGGCGTCAAGAACGGCCCGTCGCCGGAATGGCTGCAGAAGCGGCTGACTTCGATCGGACTGCGTCCGATCAACGCGCTGGTCGATATCACCAACTTCATGACCTACGACCGCGCCCGGCCGCTGCATGTGTTCGACGCCAAAAAGGTGACGGGGAATCTCACCGTGCGCCGCGCGCGCGAAGGCGAGAGCCTGCTGGCGCTCGACGGCCGCACCTACACGCTCGATCCCGGTATCTGCGTGATCGCGGACGAGCATGGCGTGGAGTCGCTGGCCGGCATCATGGGCGGCGAAGCCTCCGGCTGCGACGAGAACACGACCGACGTGCTGATCGAATCGGCGCTGTGGAACGAGATCAACATCGCGCAGACCGGCCGCAAGCTCGGCGTCAATTCGGACGCGCGCTATCGCTTCGAACGCGGCGTTGATCCGGCGTTCATGGTGCCCGGGCTCGAGCTCGCGACCAAAATGGTGATAGAACTGTGCGGCGGCACGCCGTCGGAGAACGTCGTCGTCGGCAACCCCTTCGGCGAAGATCGCGTGATCGACTTCCCGCTCAGCGAGGTCAAGCGCCTCGCCGCCATCGAAGTGCCGCTGGTCGAGATGAAGCGCATCCTCAGCCATCTCGGCTTCATGGTGGCCGGCAGCGGTCCGATCGTGAAGATCGCGGTGCCCTCCTGGCGTACGGATATCGGAGGCAAGGCCGATATCGTCGAGGAGATCGTACGCATCGTCGGCGTCGACAAGGTGCCAATGACGCCGTTCGAGCGCGGTGACGCGCCGCGCAAGCCGGTGCTCACCACGATCCAGCTGCGCACCCGCCGCGCCAAGCGCGCGCTGGCCGCCCGCGGCATGGTTGAGGCCGTGACGTGGTCGTTCATTTCAAAGCCCGCGGCGGAATTGTTCGGCGGCGGACAGGCCGAGCTCGCGCTCGCCAATCCGATCGCATCAGACCTTTCCGACATGCGGCCGAGCCTGCTGCCCGGCCTGATCGCCGCCGCGCAGGCCAATGCCAATCGCGGCTCGTCCGATGTCGCGCTGTTCGAGGTCGGCCAGGTGTTCAAGGGCGACAAGCCGGAAGACCAGCTGGTCGCGGCTTCCGGCGTGCGCCACGGCTTTGCCTCCGCCAAGGGAATGGGGCGGCACTGGTCCGGCTCGGCGGAGACCGACGCGCTCGACGCCAAGGCTGATGCGTTCGCGGTGCTCGCCGCCGCCGGCGCGCCGATGCAGGCGCTGCAGGTCGTGCCGGGCGGCGCGAGCTGGCTGCATCCGGGACGATCCGGCAGCATCCAGATCGGGCCGCAAAACGTGCTCGGCTATTTCGGCGAATTGCATCCGCGCACGCTGGAGGCGCTCGGCGCTGACGGCCCACTGATCGCGTTCGAAGTGATCCTCGATCGCATTCCCGACGCCAAGCAGAAGCCGACCCGCGCCAAACCGGTGCTTGAACTCTCCGCGTTCCAGCCGGTGTCGCGCGATTTTGCCTTCATCGTCGATCGCGCCGTCAAGGCGGGCGATATCGTGCGCGCCGCGCAGGGTGTCGACAAGAAGCTGATCACTGGGGTCACCGTGTTCGACGTCTACGAGGGCAAGGGCATCGATGAGGCCAAGAAGTCCGTCGCGATTGCCGTGACCATCCAGCCGCGCGAGAAAACGCTCACCGACCAGGAGATCGACGCGGTGGCGGCGAAGATCGTGGCCGAAGTGACCAAGAAGACCGGCGGCACGTTGCGGGCATGATGCCGAAAGGCGTGAGCGGTTCGGACATCACGCCCAAAAATACGTTCTAGAAACAGAACATGAGCCTCGAAGGCCTCATCCCCGCCAGCGTCAGCCTCGCCGCCGCAATCGCGATCTGCGCGATTGCTTTCGTGTCCGGCTTGGCACGCGGGTTTTCCGGTTTCGGCTCGGCGCTGATCTTCATGCCGCTGGCGAGCAGCATGGCGGCGCCACAGCTGGTAGCGGCGCTGCTGCTGATAATCGATTTCATCGCGGCTGCACCATTGGTTCCGAACGCGTGGAAACAGGCCGACCGCAGGGCGACCGCGGTGATGGTGTTCGGCGCCCTGATCGGCGTTCCCATTGGAACCTATTTCCTGAGCCGGCTCGAGCCGGTCACCACACGCTGGATCATTTCCGCCTTCGTGTTTGCGCTGCTCTTGCTGCTGCTTTCCGGCTGGCGCTACCGGGGCAAGGACCACGCCGCGATTTCCGTCGGTATCGGCGGCGTATCCGGCTTTTGCAGCGGGCTGGCGCAGACCGGCGGGCCGCCGATCGTCGGCTATTGGCTCGGCCGGCCGATCGCCTCCAGCATCGCACGGGCGAACATCCTGCTGTTCTTCGGCGCCTCGGATTTCTTCTCGGTCGTCAGCTACAGCCTGACCGGGTTGATCACGATGGATGCGATCAAATTCTCGCTGGTGGTCGGGCCCGTCTACGGCATCGGCGTCTGGCTCGGCGCCTCCTTGTTCGGCCGCGCCAGTGAAGCATTGTTCCGCGCTATCTGCTACGCGCTGATCGCGATGGCCGTGATCGCCGGCCTGCCGACGCTGGATGGCGTGCTGCGCTAACGGCCGCACGATTCCAAATTCTGCGTCGTCCCGGCGAACGCCGGGACCCATACGCCGCGGCAGCAGTTTGGCGGAAGATATCTGCTACCTTTGCCTTACGTGAGATCACGCGGTATGGGTCCCGGCCTTCGCCGGGACGACGAAATTTATTCCAGCACTAGATCGCCATCGCGTTCGACATGCTGCGCCAGTTTCTCGAGGGTCTGATAACCGTATTCGACCGCGCCGAATCCGATCCCCGCGTCGCGCTGAGCCTTCGTCGGATGCAACTGACGCAAAGTGATGACGGTCTTGCCGTCGCTCTGCTCATCGAAGGTGATGGTGGTGCGGAATATGCCAGGATCGTTGTCTTTGTCGGCGCCATGATCGATCTCGATCAAATGCGGCCTCTCGATGCGCCGGAACTGCATCCGGTTCGTATATCGCTTGCCGTCGGGCGCGATCATATCGAACCGCCATTCGCCGTTGACGCGGATATCCATTGACTTTGTCTCGACCTTAAAGCCGGCCGGACCAAACCATTGGGGGAGATGACGCGGATCAGTCCAGGCGGAGAAAACCAGCTCTCGCGGCGCGTTGATCACGCGCGAGAGGACAATCTCTCGATCGAGCGCCCACGTGGACAGCGGCGTTTCATTTTGACTTGCGTTTGCGGGCATTGGACTTCTCCCTTTTCTTCAGTCTCTCAACGTACATTTCCAGGCGATCCAGTCGTTGCTCCCAGATCTCTCTTTGGGCCGCCAACCAAACCTCGACGGTTGCGAGAGCTTCCGTCTGCAATGAGCACATCCTGACGCGACCGGTCTTCTCGGACGCAACGAGGCCGCTGCTCTCCAGAATCCGGATGTGTTTCATCAGGCTCGGCAGCGCCATTTCGAACGGCTTCGCCAGCTCTCCGACAGATGCCTCGCCGTCGCATAGTCGCATGACGATCGCACGACGGGTCGCGTCGGACAGGGCGCCGAAAACGTTGTCGAGTTGCATTGATTGGTTAGCCATATAGCTAACGATAGTGGAGGCACAAACGCGGGTCAACAACAGTTAGCCAGACGGCTAACTAATAAATGGTGCGCACAGCGTCGTCGATCGAGTTCGCTAGCTTGTGAGGCGAGAGTGCCCTTTGCAGAACCGAATTTATGAATTCACGGCCTGCATCACCAGATCGCAATAGGCGTAGCCGTCGCGCTCGACGCGCTCGCCGGTGCTGACGGAAAGCGGATGTGAAAACATCGGCCCCGCCACCACGCAGGTGTGGAATTCGCCGTTCTCGCCGCAAGGATCGACGCTGTCGGGCAGTTCAGCCAACAGCTGCGCATCGAATTTGCGGCCGGCGAATTCCGCCGAAAGCTTCTTCATGTCAACGGTCGCAAGATAGGCTTCCAGACCACATTCCATCATCGCCCGCGCCAGTTCGGGCGTCGGCCGGTCCCAGAGCGGAAAGATTGGCGTGATCCCGGTGCCGGCGAGCTTCGCTTCGCGATAGGCGCGGATATCCCGCAAGTACAAATCGCCGAAGATCATGTGCGTGACGCCGTCGGCGACGGCTTGCGCGACCGCTTCGCCCATGCGGGCTTCGTAAACTTCGTTCGGGCAGGGATAGGGGATCGGCACGATCCGTTGCGGCAGGCCTGCGGCTTCGCATTGCGCCTGCAGGATCTCCTGTCGCACGCCGTGGATCGAGACGCGGCCGAACGTCTCCGTCACCGTGGTCAGCGCACCCACGACATCTAATTCGCCCGCGCGCCGCACTTCGTGCAGCGCAAAAGCGCTGTCCTTGCCGCTCGACCACGAGATCAGCGCCTTCGGTCGCGACATCAGTTGAACTGCGAGGATGGCATCGCCGCCTTCGGCTGCGGCGCGCGCTGACGCTGCTTCGGTGGCGGCGCCGCCGGTTCGGGATCTCTCAACGCCCCGATCCTGCGCAACGCCGCTTCGGCCGCGCGCTCGCCGCTTTCCCAGGCACCGTCGATCGTGCCCCACAGCGTCTCATGCGTGGCTTCGCCGGCGAGATACATGCAGCCGAACGGTTCGGCGAGAACCTTTCGCGACGCCTGCGCGCCCGGCCCGGCCGCGGACATCGCACCGAGCGCGAACGGCGCGGCGTTCCAGCGCGTCGCGCTCGATTTCTTCACCGCCGCGGCAACCTCGCTGCCGTACAGCTTGGTCAACCACTCCACCGCAAACGCGATCATGGCCTTTTCGCCCTGGGCGGAGAGATCGCGGCCGAACGAGCCGGCGACGTCGATCGAACACAGCGATGACGACCCCATATTGGCGTACAGCAAGGCGGTGCGCGTCGAATTGCTCTGCTCGATGATGATGTCGTCGCGGGCGAGCCCGAGCGGATTGCCCGGCATTTGCAGCGCGATGCGGTCAAAGCTGCCGAGGCTCAGTTTGGCGGCGGCATCCAGCGTGCGCTTGGGAATGTCGGGCGTGAATTTGATGTTGCCGGCCGCCAGCACGTTGCTCGAGACCGTCACGACGGCGGCGCGCGCGACAATCTTGCCCGACGGCGTTTCCACCGCAACGTCGCGGCTGCCCCAGGAAATCCGGTTCGCCGGCGTCGACAGTGCCAACGGCACCTGCTCGCCGAGTTTCGTGATCAGCGTCCCCAGCCCCTGGCGGCAGGCGATCGCGGTGTTGCGATCCTGCGCGCGGACCTTGTCGACAACAGAAATATCCTTCAGGTCCTTGCCGGCGAAATTGGCGCCGAGCACGAATTCGGCGGTGCCCGCCCAGTCGCCGAGGTCTTTCGGCAGCGCCGAGGCGCAGGAGACGTCGAGCCGGCGCGAGGCCTCGTCGATGGCGCGGTTGGCGCGCACCAGTGCTGCAAGAAACTCCTCGGTCTCGCCGGCGCGGGCGTTGCGGCGGCCGATGCGGATTTTCTGGCCCGACGGCGCGGTGACAATCTCGAACCCGGCGGATCGCGCCAGCTTGATCATCGGGTTGGTTTCGGGATTGTGCATCCAGCGCGCGCCGCGATCGAACGGCACCTCGAAGGTGGTGGTATCGGTCTGGCAGCGCCCGCCGATCTGGCCGGCCGCTTCCACCACGATCACCTTGCGGTTCGCCGCCATGATCCGCCGCGCCGCAGCAATACCGGCGGCGCCGGCGCCGATCACGACAATGTCAGCCTCGCGTGGCAGGGGCGCGGCCCCTGCCCGCCCACCGAAAACCGGCATCACCGCCAGGCCAGCGGACGCCGAGAGGAAATCGCGGCGAGTCATTGTCATGTCATGGTTTCCGGGGCCTTGAAGCAAAGAGAACAGCTAGCGAACTCTGCCGCATCTCACCGTGCGCAGCAACACTCATGGTAAATCAATCATGATTGACCCGCTTCACGCATGAACTAAATTGAAACGGCTTGCGACCATGCTAATGGAACATAAAAGCGGTCAAAGAACCGCGGGGGGATTTCATGGGCGTAATGCTCGATACGATCGGCCAGTTGATTGCGGGCTACCTGCAGAAGGAAGTCCCGGGCTATGAACCGTTCACGCCCAGTGATCCCGAGCATCTGCGCGGCGTCATCGAGCCCGGCGACGTGCTGCTGGTCGAAGGCAACAACCGCATTTCCGGTATCATCAAATACCTCACGCAATCCACCTGGTCGCATGCCGCGCTCTATGTCGGCCCGATCGACGGCGCGACGGAACCGGACGGCGAGCCGCATGTCCTGATCGAAGCCAATATCGGCGAAGGCGTGACCTCGGCGCCGCTGTCGAAATATTATCCCTATCACACCCGCCTCTGCCGACCCGTCGGACTGTCCTATGAGGACCGCGTCACGGTGTGCCGTTACGCCATCAACCGGATCGGCTTCGGCTACGACACCAAGAACATCGTCGACCTGGCGCGATATCTGTTCCCGCTGCCGGTGCCGCAGCGCTGGCGGCGGCGCTTGATCGCGTTCGGTTCAGGCGATCCCACCAAGATCATCTGCTCGGCCCTGATCGCGCAGGCGTTCGACGCCGTGCGCTATCCGATCCTGCCCAAGATCACGCGCGCCGCCTCGCGAAAGGCCCGGCGCGAGATTCTCCACATTCGCGATTCGTCGCTCTACATGCCGCGCGATTTCGATATCTCGCCCTATTTCGAAGTCGTCAAACCCACCATCGTGCACGGCTTCGACTATCTGGCCCTGCATTGGGCCGACAAGCAGAAGCCGCTCCAGGAGGTAGCGGGCGAATTCGGTGTGTTTCCAGAAGTCGAGTCGCCGTCGCTTGTTCCTGAGGAGGCTAACGAAGAGGCGCCGGTTCCGGTTTCGGCTGAAGAAATGAGCGACGTCACCGTGCAAACGACCATGGTCGAACGCGTGACCGTGTCGGAGCATTTCCTCGCCGTCGAATATGTCCCGGTCCGCCCGCCGCAACGCCGCGCCCGTCCGCGCAACAGGGTTATTGAGGCGGCGTAGGTTCTAAAATCTCCCCGCCAGCGTCAGCCGCACCGCGAGCGGCTCCGCCGGATGCACATGGCGATCGGCAACACCGTCGATCGGCTCGCCCGGCAACCGCGACAGATAATAATACTCGATCTGGTTGGTCTTCGCGTTGAAGAGATTGAGCACGTCGAGCTGCAGGCGTATGCCGCTGTCGAATCTGTAGCCGGCCCGCGCGTTGAAGATCAGTGATGACAGCGAACGCACGCTGTCGTCCTCGATCAGCGGACGCGGGCCGAAATAGCGTCCCTTCAGCGCGCCGAACCAGCCGGTTTCATTGCCGAAGGTGACGGCGCCACTCGCAATCCAGGCCGGCACACCTGGGATGCGATCGCCCGCGACATCGAAATCGGTAAAGCGGGCGCTTGTATACGCAACATCCAGATCGAACGTCAGCCACGGCACCGGCCTGTACTTGTTGGTCCACTCCACGCCGACCCGGCGGCTTGGCCGGCTGGCCTCGGTGGTGCCGGCATCGCCGACGAACAGCAGTTCGGAATCGAAGTCGAGCACAAAGACCGCGACCGAGCTTGTGAGTCCATCGATCGCCCTGGTGCGGACGCCAAGTTCGGCGCCTTTCGACCGCACCAACAGCGGCACGCGATCCTGCGGCGTTACCTTGTCGATCGGATCGACCGTGATCGTCGCGCCACGGATGTCGTTGCTGTGCAGCCCGTAGCCGGCATTTCCATAAAACTCCGTCTTGTACCAGGGTCCAAGCACGATACCGGCCTTCGGGCTCGCAATCGAAGCCTGCGCATTGCCGGAGTTTTCAGGCGTGTCGCTCAGAACGCTGCCGGCAAAGACATCCTCGCGAATGCCGACAGTGGTACGCAGCCAGTCTGTCCAGCGTGTGGTGCTGTCCATCCAGACGCCGACATTGCCTTCCCTTACGCGGTCCTCGCGCACGGTCGAAAGCCAACCTCGCTGCTGCGTCTTGAACAGGCCGACATGGATATCGTCATAACGGCTTTGCAGGCCGATGCGTGTTTGCGTCTCAAGTCCGCCGAGGCGCCAATCGAAGGCGTGCCGTGCATCGAAGCCGCCGAGGGTACGGCTGTCGAGCTGGTTGAACTGGTCGCCATTGACGGGGTCGTCGAGGAAATAGGTGAAATTGTTGTAGAGCTGCAAGTTGGATCGGACGACATAGGCGCTAATCTTGCTCTGCCCGTATTCGCTCGAATGCGTAAAATTGCCGGACAGGCTGAAGCGGCTGGCCACGCCGCCATCGGTCGGATCGAGCGTGCCGAAGCGGCCGATCACGCCCTGGTCGATGGCGCGCTGCGCAACCTGATCCGTCGAATTCCAGGCGTTGGAATAGGCCATGCCCGTCAGCGTCAAGCCGTCGGTCGCGGTACCCTGGCTGTAGCGCATGACGCCGTTGATCTTGCGCACATCGTCCGGCACGTCCCATGGACCGTTGTACTTCACGCCTTCGATGGCAGAGAGCAGCGTACCCGCGCCGACCGCGACTGAACCGGCGGCCACCCCGCGCCGATACCCGAAGCTGCCAACGGTGAGCTCGGCCAGGTTTTTCGGCAGCCTGGTGAGGTAGTCGATTTCGACGGAACCGGCGGAGCTGAAGTCGCCGACATCTGCGAAGTACGGACCCTTGCGGACATTCAGCGACTGAATCAGCTCGGGGATCAGAAAGTTGATGTCCGCGTAGCCCTGTGCGTGGCCATGCGTCGGCATGTTGACGGGCATGCCGTCGACCTTGATGGACAGATCAGTCCCGTGGTCGAGGTTGAAGCCGCGCAAAAAATACTGGTTGGCTTTGCCCTCTCCGGAATGCTGGGTGACAATCAGCCCGGGCACGGCCTCCAGCGCCTCACCGGGCCGCACATACGGAACGGCATTCACTTCCGCGCCGCTGATGCGCACGGCGCTGGCGGCGGTGGGCTGCAAGGCAGCAGCGCCATCGGGTGAAGCACCAGTCGTCACGCCGCTAGTGCCCGCGGTAACTGGCTGATTCGAGCGAATGGCGGTCCTGTTCGGCGCACCACGATTTTGCGATGGTTTCGACCGAGCGGCCCGCTTGGGCGTTGGGTCGGAAGCGGTGATGGTTACCGGCGGAAGCTGGCCAGGCTGAGACGCCCGCTCTTGCGCCTCGGCGGGGAGCATCACGACGGCAGAAGAAGCCGTAGCGGAAAATATCCGCAACAAGACTCTACGCACCCGCCGTGACCCCGCATGATAACTGCTACAGTCCGAGAGCGACTGCGCTACACAACCCGGCCCCTCACGCTAGCAAGCCCGGTATGACGATACAATATAAATGTCATACCGCCGAAAGCACGGAATCTCAAGATGCAACGGATCACCATCACGATCGAAGACGATTTGCTCGCCGAGATCGACGCCGCAGCTGAAGCGCGCGGCTACCAGAACCGCTCCGAGATCATCCGCGATCTCGCCCGCGCCGGTTTGCAGCAAAGCGCCGAGGACGCCGCGCCGTCAGGGCAATGCGTCGCCGCGCTGGTCTATGTCTACGACCATGCCGCGCGCGATCTGTCGAAGCGGCTGGTGCAGAATTTCCACGGCCATCACGATCTGTCACTGGCGACGCTGCACGTCCATCTCGACGACGACAGCTGCATGGAGGTCACGGCGCTGAAGGGTTCAAGCGGCGAGGTCCGGCATTTCGCCGACCACATCATCGCCGAGCGCGGCGTGCGCTACGGCCGCGTGGTGATGATCCCGACCACGGCAGCGGACAAGAAGCCGCGCAAGGGTGGGCATAAACACGGATGAAGGGTCACCTCTCCCCGCAAGAGCGGGGCGAGGGAGAAGAATCACGCCGCCTTCGCCGTCCCGCACGGCAGTCCGGCACGCGCCATGCCGCCATAGAGTTGCTCGTCCGGCATTTCCGATTTCAGGATTGATCGCACCGCGACCAGTTTTTCGATATCGATGCCGGTCGGAAAGCCCTTGCTCTCGCACAGGAACACGAGGTCCTCGAACACGACATTGCCGGTCGCGCCCGGCGCGAACGGGCAGCCGCCGAGACCGCCCAGCGATCCATCCAGCACGCGCGCGCCGGCGTCGAGCGCGGCCGAAGCGTTGGCGATGCCCATGCCGCGGGTGTCGTGCAGATGAATGCAGACCGGCTTTGGTCCCGCGATCTTCACCACCGCCGCCGTCAGCTCGCCGACCTGCTTCGGCCCGGCATAGCCGACGGTGTCGGCGACCGCGACCATGTCGACACCGGCCTCGAACAGCTTTTCCGCGATCCTGATCACCTCATTCGGGTCGACGGCACCGACGATCGAACAGCCCAGCGCCATCGAGATCGCGGCGTTCACGACAGGCTTGTGGGCGGTTGCGTCACGCAGCTCACAGAGCCGCCTGACGTTGGCGATGGCGGATTCGCGAGAGCGGTTGGCATTGGCCTGGCTGTGCTCTTCGGTCGCCGAGACCACGGTGGCCACTTCAGCCACCCCTGATTCCAGCGCCTCGTTGACGCCGCGCTCGTTCAGCGTCAGCGCGATGCCATAGGCACCCGGCAGCGACGCAATGGTCGCGATGATGTCGCGCACATCGGTGAATTGCGGAAAGGTTTTCGCGGGCAAGAACGAGCCGACCTCGAAATGCCGTACGCCGGCGGCGTACTCGTCGCGGATCCAGCGCTGCTTGGCGGCGGTGGACGGAAACTTCTTCACCAACTGCAACCCGTCGCGCAAACCGACTTCGCGCAGAATGATCTTGTTGTCGGGATAGACGTCCTGAAGACGGGTCATGGCAGCCTCACGCAGCGTTGTCGGTTGAAGTTTGTTGGTTCAGTTCGGCTCTGACAGCCTCGGTGTCGGCGCCAAGCACCGGCACCTTGAGGCCTTCGCCGACATTGCCGCCGTTCCATTCCACCGGCAATGCGGGAACGCGGAACGGCGCGCCATCGGCGTTGAAATTGTTGACTAGCCCGCCGGGGCGCAGCACATGCGGGTCCTGCAATAGATCCTCCGGGCGATTGATCGGCGAGAAGCAGATGTTGAGCGCGTCGAGCCTGGCCGAAAGCTCGGTGACGTTCCAGCCTTTGATCACCTCGGCGACGCGCGGAATGATCCGGTCCCGCGCCATGATCCGCTCCGTGGTGTTGCGCAAGGTCGGATCGTCCAAAAATTCCTGCAAGCCGAACTCGCGGCAGAAACTCAGCCAGTGACCTTCGGTGACGACGCCGATGAAAATGCGGCCGCCACCGGCGGTGTCGAAGATGTCATAGATCGGCCAGGCATGTTCGCGCTCCGGCATCGAACGCGGCTTGCGGCCGGTCATTTCATATTCGACCATGTGCTGCGCGACGAGAAACAGGCAGTTCTCGAACAGCCCGATCCTGATATCGGCGCCATCCTTGTTGCCGCCGCGCTTCTGGTAGAGCGCGGCTAAAATCGCGATCACGCCGAACATGCCGCCCATGATGTCGTTGGCGGAAGAACCAACGCGCTGCGGCTTGTCGCGCGTCCCGGTCATCGCGGCGAGGCCCGACATCATCTGCACGACCTCGTCGAGCGCCGGACGGTGCTCGTAGGGGCCGGAGAGAAATCCCTTGTGGCCGGCGACGATCAGATGCGGATGCTTGCGGCGCAAATCCTCGGTGCCGAGCCCCTGCTTGTCGAGCTGGCCGTCGCGAAAATTTTCCAGAAACACGTCGGCGCTGGCAAGCAGCCGGTCCATGGTCTCGCGATCCTCAGCCTTGGAGAGGTCGAGCACGACGCTGCGCTTGCCGCGGTTGAACAGCGGGAAGAACGAGACCCCCATGCCGCCGAGGCTGCGGGTCTTGTCGCCGACGGGTGGTTCGACCTTGATCACCTCGGCGCCGAGCTGCGCCAGGATCATGCCGCAGGTCGGACCCATCACCATATGGGTCATCTCGACGACCCTCACGCCCTCGAGCGGCAGTCCCGTCCCGGTCATGGTTTCTCCCTTGCGCCGTCTGTCGTCGGCCAGACTAGGCCTTCAGGACTTGCCGGGAAAACATAATCTGCCTGATGGTGCCGTCACGGCTGCATGACGCAAATGCATGGGCGGGATCGTCACCGGCGATCCCTGCCCAGGCCTTCTGCCCAGGCCTTCTGCCCAGGTCTTGCCGAAGCCCGATTGCATCTCTACCTCTCGCGAGGGTTTTTAGCGAGAAACAGAGGCCATCATGCTGGACGCCGCCGTCAAGGCGCTTTCCCAAATCCTGGCGCCGCCGATGCGCACCATTCTGTGGCGTTCGATCGGGCTGGCGCTGGTCCTGATCACGGTGCTGGCGGTCGGACTGCAGCGGCTGCTCAGCTGGTTCGCCGAATATGGCGAGGTCTGGGCGGAAGGGCTGCTGGGACCTGGCTTTCACACGCCGCTGAACATCCTGGCCTGGATCGTCTCGATCGCGGCCGGGCTTGGCGTCGTACTTGGCGGCATCTTCCTGATGCCGGCGATCACCTCGCTGGTCGCCAGCGTGTTCGTTGACGACGTCGCCGACCATGTCGAGCGCGAGCATTATCCGGCAGAGAAGCCCGGCTCCGCGCTGCCGCTTGGCGTCGCGATCCCCGAGGGCATCAAGACGGCGCTGCTGACCATCCTGGTCTATCTGATCGCGCTGCCGTTCGTGCTGTTCGCGGGCGCCGGTTTTCTGATTTTCTTCTTCGCCACCGCCTGGCTGCTGGGCCGGGAATATTTCGAGCTCGCGGCGATGCGTTTCCGCTCGCCCGCGGAAGCCAAGGCGATGCGCAAGGACAATGCGGCGACCGTGTTCACGGCGGGACTGTTCATCGCCGCCTTTGTCTCGATCCCGATCGTCAACCTGGCGACGCCGCTGTTCGGCATGGCCTTCATGGTCCATATGCACAAGCGATTGAGCGGCCCCCGGCCGGAGTTGATCGAGCCGTCGCGGCGCACGGGAATGCCTGTGGTGTGAGTATCTTCTCCCTCGCCCCGCTCTTGCGGGGAGAGGGTTGGGGTGAGGGCCTCTCTCCGAGCAAAGATTGCCGAAGGACCTGTACCCCCTCACCCGGATCGCAAGTGCGATCCGACCTCTCCCCGCAAGCGGGGCGAGGTAAGAACCACAAACCTCACACCGTCTTCTCCGGCCAGCGGCAGAGATCGTTGATCACGCATACATCGCAGCGCGGCTTGCGGGCGAGGCAGATGTAGCGGCCGTGCAGGATCAGCCAGTGGTGGGCGTGCAGCATGAACTCGGACGGGATCACTTTTTCCATCCCGAGCTCGACCTCGAGCACGTTATTGCCGGGCGCCATTCCGGTGCGATTGCCGACACGGAACACGTGGGTATCGACAGCCATGGTGTGTTCGCCGAAGGCCATGTTGAGCACGACATTGGCGGTCTTGCGGCCGGCGCCGGGCAGCGACTCGATCTCGGCGCGGGTGCGCGGCACCTCACCGCCGAATTCCGTGATCAGCTTCTGCGAGAGCGCGATGACGTTCTTGGCCTTGTTGCGATAAAGCCCGATGGTCTTGATGTAGTCGCGCACGGTGTCCTCGCCGAGCGCCAGCATCTTCTCGGGCGTATCCGCCACCGCGAACAGGGGGCGCGTCGCGCGGTTGACGCCGGCGTCGGTCGCCTGCGCCGACAGCACCACGGCGACCAGCAGCGTGTAGGGGTTGAGATGTTCGAGCTCGCCCTTCGGCTCCGGATTGGCTTTCCGAAAGCGGCTGAACGCCTCATGGACCTCGGCTGAGGTCCAGGGTTTTGGCTTTGGTGATCGCTTCGCCACGGGCTTGGCCATGGCCTTTTTGGCTGTTTTCCTTGCGGTTTTACTTGCGGTTTTACTTGGCACGGGTGGAACGCTTGGTTTTTTGTCAGCTTTAGCGCGGATGATTTTGGCCATGATCCGGGTATACTGACCAGCGATGACCGCAAGCAACGACTTTGATCGGGAGGTTGACCAGCCGAAGCTGTTTTCGGCTCGGCTGACGCCGCATCGTTCGCTCAACCGCACCGGCTTCCTGGTGCTGATGGCATTCCTATGTGCGGTGAGCTTTGTCGCGGGCGTCGCGTTTCTGTTGATGGGCGCCTGGCCGGTGTTCGGATTCTTCGGGCTCGACGTGCTCGTGATCTACTGGGCGTTCCGGGTCAATTTCCGCACCGCCAATGCGTCGGAGGAAATCACGGTGACGCCGTCGGAGCTGCGGGTGCGCCGGGTCAGCCACCGCGGCCATGTGGTGGAGTGGGTGCTCAATCCGCTCTGGGTGCGGCTTGATCAGACCGGCGACCCCGAATTCGGCATCGAGCGGCTTTATCTGGTCTCGCGCGGCCGCCGCGTCTCGGTCGGGTATTTTTTGGGGCCGGACGAAAAGGCAAGCTTTGCCAAGGCTTTACTGGCCGCGCTGCAAGCCGCCAAACGCGGCATCACGTACAACCCCGTAACGTGATCTCCTATCGGAAATCGGGTGGTTTGGACGTCGGATGAGCCCTAAATCTGATCCCATGATGACACTTGCCATACATGACCAGCGCCTGGCCAAGCCGGGCCCCCAGAACGCCGCGCTGCGCGACTATGATTCCGTGCGCCGCGCCATCGCCTTCATCTCGGAACACTGGCGCGCGCAGCCGACCATCGAAGCGATGGCAGATGCCGCCTCGGTGACGCCAGATGAATTACACCTTCTGTTCCGCCGCTGGGCCGGGCTGACGCCAAAGGACTTCATGCAGGCGCTGACGCTCGATCACGCCAAGGGCCTGTTGCGCGACTCGGCCAGCGTGATCGACGCCGCCCTCGACTCGGGCCTGTCGGGTCCGGGCCGGCTGCACGATCTGTTCGTGACGCATGAAGCGATGTCGCCGGGCGAATGGAAGAACGGCGGCGCCGGCATGACGCTGCGCTACGGTTTCCATCCCTCGCCGTTCGGCACTGCCATCGTGATCGCCAGCGGCCGCGGCCTTGCGGGGCTTGCCTTCGCCGATCCCGGCGAGGAGCCGGCATCTTTCGCCGACATGAAGCGGCGCTGGCCCAACGCTACCTATGTCGAGGATCGCGACGGCACGGCCGGTCTCGCGCAGCGCATCTTCGACACCAGGATGTGGCGGCCGGACCAGCCGCTGCGCGTGGTCCTGATCGGTACTGATTTCGAGGTGCGCGTTTGGGAAACCTTGCTGAAGATCCCGATGGGCCGCGCGGTCAGCTATTCCGACATCGCCAACAAGATCAAGAATCCAAAAGCCTCTCGCGCGGTTGGTGCTGCGGTCGGCCGCAACCCGGTGTCGTTCGTAGTGCCCTGCCATCGCGCACTCGGCAAAGGCGGCGCGCTCACCGGCTATCACTGGGGCATCACCCGCAAGCAGGCGATGCTGGGCTGGGAAGCCGGCCAGGTCGGGCTGCATTGAGATCGTTGTTCGTGGTTCGTAGGATGGGTTGAGCCCTTGCGAAACCCATCACGTTTGTCGCGCAATTGATGGGTTTCGCGAAGAGCTCAACCCATCCTACGGCCTCCCATTACCCATAGCTGATATGCCAACCTCGCAGAGCACCCGGCCGGAACACTGACGGCGCGCGTCGATTGACGATCGCGTATCGATCGCTCACAACCACGCCCGGGGTAAACAGCGAAAGGCCCGTCGATGCAGAAGCGCCGCCCGGTGATGCTAGCGATATTGGATGGTTGGGGTTGGCGGGAGGATCCCGCCGACAATGCCGTCCGTCAGGCCAGGACACCGAATTTCGATCGCCTGTGGAACGCGGGTCCGCGCGCCTTCCTGCGGACATCAGGGCGGGATGTCGGGCTGCCCGATGGGCAGATGGGCAATTCCGAAGTCGGGCACCTGAACATCGGCGCGGGCCGCGTGGTGATGCAGGACCTGCCGCGGATCAACGACGCCATTGCGTCCGGCGAAATCAAATCCGCGCCGGCGCTCACCGCCCTGGTCCAGGCGCTGAAGCAGAGCGGCGGCACCTGTCATCTGATCGGACTGGTGTCGCCGGGCGGCGTCCATTCGCATCAGGACCACGTCGCCGCACTGGCCGCGATCCTCGCTGAGCACGGCGTGCCGGCGGTCGTACACGCGCTGACGGACGGACGCGATACGCCGCCGCGATCGGGAGCCGATGATTTGAAGCGGCTGAGCGCTGCGCTGCCGCCACAGGTTCCGATCGCAACCGTTGTCGGTCGATATTATGCGATGGACCGCGACAAGCGCTGGGAACGCGTTGGCAAAGCCTATGACGCCATCGTCGAGGCCGAAGGCCCGCATTTTGCCGACGCGCAATCGGCCATGTCTGATGCCTATGCGCATGATGTCACCGACGAGTTCGTGGTGCCGTCGGTGATCGGCAATTACGCCGGCATCAAAGACGGCGACGGCGTGCTGAGCTTCAACTTTCGCGCCGACCGCGTCCGCGAGATCCTTGGTGCGATGCTCGATCCGTCGTTCGACGGTTTCCCGCGCAAACGCAGCGTCCGGTACACCGCCGCCGTTGGAATGACGCAGTACAGCGCTGATCTGGACCGGCTGATGCAGACGATATTTCCGCCGCAGGCGTTTCCAAACATCCTGGGCGAAGTCACATCAGCGGCAAACCGGACGCAAGTGCGGATGGCCGAAACGGAAAAGTATCCGCACGTCACCTATTTTCTCAACGGTGGACGGGAAGAACCTTTTCCCGGCGAAGACCGCATCATGGTGCCTTCGCCCAAGGTCGCGACCTATGACCTGCAGCCGGAGATGTCGGCCGCCGAACTGACGGCGAAAGCCGTGGAGGCGATCGACGGAGGCAAGTACGATCTAATCGTGCTGAACTACGCCAATCCGGACATGGTAGGCCACTCGGGAAACCTGACGGCCGCGATCAAGGCGGTCGAAACCGTCGATACCGCGCTCGGGAAAATCTCGGAGGCGATCGAGCGATCCGGCGGCGCGCTGCTGGTGACCGCCGATCACGGCAACTGCGAAATGATGCGCGACCCTGTCACCGGCGGTCCGCATACGGCTCACACGACGAACCCGGTGCCCCTGCTGCTGCAGGGCGGCGGCGGCGTGACCTTGGCGGAAGGCCGGCTGGCGGACATTGCGCCGACACTGCTCGACCTGATGCAATTGCCGAAGCCGGCGGACATGACCGGCATGTCGTTGCTGCGCCAGAACAAGCAAGGCTAGGGCGTGCAATCGCTTATGCGACCCTTGGCGAGCGGAGACGACCGATGGAATGCACGATCCGGCCGGCGCGTGAGGATGACGCCGACGAAATAAGCGCGGTCATTATCCGTGCACTGCGCGAAACCAATGCGAAGGACTATGCAGAAGAGATCATCGAGAGGATCGAGCACAGCTTTAGTCCGGGCGCCGTGCTGGAGCTGATCGGCAAGCGCACCGTCTTTGTTGCCGCGATTGATAGTCGTGTCGTTGGAACGGCAAGCCTCGATGGAAACGTGATCCGCACCGTCTTCGTGTCCCCTGATGTTCAGGCCCGCGGTATCGGCAAGCTGCTGATGGCCGAGGTCGAGCGCACGGCACGCGAGAGAAACATCCCGACGTTGGCGGTGCCTTCTTCAATCAGCGCCGAAACGTTCTACGGGCAGCTCGGGTTCAGAGCCGTGCGCGATAGCTACTATGGTGAAGAGCGCACGATCATCATGGAGCGATCATTGCAGGACCGTCCGTAGGTCCGGTCAGCTAATTCAAGCTACGCATTCGGCACGTTGTCGAAGCTTCAGAAGTCCCCGAGGCCGAGCACATCGGCCATCGAATACAGGCCGGGCGTCTTGCCTTGCGCCCACAACGCCGCCTTGACCGCGCCTTGCGCAAACATCGTGCGGTCCTCGGCGCGGTGGGTCAGCTCGATGCGCTCCATCGCACCGGCGAAGATCACGCTGTGTTCGCCGGTGACGGTGCCGCCGCGCAGTGCTGCAAACCCGATATCGCCGGCCTTGCGCGCGCCGGTAATGCCGTCGCGTCCGCGCGCCGAGTGCAGATGCAGGTCGATGCCGCGGCCCGCCGCGGCGGCTTCGCCCAGCATCAGTGCGGTGCCCGACGGCGCATCGACCTTGGCCTTATGGTGCATCTCCAGGATCTCGATATCGAAATCGGTATCGAGCGATTGCGCCACGCGTTTCACGAGGGCCGCCAGCAGATTGACGCCGAGGCTCATATTGCCTGACTGCACGACGATGGCACGGGACGTCACGCTCTTGATCACCGCCATGTCGGAGCTCGACAACCCCGTGGTTCCGACCACGTGCACCAGCTTCCGTTCGGCGGCGATCGCCACATTGGCGATGGTGGCGGCGGGAACCGTGAAATCGAGAATGCCGTCGGCGTTCGCCGTGAGCGCCCAGAGATCGGCGGAGAGCTTGACGCCATTTTCGGGCAGGCCGGCGAGGATGCCGGAATCCTTGCCCAGCAGCTCCGAACCCGGCGCTTCGAGCGCGCCGGCAAGAACCGCACCTGACGTCTCCGAAATGACGCGCACCAGCGCCCGGCCCATCCGGCCGCCGGCTCCAGCTACGATCAAACGCATGTCGGCCATGGCTTCACCTCTTCAAGCCCTATAGCGGGATGGGGCCATTCCGGCAACCGATCCGGCCTCGATACCCGTCATGGCCGGGCTTGTCCCGGCCATCCACGTCTCTGTTGCGCGACCAAAGCAAGACGTGGATGCCCTGGGACAAGCCCGGGCATGACGAAGAAAACTAGACGCTAGGGTTGCGGGCCGTCATAGCCTTCGATCACGATCAGCTCGGCAATCGAGTGCGGCTGCCGAACTTTGATGTTGGCCTGGTATTCCGGTGAGTTATAGCAGGCCATCGCGGCGTCGTAGCTGTCGAACTCGATCACCACGTTGCGCGAGCGGCTTTGGCCCTCGACGCCGGTGAACTTGCCGCCGCGGACGACGTAGCGCCCGCCGAACTTCTTGAAGATCGCGAGATTGGCCGCCGCATAGGGCTTGTAGCCCTCGTCATTGCTGACGTCGACGCGACCGATCCAGTATCCCTTGGCCATCTTGCTCTCCCGTTTCTTGTCCTGCTGTTGACTACGCCAGTGCCTGCGCGATTTCGCTTTGAATGGCATCCGCGGCGGCTTTGGGGTCGGCGGCCTCGGTGACCGGCCGTCCCACCACCAGATAATCCGCGCCGGCGGCGATGGCGCGCGCCGGTGTCATGATGCGCTTCTGGTCGCCGGTCGCAGAGCCCGCCGGCCGGATGCCCGGCGTCACCAGGTTCATCTGGTGGCCGACGATCTTGCGCAAACTCGCCGCCTCTTCCGGCGAGCTCACCAGCCCGTCGACGCCGAGCACCTGCGCCTGCTGGGCGCGCGCCTCGACCAGATCGGAGACGTTGAGGCGATAGCCGGCGGCATGCAGATCGCCGTCGTCATAGGAGGTCAGCACGGTGACGGCGAGGATTTTCAGGCTTGAGCCCGCGCGCGCTTCGACGGCGGCTTTCATGGTCTGCGGATAGGCGTGCACGGTAAGAAAAGTGGCGCCGAGTTTTGCGATGCTCTCGACACCGCGTGCAACGGTGTTGCCGATATCGTGCAGCTTGAGATCGACGAACACCTTTTTGCCCGCGCCGGATAATTGACGGACCAGCGGCAAGCCGCCGGCATAGGCCAGCTGATAGCCGATCTTGTAGAACGTCACGCTGTCGCCGAGCCGCGCCACCATCGCTTCAGCCTCGACGACGCCGGGCAGATCGAGCGCCACAATCAACCGGTCTTTCGGAGCGATACTGGCAGGCTGCATGTCACCTCACATCATGCGTTGGGAATGGTCGATCAGCTGCCGCACCAGCGCCTGCAGCGCCTCGACATCGGCAGAATGTTTCAGACGGTCCATCTCGTCATAGGCCTGGTCCGCGAACGACAATGCGAGCTGGTTCGGAACCACGCTGGCGTGACAGGCCGACAGAATGAGGCGCAGCGCCGCCAGCGCGCGCGCGCCGCCGAACCGCCCGCCGGAGGCCGACGCGATCGCAAACACGGCGCCGCGAAACACCTGGCCGCGGGTTTCATGCGGGTCCTGCACCCGGCTGACCCAGTCGATGGTGTTTTTGACCAGCGCCGGCACCGACGAATTATATTCCGGCGTCACGATCAGGACGCCATGATGGGCGCCGATCATGCGCTTCAGATTGACCGCGTGCTTCGGCACGCCGGATTTTGCCTGCAGGTCGCCGTCATAGATCGGCAGCGGAAAATCCGACAGCGAGATGCGGGTGACTTCGGCGCCGGATAGCGCCAGCTCATGGCTGGCGGCGGCCGCCAGCCTCGCATTGAGCGAGCCTGATCGAAGCGATCCCGGGATCACGAGGATTTTCAGCGCGGACATATTTTATAGATCGCGGTTCGGGCCAATCCCGCCGCGCAGACGCGGGCGAGCATTTTCGTCGAAAATGCTCTTAACCAATATCTTGCGCGTATTCTATGCGCAAAACCGGCATCCACTTTTGCGGAATACGCGCGTATCAGCCCTTGCGATACACCCAGACCCGGGCGGGCGGAAGGTTCATCCAGATCCGCTCGGAAGCTTCTGTGGACACGCCGGGCAGCGATTTCGGGATCGGCGGCGCGACCGAATAGGTGAACTGCACGAAGGGCGCACCAGGTGCCAGCGCCGTAAAGGCGTCGCGGATCAATTTGAGGCGCGTCAGCATCGGCTTTGTGACCAGCGGCAGGCCGGAGACCACGGCCGAGGCCGGCACGTCGAGAACCTTCAACAGCGAGTCGCGAAGTTTGTAGGCGTCGCCCTGCACCACTTTGGCGTGCGGATAACGGTCGCGCAGCAGCGCGCAGAAGCCCGGATTATATTCAACCAGCACGAGACGCTTCTGATCGACGCCATGTTCGATCAGCGCATTGGTGATCGCGCCGGTGCCGGGGCCAAGTTCGACGACCGGTCCTTTCGAATCGACGTCGACATATTGCGCCATGGTGCGCGCGAGCAGCTTGCTGGACGGCATCACCGCGCCCATGTGCAGCGGCTTTTCGATCCATGAACGGAGAAAACGCACCTCGTCGTCAAGACGGAGAGGTTTCTTCAACGCACGCACGGACGATTGCAGAGGCATGTCGCTACCAGGCGGGACCGCGAACGGCGGTTATGTCAGAAAACGGTCATAAAGAGGTATAGGTCGCAGCTCTCATGGTCAAGCAAAAGGCTTACTGCGGGGCAGCGCGGCTACCGAAGAAGTCCTTGACCTTAGTAAAGAAACCCGCCGCCTCCGGCTGGGTTGCACCCGACGACAGCTTTTCGAACTCGGCCAGCAATTCCTGCTGCTTCTTGGTCAGATTTTGCGGCGTTTCGACCATCACCTGTACATACATGTCGCCGGTCTGGCGCGAACGGAGCACCGGCATGCCTTTTGATGCGATGCGGAATCGCCGGCCGGACTGTGTTCCCGACGGCACCTTCACCTTGGTCTTGCCCTTGTCGATGGTCGGCACCTCGAATTCGCCGCCAAGGGCGGCCGCCACCATCGAGATCGGGACCCGGCAATGCAGGTCGGCGCCGTCGCGCTGGAAGAATTCGTGGGTCGCCAGCGACAGGAAAATATAGAGATCGCCGGGCGGTCCGCCGCGGACGCCGGCCTCGCCCTCGCCGGCGAGGCGAATGCGGGTGCCGTCTTCGACGCCTTGCGGAATGTTAACCGACAGGGTCCGGTCGCGCGTCACCCGGCCTGAGCCCGCGCAGGAGGGACAGGGGTCTTCGATCATCTGGCCGCGGCCCTGACAGCCCGGACAGGTTCGTTCCAGCGTAAAGAAGCCCTGGGCCTGCCGCACCCTTCCCTGCCCGCCGCACAGCGAACAGGTCTTCGGCTTGGTGCCGGCCTTGGCACCGGTGCCGGAACAGGATTCGCAGGTGACCGAAACCGGAATCTCGATCTGGGCGGTCTTGCCGAGGAAGGCTTCCTCCAGCGTGATTTCCATATTGTAGCGCAGGTCGGCGCCGCGCTCGCGGCCGCCGCCACCGCGCCCGCGTTGTCCGGCCATGCCGAACAGATCCTCGAAAATATCCGAGAACGACGAGGCGAAGCCGGCGCCGAATCCGGGCCCGCCGCCACCCATGCCCTGCTCGAACGCCGCGTGGCCGTAGCGGTCATAGGCGGCGCGCTTGTCGCCGTCTTTCAGGACCTCATAGGCTTCGTTGATTTCCTTGAACTTCACTTCGCTGGAAGCATCGCCCGGATTCTTGTCCGGATGCCATTTCATCGCGAGCTTGCGGAACGCAGCCTTGAGCTTGCCGTCGTCCGCGCTCCGTTCGACTTCCAGGGTTTCGTAATAGCAGCGCTTGGTGGACATCCGTCAGTTCCGTCCGAATTTCGTCTTCATGCCGCAAGGGTGCACTGTTGAGGATGCCGCCTCGCGCTTAACGAAAAATGACCCCCACCCATCGAGACGCCGCGCGCTCTTTGGTGTGAGGGTCATGATCGAAAGCCCGCTTATGCCGACTTCTTGTTGTTCTTGTCGTCGTCGACTTCGGTGAACTCCGCGTCGACGACGTCATCCTTGGCCGCATCCTTCTTGGCGTCGGCTTCGGCCTGCTGCTTGTACATGGCCTCGCCGAGCTTCATCGAAGCCTGCGCCAGCGTGTTGGTCTTGGCCTTGATCGCCTCGGCGTCGTCGCCCTTCAGCGCTTCCTTGAGGTCGCTGACGGCGTCCTCGATGGAACGGCGCTCGCTCTCCTCGACCTTCGAACCGTGTTCGGCCAGCGCCTTCTCGGTGGAATGCACCAGGCTGTCGGCATGGTTCTTGGCGTCGACCGCCTCGCGGCGCTTCTTGTCCTCGGCCGCATTGGCCTCGGCGTCCTTGACCATCTTCTGGATGTCGGCGTCGGACAGGCCGCCGGAGGCCTGAATCCGGATCTGCTGTTCCTTGCCGGTCGCCTTGTCCTTGGCCGAGACGTTGACGATGCCGTTGGCGTCGATGTCGAACGTCACCTCGATCTGCGGCATGCCGCGCGGCGACGGCGGAATGCCCATCAGGTCGAACTGGCCGAGCACCTTGTTGTCGGCCGCCATTTCACGCTCGCCCTGGAAGACGCGGATGGTGACGGCGTTCTGGTTGTCCTCGGCGGTCGAGAAGACCTGGCTCTTCTTGGTCGGGATCGTGGTGTTGCGATCGATGATGCGGGTGAACACGCCACCCAGCGTCTCGATGCCGAGCGACAGCGGGGTCACGTCGAGCAGCAGCACGTCCTTGACGTCGCCCTGCAGCACGCCGGCCTGGATCGCCGCACCGATGGCGACGACTTCGTCCGGATTGACGCCCTTGTGCGGCTCCTTGCCGAACAACTGCTTCACCACTTCCTGAACCTTCGGCATGCGCGTCATGCCGCCGACCAGCACCACTTCGCCGATCTCGGCGGCGGTGAGGCCCGCATCCTTCAGCGCCTTGCGGCACGGCTCGATGGTCTTCTGGACGAGATCGTCGACCAGCGCCTCGAACTTCGAGCGGGTCAGCTTCATCGTCAGATGCTTCGGACCGGTCTGATCGGCCGTGATGAACGGCAGGTTGATTTCGGTCTGCGTGGTCGAGGACAATTCGATCTTGGCCTTTTCGGCGGCCTCTTTCAGGCGCTGCAAGGCAAGCTTGTCGTTGCGCAGGTTGATGCCCTGCTCCTTCTGGAACTCATCGGCCAGATAGCTGACGAGACGCATGTCGAAGTCTTCGCCGCCGAGGAACGTATCGCCGTTGGTGGATTTCACCTCGAATACGCCGTCGCCGATTTCGAGAATCGAGACGTCGAAGGTGCCGCCGCCGAGGTCGTACACCGCAATGGTGCCGGTCTTGGTCTTGTCGAGGCCGTAGGCGAGCGCGGCCGCGGTCGGCTCGTTGATGATGCGCAGCACTTCAAGGCCGGCGATCTTGCCGGCGTCCTTGGTGGCCTGACGTTGCGCGTCGTTGAAATAGGCGGGAACCGTGATGACGGCCTGCTCGACCTTCTGGCCGAGATGGGCTTCCGCGGTCTCTTTCATCTTCTGCAGAATGAAAGCGGAGACCTGCGAGGGCGAGTAGGTCTTAGCATCGGCTTCGACCCAGGCGTCGCCGTTCGATGCCTTGACGATTTTGTAGGGGACGAGCTTCTTGTCCTTCTCGACCATCGGGTCGTCATAGCGGCGGCCGACGAGGCGCTTGACCGCGAAGAAGGTGCGCTCGGGATTGGTCACCGCCTGACGCTTGGCAGGCTGGCCGACGAGGCGCTCGCCATCATCGCTGAAAGCGACGATCGACGGGGTCGTGCGCATGCCCTCTGCGTTCTCGATGACTTTAGCTGTCTTGCCATCCATTACGGCGACGCACGAATTGGTGGTGCCGAGATCGATCCCAATGACCTTTCCCATGGTCCTCATATCCTTCTTTTTGCGGCAGGTTGGCTGGGCCCTGGACGGCGCACCTAACCGAACCCCCAACGATCAATTACTCGCGATATTGCGACGGTGAGCCTCATATAGGAGGGGGGGTCCTGCCCGCAAGGACCGAACGCAACCTTAGGGCCTGAAAATGCTGACGTTTGAAAGATTGTGTCAGCTCAGGGCAGGTCAAGGTTCAGGCCCTCAGCCGTGTTAACAAAAGGGCAAGAAGGTGAGGACGCACTCATCACCACGTCCGAAAATCAGCCCAGTTCATGATCGCCGCCAGCGCGGTATTTGGCCGCTGCGTGGACCTGACCGGCGGTCCGGTACGCCGCCGAAATTGCCCGAAAACGTTTGGCTAGCCGCCATATCGCGCGAAAATTCCGGTGTTTCGGAACGTGATGAGGGAACGGACGCCGCCCCTGCCCTGTTGCAGGGACATCAAAACCGCTAAAAGCGGGCTGACTAAACCCAGCCCTCGAACCCTTGAGGGCTGCGCTGGCCGACCATTGAACGGCCTCAATGTAAACCCGGTAGACCCTTCATGAAGCCTGTTCGATACCTCGCTGCGGTTGCCCTTACCATCGCCGCGACCTGTGCCGCGTTCGCCGCCGACCCGGTTTTTCCGCCGGGCGCGCGGGTCGGCATGACGCCGCTGGTCGGCCTGGTCAAAGCCAGATCATTCGTCGGCTTCGAGACCGAAGATCAGGGCGTCAAGGTGCTGGTGGCGGACCTGCCCGCCGAGGCCTATGGCGAGGTCGCCAATGCTTTCAAGGCAAATCCGGGCGGCACCGGCGGCATCAAGCCGGAGAGCATCGAGACGGTGGCGGGGCTCGCCTATTACACCGCTGAGAACGCCAAGGACGGCGCCACCAATGTCCGGCGCTACTCGATGATCGTGCCGGGTCCGACCTTCTCCGGCTACGTCGCCGTGCAGGTGCCGGAGAATGCCTCCCGGATCTACACCGACGACGCCATCCGCCAGATGTTCGCTTCCGCCGTGATCCGAAGCGAAGTTCCGGTCGATGAGCAGCTCGGCCTGATGCCGTTCAGGATGGCCGAACTCAGCAATTTCAAGACGGTCCGCACGCTGGCGCCGGGCGCCGCCCTGATCATTGCCGATGGCGACGAGAAAAGCGGTTTTGAAACCGCGCCCTTCATGATCGTCGGCCTGGTCGGATCCGCGCCGGCGCAGCCCGACGACCGCGGACGCTTTGCCCAGCAGATGGCGACGACGATTCCCGGCGTGCGCGACGGGCGGATCACGATGTCGGAGGCGGTCCGCATCGACGGCCAGCCCGGATACGAAACCCGCATCGAAGCCACCAGCGGCAAGGACAATACGCCGGTGACGATCGTGCAATGGTTGCGGTTCGGCGGCCAGAATTCGCTGCGCATCATCGGCAGCTCGCCGCGCGACGGTTGGACCACCGCGTTCACGCGTTTTCGCGCCGTGCGTGACGGAATTCGCCCGCGCTAAACATCGAATGCCGGTGCACGGGGTGCCGAAGAATCAGCCGCAGACCGCCGCCTAAAGCCGCTTTACGCTCTGCCTGCGACCTGATTTGCTGGTGTTGACCTCTTTGACAGGGAGATGCACCATGTTCGAGCGTAGGCAAATTCTCACGAGCTTCGGCACGATTCTCGGCACGGCGGCAATGGCGACCATTCTTCCGAAGGCAGCTTTGGCCGTGTCGATCAAACCCGACAATGCGTCGGCATTGCTGGTGATCGACGTTCAGAACTGCTTCCTGCCGGGCGGCAGCCTTGCGGTAAAAGATGGCGACCAGGTCGTTCCCGTCATCAACCGCATCGCCAAGAGCTTTGCCAACGTCGTGCTGACGCAGGACTGGCACACGTCAGGCCATGTCTCGTTCGCCACGACGCATTCCGGCAAGAAGCCGTTCGAGACGATCGACTTGCCCTACGGCAAGCAGGTGCTGTGGCCCGATCACTGCGTGCAGGGCACCGAAGGCGCTGCGCTGTCAAAGGACCTTTCGATCGCCCATGCCGGACTTGTCATCCGCAAGGGCTCCAACAAGGACGTCGACAGCTATTCGGCCTTCACCGAAGCCGATGGCAAGACCACGACGGGGCTTGCCGCCTATTTGAAGGCGCGCAAGGTGGAACACGTGTTCCTCGCCGGTCTCGCCACCGATTTTTGCGTGGCATGGAGCGCGCTCGACGCCCGCAAGGCCGGCTTTGAGACCTATGTCGTCGAAGACGCCTGCCGCGGCATCGATACCCAAGGCTCGCTCGCGAAAGCCTGGGCCGATATGGGCGAGGCCGGCGTCAAGCGCATCCAGTCCAGCGATATCGCCGCTTAAAGTAGAGCGTTCTCTCGCGAGAGAGCACAATGTCGGATCTAGGCGCACCCCTCGCGTTCGAGATGATCCGCCGTGCACCCTCACAGCGCACGGCGGGCCTGATCACGGGAATGACGGGTTACCGCGAGACCGCACTTGGCCGGTTTTCGCAGCGTGAAGCCGCACACCTGATTGTGCCGCTGATCATCAGCCTCGGCAGCCCGTTCCTGATCGCGCTCGGGCGCCAGCCTGATGCGGCCGACCGCCAGCCAAGCTTCGCCGCGGGCCTCTACGCCGGGCCTGTTCATATCGAGTCCGATGGCGGCGCCGAATGCGTGCAGGTGGATTTCACGCCGCTCGGCGCTTACCGCTTTTTCGGCGGCGCCGTCATCGATCTTGCCGCGCGCATGGTCGATATCGGCGACGTGCTCAGCCACGAAGGCCGGCAATTGCGCGAGAGACTGGGCGCGACGGCTTGCTGGCAACACCGCTTCGACCTGCTCGAGGACTTCATCGCCGGCCGCGCCAATCATCTGCCGTCGCCGGAGATCGCCTTCGCCTGGCGCCGGCTGGCGCTGACCGCGGGCAGCGCGCGGATCACGGCGCTGGCCGGCGAGATCGGCTGGAGCCGCAAACATCTGGTCGAGCGTTTTAGATCCGAGCTTGGCCTCGCGCCCAAATCAATCGCGCGCATGATGCGCTTTCACCGGGCCTGCCGGCTGGCACGCAGCGGGACAGCTCCCGGCTGGGCCGGGATTGCCGCCGAGAGCGGCTTTTCCGACCAGGCCCATCTGGTGCGCGAATTCGGCGAACTGGCCGGCGAGACGCCGACGGCCTGGGCACGGCGTCTGGCGCTGATCGACAGCCGGCTGACACGCCCGAACGAAGCGCTTTCGAGCTGGTAACAAATCTTCAAGCCGGCGCCGCGGCCGTATCAGCATATTGACGCGGTGAAGCCGAAAGAAGGAGTTTGCCGTGACGAACAGCAATGACGCGCAGCGCATCTACCCGACAATGCGCTGCAGGGATGCCGAGGCGATGATCCGCTGGCTCAAGGATGTGCTTGGTTTCACCGAGCATGTCGTCTACCGCACGGACGGCGTGGTACAGCACGCACAACTCGCCTGCGGCGCGTCGCTTCTGATGCTCGGTCAGGCCCGTGACGATGAGTACGGCAGGCTGGTTGGCGACATCAGCGGCCACCGCACCGACGCGCTTTATGTCGCCGTCGAGGATCCCGACGCGCTGTGCGCCAAGGTGAAGGCATCAGGCGCCAAAATCGAAATGGAGCTGCACAACACCGACTACGGCAGCCGCGATTTCGCCTGCCGGGACCCGGAAGGCAATCTCTGGAGCTTTGGCACCTACTGGCCGAAGGCGAATGAGAAGCCGATGGACGCGTAGGTCGGATCGGCTCTTTCGGCTTAGGTCGTGACGTCGGCGGCGGGCGCCGCCTTGGCGCCGCCTTTGGAGACGCCGACCAGCGCCGGACGCAGCACGCGCTCGCCGATCATGAAGCCAGCCTGCACCACCTGAACCACGGTGCCCGCCGGCACCGACGCGTCAGGGACTTCATACATCGCCTGCTGGAAGTTCGGATTGAACTTCTCGCCCGACGGATCGAATTTCTTGACGCCGTTTTTCTCAAGCGTGTTGAGCAGCGACCGCTCGGTCAGCTCGACGCCTTCGATGAACGCCTTCAGCGCCGGGTCGGCCGAGGCCTTCATTTCCTCAGGAACCGCATCCAGCGCGCGTTGCAGATTGTCGGCGATATCGAGAATGTCGCGCGCGAAGCCGGTGATGCCGTAGGCCCGCGCATCGGCAACTTCCTTGGCGGTGCGTTTGCGCAGGTTTTCCATCTCCGCCAGCGTGCGCAGCATCTTGTCGCGCGCTTCAGCCGCTTCCTTCGTCAACGCCTCGACCGATCCTTCTTCGGGATCATCAGGCATGATGTAGGGCTTTGAGACCACGGGCTCGCCGCTCTGGGCCGCCGCATCATCATTCGGCCGGTTGGGATCGGTCATAAGTCTGCCTTCTCAAAAGAACCGTTCGGTTAAATGGGGATTTGCTGCCCGGGATATCGTGCTTTAGCGGGCGAAAATCAAGCGTTCCATGGCGTTTTCGAGTGATGCCTGCACCGGACCTGATCCGGGGTGGGGCCCGGTTCGCGCCGGGAAAGGCGTCAAAACAACAAAGCGAAGCTTTTTTCGGGCCGGATTAACCACCGAGCATGCGGCTGACGATGCGCGCGGCATAGTCCACCGTCGGAATCACCCTTGCATAGTTGAGCCGCGTCGGCCCGATCACGCCGAGAACCCCGACGATGCGGCCGGCGGCGTCACTATAGGGCGCGATGATGGTGGAGGAACCGGACAGCGAGAACAGCTTGTTCTCCGATCCGATGAAGATCCGCACGCCCTCGGCGCGCTCGGCGCGACCGAGCAGATCAATGACGCCGCGCTTGGTCTCGAGGTCGTCGAACAGCGATTTCACGCGCTCCAGATCTTCCAGCGCATGCAGATCCTCGAGCAGATTGGCATGACCGCGCACGATCAACTGGCGGTCCTCGCTTTCGCCGCCGGACCAGCTCGCGATGCCGGCCGCGATGATCTTCTGCGTCAGCTGATCGAGTTCGGCGCGGCTTTGCGTCAGCGCGGTTTCAAGTTCGAGGCGCGACTCGGCAAGCGTACGGCCGCGAATGCGAGAATTGAGGAAATTGCTGGCTTCCGTCAGCGCCGACGAGGGAACGCCGGGCGGCAGGGTCAGCACGCGGTTTTCGACCTGGCCGTCTTCGCTGACCAGCACCACCAGCGCGCGTTCCGGTTCCAGCCGCACGAATTCGATGTGCTTCAGCCGCGAATTGGATTTGGCGGTCAGCACCACCGCGGCGGCACGCGTCAGGCCCGACAGCCGCGTCAGCGCTTCGCCGAGCGCCGCCTCTACCGACTGCGCGCGGCCGACGGAGGCAAGCTGGGTCTGGATCGACTGCCGTTCGTCTTCGGTGAGGTCGCCGACCTGCATCAGCGCATCGACGAAGAAGCGCAGGCCGAGTTCCGTGGGCAGCCGGCCGGCCGAGGTATGCGGCGCGTAGATCAGGCCGAGCTGTTCGAGGTCCGACATCACATTGCGAACCGAGGCCGGCGACAGAGGCATCGCGATCAGGCGCGAGATGTTGCGCGAGCCCACCGGCTCGCCGGTTGCGAGGTAACTCTCGACGATTTGACGAAAAATGTCGCGCGAGCGCTCATTGAGCTGGGCCAGCCCGGCATTCGGTGCGATCAGGCCAATCGGATCGTGGTGGGCCACAATTACTCCCTCACAGCTGCCCCTAATCTGTCTATCCGGAGGGCCGGTGACAAGCACGCATTACACCTCAAAGAGGTGGCAAAGGCCCTTGCCGCTGCCCGCTCCCCCTCCTACAAGCACCGCGAACCGCTTTTACTTGATTTTCCGGAGGATTTCCCATGCGGCCAAGCCGCCGTGCGCCCGATGAGCTGCGCCCCGTGTCGCTGGAACGCGGCGTCGTCAAATACGCCGAAGGTTCCTGCATGGTGAAATTCGGCGATACCCATGTGCTGGTCACCGCCACGCTGGAAGAACGCCTGCCGCCCTGGCTCAAGGGTCAGGGCCGCGGCTGGGTCACCGCCGAATACGGCATGCTGCCCCGCGCCACCCTGGAACGCACCCGCCGCGAGGCCGCGGCCGGCAAGCAGGGCGGCCGCACCGTCGAAATCCAGCGCCTGATCGGGCGCTCCTTGCGGGCGGCGGTCGACCTCGAAGCGCTCGGCGAGCGCCAGATCACGGTCGATTGCGACGTGATCCAGGCCGATGGCGGCACCCGCACCGCCTCGATAACAGGCGCCTGGGTGGCGCTGGCCGACTGCATCTCGTGGATGAAGAACCGCAACATGCTGAAAGCCAATGTGCTCCGCGATAATGTCGCGGCGATCTCCTGCGGCATCTATCAGGGTACGCCGGTGCTCGACCTCGATTATGCCGAGGATTCCGAGGCCGATACCGACGCCAATTTCGTCATGACCGGCGACGGCCGCATCATCGAGGTGCAGGGCACCGCGGAGAAGACGCCGTTCTCGCAGGACGAGTTCCTGGCGCTGATGGCGCTGGCGCGCAAGGGTGTCGCGCGTTTGGTGGACTTGCAAAAAATGGCCGTCGCGTAGTCTGATTGATCATGCACCGTCGAATCACAGGCCGCCTGGTGATCGCGACCCACAATCCCGGCAAGCTTGCCGAGATGCGCGAATTGCTGGCGCCGCATGGCGTCGAGGCGATCTCCGCGGGCGAGCTCGGCCTCGATGAGCCCGAGGAGACCGGCGAGACCTTTCGGGCCAATGCCGCGATCAAGGCGATCGCAGCCGCGAAAGCCGCGCAGCTTCCGGCCTTCGCCGATGATTCCGGCCTCGTGGTCGATGCGCTGGACGGCGCGCCCGGGATCTATTCGGCGCGCTGGGCCGGCAAACCTGCGGATTTTATGGCGGCGATGACGCGGGTCGAACGCCTGTTGCAGGAGCGCGGCGCCAAAACGCCTGACAAGCGCAAGGCGCATTTCGTATCGGCATTGTGCGTCGCCTGGCCCGACGGCCACCTCGAAGAGGTCGAGGCGCGGGTCGATGGAACTTTGGTGTGGCCACCGCGCGGCACCGAGGGTTTCGGTTACGATCCGTCGTTCCTGCCCGATGGACACGGCCGTACCTTCGGCGAGATGGCCAGCATCGAGAAGCACGGCCTGCCGCCGCTGGGACTCGGTCTGTCGCATCGCGCCCGCGCCTTCGTCAAACTGGCGGAGATCTGCCTTGGCTAGCTTCGAGCGCCCCGAGATCCTCAAGACCGGCAAAGCGGCTTTCGGTGTTTATGTGCACTGGCCATTCTGCCTGTCGAAATGCCCGTATTGCGATTTCAACAGCCATGTCCGCCACGCCCCGATCGACGAGGCGCGGTTCGTCAGTGCCTTTGCGCGCGAGATCGAAACTTCCGCCGAGCGCGCGCCGGGACGGGAAGTCACCTCGATCTTTCTCGGCGGCGGCACGCCGTCGCTGATGGCGCCGCAGACCGTCGGCGCCATCCTGGATGCAATCGGCAAACACTGGCGCGTCGCTGGTGATGTCGAAGTCACGCTGGAAGCCAATCCCACCAGCGTCGAGGCGACGCGCTTCCGCGGCTACCGCGCGGCCGGCGTCAACCGGGTCTCGCTCGGCGTGCAGGCGCTGGATGATGCCTCATTGAAAGCATTGGGCCGCCTGCACAGCGCGCGCGAGGCGCTGGATGCGGTGGCGATCGCGCGGCAATCCTTCGATCGTTATTCGTTCGACCTGATCTACGCCCGCCCCGACCAGACGCCGCAGATGTGGGCCGATGAACTGAAGCTGGCGATTTCGGAAGCCGCCGAACATCTGTCGCTCTATCAGCTTACGATCGAGGAAGGCACGCCGTTCTTCGGATTGCACGCCGCAGGCAAGTTGAAGACGCCGGATGAGGCCGTCGCCCGCGCACTCTACGACGTGACGCAGGATGTCTGCGCCGCGCAGGGTCTTCCTTCTTATGAGATTTCCAACCACGCGCGGCCGGGCGCGGAGTGCAAACATAATCTCGTCTATTGGCGCGGTGAGGAATATGCCGGCATCGGCCCCGGCGCGCATGGCCGCCTCGACATCGATGGCGAAAGACACGCGATCGCGACCGAGAAACGTCCCGAAGCCTGGCTGATGCGGGTCGAGGCCAACGGCCATGGCTTCATCACCGACGACGTCCTCAACTCGGAAGAACGCGCCGACGAATTTTTGCTGATGGGGTTGCGGCTTGCGGAAGGCATCGATCCCAAACGCTACGCCGCGCTGTCGGGCCGCACGCTCGATCCCGGCCGGATCGCCGTGCTGCGCGAAGAAGGCGCGATCATCGTCGACACCGACGGCCGGCTGCGGGTGACGCAGGCCGGTTTTCCCGTGCTCGATGCTGTTGTCGCGGATCTGGCTGCGTAAATTTTCCTTCCGTCGTCCCGGCCTTGAGCCGGGACCCATACGCCGCGGCCGTTGTTGTTAGAAAAACGCGTCTGCCGGCGTTGTCTCAACGAGAGGCCGCGGCGTATGGGTCCCGGATCGCGTTCGCTGCGCTCACTTGTCCGGGACGACGTGTTGAGATATCCGGGCCCGTCGCCGCGTAAAGGTTTGATAAGCCAAAGCCTGAGAATTCGGACGCTGCGCTTCCGGCTGTGGTAAATTGCCTTCACGGATTTTGCCCCAACCGCCATTTGCATGACGATCGTGAACGACCGGACCATCACCCCGCCGATCCATGATCCCGAGCTCGACCGCCGCGTCAAAAGCGCCGGCGCGAGCAAGACGGTTTATGCGCTGGTCACCCCCGAAACCGAAGCCGTCAAGAATTTCCTTCTCGGCAACGCGGTTGCTGGCCCCGACGCCGCGCGGCGTCATCATCTCGAACAATTCCGCGACGCCTGGACCGGAAAGCAATTCGCCTCGCATGAAGCCTTCATCGAACGCTGGATGGCGTGGGCGGCGCCCGTGGTCGCAATCGATGCCGCCGGCTTCCCCTGGCGATATCCAACCGCCGGCGGCAGCGAAGCGCTGTTTCACGTCATCACCGCCTACGGCAATCGCGCCCGCGTCGAAAAATTCAATCCCGAGGTGCACGTCTTCGCCGGCGAGTATGAAGGCTACAAGGCCTATGCCGAAGCCTGCGGCATCGCGGTGATCGAACATCGCCGCGCCGAGTGGCAAGCCGTCGGCCGCGCGCTTCCGAAAAATGCCTTGTTCTGCCTGAGCCAACCCTCCGCGATCGACGGCAATGTCTGGCCGCACGCCAATGATTTCCTGGCGCTGCTCGCCGCCACCGAAAAGCCCCGCGTGCTGCTCGACGCCACCTATGTCGGCTCGATTGCCGAAGCGCCGGCCGCGAAAATTGCCGTCGACAGTCCGGCGGTGCAGGCGCTGGCGTTCAGCCTGTCAAAACCGTTCGGGGTCTATTACGACCGCATCGGCGGCGTGCTCTGCCGTCACGCAATGCCGAGCCTGTTCGGCAATCAATGGTTCAAGAATCTCACCTCGCTGCAACTCGGCTTGACCTTGCTGGAACGTCACGACGTGTTCGAGCTGCCGCGCCGCTACAAAACCGTTCAGCGCGAAGCGGCCATTCAAGTCGGCCGACGCCTCGGGCTGACGCTCTCGCCCAGCGACGTCACCGTGCTGGCCCAAGCAGAAGCCAACGCCACCACCGACCGCGCGCTTGCGGATTTCCTGCGTCGCCCGGCCGGCGATCCCGATGCACGCTTGCGGCTGTGCCTGACGCCAACGATGGCCGAAATGATCGGAACCGCCGGGCCGATCGCCGTTTCCGGAGGCTGAACTTGAAAAACCCGGTCATTCTGACGGATGTAAAAGAGATTCACCGCCACGTTCACGGTCTGTGGCGCAGCGCGCCGATCCGTGCTTCCCACACTGATGGCGGATTCATCCACGACATCGTCGAGCAGTTCGCGAGTCTGCCGCGGCTGTTCTGCGACTCCACCGACGACCGGTTGGAGCGCGCCCATTTCTGCTCATGGTGGGGCGTCACCATGAACCGCGCTTACGACAATCCCGCGATCGAGGACCTCTACCGATTGCATGAGATGTTCCACGCGGCGTTCATGCCCTACTTTCCCGGCATCGGTTTCGACGCCTTCCACCGCAAGATGGAAGACAATGAACTGAAGGCCAGCGTCTGTTCGGAAATCCGCGTCTATTTCGAACTGCCGCATCTGCGCGAACAGGCCTTTGCGCATCCGATCTATGCAGACCGCTATTTGTCCGATCCTGCGATGCAGACGCTGTGGGCCAAGAACAAACCCGTTGCGATCGAAACGCTGCAGGAAGCGCGGCGCGACGTGATGTTTTCAAAACCCGAACACGAGATGGATTTGACGGAGCGCTGGATCCGCCGCTTCGCGCTGCAGAACCGTCAATGGTCGACCTGCTGGTACGATCGCTATCTGGAGATCGAGAGCCACATGTTCGAATTCCAGATCAAGGCGTTGCGCGGTGATCGCGCCGGCGCGATTGCAGAGCATGCGGCATGGATCGAGGCGCAGGCCGGTCAGGATGCCGAAGATCACATCCCCTACCGTCAGGAAGCCGCGCTGTTCGCCAATATCTATTGGAGCAACCGGCGCCGTTACGAGGCTGAATTCGCGAACGCGGCCAAGGCAGCGGATCGATAGGGCGGCAACTGCTCTGTCAGACCTCATCCCCGCGTGAGCGCAAGCTCATCGCTGGAGGAGCGCGAAGCGCGTCTCGAAGGATGAATGGCACCGGCGGGGCCACATGGTTCGAGACGGCGCTGACGCGCCTCCTCACCATGAGGGTTTGGAAGTACCGCTACTACTCGGAGGCTAAGCCCCAAAACTCTTCGGCGAGCCCGCAACCGGCGTGCCGCCGCCCTGCGCCACCTTCATGACCGCAAGCCCGCGCTCGTTGGTGCCGTCGGAGCGGAAGCGGAACAGCCCGTCGATGCCGGCAAAGCCGGACGGATTGGTCAGCGTTTCCGGCGCGAAACGCTGCGGACCTTGCGTGCGCGACAATGCGGCGACGAGCGCGACCGCGTCATAGGCCAGCGTCGCGGTGCGCACCGGCTCGCCGCCATATTTGGTACGGTAGCGGCCCGCGAAACTTCGGAAACCCGACGGATCCGGTGCCGCATAGAGACCGCCCTGCAGCGCCGGGCTCGCGAACACCCGCGGATTGTCCCACAGGCCGGTGCCGAGCAACTGGATGTTGCGCAAATTCACGCCTGCCGCGGTGAGCGCATCCGCCGTGGCCACCACCGAATCGCCGTCATCGGCCATGAACAGCGCGTCGGCCTGGCCGAGCGACTGCGAAACGGTGCGCACGGCGGCCGAGCGATCGGCGCCATATTTTTCGAACGCGACGATGCGGCCCTTGCGCGCCGCCGCCTGCTTGAAGGCGCCTTCCACCACATTGCCATAGGCGTTGTCGGGCAGCAGCGCCGCAAATGATTTCTTTCCGATGCCGGCCGAGTAATCGACGATGCGGTTGACGTCGGACTCCGGCAGGAAGCTGAGCAGATAGACGCCGCGGCCGGCCACGCTGGAGTCGGTCGAGAATGCAATCACGGACACGCCCTTCGTGCGCGTCTGCTGAGCGACCGCGGGAACCGACTGCGCAAACAGCGGGCCGAGGATGATCTCCGCGCCTTCACCGAGCGCCTGCTGGGTTGCCTGGCTGGCGCCTTGCGGGCTGCCGCCGTCATCCTTGATCAGAAGCTGGATGTTGGGATTCTGGAACTCGGCCAGCGCCATTTCGGCGGCGTTCTTCATCGACTGCGCGGCGACGCCGGCATTGCCGGCGGCCGAGAGCGGCAGGATCAGGCCGACCTTGACCTGCCCGGTGCCGACCGCGAGCGGTTGCTGCTGCGGGCCCGCGGGTCCGGCCTCGGGTTGCGGTGAGGAGAACGGGTTGGAAAACTGGCCAAAACTCTGCTGCACGCTGGAGCAGGCGCCGAGCAGCGGCGCACCGAGAATTAAGCCGACCGCCGTCCGCCGGGTTGCCCCTGACGGCTGAGGTTTGCGAATGAGCGGGCCCACCATCGTATCTCTTCTCTTGACCGACCTGGATCGGCCAGTCCTTGAACCTCAAGGACTTGAACCTCAGGACCTGAATCCTAAGGCTCCAACCTCCGGAATAAAGGCGGGCGGATTCAGGCATATTGTCGGCGAATAGTTAACCAAAACAAAAGGATTTTGGTCCCGCGGGCGCAACGCCGGTTGCGGATACCTGCCCCCTTCCCGTGATGCTAGCACCAACGTTGCCACCGCACTGTGGCGCTGGCGCTACTACCACTGTGTTCCGGTTCTGATCTTATCAGAACCGGAACACCCGGTCTTTGTATTGACGCGTTTTCTTCACGCGAACCGGTATCCACTTCGCTTGAAAACGCTTTAGATTGGCATGATGCGCGCAAAAACCAGCTCCAACTACGGGCCTGAAGCCGAACCGGGTTCTGTGATCAGGACATTTTCGATTGGCGGCCATGTCCTGACCGCCCCAAAGCCGGTTCCCGGGCTCTATCTGGTGGCCACCCCGATCGGCCACCTCGGCGACATCACGTTGCGTGCGCTTGAAACCCTGGCCGGCGTCGACATCATCGCCTGCGAGGACACCCGCATCACCCGCCGCCTGACCGAGCGTTACGTGATCTCGGCGCAACTCAAGCAGTATCACGAGCACAACGCCGCGCTGGCGCGGCCAAAGATCCTGGAAAAGCTGGCGCAGGGCGCCTCGATCGCGCTGGTCTCGGACGCCGGCACGCCCCTGATCTCCGATCCCGGCTTCAAGCTGGTGCGCGAGGTCTGCGCCGCCGGCCATGCCGTGATCGCGATACCGGGCGCCTCCTCGGTGCTGACGGCGCTATCGGTCGCAGCATTGCCCACCGACCGGTTTTTCTTCGAGGGATTTTTACCCGCCAAGCAACAGGCGCGCCGCACGCGGCTGGCAGAACTTGCCAGGATCGATGCCACGCTTGTGATGTTCGAATCCGGTAACCGCATCGCGGACACGCTGGGCGATCTCGCCGGGATCATGGCCGAGCGCGACGCCGCGATCTGCCGCGAACTGACGAAACTGCATGAGGAGATTTCGCGCGCCCCCATCGCGGAGTTGGCGAAGGCCGCCGACACGCTGGAGACGCGGGGCGAATTCGTGCTGGTCGTCGGCCCGCCCCGGGCGGATGCACTTGTCATGACCGAGGCTGATCTCGATGACCTGCTACGCTCCTCGCTTGCGCAGGACAGCGTCAAGGATGCGGTCGCCCATGCCGTCGAACTGTCCGGCCGCCCGCGCCGCGAGGTCTATGCCCGCGCGCTCGAGCTCGCGAAAGAAATTCGGGATGGAGAGGACGATGGCGAAGACTGACGGCGCCACGCCGCCCGACGCGTCCACAAAACTCGCCGCGCCCGAGCGGGTCGCCGCCTTCCAGACCGGGCTTTCGGCCGAGACCCGCGCCGCCGCGTTCCTGATGGCCAAGGGCTACCGCATTCTCGCCAAGCGTTTCAAAACCCCCTATGGCGAGATCGATATCGTCGCCAAGAAGCGCAATCTGATCGCCTTCATCGAGGTCAAGGCGCGAGCCCGCCTCGATGATGCCGCCTATGCGGTGACGCCGCGCCAACAGGCCCGCATCATCGATGCCGCGCAGGCCTGGCTGATGGCGCATCCCGAGCATGCCGAATTCGAGCTGCGATTCGACGCCATCCTGATTGCGCCGCGGCGATTGCCACGCCATCTGTTAGCGGCATTCGACGCCAGCGTTTAAACCACCCCTTCCACAGACCCGGACCCGCCCCATGAAATTGAATGTCGCCGTCCAGATGGACCCCATCGCGCGTATCAACATCCGCGGCGATTCGACCTTTGCCTTATTGCTGGAAGCGCAGAAGCGGGGCCACGCGATTTCCTATTACACGCCGGACCAGCTCTCGCTGCGCGGCGAGGAACTGGTGGCGCCGGTGCAGGTGCTGACCGTACGCGACGAGCCCGGCAATCATTTCACCCTCGGCGAGCCCAAGCGCACGGCGCTTGATGGCTTCGACGTCATCCTGCTGCGGCAGGATCCGCCGTTCGATCTCGCCTACATCACTTCGACGCATCTGCTGGAGCGCATCCACCCCAAGACGCTGGTCGTGAACGATCCCGCCAGCGTGCGCAACGCGCCGGAAAAGCTGTTCGTGCTGAACTTTCCGCAGCTGATGCCGCCGACGCTGATCTCGCGCGACATCAATGAGATCAATTCGTTCCGCGACGAGCATGGCGCCGTCGTCATGAAACCGTTGCACGGCCATGGCGGCGCCGCGGTATTTCGCGTAATGCCGCAGGACATGAACTTCGGCTCGCTGTTCGACATGTTCTCGGTCACCTTCCGCGAGCCCTGGGTGATCCAGCGTTTCCTGCCCGAGGTCAAACACGGCGACAAGCGCATCATCCTGGTCGACGGCGAATTCGCGGGTGCGGTCAACCGCGTGCCGGCCGCCGACGATCTGCGCTCCAACATGGTGCGCGGCGGCGCCGCCCAGGCCACCGACCTCTCGCCGCGCGAACGCGAGATCTGCGCCACGCTGGGACCGCATCTCCGCGAGCGCGGCCTCCTGCTGGTCGGCATCGACGTGATCGACGGCAACCTCACCGAGATCAACGTCACCTCGCCCACCGGCATCCGCGCCATCGCCCGGCTCAACGGGCCTGACGTCGCTGCAATGGTTTGGGACAGCATTGAGGCGAAGCGGGCCGCGAAATAATCTTCTTCGCGCGGTTGTGCGCCTGCACACCACAGCTGCACGCCTGTCAGGCGTCTAATCCTACTTGCCAATTTCGAGGCGCGGGAGCAGCCTGTAGCCGCGGATGAATCTGTCCGGCCACAACGCAGTTCTACAAAAACACTGGAGGAAGACGCATGACGATGGACGTATCGCGACGGTCCCTGTTTGCTCTCGGCGCAGGACTTGGTGTTGGCCTCGGCGCCTCGACCATGCTCGGCGGCAGCGCGCTCGCCAAGGCACCCAAGCTCGGCACGCAGACGCCTTACTGGCACCGCTTCGTTCTCGGTGACGCCGAGGTAACCGTGGTCTCCGACGGCCCGCTGCCGCTCGGCCCACCCAAGGGCACCTTCGTCGGCGTGTCCGACGACGAAGTGAAGAAGATGCTGACCGACAACTTCCTCGACGCCGAAAATGTCGTGCTCGAGCAGAACTCGCCGATCGTGAACACCGGCGACAAGCTGATCCTGTTCGACACCGGCATGGGCACTTCGAAAGCGTTCGGGGCGACCACCGGCCGCCAGCAGAAGAGCATGGCGGAAGCCGGCATCAAGCCGGGCGATATCGACGCCGTGGTGTGCTCGCATGCGCATATCGACCACATCGGCGGCCTCGTCGGCGCCGACGACAAGCCGCTATTCCCGAACGCGCAGGTCTACATCACCCAGAGCGATTTCGAGTTCTGGACCGATGAAGGCAAGCTCGGCAGTCCGCTGAAGGATTTTGTGATTCACGCCCGCAAGAATTTGATGCCGGTGCGCGACCGCATCGTCTTCATCAAGGACAACCAGGAATTTCTGCCCGGCGTGACCGCGATCGCGGCCCCCGGCCACACCGTGGGACACACCATCTTCATGGTGAGCTCGAAAGGCAAATCCTTTGCCTTCCTCGGCGACCTCACCCACCACCCGATACTGCTGTTGGAAAAGCCGCGGATGCAATTCTCCTACGACTCGGATCCGAAGCAGGCGGCGGACACCCGCGTGAAACTGCTCGACATGATCGCGGCCAACAAGACCCCGGTCATGTCCTATCATTTCGCCTGGCCCGGCTTTGGTCACATCGGCAAGACCAGCGAAGGTTTCCATTACTATCCGTCGGCGATGGTGATGAACCTTTGAGCTGCAATTATTCGGGGCCGGCCGTGCTGGCCCCGAATACCGCCGGGCTGAACCCGGCACTAGGGATCGACCCTAGACTGGCGTAAGCAAGGTTCAGCGAATCCTGACCCTGACGCTATATAGGAGAGCCCCTTGACCGACCAACCGAACCCCAAGCCGGGCGACCTTGTCTATGAAGACACCGGAGCCGCCGCCCCGCTGGTCTATTTCGACATCGTCGGCGCCTACGGCACCATGAACGGCTCGGTCGAGATCGAACTCGCCACCCGAATTCTCATTCCCAAAACTGATGGTTCGACCGAGGTAAAATTCATCTCCTCAGGCCGACTGCGCTGCAGCCAGAACGCCGCCGTCAATTTGCGCAACGGCCTCGATGCCGCGCTGAAGATGCTGGAGCCGCCGGCGCCGAATATGGCGGTGGTTGCGGCGAGTAAGCTGAATTGAGGGGCGTCGAGACGGTGGAGGCAATCTCCAAGCCCCCTTTGTCGGACCACGGCTCATGTTGTTTGTGGTAATCCTAAGCGACGATGGAGCAGCAAGCATCTCAGGTTTCTTCACCACTCTCGTTGGTCCTGCTTCCGGGGCTTGATGGATCGGGTCGCCTCTTTGAATGGTTTGTCAAAGCACTGCCCCCAACGCTCAAGCCACAAATCATCTGTTTTCCGAAGCATGAGGACGACTATGGGGTGCTCGAAACCGACGTCTTGCGTTTGCTGCCTCAAGGCCAGCCGTTCGTTATTCTTGCTGAAAGTTTCTCCGGACCCCTTGCGCTACGCGTGGCAGCGATCGGGCATCCGCATCTAATCGCAGTCATTCTCGTTGCGAGCTTCGCGTCGCGGCCCGTCGCTTGGATGCCGCGCTTTGCAAGACACATCATGCGTCCGCTCCTTTTCCGATTGCCGGGTCAGGTTCTTCTCATGAGATGGTTCTTGTTCGGCGACAGCGCTCCAGTCGCATTGATTGAGGGCACAATTGATTGTCTCAATTCGGTCGACCCGGCGGTTCTGGCTGGTCGAACGAAGGCAGCGCTTACCGTTGATGCTACGGAGGCATTCCTACGGTGCCCCGTGCCGATACTCTATCTCGGCGGGATACAAGACCGGTTGATCACTCCTCAAACGTCTGAACGATTGAAGTCGCTACGCCCCGACCTTGAGTGCGTAATGTTGGATGCGCCGCATTTTCTTCTGCAACGAGCACCTGCCGCAGCGGTCAAAGCAGTGACCGACTTCCTATGGCGCCTGAAGCCGGCTGGTCGTCATCGTGATTAGCGGGACCGCAGCATAGCCATTTGCCAAAAGATGAAGATGTTCCCGTAATGTTCTTGTGTTCCTCCCCCGGTTCCGCTACCCTCGGTAGAGGCAAGGGGTCGGCATGGTTCAGCGGGTTTCTACCGTAGCCTTTGAGGGGATCGAGGCCCGCGCGGTCGACGTGCAGGTGCAGGTCGCGCCCGGGCTGCCGGCGTTTGCGATCGTCGGCCTGCCCGACAAGGCGGTTTCCGAGGCGCGCGAGCGGGTGCGCTCGGCGTTGATCGCCTCGGGGCTGGCGCTGCCGGCACGGCGGATCACTGTCAACCTCGCCCCCGCCGACGTGCCGAAGGAAGGCAGCCATTACGATTTGCCGATCGCGCTCGGCCTGATGGCCGCCATTGGCGCGATCCCGCCCGACGCGCTCTCGGGCTTTACCGTGCTGGGCGAACTCGGGCTCGACGGATCCATCGCGCCGGTCGCGGGCGTGCTGCCGGCGGCGATCGGCGCCAATTCGCGTGACGAAGGCCTGATCTGCCCCGCGGCCTGCGGAACGGAAGCGGCCTGGGCGAGCCCGGACATCCAGATCATCGCGGCGAAATCGCTGATCCAGATCGCCAACCATTTTAAAGGCACGCAGCTGCTGTCGCGCCCGCAGCCGAAAGTGCACGAGCGCGAGGAGACGCTGCTCGACCTGCGCGACATCAAGGGGCAGGAGAGCGCAAAACGCGCGCTGGAGATCGCGGCGGCCGGCGGACATCATCTGCTGATGATCGGCTCGCCCGGCGCCGGCAAATCGATGCTGGCGGCGCGGCTGCCCTCGATCCTGCCGCCGCTGTCGCCGTCCGAGCTTTTGGAAGTCTCGATGATCGCCTCGGTCGCCGGTGAAATCCGCGACGGCGCGTTGACGGCGCGGCGGCCGTTCCGGGCGCCACATCATTCCGCCAGCATGGCCGCGCTGACCGGCGGCGGGATGCGCGCAAAACCCGGCGAGATCTCGCTGGCGCATCAGGGCGTGCTGTTCCTCGACGAATTGCCGGAGTTCGATCCGCGCGTGCTGGACTCGCTGCGCCAGCCGCTTGAGAACGGCGAGGTCGCGGTGTCCAGGGCCAATCACCGCGTCACCTATCCGGCGCGCTTCATGCTGGTCGCGGCGATGAACCCGTGCCGCTGCGGCCATGCCTATGAGCCCGGCTATTCCTGCAAGCGCGGACGGATCGATCGCTGCACAGGGGATTATCAGGTGCGCATCTCCGGCCCGATGATGGACCGCATCGACCTGCGCATCGAAGTGCCGGCGGTAACCGCCGCCGACCTGATCCTGCCGCTGCCGAGCGAAGGCTCCGCCGAAGTCGCCGCCCGTGTCGCCGCCGCCCGCGACGTCCAGCTCGCGCGCTACGCCGCCGCCGGCATGCCGCATGTCCGCACCAATGCCGAAGCCCCCGCGTCGCTGCTGGAGACCATCGCGCAGCCGGATGCGCAGGGACAAAAGCTGCTGCGCGACGCCGCCGAGACCATGAAGCTGACCGCGCGCGGCTATCACCGCGTGCTGCGCGTCGCCCGCACGCTGGCCGACCTCGACGGCGCGGACAAGATCGGCCGTCTGCATCTGGCGGAAGCGCTGTCGTATCGCGCATTGGCCGATGATTCGCGGCGCGCGGCGTGACGGTCTCGTAGGATGGGTAGAGCGCAGCGATACCCATCAGCTCCGTCGCAAGTCAGCGATGGGTTTCGCGGAGCCTGTCATCGGGCGCGCATTCGCGCGACCCGTTGGCTCTACCCATCCTACGAGGTCCCGGGCTTGCGCTTCCAAATCAGAAAGCCGAAACAATCGAGTTGCGGTTGTTGCCTTAGGACTGTGCCGGACCCGCAGTCGCCAAGTCGTCACTCTGGCACCACGTAAGCCGTCCCGGCGGGCCGCTTTCTAATCTTGTCGCGACAAATTGACACGACGGGCAAATCAATTCTGAGTTTCAGAAATCGTGTCAAGTAGAAGATTTCTGTAAATCGAAAATTTTTCTGTTGTCGACCGGCCCAAATCAGTGCGCATCTATCGCCATCCCGTCCTGGTCAGAAGGGCGTCGGCCGTCGTCACGGACGTTGGACGGGTTGCGGTGGACGCTGGTTTGCGCTGAGACGACGGCGCGGACTAAGCGTACGGCAAAACCGTGTGGTCCTGGCGCCCGTTGCAGGCGTCAAGCCGTCGGAGAAGCGCAAGCGGAAACGGCGGCGACGGAGTCAACCAAGAACTCGTCTCCGGGGAGATCACGGCATAAGCCGTAAAGCCATTGCGCAGGGAATGTCGGATGTTCTCCGCTGCCCTGTATGCTCGTGTGCATTTTGTTTTGTGCAAACCGCACGCGAGACCGCGGGTGCAGCGCGCATCCGGCATTCCCTGCGCCCTCTCGATTTTTTGGGGGCGGATGATTTGCAAAACTTCGGGCGCATCGCGCCGCGAGAATGTGACGTCATGTTTGCAATGACCCATCCACGTCGTCGTCCCGGCCTTGAGCTCAGATGCGCAATTGCGCATCGGGGGACCCATACGCCGCGGCCCATCGGTGAGAGCGCTGGCGTTAGATACCTTTCGCAAAATGACTGCCGCGGCGTATGGGTCCCGGCGTTCGCCGGGACGACACGTGGAGCGAGCGAAATCTCGGCTCATAAACCCCGTAGTAACGAGTTTTCTTTACACTCTGCCAACCATAAGCCCCCGTCGCGGGCTTGTGCTGAGTGGGTAGTGTCATGTTGCGTTTCAAGGTTCTGGCCTCGGTGGTTCCGCTGGCCGTCGTCGCCCTGTTCGCCCGCGGCGAGTTCTCGACCGGTCCGCGCCCCTGCATCGAGATTGCGGGCGCTTCGCTCCAGATCGCGGCCCTGTCCTGGCAGGCCGAACGTCACGTCAGTTTCACCAGCGATCCCGGGCGCGCCACCGTCCGCGTCCAGATCTCCGACAGCGCGGAAGCGGCGGACTTTACCGTCATCGACGACATCGACAGCACCGAGCCCGGCGCCTGCGAAAGCCGTTCGCCGCCGCAGCTGGTCGCGATTTCCAGCTCGCCGTCGCCGTCCGAACCCGTCATCTATCTCTCGACTGAGGGACCCGCCGATTACCGCATCTTCGTGCGCTCGAAGAGCTTTTCGGCGCGCGACGCCGCCGCCCTCATCGTCAGCGCCCGCGGCGCACAGCCTCGCGTCGTGGCCGCCTCGCTGTGAGTTAACACTTTATCAACCCTGTTTTTATCGCACCCGCGAAAGGCAGCCCGCCTCAAGCACTTTTCAAGGTCGGCGACGCATCGTCTGGCCGGAAGCACCGGGCGAATCGAGCCGCCTCAATTCGAGCAAACAATCTCAGGGTAACTGACGATGGGGCGGACTTACCGGATTAAACTATACTTCCGCCGCTTTGGCCGCCGGCATCCCTGGGTCAGCTTCACCCTCCGCTCCTTCATCGTCTTTTCCGCCACCTTTGGCGGCGCCTACGGCTTCATAACCGCAAGCCGCTCGGAAATATCCGGCTACAATCCGCACACCTTTGCGATCGGCATCAGCTTCCTGTTCGCGATCGCCTGCGTCGCGCTTGCCGCCCAGAGCGCCCGGTTTCGCTTCCTGCGCAAGAAGATGCAAAAGGTCGCCTTGCACAATGAAGCGATGGCGGACCGGAACTGGGAGTTACAGGAAGCCGAGCAGCGCACCCGCCGCCTGTTCGAATCGCAGGGCGATTTGATCATCCTGCGCAACACCGACGGCTGCATCACCTTCGTCAACGATGCCTATTGCGAACTGGCGCAAGCGCCGCGCGAGGCCCTGATCGGCAGCACCGCCACGCTCGAAGTTCTGGAACAAGGCGACAGCGTGCTGGAATGGAACGGCACCCGCATCCATGACCAGAAGATCGCGGGTCCCGAGGGCGCGCGATGGATCGCCTGGCGTGAAGCGCTGGTGCGCAACGATGCCGGCGGGCCATCCGAAATGCAGAGCGTCGGCCGCGACGTCACCAACCGCACCGAGAGCGAGCGCGCGCTGGCCGAGGCCCGCGACCAGGCCGATGCCGCCAGCCGCGCCAAGTCGCGCTTCCTCGCCATGGCGAGCCACGAGATCCGCACGCCGCTGAACGGCATCATCGGCATGAGCGGGCTGCTGCTGGATACGCCGCTGACGCCGGAACAGACCACCTACGTCAAGGCGGTGAAGACCTCCGGCGACGCGCTGCTGTCGCTGATCGAGGAACTGCTGGATTATTCCAAGATCGAGGCCGGCAAGATCGACCTCGAACATCGCGCCTTCGCCCTGCCGGAACTGATCGAGGGCATCACCGAATTGCTGGCGCCGCGCGCGCAGGCCCGCAAGCTCGAGATCGCCGCCTATATCGACGAGCGCCTGCCGATGGAAGTGGTCGGCGATGCGGCGCGGCTGCGCCAGGTGCTGCTCAATCTCGCCGGCAACGCCATCAAGTTCACCGCGACCGGCGGCGTCGCATTGATTGTCGAGCCCGGCATCCGTCCGGGTGAAGTCAGTTTTGTGTTGCGCGACACCGGCATCGGCATCGCGCCCGAGGCGCAGGAGCGCATCTTCCGCGAATTCGAGCAGGCCGACGATCGCATCGCGCGCAGCTATGGCGGCACCGGATTGGGCCTCAGCATCAGCGACCGCATCGTCAAGCGGATGGGCGGCCGCATCACGCTGGAGAGCAAGCCCGGTATCGGTTCGACGTTCGAGGTGACGATCCCGCTGCCAGCTTCCGAGGCCGGCACGCCGAAGACGTTTGCCGCACCCGACCTGACCGGCCAGTCGGTCATGCTGGTGTCGCCGCAGGGCATCGAGGCCTCATTGACCGCGCGGCGGCTGCAGCGCTGGGGCGGCCAGACCTGCATGGTTTCCGACGCCGACGTCGCCCAGGCGCTGTTGCCGGAGCGGCTCTGGCACGCCATCCTGATCGATCACGCGCTCGGCACCAAAGCCATCGAAGCGTTCGGCGAGGCCGCACGGCTGCACGCCACACAGCGCATCGTGATGTTCACGCCGGCGACGCGGCAGGAGTTGCAGCCTTCCGCGGCATCCCCCTTCACCGGCTATCTGGTCAAGCCGCTCCGCGCCGCCTCGCTCGCGGCGCGCCTGACGGCCACGCCCGAGATATCGGCGCCGAGCGTCGTCAGCGATGCCATGACCGGTCTGGATGAGCCTGCCCCGACGCCGGCGCCGGCGAGCAAAGGGCTTTCGATCCTGGTCGCGGAAGACAATGAGATCAACGCGCTGTTGATGCGCTCCTTGCTGAGCCGGCTGGGGCACCAGGCCGTCATCACCACCAATGGCGAAGAGGCGCTGGAATCCTGGCTGTCGGCCAAATCGGCCGGCGCGGGCTATGATCTCGTGCTGATGGACATCCAGATGCCGCAGCTCAACGGCATCGAAACCACCAAGCGGATGCGCACGCTGGAATCCGGCCTGCCCGGACGCCGGACGCCGATCCTGGCGCTGACCGCCAACACGCTGGTGGAAGACCGCTACGCCTGTTTTGAAGCCGGGATGGATGGTTTCCTGATCAAGCCGCTCGATCGCGAGAAACTGGCGGAGGCGATCGCGGGTCTTGCGGCCTCGCGCCATATCGCGGCTTGATATCAATCGTAGGATGGGTTGAGCTCTTCGCGAAACCCATCAATGACTGGCGACGAAGCTGATGGGTTTCGCAAGGGCTCAACCCATCCTACGAAGCTAGCTACAGCCGTCGCAACGCCACCGTCTCGACGACGTGATCGGCGCCCTTCTTGAGGATCAGCGTCGCGCGCGGCCGGGTCGGCAAAATGTTGTCTTCGAGATTGGCAAGGTTGGTACGTTCCCAGATCGCCAGCGCGGTTGCCGTCGCCTCCTCGTCGGAGAGCAACGCGTAACGATGGAAGTAGGACCGCGGATCGGTAAACGCCGTGTCGCGCAGCGCGAGGAAGCGCCGCACATACCATTGGCGCAGCACCGCCTCGTCGGCGTCGATATAAACCGAGAAGTCGAAGAAGTCGGAGACCACAGGCACCGCCTTGCCGTCGCGCGGCAGCCGGCCGGTCTGCAGTACGTTGACGCCTTCGACGATCAGGATGTCGGGTCGGTCGACCTCGATCCACTTGTTGGGAACGATGTCGTAGGTCAAATGCGAATAGACCGGCGCGCGCACCGGCCGCCGTCCGGCCTTGATGTCGCTCAGGAACGACAGCAGCATCGGCAGGTCGTAGCTCTCGGGAAAGCCCTTCTTCTGCATCAGGCCCTGCCGCTCGAGCACGGCGTTCGGAAACAGAAAACCGTCGGTCGTCACCATTTCGACCTTGGGCCGCGGCGACCAGCGCGCCAGCAGCGCCTGCAGCACGCGCGCGGTGGTGGATTTGCCGACCGCCACCGAGCCGGCGACGCCGATGATATAGGGCACCTTGCGGTCGCGGATGCCGAGGAACTGACGCTGCGCCTGGTAGAGCCGCAAGGTCGCATCGACATAGATCGAGAGCAACCGCGACAGCGGCAGGAAGATGTCCTCGACCTCCTGCAAATCGAGGCGGTCGTGCAGCGAACGCAGCCGTTCGAACTCGCCCGGCTCCAGCGTCATCGGCGTGTCGTCGCGCAATCGCGCCCACTGCTCGCGCGTGAAGATCCGGTAGGGGTTGTACTGCTGGTCCGTCGCCCGAATATCCATGGCGTCGCCTCTTGCTCAATCGCGCTTGCGCGCGGCTTTTTCTTCCAGCCCGGACTGGTTGGTACGTTGCCCGAGCGCGGTCTCGACTTCTTCCAGCGTCACGCCGCGCGCTTTGAGCAGCACCAGCAGATGAAACAGCAAATCGGCGCTTTCGGCGATCAGGTGGTCGCGATCGTTCTCGACCGCGGCGATCACGGTCTCGACCGCTTCCTCGCCGAGTTTCTTGGCGCAGTGCTCCGCGCCCTTGTCGAGCAACTTGCGGGTGTAGGACGCTTCTCCCCCCGATGCGGCCCTTGCATCGATGGTGGCGGCCAGATCATGAATAGTGAAACGTGGCATCAACTGAACTCAGCACCTGCGCCGGCTGAAGGCCCGCGCCATCCCGATCACGGACTTAGCACTTTTGTGACGGGGAGTCGTCAGGGATCGAGCCGCATCGGCAGCCCGGCGCGCACCATGTGCTCCTTGGCTTGGCGAATGGTAAATTCGCCGAAGTGGAATATCGAGGCCGCCAGCACCGCGGTGGCGTGGCCCTGGCGGATGCCGTCCACGAGGTGGTCAAGGTTACCGACCCCGCCGGACGCAATTACCGGTACGGGAACACTGTCAGCGATCGCCTGCGTCAGCGGCAGGTCGAAGCCTTGCCTTGTGCCGTCCCGGTCCATCGAGGTCAGCAGGATTTCGCCGGCGCCGAGCGAGACCACTTCCTGGGCGTATTCGATGGCGTCGATCCCGGTCGAATTGCGCCCGCCATGGGTGAAAATCTCCCAGCGGTCCGAGCCGCCGGCGCGCTTGACCCGCTTGGCGTCGATCGCGACCACGATGCACTGCTCGCCGAACTTTTCGGCCCCCTGCTTGACGAATTCGCGGTTGGAGACCGCCGCACTGTTGATCGAGACCTTGTCGGCGCCGGATCGCAGCAGCGTCTTGATGTCCTCGATGGTCCGCACCCCGCCGCCGACCGTCAGCGGCATGAAGCAGGCCTCCGCCGTCCGCCTGACAACGTCGAGCATGGTGCCGCGGTTCTCGTGGGTAGCGGTGATGTCGAGGAAACAAAGCTCGTCGGCGCCGGCGGCGTCATACGCAATCGCCGCTTCGACGGGATCGCCGGCGTCGCGCAGGTCGACGAAGTTGACGCCCTTGACCACGCGGCCGTCCTTGACGTCGAGGCAGGGGATCACGCGGACCTTGAACATCTTGGTCTCCCTAGGCCGCGCTGCGCGCGTTGCGGATCAGCGCCAATGCGGCAGCCGGATCGAGCCGGCCGTCATAGAGCGCGCGGCCGGCGATGGCGCCTGCAAGCTTTTTGGCGCGCGGCTCCAGCAGCGCCTTGACGTCCTCGATGGAAGCAAAGCCGCCGGAGGCGATGACGGGGATCGAGATGCTCTCGGCCAGCGCAATCGTGGCGTCGAGGTTGAGGCCCTTGAGCAGACCGTCGCGCGCGATGTCCGTAAAAATGATCGCGGCGACGCCGGCATCCTCGAACCGCTGCGCGATTTCGAGCACGGTCACCTGCGAGGTCTCGGCCCAGCCTTCGACCGCGACCTTGCCGTCGCGGGCGTCGAGACCGACCGCGACGCGGCCGGGGAATTTTTTCGCGGCGCTCTTCACCAGTTCGGGATCGCGCACCGCCGCGGTGCCGATGATCACCCGCGCAATGCCCTTGTCGAGCCAGGCCTCGATGGTCTTGAGGTCGCGAATGCCGCCGCCGAGCTGCACCGGCATGGTGACCGCCTTCAGCATCCCTTCGACCGCCAGCGCGTTCATCGGCTTGCCGGCAAAGGCGCCGTCGAGATCGACGACATGCAGATATTCAAAACCCTGATCGGCGAAGGCCCGTGCCTGCGACGCGGGATCGAGGTTGAACACGGTCGCCCGCGCCATGTCGCCCTGTTCGAGGCGCACGCACTGGCCGTTCTTCAGATCGACGGCGGGAAAAAGGATCACGGCTTCCATTTCAAAAAGTTCGAGATCAGACCCAGCCCGAAACGCTGGCTCTTTTCCGGGTGGAATTGCGTACCGATCGCGGTGTCCTTGCCGACCATCGCCGTTACCGGCCCGCCATATTCGGCGCGCAGCAGCACATCCGCTTCATGCGAGGCGTTGAGGTGATAGGAGTGCACGAAATAGGCGTGGCGGCCCTTCGGCCCCAGCGGCAGGCGCTCCAGCACCGGGTGCTCGCGCACCATGTCGAGCGTGTTCCAGCCCATGTGGGGAATTTTCAGATTCTCCTCGCGCGGCGTGATCTTCTCGACGTCGCCTGCGATCCAGTTGAAGCCGTCGGTGGTGACATGCTCCTTGCCGCGCGTCGCCATCAGCTGCATGCCGACACAGATGCCGAAGAACGGCCGCGCCTTGGAACGCACGGCTTCCGTCATCGCCTCGAGCATGCCGTCGACGGCATCGAGGCCCCTGCGGCAATCGGCGAAGGCGCCGACGCCGGGCAACACGATGCGATCGGCGCGGAACACCGCTTCGGGATCGCGCGTCACCATGATCTTCGGCGGATTTTCCATGCTCCGCGCGGCGCGCTCGAATGCCTTCGCCGCCGAGTGCAGATTGCCGGAGCCGTAATCGATGATCGCAACGCTCATCGTGATCCTCCCGGCTCGGGAAACAGGCCGATGATGCCGCCTTGCGGCATCGGCGGCGGTTTCGAGAATGGCTGTCCCGGAACGTTGCGGGTCGGCGGCGGCCCGCCGCGCTCAACCGCCCATTGGTCGTTGGTGAGGCCGCGCTGCCTTGCGGTCCAGCGATCGAAGAAGCGCTGCTCGGCGGCTTCCTCATCTTCGGCCACCACGATATCGAGCTGCCGCCAGTTGCGCCGCGAGAACGTCCAGCGCCGCAGGCTGGCCGCTTCAAAGCCCATCAGAAGCGCAACCAGGAAATTGGCGAACAGGATGGTACCACCGCCGGCGCCCAGCGCCCTCAGGCCGAATGCGATCGCAACTGTCAGCGCGATCCAGCCGATCAGCGCCAGCCACAGACGATGCCAGACAAGCCACGGCAGGCTCATCACCACGGCCCAGTAATGAAAGCCGTCACGGACGAAAATAAACCTGTCGGTCGCCGCCAGACCGGCGCCGCCATTGACCGGGGCATGCACTGTATAGACCGGCATCGTCACTCTCCGCCGCGAACCAGATCGAGCTGATTGGTCAGTCCGATCAGCCTTTTAGTTCAAGCATGGACCGTTTCGGGAAAACCGGTTCCCACTTTTCGCCAGCGGGGCCCTCCGGGTCCAGATCATGGTCCAAAATCAGCCGCCGAGCTGACCCTTGGTGGATGGCACTTCGCCCGCGGTTTTTGGATCGATGGCAACCGCCGTACGAAGCGCCCGGGCCAAACCCTTGAAGCAGGATTCGGCGATATGATGGCTGTTCCCGCCATATAAGGTTTCGACATGCAAAGTCACGCCGGCGTTGGTCGTGAACGCATTGAACCATTCGCGAACCAGCTCGGTGTCGAACTCGCCGATCTTGTCGCGCGGAAAATCCACCTTGAACACCAGCACCGGCCGGCCCGAAATGTCGATCACGACGCGCGACAGCGTCTCGTCCATCGGCATATGGATCGAGGCATAGCGGGTGATTCCGGCCATGGTGCCGAGCGCCTGCTTCACGGCCTGACCCAGCGCGATGCCGACGTCCTCGGTGGTGTGGTGGTGGTCGACATGGAGATCGCCATCCGCCTTGACCGTGATGTCGATGCGCGAATGCCGGGCCAGGAGGTCGAGCATATGGTCGAAGAAGCCAATACCGGTCGAAACCTTGGACACGCCCGTGCCGTCGAGGTTTACCGCCACCTCGATGTCGGTCTCCTTGGTCTTGCGCTTGATGGTCGCTATGCGCATGAAATGTGCTTTCCTTTGCCTCTTCCCGGCCGAAAACGCGGCCCTTTTAACAGGCCGAAGTCGCCTTCGCCACTGCGGGATCGTGCTTAAAAGGCTCAACTTCCCCCTATAGTGACCAAATCCGACCGATTGTAACGGTGCGCTCGAGCCCCTAAATCTGGTCGGACACGAGGTATTCCATGCAAGCATCCCCCAACGAGCCGTCGGTCTGGCACGGCACCACCATTTTAACGGTCCGCAAGGGCGGCAAGGTGGTGATCGGCGGCGACGGCCAGGTCTCGATCGGCCAGACCGTGATCAAATCCAACGCCAAAAAGGTCCGCAAACTCGGCAAGGGCGACGTCATCGGCGGCTTTGCCGGCGCCACCGCTGATGCCTTCACCCTGTTCGAGCGGCTGGAGAGCAAGCTGGAGCAGTATCCGGGTCAATTGACCCGCGCCGCGGTCGAACTCGCCAAGGACTGGCGCACGGACCGCTATCTGCGCCGCCTGGAAGCGATGATGATCGTCGCCGACAAGGACGTCTCGCTGGTGCTGACCGGCACCGGCGACGTGCTGGAGCCGGAGGCCGGCGTGATGGCGATCGGCTCCGGCGGCAATTATGCGCTGGCCGCCGCCCGTGCACTGATTGATACCGACAAGGACGCCGAGGCCATCGTTCGCCGCGGGCTGGATATCGCCGCCGATATCTGCGTCTACACCAACCGCAACGTGACCATCGAGGCGCTGGGCGGCTGATTGATGGCGGCTTACGTCTTTCGCGCCATGACCTCAGCGGATCTGCCGGTGATCCGGCAATGGCTCGCGCATCCCCATGTCCGGGAATGGTGGGGCGATCCGGACGAGCAATATGCGCTGGTCAGCGGCGATCTCGACGAGCCGGCCATGGATCAATTTGTCGTTTCGACAAACGGCGCCGATTTCGGCTACATCCAGTGTTATGATCTTACCGCCTGGAATTCCGGCTTCGGCACTCACCCCAAGGGCACCCGTGGCATCGATCTCTTTATTGGTGAACCCGGCATGATCGAACGCGGCCATGGCTCGGCGCTGATTCGAGCCTTCGTCGACGCGCGGCTGGCGCATGGCACGCCGCGCATGGTCACCGACCCCGATCCCGCCAACCACCGAGCCGTGCGCGCCTATGAGAGGGCTGGATTCGAAAGAGCCCATATGGTCGATACACCCGATGGTCCTGCGCTGCTGATGGTTCGCAACCCATGACCACCGACAGCGCCGCCGCACGGCCTCCCCTCGCCAACAGTGTTACGGCCTGGCACTGGCTGCTGATGGCCGCCGGCATCCTGGTGCTGCAGGCCTCGATCCTCTATGCGATGGGCCGCCTGCCGATCTGCGCCTGCGGCTACGTCAAGCTCTGGCACGGCGTGGTGCAGAGCTCGGAAAACTCGCAGCACATCGCCGACTGGTACACGCTGTCGCACATCCTGCACGGCTTCCTGTTTTATGGAGCTGCCCATCTTCTGTTTCCACGTCTCGCCTGGCCCGCACGCCTGATACTTGCGATGCTGGTCGAGGGTGCTTGGGAGCTGGTCGAGAATTCGAGTTGGATCATCGATCGCTATCGGACCGGCACCATCTCGCTGGACTATTTCGGCGACACCATCGTCAATTCGATTTCCGACAATTTCGCCATGATCGGCGGTTTCCTGTTGGCTAGGAAGTTACCGGTCGCGGCCACTGTGGCGCTGGCACTGGCGTTCGAAATCGTGTTGGCGCTGCACATTCGCGACAATCTGGCGCTGAACATCATCATGCTGCTCTACCCCTTCGAGGCGATCAAGCAATGGCAGGCCGGCCCGCCGATTATCTAGAGCACGATCCGAAAAGTGGGTACCGGTTTTCCCTCGGGACAAACGCAAAGCGTTTGCCCGGAGGTCATGCTAAGAAGATTGGACTTCCAGCCGCCTTGCCGTGAACGAAATTTCACCCTAGCTAAAGCCAATGACCGACTTTTCCCCCCGTGAAATCGTCTCCGAACTCGACCGCTTCATCGTCGGCCAGTCCGACGCCAAGCGCGCCGTCTCGATTGCGCTGCGCAACCGCTGGCGGCGGCTGCAGCTCACCGGCAATCTGCGCGAGGAGGTGCTGCCGAAGAACATCCTGATGATCGGGCCAACCGGCGTCGGCAAGACCGAAATCGCGCGACGGCTGGCGAAATTGGCTGGTGCCCCCTTCATCAAGGTCGAAGCCACGAAGTTTACCGAGGTCGGTTATGTCGGCCGCGACGTCGAGCAGATCATCCGCGATCTCGTCGAGGTCGCGATCTCCCAGACCCGCGAGCGCAAACGGAAAGACGTGCAGGCCCGCGCCCAGCTCGCGGCCGAGGAGCGCGTGCTCGACGCGCTGGTCGGGCCGGCTTCCAGTCCTGCCACCCGCGATTCGTTCCGCAAGAAGCTGCGCGCCGGCGAACTGAACGACAAGGAAATCGAAATCGAGACGTCGTCATCGGGCGGCATGCCGATGTTCGAAATCCCGGGCATGCCCGGCGCCCAGTTGGGTGCGATTTCGATCGGCGATATCTTCGGCAAGATGGGCGGACGGACCAAGACCCGCCGCCTGACGGTCGAGAGTTCGCACGAGACCCTGGTCAACGAGGAATCCGACAAGCTTTTGGACAGCGATCAGCTGGTGCTGGAAGCGATCAACGCGGTCGAGAACAACGGCATCGTGTTCCTCGACGAGATCGACAAGATCTGCGTGCGCGACGGCCGTACCGGCGGCGACGTCTCGCGCGAAGGCGTGCAGCGCGACCTGCTGCCGCTGATCGAAGGCACCACCGTCTCGACCAAGCACGGCGCGGTCAAAACCGACCATATCCTGTTCATTGCGTCCGGCGCGTTCCACATTGCGAAACCATCGGACCTGTTGCCCGAGTTGCAGGGCCGGCTGCCGATCCGGGTCGAACTGGAAGCGCTGACACGCGACGACATGCGCCGCATCCTGACCGAGCCGGAGGCGTCGCTGATCAAGCAATATATCGCGCTGATGCAGACCGAAGGCGTCACGCTCGACATCACCGACGGTGCCATCGACGCACTGGCTGACGTCGCGGTCGCCGTCAACTCCACCGTGGAAAATATCGGCGCGCGGCGCCTGCAGACGGTGATGGAGCGCGTGCTCGACGAGATTTCCTTTGCCGCCCCGGACCGCCACGGCGAGACCATCAAGGTCGATGCCGACTACGTGCAGAAGCATGTCGGCGATCTCGCGAAGAACGCGGATTTGAGCCGGTTTATTTTGTAGCAAATTGTCGTCCCGGCCTAGTGCGCAATTGCGCACGGGAGCCGGGACCCATAACCCCGGTCATCTATAGTTGGAAGACGCCATCGGCCATTGTGCTAAAGCAACCACGGCCGCGGCGTATGGGTCCCGGCTCCCGTGCGCAATTGCGCACTAGGCCGGGACGACAATGAGCTTGAATCTGTTTATCCGGGAAAACCCCTGGCGCTTGATGCTGGCCGTCAATGTCGCCGTGTTCGTCGGGGTGTTCCTGCACAAGATCACGCTGCCGCCCTTCGTTCCCTACATCCATCTCCTCGTCGACTATCATTTCGGCTTCACCAAGCGCGCGCTGATCGGCGCCATCGTGGCGCTGTTCACCGCGAAAGTGCCGGTGTGGCTGGTGTTCGCGATCAGTGGCGCCGTCTGGCTCATCACGGCCGGCCTGTTCGTACGGCTGTTCAAACGGACATTCGGTTTCGACGACGCACATCTGCCGCTGTTCGTGTTCATGGCCGGTTCGCCGTTCTTCCTGAAGAATTTCATGCACACGCTCGGGCATTTCGACATCTACGGATGCCTGTTCGCAATTGTCCTGCTGCTGATTCCGGCGCGCTCGCTGTTCTATGTGCTGCTCGCCACGCTGTTCTCGATGATCCTCGTGCTGATCCACCACATTCACCTCTTGATGTATGTGCCGACCATCGCGGCCATCGTGGTGCTGCGTTACTATCTGGCGCAGGGTGTGAGCCGCCCAGGCGCGATCGCGGGCATTGCCGCGCTCGCGGCCACCGGCATTCTTTTCATCGCCGCGCAATTCTACGGGACGATGGCGATTCCTGAATCGGAGTTCGCCGGTTACCTGCAAGGCAGGATGGCCGACCCATCGCGCACCAATCTGCTGAGCTTCAGTTACATCTGGTATCAGCCGCTATCGAAGGAAATGTTGGATACCTGGGCGCGTCTGCCGTCGAACCTACTCGGCATCCCGGTGTTTGCGCTGCTGATCTGGTTGCATAGCCCGCTGTGGCGATATTTTTCGAGGTTGATCGCAGCGCTTGCAGTCGACGCGCATCGCCGCATCGTCATCGCGGCGATAGCAATCGTCACCCTCGCCTATCTGGTGATGTTCGTGATCGTGTTCGATTACTCGCGCTGGATTTCGAACTGGGCGGTGTGCCTGTTCCTGATCCTGCATGCGGTGAAGATGCTGCCCGCAGCACGCGAGGCGGTGCTGATATCGACCGATGATCGGAAAACCCAGATCTTCGGCTGGATCGTCACGCTAATCCCGCGCGTCGGCATCGTGCGGCCGTTCTAAATACTCACCTGACCCTCCGCACCCGCACATACAGCGCGCCCTCGCCGCCGTGGCCGATATGGGCTTCCTCGAATCCGACCACCAGCGAGCGGAATTCCGGCAGGCTGAGCCATTGCGGCACCTGACGGCGCAACACGCCGCGCTCGGCCTCGGAGCCGCCCACTTTGCCCTTGCCGGTGATGACGAGCACGAAGGTGAGGCCATCGCTGTGCGCGCGCTGCAGGAAGGTCAGCAGCACGCGGTGCGCGCGGATCTGCGTCATGCCGTGCAAATCGAGCCGGGCGTCGATCTCTTTCCGGCCACGCGAAAGCTGTGAGCGTTCACGGCGTCCGATCGGCGCCAGCGGTGGCGGCTCCGGCCGTGACGGAGGAATGATTCGTGGCGAAGGCATCGCCTTCGGTGACGCAACGGGGTTGGCGGCGACACTGGCTTCCGCCTCCGGCGCGGCTGCCGGCGGCTTGACGGCGCGGCGCCGCTTGCGCAGCGGCTTGACCTGCTTGGCCACGCTTTCCCACAGCGCACGCTCCTCTTCGCTGAGGCTGCGCTGGCGCCGCGGCGGCATTGGTATTTCGGGGATCGAGCTCGACGTCCGGCGTTTCATTGACGGTGGCGGAAGCGGCGAGTGTGGCGGTGGCGGACCGGTTCGGAAACCGGTTTGACATCGGGACGGGCCGCCGGCAGCGGCACCGGTTTTACCACAGCAGCCTGCGCGGCGGATGTGGGTGCTGTCACGGCCGGCGTTGCAGCGGGAGTGGCGTTCTTCGGATCCTTTAACGGATCAACCTGCGGAAACAGCTTTGCGATTTTCTCCGACGGCCGCTCGTCCGGCACCGGCATCTTGCGGCCACGCGCGGAAGGATCGAGGCTCTTCGGCAGCAGCATGACAAAACGCATAGGATGGCGGAAGCGGCCTGCTACCTTGCCGGCGTCAGCCCCGGCGCCGAGATAGAGGTCGGCGCGGGCGGGCCCGACGATCGCCGAGCCGGTATCCTGCGCTATCATCAGCCGCCGAAACGGCGTTTTGGATATATCGGTTTCGATCGGCAACTCGCCCTCGATGAAGAACGGCGTGCCGTAGACATGCAGTGCTTTATCAACCGCGATCGAGCGGCCCGGCGTCAGCGGCACGCCCTGGGCGCCGACGGCTTCGTCCTTGTCGGAGAGGTTTACCTCCCGGAAGAACACGTAGGACCGGTTCTGGCGACGCAACTCGTTGGCGCCATCGGGGTTCGCCGTCATCCACTCCCGGATCTTCTGCATCGACATCTGATCCCTGGGGATGATGTTGCGTTCGATCAGGATGCGGCCGACCGGCGTATAGGGATAACCATTATGCGCATCGTAATTGATGCGAACGGTCGAGCCATCATCTAGGCTGACCCGCGCCGAACCCTGGATCTGCGAGAACAGCAGATCGGTCTGGTCTTTCAGCCAGCAGATCTCGAGGCCGCGGCCCTCAATCGCACCGTCCTCGATCTCGGCGCGATCGTAATAGGGCACCAACTTGCGGCGGCCAATCTTGCGAAACACCTTGCCCCCGTTGGGCAACCCGGCCGAGCTCTGCGTGGCGCCGCGAACGAACAGATTGGACGGCCGACGATAGACCGGCACTTTGTAGACCTCGTTCTCCGTCCGCGAGCCGTCGACGATGGGCTCGTAATAGCCGGTGACAAAGCCCTCGGGCTCGCCGAGCCGCGATATCCGCAAGGGCAGAAAATGCTCCTCGAAGAACGCTTTCGCCCTGGCGCCGTCGGTTAGCTCGAGGCCCCTGGCGACCCGGCAGGGATAGCGCAGCGAGGTACCAATCGCTTTCGGTTCGGATGGTGGCTTGGTTTGCGCTGCTATCGGCTTGCAGCTGTCGCGAAAGGTCTTGTAGGCGGCGAGATGATCGTCTTCGCGCCAGCCGGTGATGTCGGACCAGGCGACCGGCGCATATTGGGTGTTGGTGATCTGGAACGGCAAATCCAGCTGCGGATAAGGAAGGTGACGCTCGGATACCGGATGCGATGGCGGATGTGAATGCGACCGCGTCCGACGCGCGGCAGATGCGTCCAGGGGAGCCAGTGACAACGCGATAGCGATCGCAGCCAGCGCCAGCCTTGCAAGAGACCTTACAAGGCTGTGCGCGCTAGCTGGCGCTTCCGGTGCCAACCAACTTCCAGTTCGGATCGCGGGAACTCGTGTCGCGGGCAAATGTCCAGACATCGGTGATATCGGCGACCTTATCCGGCGTTCCATCGACAATGGCGCCGGTCTTGTCGCGGGTGACCGAGATCATCTGCGACACGAACCGCACCGTCAGCTGTGCCGCCTTGTCGCGGGCTTCCGCACCCACCAGTTCGGCCTTGTCGATCGAAACAAACCGCGTTTCGGTTTTCTGCTCGTGCTTCTCGCGATCCTTGATCACGGAGTCGAAACTCTCATAGACCTCGCTCGACAACAGATCCTTGAGCGCGCGGCGGTCGCCATTGGCAAACGCCAGCACGATCATCTCGTAGGCGCTGCGGGCACCGGAGAGGAAGTGACGGGGATCGAACGAGGAATCCTGCGCGACAAGCGCGTCGAGCCCTTGCGCCAGCGGCGTGCCCGCTTCCGCAATGCCCTTCCAGCGGTCGGTCGCCGGCGCAACGTCCGCGGTCGGCGCCAACGGCGTCTGATCGATCACGGCACCGGGCATCGGCACGACGTTGTTGTCCTGCGTACGCTGCACGACGTTCGGCGCGGCGCGATCATAGGGCGGCCGTTCGCCTCCAGTGCGCTGTCCGAGGACGCTGCGCAGGCGCAGGAAGATGAAGACGGCCAGCGCCAGGAAGATGATAGTGTAAATATCCACGTCGTATTCGCTTTCTGGTTCTAACGCCGGCAACGGGTCCGGCGGTCGAGGGTTCCCTCATGAGCCCGGGAACGGCAGAGATTACATCTTCAATCGACACTGCAGCATGTAGGCATGAAACTTTGCCCGGCCAATGGCGCGTTTTGGCGCGGGTGAATTGTAGCGCGTTTTGGCCGCGAGGGGAAATCCGATCATGTCCGGAAATCACGCATATTCAATTATTTAGGATGACCCCAAAGGGGCTCGCTGGGAGGCTGGCCGCGCGCTATTAGCCATATCTGTCACAAATGGCGGTTGGCCGGACCCGCCTTCAGTCCGTCGTCCTTGTGGAATAAGGCGGGGCTATGATAGCCACTCGCCCGGCAATGGCATTTCCGCCCGCCGAGCGAATTCAGACTATAACCCGGGCTCCGCTCGCCAGCGTTTTTAGGAGAGTTTCATGACCAACGGTAACGGCGCGCCCGCAGAGCAGGCCCCTGCCCAGCTCAACGTATTGGCGCAGTATACCAAGGACCTGTCGTTCGAGAATCCGAACGCCCCGGGATCGCTGGCGCCTCAGCAGCAGCAGCCGGCCATCAATATCCAGATCAATGTCGGCGCCAATAATCTCTCCGAAAGCGAGTTCGAGGTGACGCTTTCGATCGAGGGCAAGGCGGAAAATGCCGGCAAGGTCATGTTTTCGTTCGACCTCGCCTATGCGGGCGTGTTCCGCATCGTCAATGTGCCGAAGGAAAACCTGCACCCGCTGGTCATGATCGAATGCCCGCGGCTATTGTTCCCGTTCGCACGCGAGATCATTGCCACCGCGGTGCGTGACGGCGGGTTCCCCCCACTGATGCTCGATCCCGTGGATTTCGTCGGCCTCTACCGCCAGAACATGGAGCGGCAGGCGGCGGCGCAGGCTGCTTCGGGCGCGAAACCCAGCTAACGGACGCTCAGCGGCTAAACGCCGCTGCAGCGTTTCAAGCGGCTCCCAGAAACTCGTTCCAGATCGGCTTGTCGCCCAGCGTGGCGACAAAGGCCCGGTGCGCCTCGCGGTCGGCATCGGTGATTCGGGGTGCGAGCGGCGTCTCGCGCTGCCGGCGCGGCATGTCGCCGGTCCGCTCCGCCCGCGACTCGCGTGTCTCCGAGGCCAGGACCAGCTGCGACTGCCGTGCTCCGATCAGGTCGATATAGACCTCAGCCAGCAATTCGGAATCAAGCAGCGCGCCGTGCTTGGTGCGGCGGGAATTGTCGATCGAATAGCGCGAGCAGAGATCATCGAGCCTGTTGGACACGCCGGGATGCTTGCGGCGCGCCAGCAGCAAGGTATCGACCAGCCGATCACGTGCGATCACCGGCCGTTTGATCCGGTCGAGTTCGGCATTGATGAAGCTGATGTCGAACGATGCGTTGTGGATCACCAACGGCGCATCGGCGATGAATTCCAGGAACTGCTCCACGACTTCCGTGAACAGTGGCTTGGTGGACAGGAACTCGGCGGACAGACCATGCACCGCGAACGCCTCGGCCGGCATGTCGCGTTCGGGATTGATGTAAACGTGAAACGTCTGCCCGGTCGGCATGCGGTTGTAGATCTCGATACAGCCGATCTCGACCAGCCGGTCGCCGCGCAGCGGATCAAGGCCGGTGGTTTCGGTATCGAGAACGATTTCACGCATGGGTTTTCTCTAAAGCGTTTTCGAGCGAAGTGGGTACCGGTTCGCGTAAGGAAAACGCGTCAAACAAAAAGACCGGGCCGGAAAGTCAGCGAATCACGTCCGCCGCTGCGGCATCTTAACAACCTCGGCCAGAATGTCCCTGATACGGGCGCGCACGGGGTCGAGACCATGCGAGGTATCCACCACGAAATCAGCGCGCTTGCACTTTTCCGCATCAGGTAGCTGCCGCGCCACAATGGCGTCAAAGCGCGCTTCGTCCATCGTGCCGCGCGCCAGCACGCGTTCGCGCTGCATTTCGGGCGTCGTCGTCACCACCACGACCGCATCGACACGCTTCTCGCCGCCGGTCTCATACAGCAGCGGGATATCCAACAGCACCACCGGCTTGCCCGCCGCTTCCGCATCTTCGAAGAATGTCTTTCGCGAGGCGCCGAGCATCGGATGAACGATCTGCTCAAGCTGCTTCATGGCATCGGGATCGTGCACCACCTGGACGGAGAGCAGCGCGCGATCGACCTTGCCGTCCACGGTGGTGCCGGGAAACGCCGCTTCGATCGCCGGCGCAGCCTCACCCTCATAGATTTTGTGCACCTCCGCATCGGCGTCGTACACGGGAACCCCCGCCTCCGCGAACAGTTTTGCGGTGGTGGATTTTCCCATTCCGATCGAACCGGTCAGTCCAAGGATCAGCATTCAGATCGCCGTTGTTTGAGAGTTCAGACACCGAGCAACCGCTCACCGCGCAAGAATGCGAGCAGCGGCAGCAGCGGCAGGCCGAGGATGGTAAAATGATCGCCTTCAATGCGCTCGAACAAATGCACCCCGAGCCCTTCCAGCTGATAGGCGCCGACGCTGGTTGTTACCGCCTCTCCCGCCTGGTCCAGATAGGCCTCGATCTCGCCTTTGCTTAGCGATCGCATGGTCATGTGTGCAACGCTAACATCGGCGAACAATATCTTGCCGTCGCGGGCAACGGCAAATGCCGAGTGCAATTCGTGGCGCTTGCCGGCGAGCGAACCCAATTGCTCCGCTGCTGCGGCACGCCCGGCAGGCTTGCTGAACAACCGGTCTCCAAGCGCCAGGGTCTGGTCGGCGCCAACAACGTAGCGGCCGGGTTTTTGCCGCGAAACCCACAGCGCCTTTTCTCGCGCCAGCAACTTGGCGATTTCGCCGGGTGCCGAAAGCCCGGACTCCTTTTGCACGGCGCGCTCATCGATATCGGCCGGAACAGCTTCAAAGGCGATGCCGGCGTTGGCCAGCAGCATCTGCCGCGCGCGGCTCTGCGAAGCCAGGACTAGCGGGTCTTTTCCAAGCCAGATGCTCATGGTAGCCGCGTCATTCCGGAAGCCGTTGCCGCTGCCGGTCGGTGAAAAGTTTCAAAATAGCGGCCGCAGTTTCCTCGATCGACCGCCGCGTCACGTCGAGCTGCGCCCAGCCGAACTTGGCGCTGAGCCGCCGCGCATATGCCACTTCATCGGTGACGGATTGGCGATCGATATAATCGTCGTTGCCGGAATCGGCGCCCATGCTCAGGAGCCGGTTTTGCCGTACCTGAATCAGGCGCTCCGGCGTCGCATGGAGGCTGACCACCAGCGGCTTCTTCAGCGTCTCCAGCTGATGCGGCGCCGGAATGCCCGGCACCAGCGGGACATTCGCGGTGCGGATGCCGCGGTTGGCGAGATAGATCGAGGTCGGCGTCTTGGATGTACGGGATACACCGACCAATACGATGTCGGCATCTTCGAGGCCTTCCACATGCTGGCCGTCGTCATGGATCATCGTGTAGTTCAGCGCGTCGATGCGCTTGAAATATTCGGCATTGAGCACGTGCTGGGCGCCGACGCGCCCCGTGGTGGCCGCACCGAGATAGGCTTCGAACAATTGCATCACCGGCCCGATGATCGACAGGCTCGGGATGTTGATGTCCTTGCACTTGGTCTCGAGCCGGCCAACCAGATCCTTTTCCAGCAGCGTGAAAAGCACGATGCCCGGCGCCTCCTCGATCTCATCGAGCACACGGTCGAGCTGCTTCTGGCTGCGCACCAAGGGATAGACATGTTCGACCGCGGTGACGTTGGCGTACTGCGCGGCCACCGCGCGCGCCACGGTGATCAGTGTCTCACCGGTCGAATCGGAGACCAGATGGAGGTGAAAATAATTGCCGGTCGTGGGCACCAAAACCCCTGTGTATCCTGTGAATCCTTGTGGACCTTAGCCCAGAGATTTGGCCCTGGATCGCCCTCTCGGGGATAACCCGGCTTTTTCTACACAGGGCTCCCAAAAGGATAAGTCAGATCCCCAATCCGAACGATAGTGAGAATTTGTGGATTTGTCTCTGCATAAGCTCCGGGCAAACCAACGCAAGCGTTTGATGCAAGGCGCATTATTCGAGCGACCAGATTGTCTCGCCGAAATGTGGATGGATGTGAACAAGCCGGGAGAACTGCGGGACAGTTTGTTGTGAGTCCAATTCACCGCTACTTAGACTCAAACCTAAGATTCTAAAAATATTAGTTAGAGAAGCGGTGCATTGAGGATATGTCTCCGTCCCCCGCTGGCGAAAGCTTTTCAGGCAATGCTGAGAGCGTCTGAACGTTCCAAGCGGCGATGAGGACAAGGCGACGCGCGATGTACGAGTGGATCACGATCACGGCCTACCCGTGGATCAAGGCACTGCATGTGATTGCGGTCATCTCCTGGATGGCCGGCATGCTCTATCTGCCGCGGCTGTTCGTCTATCATTGCGATGCCGAGGTCGGATCGAAGCAATCCGAAACCTTCAAGGTGATGGAACGCCGGCTGCTGAAGGCGATCATCAACCCGGCGATGATGGTCACCTGGCTGGCCGGGCTGTATCTGGCCTGGAGCGGCCATTGGTACGTGTCCGGCTGGTTTCACGCCAAGTTCGCACTGGTGATCGCGCTGTCCGGCGTCCACGGCTTTTTTTCGCGCTGGGTGAAGGATTTCGCCGCCGACAAGAATATGCGAAGCCAGAAATTCTATCGTATTATCAACGAGGTACCTACTGTTCTGATGATCGGGATCGTTATTCTGGTCGTGGTTAGGCCGTTCTAGGCGGCCTTTTTGGCGCGAGGAGTACTTCAGGCCTGCTTGCGAAGCGGCGGGCGATTTTCTATATTAGCCAAATCCCACCCCACGCAGGCGGATGTGGTTGTGTCCCGGTCTCCTCGTTGAGCCGGCCACCGCATCAGGTTTGAAGCCTTACCGGCACTTTCCTCGCTTAGACCTGCGGACCTTCCGTTTTTCGTGTCCGCTTTTCGTTCGAAGCCCCTCGCACCCCTCCTCCAGTTATTCTCCACAGGACCACCCCAATGCGGGAAATGAAACTCCAAGACCTCAAAGCAAAAACGCCGGCCGAGCTCGTCTCGTTCGCGGAAGAGAACGGGGTCGAAAATGCCAGCACCATGCGCAAGCAGGAGCTGATGTTCGCCATCCTCAAGCAGCTCGCGATCCAGGAAACCGACATTATCGGCGAGGGTGTCGTTGAGGTTCTCTCCGACGGCTTCGGCTTCCTGCGCTCGCCTGACGCGAATTACCTGCCGGGCCCGGACGATATCTACGTCTCGCCCTCGCAGATCCGTCGCTTCGGGCTTCGCACCGGCGACACCATCGAGGGCCATATCCGCAGCCCGAAAGAAGGCGAACGCTATTTCGCGCTGCTCAAGGTCAACACGCTCAATTTCGAAGACCCGGAAAAATCCAAGCACAAGGTCAATTTCGACAATCTGACGCCGCTGTTTCCGGACCAGCGCTTCCGCCTCGAACTTGAAGACCCGACGCGAAAAGACCTTTCTGCAAGGGTTATCGACATCGTCGCCCCGATCGGTAAAGGCCAGCGCGCCCTGATCGTGGCGCCGCCACGCACCGGCAAGACGGTGCTGATGCAGAACATCGCGCACTCGATCACCGCCAATCATCCTGAATGCTATCTGATCGTACTTCTGATCGACGAGCGTCCGGAAGAAGTCACGGACATGCAGCGTTCGGTGAAGGGCGAAGTCGTCTCGTCGACCTTCGACGAACCGGCGGTGCGTCACGTCCAGGTCGCCGAGATGGTGATCGAAAAGGCCAAGCGGCTGGTTGAACACGGCCGCGACGTCGTGATCCTGCTCGATTCGATCACGCGTTTGGGCCGCGCCTACAACACCGTGGTGCCGTCATCCGGCAAGGTGCTGACCGGCGGTGTCGACGCCAATGCGCTGCAGCGGCCGAAGCGCTTCTTCGGTGCCGCCCGTAACATCGAGGAGGGCGGTTCGCTCACCATCATCGCGACCGCGCTGGTCGATACCGGCAGCCGAATGGACGAAGTCATCTTCGAAGAGTTCAAGGGAACCGGTAACTCCGAACTGATCCTGGACCGCAAGGTCTCGGACAAGCGGACTTTCCCGGCGATCGACATCTCGCGCTCCGGCACCCGCAAGGAAGAGCTCATCACCGATCCGCAGCTCCTCAAGAAAATGTACGTGCTGCGCCGTATCCTCAATCCGATGGGCACCATGGACGCGATCGACTTCCTGCTCGACAAGCTCCGCAACACCAAGAACAACTCGGAATTCTTCGATTCCATGAACACCTGATCCGTCAGGCGAGGTTTTGGGGAAGGGCGCCTCGTGCAGACGGGGCGCCCCTTTCGTTGGTCGCCCATGTTGCAGCAATTGCTGCAGCAAAGGTGCAGCATGGCCGGGGAGGCGCATCGGAGCCGACTTTCGATTAAGTATCTGATATTGCTCGGTTTAGATAAGGACAGGCCACGAAACCCAGCCAAGCCATCGGTTTTCGCAGCAAATTTGCTGCACAAATGCTGCAGCAAATTGGCTCTCGGGAGGGCGTTTCCCCTTCTGATCGGGATGTCGACCCGCAGCTCAAATTGCGTTGCCTTTTCAAGCACTCCTGCACAAATAGGCGATGCATCCGCGGGATCAGACCATTTTTGCGCTGTCGTCGGGCCGCGCGCCCAGTGCAATCGCGATTGTGCGGGTATCGGGGCCGGGCGCCGGTCCGGCGCTAATGGCGCTGGGGGGCAAAATCCCGCCGGCGCGGGCAGCGACCCGGATGCTTCTCCAGGACACCAGCGGTCAGCCATTGGACGATTCGGTGGTGCTCTGGTTCCCGGGACCGGCGAGCGCCACCGGCGAGGACGTCGCCGAGTTCCATGTCCATGGTGGGCGGGCGGTGCTGGCCGCGATCTTCGCGGCGCTGGCCGCTTTGGAAAATATGCGGGCCGCCGAGCCCGGCGAATTCACGCGGCGCGCGTTCGAGAACGGCAAGCTCGATCTGACCGAGGCCGAAGGTCTGGATGATCTCATTCACGCCGATACCGACCGGCAACGGCGCCAGGCGCTGCGCCAGCTCAAGGGGTTGCTCGGCGACAAGGCACGCGACTGGCGTGCGCGCATCATCGAGGCGTCAGCGCTGATCGAAGCCGGCATTGATTTTTCGGATGAGGGCGATGTGCCAGCGGAATTGATTGCGCCGGCGCTGGCGAAAATCAAAACACTCTTAATCGAAATCGAAGAAGTGCTTGCGGCACAGGGCCAAAGTGAACGGCTGCGCGATGGCCTGGTGGTTGCGATCGCGGGTCCCCCGAATGTCGGCAAATCGACCTTGATGAATCAGCTGGCGCGGCGCGAGGTGGCGATCGTATCGCCGCACGCCGGCACCACGCGTGACGTCATCGAGGTGCAGCTCGATCTCGACGGTTTTCCGGTGACCGTCATCGACACCGCCGGTATTCGCGAGACCGACGATCCGGTGGAGCAGGAGGGTGTGCGTCGCGCGCGGGCTCGTGCCGCGGAAGCCGATCTGGTGCTGTGGCTTGCCGACGGGGCGGACGCGAGAATTGATCACGCAGGCACCGCGCCGGTCTGGCCCGTCCGCAACAAGATCGACCTGGATCCGGCCGCTCGGCCATTGGCCGAGGTACCGGGACGAGGCGAATTTGCGATTTCGGCCAGGAGCGGGGACGGGCTTCCCGAGCTGATCGCGGCCTTGGTCCAGTTCGCCCAGGATTATTTCGGCGCCAGCGAAGGCGGGTTGATCAGCCGGACCCGGCAAAGGCAGTTGCTGCAGCAGACGGCGACTTCGTTGCGGCGCAGCATTGAGGTGGTCGGAGAGGGCGAGGAACTGGCGGCCGAGGAACTTCGCGTCGCCGCGCACTCCCTTGGGCGGCTGCTGGGGCGCGTCGATGTCGAGGACATACTCGACGTGATCTTCCGGGAATTCTGTGTAGGGAAGTAATATTTCTTTCTTTTAGTTTTTAATTCATTTCATGGCTGGCGTGTTTCACGTGAAACAGTTCCCGAGGCGCTGGTGGAACCCGCTGTTTCACGTGAAACAGATCCATTCCTTTCAATTTCCCGCAACTTCCCGCTTCCGCGATTTCTGACTCCGCGATAGAAGTCCGTCATGATTTCGCGCTCAGATTCCTTCGACGTTATCGTCATCGGCGGCGGCCATGCCGGCTGCGAGGCCGCGAGCGCGGCAGCCCGGATGGGCGCGAAGACAGCGCTGGTCACCCACAGCTTTGCGACCGTCGGCGCGATGTCCTGCAATCCCGCCATCGGTGGTCTGGGCAAGGGTCATCTCGTCCGTGAAGTCGATGCCCTCGATGGTCTGATGGGCCGGGTCGCCGATGCTGGCGGCATCCAGTTTCGGATGCTGAACCGTCGCAAGGGTCCTGCCGTTCGCGGACCGCGGGCCCAGGCCGACCGCAAACTCTATGCGGCCGCGATGCAGGCGGCGATCATCGAGACCGCCAATCTGAGTGTGGTCGAAGGCGAGGCGGATGAGCTGATTGTTTCGAGCGGGCGTGTCACCGGCATTCGTCTCGGCGACGGCCGCGAACTTGGCTGTGGTACCGTCGTCATCACCACTGGGACCTTCCTCCGTGGTCTGATCCATCTCGGCGAAAAGAACTGGCCTGCGGGGCGGGTCGGCGAGGCTCCGGCGATGGGGCTTTCGACTTCCTTCGAGCGTGCTGGGTTTACGCTCGGCCGTCTCAAGACAGGGACGCCGCCGCGGCTGGATGGCACGACTATCGACTGGTCCGCGGTCGAAATGCAGCCCGGCGACGATCCGCCGGAGCCGTTCTCGGTCATGACCGACCGCATTACGACCCCACAGATCCAGTGTGGGATCACCCGCACCACGCCGGCGACCCATGACGTGATCCGGGCCAATGTACATCGCTCGCCGATGTATTCCGGTCAGATCAAGAGCAGCGGTCCGCGCTATTGCCCCTCGATCGAAGACAAGATCGTCCGCTTTGGCGATCGCGACGGCCATCAGATCTTCCTGGAGCCGGAAGGCCTGGAAGACTCCACCGTCTATCCCAACGGCATCTCGACTTCGCTTCCGGAGGAGGTGCAGCTCGCGATCCTCTCGACCATTCCTGGTCTCGAACAGGTCAAGATGGTCCGCCCGGGCTATGCGATCGAGTACGACCATGTCGATCCCCGGGAGTTGGAGCCGACGCTGCAGGCCAAGCGGCTGCCGGGACTGTTCCTGGCCGGGCAGATCAACGGCACCACCGGCTATGAAGAGGCTGCGGCACAGGGAATTGTTGCGGGGCTGAATGCGGCACTGTCCGCCAGCGGCGGCGAGGCGATCGTTTTCGACCGTGCCGACGGCTATCTCGGCGTGATGATCGATGATCTCGTGACCCGCGGCATCACTGAGCCGTATCGAATGTTCACCTCGCGGGCGGAATATCGCCTGACCCTGCGAGCCGACAATGCCGACCAGCGGCTGACCGACAAGGGGATCGCCTTGGGTTGCGTAGGGCAGGTGCGTTCGCAGCGCCACGGCACCAAGATGGGCGCGCTCGAAGCCGCGAAGTCGCTGGCGAAGTCTTTGACGATCACGCCCAACGAAGCCGGCAAGCACGGCCTGGCGCTGAACCGGGATGGCCATCGTCGCTCGGCGTTTGAGCTATTGGCCTACCCGGAGGTCGAATGGTCCGCCCTGCAAGGCATCTGGCCCGAGCTATCCGCCATTGACCCATCGATCGCCGTCCACCTCGAGATCGATGCCAAATATGACGTCTATCTGAAGCGCCAGACCGCTGACGTCGACGCCTTCAGGCGCGATGAGGGCATGGTTCTGACCGACATCGATTATTCTGACGTGCCCGGCCTCTCCAATGAGGCGCGCTCAAAGCTTGAGGCGGCGCGGCCGCGAACCGTGGGGCAGGCGGGGCGGCTGGATGGTTTGACTCCGGCCGCGCTCGGTATCCTGGCGGCATATCTGCGGCGTGAAGCCCGGCGAAAGACTTCGAAGGTGACGGCTTAAAACGTTTCACGTGAAACGGGGAGGCCCACAGTCCAGAGGGGGCAGGCGGCGACCTGTCCGCCGTAGCTCATGAGCGAAGGCGGACGCAATCCACCTGTCCGTTATGCTGCGCGATGGATTGCTTCGCTTCGCTCGCAATGACAGCCTCAGCAGCGGCGGCCTTCGAGCGAATCGATAAGATGCCGAGCAAGTAAAATTCATGGTCCCAACCTCCGACAAAGCCGCCGCCCTCGCCCTCACCCCCGTTTCACGTGAAACAGAGGCGCGGCTGGATCGCTATGTCGATCTGCTCCGGGAATGGCAGGCCAAAACAAACCTGGTGGCGCCATCGACACTTCCACATCTCTGGACTCGCCATATCGCCGACTCGCTACAGCTCCTGAGCTTGGCTCCCACTGCAACGAGGTGGGTCGATCTCGGCAGCGGCGGCGGCTTTCCGGGTGTGGTCCTCGCCTGCGCTTTGGCCGAGACGCCGGGCGCCAATATTCAGCTGGTCGAACGCAACGCCAAGAAAGCCGCGTTCCTGCGCGAAGCAATTCGTGTGACCTCGGCGGCCGGGACCGTGCATCTCGCTGACATCGGGGATATCGTGGATAGAATCGCCGGCCCTGTCGATTGCGTCACTGCGCGGGCGCTGGCTCCGTTACATCAGCTCATCGGTTTCGCGGAACCGCTGGTAGGAAAGGGCGCAAAAGCGTTATTTCTAAAGGGACAAGATGTAGAGGCTGAATTGACCGAAGCCACTAAATATTGGAATATTAGGCCGCAACTTCATTCCAGCCGCACGGGCGGACAAGGCTGGATCGTCGAACTCGACCGCATCGAGCGACGCAAAACTTCCGCGATGGGCACCGGGTATGACCGTGATTGATCAAATATATCAAGAAGATAAAGCGGCTACACCGGCGGGCCATCCGCGCATATTGTCGCTCGCCAACCAGAAGGGTGGCGTCGGCAAGACTACCACCGCGATCAATCTTGGCACCGCACTCGCTGCGATTGGCGAGCGCGTGTTGATCGTCGACCTCGACCCCCAGGGCAACGCCTCCACCGGTCTCGGCATCGATCGCCGCAACCGCAACTGTTCAACCTACGATGTGCTGATCGGTGAAGCCCCGCTGCGCGAAGCTGTCGTTGTAACCGCCGTGCCGCGTCTGCATATCGCGGCTTCCACCATGGACTTGTCGGGTCTCGAATTGGAGCTGGGATCGACGCCCGGCCGCGCCTTCCGGCTGCGCGACGCCATCGCGGCGCTGAACAGCAACGCGGCGCCCGACTCCGATTACACCTATGTGCTGATCGACTGCCCGCCGTCGCTCAACCTCCTCACCGTCAATGCGATGGCGGCATCCGACGCGATCCTGGTGCCGCTGCAATGCGAGTTCTTCGCGCTCGAAGGTCTGTCGCAATTGTTGCAGACCGTGGAGCAGGTGCGCTCGACGTTGAATCCTACCCTGTCGATCCACGGCATCGTGCTGACCATGTTCGACTCGCGCAACAATTTGTCGAACCAGGTCGTCGCCGACGTCCGGCAGTTCATGGGCGCCAAGGTCTACAACACCATGATCCCGCGCAACGTGCGCATCTCCGAGGCGCCGTCCTATGGCAAGCCGGTCTTGGTTTACGATCTCAAATGCGTCGGCAGCGATGCGTATCTGAAACTCGCAACCGAGGTGATCCAGCGCGAGCGTGAGCTGCGAACGCATTAGCGCGAAATCGTAGGGTGGGTAGAGCGCAGCGAAACCCACCGCCACATACGCGATCAAGATGATGGGTTTCGCTGCGCTCTACCCATCCTACAAGAAACACAGTTTCTAATTTCGGAGTAAGTTGCGTGAATCCAAGGGAGCTGGCGATGGCCGACGAAGCGCGTTCGCGACTGGGCCGCGGTCTTGCAAGTCTGATCGGCGATGTCGGCGGTGAGGCCGCGCACGTCGAGCGCCCGCGCAATCAGCGCAAGGTGCCGATCGAATTTCTAAAGGCAAATCCGCGCAACCCGCGCCGGACATTTGCCGATGCCGAACTCGGTGAGCTCGCGGCTTCCGTCAAGCAGCATGGCGTGATCCAGCCGATCGTGGTGCGTCCGGTGAAGGGCGTTGCCGATCGCTACGAGATCATCGCCGGCGAACGCCGCTGGCGCGCCTCGCAGCTGGCCGGCCTGCATGAAGTGCCGATCGTGCCGATCGAGGTCAGCGACAGCGACGCGCTCGAGATCATGATCATCGAGAACGTGCAGCGTGAAGACCTCAATGCGATGGAAGAGGCGCAGGGCTATCACGCGCTCGCGGAAGAATTCAAACGCAGCCAGGAAGAGATCGCCAAGGAGGTCGGCAAGAGCCGCAGCCATGTCGCCAACATGATGCGGCTGACGAAGCTGCCGGCGGAAGTGCAGGCCCTCATCGCCAACGGCGAATTGTCCGCCGGCCACGCCCGCGCGTTGATCGGCGTGCCGGATCCGCTTGCCTCCGCAAAGCGCATCGTCGCCGAAGGCCTCAACGTCCGCCAGGCCGAAGCGCTGGCGCATGAAGAAGGCGTGCCGGAGCGCAAGCCGCAGAAGGCCCGCAGCAGCGGCGGCAAGACCAAGGACCCCGATACGATAGCGTTGGAGAAACGCGTCAGCGACGCGCTAGGGCTGGCCGTCACCGTCAATCACCGCGATCCCGGCGGCAGCGTCCAGATCAGCTACCGCAACCTCGAGCAGCTCGACGAAGTGATGCGGCGGCTGGCGAAGGGCGGTTGAACGGAGCGCTCGAATTTATTTTCGGCGTCCCGGCGTTGAGCTCAGATGCGCAATTGCGCATCGGGGGACCCATAACCACCAGCGGTCATTGTTTTACCCGCTGGTCGTTGGCTTCCTTTTCCAATAACGCCGGCCGCGGCGTATGGGTCCCGGCGTTCGCCGGGACGACGAGGAAATTTCATCCCCGCCGTTTCGCGTTCGCCGCGATCGACAGCAGCGTGCGTTGCGCGATCGCGGCTGCCAGCGTGGCTTGTTTGCGCATGTCGAATGCGGCGGTCGCGAGCTGGTCGATAATCGCGACCAGCCGCGCGGCGCTGAAATTCCGCAGCGCGACTTCAACTGCGCCCTTGCGCGAAAAATGCAGCCGCGGATACCCGCTCTCCAGCAACGTCGAGACCGGCGTGCCCTCGGCCACCGCAAGCGCCGATTTGTGCAGCCATGCGGCCTGACGTTGGGCTGCCGAAATGATCACGCCGGGATAGGTGCCGGCGATCATGGCTTTGGCGAATTCGCTTTCGACCAGATCAGGCTTTCCCGCAAACGCGCCGTCGACGATCGGGTCGAGCTTCAGCTCGGATGCGTCAGCGACAACCGCCATCACGTCGTCGATCGACACCTCGCCCTGGCCGTGGGCGTAGAGCGCGAGCTTGCGCAATTCGTTGCGCGAGGCCTGCCGGTCGCCGCCGAGCAATGCGGTCAACACCGCGCGGGCGTCGGGCGCGATGCGCAGATTGGACGGCCGCAATTCGTCATCGATCAGCTTGGCAAGGTCGCGTTCGGTGTCGGGATAGCAGGCGATCGCGACCGCGGTCTTGGCGCGCTCGCAGGCCTTTCGCAGCGGCGATTCCGGCCGGAGTTCGCCGGCCTCGATCACGATGCGGCAATCCTTGAGCGGCATCTCCGCCAGCGTGTCGATGCCGCCAGCAAAACTGCGCGAGCCGGCACGCACGCGGATGGCGCGGCGGCCGCCGAACAGCGGCACCGTCATCGCTTCATCGACCAGCCGCGACGGCTCGGCCGACAGCTCGTCACCGTCCAGCCGCACCATTGAGAATGGGTCGTTGGGATCGTCGACCGCGGACGCCAGCAGCGCGTCGGCGCGCTCACGCACCAGGCCGGCGTCCGGGCCGTACAGCAGAATGATGGGACGGGCGGAATCAGGCCGGGCGAGAAAGGCGTCGATTTCTTTTCCGCGAAGCGCGACCATACCAACCTTGTCATTCCGGGACACGCGTCTTCGCGTGGACCCGGAATCTCGATCGAATAATCTCTGGATTCCGGGTTCGCGCTAACGCGCGCCCCGGAATGACGGGCTCTTAGCTTCCAGCGACGAAGAACGACGCCAGCCGTGTCTGGATGTTCTCGGCGATCTCATTGGCGGAGCGATCCTCGGCGTCGCGGAAGGCGCGGGCGCGGGCGAAACGCTGCATCTGGCCCGGGATGTCATAGGATACGCGGGAGAAGGTCGTGCCGGTCATGACAGATTTGTTCGTCGCCAGATCGATCAGATTGTACTGCGCATCGATGCCGTAATTCTCGCTCGACGGCAGCGCTGTGGTCGGATCGAGCATCAGCGACGAGCGGGTGGTGGAGAACCGCAGCACCAGCCGATGGGTCGGCGGCATGCCGGTCGCATTGCCATAAAGCTTGAACGCCAGCTGGTTGCGGATCTCGACCTGGATCCGGGCCTCGCGGGAGGCGTTGTTCTTGTCGACGGGCGGGATTTCCACACCCATCAGCTTTTCGCGCAGGCCAGGCGAGCCGTCGGCGCGTTCGGCATACATCGGCTGGAAACAACCGGCCGTCAGCGCCGCCAGAGCGGCGACGGCGAGCAGCCGAACGGCGATCCGGGTCCTAGCCAACGACATTCACGATCCTCATGGGAACAACAATCACCTTGCGGACGGCCTTGCCACCCAAGGCCAGCTTTACCGCATCAAGGGCCAGAACGGCAGCCTCAATTTCCGGATTTTGGGCGCCCCGTGGCACGGTTACATCACCCCGTTTTTTGCCATTGACCTGAACCACCAGCGTCACCGTGTCTTCAACCAGCAAATCGCGTTCGATTTGGGGCCAATCGGCTTCCGAAATCAGCCCGGATTGCCCCAAGACCGTCCAGCACTCCTCGGCCAGATGGGGCATCATGGGCGCGAACAGTTGAACAAGGATGACCGCGGCCTCCCGGACCGACCAAGAAAAATCTGGACTCAGGTCAGGCGCCGGCTGCCCCTCGCGCCCCAGCACCTCGGCCAGCGCATTGGTGAATTCGCGGATATGGGCGAGGCAGACGTTGAAATGCAGCCGCTCGATGCCGTTCGACACCTTGTCCAGCGCGCCATGGGCCGCCTTGCGCAGGCCCAACGCATCGTCGCCGAACGAGGCCGGCCGGGCGGCCGGGGCCATTTTGGCGATCTCGGCCGATTCGTTGACCAGCCGCCACAGCCGCTGCACGAAGCGCGAGGCGCCCTGCACGCGCTCGTCGCTCCAGATCACGTCGCGATCGGGTGGTGAGTCCGATAGCATGAACCAGCGCGCGACGTCGGCGCCGTAGGTCGCGATGATATCGTCGGGGTCGACGGTGTTCTTCTTCGACTTCGACATCTTCTCGATCGCGCCGATGGTGATCTCTTCACCCGTCGTCAGCAGAAGGGCGCGCTTGCCATTGCCGCCAGTCTCGACCTTCACCTCGGCGGGCGTGACGTAAGAGCCATCGGCCTTCTGGTAAGTCTCGTGCACCACCATGCCCTGCGTGAACATGCCGGCGAACGGCTCGTCCATACCGATGTGGCCGGTCGCCTTCATCGCGCGGGTGAAGAAGCGGCTGTACAGCAGATGCAGGATCGCGTGCTCGACGCCGCCGATATACTGGTCGATCGGCAACATCCGGTTCACGACATCAGGCGTCGTCGGCGCGTTCTCGTTCCAGGGATCGGTAAAGCGCGCGAAGTACCACGACGAATCCACGAACGTGTCCATGGTGTCGGTTTCGCGCTGGGCCTTGCCGCCGCATTTCGGGCAGGCGACGTGCTTCCAGGTCGGATGATGGTCGAGCGCGTTGCCGGGCTTGTCGAAGGAGACATCCTCCGGCAGCACTACCGGCAGGTCGCTGTCCGGCACCGGCACCACATCGCATTTCGGGCAATGGATCACCGGGATCGGGCAGCCCCAATAGCGCTGCCGCGAAATGCCCCAGTCGCGCAGGCGGAAATTCACCTGCCGCTCACCGACCGGCATGTTGCCTCGCAGCTCTGACTCCAGCCGCTTTGCGACTTCTTCCTTGGCCTGCTCGATGGTCATGCCGTCGAGGAAGCGCGAATTGATCATGCGGCCGTCACCGTCATAGGCGGTATCGGTGATGACAAAGCTCTTCGGATCCTGGCCTTCCGGACACACCACGGGGATGTTGCCGAGCGCGTATTTGTTCACAAAGTCGAGGTCGCGCTGGTCGTGCGCCGGGCAGCCGAAGATGGCGCCGGTGCCGTATTCCATCAGCACGAAGTTCGCGACATAGACCGGCAGCTTCCAGCTTGGGTCGAACGGATGCACCGCGCGGATGCCGGTGTCGAAACCCTGCTTTTCGGCGGTGTCGATGATTTCCTGCGCTGTGCCGATGCGCTTTTGTTCGGCAATGAACTCTGCCAGCTTCGGATTTTTCGCCGCCGCCGCGATCGCCAGCGGATGATCGGCCGCAATCGCCATGAACTTGGCGCCGAACAGCGTGTCCGGCCGCGTGGTGAAGATCTTCAGTTCGGTTTCGCCGGCGGGCGTCGTTGCCGCATCCAGTGCAAAGCGCAGTAACAGGCCCTCGGAGCGGCCGATCCAGTTGCGCTGCATCAGCCGCACCTTGTCGGGCCAGCGATCCAGCGTATCGAGCGCGTCCAGCAGTTCCTGCGCGTACTTCGTGATCTTGAAGACCCACTGGCTCATCTCGCGCTGCTCGACCACGGCGCCGGAGCGCCAGCCGCGGCCGTCGATCACCTGCTCATTGGCGAGCACGGTCATGTCGACCGGGTCCCAGTTCAGCTTGCGCTTCTCGCGGTCGGCCAGCCCCACCCGCAGCATGTCGAGAAACATCTTCTGCTGATGCTTGTAGTAGCTGGGATCGCAGGTCGCGAATTCCCGGCTCCAGTCCAGCGACAGCCCGATCGACTGCAGCTGCTTCTTCATCGCGGCGATGTTGTCGTAGGTCCAGGCCTTGGGCGCGACCTTGCGCTCGATCGCGGCGTTTTCGGCTGGCAGCCCGAACGCGTCCCAGCCCATCGGGTGCAAGACGTTGAACCCCTTGGCGCGCATGAACCGCGCCAGCACGTCGCCGAGCGTGTAGTTGCGGACATGCCCGATATGGATGCGCCCGGACGGGTAGGGGAACATCTCGAGGACGTAATATTTCGGCCGGGAGTCGTCGTTTTTGGAGGCGAAGATCGCCTTCTGGTCCCACTGGCGTTGCCAGCGCGGCTCGGAGTCACGGGCGTTATAGCGTTCGGAGGTCATGGAATCGCTGGGCTTTTATGGATTCGGGGCCGTCTAAAAGACGGCGGACTAGGCCACAAAAGCGGTTGCGGGGTCAACGGGTTGGCGCAGATCGACAGGCCCCTGGGACGCCTGGAGCCGCATTGCCGGCGGGTCGGTTGAGGGGCATTTAACGAATTCATGGGAACCTGCCTATGAAAAGGGCACCAATTCACCGGTAGGAAGCCATCAAAGCCGTGACCGCGGGATTCGACGAGCTCGATTTCGAGTACGCGACGTCGGTCGCTGAAACGGCCATGCGCTCAATGGCCGAGCATCGCGTGCCGCCGACGCCGAACAATTTCCATGTCTGGTTCAATTATACGCTCGGCACGCCGCCGGTGCTCAAGCGCGCGATCGATATCCTGATCGGCAACAAGCGCAAGTTCGACGCCCAGACCAATCGCGAGATCTATGAGAGCTATATCGGGTCGAAAGCCACCGACGAGGCGGTGGCCTATGAAGTCTCCCAGCAATTGCATTCGGTGATGGCGTCGGCCAAGCAGTTCCTGACCACGGCGATCGCCGACAACCGCACGCAAATGGCTGCCATCAACGATGTCACCGAGCGCACCGAGGCCGGCGTCGATCCCAAGCTGCTGATCGAGAGCCTGATGGGCGAACTCGCCAAGGCGACGACGCGCGCCACCAAGCTCGAAGTCAGCTTTGTCGAGAAATCACGCGAACTGGCGACGATCCGCGATTCCCTGGTCAAGTCCGAGGAGCGGGCCAAGACTGACACGCTGACCGGCCTGCCGAACCGCCGGGCGCTGGAGGAGTTCTTCCGCAAGGCTCAGCTCGCGGCGATGGAACAGGATGATCCAGTGAGTGCGCTTCTGATCGATATCGATCACTTCAAGCGCTTCAACGACGAGTTCGGCCATGGGGTCGGCGACCAGGTGCTGCGCCTGATGGCGAAGGTGTTGCGCGAGGCCGTGCGGGACATCGATCTGCCGGCGCGATATGGCGGCGAGGAGCTGATCGTCATCCTGCCGAACGCTGGCCTGACGACGGCTGCCACGATTGCGGAACGCATCCGGCGTCTGGTTGCCGAATGCCACATCTCCCGCCGTTCGACCGGCGAAGCACTGCCCGGCATCACCATCTCCATCGGGGTGGCCCAGTTCCAGGGCGGCGAATCGATGGCCGACCTGATAGAGCGCTGCGACCGCGCGCTCTATCAGGCCAAGAAGACCGGCCGCAATCGGGTCGTCACCGAGGCCGAACTCGTGCCTGAGCAGCAGGTGGCGGGCTAACCCGCCAGCGCCATTCCGGCCTGATCCGCCATCCTCGCAAATCCATGCTCGACCACGGTGTTGCGGCCGCGGTGTTTGGCGGCGTAGAGGGCGGCGTCGGCGGCTTCGATCAGGTCGCCCGGGCGCAGCGCGTCGTGCGGGAGCGTGCCGGCCACACCGATGCTCACGGTGACGGTGTGATGGCTGCTGGTGTGGTGCGGTATTTTCAGATCCAGCACCGCGGTGCGCACCATCTCGCCGATCGCCAGTGCTTTGAGCGAATCGGTGTTCGGCAGCAGCAGGCAGAATTCCTCGCCGCCATAGCGGCCGGCGAAGCCCATGGTGTCGGCGGCGATCCCGGCCAGCGTTTCGCCGAGCCTGGTCAGGCAGGCGTCGCCCTCGGGGTGGCCATAGGTGTCGTTATAGAGCTTGAAGTGATCGACATCGATCATCAGCAGCGACAATTGGCTGTTGTATTGCTGCGCCTTCATCCACTCGAAATCCAGACGGCTCTGAAACCCGCGGCGGTTGGCAAGACCCGACAACATATCGATCGATGCGATCACAGTGAGGCGGTCGTTGTTGGCGAGAAGCTCGCGCTCGCGTTGGCTGAGCTGGGTGGCCATCGCGTTGAAGGCGCGCGCCAGCGGCATGAATTCAGCAGGCAGTTTGCTGCGCGCGACGCGCGCCGACCGGTCGCCCTCGCCGAAGCGCTTGGCCATGCCGGTCATCACCTCGATCGGGTTGATGATCAGTTTTTCCGCGCCGATCAGCGCGCCCAGCAGCACGAACAGGCAGACGAATCCCAATTGGAGATAGGCGGTGCGGATCTCGCGATTGATCGCGGCGGTCACCCTGGTTTCGTCGATGCTGACGATCAGGCGGGATTGCGTTCCGGAAATGCGGGAGAAACTGATCGTGCGATTCGAGCCGTCGGAAGCGGTGAATGAAAGCGAGCCGGTCGGTGCGTCGGAGCTCAAGGCCTTCTCCGCCACGGCGGACATCAGCGGCACCGAATCCAGCGGCCGGCCGATCATGCTGGTCTGATCGGTGGGCGCGGCGAGGACGACGCCGGCGCTGTCGACCAGCAACGACGAAATTCCCGGCCGCCCGCCGAGATTGGTCATGATCTTCGACAGCCAATCGATATTGATGCCGGCAACGACGACGGCATCTTCCTCGGGATTGATGGCAGACACCGGATAGGCCGCCATCATCATCGGCCGCCCGTTTGTCTTGCCGAACAGATAGTCGCTGAAAACGAAGTCGCGGCTTGCCTGCGCCTTCTTGAAGTATTCGCGGTCGCCGATTTGCAGTCCCACCTGAATGTTCAAGGTCGAGCACTGCACGAGGCCGTCCTTGGACGCGATCATGATGCTGCGGATCCAGGGCAGGTTGCTCGGCAGGCTGGCGCGCAGGATTTCGCAACCGCGACCGATGCCGCTGGACGCGCGGATATAGGCCGCCGATTTCAGCATCGTCTCGACGGAGGAGACGACTTCGCGCTGGGTATCGGCGCTATGCTGCGCGATGTTGAGGAATTCTTCGGTGGCAAGGGCGATTTGCTTGGAGCGGGCATGTTCGAGCGAACGGACGCGTTCCAGCATCAAGGGCGCCACCAGGATCAACGCCAGCAGCACCAGCCGCGTCCGGATCCCCAGAAGCTTCTTGAGTTTCACTCTGTTGCGGTTGAAAGTAACGGCAGACATCTTGTTCCCCACCCCGCGTGGCAGGGTAAAGCGAAGGATTCAAAAAGCCCTTCCCGAACTTGGTAAAATCCAAGGAAATCCCGTAAATGTACGAGCCACAATTCACATGACGCCTCCGACGACCAGCTCGCTAACAGAACCTTTACCTGGCGGACTTGCTACCGTGGAGCAGGACATCGCGCGCGCTTGCAAGGAAGCGCGCCGCGATCGGGCGACGGTACAATTGATCGCGGTGTCCAAGACGTTCGACGCGTCGGCGATTTCGCCCATTATCGACGCCGGACAGCGCGTATTCGGCGAGAATCGCGTGCAGGAAGCCAAAGCGAAATGGCCTGGGTTAATGTCCGCTTACCAGGGGCTGGCGCTGCATCTGATCGGGCCGCTGCAATCCAACAAGGCGAAAGAGGCCGTGGCGCTGTTCGATGCCATTCATTCTGTCGACCGCCCGAGCATTTGCGAAGCGTTAGCCAAGGAAATCAATTCCCAGAAAAAACAGCCGGAATTGTTCGTCCAGCTCAACACCGGCGAGGAGCCGCAGAAGGCCGGCGTCGCGCCCGGCGAGGCCGATGCGTTCATTGCGAGCTGCCGGGAGAAGTATGGCCTGCTGATTTCCGGATTGATGTGCATTCCACCGGTCGACGAGGCGCCGGCGCCGCATTTTGCGCTGACCGCAAAGATCGCCGCGCGCAACGGCTTGAAGAGTCTGTCGATGGGCATGAGCGCCGATTTTGCGATCGCGATCCAGTTCGGCGCCACGCATATCCGCGTCGGCTCGGCGATTTTCGGGCATCGCTGACTTGTCGTCCCGGCGAAGGCCGGGACCCACGCCGCGGCTTCTCGGTGGTGCACGGTCGGAGTTGATACACTTTGTAAACAATACATAGCGGTGGTTATGGGTCCCGGCCTTCGCCGGGACGACACCGAGTGTGAAGCCGTCTACTCGAACCCCACCGACACTTTCCCGAGCACCCCGAAATCGACCGCGCAGAAATCGCCAGCCTGGATCGGCAGCGGCGGATGGCAGGTGCCTGTGGTGACGACCCGGCCCGCCTTCAGTGTCACGCCGAGCTGGCGCAATTCGTTGGCGAGCCAGGTCAGCGCCAGCCGGGGGTCGCCCAGCACGTTCTTGCCCTGACCGATGAATTGCTGGCCGCGCAGCGTGGTGACAGGTCGTTCCTCGACCAGGTCGCGCGCGCGCCAGTCCGCCGTCGTGGCCGGGCCGAGCACGAACAGATGCGCGCAGGCGTTGTCGGCGATGATCTGGGCGTCGCCGGCGCTGACGAAATCCGAAAAGCGCGAATCCGGAATCTCGATCGCCGGATGCAGCGTGTCCACGGCATCGAGCACCTGGCTCACCGTGTAGGGCGTCGATCGCGACGGTAGATCGTAGCGCATGCGAAACGCGAATTCCGGCTCGGCAACGCGCATTTCGTTGCCGGCCATCGAAGCCGTGCCGCCGTCAGGGATCACGGTCTCGGCGAGAATGCGTCCGGCCATCGGACCGTCGACATTGATGTGTTTCTGCCCGGCCTCGCTGGTGGCCGCGATCTTCCAGCCGAACAGATGGGTCGTCGAAAATCTTTCGATCGCGGCCTGGATCGCATAGGCCTCGATGCGGTCCTGTGGCCGCAGCCAGTTGTCGAGCGCGTCAAGCTTGGTGCCGGCGCGCCAATGGCCGTGCAACGTCTGCGATGCAGACGCAATCTGATGTCTGTCCTGCATAATCCCCGCATCCTGAAATGAAGTTCATCCAATAGTAATTTTGGTTTGCGGCCCCATCCGCCGCAGCAACCGCAGCATCGCAGATTTTGTCATCGAAACGCAGCCTGCTGTGGCGGAAAAATTCGTGCGCGCCAGATGCAGGAACACCGCGCTGCCGCGGCCGGCAATACGCGGCGCGCTGTTGTGATCGATCTCGACGATGAAGTCGTAGAGGTGATCGTCGCGTGTGAGGCGGTCGCCGGTCTGGTCACGCATGAGCTGTATTGGCTGGTTGTAGTGACGGTCCTTCGGGTCTTCGCACCAGCCGTCCTCGGGCCGGATTGGCCGGACCGGCAGAAAGGTTGGCGGGCGCGAGTGGCGGTCGGCGCGCCACCATAATTGCAGTGGCCGGTAGGTGCCCCGCGGGGTGCCGCCATCGCCTTCGCGCTTGTTGGCGAGGATGCCGCCGCGACCAAGTGCCACCGGGACGGTCCAGCCGTCCGCCGTCAGCCAGCCCCGGCGCGGGTCGCCGGCGCCGCGGTGAACCCTGATCGCCGAGAGCGGCCGATCACGCGCTTCTGTCCCATAAGTGATTGAAAAATTGGTGCTTCCCATGCCAAACGTCCAAATCCTGGGGTTGCCTCCCCGGCCGCAATTGCTCTATTTGACGCCCATTACAGGACATTCATCCAACAGCCCCTCGAATATGGGATACACTGCGGTTCGCCTTGTGAAATTGTAACAATCTCCTACCTGATTCCGTACCCGATGGCCGAGGTTCGCCCGCGAACCAGTTTCGTCATCGACCAACCGACCAAGACCGGCTTGAGACGCTCCCACTTGTGTCCGCCGCCTGCCTCAAGAGGATCGTACCTATGGCCAATGCCCGCAAGATCCTGATCGTGGATGACGATACCGATCTGCGCGACACGCTGGTCGAGCAATTATCACTGCATGAGGAGTTCGAAGCCTCCGCGGTCGATACCGGCGCCAAGGGCGCCAGCGCCGCCAAGGCCAATTCCCCCGATCTGGTGCTGATGGATGTCGGCCTGCCCGATACCGATGGCCGCGAAGTGGTCCGCTCCCTGCGCAAGGGGGGCTTCAAGGCGCCGATCATCATGCTGACCGGCCACGACACCGATTCGGATACCATTCTGGGCCTCGAATCCGGCGCCAATGACTACGTCGCCAAGCCGTTCCGGTTCGCCGTGCTGCTGGCCCGGATCCGGGCGCAACTGCGCCAGCACGAGGCCAGCGAGGACGCGGTGTTCTCCGTCGGCCCCTACAGCTTCCGGCCCGGCTCCAAGATGCTGACCGGCGCCAACGCTCGGAAGGTGCGGCTGACCGAGAAGGAAACCGCGATCCTGCGCTTCCTGTACCGGGCCGGCCAGATGCCGGTGTCGCGCGAGACGCTGCTGCAGGAAGTCTGGGGCTATAATTCCGGTGTCACCACCCACACCCTGGAAACCCACATCTACCGGCTGCGGCAGAAGATCGAGAAAGATGCCGCCAATCCGGAGATCCTGGTGACGGAAGCCGGTGGCTACAAGCTGGTGCCGTGATACGATTCGGCCCACGAATCGTACCTCCCTGGGCATCACCGGTTCCGTATGTCGATCGAAGATGATGTAGCTCTGCTTGAGCGCGTCCCGACACTGCGCCTGTTGGGGACGACGGCGTTGCGCATGCTGGCGATCGGCTCGGAGCAGCGCGAATTCGGTCGCGGCGACCAATTGTTCAACGCCGGCGACGAGGCGGATGCCGGCTATATCGTGCAGCGCGGCGCGTTCCGGGTCGAGGACGGCGGCGCTGAAATCATCGCAGGCCCCGGTGCCCTGATCGGTGAGCTGGCGTTGATCGTGGCGATGAAGCGGCCGTCGAGCGCGATCGCGATCGAAAATTCCACCGTGATCCGGGTGTCGCGCAGCCTGTTTCAGCGCGTGCTCGAGAGCGACCCTGCCGCGGCGCGGGCGCTGCGCGACGAACTCGCCACCCGCACCAGCCAGCTTGCCAGCGATATTCTGATGGCCGGCGCCAAGCTCTCGACCTGATCGCAATCACACCTCCAGCGTCACCGTAACCGGCACGTGATCCGACGGCCGCTCCCAGCCGCGGGCATCGCGCGTGATGCGGAAATCGCTGACGCCATCCTTCAGCGCCCGCGAAACCCAGATGTGGTCGAGCCTGCGGCCCCGGTCGCCGACGGTCCAGTCGGCGGCGCGGTAGCTCCACCACGTGTAGACCTTCTCCGACATCGGGATGCGCTCGCGCGCGACGTCGAACCATTCGCCATGGGTCTGCGCCGCCAGCAGCTTTTCGCATTCGATCGGGGTGTGCGAGACCACCTTTAGCAGCTGCTTGTGCGACCACACGTCGTTCTCATGCGGCGCCACGTTGAGGTCGCCGACCAGGATATGCCGGTCGTCGCCGCGCGGATGCAGCGGCTCGCAGGCTTTCATCTCGTCGAGAAATTTGAGCTTGTGATCGAACTTCGGATTGAGCGCGGGGTCGGGGATGTCGCCGCCGGCCGGGACGTAGAAATTATGCAGCACCAGCGGCTTTGCGAGCTGGGCTTTTTCGCCGAACGCCACGGAGATGTGCCGCGAATCGATGTTGTCGCAGAAGGTGCGGATATCCTTGGTATCGAACGGCAGTTTCGAGACGATGGCGACGCCGTGATAGCCCTTCTGCCCGTTCAGCGCGACATGCTCATAGCCGAGGCGTTTGAAGCGCTTCAGCGGGAAGGCATCGTCGATGCATTTGGTCTCCTGCAGGCAGAGGACGTCAGGCCGTACCGATTTGAGGAATTTGGCGACGATGTCGATGCGCAGGCGCACCGAGTTGATATTCCACGTTGTCAGGGAAAAACGCATGCGGGCCCGAAATGAAAAAGACGTGCGGTTGATGACGCACGTCCTTTGCCCCTAATCAAGAATGTTCAGCCTGGTGGCATCGAATAGTTGGTGAAATCGATCTTGAACAGGCCGGGGTCGACCTTCTTGGAGGTATCCAGATTATAGACCGCGATCGTGGTGTCGTAGCCCTGCGGGTCGGTCACGGTCCATTGCTTGAGCTGGCCGTCCTTGGTGCCGACCATCAGCATCAACCGGCTGGTGCCGATCAGCGCCTGCTTCTCCTCGATGGTGACGCTGATGAAGACGTCATCGGCGGTGACGCTGACGACGTTGGTATCCTTCAACAGATCGATACGGTCCGACAGCAGGAACCGGAGCGGCGTCTGCGACAACGGATAGATGTCCTGGGTCGCGAGCTTCTTGTCGCGCACGGCGAGCGAGGATCCGTCGGCGACGATCGCGATCTGGCTCGGCGCGTCATATTCGAAGCGCACCTTGCCCGGCTTCTGGATCACGAAGTCGCCCTTGGTCTTGCTGCCGTCCGGCCCGACCTGGACGAAATTCCCGACCAGCGTCTGCAGCGACGACAGATACGAGCTCACCCTGGCGGCCTGCGCCTTCTGGTTGGCATCGAAGGTCGCGAAAATATTGGCGGGCACATTGCGATTTCGATCGGGGATGACCGGGTTCGGCGGCGCCTGGGTCGTTCCAGTCTTTGGCGGCGCCTGGGTCGCACCTGTCGTCGCCGGACCTTTTTGCGAATCCTGCGCGCTCATCTGCACGCCGCCGTCGCGGGCCTTGGGTGCGGGCTTTGGGACCGGAACGTTCTGCGAAAAGCCTGATGTCGCTGCGCCGGCAACGGACATGGCGGTCACAAGCGCCAGTCCGTAACGGACGCCGCGAAGGGTAAAGTAGTGTGTCATCAGATATTTCGAATCTCTATTCAACGGATCGTCCCACTGCCGGTGGTTTTATCGCGCTTTCGACCAAAGGAGATATCGTTTTTCCGTGAGAATTATTACGCCAAATTCAGTTCGTTAGTGGGTCCAATCGCTTGAAATCGCTCTAGAAACCGCTCTCTTCTTCCTCGACCAGAATTTCGCGTTTGCCGGCGTGGTTGGCCTGTCCGACGATGCCTTCGAGTTCCATCCGCTCCATCAATGACGCCGCACGGTTGTAGCCTATTTGCAGCCGGCGTTGAATGTAGGAGGTCGAGGCCTTGCGGTCGCGCTTGACGATCGCCACGGCCTGCTGGAACAGGTCGCCGCTGCCGTCGCCACCCATGCCGGTGGAATCGAATACCGCGCCGTCCTCGCCCTCGGCAGGTTCTTCCGCCGTAACGGCCTCGAGATATTCCGGCTGGCCCTGCGTCTTGAGATGGCGCACCACCTTCTCGACTTCCTCGTCGGAGGCAAACGGGCCGTGCACGCGGCTGATCCGTCCGCCGCCGGCCATATAGAGCATGTCGCCCTGGCCGAGCAGTTGCTCGGCGCCCATTTCGCCGAGAATGGTGCGGCTGTCGATTTTCGACGTGACCTGAAACGCGATGCGGGTCGGGAAGTTCGCCTTGATGGTGCCGGTGATGACGTCGACCGAGGGACGTTGCGTGGCGAGGATCACGTGCAGGCCCGCGGCGCGCGCCATCTGCGCCAGCCGCTGCACCGCGCCTTCGATGTCCTTGCCGGCGACCATCATCAGGTCGGCCATTTCGTCGACGATGATGACGATGTAGGGCAGCGGTTCGAGGTCGAGCTTTTCGTCCTCGTAGATCGCCTTGCCGGATTCCTTGTCGAAGCCGGTGTGCACCGTGCGCGTCAGCTCCTCGCCCTTGCCCTTGGCTTCGACGAGACGCTGGTTGTAGCCGTCGATGTTACGGACACCGAGCTTGGACATCTTCTTGTAGCGCTCTTCCATCTCGCGCACCGCCCATTTCAGCGCGACCACGGCCTTCTTCGGGTCGGTCACGACGGGCGTCAGCAGATGCGGGATGCCGTCATAGACGGAGAGTTCGAGCATTTTGGGATCGACCATGATCAGCCGGCACTGATCGGGCCGCAGCCGGTAGACCAGGCTGAGGATCATGGTGTTGATGGCGACCGATTTGCCGGAGCCGGTGGTGCCGGCGATCAGCATATGCGGCGTGCGCGCCAGGTCGATGATGATGGATTCGCCGCCGATGTTCTTGCCAAGGCAGAGCGGCAGTTTGGCGTGCGACTCGTCCTTCAGCGACAGCAGTTCGCGCAAATAGACCTTTTCGCGATGCGCGTTCGGCAATTCGATGCCGATGGCGTTGCGGCCGGCAACCACGGCGACGCGAGCCGACAGCGCGCTCATCGAGCGGGCGATGTCGTCGGCGAGACCGATGACGCGGGAGGATTTGATGCCGGGCGCCGGCTCGAGTTCGTACAGCGTGACGACAGGGCCGGGATTGGCCTTGACGATCTCGCCGCGGACGCCGAAGTCGCCGAGCACGCCTTCCAGCGCGCGCGAATTGGCTTCCAGTTCGCTCTTGCTGAGCGGCTGGCGATCGGACGCTTTTGGTGCCGTGAGCATCGAGACCGCCGGCAATTCGAACTTGTCGGATTTCCGTGGCGATGCCTTTGGCGCCGCCTTCTTGCGCGGGGCGCGGGCGACCGGGGCTTCCTCTTCCTCGTCTTCTTCCTCTTCTTCGTGCTCGTCTTCTTCCTGGGCTTGCGGGGCAATCGACGGCGCCGTCCGGCCGCCGAGGCTGGGCTCTTGCCGCTCGAAGGAAGCGGTGCGGGGCTGCGGCGCGCTTGCGACCAGCGAACGATAGGCCGTGGACATCAGCCAGCCGAGCCGGGCCTTGGCGCTCATCAGGGCATGATAGACCCAGCCGAGCGAGACCGAGCTGCGATCGCGCTCTTCCTCGAACGGCGCGTCATCGTCCTCGATCGGTGTCAGCTCCTCGTCGTCGCGCGGACGCGAACCCCAGCCGCTCGCAAACAGGAAGGTGGCGCACATCGCCGCGAACAGGATGATACCGAGCACCAGCCGGTAGATGAAACCGGCGGGCCCGAAGATTACGGCCGGCGCGCGCACCAGCGCATCGCCGACGACGCCGCCAAGCCCGGTCGGCAGCGGCCATGCGCCGCCATGCGGCCAGCAGCTGGCAAAGCCTGCCGCAATGATAGTGCAGAGGATCCAGCAGGCCAGGCGCAACGCTTCGCGGTCGAAGGTGCGATGGGTCAGCATGCGCCAACCCCACACCGCGACGGGCAGGATCAGCATGATCGCCCCAAGGCCGAGAATCTGCATCAACAGATCGGCGCCGATCGCGCCGGGATATCCGAGAACGTTGCGGATCGCGCGCGAGGTCGCGTGGCTCAAACTTGGATCCTGCACCGACCACGTCATCAGCGCGGCGGCGGCGACGCCGGAGATCGCGATCAGGCACAGGCCTGCGACCTCCCGCAGGCGCCGCGCCAGCGCGTCGCGGATCGAGGCCGGCAGATGGCCGACCAGGGGAATGACACGTTCGATCGCTGGCATGCTCATGGGGCCCTGCGATTAAGCCAAGGTTTCGACCAGGCGGTGCAACGCCTCGGCCGTTGATTCACTGTCCGATACCAGCGCCAGGCGGATATAGCCGGCGCCAGGATTGCTGCCGTCGTTTTGCGGACGCGACAGATAGGTTCCGGGGATCACGCGCACGCCGGCATCGCGATAGAGCTGCACCGTCGCAGCCTCGTCGCCGCCGCGGTCCGATACATCGAGCCAGACGCAGAAGCCGCCGGCGGGCCTGACATAGCCGTAGCGATTGCCGAGGATCTGATCGGCGAGATCGAACTTGATGCGATAGAGCCGGCGGTTCTCCTCGACATGCGCCTCGTCGCTATAGGCGGCAACCGCGACGTGCTGCAGCGGCACCGGCACCTGCGGGGCGGCGACATTGCGCAGTTCGTGAAAGACGCTGAGAAATTTCTTGTCGCCGGCCGCGAAGCCGACGCGCATGCCCGGCAGGTTCGAGCGCTTCGACAGCGATTGAAACGCCACGACGTTGCTGAAATCGGATCCTGCGCATTCGAGCACGCTGCCCGGCGCCTGTTTGGTGTAGATTTCCGAATAGCACTCGTCGCTCAGGATCATGAAGCCGTAGCGATCGGCGAGTTGCGTCAGACGGGTGAAGTAGTCGCGCGAGGCGACGGACCCTTGCGGATTGGCCGGCGAGGCGATGAACATCGCAACAGTGCGCGCCAGCGTCGCTTCATCGAGCGTATCGAGATCCGGCAGGAAGCCGTTGGCGAGCGTGGTCGGCAGATAGATCGGTTCGCAATTGGCGGCGCGCGCGCCGGCGCCATAGGCCGGATAGAACGGGTTCGGCATCAGGATCGCCGGCCTGCCCTTGCGGGGACCGACATAGCGCGCGGCCGTGATCGCCGCGAAGAACAGGCCTTCGCGGCTGCCGTTCAGCACCAGAATTTCGCTCTCGGGATCCATTGCCCGGGGCAGCTGGAACCGGGCCGAGAGCCAGTTCGCGACCGCCCGGCGGAATGGCTCGATGCCCTTGGCGATCGGGTAGCGGCCGAAATCGGCGATGTGTTTGGCCAGCACCGGCCCGACGAAGCTCGGGACAGGATGCTGCGGTTCTCCTAACGATAACGCGATCAATGGCTTACCGGGTTGATAGGGAGCCAGAAGCTCGGCCGTCCGCAGAAACGGCGAACGCTCGGCCTGACCGGCAGCGGGGACACTGCCGGCGCCCTGCGCCACGCCGGAAGAGGCGGTCATTGCCATGTCTAAAACGCCAGCACTTTCAATTGCGGTCGGGGGACGGACGGAGCGACCGGAAGCGGATCAAACCACCATAGATACGGCGAGGTTAAGACGCGATTAACCATCGGCGCCAGCGTCGATTTTGGTGGATTTTGGTCGATCCGGACCAGCAGTTCCGCGCCACATTCGGTTGTCATCCCCGCGCATGCGGGGATCCAGTACGCTGCGGCCTCTCCGTTTTGTCATTGACGCCTCTGGAATACTGGATCACCCGCCCCCCGTGCGCAATTGCGCACTCGGGCGGGTGACGACAGCTGAATATGTGGCCGCGATCTCGCGACGCATTGCGCCCGAGCTTTGCCAGAAATTCCTTGCCCCCAAAATAAGAGGGCGCAGGGAAGACCGGGTGCGCGCTGCACCCGCGGTCTCGCGTGCGGTTTGCACAAAACAAAGTGCACACGAGCATACAGGGCAGCGGAGAACACCCGGCCTTCCCTGCGCAATGGCTTTACGGCTTATGCCGTGATCTCCCCGGAGACGAGTTCTTGGTTGACTCCGTCGCTGCCGTTTCCGCTTGCGCTTCTCCAACAGCTTGACGCCAGCAACGGGCGCCAGGACCACACGGTTTTGCCGTACGCTTATCCACGCCGTCGTCGAGGCGTAAACCAGCGTCCACCGCAACCCGTCCAACGTCCGTGACGACGGCCGACGCCCTCTGAGTGGGACGGGATGGCCAAAGATATGCACCTGATTTTCCTTCTGGTAAACAGAAATATTTTTCATTTCGGGGCTTGACATGATTTCTGTAAATCAGAATTGATTTGCCCGTCGTGTTGTTTATGTCACAGCTAAGCGTCATTGCGAGGAGCGAAGCGACGAAGCAATCCACAATCGCTATGCCGCGCTATGGATTTGCTTCGCTTCGCTCGCAATGACGATGCCGGAACACCTACCGCTGCGGCAACCGCTCGAAACTCGGCATGCCCTCGGGAATGTGGTGGAAGGGCTGCTTGTCGACTGTGTAGATGGCGATCTGCGGCGTGATCATAGCGGGGTTATCGAGGGTTCCGACCTTCACCACCACGACCGGCCGCTGCGGCCGGGTCACCATATGCGTGCCGCATTCGGCGCAGAATTCGCGTGTCACCGGCTTCTCAAGGTCCTTGCGTGAAAACTGCTTCGGCCCACCTTTGGTGTATTTGAAGCCGTCGGGCGGCATCACAACGAACATATTGGGCGAGCCGCCGGTAACGTATTGGCATTCGCGGCAATGACATTGCGCCTGCATCATCGGCTCGCCCTCGGCCTGATAGCGCACAGCGCCGCAATAGCATCCGCCTTCGAGTTTCATGACGTCCTCCCGGTTGTTGTTGTGGTCAATTCTGCTCCGCGCGCAGGATTTGGCAATGCTTTTTTAGCTCTGGTTTCTGTTCCATCGTGAACTCTGCCGTTCCCGGATTAGTCTGTGCATGACGCCGGAAGGCGAGCCCGCAGGAGCATGTGATGGACGAGGACGGTTTCTGGAAGATCGTGCAGCGCGCGCACGATAATTCGGGCGGCGACATGGATCAAAAATGCGAAGGGCTGCGCCAGCAAATCGCAGCGCTGCCGAAGGACGAGGCGCTTGAATTTGCGCAGCACTTCGATGGGATGATGGACAAGGCCTATTGCTGGCCGCTGTGGGGCGCCGCCTACATCATCAATGGCGGTTGCAGCGACGATACCTTCTCCGATTTTCGCGCTGCGTTGATCTCCAGGGGACGTCAGGCATTCAAGCGCGCGCTGTCGGATCCGGACTCACTGGCGGACGACGGTTTTGATGAATTGGACTGGTTCTACGAAGGCTATCAATACGCCGTCACCGATGGTGTCGAAGCGGTTGCCGGCAATCCACCGCAGCGGAGTGCGCCGGCTCAGCCATCCGGAACCGAGTGGCAGGAAGACGAGGTATACGACCTGTTTCCGAAACTCAGCGCGAAGTTCGGGTGATGGTCCGCAGGATGGGTGGAGCCACGGGTCGCGCGAATTCGCGCCCGATGACAGGCGGGATACCCATCACCTCACCCGCGCAATGGAAGGATGAGTATCGCTGCGCTCCACCCATCCTACGATTCTTGTCCAGCGGCCCGAACAAAAAGAAAGGGGCTCCAACTTGCGCTGGAGCCCCTCAACGGTCAGGGCATTGCCGGGTATGTGCCCGAACCGGAGTTGTGGGTGCGACCCCAAGGGATCGCACCCCGGGAGAACTCACATATTGTAGGCGCGCTCCGTGTGCTCGGTGACATCGAGGCCTTCACGTTCGGTCTCGACGTTGACGCGCAGGCCGACGATGACATCGACGACCTTGAAGAGGATGGCAGACCCGATGCCCGACCACACCAGCGTGGTGCAGACGCCCCAGAACTGCGAGACCATCTGCGCTGCGAAGTCGTATTCGGCGACCTTGCCGATGGTGTAGTCCATGACGCCGGTACCGCCGAGGGCCGGGTTCACCAGGATGCCGGTGCCGAGCGCGCCGACGATGCCGCCGACGCAGTGGACGCCGAACACGTCGAGCGAGTCGTCATAGCCGAGCGCATTCTTCACCACGGTGCAGAAGAACAGGCAGACGATTCCGACCACGAGACCGAGCACGATCGCGCCCATCGGACCGGCGTAACCGGCCGCAGGCGTAACCGCCACCAGGCCCGCCACCGCACCCGACAACGCGCCGAGCACCGAGGGGTGACCCTTGACGATCCATTCCGCGAACATCCAGGCCATCGCCGCCGCTGCGGTTGCAACGAAGGAGTTGGTCATGGCGAGCGCGGCGCCGCCGGAGGCTTCGAGGTTCGATCCGGCATTGAAGCCGAACCAGCCGACCCAGAGCAGCGAAGCGCCGATCATGGTCATGGTCAGCGAGTGCGGAGCCATCAGCTCCTTGCCGTAACCGACGCGCTTGCCGATCAGGAGCGCACCGACGAGACCGGCGATGCCGGCGTTGATGTGCACCACGGTGCCACCCGCGAAGTCGATCGCGCCCTTCTTGAAGATCCAGCCCTGGTCGTCTCCGAACGCGGTCTTCGCCGCATCGAAGGCGGCCTGCGCAGCTGCCTTGTCCGTCGCGGCTTCGAACGTCTTGAGCGCCGCAGAGATCGCGTCCGGTCCGGCCCAGTACCAAACCATGTGCGCGATCGGCAGATAGATCAGCGTTACCCAGAGCGGCACGAACAGCGCGACAGCCGAGAACTTCATGCGTTCGGCGAAGGCGCCGACGATGAGTGCGGGGGTGATGCACGCGAAGGTCATCTGGAAGCAGATATAAATCAGCTCCGTGATGTTGACGTCGGCGGAGAAGGTCGCCGCCTGAGCGTCGAGAATCGTCTTGCCTTCCGGCGCGATCTTCAGGAACGCCTTGGAGAAGCCGCCGATGAAGTCCGATCCGCCGGTGAAGGCGAGGCTGTAGCCGTAGACCGCCCAGATCAGGGTGACGATGCAGACGGTGTAGAAAACCTGCATCAGGACCGAGAGCATGTTCTTGGAGCGGACCAGACCACCATAGAACAGTGCAAGGCCGGGGATCGTCATCAACAGCACCAGCACCGTCGACGTGAGCATCCAGGCGTTGTCGCCCTTGTTGACAGTGGCTTCCGCGTAAGCGGAGGTCGCGGCGAACATGCCGACGGCGAGGGCCGTCAATCCCGCGCTATAGGGACGTTTGAACGTCATTTGTTGTACTCCTGAGTGGTATGATTGAGCGCGAAATCAGAGGGCCGCGGCATCCGCCTCACCGGTGCGGATACGAACCGCATGGTCGAGGTTGATGACGAAGATCTTGCCGTCGCCGATTTGTCCGGTTTTTGCTGCCGAGGTGATGGCGTCGATGGTCTTGTCGACCTGATCCGAGGCCACAGCGACCTCGATCTTGATCTTGGGCAGGAAGCTCACCGCGTATTCAGCGCCGCGATAGATTTCCGTGTGGCCTTTCTGCCGACCATAGCCTTTGACTTCCGTCACCGTGAGACCGTGAACGCCAATGGCGGTCAGGGCGTCCCGGACTTCTTCGAGTTTGAATGGCTTGATGATCGCCATAACAATTTTCATGGGTCCTATCCCCGCTTGGCCCGGTTCAGACATACCGGGCGTTCTCGACTGAGGTTCACCACGCGGAGAAGTTCACTTCGCGGGCACAGCCAAGACCCATAGAATCAAATGCCGTGCCAGAACGGCGGATTTCCCTAACGGTTTATGAATCCGGGCCTTTTCGGCCTTTCGGGGAGGGGAACCAAACTGCGCTATTCCGTCGCGCTCAAAAAATAGGCACGTCTGGTCAAGGCGCGGGCACGCCAGACTCCGGACATAATCCTGCCCAGTGCGAGGGCAGGAAGGCGGTATTCAGATAGGTAGTTCTACTGAAGCGCCTCGCCGTGCTGCGAAATCTCCAAGCACTTTAGCTTCTGCTGCACCGAGACCTAGACGCGGACCCGTCAGGCGGCATCGCGTTCCGCGAGAACCTTGTCGATCAGTCCCCACGCGAGCGCCTGCTGGGCGGTCATAAAGTGATCGCGGTCCAGCGTCCGTTCCACCTCCTCTTCCGGACGTCCGCAATGCTGCGCATAGAGCCGGGTGATGCGCCGCTTGGTCTCCTGCATTTCAGTGGCATGGATCAGGACGTCGGACGCCTGGCCTTGGAAGCCGCCGAGCGGCTGGTGCACGTGAAGGCTGGCGTTGGGCAAGGCGGCGCGGTGACCGGGCTCACCCGCCATCAGCAGGAACGATCCCATGGAGCGCGCGGTGCCCATGCACAGTGTATGAACCGGTGCCTTGATGAACTGCATGGTGTCGTACATCGCAAGCCCGCTGGTGATCACGCCGCCATAGGAGTTGATGTAGAGATTGATCGGCTTGTTCGGGTTCTCGGCCTCGAGGAACAGCAGCTGCGCGCAAACAAGTCCGGACATGGCATCATTGACCTCGCCGTTCAGGAAGATGATGCGTTCGCGCAAGAGTCTGGAATAGATGTCGAAGGAGCGTTCGCCGCGGGTGGACTGTTCAACGACCATCGGGACGAGTTGCATCATGTCGCGCATCGGCGACCTCCGTTTCAGTAGGTTGATGAAGTCTCAGAAGGTGATGGTGTCTGCGATCAAGCCGCGCGCATCATGCAGCCGCTGTTGCTGTTGGCTGGCCGCGGCTGAATTCTGCGGATATCGCAGGCCTCTTGAATGATGCGGAAGCGGGTGCCGCCGGCCTCGTTTGGCGCGATCTTGAAGGTGACGTGGCTTTCGCGGAACGGCGGTTCTTGCTCGCGCAGACGATAGCGGACCTCCTCGCCCGTGACTGACGATTCCGGTTCGGCTCCGGAAAGATCGCAATCGGGAAGCCAGCGTTCGCGCAGCGCAGGAATGGTCACCGCGCGCCAGACTTTCTCGGGCGGCGCATCGAGTTCGTATTCGAGCTCGAGGGCCTCAGTGTGATCAGGCTCGACGGCATCGCTCATTGATCCATGTCCTTCAAGAGGTCGGAGAGCGCCTCGATGCGCTTCGGCCAGTAGGCGCGGTAGCGCGCAAGCCACGTCCCGATGCTGGCGATACCGTCCGGATCGACTTCGTAGTTCACGAAGCGGCCGTGCCGCTGTTCGCGCACGAGTCCGGCCGCGCGCAGCACCGCGAGATGCTGCGACACCGCCGGTTGGCTGATCTCCATTCCATCGCGCAAGGCGCTGGCGTTGAGGCTTCCGCCGGCGAGCTTCTCAAAGACCTTGCGGCGGGTGGGATCCGCCAGCGCCTTGAAGATGTCGGTTTCGATCATGTCAACACATAAGCACACACTTATGTGTTGTGCAAGCCCGACGCGACGCGGCGGCTTACTGAAGCGCCTCGCCGTGTTGCGAAATATCGAGGCCTTCGAGCTCCTGCTGCAGTGAGACCCGCAGCGGCACGAACGCGCTCACCAGCTTGAGCAGCACGAAGGTGACGCCGCCCGACCACACCAGGGTGACGCCGATGCCGTAGAGCTGGATCAGCACCTGCTGCGGATGGCCTTCGATCAGGCCGCCGGTGCCGCCGATGGCGGCGGTGGCAAAAACGCCGGCGAGCAGGGTGCCGGTCATGCCGCCGATGCCGTGGACGCCGAACACGTCGAGCGAATCGTCATACTTGAAGCGGTGCTTGAGCCAGGTGCAGGCCCAGAAGCAAACCAAACCCGCCACCAGACCGATGATGATTCCGTGCCACGGTGCGACGTAACCGGAGGCCGGCGTAATCGTGCCGAGGCCTGCGATCGCGCCGGAGATCATGCCGAGCACGGAGGGCTTGCGCCGCGTTGCCCATTCGATCGCGCCCCAGGTCAGCGCGCCGGCGCAGGCAGCCAGATGCGTTGCGGTGATGGCCATGACGGCGCGCGAGTTCGCCGCCAGCGCCGAGCCGCCGTTGAATCCGAACCAGCCGACCCACAGCAATCCGGTGCCGATGACGGCGAGCGACAGGTCGAACGGGGAGAGATTGTCGCTGCCATAGCCGTGACGCTGTCCCATCACCTTGGCGGCAACCAGACCGCCGATGCCGGCGGACAGATGCACGACGAGACCGCCGGCAAAATCCAGCACGCCCATGGCGGCGAGGAAGCCGCCGCCCCACACCCAATGCGCCAGCGGCACATAGACGAACATGAACCAGCCGATCGAGAACAGCAGATAGGCCGAGAACCGCATCCGGTCGGCTACCGCGCCCGCCACCAGCGCGACCGTGATGATCGCAAACGTCATCTGGTACAGCATGAAAAGCGCTTCCGGGATCGTCTTCGCCGCCGGGTTGACGCTGTCCATGGTAATGCCGATGAGGAACCAGCGGTCCAGCGTGCCGATCCAGGGACCGTCGCCGACGAACGCCAGCGAATAGCCGAAACACACCCAGAGAATGGAGATGATCGCGACCGCAGCGAGACTCTGCGCCATCGTCGCCAGCACGTTCTTCTTGCGCACCATGCCGGAATAGAACAGCGCCAGGCCCGGTATCGTCATCATCAGGACGAGCGCGGTGGCGACGATCATCCACGCGGTGTCGGCGGCGTTGATGGTCGATGTCTGCGCAAAGGCCGGCGTCGCCGGCGAGACGTTCATCGCAAGAATGCTGAGCGCAGCGATCTTCGCTGCACGAATCGAGAGTGCCCCCATGGAATTTCCCCGGCCTGTTGTCGTTCTGTTGTCGTTTTTTGTTCGCGCGTCAGGCGTCGTTGCCCGCGCGCGTTGAACTGAAATGAAAACTTCAGAGCGCGTCGCTGTCGGTCTCGCCGGTGCGAATGCGAAGTGCGTGATCGATCGGCGTCACGAAAATCTTGCCGTCGCCGATCTGGCCGGTGCGCGCATGCGCGGTGATGACCTCGACCGCCTTGTCCGCGACGTCGGAGGCGACCGCGATTTCGATGCGCAGCTTGGGCAGGAAGTTCACGACATATTCGGCGCCGCGATAGATTTCGGTGTGGCCCTTCTGACGGCCGTACCCCTTGACCTCGGTGACGGTCATGCCGTGCACGCCGATGGCGGTCAGCGCCTGGCGCACCTCGTCAAGCTTGAATGGTTTGATGATCGCGACGACGAGTTTCATGGTCAGGCCTTCATGTCTCTTGGGATGCTCTATTGAAAGTTCGCTTGAAAGTTCCTTGGACGGTCTTTCTAGACGTAGTTTTTGACGATCTTTTTGACGTTCTTTCGGCGTGTTCGGCAGGCTGGCCGCCCGGCGGCTCGCTGCCAAAATCCAAATCTGGCATCTTTCTATGCAAATGGCACAAAAAACTTGCAGGTTTAAGGGGAAAACATTTGCAGCTGGTGACCTCAGTCCCTGTACAGGGAATATGATCCTCCGACACAATGGGCTTTTCGCCAGCCGCCCCGCCGGCTTCCCCCGTTTCCACGACCCAAGGGATTAAAAATGTCGAACCGATCGTGGTTTTATGCAGCGAATGGCCAGCAACAGGGGCCCTTTCCGGAAGCCCAGCTGCGCGATCTCATCACAAGGGGCACGGTCAGGGCCGATACGCTGGTCTGGTCAGAGGGAATGTCCGGCTGGCAGCGCGCGGGCGAAATTCCCGGCCTGATGCCGGCGGATGGCGCCCCGCCGCCGGTTGCGCAACCGGGCGGCCCGCCGCCGATGAGCCGCGGCGCTGGCGGTGGCTATGCGGGCGGAGGCGGTTACGCCGGCGGCCCGCTGTCGATCGATTTCGGCATCCTGGAGTTTGTCTGGCGCAGCCTCGTGATGATTATCGGAATGGTGTTGGTGATCCCGGCGCCGTGGGTCCTGGTCTGGTACCTGAACTGGCTCGTGCCGTGCATCAAGGTGCCGGGCCGGCCGAACCTCAGCTTCACCGGCAATGCGATGACCATCGTTCCCTGGTATTTCGGGGCTATCGTGCTTCTCGTTGCGGTAACCTTCCTCGGCAGTGATGTGCTCAGCAATCTGGCGAACCTCGTCCAGTTTGTTCTCTACTGGCTTTTCCTGAAATGGTTCATCGCGAACCTCGCGTCCGACGGGCAGCCGCTCGGGCTCAGCTTCTCCGGTTCGATCTGGGCCTATCTGGGATACTCGATCCTCGGAGTGCTCGCCATCTTCACCATCATCGGCTGGGCGTGGGTTTATACCGCGATGATGCGTTGGGCTTGTCGCAATATCCAGGGCACGCAGCGTGAAGTCCTGTTCATCGGCACCGGGCTGGAATTCCTGTGGCGCGCGATCGTGGCCGGAATTGCCTCGATCTTCATCATCCCGATTCCATGGGTGTATCGATGGATGTGGCAGTGGCTGGCGTCGCAGACGGTGTTGGCCGAGCGAGGCGCGCAGCCGAACGGGTAGAAAACGCTATGCCCTGCGCTGGCGGATCGAGCCTTCCTGGGCCACCGACGCCACCAGCGTGCCGTCGGGCTTGAAGATCAGGCCGCGGGCCAACCCGCGGCCGCCCTGTGCGCTCGGTGAATCCTGCGAATAAAGCAGCCATTCGTCGGCGCGGAACGGCCGGTGAAACCACATCGCGTGATCGAGGCTGGCCGGCATCACGTTGCTGTCGAACAGCGTGCGGCCGTAGCGCGCCATCACGGCGTCGAGCAGCGAGAAATCCGACGCATAGGCCAGCGCGCACATATGCAGCGCCGGATCATCCGGGAGTTTTGCCGCGGTGCGGATCCAGACATTGATGCGGCCGTCGTCGATCTGCTCGCCGAAATAGCGGCCGAGTTCGACCGGGCGCAACTCGATCGGCCGGTCCATCTCGTAATAGCGCTGGATGAACTCCGGCATCTCCTTGAACACCGGCTGCTTGGCGACTTCCTCGGCGGAGAGTTTTTCCGGAGGCGGCACGTCCGGCATCTTGTCCTGGTGGTTGAAGGCGCCATCCTCCTCGGCGTGGAACGAGACCATGATCGAGAAGATCGCGTTGCCATGTTGAATGGCGGTGACGCGGCGGGTCGAATAGCTCTTGCCGTCGCGTAAGCGTTCGACCTGGTAGATAATCGGGACCTGCGGGTCGCCCGGCAGGATGAAATAGCAGTGCAGCGAATGCGGCAGCCGGCCTTCGACGGTGCGGCACGCCGCCACCATCGCCTGTCCGATCACCTGGCCGCCGAACACCCGCTGCCACGCGGTTTTCGGGCTGTTGCCGCGAAACAGATTCACCTCGATCGGTTCGATGTCGAGGATCGAAATCAGGTCGGTCACGCTTGCGGACATGGCGGCACTTTCGGTTTTTCGGGTCATTCCGGGGCACGCGTCGTCGCTTGAACCCGGAATCTCGAGATTCCCGGTTCGATGCTGCGCATCGCCCCGGAATGACGGGATAAAGCCTTGTTTCTCACCTCTGTTTCACCCAGCTATACTCCGGTAGCAAGAGTATGAATGAAGCAGGTCCCTATGCCGGCACAGCGAAGTATTGTCATCTGCGGCGGCGCCTTTGCGGGGCTGGCGCTGGCGCTGGCGCTCCGTCAGGGCCTGGGTCGCGATATTCCTGTCATCGTGGCCGATCCGGCGCTGGCCTCAAAGCCGAGCCGCGATCCGCGCGCCACCGCGATCGTCGCCGCCTGCCGGCGGCTGTTCGAGGCGCTCGGCGTCTGGGGCCAGATCGCGCCCACCGCGCAGCCGATTCTCGACATGGTCGTCACCGATTCCAAGCTTGATGACGCCACCCGTCCGGTGTTCCTCACCTTCGCCGGCAATGTCGAGCCCGGCGAGCCCTTCGCGCATATGGTCGAGAACCGATATCTGATCGATGCGCTGGTGGCGCGCACCGAGGCCGAGGGCATCGAGCTGCGCGCGACCGCCGTTGCCTCGTTCGATTCACGCACTGACGGCGTCGACGTGACGCTCGCCGACGGCACGATCATCGAAGCCAGCCTGCTGGTCGCCGCCGACGGCGCGCGCTCAAAGCTGCGCGAACGCGCCGGGATCGCCACCCATGGCTGGGACTATGATCAATCCGGCATCGTCGTCACCGTCGGCCATGAGCGCGATCATGGTGGCCGTGCCGAAGAACATTTTTTGCCCGCGGGCCCGTTCGCGATCCTGCCGCTGACCGGAAAGCGCTCGTCGCTGGTGTGGACCGAGAACCGTACCGAAGCCGCGCGCATCACCGCGCTCGGCGAAGATGAATTTCACGGCGAGCTCGAGCAGCGCTTCGGCCTGCATCTCGGCGAGGTCAAGGCGCTCGACAAGCCGCGCGCGTTTCCGCTCGGCTATTTCGTCGCGCGCTCCTTCATCGGCGAACGTCTGGCGCTGATCGGCGACGCCGCGCATGTGATCCACCCCATCGCAGGGCAGGGGCTCAATATGGGGCTGAAGGATGTCGCAGCCCTGGCCGAAGTCGTGGTCGACGCCGCGCGGCTCGGCATGGATCTCGGCCAGGCCGACGTGCTCGAACGGTACCAGCGCTGGCGCCGCTTCGACACCATGGCGATGGGAGTTGCGACCAACTCGCTGAACTTCCTGTTCTCGAACGAATCGACGCTGCTGCGCACCGTGCGCGACATCGGGTTGGGCCTGGTCGATCGCGCGCCGCCGCTGAAGAGCCTGTTCATCCGCCAGGCCGCGGGATTATCAGGCGAAGTGCCGCGGCTGCTGAAGGGCGAGGCGTTATAGCGCTCCATCTTTCGTCATGCCCGGCCTTGTGCCGGGCATCCACGACTTACTTTTGGGGCTGAGCGATGAAGACGTGGATGGCCGGGACAAGCCCGGCCATGACGGCGAGGAGAGTGATCGCCCTAATCGATCTTCCGGGCCTCTTCCGGCAGCATGATCGGGATGCCGTCGCGGATCGGGTAGGCGAGCTTGGCGGAGCGCGAGATCAGCTCCTGCGTGGAGGCGTCGAACTCCAGCGGGCCCTTGGTGATCGGGCACACCAGGATTTCCAGCAATTTCGGATCGACGGTGCTGTCGAGGCGTTCGGGCGAATTCATTTGTGATCTCCAGCTTGGCCGGTCCCTTAGCACACCAAACTTGTCATCGCGAGGTGGCTATCCGCAGCATTTCGTCGAGCATGGCCTGTTGCTGCGCCTTCGGCAGTGGCTGGTCCGACAGGGCAAAACCGAGAAACGCCCAATAGAGGATTTGCGCGCGGGCGCGGGCCACCTCCGCGGATAATCCGGACTGCGTCAACAGGCTCTCGACATAGCCGAGCCTGCGGCGGTCGATCGCCTGCACCGCCGCCCGCGCCGCGGAGTCGACGCTGGCCCAGGTGCGGACCGCGTTTTCCAGCGCCAATCTTGCGCCGAACACCCGGCGCAGCAGCACCTCGAGCGGATTCTCGTTCTTTGATGCCGCCTCGACCCCGGCGATGATCTGTTCGGCGGCGATTTCGCGCCATTGCTTGAGGATCGCGGCATGGAACGCGGAAATATCCGCGAAATGCCAGTAGAAACTGCCGCGCGACACCCCCATCGCCTTGGCCAGCGGTTCCGCCTTCAGCGCCGTGAAGCCGCTTTTCGCCAGCGTCTTCAGACCCTGGTCGACCCAATCCTGCCCCGAGAGTTGATCGCCCATGTTCCCGTCCTGCGACGTCCACCATACACTACTGTATTGACAGCCGCCAGGCGGCAAGTCATAACCATACACAACTGTATGGAGACTTATCCGATGCGCGATATCATTCTGCAATGCGCCGGCGTCGCCGGAATAGCGGTATCCCTGATTCACGGCGTGCTCGGGGAAACCAAGGTGTTCGCCAAAGCGACCATCCAGCCCGAGAGCTTGCGGACCCTGATCCGGCTGGTGTGGCAGGCCGGCACCGTGGCGTGGATCGGCGGCGCAGTGCTGCTGATCGCAGCTCCTTCCTTCGGCTCAGAGAGCGCCCGGCACTGGATCGTCATTACCGTGATCGCGATCTACGCCTTTGCGGCCGCGGCGAATGCGTGGTGGTCGCGCGGACGCGGCTTTGGATGGAAGGCGCTCACCGCCGTCGTCGCACTGGCGGTCGCGGGATACTAGGCGCCTTCCTGCGCCGCCGTGAAAACGGAGATGCCCATGGTCCGGGTGGGAGCAAGGAGAAGGGCCATGGGCAAGATGAATGCGCTTGATGCGGCGATGCTTACGGCGATTGCTGAAGCCGGCGCGTGCCTCAAGCAAGACGGAAGCCTCCGCGCCGCCAAGCGGCTACTCAATCAAACCGTCGCGCGTGACGCCTGCGAAGGACCCACCGCCGAAACGACGGAGCAGAAGGCTTTGCTCGGCAGCGCCAATCAAGTGGAAGCGGCCCGGGCAAATGTTAATGAGCGCAGCGAACGCATCCAGGGCCCGCTACCGCGGTCCCGTATCACTACGGAGCAAGTTCCGTACCGCTACGGATGCGCACCGTCGCGAGTTCCATTTCGCTGCGCGATAAGCAGTTCCGCGCGCGGTTCCGCATCGGGCGGTTCAATCAATCAAATGCACATTAGCGGGCAGATAGATCGAGATTTTCCGTAGAAACCCTGATGTATTCAACCATTATACATTCGTTCTTTACGCGCGGATAACTACGCCCTCGAAAGCTGCAAAGAAATTAGGAAGTAAAGAACCAGCGCGGGTAACCATGGTGACAAACAACCATGGCCGAATGACATGTTCCGCGTTCTTAGCTGCCTTACAGTCGAACACGACTGGCGACTGGTTCTCCTCGCCGGTCTCGTTTGCTTCGTCGCAAGCGTTGTCGCCATCCATATCTTTCATCGGGCGATCTCGTCGCATGCCAGGACGCGGCTGATCTGGATTGCAATTGCGGGCGCCGCGATCGGGTACGGGATCTGGGCGACGCACTTTATCGCGATGCTCGCCTACGAGCCCGGTGTCACGACCGGATACGGCGTGGCCTTGACCGGGCTGTCGCTCGCCGCGGCCATGATACTGACTTCCGGCGGGTTCGGCTTCTCCGCCAATGCGCCCGGCCGGTGGCGAGCACCGATCGGCGGCGGAATCATCGGCGCGGGCATTGCCAGCATGCACTATCTCGGCATGTGGGCGCTCGAAGTCCCGGGCCGGGTCACCTGGTCGCTCGATCTCGTGTTCGCCTCCATCATTGTGGGCATGATGTTCGGTTATGCGGCGCTCGCGTTCGCGGTCCGCTACAAGGATCTGTGGGGAACATTTGTCGCTGCGATTTTCCTGACGCTCGCAATTGTTTCGCATCATTTCACGGCGATGGGCGCGGTAGAAATTGTCCCCGATCCGACGCGGGGACCTGACGAGATGTCACTTTCTCCCGCGTTTCTCGCGGTGGCGATTGCGGGCGTGGCTCTGTCGGTGCTCGGGATGAGCCTGGTCGGCGTGCTGGCGGATCGCCGCCTCGCCAACCGGACGCGCAAATTCGAGGAAATCATCGATCAGCTCTCGCTCGCGCGGCAACAGGTCGAAGGCTCCCAAAAGGAATTGCAGGAGCAGAAGCTCAGGCTGGATTCGGCGATCAACAACATGGGCGAAGGTCTCTGCATGTTCGATGCGGAGAAGCGGCTTGTCGTCTGCAACGATCGTTACGCCAAAATGTATCAGCTGCCGCCGGAACTGTTGCTGGCGGGGACACCACACCGCGAAATCATCGAGCATCGCATCAGCAACGGCATCCTCAAGGGTGGCACCAATGACAGCACCGCAAAGCAGGTGCTGTCGGCCCTGAATGCGCTGCCAAGCAACGTCCCGGCAAGTCGCGTCGACGAGCTTGCCGATGGTCGATTGATCTGCGTTACGAGGCAACCGATGCCCGGCGGCGGCTGGGTGGCGACGCACCAGGACGTCACCGAGCAGCGCAGGTCCGAGGCCAAGATCACGCATATGGCCCATCACGACGCGCTGACCGACCTGCCAAATCGCGTCCTCTTGAGGAAGCGATTGGAGCTCGCCCTTTCCATCACGCGCAGGGGTGGCGCCGATCTCGCGGTGCTCATGCTTGATCTTGACCGCTTCAAGGAGGTCAACGACACGCTGGGGCACCCCACCGGAGACGCGCTGTTGCAAGCCGTTGCCGCGCGGCTGCTGGCGTGCGTCAGGGAAACGGCGATGGTCGCGCGGCTGGGCGGCGACGAGTTCGCCGTCATCGAGTGCGTGGAAAATCCGCTGGTGGAAGCCGTGGCGCTCGCCGAACGAATCAAGGCCGAGCTTTGCGAACCTTTCGATCTTGGCGATCACCGGGTCACCGTCGGAACGAGCATCGGCATTGCCGTTGCGCCACGCGACGGAACCGATTCCGATGAAATTCTCAAGAAAGCGGACCTCGCCTTGTATTCCGCCAAGAATGGCGGGCGTGGTTCCTTCCGTTTCTTCGAGCCGGAACTCGACGAACTCATGCATGCCCGCCGCAACCTCGAACGGGATATGCGCAGCGCGCTTGCCAATGATGAGTTCGAACTGCGCTACCAGCCGATCGTCAATTTCAAGAACGGCAAGATCAGCGGCTTTGAGGCGTTGCTGCGTTGGCATCATCCCCAGCGCGGCTGGGTGATGCCCGGCGACTTTATCCCGCTTGCGGAAGAAACCGGCTTGATCGTGCCGATCGGAGAGTGGGTACTGCGGACGGCGTGCGTGGAGGCGGCAAAATGGCCGGCCCATCTCAAGATCGCGATAAATCTGTCTCCGGCTCAATTCAGAAGCAAGGACCTGGTTCGGGTCATTGTCAGCGCCCTGGCGAGTTCGGGAATTGCGCCACCAAGACTTGAGCTCGAGGTGACCGAAACGGCCATCATGCACGACAGCGAAGCCGTGTTCGCTGCGCTCGGTCAGCTGCACGAACTGGGCGTGCGAGTTGCACTGGATGATTTCGGCACGGGCTACTCATCGCTGAGCTTTTTGCAAAAATTCTCGTTCGACAAGATCAAAATTGACCGCAGCTTCGTCAGCGAGCTGACCAGCCCGCAGGAAGAGTCCCGCGTCATCGCGCGTGCGGTGGTTCGATTTGCCGTGAGCCTCGGCAAGACCACCACGGCCGAAGGCGTGGAAACCCAGGAACAATGGGACATCCTCCGCGGAGAGGACTGCGTCGAATCGCAAGGCTATTATTTCAGTCCGCCGGTAACGAGCGCCGAAGTTGCGAAAATGGTGCGCTCGCGGGTCAAGGCAGCCGCGAACGCGGCGTAGCCGGCGCGGTTTACTGCAGTCCCGTATCGCCGCCGCTGGTGCGCTTCTTGGCGAGGTCCATCTCGGTCACCGCGACCAGGATTTCCGCGCGCGTCTTCAAATCGGGCGCTTCCAGCATCGCCTGCTTTTCGGCGGGGCCATAGGGCGACATCATCGCCAGCGCATTGACCAGCGCCTCGTTGGGCGCGCTCTCGATGCCTTCCCAATCCACTTTCAAATTGTTGGCGTTGAGAAAATCGGTCAGCACCTCGAGCAGCGCCTCGCGGTCGACGGCCTCTTCGCCCTTGCGCGCGGTGAAGTCGTCAACAAAGGGGAAGAAATCCACCTTGCATTGCCGGTACGCGGTCAGCACCGTCAGCTCTTCGACCACCCGAAAGCGCGAGACGCCGGTGAGTTCGAGGATGTAGCGGCCGTCGCCGGATTCGGCGAGCTGGGTGATGCGGCCGACGCAGCCGACCTTGAACAGCATCGGCCGCGCCTCGTCCTTGCTGTGGGAAATATCCGGCTGGATCATCCCGATCAGGCGGTGGCCGTCGCGCAGCGTGTCGTCGACCATCGCCAGATAGCGCGGCTCGAAGATGTTGAGCGGCATCTGGCCGCGCGGCAGCAGCAGTGCACCCGGCAGCGGAAACACCGGAATGATTTCGGGAAGCTCGCCGGGTCCGCGGTATTCGGCATTGATCGGCATCTGCGGCCCCGGCTCTACTGCATGAGATGTCTATGTCTTGTGCGTATTCTTATCGCAAAACCGGTGTCCACGGTTGCGGAATACGCAACTCACGAGAACAGGATCGTCGACAGCCGCCTGCGTCCATCCACGGTCGCTTCATCGGCACCGCCCCACGCTTCGAAGAACTGCACCAGCTGCTTGCGCGCGCCATCCTCGTTCCACTTGCGGTCCCGCTTGACGATTTCGAGCAGCTGGTTGGTCGCTTCGGCACGGTTGCCTTGGGCGTTGAGCGCGGTCGCCAGATCGAACCTAGCCTGATGATCGAGCGGGTCTGCGGCGACTTTCTGTTCCAGCTCGGTGACCGGGCCGACGGATTGCGCCTGTTCGGCGAGATCGATCGAGACCTGCACGGCCTTGACGGCGGCGTCATTGCGCTTGGATTCCGGCACCATCGCGATGGTCTGCTTGGCCTGCTCGATGGCACCTGTCGTCACGTAGCATTTCGCGAGACCCGCCAACGCGGCGATATTGGTGGAATCGATCGACAGCACCTCGGCATAGATCTGCGCCGCGGCAGCCGCATCGCCTTCCGCCAGCACGGCCTCGGCCTCCTGCAGAATTTCGGCAATGTTCGGTTCGCCCGGTGCGGCCATGCCCTTGGTGAGCTTGTCGATGAAGGCGGTGACCTGGCTTTCCGGCACCGCGCCCATGAAGCCATCGGCGGGCTGGCCGTTGACGAAGGCGATCACGGCCGGGATCGACTGGATTCCCATCTGGCCGGGGATCTGCGGATGCTGGTCGATGTTCATCTTGACCAGCTTGACCTTGCCCTTGGCGGCGCGGACGGCCTTTTCGATGATCGGCGTCAACTGACGGCACGGACCGCACCACTCCGCCCAGAAGTCGATCAGCACCGGCTGGCGCTTCGATTCCTCGATGACGTCCTTCACGAAGGTCTGGGTGGTGGTATCCTTGATCAGATCGGGTACGGCCTGCGGCGCGGGGCCGCCGCCCTGCTCAATTATCGTCACGATGTATCCTCGCCTGATGTCTTGAGAATTGGTCTCGAAAGCTGTCCCAGAGAATGGCGCCCTTCTAGCACGGAAGGGCGCGAAGTTCTCATCCGCTAGATGGCGGCTTGGTCACAAAATTCAATCGCCCCGGCCGCGACCGGGACTCGTCCCAAGGGGCCCAGGGGGTGGGCGGCCTCCCATCAGCGGCCCGGCCGGCGCGGCGAATTCACCGGCCGGCGGATCGCCGTGTTCGGGAGGAAGTCCGAATCGCGGCGAGATAGGAGGGCAATTTGACCCTGGGGTTACCACCCTCCAGGCCGGGGAACCGATTAATGCGGTTTGGGCGTTGTTTCGGACCGATTCGCGCCAATTTATTAAGAAAATCCGCCTGTCGGGGTGGTTTCGGCCGTGTGCTGGCTGTTGCATTCACGGCCTGCATTTGGCATAGCTCTGCCGTTGCCGGCGAGCGATCGCCGACATCTCGGATGCGGGTGTAGCTCAGTGGTAGAGCACGACCTTGCCAAGGTCGGGGTCGAGGGTTCGAGCCCCTTCGCCCGCTCCAAGATTTCTCGCATGCCCAAGCAATGATTGAACGACAAGCCGCCGTCAGGCGGCTTTGTCGTTTGTGGTGGCGGGCGACCTGCCGCCGCCGCGCTCTTCTTTCTCCCGAACCTGCATGCCATCTTCTGATACCAAGGATTGCAGCGTCGTCTTGTGCCGCGCCGCAAGGATCGTGACACAAGCGAGGCTGGCAATTGTTCGAACGTGGATATCGGCAGCGCCTTGAGGCGGACCTGGTCAAATGGGTCGCAGAGGGCGTGATTTCGGGCGACGCGGCCCATTCCATCCGCAAGGCGCGATTTGGCGAAGAGGCGACCTCGCGCCTGCCCGCCATCTTCGCGATGCTCGGCGCCCTGATGCTGGCGGCCAGCGTCAGCGCCTTTGTTGCCGCGAACTGGCAGGAGATTCCGCGCCTGGTCAGGCTGGTCGGCATCCTCTCGCTGATTGCGGCCTGTTTTCCGATCGCCCTTCTGCTCGGCCGGCGCGCGATCCCATGGGGCGCCGATGCCGCCGTGACATTCGCCACGCTTAGCTTCGGCGCGGGCGTGGCGCTGGTCGGCCAGATGTATCATCTGCCGGGCGACTGGCCGGCGGGAGCGATGCTGGTGGCGATCGGCGCGCTCATCGCGGCCGCGCTGACGGGCAAGAGCGGCCCGCTCGTGATTGCCTTTGCGGCGATGACGGCCTGGTCGTTCGGAAGGTTCGACGACGCGCAATGGCACGAAATCCATTGGCCGTTTTTCCTGCTGTTCGTTCCGGCATTTGCGTTGGCGCTGGGCCGCGAAAATCGCCTGGTGGCGCATGCTGCAGCTCTGGCGCTGGGCGTCTGGCTGGCCACACTGACGTGGGCGCCAGCGGATCGCCTGATCCATGGCGGCATTGCGTTCTCGGTAGCCTACATCGCGATCGGGCTGCTGGCGCTGGACCGGGACTGGCCCGCCGAGTTCCGGGCGCTCCTGCCATGGGGTGGCTGGGCCTTCGGCGTGTTTCTCTGCTTTGAAATCGAACTCGTTCTGGAAAAATCAGTCCGCTCCGCGCACGCCATCGATGCGCATCTCGGCCTTGCTTATGTCGCGGCGGCGCTCGCGCTTGCGGCCCTCGCGGTACTGGCACGGCACAGGGACAACGGGCGGCTTGTGATCATCGCGGCCTGCGCCATTGGCTTGACGATTCCGCTGATGCTGGTGGGCGGCCCCGCAATTCCGAGCCGCGTGCTGATTCCCATCGCCGTGCTCGTCAGCGCGGTGGCCTTGATCGCAGGCGGCCTGCTGGTCGGCCTGCGGACATTTGTCGTGGTCGGCTACGCGGTGTTCGGCGTTTCGATATTGATCCTGCTCTGGCGCACGGTCGGCACATTGCTCGACCAGTCCCTGTTCTTCCTTGCCGCCGGTGTCGTGCTGCTGGGGCTCGCCCTGGGGGCGCACAAGCTCGCGAGCTGGTCGAGGCGTGCCAATGAACAATCCTCGGGGAGTGCGGCCTGATGGGTACGATCGATACTTTCCTTGCGCGCGTCCCGCTGCTTCCGCGCTACATCCTCGCCGCGCTGCTGCTCTGCGGACTGATCCTCGCGATGGTCTATCAACGGGCGGAAATATTGCGAAACGGCCAGGAAGTCCGGCTCGAGATCGTGCCCGTCGACCCGCGCGACCTGTTTCGCGGCGATTACGTCATTCTCGACTATCGAATCTCGGCGGTTGACCTGCCGAAGGACTCAACGAGTGAGTTCAAACGGGGGCAAAAAGTATTCGTGACCCTGCGGCCCGACGAGAACGGCAAGGCGAGGGCGGTCGCGATCTCATCCGAGCGGCCGGCGGTGTCCGGCGCCGATATCGTCATTCTGGGCACGGTGAGCGCGGGATCGGTCTGTCCGCCTAACGAGGCGGGGCTCAGGGTCTGCACGCCCGGAATCCGCGCCGCGCTCGTGAAATACGGGCTCGAGAGCTATTTCGTGCCGCAGGGCGAGGGCAAGAAAATCGAGACGACCGAAAAGGCACGGCTGGAGGTGGTCGCGGCCGTGACGGCTTCCGGCCAGGCGGCGATCAAGCGCCTGCTGATCGACGGCAAGCCCGTCTATGACGAGCCGCCGTATTGACGGGCGGCCGCCCTGCCCGCGGTGTGCTTCTCTATTCGGTCAGAACGTGTCATGCTCTGATACCCTAGGTTGCATACTCATTTCATGCCGCGGGCGAGGCATGTCCCATGAGCCGAAAAATCATCCTGCTGTCCGACGGCACCGGCAATTCCTCGGCAAAAGTCTGGCGCACCAATGTCTGGCGCACCTTCGAGGCGCTGGATCTCTCCGGCAACGACCAGGTCGCATTGTATGACGACGGCGTCGGCACCTCGTCGTTCAAGCCGATGGCGATCCTAGGTGGTGCGTTCGGTCTCGGCCTGCGCCGCAACGTCATCGCGCTCTACAAATTCGCCTGCCGGAACTATCGCGACAAGGACGACGAACTGTTCGGCTTTGGCTTCAGCCGCGGTGCCTTCACCATCCGGATCGTGATGGGGATGATCGACAGCCAGGGGCTCGTCAAGGCCGATAACGAGGTTGAACTGCACAGCCTGGCGAGTGCGGCCTACCGTGCTTATCGCAAGGACCGCTACCCCAAACTGAGATTTGAACGGCCGTACCAGTGGATCCGCAACAAGTTCGGCCCGCACTACCCGCCAAGAGAGGTTCGCAGGAACGTCAAGATCAGGTTCATCGGGGTCTGGGACACGGTTGCCGCCTACGGCATGCCGGTCGACGAAATGACCCGCGGCATTCATGACTATATCTGGCCGCTTGAACTGCCGAACAAGCATTTGTCGCCGAGCGTCATGCGCGCCTGTCAGGCGCTGGCGCTCGACGAGGAACGCACCACCTTCCACCCCCAGCTCTGGGATGAAACCGCTGGTATCCATGGTGCGGCATCGCCGGCCGAACCCGGCGGGAAGCGCTTCATCAAGAACGAACGCATCAGCCAGGTCTGGTTCGCCGGCGTGCACACCAATGTCGGCGGCGGCTATCCCGACGATGCGCTGGCTCACATCCCCTTCGTCTGGATGATCACCGAGGCGAAACGCTGCGGGCTGAAATTCAAGTCGGATTATGCGGGCCAGCCGCCGAGCCCCGACCACATGATTGCCGATCCCGACACGTTCAAGAACGCGATCTCGAAGCGCGACAAGGACGGACGGCTGTACGATCCGCGCAAAGGCGTTGGCGGCTATTACCGCTACGGACCGCGTAAGCTGGTGCCGGCCTTCTATCCGAAGAAACTGGAAGAAGACGAGGTCGACGTCATCAGCGCCAAGATTCACGAGACTGTGTTCCGGCGCATCGAGAACAACGCGCATGCCTACGCGCCGGTCGGCCTGCCGCCGTACTACGAAGTCGTCAAGGAAGATGGCGAGATCGTCTCACCCGACACTTTCAGCATCGCGCCGTCGACACAACCGTTCGAGACCAGCGCGGCCGCGGCGCAGCGCGCACTGGCGCAGGAGCATGTCTGGAACTGGGTCTGGGCACGCCGTATCGCCTATTTCGCTACCGTCGGCGCGACGCTGTGGCTGGTGATCTTCCCCCTGGTCTCCAGTGCGCCACGCTACGATGAATATACCAGTCCGATCCGGTGGGTGTCGGACTTCGTGCGCTTTGCGTTGGGACTTCTTCCAACCCTCGCATCGACCTGGGCCGACGGTTATGCACGCGCGCCAGCCTGGTTTCTGGTCATGGTGGGCCTGGTCTCGGCGCTGTTGTATGTGAACTCGTGGATCGCGGGCCGGACCTCGCGCTTGATGGCTTCGATCTGGCGAAAATCGCCGCAAGCGCCGACAGGCCTTCCCGACAACGGGATTTACGGTCTGCGCAGCAGTCCGCTTTACATCCATTTCCACGACAAATTGAAGACCATGATCGCGCCTTTCCTGTTCGCGGTGATGTTCATCTATCTCGGATTGGCGTTTGTCAGCCACCTCGCTTACGACGGCTTCGACACGGCCGGACTAACCTGCGTGCGTCGAGATACCGATCCAAAACCTGCGGTGCTGGCCGTCAACCAGACCGCGCGCGTCGAATTCAAGACGTCGGATTTGTGCAAGGCGACCGGCATCCTGCTGCAGCATCGCGGCCGCTATTATGTGACGATTCAACCCGGCGCCAAAAGCGGCGAAGACAAGCAATGGTTCAATGGCCTTGCCCGCATCGGCACGCCGGTCGGGGGCTTTTCCAGCAAGGAGCGGCCGCAATGGTACGAGCGTGTCTATCTCTGGCTATTGCTGCCGATGCGGCGGGAATTATCCAAGGACTGGTTCCGCATCGTGCTGCGTTTTGGCAATGTCGGCGGCGAGGAGGACTCCTACGAGCCCGATCCCTATGACGACATCATCCAGTTCAATATCACGCCGACGATTGCGCCCAACGGCAAGGAAGAATTGTTCGTCTTCGTCAACGACGCCGTGATCGGCATTCCCGGTCTCTATGATTTGCTCTACCGCAACAACCACGGCACCGCAGTGCTGTCGTTGAGGCGCACGCGATAGCGCGGTTATCCCGCGGCGATCGCGGCTTCCGGGGCGACAATTCATGTCGGCGGCCAACGAGTTGCCGCACCACGGCAGAGCCGATCAGGCCCGTCCCACCGAGAACCAACACGCGCACGATCTGCCTCGCCTGTGGAAGCCCGCCCACCGGGACGCGCACCGTTCGATCCGGACGCCGCGCTCGCTTCAAACGAATATTGCGGTGCAGCGTCCTTGAAAAAGTCCGAAAACAAAACCCGACGAAGAAAAGTTTGCACTCAATCTAATTTCGTCTGACAGGGTAGCGCAGCCCACGCTTTTCTCCTGAAATAGATGTGCTACCATTTTACGGTCTATTCCACCTCACCTGACCAAGTTCGCCTCTCGAACGTTCAAATAATAACAGGCGCAGCCCCCCAGGCTGCATAGGGAGTGACGCGATGAAATCGGCTTTCCATCGATCTATTCTTGCGCTCACGGCGATCCTCGTTGTCGCGGCGGCCAGCCAGGCCAACGCGCAACAGAAGCCGCTGAAGAAATACGAATCCGGCACCAAGGAATTCTGGACCAACCCGCCGCCCGACTGGTTTCTCGGCGACGAGACCGAGGCGCAGAAGGGGCAGGCGCCGCCGTCCGGCCCGCCGACCGGCGCGACGGACGCCGAACTCGCCAAGCTGATCCCGAAGATCAAACTGCCGGCGGGCTTCAAGATCGAGGTCTACGCCTCCAACGTTCTGGAGGCGCGGCAGATGGCCAGGGGTGACAAGGGCACGCTGTTTGTCGGCTCCTTCAGCCTCGGCAATGTCTACGCGATCAAGGACAATGGCGGCAAGAGAGAGGTCAAGACTGTCCTCAAGGGCCTCACCATGCCGACCGGCCTCGCCTTCGTCGATGGCGCGCTCTACGTCGTCGCGATCAACAAGCTGATCAAATACGAAAACGCCGAAGCCAATCTCGACAATCTCGGCGCCGGCAAGGTGGTGTATGACGACATGCCGTCCTACGTCGCGCATGGCTGGAAATACATCGCGGTCGACAAGGAAGGCTGGTTCTACCTGCCGTTCGGACCTCCCTTCAACATCGGCCTCCCGCCCACCAGCCTCTCGCAGATCCGCCGCGTCGATCCCAAGACAGGCAACGCGGAAATCTGGGCGCTCGGCGTCCGCAACAGCGTCGGCGGCGACGTCGATCCACGCTCGGGGCGATACTGGTTCACGGAGAACGCGCGGGACTGGATCAGCGACGACCTGCCGAGCGACAAGCTCAACATGATCTCGAAGATCGGCGAGCATTTCGGCTATCCCTACTGCCACCAGGGGAATATGCCGGATTCGAAATTCGCGATGGGTCACAAGTGCTCGGAATTCACCCCGCCCGTGCTCAATCTCGGCGCGCATGTGGCGCCGCTCGGCATGAAGTTCTATACCGGCAGCCAATTCCCCGCCGAGTACAAGAACAACATCCTGATCGCCGAACACGGCTCCTGGAACCGGAAAAAGTACCAGGGCGCCCGGATCAAGCGCGTCATCGTCGGTCCCGACGGCAAGAACGCCAAGCAGGAGATCTTTGCTTCCGGCTGGCTCGAAGGCGACCAGGGCTATCTCGGCCGTCCCAACGACATCATCATCGACAAGGACGGCTCGATCCTGGTGTCCGACGACTGGGCCGGTGCGATCTATCGCATCAGCTACGCCAAGAAGTAAGGCGCAAACGAACAGGCGAGGCTGCGGTTACTCGGGATCGAGTGGCCGCAGCTTCGCGTTTTGGAATGGAACATGCTCGTCATGCCCGGACTTGATCCGGGCATCCATCAACGCAAAATTTCTTGAAGAGAGATGGATGGCCGGGTCAAGCCCGGCCATGACGACGGGAGAGCTATGATGCGACTTGCGTTTACCGGGGTCCTACTAGCAGCAGCGATGATCTGCGGCCCCACCCATGCCGCCGATATCGCCGCCGGCAAGGCGAAGGCCGAATTGTGCGTCGGCTGTCACGGCGAGAACGGCATTTCGCAAATGGAAAACATTCCCTCGCTGGCGGCGCAGCCGGACATGTTCATCCAGTGGCAGCTGGTGTTCTACCGCGCCGGTGCCCGCAAGAACGAGCAGATGCAGCCGGTCGTCGAGCAGCTCAACAACGAGGACATCCGCAATCTCGGCGCCTATTTCGCGCAGCTATCGCCGCCGAAGGCGCCGGCCGACGACAAGCCGGATCTGTCGAAGAAGGGCGCGCAGGCGGCCGTGGGCGGGCGTTGCGCGTCTTGCCACCTGCCGGACTACGCCGGCACCAAGGCGGTCGCCCGCGTCGCCGGGCAGCGTCAGGATTATCTCATCAAGGCGCTGCACGACTACAAGTCAGGGGTGCGGTCCGGCGGCGGCATGGCGGCGATGGCGAGTGTCGCCTATTCCCTCAGCGAAGAGGAGATCGAGGCGCTGGCGCATTATCTGGCGCATTTGTAATTGCTGTCGTCCCGGCGTTCGCCGGGACGACAACGAATAAAACCTCACCCCCGCTGCTTTTCATACGCCTTGAGATGGGTGTAGGTGATGCGCAGTTTCGGCACCGGAATTTTCGCGGCGTCGGCACGGGCGACGAGATCGCCGATGACGTGATCGGCTTCGACCGGGAATCCCGTCTTGACGTCGCGGAACATCGAGGCGGTCATGGGCGAGCCTTCCGCGGTCAACAAACCGCGGGTGCGCTGGAAGAACGGTCCACCGGGCGCAAAGCCTTCCGCTGATGCGACCGCGCTGCATTCATCGAGCATGCCGAGCAGGAAATCCTTGCCGCCCGTCACCGCCAGGATGTTGCCCACCGAAGTGCGCATCAGGCAGGTCGAGGCCGCCAATGAGGCCAGGAATACCCACTTTTCCCACATATCCTGCATGATGTGTTCGCTGGCAACAGCGCCAATGTTGCCGCTGGTGAAGATTTCAGAGATCGCACGGACGCGATCCGACATCTTGCCGTCGCGTTCGCCGAAATTGAGCGACTGCATCGGCGCCAGCTGCACCACCTCGCGCGCCTCGTTGAGCGTCGCGGCAATCGCACAGAGGCCGCCCAGCACGCGCTCCGCGCCAAATCTTTCGTCGAGCACGTTCAGGTGCAGCATGCCATTGAGCAGTGGGATGATCGCGGTATTTGGGCCAACCGCCGGCGCAAAGGACCTGATCGCGTCCTCGAGATCGAACGCCTTGCAGCTCAGCAGCACTACGTCGAATTTTTCGCTGAGCTTGTCGGCCTGCACCGTCGGCGGATTCTTCAGCGTGACGTCGCCGGCAGGGCTCTTGATGACGAGGCCGGCGGAGGCGAGTTCAGAGGCCCGCTTCGGCCGCACCAGAAACGTCACGTCGCGCTCGGCCTGAAGCAACCTACCGCCGAAATATCCGCCGATGGCGCCGGCGCCGACCACGAGAATGCGCATCGTTCAACTCCGTTTTGTTCTAGCTTACTTCATCTAGAGAGCCGGAGATATCACGGTCCTCGTCATGCCCGGCCAGTAGCGCGAAGCGCGTCTTCGCGCTAGGTGTGCCGGGCATCCACGTCTTAACACCGCAGCAGCAAGCAAGACGTGGATGGCCGGGTCAAGCCCGGCCATGACGGAAAGAGCGTCCTACCACTTCTCCCCGAACGGGCGAATCTCCAGCTCGAACGTCCAGGCGCTGCGCGGCTGCTGGTAGAGCTGCCAATAGGCCGCCGCGACCGAGGCCGGCGGCATCAGCAGATCCGGATTGTCGAGGGCTTCCTTGCCCCAGAGCTGTTCGCGGCGCTCGCGCACCCAGGCGGTATCGACGCCGGAATCGATGATCAGATGCGCAACATGGATGTTCTTTGGCCCGAGCTCCCGCGCCATCGATTGCGCCACCGCGCGCAGGCCGAATTTCGCGCTGGCAAAGGCAGCAAAACCACTGCCGCCGCGCAGGCTCGCGGTAGCGCCGGTGAAGAAGATGTTGCCCTGGCCGCGCGGCAGCATCAGCCGCGCCGATTCCCGGCCCGCCAGGAAGCCGGCCCAGCAGGCCATCTCCCAGACCTTTCGAAACACGCGGTCGGTGGTCTCAAGAATCGGGAAATTGACGTTGGCGCCGACATTGAAAATGCAGACCTCCAGCGGCGCGTGCGCGTCGGCGTCGTTGAGGAAGGCGGCGACCTCGTCCTCCTTGCGCGCATCGAGCGAGCGCGCCACGATCGACCCGCCTGCTGCCTCGATCTCCTTCTTCAACGGCTCCAGCTTGGCGCCGTCGCGCCGGCCGGCGAACACGGTGAAGCCTTCGGAAGCGAATTTCTTGGCAATTTCGCCGCCGATGTAGTCGCCGGCACCGATCACCGCGACGGTGGCGTTTCGTTTTTGCATTGGTGAACTCCGCTGATTCTGTGTCGCCGTCATTCCGGGATGGTCCGAAGGACCAGACCTCAGGTGCGCAATTGCGCACCGGGGAATCTCGAGATCCCGGGTTCGCTTCGCGCCCCGGGATGACGACTGCGTCGTCATTTCCCCGAAATCATCTCCTCGACTTCGCGCAACTGTTCCTTGCCGAAGAACATCTCCTTGCCGACAAAGAACGTCGGCGAGCCGAATGCACCGCGCTCGACCGCGGCTTGCGTGTTCTCGATCAGCTTTGCCTTTACATCCGCGTCCTGTGAGCGGGCCAGAAGTTTGGCGGCATCGAGGCCGGAGGAGGCCAGTGCCTTCGCCGCGACTTCCGGATCGTCCATCTTCTTCGGCTCGACCCACATGTGATGAAACGCAGCTTCGACATACTTCTCGAACACGCCTTCCATTTGCGCGGCGACTGCTGATCGCATCAGGTTCAGCGTGTTGACGGGAAAGAACGGATTCCAGGTGTAGGGCTTGACGCCAAAGCGCTTGACGAAGCGTTCGGTCTCGATCGCGTGGAACTCGCGCTTGTTCTTGACGCCGGCGAGCGTCTCGGCCGGCGACTTGTTGTTGGTGGCCTTGAAGATGCCGCCGAGCAGCACCGGAACATATTCGAATTTCGCGCCGGTGCGCTTTTCGATCGCCGGGATCGCCTCATGGCTGAGGAAGGCGTTGGGGCTGCCGAAATCGAACAAGAATTGCGGATTTAGGCTCACGGCGGTCTCCCTCGGATGGTTCTTATATGATCCCTATCATTTCAACCAACCTAGCGGGTCCGATCAGCCGGATCAACCGGACTTCGTCTCAAGCTTCACGGTGAAATGCCGGAACTGCCAGCCTTGCAGCATGGTCCCGCACATCCGCGGGCCATTCGGCGATTAACTGCTCGAAACGTTTGGCGTCGCTCGCGAACAGTGCGCGGATCGCTTCCTCGAAATGCGGCCGGTTGCCGGCCATGGTCGACATGAAACGATAGGCGGCCTCCTGCGCAAGGCGGATGCGATCGCTGCCCTCGTTGTTGCGGCGCGCCTCGTCGACCAGTTTCCGGATTGCGACCGAGGCGCCCCCTTTTTGCTGCGCCAGCCAGTCCCAATGCCGCGGTAACAGCGTGATCTCGCGCGCGACCACGCCGAGTTTCGGGCGGCCGGGACCGCGCGGGGCGGCGAGGGCGGTATCTTCATCCGTGGACGGTGGCTCCGGCAGCGGAATCCGCGCCACGACGTCGTCGACCGAGCCGCGGAAGTCGACATCGACCAGCGCGCTGGTCCTGCCGTTGAAAATCAGGATCGAGGCCTCCGGCTGCCGCCCGAGCGCCTGCCTGGCGGAACGGGCGACCTCGCGCAGATCGCCCGATCCGACGCAGCTGTCTCCTTCAAAAGCGATGTAGGCGGCATCAGATGTGGGATTCACGGCTGTTCCTCGATTCTACCTTGGATATTACCCGGGTAAATTAGGTCTGTCAAAGTCCCATGACCCGCCTTGAAGGCATCTCGACTTTCCCGTGCCCGGCTGGCACCAACGCGGCGGTCAATTTGGGGAGCGGCTATGCTGACGGTGCACCATCTCAACAATTCCCGCTCGCAGCGCGTGCTGTGGCTGCTCGAAGAGCTCGCCGTGCCCTACGAGATCGTGCGCTATCAGCGCCAGGGCGACATGCGCGCGCCGAAAGAGCTGCTCGCCATTCACCCGCTCGGCAAGTCACCCGTGATCACCGACAACGGCAACACCATCGCGGAATCCGGCGCGATCGCCGAATACATCATCGCGACCTATGGCAACGGCAAACTGATCCCGGCGCCGAATACGCCGGAGCGGCTGCGCTACACCTATTGGCTGCACTATGCGGAAGGATCCGCGATGTCGCCGCTGCTGCTGAAACTGTTGTTCACGCTGATGCCCAAGCGCGCGCCGGCCTTGCTTCGGCCATTGGTGCGCAAGGTCTGCAATACGGCGCTGACCACACTGGTCAATCCGCAGCTCAAGCAGCACATGGATTACTGGGAAGGCGAACTGGCGAAAAGCGAATGGTTCGCCGGCAGCGAATTCTCCGGCGCCGACATCCAGATGAGCTTTCCGCTGGAAGCCGCCGCCGCGCGCGGCGGGCTGGAGGTCGGTCACCCCAAGGCAATGGCGTTCCTCGAACGCATCCACGCCCGTCCGGCCTATGCGCGCGCGCTGGAAAAGGGCGGGCCGTATGTGGTGGGACGCTAACCTCTCCCGCGCTTGCGGGGTCGAGACGAGCGAAGCTCGCTCTTAGGTTGACGCGCGACGCGCGGCGGGTGGGGGCTCTCTCCACACGAACAGTCTGAATCGCGGAGACACCCCAACCCCGGCCCTCCCCCGCAAGCGCGGGAGAGGGGGAAGATTCACGGCCCCACCACCGCGATCACTTCCTTCACCAATCGCGCGAGCCCGCCGATATCGCCGGTCGGATCGACGCTGTCGCCGAGGCGGACGACGACGAGACGCTGTAACGGCATGATCATAATGCGCTGGCCGAGATCGCCGGCCGCAAAGAACGCGTCGCGGGGAATGCCTGATCGCACGCGTTCTTTGGCGTGTGCATGCTCGCTGCGATTGGTCCAGAACCCGGCGCCATAGTCGGTGTCGAGTGTCGCAGCGGCCGAGAAATCCACCCAGTCCTCGTGCAGCAGGCGTTTGCCGCCGACAACGCCGTCATTGACAAACAGCAGCCCGAACCGCGCCCAGTCCCGCGCGCTCGCCAGCATGTTGGTCGATCCCTGCAGCGTGCCTGTCGCGTCGAATTCCAGCGTGACGTCGCGGATGCCGAGTGGATTGAACAATTCGCGCCACGCAAACGCCAGGCTCTGCTCCGGTCCGCCGGCGGCATCGCGAATGATCCGCGCCAATAGCTGCGTCGTCGGGCTGGAATAGGCCCAGCGCGTGCCCGGCGGCGCGACAAGCGCAGCGTTGACCGCGAAGCCGGCCATGTCGTCCTGCAGATAGACCATCTCGCTGAAGCTGTCGGTTTCGTCGAGCGCCAGCCCGGCGGTCATGCGCAAGAGATGCTCGACCTCGATCTCGCGCCTGAGATCGCCGCGCCATTCCGGTATCGGCGCGGGCATCGAGGGCGTGACAAGCCCTTGCTGGGTCAGCACCCCGATCAAGGCATTGATCACCGACTTGGTCATGGAAAAGCCGAGCAGCGGCGTGTTGACGCCGATGCCGCTGGCGTAGCGCTCGGCGATCACCTTGCCGTCGTGCACTACGACCACCGCCTTGGTACGACGGAACGGCGGCTCAGCCCGCTCCTCGAAGGCGTGCTCAAGCGCGGCCTTCAATGCGGGATTGGACGGCGCCACGACATCGGGGCCGGCAATCTCGCCCAGCAGCGGCGGCGATTTCGGTACCTTCAATGCGTCAATGTCGCTCTTGAGGATATACGGCTCCTTCGTTCCGTGCCGCAGCACACAGCCGAGCCCTTCATGATAGACAGCGCGGCTGCCAAACATCCACGCCGCCGACGCGTCAACACTCATCGCAGTGTGATCAACGTAAAATCGCAGCGCCGTGCGCAGGCGGCGCAGTCCGGGACGCTCGATAGTTTCCGAAAACACGGTTTGCGGATCAAGGCCGGAGACGAAGGTCTTGGCGCAGACATTGTGCGCCACCACGCCGGTGGCGATGCGGATCGCGCGATCAGGACGGAGGATGATGCAAGCCGCCGCCGGCACGGCCAACACCAACCCGACAACGACCCATTTACGCCAACCCACGCGCCTCTCCGCAGCCGACCCGACGGCGCAAGCGTTCTAGCCCGACTTCTGGGCCGCGCCAACCGAAGGCAGCGCCTGCACGGTGACGCCGGGTGGCGGGACGTCGTCATCGGGCACGAAGAAGTCCGACATCAGCGGCACCGATTTGTCGACACGGTAAGGCTCGAAGTCACGCACGCCGCTGGCATAGAGCACCTTGTCGTCGATGCAGAACTGCCCCGTGAATTCGCGGGAGGGTTTGGTGAAGATGACGTAAGCGGCGTCGCCCATGATTTCAGGCGTGCGGCTGGCACGCATCATCGCGTCGCCGCCGAGGAGATTGCCTACCGCGGCGGTCGCGATCGTGGTGCGCGGCCACAGCGCGTTGACGGCGACGCCTGCGGATCTCAATTCACCTGACAGCCCGAGCACGCACATGCTCATGCCGAATTTGGCCATCGTATAGGCGGTGGAATGCTCGAACCATTTCGTCTTCATGTCGAGCGGCGGCGACAGCATCAGGATGTGAGGGTTGGCGGCCTTCTTCAGATGCGGGATGCAATATTTCGACACCAGGAAGGTGCCTCGCGTATTGATACCCATCATCAGGTCGAACCGCTTCATGTCGGTCATCTGCGAATTGGTCAGGCTGATGGCGCTGGCATTGTTGACGCAGATGTCGATGCCGCCGAACTCGGCCACGGTCTTGTCGATCGCCGCGATCACCTGCGCTTCGTCGCGGATATCGCAGAGCACTGGAAGCGCCTTGCCGCCGGCAGCGCGAACCTCGTCGGCGGCGGTGTAGATCGTGCCCTTGAGTTTTGGGTGCGGCTCCGCGGTCTTGGCCGCGATCGCAACATTGGCGCCGTCGCGCGCGGCGCGCAGCGCGATCGCCAGCCCGATGCCCCGGCTGCCTCCGGATACGAACAGCGTCTTGCCTTTGAGGGATGTCATGGGACGACTCCAGGTTAGGGACGCACAAATGGTTATGCTCCCTCCCCCCTTGCGGGGAAGGGTCGGGGAGAGGGGTGGCGTCATCGGGACTACCCGTGTGGACCCCTCTCCCTAACCCTCCCCCGCAAGGGGGGAGGGAACGACCGAGCAAGATTGAAGAACAATCCTACGCCGATGCGTTCGTCAGGCAAACCGGCAACAGCGAATCGAAACCTATTGCCCCGCCGCTTCCGCGCCGCGGGTGCGCGGATCGGGCGCGCCGAGCAGGCCGGTGGGCGTCACGGCGATGGAATTGGCCGAGGTCTGGCCGAGCGGCACGATCACCTGATGCCCTCTGGCTTTCAGGGCGTCGAGCGTCTCTTGCGGAAAGCCGCGTTCCGCCCGCACTTCGTCGGGCATCCATTGATGGTGCACGCGCGGCGCGGCGACGGCAGCCGCAACATCCATCTTGTAATCCAGCGCGTTCACGACGATCTGCAGCACCGCCGAGATGATGCGGCTGCCGCCGGGCGTTCCCGTCACCAGCACCGGCTTGCCGTCCTTCAGCACGATGGTCGGTGACATCGACGATAGCGGCCGCTTGCCCGGGCCGGGCAGATTGGCCTCAAAACCCACCAGCCCGAAGGCGTTGGAGGCGCCGGGCGCCGCGGTGAAATCGTCGAGCTCGTTGTTGAGCAGTATGCCGGTGCCGTCGGCGACCAGGCCGACGCCATAGGGGAAGTTCAGGGTGTAGGTGTTGCTGACGGCGTTGCCACGGCTGTCGACAACCGAATAATGCGTGGTGTTGCTGCCCTCGCGTTGCGGGGTAATTTTCAAGACATCGGCCGATGGCGTTGCGCGTTCCGGATCGATGCTGGCGCGTTGCCTGGCGGCGTAATCCTTGGCGAGCAGGACTTGCATCGGTGCGTTGACGAAATCGGGGTCACCTAGATAGCGGGCGCGGTCGGCATAGGCACGCTTCATCGCCTCGATCATGACATGCAGCGAGGGGGCCGAGCCCTGCTTCATGTCGGACATCGGAAAGCCTTCGAGGATGTTCAGCGTTTCCAGCAGCACCGTGCCGCCCGACGACGGCAGCGGCATCGAGACGATGTCGTAGCCGCGGTAATTGCCGCGCACCGGCGCGCGGAGCAGCGCCTGATATGATTTCAGATCGTCCGGCGTCATGATGCCGCCGGCACTGCTCACCGCCTTCGCCAGTTTTTCGGCGACCGGTCCTTCATAGAAGCCACGCGGGCCCTGTTCGGCGATCGCGGTCAGTGTGGCCGCCAGATCAGGCTGGATCAGCCGGTCGCCGTCACGCAGCTGCTCACCATCGGCACGGGAGAAAGATTTGGCGGAATTCGGCCAGCGCGCCATCCGGCGATACATGTCGGAGAGTGTGTCGGCCATGTCGTCGGCGACGATAAAACCGTCGCGCGCCAGTTCGATCGATGGCTGGATGATTTGCGCGAGGGTGAATTTGCCGGAGCCGTATTTCTCCAGCGCGAGCGCCAGGCCCGCCACGGTGCCGGGCACGCCGATGCCGAGCGCCGAATTGCGCGATTTGTCGGTGTCGGGTTTGCCGTCGGCGCCGAGATACATGTCGCGCGTGGCAGCGGATGGGGCGGTCTCGCGATAATCGATCGCGACGTCTTCGTTGCGCTCGGCGGAATGAATCACCATGAAACCGCCGCCGCCGATATTGCCGGCGCGCGGATAGGTCACGGCCAGCGCAAAGCCGGTCGCGACCGCGGCGTCGACCGCGTTGCCGCCCTGCCGCAAAATGTCGGCGCCGATGCGGGCCGCGAGTTTTTCCTGCGCCACCACCATGCCCTGTTGGGCGGATACGGCGCGAACCGTGGCAAGGTCCGGCGGTGTATAGAGGCGGCGTTGCTCCTGCGCATAGGCCGTTGTGCCTGACGCAACGACGAGCGTGATGGTCACCAGCGCGCTACGCCACTTATTCGTGCAGAAAATCATCCAAAATCCGCCGCAGTTGGAGCCGGTGTGATGCCTGGCAATAGCACACGCATGATAATCGCATGCTATATGGGTTCGAATTCGACGGGCAAAACGCCTTGTCGTGATCGATGAAGGAAATTCCTGGGTATGACGGTGATTGCTCCTCAGGCATCTGGCGCTGATACTTCAAGAAAATATCCGCCCCGCGCCGCCGTCGTCAGCTGGATCTTCTTCGACTGGGCCGCGCAGCCTTATTTCACGTTGATCACCACCTTCGTGTTCGCGCCGTATTTCGCAGGCTTCGTCGCGCCGGATCCGGCGACCGGGCAGGCGCTGTGGGGATTTGCTACCGCAGCCGCAGGCCTGATGATTGCGCTGATGTCGCCGATCCTGGGCGCGATTGCCGACGCCAGCGGCCGTCGCAAGCCGTGGATCGCAGGATTCGGCTTGTTGCTGGTGATCGGCTCGAGCCTGATGTGGTTCGGAAAGCCCGGCGATCCCAGCATTATCCCGACACTGCTGCTGTGTTATGCGATCGCAAGTGTCGGCGTCGAATTCGCCACCGTGTTCAACAACGCGATGATGCCCACGCTGGTGCCGCCGGACAAGATCGGACGGCTGTCCGGCACCGGCTGGGCCACCGGCTATGTCGGTGGTATCCTCAGCCTGATCCTGGTGCTTGGTTTTCTCGCCGCCAATCCGCAGACCGGACGCACGCTGTTCGGGTTCATGCCGCTGTTCGGCCTCGACCCGGTGACGCATGCGGGCGACCGCATCACCGGACCGCTGACGGCGCTGTGGTTCATGCTGTTCACGCTGCCGATGTTTTTGCTGACGCCGGACTATCCGGCAAAGCTTCCGATGCGCGCGGCGTTGCGCGAAGGTTTGAGCGAGCTGAAGCAGACGCTGCGCGAATTGCCGAAGCAGAAATCGCTGGCGACGTTCCTGCTCGCCAACATGATCTATACCGACGGGCTGGTGTCGCTGTTTGCCTTCGGCGGCATCTATGCGGCGGGCACGTTCGGCTGGCACACGATCCAGATCGGCATCTTCGGCATTGTCGCGGCGGTCGCGGGCGTGTTCGGGGCCTGGCTCGGCGGCAAGCTCGATGATCGCGTGGGGCCGAAGCGCGTGATCGCGATCAGCCTCTTGGTGCTGCTGCTGGCGCTCGCCGCCATCCTGCTGGTCGACAAGGATTCGATCCTGTTCGTGAAGGTGGCACCCCCCGTGCCCGGCGGACCGCTGTTCTCGGGTGCGGCCGAGCGCGCCTATCTCATCCTCGGATGCCTGATCGGCGGCGCCGGCGGTCCGCTGCAGGCGGCGTCGCGCACGCTGCTGATTCGTCTCGCGCCGCAAGATCGCATCGCGCAGTGTTTCGGGCTGTTCGCGCTGACCGGAAAGGTCACCTCGTTCGTCGGACCGCTGCTGATCGGCGTTGTTACGGCGGTGACTGCGAGTCAGAAGGCCGGCATGGCGCTGCTGGTGGTGTTTTTTATTGTCGGGCTGGCGCTGCTGTTGCGGGTTAGGGCGCCCGTGTCGAGTAGTCCGTCACCCTGAGGTGCGAGCACTTGCGAGCCTCGAAGGGCGGCGGACGGGAGTATGGAGCTCATCCTTCGAGGCTCGGCGCAATAGCGCCGAGCGCCTCAGGATGACGGCGGGGATCCTAATGCCGGAAATGCCGCACGCCCGTGAACACCATGGCGATGCCGTGGTCGTCGGCGGCCTTGATCACCTCGTCGTCGCGCATCGATCCGCCGGGCTGGATGACAGCGGTGGCCCCGGCTTCGATGCAGGCCAGCATGCCGTCGGCGAACGGGAAGAACGCGTCTGACGCGACCACCGAACCCTTGGTCAGCGGTTCGGCGAGTTTCATTTCAGCCGCGGCATCCAGCGCCTTGCGGGCGGCGATGCGGGCGGAATCGACGCGGCTCATCTGGCCGGCGCCGATGCCGACGGTGGCGAGATCCTTGGCGTAAATGATCGTGTTGGACTTGACGTGCTTGGCGACGCGGAAGGCGAATTTGAGATCGCGCAGTTCGGCATCGGTCGGCGCGCGCCTGGTTGCGACCTTCAGCGCCATGTCCTCGATCACGGCGTTGTCGCGGCTTTGCACCAGAAGTCCGCCGGACACCGTCTTGGCGGTAAGACCCGGCTTGCGCGGATCAGGCAGGCCGCCGACCAGCAACAGCCGTAGATTCTTCTTTGCGGCGACGACAGCGATGGCTTCTTCCGTGGCATCGGGTGCGATGATGACCTCGGTGAAGATTTCGGTGATGGCGCGCGCAGCCTCTGCGTCGAGCGTGCGGTTGACCGCGACGATGCCGCCGAAGGCCGACGTCGAATCGCAGGCCAGCGCCTTCTTGTAGGCGCCGAGCAGATCGCCGCCTTCGGCAACGCCGCAGGGGTTGGCGTGCTTGACGATGACACAGGCCGCGGTGCGGGCCGGGTCGAACTCGGCGACGCATTCATAGGCCGCGTCGGTGTCGTTGATGTTGTTGTACGACAGCTCCTTGCCCTGAAGCTGGCGCAAGGTCGAAACGCCCGGCCGCTTGTCGGGCGTCGCGTAGAACGCCGCGGTCTGATGCGGGTTCTCGCCGTAGCGCAGCGACTGGATCAGTTTGCCGCCAAAGGCGCGGAAATCCGGCGCGTCGTCTTTCAGCTGAAGCGCAAACCAGTTCGAGATCGCGGCATCATAGGCCGCGGTGCGGGCGTAGGCTTTTGCCGCGAGACGGCGGCGCAACTTCAATGAGGTGGCGCCGTTGTTGGCGGCGAGCTCGTCGAGCACGGATTGATAGTCGCTGGCTTCGACGACGACCGCGACATCGTCGTGGTTCTTCGCCGCGGCGCGGATCATCGCCGGACCGCCGATGTCGATATTCTCGATGCAGTCTTCGTAGCCGGCGCCTTTGTCGACGGTCGCCTCGAACGGATAGAGGTTGACCACCAGCAGATCGATCGGCGCGATGCCGTGCGCCTTCATCGCATCAGTGTGTTCCTTGTTGTCGCGGATCGCGAGCAGGCCGCCATGCACCTTCGGATGCAGCGTCTTGACCCGGCCGTCCATCATTTCGGGGAAACCGGTGAGGTCGGAGACGTCCGTCACCTTCAGCCCCGCGGCCGCGATTGCCTTCGCGGTGCCGCCGGTGGAGACCAGATCGACGCCGTGGCCTGCAAGCGCGCGGGCGAATTCAATCAGGCCGGTTTTGTCGGAAACGGACAACAGAGCGCGGGTGACGCGGCGGGGATGGTCAGTCATGGGCAAGATCCTCGGTTAAAGGGGGTGCCCAGGCGCGCGGCAGCTAGTCCCGCGCTTCCCGATGGTACTCCATCCAAGGTCGCCAGTCGCGCGAGCAGGGCTCGGTTAGCAGTTTTCGGCGGGTTTCACAACGGCAGGATCGGTTGTTTCTACAACGGCAATTCCGGTTCGCGCCTGGCGTTGCGGCGGGCGTTGGTGGCCGCGGCTGAGGTCGAGGAGCGCACAAAATTCCAGCGGATCGAGGTTGCCTGCCGCGAATCCTGCCGGATCACGATCTGGGCGGTGCGGCGGGGGCCGTCATTGCCGGCCAGGAAAACGCTGTCCTCGAGGTCGACCTTGTCGTCGAGCGCCTCGAAGGTCCAGACGTCGCGGTTGGGCAGCACCAGCATGACGCCGCGGGCGTCGGAAAGCCGGCTCGCCTTCACGGACGGGTGCAGGTGAAACCGCAAGGCAAAGTCGGTGCCGCTGCCCTTGAAGCGCGAGCCCGGCGCCGGCGACAGCGTATCCTCGCCGTCGAGCCGCGCGCCATCAGGCGCTATCATCAGCACGCGGCGGTGCACGACGCCAAATCGCGGCAGATAGCCGTCATGCGATGTGGTCAGAAGATCGCCGCTCTCCACCGCTTCGCGATAGCTTTCCACATTGGCCGGGCCGCTGGTCACCGGCGCCCCCTGCAACAGCCGCTTCATCGCCGATATCTCGACGAACTGGCACGACGACGTCTCGTGATAGGTCAGGGTCGAATGCGCCGCGGTGCTGCGCGCAAAGGCGCGCCAATTGTCGCGGCCGGTCGAGGGCATGCCGCAATTGACGACGATCCTGCTCGGCCCGGAGGACAATTCGAACGCAAGGCAGCCGGCATGCGCGTCCTGGCTGATATTTGGCGGCGGCGGCGGGCCGGTGTCCATGATGACGGTGGTGGTGCCGGCATCGAGGCGCTGAAAGCCGGTATGCGGCATGTGCGCCATCGGCACGCCGTGGGTGTCGTCATAGGCCAGCAGCGTCGCCACCAGATCGTTCGGCGCGTTGCTCATGCCGTTGAACAGCGCAAAGGCGCCGTCGCCATGGCGGAAGAAGCGCAGCATCGGCATCATGCGGTCGATCGCGTTGAGCAGCGCCGGAGGTGGCGCGATATTGCGCGCGGCAAAGGTCTGGCGCAGCGGCAGCATATCGCTGAGCAGTTCGACCAGCGCGCCGGGATTGCGCGAGATGTGCCCGCCGTCGGGCAGGATCTGCCGCTGCAATTCGTCGGACAGCCGCCGGCTCGCGGAGCGGATATGTTTTGCCTGGTTGGCGAGGCACAGCGAGGCGTAGCAAAGCGCGATCAGCACCTGCACCCGCGGCACGCCGTCGGCGATGTCGAGCATGGTGTAGCGCAGATAGCGGATCTCGCGGGTCAGCCCGCGCAGATATTTGCGATAGAACTTGCCGTCGGTATCGCCGAGCACCAGCGGGGCCTGCGACAACAGCGAGATGACGCGGCGCGCCAGCACATCGGCGCGGCGCTCGAGCGGCCGCTTGCGGCCGGGATTCGAAATCCAGTCGTCGACCAGCGAACGGGCGTTGGCGCGGGTCAGCGCGGTATCGGCCGCGCGCAGATGGCGCAGCCAGCCGAAACCGAGCAGCGCCACTTCCCAATCTTCCGACGGCGGTTCGAGATCGAAGATCGAGCGGCCGTGGCAGGTCACGATCTTGCCGGCGAACACGAAACGGCCGGCGTAGATTTCGGCGGCGCGGGTGGCGTCGGCGGTGCGCAGATCATGCGGCGCGATGATCAGCCGGTCGGCGCGGCCCGGCCACAGCCGCGACAGCCCGACGGTACCGCCGCTGGCGCGCGCCATCACGCCCCGCGCAAAGCGGCTCGCGACCAGCGTCGTAATGCGTCTGCGTTGAGCGACCGACACGCCTAACCTTGATGGGAGGAGATCTTGTGGCGAATCCTTTTAATCCGGAAACGCGCCCAAGACACCATCTTGAAAGTGCGCGAATCACCCGAAGGTCGCGAAAAACAGGTGCAAAATCAGGATTTAACCAGCCGCGCGGCGTAAAATCCATCCAGCCCGCCAAGCCGCGGGTCGTCGTGGGGCAGATGGCAGGGCAGGGTACGCAAATCGCCGTCCGCTGTTACGATCTCGGCAAGGCCTGCGACTTCGCCGGCGTCCACCGGCGCGCGGCGCACGCCTGATTCGGTCGCGAGCAGCGCCGCCACCGCCTGCTCGCCTTCTTCCGGTTCCAGCGAACAGGTGCAATAGACCAGCGTCCCGCCCGGCTTGAGCAGGGCGACCGCCTTTTTCAGCAACCGGATCTGCAGCGCCGACAGCGCCGCGATGTCGGTTTCCTGGCGCAGCCAGGCCACATCCGGGTGGCGCCGGATGGTGCCGGTCGAGGTGCAGGGCGCGTCGACCAGGACGCCGTCGAACGTGCCGTCGCCGCCCGGCCATTCGGCGCCATCGGCCACGACGTCATTGGCCTGCAGCGACAGCCGCGAAAGATTGTCGCGCAGCCGCGTCATCCGCGGCGCCGAACGATCGACCGCGGTGACGCGTGCGCCGGCTTGCGCGAGCTGGGCGGTCTTGCCGCCGGGCGCGGCGCAGAGATCAACGATGCTCTTGCCATTGAGGTCGCCGAACAGCCGCGCCGGCAGTGCAGCGGCGGCGTCCTGTACCCACCACTGACCTTCGGTGAAACCGGGCAGCATCGTCACGGAACCCTGCAACAGGGTGCGCACCGTCCCGGTCGGCAGCGTTTCGCCGTGCAGGCGGGTCGCCCATTGCGGCGCGTCCGACTTGACGGTGATGTCGAGCGACGGTTCATGGCCGATCGCAATTGCCATCTCACGCGCGGTGGTCTCGCCATAGGCCGCGATCCAGCGCGCCAGCAGCCACGGCGGAATGTCCAGCGTCTGCGCCTTGACTTCGTCGATCAGCGGCTGGCCTTCGCGCGCACAACGCCGCAGCACGGCATTGACGAGCCCGGCATATTTCGCGGCGCGTCGGTCGGATTGCACCAGCCGCACCGACAGGTCGACGGCGGCATGATCGGGCACGTCCATCCAGAGAATCTGCGCCGCGCCGATCAACAGCGCGCTTTGCGCGCGCGGCGCGTCGGTCGGAACGCCGCGATCGAGCAGGCGCGACAATAAATGACCGAGGGTGCCGAGCCGCCGCAGGATCGTTGCGACCAGCCGCCGCATCAGCGCGCGGTCGCGATCGGCGAGCGATTTCAATCCGGGATGGGCGCCGGCGCCGTCGAGCTGCTCGTCGAGGGTGCGGTGCTTGTGCAGCACGCCGTCGAGAATGTCGGCCGCTATGCGCCGCGCCGCGAGACCGGGAACTTCGGCAGGAACTGCGAATCTTGAAGGGGGCATGGAGAAGGAATATCTCGGAAGGTGCTGAACAGGGTTTCGGCGCATGCCATTGAAGTGAAGAACTTGGAAATGAAAAACTCCTTTGGCATGCGAATATGCCAAATGTAAGAATCGCGCCGGCGATTTCATGATTGTGATGCCGGCGATGCGTTCGTCGCTGTGCTACGAGATCAGCCGCAGGAAAGTTTTGCCGGAAATTTTGCCATGACCGACGATCCCCGATCACCGCCTGCAGCTCTTCCCGGCGCCGCCCCCGGCAAGTTGCTGACGCCGGCCGCCCGGCGTGCGCTGGCCGAAGCCGAAGCGCGCCGGAAAGCTGCCGAAGCCACCACCGCTCCGGCGGCACAGCAGGAATTGCAGGGTCCGAAGGGGCCGGAGCCGACCCGTTACGGCGACTGGGAGCGCAAAGGCATCGCCTCGGATTTTTGAGGCGATGCGGTAACTTGCCGGAATAGCCGACTCATTCCACCATATTGGGAATATGTCCCCATATAAAAGAATAAATACTTATCGAACGCCGCACCGAAGTCCTTGGCGGCGCCGGTTCGCAGCGGCCTTGCCCTGGGTATTCGTGATTGGGGTTGTCGCGGGGACGATGCTGCCGCTGCGCCATTGGGTGCATTGGCCGTTTCCGCCCGCGGCCGACAGCCAGGCGGCGCGCGACGCCGAGACAATCTGGAAGAGCGCTGGCAGTCCCGATGTGCGTCACGCCGTCGACGTGATCCGCACCTTCGATGGCGACACGTTCGAGGCACGGGTGCAATTGCCGGATGGACTCGCGCTGAACACGCGGGTCCGCCTGCGCGGAATCGACACGCCGGAATTGAAGGCGGCCTGTCCGCAGGAATTGCAGATGGCGGAAGCCGCGAGTGACGCGCTGCGCGGCCTGCTCCGCGAAGGCGCGGTCACGATCTCGAATATCGGGCCGGACAAGTATGCCGGCCGGGTGGTGGCCGACGTGGCGACGAGGAAGACCACCAGCGTCTCGGCTGCGTTGCTTGCCGGTGGCCATGGGCGCGGGTACAGCGGCGGTCATCGCAACGGCTGGTGCGCGAACGCCGGGAAATAGAAAAAGCCGCGCTCGATGCGCGGCTCTCTCAAATTTCAAAACAGAGAATGCCGATCAGCGCGTCACCGTCACTTGCGTGCCGACCGAAACGCGCTGGTAAAGGTCGGTAATATCGGCGTTGAGCATGCGGATGCAGCCATAGGAGACAAAACCGCCGACCGAGCCCGGCGCATTGGTGCCGTGGATGGCGTATTCACCGCCGGCGAGCGTCATTGCCGCGACGCCCATCGGGTTGCTCGGCGAGCCGCCGGGAATGACGTTGGGCATGTTCGGCTTGTCGCGCTTCACTTCGGCGGGCGGCGACCATGCCGGGTTCTGATACTTGCCGTCGATGCGGGTGGTGCCGGCCCACTGCTTGCCGGCGCGGCCGACGCCGACCGGATAGCGCACGGCGCGGCCTTGTTCGAGAATGAGATAGAGGCGGCGCTCGTTGGTCTTCACGACGATCGTACCCGGCGTGTAATCGCCGCGGATACCGACCATTTCGGGCCGCGCCTCGGCCGCCGACGACATCAAAACGCCCATCCCGATGGTGGCGGCCAGCGCCACCGCAATCCTCATCGACATCAACTTCTCCCGCCCAATCGCCCCGTCAGGGGTCCTCAAATGCACACACAAACCTCCAAAGGAAAATCCAATGGAAATGCCGGTTTGCCGTCTCACCCACGCATTTTTAACCGCGTGTCTTAACCGGATGGTTTCCAAGCCGGCCGCAAGACTGGTTTCGATGGGGGAACCAAAGGAAATGTTCGAATTAAAGTAAATGACTTGAAAACAACACTCGTCCGGAAACGTCCCGGGCAGCGGTCGCCGCCCTGACGATTGCGTGAGGCCGTCAGGTCCAGGCGGCGGGGGCCTCGCCCAAAGGAGCGGCAGCAAGGGCGCCGGGCGGTACCAGGCCTCGAACATGACGAAAAATTAAACCGGAAGCCCCGAACGCGGCGTCGTGACGACGCGGCTACTGGCTGCGGCCCAATTCCGGGGCGCAGGAGTTCGTCTCATGCGAGCATTGGTTGAGATTGTTTTGCTGCGCCGAGCCGTCCGCGCCGGCGGCGGCCGCCTCACAGCAATACTGGCCGCATTGCTGCTGGGGCTATCAGCGCTTTCGGCAACCGCCGTGGCGCAACCCTCCTACGATGTCAGGGAGGAGGTTCGCGACGAACCGGTGCAGGCCGAAGCCCGCGCGGTGCTGTCGCAATATGGACGCTTCGTGCAGCACGCCCGTTTCGGCGAGGTGTGGGTACCGACGGTCACGCCGCAAGGCTGGCATCCCTATCCGCCGTGCCAATGGGTCAAGACCAAACAATATGGCTGGTACTACGACGACAAGACGCCGTGGGGCCAGATCGTGCACCACTATGGCCGCTGGTTCTGGGATCAGCAGATCGGCTGGGCTTGGGATCCCGGTTCGGAGTTCAGCCCCGGATGGGTGGTGTGGCGGTCCAGCCCCGAATGGACGGGCTGGGCGCCGATGCCGCCGGACCCGGCGTTCCCCAGCATGTCGTCCGATCAGTTCAACAACAGCGATCAGTGGATATTCGTCGAGACCGCGAAGTTCAACAATGGTTGCGACGCGACGAAGTCGGCTCCGGTCGAACGCATTCCGGTAATTCTACGCCAGACCAAATGGATCACGGCGTACGAATTCGTCGACGGCATCGTCGTCATCGTGCTGCCGCCCTACCTGATCGGGCCGTTCGTCCATGTGCAGATCGGATTCGGTCCGTGGCCGGCGTGGTTCATGGTCCAGATGATGAAGAATTCCAATTTCGTGTGGCAGAAGACGTTGAACTTCAACGTCCCGAATGTCTGCACGCCGTCGAACGCGAAGTGAGGGAGCAATCATCATGACCCTTGCCCGGAACATCTCGATCAAGACCAGGACGATGCTCACGGCGATGTTCGCCGCAGCGCTTGCCGTCCTCGTGCTGTCAGCATCAACGCCGTCAGCTTTCGCGCAAGCGCCTGCGCAAGAATCTGCCCAAGGCTCTGTCAGCGTCGTGCCGCAGCAAGGCGTTGCGAAGCTGCAGGAGGAATTCCGCGGCGTGCTCACGCAATACGGCCGCTTTGTCCAGCACGCCAAATACGGAGAGGTGTGGATTCCCACGGTGACGCCGCAGGGCTGGCGTCCGTATCCGCCCTGCAACTGGGTCAAGACCCCAAAATATGGCTGGTACTACGACGACAAGACGCCGTGGGGCGCGATCGTCCATCACTACGGCCGCTGGGTGTCTGACGCACAGATGGGATGGATATGGACGCCAGGTGCGGAGTTCAGCCCGGGTTGGGTTGTCTGGCGCACGTCGCCGGAATGGGTCGGCTGGGCGCCGATGCTGCCCGACCAAGATGTTCAGACGGTTTCCACCGCCGACTTCAACAGTGCCGCTTACTGGATCTTTGTCGAGACGCAGAAGTTCGCGCAAGGCTGCAACGGCGCGGCGCCGCCGCAGCAGATCCCGGTGCTGCTGACGCAGACGACCTACGTTACCGACATCAAGCTCGTGTATGGAATCACTGTGATCGTGTTGCCGGGATACGTGGTCGGCCCGTGGATCGACATCGACATCTTCTTCTCGCCGTGGCCGGCCTGGTTCCTGGCGCAGAATTTGATCGACTGGAATTTCATCTGGAACAACCTCGCCGTCATGAGTGCGGTGGCTCCGGACTGCCCACAGGTAGGCCCAAAGCAGGGCGGCGGATACAAACCGTTGCCGGTCCACAACCCTGTGTCGCCGCTGCCGCCGCGTCTTGATCAGCCGATCGACAATGGTCCGCCGGTCGTCGTCGTGGTCCCGCCAGTGTGTCCGCGCGGCACTTTCATGGACCATGGCGTATGCCGCTTGCCGGACTGCCGCCCGGGAATGGTGCGGGTGGGCAATCTGTGCGTATTCCCGACGAGGCCCGATCCGTTGCCGAAGCCGCCGGTAACCGAAAATCCCTGCGCCAATCTCACCGGCATTGCGCTGCGGCGCTGCCTCCACGCCCACCGGCCACATGGCGGCGACGGCAAACCGCCGGTGACGGGTCCGGTTACGGGTACCGGCGACGGCCGGCCGGTCGGCAATCCACCGTCGTCGAACGGCGGCCATACCGGGCACAACCCGGTTGGCGGGGCATCCGGGGCAGGCAAACCCGATGTGCGGATTCCGAACGTGATCCGTCCCAACGGCTCGGGTGACAATGTGCGGATCAAGGAGCCGGTGCAGTTGCCGAACCGTCCGCCGCCGCCGATCTCAGCGCCGATGCGGCCGAATCCCAGTCCGGTGGTCATGGCACCGAGCGGCGGCGGCCTCAACAAGACGACGGTCGGCGCTGCAGCGCCGACCGCGGCCCGGCCGCTGCCGGTGACCGTGCCGGAGAGGAAGACACTCACGCGGTGAGCGGCGGTTGAGGCGAAACAAAAAGGGCTCCGGTTATCTCGGAGCCCTTTGCAGTGATGGCAACCCTATTGCACGCTAAGCCCCCGCGCCCTTCTTGTTCTGCCTGTTATGCACGAGATCGTCGACCACGGCGGGATCGGCCAGCGTCGAGGTGTCGCCGAGGCTTGACGGTTCGTCCTCGGCGATCTTGCGCAGGATGCGGCGCATGATCTTGCCGGAGCGCGTCTTCGGCAGGCCCGGGGCGAACTGGATCAAATCAGGCGAGGCGATCGGGCCGATGTCCTTGCGCACCCACGCCACCAGTTCCTTGCGCAGCGCTTCGGTCGGCTCCTTGCCGGTCATCAGTGTCACGTAGGCATAGATGCCCTGGCCCTTGATGTCGTGGGGATAGCCGACCACGGCGGCTTCCGAGACCGCCTCATGCGCCACCAGCGAGCTTTCGACTTCGGCGGTGCCCATGCGATGGCCTGATACGTTGATGACGTCGTCGACGCGGCCGGTGATCCAGTAATAGCCGTCGGCGTCGCGGCGGCAGCCGTCGCCGGTGAAGTACTTGTTCTTGTAGGTCGAGAAATAGGTCTGCTCGAAGCGGGCGTGGTCGCCATAGACCGTGCGCATCTGGCCCGGCCAGGATTTGGCGATGCAGAGATTGCCGCTAGTTTCGCCATCCAGCACCTTGCCGTCGGCATCGACGATCTCGGGCACCACGCCGAAGAACGGCCGCGTCGCCGAACCCGGCTTGAGTTTTGTCGCGCCCGGCAGCGGCGTGATCAAAATGCCGCCGGTCTCGGTCTGCCACCAGGTGTCGACGATCGGGCAACGCTCGTCGCCGACCACGCGGTGATACCATTCCCAGGCTTCCGGATTGATCGGCTCGCCGACCGAGCCGAGCAGACGCAGGCTCTTGCGCGAGGTTTTCTTCACCGGCTCGTCGCCGCCCTGCATCAGCGCGCGGATCGCGGTCGGCGCGGTGTAGAAGATGTTGACCTTGTGCTTGTCGATGACGTTCCAGAACCGCGAATTGTCCGGATAGTTCGGCACGCCTTCGAACATCAGCGTGGTCGCGCCGTTCGCCAGCGGGCCATAGAGGATGTAGCTGTGGCCGGTGACCCAGCCGACGTCGGCGGTGCACCAGTAGATGTCGCCGTCGTGATAGTCGAACACGTATTGATGCGTCATCGACGCGAAGACGAGATAGCCGCCCGAAGTGTGCAGCACGCCCTTGGGTTGGCCGGTGGAGCCGGACGTATAGAGGATGAACAGCGGATCTTCCGCGTGCATCGGCTCGCACGGGCATTCCGTCGTCACCATCTTGGCGGCGTCGTGATACCAGAAGTCGCGGGTAGGGTTCATGTCCACAGTGCCGCCGGTGCGCTTGACCACGACGACCCAGTCGACGCCGCCGCTCTTGGCAATCGCGGCATCGACATTGGCCTTCAGCGGCACCTTCTTGCCGCCGCGCAGGCCTTCGTCGGCGGTGATGACGACCTTGGACTGGCAATCGGTGATGCGCTGGGCGAGGCTGTCAGGCGAGAAACCGCCGAACACCACCGAATGAATGGCGCCGATCCGCGCGCAGGCCAGCATCGCATACGCCGCTTCCGGGATCATCGGCAGGTAGATGGTGACGCGGTCGCCCTTCTTGACGTTCCTGGTGCGCAGGATGTTGGCCATCTTGCAGACTTCGTCGTGCAGCTGGCGGTAGGTGATGTGTTTGGACTCATTGGGATCGTCGCCCTCCCAGATGATCGCGGTCTGGTCGCCGCGCTTGTCGAGATGGCGGTCGATGCAGTTCCAGGCGACGTTCAGGACACCGTCCTCGAACCATTTGATCGAAATATTGCCGGGAGCGAAGGAGGCGTTCTCGACCTTGTGGAACGGCTTGATCCAGCCGATCCGCTTGCCCTGTTCGGCCCAGAAGGCATTGGGGTCGGCGACCGATCTTGCGTACATCTCGCGATACTTGGCGTCGTCGATCAAAGCGCGCTTCGACCAGTCTGCCGACACGTCGTAAATCTTCTCGGACATCTTCCCCTCCGCTGATTGCGAGCCCTACCCGTAAGCGGTCGCAAGCCGTCTTGATTATTACGATGATTAGGCGTCGCAGGGGGCCCGGACAAGGCGGAAACATCTGCGACCTTGGTCGGTTCCCGCGCTTCCGGACGGCCCGGCCGGCCCGGTCCGGCCATCACTTTCGCGTTTTGATGCGACCCAAAATCAACGTTATCGCGCGAATGGCTCCCATGACCGGTATCCAATAACCGTTAATCGCGGAATCGGGACTCGCAAAGGGGTTCGTTACCCCCTAAATGGCGTTTCCGGGGTGACAGGGCCCCGCCGGAACCAAGCCGCAGCAAGCGGCATTACCGGAAGAACAGGCGGAGCAGGACAACGACGGTCATGATGGATCAGGTGAATTTCGAGGCTACGCGGCCCAATTCCGCTGATCCTGCCGTCGCTTTGGCAGAAGCGCTTGGCCAGTTGCCGAAAACGCCGCTGAAGGCGCCCGCCAAAATCCCCTCGCCGAAGGAAAAGCTCGCCAAGCATGAGCCGAAGATTACGGTCGAGTCGCTGGCGCAGGAACTCGGCCTCAAGCTCGGCGACCAGAACGAGCTGACGATCCGCCGCATCAAGCGTGGCAAGAACTATTCATTTGTTCGCGCCAACGGCACGGCGATACGCCACGCCGGTACCATCCGGCGCCTGAACTCGATGGCGGTGCCGCCGGCCTATCAGCAGGTGCGTTATTCGCCCGATCCGACCTCGCACCTGCAGGCGGTCGGCGTCGACGCCGCCGGCCGGCTGCAATACCGCTACCACGCCGATTGGGAAAAGGTCCGCGAGCAGCGCAAGGCCCATCGCCTTGCGCGCCTGGTCGCGGCCTTGCCGAAGATCCGCCGCAACGTCTCGATGCATCTGTCCGGCGACGAGCCGACGCGCGAGTTCGCGCTCTCGGCGGTGATCGAACTGATCGCGCGCACCGCGATCCGGCCGGGCAATGAATCCTACGCGCGATTGAACGGCACCCGCGGCGCCACCACGCTGCTGAAGTCCAACGTCACGCTGGAAGACGACAATCTGGTCCTGACCTTCAAGGCCAAGGGCGGCAAGGCCGTGCGCAAGGAATGCGACGCGGCCAAGCTGGTGCGCGCGATCGGCATCCTGCGCGGCGTGCCGGGCAAGCGCATGTTCCAGTATCGCGACAATTCCGGCACCGTGCGTACCGTCTCGACCACGACGGTGAACGGGTTCCTGCGCGAGATCGCCGGCATCAAGATTTCGCTGAAGGATTTTCGCACTTTGATGGCCTCGGCCGTGGTGCTGGAATCGCTGTCGCGGATTTCGCCGGCAGCCAGCGCCCGTGGCCGCAAGAAGCAGGTGCTGGAGGCGGTTCGGGCGGCTGCCGACGAACTGTCGAATACCCCCGCGATCTGCCGCAAGAGCTACGTCCACGACACCATCGTCACCGCCTTCGAGGACGGCATCCTCGAACGCTTTGCCGCGACAATGAAGGGCTACCGCTCGCAGTCGAAGCGCGAAGCGCTGTTGGCGCAGGTCGTGACGGCGGCTGCTGCGGCGTAATTTCCGCTTGTCATGCGCGGGCTTGACCCGCGCATCCATCTACAAAGTGAATTTTTGAAAAGTGATGGATTGCCGGGTCATAGGCGAGCGGAAGCGACGCCGTCCTTCGGACGGCTATGCCCGGCAATGACAGATTGCGAGCGCTACTGCCCGCCCACCCTTGATGACATCTTCCGTTCATCGGTGCCGACAGGCTGTGCGTCCCGCACATCCTCCGCCGCCGCATGCGCATTCGACAAAAACACAATATTCCTGCCGCCGCGCTTGGCGTCGTAGAGAGCGTCGTCAGCCCATTTGGCGACCATCTCCGGCGCGGCGTTCTCCTGCGCGAACGCGACGCCGAGGCTGATCGTCACCACGCTGGTCGAATCATTTGCGGGATGGATTCCGGGATTGACGATGCCGAGCGCCTCCACCGCGCTGCGGATGCGTTGCGCGATCGTCCAGGCCAGATCGGGGGTGGCATGCGCGAGAACGACGAGGAATTCCTCGCCGCCATAGCGAAACACCGCATCCAGGCCCAACCGGACCGAGTCCTCGATCGTATCCGCTACCCGCCTGATGCAGGCGTCGCCAGCGGCGTGGCCGGCGGTATCGTTCAAGTGCTTGAACAAGTCGATATCGGCCATGATGAACGTGATACTGGCTTTCGGAACCGTCGGGTCGCGCCAGAGCCGGTCGATCAGATCGGTCGCCGAACGGCGATTGCCGAGCCCGGTAAGCGGGTCGCGCGTCGCCAGTATTTCCAATTGATGGTTGGCGCGCCTCAGGGCGTCGCTGCGATACTGGTTGCGCAAGGACAGCAGGAAGGCTTTTTGACCGAGGATCGACTGGGTCTTCCGCGCGATCGTCGCCGCAAAGATTCCCATCGCATAAAAGATCGACGTCCCGACCGCTTCCTGGAGTTCGATCGCGGGATTGAAGATCTCAAAGCCAAAGAAGATCGCGGTGGAGCAGATCATCAGGGCCAGCGTCCAGATATAGTCGACGCTGAACACCACGATCGCGATCGTGTTCACGTACATGATGCAGATCAGGAAGCGCTCATAATTGCTGGCACCGGCCGCGACGGCGATGACGCCGTACGCCATCATGACGCTGGTCATCAAGAGCAGCAGCGACAGGCCTTCGACCGTGGCGCTGCGGGGCTTGCGCCAGACCAGATAGGCGCAGGCGTGCAGCGCCGGAACCAGCAATCCGCTGATGGCGGTGGTGAGGGTGAGGAAATCGGGAGCGAGAAGGTAGCTGAGCGGCACAAAGGCCACGCTGATGGCGGCGACCCAGACCATCCAGGCGCGCGCAATCTTGCTGCGTTGCGGCCAGTCCTTCTTGCGGTAGGCGCGGATCATTTCGGGAGAGAACTGGATGTCGCGCGTGCGCTGTGACAGCAGCCGCTCGGTCTCGGCTTCGAGCGCAGGCGTCACGAGCACGTCCGCCGCATCGTCGTGCGGCGTCGCGTTCAGGCTGCTGGCACCCGATCTCAAGGCGTATCTCTCCCGCTGGCGTGCTTGCCGCACGTCCAGGAGTTAGCGCCCGAAATGCTAAATTTCTCCTGCAAAAGGGATCGGGGAGTATTACGGGATAAGGAATGGTTAAGGGCCCAGGGCGCGGTGCTTTATTACCTTCCAGTAGGGATCCTGATACTTTGCATGGGGTTGTTTTCGCGATTTTGTATCTGGCCCCGCCAGGTTCCACCCATAGCGCGTCGGCGCTGCGGTGCCTCCACGATGCCCTACAATCCGCCCATCGTGCAGACCATCTTCCATTCGTCCGCGGTGACCGGCTGCACCGACAGCCGCGAATATTTCACCAGCGCCATCGCGGCGAGCTTCTTGTCGGCCTTGATCGCGGCCATCGTCACCGGGATCTTCAGCGGCTTGTCGGCCTTGATGTCGACGCAGACGAACTTGCCGGTCTTGTCGGTCGGATCGGGATAGGCCTCCTTGATAATCTCCGCGATGCCGACGATCTCCTTGCCCTCGTTGGAGTGGTAGAAGAAGGCGCGGTCGCCTTTCTTCATCGCCACGAGATTCTGCCGCGCGGTGAAATTGCGCACGCCGGTCCAGGCTTCGCCCTTGGCGCCTTTCGCAACCTGCATATCCCACGACCACACCGAGGGCTCGGACTTCACCAGCCAGTACGCCATCTATTCCTCCGCCTTGAACGGCCGCGTCAGCAGTCCCTCGATCGCGGCATCGATCGTCACCTTGCCGGCCAGGATCGCCGCGACCGCATTTGATACCGGCATGTCGACATTTTGCGAAGCCGCCAGCTCGATCAGCACGGGCGCGGTGAATGCGCCCTCCGCAAGCTTGTCGCGCGCCGGCTGCTCGCCGCGCCCGAGCGCGATGCCGAGCGCGAAATTACGCGATTGCAGGCTGGAGCAGCTCAGGATCAGATCGCCCAGTCCGGAAAGCCCCGCCAGCGTTTCCGCGCGCGCGCCGCAGGCGCGACCGAGCCGTGCCAGCTCGCTGAAGCCGCGCGTGGTCAAGGCAGCCAGCGCCGAGGCGCCGAGCTTGCGTCCTTCAACGATGCCGGCCGCGATCGCCAGCACGTTCTTCGCCGCCCCGCCGATCTCGACGCCGCGGATATCCGTGGTGTGATAGGGCCGGAAGGTGGATGAGCCGAGCGCCTGCACCAGCGCGCTTGCCAGCGCCTCGTCCTTTGCCGCCAGCGTCACGGCGGTCGGAAGTCCGCGCGCGACATCGTCGGCGAAGCTCGGTCCCGACAGGATCGCAGGTATCGCGTCGGGGGCGGCTTCCGCGATCACTTCGGTCATGAATTTATGTGTGCCGCGCTCGATGCCCTTGGCGGTGGCGATAACCGGCGTCGCCTTCTTCAGATGTGGGGCCAGCGCCAGGGCCGCTTCACGCAAATTCTGCGCGGGCGTTGCGATCAGGATGATGTGGGCGCCGGCCGCGGCCGCGATGCGGTTGGTGATTTCGATGCGCTGGTCGAGGCGCATGCCCGGCAGCCGCGGATTGGCATGCGCCATCTTCATTTGCGCGGCGTTTTCGGCGTTGCGTGCATAGAGGATGACATCGCGGCCCGCGCGCGCCGCGACGGCCGCAAGCGCGGTGCCCCAGGCGCCCGCGCCGATCACCGCCACGGTGTTCTCAGACGGCATCGCTAAAATCCCGCCCTGGTGTTGGCGTAGCCCGCCGGTGCGGCGGCATTGGCATCGAGCAGCCAGCGCGCGCGGGGCGGCGCATCCATCGTATCGGTCAGCCCGAGCGCCATCCGCTCGGCGCCGGCCCAGGCGATCATCGCGCCATTATCCGTGCAGAGCGCCGGCGGCGGAATGATCAGCGTGGTCTGCGCTTTCGCCGCCACATCCTGCAGGGCGTCGCGGATCGCGTGATTGGCGGCGACGCCGCCGGCCGCGACCAGCGCGCGGGGCGGACCGAACTGCTCGTGGAACAGCCGCAGGCCGACGCTCAATCGATCGGCGGTGGATTCCAGCACCGCGGCCTGGAAACTGGCGCAGAGATCGCTGACATCCTGCGGCTCCAACGGCATCATCCGGCTGGCCTCGTTGCGTACGGCGGTCTTCAGTCCCGACAGCGAGAAATTCGCATCCGGCCGCCCGAGCATCGGGCGCGGAAACGCAAATCGCTTTGGATCGCCGCCGGTGGCCGCGCGCTCGACCTCCGGTCCGCCGGGATAAGGCAGCGACAGCATCTTTGCGACCTTGTCGAAGGCTTCGCCCATGGCGTCGTCGACGGTGGTGCCGAGCCGGACATATTTGCCGACGCCGACGACCGCGACGATCTGGGTGTGACCACCCGAGGCAAGGAACAGGCAATAGGGAAACGCCAGCGCGCAAGTAAGCCGCGGCGTCAGCGCGTGGGCCTCGAGATGGTTGACCGCGATCAGCGGCGTGTCGTGCACCATCGCGATCGCCTTTGCGGTGGTGAGGCCGACGATTACCCCGCCGATCAGGCCGGGACCCGCGGCGGCCGCGACCGCCGACAATTGCGCGAAGCCGATTCCGGCCTCTTTCATCGCGCTATCGACAATGCCGTCGAGCAGATCGACATGGGCGCGCGCCGCGATCTCCGGCACCACGCCGCCGAAGCGAGCGTGCTCGTCGGTCTGCGAGCGCACGATATTGGACAGGATCCGGCCGCTGCCGTCGCTCGCCCGCTCGATCACCGCTGCCGCGGTCTCGTCGCAGGTGGTCTCGATACCCAGCACCAGCATCGGCGTGTCGTTATCCAATTTGATCCCTTGCGTATCAGGTCAAAACAACGCTTCCGTAACCCGGTAGCATTACGAGGTCGCTAGGTGCAATCGCCGGTTAAAGCCGAAATTTTTTGAGCCAAGGCTTTTTCTTACGCCAAGGCTTTTTCTTGCGCCAAGGGTTGTGCCAAGGGTTGCGGCAAGACATTTTTGGAGGTCTGAGGCATGGCCGTTCTCGTCACGCGCCCGCATCCGGACGATGAGGCCACCGCCACAGCCCTTCGCGCCAGGGGTTTTGAAGTGCTTCGGGCGCCGATGCTGCGATTTGAGGCGGTGCCGTTCCATGACGACGCCGATGCCCGTTACGGTGCCATCATCGTCACCAGCGCCAACGCGCTACGCGCCATCGCGCCGCATCTGGCCGATAGCCGGCTGTTGAAATTGCCGCTCTTCGCGGTCGGCGAACACACCGCCTCGGCTGCTCGGGACGCTGGTTTCAGCCAGGTGATCGCGGCCAGGGGCGACGCCGGTGCGTTGCGCGATCTGGTGCTGGGAGCTGTGAAATCGAAGCAACTCAAGAAAGCCAGCACGCTGCTCTATCTGGCCGGCGCCGATCTCGCGCGCGATCTTGCGGGCGAATTGGGCGAGAAGGGATTTACCGTCGTGACGCACACGACCTACCGGATGATTCCGGCGTCCAGCCTGCCGCAGGAAGTATGTGACGCTTTCGTGGCGAACCAGGTCGAGGCGGTGCTGCATTATTCACGCCGCAGCGCGCGCGCCTTTCTGAACGCGGCGCGGTCGGGCGGCGTCGAAATATCGGCGCTGGCGCTGCCACAATGCTGCATTTCCGCTGCCGTTGCCGCCGTCTTGCGCGATGCCGGCGCGACGCAGGTCACGGCGGCCGCCCAGGCCGACGAAAATGCCTTGTTCGAGGCTTTGAGCCGTGCTTTGCGGACCCGATTGGCCTAACCCCGCCCGATTCTGATAGGTTCAGGGAAACTCACGCTAAGGGAACCGCTGCGATGGTCGACGACAGGCCCGAAAATCAGGGATCACTGCCCGAATCGGAGCGGCCCAAGCGCGAGCCGCCGACGATCGATCTCGATGCCACCGAAGTGACCAGCGAGACCGCGAAAGCAGGCGATACAACGAGGTCGGATACCGCAGCACCCGAGACTGCTGCGTCTGAGGCTGCGGCGGCCGAGACCGAGACTGCAACCGAGGCGGCTGCGGCGGAACCGGCGCCGCAACCGGCGCCTGCGCCGGCGCCGGTTTCCCCCTGGATCGTTGCACCCGTCTCCGGCGCGGTGGCGGCCGCGCTCGTGATCGGCGTCGGCTGGATGCTGGGCTGGCCCGCCGTTCAGCCGGCGGCAGCGCCTCCCGCGCCGCAGCCTAGTGCTGCTGCGATCGACGGCCTTACCGCCCGCGTCGCGGGACTCGAAACCAAAACCAGCAAGCCCGCCGCGCCGGTCGCCGATCCCGCTTCCCTGGCGCGGATTGATACGCTGGAAAAATCGCTCGCCGCGCTGCGCGGCGAACTCACAACCGCGCGCACGCAGAACGAAAAACTTGCCTCCGCGCTTAACGAGGTGAAATCCGCGCCGCGCGCCGACGGCGCACCCGCACCCGATCTCTCCGGGATCAACGAACAAATCGCGAAGATCGAAACCGCCATGCAGGCGCAGGCCGCGGAGATCGCGCAGCAAGGCAGCAAGATCGCCGACAAGCCGGTCGATACGAAACCTGCCGACGATCTGCCGCTGCGCCGCGTGGTGGCGGCGGCGTTGCTCGATGTTCTCGTTCGAACCGGCGATCCCTATCCGGCGGCGCTGACCACCGCGAAAGCGCTGGCGCCCAACGCCGAAGCGCTGAAGGCGCTCGAGCCGTTCGCGGCAACGGGCGTGCCGAGCGCCGGCAAGCTCTCGGGCGAATTGCTGACGCTGGTGCCGAAATTGTCGCCGGCGTTGCCGCAGGACACCGCCACGACTGGTTCGGGCATCGTCGAGCGGTTGCAGGCCGGCGCCGCCAAACTGGTCCGCATCGAACGCACCGATACCGCAGGCAATGACCGCGGCGCGGTGGTAGCGCGGGCGACCGCGGCGGCGTTGCGCAACGATGCCAATGAAGCGCGACGCGAACTGAAAACGCTGGCGCCGGCCGATCGTGCCTTGGCGCAAGCCTGGCTCGACAAGGCCGACGCGCGCGATGCCGCGCTGGCCGCCTCCCGTCAATTTGCGGCCGACGCCATGGCCGTGCTCTCCAAACCAGCGCAATAAGGAATCCGATGGTCCGGATCATTCTGTTTCTGCTGTTGATCGCGTTTGGTGCAGCCGGCGCGGCCTGGGTTGCCGAACAGACCGGCGAGGTCGTGCTGTCGTCGGGCAATCTGAAGATCGCGACCACGCTGCCGGTATTCGTGCTGGGGCTCGGCATTGTCATCGTCGCGGCCATGTTGATCTGGGCGATCCTGCGCGGATTGTGGCGCACGCCGACGCGTCTGCGTCGTAATCGGCGCGAGAAGCGCCACGCCCGCGGCCGCCATGCGATCACGCAAGGATTACTCGCGATCGGTCACGGCGATTCCACCGCCGCCCGCGCGCATGCAGACGTCGCGCGCCGCCATGCGGCAGAGGATCCGCTGGCGCTGCTGCTGGAAGCGCAATCGGCGCAGCTCGATGGCGATCGCGAAGGCGCGCAGCGCGCCTTCCACGCCATGGCCGAGCGCGCGGATACGCGGCTGCTCGGCCTGCGCGGCCTGTTCATCGAGGCGCAGCGCGCGGATGATCCCGTCGCCGCCGTGATGGTCGCCGAGGAAGCGCTGAAACTGTCGCCGTCTTCGTCATGGGCGTCGCATGCCGTGCTCGGGTTCTGCTGCGCCAAGAGCGACTGGACCGGCGCGCTCCGCATTCTCGACAACAACCAGTCCTCGGGGCTGATCGACAAGGCGACCTATCGCCGTCACCGCGGCGTGTTGCTGACGGCACGCGCGCTCGAGCTCGAGAAGGTCGATCGCGATCTCGCGCGTCAGAGCGTGATGGAGGCGGTCAAGCTGGCGCCGACGCTGGTGCCGGCCGCGGTGCTCGCGAGCAAGTTTGAAAGCGAGGCACATCAGGTGCGGCGTTCGATGCGCCTGGTCGAAACCGCGTGGCTGGCGCAGCCGCATCCTGATCTCGCCGATGCCTATGCCCATGTGAAGCTCGGCGATTCCGCGCGCCAGCGGCTGGTGCGCGTCGAAACGCTTGCGGCCAAAGCGCCCGGCCATATCGAGGGCGCGCTCGCGATCGCGCGCGCCGCGATCGACGCCTCCGAATTTACGAAAGCGCGCGAAGCGCTGGCGCCGTTCATCACAGCGCCGACGCAGCGCGTGGCGCTGCTTATGGCGGAGATCGAGCGCACCGAACATGGCGACAGCGGCCGGGCGCGGGCGTGGACCTTGCGCGCGGTGCGCGCGCTGCACGATCCGGCCTGGACCGCGGATGGCTATGTCAGCGATCGCTGGCGGCCGGTCTCGCCGGTCACCGGCCGCCTCGACGCCTTCCAGTGGCAGACCCCGGTCGCGGCCTTGCCGTCCGACAAGGGCCCCGCCATCGAATCCTCGCCGTTCGAAGAGGCGATGCTGGCGACGCCGCGCCGCGCGGTCGTGCTCGAGCCGCCGGCTCCAGCCCCGGTCGAAAGCGAGCCGGCGGAACCGGCAGCCCCCGTCGCGCCCGAGCCTGTTGTCGCGCCCGCAGCTGCGGCCGCCCAGGACAACGCGCCGCCGGCCGCCAGCGTCGAACCGGAACCGACCCCAGCCGCAGAGCCTGAGCCGTCACCCGCACCGGCGCCCGCCCAACCCGCGCCCGCCGTTGCCGCGCCGCTGTTTCGCGCCCGCCAGGACATTCCGAAGGCGGTTCCGGCGCCGATTCCGGCCGTGATTCCCATTGTTCGGGCGCCGGATGACCCGGGAATCGACGAGGACGGCCCTCCGGACGAATTCGCCCAGCAAATCGGCCCGCCCAAGGCCCAGGCCGGCGGCTGGCGGGGATTTTTGTCACGCTGGGGCGGGGAGTAGGCCCGGGGGCTTGCGTTTTTCTTGCCAAGGCGGGCGCTGCCCGATATCAGGTGGCACGCGTTTTCGGCCCAGTTGTCGAACGCTGCGTCTGGTCCGCCGCAATAGCTCAGTTGGTAGAGCACGTCATTCGTAATGACGGGGTCACAGGTTCGAGTCCTGTTTGCGGCACCACTTCGCCTAATGGGCGAAAGCGGACCCGAGCGTATTTCGGAGTAACGGGAAGACCACTGCAGATTCCGGTCAAAATATCCGACGAGTAAGTCTCCTACCCCGAAAGCGACTTTCGCGAAGAAGCTATGACTGACAGACAAGCAATTCGGGCACTGTGTTGCCGAGATAGATGAAAACGAAGCTAAGGGGTCGCCGAGAAATACTTCAACATCTCCGGACGATATGTGAACCGAACTTCATTTTCCCCTGGATCGACACGTAAGGCTTTGAAGGTTCCGAACAATAGTTCGATAGTCCTTCGCTTGTCGTTCACAGTCGCGTTCCAGCCAGGGAGCCAATTGTCAACAAAGCTTAAGATCAGCGGCTCGCCTGCGGTGATGCGGACGCGGAGTTCGGTCCCATCATAGCGCTCAACAGTTATGCGGCTGCTCTGCTCCACTTCACGCGCATCAGCCAGGAAGCTGGCGATAGTGGGGTGGTCGAGAGTTCGGGTCAAGAACAGCCTTGAGCCATCACGGATGCCGAGGAAAGTTTCTAGCGCCGCGCGTTCCTCCGCCGGCAGGTCCGGCCGTACGCTAGCATCCCCATTGAAGTAACGATTATAAAAGCGGACATAACCCTCACTGTACCAAGCGGAGACGACTCCGAGGTTAAACGATGGGAGATACTCCGGCCAAATTGCTCCATAAACACTCCGACGTGGAGCGGTAAATCCGGCGGAGACCTGATCCGCGATAGGGTGCGTTACGCGGGTGCTGTATCGGTCGGGATAACGAGCTGCCCACTGCGTGCTGGACTCCGGCCAAATATCAACGGTGATAACGCCGACGCAAACAATCAAGAATGCCGCTGGCCGTATGGAGATTTTGCGGCGAACGGCTGTAGACATGAAGAATGCCATCGTCAGCGCAGAAACGACGCCCATGAGCGGGTACCACCAAGCGGGCCCAAGCTGAGCTACGGCATAATGGAGCCAGTAGTAATCAAACGTTGCACCGAACAAAAGGCCGAGTTGAACTGCGACCACGAGTGCCATGAATGAATACAGAGCGAACTTACACGACCGAGATAGATCGCTTGGCGAAATCAGCTGTGTTTCGAAGACTTGCCAAGCGCGAGCAAGAAGGAGCGCGAAGACCGGAAGCAATACGATATTCAGGCGGCCCCAAATTCGCAGACCTTGCAGAAAAGGAAATGTGCTCCAGACCATGTCAAACAAATATGAATACCGCCCGAGTGTCATGCCAGTTACGGTCGCGATCCAGCATGCGCTGAGTACAATGAGCCAAAAGTCCTCGCTTCGCGTCTTGGGCCTGTGCAGCACAATCACAACGAAGAATGAAATGATGAAGAGGCTGAGCGTACCGAAATAGACCCACCCCTCTGGATTTCCCACGGGCGGGAAGACGTAGGCACCGAGAGTCTGAAGTGGCGAGTAAGAGTATTTGGTGGCGAAGTCATAGTCAGCAGTTGAGCGCGCGGCGGTAAAGCTCAAGATCTGGCGCACTTCCAACAGCCAAGGCAAGCTTGCCAGACCGCCAATTGTCAGGGCGGAGGTACCCACCACCAGATTTTTGAGAAATCCCCCTCCTGGAACTCCTTCGTTCAAGGAGATGACACCTCGCGTCGGGCCGTAGCTCACGATCAACAAGTAGGGTCCGATTAGAAATAGGGCGTAGATTATGAAGTATGGATAGCCAGCGGTGCAAAGATTCAAGGTCGAGGCAATCGTGACAAGCCATCCGACCAATGCGAAGCCCTTACGCGTGCATAACGTCAATCCAATGAGTATCCACGGATAGACGAACTGCTGCACCATCCCAAGCAATGACGGGGTAACAGGTTCGAGTCCTGTTTGCGGCACCAGCTTTCCGACGGGTCCGAGGCGTCTTGCGGAGTACCAAGATCATTCCGCCAACCTCAGGGCTCGAGATCTATCTAGAACAATCCAAAAAAAGTTTTGGGCTTACTGTCAGCGATCATCTTGGCAAGGATGCGCTCATATTCCGCTTTCGTAACTTGCTGCTTCGCGCCGCCGTACACGGCTGCAAGCGCTTCATCGGTCAGCACGTCAGGGGCGGCAATCTGCTGGGTTTGCGTGTTCATGGCTCTCGCTCATGTTGGGTCGGGCGCGACCGTTCGCGTCCTGTGATTGGGAGAATGCTTGAAGGTGAATCGGCGCGCTGTTCCCCAGGTAACAGCTGGTTCTGTAGCCGACTACGTTCCAGCGATGGTGCCCGCTGTTCTCAGCCCCGAGGTGGCCGTGCCGGCATTTTCCGTGCCCATCCCGCGCCGTTAACCCTCCATTAACCATGTCGGCGCACCCTGCGTCGTCCCTTCTGGAAACGAGTGTGCGGCGAGAAGCCGTCTCCGCTGTCCCGGTGACCGGCTTTTTGCCTTTCCGAACCGTGGAGTAGAGCCATGTCTGAACCGGGCAAGGTGCAACTGGGGGTAAATTTGCTTTCCGCATTCACATCGACAATTGCCGTTGCCCTGGTCTTGGGCTTGCCAATGGCGGTCGCTATTATCTGGCTTTGCTCCTGATTTCTTCGCCTGGCCAGAGGGCAAGGCAGTGTTTGACTGGTGGAAATCGAAAAAGCCTTCGACGAAGTCCGCCGACACGGGGCGCGTTGGCGGACCGCACGCGATCCTTGAAGAAATACGCAGCCGCGTTCCGCGATACCTCGATGATGCCGATAACGGCAAACTGATCTATCCGGCCTGCAAGCGGGCGCTTTCGGATCTGGATGGCGATATCAGCTCGGTTTGGGATCACACCCGGCTCGAAGCGATGCGATATGTGACGATGGTGCCAAGCCCGCAATTCGAGTTGCTGACCGGTGCGGACCGCCAGATCGAGATGATGAACGCTTATCTGTTTCAGCGCCCTCACGACGAGACCGTGATCGATTTCACCGGAACTGCGACGACCGATTTTGCGATCGCTATTTTAGCTGGCCTCAATTGGCTGACACATTGCGCTCAATTGTCCGGCGTTCACCCCGGCAAGCAGTCCGGCACGATTCGTAATTTTCGAAGGATTGTCACGTTGGCGCACCAATGGTGGCTCACCGAGGGAGCCGGCGAACGCGCCAGCCAATTGCTTGATAATGGAGAGCAGCCACCACTGATGTTCTATTTGATTTGGAACGACTACACGCAACTGGCAAAGCACGTCGCGGCAGCCACCGTATTTGGATCGTCCATCAACCGTGCAGCAAAGCTGGTTGCACTTCCCGCCGACATCATTCCCCGTTTTGAGGCCGCTCAAGATCCCCTGGAACTGGCCGACGGCGCAGCACGGCCCCGCTAGTGTTGTGCGCCCACGGGTTCGAATGCCGGCACCCCGCCCATCGTACACGCCCTTACGTGACCTATCTCACATAACGATCCGCGGTCCTCGCCTAGTTTTCCCGCCACCAAAAACGGGAGACACATCATGCGCAAACTCATTCTGATCGCAGGGTTCGTTTTGGCGTCTGCCACCGCGCAAGGAGGGGATAACCGGAGCCTCTCGCTGGCCGGAAGCGGCCTGCAGACGACCGCCCCGGCACCCGCCCCCAAGGCAAACACAATTTCGCAGACCGCCGAAGCCCCGCGCGTTGCGGAAGTCGCGCAAGCAGCCGAAGCGCCAAAGGCGGACGCGCCGAAGACCGAGGCTCCGAAATATGTCGAGCGTCCGGCGATCGTCGAACCCAAGCCCGAACGCTACAGGGACGAGCCGCGATACAAGGAAGAACCACGGTATAAGGACGAACCGCGATATCGGGATGAGCCGAAATACAAGGACGACCCCCGATACTCGGACTCGCGTCGGCCGTATGACGATGGTCCGCGCTACGATAAGCCCCGGAAGAAGCGTTACTGGAACGAAGCGCGCATCATCAACGAACTGCGTCGGCACGGCATCTACTGGTAATCCGAGAAAACAAGATGCGCCCCCGGATCAATCCGGGGGCGCGTTGCTGCTTGGGATGATTGCGTTGGCGGCGCTGCCGCGATCGCCTTACTCCTGAGCCGTCTGCACCACGCTGGCGATCGGGCGGCTGGCGACGGTCGGGACCTTGAGGTCCTTGACCAGCATCGCATCATACTCGGCCAAGGTCTCAAGCTGCACCTTGGCCTTCATCAGCACGACCTTGTAGCCGCCGGCCTTGAGGCGGCGCAGCAGCGTCGGCAGCGCGGTCGCCGTGTGCTTCTGCAGATCGTGCATCAGGATGACGCCTTTGCCCTGCTTGTCGAGCTTGGTCATGACGTTCTGGATGACCTGGTCGGGACCGCTCGATTTGAAGTCGTTGGAATCGACGTCGACCGAGAACATCGAGATGTTTCGCGTGCCGAGATAGGCCAGCGTGGGTTGGGTGTGTCCGAGCCCGGGGAAGCGGAAGAACGGCGCGGGTGCAGCGCCGATCGCCATCTTCACGGCGCTGAAGCCCTTCTCGATCTCTTCCTTGGCCTGCGCTTCCGTCATCTTCTTGCTGTCGAGATGCGCGTGCGACCAGGTGTGCGAGCCGACGGTGTGGCCGGCTACGAAAACCTGGCGGAGGATTTCCGGGTGATAGGTGGTGTGCTTGCCGACCGGGAAGAACACCGCCTTGGTGCATTCGTCCGCCAGCGCCTTCAGCACCGCAGGCGTGGTCGGCCACGGACCGTCGTCGAAGGTCAGCACGACCTCTTTCTCGGTCAGGAAGTCGAATTGCTTGTATTGCAGGAAACCGAAACCCGGTCCGCCCGTGGTGTCGATAATGACGGTGCGGCTGACGCCGAGCGCATCGGGATTGGCGCAAACCGGTTTTGCGGCCACAGGCGCAGCAGGTGCGGGCGGCGGGGCCGGCTTCGTGAGCGACGCCGTTACCTCGACGTCATCCTTCGACTTGGCGGCGGCCGGCAACGGCTCGGCCTTGCGGGCGGCGACAGTTTGAGGGGCCGCATCGGCACGCGGCGAGGAGGTCCAGAACCAAACACCGGCGATCACAGCCGCCGAAACAACAGTGGCCAGCATCAGGCCTAACGCATTACGCATCGCTACACTTTCCACATAACGCAAGGGACACAACGCAACGGGCCATTAATGCCAATAAGGTCTTAACGCCTCCCCAACGCGGCGCCGGGAGTTCTGGAAAATTAGGGGCTTATCTCTGTGTGACGAACGTCACAGCGGGTGCGGGAACCCGGGTGCATGGTGCGGTCATCAACAAGGGGCCCCGCATCCGCGGCGCCAATGGGAGCCGAAAATGACCGCTTTCTTCACCACCGTTCGCAACGTCAGCATTGCGCTCGCCGTTGCCGCTTCGCTTTCCGCTGTTACCTCGACCGCGGGCTACGCCTTCAGCGAAGAAGCCCGCTCGCAGTGCACGGGCGATGCCTTCCGCCTCTGCAGCTCCGAAATCCCGAACATTCCGAAGATCACCGCCTGCATGGTCAAGAATCGCGGCAATCTCTCCAGCGGTTGCCGCGCGGTGATGGACCGCGATTTCGCCGCGCAGAAGTCCAGCAAGGTCGCCGCGCAATAATCCCATTCCGCCTCGGCTCTCGAAAAACGCTTGCGTCGATGCGACGCAGGCGTTTTTTTCGTTTCCCGGCCGCTGACTTCCTGCACCAAACCGTCTTTGCCGGACTAGGTCCGGGCTGGCTTTCGCCTGAAAACGCGATAGAAGGCGGGGATCGTTTATTGCTGTGTGTGAAGGCAACTAAGATGATCAGATTTCTTTTCGTTATTCCCTTGGTTCTGATGACCTCAATGGCTTCGGCGCAACAGCAGCCGGGCCATGACGCCTGCGCCCGCGACGTCTCGCGGTTTTGCCGCGCCCAGATGAATGACGGCGACATGGTCGTGCTGGCGTGCCTGCAGCAGAACCGCACCCGTATCAGCAAGGGCTGTCAGCAAACGCTGGCGAGCCACGGGCGGTAGTTAGTCTCTCCGTCATTCCGGGGCGTGCGAAGCACGAGCCCGGAATCTCGAGATTCCGGGTTCATCGCTCCGCGATGCCCCGGAATGACGATGGTGAGATATCTACGTACTGCTGCCCGCCACGGTCGCGACCGGCAACACCTCGTTGGCCGCGCGGTCGGGCGTATCTTCCTTCCAGCGCACCGATCCGAACGGTCGCTCCAGCATGCGGCGCACGCGGATCGGCTCGGGTCCGAGGTGGAAGTCGATCGCGCGCTGGTGCAGCGCGCGTTCGGATTGCGTCGCGCGGTTGCGCTGGCGCAGATAATCCAGCCAGGTCGGGCAGTGATAGCGTTCGGTCCACAATTCGGGATCGGCGATGTCGCGCGCGATCGACCAGCCATAGGCGCCGTTGCGCTGGCGGCTCAGCTGCACTTCCTGCATCACATTGTGGAACAGCCGGGCGTTGTCCTGCGCCACGCGATATTCGATCTCAACCACCAGCGGTCCGCTGCGTCCGGTCAGCGACAGCCGCACTTCGGGATCGGCCAGCACTTCGGTGGCAGCCTCGTTGCGCGCGCCGACCGGCGGCATGCGCAGCCAAATGCCGAGAACAGGCGAAACCAGCATCAGGCCTGCGGAGACCAGCAATGCGGCCTCGACGCCGGCGTAGTCCGTCAGATGGCCCCAGCCCCAGCTTCCGACCGCGATGCCGCCGGCGATCGCCGCCTGGAAGGCTGCCAGCGAGCGGCCCGCGACCCAGCGCGGCGCCGAGAGCTGCACGCCGATGTTGAACAGGGCGACCGCCAGCATCCACACGCCGCCGGCGAGTACGAGGGCCGCTGCGGTCAGCGCTGCGTTCTTGCTGAACGCCACCGCGGCAATCGCGCCGGCCATCGATATCGCGCAGGCGCGCACCGCGGCTTCGCCGCTCAGCCGCTTGCGCACTTCCGTGATGTTGAGCGCCCCGATAACGGCGCCCATGCCGAAGGCGCCTAACATGATGCCGTAGGTTTGCGCGCCGCCATGCAGCAGATCGCGCGCCACCAGCGGCATCAGCGCAGAGACCGAACCGCCGATCAGTCCGGTGACCAATGTTCGTATCAGCACGATGCGGATCGACGGCGAGTTGGCGATATAGCGCACGCCGGAGACCATCGCGCGGTTGAGACGCTCGCGCGGCAGGCGCGACGGCTCATGGGTGCGGTTCCACAGAAACAGCACGACCATCAGCGGCAGATAGAGCACCGCGTTGACCGCGAACGCCGCGACCGCACCCGCGGTCGCGACCACGATGCCGCCGACCGCCGGTCCAAAGCTTCGCGCGATGTTATAGCTGATGCCGTTGAGCGCGACGGCCTGCGGCAACGTTTCCGCCGGCACCTGCTCGCTGACCGAGGCCTGCCAGGCCGGCCCGAACAACGCCATGCCGCAGCCGACGATGAAGCACAGCGCCAGCAGCACATTCGGGGTGACGAGGTTGAACCACGCCAGCACGGTCAGCGCGGTGGCGCCGACCAGTGCGATCGACAGCGAGACCAGCGCCACGACGCGCCGGTCGTGCATGTCGGCGATGGCGCCGGCCGGCATCGAGATCAGCATGATGGGGAGCATCAGCGCGGTTTGCACCAATGCGACCTTGTCGGCCGAGGACGTCATCTGCGTCATCGCCCAGGCCGCGCCGACGCCCTGGATCAACAGGCCGAGATTGGACACCAGGCTGGCGAGCCATATCCGGCGGAACACCGCGTGCCGTAGCGGCGCTGCGATGCTGTCGGCGGCAAAACGCGAGCGCTTCGGCTGGTCGGTCATGGTCCGTTCCGCCTGTCCCCTGTCACCGGTTTGATTCCATTTGATTTTAAAGTGATGCCTGCGAAAACCCTGCCCTGTCCAGTAGTTACACCGCCCTCGGTGGTGCTAGGACACAGCTAAAGTACTGAAAAGTAACGGAAGGTCACAAGATGAGCCTATCGCGGCGATCGATCCTGAAAAGCGCCGGCGCGCTATCTTTGCTGGGCGGCCCCTTCGGATTCGGGGCGTTGGCACAGGCTGCGCCGGCTGTGCCTGCGGCCGCCGAGATTCCGCCGATCCTGTTCGTGCACGGCAATGGCGATCATGCCGCGCTCTGGATCACCACGCTGTGGCGGATGGAGTCGAACGGCGTGCCGCACGAGCGGATGTTCGCGATCAATTTCACCGATCCCCTGGCGCGCAGCGACGACAAGCTGGAGCAGCTGAACCGTTCGTCGACCGAAGACCAGCGCCGTGAACTTAGCGAGGCCATCAAGGAATTGAAGCGCCGCACCGGTGCGCCGCGCGTCGCGCTGGTCGGCAATTCGCGCGGCGGCAATTCGATCCGCAATTATGCCAAGAACGGCGGCGGCGATGTCAGCCATGCTGTGCTGTGCGGCGTTCCCAACCACGGCGTCTATGACTGGGACGACGGCCTCGGCGGCGAGTTCAACGGCCGTGGGCCTTTCCTGCGCGGCCTGAACGAGGGCGAAAACGAAGTCACTGATGGCACGGCATTTCTGACGCTGCGCAGCGACGGCATCGACAAATTCGCGCAAGCCGACGGCCGCTTCGTCGGCAAGCCGGGCACGCCAACCGGCGTGACCGCAGAAGGTCCGGCGCTGAAAGGTGCAACCAATCTGGCGCTCGGGGCAATCGATCATCGCGAGACCGCGTACCATCCGCGCGCGTTCCGCGAGATCTACAAATTCATTGCCGGCCGCGAACCGTCGCGTCTCGATATCGTGCCGGAAGCGCAGGTCAGGCTGAGCGGGCTGGTGACGGGCACGCCGACCGGCGTCCAGACCAACCGTCCGGTTTCCGGCGCAACGGTCGATGTCTATCGCGTCTCCGCCGAGACGGGCGAACGCAGTGGCGGGCCGATTCATTCTTCGCAGACCGGCGCCGATGGCCGCTGGGGTCCGGCGCAAGTCGACCCCAGCTGGTATCTCGAAATCGTGCTGACCTCGCCGCACGCAACCACGACGCATTCTTACCGTTCGCCATTCCCGCGCTCCTCCGACATCCTGCATTTGCGGGCCGCCCGGCCGCTCGGATCTGCCGATTCCGGCGCCGGCGCTGTGGTGCTGATGTCGCGGCCGCGGGGCTATTTCGGCCTGCCCCGCGACGTGGTCCTGTTCGACGGCAAGGAGCCCAAGGACGTGAAACCGGGCGTGCCGACCGATTCGGTCACCACCTTGCGGCTTCCGGTCGAGGAGGCCGGCCGCGCCGTGGTGGCGCTGTTCAACCAGGAGCGAATCGTGGCGCGGGCCTGGCCGGCAGCGGAAAACCGGATTGCGGTAGCTGAGCTGACTTATTAGCTGTTTTCTCGACTGTTACCGGTGCCGGCGCCTTTGTCATGCCGGGATCGGAGACATAGATAGATGTTGGATTAGATCTTGGCCCGCATGAGCGCAGCGATATGCGGGGCTTTGGCACCATCCCGGATATCGCTTCGCTCATCCGGGCTACGAAAGTGGCGCCCATGAGCATTGCCGAAGCCTACGACATGCCGGTTGCGCAGCCGCTGGTGCCACCGAGCCCGCCGCGTGCGCCCGACGACATGACGATGCTGCGGCGGATCAAGGCGATCCGCGAGAACGTGATCGGCAGCTGGGGCCAGCGGGCCTATGAAGAGGACATCGTCCGCGGCCGTTTTTTCCGGCGCAGCACTTTCATTCTCAACACGCCGGACGCCATCCGGCATGTCCTGGTCGACAATTACGAGAACTATACGCGCACGCCGGCCAGCTTCCGGGTGCTGCGGCCGCTGGTCGGCGACGGATTGTTGACCGCCGAGGGACGCGCCTGGAAACATCAGCGCCGAACGCTGTCGCCGGCCTTCACGCCGCGCGCGGTGACGACGCTGGTTCCGCACATGCTGGCCGCGACCGACGACACCATCGCCAAGCTCAGAACCGTCAGCCACGCGCCGGTGGATCTGCGCCAGGTCATGCAGCGGATGACGCTCGAGATTGCCGGACGCACGATGTTTTCGTTCGGCATGGACCGCCACGGCGCCGCCTTGCGCAATTTCGTGACGGAGTATGGCGAGCGGCTGGCGTCGCCGCATTTTCTCGACATGCTGCTGCCGCCGCGCTGGCCAAGCCCGCAGGATTTCGCGCGCGCCCGCTTCCGCAAGCGCTGGACGGCCTTTGTCGGCATGCTGATGGAAGAGCGCCGCGCCGCCGGCAAGACCGAAGGAGCGCCGCCGCGCGATCTGTTCGACCTGATGGGCGCGGCGCGCGATCCCGAAACCGGCGATGCCTTCACCGACGAACAGCTCGGCGATGAAGTCGCGACCATGATTCTCGCCGGCCACGAGACGACTGCCACCGCGCTGTTCTGGTCGCTCTATCTTCTGGCACTCGACCCCACGACCCAGGAACAGGTTGCAGCCGAGGTGCAGGGCGCGAGCGTCAATGGCGAGCTCGCCACCGTAAACGGGGCGGTTGACATCGAGCGGTTGAAGTTCACCCGCGCGGTGGTCGACGAGACCATGCGGCTTTACCCGCCCGCTTTCCTGATCATACGCGCGGCAGCCGGGCCGGATACGATCGGCGGCATGCCGGTGAAGATAAACGACGTCGTGCTGATCGCGCCGTGGCTGCTGCACCGGCACGAAAAATTGTGGCGCGATCCGAACGCATTCGTGCCCTCGCGCTTCATGACGGGGGCGCCGCCCGATCGCTTCGCCTATCTGCCGTTCGGTGTCGGCGCGCGCGTCTGCATCGGCGCGCATTTCGCGCTGGTGGAGGCGGTGCTGGCGCTGGCCAAGATGATCGGCGCGTTCCGTGTCAGCATGGTCGACAAGGCGCCGGTGATGCCGGTCGGCGTGGTGACGACCCAGCCGGACCGCTCACCGCTGTTTGCCATCGTGCCGCGGTAATGCGCATGGCGCATTGCCTGGCTTGGAGGCCCGCTCAAACTGCTCTAGGCTGCGATCATGAGTGACGTCAAAGCGCAATTTTCCATGCTCAATCAGACCGCCGATCCCGCGGTGGCCGATGCGATCCGGCTTGCGGTCGAGAACGGCCAGGACCATGAGCTCAACCGCATCAACGTGCTGGATTTTGCGAAACGCAGCGGGCTGGACGAAGAGCGGGTGATTTCGGGCTTTCTGCACGCGTCGCGGCTTGGATTGTTCGACCTGACCTGGAACGTGTTGTGCCCCGGTTGCGGCGGTGTGCTCGGCGCCCACAGCACGCTGAAATCGCTCAGTCCGGACGACTACCATTGCGGCCTTTGCGCCTGCGGTTACGAGGCCTCGGTCGACGAGCAGGTGGAGGTGGCCTTTACCGTCAGCCCCCGGGTCAGGCGCATCGCCGCGCATGATCCCAATACGCTGCCGGTCTGGGAATACTACAAACAGATGTTCTGGAGTTCGGGCATCGATTTCGACGCGGCTGATATCGCGACGCTGGCCGACGAGGTGACGTTGGATACGCTTGAACTGCCGGCGGGCGAGAAGGCGGTGCTGTCGCTGCAATTGCCGAAAGAATTCATCATCGTGTTCGAACCGGTGACGCATTCGGCGGAGTTCATCGACGTTCAGGGCGAGCCGACCAAGGAACGCCAGCAGCTGTCGCTGGTCTACAACAAGACCGCGACGCCGACGGGCGGAACCAGGACCCTGCGTCCAGGACCGCTGCGATTGTCGCTCGACAATCAGGCTGATGTGCGGACGTTGCCTACGGTCTTTATCGCTGGTGATGTGATGCATCACCTGATCGGCAAGCGGAAGCCGTTTCTCACGGCCAAGCGGATGCTGTCGAACCAGACCTTCCGCGACGTGTTCAAGGCCGACAATCTCAGCGTCGATCAACGCCTCAAGATCACGTCGCTGACCTTCCTGTTCACCGATCTGAAAGGATCGACCGCTCTGTACGAGCGGGTCGGCGATCTCGCCGCGTTCGATCTGGTGCGCGCACATTTCCACGCGCTGCTGGAAATCATCTCGTCGGAAAAGGGCGCCGTCGTCAAAACGATTGGCGATGCCGTGATGGCGACGTTCATCAAACCTGAACACGCGATCGTTGCAGGCTTGCGCATGCGCTCCGCGATGGACGCCCTCAATGCTGCGCGCGGCACCGAGGACCTCGTCGTCAAGATCGGCATTCACGAAGGCCCGTGTCTTGCCGTCATGCTCAACGACCGCCAGGACTATTTTGGCCAGACCGTGAATATCGCCGCCCGTGTGCAGAGCCTGTCGACCTCGCAGGAGATGCACATCACCGGTCCGGTAATCGAGTCGCCTGCGGTTGCCGGCATCCTCGAGAGGGAAGCGATCAAGCCGATCCAGAAACAGGCGGCGCTGCGCGGCATCGCCGACAAGATCGTGGTGTACGAAATACCGTGAGAGTGAGTCCGTCATTCCGGGGCGATGCGCAGCATCGAACCCGGAATCTCGAGATTCCCCGGTGCGCAATTGCGCACCTGAGGTCTGGTGCTCACGCACCATCCCGGAATGACGACGTATCCAGATTGCCTAAACGTAATGCTTCCCCGGCAGGCCCCGCGCATTGCGCAGCCTGATTTTCCACGCCATATAACCGCTATCAATCTTCGTTCCACAGAGGTGTCGATGCTCGACGGACTTCGCCAATTCATCGCCGACATTGTCTCCCCCGATGCGGATCGCGATCGGGCGTTCGACGATACCGGGTATCTGCTGGCGGCGACGGCGCTGCTGGTTCACGTCGTCTCGCTCGACGGCGAGCCGACGGCGCTGGAGAAGCGCAAATTGCACAGCCTGATCGAAAGCCGCTTTGAGCTCGATCCCGGCACCGCGGACCGATTGATTGCCTCGGCGACGCGGGTCGAAGGCGACGCGGTCGATCTCTATCATTTCACCAGCGTCATCATGCGCAGCGTGAATGAGGAAGGCAGGCTCCGCATCGTCGAGATGATGTGGGAAATGGTGTATGCCGACGGTGACGTCTCCGAGTTCGAGGATAACGTGCTCTGGCGCGCCGCAGATCTCCTGGGCGTCTCGTCGCGCGACCGGATCGATCTCAAGCACCGTGTCGCGGAGCGGCAAGGAAATTCTGAGGGCAAGTCTCAAGGCAAGCCGCTCGCGGGCGCGTCGAAGGCGGCCGACGCGACAACGTAAGCGGCCGCAGATGACGAAACTTTAATGTGGCGCGCGGCCCGCGATCCCGACGTGCGATAGACCCTGAAAATGCTGGACTTCGATTCAGTCAGCGCGTGCCTTTGCATGGCGATATGCTTGCGGGGTGGCTTGCGTCGCACCATAAGCCTATGCTCTCGTCCTCCCGTTGGGCGGTATTTCCGTAATTCATTTTAAGAGCATTCGATCGTGACTGAGCGTGTGGCGCTGATTACAGGTGCATCGGCGGGAATCGGCACCGAACTGGCGCGTGTGTTTGCATCCAGGGGCCATCGCGTGGCGCTGGTGGCGCGGCGCGCGGACCGGTTGACGGCATTGGCGGCTGAAATCACCGCGGCAGGCGGTGCGGCGCCGATCGTGATTCCCTGCGATCTCACCCAAACGGGGGCAACCGACCGGATTGCCGACGCACTGACGGCGGCCGGCGTCGAAGTGGAATACGTCGTCAACAATGCGGGCTTCGGCGTGTTCGGCAAAGCGATCCAGCGCGACCGCGCCGACCAGCTCGACATGATCACGGTCAACATCAGCGCGCTGACGGATCTGTCGCTGCGGTTTGCCGATCAGCTGATCCGCCATCGCGGCGGGCTGCTCAACATGGGCTCGGTTGCAGCTTTTCTGCCGGGTCCGGGGATGGCGGTCTATTACGCGTCCAAGGCCTATGTCTTGTCGTTCACCGAAGCGATGCGGGCGGAACTGGCGCCGCGCGGCGTGCGCGTGACCGTGGTGTGCCCCGGCCCGGTGCCGTCGGAGTTCCAGGCCCGCGCCGGCTTTGCGCCCGGATTCGATTCGGTGATCCTCAACGTCCTGCCCGCCGATGTCGCCAAACAGGCCTATGACGGCCTGATGGCCAACAAGCGCGCGGTGTTGCCCGGTGTTGGCATCAAGATCGTGCCGTTCCTGCTCAGGTTCTTCCCGCGCTCTTTCATCCTGGCGGCGGTTGGCCGTTTCCAGCTGCGCAAGCGCTGAAAGGTGGCGTGATACGCCTCACAGACGCTCTGGCCCGCGATTTGCTTGCAGATATTTGCAAATATCTGCAGGCCCCGCATGAACTCACCTGAAATTAAGACTCACTTAGGTATGGTTTTGGTTTGAGGCCCTGAGCACGTCGATGTCGTTCCGGTCGCGAAAAAATGGCGAAAACGTCCTGCCCTTTCCGGGGCAAAGGGCGCTGGCCGCCGCGCCGACCCAAGAAACCCTACCTCTGCTGCCGGTCCTGATCGTCCTGCACCAGGAGAGCTCGACGCCGGGCCGGGTCGGCAACGCGCTGCGTGCGCTGGGGCATACCCTCGACATTCGCCGCCCGAGGTTTGGCGACCCTCTGCCGGAGACGCTGGATCTGCATGCCGGCGCGGTGATCTTCGGCGGCCCGATGAGCGCCAATGACCCTGACGAATATGTGCGCCGGGAGATCGACTGGATCGAGGTTCCCCTGCGCGAGCAGCGCCCATTCCTCGGCGTCTGCCTCGGCGCCCAGATGCTCGCCAAACAATTGGGCGCGCCGGTAGCACCCCATCCGCAAGGCCGTACCCAGATCGGCTATTACCCGATCCGCCCGACGAAAGCCGGCCACGCGGTTTGCCCGAACTGGCCGGATCAGGTTTACCACTGGCACCGCGAGGGGTTCGAGCTGCCGGCCGGCGCCGAATTGCTGGCGGAGGGCGACGACTTTCCGGTGCAGGCGTTCCAGTCCGGCCATGCCTTCGGCTTCCAGTTTCACCCCGACGTGACCTACGCGATGATGCATCGCTGGACCACGCGCTGCGAGACAATGGATTTGCCGGGTGCGCGGGCGCCGCATTCGCACTTTGCCGATCGCGCGGTGCACGACGTCGCTGAGCGCGCGTGGCTGCAGCAATTCATCGCCGGCTGGCTCAAGCGCATGCCGATGTCGATCATGTCGGAAGCTGCCGAATAGCCGCCACGCGGAATTTCCCCGCGCCTCCACGCGCCTTTCAAAATCATCAGATGTGCTAATCTGTCCGCATGGCGTGGCCGAAAGGCTCGCGCGCGAAACTCAATAAAAGAAAACAAGAGGGAGATCGCCGTGGACTATCAGCATATTCTTTATGAGGTCAGCGAGAAGGTCGCGACCATTACGCTCAACCGGCCGGACCGCATGAACGCGTGGACCGCGATCATGGAGCGCGACGTGCGCCATGCGATGGAAACGGCGGCCGCCGACGACAATGTGCGCGTCATCGTGCTGACAGGCGCGGGTCGCGCGTTCTGCGCCGGCGCCGATATGGAAGGGTTGAAGGGGATCGATCCCAACGAAATCAGGCGCGGCGAGAACACGCCGTTCGACATGAACCGGCGTGCCGACTGGCAGACGCGCTACGCTTATTACCCGGCGATTCCAAAACCCGTGATCGGCATGCTGAACGGCGCCACCGCCGGCATCGGCCTCGTGCATGCGCTGTATTGCGATCTGCGCTTTGCCGCCGACAACACCGTGTTCACGACCGCGTTCTCGCGCCGCGGGCTGATCGCCGAGCATGGCATCAGCTGGATGCTGCCGCGAATCGTCGGCCACGCCAACGCGCTCGATCTGCTGATGTCCTCGCGCCGCGTTTCCAGCGAGGAAGCGCTGCGCATCGGCCTCGTCAACCGCCTCTATGCGCCGGATCAATTGCGCGAGCAAACCTACGCCTATGCCCGCGACCTCGCCGATTTCGTCTCGCCCAGCGCGATCTCGGTGATCAAGCGCCAGCTCTACGACGCGCCGTTCCAGACCCTCGCCGAGGCCACCATCGACGCCAACCGGGAAATGCAGATCGCGCTCAAGGGCAGCGATTTCAAAGAGGGCGTGGCGAGCTTCATGGAGAAGCGGCCGCCAAGGTTTACGGGGAAGTGAGGGGGAGTAGCCCGGATGAGCGAAGCGATATCCGGGACTTTCCGGCAGACCCCGCTACGTACTCTGTGTGTTGAACCAGCCCGTCGTCGCCCTTCGGGCTATGCCGGGCGCCACGCGTAGCCCGAAGGGCGAAGCGTGAAGCGTGGTGGAGCCAGGCGGGATCGAACCGCCGACCTCGTCATTGCGAACGACGCGCTCTCCCAGCTGAGCTATGGCCCCGTCGCGGCCGCCCAAACTGAGAACAGGCGACCGACAATCGGCGCCATTTACAGTCCGGCCCAAGGTCAAGTCAAGAACGGTTAAAGCGCCGATTCCGGGGTCTTTTTGATGGGAACTTCCCTTGTTTGCGGGGGGATGAACCGATATCTAGCAGGTTACCCCACCTGCGAGCCCCCTCCATCATGCGCGCTGTCCTCGACATCATCTCCATCGTCCTCGACCTCTATATCTGGCTCTTGATCGCCTCCGCCATCCTGTCCTGGCTGATCGCCTTCAATGTCGTGAATACGCGCAACCAGTTCGTCGCGGCGGTGGCCGAATTCCTCTACCGGATCACCGAGCCGGTGCTGGCTCCGATACGCCGGATGCTGCCCAGTCTGGGCGGGCTCGACATCTCGCCGATTGTCCTGATCCTGATCATCATGTTCATCCAGCGGGTGATCGCCTACTACATCTATCCCAACGTCATCTGATCGAGGGCGCCGCGAATTGATGGATCCTTGGCGTTATTCCACCGAGGGCATCAGTGTGGCGCTGCGGGTCACGCCGCGCGGCGGCCGCGACGACATCGACGGGATTGAAACGCTCGCCAACGGGCGTTCCGTGGTCAAGGTGCGGGTTCGCGCCCTCGCCGAGGGCGGCGAGGCCAATCGCGCGGTCATGGAACTGATGGCAAAGGCGCTCGGCGTGCCCAAGGCCAGGGTGAAAATCCTGTCGGGCGTGACATCGCGTCTCAAGCAGGTTGCCGTCGACGGCGATCCCAAATCGCTCGGCGATACCTTGCGCAGGCTGACCGCAGTCAAACCGGATACGAAGGATTGAGATGACCGCCCGCATCATCGATGGAAAGATCATTGCAGCAGAGCTCCGCGGCCGCGTTGCCGGCGAGGTCGCACGGATCAAGGCCGCGCATCAGATAATTCCGGGGCTCGCGGTGGTGCTGGTCGGCAGCGACCCGGCGAGCCAGGTCTATGTCCGCAGCAAGCACAAGCAGACCCAGGAAGCCGGCATGGCGTCGTTCGAGCACGTGCTGCCCGAAGACGTCGCGCAGACGGACTTGCTGGCGTTGATCGCGCAACTCAATCGCGATCCCGCGGTGCATGGCATTCTCGTGCAACTGCCGCTGCCGAAATCGCTGCATACCGAGACCGTCATCAATGCGATCGATCCCGCCAAGGATGTCGACGGGCTGCATCCGAACAATGCCGGGCGCCTCGCCGGTGGCTTTGCCGCGCTGTCGCCGTGCACGCCGCTCGGCTGCATTATTCTCACCAAGAGCGTGCATGCCTCGCTCGAGGGCATGAACGCCATCGTGATCGGCCGCTCCAACCTTGTCGGCCGTCCCCTGGTGCAGTTGCTGCTCAATGAAAACGCGACGGTGACGATCGCACATTCGCGCTCGCGCGATCTGGCGCAATTATGCGCCCGCGCCGATCTGGTCTATGCGGCCGTCGGCAAGCCGGAAATGGTGCGCGGCGACTGGATCAAGCCGGGCGCTACCGTGATCGACGTCGGCATCAACCGCCTGCCGGCCGCCGACGGCAAGACGCGCCTGGTCGGCGACGTCGCCTATGCCGAAGCGCTCAACGTCGCCGGTGCGATCACGCCGGTGCCGGGCGGCGTCGGGCAAATGACGGTGGCGTGCCTGCTGGTGAACACGCTGCGCGCGGCGTGTGCGATTCATGGGTTGCCGAAGCCGGCTGTTTAGGGTCTCACACGCGAATCTCACCTCGTCATTGCCTGCGACAAACGCGAAGCGTTTGCGCACGGGAGCGCAGCGACGAAGCAATCTATTCTTTCCCCGCATGGAGGGATGGATTGCTTGGACTCGCTCGCAATGACGAAGGAAAGTTTCACCCCGCCGCGTTCTCGATCAGCCGCCGATAAAACCGGATCATGTCGGCATAGCCTTCCAGGCTGAGGCGCTCGTTGGTGCCGTGGAAGCGCTTCAGATCGTCGGAATTGGCGCGCACCGGCGAGAAGCGGAAAATCTTGTCGGTGATCCCGGCAAAGTGGCGCGAATCGGTCGCGCCCACCATCAGTCCGGGCGCCACGATGACGTCAGGAAAAACCTCGCGGATGGTACGGTTGAACATCTGGAACGATGGGCTCGCGGTGCCCGTCACGGGTGGCGGATCGGTGTTGCCGGGGAACGGTTTGATCGAAATGCGGTCGTTGCGGATCGTGCTGCGCACATGGTCGGTGACGCTGGCCTGGGTGTCGCCTGGGATCATGCGGAAGTTGACGGTGGCTTCGGCGTTGCCGGGCAGCACGTTATCCTTGTCGCCGGCATTGAAAATCGTCAGCGCCGTGGTGGTGCGGATTGTCGCCTCGCTCGGGCCGTTCTTCTCGAACTCGCGGAGCAACAGCGGCTTGAACAGCCACAGGTTCGACAGCACCACGCGGTTGAAGCCGTTCATCTCCGGCGCCAGCGTGTCGAACATTTCGGCGACCGTGCCGCGGATATACATCGGCAGGCGGTGGTCTTCGAGCCGCGCCAGCGCCGCGCTCAGCATGCCGATCGCGGTGTCGCGCGGCGGCATTGAGGAATGACCGGGCGTTGCCTGCGCGTTCAGGACCAGCGTGGCGTAGCCCTTTTCGGCAACGCCGATCAGCGCCGCTGATTTGTCGAGGCCCTTGATCATGCCTTCGGTGATCAGGAGGCCCTCGTCGACGACGAAATCGAGGCGGACGCCGCGCGCGGCCAGCAACGCCGCGATGGCCTTGGCGCCCGCGGTGCCGGCAGTTTCCTCGTCATGGCCAAAGGCAAAGTAGACCGTTCGCTTCGGCCGGAAGCCGCCCTTGGTCATCGTCTCGGCGGCCTCCAGCATCGAATAGAGGTTGCCCTTGTCATCCCAGGAGCCGCGGCCCCAGATGAAACCATCGGCAACGACGCCGTCAAAAGGCGGTTGCTGCCAGTCCTTCTCGGTGCCAGGCGCCACCGGCACCACGTCCTGATGCGCGAGCAGCGCGATCGGCGGCGCTTTGGAGTCGGAGCCTTCCCAGGTGTAGAGCAGGCTGTACTGGCCGACGATCTCGCGCTTCGCCGCGGCGTGGAACGCCGGAAAGCTCCTCTCGATATGCGTCTGCATGCCGCGCAAGGCCTCGGCGTGCTGGTCGGGGTTTTCGTGGCTCGAAATGGTGCGGAAGCGGATCGCCTCGCTGAGGCGCGCCGCAACGGCCTGCGCGTCAACCGCCACGCGCGGGATGGCCGCCACCTGAATTTGCCGCGAACCATGGCTGACGACGTTGAACGCCAGCACGCCGGCGAGGATCACGATAACAGCGATCAGGAGCAGCGCGAGATTGCGGATAATTCTGACCAGCCGGCGCATGGGTCTCTCCGTCATGGCCGGGCATAGCCGTCTGAAGGACGGCGTCGCTTCCGCTCGCCTATGTCCCGGCCATCCACGTCCTTCTTTCTGCGCGTGACTAAAGACGTGGATGCCCGGCACAAGGCCGGGCACGACGATCTATCACAAAGAATTGGTCCCGTGGCGCTAACCGCCTACTTCTTCCCCTGCGCCCGTTCGATGCCTTCGAGGATCAGCCTTTGGGCGTCGTTGGCATCGCCCCAGCGCAGCACCTTGACCCATTTGCCGGGTTCGAGATCCTTGTAGTGCTCGAAGAAGTGCTGGATCTGCTGCAGCGTGATGTCGGGAAGGTCGTTGTAGTTCTTCACCTTGTCATAGCGCTGCGTCAGCTTCGACGTCGGCACCGCGATGATCTTCTCGTCGCCGCCGGCCTCGTCTTCCATCAAGAGCACGCCGACCGGCCGCACGCTCATGACGGCGCCCGGCACGATCGCGCGGGTATTGGCGACCAGCACGTCGCAGGGATCGCCGTCGCCCGACAGCGTATGCGGGATGAAGCCGTAATTGCCGGGATAGCGCATCGCCGTATAGAGGAAGCGGTCGACGACCAGCGTGCCGGCCTCCTTGTCCATTTCATATTTGATCGGCTCGCCGCCGACCGGCACTTCGATGATGACGTTGACGTCATGCGGCGGATTCTTACCGGTTGAAATGGCGTCAATGCGCATTGGAGGGCTCCGTGGTTGCTTGGCGCAGTCGTGTTTCGACTGGCTGAATGGTCATGCCTGGCAAATGCGCCAGGCGCGTGTTTCGCGCTGGATCCCCGGCGTATCCATCGCATGCAGGCGGCTATTAGAAATGATGGGAGGCTAGGTCAAGCCATACTGAAGGCGCGAGTCGCGCTTTCGTCTGATATGACGATCAGGTCGAAAATGGGCGTTTCAGGCTGGCTCAGTTGGTCCAGGCGAAGGCGACCTTGTCGAGCGATTTGGGCCCGAACTTCTCCGACGAGCGGGCGACCATGCGGCCGCCGAGCGCGCGATAAAACTCCGTCGCGGGATCGTTGTCGGACAGCGCCCAGATCACCATGCTCTTGAGGCCGCTCTGCAAGAGATCGCGGCGGGCGGAGGTGAAGAGGCGGCGGCCGAAGCCGAGACCCTGGAATTCCGGACGCAGATAGAGCTCGTAGATTTCGCCTTCGAAATGCAGGCTGCGGGCGCGGTTGCGGCCGTAATTGGCATAGCCCGCGACCTTGTCGCCGAACACCAGCACGCTGACGCGGCTGCCCTTGCGGATCGCGCTGTCCCACCATTGCGGACCGCGACGGTTGATCAGCTTTTCAAGTTCGGCGCCGGGAATGATGCCCTGATAGGCCGAGCGCCAGGCTTCGTCATGGGTGGACGCCACCGCGGCTGCATCCGCAGCTTTGGCCGGTCGAACCTCGATCAGGGTTGTGCTCATGACCCCAATCAAAGCAAGTCAGCGCGTTGTCTTCAAGGTCCATCGTTAATTATCGGTTAACCTGTGGATTTTCTGCATCAGTTTCCGGCCCGGTTGTACCGAAAAAGGACAAGAGGCTGACTTTACCGGCATTTCGTTGATCTTCGGCCGGGCTAAACCATGCTCAGAATGATATCCGGGAACGTCTCCGGGAATTCTGGCACGGAAAAATGCGCTGGATTTGATTCGCCGCCGGTATTCTGTTGTCGAATTCGGATTCCCCATCCTTCGGCTGCGTCAGGCCAATTCATGCATCCGGCTAAAGTGATAATCGCAGTGGTTGTGCTTGCCGCGCTCGGTGTGAAGCCCGGTGCGGCCCAGCAAAACCTCGGCGCGCAAGACACCGAGGGCGAACCTAATCGCCTGCAGCAATGGCTGGTGCCGTCGCCTGACTTCGGTCCCCCGTCGCATGCGGTGTTGTTTCGTCCACCGGGCGCCGGCCCGTTTCCGCTCGCGCTGATTGCGCATGCTACCACCCAGAACGTGTTGCGTCGCGCGCAAATGCCGCAGCCCGAATACCGCGCGCTCGCCGCGTGGCTGGTGGCGCGCGGCTTTGCCGTGCTGGTGCCGGAGCGTCCGGGCCATGGCGCCACGGGCGGCAAATATCTCGAAGACCAGGGCGGCTGCGACGAGGCTGATTACGCCAGGTCAGGCCGCGCCACCGCCGATGTGATCGCAGCGGCAATGGGCTTTGTGCGCAAGCAACCGTTCATCCGGTCAGACGGAATGATCGTGATCGGGCACTCGGCCGGCGGCTGGGGCGCGCTGGCGCTGGCCAGTGAAGACCCGAAGGACGTTGCCGCGATAATCGCCTTTGCGCCCGGCCGCGGCGGCCATGCCAATGATTTTCCGGGTCGGGTCTGCGCGCCGCACACGCTGATTGCCGCCGCACGGGAATTCGGCAAAACCGCGCGCGTGCCCGTCACATGGTTGGTGGCGGCCAATGACAGCTATTTTTCGCCTGTTCTGTCGCGGCAACTGGCGGACGCGTTCCGCAACGCCGGCGGCAAGGTCGATTTTCGCGTGCTCGGGGCCTATGGCAGTGAAGGGCACTGGCTGCCGGAAACCGAAGCTGGTGTAACAAGCGCTGCCAATGAACTCGATCGCGCCTTGAAGCTGCGCGCGCAAAGCCCGGCCAAAAAACGATGACGCAACGATGACGCTGTATTTCGCGATCAAATATCTGCACGTGCTTGGCGCCATCGTCATTCTCGGCACCGGCAGCGGCATCGCGTTTTTCATGCTGATGGCGCATCGCAGCGGTGACGCTTCCTTCATCGCCCGCACCGGGTCGACGGTGGTGATTGCCGACATGCTGTTCACGCTGACGGCGGTGCTGCTGCAGCCCATCACCGGCGGTCTCTTGATGATGCTGTCATCGACGGGATTTGGCGAACTCTGGATTTCGGCCTCGCTCGGGCTGTATGCGGCGGCGGGGCTGTTCTGGGTGCCCGTGATTTTCATGCAGATCGAGATGCGCGATCTGGCGCGCGTCGCCGCGGCTGCGAATGCAGCGCTGCCGCCGCGCTATTTCGCGCTATTCCGGCGCTGGTTCCTGTTCGGTATTCCAGGCTTTGGTTCGGTCATGGCGATCCTGTGGCTGATGATCGCGAAGCCGGTTTAAAGCATGATCCGGAAAAGTGGGTACCGGTTTTCCGAAGAGATCATGCTCAAACAAAAAGGGTAGAGAGGGATGGCGATTCGAAGAAGCGTCATTCCTCTCTAGAGATGCACATGAACTCGGAAGTCGCTACTCGAAAAATCCTCGTCCTCGGCGCTTCCGGCCTGATCGGCAGGTACATCACCGATGATCTGCGATTGCAGGGCTTTCAGGCGGTCGGGGTCGCGCGGCATTTCGAACCGTCACAAAAGACTGGCGCTTCCGACCTTGAGCTTCCGATCATGTCGATGGACGCAGCCTCGCTGGCGCGGTTGATCCGCGAGCGCGAGATCGATGTCGTGGTCAATTGCCTCGGCGTATTGCAAGACGGGCCGGGCAGCGACACCCGCGCGGTGCATCGTGATTTCGTCGAGCGGCTGCTGGCGGCGCTCCGCGACAGCGGCCGCGCGGTGCGTTTTGTCCATATCTCCATTCCCGGCACCGCCGATGAGGACCGCACCGCGTTCAGCACCACCAAGCGCGAGGCCGAGCGGCTGATTGCTGCGTCCGGTATTCCCTACGCAATCCTGCGTCCGGGATTTGTCGTGGCACCTTCGGCCTATGGCGGCAGCGCGCTGCTGCGCGCGCTGGCGGCATTTCCGCTGCAATTGCCCGGTGACGAATCGGCGACGCCGTTCCAGCCGGTGGCGGTCGAGGATGTTTCCGCGACCATCACCTGGCTCGCCACACGCGACATCGACGATCCCGCGGCAAACGCCGTGACCTGGGACCTGATGCAGCCGCAGCCGATCACGCTTGGCAATGTCATCGATCAATTCCGCTGGTCGTTCGGCACTTCCCACATGCCGCGGATCACGCTTCCCGGTTTCCTGCTCAATCTCGGCGCTAAGTCGGGCGATCTCGCCAACAGGCTGGGCTGGATGCCGCCGATGCGCTCGACGGCGATTGCCGAACTGCGCCGCGGCGTCACCGGCGATTCCGCGAGTTGGATGGCGGCGACCGGCATTGTGCCGAAGACGCTGGCGCAGGCGGTGGGCGGGCATGCTGCCACCATCCAGGACAAATGGTTCGCGCGGTTGTTCCTGGTCAAGGCGCTCGTGATCGCGAGCCTTGCGGTGTTCTGGATCGTGTCGGGCTTCATCTCGCTGGTGATCTCGTTTTCCGCCGCTGCCGATATTTTGCGGGCGCACGGTTTCCCGCAATGGCTGGTCGCGCCGATGACGGCGATTACCAGCCTGATGGATATGAGCATCGGGGTGTTGATCGCTTTCCGTCGCACCGCCGCAGTCGGACTGATCGCCGGCATCGTCGTCGCGCTGGGCTACATGGTGGGCGCTGCGATCCTGACGCCGGATCTCTGGATCGAGCCGCTCGGCGCGCTGGTCAAGACGGGACCGGCGATCGTGCTGATGTTCGTCGCCTTACTGACGCTGGATAATCGATGAACAGATGGCCGGACGATGACGTGATCCTCTACGACGGCGTCTGCGTCTTCTGCTCGCGCTGGGTCCGCTTCGTCGCCACGCGAGACGCTGAACGCCGCTTTCGCTTCACGCCGATCCAGTCCGGCTACGGCACGCGGCTGGCACAGGCGTTCGGCATCAATCCCGATGATCCCGATACCAACGCCGTCGTTCATGGTGGCGTCGCATATTTCAAATCCGACGCGGCGCTGACGGTGCTCGGCGCGTTGCCCGGCTGGGGATGGACGCGTGCGCTGTTTGCGGTGCCGAAGCCGTTGCGCGACGGCGTCTACAGCCTCGTCGCGCGTAACCGCTACCGGATTTTCGGCAAGTATGAGCAATGTTTTGTGCCCGATGATGATATGCGCGCGCGGGTGATGGAGTAGATTCGCATGATTGGCGCCATTGCACATCCCACACATCATGTCCCGGCGGGTGAGGATTTTCTGCTGCTGTCGCCGACCGAGCAGGCCTACGCCTATCGCAATGTCGATCGCATGTTCGTGACGCGGGCGATCCGCCGCGGGACGACGGTTCTTCCACTGCAGCGCGGCGAAGAGATCTCGCCGCATTATCAGGCCGATGGGAAAACGCACAGCGTCGATGCGTATTTCGGCCGTGCCAATGTTGCGGGGTTGCTTGTCATCAAGGACGAAAAAATCGTTCTGGAACGCTACGCGCTCGGGTTGGAGGAGAACGTGCGCTGGTCCTCGATGTCGATGATCAAGTCGCTGACGTCGACGCTGATCGGCGCCGCCTTGCAGCAGGGCGCCATCGGCAGTCTCGAAGATGCTGTCTCGAAATACATCCCGGCATTGCGCGGCTGCGCCTATGACGCCGTCACTATTCGCCATCTGATCACGATGTCCTCCGGCGTGCGCTGGAACGAGGATTACACCGACCGGAATTCCGACGTGAACCGCTACAGCAAATCGCTCGGCGACAAGGTCCCCGGCGGCGTGCTGGCGCTGATGCGCAGCCTGAAGGCCGAACACCGGCCCGGCAGTCACTTCAACTACAACAGCGGCGATACCTATTTGCTCGGCAGCCTGCTGTCGGCCGCGACAGGAAAAACGCTGGCCGACTATATGTCGGAGACGATCTGGTCGCCCCTCGGCATGGAGTTCGACGCGTTCTATACGCTGGAGTCCGACGGCGGCCAGGAAATCGGCGGCAGCCGTGCCGGAATAGTTTTGCGGGATTTTGGCCGGTTCGGCGTGTTTCTCCTGCGTGGCGGCGTGATTGACGGCACATCAGTGCTGCCATCCGACTGGATCGAAAGCGCCGTCCATCCCGCTTTCGTCCTCGATCCCGAAACCAATCGCTACGGCGCGCGCGGCTACGGCTACAGCTGGTGGATCGATCCTGACGGTTCGATGGTCGCCCTCGGCTTTGCCGGCCAGGCACTCTACGTCAACCGCAAAGCGGGGGTCGTGATCGTTACCCTGTCATGCCAGCCGCAGCCGCCGTATGCGGCGAGCTATGGTGTTGATCTCAAGGCGGAGCAGCATCTGTTCAAGGATGCGGTGCTGGCGGCACTTTGACGATTGTGAACGTGAGTGGCGCTAACTCTCGTGCAGCCGTCATTGCGAGCTAAGCGAAGCAATCCATTCTTTCTTTGTCGCGGCATGGATTGCTTCGTCGCTCCGCTCCTCGCAATGAGGGGGTCGAGATTATTGCTTGGCCAGCAAGGCCAACACCTCTCCCGCCGCCCGCTCCCCCGAATCCCTTGCCCCGTGCGCGGTCGAGAAGAACCCCGGCGAGGTTGCCTCTCCTGCAAAGAACAAACGTCCATCCACAGGCGCTGCCAGCACCGCGCGGTCGCCGGCGTGGCCGGGCAGGGCGTGGGAATACGAGCCGCGGGCGAAGGGGTCGTGGGCCCAGCGCGATTCCGCGAGCGGTTTTAGTTTGCGGCGGTAGTCGTTGCCGAGGAAGCCTGCGATCTCGTTGATGCTTTCGGCGGCCAGCGCGCCGGGGCCGGCATCTTCCAGCGATCGCGCAAAGCGGCCGCCGAAAAAGCCTTCGATGCAGGGCTGGCCGAACGGGCGCAGATGATAGGTGCCCATCGCGGTGCGCATGGTGGCGCCGCGCAGGCTGCCATCCTTCGGCAGCGCGTCGCCATCGCTAAGGGCCAGCATCACCTTGTCGGCGAGACCAAGCGGCAGGCCGCGCGCGGCGTCGAGCTTTGCCGGCAATGGCGGGTGAAAGCGGAGGGCTTCATCCGCGATCAGGTTGGTTGGAACGGTGACGATCACTCTGCCTGATATCAGCGTGCCCTGCGACGTCTCGACGCGAATGCGCTTTCCCGAATGGTCGATCAGCGTCACCGCGCAGTTGAGCGCCAGCGGGATCGAGGCGCCGTAGGCCGCGACCAGCGCGCCATAGCCGCGGCGGACGCGCCAGTTGATCTCGGTGTCTTCATAGGCGTCCATGTCCAGGATCGAGACCTGATCCAGCTCGCAGCCGTTGACGTAGGTCGAGATCGCGTCGATCATCGGATTCCAGCGATTGCCGGGCTCGAGACAGAGATCGGCGGCGCTGTCGCGGCCGCTTTGCCCGGCCTGCTGCGCGGCTTCCTCGGCGCGGTCATAGAAGGCGTCGAGCGCCCTCAGGAATTCCGCCCGCTGCTCAACCGGAAACGCCTTGTTGTGGGCCTGCTCGCGCCAGGGCGGGCGGTTCCTGTCGATTTCGAACTTCAGTTGCTCGGCGATCGGCACGAATGAATTTTCATCCGCCGAATGCAGCCAGCCGCAGCCGAGGTCGAAGGTGACGTCTGGTGCTGCCTGAATCGTATGGGCGCGGCCGCCGACGCGGTCGCGCGCTTCCAGCACGACATAGGAGAGGCCGGATTGCTTCAGCGCATGCGCGGCGCCCAGGCCAGCGGCGCCGGCGCCGATGATGGCAACATCGACTTCGGAGGGGAGGGTCGTCATGTCCGAGCCTCTAGCACGTTCGCCAGGGGGCCTGAAGCCGGTCCGCAGAGGGCTCCCGGTCCACGGCAGGCAGGGGAGGGATGCGGTTTTTGCATCGATCGGCCGGTCTCGGTCATTGCCGGCCGGCAGTGCGACATCTTTGCGAAAAGTGCGGCTTGTTTCTCCCCCTGTAGTTGTATTGAATAGATCATTCTCCCTGACGTCATTTCAGATCTGGATTTCAGCCATGGCCGAATTCGATCCCGCTACCGTACGGAAGAGAACCGCGATCCTTGTCGTTCATGGCATCGGCAGCCAGCGCGCGCTGGAAACGGTGCGCGGGGTGATACGGGGCGTCTGGCTGGACGAGAAAAACCCGGCCGACAAAGGCAAGCGGATCTGGACGCATCCGGAACGGGACGGCTCCGACATCGACCTGGCGGTGATGACGACGAACAGGGTGCCGGATTCACCGGATGGCCGCCTTGTCGATTTCCACGAATTATATTGGGCTCACCTGATGAGTGAGACCAAGGCCGTCGCGGTGCTGCTCTGGCTGTACGAGCTGGTCCGGAAGGGGCCGATCATGAAGCTCGGCATGAACGGGCTTTGGTGGGCAGCGGCTATTTTCCTGTGCCTGATGAATCTCTCCTTCGCGGTGCTGGTGTTGCAGGGCATTTTTCTGTTCTCGCAAAACAGCGCGCAAATCATGGTCGTTGCCCCATATCTTCTGCTCTTCGCGAGCTTGGTTCTTGGCTTTGCCGTGGCCAAGTCTTGGGGCGAGCGGGCATCCAGACTCGCCCGACCTCTGGCAATTTCGCTTGCATTGGGTCTGGTGCCCATTGCCGTTTACGTCGTTGTGGGAATTTGTTTCCCTGGCGGTGAGGGCAAGCCCGACGGTGCAGAGTTCTTGACTCAGATCGGGCTGCCGACGCTGATCGCGTTCCTTGCAACTCTGTTGATCATGGGAAAACAGGGCAAGCGAGCGTTTGGACGCGCGCTCATAATTTCGCTGATGATGTCCATCATCTTCATTGCTGCCGACCGGCTCTGGCATTGGGATGCGCCATTTACCTCAACCCTGATCAGAAGTTGGGTATGGGGACTGAACTCGCCGTGGAGCGTCGCGGCGGCGTCGGCCGTGATCGGGCTCTATTTGATCATCAATGCCGCATTCCTGCAGCCGTATCTTGGCGATGCCGCGCGCTACTTCCGCAATTCACCGGCCAATGTGGCGGTGCGCCGGGCGATCAGGAAGGAGGCCGTGGATCGGCTCGCAAACCTCCACGCGTCCGGCCAGTACGATCGCATCGTCGTCGTCGCGCACAGCCTCGGTACCGTCGTCGCCTACGACATGCTGCGCGCCTATTTCAGCCGGGTCTGCAATGAGTTGCCGCCTGTCGAAGAACTGGGCACGGATTTTGACGCCATCGATAGCGCCGCATGGCAGCCGGAAGACGCCAAGGCGACGATCGAGGACAAGAAGGCGTTGCGGATCAAGGCGCGCGCCACCATCGCCAGCATCGCCGCTGCCGCGGCGAAACCAATGCCCCAGCAGCACAAGCCCAAAAGCTGGCTGGTTACCGACTTCGTTACGCTGGGAAGCGCGCTGACCCACGCCTACTTCCTGATGTGCCTGGGCAAGACCGCGGCGGATCTGAAAGCCGAGGGAAGGCTGAATACCGAGCAGGATCTGAAGGATGATTTCGCCCGGCGCGTCGGGGAAAGAGAGTTTCCGACCTGCCCGCCGAAACGGCTCGATCGAGACGGCTTGCTGACCTTCACCAATCCGAAGACGCATAGGAAGCAAATTCACAACGGCGCGTTGTTCGGATTGACCCGGTGGAGCAACATCTATTTTCCCCGGCGTCAGCTGTTCTGGGGAGACGCCATCGGCGGCGCGCTATCGCCGATCTTCGGCTATCACATCGTCGATCTCGCGGTCTCGACCAGGAAGGCGGGGGGTGACGACTTCTTCACCCACACTGCCTATTGGGACGTGCGTCGTGCGCCCGACACCTGTCAGGCGCCGCATATCGTCACGCTGCGCAAGGCCATCGATCTGGCCGATACCGGCGCCGCCATCGACCTGGTCGACGAAGGCGACGATCCGAGCGCGCACGACGGGAATTGACGCAGTCGTTTACGCGGGCGGTGCTTAAGCCACCGCCTCCTTGGCCTTTTCCGCGCGCTTGCGGTCGTTGGCGTCGAGGAACTTCTTGCGCAGGCGGATCGACTTCGGGGTCACTTCCACGAGCTCGTCGTCCTCGATATAGGCCAGCGCCTTTTCCAGCGTCATGCGGATCGGCGGGGTCAGGCGCACCGCTTCATCCTTTGAGGTGGTGCGGATGTTGGTGAGCTGCTTGCCCTTGAGGATGTTGATCTCGAGATCGTTGTCGCGGGTGTGCTCGCCGACGATCATGCCCTTGTAGACCTTCCAGCCCGGCTCGATCATCATCGGGCCGCGGTCTTCCAGCTTGAACATCGCGTAAGCCACCGCTTCGCCCTGGTCGTTGGAAATCAGGACGCCGTTGCGGCGGCCCTGGATGTCGCCCTTGTAGTTGGCATAGCCGTGGAACAGGCGGTTCATGATCGCGGTGCCGCGGGTATCGGTGAGCAGTTCGCCCTGGTAGCCGATCAGGCCGCGGGTCGGCGCGTGGAACACGAGGCGCAGGCGATTGCCGCCGGAGGGGCGCATCTCCATCATCTCGGACTTGCGTTCGCTCATCTTCTGCACGACGACGCCGGAATGCTCCTCGTCGACGTCGATCGTGACTTCCTCGACCGGCTCCTGCCACTCGCCGGTGGCCTCGTCCTTCTTCAAGACGACGCGCGGGCGCGACACCGAAAGCTCAAAGCCCTCACGGCGCATGGTCTCGATCAGGATCGCGAGCTGCAATTCTCCACGGCCCGACACTTCCATCGAGTCCTTGTCAGCGGCTTCGGTGACGCGCAGCGCGACATTGCCTTCGGCTTCGCGCATCAGGCGGTCGCGGATCATGCGGCTGGTCACCTTGTCGCCTTCGGTGCCGGCGAGCGGTGAGTTGTTGACGATGAACGACATCGATACGGTCGGCGGATCGATCGGCTGCGCCACCAGCGGCGTCTCGACGCTGGGATCGCAGAAAGTGTCGGCAACCGTGCCTTTGGTCAGACCTGCGATGGCGACGATGTCGCCGGCTTCAGCCTCATCCAGGGTCGTGCGCTCGATGCCGCGGAACGCGATAATCTTGGTGATCCGCCCGGTCTCGATCAGCTTGCCGTCGCCGCCCAGCACCTTCACGGACTGGTTCGGCTTGATGGTGCCTGACGTGATGCGGCCGGTGATGATGCGGCCGAGATAGGGATTGGCTTCGAGGATGGTGCCGATCATCCGGAACGGGCCTTCCTCGACGGTCGGCGGCGCGACGTGGCGCAGGATCAGGTCGAACAGCGGCTGCATGCCGGCGTCGTGCGAACCATCCGGGCTATCGGCCATCCAGCCCTGCTTGGCTGATCCATAAAGAATCGGAAAATCGAGCTGCTCTTCGGAGGCGTCGAGTGCGGCGAACAGGTCGAACACTTCGTTGATGACTTCGGTCGGCCGTGCGTCGGGACGGTCGACCTTGTTGATGACGACGATCGGCTTCAGCCCGACTTTCAGCGCCTTGGAGACCACGAACTTGGTCTGCGGCAGCGGGCCCTCGGCGGCGTCGACCAGCACCAGCGCGCCGTCCACCATGTTCAGGATGCGCTCGACCTCGCCGCCGAAATCGGCGTGGCCGGGGGTGTCGACGATGTTGATGCGGGTGTCTTTCCACTGCACCGAGGCGGCCTTGGCCAGAATGGTGATGCCGCGCTCGCGCTCCAGGTCGTTGGAATCCATCGCGCGTTCGACCACGCGCTGGTTGTCACGGTAGGTACCGGATTGCTGCAGCAGCTTGTCAACCAGCGTGGTTTTGCCGTGGTCGACGTGGGCGATGATGGCGACGTTACGAAGGTTCATGGCTCTTCTTCTGGTCGTGCAATGGCTGGAGCGCGATCTCGCCGGAAAACCGGGACCCACTTTTCCGGATCGTGCTCAAAACCTGAAATGCGAAAGGGGCAACGGCCTCGACCTTGGCCCCAAAAAGGAAGCCCGGCCTAAAGGACCGGGCACACCTTACGCGTTGCGGCGCAATATAGTCAGAAAACGCCAAAAAACAATGATTTGTTTGGCATTTGGTTAGTCGATTTTCGGGCAATTGCCCGCTTAATTGCCCTTTTCGGGGTCCGGATAGACCCCCCGCAAAACCTCCTCGAAATGGCCCTTCACCGCCTCATTGCAGAGGCAGGACCGGATTCGCAGCGCATCGGCGTTGCGGACCAGGATCGAGCCGCGACGGGTCTCCACAATGCCCTCGGCCTTGAAGGTCTGGATCACCCGGCTGGTATAGCTGCGGCCGACCCCGAGCAAGGTCGCCAACTGCTCATGGGTCAGCGGCACCACTTCGTCGCCGTCGGCGCGTTCCATCGCCGAAATGATCCATTTCGCCGTGCGCTGCTCGATCGAGTGGATCGCGTTGCAGGCGGTGGACTGGAATATTTGCGCCAGCATGCAGTCGGCGTAGCGGGCAAAGATGTTGCTGAGCGTCGCCGATCGCTTCTTGGCGGCCTCGAGCCTGCCGACGGGCAGCCGCACGAACGGCCCGGCGAACTTGACCATGATACGGGTATAGGCCGGCAAAAAACCCTGGCTGACGATGCCGCCGACCGCGCCTTCGCGGCCTATCAGGATGGTCTCGACATCGCGGCCATCCTCATTGGGGACCAGGTAAGAGACGAGGCTCGGTCCGCAGGGGAAATGCACGATCTCGACGTCATCGCCGGGGCTGTATAGCACTTCGCCGGCATTGGCATCGACCTCGGCAAGGTTCGGCGCGACCAGGGCGAAATCGGCGGCGTTCAGACGACGCAGCAAATTGTTGAACGGCCGCACGCCGGCCGGCTCCTCGCGTCGCGTCTGCATCCAAGGTTCCTCTGTTCCCCAGGGGCACAATAACGAAGCTGTGCGCGTTTATATGTGCACTAGTGAACAGACAGCATAACTACGGTGTGGTGGTTTCAGTTCCGGAACCGATGGACGCGCTTCAAGGCGTCGTCGGGCCTCCTTCGGGCTTCGGCCCGGGCAACCGGACAAAAACAGTGAACCTGGGACTGACGCGTACAATGCAACCCGTCGCCGACGGCATGCCCAATGACGTCCTGATCGTCGAGGACGACCCGATCATCGCACTCGACTTCGAGGATACGATTCTCGGCTTTGGGGTGAAAACGGTTCGTACGGCCCAAAGCGTGGCCAAAGCGCTCGCCATGATCGCCGAACGGCCGCCCGATTTTGCGCTGCTCGACGTCAGCCTCGTCCGTGAAAAGAGCTTTGCGATTGCCGAACGGCTGGACGCGCTGAAAATTCCCTATGCCTTCGTCACCGGTTATGGCGCCGAAGTCAGGCTTCCGGCAGCTTTCGCAAACACGCCGCGACTGGCAAAGCCCTATTCGACCGAGGCGTTGCTCGCGTTGCTGAACGTCAGTCGCTGAGACGCCAACCGGCGCATCTGATCTATCGGCGGCGGATGCGTCCGCTTCCGGGCCGCCTGAATGGCTCACCCGGGAGCCGGTTCCGACTGGATCAGAACCGGCTCCCGCTTTTTGTTTTGACGCGTTTTCTACCGCAGATAAGTCTACGCAATCTGCGCAAAGCTTGATTGCTATGCGAACCGATTCCCACTTCGCTCGAAAACGCTACGTACGCTTCGGATCGAGCGTCGTCGACCAGAGTGCGACGTCGGCGCGATCGCGCAAGGTCACGATCATCTGTCCGGTCGCGCCGTCGATCTTGACGTGGCCGAAGAACTGCATGCCGGCCGACGGCGGCAGGTTCTGCTTGTCCGGCCCCGGCGCCTTGATGAACTTCACCTCGGGCCCAAACGTGTTGTCGAGTTCGTTCGGCCCGAACGTGCCGGCATGCAGCGGGCCGGCGACGAATTCCCAGAACGGATCGAACTCCTGGAACTGCGCCTTGTCCGGGTTGTAATAATGCGCGGCGGCATAGTGCACATCAGCGGTCAGCCACACCGTGTTGATGACGCCTGATGTCTTGATGAAGCGCAGGATATCAGCAATCTCGAGTTCACGGCCGCGCGGCGGGCCGTCCCCTTGCGCGAACGCCTCGGAGCCTTTTTTGTTGGTGGCATCGTCATAGACGATGATGCTGAGCGGCATGTCGGAGGCGATCACCTTCCAGGTCGCGCGCGAGTTCAACAGCCCGCGCTTCAGCCAGGCGAGTTGATCCGGTCCGAGGAAATAGCTTTCGGGACCGTAGCTGGTTTGCAGGTTAGGCCCGTTGCCGGCGCGATAGCTGCGCTCGTCCAGCATGAAGACGTCGAGATGCGGGCCGTAGTGAAGCGTGCGATAGAGCCGGCCCGGCTCCACAATGCTTTCTCGCATCGGATACATTTCGTGGAAGGCGCGGCCGGCGCGGGCGGCGAGCAGGCTGATGTCGCGTTCCTTGTAAGAGGCCGGCAACTGCTTCGACAGCGACCAGTTATTGGTGACCTCGTGGTCGTCCCATTGCACGAAGACCGGCACCTCGGCGTTGAAGGCGCGCACATGCTCGTCCATGAAATTGTATTTGTGGGCCGCGCGAAACTCGTCGAGCGTCTCGGCCACCTTGGCCTTTTCTTCGATGGTGACGTTCTTCCACACCTTGCCGTCGGGAAGCTTCACCTCGGACCTGATCGGGCCGTCGGCATAGACGGTGTCGCCGGAATGCAGCAGGAAATCCGGGCGGTGCTTGCGCATGGTGGCGAAGGTGAACATGCCGCCGTCGTCGGGGTTGATGCCCCAGCCCTGTCCCGCGACATCGCCGCCCCAGACGAAGTTGACATCGCGGCGATCGGCCGGCGCGGTGCGGAAGCGGCCGACAACGGCCTCGCTCGCGATGTCGATATGCGACAGATCGCGAAACCGCACGCGGTAGAAGATCTCCTGTCCCGCGGGCAGGTTTTCCAGCAGCATCTTGGCGGTGAAATCGCTCTCGGGCAGCGCTGCGATCGGCGGCAGCGCCCGGGCATTGGCAAACGACTCCGTGGTCGCGACCTCGACCACCATTTGCGAAGGACGGTCGGCGCGCGCCCAGACCACGCCGCCATCGGCGCCGACGTCGCCGGATTGCACGCCATGGCTGATGACCGGCCGGTCGCCGGCGCGGCTGAGATAGGGCATCGCGATGACGCCAAAGCTCGTTGCCGCGGTGGAGGAGAGAAACTTTCGGCGGGAAATTCTAACGGTCATACGAACCTCTTTGCGGGTCTGAGAGCACGCGTGTCGAAGACTTCGTCATTCCGGGAAGGTGCGCTGGCACCAGACCTCAGATGCGCAACTGCGCATCTGGAGTTCGATGCTTCGCATCGCCCCGGAATGACGGAATCCTCTCGTCGCGTGAGCTGGCTTTAGAAAAATTCCATGACGGCCGAATTACAGGAATGCCGGCTCAGGCGCCGGCGGCCCGGAACTGCGCGCTGGCCCGTTGCAGGTTCTGCGGCATGCTCATCAAGAGCGCCTTGCGGTCGGCGACCGCGTTGTGGAACTGTTCGAGCGCGATGTTGAAGGTGGTCAACGCGCCCTCCTCGACGGCGCCGTGTTCGAAACACTCCAGCATATGGCGCAGGATGCCGTCGGCTTCCGTCTGCATCTGATCAAGCTCTTCCCCTGAATCGCAGTTGCGTGCCGCGGTGAGCAAATCGAGCAGCCGGTCGCGCTGCGAATTGCTGGCAATGCGCTCGTCCTTCTTCAGGTAGCCCGCGAACCAGGCGCCGGCAGAGCCCATCGCCGAGAGCCCCATCAGGCCCCACCAGATGAAATCGCTGTAGCGTTCGAAGAAGGTTTTTTCCTCGCCATCGACAAAGGCGGCCGCGCCGGGATGCGCCGGGATATTGGCATCCTTGTCGGTGTCCGGCGTCTCGATCTTGGCGGCGAGCGGAAATTCGTTCTTCAGCGTTTGCCTTATCGCAAACAGCTGCCGGGTAAAGATCGCGATGGTGGAGTCGGATACGCCCTTCCGCGCCACGATGTGATGCGAGAAGCTGATGGTCTTGACTTCCTCTTCCGGCTTGGCCGGCGCGCCGCCAAAGGTCCCGGCGGGAATCTCGGAAGACTCATAGGCCGGATGGTTTTGCGCAATCGCTTCCGCCGAATCGATCGCCAGGAAGGTCGGCGTGCCGCCGTCGCGCATCGAGGCTGCGATCGCATCGGACGTGATCTTGCTGTTGAGCGGGCCCGCCGCGAGATAGACATCCGCCTTCTGGTTGCGTATGGCCTCGACGGCTTCGGTGACCGGAAACTGCACGATCTCGACCTTGGCCGGATCGAGGCCATATTGCTGCAGGATCACCTTGAGCAAATTGACGTTGGCCTCGGTGCGGCCGACGACGCCGACGCGATGTCCGCCGAGCTGCGTGATTTTGGTGATTGCGGGCGCGGCCTTCTTGCCCTTGGCCTTGGCTTTACTGGCGGGTGGCACCCAGAGGACCACGACATTCTTGCGCAGCGTCGCCACCGCCTGCGCGTTTTTGGGCACGTCGAGGTCGCCCCGGATAATGGCGAGATCGGCCTTGCCGTCGCCGAGCAGCTTGGCGCTCGCCTGCGCGCTGTCGGTCTGTGTCGGACGCAGCCGAATTGGACCGTGCGGCTGGTTGTTGAGGGCTTGCGTCAGTGCCTGAACCACCTTGAGGTCGTCGCTGTTGGCCGGGCCGACCGCGATCCGCAACGTCACCGGCCGCGTCGCAATGTGATAGCCGGCCGCCGCCACGCCGATGATCGCCAGAACGCCGGCCAGCATCACGAATGCCAGCCGCCGTCGCGCCGAACGGGGCGAGGGGGGAGGCAGTGCTGCTTCGGCGGGATGAGGGCCGTCGGTCATCAATTCCTGAACAATCGTTTGCGGTTCGATCTTCGGTTGCCAACGTGCTTACACCGGGCATTCTAGCAAATTCCTCGCCGGCCCGTGGTTACATCTCCGTCATGGTTACCGGCACCCGAGCGGCCATTGGACGCGCCTTTCCGTCTTAATTTGGGCGGGGATCCCGCGGGGGCCCATCGGTGTTAGGGTAAAGCTGGTGTCAAACGCGGGAGGCGAGCATGGCGGAACGGCTGTCGGCAGAAGCGCGGAAATCGGCGCTGGCGGAACTTTCCGGCTGGTCGGAGACGCCCGGCCGCGAGGCGATCGCGCGAACTTTTACCTTTAAGGATTTCAACGAGGCGTTCGGGTTCATGTCCCGCGCGGCTTTGGTGGCCGAAAAGAACGACCATCACCCGGAATGGCGCAACGTCTACAAAACGGTCGAGGTGGTGCTGGCCACCCATGACGCCAATGGCGTCACCAAGCTGGACATCGAGCTTGCGGCCGCCATGAACGCCATCGCCAAACAGCTCGGCGTCTCCTGAAGCTGTCTTCGGCTTCTCCTGAGCGCCGGCCTTGAAGTGATCTTGCAGCAGCGATCTTGCGGCGGCGGCTGGACATCCCCAATTCTTGGACAGCCAGCCGCGTCGATCCGCCGCGCCTGTCTTGAGGGAGCGCCGTCATGGCAACGTCCGAACACAGCGTGGGTTTTGAACCGGCCGATCGGCTGGCGCAGGACCGCGAAAGCGTGCGCCGGCGCTTCTGGAGCAAGCTGAAGCGGGTGGTGGCGAAGCTTCCCTTCGCCGAGGACCTGCTCGCGGCCTATTACTGCGCGTTCGACAAGCAGACGCCGCGCCATGTGCAGGCGGCGCTGCTCGGCGCCATCGCCTATTTCGTTCTGCCGTTCGATTTCGTTTCCGACGTGCTGCCGGTGCTCGGCTTCACCGACGACGCCGCTGTCCTGGCCACCGCCATCCGCCTGGTTGCCAATTATATCACTTCGGAGCACCGCGACGCCGCGCGCGCTGCGCTGAAGCGAGGCGTCGGGAAGGACGACGCGGAATAGTCCCGCATCGACGTCCGCCACCGGGCATCGCTTGCGGCGATCCCGATGACGTCTGAGGTTTCCTACTTCTGCGATCCGGGGCGAACTTGCGCGCGCGCGTTCCGTTCGGTTTCCCAGGCCTGAAACTGCTTGAACAGCGTCTCGCGGTCGGCATCGGTCTTGATGTTCGCCGCGGTAGTCGGGCTCTGCTTCAGGAATTCATCGAACCGGGTACGCGCGACCGCTTCGACGTTGTGGGTCTTGAGCCATTGCTCGGCGACCGGCAGCCGCTGCCAGTCGGGCAGTGGCGCCGACAGCGAGACTTCCCTCCACTTCGGATGGAAGGGCGGATTCTGGAAGGTCGGGAATTTGGTGAAGAACGCATCCACGAACTGCGACAGCTTGCGATAGCGCTCGGTGTTCGGCGCCCAATTATAGGCCGCGAGCACCGCCGGCACCGCGATGGTGTCGACGCGATCGTCGCCCGAAATCAGGTTGGGATAGTCCTTCGACGACAGGCTGGCGGGCAGATAGTCCTTCTGCAGCGGCTTCTCGTAATTCACCGTCACCAGATGGAAGCGGTCGTCCTTGAACGTGCTGACGGACTTGTACGGTTTGCCGCCGCAAACGATCACGGCGTCGATTTCGCCGGCCTTCAATTTCTCCAGCGCGATGCGTTGCTCGACATAGACTACCTTCGGCTTCATCCCAAGCCGTTCGAACACGGTCAGCGCAGTCACGAACGTGCCGCCATTGGGAAGGTCGACGCTGACGGTCTTGCCTTCGAGGTCCCTTAGGCTGCGGACCGATTTCGACGCGATCACGTGCATCTCTTCATTGTAGAGCTTGGTCACGTAGGTGAACTGCTTCTTGATATCCTTCGCAAAGCCCTTGCGTTCGAGATAATCGAGCGTGTCGGAGCGGACGATGCCGAGATCGACACCCTGCAGGAACAGGATGTCCGCCACGCTCTGCACGGAACCGCGCCCGACGATGGGCAGTACGCGCAACTTGTTGCCATCGTCGAGCACGGAAGCGAGGTCGGCGCCGAACTGCACGTAGGTGCCACCGATCGTCCCCGACATCAGCGTCACCGTGTTCGAGTTCAGGCTCTGCTTGGTGGCGACAGAACCGAACTGGAAAATAGCCTTCAGACTCTCGCTGACCTTGGCCGGATCGTATTCGGTTTGCTGGGCCTGGGCTTGGGCCTCGGCCGTCAGACCGCAAGCCATCATGATGGCAAATACTGCCATTCCAAACAGTCGTCGCATTTGTTGTTCCCCTGCGTGATGTCGCGTGATGCGCGGTCGTAAGCGATGCGTGCCGGTGATCCGGTTCTGAAGATGCCTAGTTTTGAATCTGGCTGAGGCGCCGCTTGGCGTCGGAGGAGCCGAGCTGGGCGGCCTTCTGGTACCAAAGCCGCGCCATCGCCGGATCGGGCGTGATGCTGCGCATGTCCTGCTTGCCCAGCACCTGCGGATCATAGGTCCCCGCCAGCATCAGCGCGGCGTCGGCCTCCTGCGCGTCCGCCGCACGCTCGAGCAGCAACCGGGCGGAGGTGATATCGCCGATCGCGAGCAGGCCCTTCGCCCGCTTCAACAGGACAGCCAGTTCATCCGAATCGATGCGCCGTGCCGCTGGTGCAGGTTCGGGGGCCGCCGGTTCGATCGCCACAACCTTGGTCTTGATGGCGCTCTGGTAGGCCGCGGTGATTTCGTCGCGTGACGGTGAAGCGGATGCCAGTGCAACGAGCGGGACACGCTGTGCGGTCGCCGCATCCGGCGTTGCCGGCGGTGCCTCGGGATTCGCAGGCTGGGCCGCGACGCGCGGTGTCGGCGGCGCGGCGTCCTGTTGTGCGGCGCCTGACGGGGCGGGCGCTGCGCTGGCCAACGAAGCCTTGGCGTTGACGATGACGGCGCGTGTCGAATCGAAGGAAAGCAGCGCGAGAACGGCAGCCACGATGGACAACGCAAGCGCACCGGTCACGATGCGCGATGCGCGCGCTCGTCGTTTCTTGCCGCCTGCGAAGGAGTATTCGGGCGGTTCTTGATAGAAGGGCAGATCCTGATAGCGCTCTTCCGGTTGATAGCGCTCATCCTGTCGGTGGCGCGCATCCTGCTGGCTGGCGAGAAAAAGCGGCACCGGGTCGTCTGCCAGATGATCTTTCTGGACCAGCGGGTCGGGCTTGCGTGCTTCTGACCGCAGAAATTGATGCGTCTCATACAATCCGGGATCACCGATCGCTTCGCCTAATCTTGCGAACGGATCTCCTGATTGAACCTGCCTTGTACTCTCCACCATGGCGATGCTTCCCCGCTACCAAAACGCAACAACGGGAGGCCGGCATCTTTTTCTTGTTGTTATCGGTGTCCGGAAACCCGTTTACTGGGCGGTCTATTCGCATGCCGAATGGGTTGAAAAAACGACGCATGCCCGCTCGAATCGGGAGACATTTTGTTCTGATTGCGGCGAGCTGACGCAATCCAGAGATTTAAGATTGTATATCGTTAGCGCGCAATCGCCTTGGATGAAGGCATTTTCAGCATCGCGCGCCGAGCAAGGCGCAGGCGCGCCATTGCCAAAACGGGCCACGTTGCGCGCGGCCCGTTCGATGTTTTGCCGAACGATGATCGTTAAAAACAGAAGTGACGTTGAATGAAGCGCGACCGCTGTCGCGCATCATCACGGATGCAGAATCACCTTGCCCATCGCCTTGCGGCCGGCGAGCACTTTCAGCGCTTCGGCGGTTTGCGCCAGCGGGAAGGTGCGGTCGACATGCGAGGAGATCTTGCCTTCCGCGGTCCACTTCACGAGCTTCTCCAGATTGGCGCGGTTCTTCTCCGGGTTGAGCCGGGCCCAGGCGCCCCAGAACACGCCGCGGATATCGCAGCCCTTGAGCAGCGCCAGATTGAGCGGCATTTTCGGAATGTCGCCGGCGGCGAATCCGATCACCAGGAAGCGGCCTTCCCAGGCGATCGAGCGCAGCGAGGCCTCGGCGTAGGTGCCGCCGACCGGATCGAAGATGATGTCGACGCCCTTGCCGCCGGTGAGGCGCCGCAAGCCCTCCTTGAGATCTTCCTTGCTGTAGTTCAGGCCAAGCTCGGCGCCGTGCGCTTTCGCAAATTCGAGTTTTTCATCCGAGGAGGCGCAGGCGATCACCTTCAGGCCCATCAGCTTGCCGAGCTCGCAGGCGGCGAGGCCAGTGCCGCCGGCGGCGCCGAGCACGGCCATGGTTTCGCCGGGCTTGAGGCTGGCGCGATCTTCCAGCGCATGCAGCGCAGTGCCGTAGATAATAAAAATTCCGGCGGCGCGATCGAAGTCCAGATTGTCGGGAATCTTCACGATCGAGTTGGCCGGCAGCGCGATCTTTTCGCGCGCGCCATTATGGCCGCAGGAGGCTGCCACGCGGTCGCCGACCTTCAGGTCGGTGACGCCACTGCCTACGCTTTCGATCACGCCCGCGACTTCGGCGGCCGGCGAGAACGGGAACGGCGGCTTGATCTGGTACTTGCCCTGGATCATCAGGATGTCGAAGAAATTCAGCGCCGCGGATTTGATCGCGATCACAGCCTCGCCCGGTCCGGCGACGGGATCGGGCACATCGGCCAGCACGAGGTCGTCGGGCTGGCAATATTGCGAGCAGAGAATGGCTTTCATGGACACACCTGATGTTAGGACGCACAAGGAAAGGCTGAATGCTTCTTGCCGGATTTGACGCCGGGCTACAATCCGATTCGGTGCTTAGGACGCGCATAGCTATCTGCCGTCATTGCGAGCGAAGCGAAGCAATCCATCGCTCCGCAAAAAAAGAAAGAATGGATTGCTTCGTCGCTTTGCTCCTCGCAATGATGAGGGGATAGGGAGTGAAACAATGTTTGAAAAAGGCCTGCTGGCGGGAAAGCGCATTCTGGTCACCGGTGGCGGCTCCGGGCTTGGCGCCGCGATGGGGCGGCGCTTTATCGAGCTCGGGGCGGAACTCATCATCTGTGGCCGCCGGCTCATATTGCTGGAGGCCACGGCAACCCAGATGCGCAGTGAATTCGGCGGCAAGGTTTCCGTGGCGCGCTGTGATATCCGCGACGGCGCGGCGGTCGATGCGATGATGGATCAGGTCTGGCGCGAGGCGCCGATCGACGTGCTGGTCAACAATGCTGCCGCGACCTTTCTCGCGCAGACCGAACATCTGTCGTTCCGCGCGGCAGACGCGATCCTGGGGCCGACGCTGCACGGCACGATGTATTGCACGCTCGCGGCCGGCAAGCGCTGGATCGAGGGCGGTCATAGAGGCGTGGTCCTGAGCATCCTCTCGACCTCGACCATCACCGGCCGCGCCTTCACGGTGCCATCGGCGATGGCGAAGTCCGCCATACTGGCGATGACGAAGAGTCTGGCGGTGGAGTGGGGGCCGAAGGGCGTTCGCACGGTCGCGATCGCGCCCGGTGCGTTTCCGACGCCGGGCGCCTCTAGCCAGCTTCGCCCCGAGGGCCGCGACGAGAGCTGGGCGCACCGCAATCCGCTCGGCCGCGCCGGCGAGCATGGCGAGCTCGCCAATTTGGCGAGCTTCCTGATTTCCGACCATGCCGGCTACATCAATGGCGAGATGGTGGTGCAGGATGGCGGCTCGCATTTGCGTAGTTCCGGCGCCGAAGACCTGCTGCAATGGACCGACGCGCAGTGGCAGAAGCAGCGCGATGGCCGTACCAAAGGCTAACTCCGCAAGAGGCGCGCGATACCTCCAACATGACCGTGGATACAGCGGCTGGACAGCTCGTAAGTGCCTTCCCAAAAAGGCATTTCCCGGTTATCCATGGTTGACGGCCCGACCCGTCGCCGGGCCATCTTCCAGTCACAATGATGAGGGAACCAGTTGTCCGTGCGGCAGATACTGACATCCCTTGTTCTGAGTGCGTTGCTGTGCGGGGCTTCCAGCCTTGCGCAAGCGCAGAGTGCTGCGCCGAAGGGCGCCAAAGACGCTGCCAAGCCCGCGGCATCGGAAAAGCCCGCGGCCGCTGCTAAGTCTGCCGCCAAGCCTGAGTCGGCGGCAGCCGCCGCGGCCGGTGGCGCGGAGCCGACCCTGATCGGCCAGTTCGGAACCTGGGGCGCCTACACCGCGACGCCGAACGGCAAGAAGGTGTGCTTTGCGCTGGCCAAGCCATCCTCTTCGAAGACCAATCCGCCTAACCGTCCGCGCGATCCGGCCTATGCCTTCGTCTCGACGCGCCCGGCGGAAAAAGTCATCAACGAAGTCTCGGTCATGATCGGCTACGCGCTGAAGCCGGGCTCGGAATCCTCGCTCGAGGTCGGCGGCGCGTCGTATGCGATGTACACGCAGGGCGACGGCCTCTGGATCAAGAACGCCGCCGAGGAAGAGCGGATGGTCGATGCCATGCGCAAGGCCGCCGACGTCACCGTCAAGGGTGTCTCGGCCAAGGGCACCGAGACCACCGACACCTTCTCGCTGAAGGGGCTGTCGCAGGCGCTCGACAAATTGGCGCAGGATTGCCGGCGTTAACCTAGCTTTTAGCCCGAAACTAACGCATTTCGTGGCTTTCCAGCGGACGCTGGAAGGCCTATTTGATGGCTCATGACCGACACCATGACCAGCGCGACCGCGGCTACTTCCGGGGCTAATGCTCCTTTGGAGAAGATTCCGCTCGAAACCTATGTGCCGCCAGCCAAACCATCGCTGATCGGCCTCTCGCGCGCGGAAATCGCCGACCGGCTCGGCGAGATCGGCGTTCTGCCCGCGCAGCGCAAGATGCGCACCCAGCAGCTCTGGCACTGGATGTATGTCCGCGGCGCCAAAGACTTTGATGCGATGACCAGCATCTCCAAGGAAATGCGCGCGCAGCTGGTGCAGCATTTTACCGTCGATCGTCCCGAAGTGGTCGCCGAGCAGGTCTCCAACGACGGCACCCGCAAATGGCTGCTGCGGCTGCCGAGCGGCAATGCCCTCGAGAAGGCACATGAAGTCGAGTGCGTCTATATCCCCGAGACCGATCGCGGCACGTTGTGCGTTTCCTCGCAGGTCGGCTGCACGCTGACCTGTTCGTTCTGCCACACCGGCACGCAGCGGCTGGTGCGCAATCTCACCGCGGGCGAGATCGTCGGCCAGATCATGGTGGCCCGCGACCGCCTCAACGACTGGGCCGATCGCGAGACCCCGACCGGCAGCCGCCTCGTCACCAATGTGGTGATGATGGGCATGGGCGAGCCCTTGTACAATTTCGACGCCGTGCGCGATGCGCTGCTGATCGTGTCAGACAATGAAGGCATCGGCATCTCGCGCCGCCGCATCACGCTGTCGACCTCGGGCGTGGTGCCCAACATCGTCCGCGCCGGCGACGAGATGGGTGTCATGCTGGCGATCTCGCTGCATGCGGTGCGCGACGAATTGCGCAACGAATTGGTGCCGCTCAACCGCAAATACCCGATCGCCGAATTACTGCAGGCCTGCCGCGATTATCCGGGCTCGTCCAACGCGCGCCGCATCACCTTCGAATATGTGATGCTCAAGGGCGTCAACGATTCCATGGATGACGCGAAATTGCTGGTGAAAATGCTCAAGGGCATTCCGGCCAAGATCAATCTCATTCCGTTCAACCCGTGGCCGGGCACCAAATATGAATGCTCGGACTGGGACCAGATCGAAAAATTCTCCGAGTATATTTTCAACGCCGGCTATTCCTCGCCGGTGCGCACGCCGCGCGGCCGCGACATCCTCGCCGCCTGCGGTCAGTTGAAATCGGAAACCGAAAAATTGTCCGCGCGCGAGCGGCAGGCGCTGCGCGCGATGGCGATGACGGATTGAGTTGACCGATATCAAATTCGTCATGGCCGGGCTTGACCCGGCCATCCACGTCTTAACGTGGTCTCAGCGAAGCAAGACGTGGATGCCCGGGCATAGGCGAGCGGAAGCGACGCCGTCCTTCAGACGGCTAAGCCCGGGCATGACGGTGGAGAGGTTCGTGACCGAGCAGCGACGCAATGACGGATTGATGCTATGGCGCTGATCGGCCGCTTCTTCGTCATCCTGTTCGGATTCCTGTTCGCCTGTCTGGCGGCGGGGATGATCGTGGTCGGCGCGGTGCTGTATCCCGAATTCAGCGATCTCGGCGCAGGGCCGATCGATCAGGGCGCGATCAATGTCGTGCTCGGCTTCGGCTTTATCTTCCTGTCCGGTTTTGCACTGTTGCCTGCGCTGATCGTGGTGCTGATCACCGAAGCGTTTTATGTCCGGGGCGTGCTGACCTATGCGATCGGCGGCGCGCTGGTAGGCTGCGCCTGCTATCTCGGTCTGGTCCCGTTCGATCCCGAAACGATGCGCTTTGACGGCATCGTCCGCCGCCATCTCGAAATCATGACCGGAGCGGGCATCGTCGCGGGTCTGGTCTACTGGTTGATCGCGGGTCGCTCCGCCGGCTTATGGCGCGAACCGCCAAGACCTTTGCGGCCGCCACCGCCGCTGCCGGCGCACTCACGGCCGCATCCGTGAGCCTTTTCAAGACCCATCCCCTCGGTTAAACACCGCGCCATGAACCGGACCGGACTTTTCATCGCGCTGGGGCTGGCGCTCATTATCGGACTGCTGTTCGGGATTTTCCCTGAACTCGATCTGAAATTGGCGGCGTTGTTCTACGATCCCGCGACCCATTCGTTTCCGTTGAAGCAGAGCTGGCTCGCCGCCATCGCCCGCGACGCCGCGATGTGGATCGCGTGGGCGCTCGCATTGCCGTCGCTCGCGGCCATCGTGGTGAAGATGGTGCGGCCGGATTTGCCGATGTTCATTCGCGCGCGAACCGCGGTATTCCTGCTGAGCACCATTTTGCTATCTGCGGTCGTTCTCACCAACCTCACCTTCAAGAGCTATTGGGGCCGGCCGCGGCCGGTGGTGGTGACGCAGTTCAATGGGCCGCAGGAGTTCGTGCCGTATTGGGATCCGCGCGGCACCTGCGGGCGCAACTGCTCGTTCTTCTCCGGCGAGGGCGCCACCGCGTTCTGGGCCTACGCGCCCGCGGCGCTGACGCCCCCGACGTGGCGGCCGTTGGCCTATGTGGCGGCGACCCTGTTCGGGATCACCACCTCTGTGCTGCGGATGGCGTTTGGCGGGCATTTTTTCACCGATGTGGCGGCCGCCGGCCTGGTGAGCTTTCTGGTGATCTGGCTGGCCCATGGCTGGCTATACCGCTGGCCGTCGACCCGGGTCTCGGATTCGGCCGTCGAGACCGCATTGGCCCGCCTGGCCCGGCCCTGGAACCGTCTGACCAAGGGCTCGCGCCAGCCGGGCTGAGCCATCCCGGCCAGCTGCTGCCTCGTGCTATTAAAGGCGTGCCGACAAGCGCAAAGTTTGATATTCGCGCACCCAAAGCCGCAAACGACATCCACCATTTCGACCGATTGGAAGCACGATGAGCACGATCCTGAAGAGCCTGCCCAAAGGGGAAAAAGTCGGCATCGCTTTTTCGGGCGGCCTCGACACCTCAGCGGCGCTGGTGTGGATGAAGCAAAAGGGCGCACGCGTCTTTGCCTATACCGCCAACCTCGCCCAGCCTGACGAGGCCGACTACGAGGAGATTCCGCGCAAGGCGCTCGAGTTCGGCGCCGAAAAAGCCCGCCTGGTGGATTGCCGCACGCAATTGGTCCACGAAGGCATCGCCGCCATCCAGTCCGGCGCCTTCCACGTCTCGACCGGCGGCAACACCTATTTCAACACCACGCCGCTTGGTCGCGCGGTGACCGGCACGATGCTGGTCGCGGCCATGAAGGAGGACGGCGTCAACATCTGGGGCGATGGCTCCACCTACAAGGGCAATGATATCGAGCGGTTCTATCGCTACGGCCTTCTGACCAATCCGAGTTTGCGGATTTACAAGCCCTGGCTCGACCAGCAGTTCATCGACGAACTCGGCGGCCGCGCGGAAATGTCAGCGTTCATGACCGCCAACGGCTTTGCCTACAAGATGAGCGCCGAAAAGGCCTACTCGACCGACAGCAACATTTTGGGCGCCACCCACGAGGCCAAGGATCTCGAAAGCCTCGACACCGGCATCAAGATCGTCAATCCGATCATGGGTGTGCCGTTCTGGCGCGACGACTGTGCCGTCAAGGCCGAAAAGGTTGTCGTGCGTTTTGCGGAGGGCCAGCCCGTCGCGTTGAACGGCCAGACCTTCGCCGATCCGCTGGCGCTGTTCCTCGAGGCCAACGCCATCGGCGGCCGGCATGGCCTTGGCATGAGCGACCAGATCGAGAACCGGATCATCGAGGCCAAGAGCCGCGGCATCTATGAGGCGCCCGGCATGGCGCTGCTGCACATCGCCTATGAGCGCCTGGTCACCGGCATTCACAACGAAGACACCATCGAGCAATACCGGATCAGCGGCATGCGCCTCGGCCGGTTGCTGTACCAGGGCCGATGGTTCGATTCGCAGGCCCTGATGCTGCGTGAGACCGCCCAGCGCTGGGTGGCGCGCGCCGTTACCGGCGAGGTCACGCTCGAGCTGCGCCGTGGCAACGACTACTCGCTGCTCAACACCGAAAGCCCGAACCTGACCTATCAGCCGGAGCGGCTGAGCATGGAGAAGGTGGAAGACGCGGCGTTCACGCCGGCCGACCGTATCGGCCAGCTGACCATGCGCAACCTCGACATCACGGACACCCGCGCAAAGCTGAAGCTCTATTCGGACACGGGCCTGCTATCGAGCGGGGATGGTTCCGAGATCTTCAAGCTCGGGAACGACAAGGACTGAACCTGCGAGGCCGGACTTTGTTTGGCGCCTCTGCACCGCTGCGGCCCGCCGTTACATAGCTGTCATCCGGGGTGGATAGAACTGGTCACCTTCACTTCTTGCTGAGCAATGGCTGTCGCTGTCCCGCCGGCAAGCACGCGCGGAGCCCGAGATTGATCAAGCCAGTCACCGTCATCACCCTCGCCGTCCTGTTCTCGGCATCGCCGGTTGTTGCCCAAACAGTTTATCCGATTGACCGTGCCGAAATTCTCTCCGGCGCGCGGTTCGACTTCAAGGTCGAATTCCCTGACCGGGTCGACCAGTCGAAATTGAAGGTAACGGTCAACGGCGAGGACCATGCCGCCGTGTTCGGTCGGTCCGCAACGTTTATCGAGCGTGAGGACGGCAAGGACCAATCCGCGCTGATGCTTCGCGATGTCGAGCTGGCAAAGCCCGGCCCGTTCGTCGTCGAGGTCAGTGACGGCACGAAGAGCCGCAAGGTGACGTGGATGATCTACGACACCGGGCCGCGCAAGGCGAAGAACGTGATCCTGTTCATCGGCGACGGAATGTCGCCCGCCCATCGCGTCGGCGCGCGGCTGCTTTCCAAGGGCATTGCGGAGGGCAAGAGCCTCGGCAAGCTTGCGATGGACGACATGCCGCATACGGCGCTGGTGGCGACCGCCGGCTCGGATTCGATCATCACCGATTCGGCAAACTCGGCCAGCGCCTATTCCACCGGCCACAAGAGCGCGGTCAACGCGATGGGCGTCTATGCGGACCGCACCAGAGACGCGTTCGACGATCCCAAGGTCGAAACCATCACGAGCCTTGCCAGGCGCCGGCTCAAGATGAGCATCGGTATCGTGACCACCACCGAAATCGAGGACGCCACGCCGGCGGCGATGGTGGCGCATACGCGCCGCCGGGCTGCCTATGATGAGATTGTCGAGCAGCTCTTTGTGGCGAGGCCCGACGTGTTGCTGGGCGGCGGCAGTGCGAACTTCCTGCCGAAGTCGGCGGCCGGATCCAAGCGCAAGGACGAGATCGATTATATCGCCCGGTTCCGCGAGGCCGGTTATGCCCTGGCGACGACCGCAGGCGAACTCAATGCGTTGGCGGCCAAACCCGAGACGCGGCAATTGCTCGGGTTGTTCGCCACGGGAAATATGGACGGGGCGCTGGATCGCAAATTCCTCAAGGGTGGCGGCGTCAAGAAATTTCCCGAGCAGCCCGACCTGACCGAGCAGCTCCAGGCCGCGCTGAACGTGCTGTCGAAAAACGAGGCCGGCTTCTTCTTGATGGTGGAATCCGGATTGATCGACAAATACGCGCATGCCCTCGACTTTGACCGCGCCGTCTACGACACCATCATGCTCGACAATGCGGTGCGGCTCGCCCGCGACTGGGCGAGCAAGCGCGGCGACGACACCCTGATCCTGGTGACGCCGGACCATAACCACCCCAACGCACTGGTCGGCACCATCAATCACGACATGAGCACGACATCGGAAGCGCCGATGCGCGAGCGCGTCGGCGTCTACGACAAGGCCGGCTTCCCGAATTACCCGGCGCCCGATGCCGACGGCTATCCCTCGCGCGTCGACGTCAGCCGGCGGCTCGCCATCTTCTCGGCCAGCCTGCCCGACCATTACGAGACCTTCCGCCCCAAACTCGACGGCCCGAACGACCCGACCATGAAGGGAGACGATGACGGAACCTTCAAGGCCAACGAAAAGTACAAGGGCGTTCCCGGCGCCGTGCTGCGGCCCGGCAATCTGCCGGCGATGATGAACGCCAGCGTGCATTCCGGCGAAGACGTCATCCTGACCGCGACCGGGCCCGGCAGCGAACGGGTCAAGGGTTCGATGGACAATACGGAAGTCTTCCGCGTGATGGTCGACGCGCTGGGGCTTGCCGCTGCGAAATGAACTGTCGACGCCTGCGTCAGGACAGCGATGGAACTGAGAAGATCAGCTTCACGCAGCTTCGAAAGATCAGGATCTGCCGTTCCAGCCGGCTCGGATCGTTCAGCGTTTTCGACATGATGATCGCACCATCGACAATGCACGACATCATGTCGGCGAGATCGTCGAGATCGATCGGCTCCCGCAGTGGATGGACGGCGGCGATGCCGTCGAGGATGTGGCGGAAGCGCGCATTCCAGTCGCGCACCGACTGTGCGGTGAGCTCGCGCACCTCGCGGTCGAACAGCCGCTCCTGATAGCAGACGCTGGCAATCAGGCAGCCGGGATGCCCGTTCGGCAGATCGGCCATCACTTCGGCGAGCAGTTTTAGCGAAATCAGGAACGCCTGCAGCGGATCGTCCGAGAGCTGCCGGCCGCGTGCGAAGATGTCGTCGAACAGCTGGTCGTTGGTCTTGACGTAGCGGCGCAGCATTTCGCGTGCGAGCGCATTCTTGTCCTTGAAGTGATAAAAGAAGCCGCTCTTGGTGAGGCCGGCCTCCGCGATCACTTCGTCGATCGATGTGGCGCCAAATCCCTTCGCGAGCACGGCCGCTTCCGCGATCTCGAGAATTCGCTCGCGCGTCGCTTCGCCTTTTCCCATCGCGTGTCTCCAGAAACTGTACTTGCGGTACGGTTTTGACTCCGTGCACTGGCGCCGCGATTTTGCACGCGCCGCGCAACCGTCTGATTTCCTAGCATTTTACGGCCCGAAATTCAGCCGCACCACGAGCCGCCTAGGAAACCGCGACACTATGCGGCACCAGTTCCACCAGACCAGGGCGCGCCGCGCCGGACCTATCATCAGCGCCTTTTGCCGATCACGGAGATATTGCAATGACAAAATATCGATACGACCTGCCGCAGCGCCGCGGCGGTATTTTCCTCACCGATGGCGGCATGGAAACGACGCTGATCTTCCATGAAGGGATTGATCTGCCCCATTTCGCCGCCTTCGTGCTGCTCGACAGCGAGGTAGGCCGGGGCACGCTGAAGCGATACTACCAGGCCTATATGGCGGTCGCGCGCGACCATGGCGTTGGCTTTGTGCTGGACAGCCCGACATGGCGGGCCAATCCCGATTGGGGCGCCATGCTTGGTTACGATGCGGCCGCGCTCAGGGCGATCAACATTCGCGGGATCGGGTTGCTCGAGGAGCTGCGCGCCGAATGGGAAAGGCCGATGACGCCCTGCGTCGTCAGCGGCGCCATCGGCCCGCGCGGCGACGGTTACAAGGCCGGCAACATGGATGCGGCCGAAGCCGAGGCCTATCATGGCGCGCAGATTGCGGCCTTCGTCGAAGGCGGCGCCGACATGGTGACGGCCTATACGCTCACGAACATCAATGAAGCGATCGGCATCGCGCGTGCGGCCAGGGCGCAGCAGATTCCGGCGGTGATCTCGTTCACGGTGGAAACCGACGGCCGTCTGGTCAATGGCGGGACGTTGCGCGAAGCGATCGAGGCGGTGGATCGCGCGGTGCAGGATTCGGTCGAGTACTTCCTGGTCAATTGCGCGCATCCGACGCATTTCGAGCATGCGCTGAAGGCCGACGAGGCTTGGGTCAAGCGCATCCATGGCGTCAGGGCCAATGCATCGACCAAGAGCCATGCCGAACTGGATGAGTCTGCAACGCTCGATGCGGGCGATCCGCAGGATCTCGGCCGGCGCTATCTGAATCTCAGGCGCTCGTTTCCGGCGATGCGCATTCTGGGCGGTTGTTGCGGCACCGACCATCGTCACGTGGCGGCGATCTGCGACGCCTGCCTGCCGCCGCGGGCGCTCAGCGCCTGACACAAAAACAAAAATGGCCGGGATTGCTCCCGGCCATTTTCATTTGGTGGTGACCAACTCAACGCCGCGGTGGCGCGGTGCCGGGCGGGGGCGGCGGCAGCGAGGCCTGGCCGCCATTGAGCAGCGGGGTGATGCGGCGGACCGTGACGCGCCGGTTGATCTCGCTCGGTCCGTCCGTCTGCTCCTTCGGATACTGCTCGCCATAACCCTGCGAGGTCAGGTTCTCCGCTGGCACGCCGAACTGCTGCGTCAGCAGCGTTGCGGCGGATTCGGCGCGGCGGTCCGACAGCGAGAGATTGTCGATGTCGGAGCCCACCCTGTCGGTGTGCCCTTCGATCAGGAACACCTCGCGCGGGTTGGCCTGGATCGCGCGGTTGAGGCCGTCGGCGATCGCCTGCAGCCTCGCCGCCTGGTCCGGCGGGATCTCCCACGAACCGGTTGCGAAGTTGATCGAGTTGACGTCGATGCTCGGCATCTGCATCCGGACATTGGGGCTGTAGCGGATTTCGTCGAGCGAGTAGCGCCGGTCGATCCGTTGTACCGGCGGCGCCACCATGGTGTCGTAGATCACTTCCGGGGTCGCTTCGTCCGCGCTGACGATGTAGCGGTCGTAGGGCATGTTGACCACTGGCGGCGGCAGATCGACATAGAAGCCGCCGACCGCGCGCGGATCGCGGTAGCTGTTGTCGATGATGATGACCTCGCGGCCCCGTTCGTCGCGGCGGATCCGGCGCAGCAGCCGCCCGTCGTTGCCGACCACGGTGATGATCCGGCTGCCGTCCGGCCGGATCACGATGGTGCGGGTTTCGCCGCCGACGGTCTCGGTCTGGATGTCACGCGCACCATAACGGAAGCGATAGAGATCGTTGCCGCGGACGTATTGCTGGCCGCTCGGGTCGCGGATGATGATCCGGTCCGGCTCGGTGTAGATGGTGCGACCGCCTTCGATGGTTTCGCGCCGCTGGCTGTGCATGTTGGCGATGGTCGCGCCGACCACGGCGCCGGCCACAACGCCTGCGCCGATCGCGAGTGGCGTCATGTTTTCCCGCCGCGGCGGTGGCGCTGACGGCAGTTGCGTTGTGACCGTGGGTGCGGCCCGGAAGGCCGGTGCAACCGTCGGCGGAGCGTTTTGCGATCTGCCGGGCGGTGCTGTTGCGGCTGCCGATCCAGGGACGGTACTTGGGGCCGGGGCGCCGGCGGGAGGTGCGGGCGGAATGACCGGGCGTCCCTGCTGGCCGGGCGTCGGCGCTCCGGCTGACGGGGGTGCGCCCGCAGGCGGCGTCGTTCCGGCGGCCGGCGGTGCGCCAGCAGGCGGTGTCGTTCCGGCAGCCGGCGGTGCGCCGGGTGGCTGACCGGGGCGTGGCGGCTGACCACCCGGAGGTGTCGTCGTCGCGCCGCCCGCAGCGGGCGGCGTTGTTGCGCCTGGACGCGAAGGCGCCGTCGGAGCTGCGCCGGCAGGAGGCGTCGAAGGCGTTGCAGCGGCCGGAGGCGTGGTCGGCGATGGTGTAGCGGTTGGCGTTGCCGTGGGGGCTGCGCCCGGCGCTCCCGGCACACGCTTGGTGCCAGCCGGAGGCGCGCCCGTGCCCGGGCGCGGTGGCGCACCCGGAGGTGTCGTCGTTGTGCTGCCTGCAGCGGGCGGCGATGCGGTCGGCGCAGGCGTGGTGGTTGCCGCTGGCGGAGGCGGCGTACGCGCGGGCGGAGCTGCGGCAGGCGGCGGCGTTGGTGTCGGACGTGCGGGCGGAGCCGCAGCCGGCGGCGGCGTTGGACGCGGAGGCGGCGCAGCGGCGGGCGGAGCTGGTGGCTTCGGCGCAGCCGCCGGTGGCGGCGCGGGAGGAGGTGTCGGCCGCGGCGGCGGCGCGGCGGCGGGTGGTGCCGGCGGCGGTGCGGGACGCGGCGGAGGAGCCGCAGCAGGCGGCGGAGCCGGCGGAGGTGCCGGGCGTGGAGGCGGAGCCACAGCCGGTGGCGGCGCAGGTGGTGTCGGTGGCTTCGCGGCCGGCGGCGGCGCGCCCTTTGGCGGCGCCTTGGGCTTTCCGTCGGGACCGAGCTCCTCCCTGGCCTGTGCGACGACCAGTGGCGCATTTTGCGCGTGCGAGGCGGATGTCGCGATCTGCGTCACCGTCAGAGCGGTCGTGGCAAGCAGCACGATGCGAAGGTTTGTCATGATGTTCTGGGTCCCTGGAAAGGTTCTGGCAGCGAAGGAATCGTTGTTGCCGATTGCGTGGGCGGGTCGATCAACGGCTAATCGTTAGACCGGATTGTGGCGGGCTGGAGAGCGCGGATGCTTTTTATTTCGCGGACGCAATAGGTTACATGTGCAATTGTTCATTGCGTATTCAGGCGACGCTTTCAAATCAAAGTCAAATTGCTCCCTGTGGCCGATCTGTGGCCGGATTGGGCGTAGCGGGACCGTTCGGTCCGCGCACCGGCAGTTCATCCGGCGTCTTGCCCGGCAATTCCTGCGGCGGCGGCGGAGCGCCGGGCTCGCGCATCGGTGGCGGAACCTCCGGACGGGGATTGCCCGGAGGATCTTCGCGCGGCGGCTCGGTTGGTTTTCCCGGTGTAGGCGGCGGGATTTCGGGAGGTTCGATTGGCATCTACGGCAACGGAACTAATGCCCGGAGGTTCCCCAAACAAACCTGCACGGAAACCCGATTATCCCGGCGTGTGGCAGACCGCCTCGATGTTGTGGCCGTCGGGGTCGAGCACGAAGGCGCCGTAATAGTTCGGGTGATAATGCGCGCGGATTCCAGGCGCGCCGTTGTCGCGCCCGCCGGCAGCCAAGGCGGCGTTGTAGAAGGCATCGACGGTGGCGCGGTCCTTGGCGAGGATCGCGACATGCAGCGGTTTGTTCAATCCGCCTTCGCCGCCGATCCAGAAATCCGGCTTGCCGTTGGCGCCAAAGCCGGCGGCGGGATCATGGCCGGTCTGTTCCTGCGTCACTTCCATGACCAGCACATAGTCGAGCGGCGCCAGCGCCTTCACATAGAACGCCTTGGCGCGTTCATAATCCGAAACCGGAAAACCGATATGGTCGATCATCGAACTCTCCCGTGGTTAGAAGATGGTCGGTTCAGTCGCGCACCAGCAGCGTATTGCTGCGGGTCTTGCCGGTTTCGGCATAGCCGCGGGCGCGCATGTCGGCGATGCAGTCATTCTGCCATTCATTCGATGACAGATGTTCGATCACCACCGCGCGCGGCCATAGCGACTGCGGTGCGTCCTTGAAGAAGCCGGTCAACACGCGGTCCTCAAAGCCTTCGACGTCGATCTTCAGCGCATCGACATGCGAGACGCCGGCTTCATTGAGGATGCGCTGCAGCCGCAGCGACGGTACCTTGATCGCCTTGCTCGAGGCTTGACCCGACACGATATGACTGGCGCCGAGATTGTCGCCATCGGTCTCGATCATCAACTCGCCATCGGCGGGACCGGCGGCGGCGGCGACCAGTCTGGTGTGGGCAAAGCCGGAGGCGGCGTTGTTGAAGGCGAGCCGGGCATGCGTGACCGGATGCGGCTCGATCGCGATCACCCTGCCGCTTGCGCCGACATGGCGCGCCAGCGCAAGCGCATAGGTGCCGACATTGGCGCCGACATCGACGAACACGCCGCCGGAGGGCGTATGCGCGCGCAAGAAATCCAGCTCCTCGATGTTGTAGTCCGGATTGAACAGCGCGCCGCGCTCGGTGGCGCTGGCCTGGTGATAGAAACGAAACGATGCGCCCTGGTAGCGCACGTCCACCGGCCCTGCGCGCAGCACATTGACCAGCCGCGACAGCATCGGCCGGAACGCGCCGCGCTTCAGCCGCGAGCGGTGCGCCAGCGCAATGATCGCGGCCTGCGCAGCATTCGGTGCGAACGCGCCGAACGGCGCGGGCGTGGGGTCGTTGTCGGGCTTCAAACTGATATCCTCGGTGGAAAGCGGCGCATGCATAGCGACTTTTAGCGAGGACTCCAACTCTCGTCGTCCCGGCCTTGAGCTCAGATGCGCAATTGCGCATCGGGGGACCCATAACCACAGGGAGAAGTTTTGCGAATGGTCTCTGCTACCGAGCTTCATCGACAGATCACGCGGTATGGGTCCCGGCGTTCGCCGGGACGACAGCTAGCGTCACGCCGCCTTTTTCGGCGGCTTGCGTTGGCGCAGGAAGCGGCCGAGCAGGCGGCGTTTGCCCTTGCGCGGGATCAGATCGACGTCGCTGACGAGCTTGGCGCCGCCCTTGCGCCGCTCCAGCACGATCTTGCGGCTATGGAAGGCTTCCAGCTCGACGCGATGGGCGACACTGACGATGGTTGCTTTCGGCAGCTCCTTGATGACCATCTCCATCATCTTGTCCTGGCTCTTTTCGTCGAGCGCCGAGGTCGCCTCGTCCAGCACCACGATGTCGGGGTTGTGCAGCAACAGCCGCGCGAACGCCAGCCGCTGCTTTTCGCCGCCCGACAATGTCTGGTCCCACGGCGCCTCTTCCTCGATCTTCTCCTTGAGATGATCGAGACCGACCTTGTGCAGGGCTTCGCAGAATTGTTCGGATCTCCAGTCCTCGGCGGCGCCGGGATAGGCGATCGCACGGCGCAGCGTGCCGGTGGGGATGTACGGCTTCTGCGGCAGCATGAAGAGCCGGCGGTCAGGATGGAAATTGACGCTGCCGCCACCCCATGGCCACAGCCCCGCAATCGCGCGCACCAAGGTGCTTTTGCCGGTGCCGGATTCGCCGGCCACCAACAGCCGTTCGCCAGGTTCAATCACGACTTCGGTCTCGCCGACCACGGCGGTGCCGTCGTCGAGCGTTACCGAAAAATCGTTGAGGCTGAGCATGGCCTCGCCCTCGGTCTCGCCGCGCTTGATGCGGCCGAAGCCGTCGCCGCGTTCGGCCCGCTCCAGCCCGTCGAGCGACATCATCAGCGAGGCGATCCGGCGCGCGCAGGCGTTCCAGTCGGCGAGACGCGGATAATTGTCGACCAGCCAGCCGAACGCGGTCTGCACGATGGTAAAGGCGGAGGCCGCCTGCATCACCTGTCCGAGCGTCATGCTGCCGTCGAGGAATTTCGGCGCGCACAGCAGCAGCGGGACCACAGGTGCAATCAGGCCGGATCCCTGCGACACCAGCGTGGTGCGCATATGCTGGCGGGCGAGCTGCGACCATTGCCGCAGTACATTGGAAAAGTTCTTGTCGAGGCCGTCGCGTTCTTCCTCCTCGCCGCCGAGCAGCGCGATGCTCTCGCCGTTCTCGCGCACCCGGGTCAGCGTGTAGCGGAATTCGGCCTCGGCCTGGTTCTTGTCCTCGGACACCTGCACGAAGCGGCGGCCGATGGCCATGATCGAGCCGGAGGCGATCGCGGCGTAGACCACCGCGGCAATGACGAGAAAGCCGGGGATCGTCACAACAGATCCGCCGAGCGTCACCGTCAGCGCGCCGCCGATGGTCCAGAGCACCACGATGAAGGTCGCAGCGGATAAAAACGCCGAGGTGACGCCGGCGACGAAATCCACCGGCGAGTCGGTCGAGATCCGCAGATCCTCGGCGATGCGGTGTTCCGGATTCTTGTGATCGCCGCCGACGAGGTTGAGCTGGTAGTAGCGGCCGCTGGTGAGCCAGCGCGTCATGACAGCGCTGGTCAGCCAGGCCCGCCAGCGCCGCTGGATGCCCATCCGCGCGAACACCTGCGCGACGCCGAGCAGCACGCTGCCGATCGCAAGCGGGAAGAACACCCCGGTGAGATAGAAGACGGTGGCGGATTCGCGCTTCTCGATGGCGTCGAAGATCGCCCGGTTCCAGACATTGATGCCGTACTGGAATCCGACATTGACGACGATCAGGATCAACAGCCCGATCGAAAAGACCCATGCCAGCCGGTCGCCGCCTCTGCCCCAATAGCCGCGCGCGCTGATCCAGAACCGTGTCAGCAGATAGTCTTTACGCGCCTGCTCGGCCTCCTCCGGCGACAATTCCGGGTCGGGCTCGACCACCTGCGGCGGCGGCGGTTCAACGTGGTCGCCGTCTTCCGCAACGACATCGACAACCTCGGACTTTTCTTCCGATGACTCTTCGGAAGCAGATTCTTTGGTGGCAGGCGATTTCTTCGAGGAATCGGATTTCTTCGAGTCGGATTTCTTCGAGGACGGCTCGGACTTCACGGCGGACTTCGCATCGGACTTACTATCAGTCTTGGCCATGGCCCGATAACGCGAAGAAAATCAGAAGGTTCCCTGATGGGTGCTTCCCACGTCATAGGCGAGCGCAAGCGACGCCGTCCTTCAGACGGCTTGGCCCGGCCGTGACGACGTGTGAATGACACCGCTGACCTGCTGACCTCAGGACGCCCGCGTCGCGGTGGCGCGTTTCATCATGCGCCAGCGGGCGACCGCGTGCAGCACGCGCGAAAGCTGCTCGATCGAGTAGGGCTTTTGCAGCAGCTCCAGACCGTCGCTGCCGCTTTCGGACAGGCCGTGGCTGTAGCCGCTGGTCAGCACGACCGGCAGATCGGCATGGTAACGGCGGATTTCCTGCGCCAGCTCGATGCCGGTCATGCCCGGCATCACGACGTCGGTGAACACCACGTCGTAGCGGTCGGCGCCTTCAGCCAGTTCTTCCAGCGCGTGCGTGGCGTTGTCGACCAGGGTTGTGCCGTAGCCGAGTTCGGCCAGCGCGTCGGTGGCGAATTTCCCGACCTCGATATTGTCTTCGACCACGAGCACCGACATGCCCCTTCCGTCGAGCGGCGGAGCATCTTCCACTATTATCTGCTGCGGCTTGCCGTCACCGGTGGCACGCGGCAGGTACAGCGTGAAAACGCTGCCTTTTCCCACTTCGCTGGCCACCACCACTTCGCCGCCGGATTGCCTGGCGAAACCGAACACCTGGGACAGGCCGAGCCCGGTGCCCTGGCCGACCTCCTTGGTGGTGAAGAAGGGTTCGAAGATGCGACCGTACTGCTCCTGGGGAATGCCGACGCCGGTATCCTCGACGGAGACGGCGACATAGCCGGTGGGTTTTTGGCCGGCGCGGTTCTGGCCGATGGAATCCTGGTTGCGGGGATTTGGCGAACCTGCGGCGGCGCCGGGCAATTCGGTTGCCGCGTGCACCGTGATGGTCAGCCTGCCGCGGCCGTCCATGGCGTCGCGGGCGTTGACCGCCATGTTGATCATCGCGGTTTCGAACTGCCCGGCATCGGCATTGACGACGCACGGTTCGGTCGGCCCATGGATCTCGATCTCGATCCGCGAACCGATCAGCGTCTTGATCATCTCGCTCAGCATCTGCACGTTTTGGCCGACGTCGAACAGTTCCGGCTTGAGTGTCTGACGGCGTGCGAACGCCAGCAGCTGGCTCGTCAGTCGTGCCGCGCGTGTGACCGTGTCCGAGATCGCGTCGATGTAGCGCAGCCGGCGCGGCTCCGGCAGGTCCGGTCGCCGCAACAGATCGACGGAGGCGCGGATCACGGTGAGCAGATTGTTGAAGTCATGCGCGACGCCGCCGGTGAGTTGCCCCAGCGCCTCGAGCCGCTGGCCATGCTTCAGCGCTTCCTCGGCCTCCTGCCGCTTGGCAGCCTCGGCATAAAGATGCCGCGTTCGACGCAGGGCGAGAGCGAGCAAGAAGAACAACAGGGCGGTGGCCGGCGCGCCGAAGATGAGGTGCTGGCTGATGGTGGAGAACCAGCGCGCCCGGATTGCCGACGTCTCAAGGCCGGCGCTGATATAGATCGGATATTCGGCGAGCCGCTGGTAGCCGAGGCGGCGCTCGATGCCGTCGGTCGGCGACGTCACGGTGATGAGGCCGGCCTTGGGGTTCGCCGCGATCTGCTGTCCGACCGGTCCCGAGAAGTCGAGCCGAGCTTCCTGATCGATGGTTGGAAAGCGCGCCAGCACCGCGCCGTCGGTCAGGGCGAGCGCAAAGAAGCTGCCGGGCTCGCGGCCGATCCGGGCGTAGAAATTCTCGAAATATTCAGGCAGTACCGACGCCTGGATCACGCCGGCAAAGCTGCCGTCCGCGTTTTGCCGCCGCCGGCTGAAGCCGAAAAACGGCGCGCCCTGATAGGGCGGGCGCGGTATCAGCGCTTGGCCAATATAGGTTCCGATGTCGCCGGCGACATGGACCTTGAAATAATCCCGGTCCGAGAAGTCGATCTCGGGCGGGGGCATGACGAGGCTGTTGACGAGCGCGTGGCCCCTGGCGTCGAAGACCCAGGTCGATTTCACCTGCGGCAGCGACCCGACAAGCTGCTTCAGCCGCTGATGCAGCGCTTCCTCGCGGGAAGTAATGCCGGCGTCCGGAATGCCGCGGATCACCTCGGCGATTTCGGACAGGCTGCGGTCGATGGTCTCGAACACTTTCAGCGCGTGCTCGTGCACGACATCGAGCGAGCGTTCGATTTCCCGGTCGGCGGTCTCGTTGATCGAGATCCAGGAAACCGCGGATGCAAAGATGAACAGCGCCAGCGGGAGGGCCAGCGAGGCCGCCATCATCCATTGCAGCAATCTCAGCGAATTGCGTTGTGCGGTCTGCACGGGCGCTCCTGCTCCGGAGCGAATCTTACGTCAAACCTGTAACGGAACAAAGCGGCCCGGAAACGGAAAACTTTGTCGGGCGCCGGCCCGGCCGTCTACCGGGATACTCGGCACAAATTAGCTAAATTTGCCGCTCGACCAGCTTCAGCTTGAGCTCGGCAATGGCTTCCGACGGGTTGAGGCCCTTCGGGCAAGCCTTGGCGCAGTTCATGATGGTGTGGCAGCGGTAGAGCCGGAACGGGTCTTCGAGATTGTCGAGCCGCTCGCCGGTGGCTTCATCGCGGGAATCGGTAACCCAGCGCGTCGCCTGCAGCAGCGCGGCGGGGCCCAGGAAGCGGTCGCTGTTCCACCAGTAGCTCGGGCATGAGGTCGAGCAGCAGGCGCACAGGATGCATTCGTAGAGGCCGTCGAGCTTTTCGCGGTCCTCGTGGCTCTGCTTCCATTCCTTCTGCGGCGTCGGCGTGGTCGTCTTCAGCCACGGCTCGATCGAGGCATATTGCGCATAGAAATTGGTCAGGTCAGGCACCAGGTCCTTCACGACAGGCTGGTGCGGCAGCGGGTTGACCTTGACAGCGCCGTCTTTGACGTCGTGCATCGACTTGGTGCAGGCCAGCGTGTTCTGGCCGTCGATGTTCATGGCGCAGGAACCGCAGACGCCTTCGCGGCAGGAGCGACGGAAAGTCAGCGTCGGATCGATGTGGTTCTTGATCCAGATCAGGCCGTCCAGCACCATCGGCCCGCATTCGCTGGTATCGATGTGATAGGTGTCGACGCTCGGATTTTTGCCGTCGTCCGGATTCCAGCGATACACCCGAAACTCGCGCGTCTCGGTCGCGCCCGCCGGTTTCGGCCAGGTCTTGCCGCCGGTGATCTTTGAGTTCTTCGGAAGCGCGAATTCAACCATCTATCTTGCCTCTGCGGTTCAATTCGTCATTGCCGGGCTTGACCCGGCAATCCATCTTCTTCGAAGAAAGATGGATGCGCGGGTCAAGCCCGCGCATGACAAGTAGAGATCAATACACCCGCGCCTTTGGCGGGATGTACTGCACGTCGTTGGTCATCGTGTAGTCGTGCACCGGGCGGTAATCGATCGTGGTTTTGCCACGCTCGTCGATCCACGCCAGCGTGTGCTTCATCCAGTTCTTGTCGTCGCGTTCGGCGAAATCCTCGCGGGCGTGGGCGCCGCGGCTCTCGGTGCGGTTGGCCGCCGAGTCCATCGTCACGACAGCCTGCACGATCAGATTGTCGAATTCGAGGGTTTCGATCAGGTCGGAATTCCACACCAGCGAGCGGTCCGCCGTCGCGACGTCGCCGATGCCGCCATGCACCTTGTGGATCAGGTTCTGGCCTTCGCTCAGGACTTCGCCGGTGCGGAACACAGCGCAATTGCTCTGCATCACATGCTGCATGCTGTCGCGCAGTTTTGCCGTCGGCGTGCCGCCGGAGGCGTAGCGGTAGTGATCGAGCCGGCCGAGCGCCAGGTCGGCGGAGCCCGCCGGCAGCTCCGGCTGCTTGCCGTTGGCCGTGAGTTTTTCGGCGCAACGCAGCGCCGCGGAGCGGCCGAACACGACAAGGTCGATCAGCGAGTTGGAGCCGAGCCGGTTGGCGCCGTGCACGGAGACGCAGGCGGCTTCACCGAGCGCCATCAGGCCGGGCACGGTGGCGTTGTCGTCGCCGTCCCGCTTGGTCAGCACTTCGCCGTGATAATTGGTGGGGATGCCGCCCATATTGTAGTGCACGGTCGGCGTGATCGGGATCGGCTCGCGGGTGACGTCGACATTGGCGAAGATTTTTGCCGATTCGGAAATGCCCGGCAGCCGTTCATGCAGCACCTTCGGATCGAGATGATCGAGGTGCAGATAGATGTGATCCTTTTTCTTGCCGACGCCGCGGCCTTCGCGCATTTCGATGGTCATCGCGCGCGAGACCACGTCGCGCGAGGCAAGGTCCTTGGCGGATGGCGCGTAGCGTTCCATGAAGCGCTCGCCCTCGGAATTGACGAGATAGCCGCCTTCGCCGCGCGCGCCCTCGGTGACGAGGCAGCCCGAACCGTAGATGCCGGTCGGATGGAACTGGACGAACTCCATGTCCTGCAGCGGCAGGCCGGCGCGCAGCGCCATGGCGCCGCCATCACCGGTGCAGGTATGCGCCGAGGTGCAGGAGGCGTAGGCGCGGCCGTAGCCGCCGGTGGCGAGGATCGTGGTCTGGGCGCGGAAACGATGCAGCGTGCCGTCGTCGAGCTTGAGCGCGATCACGCCGCGGCAAACGCCCTGGTCGTCCATGATGAGGTCGATGGCGAAGAACTCGATGAAGAACTCGGCCGCGTGGCGCAGCGACTGGCCGTACATCGTGTGCAGCATGGCGTGACCGGTACGGTCGGCGGCGGCGCAGGTGCGCTGCGCCTGGCCCTTGCCGAAATCCATGGTCATGCCGCCGAACGGGCGCTGGTAGATCTTGCCGTCTTCGGTGCGCGAGAACGGCACGCCCCAATGTTCGAGCTCGTAGACCGCTTCGGGCGCGTTGCGCACCATGTATTCGATGGCGTCCTGGTCGCCGAGCCAGTCCGACCCCTTGACGGTGTCGTACATATGCCAGCGCCAGTCGTCCTGATGCATGTTGCCGAGTGCCGCCGAAATGCCGCCCTGTGCGGCGACCGTGTGCGAGCGGGTCGGGAACACTTTTGTGATGCAGGCGGTGCGCAGGCCGGCTTCCGAGCAGCCGACCACGGCGCGCAAGCCCGCGCCGCCGGCGCCGACCACGACGACGTCGTAGGTATGGTCTTCGATCGGATAGGCTTTTCCGTTGGTGGCAGGACCACTTCCTGGACCGCCACTGCCGTTGGTGGCCTTGCCGTTACCTTCAGTCGCCGGATTCTTAGAAGCCATGGGTTACACTCCCGATGACATTTTGAGGATCGCGTAAATGGAGGCGAGCGCCACCGCGATACAGAAGAAATTATTGGCCATCACGCTGGCGAGCTTGATCTTCTCGTTGTGCACGTAGTCTTCGATCACGACCTGCATGCCGATCTTCATGTGCCAGGCACTGGCGAGAATGAAGAGCAGCATGATGATCGCGATGGGCACCGAGCTGAAGATTTGCTTGGCACCCGCCTGGTTGCTGCCGAGCAACATCAGCACCACCACGATCACAGGCACGATCAGCAAGGTCATCGCGACAGCGGTGAGGCGCTGACGCCAGAAATCGGAGGTACCGGAATGCGAGGAGCCGAGGGCGCGGACGCGCGCGAGAGGTGTGCGCATGGAAGGCGACTTGGGCGCGTTCATCGTCCGCCTCCGATGGTCATGTAGGCGACGATCCAGACCAGGATGGTAAGCGAAATGCCGCCGATCAGCGCGCCCCAGGTCAGGGCCTCGCGCTCATTGGCCTTGAAGCCGTAGCCGAGGTCCCAGACGAGATGCCGGAGCCCGGAAAGCAAATGATGCATCAGCGCCCAGGTGTAGCCGAACACGATCAGGCGTCCGATGAAGCTGCCGGTAAAAGCCTGCACATTGGCGTAGGCGCCGGGGCCGGAGGCGGCGGCGATCAGCCACCAGGCCAGCAGCAGGGTTCCGAAATACAGCGCCACGCCGGTGGCGCGGTGGACGATGGACAGCGCCATCGTCAGCGTCCAGCGGTAGGTTTGCAGATGGGGAGAAAGCGGTCGTTCGATCCTGGCGGTCATCGGCGGCTTTGAAGTTGGCGGGACGTGGTGCGGCCCATCGGGGATCGCGTTAAAGCAATTCTATTTACGTAGTCGAACCAGCGAGCGCAACGATCAAATGCCACGAAATCGAACGGTCGTTCATTACTAGATCGAGGATGAAACGAGGGCGATCAGCGGCTTGGTATACCACGCTTGCACCGGTTCATTGAAAGAACGAATCGTTGTTCGCTTGTTGTGGTGAGCTGTCGCCGCCTGCGCGTATAAAGGGTCGGCGGTGGCGTGGCCGGCGGCCCCACATCGTGGAGCGGGCGGCGTCCCTTCGCCGCCGTTCCCGAGCGCGTCGAGGCTATTCCCGCAGAGCCGACCGGATATGCGAATCCAGCGCACGCCCCGACAGCGCGTCCTCGGCTTGAAGCCTTGCACTTCAAGCCTTGCATTTGATCGTGGGGGCTGCCGCCAGGGCGGCGATGGTCGCGTTGCGATTCGTCGGGTAACGCTGCGGTGTTCCTCAACGTGAAGGCGGGATGGTGATGGCCGGGCTTAATCTCGTCGAGCTTGTCGAACTAGCGCTGATGCTGGTTGCGGTCGGCGCGGTGTCGGGGTTTTTCGCCGGCATCTTCGGGATCGGCGGCGGCGCGATCCTGGTGCCGGTGTTCTATGAGTGCTTCCGGCTTGCGGGCGTGCCGCTGGATGTGCGGATGCCGCTCTGCATCGGCACCTCGCTCGCCATCATCATCCCGACCTCGATCCGTTCGTTTCGCGCCCATCACGCCCGCGGCGCGGTTGATCTGGGCGTGCTCAAACTGTGGTGGCTGCCGATCATCATCGGCGTCATCGCCGGCAGCATCACCGCGCGTTACGCGCCCGAGCGGCTGTTCAAGATCGTCTTCGTCGGCGTGGCATGGTCGGCCGCCGCGCGCCTGCTGCTGGCGCGCGACAACTGGAAATTCGGCGACGACATCCCAAAGGGCCCGCTGATGCGGCTCTATGGCTTCTTCATCGGTCTGCTGTCGACCCTGATGGGGGTCGGCGGCGGCCTGTTCGCCAATCTTCTGATGACGTTCTATGGCCGTCCGATTCATCAGGCGGTCGCGACCTCCTCGGCGCTGGCGGTGCTGATCTCGATCCCCGGCGCGCTCGGCTACATCTATGCCGGCTGGCCCGCGGCGGCGCGCTATCCGGATGTCACCGCGCTGCAGCTGCCGTTCGCAATCGGCTTCGTCTCGCTGATCGGCGCCCTGCTTGTGATGCCGACCAGCCTGCTCACCGCGCCGCTCGGCGTGCGCGCGGCGCATGCGATGTCAAAGCGCAACCTGGAGATCGCGTTCGGCTGCTATCTCTTCATTGTCGGCAGCCGGTTTGTGATCAGCCTGTTGTAGGAAACATCATCGACGCAATGCAGTGCGTTCGCGCGCCCTCAGCGGTTCAGGGCGACTTCCCTGAACGCCTTGACGAGCGGGGCTTCCAGCTTGCCGTGCATGCCGCCGAGAATTTCATAGGCTTGCGCACGCGGCATCGCCGGCCTGTACTGGCGAAATTCGATCAGCGCCGCAAAAATATCGGCGATGGTCAGGATCCGGACCAGGTCGGAAATGCTTTCGGCGCAAAGCGCGTCGGGATATCCGCTGCCGTCGAGATATTCATGGTGGTGCCGGACCGCGTGCAGGATTTCCGCCGAGATGCCGCGCGTTCTCTTCAGGATGGTGTGCCCGGCCGCCGGATGGGTTTCGATCAAAGCGCGCTCGCCCGGCTCCAGACGGCTGGGCTTGTCGAGCACCGCGAGGGGAATCTTGGCTTTGCCGATGTCGTGGAACATCGCCGCCGAATACAGCCGCTCGATATCAGCTTCGGCCAATCCCAGGCTCAGTCCGAAGGCGACCGCCGTTCCCGTCACCAGCAAGCAATGCTGATAGGTGCCCTCATGGTGGCGGCGGACGACTTCCAGCCATTCGGAGAGACCTTCCTCGGCAACGCAATTGGAAATCTTGCAGGCGGCCGATTTGGCGTCGGCGACATCGATCGGCTGGCCATGCAGCACCGCGGCGAACATCAGCGCCAGCGAGGCGGCGCCCGCCGACGCCGCACCGCGGGCGCCTTGACCGCCGGTGTCGTCAGTGAGTTCGATCGAACTGGGGTCGATCAGCACCGCGAGCAGCGACCGCGCGGTGACCGGATTGAACAGCACGTGCGTGGCGCCAAGAGCATAGGCCTGCGCCGCGAACAGCCGCGCCTTCTGATCGAGGATGAAAATCTTCCGCTTGGCGCCCTTGAATTTCGCCGCCAGCTCCTTGAGCGCGACGATGTTGTCGGCGTTTCGAAGATCGACGCTGACGATGGCCGCGTCGCAATTCTTCGGGACGTTGTGTTCCTTGCGGAGCAAGGACGAGCTGACGCTGAACTTCGCCCCCAGCAGCATGCGGAGCGTCGAGATTCGATCCGGTTGATCTGCGACGACGTGCAACAACATCGATAACATTACCTGGAAGGCGGTTTGGCCTGATCGTCATCGCTTCTGAAAATCAGACCGGCTCGCCGTTTCAAAACGACCGTAATATTACGGGAGTACAACGCGCCATTCGTCACGCTATCCGCGAAACGGAATCTTTCGGTTAAATGGCAATGCCCAAAAATTGTTCACATGCGCCGCGCGCCATGGAACTCGCCATGGTGGAACTCGTCTTCGTGGAGCTTGGCTTCGCGCTTCGTTGGCGCAGGCACAGGCGTCGTCTCACCCGGACAGGGGATGGCGCTATTTTGCGTAAATCTTTGCGTAAGTATCCCGCAGAATATTCTTCTGCACCTTGCCCATCGCGTTGCGCGGCAATTCGTCGACGACGAAGACGCGCTTCGGCATCTTGAACTTTGCAAGACGCCCATCGAGCGCTTGCAGCACCGAGGCTTCGCTGATGTCGGCGCCCTTGTTGCACACCACAACCGCGGTGACGCCTTCGCCAAAGTCCGCATGCGGCACGCCGATCACGGCGGATTCGATCACACCCGGCATGGCGTCGATCTCGCTCTCGATTTCCTTCGGGTAGACGTTGAAGCCGCCGGAGATCACCAGATCCTTGCCGCGGCCGAGAATGTGCACATAACCCTTGTCGTCGATCTTGCCGAGATCGCCGGTGATGAAGAAGCCGTCGTCGCGGAATTCGGCTTTTGTTTTCTCCGGCATCCGCCAATAGCCCTTGAAGACGTTCGGGCCCTTGACCTCGATCATGCCGATGGTGTCGCGCGCGATCTCCTTGCCGGTTTCGGGATCGGTGACGCGGACGGAAACGCCGGGCAAGGGAAGGCCGACGGCGCCGGCAACGCGGTCGCCGTCATAGGGGTTGGAGGTGTTCATGTTGGTTTCGGTCATGCCGTAACGTTCGAGAATGGCAAAACCGGTGCGTGCGGCCCATTCGCGATGGGTGTCGGCGAGCAGCGGCGCCGAGCCCGAAATGAACAGCCGCATGTGCTTGGCGGAGTCTTTGGTCAGCGCCGGGCTCTGCAGCAGCCGCGTGTAGAAGGTTGGCACGCCCATCAGCACGGTTGCACGCGCCATCAGCTTGATCATCAGTTCGGGGTCGAGCTTCGGCAGGAAGATCATCGAGGCGCGTGCGAACAGCGTCACGTTGCTCGCCACGAACAGGCCATGGGTGTGATAGATCGGCAGCGCGTGGATCAGCACATCGTCCTTGGTGAAGCGCCAATAGTCCACCAGCGAGAGCGAGTTCGAGGCGAGATTGTCGTGCGTCAGCATCGCGCCCTTGGAACGCCCCGTGGTGCCCGACGTGTAGAGGATCGCTGCGAGGTCGTCGCTGGCGCGGGCGACCGTTGCAAACGAAGTGTCCGCCCGGGCGGCGGCGTCCGTCAGCGTTCCCTTGCCGTCGGGTCCGAGCGTTTCGACCTTGGCTTTGACCTTGGCCGCGATCGCGCCGATGCCCTCAGCCTTGGAGGGGTCGCACACCACCAGCGACGGCTCGGCGTCGGTGATGAAATACTCAAGCTCGTTCAGCGTATAGGCGGTGTTGAGCGGCAGATACACCGCACCTGATCGTACCGTGGCGAGATAGAGCACCAGCGCCGGTACGGATTTTTCGGTCTGCGCCGCCACGCGGTCGCCCGGTTTGACGCCCCTGGAAACCAGCACATTCGCCATCTGGCCGGCGCGGGCGATCAGATCGGCATAGCTGATTTTCGTACCGTCGAGCATCTCGATCGCGAGCCGGGCGGGGTCGTCGAGCTTGTCGAACAGGCGGGAAAACAGGTTGGCGCTGGCGGTGGTGTTCATGCAACATTCCCTGAGGGGCATCAGGTGGCTGGATTAGCAAAAAGGCCCCTCAAAAAGCAACGGAGACAGTTTGCATGTCAAATAATGGGAAACGCGTAGCCTGGGTGACCGGCGGCGGCACGGGAATCGGTGAATCCGGCGCGGAGCATCTCGCGGCGGATGGCTGGATCGTCGTGGTTTCGGGGCGCCGCCAGGCCGAGCTGGACCGGGTCGTGGCCAACATCACCAAAAAGGGCGGCAAGGCCGAGGCGATCGCGCTCGATGTCGGCAACAGGGCCGACGTCAACAAGGCGGCGGAACAGATCCTCGCAAAGCACGGCCGGATCGACCTCCTGGTCAACAGCGCCGGCGTCAACGTACCGAAGCGGAGCTGGGCGGATGTGGAACCGGAGGGCTGGGACAAGGTCGTCAATATCAACCTCAACGGCGTCATGTTCTGCATGCAAGCTGTGCTGCCGGCGATGCGCAAGCAGAAGGATGGCTGCATCATCAACGTCGCGTCCTGGGCCGGCCGGCACGTTTCGAAGATGACGGGCCCGGCCTACACCACCACCAAGCATGCGGTGCTGGCGCTGACCCATTCCTTCAACATGGACGAATGCGTCAATGGGCTGCGCGCCTGCTGCCTGTCGCCCGGCGAGGTCGCAACCCCGATCCTGAAATCGCGCCCGGTGCCGCCGAACGAAACCCAACTGGCGAAGATGCTGCAGCCCGAGGATTGCGGCCGTACCATCGCGTTCGTCGCCAGCCTGCCGCCGCGCGTCTGCGTCAACGAGATTCTGATCAGCCCGACACACAATCGCGGCTTCATCCAGACGCCGGCGAGCAATGACTAGTCCTTGGTAGATCACGTAGGGTGGGCAAAGCGAAGCGTGCCCACCATCTTGCTTCCTGCCTAACTGCAAAGTGGTGGGCACGGCGCAAGCGCACCTTTGCCCACCCTACAAGCTACAAGCTTTCAAGACAGTCGGGCACCCTTGAGTCGCGTCGATCGCGCCCGTATACTCACCCTCTCGCGCGACTGGCGATCGCAGATGGGGCACCATCGGGAAGCGCGAGGTAATCAGCCGCGCGCCTGGGCAATCGGAAAAAATCCGATCCACCTTCTCAAGAAGGAGCGGCCCATGTTGACGACCATCCAGATATCAGGATTGCAGACCTTTGGGTACCACGGCCTGTTCGAGGAAGAGCGCCGCCTCGGCCAGAAATTCACCTTCGACATCGACGCGGCGTTGAAGGCGGCGCCGACGCACCGGGACGACCGGCTGGACGCATCGGTCCGCTATGATGCCGTGGTGGATGCCGCCGTGAGTCTTGCCGGCGCGACGAAATATCAAACGCTGGAAGCGCTCGGGGAAGCGGTTGCGATCGGCCTGCTGCGGCGCTTCGCCTTGATCGACACCATCACCGTTGGCGTCGCCAAGTTCAGTCCGCCGATCCCGCATACGGTCAGCAAGGTCGGAATCACGGTGCGCCTGGCGCGCGCCGAGCTGGCGGATCGGCCGGTCGAGGAAGCAATGGAAGATTTTGTCTAGGGGGCGGCATCGGTACGACGCGGTGGCCCACCCATCCTTCACCGCACGGGATCGTCATTGCGGGCGAAGCGAAGCAATCCATCTCTCGTAACGCGGCATCATGGATTGCTTCGCTGCGCTCGCAATGACGATGTGGAGATGGTAGCTGCGACAAAGTAACCCGACAGGCAAATCAATTCCGATTTGCAGAAATCATGTCAAGTCAAGAAGTTCCGAAAATCAAAAATATTCTTGTTGTCATCCGACCCAAATCAGTGCGCATCTATCGCCATCCCGTCCCACTCAGAGGGGCGTTGGCCATCGTCACAACGAGGGGCGGGGATGCGGTGGACGCTGACGTTGCGATTGACGGTCGCGGCTGATGCGTACGGCAAAAGCGTGTGGTCCTGGCGCCCGTAACGGCGTCAAGCCTTTCGGGAGCTAACGCCCCCGAGGGGCGACGGTGGCAATAGAGGCCGTCTCACCGGGGAGAGCGCGTCATAAGCCGTAAAGCCATTGCGCAGGGAATGTCGGATGTTCTCCGCTGCCCTGTATGCTCGTGTGCAGCTTCTTTAGCACAATCGCACGCGAGACCGCGGGTGCAGCGCGCATCCGGCATTCCCTGCGCCCTCTGATTTCGGGGGCGGAACGAAATTGAAAACCTCGGGCGCATCGCGCCGCGAGAATGCGAAACTGTTTCCGCGTCGTCCCGGCCTTCGCCGGGACGACTACTCCCCCACGGACCACCCTCCCGAAAGTTTCAGCCATCACGATAAATTATCCGCCGAAACTGCCCGAAAAACCTCCCGTAGCTCGGCCAACGACGGCGAAAACGGTCAACCGACCAGCGTCGTTGTTCTCAGCACCGGCGGCCCCCCGCCGGAGACCTCAATCATCGGGAGAAGATCCATGTCGAACCGTATCGCTTATCTGACCGCCGCCGCCTTCAGCGTGCTCGCGCTCACCGCCACCGTGTCAGCGCCGGCAAGCGCGGAAGAAAAGACCGTGATGGTCGGCGGCGCCGCGATGTTCCCCTCGAAGAACATCGTCCAGAACGCCGTCAACTCCAAGGACCACACCACGCTGGTCGCCGCCGTGAAGGCCGCCGGGCTGGTCGAAACCCTGGAAAGCAAAGGCCCGTTCACGGTGTTTGCGCCGACCAACGCCGCCTTCAGCAAGCTGCCGGCCGGCACCGTCGACACGCTGGTGAAGCCTGAGAACAAGGCGACCCTGACCAAGATCCTGACCTACCATGTCGTCCCCGGCAGGCTCGCCGCAGCCGACCTCAAGGACGGCATGAAGCTCAAGACCGCCGAAGGCGAACAGCTGACGGTGAAGCTCGACGGCAGCAAGGTCTGGATCGTCGACGCCAAGGGTGGAACCTCGATGGTCACGATCTCGAACGTCAACCAGTCCAACGGCGTGATCCATGTGGTCGATACCGTGCTGATGCCGGCTTCGTGATCTCCGCGCGCTCCTGATTAGTCCAACAGGATGCGGGGAAGGGCGAGCCGGGGCGACCCGGCTCGCTTTTTTGTGACCCCGAAGAGCCCCATGCGTCGATCTGGTCGCACGAGGGCAGTAACGAAACCCCGGTTCCCGGCGTATAAACCGGTAACGAATTGCAACGACGGAACAGGCCATGTCGAGCATTGCAGCCAGCGACGAGCAAGCCAGCACCAAGGCAGCAGCCAAGGCGACGCGAGCGAAGGTCATTCAGCCGGCCTGGGTACGGGCGCTGCACTGGACCAATGCCTTTGCGATGGTCCTGATGATCATGTCGGGATGGCAGATCTATAACGCATCGCCGTTGTTCGGTTTCACCTTCTCGAGCAGCATCACGCTGGGCGGCTGGCTCGGCGGCGGGCTGCTCTGGCATTTTGCCGCGATGTGGCTGTTGATGGTCAACGGCCTGATCTACCTCGCTTTGGGGCTCGCCACCGGCCGCTTCCGCAAGAAGCTGCTGCCGATCACGCGGGAGGGCGTGCTTGCCGATACCAAGGCGGCGCTGACCGGCAAGCTGTCGCATGAGGATCTGACCAAGTACAATTACGTGCAGAAGCTGCTCTATGCCGGCATCATCGTGGTCGGCATCGTGATCGTGCTGTCGGGTCTGGCGATCTGGAAGCCGGTGCAGCTGCAATATCTGACGGCAATGTTCGGCGGCTACGAGGCCGCCCGTTACGTCCACTTCTTCTGCATGGCCGCGATCGTCGCCTTCATGGTGGTGCATGTCGTGCTTGCACTGCTGGTGCCGAAGAGCCTGCGCGCGATGATTGTCGGCCGCTGAGCATACTGGGAGGATATTATGGGCCGCTTGCGCAACCTTCTGATTCCCGGCGTCGACAAGAGCCTGCTGCTCAAGGATGCCGTCAAGACCATGCCGGACCTGACGCGCCGGCGCTTCATCTCCGGCGGCGCCAGCCTCGGCGCGCTGACGCTGCTCACCGGCTGCGACGTAACGGACAGTTTTTCGGCCGAGGAAATGCTGAAGCAGGTCTCGAAATTCAATGACGGCGTGCAGGCCTGGATGTTCAATCCCGATGCGATGGCGCCGACCTTCCCGGAAAGCGCGATCACCAAGCCGTTCCCGTTCAACGCCTATTACAGCCTCGACGAGGCCCCCGAGATCGAGGCCAAGGACTGGAAGCTCGAGGTGCGGGGCCTGGTCGAGAACAAGAAGTCGTGGACGCTCGAGGAACTGTACAAGCTGCCGCAGGTCAAACAGGTCACGCGCCATATCTGCGTCGAGGGCTGGAGCGCGATCGGCAGCTGGACCGGCACGCCGCTGCGCGATTTCCTGAAAATCGTCGGTGCCGACACCCGCGCCAAATATGTCTGGTTCCAGTGCGCCGACAAGGACGGCTACAATTCGCCGCTCGACATGCGCAGCGCGCTGCATGCGCAGACCCAGATGACGTTCAAGTTCGGCGACGAGATCCTGCCGCGCGCCTATGGCTTTCCGATGAAGATTCGCGTGCCGACAAAGCTCGGCTTCAAGAATCCGAAATACGTGCTCTCGATGGAAGTCACCAACGATTACAAGGGCGGCTTCTGGGAAGACCAGGGATATAATTCGTTCAGCGGGAGTTGATCGCTTCGTAGGGTGGGTATCGCTGCGCTCCACCCACCCTACGCAGTCGTCTTCAGCCGCTTCTGAAACGCGCACAAAACCGCGCCGGTCGCCAGCATCGCCGCGGAAACGTTGAGCGCAAACGAAAGACTGCCCACCGCGTCGGTGATCGCGCCGACCACGATCGGCCCCAGCGTCTGGCCGATGCCGAACGAAATGGTCATCGCCGCGATCCCCATAGGCCAGGCCGACGGCGGATAGTTGAAGCGCACGAAGGCGGTGGTCGATCCGACCACCGCGAAGAACGCGACGCCGAACACCAGCGCCGAGATCGCCAGCAACAGCGGCGAGTGCCCGAAGATCGGCAGCGCCGCACCGATCGCGTTGACGCCGAGGATGATCGCGGTGCTGAGGCCGCCGCGATCCAGCGCCAGCACCCGCCGCCATACCCAGGGCGTTGCGAACGCACTGATCCCGATCAGGCTCCAGAACAGGCTCTGCGCCGCAGCGCCGCCGCCGCCATCGCGGACATAGGCGATCATGAAGGTCATGTAGGCGATGTAGCCGGCGCCGAACAGGAAGTAGCCGAGCAGATAGGCCAGCACCGGCCCCACCGAGAATCTGGCCGGCGCCGCGCTGTCGATCTCAGCGCCACCACCGAGCGGCGCCAGCAGCAGCGGCACGATCAACGCGACAGAGAGCAGCGTCATCGCCCACCACACGATCCACCACGATCCCGGTCCAAAACCTTGCAGCACGAACGGCGCGATCAGTCCCGACGCGAGGATGCCGAGCCCGGGCCCGGCGTAAAACAGGCTGAGCAGGAAATTGGCGCGATCGGGCCGCGTCTGCGCGATCGTGGCGGCCAGCGCCGCGCCGCCGACAAATCCGCCCGCGGCGCCGATGCCCGCCAGCAACCGGGCAAAGCTCAGCACGAAAAAATTGCCGGAGACGGCGCAGAGCGCCAGCGAGATGACGGCGGCCAGCGTTCCCCAGCGCACCGTTCGCGTCAGCCCGAACCGCCGGATCATGCGCGAGGCGAGCAGCGCGCCCGCGAGATAGCCGACGGCGTTGATCGTGTTCATGAAGCCGGCCGCGGAATAGGACCAGCCCAGCGCGTCGCGCATGTCCGGAAGCACCAGGGCATAGGCGAAGCGGCCGATTCCAAGACCGATCGTCGGCGCAAGCGACACGATGAGGATCAACCACGCGGGATGCGCGTAGGACGGGGGAGGGTTAGGGGCTCTCACAAAAATCTCCGGCAACGGTCATTCTGGCAGGCCGGGCGACCGTTGCACAGCCGCGCAGGGAGCAATGGTGTCGTGCCGTTTACGCAACATCAGCCGATCAGCACCAGCGCCACGCCGGCAACCGTCAGCACCGCGCCGGCGACGATGCGCGGTGTGATCCGTACATGGTGCAGCACCATCGCGCTGAGCAGCAGGGTGACGAGCGGATAGATCGCGGCGACAGGTGCGACCAGCGTGATCGGGCCGTTGCGTAAGGCGGCGAACAGCGACAGCAGGCTGAGGCCGTTGCAGATGCCGGTGATGGCGAACCAGAACCGGCCCGGCCAAGGCGCTGCCACGACGATGCTCCCCTTGCGGACGCGCTGCACGGTCAGCACCACGAAGGACGATACGACATAGCCGATCAGGCAGGCCCAGAGCGGACTCGGCCAGATTTCGAGCCCAAGCTTGACGATCGGCGGCACCACGCCGCGCAGCAAGGCGCTGGCGAGCGGCAGCAGCAGGGCCCAGCTTCGCCAGTCGCCGAGATCGCGGGGGCGGGTGACGGTGATGATCACGGCGCCGGCGACCGCGATCACGAGGCCGGCGAATTGCAGCTGGTGGAGCGGCTCATGCAGGAGGACGACGGCGAGCGCGACCGCGAACAGCGGCGCCAGATTGCCGAGCGTCGAGGTGACGACCGGGCCCAGCGCACTGTTGGAGGCAAAGGTCAGCAGGGTCAGCATGGCCGGAAATACCAGCCCGATCGCGGCGAAGATCGGCAGGGCCCGCCAGACCACGGGCTCGCCGGCCAGCAGCAGGGGCGAGACCAGCAGGAACAACAGCGTGAACGAGGGCACGCTGATCGCGGCCCCGGACAGCGGCTCGACCGTTCGCAGCCCGAATTGCGCCGTCACGACGCCCGCACCCAGCAGGCTGGCCGAGGCGAAGGCGAACAGGATGGCTGGGGTCATGAGGTCGAGATGTCCGTCTTGGGGCGGGCTTATCTGCCTTTGTGGCCTGTCCAAGCCGCCTTGCCAATCCGCCCCGGGCGCTTTAGCACTCCCGCGGAATTCCTCCGCCTGTCATGCCCGGGCTCGACCCGGGCATCCATCGTCTTCAAAAAAGATGGATTGCCGGGCAGAGGCGAGCGGAAGCGACGCCGTCCTTCAGACGGCTACGCCCGGCGATGACGATCAAACAAGCTCCGAGGTAACTGATCATGGCGACCCATAAACTGCTGCTTCTCCCCGGCGACGGCATCGGCCCCGAAGTGATGGGGGAGGTGCAACGCCTGATCGACTGGCTCAACGCGCAAGGCATTGCCCGTTTCGAGACCGAGCAGGGGCTGGTCGGCGGTTCCGCCTATGACGCCAGCAAGCAAAGCATTACGGATGCAACCATGGCGCTGGCGACGGCGGCCGATGCCGTGATCTTCGGCGCGGTCGGCGGTCCGAAATGGGACGCTGTGCCTTATGACGTACGGCCCGAGGCCGGCCTGTTGCGGCTGCGCAAGGATCTCGGCCTGTTCGCCAATCTGCGCCCGGCGGTGTGTTATCCGGCGCTGGCGGACGCCTCGAGCCTGAAGCGCGAGATCGTCGAAGGCCTCGACATCATGATCGTGCGCGAGCTGACCGGCGGCGTCTATTTCGGTGAGCCGAAGACCATCACCGATCTCGGCAACGGCCAGAAGCGTGCCGTCGACACCCAGGTCTATGACACCTACGAGATCGAGCGCATCGCCCGGGTCGCCTTCGATCTCGCGCGGAAACGCCGCAACAAGCTGACCTCGATGGAAAAGCGCAACGTCATGAAGTCAGGCGTGCTCTGGAACGAGGTGGTGACGCAGGTGCACGCCCGCGAATACAAGGACGTGACGCTGGAGCATCAGCTCGCCGATTCCGGCGGCATGAACCTGGTCAAGGCGCCCAAGGCGTTCGACGTCATCGTGACGGACAATCTGTTCGGCGACATGCTCTCCGATATCGCGGCGATGCTGACGGGCTCGCTCGGCATGCTGCCCTCGGCTTCGCTCGGCGAGATCGACGCCAAGACCAAGAAGCGCCGCTCGCTGTTCGAGCCGGTGCATGGCTCGGCGCCCGATATTGCCGGAAAAGGCCTCGCCAATCCGATCGCGATGATTTCCTCGTTCGGCATGGCGCTGCGCTATTCGTTCGACATGGGCGCGCTTGCCGACAAGGTCGATGCGGCGATCGCCGCCGTGCTCGCCAGCGGCCTGCGCACCGCGGATATCAAGTCCGAGGGAACGACGGCGGCCAGCACCACGCAGATGGGCGATGCGATTTTGAAGGAATTGCAGAAGCTGCACGCGTAAGCCGAAGGACTCTCCACGTGGTCGTCCCGGCCTTGAGCCGGGACCCATAACCACCGTCGGTTATGATGGCGAAGAAAGCCGTCGAACAGCCTGTCTAGATCGATGGGCCGCGGCGTATGGGTCCCGGCTCAAGACCGGGACGACACCGTTGGTTTAGCTCAATAGCTCAATACAGCGGGAAGCGCTGCGGATAGCCGCCCATGTCCGACGGCGGGTTGAGCGGCTGACGGTCGATCGGGCGATTGAGATTTTCGCGCGCGAATGACGGGTAGCCGAGATCCGGCGGAAACGCGTAATCCTGGAATTTGCGGTCGCCCGGCAAAACTTCAGTGCCGGCGTCGAGCCAGGAGCGCGTCGTGACGTAAACGCGGGTGTTCGGACCCTGCTGGTAGACCCGGTTGGGGCCACTGCGTCCGTAATAAGGGCGCCCGTCCTTGTCGTATTGAGCCCTGGACTGGGCGCTGGCTTCGGTCGTGGCGACCGCAACGAGGGCGGCTGCAGCAAGCATCACCACGAGCTTGCTCGCAGCAGGGAATTTAGGGGTCATCGCATCCTCGTCATTGTCAGCCCGTTGGGGCCGATCACCAAATCGGGTTGGCGCTCATTGTAGCCGCGGCAGGGTGGGCGTCACTAGGTCAATTGCGCCACACCGGACCACAATAATGCCGGCACTGGCGAAAAAGTTTCATGAAAACCAGTATCTTGGCGCGGTATGGCAATTAGAAGGCGCCGCGCAATTGCGGGTTGTCTCGGCCAGTCAGCCAATCTGCCGACAGGGACGGCGCGGCTGATGTCGCGCAGTCCGCGCGCCTGAGTTCGGCGCGGGCGAATATTTCCGCCAGTTTGGGGTCGTTTCCGGTGCTCAGCAGGGTCAGCCGGTTCAGCATGCAGGAGATCGCGGCGCGGCGGGCCGGCAGATTGTCGCCCTGGCACGACCAGCCGGAGATACGGAAATGGGAGTCGCTGACGCGCTTCATGAATCCGAGGCAGCCGCGGGCCGCCTCGGCGCCGCTGATCAGGCGCAGCAGGGTCACGGTACCGAACTTGCTGTCGATCAGCCCCGCGGCCTCCAGCTCGCGCAGGCCGCCCGGGTCCATTCGGGCAGCGATCTCCGCGATCGCGGGGCCGGCAAGGCCGAGTTCGCCGCCCGGGCGATAGATCTCAAGTTCGGCGACCGGCCTTTTGTCAGCGCCGCGCCACTGGAAGACGTCCCGGCGGCCGCCCTTCGGGTGCCGAAAAATCTCGTAAGCCTCTGTTTTGTCGTGCGGATCAAACTGGCTGACGGCAAAAGCGCGCGACGAGCGGTCGACCAGGCTCCAGGCGCCCTTCAATGAGGCGTCCTTCAATAAGGCGTCTCTGGACGAGGGGGCCATCGCCGCGGCATCGGGCAATTGTTCCCACAGCGCCATGCCGCCCATGGCGAGCAGGGCCAGGGTCACTACATACGCAACCAGCCGTGCCAGCGTACCGCAGACCTCGTCCGCAAAGCTGGTCAGCGCCGGATGGATTCTCGCCGTATAATGGGACTTGGCCGGTTCGGCCGAAAAGGACTGCATCAAACGCCCAAACGCAACGGTCAAACGTTCTTGCAAACGTTGTACTGAGGGTGTTTCTCGCATAGAAGCGCTGCCTCTTCCCTTTCCGCCGCGGGCGGGGGGACGGCATTTTTCGTCGGAGAGTGAACGATGGGTTACAAAGTCGCGCTGGTCGGAGCGACCGGCAATGTCGGGCGGGAAATGCTCAACATTCTCGACGAACGCAAATTCCCCGCGGACGAGGTGGTGGCGTTGGCGTCACGCCGCAGCGTTGGCGTGGAAGTTTCGTATGGCGACCGTACCCTGAAGTGCAAAGCGCTCGAGCACTACGATTTCTCCGATATCGACATCTGCCTGATGTCGGCGGGCGGCGCGGTGTCGAAGGAATGGTCGCCCAAGATCGGCGCCGCCGGCGCTGTCGTGATCGACAATTCGTCGGCCTGGCGGATGGATCCGGACGTGCCGCTGATCGTGCCCGAAGTGAACGCCGACGCCGTGACCGGCTTCACCAAGAAGAACATCATCGCCAATCCGAACTGCTCGACCGCCCAGCTCGTGGTGGCGCTGAAGCCGCTGCACGACAAGGCCACCATCAAGCGCGTCGTGGTCGCGACCTATCAGTCGGTGTCGGGCGCCGGCAAGGATGCGATGGATGAGCTGTTTTCGCAGACCAAGGCCGTCTACACCAACAGCGAACTGATCAACAAGAAATTCCCCAAGCGTATCGCCTTCAACGTCATCCCCGAGATCGACGTGTTCATGGAGGACGGCTACACCAAGGAAGAGTGGAAGATGATGATGGAGACCAAGAAGATTCTTGATCCCAAAATCAGGCTGACCGCGACTTGCGTGCGCGTGCCGGTGTTCGTCGGCCATTCGGAAGCCGTCAACATCGAGTTCGAGAATCCGATCACGGCCGATGAAGCGCGCAACATCCTGCGCAATGCACCGGGGTGCCTCGTGATCGACAAGCACGAGCCTGGCGGTTACGTCACGCCTTATGAAGCCGCCGGCGAAGACGCGACCTATATCAGCCGCATCCGCGAGGACGCGACCGTCGAGAACGGGCTGTCGCTGTGGTGCGTTTCCGATAATCTGCGCAAGGGTGCGGCGCTGAACGCGGTGCAGATCGCCGAGTGCCTGATCAACCGCAAGCTGATCAGCGCCAAGAAGAAAGCAGCATAAAAGGCCGCGTAGCCTTTAGATGCTGCCCTGCATCTCGCTGACGGCGTGGAATTCCTTTGCCGCCGGATCGAGCACGAACAGGGAGCCTTCCGCGACGCCGAAATAGGCGCCGTGCAAACTCATCTCGCCGCGTTCGACCAAGGTGCGGACGAACGGAAACGTCATTAGATTCTCGAGGCTGCGAAACACCGCCGCCTTCTCGATCCGCACCGTAAACTCCTGCATCGACTCGCGGTCACGCTGCTCGACGACTTCGCCCGGCTTGATGAACATCTGCATCCATCGCCCGATGAAATCGCCGGGCGACAGGGGTTCGATTTTGTCGATGAAGGCGCGGATGCCGCCACATTGCGCATGGCCGAGCACCACGACGTGCTTGATGCGCAAAACATTTACCGCGTATTCCAGCGCCGCGGATACGCCGTGGGCGCCGCCGTCGGGCTGATAGACCGGCACCAGATTGGCCACGTTGCGGACCACGAACAGTTCGCCCGGGCCGGCGTCGAAAATGACCTCCGGCGAAACGCGGGAATCGCAGCAGCCGATCACCATCACCGCGGGCGACTGGCCACGCTCGGACAGTTCCCGGTAGCGTGACTGTTCTGTAGGCAGCCGCTGCGAGGTGAAGGTCCGGTAGCCGTCGAGCAGATGTTGCGGAAATGCTGTCATGGCCCCTGCCTAACCATAGACCGATGACAGGAACAAGGCTTTCGGCCGGCCGTTTGAAATGATATCGCGTGGGGTTCAAAAAGCCCCCGGGGAAACCAGCCCATGATCCGTCCGCGCCGCAGCCTGTTGTTCATGCCGGGATCGAACGCGCGGGCGCTGGAAAAAGCGCCCAATCTTCCCGCCGACGGCATCATCCTCGACCTCGAGGATTCGGTGGCGCCGGACGCCAAGGCGCTCGCCCGTGACCAGATCGCCAAGGCGATCGCGGCCGGCGGGTTCGGCAAGCGCGAGGTGCTGATCCGGGTCAACAGCCTGGATACGCCGTGGTGGATCGACGACGTCACCATGGCCGGCAAGGCGCGGCCGGACGGCATCCTGGTTCCCAAGATTTCCAGCGTCGCGGATCTCAACGCCATCGCCAATCGGCTGAGCGATATCAACGCCGACACTTCCATTCGGGTCTGGGCCATGCTCGAAACCGCGCGCGGGGTGCTGGACGCGGACAAGATCGCCGCGGCCTCGAAGGATTCGGAAACGCGGCTCGCAGGCTTCGTTTTCGGGCCGAACGACATTTCGCGGGAGACGCGGATCCGCATGCAGCCGGGCCGCGCCGCGATGATCCCGATGATCACGCATTGCATCCTGGCGACGCGCGCGCATGGTCTCGAGATCCTCGATGGGCCCTACGGCGATATTGCTAACGTCGATGGCTTTGCCGTCGAATGCGCGCAGGGCCGCGATCTCGGGTTCGACGGCAAGACGCTGATCCATCCGAGCCACATCGAAGCCTGCAACGCGATCTTCACGCCGCCGGCGGAGGAAGTCGCGGCAGCGCGCAAGATCATCGCGGCGTTCCAGCAGCCCGAGAACGCTTCGCGCGGCGCGATCCAGCTCGACGGCCGCATGGTGGAACGGCTGCACGCCGACATGGCCAAGCGGACGATTGCGATTGCGGATGCGATCGCGGCGATGGCGAGCTAGCGGGTCTACACGTTGGCCCGTTCGCCGAGCCCGTCGATGGTGTGGGCGTTGGCGCAATAGTCCGCGTAATGCGCGGCGGCGGTGCCCGCGACGAGTTCACGGCCGCATTGGCGCTTGTGATTGCACAGGGAGCAGACGCGCTCCATGTCACGCAGCACCAGAGGCTCGGTGCGGGCCAGATCGACCTGGTTGATGCCGAGCGCCCCGAGCATTTTCGGCAGCTGATTGGCGGCATGCGGCCCTCGCCGGACCAGCGTCTCCAGATCGGCGGAAGAAACCCGCAGATCGCTGGCGATCTGGCCGAAATTGACGGCGTCCATGTCGCGCATTTCCCTCAACGCGCGCCGGTGCTTCAGCCAGTCGCCGAAGGTGTCGATCACGCGATTGACGATGGCGTGTGGCTTGGTCTGAACATTCATGGGGCGCTCCCTTGGTGGCGATGCCTGCCAAAGAGAACCGCAAACGGAAGCGCGCGTCATTGCGCTGGATCAAACGATTGAGAGGTTTCGGTGAAGCGGTGTTAAGCCCCGAACCGCTCCGCCGCCCAGGCGTAGAGGCTGCCGGGAATGGGCTTCTGGCCGCCGCGGCCTTTCGGCGAGATGTGCAGCCCGATGATATGGGGATCGGCGAGCAGCGCTGAAAAATCCGACGGCTCGAAAAAGTGCTTCGGCTCGGCGTGGACCGCATAGAATGATTGCTTCGGCAGTGCGTGCTGCAATTCGTTCGATCGGCGCGCGAGCGCGGTGAGCGCGGCCGGACCGAAGATCGCCACGCGAATATCCGAGAGGCGGTTCGATCCGCCGCGCAGCTGCCGCAGCAGGAAGGTCAGGCGATGGCGCAGCGCCAGCCAGTCCGGCGTCAGTTCGTCCTGCGCCATCAGATTCTCGAACGCCGTGACGATGGGATCGTCCGGCGGCAGATACAAAACCGAATTGCCGAGCTGGCGCGGCCGCTCCCAGGCGAAATAGGGTTTTGCAGGATCGATCTCGACCGGCTTCAGCAGCAGGACATCCGCGTCGAGCCAAAGCCCGGCCTTCTCCGCCATCAGCCGCATGCGGAAGAAATCGCTGAACTGCAGGATGGTCCAGTCGCGCCAGCTGCCGTCGGGCTGCGGCGGGCGAAGTCGCTCGGAAAAGGAATGCGGCAGGATCGCTTCGGCCTCGGCGCTGCCGACGCCATCGGGCAGGCCGGCAAGCGGGTCGAAACTGTAAACGGTGACCTTGTGGCCCGCTGCGACCTGCGATCGCAGGCAGGTCAGCCGGAGCGCATCGAGCGGGCCATGCCAGAAGGTGACGACGTCAGGCCGCATCGGCGTCGCCTCACTATTGTCGAGCGAGGGCGGCGACCCGCGATCAGGCCCAGGCGCGCTCTATTGTGGCCTTGGCCTCGTAGGTATCGATGGAAGCCTTTTTCTCCATCGTCAGGCCAATGTCGTCCAGACCGTTGAGCAGGCAATGCTTGCGGAACGGGTCGATCTCGAACTTCACGGTGCCACCGTCGGGGCCGCGGATTTCCTGGGCCGCGAGATCGATGGTCAGCGTCGCGTTGGCGCCGCGCTCGGCGTCGTCGAACAGTTTGTCGAGATCGTCCTGGGTGACGCGGATCGGCAGGATGCCGTTCTTGAAGCAGTTGTTGTAGAAGATGTCGCCGAACGAGGTCGAGATCACGCAGCGGATCCCGAAATCCAACAGCGCCCACGGCGCGTGCTCGCGGCTCGAGCCGCAGCCGAAATTGTCGCCGGCGACCAGCACCTTGGAATTGCGGTAGGCCGGCTTGTTGAGGATGAAGTCCGGATTCTCACTGCCGTCATCCTTGTAGCGCTGTTCGGAGAACAGGCCCTTGCCAAGGCCGGTACGCTTGATGGTCTTCAGATACTGCTTCGGAATGATCATGTCGGTGTCGACATTGATGATCTTCAGGGGCGCGGCGACGCCTTCCAGTGTGGTGAACTTGTCCATCGAACGTACTTCCCGGCTGAAATGAGGGGATAAGCCGCCAATTTATCGCGAAATCGCCCCCGGCAAAAGGCCAATTTGTGCAATCCTACCCCGCTCTTACGCTTCTTGGGCTTCAATTGCCTCCATATCGGCGTCCGACAGACCGAAATGGTGGCCGATTTCGTGAATCAGCACGTGCCGGACGATATAGCCCAGCGTTTCCTCATGTTCGGCCCAGTAATCCAGGATCGGCCGCCGGTAGAGCCAGATCATGTTCGGCAGGCGGGCGACGTCGTTATTGCTTTGGTGCGGCAGGCCGACGCCCTGGAACAGGCCGAGCAGGTCGAACTCGGTTTGCGCCTGCATTTCGTCGAGGACCTCGTCGGTGGGGAAATCGTCGACGCGGATGATCACGCCCTCGCACAGGGTTCGAAAGCCCTTTGGCAGGCGCTCGAAAACCTCATGCGCCATGGCTTCCATTTCGGCGAGCGACGGTGCTTTTGCTTCCTTCCACATCGCGCCTGTTTAGCGCGTGTTCCAACGACGCGCCTACTCATTTTGCGCGCCTACTGATTTTGAATCCCATCGCCCGGTTGACCTTGGCGCGGCAATCGGAGACCGTACCGCCCGATAACAGGCTTTGGGTGGGCGGAATGAAGCGGATTGCGGCGGCGGCGGTAGTGGCGATTTTGACCGGATTCTTGTTGCCGGATGGCGGCGCACGGGCTCAGACGGCACCGTCAGCGATGCGCACCGCACAGATGCCGAAGCCGGCTGTCACCGACGCGTCCGCACAACGCCGGCGGCCGCTCCGCCGCGTGCCGATCTACCGGCAGGAGCAGTGGGAGCCGGATGTCTATCCGCGCTATAATCCGGGGCCGAATGCGGTACGCAGTTGCACTGCGACCTATGTGCAGGAATACCGGCCGAGCGGCACTGTCATCACGCCGCGCATGAACTGCTACTGGCGGCCCGGCTAGCGCCCGCGCACGGCGCCGATCAATCCTGCGCAAACCACAATCGCTGACGCCGCATAATTGAGAATGGCCATCGCCGCTCGCTTGCAAGGCCAACGCTGTGTCGCCCGATCGAAGCGTTCATGTTTGAAATCATGACCGTCTCATGAATGCGGAGTGTCTGCAGAAGATGCGGTAGCAGTCTGCGCCGGTTTGACGCGCCGCTGTAATTAATCGGAACCGATGTACACGCTCCTTGTTCATCTTCGTGGCGCAGTCATTCAGTTCGCATTCACGTCCTCAGCTTCAAGCTGTGAACTGCGTCGCGGCGTAGCGGCTGCTTGTCGAGCACCGCTCGCCACGAACGTGACATCCTGAAGACCAAGGAGACTTACATATGCAGGTGATGAAAGTTCTGGGGCTTGCCGCCGTTGGCGCCATGCTCGTTATAGCCGCTCCAACCGAGCGCGCTAACGCGTTGTCGCTGAGCAACCCTGGCGCTGCTGCGGCCGTCCAGGAGGATGTCAAGCCTGAGACGACAGAGGCGGGATGGCGGCATCGCCATCATCGCTGGCATCGTCATCATCACCACCGTCGGCATCATCATCATCGTCACCATCATCGCCGCTGGTGATCGCGAGTTTGCGGATTTGAAGTGAGCAGGTCCGTTCATCGCGGGCCTGTTTTCACTTCAAGTTTACTGCCATGAAACGGGCGCCATTGCTGCCTGTTATTTGATGATCCTGAATCAGAAGAGGTAGATCGTCATGAAGACCTTGATCGGAGCAGCCGCTGTCGCGGGCGCTCTGGTGTTTGCCGGCCCGGCGGCGGTCAATTCGGCGGCCGCGGCATCGCCGCAAATGAAGCAACAAACCGCCGGCACGTCAGGTGCGACCGACTTCAGCGCGCAACGCTATTACGGGCGCCATTATGGTTACGGCTATTATCGGCCGTATGCTCGCCCATACTACCGGCCGTATTACGGACCCCGCTATTACGCGCGGCCCAATTACTACCGGCCATACCCCTATTACGCACCGGCGCCGTTCACGTTCGGCTTCGGCTTCGGTCCGTATTGGTAACGGGCGCGGCCATCGCGCTCAGGAGACGAGCGCGATGGCGTTGATCCCGTTCACGCGCAACGGGAAGCGGATCAGGCCGCGCGAATGAGATCGAGGAAAGTGTTGACGTCGGCGCGCAGCTTCTCCGACTGATGGCTGAGGTCGTCAGCCGCCGTCAGCACTTCCGACGCCGCGGCGCCGGTCTCGTTGGCGGCGTCGTTGACGCTGCCGACGTTCGAAGATACCTCGGTCGTTCCCTTCGAAACTTCCTGGATGTTCTGCGCAATGTCGCGGGTGGCAGCGCTCTGCTGCTCGACCGCGGCAGCGATCGCCGTGGCGATTTCGTTCATCTGGGCGATCGTCGTCCCGATCGTCTTGATGGCCGTCACGGCGTTGCCGGTCTCCTGCTGGATCGCGGCGATCTGGGCTGAAATATCCTCGGTCGCCTTGGCGGTCTGGGTGGCAAGCGCCTTCACCTCGGTGGCGACGACGGCAAAGCCCTTGCCGGACTCGCCGGCGCGCGCCGCTTCGATCGTGGCGTTGAGCGCCAGCAAATTGGTCTGCGACGCGATGTTCTGGATCAGCGCAATGACATCGCCGATCTTCTGTGCCGCTTCGGCCAGGCCCTCGACGGTCTTGTTGGTGCGGTCGGTTTCGGCGACCGCAAGGTTGGCGGTCTGGGACGCCTGCGCCACCTGGCGCGAGATTTCGCTGATCGAGGCATGCAGTTCCTCGGTCGCCACGGCAACCGTCTGCACGTTCGCGGAGGCGACGTCGGAGGCGTTGGCGACAGCGGTGGCCTGCCGGCTGGTTTCCTCCGCCGTTGCCGTCATGCTGCCGGCGGTGGCGTGCATCTCGGCCGACGCCGCGGTCAGCGTTTGCAAAGCTTCCGAGACCTGGACGTCGAAGGTCGCGATGTAACCTTCGATGGCGCGCTGCCGGGCTTCCTTGCGGATCTGCTCCTCGCGCTGTTCGGCTTCGAGGCGTCGCGCCGTCATCGCATTTTCCTTGAAGACGGTGAGCGACTTGGCGAGACCGCCAACCTCGTCGGTGCGGCCGGCACCGACGATCGAAATATCGAGATCGCCCCCGGCAAGCTTGGTCATTTCAAGCGTCATGCGCCGCAATGGCTGGGCGATCTGGCCGAACGCGATCCAGCCGAGGATAGTAAAGGCCAGCAGCAGGCCGACAATCGCCCCGACCACGAGCAAGAAACGGGTGTATTCGGCGCTGGCGACGCTCGCGTCGCGCGCGGCGCGCATGGCGTCCGTATTAATGGTGATGAGTTGTCCCACCGCCGCGATCGCGGTCTGGCGATGCTTGGCCGCGACGTTGACCGAATAGGCGAATGCTTCCTCCATCTTGCCGGCGGCCGCCAGTTCGAACACCTTGGCGCTGGCGACCCGGCGGTCCTTGACTGCGGTTCGCATGGTGTCGATCAACTGGCGCTGTTCGGGAGCGGTGGTGACGGTCGCCAGACGATCGATCGCCTCCAGCGTGGCATCGGTGGCCTTGCCGTAGGACTCGACGTTCCGGCTGATCGCCTTGCTGTCCGTGCCGGAGAGAATGACGTTCTTCTCGCTCACCGCGGCGCTGTTGAAATGGCTTTCGGCCTGCAGACTGTATTGCACCCGCATCGCGTTGCCGTCGACGAGGCTCGCCGCCGTCGCGGACAGGTTGCTCAGGGCCATCGAGGCCTGCACGACGATCCCGACCGCCACAAGGGCGACGATCGCGGCAGGCACTGCGATCTTGGCAATAATGGGCAGGTTTTGAAATCTGGCGATCATGTCTGGATCTCTCTGGAGTGAAATTTGCTTGCTGCCGAACCACTGCGACCGGCCTGAGAACCGCGCCCGTGCCGGCACGGCGCCACGCCGGATCAAGCCCTCCACACGAGGGGATCCGAGGCCAGCTATCGATTTTCTGATTGGTTAAGGGTCAGTTTACCAGCCGGCCGTTAGCAAAGTGTTGACGCTGTCAGGAACGAGTCCCTCCAACGCAGGTCCTGGTCAGGGGCGTGGCAGCTCAGCCCTGCTTCAAACGCTGTTCAAATCCCTTCGCCAGCAACTATCCGATCCCGGACGCGGGCTTGTCCCCGCTATCGCCCGTGGCTGGGCCACCGCTATTGGCGCCATCGCGTGCACCACTTCCGATACTGGTGAGGTTGAGTTGAAACAAAACAGGCGCCCGCTGGGGCGCCTGTCTTTTGAATAGCGTGATGAGCGCGAAGGGGCTCAATCCCAGTCCTTGCCCTTCCAGGGCTTGATCTTCCACGGGGTGAGCGACTCCAACCGCCATTGCTGCCAGTGTTCCGGCGGCCAGTTACTGAGGCGCCTTGTGTCTTTCGGCGTGGCGGGGACGAGATCGACGATGCGCGAGACGTTGCGCCGGCTCTGGCGCGTCGCCTCGCTAATCATATCGACATATTCTGGTTTATCGGCCACGTCCGGCTCCTCGCGATGATCATTCCCGCTGAGGAGCCAGTCTGAGCCCTGCGCCTTAACGAGGCGTTGCAGGAACGCCTCGATGTTGAGGCAACGCGTGTTAACGCCACTCCCTGATATCGACAAAGTGCCCGGCGATCGCAGCCGCGGCCGCCATGGCCGGCGACACCAGATGCGTGCGGCCTTTAAAACCTTGCCGGCCCTCGAAATTGCGGTTCGAGGTCGAGGCGCAGCGCTCTTCGGGCGACAGCTTGTCGGGGTTCATGGCCAGGCACATCGAGCAGCCCGGCTCGCGCCATTCGAAGCCGGCCTTGATGAAGATCTTGTCGAGGCCTTCGGCCTCCGCCTGCTCCTTCACGATGCCCGAGCCCGGCACGATCATCGCACTGACATGACCGTTGACGGTCTTGCCCTCGGCGACCTTCGCCGCCGCGCGCAAATCCTCGATGCGGCCGTTGGTGCAGGAGCCGATGAAGACGCGGTCGAGCTTGATGTCGGTGATCTTCGTCCCCGCGGTCAGGCCCATATACTTCAGCGCGCGATGCTTTGAGAGCCGTTTGGCTTCATCGGCGATCTGGTCGGGATCCGGCACCAGGCCCGTGATCGACACCACGTCCTCGGGCGAGGTGCCCCAGGTCACGATTGGTGGCAGCTTGGCCGCATCCAGCCGGATCTCGTGGTCGAAATGCGCGCCTTCATCGGAGCGCAGCGTGTCCCAGTAGCGCATCGCGGCGTCCCACGCCTCGCCCTTCGGCGACATCGGACGGCCCTTGAGGAATTCGAACGCCTTTTCATCCGGCGCGATCAGGCCGGCGCGGGCGCCGCCTTCGATCGACATGTTGCAGACCGTCATGCGGCCTTCCATCGTCAGCGCGCGGATCGCATCGCCGGCATATTCCAGCACATAGCCGGTGCCGCCGGCGGTGCCGATCTCGCCGATGATGGCCAGGATGATGTCCTTGCCGGTGACGCCGTCGGGCAATTTGCCGTCGACCACCGCGCGCATGTTTTTTGCTTTTTTCTGGATCAGCGTCTGCGTCGCCAGCACGTGCTCGACCTCGGACGTGCCGATGCCGTGCGCCAGCGCGCCGAACGCGCCATGGGTGGAGGTGTGGCTGTCGCCGCAGACGATGGTGGTGCCGGGCAGCGTAAAGCCCTGCTCGGGACCGATCACGTGCACGATGCCCTGACGCTTGTCGAACTCGTTGAAATACGTGATGCCGAATTCCTTGGCGTTGTCGGCCATCACCCGCATCTGCTCGATGCTCTCAGGATCGGGATTCGGCTTCGAGCGATCGGTGGTCGGGATGTTGTGGTCGACCACGGCCAGGGTCTTCTCCGGTGCGCGAACCTTGCGGCCGGTCATGCGCAGACCTTCGAACGCCTGCGGCGAGGTCACCTCGTGAACCAGATGGCGGTCGATATAGAGCAGGCAGGTGCCGTCATCGGCTTCGTGCACCAGATGGTCGTTCCAGATTTTGTCGTACAGCGTGGTGGGCTTTGACATGAGCGTAAGCTCCAAAAAATGATTCTGTGTGAGCGGTCAGCGCGGTTATCAGCGCAAGCAACGGGCAGTCAGCGCGGCATCAAAGGCCGCAGCTAAGCTCTGACGTCGCCGAGGTCGCAAAGCGTCCGAAGAAACGGCCGGGCAGGCGCGAACGGTCGTCGATCACGAAGGGATCGATGCGCCGGCCTGCAAAGCTGGTTTGATCTGGAACCATTCTAGCCTCATAGCACATGAGGTATCTAAGCGCGATATGCGTTTATTTCTACCGTCATTGCGAGCGAAGCGAAGCAATCCATAGCGCGGCTGGGAAGTATGGATTGCTTCGCTGCGCTCGCTGACGAAGAGCCCCAACAAAAAAGCGCGGGGCAAAACCCCGCGCTTTTGGTCACATCCCCCTGCAGGAGACGAATTACTCGCCGACGGCGGCCGCGCGCTCGGTCTTCTCGACGATGCGGGCCGACTTGCCGCGCAGTTGGCGCAGGTAATACAGCTTGGCGCGACGCACCTTGCCGCGGCGCACCACCTTGATCGAGTCGATCATCGGCGACATTACCGGGAAGACGCGTTCCACGCCTTCGCCGTAGGAAATCTTGCGAACGGTGAAGCTCTCATTGAGCCCGCCGCCAGAACGGCCGATGCAGACGCCTTCATAGGCCTGCACGCGGGTGCGCTCGCCTTCGACCACCTTGACGTTGACGATCACGGTGTCGCCGGGGCCGAACTCGGGGATCGACTTGGTCGCGGCCAATTTGTCGAATTGCTCTTTTTCGAGCTGTTGAATGATGTTCATTGAAATCTCCATCGGCGGCGCGCCCAGCCAGTCCAGCGCGGGCTGCGCGAACGTCCATCTATCCTGCTGTATGCTGCGGATTTGGCGCCCGTATAAGGCATCAAAGCGCGCTTGTCACCCGTCTGTCGTGCTTTTTGGGCGTTTTTGGCGGGTCTTAATCGCCCACAAATCCGGCCGCCGCGCCCTGGTCAGGGCTTCGGCCTCGGCCTGACGCCAGGCGGCGACCTTGGCATGGTCGCCGGAAGTGAGGATTTCCGGGATCGTCCGGCCCTCGAACTCCTGCGGGCGGGTATATTGAGGGTATTCCAGTAGTCCCTCGGAAAAGCTCTCCTCGGTCCCCGAGGCCAGTCTTCCCATTACCCCCGGCAAGAGCCGGACACAGGCGTCGACCAGCACCATGGCGGCGACCTCACCGCCGGACAGCACGTAATCGCCGATCGAGACCTCCTCGAGCCCGCGTGCCGCAATGACCCGCTCGTCGATGCCCTCGAACCGGCCGCAGACGATCAGCGGCCCCGGACCGGCCGCGAGCTCGATGACCCGGGACTGGGTCAATGGCCGACCTCGGGGGCTCATCAGGAGGCGCGGACGAGACTGGCCGGTATCCGCAGCATCGATGGCGGCGGCCAACACGTCGGCGCGCAGCACCATGCCGGGCCCGCCGCCAGCTGGCGTGTCGTCAACGCTGCGGTGGCGGTCGGTGGCCGATGCCCTGATGTCGCGGGCTTCCAGCGCCCACAGGCCGGAGGCCAGCGCCTTGCCCGCCAGGCTAACGCCGAGCGGGCCCGGAAACATGTCCGGGAATAGCGTGAGGATGGTGGCGCGCCAGGGACTTTCAGAACAGGTCATTCAAAACCCATCACGTAAGCGTCGGAACGTCGTCGCCTTCAATTTCCTTGGGCAGTTCTATCACGACGCGGCCGGCCGCAAGGTCGACCGTCGGCACCACGGCATTGGTGAACGGCAGCAGCATCGTCGGGCCCTGCGGTGGTGCGATCTCGATGATGTCGCCGGCGCCAAAATTATGGATCGCGGTGACGCGGCCGAGCGGTTCGTTCGCGGCATTGACCGCGGCGAGCCCGATCAGATCGGCGTGGTAATATTCGTCGTCGTCGGTCTCAGGCAGTTTGTCGCGCGCGATATAGAGCTCGATGCCGTTGAGGCGTTCGGCGTCCTCGCGGGTGGCGACGCCTTTGATCGTGGCGACCAGATGATCTTTCGCCTCACGGGCATGCGTCACCTCGAACTGGCGCGCGCCGTCCTTGGTCGTCAGCGGGCCGTAATCCCTTACGGCCAGCGGGTCTTCGGTAAACGTCCACAGTTTCACCGCGCCGCGCACGCCATGCGCGGCGCCGATCCGGGCGACACAAATCGGTGCTGCCACCGCCCCGCGCCGCTAACGCTTATGACTTCGCGGCGGCTTCGGCAGCGGCCTTGCGCTCCTTGCGCGGCACGGCCTTTTCCGGGTTGTTGCGCGCGGCACGCTTCACGACACCGGCGGCATCGAGGAAACGGGTGACGCGGTCGGACGGCTGCGCGCCCTTGGCGAGCCAGGACTTGACCTTGTCCATGTCGAGCTTCAGGCGGGCTTCGTTGTCCTTCGGCAACAGCGGATTGAAATGGCCGAGACGCTCGATGAAGCGGCCGTCGCGGGGAAAGCGCGAGTCGGCGACGACGACGTGATAGACCGGGCGCTTCTTGGTGCCTGCGCGAGCGAGGCGGATAACGACTGACATTTTATTCTCCGTAAGTTTGGTTTGATGTGATGAGAGTGAATTGATCGCGATTATTTCTTCTTGCCGGGGAAGCCGCCGAGGCCCGGCAGCGTCGGTTTGCCGCTGAGGCCTGTCAGCCCCGGCAAATTCGGCAGGCCCTGACGCAAGCCCACCGGAATATCCTTCGGCAGCGCGGGCATGCCGCCGGGCCCGGCGCCACCTGGCATCTTCTCCGCCAGCGCCTTCATCTGTTCGGCCGACGGCATGCCGCCGCCGCCAAAGCCCATCGCCTGCGCGATGCCGGCCATCGGGCCGCGCTTGCCCGAACCCATCGCCTTCATCATGTCGGCCATGTTCCGGTGCATCTTCAGGAGCTTGTTGACTTCCTCGACCTTGACGCCGGCGCCGGCCGCGATGCGCTTCTTGCGGCTGGCTTTCAGGAGGTCGGGGCTCTTGCGTTCCTGCCGCGTCATCGAATCGATCACCGCAACCTGGCGCTTGATGATCTTGTCGTCGATCCCGGCGTTGGCGATCTGGTTTTTCATCTTGGCGATGCCGGGCATCATGCCCATCAGCCCGCTGATGCCGCCCATGTTCGCCATCTGCAGCAATTGCTCGCGCATGTCGGCCAGGTCGAACTGACCCTTGCGCATTTTCTCGGCGACGCGCGCCGCCTTTTCGGCGTCGATATTCGCCGCCGCCTTTTCGACCAGCGACACCACGTCGCCCATGCCGAGGATGCGGCCGGCGATACGGCTGGGATGAAAATCCTCCAGCGCGTCGGTCTTTTCACCGGTGCCGATCAGCTTGATCGGCTTTCCCGTGACCGCGCGCATCGACAGCGCGGCGCCGCCGCGGCCGTCACCATCCACCCGTGTCAGCACGATGCCGGTCAGGCCGACGCGTTGGTCGAAGGCGCGCGCGAGGTTGACCGCGTCCTGGCCGGTCAGGGAATCCGCGACCAGCAGCACTTCATGCGGGCTGGCGACGGTTTTGATTTCCGCCGCTTCCGACATCATCTCTTCGTCGAGCGTGGTGCGGCCGGCGGTGTCGAGCAGCACCACGTCGTAGCCGCCGAGCTTGGCGGCTTCCAGCGCGCGTTTTGCAATTTGCGCCGGCTTCTGGCCGGCGACAATGGGCAGCGTGGGAATGTCGAGATCGCGCCCGAGCACTGCGAGCTGTTCCATCGCCGCGGGGCGATAGATGTCGAGCGAGGCCATCAACACCTTGCGCTTGTCGCGCTGGGTCATGCGGCGCGCGAGCTTTGCTGTCGTGGTGGTTTTGCCGGAGCCTTGCAGGCCGACCATCATGATCGCGACCGGCGGCACTGCATTGAGGTCGATGGTCTGGCCGTCGGCGCCAAGCGTGGCGACCAGTTCGTCATGGACGATCTTGACCACCATCTGGCCGGGTGTGACCGACTTGACGACGGTGGCGCCGATGGCCTGCTCGCGTACGCGGTCGATAAAGCTTCTGACGACGTCGAGCGAGACGTCGGCCTCGAGCAGCGCGCGGCGCACCTCGCGCATCGCGGCATCGACGTCCTTTTCGGACAGCGCACCGCGGCCCGTCAGCCGATCGAGTATCCCACCAAGCTTTTCCGACAGATTGTCGAACAATGCCGTTATCCTCTGTCCTGCCTCAGGACGAATTTCCAAACACGATTACGCCCGAGGGCGCATCGCGCTGTCGGGCGTTGGCCTCCGGTCTCTAGGGCCGGGCGGCGGGTCGAAAAGAACGTCTTTCCGAGAAGTGCCGGGGTTAAACGCCCGGAAGCCATCAAAGTCAAGGGGAAACTAGGACGAAATGCCCTGGCTCCTCGGACTTAAAGCATTGAAGTAGCTATATTTTATGTCGAAATGACGAGCCGGTGAGCGTTCTCTCCATCGCGGGTTCCAACTTCGTCCGCGAACGCCATATAACGCCCCGTACCCGTTGTCCCTTGCCGCCCTATGTGATCGCGCCCGTGTCCATCACCCGCCGCCGTGTCTTTGCAGTGCTCGCCGGTCTCGGTCTGGCCGTCGGCGCGCCGTCTGTCTGGATGTCCCGCATGAAAACCTATGACGGCCCCGTCTCCGATCATTTCGACGGCCTGACCTTCTTCGATCCGGATGGCTCGCCGCCGAAATCATTGGCCGAGGTGCTGCGTTGGCAGTTCGGCGGCGGCCGGCAGCGCGCGAGCTGGCCGGATTGGGTGCCAAGTGCGCACGCCGATACGCCGCCGCCGCGCGTTGATGGCAACAAGGTGCGGTTGTCGTTCGTCGGCCATGCGAGCTGGCTGATCCAGACTGGAGGCCTCAACATCCTGATCGATCCGGTGTGGTCGATGCGGGCCTCGCCGTTCAGCTGGGCCGGGCCGAAGCGCCACAACGATCCCGGCATAGCGTTCGACGCGCTGCCGAAGATCGATGTCGTGCTGGTGTCGCACGGCCATTACGACCATCTCGATCTGGCGACGCTGTCGAGGCTTGCGAAAACGTTTTCGCCGCGCGTGATCACGCCGCTCGGCAATGACGTCACCATGCGCGACGCGGATTCGGCGATCAAAGTCGAAGCGTTCGACTGGAAGGATCGCGTCGAACTCGGCAACGGCATCGCCGTGACGCTGGTGTCGACGCGTCATTGGTCGGCGCGCGGGCTGTTCGACCGCAACAAGGCGCTGTGGGCGAGTTTTGTGCTGGAGACGCCCGTCGGTAAACTCTACATCGTCTGCGATTCCGGCTACGGCGACGGCAAGCATTTTCGCCGGGTCGCCGAAGCACATGGCCCGCTGCGGCTGGCGATCCTGCCCATCGGCGCGTATGAGCCACGCTGGTTCATGCGCGACCAGCACATGAACCCGTCGGACGCTGTGAAGGCGCTGGCCGATTGCGGGGCGCAAACGGCACTGGCGCATCATCATGGCACGTTCCAGCTCACCGACGAGGCGATCGACGCGCCAGTGGTCGCGCTCGGCGAAGCGCTGGACGAAGCGAAGATTCCGCGCGAGCGGTTTGCGACGTTGAAGCCCGGGCAGGTATTCGAGGTCTAACGTCTTGTCGTCCCTGCGAACGCAGGGACCCATAACCACAACATGACGTGATTATGTCGAGCTGTGGCTCCAGCCTTTTTCAATAATTGGCAGCGGTGGCTATGGGTCCCTGCGTTCGCAGGGACGACATCCCATTTACTGCGCGGCCTTGATCGCCCAGGACACGCTCACCGAAACCGACAGCGTCTCTTCGCCTTGCGCCACCGGCGCGCCGGCGGCCATCGGCGCTGCCATCTTGCCGCGAAACACCGGCGCGGATGCGCCTTCCTCGGAAATGCTGATCGGTTCGCCGAGCGTGACGCCGGCAGCCTTTGCATAGATATCGGCCTTGCGGCGCGCGTCCGCGATCGCCTTCTCGCGGGCCTCGTCCAGATGCTTGGACGGCTGCGTTACGATGAAATTGATGCCGCCGATCTCGTTGGCGCCGGCGCCGACCAGCACGTCGATCACGCCTGCGACCTTGGTGACGTCGCGGACCTTGATCGTGACGCGGTTGCTGGCGCGGAACCCAACGACGCCTGGCCGCTCCGCGGTTTTGGACGAAGTCGCATATTGCGGCTGCAGCGACAGCCGCGAGGTCTGGTAATCCTTTTCGTCGATCCCGGCACCTTTCAGCGCCAGCAGCACCTTGCCCATCGCCGCGTTATTGGCGTCGGACGCCTCGCGCGCGGTCTTGGCGTCAGTGGTAACACCGCTATCGATCTGCGCCTGATCGGGTGCCACCGAGACGTTGGCTTCGCCGGTCACGGAGATGGCGGGCGGCGGCGCTGTCTGCGCCAGCGCGGGCGTGGCCACCAGCACGGCTGCGGTGATAACAAATGCGAGCGGATGCTTCATGTCTCTCACTTCAGCGGCACGTAAACATTGATCACCAGCTTGTCCTCTGCGGTCTTCAGGGGGTCGGTAATGTATTCCTCGACGAAGGTGTCTTTTGCTTCAAGTTTCTTGTCGTCGAGGTGATTGGTGATCGCCTCATAGGTGTTGTCCATGTTGTCGTAGGAGCCGCGATGGACAAACTTCAGGGCTTTGCCCTCGGGCGATTTGCCGATGCTCATGTCCTTGGTCAGGTTCTTCGGCTCCTGGTCGACTGGAATTTCAGCCAGGAACGTAAAGCCGCTGTCGTCGGTCGAGGTGTAGACGATCATCGAATTGCCCGCGGCCTTGATGCCCTGCTTGTCGAGCAGCGCGTTCAGCGCCTTGAACGAATCGATCAGGGTGTCGAACGCCGAGTCCCAATTGGCGGTGCCCTTCATGACCACCACCTTCCTGGGCTCCAGCGTGAACTGCTCGCCAAAGGGATCGGCGGTCTGAACGGCCGCGGGGGGCGTGGCCGGCGTCTGGGCGGCCGCGGGCGGCGGTGAGGGGACAACCGACGGGCTTGCCACCGGTGCGGGGGAGGTTCCCGGTGCCGGGATCGCGGATGCCGCGGGTGAAGGCGTCTCCGCCGGGGCAGGGGATGCAGAAGCGGCGGGCGCCGGTGCCGCGGAGGGGCTGGCAGCTGGCGAGGCGGCTGGTGCCGGCGATTGCGCCAGCGCAGGGCCGCCCACCGCGATTGCCACCATCGGGACCAGCGCGGCCATGGCCGAGCGGAAACGGCTGATACGGTTCATTTCAGGCATTCTCCATCCATCCCCAGGCGGTCGCGGCATGTCCCCGCTCACGACCACAAAGCGCCGCCATCCCTAACACGCAAGGTCCGCTTTCGTCCCATGACAGATGCGTCATGCACCCCTGCACACTAGGCAATCGGCCACCATTCGCCATATAAGCAGGCAGAAATTGGGAAATTCCATGAGCGCGCTGGCCAATCACGCATTCGCCAAGATGAACGGTATCGGCAACGAAATCGTCGTGGTCGATCTGCGCGACAAGCCGGCCAAGGTGACGGCGGAGGAGGCGCGCGCCGTCGCCTCGCCCGCCGGCGTGCCCTATGACCAGTTGATGGTATTGCAGCCGCCGCGGCTGGAGGGCACCGAGGCCTTCATCCGCATCTACAACAATGACGGCTCCGAGGCCGGCGCCTGCGGCAACGGCATGCGCTGCGTGGTGCGGCGGCTGTTCGAGAAGACCGGCCAGACCGCCGTGACCTTCGAGACCCGCTCGGGTCTGTTGAATTGCTGGCAGGGGCCGCAGCCCGATCTCTACACGGTCGACATGGGCGTGCCGAAGTTCGGTTGGCAGGATATTCCGCTGGCCGAAGAGTTTCGCGACACGCGTTACATCGAACTGCAGGTCGGCCCGATCGATGCGCCGCTGCTGCATTCGCCCTCAGTCGTCAGCATGGGCAATCCGCATGCGATCTTCTGGGTCGACGACGTCAACGCCTATGATCTCGAGCGCTTCGGGCCGCTGTTGGAAAATCACCCTATTTTCCCCGATCGTGCCAACATCACGCTCGCCCATATCGTCGATCGCGACCACATCACGATGCGTACCTGGGAACGCGGCGCCGGCCTGACCAGGGCCTGCGGCTCGGCTGCCTGCGCCACCGCGGTCGCGGCGGCGCGGCTGAAGCGCACCAATCGCATCGTCAACATGTCGCTGCCGGGCGGCAAGCTCTCGATCGAATGGCGCGAGCGCGACGATCATGTGCTGATGACCGGCACGGCCGATTTCGAATATGAAGGCCGCTTCGATCCGGCGCTGTTCGCCAGCGTCGCCTAGAGCATGATCCGGAAAAGTGTGAAGCGGTTTTCCGAAGAGATCATGCTCAAACAAAGAATAGCTTGATGGGCGTCGACGTCCTCACCTTTGGCTGCCGCCTCAACGCGTTCGAATCCGAAGTGATCCGGCACGAGGCGGAGAGCGCGGGCCTTTCCGATACCATCGTCATCAACAGCTGCGCGGTCACCAACGAAGCGGTGGCGCAGGCGCGGCAATCGATCCGCCGGCTAAAGCGCGAGCGGCCGGATGCGCGGATCGTCGTGACCGGTTGCGCGGCGCAGACCCAGCCCGAAATGTTCGCCGGCATGATTGAAGTCGATCGCGTCGTCGGCAATGACGAGAAAATGCGCGGCGAGGCCTGGCGCAGCGCGCGTGCCGCGTTCGATTCCGGCTTCGGTATCGCGGCCAGCGAGAAGATCGCGGTCGCCGATATCATGGCGGTCACCGAGATGGCGCCGCATCTGCTGGAAGGTTTTCAGGGCGGCCTGCCGCGGGTGTTCGTGCAGGTGCAGAACGGCTGCGACCATCGCTGCACCTTCTGCATCATTCCCTACGGCCGCGGCAATTCGCGCTCGGTGCCGATGGGAGCTGTTGTCGAGCAGGTCCGCGCGCTGGTCGAGCGCGGTCATGCCGAAATCGTGCTGACCGGCGTCGATCTCACGAGCTACGGGGCTGATCTGCCGGGCACGCCAAAGCTTGGCCAATTGACAAAACAGATCTTGCGGCATGTGCCGGAACTGAAGCGTTTGCGGATTTCATCGATCGATTCCATCGAGGCCGACCGCGACCTGCTCGACGTCATTGCGGATGACGAGCGCCTGATGCCGCATCTGCATCTGTCGCTGCAGTCCGGCGACGATCTGATTTTGAAGCGGATGAAGCGGCGGCATTCACGCGCAGATGCCGTCGAATTCTGCGCGCAGGTGCGGCGGCTGCGGCCGGACATCGCGCTCGGCGCCGATATCATCACGGGCTTTCCGACCGAGACCGAAGAGATGTTCACGCGTTCGCAGGATCTGGTCGAGGAATGCGATCTCACCTTCCTGCACGTGTTTCCCTATTCCAAACGCCCGGGCACGCCGGCCTCGCGGATGCCACAGGTCGCGGGCGAGGCGATCAAGGAACGGGCGAAGCGCTTGCGCGCGACAGGTGAGGCGGCGTTGCGGAAGCGGCTGGCGGCCGAAATCGGCGCAACGCGACAGGTGTTGATCGAGAGCGGCAGGCAGGGGCGGACGGAGCATTTTCTGCCGGTGGCGATCAGTGGTGAAACGCCGGGCGCGGTGCAGGCGCTAACGATGATCGGACATGACGGTGCTCGGATGACGGGACGCTAGGCAAACATGGCTTTTGCTGTGAGCCTGCATTTCAATTCTGAAATGGCGGTCGCTATTTCGGCGCGATGGGCGCGGCTTGCAAATGCGGGCGTATCAAGTTCGATGCCTGATCTCAGGTTCGCGCCGCATGTGACATTGGCCGTTTATGACGATCTGGTGGTAGAGGCGGCGGTCGCTTCGCTTGATCGGATATTCGGCAAAGCCGATCAGATCACCGTCACCTTGACTGATTTTTCGACGTTTGGTGCCGGCAGCGGCGTTTGTTACGCGGCCCTGGCTTCTTCACCTGAACTGATGCGGTTGCATGCGACGATCATCGGTGCGCTCGGCGAAACCTGCAGGCCACATTATCAAGCGGGATGCTGGACACCTCATTGTACCCTGGCAACGGGCATGTCGGATGCCGGATTGGATCAGGCGAAAGATCTACTTCAAGCGGATTGGCGGCCGCTTACGGGCGCATTCGAGACGGCGACGCTGGTTGAGTTTGTGCCGGTTGTTGAACTCAAGCGCTGGACCTTGGTCGCTACTCCCCGTTCCACCCGCACGCCCTGAGCCGCTCCCGCATATGCTCTGGCGCGGGCGCCACCACGCGAACCGGTTCCTTGTTCCTTGAAATCGGAATCACGATCTCGCGGGAATGCAAATGCAGGCGCGGCTCGCCGAAGCGGGGGCCGTTGCCGTAGATGTTGTCGCCGACGATCGGCCAGCCCGTGGCCGATGTGTGCACGCGCAATTGATGGGTGCGGCCGGTGACCGGTTCCAGCTCTAACCAGGCGAGGCCATTGCCGCGGCCGCGCACCTTCCAGTTTGTGACGGCTTTTTGGCCGTCCGGATCCGGCTTCTGCCACCAGCCGCGCTCGACGTTGAGCCGGCCGAGGGCCATGTCGATGGTGCCTTCATCTTCGGCAGGTCCGCCTTCGACGATGGCCCAATAGGTCTTGCCGATCTTGCCGTGCTTGAACAGCAGGCCGAGCGAGGCGGTGGCCTTGCGATGGCGTCCCAGCACGAGACAGCCGGACGTGTCCTTGTCGAGGCGGTGCGCCAGCACCGGCGGGCGCGGCAGCCCGAAACGCAACCCGTCGAACGAGGTTTCCAGATTGGCGCCGCCCTTGGGGCCGCGATGCACCGGGAGGCCGCAGGGTTTGTCGATGACCAGCATCAGCCCGTCGCGGTGGAGCACGCGGGCCTGAATTTCTTCCGCGGTCAGGTCCGCAATTTCAATGAGTTGGTTGTGGCTTTCGTTCATGGCGCGAAACCGCTAACACACGTCCGACATGAGCGATACCACTCCCGGAACTCCCAAACTGAGCTGGTGGCGGCGGCTTTCGAGCGGCCTGAAGCGGACCTCGAGTTCGATCGGGTCAGCCGTTGCCGACCTCGTCACCAAGCGCAAGCTCGACCGCGCCATGCTCGATGATATCGAGGATGTGCTGCTGCGCGCCGATCTCGGCACCGAGGTCGCAGTGCGGATCGCGGACGCCGTCGGCGCCGGCCGCTACGACAAGGCGATCTCGGCGGACGAGGTCAAGGCGGTGGTCGCGACCGAGGTCGAGAAGGTGCTGGCGCCGGTGGCCAAGCCGCTGGTGATCGACGCCGCCCAAAAGCCGTTCGTCATTCTCGTGGTCGGCGTCAACGGTTCCGGCAAGACCACCACCATTGGCAAGCTGGCGGCGAAACTCAGCGCCGAGGGCCGCAAGGTGATGCTGGCGGCGGGCGACACGTTCCGCGCCGCCGCGATCGAGCAGTTGAAAGTCTGGGGCGAGCGGACCAAATCGCCCGTGATTGCGGGCGCGCAGGGATCGGACTCGGCCAGCCTCGCCTTCAATGCGCTGACGGCAGCGCAGGAGCAGAAGACCGACGTGCTGCTGGTCGACACCGCCGGGCGATTGCAGAACAAGGCCGAGCTGATGAAGGAACTCGAAAAAGTCGTTCGCGTCATCAAGAAGGTCGATGCCTCGGCCCCGCATGCGGTGCTCTTGGTGCTCGACGCCACGGTGGGACAAAATGCGCTGTCGCAGGTCGAGGCTTTTCATCGTACCGCAGGCGTCACCGGCCTTGTGATGACCAAGCTCGACGGCACCGCGCGGGGCGGCATCCTGGTGGCGCTGTCGGAGAAATTCAAACTGCCGGTGCACTTCATCGGGGTCGGCGAAGGCGTCGACGATCTGGCGCCGTTCACCGCGCGGGATTTTGCGAACGCGATTGCAGGGATTGACTCGTAATGGACAAGACCCAGCCGCATCCGCTGTTCAAGCTCGCGACCGAACTCGGTCCGCTGCTCGTATTCTTTGTCGCCAACGCCAAATTCGGTCTGTTCGTCGCCACCGGTGCGTTCATGGTGGCGATCATCGCTGCGATGGTCGCGTCCTATGTGGTGACGAAGCATGTACCCATGATGGCGATCGTCACCGGCGTCATCGTCATCGTGTTCGGCACGCTGACCCTGGTGCTGCACGATGAGACCTTCATCAAGGTCAAGCCGACCATCATCTACGGCCTGTTCGCCGCGATCCTCGGCGGCGGCCTGTTGTTCGGCCGCTCCTTCATCGCCATCATGTTCGATCAGATGTTCAATCTGACGCCGCAGGGCTGGCGCATCCTCACCTTGCGCTGGGCGCTGTTCTTCCTCGGGATGGCGCTTTTGAACGAATTCATCTGGCGCACCCAGTCGACCGATTTCTGGGTGGGCTTCAAGGCGTTCGGCGTGATTCCGCTGACGATGATCTTTGCGATCGCCCAGATGCCGCTGACCAAACGCTACCATCTGGAGCCGGCCTCGCTGGAAGCCAGCGAAGCGGACGCGGGCGACGTGAGGAAGGGGTAGCTGGCACCGCTCTGACTCCCTCGCCCCGCGCTTGCGGGGAGAGGGTTGGGGTGAGGGGCCTCTCTCCGAGCAAAGATTGCCGAGGGACCTGTACCCCCTCACCCGCCGCGCAAGTGCGCGTCGACCTCTCCCCGCAAGCGGGGAGAGGTAAGAAAAATCAGCTCTTCTGCTTGGCGATCACGTGGTCCTTGATCTTGTCGTAGGTCGCCTGCGGGACGATGTTCTTGTGCACCAGATCGTCCTTGCCCTTGTAGGGGCGGCCCGCGATGATCTTGGCGGAATAGGCCTTGCCGATCCCCGCCAACGCCTCGAGTTGGTCGGCGGTCGCCGAATTGATGTCGAGCAGATCGGCCTTCGGAGCCGGCGCCATCTTCGACTCCTGGGCCTTCGGCGCGGGAGCCATCTTGCTGTCGGATTTGGTCGCGGGCTGCGCGGTCTGGGCCATCGACGGGGTTGCCGTCATCAGGCCGATCGTGAGCGCAGTTGCGAGAAGAGAAGCGAGCGTGAAATGACGCATAGAAGTGTCCCTCCAAGGACGGTTTAAGTAACGCTATCAAGCTAGCTTCGAATTCGTGGCGGCGCCATGGCCGGCAAATGAACGGCAGATAAAAGCTGGAAATTATTTGGCGCCGTCCAACCCTCATGGTGAGGAGGCGCTTCTTCAGCGCCGTCTCGAACCATGAGGCCACAGACAGGCCTGCATCCCTCGAGACGCGGCGAAGGCGCCGCTCCCTCGGTGAGCGCAAAGCGCTCATCCGGGGATGAGGGTCGAGGTTACGAACCCGCCTTCAACGCCTTCTCGATCTCTGCCTTCAGCACGGTATCGACATTGGCCGGCGTCACCGGCCCGACCAGTTTGTAGACGATGGTGCCTTCGCGGCCGACCACAAAGGTCTCGGGCACGCCATAGACGCCCCATTCGATCGAGCCGCGACCATTGCTGTCGGCGCCGACCATGCTGAAGGGGTTGCCGTAGCGACCGAGGAAGCGGCGGGCGTTGTCGGGGGAATCCTTGTAGTTGATGCCGACGATCTGCAGCCGCTTGTCCTTGGCCAGAGCGGTTAGCAGCGGCATCTCGTCATGGCATGGCACGCACCAGGACGCCCAGACGTTGACGACGCTGACCTTGCCCTTGAAGGCCGCCGGGTCGAGCCCGGGAATGGCGACGCCGTTGTCGACCAGGCCTGCCAGCGCCGGCAGCGCGGTTTGCGGCGCCGGGCGGCCGATCAGGGCGGATGGAATTTTAGAGGGATCGCCGCCGTGCAGCCGCAGCAGGAACAGCCCGGCCACCGCCATGAAACCGATCAGCGGCAGCGTCACCAGCCAGCGCCGGCGTTGCCGCGGTGGGTCAGACGCCGCCGGCCCGCTCACCGAATGTCCCCTGCACTGCGGCCGGAGCGCCTGGTGATGCCGCTGGCCTCGAGCTCGCGCAGGCGCGCCTTCTGGCGGCGAAAATCGATGGCGATCCAGGCAATCAGGATAGCGACCACCGCGGCGACCAGCGCATAGGACGTCACGATGAAGGAGGCATAGGGACCGAGCGCCATCGCGTCACGCGGCCTGTTGGCTGGCTTGCATGATCTGCAAGCTGCGCACGCGGCGGCGCAGGATCTCGTTGCGCATCGCCGCCAGATGCAGCGTGACGAACAGCAGCGAAAATCCAACCGCCATCACCAGCAACGGAATCAGGAAGGCGCGGTCGAGCGTGGAGCCTCCCATCCGCAGCACCGAGGCCGGCTGATGCAGCGTGTTCCACCAGTCGACCGAGAATTTGATGATCGGCAAATTGAGCGCGCCGACCAGTGTGAGGATCGCCGCCGCCCGCGCCGCCCGCGACGGATCGTCCACCGCGCGCCACAGTGCGATCAGGCCGAGATACATCAGGAACAGGATCAGCACCGAGGTGAGCCGCGCATCCCATTGCCAATAGGTGCCCCACATCGGTCGGCCCCACAGCGAGCCGGTGACCAGCGCGAGAAATGTGAAGGCGGCGCCGATCGGGGCGGCCGCTTTCGCAGCGACGTCGGCGAGTGGATGCCGCCACACCAGCGTGCCCAGCGCCGCAAGGCTCATGACGCCCCACACGAACATCGACAGCCACGCGTTGGGCACGTGGATGAACATGATCTTGACGGTGGCGCCCTGCTGATAATCGTCGGGCGCCATTGCTGCCTGGTACAAGCCGATGAGCAGCAGGATCGCGGTCGCGCCCGCCAGCCACGGCAATATGCGCGCCGTCAGCGACAGGAACTTGGTGGGGTTGGCGAGGTCGATCAGCGTCATGGCAATCCTGATAGTCGGCGGCGGCGGGGCAGGCAATGCGGCTTGTTCTGTTCCATCAAGTGTTGATCGGCATACATCAAGTTATCTAGTCCAGCCCGTGCCGCAGGCTGGCGGCTGCGGCAAACGGTCCGATCACGAAACTCACCAGCGAGATCGCGCACAGGATCGAAAACGGTGTTCCAAACGGCAGCGGTCCCGATATGGCGGCCTGCGACGCCGCAACGCCAAAAATCAGCACCGGGATCGACAGCGGCAGCACCAGCACCGCGAGCAGCAACCCGCCGCGATGCAGCGTCACCGCCAGCGCGGCGCCGATCATGCCGATAAAAGTCAGTGCCGGCGTTCCCACCAGCAGCGTCAGCGCCACGGCCGAGGTCGCGGTGGCGTCGAGATTGAGCATCAGCCCAAGCACGGGGGTCGCGATAATCAGCGGCAGGCCTGCGGCGAGCCAGTGCGCCAGCGCCTTCGCAGCACAGGCCAGTTCCAGCGGCGTCCGGCCCATCACGATCAGATCGAGCGAGCCGTCCTCGTGGTCTGACGTGAACAGGCGGTCGAGCGTGAGCAGACTGGCCAGCAGCGCGCCGAGCCAGAGAATGGAGGGCCCGAGCCGCGTCAGCAGCGCCAGGTCGGGCCCGAGCGCAAACGGCATCAGCACGGTGACGGTGAGGAAGAACAGCACGCCGATCAGCGCGCCGCCGCCGACGCGCAGCGCGATCCTGATGTCGCGTCGAATCAGTGCGGCAAGGGCGGTCATGCGCTTCCTCCCATCCGCAATTCGCCCGCCTCGATCCCGAGCGGCGCATGGGTGGCCGCGACGATGATGCCGCCGCGCGCGAGGTGGCCCTGCATCAGGCCAGCGAACAGATCCTGCCCGGCGGCATCGAGTGCCGAGGTCGGCTCGTCCAGCAGCCAGACCGGCCGCCGCACCGCGAGCAGCCGGGCGATCGACAACCGCCGCCGTTGGCCGGCCGACAGATACGCGGCCGGCAAATGCGTGGCGTGCGCGAGCCCCACTTTGGCGAGGCATTCATGGGGATCGCTGGCGTCCCCGCCCAGAAAATCCCGCCAGAACGACAGGTTTTCGAGCACGCTGAGCGCGGGTTTCAGGGCGTCGCGATGGCCGAGATAATGGGTCTGTTCGGGCAGCGTCAGCTCGTCCGCGCCGCCTTCCAGCGCGACCGATCCGCCTGCCGGCACCAGCAAGCCCGCGATCAGCCGCAGCAGCGACGTCTTGCCGGACCCGTTGGGACCGACGACGGCGAGCGCGTGGCTGGATGCGGCCTCGAAATCGAGCCCGGAAAACACCGCGCGCCCACCCCGCACACAATCGATCTGGCGTCCTCTGAGCCGCATCTTGCCTCGTTACGGCCCTTCAGAAAACCTTGGGGTACCGCATCAGAATTTTTGGGTCGCGCAATGCTGCAGCACGATCGTGGTTGTGGCGGCGCATCTAGAAAGATTCTATAAGCCCGGAACTTGATGCAGCACACAACCGGCGGCCGCAAGCCGGTAAGCCGACCGCGCTGACGGTGTTTAAATACCCTTTGCCGGGTATAACTGAGAATTGGGATTTCCTGACATGACCTCGCTCGACAGCTTCAAATGCCGCAAGACCCTCAAGGTCGGTGGCAAGACCTACGTGTATTACAGCCTGCCCGCCGCCGAGAAGAACGGTCTGAAGGGAATTTCCAAACTCCCCTATTCGATGAAGGTGCTGCTGGAAAACCTGCTGCGCTTTGAAGACGATCGTACGGTCAAGAAGGCCGACATCGTCGCGGTGTCGAAATGGCTGAAGACGCGCAAGCTCGAGCATGAAATCTCGTTTCGCCCCGCACGCGTGCTGATGCAGGATTTCACCGGCGTGCCGGCGGTGGTCGATCTCGCCGCGATGCGTAACGCGATGCAGGCGCTCGGCGGCGATGCCGCAAAAATCAACCCTCTGGTGCCGGTCGACCTCGTCATCGACCACAGCGTGATCGTCAATTTCTTCGGTGACAACAAGGCGTTCGGCAAGAACGTGGTCGAGGAGTACAAGCAGAACCAGGAGCGCTACGAGTTCCTGAAGTGGGGCCAGAAGGCGTTCACGAATTTCTCGGTGGTGCCGCCCGGCACCGGCATCTGTCACCAGGTCAATCTCGAATACCTCGCCCAGACGGTGTGGACCCGCAAGGAGAAGATGACGGTCGGCAGGAAGACCGGCACGTTCGAAGTCGCCTATCCCGACACGCTGGTCGGCACCGATTCGCACACCACGATGGTCAACGGTCTGGCCGTGCTGGGCTGGGGCGTTGGCGGCATCGAGGCGGAAGCTGCGATGCTCGGCCAGCCGCAGTCGATGCTGCTGCCCGAAGTGATCGGCTTCAAGCTCAAGGGCCAGATGAAGGAAGGCGTCACCGCCACCGACCTGGTGCTGACCGTGACGCAGATGCTGCGTAAGCAGGGCGTGGTCGGAAAGTTCGTCGAATTCTACGGCCCCGGCCTTGATTATCTGTCGGTCGCGGACAAGGCGACGATCGGCAACATGGCGCCGGAATATGGCGCGACCTGCGGCTTCTTCCCGGTCGATGCCGCGACCATCGATTATCTGAAAACCTCGGGCCGCAAGGCCGATCGCGTGAAATTGGTCGCGGCCTACGCCAAGGCGCAGGGCCTGTTCCGCACCGCCAAATCGGCCGATCCGGTGTTCACGGAAACGCTGACGCTCGATCTTGCCGACGTGGTGCCCTCGATGGCCGGACCGAAGCGCCCCGAAGGCCGCGTCGCACTTCCGGCGGTCGCCGCGGGCTTCTCCGCGGCGATGACCAGTGAATACAAGAAGGCGGCGGATGCCTCGCATCGCTACGCCGTCGAGAACCGCAATTTCGATCTCGGCCATGGCGACGTCGTGATCGCCGCGATCACCTCCTGCACCAACACGTCGAACCCGAGCGTGCTGATCGGCGCAGGCCTGCTGGCGCGCAACGCGGCCGCCAAGGGCCTCAAGGCCAAGCCATGGGTCAAGACCTCGCTGGCGCCGGGCAGTCAGGTGGTCGCGGAATATCTTTCCAACTCCGGACTGCAGCTCGATCTCGACAAGGTCGGCTTCAACCTGGTCGGCTTTGGCTGCACCACCTGCATCGGCAATTCCGGCCCGCTGCCGGAGGATATTTCGAAGTCGATCAACGACAATGGCATCGTCGCCGCTGCCGTGTTGTCGGGTAACCGAAATTTCGAAGGCCGCGTGTCGCCGGACGTGCAGGCGAATTATCTCGCCTCGCCGCCGCTGGTCGTCGCCTATGCGCTGGCCGGCACCGTGACCAAGGACCTTTCGGTCGAGCCGATCGGCGAAGGCAAGGACGGCAAGCCGGTGTTCCTGAAGGACATCTGGCCAACCACCAAGGAAATCAACGCCTATATGAAGAAGTTCGTCACCGCGACGATCTTCAAGAAGCGCTACGCCGACGTGTTCAAGGGCGACACCAACTGGCGCAAGATCAAGACGGTCGAGAGCGAGACCTATCGCTGGAACATGAGCTCGACCTATGTGCAGAACCCGCCCTACTTCGAAGGCATGAAGAAAGAACCGGAACCGATCGTCGACGTGGTCGATGCGCGGATTCTGGCGATGTTCGGCGACAAGATCACCACCGACCACATCTCGCCGGCCGGTTCGATCAAGCTGACCTCTCCGGCCGGAAAATATCTGTCGGAGCATCAGGTGCGTCCGGCCGACTTCAACCAGTACGGCACGCGGCGCGGCAACCATGAGATCATGATGCGCGGCACTTTTGCGAATATCCGCATCAAGAACTTCATGCTCAAAGGCGCTGATGGAAACATTCCGGAAGGCGGATTGACAAAACATTGGCCCGACGGCGAGCAGATGTCGATCTACGACGCGGCGATGAAGTACCAGGCCGAGCAGGTGCCGCTGGTGGTGTTCGCCGGCGCCGAATACGGCAACGGCTCGTCACGCGACTGGGCGGCAAAGGGCACCAGGCTGCTCGGCGTCCGCGCCGTGATCTGCCAGAGCTTCGAGCGCATCCATCGCTCCAACCTGGTCGGCATGGGCGTGCTCCCGCTGACCTTCGAGGACGGTCAGTCCTGGACATCGATCGGGCTGAAGGGCGACGAGAAGGTGACGATCCGCGGCCTGCAGGGCGATTTGAAGCCGCGCCAGAAGCTGACCGCGGAAATCGTGTCCGGCGACGGTTCGCTGCAGCGCGTTTCGCTGCTCTGCCGCATCGATACGCTCGACGAGCTCGACTACTACCGCAACGGCGGCATTCTGCACTATGTGCTGCGCAAGCTTGCGGCTTGAGTTCTGTTTTGACGCGTTTTCTACCGCAGATAAGTCTACGCAATCTGCGTAAACTCGATTGCTATGCGAACCGGTATCCACCCCCGGATCAAGTCCGGGGGCATGCTTCGCTTGAAAACGCTTGAAACGCGGATTTGTGATCGGTGCCTCACTGCTACGTGAGTAGCGACCGGGAAGAAGGCGGCCTATGAAAAGGCCGCTTTCTTGCGTCTGGGGTGCGCGCTTAGGGATAGAAAATCATGCCCCGTACAAATACGGATAGAAATCGCCAGGACCGGTTCGCAGTATGACAGCGATGATGGCCAATAGTTCGATTTCGCGATGGTCGAGTGCGCTTGGCGTCTGTGCCATCGTCGCGATTATCCGTCCCGCTCATGCCGACCCGCGCGCGGTCGTCGAGCTGTTCACCTCGCAAGGCTGCTCGTCGTGCCCGCCGGCGGACGAGATCATTGGCGAGCTTGCCAAGGACCCCAACGTGATCGCGCTCAGCATGCCGATCGAATATTGGGATTATCTGGGCTGGAAGGATACGCTGGCGGACTCGCGCTTCAGCGCGCGTCAGAAAGCCTATTCGCAGATGCGTGGCGATCGCGACGTCTACACGCCGCAGGTCATCGTCAACGGTTCGGCGAAGGTGGTCGGCAGCGATCGTGCAGGCATCGACAGCGCAATCCAGCACACCCAGAGAGCCGCCGGCGTGATGTCGGTGCCGGTGACGATGACGTTGTCCGGCAAGCACATCAACGTGTCGGTGGCGGCGAGCAACGCGCCGACTTCATCGCAGGGCGAAGTCTGGATTTGCTCGGTCTCGAAGGCGGTACCGATCTCGATCGGGCGCGGTGAAAACCGCGGCCGCCAGGTCACCTACTACAATGTGGTGCGCAACATCCTGAAGGTCGGGGACTGGAACGGCAATTCCGGAAGCTGGACCGTTCCGCTCGAAAACATCTCCCGCGACGGCGTCGATGCCGCGGTCGTCTATGTCCAGGACGGCAATCGCGAAAAGCCCGGCCCGATGCTGGGCGCGGCCTACACGCCGCTGCGCTGATTTCTCCCGTCGTCATTCCGGGATGCGCCACTTGGCGCAGGCCCGGAATCCATACGCATTATCGTGGTTATGGATTCCGGGCTCGCGCTTTCCGCGCCCCGGAACGACAACAGTGATGAAGCGCACCCCCCAAAAGAAAAAGGACCAACTTTCGTTGGCCCAGTGCGGGAGAAAGCTCCCCTGCGAACAGACCCGATCCCGACGGCCCCGGGGGGCTGGGGGCTGAGGAATCCGGAACCGAAAGGACCGGGTCAACGCAGGATTCACTTGTCGCAAGCCAGCGGGGCGGGCGATGGGCGGAAGTGGGGCAGCAATATGATTCCTCTAACGTTCCCGTGACTCGGTATTTCCGGCGTTGCCGGACGGTCTGTCGCGGTTTCCGTCGCAATTTCAAAGGGCCTTGCGGTGCCCGGCGGTTAGCGCGATCATGTCATTGTCATGATCCCGAAAATCAGGGACAGGTTTTTCGGAACAAGGCCATGCCGGAGACGACAGGAGGCGCTCGATGAGTTCGATGTCGGAGGACACTGATCCAAGCGGGAGTCGCGCAGTGGCGCGCACCGCCACTGCAAGTCCGCTGCCGAATAGCGTTACGTTCAATCGCCTGGAGCTCAATCGCATCCTCAATCTGTACGGCCGCATGGTCGCCGATGGCGAGTGGCGCGATTATGCCATCGACTTCCTGAAGGACCGCGCGGTGTTCTCGGTGTTCCGCCGCGCCTCCGAAGTCCCGATCTATCGCATCGAGAAGGATCCGCGGCTGGCGCGCAAGCAGGGCATGTACAGCGTGATCTCGGCGACCGGGCTGATCCTGCGCCGCGGCCATGAGCTGGAGCGCGTGCTGCTGGTGATCGATCGCAAGCTGGCGGTTGTCTAGACTCTACTGTGCATGGGGTTGTTTTCGCGATTTTGTGTCCAGCCGCGCAGGGTGGGCAAAGGCGCGTTTGCGCCGTGCGCACCAACTATCTGGACCGTCGCCTCGAATGGTGGGCGCGCTTGCGCTTTGCCCACCCTGCGAATCTAGGCCTTCGAATCCGCCGGTACCGTCGTGGCGCCTTCGCCGAGCGCGCGCTGCATCATCACCGTGTCCAGCCAGCGTCCGAATTTGAGACCGACGCAGGGGTGTGTCCCGATCATCTGGAAGCCGGTCTTGGTGTGGACGCCGATCGAGCCGGCGTTGGCGGAATCGCCGATGACTGCGATCATTTGCCGGTAGCCCCGCGCTTCGCATTCGGCGATCAGCCGCTGCAGCAGCAGCAGGCCGATGCCGCGGCGGTGGGTCGCCGGCTGCAGATAGACCGAGTTCTCCACCGTGAAGCGATAGGCCGGCCGAGGGCGGTAGGGGCCTGCATAGGCATATCCGATCACCCGGCCTTCCACCGCGGCGACGAAATACGGGAAACCCCCTTCCATCAGCGCGCGGAACCGCCGGGTCATCTCGGCGAGATCGGGCGGGATCAGCTCGAATGTCGCGGTGCCGTAGCGCACCGCGTGCTCGTAGATTTCGGTGACAAAGGGGAGGTCGGCCTCGGTGGCGGGCCTGATATCGGGAGTAGACATGGTGACAGATTATTTTTGCTGGCCGCAAAAGAAAAGCCCCGGCCGCGAGGCCGGGGCTTCAATTCTTTGGCTGGGCTGGAGCGCTAGTCGCGCTGGCCAAGCAGCTGCAGCAGCAGCGTGAACAGGTTGATGAAGTTCAGGTAGAGCGAAAGTGCGCCGGTAATCGCCGCCTTTTCCGCAATGTCACCGCCCTGCGAGGCATAGCCGTAGATGTAGTCGTTCTTCAGCCGCTGGGTGTCATAGGCGGTGAGGCCCGCGAACACCAGCACGCCCACCACCGAGATGATGAACTGCAGCATCGAGCTGCCGAGGAAGATGTTGACCACGCTCGCGATGATGATGCCGATCAGGCCCATGAACAGGAACGACGCCATGCCGCTCATGTCACGTTTGGTGGTGTAGCCGTAGAGGCTCAGCGCGCCGAAGGTCGCCGCCGTGATGAAGAACACCCGCACGATCGAGGTGTGGGTGTACACCAGGAAGATCGACGACAGCGATACGCCCATCAGCGCCGCGAACGCCCAGAACAGCAATTGCGCCGTCGCGGGCCTCAGCCGGTTGATGCCAAACGAGATCGCGAACACCATGACCAGCGGCGCGAGGATAAACAGCCACTTCAGCGGGCTGACATACATCGCGTAGCCGAACGGCGTCAGGAACTCCCTGCCGAACTTGGCGACGCCGGCCGACTGATCCGGGGTCACCGCCATCATATAGACGCCGAGCGCCGCCAGACCGGTGATGGCCAAGCCGATCGACATGTAATTGTAGATGCGCAGCATGTACGCGCGCAGACCGGCATCGACGGCCGCGGCGTCGACGCGTCCGGCGGCCCGGCCGAAAGGAGAAGCGTAGTTACGGTCTAGGTCCGACATGGTCGAATTCCCGTTGGTTGCCCGGCGGATCGCAAGGGGTTTGCGTCGCCGGTTAGAATATCTAGCCCAAAGGCCGCGATTTGCTGACATTAATTCGGTGTCATCAAACCGGCCTCTGTCCCAGGCTGGTATGTGGGAAACTAACACATTCGCTGCAAGCTTCCACGCGCGGCTGAATGTCGCTCTAGATCGCTATTTTCCAGCAAAAGCAGCGTTAACGCGGCCTTGCCGCCCGCTACAAATTGTCACAAATTTCGCAGCACGCTGGCCGGCTTCTGGTTCAGGGCCAGCAACGTGCCGGCGAGTCCGAGGCCTACCGTGACGATCAGGGCCGCGGCGACGACGCCGGCGGCGCTGCCGGCCTGCCATATGAAGCTCAGCGTCATCAGCCGCGTCACGATCAGCCAGGCCGCGACCGAGCCCGCGATCACGCCGAACACCGCCGTGGCCAGGCCGATCATCAGGTATTCCAGCGCGTAGGCGCCGAGCAGCCGCACCCGTGTCGCGCCCAGGGTCTTCAGGATGACCGCGTCGTAGACCCGGTGGCGATGGCCGGCGGCGAGCGCGCCGCCCAGCACCAGGATGGCCGAGATCAGCGTCACGGCGCTGGCGCCGCGAATCGCGAGCGTGAGATTGGTGACGACGGTGCCGATCGTGTCCAGCGCCTCGCGGACCCGCACACTGGTCACCATCGGGAACGCGTCGGCCACCTGCTTGATGATCCGGGCGTCGCCGGCCGGATCCGGGTGAGCCTCGGACAGGGTCGCGACATGGGTGTGCGGCGCGCCCTTGAAGGCGTTGGGCGAGAACACCAGCACGAAATTGATGCCGAGGCCCTGCCAGTCGACGTTGCGCAGATTGGCGATCTTCGCCGGGATGTCGCGGCCCAGCACATTGACGACGATCTCGTCGCCGATCTTGAGCTTCATTCCGTCGGCGATCTTCTTCTCCATCGAGACCAGCGGCGGCCCGCGATAGTCTGCGCTCCACCAATCGCCCTCGACGACTTTCGAGCCCTTGGGGACGTCGGCCGTATAGGTCAGGCCGCGGTCGCTCTGCAGCACCCATTCGGTATCCCGCGTTGGCTTGAGCTCGTCGGCCTTGACGCCGCGGGCTGCTACGATGCGTCCGCGCAGCATCGGCACGTCCTCCACGGTCGATTGCGGCGCTGTCTGCTTGAGAAATGCGCCGAAGCGATCGGCTTCCGAGGTCGGGATGTCGATGAAGTAGAACGAGGGCGCGCGGTCCGGCAACGCCGCCAGGAACTGGCGGCGCAGATTGCCGTCGATCTGGGTGATGGTGACGAGGACGGCGAGGCCAAGGCCCAGCGACATCACGACCGACGGCGTCAGCGCGCCGGGACGGTAGATGTTGGCAATCGCCAGCCGCAGCATGGTGATATCAGATCGCGGCAGCCGGCGCGCCAGCGCCATCAGGCCGGCGGCGACGCCGCGCAGCAGCGCGAACACCGCAACCGACGAGGCGACGAACACGGCCGCGATGCGCTTGTCGTAGGCAAGGCCGATCGCGACCGCGATCAAAAGCGCGATCACGACGGCCATCAAGGCGAGGTATCGCCAGCGCGGACGGTGCCATTCGCGGGCGACTTCCTCGCGGAACAGCGCCGCCACCGGCACGTCGTGCACCCGTCCGAGCGGCCACAGCCCGAACGCGAGCGCGGTCAGCAGGCCGTAGATGAAGGACAGTGCGAGCTCGTCGAGATGCAGCGCGGGGATCACCGGCAGCGGCAGCAGCTTGCCGAACAGGCCGACGATGACGAACGGCAGCGCCGCCCCGGCGACGAGCCCGATGATGGAGCCGATGCCGGCGAGCACGACCACCTGGGTCAGATAGATCGTGAAAACGTCGCGGCCGGTGGCGCCGAGCGCCTTGAACGAGGCGATGACGTCGCGGCGGCGGTCGATATGGCTCTTGACGGCGTTGGCGACGCCGACACCGCCGACCAGGAGCGCGGCGAGGCCGACCAGCGTCAGGAACTGGGTGAAACGGCTGATGGTGCGTTCGAGTTGCGGCGAGGCGTTGGCGCGGCTGCGGATCCACCAGCCGGCCTCCGGCAACGCGGCCCGCACGCTCTCGATCAGCTGGGTCGCTGCGCGCTCGTCGGCCGCATTATCAGGCAATTTCAGCCGGTAGATCCAGCGCACCAGGCTGCCGGGCTGCAGCAATCCGGTCGCGCGCAGACTGGTCTCGCTGACCAGGACGCGCGGGCCGAGCCCGACATTGCCGGCGAGCTTGTCCGGTTCGGAGCTGACCACGCTGCGGATCTGGTAGTTGGCGTTGCCGATACTGATGCGGTCGCCAATCCTGAGATCGAGCCGCGCCAGCAGCACGGAATCCACCGCCGCGCCGAATACGCCGTCGCGCTCGGCCAACAAGTCCGCAACCGGCATCTTGGGATCAAGCGTCAACTCCCCGAGCATCGGGTATTTGCCGTCCACCGCCTTGAGTTCGACCAGCGCCAGCCTGCCGTCGCCGCTGCGGGCCATGACGCGCAAGGCGGCAGCGACCGAAACCTCGCCGCGGGCGCGCAGGAAGGCGATCTCCTCTGGCGTGGCTTCGCGCTGGATCAGCGAGAACGCGACGTCGCCCCCCAGCAAGGTGCGGCCCTCCCGGCTCAGACCGTCGCTGAGGCTGGCCGCGACCGAACCGACGCCGGCGATCGCCATCACGCCGAGCGCGATGCAGGCGATGAACACGTAAAAGCCGCGCAGGCCGCCGCGCAGTTCGCGAAACGCGTAACGCAGGGCCAGTGATGACGAGCGGCGGCTGCCGCCAGCGGCTTCCGACGCCAGAGTCATGAAGTGGACTGTCCGTCGATGCGCCCTGAACGCAGCCGCACCACGCGGTCGCAGCGCTGTGCCAATGATGTGTCGTGCGTCACCAGCACCAGGGTCATGCCGCGCTCGGAATGCTTGGTGAAGAGCAGGTCGACGATCTGCTTGCCGGTCGCCTCGTCGAGATTGCCGGTCGGTTCGTCCGCGACGAGGATCGCAGGATCGGGCGCCAGCGCGCGTGCCAGCGCGACGCGCTGCTGCTCGCCGCCGGAGAGTTGCGTCGGATAATGATGCAGGCGATCGCCGAGGCCGACCGAGGTCAGCTCCTGCTCGGCGCGTTTGGCTGCATCGGGATTGCCGGCGAGCTCCAGCGGCACCGCGACGTTTTCCAGCGCCGTCATGGTCGGGATCAGATGGAACGACTGGAACACGATGCCGACCTGGCGGCCGCGGAAGCGGGCGAGGGCGTCCTCGTCGAGGGCATTGAACGGCGTGCCGTTGACTACCACTTCTCCGCTGTCAGGCCGCTCCAACCCCGCCATCACCATCAGCAAGGTCGACTTTCCCGAACCTGACGGTCCGATCAGGCCGATCGCTTCGCCCGGTGCCACACGAAGGCTGATATCTTTCAGGATATGAACGCGTGCCGCGCCCGTGCCGAGCGAGAGGTTGACGTTGGAAATGGAAATGGTGTCCGGCTCCAGGCCGGTTAGTGAAGAGGGTTCGATGAGACTGTCCATGGATCGGTCATATGGCAATTCCGCCGCCGGGGTCGAGGGCCGGATAGGTATGTTCGTGCACATACTCGTGTTGATTATGGCCTTGATGACGACACAGACGGTTCTTGCGCAGACCCCGGTCACACCCCCGGTAAAGCCGATCAAGATGGTCGTGCTCGGCGATTCCCTGAGTGCCGGCTATGGCCTGGCGGCGACCGGGGCGTTCCCCGTCCGCCTGCAAAAGGCGTTGGAAGCCAAGGGGATAAAGGTCGATATGATCAATGCCGGGGTGTCCGGTGACACCACCTCGGGCGGCCGCGATCGGCTCGACTGGTCGGTGCCGGAGGGAACCGAGGCCGTGATCCTCGAACTCGGCGCCAATGACGCCTTGCGCGGTACCGACCCGGCCGTCACCCGCGCCGCGCTCGCCGATATCCTGACCCGGCTGAAAGCCCGCAAGATCGCCGTCCTCCTGTGCGGGATGCTGGCGCCGCCGAATTATGGCAGCGAGTATGCGGCCCGCTTCAACGCGATCTACCCGGAGCTTTCGAAATCCTTCGGCGTTTCGCTCTATCCGTTTTTTCTGGAAGGCGTCGCCGCTGAGGCCAAGCTTAACCAGCCGGACGGATTGCATCCGACCGCTGAGGGCGTCGACATCATCGTGAAAAATATTCTGCCCAGTGTCGAGGCATTTCTTGGCGCGATAGCTGCGCAACGCAGCTGAAAATACAGCAGTGAATAACCCTACCGATAGTTTTCCCCGTAGCTTTCCGGTCCAGTGGCGCCGGCTGCTTCGCAGGGTCATATAACTCAGGTAGAAATTGGTGATCGGTGATTCGTCATCGGGTTTCAGCATCGGGAGTCGAGCGATGCCGCGTTTGTTTGCTGGACTGGAAATTCCGGCCGAGATTGGCCAGACCCTTTCCAATTTGCGTGGCGGCCTTCCGGGCGCACGCTGGATCGATCCCGAAAATTATCACGTCACCTTGCGTTTCATCGGCGACATCGACGGCATGTCGGCGAATGAAATCGCCTCGATGTTGTTTCGGGTCAACCGCAAACCGTTCGAGGTCAAGGTGCAGGGACTGCAAAGTTTCGGCGGCCGCAAGCCACGGGCGGTGGTGGCATCCGTCGAACCGAGCCGGCCGCTGATCGAATTGCAGGCCGAACTCGAGCGGATGATGCAACGCATGGGGCTCGATCCCGAGGGACGCAAATTCACCCCCCACGTGACGCTGGCGCGGCTGCACGACGCCTCGAGCCAGGATGTCGCCGACTATCTGTCGGTGCGCGGCTATTTCCCGAGCCGCACCTTCATGGCCTCGCGCTTCGTGCTGTTCTCGTCGCGCGCCTCCACCGGCGGCGGCCCCTATGTGGTCGAGGATTCCTACGCGCTGAGCGCGTGAGGCCTCCAACCTCTCCTCGTCATGGCCGGGCTTGTCCCGGCCATCCACGTCTTTGGACAGGCTGTGCAGCAAGACGTGGATGCCCGGGACAAGCCCGGGCATGACGGTCGATATATTTGGGCATACCCCCACCACCAATTCACGGCTTGCAATTTTCGCACGCTTGGGGCCGTAAGGTGGGCCATGCTGTCGACCACCCCACCCACCTCGTTCCGCGCCCATTATCAGGGCCTGGTCACCTCCGGAGCGATCGAGGCCGACCCGGCGCAGGCCCGCGCTGCCGACGCCTTTGCGGCGCTGGAAGACCGGCTGTCCAGCTACAAGCCGCTGCGCAAGCAAAGCCTGCTCGGCCGGCTGTTCGCCGACAAGGACGAGCCGCCGCCGCGCGGGCTTTACGTCCATGGCGAGGTCGGCCGCGGCAAGACCATGCTGATGGATCTGTTTTTTCAGCAGAGCGCCATCGAGCACAAGCGCCGCGCGCATTTCCACGAATTCATGGCCGAGGTGCATGAGCGGATCTACGGCTACCGGCAGGACATCGCGCGCGGCGAGATCGCCGACGGCGATGTGATCGCACTGACCGCGAATGCGATCTTCGATCAGGCGTGGCTGCTGTGCTTCGACGAATTTCACGTCACCGATATTGCCGACGCCATGATCCTGGGCCGGCTGTTCACAAAGCTGTTCGAACTCGGCACCGTCGTGGTGGCGACCTCGAACGTGGCGCCCGACGACCTCTACAAGGGCGGCCTGAACCGCGCGCTGTTTTTGCCTTTCATCGCGCAGATAGCCGATCACATGGACGTGCTGCGGCTCGATGCGCGCACGGATTTTCGGCTGGAAAAACTCGCCGGCGTGAAGATGTGGCTGGTGCCGGCGGATGACGCCGCCGGTGACGCGCTCGACAAGGCCTGGCGCAAGATGACCGGCAACGCGCCCTGCAAGGCGCGCGATATCGCAATCAAGGGCCGCATCCTGCGGGTGCCCTGTTCGTCGCACGGCGTCGCCCGCTTTACGTTCGCCGAACTCTGCGAGCAGCCGCTGGCTGCGTCGGATTACCTTCGGCTGGCGCACGACTACCACACCATTCTCGTCGACCGCATTCCTGTCATGGACTACCCCGAGCGCAACGCCGCCAAGCGTTTCATCTCGCTGATCGATACGCTCTATGACAATGCCGTGAAGCTGATGGCCTCGGCGGAAGCCGATCCGGTGTCGCTGTATCTGGCAACCGATGGCAACGAGGCCAACGAGTTCAAGCGGACCTCGTCGCGGCTGATCGAAATGAGTTCCGAATCCTACCTGGCGCTCCCGCACGGCCGGAAGGATTCAGCCGCGAGCGGCTCCAGCACCGGGCTGGTGGAGACGTAGGATTCAATCTGGCCGTCAATCCGGGACGCACGAAGTGCGAACCTCAGGTGCGCGGTTGCGCACCGGGGAATCTCGAGATTCCGGGTCTGATCCTTCGGATCATCCCGGAATGACGGTGGGCGTACTGGCATGCCTGATTGAAATCAAGGCAAGTCCGGCAGGAGGCCTACAATTGGGCACGCCGCGACTTGAACGTATCATTCGAAAGGGATAACCAGCCTCCCAGTTCACTCTCCATCCTCCTCTACGTCTCAGAAGGACAAATTTCCCATGGCGCGCGACAAGATTGCTTTGATTGGCTCCGGTCAGATCGGCGGAACGCTGGCTCACCTCATTGGCCTGAAGGAGCTCGGCGACGTCGTCATGTTCGACATCGCCGAGGGCGTGCCGCAGGGCAAGGCGCTCGACATTGCGCAGTCGTCGCCGGTCGACGGTTTTGACGCGCATCTGACCGGCGCCAATTCCTATGAGGCGCTCGACAATGCCAAGGTCTGCATCGTCACCGCCGGCGTGCCGCGCAAGCCCGGCATGAGCCGCGACGATCTCCTCAGCATCAACCTCAAGGTCATGGAGCAGGTCGGCGCCGGCATCAAGAAATACGCCCCCGACGCCTTCGTCATCTGCATCACCAACCCGCTGGACGCGATGGTGTGGGCGCTGCAGAAGGCTTCCGGCATGCCGCACAAGAAGGTCGTCGGCATGGCCGGCGTACTGGACTCCTCGCGGTTCCGCTATTTCCTCGCCGATGAATTCAACGTCTCGGTCGAAGACGTCACCGCCTTCGTGCTCGGCGGCCACGGCGACACCATGGTGCCGCTGACGCGCTACTCCACCGTCGCCGGCATTCCGCTGCCCGACCTCGTCAAGATGGGTTGGACCTCGCAGGCGCGGATCGACGAGATCGTCGATCGCACCCGCAATGGCGGCGCCGAGATCGTCAACCTGCTGAAGACCGGTTCGGCCTTCTACGCCCCGGCGGCTTCCGCCATCGCGATGGCCGAGAGCTATCTGAAGGACAAGAAGCGCGTGCTGCCCTGCGCCGCCTATCTCAACGGCGAATATGGCGTGAAGGACATGTATGTCGGCGTGCCCGTTGTGATCGGCTCCAAGGGTGTCGAGCGTATTGTCGAGATCGAGCTGGCCGGCAAGGACCGTGAAGCCTTCGACAAGTCGGTCGGCGCCGTGCAGGGCCTGGTCGATGCCTGCAAGAAAATCGCTCCCGATCTGTTGGGCCGTTGATTTTATTCAGCTTTCGCCCTGGAAACGGGGCGGAAGCGTTTCCGGCTTGCAGTTCTCTTGGTATATGGTATGCCAACTACCAATACCGGCGGGCCGTAGAACTTGCCGTATGAAGGTTTGGGGAGCGTCCAGATGAATATCCATGAATACCAGGCCAAGGCGTTGCTGCATGAATTCGGGGTGCCGATTTCGCGCGGCGTGCCGGTCTTGAAGGCCGCCGATTCGGAAGCCGCCGCCAAGGCGCTTCCCGGCCCGATCTGGGTCGTGAAAAGCCAGATCCACGCCGGCGGCCGCGGCAAGGGCAAGTTCAAGGAAGCTTCCGCGGGCGACAAGGGCGGCGTGCGCATCGCCAAGTCGGTCGCCGAGGTCAACGAGTTCGCCAAGCAGATGCTGGGCGCGACCCTCGTCACGATCCAGACCGGCGCCCACGGCAAGCAGGTCAACCGCCTCTACATCGAGGAAGGCTCCGACATCGACAAGGAGTTCTATCTCTCGATCCTGGTCGACCGCGAAACCTCGGAAGTCTCGTTCGTGGTCTCGACCGAAGGCGGCGTCAACATCGAGGACGTCGCGCACAACACCCCTGAGAAGATCATCACCTTCTCGGTCGATCCGGCCACCGGCATCATGGGCCATCACGGCCGCACGGTGGCGAAGGCGCTGAAGCTGACCGGCGATCTTGCCAAACAAGCCGAGAAGCTGGTCGCGCAGCTCTACACCGCCTTCATCGCCAAGGACATGGCGATGCTGGAGATCAATCCGCTCGTCGTCACCAAGCAGGGCGACCTGCGCGTGCTCGACGCCAAGGTCGCGTTCGACGACAACGCGATGTACCGCCATCCGGAAGTCGCGGCCCTGCGCGACGAGACCGAAGAGGACGCCAAGGAAATCGAGGCGTCGAAATACGATCTCAACTACGTCACGCTCGACGGCACCATCGGCTGCATGGTCAACGGCGCCGGCCTTGCGATGGCGACCATGGACATCATCAAGCTCTATGGCATGGAGCCCGCCAACTTCCTCGACGTCGGCGGCGGCGCGAGCAAGGAAAAGGTCGCGGCCGCTTTCAAGATCATCACCGCCGATCCGAACGTGAAGGGCATCCTCGTCAACATCTTCGGCGGCATCATGAAATGCGACATCATCGCCGAGGGCGTGGTCGCGGCTGTCAAGGAAGTCGGCCTGAAGGTGCCGCTGGTGGTTCGTCTCGAAGGCACCAATGTCGACGCCGGCAAGAAGATCATCCGCGAATCCGGCCTCAACGTGCTGCCCGCCGATAATCTCGACGATGCCGCACAGAAAATCGTGAATGCCGTCAAGGGAGGCTAGCGATGGCTGACCGTCTCGCCGCACCGACTGCCCTGGAGGAACACCGCAAGCTCGCCGTGTTTGCCGGCGAGTGGAGCGGCGAAGAGATGGTCTATCCCTCGCGCTGGAACGCGGGCGGCCCGGCGACCGCGCATGTCAAGGCGCGCATGGATCTCAACGGTTTTTATCTGATCCAGGACGCCGTCCAGACGCGCGACGGCAAGGAAAGCTTCGCCACCCATGGCGTGTTCACTTACGACCGCGAGGACCGCCACTACAAACTGTTCTGGCACGATTCGCTTGGATACTACTCCCCGGCGCCGGCCTCCGGCGGCTGGACCGGCAAGACGCTGATCCTGGTGCGCGGCTCGCTGCGCGGCAACGCGCGTCACGTCTACGAAGTCGTCGACGACAACAACTACACCATGAAAATCCAGTTCTCGCCTGATGCGGAAGGATGGGCCGACGTGCTCACCGGCACGTATCGGCGAATTCACTGATCCCGTCTCCGATCACCCAGGGAAGTAACATCCATCATGTCCGTTCTGATCGACAAGAATACCAAAGTCATCTGCCAGGGTTTTACCGGTAAGAACGGCACCTTCCATTCCGAGGCGGCGATCGCGTACGGCACCAAGATGGTCGGCGGCACTTCGCCGGGCAAAGGCGGTGCAACGCATCTGGGCCTGCCGGTGTTCGACACGGTTGCCGAAGCGCGTGAGAAGACCGGCGCCGATGCGTCGGTGATCTACGTACCGCCGCCGGGGGCTGCGGACGCGATCTGCGAGGCGATCGATGCGGAGATCCCGCTGATCGTCTGCATCACCGAAGGCATTCCGGTGCTCGACATGGTCCGCGTCAAGCGTTCGCTGTCGGGGTCGAAGTCCCGCCTGATCGGACCGAACTGCCCGGGTGTCATGACCGCGGGCGAATGCAAGATCGGCATCATGCCGGCCAACATCTTCAAGCCCGGTAGTGTCGGCATCGTCTCCCGTTCGGGCACGCTGACCTATGAAGCCGTGTTCCAGACCACCCAGGAAGGCCTCGGCCAGACCACGGCGGTCGGCATCGGCGGCGACCCGGTCAAGGGCACCGAATTCATCGACGTGCTGGAAATGTTCCTGGCCGATCCGAAGACCACCTCGATCATCATGATCGGTGAAATCGGCGGTTCCGCCGAGGAGGACGCCGCCCAGTTCATCAAGGACGAGGCCAAGCGGGGCCGCAGCAAGCCGATGGTTGGCTTCATCGCTGGCGTCACCGCCCCTCCCGGCCGCCGCATGGGCCATGCCGGCGCGATCATCTCCGGCGGCAAGGGCGACGCCGGTTCCAAGACCACAGCGATGGAATCGGCCGGAATCACGGTCTCTCCGTCGCCGGCACGGCTCGGACACACCCTTGCCGAAAAATTGAAGCCCTAATTCAATTCTTGGTTCTTTTGGGCGGGAAATTTCGCGCTAAATAGGTTAGAGGTGCTTTAACTCGCTGGTCCGGGCCTCCGGACCGGCCAAAGCGCCGTTTTCCACGCGCGAAGCCAAAAATTACCAGGACGCCATCATGTCTCGCCAGGACGCGAATGCCGCATTTGCCCTTTCCTCCTTTTTGCAGGGCACCAACGCCACCTACATCGACGATCTCTATGCCCGCTACGAGCAGGACCCCGCTTCGGTCGATCCTGACTGGCAGGAATTCTTCAAGAGCCTGAAAGACACCCCGGCCGACGTCCAGAAGAACGCCGAGGGCGCCTCCTGGGGCCGCGACAACTGGCCTTTGACGCCGCGTGACGAACTGACCTCGGCGCTGGACGGCAACTGGGCGCAGGTCGAAAAGGCTGTTGGCACCAAGCTGGCGGCCAAGGCGCAGGCCAAGGGCGCCGAAGTGGCGTCGGCCGACATCAACCAGGCGACGCGCGATTCGGTGCGCGCCTTGATGCTGATCCGCGCCTACCGCATGCGCGGTCATTTCCACGCCAAGCTCGATCCGCTCGGCATCGAAGCCCAGCGCGACCGCGAGGAGCTTGATCCGCGCACCTACGGTTTTGCCGAGGCCGATTTCGACCGCAAGATCTTCCTCGATCACGTGCTCGGTCTGGAATACGGCACGCTTCGCGAAATCGTTGCGATCTGCGAGCGCACCTACTGCCAGACGCTCGGCGTCGAGTTCATGCACATCAGCAACGCGGCGCAGAAGGCCTGGATCCAGGAACGCATCGAAGGCCCGGACAAGGAAATCAGCTTCACCCCCGAGGGCCGGCGCGCGATCCTCAACAAGCTGATCGAAGCCGAAGGCTTTGAGAAATTCTGCGACATCAAATTCACCGGCACCAAGCGCTTCGGCCTCGACGGAGCTGAATCGCTGATCCCGGCGCTGGAGCAGATCATCAAGCGCGGCGGCAATCTCGGCGTGAAGGAGATCGTGCTCGGCATGCCGCATCGCGGCCGCCTCAACGTGCTGACGCAGGTGATGGGCAAGCCGCACCGCGCGCTGTTCCATGAATTCAAGGGCGGCTCCGCCAATCCCGACGCGGTCGAAGGCTCCGGCGACGTCAAATATCATCTCGGCGCCTCGTCGGACCGCGAGTTCGACAACAACAGGATCCATCTGTCGCTGACCGCCAACCCGTCGCATCTGGAAATCGTCGATCCCGTCGTGCTCGGCAAGGTGCGCGCCAAGCAGGACCAGCACGGCGATCCGCCGGACATGCGCATTTCGGTGCTGCCGGTGCTGATGCATGGCGACGCCGCCTTCGCCGGCCAGGGCGTGGTCGCCGAATGCTTCGGCCTGTCCGACCTGAAGGGCTACCGCACCGGCGGTTCGCTGCACTTCATCGTCAACAACCAGATCGGCTTCACCACCTATCCGCGCTACTCGCGTTCCTCGCCCTATCCGTCTGACGTCGCGAAGATGATCGACGCGCCGATCTTCCATGTGAACGGCGACGATCCGGAAGCCGTGGTGTTCGCGGCCAAGGTCGCGATCGAGTTCCGGCAGAAATTCCACAAGCCCGTCGTGATCGACATGTTCTGCTACCGCAGGCATGGCCATAACGAAGGCGACGAGCCGATGTTCACTCAGCCGGTGATGTACAAGAAGATCGCGTTGCATCCCGGCACGGTCGAGATCTATTCCAAGCGGCTGATCGCTGACGGCGTGTTGACCGAGGGCGAGGTCGAAAAGGCCAAGGCCGACTGGCGTGCGCGGCTCGATGCCGAACTCGAGGCCGGCTCGGGCTACAAGCCCAACAAGGCCGACTGGCTCGACGGCAAATGGGCCGGCTTCAAGTCCGCCGATCAGGAAGAGGATGCGCGCCGCGGCGTTACCGGCGTCGATACGGCTATCCTGAAGGATATCGGCCGCAAGATCACCAAGGTGCCCGACGGCTTCCGCGTTCACCGCACCATCCAGCGCTTCCTCGAAAATCGCGCCAAGGCGATCGACAATGGCGTCGGCATCGACTGGGCCACCGGCGAGGCGCTGGCGTTCTGCACGCTGATGCAGGAAGGCCGGCACGTCCGGCTGTCGGGGCAGGACTCCGAGCGTGGCACCTTCTCGCAGCGCCATTCGGTGCTGATCGATCAGGAAGACGAGAGCCGTTACACGCCGTTCAATCACCTTAGCCCCGATCAGGGCCATTACGAGGTGATCAACTCGCTGCTTTCGGAAGAGGCGGTGCTTGGCTTCGAGTACGGTTATTCACTGGCCGAGCCGAATGCGCTCGCGATGTGGGAAGCCCAGTTCGGCGACTTCGCCAACGGGGCGCAGGTGCTGTTCGACCAATTCATCTCCTCGGGCGAACGCAAATGGCTGCGCATGTCGGGTCTCGTCTGCCTGCTGCCGCATGGCTATGAAGGGCAGGGACCGGAGCACTCCTCGGCGCGGCTCGAACGCTTCCTGCAGATGTGCGCCGAAGACAACATGCAGGTGGTCTATCCCACCACGCCGGCGAATTACTTCCACGTGCTGCGGCGCCAGCTGCATCGCGAAATCCGTAAACCCCTGATCCTGATGACGCCGAAATCGTTGCTGCGCCACAAGCGGGCGGTGTCGCGGCTCGACGAGCTCGGCAAGGACGCCACGTTCCACCGCATCCTCTACGATGACGCGCAGATGCTGCCGGACGAGAAGATCAAGCTGGTGGACGACGACAAGATCCGCCGCATCGTGCTGTGCTCGGGCAAGGTCTATTACGATCTCTACGAGGAACGCGAGAAGCGCGGCATCGACGACATCTACCTGATGCGCGTCGAGCAGCTCTATCCGGTGCCGCTGAAGGCACTGGTGCACGAGCTCGCCCGCTTCAAGAACGCGGAAGTCGTCTGGTGCCAGGAAGAACCGCGCAATATGGGTGCGTGGCACTTCATCGAGCCCTATCTCGAATGGGTGCTGAACCAGATCCACGCGCCGAACAAGCGTCCGCGTTACGCGGGCCGCGCGGCGGCGGCGGCGACGGCCACCGGTTTGATGTCGAAGCATCTGGCGCAGCTCAAGGCGCTGCTGGATGACGCGCTGAACTGAAAACTTTGAATTCGTCATGCCCCGCGAAAGCGGGGCATCCAGCAACCCGCGCCGTCAATTGTGACCGTCACGGATTGCTGGATCGTCCGCCCCGGAACGATGACCGCACAGGATATATTGAGGAAAACACACATGACTGACATTCGCGTTCCGACGCTCGGCGAGTCCGTGACGGAGGCCACCATTGGCCGCTGGTTCAAGAAGGCCGGCGACGCTGTGGCGGTGGACGAGCCTTTGGTGGAGCTCGAGACCGACAAGGTCACCATCGAAGTCCCGGCGCCTTCAGCGGGCGTGCTGGGCGAGATCGCCGCCAAGGACGGCGAAACCGTCGCCGTCGGCGCGCTGCTCGGACAGATCAATGACGGCGCGGCAGGCGCCAAGCCGGCGGCCGCGCCGCCCAAGAATTCTGCAGCTGCAGCTGCTCCCGCCGCGCCGCCGCCCGCCGCTGCCGCCGCACCTGCTGCGGCGCCAAAGGCCGCACCCGCGGACGCGCCGCTGGCGCCGTCGGTCCGGAAACTCTCCGTCGAAAGCGGCATCGATGCCGCTACCGTGCCTGGCTCCGGTAAGGATGGCCGCGTCACCAAGGGCGACATGCTGGCTGCGATCGAGAAGGCCGCTTCCGCGCCGACTCCGGTCAATCAACCCGCCGCCGCCGTGCAGGTGCGAGCACCGTCGCCCGCCGACGATGCCGCGCGCGAAGAGCGCGTGAAGATGACGCGGCTGCGCCAGACCATCGCGCGCCGCCTGAAGGACGTGCAGAACACCGCGGCGATGCTCACGACCTTCAACGAGGTCGATATGAGCCACATCATGGCGATGCGGACGCAGTACAAGGACGTGTTCGAGAAGAAGCACGGCACCAAGCTCGGCTTCATGGGCTTCTTCACCAAGGCCTGCGTGCAGGCGCTCAAGGACATCCCGGCCGTCAATGCCGAGATCGACGGCACTGATCTGATCTTCAAGAATTACTACCATGTCGGCGTCGCCGTCGGCACCGACAAGGGCCTCGTCGTGCCTGTGGTACGCGACTGCGACCACAAGTCGATCTCCGACATCGAAAAGAGCATCGCCGATTTCGGCCGCCGCGCCCGTGACGGCCAGCTCAAGATCGACGAGATGCAGGGCGGCACCTTCACCATCACCAATGGCGGCATCTATGGTTCGCTAATGTCGACGCCGATCCTGAACGCGCCGCAATCCGCCATTCTCGGCATGCACAAGATCCAGGAGCGGCCGATGGCGATCGGCGGCAAGATCGAGATCCGCCCGATGATGTATCTGGCGCTGTCCTACGATCACCGCGTCATCGACGGCAAGGAAGCGGTCACCTTCCTGGTCCGCGTCAAGGAGAGCCTGGAAGATCCGGCGCGCCTGGTGCTGGATCTCTGATGGTCGCGTCCGAGTGCCCGCTGCTCGGCGGGTATTGGCGCGGCGTATTGATGGATGGGGGCGAATGTGACCGATAAAGTCGTTGTCATCACCGGTGGTAGCCGTGGCATCGGCCGCGCCACCGCGCTTGCCGCGGCGGCCCGTGGCTTTCGGGTTGTCGTCGGTTACGCCAGCAACGAGGCGGCGGCGAACGAAGTCGTCACCGAGATCGAGCGCAAGAACGGCAAGGCTGTCGCTGTGAAATGCGACGTTGCCGAGGAAAGCGACATCCTCGCGCTGTTCAAGGCGGCCGATCAGTTCGGTACGTTAGGGGCGCTCGTCAATAACGGTGGTATTGTCGGTCAGAGCGGCGTGCGCGTTGACGAGATGTCGGCCGAGCGTATCCAGCGCGTGATGGCGGTCAACGTTACCGGGTCCATCCTGTGCGCGCGCGAAGCCGTGAAGCGCATGTCGACCAAGCATGGCGGCAAAGGCGGCGTTATCGTCAATCTTTCCTCGGTCGCGGCGAGACTCGGTGCGCCCAATACCTATGTCGATTATGCGGCGTCGAAGGGTGCCGTGGATTCGTTCACGGTCGGTCTTGGCCATGAAGTTGCCGGCGAGGGCATTCGCGTCGCCGCGATCCGGCCCGGGCTGATCGATACCGAAATTCATGCTGCCGGCGGCGAGCCCGATCGTGCTCATCGTCTTGCGCACATGGTGCCGATGCAGCGCGTCGGTACCGCGGAAGAAATCGCCAATGCCATCGTCTGGCTGATGTCGGACGACGCTTCGTACGTCACCAGTGCCATCCTCGATGTATCGGGCGGCCGGTAATACCCTGTCATAGAATTCAGTTACGGGACTTCAATCATGGCTTCTTACGATCTCGTCGTCATCGGCACCGGTCCGGGCGGATATGTCTGCGCGGTGCGCGCCGCGCAACTCGGCATGAAAGTCGCCGTAGTCGAAAAGAACGCGACGCTGGGCGGCACCTGCCTCAACGTCGGCTGCATGCCGTCGAAGGCGCTGCTGCACGCGTCCGAGATGTTCGAGGAAGCCGGGCATTCCTTTGCGAAAATGGGCATCAGCGTTTCCGCGCCGAAACTCGATTTGCCGTCGATGATGAACTTCAAGCAGCAGGGCATCGACGGCAACGTCAAAGGCGTCGAGTTCCTGATGAAGAAAAACAAGATCGACGTCATCAGCGGCACGGGCAAAATTCTTGGTGCCGGCAAGGTCGAAGTGTCCGGCAGTGACGGCAAGGCGCAGACGGTCGAGACCAGAAACATCGTGATCGCCACCGGCTCCGACATCGCGCGGCTGAAGGGCATCGAGATCGACGAGAAGCGCATCGTGTCGTCGACCGGCGCGCTGTCGTTCGACAAGGTGCCCTCACATCTGCTGGTCGTCGGCGCCGGCGTGATCGGGCTCGAGCTCGGCTCGGTGTGGCACCGGCTCGGTGCGAAGGTCACGGTGGTTGAGTTTCTCGACCGCATCCTGCCCGGCACGGATGGCGAGGTGGCAAAACAATTCCAGCGCATCCTCGAAAAGCAGGGCTTTGCGTTCAAGCTCGGCGCCAAGGTCACCGGCGTCGACACGTCAGGCAAGACGCTGTCGGTCAAGGTCGAGCCGGCCGCGGGCGGTGCGGCCGAGGCCATCGAAGCCGATGTGGTGCTGGTCTGTATCGGCCGCGTGCCCTACACCGACGGCCTCGGCCTGAAGGAGGCCGGTATCGCGCTCGACAATCGCGGCCGCGTCGAGATCGATGCGCATTTCTCGACCAGCGTGAAGGGCGTCTATGCGATCGGCGACGTGGTGGCGGGTCCGATGCTCGCGCACAAGGCCGAGGACGAAGGCGTGGCGTGTGCCGAGATCATCGCAGGGCAAGCCGGGCATGTGAATTACGACGTCATCCCAGGCGTTGTGTATACCACGCCGGAAGTGTCGTCGGTCGGCAAGACCGAGGAAGAGCTGAAGCAGGCGGGCGTCGCATACACCTCGGGCAAATTCCCCTTCACTGCCAACGGCCGCTCCAAGGTCAACCAGACCACGGACGGCTTTGTGAAGATTCTCGCAGATGCGAAGACCGATCGCGTGCTCGGCGTGCACATCATCGGCCGCGAAGCCGGCGAAATGATCCATGAAGCCGCCGTTCTGATGGAATTCGGCGGTTCCGCCGAGGATCTGGCACGAACCTGCCACGCGCATCCGACCCGCTCCGAGGCCATCAAGGAAGCAGCGCTTGCGGTCGGCAAACGGGCGATCCATATGTGATCGATGCCCGGCACACGCCGGGTCGAGATTTTCAGGTGATGCGCCGCCTACTTAAGCCGTTATGGGTTCTGCTTGCGATCATCTTCTTGATCGAAGCATGGCTGTGGGATCATCTCGAGCCGATCGTCGAGCGCGTCGTCGCGTGGATTCCGTTCCGTGCGTTCAAGCGATGGCTGTCCGAGCGTGTCGATACGCTGTCGCCGGCGATGACGTTGATCGTATTTGCGGTGCCGGTGATCCCGCTGTTTCCGCTCAAGCTGGTCGGGCTGTGGCTGCTGGCGAATGAATATTGGATCAGCGCGATCGTCGTCATCGTTCTCGGCAAGTTCGTCGGCGTCGGCGTCACCGCCTTCATCTTCGATGTGACGCGGCCGAAGCTGCTGAAGATGCAGTGGTTCAAAAAGGTTTATGAGTTCATCATGATGCTGCGCGCCAGGGCAGCTGCATTGGTCGAGCCGGTCAAGCGCCGGATCGCCGAGATGCTGCGCGGCGACGGCGAGGGCTGGTCAGGTCGGATGCTGAGGCTGATCCAGCGCTTTCGCAAACGCGTGCACGAAGCGCGGTAATCGAACTCACTCTCACAGAGATCGGCTTCACCTCCCCCGATGGGAGAGGCGGGCACGCTACATCAAATGCACGGCATGCGGCGCGAACAGGCCGATCAAGGTGAATCCAATTCCGATCACGGCGAGCAGGGCGGAACCCCAGGCCAGCACGATCATGCCGGTGATGATGGTCGCCGATGCCAGCACGATGCCGATCTGGAACGCGGCCGAGGCGACTTCGTAGTGATGGTACTTGGCCATCGCCTCGTCGCGCAAATGTTCGGCTTGCTTGGCGCGCTTCATGAGCTCTTCCGAGCCCTCGCCGGTTTCCGGCTCCGAGCGATAGCGCGCCGCAGTCTTGGTCCAGTCGTCGATCTGCTTTTGCAGCGCCGCCTTTGCGGCCGGATCAGTAGTGACCCCGAGGCTCAGCTTGGCGTGCTCGGCGGTGGCCTGAACCGTGGTGCGGCGGATGCTCTTGGCCTGGAAGAACGCCCAAAGGTTCGACGCCTCGACATTCTTGCTGATCGATTCGGTCTGCGCGCCCTTGCCGAGGGTCTCCGACAGCGCAAGAAACAGCGCAATGACGGCGATCAGCAATGCGATTCTCTTGTTGGAGCTGGAAGCGTGCTCGGCGTGCTCCGCATGCTCCATACTTTCATGTGCGCCCATGATTCCCTCCTGCCAGGTGACCTGCTTACGATTGCCGGAACCATCCGGCCAGCGCAAGGGGCGGGCAGGGGAAGTGCACGATGTGACGATAGTATGTCGGAGCGCGGCCGGCGTTCAGCCGCGCGGATGCGCCGTCTTGTACACTTCCAGCAGCCGCTCGCTGTCGATGCCGGTATAGATCTGCGTGGTCGAGAGCGAGGCGTGGCCGAGCAATTCCTGGATCGCGCGCAGATCGCCGCCGCGCGACAGCAGGTGGGTAGCAAATGAATGCCGCAGCGCATGCGGCGTCGCGCTGTCGGGCAGGCCGAGCGCGCCGCGCAGCCGCTCCATGGTGAGCTGGATGATTCGCGGGCTGAGCGGCCCGCCGCGTGCGCCGACGAAAATCGGTCCCTCCGGGTTAAGCTGATGCGGGCAGACGGCGGTGTAATCGGCGATCAGCGCCAGCACGTTTTGCAGCACCGGCACCATGCGGGTCTTGTTGCCCTTGCCGGTCACGATGATGACGTCACCTTCGCCGGGCAGCGGAACGTCGCGCTTTTTCAGCCCGAGCGCCTCGGAGATGCGCAGGCCCGAACCATACAGCAGCGCCATCACGGCGGCGTCGCGCGCCCAGATCCAGGGATCGCGATCCTCGCCGGCGCGTTCGTCGGCATCGGCAAAACGTTTGGCGGCCGCCATCTGGATCGGCTTCGGCAGGCTCTTGCCGATTTTCGGCGCACGGATCGCCGAGAGCGCGCCGACCTTGCCCTTGCCTTCGCGCTCCAGGAAACGTCCGAACGAGCGCAGCCCCGCCAGCGCCCGCATCAGCGAGCGGCCCCCGATGTCGTCGGCGCGGCGCATCGCCATGAAGGCCCTGATGTCGCTGGCTTCCAGCGCTGCAAACCCCTTGATCGTAACTTTTCGGCCCCAGTACTGGCTAAGAAAGATCAGGCATTGCCGGAGGTCGCGGGCGTAGGCCTCCAGCGTCTTGGGCGACAGCCGCCGTTCGGCGCGCAGATGCGACAGCCAGCGCGTCATCTCCAGCGCCAGCGTCGCGTCGGCGCAATCGAGTTCGATCGGTTGAGGTGACGGAACAGGCTTGGTCATGGACTATGGGCGCCCTGATTCTCCTGATTATATCGCACCTCTTTCGTTTACCGTTCGCTAACTCCCCCCCGCCAGCGCCGGTGCCACTGGCCCTCGCCGTCGCGCGCCCTTAACTTGAGCGCCTCTTAACTTAAGTCCCTGCACCCCTTAAGCCTGATTCCCGATGGACCATTCGACGCGCAGCAGCAGTTCCTCCGCCTCATCGACACGCGTCGTCGATGTGCTGGTGCCGGTTGCGCTCAATCAGGCCTATTCGTATCGCGTGCCGCGCGGCATGGAGCTGAAGCCCGGCGACGTCGTCTGCGTGCCGCTGGGGCCGCGCGAGGTGGTGGCGGTGGTGTGGGCGGAAAACGCCAATCCCGATCCGCGCCTGCATAACCGCTTAAAAGATGTCGGCGAAAAGCTCGATGTGCCGCCGTTGAAGGAGGAACTGCGTTCGCTCGTCGATTGGGTCGCCAATTACACGCTTTCCGCCCGCGGCATGGTGCTGCGCATGAGCTTGCGGATGGGCGAAAATCTCGGCCCCGAACGGATGCGCCTTGGCGTGCGGCTGGTCGGTGAGCCGCCGCGGCGCCTGACGCCGGCGCGACGGCGGGCGATTGACGTGCTGTCGGATGGCCTGCTGCACGGCAAGTCCGAAGCCGCCCGGGAGGCCGGCGTCAGTTCGGGCGTGATCGACGGGCTGGTCGATGAGGGCACGCTTCAAATCGAGGCGATGCCGCCGCCGCTGGCGCCGCCGGCGCCCGATCCGTCGTTTGCCCAGCCTGAATTCTCCCGGCAGCAGCGCACGGCTGTGGACGCGATGCGGGCGCTGGCGGCGAATGGCAGCTTTCACGCCGCACTGCTCGATGGCGTCACCGGCTCGGGCAAGACCGAAGTCTATTTCGAGGCGATCGCCGAAATCATCCGCCGCGGCAAGCAGACGCTGATCCTGATGCCGGAGATCGCGCTGACAGGACAATTCCTCGATCGCTTCGCGCTGCGTTTTGGCGTGCGTCCTCTGGAGTGGCATTCCGAACTGACGCCGCGCACCCGTGCTCGCAACTGGGCGGCAATCGCAGCCGGCGAAGCGCCGGTCGTGGTCGGCGCGCGCTCGGCATTGTTTCTGCCCTATGCCGATTTGGGCCTGATCATCGTCGATGAGGAGCACGACCAGGCCTACAAGCAGGATGACGGCGCGCATTATCACGCCCGCGACATGGCGGTGGTGCGCGCGCATATCGCGAAAATCCCGATCATCCTGGCCTCGGCCACGCCGTCGATCGAGACCGAAGTCAACGCGCGCAAGGGGCGCTATCAGCGCGTCGCGCTGCCGTCGCGTTTCGGCGGCCAGCATATGCCGCATATCGAGGCGATCGACTTGCGCCGCGAAGCGCCGCCGCGCGGCCGCTTCGTCTCGCCGCGGCTTGCCGATTACATCGGGCAGGCGATCGAGAAGCGCGAGCAGGCGCTGTTGTTCCTCAATCGCCGCGGCTACGCACCGCTGACGCTGTGCCGCGCCTGCGGGCATCGCTTCTCCTGCACGATCTGTGACGCCTGGCTGGTGGATCATCGCTTTCGCCAGCGGCTGGTCTGTCACCATTGCGGCTTCTCGATGCCGCGCCCGAATATCTGTCCGCACTGCGCAGCCGAGGAATCGCTCGCCGCCATCGGGCCCGGTGTCGAACGCCTGCAGGAGGAGGCCGCGCAGTTGTTCCCGAACGCGCGCACCATGGTGCTGTCGAGCGACCTGATCACCTCGATCGAAACCATGCGCAGCGAGCTGAATGAAATCGCCGAGGGCCGCGTCGACATCATCATCGGCACGCAACTGGTGGCGAAGGGGCATAATTTCCCGCGGCTCAATCTGGTCGGTGTCGTCGATGCAGATTTGGGCCTGAGCAATGGCGATCCGCGCGCGGCCGAGCGGACGTTTCAATTGCTCAACCAGGTGATCGGCCGCGCCGGGCGCGACCAGGGCCGCGGCATCGGTTACCTGCAGACCCATCAGCCCGATCATCCCGTGATGAAGGCGTTGGTCGCAAGCGATCGCGAGGCGTTCTATGCCACTGAAATTGATCAACGCGAACGATCGGGATATCCGCCGTTCGGCCGGCTCGCCAGCCTGATCATTTCCGCCGGCGACCGGCCGACCGCCGAAGGTTTTGCGCGCAAGCTCGCCGCCATCGCGCCGATCGACGAGCGCATCCAGGTGCTGGGCCCCGCGGAAGCGCCGCTGGCAGTGATCAAGGGCCGCTATCGCTTCCGGCTATTGGTGAAATCGCTGCGCAATGTCGATTTGTCGGACTATTTGCGCGAATGGCTGGCGGCGGGCCCGAAGACAAAAGGCAATCTCAAGCTCGAGGTCGACGTCGATCCGCAGAGTTTTTTGTAGAAGCCCATTATTTGCGGGTGGCAGTCCACCTCAACCATTCGACCACAGATTGGTCGTGTATCCCTGCTCGACAAAGGCATCGATTTTCGCCGCCTGATCCTCGTCGGCGCCGGCCCTCGCCGCGAAGACTTTTCCGAACGAGATGCGCTTGGGTTCCGGCCAATGCTCGGGTTGCCAGAGCTTTGACCGGAGCACCGAGCGCGCGCAGTGGAAATAGCAGCGTTCGATATGGATCCGGATCGCCAGCAGCGCCGGGCGGCCTTCCTTGCCAAGTGTTGCCAGCAGTTCGGCATCGTCAAAGATCTCGGCCCGGCCCGAGAGCCGCAGCGTCTCGCCGGTCCGGGGGCGCAGGAAAATCACCCCGATCCGGCCGGTCTCGATGATGTTCTGCAGGCCGAACGCAAGGTTGTTGCCCGCCCGTTCCGGGAGCAGAACCGTTGTTTCATTTTCGACGCGGACGAACCCGGGCTCGTCGCCTTTCGGCGATACCTCGATCGGCCCGTCGCGACCGGCCGTGGCCATCAGCCCAAACGGGCACGTTTGCAGGAAATCGATCGCCTGTTCGTCGAGATAGGGAGCTATCTTGGCCTTGGTGGTCGCCCGGGGTTCGGGAAGAACATTTCTCAGTTGTTCCACGGTTTTGATCTGGCTCATGATCGATCTCGTCAGTGCTGGTTCAAGGCTGCGGAAGGCGGTGCGCCTGTTGCCTTCGGAACCTAGCACGATCCTCCTGCCACCGTGGTGGCCAGAGCGGCTCCGCGCCGTGCGGGCGGGGTAGCAGCGAGTGGCCCTGCCGGCTCGAGCGCGCCCAAATAAAAAGCCTGCCGTCATTTGCGACGGCAGGCCCTTATCGGTGCGCGAAAGATTCCGCGATCGTTACGCTACGCAACGCTTACCAGGTCTGTTGAACCGGAAACGGCGCTTGATCAGCGCTTTTAGGAGACGACCTCGGCGGTGATGCGGCCGACGCCCTTGGCGCGGGTCAGTCCGACCGCGCTGGCAGCGCCGGTCGAAAGGTCGAGCACGCGCCCCTTAATGAACGGGCCGCGGTCGTTGATGGTGACGATGACGCTGCGGCCGCCATGGGTCACCCTGAGCTTGGTGCCGAACGGCAGGCTGCGGTGGGCGGCGGTCATGGCGTTCTGGTTGAAACGCTGGCCGGACGCGGTCTTGCTGCCGGATTCATTGCCGTAAAAGGAAGCCATGCCCGAGAAGCTGCGCCCGGAGCTTGAGCCGATCGAGGCGTTGGCGTCCTGCCAATTGCTGTTGGCCTTTTGGGCGTGGTGGGAATGGTGATGGTGATGACGGTGGTGCCTGGATTTGGCCGAAGCTTCGGTAATGCTGCCACCGGCCAGGAGAGTTGCGGCAATCAAAGCGAACGCTGTACGCGACCGGATGATAGATCCCGGCAGCAGGTTCTTCGTATTCAACATATAAATAATCCCTCAGACAGTATTGCCACATATGTGACAAGTGGAACCCCCGTTCCCGTGTGTGAGATGGCCGTTTGATTAGGCAATGAGGCATGAATTGGGCAGTAATCCTCGTTTTTCGCTGGCTGACATATCTTGTTACCTAGATCAACTAATCGAATCATATTTATTAATACATTGCTTTAACGAATTTTTAACCATTCCAATACTTGGAATTATTGATGAGTTAAGTGTTCGTTAGTGTTCGCGACGTTACGGCAAGTAAACGGCGGGGAACCGGATTCGGGTTGTTCCGGAGATACATGGCGCCCATGCAAATACGGGCGGAACGATTGAGCTTGTCGCTGACGCGCCGTTCCGGCGCGGGCCTGCGCGGCAAAATCGTGACGGGCGTTTCGCTGCGAACTGGCGCTGAAAAACTTGCCTTGGAAAATTGGATTAGAGGCCAATTAAAATAGTCGTGCGACTAGGCATCGCCCGCGCGCGCCGTCATGTTGCACCTGCGCGCTTGCTATGTTAGCAAAGCCGCGATTTTAACGATCCCGGCACCTCTCGTGCCGGTCGAAAATCGAAGTCCCGCTTGAATTCCAAGGGCTTGGATCGCTAGGCGCCGCTTCCGTGGCGACGGTTTTTCCCTTGCGAGTTTGACAGCAAAAAAGAGCGTCTCTGTGGCTGCTGAAGATCCGTCCGTTTCGGGAGTGTCAGGCCGTTATGCAACGGCCTTGTTCGAGTTGGCGCGCGACGAGAAATCGATCGACGCAGTAAAAGCCGATCTCGATAGATTCGAGGCCATGCTGGCCGACAGCGCTGATTTGAAGCGCCTGGTCCGCAGTCCGGTATTCTCGGCAGATGCGCAGTCGAAGGCGCTCACCGCGATTCTCGACAAGGCCGGAATTTCGGGCACTTCTGCCAAATTTCTCAAAGTCCTGACCGCCAATCGCCGGCTGTTCGCCGTCGGCGACGTGATCCGCGCCTTCCGCGCGCTGGTGGCGAAGTTCAAGGGCGAGGCTACGGCAGACGTCACCGTCGCCGAAGCGCTCAGCGACAAGAATCTCGACGCTCTCAAGACCGCACTGAAATCAGTGACGGGCAAGGACGTCGCGCTCAACGTGAAAGTCGATCCCTCTATTATCGGCGGCCTGGTGGTCAAGCTCGGCAGCCGCATGGTGGATAGTTCGCTTCGCACCAAACTCAATTCGATCAAGCACGCGATGAAAGAGGCAGGCTGATGGACATCCGCGCCGCGGAAATTTCCGCGATCCTCAAGGACCAGATCAAGAATTTCGGCCAGGAGGCTGAAGTTACCGAAGTCGGACAGGTGTTGTCCGTCGGCGACGGCATTGCCCGCGTCTACGGCCTCGACAACGTCCAGGCCGGTGAGATGGTCGAGTTCGAGAACGGCACCCGCGGCATGGCGCTCAACCTCGAAACCGACAACGTCGGTATCGTGATCTTCGGCGCCGACCGCGAGATCAAGGAAGGCCAGACCGTCAAGCGCACCCGCGCCATCGTCGATACGCCGGTCGGCAAGGGCCTGCTCGGACGCGTCGTCGACGCGCTCGGCAATCCGATCGACGGCAAGGGTCCGATCCATGCCACCGAACGCAAGCGGGTCGACGTCAAGGCGCCCGGCATCATTCCGCGCAAGTCAGTCAACGAGCCGATGGCGACCGGCCTCAAGGCGATCGACGCGCTGATCCCGGTCGGCCGCGGCCAGCGCGAGCTGATCATCGGCGACCGCCAGACCGGCAAGACCGCGATTGCGCTCGACACCATTCTGAACCAGAAGCCGCTCAACGCGCAGCCGGACGAGAACCTCAAGCTGTATTGCGTCTATGTCGCGATCGGCCAGAAGCGTTCGACCGTTGCCCAGTTCGTGAAAGTGCTCGAAGAGCAGGGCGCGCTGGAATACTCGATCATCGTTGCAGCCACCGCTTCCGATCCGGCGCCAATGCAGTACATCGCGCCGTTCACCGGCTGCACCATGGGTGAATATTTCCGCGACAACGGCATGCACGCCGTCATCATCTATGACGATTTGTCCAAGCAGGCCGTCGCGTATCGCCAGATGTCGCTGCTGCTGCGCCGCCCGCCGGGCCGCGAAGCCTATCCGGGCGACGTGTTCTATCTGCATTCCCGCCTGCTCGAGCGTGCGGCCAAGCTCAACAAGGATCAGGGCTCGGGTTCGCTGACCGCGCTGCCGGTCATTGAAACCCAGGCCAACGACGTGTCGGCCTACATTCCGACCAACGTGATTTCGATTACCGACGGCCAGATCTTCCTGGAAACCGACCTGTTCTTCCAGGGCATCCGCCCGGCGGTGAACGTCGGTCTGTCGGTGTCGCGCGTCGGATCGTCGGCGCAGACCAAGGCGATGAAAAAGGTCGCCGGCAAGATCAAGGGCGAACTGGCGCAGTACCGCGAAATGGCGGCGTTCGCGCAGTTCGGCTCCGACCTCGACGCCTCGACCCAGCGCCTGCTGAATCGCGGTTCGCGCCTGACCGAACTCCTGAAGCAGCCGCAGTTCTCGCCGCTGAAGATGGAAGAACAGGTCTGTGTGATCTGGGCCGGCACCAACGGCTATCTCGATGCGCTCCCGCTCAACAAGGTGCGCCCCTTCGAAGACGGCCTGCTGTCGTTGCTGCGCGGCAAGAACGTCGAGATCCTCAATAGCATCCGCGAAAGCCGCGATCTCAGCGACGATACCGCGGGCAAGCTGAAGGCGGTCGTCGAAGGTTTTTCCAAGACGCTTGCTTGATGTGCCGGCCGACTAACTAAAGGTTTGGCCCGGCTTAACGCCGGGCCTGATGAAAGAGGGCTTGCGATCAGGTCATAGAGATCAGATCGCCGGGGTGAACTAAGAATGGCTTCACTGAAAGACATGCGGGTCCGCATCGCCTCGACCAAGGCGACGCAGAAGATCACCAAGGCCATGCAGATGGTCGCAGCCTCCAAGCTGCGCCGCGCGCAGACCGCCGCCGAAGCGGCGCGGCCCTACGCGGAAAAAATGGACGCGGTGATCTCGAACATCGCAACCGCAGCCGCGGGTTCACCCGGCGCGCCGGCGCTGTTGGCCGGTACCGGTAACGATCAGGTTCACCTGCTGCTGGTTTGCACCGGCGAGCGTGGTCTGTCGGGCGCGTTCAATTCCTCGATCGTGCGTCTGGCGCGCGAACGCGCGCTGTCGCTGATCGCCCAAGGCAAAGAGGTCAAGTTCTTCTGCGTCGGCCGGAAGGGCTACGAGCAGCTCCGCCGCCAGTTCGACAAGCAGATCGTCGAACATCTCGACCTGAAATCGGTGCGTCAGCTCGGCTTCATCAATGCCGAGGATATCGCCAGGAAGGTCCTGGCGCGCTTCGACGCCGGCGAATTCGACGTCTGCACGCTGTTCTATTCGCGCTTCAAATCCGTGATCTCCCAGATCCCGACCGCGCAGCAGATCATCCCGCTGGTGGTTGAAGAGCCGGCCGCGAATGCCGGTCCGTCGACGTCCTACGAATATGAGCCGGAAGAAGACGAGATCCTGACGCGCCTGTTGCCGCGCAATCTCGCGGTGCAGATCTTCCGCGCGCTGCTGGAAAACAACGCTTCGTTCTACGGCGCGCAGATGAGCGCGATGGACAACGCCACCCGCAACGCCGGCGACATGATCCGCAAGCAGACCCTTATCTACAACCGCACCCGTCAGGCCCAGATCACCAAGGAGCTGATCGAAATCATCTCCGGCGCCGAGGCACTCTAGCCATTCGCGCGACACCCTGACGGACTTCCAGAGACAAGAATTCGAAGGAGAGAGTTTTATGGCCGCAGCAGCAAACCAGACCGGACACATCGTCCAGGTCATCGGCGCCGTCGTCGACGTGCAGTTCGAAGGGCATCTGCCCGCCATTCTGAACGCGATTGAGACCACCAACAATGGTAACCGTCTGGTGCTTGAAGTCGCCCAGCATCTCGGCGAATCCACGGTGCGCACCATCGCCATGGACACCACCGAGGGCCTGGTCCGCGGCGGTGAGGTTACCGATACTGGCGCGCCGATCATGGTGCCGGTCGGTGCCGGCACGCTCGGCCGCATCATCAACGTGATCGGCGAACCGATCGATGAAGCCGGTCCGGTGGTGTCGGAAGGCATGCGGCCGATCCATGCGGAAGCGCCGAGCTATACCGACCAGTCCACCGAAGCTGAAATTCTCGTCACCGGCATCAAGGTCGTCGACCTGCTGGCGCCCTACGCCAAGGGCGGCAAGATCGGCCTGTTCGGCGGCGCCGGCGTCGGCAAGACCGTGCTGATTCAGGAACTGATCAACAACGTCGCGAAGGCGCACGGCGGTTACTCGGTGTTCGCCGGCGTCGGCGAGCGTACCCGCGAAGGCAACGACCTCTATCACGAGTTCATCGAGTCGAAGGTCAACGCCGATCCGCACAATCCCGATCCGAACGTGAAGTCGAAATGCGCGCTGGTGTTCGGTCAGATGAACGAACCCCCGGGCGCCCGCGCCCGCGTCGGCCTTACCGGCCTTACCGTCGCCGAGCACTTCCGCGATCAGGGCCAGGACGTGCTGTTCTTCGTCGACAACATCTTCCGCTTCACCCAGGCAGGCTCGGAAGTGTCGGCGCTCTTGGGTCGTATTCCTTCGGCGGTGGGTTACCAGCCGACGCTCGCCACCGACATGGGCGCGCTGCAGGAGCGCATCACCACCACGCACAAGGGCTCGATCACCTCGGTGCAGGCGATCTACGTGCCGGCCGACGACTTGACCGACCCGGCGCCCGCAACCTCGTTCGCCCATTTGGACGCGACCACGGTGTTGAACCGCGCGATTTCGGAAAAGGGCATCTACCCCGCGGTGGATCCGCTCGACTCGACCTCCCGCATGCTGTCCCCGCTGGTCGTCGGCCAGGAGCACTATGAGACCGCGCGTATGGTTCAGCAGGTGTTGCAGCGCTACAAGTCGCTGCAGGACATCATCGCCATTCTCGGCATGGACGAACTCTCCGAAGAGGACAAGATCGCGGTTGCCCGCGCCCGCAAGATCGAGCGCTTCCTGTCGCAGCCGTTCCATGTCGCCGAAGTGTTCACCGGCTCGCCCGGCAAGTTCGTCGACCTCGCCGACACCATCAAGGGCTTCCGCGGATTGTGCGAAGGCAAGTACGACCATCTGCCGGAAGCGGCCTTCTACATGGTCGGCAACATTGAAGAAGCCGTCGAGAAGGGCAAGAAGCTGGCTGCCGAGGCAGCCTAAGGCGAATGGCGAACAGGGAGTAGCGAATAGATATTCGCCTTTCCATTCGCCACTCACTATTCGCTACGCGCCACTTCCTATTCGCAGGACTACTCCATGGCCACCTTCCACTTCGATCTGGTCTCCCCCGAAAAACTCGCCTTCTCCGGCGAAGTCGATCAGGTTGACGTGCCCGGCGTCGAAGGCGATTTCGGCGTGCTGGCCGGCCATGCGCCGGTTGTGGCCGCAGTCCGTCCGGGCATCTTGACCATCACCTCCGGCGGCACGCATCAGAAGATCATCGTGCTTGGTGGCCTTGCCGAAGTGTCGGAGAAGGGCCTCACCGTGCTCGCCGACGTCGCCATCTCGACGCAGGAGCTCGACAGGACGCAGTTCGCCGAGACGATTGCCGAGATGGAAGCCAAGCTCGCCGAGAAGGAAGGCTCCGAACTCGACCACGCCATCGAGCGGCTCGATCACTTCAAGAGCATCGAGCACCAGATCAGCACGACGGCGATGCATTAAGCCCCGGGGTCCCGCTCCGGGGCGCAATGAAGGCCCCTGATAACACCAGCGCTCGTCACACCGTGACGGGCGCTGAACTTTTTTGCGGCAGTATTTCTTTCGCGAGCCGCCCCGGTCAACGAAGCTCTCAGCGGGTGCGCCAAGCGCGACACTGATTGCCGCATCGCCGCGATCGGACCAGTCACGGTCGGACCGAACTAGCGGCTTATATCAGCTCTGCGCTTTCATCCCGCGCAGCAATGCCGGCAATCCGGCCAGATCTTTCAGTATGAAATCGGCGAGCGCGGCATCGGGCCAGCGAACATGGTTGCGACCCCAAGGGCCGCGTTCAAGTAAGGCGGTCTTCATGCCAAAATTCCGTGCCGGAATGACGTCGTTATCGAGACGGTCACCGACATAGAGCACTTCGGCTGGATCGAACTCGGACATTGTGGAGGTCTTCGCGAGGGTCTCGCGATAGAAATCGAGCGAAGGCTTGTCGACGCCGAGCTCCGCCGAGGTCGTGATCAATCTGGCCTCCAGGCCGAACGATTCGAGCGCCGCCTTGGCCGTGGGCGGCTGATTGCCGGCGATACCGACAAACCAGCCGTCTTGCGTCAGTTCGGACAGGCATGCCCTGGCGTCGGCATAGAGATCGCGCGCTTCAATCCTGAAATCAGTTCCGCTTCGCTTGCGCTCGGCGGCGGCGGCACGGACGTCAAAACCCGGCCGCAGCCGCTCGAAGATCAGGCGGTAATTTTCGCCTTTGGCAATGATATCGTCGAGCACGGCCAGAAACTCGGCCCTATCGACGCCCATGGTGTCGGCCCAGCCGTGCAGCAGGCGCGTTTCGTCGATCAGCGTCTCGCCAACGTCGAAAAATATCGCGCGGATCGGCATCGGCACTTTCTCAAGTCGGCGTGGTTGAAAATCGTGCGAACGCCGCGGCGACGGCCATGTACACCTCGCGCCGGAACGGCACCACGAGATCGGCGACGCGGTCGAGCCGTTCCCAACGCCATTGGTCGAATTCGGCCGGCTGCCCGTTGCGCGGCGTCAGCGGGTCGATCTCGTCGTCGCGCCCGGTGTAGCGCAGGGCGAACCATTTCTGCCGCTGGCCGCGGAATTTTGCGAGGCGATGCGAGGGCGGACCGTCATAGGGCGGAAACTCGTAAGTCATCCAGTCGGTTTCACCGAGATGCTCGGCGCTGACTGCGCCGGTCTCCTCCCAGAGTTCGCGCATCACGGCATCGCGCGGGTTCTCGTCGGCGTCGATGCCGCCCTGCGGCATCTGCCATTCGAGACCGGGGAGGATGATCTCGGGTCCATCGTCGCGAAAGCGCCGGCCGATCAGCACCTGACCGGCGGCATTGAACAGGGCGATCCCGACATTGGGGCGGTAGGGTTTTGTATCTGTCATCGAAGGTTGATGCGTTTGGCGTCATTCCGGGATGGTCCGAAGGACCAGATCACAGATGCGCAAACTGCGCATCGGGGAATCTCGAGATTCTCCGCTGTGCAATAGCACATCGTAGTTCGCTCGCTTCGCTCACGCCCCGGAATGACGGATACATTACTTGCCCGCGAGGCCGGAAAATTCCTTCACCACGCGTTCATAGACCGGCCGCTTGAACGGCACGATCAGATTCGGAAGATTCTTCATCGGCTCCCAGCGCCAACTGATGAATTCGGCCTTGTGGCCGCCGCCGGGGCTCGCGACATTGATCTCGCTATCCTTGCCGGTGAAGCGGACCGCAAACCATTTCTGGCGCTGCCCGCGGTAACGGCCCTTCCAGGTCCGGCCGGCCACGGTGCGCGGAATGTCGTAGATCAGCCAGTCGGAGACCTCGCCGAGCTTCTCCACCGATCGGACGCTGGTTTCCTCGTAGAGCTCGCGCTTCGCCGCCGCCCAAGTGTCCTCACCGGGGTCGACGCCGCCTTGCGGCATCTGCCAGACGTGCGTCTCGTCGACATGCTCGATGCCTCCGGCGCGGCGACCGATGAAGACCAGCCCCGCTGCGTTGATCAGCATCATGCCGACGCATGTCCGGTAAGGCAGGTCTTCGTAGCGCGCCATTCCGTCAGGTTTCCTACACACAGTTCGAGCGATCAGGCGGGCGAAGCCGGCAATGCCGGATCGGCGCCATCAGGTTGATCCCTAGCCTGATTTTGATTTCAGCATCGCCGTTGTCAATGGCACAAGCAGGATGCCACGGTTCTCGAGCGTCTTGATCCAGGCGGCGATCCGCTCGATCGAAATCGGCAGGGCAGAGGCGACGCCGACGGCCAAGCCGCGTTCCTTGGCCAAGGTTTCGAGCTTGAGCAGCGTCCGGTCGATCTCGGCCGAGGTCGGCACCGCGTCGATGGTGAAATCGGCCTTGGTGAAGGGCATCGCCTGACCCGCCGCCAATGCGGGGGCGGCGCTACGCGGGGTGGAGCCGTCATCGAGATAGCCGAGGCCGCGCTTGGCCGCCTCGCGGAGGATCGGCTGCATCACGGCGTCCGTCGCCACGAAGCGCGCGCCCATGAAGTTGGCGATCCCCGCATAGCCCTGGATCCGGCTCATATGCCAATACAGACGGTCGATATTCTGCTCGGGCGCCAGCGTCGTCAGCAGGGTCTGCGGGCCGGGATCGTTGTCGGGATAATCGAACGGCTCCATCGGGACCTGCAGCAGGATCTCGTGGCGTTGCGCCCGCGCGCGCTCGGCGAGTTTCGTCGGGTCGGCCCCGTAGGGCGTGAACGCCAGCGTCACGGCGGGCGGCAACTTCATGATGGCATCAACCGTCTTGGCGGCGCCGACACCGAGGCCTCCAACGACGATAGCGACAACGGGCATTTTGGCGGCCTTCGCGCGGTCGGCGTCGGCGGCATAGACCGTAAACGGCTTCAGGCCGTCGGCAACCACCGGGATCATGCCGTAGCGCGACTTCTCCAGCAGGCGCGGATCGATGCCGGCCATCGCGGTTGCGGGCGCTGTCTCCGCATCGTTGTTGTTGCCGGCATCGCCGCCGATCACGACGTCCTGCCGCTTGCCGCTGGATCCGTCGATGATGGTGACAGTCTTGTTCTCGCCGGCCGCAGTCTGTTTGGGCGCGGATTTCGCAGCCTGCTCGACGGGACCGGACGCGGCCGCGGTGGCTTTCTCGTCAGCCACGGGCGTCTTGCGCATGGCGACGTGCGCGACCGGCTCGCCGCCAAAGGGATTGTCCGTAAACAGGGCGATGGTGGCAAAGCCGACCAGGAACAGGCCAAGCAGCACGGCCAGTGCCTGCATCGCGGTGAACGGCAGCCGGAACCGGCGCTTTTTGCGCTTGGTTTCCTGTCCGAGCGGCGTGCTCAGCTCGTCGGCCGTTTCCGTCATGGACCTCCCCGAATCAACCGCGCCGACGATACCACGATGGACCGGATTCGAACGCTCGCGACCCGCTCAAAAGCCGTCCACCCCGGGATGCCGCGGGGGATAGTTGGAACCGGCAAAAAAAGGGCGGCCCGAAGGCCGCCCTTTTTCACGGGAATTGACTTAGGTTCGAACAGACTTGGGTTCGATCAGTTCGCCGCCTTGGTGGCGGGCTTGTCGATCGCCGCCTTGTCGCCGGTCGCGGGCGCCGCGGTGGCGGTAGACTTGATGCCGTGCAGCAGGTCGGCCGCGGTCTTCAGCGCCTTGTCGTCCTTGGCGTCCGGCGGCACGTAGGATTGCGAGCCGGTCTTCTCGTCGCCGTCGTTCTTCAGATGGCCGCGGAGCGAGGCTTCGCCCTTGGTGTCGGTACGCGACTTCAGCTCGTCGGGGACGTCCTGCAGCACCTCGATATCGGGAACGATGCCTTTGGCCTGGATAGATTTGCCCGACGGCGTGTAATAGCGCGCGGTGGTCAGACGCAGCGCGCCGTTGCCGCTGCCGAGCGGGATGATGGTCTGGACCGAGCCCTTGCCGAAAGAGCGGGTACCGATCAGCGTCGCGCGCTTGTGGTCCTGCAGCGCACCCGCCACGATTTCGGAAGCGGAGGCGGAGCCACCGTTGATCAGCACGATCACCGGCTTGCCCTTTGTCAGGTCGCCGACATGCGCAGCGCGGCGCTGGGTTTCCTCGGCATTGCGGCCGCGGGTCGAGACGATCTCGCCGCGCTCGAGGAAGGTGTCGGAAACCGTCACCGCTTCCTCCAGCAAGCCGCCGGGATTGTTGCGCATGTCGATGATGAAGCCCTTCAGCTTGTCGGCGCCGATCTGATTCGTCAGATTGCCGATCTCGCGCTTGAGGCCCTCGGTGGTCTGTTCGTTGAAGGTCGTGATGCGGATATAGGCGATATCTTCGCTTTCGACGCGGGCGCGCACCGAGCGGACGCGGATATTGTCGCGTACCAGCGTGACTTCGATCGGATTGTCCTGGCCCTTGCGGATGATCTTGAGCCGGATCTTGGTGTTGACCGGCCCGCGCATCTTCTCGACGGCCTGGTTGAGGGTGAGACCCTGCACGGCTTCGTCGTCGAGATTGGTGATGATGTCGTTGGCCATGATGCCGGCCTTCGACGCCGGCGTGTCGTCGATCGGGGACACGACCTTGATCAGACCGTCTTCCATCGTGACTTCGATGCCGAGGCCGCCGAACTCACCGCGGGTCTGCACCTGCATGTCGCGGAAGCTCTTGGCGTCCATGTAGCTGGAATGCGGATCGAGACCGGCCAGCATGCCCGAGATGGCGGACTCGACCAGCTTGGAATCGTCCGGCTTCTCGACGTAGTCGCTGCGCACGCGCTCGAATACATCGCCGAACAGATTGAGCTGGCGATAGGTATCCGAGGTCGCCGCACGCGCGACCGATCCCATCAGCACAGAACGAGGCTGCGTCACGAAGAGCGTCAATGCTGCGCCGGTGGCGGCGCTGAGGAGAATTACTGAAGTCTTGCGCATCATCCGCGAACCTTTTCGCCTTCATTTGCGGCCCACCATGGGCCTGGATCGATTGGAGTGCCGTCCTTACGGAACTCAACATAGAGCACGGGCTGACTCGCGGTGGTGGCGAGAATGGATGCAACCTGGGATGTCGACCCCATGGTCGCGACCGGCTCCCCCGTAAGTACAAACTGGCCGATGTTAACCGAAATGCGCTCCATCCCGGCGATCAGGACATGATACCCGCCACCGGCATTGAGGATCAAGAGTTGTCCGTAGCTGCGGAACGGCCCGGCGTAAACAACCCAGCCGTCACACGGGGTTGTGACCTGGGCACCGGCCCGGGTTGCCAAGGAAATGCCTTTTTCGACGCCACCCGCGCCGTCGGAACCGCCAAAATCGCGAATCTTGCGGCCATTGACCGGCAGGGCGAATAATCCCTTGGCGGAGGCAAAGGCGATCGCCGGGCTGAGCCGGGCAGGATCCTTCAGTGCCCCCAGATTGGGCTTGCCACCGGGGGTCACCGGGGCCCCCTTCAGGCTGGCGGTGGCGGCCGCCTTGGCGGCGCTTTTCAGGTCCTGCTCCAGCTTGGCGATCAGGCCCTGCAAACTGTCGACTTGTTTGGACAGGGTGATGGCGCGCGCGGCTTCCGCTTCCATGTCTCGTTCGATCGCGCTCTGCTTGCGCTGCCGCTCCTCGACCAGCGCGGCCATCCGGACCTGATCGTCTTTCAACTTGTCACGGTCGAGCGCCAGCGCATCGCGCTCGGTGGCGATGGTCTTGCGGAGCGCGACGAGTTCGCCGAGATCGTTGGCCAATCTTTCCGCGCGACCGCGGAGCTCGGGCACAACAGATCCGAGCAGCATGGCGGTGCGGAGCGATTGCAGCGCGTCTTCCGGGCGGACCAGCAGCGCCGGCGGTGTGCGCCGTCCAGCACGCTGCAGCGCGGCCAGCACCTCGATGATCTCGGCGCGGCGCGAGTCGAGGGAGCCGCGAATCTGCTGCTCACGGCTGTCGAGCGGACGCAGCCGCGCTTCGGCGTCGCCGATGCGCGTTTCCACGCCGCGCACCTGGGCGGCGATGTCGATCAGCTGCGCGTTGAGCTTGCTGCGGTCCTGCCCGATCGCTGCGATATCAGCTTTAAGCTTCTGCTGCAGCTCGGCGGCCTTCTTCTGCTGCTCGCGCGCGGCTTCCAGTTCCTGCTCGCGTTCCTTGATAGCTTCGGGGGAAGGCGCGGCGGCTTGTTGGGCAGGCAACTGCTGGGCAGGCGCTTGCTGGGATGGTGCCGGCTGTGCGGGCGCCGTCACCTGCGCGGCCGCCGGCGAAATCGAAAGACCCATCAGGCTTGCGGACAACAGCACGACGCAAAGCGGAACACGCGACGCCAACGAACCATCATGGCCGATGGCGTCAGCGCGTACTTGAATGTCCCGTGTTGTGTGCATCCAGTTATTCAGCGCTCTCTATTCACGCTACCGTGCCTAAGCGCGGTGATAGGGGTGGCCCGACAGAATCGTCGCGGCCCGGTAAATCTGTTCCAGAAGCATGACGCGGACCATTTGATGCGGCCAGGTCGCCGAGCCGAACGCAATGCGCAGCTTGGCTCTGCGCTGCAAATCGGGCGAAAGTCCGTCCGCGCCGCCGATTGTGAAAATTGTGTTGGCGACAGCTTCGTCACGCCAGCGGCCGAGCTGCTGGGCGAAGCTTGCGCTGTCGATGCTCTTGCCGCGTTCGTCGAGCGCCACCAGCACGCATTTCTCCGGGATCAGCGCTGAAATCGCAGCCGCCTCGTCGGCGATCCGGGTCGCGGCGTCGCGCGCGCGGCTTTCCGGAATTTCATGAATCTCGAGGCCGCGAAAGCCGAGCTTGCGGCCGATGTCCTCGAAGCGCTCGCGATAGCGTTCGGCCAGTTCCCGCTCCGGGCCCTGTTTCAGCCGGCCGATGGAAACGACGACGATCTTCATTCAAAGCATGCCGCGCAAAAAATGCGTCAAATCGTTTACTCGCGCGCCAACGGCGCACGCACGCTACATGCGCTGCAGCCGATTCGCATCGGCTCAAAAACTCAGATCGCCTTCGCCGCCGCCGGGTTTTGCGTCCACAATCTTTCCAGATTGTAGAATTCGCGCACCTCGGGTCTGAATACGTGCACGACCACATCGCCGGAATCGATCAGCACCCAGTCGCAATTGGGCAAGCCCTCGACATGGATGCCTTTGATGCCGGTTTCCTTCAGGGCCTTGGTGACGTTTTCCGCGATCGCGCCGACGTGCCGGTTGGCCCGGCCCGTGGTGACGATCATGTAGTCGGAAAAAGCCGATTTGCCGCGAAGGTCGATGGTGACCGTTTCTTCCGCCTTCATATCGTCGAGGCGGGAGAGGATCATATTCAGCGTCTTGTCGGCGTCGGGTTGCGCCTTCAAGGCCGCAGCTTTGGTCGATGTTTTGCGGGCGGTTTTTGCAGCAGGCTTTGCAGGAGTCGCCTTTGCAGGAGTCTTGGAAACCTTGGGCAAAACAGACTTGGACAATACAGATGTGGCCAGGGACCATTCCTTTCACTGTATCGCGAACGCCGAATCCTTGGCGCCCACGGGCTATATTAGGCATGTGGGGTTAACGGTTTCAATATTCCAGTGAGCCCCAAAGCTGACTTTCAAGGCTCACTTCGTCCTCCAGCTTCCGTCCGAGTTCCGAAGGCCGGTCGAAGACAGGTTCAGTTTCATGCCGGTGAGGAAAGCCCAGGCGGGGGTCTGCTGATCCGCCAGCCGGGCGGCCTGATTCTCGGGCAGGCGGTAGCGCGCCAGCGCCTGTGCGGCAGGGGCGGCAAGCGCCCGGAAACTCTGTGGGGGGCGGTCGATCACAGCGATCGGCACCTCGGACGCGATGCGCCGCCAATCCTTCCAGCGATGGAACTGCGCAAGATTATCAGCGCCCATGATCCAGACAAAATGCACACCGGAGACGCGGCGCCGCAAATGGATGATCGTATCGACAGTGTACCTGACGCCAATGACAGCTTCGAGACAGCTGATATCGATGCGCGGATCGTCGGCGACTTTCCGCGCGGCATCGGCGCGTTCGGACAGGTCGTGCAGCCCGCCATTATCCTTCAACGGATTGCCCGGTGTCAGCAGCCACCAGACGCGATCGAGCTTCAGACGCTTCAGCGCGAACTGGCTGATGGCGCGGTGCGCCGCGTGCGGCGGATTGAACGAGCCGCCGAGCAGGCCAACGCGCATGCCGTTGGTGTGGAACGGGATCGCTTGCGAAACGGATTGCGGCGGCATCAATGCCGCCACTGCGCGCGCGGGGTTTTGCTCGAAAGCGTCGTTAGGGTCACGGCCGCGTCTGCCCGGTGCCGTGGACGCGATATTTGAAACTGGTCAGTTGCTCGGCGCCGACAGGGCCGCGGGCGTGGAATTTGCCGGTGGCAATGCCGATCTCGGCGCCGAAGCCGAATTCGCCGCCATCGGCGAATTGCGTCGAGGCGTTGTGGAGAACGATGGCCGAGTCGACCTCGCTGAGGAATTTCTCGGCGGCATCGGCGTCTTCCGTCACGATCGCATCGGTGTGGTGCGAGCCGTGATTCTGGATATGCGCGATCGCGTCATCGAGCCCATCGACAACTTTCGCCGCGATGATCGCGTCCTCATATTCGGTGTCCCAGTCTTCGTCGGACGCGGGTTTCACCCTGCTGTCGACGCGCTGCACGGCGGCGTCGCCGCGCACTTCACAGCCGGCATCGATCAGCATTTCGACCAGCGGCTTGAGGCTGACAGACGCGCCGGCCCGATCGACCAGCAAGGTCTCGGCGGCCCCGCAAACGCCGGGGCGGCGCATCTTGGCATTGAGCACGATCGACTTCGCCATTTCGAGCTTGGCGGTGTGATCGACATAGACGTGGTTGACGCCTTCGAGATGTGCAAACACCGGCACGCGCGCTTCGGCTTCAACGCGCGCGACCAGGCTCTTGCCGCCGCGCGGCACGATCACGTCGACGCCGCCGTTCAAGCCGGTCAGCAGCAGGCCGACGGCCGCGCGATCACGGGTCGGCACCAGCGTGATCGCGGCCTCGGGCAGACCGGCTTCGCGAAGGCCCTGCACCAGGCAATCATGGATCGCGCGGCAGGAACGGAAACTGTCGGAGCCGCCGCGCAGGATCACGGCGTTGCCGGATTTCAGGCACAGCACGCCGGCGTCGGCGGCGACATTGGGGCGGCTTTCGAAGATCACGGCGATGACGCCGAGAGGCACCCGCACGCGCTCGATGGTCATGCCGTTGGGGCGCTGCCAGCTTTCGGTGACGGCGCCGATCGGATCGGCAATCCCGCGCACGGTCGCGACACCCTCGGCCATCGCTTCGACCCGGGCCGGCGTCAGCGTCAGGCGATCGATGAAGGCCGAGGTCGCGCCGCCGGCGCGCACTTCGGCGACGTCCTCGGCATTGGCGGCGAGGATATCAGGCGCGTGGCTGCGGATCGCGGATGCGATGGCGTCGAGCGCCCGGTTCTTCTGGTCGGGCGAGGCGAGCGCCAGCACCCGCGCAGCAGCGCGCGCGCGGGAAGCGAGTTCGGTCATCAAAGCGGGTAAATCGGCGTTGCCGTCGATGGCTTTCAGCGGCGCAGTCATGGCGGTCCCAAACATCAGGCAGGTATCAGGTTAAGGCCATGTCCTAGCACGGAAATCCCGCTTTTGCGAGGTGCGGAGCCGGCATGGCTGGTGGGCTGGGCAGGGCGGAGAGGTCGGCCACTGGCCTATTTGGCCGGAACGGTCCCCGCCGGCCCCACCACCAAATCGTCGCGGTGGATCATTTCGGCCCGGCCGCTGATGCCCAGAATGGCCATTACATCAGGGGAGGAGCGGCCTTTGATCTTTTCGGCGTCCTCGGCGTCGTAGGCGACGAGGCCGCGGCCGATCTCATGGGTATCCGGGCCGCGCACCACCACGGCGTCGCCGCGGGCGAACTGGCCGTCGATCCGGATCACACCGGCCGGCAGCAGGCTTTTTCCCGCGCGCAACGCGGTGACCGCACCGGCGTCGATGGTCAGCGTGCCCTTGGGCTCCAGCGATCCCGCGATCCAGCGTTTTCGCGCCGTGACGGGGTTGGCCGGTGTCAGGAACCAGGTGCAGCGGCCGCCGTCGGCGATGGCTTTGAGGGGATGTTCGATCTTGCCCGACGCGATCAGCATGTGCGTCCCGGCGGTGGTCGCGATCTTCGCAGCCTCGATCTTGGTGTACATGCCGCCGCGCGACAACTCGGATTCGGCGGCCCCCGCCATCGCCTCGATTTCCGAGGTGACGGATTCGACGATCGGAATCAGTTTGGCATTGGGATTGGCGCCGGGCGGCGCGTCGTAGAGGCCGTCGATATCGGACAACAGGATCAGCAGATCGGCGCTCGCCATGGTGGCGACGCGCGCGGCGAGACGGTCATTGTCGCCGTAGCGGATCTCGTTGGTGGCAACCGTGTCGTTCTCGTTGATGACGGGCACCGCGCGCCATTCCAGCAGTTTGGCGATGGTGGAGCGGGCGTTGAGATAGCGGCGCCGCTCCTCGGTGTCCTGCAGCGTCACCAGGATCTGCCCGGCCCCGATGCCGTGATCGCCGAGCACTTCCGACCAGATCCGCGCCAGCGCGATCTGTCCGACCGCCGCCGCGCCTTGGCTTTCCTCCAGTTTTAACGGCCCGCGCGGCAGCTTGAGGCGGCTGCGTCCGAGCGCAATTGAGCCCGACGAAACCACCAGCACATCGCGGCCCTCGCCGTGGAGTTTGGCGATATCGGCGGCAAGGGCAGCCAGCCACGACGCCCGCACCTCGCCCGCATCGGAATCGATCAGCAGCGACGAGCCGACCTTGACGACGATACGGCGAAAACTCTTGAGCGCGGGGCGTTTCATGGATTGAGGTCTTCGAATGCTCTGGAAGGGGGCTGTTTTGCAGCAGGACGCGGGCCGGTGCAAGCGACCCAGCACCGTATGAGCTATGTTTCAATGGTGGCCCCAGTCTGGTGTAATGGGGCAAATCTTGCGGGGGGAAGATAAATGGATCGTCGGTCGTTTTTGGCGGGATGTGCTGGACTGTCATTGGTCGGTCGCACGGGCGAGGCGCTTGGCCAGTCCGGCCCGCTGACGAAGATCATTTTCCCGTTTGCGGCGGGCGGCAGCGGCGATGCGCTGTGCCGCCTGATCGCGCAGTATCTCGGGCCTGCGCTCGATCGCAACGTGATTGTCGAGAGCCGTACCGGGGGCGACGGGTTGATCGGTATCCGGGCAGTGAAGGGCGCGAGCCCCGACGACGCCACCGTTCTCGTGACCACCGGTCCCACCATGTATCTGCTGCCGATGGTCGAGACCGCGCCAAGCTTCGATGCGGCGAAAGATTTCGTGCCCGTATCGCAACTTGTTCGCTTCGAGTTTGCCATCGCGGCGAGCTCCGCGATTGGCGTCAAGGATTTTAGGGAATTGGTGGCTTGGCTGAAGGCAAACCCTGCAAAGGCGACCTACGGCGTGCCGGGCAGCGGCAACATCCCGCATTTCACCGGTTGGCAGCTCGAGCAGGTGCTCGGCCTTTCGATGACCAAGGTGCCGTACCGCGGCTCCGCGTTAATCGTGAACGACCTGATCGGCGGCCATTTACCGTTCGGTATCACAACAGTGTCAGATGCGATCGCGCAGCATCGCGCCGGGGGATTAAAGATCGTTGCGATTGCCAGTGCCACGCGCTCGTCGTTCTTGCCGGACATTCCTACTCTGAAGGAAAGCGGCGTCGATCTGGTGGCCGATGCCTGGTACGGCATGTGGCTGCCGGCGGGCAGCTCGCCGGACTTCGCGAAAAAGGTCAGCGCCGCGGTTGCCGAGGTGCTGACGAAGCCGGATGTGAAGGAGAAGCTGCTCGCGATAATGCTTATCCCGGTCGGCTCGACACCGGAGGAATTGACGCAAAGGCTCGCCGCCGACACCGCATTCTGGCAGCCGATCGTGAAGGCAACCGGCTACAAGATCACGAATTGAGGCTGGCGCGCACTGATATCGGTTCGAGGACTACCCTCATTTCGCTCCGGCCTTTTCCAGGATGGCCACCATCTCGCGATAGCCGTGACCTTTCGCGAGTTTGAGCGGTGTCGCGCCACTGCCGTCCGGAATGTTCACGTCGGCGCCGGCCTCGACCAGGGCGCGCAGCGTCTCGGTGTGGTTCCTGCCGCCGTCGCCAAGCACGATGGATTCGATCAGCGCGGTCCATTTCAGATTGTTGACGTGATCCAGCGGTGCCTTCGCGGCGATCAGCATTCGCACCACTTCAGCATGGCCAAGATGAGCTGCCGCGATCAGGGCCGTGCCGTCGTAGCGGCTGGTGACGGCCTTTGGGTTGCCTCCGCCCTCGATCGCGATTCGGAGCATCGGCACATCGTTGGCGACCGCCGCGATCGTGATGATGTCGTAACGATCGATCTCAAGCTTGTTGGGATCGGCGCCGAGCCGGATCAGGGCGCGGGCGGCATCGTGCTTTTTCAGGTAGACGGCGACGTGCAGCGGCGTTCGTTGCCGGCTGTCGGTCGCTTCCTTGTTTTCATTTGAGCCGATGCGCTGTTCGATTTCGGCGATGTCGCCGCGGGCGGCGGCGGCATGCAGGCCGCCATAGGCACGCACTTCCGTCTCGGTCGGGGCGATCTGGGCGGAGGCGGGCAGGGTGGTCACGAGCGCGAGAAGCAGGGCAGCGAGGACATGCATGGGAGAGCCTCCCGGCGCTATTGCGTTGCAATCCGCTTGCGGATCGCGGCGAGCTCCGCCTCGTCCCAGATCCCGATCAGTACGCCGTTCTTGACCTGAAGCTGGTTCTCCGCGTAGGCGGCGATCTTCGCGTTCGGCGTGGTGATGTGCATCTTGGGATGCAGCGCCCAGTCGAACAGCGCCGCCTGCAGCCGCCCGATCACGTCAGCGCATGACGGATCTTCGCCGCGATCGACAAATTCCTGCGGATCGCTTTCGAGGTCGTAGAGCATCGGGCGGAAGCCTGAGGCCTGAACGTATTTCCAGCGGCCGTCGAACGCCATGAACAGGCGGCATTGTTCGATCGGCTGGTTCAGCTTCAAGCGAACGTCCTGCATGCAGTAATCGTACTCGGAGAACGCCACCTTGCGCCAATCGGCGGGAGTAGCGCCGTGCAGCAGGGGCATCAGGGAGCGGCCTTCGAGAATATGATCCGGCGCCTTGCCGCCGAAATACTCGATGAAGGTCGGCGCCAGATCGATCGCCTCGACCAGCGCATCGCTGACAGTGCCGCGCGTCGCGTCGGCCTCGCGTGACGGATCGATCACGATCAGCGGAATTTTGGCGGATTGATCGTGGAACAGATCCTTCTCGCCCATCCAGTGGTCGCCGAGATAGTCGCCATGGTCAGAGGTGAACACGATCATCGTGGTGTCGAGCAGGCCGCGGCTCTCCAGGAACTGCATCAGCACGCCCATCTGGTCGTCGATCTGCTTGATCAGGCCCATATAGGTCGGGATGACTTTTTCCCGCGCCTCGTCGCGCGCCATGTTGCGCGAGTAGCGCATGTCCATATAGGCGGCGAACACCGGATGGGCTTCCAGACGCTCCTTCTCCGAGCGTACCGCCGGCAAGATGTCGGCGGCGCTGTACATGCTGGCGTAGGGCTCGGGGGCGATATAGGGCCAATGCGGCTTGATATAGGACAGATGCAGGCACCAGGGACGTCCGTCCGCTTCGGCCTCTGTGATAAAATCCATCGCGCGGCGGGTCATGTAGGGCGTTTCGGAATGCTCTTCGGAAACGCGCGCGGCCTTGTCGGCGTGCACCAATAGCCAGCCATTCTGCAGCGCGCCGTCGTCATCCGCGCCTGAATTGGCCCAGTGCTCCCAGGGATTGGTGGCCTCATAGCCCTGCTCACGAAGATAATTGTCGTAACGCGGGCGGGGCCGGTTATCGGGATGCAGGCCGTCGTCGCGTTCATAGGGCTCAAAACCGCATTCCGACACATGCACGCCGATGATGGAATCCGGCGCGATCCCGAGCGCCTTCAGGCCTTCGATGTCAGGGGCCATGTGGGTCTTGCCGACCAGCACGTTGCGGACGCCGATCTTGTTCAGGTGATCGCCGAGCGTGGGCTCGCCCACCCGCAGCGGCCAGCCGTTCCAGTGCGAGCCGTGCGAGCGCATGTAGCGGCCGGTGTAGAACGACATCCGCGAGGGGCCACAGATCGGTGACTGCACATAGGCTTTTGAAAAGCGCACGCCGCGTTTCGCCATCGCATCGATGTTCGGCGTGGTCAGCGTCGGGTGGCCGGTACAGCCCAAATAATCATAGCGAAGCTGATCGCACATGATCCAGAGGACGTTCTTGGGCTGCGGCATGCTTCACACAGGGTACGATTTCAATCGTCCGATGCTGCAATATCGAACGGCTGATTGCAAACCGCCTTGCGCCGCAAGCTTCAGCCCTGCGGCGTCGCCGGGGTCCAGGGTTCGGCCTGTGCCGCGCCGCCCTTGGCCTTCAGCGAAACCGGGGCTTCGCCGATCACCTCGACCAGCGCCTTCAGGGCTTCCGGCATGCCTTCGCCGGTCACCGCCGAGATCAGCAGCGGCGTCTTCTTCGCCGCGCGCTTCAACCGGTCCTTTTGCTTCTTCAGCTCGTCCGGCGTCACGGCATCGATCTTGTTGAGAGCGACGATTTCGATCTTCTCGGCGAGATGTCCCTCATAGGCATCGAGCTCGGTGCGGACCGTCTTGTAGGCCTTGCCGGCATGTTCGCAGGTCGCATCGATCAGATGCAGCAGCACGCGGCAGCGTTCGACATGGCCCAAGAACCTGTCGCCGAGGCCGGCGCCTTCATGCGCGCCCTCGATCAGGCCCGGAATATCCGCCAGCACGAATTCACGGCCCTGCGCATTCACGACGCCGAGCTGCGGATGCAATGTGGTGAAGGGATAGTCCGCGATCTTCGGCTTTGCCGCGCTGACGACCGAGAGGAAGGTCGACTTGCCGGCGTTGGGCAGGCCGACGAGGCCGGCATCGGCGATCAATTTCAGCCGCAGCCAGATCCAGCGTTCCTCGCCTTCCTGGCCGGGATTGGCGTTGCGCGGCGCGCGGTTGGTGGAGGATTTGAAATGCGCATTGCCGAAGCCGCCATTGCCGCCTTCGGCCAGCACGAATTTTTCGCCGAGCGTGGTGAAGTCGTGGATCAGGGTCTCGCGATCCTCGTCGAAGATCTGCGTGCCGACCGGCACCTTGAGCACGATCGACTTGCCGTTGGCGCCATGGCGGTCCTTGCCCATGCCATTGGTGCCCTTCTGCGCCTTGAAGTGCTGCTGGTAGCGATAGTCGATCAGCGTGTTCAGTCCATCGACCACTTCGATGACGACGTCGCCGCCGCGGCCGCCATTGCCGCCGGAGGGGCCACCGAACTCGATGAACTTCTCGCGGCGGAACGCAACGCAGCCGTTGCCGCCGTCGCCGGAGCGGATATAGACCTTTGCTTCGTCAAGGAATTTCATGATGGCTTCTATGGCGTTTTCGAGCGAATTGGGCAGCGGATCGCGGTGCAATCAAGTTTACGCAGATTGCGTAGACTTATCTGCGGTAAACGCGTCAAACGAGCGCTGGAGCCTCGTTCCGATCAATCGGTGCAGAATAGGTACTAGGTAAGGCAGGGGGGCCGCTGCGGCAACCCTCAAGCCACCAAACATTGGCGAAAAGCCTTAATTTTCGGGCCTTTTTACGGCCTTGGGCGATATTCCGGCCGCTCAGGCGTGATATCGCTCCAACCAGCTTACATCGGGGCCTGGGGTGATCGAAAGAGACGCGATCAGCTCGGCCGCTTGCGGATCAAAAACTTCTGCATGCCTTCCAGCACCAGTTCCTTGCGCTGATTGAACACGGTCGAGCGCAGCGTCACCACGCCGGTGCTGCGGCCGGGGACAAGTTCGGTTACTTCAAGCGCGGGATAGATGGTATCGCCGGCATAGACCGGCTTGAGGAACCTACTCGACTGTTCGAGAAATCCGATCAGCGATTCCTCGATAATGTAAGGAAACAGCCCGGCGCCCGGCGCGGTGTGGACCAGGGTCTGGAATCCATGCGCGAGCAGGTCCGGCATGCCGCGGGCGCGGCAATATTCGACATCGTAGTGGATCGGGTGGGTATCGCCGCTCGCGGTCTGGAACGCGGCGAACACGGCCGAGGTCTGGGTCCGGCTCGGGATCACGAAACGCTCGCCGAGCTTGAAATCCTCGAACCAGCGCTGCTCAGACACCATACGATGTTGGGCGGGGTCGAAGTCGGTCATGGCTCGGATTCCTGTTGTGCCTTGCGAGATGGCGTACCGGTATCGCAGAGGGGATACTGCGACAATCCGTTCAATTCGTCATGAGGGGTAAACGCACAAAGCGCGCCTTCGCACTGGACATCCCGGGCGTCCACGTCTTTAAAACATCGCAGCAACAAAAAGACGTCGATGGCCGGAGCCTTGGCGTAAAGACGCGCTTCGCGCTTTTGTCCGGCCATGATGGGAAACGCCGAATTCATCGATGAGCCTCTTCGCAAAACCATCCACCTATGACGAGCGTTCCGCGCGGCTGGCCGGCATCGGATTGATGCTGCTGTCGATCTTCATGTTCTCGTTCGGCGACGCGCTCGGCAAGTTCATGGTCGCGACCTATTCGGTCGGGCAATTGCTGTGGCTGCGCGCCTGCGCGGCGCTCCTGGTGCTGCTGCCGATCATCTGGAAGCAGCGCGCCGAATTCACGCGCCTGGAACGGCCATGGCTGCAATTGCTCCGGGTGACGCTCTCCACGCTGGAAGTTGCCGCCTTCTTTATCGCGACCGTCTATCTGCCGCTCGCCGACGTCATCACCTATTATCTGGCGGCGCCGATTTTCGTCACGGCGCTGTCGGGGCTGGTGCTGGGCGAGCGCGTCGGCTGGCGGCGCTGGACCGCCATTCTGATCGGCTTCGCCGGCGTATTGATCGCGCTGCGGCCATCGGCACAGACCGTGAGCTGGCCCGCAATGATCGCGCTCGCCGGCAGCTTTTCATTCGCGTTGCTGATGCTGATCACGCGCTCGCTGCGGGCGACGCCGGATATCGTGCTGGCGTCATCGCAATTCGCCGGCACCTTCCTGCTCGGCGCGGTGATGTCGCCGTTTGGCTGGGTGACGCCGTCGCCCGGCAGCCTGGGCCTGTTTGCCGCGGCGGGCATTATTTCGGTGTGCGCGCTGCTATGCGTCAACCGCTCGCTGAAACTGGCGCCGGCCAGCGTCGTGGTGCCGTATCAATATTCGATGATCGTGTGGGCGGTGATCTTCGGCTTCGTGGTGTGGGGAGACGTGCCGTCACCGGCGACCATCGTAGGCGCCGCGATCATCATCGGCGCCGGACTTTACATCTTCCTGCGCGAGCAGCAGCTCGGGCGCGAGGAGACGGTGGTCAATCCACCGGCGTGATGATTCTTCCCTTCTCCCCTTGTGGGAGAAGGTGGCGCGAAGCGCCGGATGAGGGGTCTCCATCCGCGGAGACAACCCCTCACCCGTCACGAACGCGCTTCGCGCGTCCGTGCCACCCTCTCCCACAAGGGGAGAGGGGAAGGGAGACGGCTACCGCTCTCTCCTCGTCGAAGTGCCCCAGTTCTTCAGCGACGACCAGACGCTGCGCGACAGACGGAAACAGTCGACCGGGGTCGACGATCCCAGCGCCTCGAAGCGGTGCAGTTCGACGCCGCTCCACTGGAAGCCGCATTTCTCCAGGATGTTGCGCGAGGAGGGGTTGGCGACGCGGGCGCCTGATATCAGGTGCTCGGCATCGAATTCCTCGAAGTGAAAATCGATCACCGCGCGCGCAGCTTCGGTGCCAAAGCCCTGGCCCCAATGCTCGACGCCAAGCCAATAGCCGAGTTCCGGTGCGTCCTGCTCGCGCCAGTCGATGCCGACCATGCCGAGCGGCGAATGATTGTTCTCGATCAGGAACACGGTTGCCCGGCCACCGCCCAACGCGCGCACGAATTCGACGGCGTGATCCCTTGAGTACGGATGCGGCAGGCGGCGGGTGTTTTCCGCAATGCGGCGATCGTTGGCGAGGTACGCAATCGCTTTTACGTCCGCGAGCGTCGGCCGGCGCAAGGTCAGCCGCTCGGTCTCGAGGACGCATGGACTCGCTTCACGCAATGTCGGGGTCGGGATGTCCTGCAACATGTCGGGCTCCTGAAATGCGAAAACATACGCAAACAAAAAGGGAGGCCGGTTTCCCGCCTCCCCTTGGAGCCTTTTTTGACTCCGCCGGTTCAACAGGACCCGGCGGACTCATGTTGTCCACCGTCTATTCGGCCGCCTCCGCCATCGGAACAACCGATACGAAAGTGCGGCCATTGCCTTTTGCACGGAACTCGACGTGACCTTCGATCTTGGCGAAGAGAGTATGGTCGGTGCCCATGCCCACATTAAGGCCGGGATGCCAGGTGGTGCCGCGCTGACGCGCGATAATGTTGCCGGGGATCACGTGCTCGCCGCCATACGCCTTGATGCCAAGGCGCTTGCCTGCTGAATCACGTCCGTTCCGCGATGAACCGCCTGCTTTTTTGTGAGCCATGGCCCGTCTCCAACTTCGCCGTAATCTAGATCAATTCCTTGACGGAATCATTTCACGCTTTGTCACGCATCACATTCTGATGCGCTGATATCACTTCTTGGCTGCAGCCTTCTTGGCCGGAGCCTTTTTTGCGGGCGCCTTCTTGGCCGCCGGTGCCTCGTCGCCCTCGGCGGGCGCCGCGACGACCTTTTCCTTCTTCGGCCGCGGGCCGATCGAAGGCTTGGCGTTATCGGCCAGGATCTCGGTGATGCGAAGCACCGTGAGCTCGTCGCGATAGCCGCGCTTGCGGCGCGAATTCTTGCGGCGGCGCTTCTTGAACGCGATCACCTTGGCGCCGCGCTTGTGGTCCAGCACTTCTGCCGCGACCGAGGCGCCGGCGACCGTGGGCATGCCCAGCACCGGCGTGTCACCGCCGAGCACCAGAACTTCGCCAAGTTGCACGATCGTGCCGACGTCGCCGGCGATCTTGCCTATCTCGAGTACATCATTCGGAACGACCCGGTATTGCCGGCCGCCGGTTTTGATGACTGCGAACATCGTTTTATTCCTTCGTGTTCGATCCCGGCCTCGGACGTCTCCCCATAGGGGCATGTCCGGGTCGGCTTTTTGGTCAGTCGTTATGGGTACGATTTTCGCACGGTCGGGGTGTGAGCCCTCAAATTCGCGCAAAAACAAGCGGCGCGAGAAATCCCGCGCCGGATGCCGGGACTTATAGCCGCTGGCAGCCCCGAGTCAAGGCAAAGGAGCCCAAAAACCGGGCCAAATGAAGGATTTGGATCAGGAAACGGCGAATAGGGCGGCCCATTCGCTGCTCGCCCTTCGCCATTGGCCACTCGCCCAAGTGAAACCAATGGGTTCCCCGCCCGTTGTGTCACCGAAATCCGGTTGGGCTAGGGCAAAAATGGCAGAAGACACAGTCACGACAACGGGCATCGCCCGCCACGGCGCAGGCCGTCTACCGTCCGTCGAGGTCGACAGCTTTAATATAGAGCTGAAGGACGATGACGGGTTCCTCGGTGACCGCGCCAGCAAGGGCGCGTTTCGCAAGATATTGGATACGCTGCGCAAGCCGCTGAAGAAAAACGGCGACGATCCGTTGGGGAAAAAATCCACTGACGAGATCGCCAAGGGCGACCTCGACGAGGCGCTGGTGGGCGACGATCTCGCTGCCGCCGCGCTGGTGCATGGCGCGATCGAGGAATTCGCGCAGGAGCTTGCCTATGTGACCGGGCGCTTCCTCAAGACCAAGGCCTGGGCTGATACCGAGCGCATTGTGGTCGGTGGCGGATTCCGGCAAAGCCGGGTCGGCGAACTCGCGATCGCCCGCACCGGGCTTCTCCTCAAGGCCGAGGAGTATGACGTCGATCTGGTGCCGATCCGTTTTCATCCGGATGACGCCGGCCTGATCGGCGCGCTGCACCTGGCGCCGTCATGGATTTTCGAGGGCTATGACAGCATCCTGAGCGTCGACATCGGCGGCACCAACATCCGCTGCGGCGTGGTCGAGACGCGCTGGAAGAAGACGCCCGATCTTTCGAAGGCCGAGGTTTGGAAGTCCGAACTGTGGCGGCATGCCGACGACGAGCCGACGCGCGAGGGCGCGGTAAAACGGCTGGTCAAGATGCTGAAGGATCTGATCGCCGAGGCTGAAACAGAGGGCCACAAGCTGGCGCCTTTCATCGGCATTGCCTGTCCCGGTGTGATCAACGGCGATGGCTCGATCGAAAAAGGTGCACAGAATCTGCCGGGCAATTGGGAGAGCAGCAAATTCAATCTGCCGGCAAGTCTCGTGGAAGCTATACCGATGATCGGCGATCACGACACGGCGGTGTTGATGCATAATGACGGCGTCGTGCAGGGGCTTTCCGAGGTCCCTTACATGCAGGATGTCGAACGATGGGGCGTGCTGACCATCGGTACCGGTCTCGGCAATGCGCGCTTCACCAATCGCAGGAAAGAAAACGGCAAGAGCGAAAAGGCCAAAGACAAGGGCGACAGCGACAAGGACGACAAGAAAGCAAAGAAGGGTAAAGATTAACGGGCGCGTTCGAGTTCGGTTAATGCCGGCCGCAGCGAGCAAAACCCCTGAAAACAAGGGACCGGAGCGATTTTTCCGATTCCAGCGGTGCGCGCGATGAGAGTTCCGTCGGCGCGCGGTAAGGTTGACTGGTTAGGTTAAAACCGGGATCGCGTTGCCCTTTCCGCGCGCGCCGCTACCGTCAAATCGTCGCTCCAGCTGACCGGCGAAGCCGCACTTCCCGGCCAGAATTTCAAAGTAGCGGCACGGGGCCGTCAGTGTTTTGTCGCGTCTGGCGGCCCCACCTTTATCTCCCACTCAGCTCCAACCTATGCGTTTGAAGAACGCCGCGATCTCGGATGCTGCGCGCTCGGGATCTTCGCGATGCGCGAAGTGCCCGACGCCTTCAAACATCGCAAGATCGAGATTTGAAAAAGTCTCGCCGAGCCGATCGGTCCAGGCGTAGGGAAACAGCGGGTCGTGTTCGGCCCAGCGAACGCAGGTCGGCAGATCGATCGGTGTCAGCCTGGGCGCCTCGCCCTTCAGCATCCGGATGCGCCCGGCATGCGCGCCGCGATAATACGCAAAGCCGCCGGCGAGGTTTCCGTCTTTCAGGAAATTGTCGACGAACGCTTCGAGCACGTCGTCGAATGCCTGGCGGCGATGGCTCCAGTGTTTCAGGAAATAGCCGATATAGGCGCGGCAGCTGTCGCGGCTGGCGCCGATCAGCATGGGTGCGATCTCGAGCTGGTTGAGCGACTGGTACCAGATGTGGTTCAGCCGGTCCGGCTCCGCCATCCGCCGCCCGATGCCGGGATGGACGAAATCGAAGAAGAACAATCCGGCAATGCGCTCCGGCGCGGCGCGTGCCAGCGGCTGCATCAGCCCGCCGCCGACATCGTGGCCGACAATGCCGGCCTGCGCGAGGCCGAGCGCATCCATCAGCGCCAGCATGTCCTCGGCGTGCCGATCGGGACCGTGCGGCCCATTGGGCTTGTCGCTGTCGCCGAAACCGCGCAGGTCGGGCGCATAAAGCGTGAAGCGATCGGCGAGCCGCGCCATGACAGGCTCCCAGGTCAGCCAGAATTCGGGCCAGCCATGCAGCAATATCAGCGGCTGTCCTTTCCCGGCGCGGGCGACATGGAACGCGGCGCCATTGGCCCGAACCGTCAAATGCTCCATTTTTCGGCTCCTTTATTGGTGTCCTGGGTGCGCTTGGGTGTCAGCGAAAATCTTGCCCCCGCGCCTTGTCTGGCCCGCCGTCCTCGCCTAGAACTCGCCCCGACCGCGGGTGAGGAATCACCCCAAAATGGCGCCTGGAGAGGTGGCAGAGTGGTCGAATGCACCGCACTCGAAATGCGGCATAGGTGCAAGCCTATCGGGGGTTCGAATCCCTCCCTCTCCGCCACCCTACGCCCTGCGGGCTTCGGGTGGCAGGCCACCCGAGAGACCGTAGGGCGCGGGGTGTCTCCCGAAGCTCCGTAGGAGCGCAGAGAGACTGGTACCGTGTGGTACGTTTATTTTCCTGAGCTCAGCAATGGCGATGTCTACGGGTCGACCGACGATCGTCGGCGTCGCGTCACGTCACGCAATGACGGTCATGTCGTCTCCACTCCAGGTTAGGCATCGAAACGGTGACTCCATCCTAGCGGGCAAGGTCTGAGGATGTCTGCTTTACCACCTCGCTACCTATTTTCCGCGCGATCGCTCTCTCTAAAGAGCGTGCCATGATGATAGCCGATCGTTCGTCAAGATGTGCTCCATCGGTCCATCGGATCTCGTTGGATGGATAGTCCAATGATAACCATCTGCCGTGGTCGTGCCCAAAGGCCTCTGCCATCGCTGACCGGCCCGTTGTCATATATCGGGACCGCGCGAATGCGGGGCTCAGAGGAAGTTCGTAAAAGAACACTGAAATCTTTTGCATCTCGAGCGTTTCCACGATGTGCTTCAATTCGGCTGCATGTCGACGGATGATCTGATCGTGATCCGGATTATTCCACTCAGCCAGGACAGCGGCGAGCACATGCGGGTTGTATTCGGGGGCTGGCGGCTTTCGTAGAATTGCCTCTTCTAGAGCCGATTGCCGAAGAAGCGCAGATTTGTCATCTCTGTCAAAGCGCTGCCAATCGTCGAGCTTTTGCTGGTACAACGCGGCTAATGTGCGAAGGGGTCTGAAATTCATTGGTGCGCGCGCAGGCTCCGCATTACTCGTGCGGACCCTCTCAACCATTGCCTGGTCGATACCGCGAGAAAGAGTATTGGTCTCGATGGCTATGAGCCGCGGCCGAACAGCAGTAGCCGCCTCAATCATTGCTGCCCCGGTCAACGGAGATCCACCAGGCAGCGCCAGATTTCGAACGTAAAGTTTGTGAAAAAATTCTTCGTGCAATCGCACGGTGAACGAACTGCCCGTTAATGCGACCGGAGCAACTGGACTGTTGAGATAACGATCGGCAATCTTGGACTGTATTTCATCCGTCGTGGTCGCGGGAAAGTCCGGGATGTCTTTGAGGAACTGAGGAGCTATCCAACACATGGCCAATACTGCGGCACATGCAGCGCTCGCCTTCACGAACCAGCTTATCGAGGCAGTACGGTCCATGTCCAACCTAGAACTGGAAATATATGAACGCTGTGTCGGGACCGGCCTCGATTAGCATCAGAGCTGCCATGGCGCCATACACAAAGGGATCCAGGTTGCCCCGGAGTGCAACGAGCCTCTCCGAGGTGATAAAATGCTGTATGAGAACTGGAAACGCATAGATCAGCGCCAGACTTCGGTAAATGCGCGCAGGGCTAGGCACGGACTGATCGATAAACATACCAGAAATGTAATCCATCGCATGCTCGAAATTCGGGAGCTTGAAAAAAACCCATAAGAAGGAGACGCATAAAAAAACAACAAGCATGCGAGTCGCAACGATCACGCGACGCAGAGCGGCAATCGCTGCAAGTTTTTCTATCAAGGGCAGGAACGGACGCTCGATCACCAGAAGGAGGCCGTGCATTAGCCCCCATGCCAGGTAGCTCAATCCGGCGCCGTGCCAAAGACCACCCAGGCCCATCACGATCATTAGATTGAGGTACGTCCGCCCTTTACCATCGCGGTTGCCGCCTAACGGGATGTAGAGATAGGTGCGGAGCCAGGTTGACAGCGAAATATGCCAGCGCGTCCAAAATTCAGCAAACGACTGCGAGATATAGGGCAAGTTGAAATTGATTGGCAGACGGTAGCCGAACAGCAGCCCCAGCCCGATCGCGATAGCAGAATACCCGAAAAAATCGGCATAGATTTGATAGCTATAAAGGAACAGGCAGAGCCAACGGTCGCTGCTTCGAAGCGCATGGTATAGAGGAAAATCCATGTTGGTCGTGAGCGTGTTGAGGTTGTTCGCGACAAATAGTTTGAAGAAGTAGCCGGTGACAATCCATCTAGCCGCCTCGACGAACGGTACTTCGTTGAAAAATTTCGGTTGGATTTGCGGCAGAAAGTTTTCCGCCCGCGTGATGGGTCCGGAGACGAGCTGCGGGAAGAATATAATGTAAAGAAACACGTCCCATTGGGAGGGGGCAGGGCCGGTGCGTTTCGTCATGTCCACCAGCAAGCTGATGTTGTGGAAGACGAAGAACGAAATGCCTATTGGCAGCGGGAGTTTCAGCAAGAGGTCAATCGCGCCAACATCCGAGAGTGCCGGTGAGGAGGGATCGACAAACAGTAACTTGTACTTGAAAAAGGCTAATAACGCGAGGTTGAATGCAATGCCGGCCGGCAGCCACAACTTACGTCGAGCCATGGCCTTCAGGAGAAAGAAGTAAGTCCCGAAGACCGCTATCGCGAGCAGCGCCAGCAATTCCGGTTGCCCGAATCCGTAGAAGAACAGGCTTGCAACTACCAGGATGTAGACCTGATACGGGCGAACGAGTGGCCAGTAATAAAGGGCAAATACCCCAGACACGAACACCGCAAATTGCCACGACGTGAAAGTCAAAGAGTTAGCCTCCAAGCAGGGGTAGTGATTGGGGAAAACCCCATCATGTCTACCAAGCGGTCGCGCGGCCGCCCCGACGTATGGACTTCGGAAATTGCGCTGGTCGAGGCTGCCTAGCTGAACGCGAAGCCAGCCTTCCAACTCTTTCGAGATGCCTGCGGTTGCGAACGAATGCGTCCAATGAATTCCGCGCAATCGAGCCGGTTCGACGAACCCATCGCGAGCAAGCTGGTTTTAGTCCAGCTTCAACCCGTCGTGCAAACAAGCTTGCTCGCGTGGTCTTGCCATCAAATGCTCTCATCTGCTGGGCCCTATGGTAAACTATAAGTGTGCCTAGATTGATACCGCGACTACCACGAAAACATTCACGGTATCAAACGAAGGCGCCGTGAGGCTGTTGTCGCATGATTCATGCGGAGCGGTGGATCTGATTTGATACCGCGGGGATATTCTGATACCGCGTTTTTTCGCAGCCAGCTCATAAACTTTCTGCTCGCGCGTTCGCCAGTGACATCGCAGCTCCACCAAGTCTCAAGGCTCCTTTCACTCACGCCGTCCCGGCATCCCGCCGCCAATATCGTTACGCAAGCGTGACATACAATTGCATCGACCCGTCGCACGTTGAAAGTCTGCTAGCGCGCTTTGTCTCTCGGCGGCTTCCCCAAAATCACCTCACGCCGGGTGCGCGAGCAGCCCGGCCGGTGGCGCGCCCGGACAAAACGCTTCTGATTGTCAGAAGTCTTGTCAGGCCCAAAATTTCCGAAAATCAAAAATATTTCTCTTTCCTTCGAGCCAAATCACCGGCACATTCTCACCCATCCCGTCCCACTCAGAGGGGCGTTGGCCATCGTCACAACGAGGGGCGGGTCGCGGTGGACGCCTGGTTCACGTCTGACGACGGCGTGGATTAAGCGTACGGCAAAACCGTGTGGTCCTGGCGCCCGTTGCAGGCGTCAAGCTGTCGGAGAAGCGTGAGCGGAAACGGCGGTGACGGAGTCAACCAGGAACTCGTCTCCGGGGAGAGCACGGCATAAGCCGTAAAGCCATTGCGCAGGGAATGTCGGATTGCCTCCGCTGCCCTGTATGCTCGTGTGCAGCTTTCTTTGCACTATTCGCACACGAGACCGCGGGTGCAGCGCGCATCCGGCATTCCCTGCGCCCTCTCTTTTCCGAGAGGTGCGAACGTTACGTACAAACCTTGAGCGCATCGCGCTGCGGGATCGTAAATCTGCGTCCGTTGCGATGCGTTCATTGAAAAGTATGCAGGACTGCCAGCTATGCGCCGCCGGCGAACTCTTCATTCTCGGCCTCTTCGGCAAGGCCATCCCGGACCATCAAGATCGTCTCGCGTATTGAACGGCCGGCATGTCGGACAATGACGCGGCGTCCTATCTGCGTGGCGCAGCCGTCTGAACCGGAGAAGATGACATGTCAGCGACGACCATCCGGCCGGCCACCATGAAGGGGTCCGCAATTTTTCTGGCGCAGTTCATCGGCGATGATCAGCCGTTTGACAGCTTCGATGCCATCTGCGGCTGGGCGGCAGGACTAGGGTACAAGGGCGTTCAGGTCCCGACCTCCGATCCACGCCTGATCGATCTCGACAAGGCCGCCGCCTCTGAGCATGCTTCGCGTCTTGCGGTTCAGACCGTCCCGCGTCCACGCGTAACCCCAACACCATTCCGTGGTGATGCGCTGAAAGCGCCATCATGAAGTCGTCAGCCTTGGCAAGGCTTCCGTCGACATACTCGGCGTCCTACACGGCGCGCCGGACCTCAAGGCCTTTTTCGAATTGTGCGTTCTCGCTCATGGTGTTCCTTCTCCTTGGTTCGATGGTCCCGATGGGTGTGGGCTTGGCTATTGTCGAATGTTTGCGTCAATTATAGAGCGAGCTTTCACCGAGGACGGATTGCCTGAAGCGGGTGGTGAGGATGCCGCCGTCGGCGGGCGGCAGCACGAAGTAAAGCGCTTCCGGATTGATCTTGACCTGCGCGAACACGGGCCCGTTTCCATGGTGTGCCAGCTCGCGGATCTCGGTCACCTCGGCCATGGTCCTGACGATCCGCGATGTCCTGAAGCCGGCGGCCGCAGCTATCCCCGCGAGGTCGACACCGCCTGCCGTATGCGTCTTCTGCATTCCGGTCTCACCGAAGCGCTCGTTGTCGAGCACGGCGATAGTGAGATTCGCCGGGTTTTGCACGGCGATCGTGGCAAGCGCGCCGAGGCTCATCAGCATTTCGCCGTCGCCGGTGATGACGAGCACGCGGCGCTTGGGCTGCGCGATAGCGAGACCAAAGCCCATCATGGCGGCCGCGCCCATCGCGCCCCAGAGCGGGAAGTTGTTCGGGCTGTCGCCCGCAGCCGAGATATCCCAGTTGGGCGCGCCGAGCCCGGCAACGACCAGGAGATCGCTCCGGTCGCGCAGCAATTCATTGACGACGTCGCGGCGATGCAGCAGTTCGTTGGGAACGTTCATTTGCGGGCAAGCTCCTTGAAATTCTTGGCACCGAGCACGCGCTGTCCGATCAGGACGGCGGCAGGCCGCCAGGTGTTGAAGGCAAGGTTGGCCGCGCCGGAAACGGTCGAGGCGACCAGATGCGGCTCATCGGCGCGGGTCACGATCACGCCCATGGCTTCGAGCACGGCCCTGGTGCCCTGGCCCATCGGGACCTGCCACGGGTTGAACTCCCCCCATTCGCCGCGCATCGTCACCAGCATCAAGAGCGGCATGCGGCAGATCATCGGCAGCGACAGCATGTTGATGCAATTGCCGACGCCGCTCGATTGCAGCAGCAGGACGCCCCGTTCTCCGCCAAGCCAGGCACCTGCCAGCATGGCGATCCCTTCCTCTTCGGTGGTCAGGGTGATGACGCGGGCTTGAGGATCCGCCTCGAATGCGCGGATGAGGCGGCTGTGGCCTGCATCCGGCACCATTCCGACCTGGCGCACGTCAGCGTCCTTGAGGACGCGGTACACTTCGTCGGGCCAGGTCGGCAGTGCGACCGGCTCGTTTCGGGCCGGCTCTTGTTTCTGCGGATCCGCCATGGAGAAGCTCCCCCCTTTTTTTATCGGGCTCGAACGAACCCCGTTGAGGGATAGTACGCCGCCGTTTCGAAAAGAAGGTCAAAAATCGATATGGTTTCTATTGCAGAATTGAAGAGCTGCCGGACGCGCGACAGGCCCGGTGACTTATGATCACCACTGGCGACTAGTCGCTGTTCTTCTCATTCTCGCGCCAACTCCGGCAGCACGTGGTAGCGGGCGATCTCATGCGGAAACTCGCCGCGGTTGGCGAGCAGGACGATGCCGGTCTTGTGTGCCGGCACCAGGCCGACATAGGCCGAGGCGTTGTTAAGTCCGCCCGGCTTGTCGACGACGACCTCGTCGTTCAAGTGGATGTTTTCCCAGGCCATCGCCTGTCCGAACTTCTCGGTCACGTGAAATGCCTCGCGCTGCGTCATCTGCAACGCTTGCCGCAACTGCGGATCGATCGCCTGGCCATCGATAAAGGCAGCCAGAAAGGTGGCCAGGTCGCGCGCCGAGGTGAACATCTGGCCAGTCCCCGGGAAATCGTAGTAACTCTGCTGATCTCCACGTGGACCAATCGCCATGCCCGTATCGGAGTAGCCCTGCACGACACGCTTCATCAGCTCCGGAGCCATGATGGCGCGGTGGTCCGGCCCGCGCTCCGGGAGGAATGTCTGGTTCATGCCGAGCGGTTTCAGGATACGCGCCTCGATAAGATCACCGATCGGTCGACCGTAGCGACGTTCGAGCGCGAGCTGCAGCAGCACATACCCCGCATGCGTGTAGATGCGCTGCTTGCCCGGCTGCTCGCCCGATTGCGGCGTCCATGCGTTGAGCGCCTCGAAGAACTGCGGCAGCGTAAACGAATCGTTTGGCCATGGCGGGTGGTCGGTCGGCAGCAGGAGTCCGGACGTATGCGTTGCCAGTTCACCGATCGTCACGCCTTTGATGTAGTCGCCGTGCAGCTCGGGGACATACCTGCTCACGGGATCATCGAGACGGAGTTCGCCGCGAAGCGTACCCAGCGCGACCAGGATTGCTTCAAACGGTTTGCGCACTGACGCTACGTTGAACAACGTGTCTGAAGTGATCGGCTGCCTTGTCGATTCGTCGGCGACGCCGTAGTTGAAAAACTCGGTGTGACCCGCAGCGTAGACGGCCACAGCGAGACCGCCCGGCTTCCCCACGGTCTCCGGCGCCAGATAGGCCGTGACGATGTGCTGAATTTTGGCGTCCATACCAATATCCGCAACCGACCCGCCCGCCAGCGCGAGTAGCAGAACGGGAAAAATGATCAGGCCTGTCGATCGACGATATCGCCACCAGCGCATGGAACTTGTCACCATACTGAGCCATCGTCTCGTTGACGCCGAAGGACCTTCTTACCTGCACGATTCCGGCGCTTATCGGGAAGCGGCCGTCAACTTGCTGTGAAGTGGTCGAATTCCGCCGACCTGCGGACCTGCTGCGTCGAGCGCTCTCGCGCAACGCGGGACGTCCTGCGCAGCCTCACCGTCGCGGTCGACCATAAGCTCACAAGACGCTGCGCTCCACGCATCGGCTGCGTCTTGTGCGGTGGGGTTCAAGAGATCGCAATGATCTCGAGCTCGTGACCGGATACGCCGACGACATCGCCGACAGCTTTACCCATCAGGGACCTTGCCACCGGGGACACGAAGGAAATGGAGCCGGCCTTCGGGTCCGCTTCGTCCTCTCCCACGATATGATACTTCTGCACGCGCCCATCCTCGCGCCTGAAGGTCACCGTACTCCCGAAAGCAACGGTATCAGTGGACGCAGGAGGGGTGATGAGCTGAGCCGTCCGAACTCTCGCCGCAAAGTAGCGCGCATCGCGCAAGGGGGTCGCCGCTTGCCGCCGCCGCTCATTGACGTCTTCGATCTGCTGCGCCGTCTCGTACGCCTCGCGAGCCTGTTGCAGTTGAAGTTCGAGCGCCTTCAATCCGGCTTCCGTAACCAGGTTCGGATGAGGAGAGATCGGGCGGTCGGGTAGCAGCGTCTCCGATGCGGTTTCGGCACTGTCTTCCTTGGTGAAGGCAACGCTCAACTCGGCCTCCTTTCGAGTGGGATACGCCAGGAAATGGAATTGTAACACAACGCTCGGCGGTTTTTGCGTATCACATATCGCGGAGCGGATGGAACCTGGTTGCCTCTTTTGGGGTACCGCCTCTTCTGCAGGTCGCTCGATCCCGGCGCGAAGCGGATACCAGCCATGGAAACATCGCAACAGCCCTTAGCGCCAGCCGAGGGCGGGCGCCACGTGTGTCAGAATCGATTCGATGACATGGGCATTGTAGGCAACGCCGAGCTGGTTAGGGACGGTCAACAGTAAGGTGTCGGCCTCATTGATGGCCTCGTCCTTCCTCAGCTGCTCGATCAGGACGTCCGGCTCGGCCGCATAGCTGCGGCCGAAGATCGCCTGGGTCTCCGGAGAGATGAAGCCGATCTGGTCGTCCTCGCCTCCACCGCGGCCGAAGTAGGCGCGATCACGATCATCCATGATGGCGATGATGCTGCGGCTGACGGACACCCGTGGCGCGCGCGCATGGCCTGCCTCCTTCCACGCCGAGCGATAGGCCCTGATCTGGGCAGCCTGCTGGATGTGGAAAGCCTCGCCGGTTTCGTCGTTCTTGAGCGTCGAACTCTGCAGGTTCATGCCGAGCTTCGCTGCCCATATTGCCGTGGCGTTCGAGCCGGCGCCCCACCAGATGCGATCCCGCAGTCCCTGGGAGTGCGGTTCAAGACGCAGCAACCCTGGCGGATTTGGAAACATCGGACGTGGATTGGGCTGCGCGAAGCCATGGCCATCAAGCACGTCGAGAAAGACCTTGGCATGACGCCGGCCCATGTCGGCTTCGGTCTCGCCTTCGGCCGGTTGATAGCCGAAATATCGCCATCCATCGATGACCTGCTCGGGCGATCCCCGGCTAATTCCAAGCTGCAGGCGCCCGCCCGAAATGAGATCGGCCGCGCCGGCGTCTTCGACCATGTAGAGCGGGTTCTCATAGCGCATGTCGATAACCGCCGTGCCGATCTCGATGCGGCTGGTTTTCGCGCCGACCGCCGCCAGCAACGGGAAAGGCGAGGCGAGTTGGCGCGCGAAGTGATGAACGCGAAAATAGGCGCCGTCGGCGCCCAATTCCTCGGCCGCGACGGCCAATTCGATGGATTGCAGCAGCGTGTCCGCCGCCGAGCGGGTCTGCGGTTGCGAAGTGGGCGTCCAGTGCCCGAACGAAAGGAATCCGATGCTTTTCATGCAGCCTATCTAGGCTCTCCCTGTCGATTTGCCACCGCTTACTGTGAGCGGGACTGCCCTTGCACCGAACGTGGAATCGTTCGCGGTCGTGAGGGGCGATGCCGGTCTTCGGCGGACGATCGCTTTCGGCGCAATGCAGAACTTCGACAAACCGGCGATGGTCCGCCTTCGATCGCGTCGTTGAGCGCGGCCCCTTCGCGCAGCACCACGAACAGAGGCCAGGTGAACAATGATGGAAGTGCCAGCTCGCAGGCTGGACCGAAAGTGTCCTTGGATGGTACAGGATTTCGGGACAAGCCCAGTCGACCATTGAAACTTTTTTCGGCACGCTGAAACGGTGATCAGGACTGCCCTCATGCCCGTCGGCGAACTCTTCATTCTCGGCTTCTTCGGCAAAACCATCCCGGCTTGGCTGCGGGAATTTGCCGCCAATTACGGGTTGGGCGGCGTCATCCTGTTCGACTATTCCTGCCAAACGCAGAAATACGACAACAACATTGAATCGCCGGAGCAGGTGCAGTCTCTCTGTGAAGAGATTTCCTGCCTGCCGTCGCGCCCGATGGTGTTCATCGACCAGGAGGGCGGGCTGGTGCGGCGGCTCAAGGAGAGCAAGGGGTTCAAGCCGCTGCCGAGCGCGAAGGAATTCAACCATCTCGCCTTGAGCGAGAAGCGGGAAGTACTCGCCGCCAGTTTCGCCGAAATGCGCCGCCTCGGCATTCACTACGACTTCGCGCCCGTCATCGACGTTGATTACAATCCCGACAATCCGAACATCGGCAAGATCAAGCGTTCCTGGTCGGCCGATATCGGCGAGGTGGAGGCCAATGCGCTGCTGGTGAGCGAGGTCGCGCGCGAGGCGGGCATCGGGCTTTGTCTGAAGCATTTCCCCGGCATCGGCGGCGCGGTGGTGGACTCGCATCAGGAGTTCATGGACATTTCCGACAGTTTGCGCGCCGAGCAGGAAGAGCTGTTCTATTCGCTGGCGCCAAAAATGTTCGGCGATGCCGTGCTGGTCAGCCACGCCATCGTCAGGCAATGGGACCGCGACAATCCGATGACCCTGTCTGCCGCGGGCCTGGGCCGGTTGCGCCAGCGGCTTCCCGATACGCTCCTGATTACCGACGACATGCAAATGCAGGGTCTGCAGAAGGCGTTGGGCACCAGGCAGGCCAGCCTTCAATCGCTGAGGGCCGGTATCGACATGCTCTGCATCGGCAACAATTTGTTCGATCAGGAGCGGGAAATGGCCGGAATCGCCCAGTCCATTGAACAGGGCCTGCACGAGGGGGCCCTGGCGGGTTCCGCCATTAGGGGTTCGATCGCCCGGGTAGCCCGGCGAAAGGCGCTTTTGGCTGCCTGACGGGCCCCGGAGACTGCGCTATGCGTACCGGCGCGCCGGTTCCCCGCCAATGGCGGGTTGCCTTGCGAGGCCGTTGAGACTACAAGCCTTTTTTCCAACGGGAAGACAGGCGATGGCCCACAATTACGCAATCAATGACGACGTGCACCACCAGCTGCAGGGGCCGCAGGGCCGCGCCACCGTCAAGGAACGCAGCATCTACACCATCGTCACCTGCCTGCCGATCGAAGCCGACGGCCGCCCGCGCTACCGCATCAAGAGCAAGACCGAAAACGTCGAGCGCGTCGTGACCGAGGAGCAGATCAGCCGGCTTGGCTGATCCGCCGCCATTCTTCATTTGGACGGAAGCTTGTTTGGACGGTTGGCGCGCGCCCGCATCGCCTTGCCGTGCGCGGCGATGTCGGCATCGCCGTCTGCCTTCTCTTGATTTCGTTATTGTTGATGTCGCGCGTCGGTCATCGCGCGGCCGCCGAGACCCGCACCTCGCAAATCGGTGAAGCCGTGGTCGCCTGCGATCACAGTGTTTCTACGGCTCTTTGTGAAGCAAGTCACACGCGGGTGCCGGCACGGGCGTTAACGACGGCGCATGACAACGCGGCGGATAGCATATTGGTGGTTCAGGCTCGTTGCCTCGGGACGCTTCCTCGAAAAGTTCCTGAGGCTCCCGCGCAACTGACCCGCGTCGAGGCTACGTCCGATCCGTCGTTTAACGGAAACGGGTCGATTATTTCATGGAAGCCGCGCCTATGAATTGCCGGTGAGGTCCGTCACACGCGGCTTGTTGCGTTGCCGCGTGGCTGCCTGGGTTTAAATAGTCCGGCGGACGGGGACCATAACGAATTAAATTGAATGCATTAGAGAAGCAAATACTCATAAGGCGGAATTATGAGGGATTAGGCGCGGGGCCAACGCATTTCTACGGGCCGTAAAACTACGGAGTCCTGACCTGGTGACATCATACTTCCTCGATTGAAGGCCAAAACCCTTCCCGTTGGTTCAGTTTCCGGTCCACTTGCCGGTTCCCCGTATTCTTACTGGTTAAAAAATTAACCACCGGCGGCAATGGAATCGATAAATTAGTTATATGTCGCAGCAAGACCATCGAGCCGGTGATTCGCACTTCCCGAAGTGGATGGAAACCGTCACGCCTCTCGAGAGCAATCTTGAAATCGTCCAATTGTCCGTCGCGCGCGCTCGCGCAACGGAAGAAGCGGAAGCGTCGATCGCTCGCCAGTTGAACGGGCCGCTGACGGCGCTGCTGCTCTACATGAACGAGATCAAGCAGCACAGCCACCAGTTCTCCGAGGCGCCCGGCAATCGCGTATACCTGCAACAGGTCGTGGACAACGCGGTTCAACAACTCGAACGCGTCTGCGTCGTGGTGAAGCAGATGTCGGACAAGCATCCCGCCTTTGCTTCCGAATCCGATCGCAAGCAGGGGCGGGAGAGCCAGGCCAGCCGCACCAAGGATGGCGGTCGCACGCCGGGGGTGATGTTCGCCTCGGAGTCCGGTCAGAAGCCGCTGACCAAGCGCGAGCGCGAGGTGCTGAGCCTGATCAGTGAAGGCTGCTCCAACAAGCAAGGCGCCTTGCGGATGAACATCAGCCCGAGGACGTTCGAGAGCCATCGCGCCGAGGCCATGCGCAAGCTCGGCGCCCGCAACACCGCGGATCTCGTCCGCAAGGCGTTGTTGCAGCCAGCCTGATTATTTCATTTGCTCAAAAATGAAGGCGAAGCGCACTGCGCCTGCAGTGAAAGCGCCGCAATGCTGCAGGCTCACAAAGGCCGATTGTAACGCGACAGGGCCGACGAGGCCGGACCAGGGCGTGATCCGGAACAGCGGGAGCCGGCTTTCCGAGAAGATCGCGCCAGGTTGCCGCTCAGCAGAAGTCTTCCGCGAAAGAGCGCATACGGGGCGCGGGCCGGGTCGCGATAACCGGTTTTGGCTCTTCCGGGATGATGGTGATCACCCAGGCCGCCGGAACACTCGACTTGCTTTCCACGATCGATCGAACGTGGCCGGTGACGGCCGAGCCGGCCGAGCGGAAGGTTGCGGTTCTGCCGTTGAACTGGGCGATACGAAAACGCCGCACTTCTTTCTGATCGCTCGTTTCGAACGTGAACATGAGGGGGCTCCTTGGTCCACGCGACTATCGCGATTCAACGTTATCCGTCTGTGAAAATCGCAAACCGTAGTAGTACGGCAAGCCGCGAGTGCGGCGCGCGGGGCCGTCCCGTCCGGACACGGCGAAACAGGTCGGATGCCGCCTCGGCGTTCGCCGATCCCGCTCTGCGTCTGATGGTCGCGAGGATAGAAGGCGGGGCGGCGATGGATGGCGGCCTTCAGCCTGGTGCGGCGCGCCCGGGCACGATGCTATTCGGCCGCGCTGGGGAACACGGCTTCCATCTTGGTCTTCAGCGTCGCCGCGTTGAACGGCTTGACGATGTAGTTGCTGACGCCGGCCTTCTTCGCGGCGATGACGTTCTCCGTCTTCGATTCCGCTGTTATCATGATGAAGGGCGTGTTTGAGAATTCCGGGCTCGCGCGGACTTCCTTCAGCAGGTCGTAGCCCGTCATCGGCTCCATGTTCCAGTCGGAGATCACGAGACCGTATCGCTTGCCCTGCATTTTGGCGAGCGCCGCCGAGCCGTCGCTGGCATCGTCGACGTTCTCGAATCCGAGCTGCTTGAGGAGGTTGCGGATGATGCGGATCATGGTGCTGTAGTCATCGACCACCAGGATCGGCATCGACAAATCAAAAGCCATGTCTTTACTCCGCGCAGCTAGCAAACCGCCGAACACGGGTGAACTCGCGTGGCATTCGAAATCGTCTCGATGCTCTTTCCCGAACCTGCACCCGTCAGCACCGTGACAAGTATCAGGGGTCATTGAACAGCGCGTTAATTCCCGGCCGAATAAATCCCGGGCAAATGCCAAGCCGGCCGTAATTATACGGTGAGTTCCCGCGGGCCGGATCGCAGGGCGCAATCTTCACGCGCATCGCCGGGCCGGCGACTATCAATGGGCTCGGGCACCCGCCCGCCCATGGACAGCGGCCGAGGGGTCACGCTGCCGCGCAATGGATGCGCGGATGCAGCAGGCGGTCGTACTGGGTCTTGACCGTCGCGTAGCACTCGCAGGAGGTCCTGATCAGGCCGTCCAGATTGGTGATCTCGATATGTCCGCGGCTGTAATGGATGAAATTCGCCTGCTGCAGCGTGTTGGCCACCAGCGAAACGCTGTTGCGGCGCGCGCCGATCATCTGCGCCATCGCTTCCTGGGTCAGCACGAGCTTGTCGCTGCCGGACAGGTCGCGGGTATGTAACAGGCAGCGCGCCAGGCGGGACTCTACCGTGTGCGAGGCGTTGCAGCCCGCAGTCTGCTGGATTTGCGCGTAGACCGCCAATCCGTGCCGTGCCAGCAAAGTGCGGAGCGTCACGCTCTGGTCGGCAGCCGCCCGAAGCTGATCGAGGTCGATCGTCGAGGCCACGCCGGGGACCAGCACCAGCGCGCTGTTCAGCGCGGTTGGATCGCCGAGGGCGGAGAATGCGCCGAAGATGCTGTCGCGGCCGACCATCGCGATCTGAACGTGCTCGCCTCGCGCGAGCTTGACCACGAGCGAGATCACGCCTCGGTGCGGCAGGTAGGCGCGCTTGAGCGTCTCGTCGACTTCCACCAGCACCAGGTCCTGAGTGAGGTCGGCGGAGCGCAAATGCGGGCGGATCAGTTCAAAATCGTCCGCAGTCAGCGAGGACAAAAATCCATTCGGGGAACGAGGGGCTGAATCCAAAGCAGTCTCCTGCCTTACGGTCAAAGCCGGTCTCAGGGTGCCAGGCACCAAAAATATGCAATATCCGCCGTCAAAAATGTCCGTTCATCTTGCCATGAATCGCCGGCGGGAAATATCGGCAAATAGCCGCACTCTGACGGCGGCAAAGCCGTCGCGGCTCACGATTCCGTACCTCCCGTCGGGTAGCTTTGGAGCCCTGTGAGGCAGGTAGGCCTGCGGCAGAGGCGCGCCGGCCTTGCTCGGGACGGCCCCTTGGCAGTTCGAAGGTCTCGAGGCACGGATGGAACTCCGCTGGCCCGATGACCCAAAGGTTGTGGAACCCGCCCTATACACAGTGGAGGGCAGACAGACTCGCCAATTTGCGACGGAATTGCGAATAGCGCGCTGATTCGCAAGGCAAAACTGCTCGCGGAGAAGCCTTGATGCGCTGTTGGGGTGCCTGGCCAGGCGTGTCCTGTCGGGCGGGCTTGTCGTTTTGTGTCTTCTTGCAGCGCGTCCGATACGGCGGAGGAGGCCGTCATGCGTCGTATTCTGGTTGTCGATGACGACCTTCATACCCGCCTTGCTATGCGCGCCTGGCTCAAGCACTGCGGTTTCAGGGTCGCGATCGCGGACGGCGGGCCCAACGGCCTCGCGGCGCTCGACGACGCAACGTTCGACCTGATGATCGTCGATATTTTCATGCCGAACATGCGCGGTTTCGAGTCGATCAGGATATTTCACCAGCGCGCCCCTACGGTACCGTTGATCGCAATTTCCGGTTACGCGTTCTCCGGTCCGGAAACGGACAATGTTGCTTGCCTAAAAATGGCTCTCAGCCTCGGTGCGACCAGGTGCCTGCACAAACCCTTCCGGCCGGCGACGTTGCTCAGCGTGATCGACGAATGTCTGTCGGAAGCCGAGCCGCACCGAAGACACGCCGCAACCCTTGCCGCCGTCACAACCGCGCCGTCGGAACTGCAAGGCGCAACGACATCGTCAGATACTTCGAAAGAGAGGATCGCTACGGGCTGAGCTGCCAGCAAGACGTAACAACTTTGCGTCGAACCAGAAAAGGGTGGCGGGCACCCATTGCGACTGAGGAGCGATTGAAAGCAGATATCCTGCTTCGGGGGCTGAAATGACACGGGTACTGGTTGTCGATGACGATTCAATGGTCTGCACGGCCATTGAAATCTATCTGGAGCGTCACGGCTTCGAAGTGACGATAGCCAATGGCGGCGAAGCCGGGCTTCGCGCTCTCGAAGACGCCAGCTTCGACCTGATGATCGTCGATATCTTCATGCCGCATATGCGCGGTTTCGAATCGATCCGGATATTCCACGAGCGCGCGCCGGCGATTCCGCTGGTCGCGATGTCGGGATATGCGTTTGCGAATCTTGAATCGCCGGCGCCGGATTTTCTGCGAATGGCGCTCGAACTCGGCGCGGCGCGCTGCCTGCGCAAGCCGTTCACGCCGGCGGCGTTGCTGACGGTGATTAACGAATGCCTTGGCGAAGCGCGCGCTCGCTACGCGGGCGTCGCCGAATCCAGATAGCGCGTTCGGATGCGGCAATTTCAGGTCGCGATCGCGATGATGTCTACGCTGCCATTGCCGGGTCGATTGGACCCCGTCGGGGATGCTGGTTCGCCTCATATCCGAGAACCATCGCAGAACTGATCGAGAGGGCGCAGCTTGGACGCAAAGCCGACATTGCTGACGTGATCGAACCAGCTGCAGCATTGGTAGGAGTCTGTTTACCAGAAATGATAATGCCGCGGCTTTGCCGGTCTAAGCCGGCCAAGCGGCTCCTCGTCCATGAAATCATCAGCCGGATTCCGTGGCTAACCGCCGGCGGATTTTCAAGGCGCCAGCCAACGGCGTTTTGCCGGTGCAATCGCGCTATCTGTGCAGCATTTTACGACAATTTATTTGGGTTATCCGTATTTACACGGACAGTGAAATTAACGTGGTCGTGAAATCAGAAAGGCTATGCCTAACAGACGACCGTTACATCGATAGTTGAAGGGCGCGCTCTGATGGATGATCTTTTGCGGGAATTCCTGACAGAGACCAACGAGAGCCTGGATACGGTCGACAATCAGTTGGTGCGGTTCGAGCAGGATCCGAGCGATGCGAAGATTCTGGATAACATCTTTCGCCTGGTACACACGATCAAGGGCACCTGCGGCTTCCTCGGCCTGCCGAGGCTGGAAGCGCTGGCCCATGCCGGCGAGACCCTGATGGGCAAATTCCGCGACGGCATGCCGGTCACCGCCGGCGCCGTCACGCTGATCCTGTCCTCGATCGACCGCATCAAGGAAATCCTCGCAGGTCTCGAAGCGACCGAGAACGAGCCGGAAGGCAGCGACGAGGACCTGATCGAGAAGCTGCATCTGTTGGCGGAAGGCGGAGCGCACGATGCGCCGGCGGAAGCCGTTGCCGAACCCGCCCCCGTGATCGCTTCACCCCCGGTTCAGCCCCAGGCTCCCAAAGAGGCTCAAGTGGCTCACGGCACGCTGGTGGATCAGGTGCTGGAACGGCCGCTGCGTCCGGGCGAAGTCTCGCTCGACGATCTCGAACGCGCCTT